>NZ_OZ246980.1:785000-3185000 GCF_965232525.1 Bauldia sp. | reverse complement strand
GCTTGCGGTCGCGGCCGCAACGTCATCCTGACGCATCAGGCTCTCGCCGACGAGAAATGCGTTGATGCCCGCCTTCTGCATGCGTTCGATGTCGGCCGGCGTGAAGATCCCGCTTTCGCCGACGATCATCCTGTCGTCCGGGACGTTGGGGGCCAGCGCTTCACTGACCGCCAGCGATGTTTCGAATGTGCGCAGGTTGCGGTTGTTGATCCCGATCAGCGGTGACGCCAGCTTGAGCGCGCGGTCAAGTTCTGCGGCATCGTGAACCTCGACCAGGACGTCCATTTCGAGCGCGTGCGCGGTTGCTTCGATCGCCGCCGCATCCGCGTCGCTGACGGCGGCCATGATGATAAGGATGCAGTCGGCGCCCATCGCCCGGGCCTCGAAGACCTGATAGGGCTCGTAGATGAAGTCCTTCCTGAGCACCGGCAGCGAGACGGCTTCCCGTGCCGCAACCAGGAACGCCGGCGCCCCCTGGAAGAAGGGACCGTCGGTGAGGATCGAAAGGCAGGTGGCGCCGCCGGCCTCGTAGGCTTTGGCCAACGACGGCGGATCGAAGTCGGCCCGGATCAGCCCCTTGGAGGGGCTGGCCTTCTTGATCTCCGCGATCAGGGCCGGACGTCCGGCTGCAACCGTTGACTGGAGCGCGGCGATGAACCTGCGCGGCGCCGGCGCAGCGGCGGCCCGGCGCTCGATCTCGGCCGGCGGAACGCTCGCCTTCGCCGCCGCGATTTCCTGGCGTTTGCTGGCTTCGATGGTTTTGAGAATGTCGGTCATGTCAGGCATTCGAGACCTTGGCGAGGTGATCCAGTCGCTCCCGCGCCTTGCCGTTGTCGATCACCGCCGCTGCGAGGCGGACCCCATCGGCGAAGTCCTTGGCAATACCGGCGACCACCAAAGCGGCGCCGGCGTTTAGGAGGACCGTGTCGCGATAGGGGCCAGGCTCGCCGTCCAGGACCTTGCGCATGGCCTCGGCATTATGAGCCGCGTCGCCACCCTTGATCGCATCGGTAGGCGCCTGGGCGATGCCAACATCGCCGGGTTCAATCGCGAAGACATCGACCTTACCGTCATTCAGTGCGGCGACCGTGGTCTTGCCGGCCGGGGATATCTCGTCGATGCCGCCTTCACCGTGGACCACCCAGGCCCGCTCGGCGCCAAGATCACCGAGCACCCGGGCGAGCGGCTCGACCCACTCAGGCGAGAAGACGCCGACCAGGTAGCGGCGGACGCCGGCCGGGTTGGACAGGGGACCGAGCAGGTTGAACACAGTGCGGAACCCGAGCTCGGCCCGGGTCGGCCCGACATGCTTCATCGCGGTATGGTGCATCGGCGCGAACATGAAGCCGATTCCGGCCTCGCTGATGCATCGCGCGATCGCCTGTGGGGCGAGTTCGATGTTGATGCCAAGCTCCGCCAATGTGTCGGCCGCGCCGGAGCGTGAGGTCAGCGCGCGATTGCCGTGTTTCGCCACAGGCACGCCGGCGCCGGCAACGACAAACGCAGCGGTGGTGGAAATATTGTAGCTGCCGGACCCATCGCCTCCAGTTCCGACCACGTCGACCGCATCGGCCGGCGCGTCGACCGGCGTCATCTTGGCGCGCATCGTCGCGACCGCCCCGGCGATTTCCTCGACCGTCTCGCCCCGCATCTTCAGGGCGGTGAGAAAGGCGCCAAGCTGGGCCGGCGTCGCGGCGCCGGACATGATGACGTCGAAGGCTTCCCGCGCCTCGCCGCGGTCAAGCCGCGCGCCATCGGCAACCTTGCGAACGATGATCTTGAAATCGGCCATTCTCGGCTCCTAGGCGACGGACGTCTCGGGCCGCCGCTCGGCGTTCCAGGCGTCGGCGAGATCGAGGAAGTTCCGGAGGATACGGTGCCCGTGTTCCGATGCGATCGATTCGGGATGAAACTGGACGCCATGGACCGGGTGCGTCTTGTGCATCGCCCCCATGATCACCGTCCCGTCGGCGGTGGCGGTCGCTTCGAGGGTGTCGGGGAGCGTCTCCGGCGCGATGGTCAAGGAGTGATAGCGGGTCGCGTTGAAGTCATCGTTGAGGCCACGAAACACCGATCGGCCCGTATGGTGAATCCGACTGAGCTTGCCGTGCATCAATGTGGGTGCCCGGTCGATCCGTGCGCCATAAGCCTGGCCGATGGCCTGATGGCCGAGGCATACGCCGAGGATCGGTGTCGTGGTGCCCAGCCGATCCACCACGTCCAAGCAGATACCCGCCTCGTTCGGCGTGCAGGGCCCGGGCGACAAGACGATCGCTTCGGGAGCCATCGCGGCAATCGCGTCGACGGTGATCTTGTCGTTGCGGTAGACGACCGGCTCCGCGCCCAGTTCCCCGAGGAAGTGAACCAGGTTGTAGGTGAAGCTGTCGTAGTTATCGATAACAAGCAGCACGGGATGGCTCTCTGCCGACGTCAAACATGCAGGATATGCCCTCCCGGAGCGGCTCAGTCCATAGCGATGGCCGACTTACATCGGAGTGGGCGGTCTCAGTGCAACGCTGTGGCTACTGCCCGCGCCCGGCCGCGGAGGCGAAACGGACCGCCTCGTCGGCGGCGCGGAACAGGGCGCGGGACTTGGCGACGCACTCCGCGTGTTCGTTTTCGGGAACGGAATCCGCAACGATGCCGGCGCCCGCCTGAACATACATGGTGCCGTCCTTGATGATCGACGTCCTGAGAATGATGCATGAGTCCATATCGCCGTCGGCGGTGAAGTAGCCGACGCAACCGGCGTAGATGCCGCGTTTCTCCAACTCCAGTTCGTCGATGATTTCCATCGCGCGGACCTTGGGCGCGCCCGACACCGTTCCCGCAGGGAAGCCGGCGGCGAGTGCCGACAACGCGTCTTCGTCGGCGGACAGCCGGCCGATCACGTTGGAGACGATGTGCATCACGTGGCTGTAGTACTCGGGAAAGAACTGATCGGTGACCTCCACCGATCCGATCTCGGCGACCCGGCCGACATCGTTGCGGCCGAGATCGAGAAGCATCAGATGCTCGGCCCGCTCCTTCGGGTCGGCGAGGAGTTCGGCTTCCAGCGCCTTATCGGTTTCGGCTGAATGGCCGCGCGGCCGGGTCCCGGCGATCGGGCGGATCGTCACTTCGCCGTCGCGGACCCGGACCAGGATCTCCGGGCTCGACCCGGCGACGGCGAATTCGCCGAAGTCGAGGTAGTACAGGTAAGGCGATGGGTTGACCCGGCGAAGCGCCCTGTAGAGCGCGAAGGGCGGCAACGTGAACGGGGCCTCGAACCGTTGTGACAGGACGACCTGAAAGATGTCGCCGGCCGCAATGTACTCTTTGGCCCGGGCGACCATCTCCAGATAGCGCTCCTTCGGCGTGTTCGAGACGACCGGCATGTCGAGGTCGGCGTCGACGGTGTCGACGGACTTGTCGAGCGGTGTGTCGAGGGCATCCACCGCATCCGTCAGTCGATCGACCGCGCGCCGGTAGGCCTGCTCGGCGCTGACGTCGGCCGACGGGCGAACCGGCGTCACCACGGTGATCTCGTCCCGAACGGCGTCGAACACCACTACGACCGTCGGCCGGATCAGCATCGCGTCGGGGAAGCCAAGCGGGTCCGTGTTCGGCTCCCCTAACTCCTCCATCAGCCGCACCATGTCGTAGCCGAGATAGCCGTAGATGCCGGCGGCCATCGGCGGCAACTCTGGCGGCAACTCGATCCGCGACTCTTCAATCAGATGCCGCAGCGCATCGAGCGGTGTTTCGTCAATGACTTGAAATTGATCCGGGATGTTCTTTGGGTCTTTATTGATCTCGGCGCGGCCGCTGATCGTCCGAAAGATCAAATCGGGCGCGTAGCCGATGATCGAGTAGCGGCCGCGCACGGCGCCGCCTTCCACAGACTCGAGCAGAAAGCAGTTGGCCCGGCCGGCTGACAACTTCAACATGGCCGATACCGGCGTCTCGAGATCGGCGACAAGCCGGGTCCAGCAAACCTGCGACTCGCCAGCGTCGTAGCGTCGCGCGAACTCAGCGTCCGGCGGGTCGATCAACATCGGTCACGTCCCCGGGGTCAGGCTAGCAGGATCGCTAACCGCCTACATACCTTGGTGTAGACCGCCGTGCGCTGGCGGATTGATGACTTGCTGCAGTGCCGCCTGGTTCACCGAGACCGACAGCAAGTTCTGAAGCTGGGTCACATATTGCTGCAGATAGTCGTTGCTGATCTCAGTCGATAGCCGCGCAGCCATCTGATCCGAGGCGGGCAGGCCGGAGAAGTAGGCCGGAATCGTTACCTCCGACACCGCAATAACGACCTTGTTCTGATTCTCGCCATCGGCGACGGCGGTGTGACCGCGCGGCCCGCCAAAGGCTGCCTGAATCGCAACTCCCGTCAGGTCTCCCGACGGCGGCGTCAGCCGGGTGACCGCTTCAGCGTCATTGACCGCGACGCCATAATCCTCGGCGATGGTGGCAATGTCTTCGCCTCGGGCCAAACGATCGCGGATCTCATCCGCGCTGTCGGTCAGTCGCTCGTCGATCGCAGCGTCCCGATAGGCGGTGAGCACGCGCTCCCGAACCTCGGAAAGCTCGCGGTCACGTGGTTCGCTAACCGCCGCGACCTCGTACCAGACATATCCGACTTCGAGCGGTATCGCGTTGTTCTCCAAGCCAATATCGCTTTCGAAGATGGCTGCCACCAGTTCGTTGCCACCCGGTAGGTCGGCAATCGGCTCCCCATCGCCGTCGTTGCCGCGGCTGTCGACCGCTGGATAGGTGACCAGCGACAGCCCGTAGTTGGTGGCGATTTCGTCCAGCGTGGCGCCGCCGGCCCGGGCGTCCTCGATGACGTCCAGTTGATCGCTGATCTCCTGTGCCGCGCGCGACTCGGCAAGCTCTTGTTTCAGTTCAGTCTTCACGTCGTCGAAGGGCTGGACGACTTCTGGTTCGACCGATGTGACGCGGACGATGACGGGACCGAAGCGCCCCTCGATCAAGCCGCTGGTCTCGCCTTCGGCCAGGGCGAACACGGCCTCGGCCGTCGTGGTGTCGAGGATCTCGGCCTGGGTCACGACCCCGAGATCGATGTCGGTCGGGGTCAGCCCACGCTCGGCCACCAGATCCTCGAACGTCGCACCGTCCGCGAGGGCCGATGCCGCCGCCGTGGCGTCGCCGCTGCTGTCGAAGACAATCTGCTCGACGCGACGCCGTTCCGGTGTGGTGAACCGGGCGGCGACCTGCCCGTCGTAGAGGTTGCGGGCCTCCTCGTCCGATATGTCGCCCGTATCCGCCAGGTCGGCCGGTGTCATAGCCATGACCCGCACCGATCGCAGCTCCGGAGCTCTCCAGTCGCTCTGGTGTTCCTCGAAGAACGCGATCAGCTCGGTTTCGGTCGGCGGGGGCACGTCGCCGACAAGGCTCGGCGGCAGGACAAGATAATCGATGTTTCGTTCCTCGGCCTGGTATTCGTGGAACGCGCGCAGATAGGCGTCCGGGACTTCGACACCGCCAGCCAAAGCAGATGCAAGCTGCTGGCGGACATATCCCTCGCGCAGTTCCTCGATGAAGTCGTTCTCGGTCATCCCGTTCGAGCTGACGACCTGGGAGAAGACCGCCCGATCAAACGACCCTGTCGATCCCCGAAAAGATGGATCATTCGCTATCTGTTGGCTGAGCGTTTCCCCCGAGACCCCAAGGTTCAGGGCGTCTGCCTGATTGGTCAGCGTTGCTTCGGTGACCAACTGCCCAAGAACCTGCCCAGGGATGCCAAACACACTCGCCTGCTGATCAGTGACCGGCTGTCGAATCTGCTGCGCAAGCTGGCGTTTCGCCAGTTCATACTGACGGTAGAACCGCTGCGTCGGTACACCGGTATCGCCGACCGTGGCCACGGTGTCCCCGCGGAAGCCGGAGAAGAAGTCCGAGACACCCCATACGGCGAAAGCTACCACCAACAGAGCAATCAGAAGCTGGGCGGCCCAGCCTTTGGCGCCGCGGCGAAGTGCGTTCAGCATCATCCATTCCTTACAAGTCGGCGGCCCGCGAAGTGTCGCGCGCCGCCCCAGCCACTCGTCCGGGATCATAGGCAGCGGGCAGGGCAGTCGCAAGGTATGAGCGCTTTGCTTCGCCGCCGGTTTTTGCTACCGCTCCCGCGGCTTACCGAGGGAGCAAATCGATGCCGGATCGCAGACCGCTCGTCGCGGGAAACTGGAAGATGAATGGCGTCGCCGCCAGCCTGACCGAGATCGACGCAATCGGCGACGGCCTGATCGATCCGCCATGCGATGTGGCGATCTGCCCGCCGGCGACCCTGATCGCGGCAGCCGTGGAACGGGCCAAGAACACGCCGCTGATGATCGGCGGTCAAGACTGTCATATGGCCGAAAAGGGCGCGCATACCGGCGATCTTTCCGCCGAGATGATCGCCGACGCCGGGGGCAAACTGGTCATCGTCGGTCACTCGGAGCGCCGCACCGATCACGGGGAGGCCGACGCCCTGGTCCGGGCCAAGGCCGAGGCGGGCTGGCGCGCCGGCCTCCTGGTGATCCTGTGCATCGGCGAAACCGAGGCCGAGCGGCGGGCAGGGGATACGCTTGCCGTCCTAGACCGGCAACTCGCGGGTTCACTGCCGGACGGCGCCGATGCACACAGACTTGTGATCGCCTACGAGCCAGTCTGGGCGATCGGAACCGGCCTGACGCCGTCCAATGATGACATCCAGACCGCCCATGCCCATATACGGCAGCGATTGGTCGCCACCGTCGGCAATAACGGGGCAGCGATCCGGGTGCTTTACGGTGGTTCGGTCAAGCCGGGGAACGCGGATGAAATCCTGCCGCTGCCCGATGTCGACGGGGCGCTGGTCGGCGGCGCGAGCCTCAAAGCCGCCGATTTCCTGGCTATTGTCGCGGCTGCGTGAGGCCGAAAACAGAATTGTGGCAACTCGGGACCGGATCGTATAGAACGCGGCGGATTCAAGGACAGTATATTCAATGGAAACCGTAATCATCGTCATCCATCTGATGGTGATCGTCGCGATGATCGCCGTGGTTCTCATGCAGCGCTCCGAAGGTGGCGCGCTGGGGATCGGCGGCGGTGGCGGCGGCAATTTCATGTCGAGCCGCGGCCAGACCAATATCCTGACCCGGACGACAGCGATCCTCGCCGCGGCGTTCTTCGCCACATCGATCGTTCTGACGGTGATCTCGCGCTTTCAGGATACGCCGGCGTCGATCCTCGACGACGTCTCGACAACGCCTGCGCCGATCACGACGGAAGGTGAACCAGGAGCTGTGCCCGGCACCGGAACCGGTGGCGGCGACGGGATCTTGGACGAATTGCTCGATTTCCGCGGGGAGCAGGATCTCTTAAGCGGCGATGGTGCCGCGACCGACCAGCCGGCGACCCCGCAGGTTCCAACCTCGCAGTGACCGAATAGCTCCGTCTCCGGCAATCCGCCGGCGGCACGTTTTTCTGATTCGCTTGTATTTTTGACTCACCGAATCAGTGAGTCAGGGGATATTGTCGGGGCCCATGGCGCGGTACGTCTTCATCACCGGCGGCGTGGTCTCTTCCCTCGGAAAAGGCATTGCCTCGGCCGCACTCGCGGCCCTCCTCCAGGCGCGTGGATACCGCGTCCGGCTGCGCAAGCTCGACCCCTACCTGAACGTCGATCCGGGCACGATGAGCCCGTATCAGCATGGCGAGGTATTCGTCACCGACGATGGCGCCGAGACCGACCTCGACCTTGGCCATTACGAACGGTTCACCGGGCGTCCTGCGACGCAGCAAGACAACGTCACCACCGGGCGGATTTATCAGGGGATCATCACCAAGGAGCGGCGCGGGGACTACCTCGGTGCCACGGTCCAGGTCATTCCCCACGTCACCGACGCCATCAAACAGTTCGTCCTGGAGGGGAACGAGGACGAGGACTTCGTCCTTTGTGAAATCGGCGGCACGGTCGGCGATATCGAGGGCCTGCCGTTCTTCGAGGCGATCAGGCAGCTCGGCAATGACCTGCCGCGTGGCGATGCCATCTACATCCACCTGACGCTGATGCCGTGGATCGCCACGGCAGGGGAACTGAAGACCAAGCCGACCCAGCATTCGGTCCGCGAACTTCGCGAGATCGGTATCCAGCCGGACATCCTGCTGGTGCGCGCCGACCGCCCGATCCCGGCCGAGGAACGCCGCAAGCTCTCGCTGTTCTGCAACGTCCGGCCGAGCGCGGTGATCCAGGCCCTTGACGTGGCGAACATCTACGACGTGCCGATCGCCTATCACGCTGAAGGGCTCGACGATGAGGTGCTGTCGGCCTTCGGCGTCGATTCCGCACCGATGCCCGATCTCGAGCGGTGGCACGACATCGGCCGGGCGATCACCCAGCACGAAGGCGAGGTCACCATCGCCATCGTCGGCAAGTACACCGGCCTCCACGACGCCTACAAATCGCTGGTCGAGGCGCTCCGCCACGGCGGGATCGCCAATACGGTCAAGGTCAACATCGACTGGATCGAATCCGAGACGCTGGAGGGTGACGGGGCACTACTACAACGCCTCGACAATGCCGACGGCGTCCTTGTACCGGGTGGCTTCGGCAAGCGCGGATCGGAAGGCATGATCGCTGCCGCCCGCTTTGCCCGCGAGCACAAGCTGCCATTCCTCGGCATCTGCTTTGGCATGCAGATGGCTATGGTCGAAGCGGCGAGAAATGTCGCGGGTTTGGCAGACGCCAGTTCGACCGAATTCGGACCGACCGACGAGCCGATCGTCGGGCTGATGACCGAGTGGGTGCGCGGCAACCTGACCGAACGGCGGGACGACGCGAGCGATCTTGGCGGCACCATGCGGCTCGGGGCCTATCCTGCGATCCTGTCGCCCGGCAGCCGGATCGCCGAGATCTACGGCACCACGAGTATCAGAGAGCGGCACCGGCACCGGTACGAGATCAACATCAACTATCGCGACCGGCTCGAAGCAGGCGGCGTGCGCTTTGCCGGCCTGTCACCGGATGGCCTGCTGCCGGAGACCTTCGAGTATGTCGATCACCCCTGGTTCATCGGGGTACAGTATCACCCGGAGCTGAAGTCGCGGCCATTCGCGCCGCATCCGCTGTTCGCCTCGTTTATCGCTGCCGCGGTCGAACAATCGCGGCTGGTCTGAGCAGGGTCAGCGTGTGGCAACCAGGCAGGCGTAATTCTGCGCCGATGTCGGCGTCTCGATATTCGGCTCCAAAAGGGCCAGACACTCCGCATCCTTGAATCCTGCCTCGTGTAGCAGTTCGAGATGGCGTGCGACCGGAAAGCGGCCGGCCTCGAAGTCCCAGGTTGTCCCGTCGGGCTTGATGAAGTCGCCATTGACGAGGACACCGCCTTCCGGCAGCGCTTCCAAACAACGGGCATAGACGTCGGCCACGGCCTGCTGTCCGCCGAGATCGTGCAGCGCCCAGGTCGAGACGACGGCGTCGGGACGCTTGCTGAGGCGGGCTGGCCATTCCAGGTCCATCAGGTCGGCATTGGTGAAGACGACGCGGGCCCCATGATCGCCGAGTGTCTTTCTGGCGACGTCAAGAAACGCGTCGGAAAAGTCGACGGCCTCATAGGTGATGGAGTTGTTCCGCTCCAGGATATGGCGGGCGAGGTAGCCCGGACCGGTACCGAGCTCGACCACGTGAGCGGTCGGTTTGTCGAGGCGCTCGACCTGGCTGAGGATCAGATCGAACAACTGAAGCCGCGGTCCGGATGGCGCGAACCGATCCGCCCAGTCCTGAGCGAAGTCCGAATCATGAAACGCGTGTTCCGCGCCGACATATCCCGTCATGTGCGTTGCTCTCCGTTCGGTCGGCCCGGCAATGAGCGGGGCGGCGGGCAGTCTGCCTTGTCGGTGGACTGTGCCGCAACAGGACCGCGCCCGAATCCGGCCCCGCATCTTTCACATTCCGGCCCACCTGAAGCCGAAATGCCGCGCGAGGGTCGATACGCGCCGGGGGGCGTCTGTTGGAGGCTCCGGCCATGCAGCGCACTCCCACATTTCGCCCCATATCGCTTTTGATCGCCACGGCGATCAGTTCGGCGGCCGTCTTGTCGCTATCCGTGCCGGTCGCAAATGCCCGCGTGATCGACGGCATCCCCGACCCCGTTACCTGCGCCCGGCTTGGGTTTGGTCACGAGCGCGCCGATCGCGGCGCACCTCGCGGCCGCGCTCCCGGAAAGGTGCTGCGCAACGCCGCACCAATAGACGCACTGAACCCAGCGCCAACGCCGCAGGCTCCGGCGATCGCGATGGAGAGCGCGGCCGACTTCGCGGTGCCACCGGTCGACACTGAGCGCTACCCGGACGCAACGCCAAATCCGATCAAACAGGCCGCCAACGAGCCGGTTTCCACCTTCTCGATCGATGTCGACACGGCGTCCTACGCCAACGTGCGCCGTTTTCTCAACGACGGACACCTGCCGCCACGCGACGCGGTACGGGTCGAGGAGCTCATCAACTACTTCGACTATGGCTATGACGGCTCAAGCGATCCGGACATTCCGTTCAGCGTTCATGCCTCGGTCGTGCCGTCGCCCTGGGCCGAAGGCCGCGAGATCATTCATATCGGCCTGCAGGGTTACGACATCGAGGCCAGCAAGCGGCCGCCCCTCAACCTGGTGTTCCTGATGGATGTCTCCGGCTCGATGGACGACCCGGCCAAGCTGCCACTGGTCCAGAAGGCGCTGAACCTGCTCGTCGATGAACTGAGGCCTGAGGATCAGGTCTCGATCGCCGTCTATGCCGGCGCGGCCGGAGCGGTTCTGGCGCCGACGCAGGGGGACCAGAAACTGAAGATCCGCTGCGCCATCGACGCCATGCGGGCCGGCGGCTCGACCGGGGGCGGCGAAGGATTGGCGCTTGCCTATGGGATGGCCGAGCAGGGCTTCGATGGCGAAGCGGTCAATCGCGTGATCCTGATGACCGACGGCGATTTCAACGTCGGCGTTGCCGATCCCGAGAGGCTCGAAGACTTCGTTGCCGAGAAACGCGATACCGGCGTCTACCTCTCGGTCTACGGTGTCGGCCGCGGCAACTACAACGACGTGATGATGCAAACCCTGTCGCAATCCGGCAACGGCACCGCCGCCTACATCGACACACTGCAGGAAGCCCGAAAACTGTTTCGCGACGATTTTTCGGGTTCGCTGTTCCCGATCGCCGATGACGTCAAGATCCAGGTCGAGTTCAATCCGGCCCGCGTCGCCGAGTATCGGCTGATCGGCTATGAGACCCGGGCCCTCGATCGCGCCGACTTCAACAACGATCAGGTCGATGCCGGAGAGACTGGGGCCGGCGCCTCGGTAACCGCCCTCTACGAGATCACGCCGGTCGGCGGTCCGGCCGCCATCGACCGGTTGCGCTACCGGACCGCACCGATCGAACAGGGGGACGGCGGCGAGCTTGCCTTCTTGCGGATCCGCTTCAAGCAGCCGGGCGGCCATACCTCAGAACTGATCGAGCAGCCGATCGGCGATATCGATCGCCCGGAAACGCTTGACGAAACGCCGGAATCCAGCCGCTGGGCACTGGCTGTGGCGGCGTATGGTCAGAAGCTCCGCGGCGACCCATGGATCAACCGGGACTTCGATTGGGAGGCGGTGATCGCGCTGGCCAACGGTGCGAAGGGCGAGGACCCGTTCGGCATTCGCGCCGAGTTCGTCCAGTTGGCGCGTGCCGCCGAAACGGCACGCTCGGTCAACGAGTAGCTATGCCGACACGAGGTCAATGTGGCATGGTCCTTTGAGGGCGAGTCAGCTGGTGGGGAGGACCATGCCGCGCGGTATCGATCATGTGGTGATCGCGGTTCGTGATCTGGACGCCGCGCGGAAAACGTACGAACGGCTCGGCTTCATCCTGACCCCCGAGGCGCGCCACCCCTTCGGCACCGCAAACACCATCGCCCAGCTCGACGGCTCGTTCATCGAACTGCTCGGCATCGCCGACTCCGCCGCCATCCCGCCGGCGACCGACGCCGAGTTTTCGTTCGGCGCCTTCAATCGTCGCTATCTGGAGAGCCGTGAAGGCATGTCCATGCTGGCTCTCCACAGCGACGACGCAGCCGGCGACCGCGCCGATTTCGCCGCGCGGGGCCTGCCCGTCTATGAGCCCTTCCATTTCGAACGTATGGCAAAGGGGTCCGACGGGATCGAACGCCCGCTGTCGTTCTCGGTGACATTCACCAGCGATGCGCGGATGCCCGATGCCGGCGTGTTCACGGTCCATCACGAGCATCCGGAGAACTTCTGGCGCGAGTTCTATCAGTATCATCCGAACGGGGTGACGCGCATCGCGGCGGTGGTCCTGGCTGCCCCCGATCCGGCGGACTTCCACGAGTTCTTCTTTCATGTGACCGGCCAGCACGACATGCGATCCGACAGCATGGGCGTGGCGATCGATACGGGTTCGGGCCGCATCGAGCTGATGACCCCCGTGGCGGTCGAGGCTCTCTACGGCGAGACGGTCGAAGCGGCGGCCAAGCCGCACTTCGTCGCGCTACGGCTCGCCGCCAAGGACCTTGATGCTGTCCGGACCGGGCTCTCGGCCAATGGCATCGCCTTCCGCGAAATCGCACGCCGGGTGGTTGTCCCAGCAAGCGAGGCCTGCGGCGTCGCGATCGCCTTCGCGGCGGAGGCGGAAACGGACTAGGACCGGGCCATCACTCCCCGTCGGGGCGGATCACCGCAGGGCTCGTGCCGCTCTCGTCGAGATACTCATACGGCCCGATATCGCGGAGCGCTTTATACGAGTAGCACAGAAGCGGCACCCAGATCGCCGTCGACAGGATAAACAAGAAGTAATTCAGGATGAGATCCGGGAGCATCGTGGCCGGAGAGAAGGAGTCAGGCTCGCTCGGAAAGATCAGCGCCAGGATGAACGGCGCCAACAAAGAGAGAATAATGAAGGGAACCATGCCGAGGGCGATGACACCGAACATCCGCATTGCGTTGCCCTTGGTTGCCTGCCAGGCGCCGCGCAGGTCGATCTTTTCTTCCGCCACGATATGAGGATAAACGAGCAAAAGCCTGGCGAGCAAAAGCCCAGCAACAACGTACATCACGATCGTAAGTGTGAAGAGGCCAAATGATGCACCGGTCGCCGCTGCAAAGGGAATAGCAAAAGGTATGGAGGCCAAGCTAAGCGCAAATGCAACTGCGATTGCAATGAGGCCGAGAAGAATACTGGCGCCGACGAATTTGAGCTCTGTCGGTCCGATGCGGAAAGAAATATTTTCGCCAACGCGGCTATCCCCGAACAAGATCATCCGATGAAGCGAGACAGCAATCGTCGCAGATACGAATAATGAGACGGCGGCCATAACAACGAATGAAAGAAGAATAGAGCCGATGTTTGGACTGCTTGGATCGAAACTGCCCGCCGTTATGAGCGCCACGACGACAGATACGGCAAAGAAAACAAGCGCCGGAAACCAAGTCAGTCTCAGGATCGTACCGAACTCGCCAAACGCGAACCGATACGCGTATCGAATAACTTCAAAGACCGGAATCTTTCGCACGCCGATGCCTCATCTCATCGCTCAAACGCCGCAGGTCCGAGTTGGCTCGGTCTGGTCAACCGACACTCCGACCGCGATCCCGCACAGCGTCTAGCACAAATCGGGGCAACCGCGCCCTCGCGTTGCACCGAAACGATGTCGACGGCGATTCCTACGGCGCAGACTCCCGGGTGAAGCATTGCGATGACCGCGAACCGAGGAATGGATGAGCCGGTGACGTCCAATGATCTGCCGGGATTTCGAGATGCCGCATATCGCGTTCTTGCCGGGGGAGCCGAAATGCCGCAATCTCACGCCGATGACTCGGGCCGTAGGGGCGGACAACGTGGCGGGGAGGAACTTTACCGTGGTCGGTACTGCTGGGTCTTTGCGGCCGACCCTTGGTGAGGCGCGGGCACCGCGACATCGTTCCGTTCCTGGCAAGGTCAGGGCCGGCGTGGCCATTCTTGCCGCGTTTGGGCTGGCGGCCTGCCAGAACATGGCCGCAAACACCGGCATCTATTACAATGAAGGCTTGGCGGAGTCGGCCAACAGCATCCTCCTGAAAAATATCATTCGGGCGGCGAAGGGTTATCCGACCTATTATTCGGCGCTTGGCGATTTCTCTAGCGATGTATCGAGAGATCTCGAATCATCGCCCAGTATCGATATTCCGTTTAACGTCGGCCGAGGCTCGCTCATCGATGGGGACATCGACATCAACCTGGCGCCGTCGCGCAGTGTAACCCGCGATCGGAATGCCAACGCCTCGTCGCTCGAAACGGAGGATTTCACCCAAGCGATCCACACCCGGATACCACCCACCACCCTGCTTTTCTTCACCGAGGGCCGCGATCCAGCCAATCGGAGCCTGCTCCTGATGTTGATGACGGAGCGCCTCGCGGTCACGTCGAGCGACTACAGGAATACGATGCAGGTCGCCTACCAGAGTTGCCAGGAGCGGGCACTGAGGCTGTCCGCCGCCGACCGCGGCATTTGCCGCAATCTGGCCGAGAACGACCCGACATTGTCGTGCGCCGCCCATTCGATTGAAATCGACGGCACTCAGTTCGTGAGTCTCAACAACGATCCGACGAACACCTGTGAATTCACTGAATTCAAGCTCTTCATCGAAGCTCTCGTTGTCGGAAACCCCAACGTCCAAATTCAAGACGACGGCACCGCGGCGGTAACCGTCTCCACCGAAAGCGATACCATCGCGCTGTTCGAAGACGAGGGAACAGGGCTCGTCCTGCGCTCGCCCCACGAGATCGTCACCTACCTCGGTAAGATCGTGAAACAGACCTTCCTCGGCGATGATGACGACCTGCTCACGGTGACCTCGTCGACCGGCGAGGACATTCCAATCTTCGTCGTCGAAGAGGGCAAGGACTTCGGTGAGGCCAGCATCGCGGCCCATGTCGACGGCGACACATTCTGGATTCCGAAACAGAGCCTGCGTTCGGTGGAATCGCATGCCACGTTCAAGGCACTGAGCATCCTCAAGGACATCATTTCCTTGAACACAGCTCAGAATCAGCTTCCCACCGGCCCGCCACGGATCGTCGTGGATTAGCGGAATCGACGTATCGTTGACCAGTCGTCCCGGAGTCAGTGAGTGGGCAAGGCTGTGAACACAGGGCGATGACCGGTCCATCCTCCCATGTCGCTGTCGGCGACGCGACCTTCGGCAACGATTTGCCGCTGGCGCTGATCGCGGGCCCGTGCCAGCTCGAGACGCGCGACCATGCGTTCGAGATGGCCGGTCGGCTGAAGGAGATGACCACCGCTCTCGGCATTGGCTTCGTCTACAAGACCTCCTTCGACAAGGCGAATCGCACCAGCCTCGCCGGTCGCCGCGGCCTCGGGCTCGACGCCGCCTTACCGATCTTCGCCGAGCTGCGATCTGAACTCGGGGTGCCGGTCCTGACCGACGTCCACGAGCGCGAGCAGTGCGGTTTGGTTGCCGAGTGCGTCGATGTCCTCCAGATTCCGGCATTCCTCTGCCGGCAGACCGACCTGCTGGTCGCTGCCGCCGAAACCGGCAAGCCGATCAACATCAAGAAAGGGCAGTTCCTCGCCCCATGGGACATGGCGAACGTGCTTGGCAAGGTGGTCGACAGCGGCAATCCGAACGTCCTGTTGACCGAGCGGGGCGTCAGCTTCGGCTACAACACGCAGGTCTCCGACATGCGCGCCTTGCCGATCATGGCGCGGACCGGCGCGCCCGTGATCTTCGACGCGACGCACTCGGTCCAGCAGCCGGGCGGGCAGGGGACCGCCACCGGCGGCGACCGGACGATGGTTCCGGTCCTGGCGCGGGCGGCCGTCGCAGTTGGCGTTGCGGGCGTGTTCATTGAAACCCATCAGGACCCGGACAACGCGCCCTCGGACGGGCCGAACATGGTGCCGATCGATCAGATGCCGGCACTGTTGGAGACGCTGATGGCGCTTGATACGTTGGTCAAACGCGGGTCGATGGTGTGAACGACGGCGGACGCGGCCGGAACGGCTAAGCGGTCTCGACCTCTCCACCCATCAGCCGCGCCAGAATTGCTTTTCCCTCCGGCCAGTCGCCGAGGCCCGAGTCGGCGTTGATGTGCCCCTCGTCGCCGACATTGACGAATTCAGCGCCCCAGCGACGGGCGAAGAATCGCGCTCGCGTGATGGTGGAATACGGATCGTTCTGGCTGGCGACGAGCACCGTCGGAAACGGAAACCGCGATAGCGGCATCGGCGTGAAGTCCCGCAGCGGGTCCTCGATCCGACCGATGTCGTCGACGTCAGGTGGGGCGACCAGCATTGCGCCCGACACATCGCGGAGTAAGCGGTCCTCCACCGCCCAGGCAACGGTGGGGCCGCCAAGGCTGTGGGCAACGATGAATGCACCGGGATGGGCGTCGACCGCCGCAACCAGTGCGGCCACCCAAGGGGCGCGCCGCGGCCTATCCCAGTCCGCCTGCACGACCCGTACGGCGCCGGGGATTTCGTGCTCCCAATAGGTTTGCCAATGTTCGGGGCCGGACCCGTTGAGGCCCGGGACGATCAGGACGGTCGGCATGGAAACCCGTTCGCTGGACGGAGAGGACGAGGTGTCTTCTATGCCGCGCTCGCCCGCGGCGGCACAAGCGCCGCGGCGTCGCGATCGTAGCGCCAAACGTCGCGCCCCTCGAGGCGGGTGCCGGCCCACCAACGGTTGACACCATCGAGGGCGACGTGATCCGCGGTGCCGCCGAGCACCGCGCGCCCGGCCTCGGTGAGCGACAGCCTGCTGCTGCGCAGGTGGTCAATCTGGTCCGCCACATTGACGATCCGATCGACGCCGGTGATCAGGGGCGTGGGCGCGCCGAGCAGGTCGTCAACGATGGCGAAGAACGTGTTGTCGCCCATGAACGCGGCCTCTTCCGCCGCCAGCGTTTCCGGGAACACGCGTATCGGTTCGTGAATGCCCTGGTCGATCAGGGTGAGGATCGTCGTTTCGGTGCGGCTGAGCCCGTTCTTGCCGGGCAACTCCTCCAGAAACCGGCGGAGCGCCGGTCCGAGAAACGGGAAGCCGGCGGGCACCTCGGGCAGCTTTGAGACCGTCGGTCGTGGCGTCGAGGCGGCGAGGTCGGCCCACAACGCTGCTCCGAACTGCAGATCAGCCGCATCAATCGGGCGGGCCTTCTCGGCAAACCGCAGAACCGTGTCCGGTCGCTGGGTGGCGATGAAATCGTCAGCCTGAACAAACGTCACGCGGTCGGTGCGGTTGTCACCAGCCAGAACTGATAGAATTTGAACGACTTGAAGCTGATCGTACAGGTCATGCTCGAACCAGAGTTCGATCGTGTCGTAGCGCCTTTGATCGCCGATGATCGTGTCCCGTTCGACAAAGGTCGAGTGGACCTCATCGGGATTGAGGTTCAGGCGCTCGGCCAGGAAAGCGGCCCGGATGCGGGATTGCTCTGCCAAAGGTCCAGCCGTAATTGGGCCTTCGTGTAGCACGTCGCGCCACGGCAGAATCACGCCGTCACGGCCGGCCTCGGCCAGCAGGTCAGCGGCGCTGTCGCCATTCGTGATGATCAGGGTTCCCATGGCCGGCCACCATGCCGTGCGTTCATCAATCTGTCACGTCAAATCCCCTTCCGCCGGCCCAGTCGCTCGGGTAGAAGCGAGGCGCCACCAACCAGCGAGGGGACCCGACATGACCGCCATCATCGACATCATTGGCCGTGAAATTCTCGACAGCCGCGGCAATCCAACGGTCGAGGTCGATGTGGTGCTCGAGGACGGGTCGCTTGGTCGGGCCGCGGTTCCGTCGGGCGCCTCCACCGGCGCTCATGAGGCGGTCGAGTTGCGCGACGCCGACGACAACCGGTTCCTCGGCAAGGGGGTCCAGAAGGCGGTCGCCGCCGTCAACGGTGAGATTTTCGACGCGATCGGCGGCATGGAGGCGGAAGGCCAGCGCCACATCGACCGGACGATGATCGAGCTCGACGGCACCGCCAACAAGGGCCGGCTCGGCGCCAACGCCATGCTCGGTGTGTCGCTGGCGGTCGCCAAGGCCGCCGCCGAGGCCGCCGGGCTCCCGCTCTACCGCTACGTCGGCGGGATCAATGCGCACGTCCTCCCGGTTCCGATGATGAACATTATCAATGGCGGCGCTCACGCCGACAACCCGATCGACTTCCAGGAATTCATGATTCTGCCGGTCGGCGCGGACTCCTTCGCCGAGGCGGTACGGATCGGAGCGGAGGTGTTTCACACCTTGAAGAAAGCGCTCAAAGACGCCGGCCACAACACCAATGTCGGCGACGAAGGGGGCTTCGCCCCCGATCTTCCGTCAGCAGAAGCGGCGCTCGATTTCGCCCTGCAAGCCATCGAGAAGGCCGGCTACAAGCCCGGCGAGGATGTCGCGCTCGGCCTCGATTGTGCCGCCACCGAGTTCTTCGCCGACGGCAAATACGTCTACGCTGGAGAAGGCTCGACCCGCGACCCGGCCGGGCAGGTCGCCTATCTCGCCGCCCTGGTCGAGAAGTATCCGATCGTCAGCATCGAGGACGGCATGTCCGAGGACGACTGGGAAGGTTGGGCCGCGCTCACCGAGGCCATCGGCGACCGGTGTCAGTTGGTGGGCGACGATCTGTTCGTCACCAACACGGCGCGACTGACGGAAGGCATCGGCCGCAGTGTTGCCAATTCGATCCTCGTCAAGGTCAACCAGATCGGAACGCTGAGCGAAACGCTCGAAGCGGTCGATACCGCCTATCGGGCGCGCTACACCGCCGTGATGTCGCATCGCTCCGGCGAGACCGAAGACGTCACGATCGCCGATCTCGCCGTCGCCACCAACTGCGGCCAGATCAAGACCGGGTCGCTCGCCCGATCCGACCGGCTGGCGAAGTACAATCAGTTGATCCGGATCGAGGAGGAACTGGGCATGCAGGCGGTCTACGGCGGCAAGAGTTTCCGTAGGCTCTAGCAGGGGATCATTGCGGGGAGCGTTTCGATGACGTGGTTTTCGCGTTCCGGCGTGGCATCGGCGCTCCTTCTTGCCTTCAGCGTCTCCGCTGTCGCGGAATGCCAACGCCTCGACCCCGCGCCGGCGGCCGGTACTGAGAGGATCTCCGAATTCGGCAAATACCAGGGCTACTCCGAGGCAAGGTACGACTCCTTCGTCCGCTCCTCCACCTATGTCGAAGTCAGCGACGGCGGCAAACTGGCGACCGACGTCATGATCCCGGCGGTGGACTGTGTCGCTGCCGACGAACCGCTGCCGGTGGTTTGGATCTACACGCCCTACAAGCGTGCCCATCTCAACGACGATGGCAGCGTCCGAACGGCCGTCACCGATCACAACGCCGAAACCCTGGTTCGCCACGGCTACATCATTTCCGCCACCGCGATTCACGGCACGGCTGCCTCGTTCGGCGGTTATCGCGGCTTCACGCCGCCGAGCGAAACCCAGGCCGCGTACGACATGATCGAATGGCTGGCCGCCCAACCATGGAGCGATGGCAATATCGGGATGATCGGCGGCTCGTATCCGGGGATGGTCCAGTTCAACGTCGCGGCACTCGATCCGCCGCCGCTCAAGGCGATCTATCCTGACGTATCGGCCTTTGACTTTCATCAGACCGTTCATCCCGGAGGCATCTTTCGGTACATGCTCTGGGACTATTGGAGCCAGCTCCGACACAACATGGACCTGGTCGTGCCGTCGGTGCCGGTCGATGCCGATACCTCCGGAGCACTGCTAGCTATCGCCGAACGACAGCATCGTCGGAACTGGGATCCGCTGTCGGTGTTCCGGCGCGCGAAGTTCCGCGACTACGATCAGCCGGACTTCTCGTGGGATCGGAACATGATCGTCACCAAGATCGACGCCCTGAACCGAGCCGCGATTCCGACCTACTTCTCCGATGGTTGGAAGGATGTGTTCATACCCGACGTCCTGTTCTGGTACGCCAACTTCACCGGGCCCAAGCGGATGACCATCGGCCCCTGGTCCCACAATTCGAGGAAGGACCCGAAACCGATCGTGGAGCAGCGGTGGCATCTGACGGCGATCGAGCAGCATCGCTGGTTCGACTACTGGCTCAAGGGCATCGACAACGGCATCATGGACGAGGTGCCGATCAACTATACGCTGATCACGGGCCCGGAGATGAAACATGTCTGGCGCACGACGGCGTCGTGGCCACCGCCGGACATCGTCGAGCAACCGTATTTCCTGGGCCCCGATCAGCGCTTGACCACGGATGAGCCGGACGACGCCAGTGCCGCCGACGTCTATGTGTCCGACTACACAACGACGACCGGCCCCAATTCGCGATGGAACCTCTTCGAGAGCGGCCAGCAGGTCTATCCCGATATGGCGTTCAACGACGCCAAGAGCCTGACCTACACGTCTGGGCCTCTAGCGGCAGACGCCAATGTCATCGGCTTCCCGGTTGTCACACTCTACGTTTCGTCGACCGCCAATGACGGCGATTTTCACATTCTCCTCGAGAAGGTCGACGATAAGGGTGTTTCGACATACGTGACCGAAGGTCTTCTTCGCGCGTCCCAGCGCAAGCGGGTACCGGCACCGTGGAAGAACTATGGACTGCCCTATCAGAGCCACAAGAGTACCGACGTCCAGACGCTGATCCCCGACGAAATCGTCGAACTGCAATTCTATCTGATGCCGACGTCTTACAAGTTCCGCGCCGGCGACCGTGTCCGAATCGCGATCATGGCGGCCGATTCGGCCAACACAGAGAATATCGTCTTCGCGGACCCGCCGACCATGAACGTGTTCCGCGACCAGGCACACAGGTCACGCATCGTGTTGCCGATCGAGCAATAGGCGTCGATCGCCGGGTGTCCCGGCGCGGGCTATCCGGTGCCGTGGATTGCCGCGCAACAACCATCCATTAAGGCTATTCGGTCACTATCGCCGACGTACCAAACAGGATCGTTGCGTGTTCACCCGCCACCGCCGCGTCTCACCGTTTCGCCGACTTTGGTTGCCGCTGATCACGGCTTCCGTGCTCGGATATTTCGCCTATCACGCCCACCATGGATCGTACGGTCTGCCGGCGTTGGAGCGCATGGAGCAGGAGATCGCCGAACTCAAGGAGCGACTTGACGAGCTGCGACAGGAGCGGGCGGCGCTGGAGCGCAAAGTGTCGTATCTCAAGCCCGACAGTCTCGACGCCGACGTTCTCGACATGGAAGCGCGTGCGTCGCTTAACCTGTTGAGGCCAGATGAAGTGGTCATCTCGTTTGGTGCGGTGCAGCAAAGAGTGCAATAAAACTTCGCACCTGCACTCATCTATACCATTTCGGCATATTTGATCTGCGGTAAAGACAGGCCTGTCGTTCTTGGATTGCGCGACGCCATCCGCTACCTATGCATTATAGGAACATCCAAGCGTCCCAGGGAGGACTCCGCATGGCGAAGGCTGCTCGGAAGGCAGACAATCCGGTTCCCGTATCCGGCTCCGCGGAACGCTCCCGACCAATAGCCGTACCCGATCCCTCCAGCGACATCGCCGACCTCGACAAGGAACAGGAGCTCTCGGCCTTTCGCGACATGCTGACGATCCGGCGCTTCGAGGAGCGGGCCGGGCAGATGTACGGCATGGGTCTGATCGGCGGTTTCTGTCACCTCTACATCGGCCAGGAAGCGGTCGTGGTCGGCATGCAGATGGCGATCGGCGATGGCGATCAGGTGATCACCGGCTATCGCGACCACGGCCACATGCTCGCCTGCGGCATGGACCCCAAGGGCGTGATGGCGGAACTCACCGGCCGCCGCGACGGGTACTCGCGCGGCAAGGGCGGCTCCATGCACATGTTCTCGCGGGAGAAGAACTTTTTCGGCGGCCACGGCATCGTCGCCGCCCAGGTGCCGCTCGGTACCGGCATCGCCTTCGCCAACCACTATCGCGACAACGGCAGCGTCTGCCTCACCTATTTCGGCGACGGCGCGGCCAACCAGGGCCAGGTCTACGAAAGCTTCAACATGGCCGAGCTGTGGAAGCTGCCGGTCATCTACATTATCGAGAACAACCGGTATGCGATGGGTACCTCGGTCGCCCGCTCGTCGGCGCAGACTGATTTCTCCAAGCGCGGTGCCTCCTTCAACATTCCTGGCGATCAGGTCGACGGGATGGACGTGCGGGCCGTCAAGGCGGCCGGCGACCGGGCGGTCGCATGGTGTCGCGAAGGCAAGGGGCCGTACATCCTGGAAATGCTCACCTATCGCTATCGCGGCCATTCCATGTCCGACCCGGCCAAATATCGGACCCGCGAGGAAGTGAACAAGGTCCGCGACGAGAGCGACCCGATCGAGATGAGCCGCAAGCGCATTCTCGACAACGGCCTGATCAGCGAGGACGATCTCAAACAGATCGAGAAGGATGTGCGCGCCATCGTCGTCGAGGCAGCCGAGTTCGCGCAATCCTCCGCCGAGCCCGATCCGTCCGAGCTCTGGACCGACGTTTATCGTTAGGCCCCTCGTGTCTGCGATGAACGCGGTCGATCACACGCACTTCATGGACGTGGCCTACGAGGAGGCGCTGCAGGGCTACAACGAGGGCGGGGTGCCGGTCGGCTCGGTTCTGGTGCGCGGCGGCGAAGTCATCGGCCGCGGTCGCAACCGTCGCCAACAGCAGGGCGATCCGATCCTCCACGGCGAGATGGATTGCCTGAAGAATGCCGGTCGGCAGTCGTCCTATGCGGATACGCAGATCTATACGACGCTGTCGCCCTGTCCGATGTGCACCGGCGCGATCCTGCTCTTCAAGATCCCGACGGTGGTGGTTGGAGAGAACGAGACCTTCATGGGCGAGGAGGGCCTGCTCCGCGCTCGCGGCGTGCAGGTGATCGTCCTCAACGACGAGCGGTGTATCGCGCTGATGAGTAAGTTCGTCGAGGAAAAGCCTGAACTCTGGAACGAGGACATAGCGGTCTAGGCCATGAGCGGTTCTGGGGAAGACATAAACGACAAAACAATATCGCGGGTCATCGTCGTCGAGACGGCGCCGCGAAACGCAACAGGGTAGAACGTCATGCCGATCGATATTCTCATGCCGGCGCTGTCGCCCACGATGGAAGAGGGCAACCTCGCCAAGTGGCTGAAGAAAGAGGGCGACACGGTCCAACCCGGCGACGTGATCGCCGAGATCGAAACCGACAAGGCGACGATGGAGGTCGAGGCGATCGACGAGGGAACGCTGGCGCGCATCCTGATCCCCGAGGGCACCGAGAACGTCAAGGTCAACACCCCGATCGCCGTGCTCGGCGTCGACGGCGAGGACGATGTCGGCGACACACCGGCAGCGCCGGCCGAAGCCCCGGCGGCCGAGGCTCCGGCGCCAGCCACCAACGGTGCGACCGCACCAGCGGAGGCCGCACCACCGGCGCAGCCGAGAGAAGCGGCAGCGGCCGATCCCGATATCCCCACCGGTACGGAAATGGTGACGATCACCGTGCGCGAGGCCCTGCGCGATGCAATGGCCGAGGAGATGCGCAGCGACGGTGACGTCTACGTGATGGGCGAGGAGGTCGCCGAGTACCAGGGCGCCTACAAGGTCACGCAGGGCCTGCTCGACGAGTTCGGGCCGAAACGGGTCGTCGACACGCCAATCACTGAGCACGGATTTGCCGGTCTCGGTGTCGGCGCGGCGCTCGCCGGCCTGAGGCCGATCGTCGAGTTCATGACCTTCAACTTTGCGATGCAGGCGATGGACCAGATCGTCAACTCGGCGGCCAAGACCCTCTATATGTCCGGCGGCCAGATGGGCTGCCCGATCGTCTTCCGCGGTCCCAACGGTGCAGCCGCCCGGGTCGCGGCACAGCACAGCCAGGACTATGCCGCCTGGTACAGCCAGGTTCCGGGCCTCAAGGTCGTTCAGCCGCACACAGCCGCCGACGCCAAGGGGTTGCTCAAGGCCGCGATCCGCGACCCCAATCCGGTCGTGTTCCTCGAAAACGAGATTCTTTATGGGCAGTCGTTCGAGGTGCCCAAGCTCGATGACTTCGTCCTGCCGATCGGCAAGGCCAAGATCGCGCGGGCGGGTTCGGACGTCACCATTGTCTCGTTCGGCATTGGTATGACCTACGCGCTGAACGCGGCGGAAGAACTCGCCGGCGAGGGGATCGACGCGGAGGTCATCGACTTGCGCACCCTGCGGCCGATGGACCTCGACACCGTGGTTGAATCGGTGAAGAAGACGAATCGTGCGGTGACGGTTGAGGAAGGCTGGCCGGTGGGCTCGATCGGCAGCTACATCGCCGCCCAGATCACGACGGCGGCGTTCGACTGGCTGGACGCGCCGGTGACCGCGGTGACCGGTAAGGACGTGCCGATGCCCTATGCCGCCAATCTCGAGAAACTTGCGCTACCGTCGGTGGCCGAGGTCGTCGGTGCGGTGAAGGCGGTCAGCTACCGCAACTAAGCAACAACGGTTCGCGAACGGGGAGCGCGCTCCATGTCGATCAATATCCTGATGCCCGCCCTGTCGCCGACCATGGAGGTCGGCAATCTCGCCAAATGGCTGAAGAACGAGGGCGACCCGATCAAAGCCGGCGACGTGATCGCCGAGATCGAGACCGACAAGGCAACCATGGAGGTCGAAGCGGTCGACGAGGGGACCCTCGGTAAGATCATCGTGCCGGAGGGCACCGAAGACGTCGCGGTCAACGCGCCGATCGCCGTGTTGCTGGAGGAGGGCGAGGACGCCAGCGCGCTCGACAATCTGCCGGCGCCCGACGCCGCGCCGGCACCACCACCTGCAGAGAAGGCAGAGGCGAAACCGGCCGAGCCGGCCGCAGCGCCGCAGGCGGCCGATACGCCAAAGGCCGCGCCAGCGCCGGCCGCCCCCCCGGCCAAGGCGGCAACCAACGGCAGTGGCGGTCGCGTGTTTGCATCGCCCTTGGCGCGCCGCCTCGCCAAGCAGGGCGGCATCGACCTGTCGCAGGTGACCGGTTCGGGCCCGCACGGGCGGGTGGTGAAGGCGGATATCGAAGCGGTTCAGTCCGGCAAGGCGCCGCTCGCGGCCCCCGCTGCCGCACCACCGGCCATCGCGCCCGGTGCTCACGACGAGCAGACGATGAAGCTGTTCGAGGAGGGCTCCTACGACATCATCCCGCACGACAACGTCCGTAAGATCATTGCCAAGCGGCTTGTCGAGGCCAAGACGACGATTCCGCATTTCTACCTGACGATCGACACCGAGATCGACGCGCTGCTGAAGCTGCGGGCCGAGGTCAATGCCGCCGCACCGATCGGCGCAGAGGATAAGCCGGCCTGGAAGGTCTCGGTCAACGACATGGTGATCAAGGCGCTGGCGATGTCGCTGCAGCGCGTGCCGGACGCCAATGTCACCTGGACCGAAGCGGGGATGCTCCAGCACAAGCGCTCTGATGTCGGCGTCGCTGTCGCGATCCCCGGCGGATTGATCACCCCGGTTGTCCGCGAGGCCGACACCAAGCGGCTGTCCGAGATCTCCAACGAGATGAAGGACCTCGCCGGCCGAGCCCGGGTGCGGAAGCTGGCACCACACGAGTATCAGGGCGGTTCGACGGCCGTGTCCAACCTGGGCATGTTTGGGATCAAGGACTTCGCGGCGGTTATTAATCCACCGCATGCGACAATCCTCGCTGTCGGCGCCGGTATCCCAACGCCCGTCGTTCGTGACAATCAGGTCGAGATTCGCACGATCATGACCGTGACGCTGTCGACCGACCACCGCGCCGTCGACGGAGCGCTTGGCGCCAAGCTGCTGTCGGCGTTCAAGACGCTGATCGAGAAACCGGCGGCAATGCTCGCCTGACGGCAAGCGGTGACAGATGGGCGACATCGTTATCCGACCCGCGACGCTGCGTGACGCGACGCATCTCACGGCTCTGGTGGACATCGCCGGCGAGGGGTTGGCGTCGTATTTCTGGAGCCAGATGGCCGAGCCGGCTCAATCGCCCTTCGAAGTCGGTCGCGCCCGGGCCCAACGCGACGACGGCTCGTTCACGTGGCGCAATGCCCATGTGGCCGAGATCGATGGCGAGGTGGTCGGCGCGCTGGTCGGCTATCGTATCCCGGACGAGCCGGATGACGACGAGCTGCCGGAAATCGTCCGCCCGCTTGGCGAACTAGAAGCGGAAGCGCCCGGCTACTGGTACGTCAACGTCCTTGCCGTCTTTCCCGAGTATCGCGGCCGAGGCGTCGGCGCCGCACTCCTGAGAGACGCGGACGCAATCGGCCGGGAACGCGCACCCGCCGGTATGGCCATCATCGTCGCGTCGTACAACGACGGCGCTATTCGCCTGTATGGCCGGCACGGCTACCGGGAGGCGGCACGGCGCGACATCGTCCCGTTTCCCGGCGCACCGCCGGGCGGCGCGTGGGTTCTCCTGACGAAACCGCATTCCTGAATTGCGTCGGCAGGTTAGGGGAGGGGCTGGCGCCATGATAGGTAAGTGCCGACATATCCCGGAGGCGAGGCATGGCTAAGCGGCTTGTTGTGACAATGGCGGTTCTTGCGACGACGGCGATTGTCGGCACAACAAGCGCCGGCGCGGTCCTGTCGCCCTACTGGCAGCGCGTCACGGAGATGCAGACGATCGCCGGTGACCAGCGGGTCGCCGAGGCGCTCGGGCAGGGCGCGCCAATCCAATCGATCCGCGCCACCGGCACGGAAGTCTACGAAGTCGAAACAGAGCGATGCGTTGTTACCGTGACGATCGTCGACACACCGTCCGACAAGACGGAGTTGGGTGCCCGGCAATTCGACCTCGACGTCGGAGCGCCTGACTGCGGCTGATCATCAGAAGAAAACACGTTCCAAAACGGATCAATCACCATGGCCAATGAATATGATCTGATTGTCATCGGCGCCGGACCCGGCGGCTACGTCGCGGCAATCCGCGCGGCCCAGCTCGGCCTGAAGACCGCGGTTGTCGAGAAATCGTATCTCGGCGGGATCTGCCTCAATTGGGGGTGCATTCCGACCAAGGCTCTGCTGCGGTCCGCGGAAATCTACCACTACATGGAACACGCCAACGACTTTGGCCTGTCGGCGAAGGACGTCACCTACGACACCGGCGCGGTCGTGAAACGTTCGCGGGCCGTGGCGGGACAGCTCTCCAATGGCGTCGGCTTCCTGATGAAGAAGAACAAGATCGACGTCATCTGGGGCACTGCCACCATCACGGCGCCGGGCAAGCTCTCGGTCAAGGCCGCCGACGATCCGCCCAAGGGCGCGCTTGGCGGCGGCGACTACCGGGCGAAGCACATCATTGTCGCGACCGGGGCACGGCCGCGCGAGCTGCCGGGGCTGGAGCCGGACAAGAAGCTGATCTGGACCTATTTCGAGGCGATGGCGCCGGAAGTCATGCCGAAGTCGCTGCTGGTGGTCGGCTCCGGGGCGATCGGAATCGAATTCGCCTCGTTCTATCGAACCATGGGCGCCGAGGTGACGGTCGTCGAGATCCTGCCCCAGATCCTCCCGGTCGAGGACGAGGAAATCGCTGCGCACGCCCGCAAGCGCTTCGAGAAGCAGGGCATCAAGATCATGACCGAGTCCAAGGTGGCTTCGGTCAAGAAGGGCGACGACTCGGTCACCGCGACGATCGAGACGAAGGACGGCAAGACCCAGGACATCACCGTCGATCGACTGATCTCGGCCGTGGGCGTTGTCGGCAACGTCGAGGGGCTCGGCCTTGATGCGCTCAAGGTGAAGATCGAGAAGGGCACGATCGTCATCGACGAGCTGGGCCGCACCAATGTGCCGGGCATCTACGCCATCGGCGATGTCGCCGGACCGCCAATGCTCGCCCATAAGGCCGAGCACGAGGGCGTCATCTGCGTCGAAGGGATCGCCGGCAAGAACCCACACGGTATGGACAAGCTCAAGATTCCCGGCTGCACCTACTGCAATCCTCAGGTGGCCTCGGTCGGCATGACGGAGAAGCGCGCCAAGGAGGCCGGCTACGACGTGACCGTCGGCCGCTTCCCGTTCCTCGGCAACGGCAAGGCGATCGCGCTCGGCGAACCGGAGGGGATGGTCAAGACCGTGTTCGACAAGAAGACCGGGCAGTTGCTGGGCGCGCACATGGTCGGCGCCGAGGTGACCGAGCTGATCCAGGGCTTCGTCATCGCCATGAACCTGGAGACGACAGAGGAAGAATTGATCCATTCGGTCTTCCCGCATCCGACCCTTTCGGAGATGATGCATGAGAGTGTGATGGCCGCGTTTGGGCGGGTCATCCACGTCTGAGTTCTTCACTGCGTCGGAGTCCTGACGCAGCATCCATTCATACGTTCAGGGAAGGCGCGACACGCCATGGCAAAGGTCGTTCAGGTCGGACTCGGCCATTGGGGGTTCAATTGGACGGCACATGTGCTGCCGATCGTCCCGCAAGCCGAGATGGTCGGCTATGTCGATACGTCGGAGGAAGCTCTGGCGCGGGTTCAGACGGAACTGGGTGTCCCGGCGTCGAAGTGTTTTCCGAGTTTGCAGGACGCTATCGACACCATCGAATGCGACCTGGTTCTCGGGACCCTGCGTACCCAGGCTCATTATCCCGTCGCCAAGCAGGCGCTGGAGGCCGGTCTCAACGTTGTTGTCGAGAAACCATTCGCCTCGACAGTGGCCGAGGCTCAGGCACTGGTCGATCTCGCCCGCGTGCAGGGCAGGGTGCTGGCCGTCAGCCAGAACTACCGGTTCTTTCCCGCGCCGATCGCGGCCGCCCAGCTTGTGGCGGCGCAAGACCTCGGCCCGATCGATTTCGTAAGCTTGGAGTTCCGCCAACATGCGCCGACACTCGGCTACCGTTATTGGGACATGCCCGATCCCATGCTCGCCGACATGTCGATCCACCATTTCGATCTGATGCGGATGGTGCTCGGTCGCGAGCCGCGGCGCCTGACCTGCCGGACCTGGAACCCGGTGGGCAGTCCGTTCGAGCACGATCCATCCGCGGCGGCCCTGATCGAATTCGACGATGGCACGATCGTCGACTACCAATCCTCGTGGATGAGTTCCGGACCCCGTACGGACTGGGCCGGCGAGTGGACCATGAACGGCGCCGAAGGCGACGTCTGGTGGACGTCGCGGTCGCCGCACGACGAGACCGACGACCGCCTGATCGTCCGCCGTCGCGATGCCGCCGAGCCGGTGACCCCACGTCTTCCGGAGCTGCCGTCGACAGACCGGGCCGGGGCCCTGGCCGCAGTCGTTCAGGCGGTTGACACCGGCACGCCACCGTCGCGATTCCCATCCGGCAGCGACAATATCAACAGCCTCGCCCTGGTGGCCGCGACGATCTTGTCGGCGCAGCGCGACGGATCGTGGGTGGAAATCGCCGAGGTATTGGAGTAACGCCGCAGACGGAGCCAATGCGGCGCCGTAAGCGGGAGACCTCAGATGTCGAGCATGACTGGTCGCGGACAGCGCAACGCCCGGTGGCTGGCCCTGTTGGGGCTCTGCGTCGTTGCCGCCTTCGGCGTCCCGATGGCGTTGGCCCAATCGGACGAGACGACTGGGCCATTGGTTCGCATCGACGGCGATAATGGCGACCTCAACCTCGCCGGCGCCGGCATCGTCGTTCGAGGCAACACCGGCAGTATCGAAGCGGCGGGCGCAACCATCGATATCGACGCCACCGTGAGCGGATCTGTCCGGGCCGCCGGCGCCGAGGTCACGGTTTCCGGTGATATCTCCAGCACCGCCCGCGTCGGCGGTGCGTTGGTCGAGATATCCGGCACCGTTATCGGCGACGTTTTCGTCGGCAGCGCGGTCGCCCGGTTCGATGCCGCCGCCGCCAACGACGTGACCATCGCCGGCGCCTCGGTCGATATCGGCACCGATGCGACCATCGGCGGCAATCTGAGTGCCTGGGCGGCGAGCGCCAAAGTCACCGGCACGATCACCGGAGACACCGAGATCTTCGCCGCGGCCGTGACGTTCGAGGCGACGACCGCGAAAACGGTGACCATCGCCGCGGAAGAGGTCTATGTCGGTCCGAATGCCAACATCACCGGCGACCTCGTGGTGCAATCGGACAACGAACCGGAAATCGCCGACGGCGCTCAGATCAGCGGCCAGGTGCGGCTGGAGGAGCCGAGGCCGCTGTTGCTTCTTCCCAGTTGGCTGCTGAGCATCGTCGGCGCCGTCGTCATGGCCGCCGGGGCGGTGCTTGCTGCTGCGATTCTGCTTCTGCTTGGGCGGGGTACGTTCGAAGATGCGCTCGACAAGGCGGCGTTTCGGCCGATCTCGAGCGGCTTCATCGGCCTTGCCATCCTGATTCTGTTGCCGATCGCGGCCGCATTGCTGTTCGTGACCATCATCGGCGGCTCGTTCGGATTGGCGCTGCTCGCCCTCCTGCCGTTCCTGTTCGTCGCCGGGCACGCCACGATCGCCGCCTGCATCGGCGTCTGGATCTTCGACCGCAGCGGCGGTCCCCGGAGCCCCGGGCGCCTGATCCTCTACACCATTGCCGGTGCGGTCATCTTCGCGATCGTCTGGCTGATTCCGTGGATCGGCGCGCCGGTCATGTTCATCGCGACCGTGGTCGGCCTCGGCGCCTATGTGCGTACGCTGATGGGGCGGATGCGCCACAGCGAAGCGGTTCCGATCTAGATCCGTACCGAGGCGCGATCCGCCGCAGTGACGATTGCCGTCGGTTCTGACATCGTGGCGATCATGCGGTTCGCGCGAAACAGAATGATGCGAGGCCTGATGCGGTGCCTGGGTGCCGCGGTTCTGGCGTACGCGCTGTTCTTCCAGGGGCTGGTTGGCGCCTACGCGCAAGCCGCGATGGCCGGCGAGACGGCGTTCGTCATCTGCTCGCCGCTCGGGACGGAAACCGCCCCGGGCGAGACCGATACCCGGATCGCCCATACCTGCTGTATCGGCGTGTGCAAGCACGCCTGCCGATGCGGCCCGGCAACCCTCGGCGGTTCGATCGCGCTCGCCGCCAAGGCGGGATTTCCCGGCGCCATTTCGCCCGAGCGGGCGACATCCCTGGCTGGCGGTCTTTACCGTGGTCACCTGGCCGACGCCCGGGGTCCACCTGTTTCCATCTGAGTTGATCGAGCCAGACATGCGCCGGAATCGCCGGCCGCACGTCGACAAACCTCAGATGGAGTATCGATTTCATGCGTTTCACCATGATGCTTGCGGCAGCGACCCTGCTCGCCGCGCTTCAAACCGCCGCTGCCGACATGGTCGTGAGCGGAACTTTGGAAATTCACGAGCCGTGGACCAGAGCGACGCCACCCGCTGCGCGCGCCGGTGGCGGCTTTCTGATCATCAGAAACACCGGCGAAACCGCCGACAGGCTGGTGGGCGGAACATCACCAGCCGGCACCGTCGAGATCCATACGATGGAGATCACCGACGGCGTGATGAAGATGCGCGAGCTTCCCGACGGGCTGGAGATCCCGGCCGGCGAGACGGTGCAACTCAAGCCGGGCGGTCACCACATCATGTTCGTCGATCTGCCGGGCCCGATCGAACAGGGTGCGCCGATATCGGTCACGCTGATGTTCGCAAAGGCGGGTGAAGTCGACGTGGAGATGACCGTGTCGCCGCCCGGCGCACCTGGCCCAGGCCATCACGACCACGGACACGACGGAGGATAGCCATGGCAGCGAAACCAAAGCCGCGCATGCCGCGCACCCAGCTCCTGGCGATTGTCGCCGCCGCCGCCTTCGCAGTCGCCGGTACGGCCACCGGCCTTTATCTGATTGAAAGCTCGAACGATGACCTTATCGCGCAGCGCACCGCCGGGATGGCATCGATCGGTGGCCCATTCTCGCTCACCGATGAAGATGGAAAACGGGTGACCGAAGCCGATCTGCTCGGCAAGCCGACCGCCATGTTCTTTGGCTTCACGTTCTGCCCGGATGTATGCCCAATGACGCTGTTCGAGCTGACCAACTATATCGAGAAGCTTGGGCCGGACGCCGACAAGCTCAATTATGTCTTCGTTTCGGTCGATTGGGAGCGGGATGGTCCAGAGGAAATGGCGCAATACACCTCGGCCTTCGACGAGCGCATCCGTGGCTTCTCCGGAACCGAAGCCGAGATTGCTGCGATCACCAAGGCGTACCGGGTGTTCTACCGGCGGGTGCCAACGGAGGATGGCGATTACACCATCGATCACACCGCATCCGTCTATCTGATGGACGGCGACGGTCAGTTGGTCAGCACGATCGCCTATGACGAGAATCCCGAAGCCGCTCTCGCCAAGCTCCAACGTCTGGCCGACGCCGCTTAACCGGCTGCCGAGTTCATTTGGGCAAATCACCCCGCTCGCGCTAGACTTCGCGCGGGCGGCGGCGCTGAGTCTTTCTTGAAGGCCGCGGGTAAGCAGGGGAGAGCCCGTATGAACGACCAAACCAAGGGAATCATTGCCTGGATCATCATCGGCCTGATCGCCGGTCTTGTGGCCAGCCTGATTGTCGGCGGAGCCGGCAGCATCATAGGATGGTTGATCGCGGGTCTGATCGGTTCCGTCGTTGGCGGCTTCCTGGCGCAACGGTTCGACATCAAGCTGAACCTCGGCAATCCGTTCTTCGAACAGGTGATCGTCTCGATCGTCGGCGCGATCATCGTGCTGATCATCGCCCAGATCATCACCTGACGGGCCACTCCAGCCCCGCTTCTCTCTCGGCCCGCGTCGACGGCACGGTGCAGGACTCTGCCCTGCGTCGGTTGCAATGGTCGTTTCGCCGTCGAAAGACTATATATCGTCGTGGTTTGTGTGCTCGCTCGCTCAAAGGCTGACCGATGGTCGTGGTGCTTGACACGATAGAGACGCCGATTAGCCGTCCGCCGCGCCATCCGGAGAAGGCGCATCGGCCGGACACGGCCGTTGTCCGAAAGCCGGACTGGATCCGCGTGAAGGCGCCGACGTCGCCGCTCTATCGCGAAACGACGGAGATCGTTCGCGAGCACGGCCTGGTGACGGTCTGCGAGGAGGCCGGATGCCCGAACATTGGCGAGTGCTGGTCGCAGAAGCACGCCACATTTATGATCATGGGCGACACCTGCACCCGGGCCTGTGCGTTTTGCAACGTGCGAACCGGCCAGCCGGGGCCGCTCGATCCGGATGAGCCCCGAAAGGTCGCCGAGGCAACCGCCCAACTGGGTCTGAAGCATGTGGTGGTCACGTCCGTCGATCGCGATGATCTCGACGATGGCGGCGCCGAGCACTTCGCCCAGACCATCGCCGCTATCCGCGCTGCGAGCTCGGCAACCATCGAGGTGCTCACGCCAGACTTCTTGCGGAAGCCCGGCGCGATCGAGACCGTCGTCGAAGCACGGCCCGACGTCTTCAACCATAATCTCGAAACGGTACCGTCGAAGTACCTGACGGTTCGACCCGGCGCGCGCTATTTCGCCTCCCTGCGCCTGCTCCAGCAGGTCAAGGAGCGTGACCCGGCGATGTTCACCAAGTCGGGCATCATGGTCGGGCTCGGTGAGGAGCGGAACGAGGTACTGCAGCTGATGGACGATCTGCGGTCGGCGGATGTCGATTTCCTGACCATCGGCCAGTACCTGCAACCGACCCGCAAGCATCATCCGGTGGAAGAGTTCGTGACGCCGGAGGCGTTCCGCGCCTATGAGACGATCGCCTACGCAAAGGGCTTCCTGATGGTGTCGGCATCGCCGCTGACCCGCTCGTCTCATCACGCCGGTGACGATTTCGCCAAGCTCAGGGCGGCCCGGATCGCCAAGCAGGGGCACTGAAGCGACCGGAATGCCGCACTTCACGACGATGCGCCGGGTCGGTCACAGCGCGACCGACATGTTCGATCTGGTTGCCGACATCGAAGCCTATCCCCGGTTCGTACCGCTTTGCGAGAGCCTGGTCGTTCGATCGCGCCGGGAAGACGGGGATCGCGAGATTCTCGTCGCGACCATGACCATCGCCTACAAGCTCATTCGCGAGTCGTTCACGACCAAGGTCGTGCTGGACCGTAAGGCTCTGCTCATCCGCGCCGAGTATCTCGATGGTCCGTTCAGCCGGCTCGAAAACGTGTGGCGGTTCGAACCGCATGGCCGCGGCGACTGTGTCGTTCACTTCAACATCGACTACGAGTTTCGGTCGACGCCGCTTCGCCTGCTGATGGGCACCGTGTTCGACCGGGCGTTCCGGAAGTTCACCCAGGCATTCGAGTCTCGCGCCGACGACGTTTACGGTGCGCCGGCCTGAGGTTCGCCGGTCAACGCGAGCAACATCTCCAAGGCCTTCTCAACTGTCGCCAGGCGGACGCCCGACCGATCCAGTCCGGCGAAGACTTGGGATTCGTGGGACGGCGCCGCGCCGCGCCGCTGCAGGCCGAAATGCACAAGCCCGACAGGTTTGTCAGCGCTTCCTCCGGTCGGCCCAGCGATCCCGGTGACCGCGACGGCGAGATCGGCGGGGGAGCGGGCGAGGGCGCCTCCGACCATCTCCAACGCGGTCGGCGCGCTGACCGCGCCGTGTGCGGCCAGCGTCTCCTCGGTCACGCCGAGCATCGCGGTTTTGGCTTCGTTCGAATAGGTCACGAAACCACGATCGACCACGGCGGATGAGCCCGGGATCTCGGTCAGGGTCGCCGCGATCAGCCCACCGGTGCATGATTCCGCTGTGGCGATGGTGAGACCAGTCGCCTTACAGCGGTTGATCAGGTCGGCGGCGGTCGGCAGGAGAGGAGAGAGATCGGTCACGATCCATTCTCGAGCGGCAGACGGACCGTAGCCGTCGCCGAGGCGGCCAGTCCCTCACGACGGCCGACGAACCCCAACTGCTCGCTGGTCGTCGCCTTGACCGAGACGCGATCGATGGCAATGGCGCAAATCTCGGCGATCCGTTTGCGCATCGCGTCCCGATACGTCGCGATGCGCGGCGCCTCGGTCATGATGGTCACATCGAGATTGGCGACGATACCGCCGCGGCTTTTGATCCGACCGGCGGCAAACCGCAGGAACATCTCCGACGGCGCGTCCTTCCAAATCGGATCGGAGGGCGGGAAGTGGTCGCCGATGTCTCCGTCGCCGATCGTTCCAAGCAGCGCGTCGGTCAGGGCATGGAGAGCGACATCTCCGTCGGAGTGACTGATCACGCCGCGATCGCTGGGGATCTCGATCCCGCCGATCATCACGCTTTCACCGCCGCCGAAGGCATGCACATCGTACCCAAAGCCGACCCGGATGTCGGTGAGCATCGCCGCGTTCTCGGCGGTGAGGCGGCGATCCGCGACAGCCATGTCCTCGGCGGTCGTCAGCTTCGTGTTGCCGGCGTCGCCAGGAACGATCCGCACCGGGATGCCGGCCCACTCGGCGACCGCCGCGTCGTCGGTGAACGCAAGCCCGGCCTTGGCCGCTTGTGTATGCGCGCTCAAAATGGCGGGGTAATGGAAGCCCTGGGGCGTCTGCGCGGCATAGAGCCCGTCACGCGGGATCGTCCCGGTCACCAACCCGTCCTCCTCCACCGATTTCAGGGTCGAGGCGATCGGCATCGCCGGCAGCACGGCCTCATCGCGATCAAGACCGGAGGCGACCCGCTCGATCAGGTCGGGGGTGACGAACGGTCGCGCGGCGTCGTGAATGAGAACGGTGTCGGGCGGAGCGTCGGCAAGCCGACGCAGGCCGGCGTAGACCGACGCCTGACGTGTCGGACCACCGTCGACAGGGCGTCGCAGCCGGGGATCGTCACGCGCCGTCTCCTCGTAGAGCGCCGAGTCGCACTCGGCAATCACCACGAGAACGTTGAAATTCCTAGGATGCGAGAGGTATGTGTCCAGCGAATGTCTGAGGACAGGAATGCCGCCGATCTGTTTGTATTGTTTGGGGATTTCGACGTCGCCGGCGCGTGCCCCACGCCCTGCCGCGACGATTAGGACGGTTGTCTGGCTCATCGACGAAAGTCGGCTTTGATGCAGGAGGAGTGGGAACGGTCCGGCACAATATCACTGTCGGCGGTCTTGTCACCCGCCCCATTCTGACTAAGATATATGCAACGACAGTAATGCCTAATGAGTATGCACACGACCAACGCCCTATCTTTGCTGGCGAAATCCCTTGCGATCGGCGACGTGACCGTCCCGAACCGGGTCTTCCTCGCCCCGATGTCCGGGATAAGTGATCGCCCCTTCCGCGAACTTGCGCTCCGTTTCGGTGCCGGTCTGGTGTTTTCCGAGATGACGGTGGGCGAAAAGCTGGCCAATGGCAATGCCGAAGCGCTGCTGAAGGCCGAGCGGGCCGACACCGGCCTCCACGTCGTCCAACTCGCAGGCCGCGACCCTGAGGGCATGGCCGATGGCGCGAAGGCAGCGGAAGATGCCGGGGCCGACATCATCGACATCAATATGGGCTGCCCCGCCAAGAAGGTGACGGGCGGCTATTCCGGTTCCGCACTGATGCGCGACCTGGATCATGCTCTTCGACTGATTGATGCGACAGTCGCCGCAACATCACGGCCCGTTACCTTAAAGATGCGGCTGGGTTGGGACCATCAATCCCTCAAGGCGCCGGAACTCGCAAGACGTGCCGAGGACGCTGGTGTCCAAGTGGTTACGGTGCACGGTCGAACCCGTTGCCAGTTTTACAAGGGCCGGGCCGACTGGGCTGCAATCCGGTCGGTGAAGGATGCGGTGACCATCCCGGTCATCGCCAATGGCGATATCGAAACGTACGACGACCTCGAACCCGCGCTGACACAATCGGGTGCGGATGGTCTGATGGTCGGACGTGGTGCCGGCGGTCGGCCCTGGCTGCCGGGCTTCGCCGTGCAGTTCGCTCAGAGCGGCCACGCTCCGATGGCGCCTGAGGGCGGCGATCTGGCGGCCCTCGTGCTGGCGCATCACAAGGCCGTCCTCGACCACTACGGCGTTCCCATCGGTGTTCGGGCGGCCCGCAAACATCTGGCGTGGTATCTCGACCGCAATCCGGTTCATCCGCCCGAGGGGCTCCGCGAAGCCCTGTTGACCGAAGCGAATCCCGTCGCGGTCGAGCGTCTTATTCGCTCGTGTTTCGGTCCGACAGCGTATCGCCACGCGGCATGACCACGGTTTCCGCTTCCGCTCCGCGCCCGTCACCGACGGATCGCACCGCATGGGCCGTTTTGAACGCGTTGCCCCACCCGGTGATTCTCATCGCCCACGGAGGACGCATCGTTGACGCCAACTCGGCGGCAGAAGCTTTCTTCCAGGCCTCGACCAATGTGTTGAAACGTCACCTGATCAGCTTTTTCGTGCCGTTTGGCAGCCCGCTGCTGTCGCTCCTCGAGCAGGTCCGGCGGCGTGGTGCCGCTGTCAGTGAGTATCGGGTCGACGTCGGAACCCCGCGAAATGGCGGGGAACGAATGGTCGATATCTATGCCTCACCGGTTGGCGACGTGGATGACGGCGTCGCCGTTCTTCTTCAAGAACGCACGATGACGGATAAGATCGACCGCCAGCTTACCCATCGCGGCGCTGCGCGATCGGTGACTGGACTCGCGGCGATGCTGGCCCATGAGATCAAGAACCCGCTCTCTGGAATCCGCGGCGCGGCGCAGTTACTCGAGCCATCCGTTAATGACGAGGATCGCGCGCTGACGCAGTTGATCCGCGACGAAGCCGACCGCATCGTCAAGCTGGTCGATCGCATGGAGGTCTTCTCCGACGAGCGACCGATCGAACGCGAACCGGTCAACATCCACGTGGTTCTCGATCGGGTGCGAAACGTCGCCAAGTCAGGCTTCGGGCGCGACCTGCAGATCGTCGACGACTACGATCCGTCGCTGCCGCCTGTTTACGCCAATCACGACCAACTGGTTCAGGTGTTCCTGAACCTGGTCAAGAACGCCGCCGAGGCGGTCGGCGACGCGCCGGACGGTGAGATCGTGTTGTCGACCGCCTTTCGGCCCGGCGTTCACCTGTCGGTCGCCGGGAACGCCGACAAGGTATCGTTGCCGATGGAGTTCTGCGTCCGGGACAACGGCCCGGGCGTGCCCGCCGACATGGTTCCCCATCTGTTCGATCCATTCGTCACCTCCAAGGCCAACGGCACCGGGCTCGGCCTTGCGCTGGTCGCCAAGATCGTCGGTGACCACGGCGGGGTGATCGAGTGCGAATCCCAGCCCCGTAAGACCATCTTTCGCGTTCTGATGCCGGCCTATCGGGCGGACGCCGCGCCAGCCAAGGAACCGTGACACGATGCCGCTCGGAAATATCCTCGTCGCCGACGATGATGCCGCCATCCGGACCGTCCTCAATCAGGCGCTGTCGCGGGCCGGTTATTCCGTTCGGCTTACCTCCAATGCCGCGACGCTGTGGCGCTGGGTCAGCGGCGGGGAGGGCGACCTGGTCATCACCGACGTCGTGATGCCCGACGAGAACGCCTTCGATCTGCTCCCGCGGATCAAGCGGATGCGGCCGGACCTGCCGGTGGTCGTCATGAGTGCGCAGAATACGTTCATGACCGCTATTCGCGCTTCCGAGCGGGGCGCCTACGAGTACCTGCCGAAACCGTTCGACCTGAAGGAACTCACGACGATCGTCGGGCGGGCTCTGGCCGAGCCCAAGACACGCCGGTTTGACGCCAAGGCCGCCGAACCGGTCGACAACATCCCGCTGATCGGGCGCTCGCCTGCGATGCAGGACATCTATCGCGTGCTCGCCCGGCTGATGCAGACCGATCTGACGGTCATGATTGCTGGTGAGTCCGGAACCGGCAAGGAGCTCGTTGCGCGCGCCCTTCACGACTATGGCAAGCGGCGCACCGGCCCCTTCGTCGCCGTCAACATGGCGGCCATTCCGCGGGACCTCATCGAAGCGGAACTCTTCGGTCACGAGAAGGGGGCGTTCACGGGCGCACAGGCGCGCAGCGCCGGTCGGTTCGAGCAGGCGGAAAGCGGAACACTTTTCCTCGATGAGATCGGTGACATGCCGATGGAAGCGCAGACCCGGCTGCTGCGGGTTCTGCAACAGGGTGAGTACACGACGGTCGGCGGCCGGACACCGATCAAGACCGATGTGCGCATCGTCGCCGCGACCAACAAAGACCTTCGGATCCTGATCAACCAGGGACTGTTCCGTGAGGACCTTTTCTTCCGCCTGAACGTGGTTCCGATTCGCTTGCCGCCGCTTCGGGAGCGAAGCGAAGACGTGCCCGATCTGGTCCGGCATTTCTTTGCGCTGGTCGAGAAGGAGGGCCTGGCGTCAAAGCAGATCGAGGTCGCCGCCATGGAGCGGCTGAAGCGGTACCGATGGCCGGGCAATGTCCGCGAACTCGAGAACCTGGTCCGCCGGTTGGCGGCGCTCTACCCGCAGGAGACGATCACCGACAACATCATCGAGGCTGAACTCGACCAGCCGGTGACCGCTGCTGTCGACAGCCACTCGGACGAGGACGAGGCGTTGTCGGTGTCGATTGAGCGCCACCTGGCCACGTACTTCAACAGCTTCGGCGACGGCCTGCCGCCGCCGGGCCTCTATCATCGGATTCTGAGGGAGGTCGAGAATCCCTTGATCAGCGCTGCGCTGGCCTCAACCCGCGGCAATCAGATCAAGGCGGCAGAACTGCTTGGCGTTAATCGCAACACGCTCCGCAAGAAAATCCGCGATCTTGACATCCAGGTCATTCGCGGCGGTCGGTAGCCGAGCCGCTCAAGGCACGGATAGCCGACTGGAGCCTGTTGTTTTTTGATCACATTGTTGTTGCATTCCCGCCTCAGGCTGGCGTAGTTGCTCGGGCGCCGGCCAAGGACGGCCGCCGCGAGCATCACCGGTATCAGGGTCGCCATGTCGGTTGAGACTCCCTCGCTGCTCAGTGCGCCACTGAGCCGCCGGACGTTTGAAATCACCCGGATCGTCAGAACGGTTGGCTATGTCGGCGTCGTTTCCGCCCTTGTCGCAGCGGGGGTGACGTTCCTTGTCCTGATGGGCCTCACCCCGATCGAACCAACCGAGTCGGTCGTGACGATCGTTCTTGCCGCCAATGGCGGCCTGATGCTGTTTCTGCTGCTCATCATCGGCTGGGAAATCGCCATGCTGGTGGGAGCGCGGAGACGGCGACGCGCCGCGGCCCGGCTTCACATTCGGGTCGTCGCGCTCTTTTCCATCGTCGCGGCCACGCCCGCGATCCTGGTCGCCATCGTTGCCAGCGTCACACTGGATCGTGGCCTCGACAACTGGTTCTCGACGACGACGCGCGACATCGTCAACAACACCGACGCGATCGCGCGCGCGTTCATCGATCAGCAGGTCGACCTGATCGACCGCGATATCATCGCGCTGCAGGCGGAGCTGGAACAGGCGCGTCCGCTGCTGATCGACGATCCCGATCGGTTTCAGACGTTCTTCGCGGTGAACGCGGAGCAACGGGGATTGGCCGGCGCGTTTCTTGTCGACTCAGCCGGCGAGATCGTCGCCGAAGCCCGGCTCGGCTCCCAGTCGGATTTCCCGCCGCCGCCGCCTTCGGCGATCGCGCAGGCAGCCGCCGAGCAGAGCCAGCCGGCGCTGATAACCCCCGGCAGCATTAACATGGTGGGCGGCGTGGTCATCCTCCGCGGCTATGATGACGTGTTCCTCTACGCGCTTCGCCCCATCCCTTCGGCCGTGCTGCGTCAGGTCGCGCTCGCCGCGGAAAGCGTCCAGCGGTATCGCGCACTCGAACTCACTCGACCTGCCATCCAACTGGCGTTCGGGATCCTCTATCTCGGCGTTGCCCTGGTGGTGCTGTTGGCGGCCATCTGGGTCGGCATCAGCTTTGCGAACCGGCTGGTCGCGCCGATCCGGCGCCTCATCGACGCCGCCAAACAGGTGTCGACCGGCAATCTCGCGATCAGAGTGCCGTCGAAAAAGTCCGAAGGCGATCTTGGTGCGCTAAGCGAGACCTTCAACACGATGACGACCCAACTCCGCACCCAGCGGGAGGAACTGCTCGCGGCCAACGAGCAGATCGACAGCCGTCGCAGATTCACCGAGGCCGTTCTGTCCGGCGTCACCGCCGGCGTGATCGGCGTCGACGGCGAGGGAAATGTCACGATCGCCAATCGTGCCACGCGCCGCCTGCTCGGGCTCGGTAAGGAGGCCGTCGAGAGACGCCCGGTCACTGAGGTCGTCGCCGAACTCGGACCTGTTGTCGAGACAGCCATGCAGAGCGAACGACCGGAGCATCGCGACCAGATCTCCGTCACGCGCGGCGGACGGGAGCGGACGATCAACGTGCGGGTCACCACCGAAGATCCCGGAGACCGGTCTCATGGCTATGTGATCACACTCGACGACATCACCGATCTGGTCGCCGCCCAGCGGAGTTCCGCCTGGGCGGATGTCGCAAGGCGGATTGCCCATGAGATCAAGAACCCGCTGACGCCGATCCAGCTTTCAGCGGAACGGTTGCGGCGCCGGTTCGGGAAAACGATCACTGACGATCGCGAGATCTTCGATCAGTGTACCGAGACGATTGTCCGCCAGGTCGGCGACATCGGCCGCATGGTCGATGAATTCTCGTCATTCGCGCGCATGCCCAAGCCAACGATCCAGCGTGGCAATTTGTCGGAGTCGATCCGCGAAGCAGTCTTCCTGATCGAGGTGGCCCATCCGGAAATCACCTTCACGGTCGATCTTCCCGACGAGCCCCTCACCGGTGATTTTGACGCTCGCTTGATGTCGCAGGCGTTCACGAATGTGGTCAAGAACGGCACCGAGGCGATTGCTGCGCTGCCGGCCGACGCAAAGAAAGACAATCGGATTTCTGTCATGGCTCGCCTGGAGGGCGATTCGATCGTTGTCGACGTCACGGATACGGGAATCGGCCTTCCCAAGGAGAAGCGGGACCGGCTGCTCGAGCCCTACATGACGACCCGCGAAAAAGGGACGGGGCTCGGCCTCGCCATCGTCAAAAAGATCATCGAAGAACACGGAGGGCGGATCGAATTGCTGGATTCACCCGAAACACGGAATGGCGGGCGCGGGGCGCTGGTGAGGATTCACCTGCCTCTGGCGTCAGTGAAGCCGAGCGACGCTGACGCGCGCCTGGCGGCCACACAGACCTAGCGGGCGGGGGCGATGGTGTCTGATATTCTTGTTGTGGACGATGAAGCGGATATCCGCGACATCGTCTCCGGTATCCTTTCCGATGAGGGCCACGGGACCCGGACTGCGGCTGACGCCGATGCCGCGCTGACCGAAATCGGCCAGCGGCGCCCGTCGCTTGTCTTCCTGGATATCTGGCTACAGGGCAGTCGTCTCGACGGCCTGGCGCTGCTCGACGAAATCAAGGCGGAACATCCGAACCTCCCCGTCGTCATGATCTCCGGCCACGGCAATATCGAAACCGCGGTGTCGGCGATCCAGCGCGGCGCCTACGACTACATCGAGAAGCCGTTCAAATCCGATCGTCTCGTGCTCGTCGCCGAGCGGGCCCTTGAAGCGTCCCAGCTGCGCAAAGAGGTCGAGGTGCTTCGTGAGCGATCGGGCGAAACGCCGGAGTTGATCGGCCAATCGGCCATCATGAATCATCTGCGCCAGCTCATCGAGAAGGTCGGGCCGGCGAACAGTCGCATCATGATCTCCGGACCGTCCGGCTCGGGCAAGGAACTCGTTGCGCGTACCATCCACCGCCTCTCGGAAAGAGCGGCCGGACCGTTCGTGGTCCTCAACGCCGCAACGATCACGCCGGATGGGATGGAGGAAGCGCTGTTCGGAACCGAGCCGCTGAACGGCGCGACGCGTAAGGTCGGCGCTCTGGAGGAGGCACACGGCGGCACGCTCTATCTCGATGAAGTTGGCGATATGCCGCGCGAGACCCAGAACAAGATCCTGCGGGTTCTGGTCGAACAGTCTTTTCAACGCGTCGGCGGAGCCACCAAGGTCACGGTTGATGTTCGGGTCATTTCGTCGACCGCTCGCGATCTGGAAAGCGCGATCGCGGACGGCGAGTTCCGCGAAGACCTGTTCCATCGTCTTGCCGTAGTGCCAATGCGCGTCCCGGCGCTCGCGGAACGTCGCGACGATATACCGGACCTGGTTCGGCATTTCGCGGTTCTGATCTCACGCGCGACCGGTCTGCCGCAGCGACAGATCGGCGACGACGCCATGGCCGTCCTGCAAGCACACGATTGGCCGGGGAATCTGCGTCAGCTGCGCAACAACGTCGAGCGGCTGCTGATCCTGGCCCGGGGCGATTCCGCGGAAGCCGTGACCGCCGAGATGCTGCCCGCGGAGATCGGCGAAATGCTGCCGACAACGCCGGGCCGTTCCGGCGGCGAGCACCTTATGTCATTGCCACTGCGCGATGCCCGTGAGATTTTCGAGCGTGAGTACCTGACGGCGCAGGTGAACCGTTTCGGTGGCAACATCTCCCGCACGGCCGAGTTTGTTGGCATGGAACGGTCGGCGTTGCATCGCAAGTTGAAGACACTCGGCGTCGGGTGACCGATCGAGCTAGGGCAGGGGGCCCGTCATGAGAGTCGTGATTTGCGGCGCCGGCCAAGTCGGCTTCGGCATCGCCGAACGCTTGGCGGCCGAAGAAAACGACGTCTCCGTCATCGACACGTCCGAGACGCTGGTTCAGGCGATACGCGATTCCCTCGATGTCAGGGGGTTCGTCGGGCACGGCGCACATCCCGACGTTATCGCGCAGGCCGGCGGTGATCAGGCCGACATGATCATCGCCGTGACGCTCTACGACGAAGTCAACATGGTCGCCTGTCAGGTCGCGCATTCGCTGTTCAACGTCCCGACCAGATCGCACGCATCCGCGCGCAGAGTTATCTCCAGGCACACTGGGCCGATCTGTTCTCGTCCAACCACTTGCCGATCGATGTCATCATCTCCCCGGAACTCGAAGTCGGGGAACTGGTACTGCGGCGCCTTGAGGCACCCGGCGCCGTCGACTCGGTTCGCTTCGCCGGCGGCAAGGTAATCGCCCTGGGGATCGACTGCGATGACGATTGCCCGGTCGTCGATACGCCACTGGAACAACTGACCGAATTGTTTCCCGACCTCCAGGCGGTGGTGGTCGGTATCCTCCGGGATGGTCGCTTGTTCGTTCCGCGCTCCTCCGATGCTATGCTGGTCGGCGACCGTGTTTTTGTGATCTGCAAGGATGACCAGGTGCGTCGCACCCTCGGCATCTTCGGTCACGAAGAACCCGAGGCCCACCGTGTCGTCATCGCCGGTGGCGGCAATATCGGCTTCTACGTCGCCGACTCCCTGGAATCGCGCGACGCCCGCGCCAAGGTCAAGATCATCGAGTCATCGCGAAACCGTGCCATCGCCATCGCCGACCGCCTGAAGCGAACTGTGGTGCTGCATGGTGACGCGCTGGATCAGGAACTGCTGGAAGAGGCGGACGTGAAGGACGCCGACATTCTCGTCGGGCTGACCAACGATGACGAGGTGAACATCCTGACCTGCGTCATGGGGAAACGCCTTGGCGCCGCCAGCAACATGGCGCTGATCAACAACCGCTCGTACCCCGCGTTCGCGGGAACGCTTGGAATCGACGCGACGGTCAACCCGCGATCGGTGACGATCTCGACGATCCTCCAGCATGTTCGACGAGGGCGCATTCGCGGGGTCCACACCGTCGAAAACGGTTTGGCGGAAGTCATCGAGGCCGAGGCGCTGGAGACGTCGCCACTCGTCGGAAAGGCGCTGCGTGATCTCGATCTGCCGGATGGCATTCGTATCGGCGCCATCGTTCGTGGGGATTCGGTCAAGGTGCCGAGCGGCGACACCGAAATCATCGCCAAAGATCACGTGATCATCTTTGCCACCGCGGAGCGCGTTCGCCAGGTCGAGCAGATGTTCCGCGTCAGTCTCGAGTTCTTCTGATCGCGCCCATGATCGGCGTCCTTTACCTGCTGGCGCAAACGCTCGGTGGCCTCGCGCTCGCCCTGTTCCTGCCGGCCGCCATTGGTTTTGCCGCCGGGGAGGTCCGTCAGGCCACGGTCTACCTCGTCGTGGCCAGCCTGATCGGCTTTTTCTCGGGCGCTATCTATTTCGCCCTTCGGGGCCGAGCGAGTGCCCTCGACCGGGTCTCCAGCTTCGTCCTCATCCTGACCATCTGGATCGTTCCTCCGCTGGTCGCCGCTATCCCGATCATGCGAACCGCCGGCACCGACTATGTGACGGGATTGTTCGAAGCCGTCTCGGGTTACACGACAACGGGCGCTTCAGCCCTGGAAAGCCTTGAGCCGATCGGTCTCAGCGGCGTGTTTTTCCGCGCGCAGTTGCAATGGCTCGGCGGTCTGATGACGTTGATAACAATCGTCACCGTGATCGCGCCAAGCGGACTGGGCGGCCTTTCGGGACAGCAGGTCGCGCTCGTCACGAGCACCGACGGCCGGTCGACGCGACTGCTGGGAACGCTGAGACAGGTCACCGGCGCCTATCTGGCCGTAACGCTTGCTTGCGTGGTGTTGCTTCTGGCCAGCGACCTGCCGCCCTTCGATGCCATATGCATCGCGCTGTCGACGGTCTCCACCGGCGGCTTCATGCCCATCAATGGGACGTTTGCCGACTATGGCTCGCCGTTTGCCGAAGCGGTTGTTGCAGTGTTCATGCTCATCGGGGCCACGAGCATCGTGTGGCACAGGATGGTGTGGGAGGGCCGATGGCCACTGGTCCGGCGCCATCGGGAAAGCTATTGGGTGATCGGCGTCTCGATCTTAGTCGGCGGGCTCTATGCGGCTTCGTTCGCGACATCCGCCGGAGGCGAAACGACACTCTCTGCATTGCGCGACGGTCTCTTCACCGGGATCTCCCTCGTGAGCACGACCGGATTCATCACCCGGCCTGAAGGCCTCGCCGCCGTGGGCGAGCCGATCGTTTTCCTGGTCGCGCTCGTGGGCGCGGGAACAATCTCCACGGCAGGCGGACTGAAATACCACCGGATGGGCGGCCTGTTCACGCTCTGCTCCCAAGAGCTGCAACGCCTGGTTTATCCGCATAGTGTCCGCCGCGCGCGCTTCGGGGGCGCGCCCTACAGCATCGAACGGATGAAATCGATCTTGAGCGGCATCGTCGTCGCGTTACTGACCGTAGTGGCCGCTTCGCTGCTGATCGCCACCACCGAGCCGGCATTCGACGGCGCGCTTACTGCGGCAATTGCTGCGTTTTCAAACATCGGTCCGCTGTATGGTCCGGGCTGGCCAGGCGCAGATGCCTGGCCGCCCTTCGCCGATTTCGGAGACACCGCTAAGCTTGTCATGGCCTTCACGATGATTCTCGGGCGGCTGGAGGTTCTTGTCCTGCTGGGTGCCCTCAACCTGTCCTACTGGCGATCCTGAACATGTCCCGTATTGCATATGTCAACGGGCGGTACGTGCCGCACCGCCAAGCCATGGTTCATATCGAGGATCGCGGTTTCCAATTCGCCGACGCGGTCTACGAAGTGTGCGAGGTGCGGAACGGGCGCCTCATCGACGAGGCGGCACACCTCGCCAGATTGCGACGCTCGCTGTCGGAGCTGCGCATGGCCGAGCCGATGTCGCTGCCGGCTCTCGGCGTCCTGCTGCGTGAAATCATCAAACGAAACCGCATTGTCGACGGTATCGTCTACGTTCAGGTCACCCGAGGCGTCGCGCCGCGGCGACACGCCTTCCCGCCGCCAGATACGAAGCCGGGCCTTGTCCTCACCGCGCATGCGATCGACCGCGACGGGGGCGAACAACGAAGCCGAGACGGCGTATCCGTCGTAACCCTGCCGGATAATCGCTGGGGCCGGGTCGATATCAAGACAGTTGGTCTGTTGCCGAACGCTCTGGCGCGTCAGAGCGCGATCGAGGCCGGATCGTTCGAAGCGCTCTTTGTTGATCGCGACGGCTTCATCACCGAAGGCGCCGCGACCAATGTCTGGATTGTGACCGAGGACGGCACGCTGATCACGCGACCAGCAGATCACGGAATTCTGCGCGGGATCACGCGCGGAACAATCCTCCGGATAGCCGAGTCGGAGGGCATCAAGACAAAAGAGCGCCGGTTCACGGTCGATGAAGCCTGTCACGCGCGCGAGGTTTTCCTCACGGGCTCTTCCGTGGTGGTGATGCCCGTCGTCCGGATCGACGATAAGCCTGTTGGAAACGGCAGACCCGGCCCCGTAGCCACGAGATTAAGGGCGATTTTCCATGATAATGCCCAAATCGCCACGCTCTGGTCTTCCTTTGCGCCGTAAAAATTCCTAGGTGATGATGTGGCCATTAGCCGTAGGATGAACTGACTCAGTTCCGTGTAGGCCCGACGGGTTTACGCTCATCGCGAGCATGCCCCAAAAAAGAGACGAACGATGCCAGACCGCGCTCAAAATCTGCAAGATACCTTCCTGAACCATGTTCGTAAGAACAAGACACCACTGACGATTTTTCTCGTCAACGGCGTGAAGCTCCAGGGCATCGTCACATGGTTTGATAACTTCTGTGTGCTGCTGCGTCGGGACGGCCATTCGCAGCTCGTCTACAAACACGCGATTTCGACGATCATGCCGGGCGCGCCCGTGCAGCTGTTCGATCCATCCCAAGAGGAGGCTGACGCCTCGTCGTGACCGCTACGAACGGGCAGGGGCCTCGCGGGGCGGGAAGCAACGGCACGGAGCCAGGCGTCGGGCTGCGGACGCTCGTTCTCGTGCCGGTTTCACGTGCGCCGCGAAACCATGAGACACCGCCCCGGAGCAAAGACGCGCAGATCGCGGAGGCGGTTGGCCTCGCGCGGGCGATCAATCTCAAGGTGGTCGACGCGCTCGCCACGCCTTTGACGACGCCACGTCCGGGTACGCTTTTCGGAAGCGGGAAGGTCGAGGAAGTCGCCGCGCAGATTCGCGCCGAGGCGATCAAGTTGGTCGTCGTCGATCACCCGCTGTCGCCCATCCAGCAGCGGAATCTCGAGAAGGCCTGGCACTCGAAGGTGATCGATCGCACGGGGCTCATACTCGAAATCTTCGGCGAACGCGCTCAGACGCGGGAAGGGCGGTTGCAGGTGGAACTCGCCCATCTGACCTATCAGCGGAGCCGATTGGTTCGCAGCTGGACCCACCTTGAGCGCCAGCGCGGCGGTTTCGGCTTCCTCGGCGGCCCCGGTGAGACGCAGATCGAGGCTGACCGGCGCGCGCTTGCGGAACGGATCGATCGCATCAAGGTCGAGCTGGCAGCGGTCTCAACACGCCGACGGCTCCAACGCCGGACGCGCCAGCGATCCGAGACGCCTTTAGTGGCGCTGGTCGGATACACCAACGCCGGCAAGTCGACCTTGTTCAACGCTCTGACCGAGTCCGCCGTTCTTTCTCAAGACAAGCTGTTCGCCACGTTGGACCCGACGTTGCGCCGGCTGTCGCTGCCTGATGGCGCGAATGTCGTCCTGTCCGACACGGTCGGGTTCGTCGCCGATCTGCCCACATCGCTGGTTGCCGCGTTTCGCGCCACCCTGGAGGAGGTCTCGGAAGCTGACCTGATCCTTCATGTGCGCGACATCGCCGACGCTGAAACCGAGGCACAGGCGGCGGATGTTGCGTCGGTGCTCGCTGACCTGGATGTGGACGTCAAGGATGCAGATCGCGTCATCGAGGTCTGGAACAAGATCGACCTGTTGCCGCCCGACCAACAACCGCCACGCCGCGTCGCCCATTCACTGGGCGAGGGCGCCGCTGGGCCGACGGTGGTATCCGTCTCGGCCATCTCAGGCGAGGGGCTGCCCGACCTTCTGGACGTCATCGAAGACCGCATCACCGCGACCAGCACCGTCTACGATGTAGAAATTGCCGCCGATGAAACCGCCCGGCTGCACCGGCTCTATGCGTTCGGCGACGTGGTCCATCGCGAAGATCGGCCGGATGGCACGGTGCTGGCCCGCGTTCGGGTTCGGCCATCGTCACTGAAGCCGTTCGCCGAAGCCTTCAACCGAGCCCACGTCGTTTCGCGCTCGGAACAGCCGGCCGCGACCCTGGACGCCTGAAGTTAGTCGACCTCGGCCGCTTTCGCCGCCTGCCAGTACGCTTCCATCTCCTCCAGCGTCGCAGTGCTTGGCGTCCGGCCGTCCTTGGCCAGGCCGGCCTCGATCGCCGCAAAGCGCCGCTCGAACTTGGCATTCGCTCCGGCCAAAGCCTGTTCGGAGTCGATGCCGAGGTGCCGCGACAGATTGGCGACCGCAAAGAACACGTCGCCGACCTCATCCGTGAGGCGGTCCACGCCAGCGCCCGCGTCGAGCTCGTGTTCGACTTCATCGAGCTCCTCGCGCAGTTTCGACAACACCGCACCAACGTCATCCCAGTCAAAGCCGACGCCTGCTGCCTTCGTTTGCAGCCGAACCGAACGCTGCAGCGGCGGCAGGCCCCTAGGAACTTCGCTCAAAACACCCGTCTGCTCGTTCTCTCCGCCGGCTCCACGCCGTTCGGCACGCTGCCGCTTCTCCTCCGCCTTGATCGCGTCCCACATGCCTTTGGCCTGACCCGCAGCGCGCGCGTCCGCGTCGCCGAAGACGTGGGGATGACGGCGGACCATCTTCGCCGCGATCGCCTCGACCACATCGGCGAAATCGAACGCGTCCGCTTCCTCTGCCATACGGGCGTGGTAAACGACCTGGAGGAGGAGGTCGCCGAGCTCGTCGCGCAGATCCGTCAGATCGCCGCGCGCGATCGCCTCGGCCACTTCATAGGCTTCTTCGATGGTGTACGGCGCGATCGACGTGAACGTCTGCTCCACATCCCACGGACAGCCGCTCTCCGGGTCGCGAAGGGCGGCCATGATCTCGATCAGTCCGCCGATATCACGCGATGGCTTCATACCTGCCGTCCTTCCTTGTCCGAGCGGATTCAGAACATTCTCGAGCGTAACCAGGGCCCCAACGCCCAGCCTCCAACGTAAGTCGCATAATCTATATTATGGAACTTTCTGATCCTGTATCTCTGCGGTGATCCGCATCCCATCGTATCCGGGCTCGACGTGATCCGGCAGTTCGTCGCGCAAGGTTCGATAGTCAAGGTCGTTGTGCATGTGGGTCAAGACGGCGCGCTTAGGCGCGACGCGGCCGATCCAGTCCAGGGCCTGATCGACGGTGAAATGACTCGGATGCGGCTCGCGTCGCAGCGCGCCGACAATCCACGTGTCGAGACCCTGAAGACGCGAGACACTGTCATCCGGCAGTGCACTGACATCGCAGGAATACGCAATCGGCCCGAACCGGAAACCCACGGAGGTTCCAGGCCCGTGGTTCTGAGCGATCGGTTCGACGTCGATCGCGCCGCCGGGACCGGAAGCCGTGAACAGCTCGCCAGCTACGATGGTGTCGAGCTCCAGAATCGGCGGATACAGGCCATTTGCCGCGCTCTCGAAGCAATAACTGAAAGCCTCCTTGATCCGGCTAGCGGTCGGCGCATCGGCATACAGGCGAACAAGCTGCCGCGCGTTTAGCCAGAACGCCCGGAGATCATCGATGCCGTGAAGATGATCGGCGTGGGCATGGGTGTAAACGACAGCGTCGATCCGACCGACCTGGGCATCAAGCAACTGCTCGCGCATATCCGGGCCGGTATCGACCAGGACCCGGGTCGGCTCGGGACCGTCGTTGAACTGTTCAACCAGCAGCGCACACCGGCGCCGTCGATTGCGCGGCTCAGCCGGATCGCAGACGCCCCAGTCGTTTCCGATGCGCGGCACGCCTGGTGACGACCCACAGCCAAGAATGGTCACCTGAAGTCGCATGGCTTAAGGTCGGTCGATCTTCTTGAAAAGACGATAGAAATTGTTCGTCGTCGCTTCCGCCAGGGCTTCCTGTGACAGGCCCCTGGCTTCAGCCAAGACCTTTGCCGTTTCAACCACATAAGCCGGTTCGTTGCGATGACCGCGATGAGGTGTTGGCGCCAGATACGGCGCATCGGTTTCTACGAAGAGACGGTCCAGCGGCAACTCAGCAGCAAGCGCACGCAAGGCGTCCGAGCGTTTGAAGGTCAGGATGCCGGAGAACGACACATGCAGCCCGAGGCGAATACCGGTCAGGGCGAGGTCTCGCCCGGAGGAGAAACAGTGGAGGATCGCGTCGAATGGCCCCTCCTCCATCTCCGCTTCCAGGATCGCCGCGATATCATCGTCCGCGTCTCGGGCATGGATCACCAGCGGCAGGCCGGTTTCCCGCGCGGCTGCGATGTGCCGCCGGAACGACTCGCGCTGAGCCTCTCGCGGGGCGTTGTCGTAGTGGTAGTCAAGACCAGCCTCGCCGATCGCGACCACTTTCGGCTCCGTGGCGATTGCCGTCAGATTGTCAACCGTGACATCGGGCTCCTCCGCCGCGTTATGCGGATGGGTCCCGATCGAACAGAAGACGCGATCGTACGCCGCCGTCAGCTCCTTCAGCTTCGCGAAGTTCCGGACCCGCGTCGAGATGGTCAACATGGTCTCGACGCCGGCATCCTGTGCACGCTGAACGACCGCGTCGCGCTCGGCGTCGAAGTCCGGAAAGTCGAGATGACAGTGGCTGTCGACGATCATGCGCGGCCGTCTGTCAGGCGTTCGAGTCGGCCGGTTCGACATAGCGCGGGAACACGGCTCGCGGCGTGGGCAACGCCGTGCCGGACGCCAACCGCCCGATCGCTCCCAACCACGCGAAGTCGCGCCGATCTTCCGGCACGGCGAGCAGGTCGAGCAGACGCGCTGCCGAGTCCGGCATCACCGCCTGCACGAGCACAGCCACCTGTCGAACGGTCTCGGCCGTCACATAGAGCACCGTCGCCATCCGCGCCGGATCGGTCTTGCGCAGCTCCCATGGCGCGGACGCGGCGAAATACCGGTTGGCCTCGGCGACAACCGCCCATATCGCGTTGAGCGCCTGATGGATCTGTTGGGTCTCGATCGCCGTGCGGCAAACGTCGAGCAACGCATCGGCCTGAGTGATCAATGCGTCGTCCTCCGACGTGAATTCACCAGGCTCCGGCAACACGCCATCGCAGTTACGCGCGATCATGGACAGCGACCGCTGGGCCAGATTACCGAGATCGTTGGCGAGATCGGCGTTGATCCGCTGCACCACGCTTTCGTGGCTATAGCTGCCATCCTGCCCAAACGGCACTTCGCGCAGAAAGAAGTAGCGCATCGCGTCGACACCGTAGGCGTCGATCATCGCGAACGGGTCGACGACATTGCCGACCGACTTCGACATCTTCTCCCCGCGATTGAACAGGAAGCCGTGGGCGAACACGCGCTTCGGCAGTGCGATACCAGCGGACATGAGGAAAGCGGGCCAATAGACCGCGTGGAAGCGAAGAATGTCCTTGCCGATCACGTGCAGATTGGCGGGCCAGTAGCGGTCAAAGGGCTTCGCGTCATCAGGAAAGCCGACACCGGTGATGTAGTTGGTTAGCGCATCGACCCAGACATACATCACGTGGTCCGGATCATCCGGCACCGGGATACCCCAGTCGAAGGTCGTCCGCGAGATCGACAGATCCCGCAGTCCGCCCTTGACGAAGCTGACCACTTCGTTGCGCCGCTCGTTCGGTCCGATGAAATCCGGATTGTCGTTGTAGTGCGCCAGCAGCCGGTCCTGATAAGCAGAGAGACGGAAGAAGTAGCTCTCCTCCTCCACCCACTCGACCGGTGTGCCCTGCGGCCCAATCCGCACGCCCTCCTCGTTCACCTGTGTCTCGGACTCGGCGTAGTAGGCCTCGTCCCGCACCGAGTACCAGCCGGCGTAGGTGTCCTTGTAGATGTCGCCGGCGGCGTCCATCCGCCGCCAGACCTCCTGCGACGCCGCGTAGTGGCGCGGTTCGGTCGTGCGGATGAAGTCGTCGTTCGAGCAATTCAGCTCGCGAACCATCTTCTGGAACAGCGGGGTATTACGATCAGCGAGCGCGCGCGGCGCCAGACCATCGGCGACCGCGGTCTGCTTCATCTTGATACCGTGCTCGTCGGTACCGGTCAGAAAGAACACGTCACGCCCGTCGAGCCGCATGAACCGCGCCAGGGCATCGGTCGCAAGTGCCTCGTAGGCGTGCCCGATATGGGGCGCGCCGTTCGGGTAGAAAATCGCTGTGGTGAGATAGTATTTCCGGTCACTCATCGCCGGCCTGCCTGCCAAAAGAAAGAAGCAATAGTCGTAGAAGACGGCCATTGCGGCCGTCGCGGCAAGATCACATTCGTGCGGCGTGGGCGATCGACATGAGAATTGACAAAGCGACTTGCTTGCGGTCGAGATTCAGCGCCTCGGCTTCCGCCACGGCGCGCTCGGTCTTCTCCCATACCTCCGCCCATCTGGCAAGCGGCACCGCGTCGAGTGCAGGATTGTGTTCGCCCCGCTCCGGCTCGGCAACACGATTCACCCGGCGGTCCAACCAACCCTGAACGACATCGATGAAGCCGGTGTAGGCGTCGTCAGCGCCACGGCGGGACACGCGATCCGCGAGGTCGTGCATCGCAGCAGGTTCGATATCCGGCGCACCAGAGACAAGCGATACAAAAGCCCGATAGACCTCCAGACCGCCGCCATCCAGCACGAGGATCGCCTGGCGCAGGCTGCCTTCGGACAAAGTCGCGGCGACCGACATATCGGATCGGTCGAAACCGTCTGGCTTGTGTGTGTCGATCGCGTCCTTGATCTCATCTTCGGCGAACGGGCGAATTTGCAGCATGCGGCACCGGGAGCGGATGGTTGGCAAAAGCTGCCCGGGCGTGTTGCAGATAATGAAGAAAAGGGCCCGATCCGGCGGTTCTTCCAGCACCTTGAGCAGAGCGTTCGCGGCGTTGGCGTTCATGTCGTCGGCCGGATCGATGATCGCGATCCGCCAGCCCTCCCCGCCGCCAGTCGTGCCGAAGAACGACACTGTGCGGCGAATCTGATCGACGCTGAGCTCGGTCAGGAATCGTTTCCGATCCGAACGATACGGTCGCTCCAGGGCGAGGAGATTGGGGTGCGCCCGTCGCGCGACCTGACGGAACGCCCGATCATCCGTCGGCACCGAAAGATCTTGAGCGGCGGCGACTTCGGACGATGCCGGGTCAGGGTGCGCAAAGGCAAACCGCGCGAAGCGATAGGCAAGCGTCGCCTTGCCGATGCCCTTCGGGCCACCGAGCAGCCAGGCATGATGCATCCGGCCGCTCCGGTAGGCGTCAAGCAGCGTCGTTTCAGCGGCGGCGTCGCCTAGCCACCGATCTTGCTCCTCGGGCGCGGGCCAGCCGTCCACCACATCAAGCCGAGGGATATCGTCCGTCTTGGGCGACGCCATGAGTTAGGCCACCTCCTCGGCAAAGCGCGATCGAACAGCGTTCCAGATCGCATCGGCGGCGGACTGCTCGTCACCGCTTGCGTCGATAATCACAAAGCGATCCGGCTCGTTTTTGGCGATCTCGAGAAACGCCGCGCGGCGCCGTTCGTGCAGATAAAGGTCCTCGCTGTCGAACCGGTCGGGATGGCCGCCTGACGCTTCCAGGCGATCGCGGACCCGTCGCAATCCGGCGTCGGCGGCGATGTCGAGGATCAGAGTCAGTTCGGGCCGGTATCGTCCAACCGTGACGCGTTCCAGGGCATCGAGCAGTGCCGAGTCCACACCACCGATCATCCCCTGATACACGCGGGTTGAGTCGAAGAACCGGTCGCAAAGTACCCAATCGCCGCGATCGATGGCCGGTCCGATGAGTTGATCGACATGATCCGCCCGCGCCGCCGCAAACATCAACGCTTCGGCCTCGGGTCCGAGCTGCTTCACCGCACCCGACAGAAGCCGCTCACGGATCGCCTCCGCCGCTGGCGTCCCGCCCGGTTCGCGCGTCTCGACGACCGCCAATCCCTCCTCGCGCAGACGCCTGGCAAGACGCTTGATCTGGGTGGACTTCCCCGCCCCCTCCCCGCCTTCGAACGTGATGAATCTGCCGGTCATCAGCGAAAGTCTTAGCCGGCATCAGCGGCCGCTACCACCAGCCGAAAAGCAATTCCTCTAGGCCATCCACTGCCCGCTGCGGCAATGAACCGACACCGACGTCCTCGGCCGCCAGCACCGGCTGCGCCTTGCTGAGGCCCTCGATGGTGGTGAAGCTTACAACACCGACGCGCTGTCCCGCCGTAACCGGCGCAACGACGGGACCATCGTAGACGATCTCAGCTTTGACAACGTCGAGCAGCCCGACCGGAAGCAAGAGTTCGACCGGGCCGTCGCTGACAACATTGACACTACGCTGCGTCCCGCCAAACACCTTCGCATCGGCGATGACCTCGCCGCCACCGAACAGCTCCACCGGCTCGAAGGCGCGAAACCCCCAATCGAGCAGCTTCCTCGCTTCCTGAGCGCGCGCCTTTTCACTCTCCAGGCCGGCGACGACCACGATCAAGCGCTGGCCGTCGCGCACCGCCGAACCGGTCAGCCCGTAGCCGGATTCCTCGGTGAACCCGGTCTTGAGGCCGTCGGCGCCAATGTTCATGGGAACCAGCGGATTGCGGTTCTTCTGGAATATGTTGTTCCAAGTGAAGTCGGGTTCGCTGAAGATCGCATAGAGATCGGGATAGCTTCGGATCAGGTGATCGGCGAGGGTCGCCAGGTCGCGGGCCGTAACACGCTGGTCGGTTCCCGCCAGGCCGGTCGAGTTGCCAAATCGGCTGTTCGAGAGCCCCAGCGCTTCGGCCTCATCGTTCATGATGGCGACGAAAGCGGGTTCGGTGCCGGCCATCCCCTCCGCCATGATGATGCAGGAGTCGTTGCCCGACTGAACGATGGCACCGCGGATCAGATCCACAACCCGGATCGACGAACCGAGCTCGGCGAACATGGTCGCGGTCCGCGACACCGCGCCACCGGTTCGCCACGCGTTTTCGGAGACTACGAACTCGTCATCCCGGGACAGGCGCCCCTCGTCGATGGCCCGAAACACGACGGCGAGAGTCATCAGCTTGGCCATACTGGCCGGCGGGAACGGCTCGTCGGCGTTCTTTTCGAACAGAACGGTCCCAGTGTCGTAATCAACCAGGAACGCCTGCTTGGCCTTGGTTTGATAGAGCTGCGCGTTTGCCGGCAGGGTCACGGCGACGACCGTCGCAAGCGCCAAAGCGCTCAGACAAATCGCGCGGACACCCAATCCAAGGACCGTGAGCAAGAAGCAACCTCCTTTTCCGCTGGTCGCCTTGCCGCGACAGGGAAACCGGAGGTGAGTCTAGCGTGAAACGACGAAAGCGCCAGTCAGCCCGGCGGTCCGTGCCGCATCGATGGCCGCCTGCGCCCCACCTGCTCCGTCGACGGTGAGGCGCACGACGTGAAGCGCGCGCCCTTCCCGCTGTATCGGGGTAGACGACACGACGCCCAGCCGGCCAAACGCCGCCCTCACGCGATCAACATTCGCCGGATCGCCGAAGACGCCTAGCTGGATCGTTGCCGTATCAGGCCTTTGTGGCGGCGACAGTGTCCGCACCGCAGCGAGATCGGCCGCGGCCTCCTGGGCCGGTGTGAACCGCTGCGTCTCGGCATACGATGAGATAAGGCCCGAGCGCAGGATGAGCGGACCGATCTGGTCGTCGAACTGGCCTGGCGCCTTCGGTGCGATCGCAAGCGGCTTCGCCGGCTGGCGGCTGGCGGCTGCAACCATCACCGGCTGTCGTTTCCGGGTGGCGATCATCGTCTTCGGCCGGACCCCCGGCGCGCTGTAGGACGCCATCAGCATCCGCCGATCCCGGCCGTCCATCTGCGCCGGCCCGACATAGTCGACCTTCACCTTGGCGACGCCGCGACGTTTGAAATCAAGCATCGAGGCTGCGGTAGCCGACACGTCGATGATCCGGCCGCGCGCGAACGGACCGCGATCATTGACCCGCACCACGACCGAGCGCTGGTTGTGCAGGTTGGTGACCCGAACGTAGCTCGGCAGCGGTAACGTCGGATGCGCCGCGGTGAGGTCGTTCATGTCGAAGACTTCGCCGTTCGCGGTCTTGCGGCCGTGGAAGTTCGGCCCGTACCACGAGGCTAGCCCGGTTGCCGAGTAATTCGGGTCATGCCGAGGCACGTATCGTTTTCCGGCCACCTTGTAGGGCTTGCCCACCATCGCGCGGCCGCCGCCTTTCGGTACGCGTTTACCGTGGGCAACCCGTGGACTGGCTTTCACGCCATAGTCGGCTTCGGAGAACTTGGTCTTGGTGCCGATCGTCGGCGATCCGGAACATGAGGCCAATAGGACGGCGGCCGCGACAGCCACGGCGCCACGCCCCAGCAACGACGCGCGGCGCCAAGCCCGCGCCCTTGGGCTGCGCGCTTTCGCTTGGCTCACATCGGTATGCGGTGCCGTTGGCCCCACGCGTCGCCTTCCTGTCCCCTGTCCAGACCATATTCATCAGGGACGGGCATGAATCAACCGTGAATCAATGCCTAAGCGGCCGAGATGAGCGAAATCTCTCGTTGAGACGGCGCCGGGATCGCCAACGGCGGCCCTTTTCCCGATCATCGCAAGAGGCTATGTGAGCTCTGCCCGAGTGGACGGGTGGCCGAGTGGTTGAAGGCACCGGTCTTGAAAACCGGCAGGCGGGCAACCGTCTCGTGGGTTCGAATCCCACCCCGTCCGCCAAAGCTGCTTTGTGATCAACGTTTTGGCTCTCGCCCTCGGCTGATCGGAAGCGAACAAAGACCGATCCCGACCGCTCTATTTCGAGACCGTTCGGGACAAAACGGACGATTCGGGAGCAAACTCCCGAAATGAGTCCCGAAATCCGCATACACAGGCGGCTAGTTCGTCGCGGCCTGTTCAGCCGCTTTCGGAAGGCACTGGAGTTTCATGTCGACGTTTCTCGTGGTGTCGAACTTCTTCTCATTGTTGCAGCATTTGCAGCGATAGCCGTCATGCCCGTCCTTAGTATACGCTTGGTTGGTGATGTAACAGTCGATGTCGTGACCGCCGCTACAGGAAAAGGATGACTCATCGGGAAAGGGAAGATCGGGGTTTGCGCAAACCGTTCCGATCCACTCCCGGCGCTTTTCCCGAACCCCCTTTTTCCAGTCGCAATTCCCATCTGCAGTGTGACAAATATAAGTCACGGGGTCAGCCGTGTGATTGACGTTGCCACATCCACTGGCGAAGGCCTCCCCGGGGGCGAAGGCGATCATCGCCACCAACGCCAACAGTGTCATGATTCCGCTGCGCATCGTCCCTTCCTACTCTTCAATCTCTATTGCCCAATCCAGTGACCATCGGCATAGCATGTTTTCGGCAAGCGGGATGACGCTTCGATCAACTGCCTTGTCGGCGTGCCCTCTCCGAGCCTGCCATGATCCCCGGCCACAAATCCGGTCGTGACCGACGGAAACGTCCGTCGCTGTCGTTCCTCACCTTGAACCACAGCGCAGGGCGGAGCTTTATTGAAAACCGGCAGGCGGGCGGCCGTCTGGTGAGTTCGAATCCCACCCCGTCCGCCACCCTGGAACAAAAGTGCGCCGGGTACGAAGCAGCGGGCTCGCTAGCTATCGGTGCAGCCAATCGACTTGCTTCTGGCTCTCCACAGATCCCGGAAATGCTTGTCGCACCCGGGCAATGGCCGCACTGGGGTCCAGTCCGCGTTCGATCATCAGAGAGGCCGCAATCGTACCCGAACGACCGGCACCATAATGGCAGGTGATGCCAATGGTACCGCCATGATCGAGTATCTCCTGGTAGCGAACCGAACGGCGTCGCCATTCTTCGAGGAACGTCGCATCGGGCACCGAGAAGTCTTGAATAGGCATGTGGTCAAGCTGTGTGCCGCGAACTTCCAGGGCATCTTTCAGGCTGCGCCAATGATCCTCCGGGAGTTCATGTTGCTCAGCGAGGGCGATGAGGAGAACTGAATCCCGGAGCGACGGATGATCAAGCGTTGAAGCCAGTGCGTCGGGATCAATGTAGGACGCGCCGTCGAAACCGATCGCTAGCCCGGGAAAGCCCATCGTCACGATGTGTCCGCCGCCGGGGCAAGCCAGAACGGCACGCACGCTACTGTCCGTGGCAGCAGAACGAGCGGCTTCAAGGTCTTCTTCTTTTGTTTTCATTGTCTGCATTCTTGAAAAAAGGCGGGCGCGGATCGCTCCGGCCCGCCGGTCTTCTCGGCTCCCAGGCTCAGCGGATCGGATATGCGTACATGAGGCCGCCATGATCGGCTGAGGCGTTCTGCGTCTCCGCACGGGTTATGTTGAACGGCGTGCCCGCACCGAGATGGCGCTCAAACACCTCCGAATAGGATCCGACCTGGCGGATGACCTGATACGCCCAGTCCTGCGGCAGGCCGAGCTTCGTCGCCATATCGGCCGTTGCGCCATCGTCGGCAAAGAGACGCTGGACGCTTTGGGGTTGCGCGTCGAGGTCAGCGCGCACGCTTTCGATGTTTTCCGACGTGATGCCGAATCTGTCGGCGTTCAACATGACCTGGAGTGCCCAGAACACGGCCGACTCAAGAGCCTGGTCGGGTTGGGTGACCAGCGTCAGCGGCTCGGCCGAAATCACCTCCGGCAAGATCGTGAACGCATCGGGGTCATCGGCGAGGAGACGGTCGCTGTTCAGCGCCGAGACGTCCGAGGCGTAGACATCGCACTTGCCCGAGAAGAACGCTTCAAGACGCGCTGTCTTGTCAGCGATGTTCTCAACCCGATAGCTCATCTCCCGGTCGCTGAACCAATCGGCGATGTTCAATAGCGTAGTGGATCCGTCTTCTGCGCAGACCGTCGCGCCATTGAGTTCGGCCGCGCTCGAGACACCCAGCGAGGCCGGCACCATGAAACCCTGGCCGTCGTAGAAGGTGGTCGCGACGAAGGCCATGCCGGCATCCGCATCGCGCGTACCCGTCGCCGTGATCGAGCGTGACGCCATGTGGGCGCCGCGCGCGACCAGGGTCTTCATCGAGTCGGAAAAGCCGATGCCGCGAATGTCGGCCTTTTCGGCATCGCCAAGGATGGCTGCCGCGGCCATGCGGCAGAAGTCGGTGTTGAAGCCCTGGAAGACGCCTTGGCTGTCCGGGACCGAGAAGCCGGGCGAATTCGGATTTACGAGGCAGATCAAGCTGTCATCGGCCTTGATCTCGTCGAGAACCGGTCCCGCGGCGGCGGTGCCGGCCGCGATGGTCGTCGCCGCCAACGCAGTGGCTAAGGTCAACAGTCTCATGCTCTGGTTTCCCTGTTGATGAGGTTCGTCATACATCGAAATACATGTACTTGTATACATGTGTATCTTATCGGTTTTGTGACGAACTGGTTTGCGCGGTCTCGCGATCGGTGTGGAGCCGCCTTCCGATCGCAGACAGGAAGGCGCAGGACAGGAAAAACCAAAGACCGACAAAGAGATATGCCTCGAGCGCGTGGCCTCTCCATTCGGGGTCGTTGAAGGACATACGCGCGGTGGAGATGAGATCGTGGATGCCAACGATCACGACCAGCGAGGTGTCCTTGTAGGCGCCGATGATACTGTTGACGAGAGATGGCAGGCTGCGCGTGATCGCTTGGGGAAGCACGACCAGACCCATGCTCTGCCAATAACCGAGGCCGAGCGACTTGGCAGCCTCGCGCTGACCTTTGGAAAGCGACTGGAGGCCGCCGCGCAGGTCCTCCGCGATGTAGGCGCCGTGAAAGAAGATGAGGGCAATGAGGACGGCCGAAACCGGCGCGATGGACGTGCCGGGCGGCAAGGTAAGCGGTAGGACGAAGATGCCGACGAAGATGACCGTCAGCATGGGCACGCCGCGGGCGACTTCAATGTAGATCGTGGCGAACCGCCACAGGAGTGGATAGGCGCTTTGATCCCGGGCGAGCGCCAGTAGGACGCCGACCGGGAACGCCCCCGCGATGGAAGCGATCGCCAGAAAGAGGAGGATCGGCAGCCCATTCCAATAGACCGACGGAACGTCGGGCAGGCCGAGCGCGCCGCCGCCGAGCAGGAGGACCGCAACTCCGAGGCCGCCCAACCAGATCGCCAGAAAGGCAAGCAGGTGCAGACGGGTGCGGCCGATCATCTGGAACCCCGTCAGAACGGCCAAGGCCAACAGCAGGAGCGACGCCAAGGTCGCCCGCCACTGCAAGCCGAAGGGGTAGGTGCCGAAGAGAATGAGGCGCGTTTTTTCAACCAGAAACGGCCAGCACAGGCCGGTGCGAACGTCACATGCCGCCGCCGGTTGCCAAGGCCAGACCGCCTGGAGGAGAAGCCACGACAGCGCTTGCCAGCCAAGCCAGGCCATGATCGCACCCGATGCCAACGTCAGAATCGCGGCCAGTGGCGTAGCAAAGAGCGCCCTCGCCCAGGTGGCGATACCGATCACAGCTTACCCTCGCGGCGGCGCAGGACCGCGTTCCAACGGTTGAGCAGCGACGTCACGGCAAGACAGAGCGCCAGGTAGAGCCCCATCGTCACCAGCATCATCTCAAGCGGCCGGAATGTCTGGTTGATGATCGTGCCGACCACCGACATCAGATCGGAGTAACCGACCGCGATCCCGATCGACGTGTTCTTGATGAGATTGACGTACTGGTTGTTGATCGGCGGGATCACGATCCGCAGCACCTGCGGCAGAACGACCAGCCGCATCGTGCGGCGTCGGTTGATGCCAAGGGCGGACGCAGCCTCGAACTGGCCCGACGGGACAGACTGGATCCCACCCCTCACGACTTCGGTGATCTGGGCGCCGTGATACAGACCGAGCATCGCCGCCATGACGACGAACTGCAGCGAGAGGCGCAAACCGCCGGTGAAGTCAAAGCCTCGAAGCTCCGGTAACGAAGGGATGACGGGCACCTGGAAGAGCATCACGGCAAACCAGGGCAGCCCGATGAGGAGACCAAGAGCTATGGGCGCAATCGGAACGAGTTGCCCTGTCCGGGCGAAATGCCCTGTCGCCCAACGCCGCCACGCGAGAGCAAGCACTGCGGCCAATGCGATCGCCAGGATCGGCGCCCAGAGCAAAGGGTCCCATTCGAGCGCCGGCAGATAGAGCGCACGGTTCGAGATTTGGACGGGGCCGAGACTGATCGACTCGCGCACCGGCGGCAGACCGTTTACGGCGACGACAAAGAAAACCAGCAGGACCAGGATCTTGGGCAGATTGCGGAAGAGTTCGACGTAGCTCGTGGCGAGTACACGTCCGGCGGGGCTCGGCCCGACGCTCAGAAGCCCCCCTATGACGCCAAGCAAGGTCGCCAGAAGAAGACTAACAGCAGCCAGAACGATCGTGTTGATCAAACCGGTCAGGATCACCCGGGCGTAGCTGTCTTCGGGAGAATAAGGAATAAGGGATTCGCTCACATCGAATCCCGCCTCATCAAAAAGGAAGCCAAATCCTGGCTGAAGCCCCGCCCCCTCCATGTTCAGGAGGATGTTCCGGACAAGCAAAGCTGCGAGACCCAGCACAATGACGGTCGCCGCCAAATCCCCGATGCGGAGCGTGCGGGGCACAGGCGGCGGCGGACTTGGAGGGATCATCGAAGCGCTGTATACTGGTTAATATAGCATACTTGTATACAGCCTGTATGATCCTTTTATGAAGCGCCGTCGAGGGGGACGCCAGTGTTTCGCGATACGTCGGATCAAACCAAGCCTGAGTTCGCCCTCGAAGCACTGCGCAAGCGAATATGCCTTGCGGACCCGACCGAAGCTCTGCCGCTACACGAAGGCATGCTTGCCGAAGAATTCGGGATGTCGCGCACGCCCATCCGGCAGGTCCTTCAACGACTCGCCTATGAGCGGTTGGTCGAGATACGCTCCGGCGTCGGTACCGTGGCGACGCCGATGGACCCGGCAAACAGATCCCGTGATATCGTCACGCACCAGGAAATTCTCCGCGCGATTCTCGCCCACCCTCCTGCGGAACTCTCGGTCAGCCAGCATGCCGACGTCATTGCACTCGGCGCGCTGATCGCCGGGGCGGAAGACCTCGATCCCTCTCTTCATTTCGAATTACGCGCCCGACTGTTGGCCGTGCTGGCGGGACTGGTCGCCGATCCCATCCTGAAGGATGCGTTCCAGGCGGCCCATTGGCGCGTGATCCGTTGGCACATGCGCGACGTTGCACTGGATAGGGTGCAGGCGTTCAAATCGACGCAGCGCCTTGCGAACAGCGTAGCGGCCTATCATGCGCGAAACGGCGGAGATCTCTTCAGCAGAATTCTGGCTGACGATCTGGCGCCTTAAGCGACATCCCGGAGAACGGCCAGACAACTCGCATGCATGTCACATCCGGCCGGCGGTCATCAGACGCCCGTCCGTTTCAGCGTCACGCTATCTGCCGGAAATGATCGCCACAATTAGCTTAATATCAATAAGTTCCTAGCAATTATTAAGAAGTCACTCAAGGCAACGCGGCATCAGACAAGATTGGCCCCGATGTAGTCGAGGTTGAGGTCCTGGCCGAGGCCGGGCGTATCGCGAAAGTGGACGTAGCCCTCCCCGTCCATCTCGTCGTCGATGCGATGCTGGTAATCGCGCGGTTCATCGTAGTCGATGAAGGGGTGCAGCAGGCCGCGCTCATAATAGGTGGTGTTGGGGATGGCGGCGACCACCGCCATGTTGCCGGCGCCAGTCCCGTGGACCTCACATGACATATGAAAAGACTCCGCCAGCTTGGCGGTCTTCATCGCCGGAGAAATGCCGCCGACGTCCCACACGCCGGTCCGCAGCATGTCGCAGGCGCCCTTGGCCGCCCATTCAGCACGGGTCCAGTGCTTGCCGGTCATGCTTTCAGGGCCGAGGATGTTCAGGCGCGGCGTACGGGCGGTGAGCCACTGATAGGAAGACAGCGACGCTTCCTCCATCATCTCCTCGATCCACAGATACCCGAGTTCCTCAAGTCGCTGGCACAGCCAAAGACTATCGGCACGCGAATACCAGTGGTTGGGGTCGAGCATCAGCGGAATGTCCGGCCCGACGGCCTCCCGTACAGCGGCGCAGGCGGCGTAGTCCTTTTTCACGTCCGGCGCGCCGGGGATCGGCGGCATCCATCCGTGCAACTTGACCGCCTTGTAGCCGCGCTCGTTGACCATCCATTCGGCGAACCGTCCGTAGTCCTCCGGTGTCGCAAGCCCACCTTCGAGATCGTCGCCGCACATCGTCGACCCGTAGGCGAGAATCTTGTCGTGGTAGCCGCCTAGGAGCTTCCACACCGGCTGGCCAGTGGCGTGGCCGATGAGATCCCAGAGCGCAAGATCGACGGCACACAGGACCCGGTCGGTGAGCTTCATGCCGCTGCCGCGCTGCCACTTGTAGAGCGCCTGCCAAAGCGCCTCCGGTCGCATCGGGTCGGCACCGAGCAGCACGGGGCGGATGAACCTCTCCAGAAGTGGCTCTTCGACATCGCCGGTCGAGGCGATCACGCGCCCGGCCGTGCCGTCGTCGCAGATGATTTCCAGCAGCGCCGACCTGGTCTCGCTCTCCGGGCCCGGATGCGCGTGCCCGTCCGTATCCCGAACCTGGTTTGTCCGATGGCGAAAGACCTTCGCGCGTACCTGCTCAATCTTCATGGTTATCCCTCTTGCGATTGATTGTGATGCCACGCGCAGGCGGCGTTACGTCCGACCTTACGAAAACCGCGTACCCTGGATGGAAGTGCCCATGACTGGCGTCGGTTGCCGGCAACGAAATCCGCTCGGATCGTGCATCAACGGCGCAGTTTCCGCGCCCGTCCCCGCCGCATCTGGACGTGAACCGCCTCCCCGGCCGTGCCTTCGACATAGGCTCTCCCATCGTCGCGGGGCGCGTCGGAGACATTGCGGATCGACGGATAGCGCGCGACCTCGTCCTTGACGAGCTCCACCCCCAGCCCGGGTCTCTGAGGCAAGGCGATGGCGCCGTCCTCCACCTTGAGGATCGGGCGCACGACCTCGTAGCGGCCGGGCCAATCGAATTCGATCCGCTCAAGAAGAAGCGCGTTGGGGACGGTGGCCATGACGTGCAGCGCAGCAAACTCGGCCACCGGCCCGAGAGAGCCGGAGTGCGGCGCCAGCATGATGCCATGGGCCTCGGCCATCGTGGCGATCTTGCGCATCTGCGTGATGCCGCCCGCCCGGCCGGTATCCGGCTGAATCACGTCGACCAGCTCGCGCTCGATCAGCGGCCGCGCACCATGGATCGTGCCCACCCGCTCTCCGGCCGCGAGCGGAACGGCAACAGCGTCGCGGACGCGCGCGAACGCGTCCAGGTTCTCCGGCGCGATCGGGTCCTCGTAGAAGAGCAGATCGAACGCTTCCAGTTCACGGCCGATCAGAATGGCGTCGGCCGGCGTCATCCAACTCGGGCCATGAGCGTCGACGGCAAGATCGTTGTCCGGTCCGATCGTTTCCCGAAGCATGGCGACACGCTCCAGATCGACGATACCCGTGAACGGCGTCTTCATCGCAGTGATGCCGAGGTCCAGCAACGCCCGGGCTTCGTCCGCGGTGTGGGCATGGCCATAGACCGGGATGCGGTCGCGGATCGCCCCGCCGAGCAATTGCCACACCGGCGCGTCGAGCACCTTGCCCTTGATGTCCCACAGCGCCATTTCGATTCCGGAGAGAGCGCCCGACCCGACCGTCCCGGTCAGCCCGTGGCCCATCATCGCGCGGTAGAGCGCGCCCCACAGCCGATCGATATGCGCCGGGTCTTCGCCGATCAGGACACTGGCGAGATCGTTAACAGCCGTCTCGACCACACGCGGCCAGCCCGAACACTCCCCGACCCCGGTAATGCCTTCGTCGGTTTCGACTTCGACGAACAACCAGTTGCGCGAGCCGCGGAAGTCGGCATCGGCGCCCATGGCCCGCATAAGATCGGGGCGCGCGCCGGTCTGCATCAGATACGTGTTGACGGCGGTGATCTTCATGCATCCTCGCGATAGCGGTGGCGTTGGCGGGTCCCGCGCAAAGCGGGATCGGAGATCGGCACGGATGACAGCAACGCCTTGGTGTAGGGATGCTGGGGATCGGTAATAACCTGCTCGGTCTCGCCGATTTCGACGATCCGGCCGCGGAACATCACCGCCACCCGGTCGCAGAAGTAGCGAATCACGGCCATGTCGTGGCTGATGAAGATGAACGACAGCCCTAGATCAGCCTGCAGGGTCAGCAGCAGATCGAGGACCTGTGTTCGGATCGAGACATCGAGCGCCGAGGTCGGTTCGTCGGCGATGACCAGTTTTGGCTCCAGCGCGATGGCGCGGGCGACGACGATCCGCTGGCGCTGCCCGCCGGAGAATGCGTGCGGATAACGCTCCATCATGCCGGCGTCGAGGCCGACCTGCCGCAGCAGGGTCGCAACCCGGTCCTCGAGTTCCGAGCCGCGGGCCAGTTTGTTCACAATCAGCGGTTCCGCGACAATCTGCTTGACGGTCATGCGCGGATTGAGCGACGCGAAAGGGTCCTGAAAGATCATCCTGATCTGTTGGCGATAGGCCTTCAGCTCGGCGCGCTGCGCGGCAACCAGATCCGTCCCATCATATTGGATCGCACCCGAGGTCGGATCGTAGACCCGGGCGATACAGCGCCCGACGGTGGTCTTGCCCGAACCGGACTCGCCGACGATCCCGAGCGCCTCCCCCTGTTTGAGGTTGAAGCTGACACCGTCGACGGCCTTGGTCGTATCGGTGATGCGCTGGAGGAAACCCTGGCGTTTGTGAAAATAGAGGCGCAGGTCATCGACACGCAGGATATCGGGGGCTTCCGGCTCGGGACGGATCTTGATGTCAGCCGGCCGGTCCAGTCGCTTGACCGCGCCCAGCAGCTTCCTGGTGTAGGGATGGGTCTGGTGGGCGAACAGCGCCCGCGTCTCGCCACGCTCGACGACGTATCCCTTTTCCATCACGACGACATCGTCCGCGATCTCGGCGACGACGCCCATGTCATGGGTGATGAACATGATCGCCATGCCGAGATCGCTCTGAAGCTTGCGCATCAGATCGAGGATCTCGGCCTGCGTCGTGACGTCGAGCGCCGTGGTCGGTTCGTCGGCGATCAACACGTCGGGATGACACGACAACGCCATCGCGATCATCGCGCGCTGGCGCATGCCGCCTGAGAACTCGAACGGGTACTGCTCGAGCGCGACCGTCGGCTTCGGAATTTCGACCTGCTCGAGTACCTCGCACGCCAGGTCTTTGGCCTCCTTCCTGGAGACATCGCGATGCAGTCGGATGGCCTCGATAATCTGGCCGCCGATCGTGTGGACCGGCGACAGTGAGCTCATCGGCTCCTGGAAGATCATGCCGATCCGCCCACCCCGGATCGCGCGGATCGATTTGCCGCGCGGGTCCAGGGCCGTCAGGTCGGTCTCCTCTCCGACGGCCGGGCGGAACAGAATCCGGCCGCCGTTGATCACGCCGGGACGCGGAACCATGTTCAGGATCGCGCGGGCGGTGACGGACTTTCCCGAGCCGGACTCGCCGACGATCGCGGTCGTCTGGCCCCGATGCAGATCGAAGGTGATGCCATGCAGGACGTCGAACATGCCTTGCCGCATGTTGAAGCCGACCGTCAGGTCGTCGACACTGATGATGGCTGGGTCAGTGGCCATAAGGATCGGCGGCGTCGCGCATGCCGTCTCCGAGGAAGTTGAACGCCAGCACGGCCACCACGACGAACGCGCCAGGAATGAACAACCACGGCGCCTGGCTGATCGAGCGGATGTTCTGCGCCTCCTTCAGCAACACTCCCCATGAGATCGCCGGCGGTTGCAGGCCGAGTCCGAGGAACGACAGCGCGGTCTCGGCGAGGATCATCAACGGTATCGCAAGGGTCAACGAGGCGATGATGTGCGAGGTCAGCGACGGCAACATGTGACGGAAGATGATCCGGGACTCAGATGAACCGTCGAGACGCGCGGCGACAACGAAGTCCTCATTCTTCATCGCGAGAAACCGGCCCCGGACCACGCGACCAAGCTCCGTCCAGCCGACGAGCGAGACAATCAGTGTGATGACGAAATACTGGAGATAGATCGGCCAGGTGGGCGGCAGCGACGCCGCAAGCGCAAGCCAGATTGGAATGGTCGGCAGGCTCAGAACGAACTCAATGAGGCGCTGGATGACGGCGTCGACCCGGCCGCCATAGTAGCCCGACAATCCACCCAACGTGATCCCCAGGATGAGCGCGATGGTGACGCCAACCAGGCCGATCGACATGGAGACGCGGGTGCCATACATGATCCGGCTGAACATGTCGCGACCCAGACGGTCGGCGCCGAGCAGGAAGAACTGGTCATCCGGATCCTGGGTGGCCAGCAGATGGATATCGCTCGGCCAGAGGTTCCAGAAGTCGTATTCCGGTCCCTGTCCGAACAGGGTCAGGTAGATTTTTTCGCCCGACGGCACATAGGTAATCGCCAGCGTGTCGGGATCGCGTTCGCGGTCCATCGCGTAGACATACGGGCGGATCGACCAGCCATCCTCCTGAGCATCGATGAAGTGGATCATCTGCGGCGGGTGAAAAACCGCGCGCCGGTTCTGCTGGTTTGGGTCCTCGGGCGCGATAAAGCCAGCGAAGATGGTGATCAGGTAAAAGAGCCCGATCACCCACAAGCCGATCATCGCTAGGCGGTGTTTCTTGAAGGCCCACCAGGTCAGCTGCGCCTGCGATGCGATCGCGACCTTGTCGCTCTTGGTCTTGGCGGCTTCGGTGACGCCCGGACCGACGGCCTCACTCATATTTCACCCTCGGATCGAGCAGCACCAGGAGGATGTCCGAGATCAGCATGCCGATGACGGTCAACGACGACAGGAGGAGCACGAAGGCGCCGGCCAAGTACATGTCCTGCGACAACAGGGCCTGCAGCATCAACGGTCCCGCGGTTGGAAGGCTCAAGACAATCGCAGTGACGACAGCCCCGGAGATCAGGTTCGGCAGCACCCAGCCGATGGTGGAGATGAACGGATTGAGCGCGACCCGGACCGGGTATTTCATGATCAGCCAGAACTCGCTCAGGCCCTTTGCGCGTGCCGTGTCGACATACGGCTTTTCCAGTTCATCGAGCAGGTTGGCCCGCATGATGCGGATCAAGCTCGCGGTAGCGGAGGTACCGAGCACGACGACCGGCAGCCAGAGGTGCTTGAGCAGATCGACGAACTTACCCCAGGACCAGGGGGCGTTCTTGTATTCGTCGGAGAATAGCCCGCCGACATCGGTGCCGAAATAGACGACGCCGACATACATCAGGATCAGCGCCAGCAGGAAGTTGGGCGTCGCGAGGCCAATGAAGCCGATCGTGGTGGCGACATAGTCGCCGACGGAATACTTCTTGACCGCCGAATAGACGCCGATCGGAAAGGCGACGGCCCACGTAAACAGCAACGCCGCCATCGACAGACACAGCGTCAGCATCATGCGCGACCAGACCAGTTCGCTGACCGGCTGGCGCCACTCGAAGCTCATGCCGAAGTCGCCGACAAGCAGGCGACTGACCCATTTGAAGTATTGGATGTAGAGCGGCTGATCCAGACCGAACCGCTGCCGCAGATTGTCGACCGACGCCTGGTCCAGCGTCTCGTTCGACTCGCCGAGCTTGGCGATGTAGGTCGTCAGATAGTCGCCCGGCGGGGCCTGAATAAGCAGAAACGCAACCACCGATACCGCGAACAGAAACGGTATCATCCAAAATATCCGCTTTAGGATGTAGCGCCAGATCATCGGATCCTCGGCTGGTCCTAAAGCCGGCCCGCGGGATCGCGGGCCGGCACTTCACGCGCCCGCGGCTACTCGGCGTAGAAGTAAGTTTGCGGCAACGTCGGACCGGGATCCGGATACATCCACGATGCCGGAATCTGACGCGGAACGTTGCGCAGATTGGTCTTGACCACGCCGACGAGATTCGGGGCCAACGAGACGCCGAAGATCTCGAACTCATCCGCCGCCATCTGGTGGATCTGGCGGAAGATATCGAGCGCCTTGTCCTGATCGGCCTCCTTCTTGAAGGCGTCATAGAGGGCAAGCCGTTCCTTCATCGACTCGGTCGGCTCTTCCCCGTCGGCGCCGCCCGACAGATACCAGCGCGTCCAGGGAATGGCGAACCAGCTCGCCTGCGGATGCACCGCGATCACGTCGCGCGGGCTGAGCGTGGGATCGAGGCCACCGGGCGCGCCCCAGACCATGAAGTCATGCTCGTTGGCTTCGCCGCGGCTGTAGTAGATCGACCGCTCGACCGACTTGATGTTGAGGTCGACACCGATCTCTTCCCACTGCGCACCGATGATCTCCAGTGCGTCGCCCCAATCGGGCTGCTCGATGCCGGTGTACTCGACGTTGAAGGTCATGCGCCGGCCATCGGGCAGAACACGGAAGCCCTCGTCATCGCGCTCGGCATAACCCGCGGCGTCGAGAAGTTCGTTGGCACGATCGGGATCATACTCGGTGTGCTGACGCCCAAGCTGCTCGTTGTAGAGCGGATGGGTCGGACGCGGTCCGATCTGCCATGGCTCGCCCTGGCCCTGGTAGACGATGTCGATGATCTCGTCCCGGTCGATGGCCAGCGACAGCGCAATCCGCACATCCTTGTTCCGAAGAAGCTCACGCATCACCGGATCCTTGTGGGTGTGGTTCATGTGCAGGACCATCGCGTTCGAGGACGAGTTGACCATGTCGAGGATCTCGTACTCGCCGTTCTCCGCGTTCTCTGCAAACACCGGCTTGTTCGACAAGTTGTCGATCCGACGGCGCTGCATGTCGATGTTGCCGGCGATCGCCTCCAGAACGATTGTCTGGTTGTCCTGAGCGACATTCATTTCCAGACGATCGATGTACGGCAACTGATTGCCGGCGGTATCGACCTGCCAGAAGTAGGGGTTACGCTCCATCACCACTTGGGTCGCACCGGCGTCGTAGCCATCGCCGACAACAACCCATGGATCGAGCGTCGGCCGCTCCGAATTCGCCCAACGGTTGGGGGCTTCGACTTCACCGCAGTTGAGGCGGAACAGGCCCGGCCAATCCTCGACGGCGGCGCTGGAATCGACCATCGCCTGGACGTCGGGATTGTAGGTCGGATGGAACTGCATGCAGTAGTGCTTGGCCCACAACACCGGCTCTTGCGCCAGTGGCGTCGCCAGCTCGGTCAGGAACGTTCCATAGGGGGCGGCGAACTTCAGCGTGACGGTATTATCGTCGACCTTCTCGGCGGTCATGACCTCGCCGTCGACGACGTAACGGGCCGGCGGGTTGGGGTAGAATTCGTCGTTGTGGAGCAGATCGTCGACATAGAACATGATGTCGTCTGCCGTCAGGGGCTGACCGTCCGACCACTTCATCCCCTCACGGAGTTTGAAGGTGAACTCGCTGCCCTCGTCATTGACGGTCCAGCTTTCGGCCACGTTCGGGATCACGGCCGTGAAGTCCGGGTTCCACCGCGTCAGGCCCTGTGGGCTGACAATCCGCAGGATCGAATTGTGGTCGTTCGATCCGCCGAGAACGCGCCGCAAGGTTCCGCCGTAAGTGCCGACGCCTTCCAAGGGTTCGACCACCTCGGGCTGGCTCGGCAGTCGTTCCTCCAAGGGCGGCAGGGTGCCTGCAGCAACCTGTTCCGCCAGCGTGGGCGCCTCGTTGGCCGCGAATGCCGCGGCCGGAAGCATGATCGCGCCCGCTGCAAGCATCGCAAAAGGCGCATTGGGCCATTTTGTCGTCATAGGCTTTCCTCCCTGGATACCCATTCTCTCGAATTGCGTTTTTCATGCCTGCATTTTATTGACAACTTGTCAAACAAATTTGGTAGTGTTGTAATCAGACGGTCGAGAGGCCAAGGCGGCCGCCACGGAGCGTCGGATGGACAGCATCACACACGCCGAGTTGCCAACGGCCCCAAAGGGCTCAGGCCAACGGCTTGAGGATGGGGTCTATGCTCGACTTCTGGATGCAATCCGCCTCGGCCAGTACTCACTTGGGCAGAAATTGCCGAGCGAAAACGAACTCGCCGCCGAGTTCGGCGTCTCGCGGCCGGTGATAAGACTAGCGCTTTCAAGGCTTCGCGAGGATGGACTCATCGTTTCGCGGCGCGGCGCGGGGTCCTTTGTCAGCAGCGGGACCCCATCGGAGGGAAGCGGATACGGTCCGCTTGAGAGCATCGACGACATTGCCTGCTACTTTCGATTTCGCAAGACCGTGGAAACGGAAACCGTCGCCCGTGCCGCTGAACGCGTCGACGCGAAAGGTCTGGCGGAGCTGCGGGAAATCCTCGAAGACACCGATCGGCTTATCGACAACGGCGAGGCGACGATCGACGCCGATATTCGTTTCCACGCCAAGATCGCCGAGTTGTCTGACAGCCGTTTCCTGGTTGAAACTGTTGGTATGCTCCGGCCCCAATGGAAGTTCATCGGCAGATTTGTCCGAAGCCTCGGCCGGACAGGTTACCGAAAAGGTAAGCGGGACATGAGCGCCGAGCACGGCGCCATCCTGAACGCACTCGAGGCGGGCGACACCGCTGCCGCCAAGGCGGCGATGTCCATACACATCGATGGCTCGGAGCGCCGAGTTTTCAAGGGGGAATAACTGGTCACGATCGAATGCATAGTGCCCAGCCGTTCGCTCGTGGGCGAAGGCGCGGTGTGGGATGTCGGCGATGCCGCGCTGTGGTGGGTGGACATCAAGGCCGGGCTTATTCATCGCCATGATCCTACCAGCGGTGACAACGCTGTGTTCGATTTCGGCGAACCGGTCGGTTGTCTGGCGCGGCGCGATTCCGGCGGGCTGATCGTCGCGGCAAAAAGCGGCTTCTACGACTACGATCCCGAAACCGGTGTAAAACACGCCCTCACCGATCCCGAGAAAGACCTCCCCGGCAATCGCTTCAACGACGGCACGACGGACCCGCGCGGCCGTTTTTGGGCCGGAACCATGAAGGACGGCGGCCCGCCCGCCCGCCAGGGTCAGTTCTACCGGTACGACCCTGATGGTCGTGTCACCGCGCACTTCGACAAGATGTACACGACCAACGGCTCCGCGTTTTCGCCGGACGGTCGGACGATGTATTTCTCCGACTCCTACCCCGAGGTCCGAACGATTTGGGCCTGTGACTACGATCTCGACACCGGCGCCCCGTCGGGGCAACGCGTCTTCTTCGATACCAGGGAAGTGGCAGGCCGTCCCGACGGCGGCACGGTCGACGCCGATGGTTGTTACTGGATGGCCGGGGTTGGCGGCTGGCAGGTCGTCCGCATCACACCGGAGGGTAAGGTGGACCGGATTGTCGAAATGCCGATCGAGCGGCCGACCAAGCCGATGTTTGGCGGCGCTGACCTCGACATCCTTTTCGTCACCTCGATCGGTACCGGCGGCGAGGAGGATCCCCGGCAGCCGGAAGCCGGCGGCCTGTTCGCGATAAACGGCCTGGGCGTTTCGGGCGTGCCCCAGGCGCGGTTTGCGGGATAGGCCGATGAAGATCACCGGGCTACGCTCCTACATGACGCGCGACCGTGACCGGCCACGGGTCATCGTTGCCATCGACACTGACGAAGGCATCACCGGCTGGGGCGAGTGCTACAATCACGGACCGGATCGTGCGCTGTCGCCCCTCCTCGACTACCTCTACCTTCAGATCGAAGGCGAGGATCCAACGCGGATCGAACGCCTGATCCTGAAGCTGATCCAGCAGTCGCGATTTCCGCCCGGCGCCTTGGGTCTCGCCGCGATCTCGGCGATCGATCACGCCCTGTGGGACATCTCGGCGAAGGCGCTGAACGTGCCCGTCTACCGACTTCTGGGCGGCCACGTCCGGGACCGCGTGCGGGTCTATCTCGGTGTCTACACCGCACCCGAACCCGAGACCGTGCGCGATTACTGCGATGAGATGCATCAGACCTACGGGCTGACGGCATTCAAACTCTCGCCCTACCGGATCGACATTCATGCCAACCCGTGGAGCAAGGTGATTTCCACCACATCCGACTGGGTTGGCCGGCTCGTCGAGATTTGTCCCGACTACGAATTCGCCTTCGATGCCCACGCCAAAATCTTCGAGCCGTGGCAGGCTGTTCAGCTCGGCAACGCTCTCGCGCCGTTTCACCCGCTCTTCTTCGAAGAGCCGATGCGGCCGGAGAACATCGAAGCCTGGGGACGGCTCAAGGCACAGCTCAACGTTCCGCTGGCCACCGGCGAGAGTCTCTATTCGCGGTTCGAATTCGCCCGGCTGCTCGACTGCGCCGGCGCGGACATCATTCAGCCGGACATCTGCGTGGTCGGCGGGCTTCTCGAGATGCGCAAGATCGCGGCCATCGCGGAGGCGCATTACGTCACGGTCGCGCCCCATAACCCGATGGGGCCACTGGCGACCGCTGTCAATCTTCACTTTTGCGCCGCGCAGCCGAACTTCAAGATTCTCGAGTACCGCCTCCCTACCGGCGCCGCCTATCACAGCGACGGCATGGAAAGCAGCGCGGACAAGGCGGCCTACGTTGTCGACCCTTACCTGCCCGCGGACGGATACCTAGAACTGAGGCCAGATCGACCGGGCTGGGGTGTCGAAATCGACGAGGACTATCTGCGAACCGACCGCTACGTCCATTGGGAGCGGAAGATCCCGGTCCGGCCGGACGGCTCCTATGGATACCCATGACCCACCTAGCTGAGACCGGGCCATAAGACAGGACGCATTCCGCCCGCTCTCTTGCCCGAACTCCGACGCGCTATCGAAAGGACCCATAATGAAAAGACTGCTGATCACCGGCGCGGCCGGAAAACTCGGATCGATGTGCCGTCAGCGCCTGACTCACCTGGCCGAGACGATGCGCCTTTCCAGCCGAAGCGATATGGGCGAAGCGGCCCCCCACGAGGAAATCGTCAAATGCGATCTGGCGGATGGCGCGGCCGTCGACGCGCTTGTCGATGGTTGCGACGGGATCGTTCACCTCGGTGGCCAGGCGACCGAGAGCAACTGGGAGGTTGTTCGCAACGCCAACATCGACGGCATGTTCAACCTCTATGAGGCGGCCCGCAAGCACGGGAACCCTCGCATTGTCTACGCCAGTACGAACCACACCATCGGGTTCTATCGCCAGACGGAACGCATCGACGCTGCCTCGCCGACGCGCCCCGACAGCCTCTACGGCGTCTCCAAGGTCTTCGGCGAAGCACTGGCTTCGATGTATCATGACAAATTCGGGATCGAGACCGCCTGCGTGCGCATCGGCTCCTGCTTTCCGCAGCCCACGAACCACCGGATGCTGTCAACCTGGATGAGCTACGACGACTTCGTCCGGATGATCGAGTGCATCTTCCGGGTCCCTGTCCTCGGCTGCCCGATCATCTATGGCGCCTCGGCCAACGACGAGAGTTGGTGGGACAACAGTTCGGTCTCTTACCTGGGATGGCATCCGCAGGATAACGCCGAGACTTATCGCGAACGGCTGGATGACGAAATGGGCAAACCCGATCCGGATTCCCCCAACTCTCGCTTTCAGGGCGGCCAGTTCACCGCGGCCGGCATCCAGGAGAGCTGACCACAGCGAAGCGGGACCGGACCACTGGAGAACGCTCAGTGAGCAACGACCTACAGACCGCCCTCAGGGGTATTTCGGGCATCCTGGTTACGCCATTCGATGCGGTCGGCGACATCGCGCCCGAGCGCCAGAAACCGATTGTCGATCGGGCGATCGGCGCCGGCGTCGACATCCTGACGGCCAACGGCAACACGGGCGAATTCTACGCGCTCACCACCGACGAAGCCGTCGCCATGGTGCGCGGCTCCGCAAACCACATCGCCGGCCGCGTGCCCATGGTCGCCGGCGTCGGGCGCGGCATCAGAGACGCACGGAGCCTTGCGATCGCGTCGGCACACGCCGGCGCCGCCGCGCTGATGATCCATCAACCACCGGACCCCTTTGTGGCTCCACGCGGGCTGGTCGACTACGTCACGCGGATTTCGGACGCCGGCGACGGTCTGCCGCTCATTCTCTACATCAGGAACGACGCGATCGGCGTCAATGTCATCGCGGCGCTTTGCGCGTTGCCCTCGGTCGTTGGCGTCAAATGGGCGACGCCCAATCCGATGAAACTCAAGGCCGCCATCGACGCCTCGCCAGACGACGTAGTGTGGGTCGGGGGGCTCGCCGAGACCTGGGCGCCGGCCTTCTACGCGGTCGGTGCTCGCGGCTTCACCTCGGGTCTCATCAACGTTTGGCCTGCCCAATCGGTCTCGATCTCACAGGCACTCGAAGCCGGCGACTATGCGCGGGCGCGACGGCTGATTGCCGAGATGCAGGTTTTCGAGGATATCCGCGCCGAGGAACAAGGCGGCGCAAACGTGTCCGGAGTCAAAGCCGCGCTGAAGCTGATGGGTGAGGATTGTGGTGCCGCACGTCCGCCCTCCGCCTGGCCACTGACAGACGAACAGACGGCCAGGCTCACGAAGTTTCTCGACGACAACAATCTTCTTTAGCCCGCATGGAATTCGTCCGGGCGCAGCCCCGATGAATGGAGAATGGAATGATCGCGCCCACCGAGCTCCGAGACATTATTCGGTCCGGTCTCCTGTCGTTTCCCGTGACACCGTTCGATGCCGAGGATCGATTCAACGAGGCGGCATTCGCGGCTCATCTCGAGTGGCTGTCGCCGCACGCCATCGCCGCGCTGATCGTCGCCGGCGGAACCGGGGAGCTGTTTTCGCTGACCCCGGCTGAAGTAGTCGAGGTGGCCAAGACGGCGAAGGCCGCGCAACCCGGCAAGCCGATCGTCGCCGGTTGTGGGTACGGTACACGAATGGCTTGCGACATGGCTCGGGGCATCGAGGAAGCGGGCGGCGACGGCATCTTGCTGTTGCCGCATTATCTGATCGGCGCCCCGCAGGACGGGATCGAAGCGCATATCCGTTCGGTTTGCCAAGCGACGGCCATGGGCGTGATCGTCTACAACCGCGGCCAGTCGGTTTGCTCGGCCGAGACAATCGCGCGATTGGCGGACACCTGTCCGAACCTGATTGGCTTCAAGGACGGTACCGGCGATATCGACACGATCCGGCGGATCACCTTGGGACTCGGCGACCGGCTCGCCTACATCGGTGGCATGCCGACCCACGAACTTTTTGCGCAGGCCATTCGCGCGGCCGGTGTCGATACCTACTCCTCGGCCGTGTTCAACTTCGTGCCCGAGACGGCGCTGGCGTTTTATGGCGCGGTCATTTCAGAGGATGACGCGACCTGCAAGGCCATGCTGCGCGATTTCTACTATCCGTTCGCCAAGATCCGCGATCGTAAGGCCGGCTACGCAGTCTCCGCCATCAAGGCCGGCGTCGCGCTGCGGGGTTTCGAGACCGGGCACGTCCGCCCTCCCCTCACGGACTTGACCGAGGAGGAGCGGACCATGCTGCAGGAATTGATCAGGGACCGACGCTAAGGTCCGAGACCGGGACATCCCGAGTGGGGTGCAACCGCACCGAAGCGGCCATCAATAGACACCAGCGCGAGCAAACAGGGAGGACAGAGCCATGACCGACCATCCATTCGAGGACGAAACGCGACGCAAGCTCGAGCAGGTTTCGGTCGCAACGATTGCCACTGCTCTGTTCAAGCGTGGCCTGAGGAATCAGGTCGTTCAGGACGTTCATCCGGTCCGACCCAAAGGCCGCAACATGGTTGGGCCGGCCTTCACGTTGCGGTACATGCCGGCGCGTGAGGACCGCAACCAGGTCAGCGAATTCCGCAACCCCAAACACCCGCAGCGTCACGCGATCGAAACCTGCCCGCCCGGCCACGTGCTTATCATGGACAGCCGAAAGGACGCGCGCGCCGCCTCCGGCGGCGACATCCTGCTCACCCGCCTGATGGTCCGCGGAGCGGCCGGCGCGGTCACCGACGGCGGTTTTCGCGACGCCATGAATATCGCCGAACTGGATATGCCGGCCTATCATCACCGTCCGTCGAGCCCCACCAACCTCACCACCAACGAAGCCATCGACATCAATGTGCCGATCGGTTGCGGCGATGCCCCGGTCTTTCCCGGCGATATCGTGGTCGGCGATGACGACAGCGTCATCATCATTCCCGCGCATCTGGCGGCGGAGGTAGCCGACGAGACGAGCGAGATGACGGTCTACGAGGATTTTGTGGTCGAGCGCGTCCGCGGCGGGGAGACGATCATCGGGCTCTATCCGCCAACGAAGGAGGCAAACCTTGAGCGCTTCGCCCAATGGCGCCAGCAGAAGGGCCGTTGAACCGCGACGTTGTCAGACACCCGTCTGGCCCTATTGCGTCGGCGCGTCGGAGAACTGCTTGATGTAGGCAACGACATCAAGACGTTGCTGCTCATCAGCGAGTCTGAATGCCATCCTCGTCCGCCCTCTTGCCAGGTCGCCTTGGTCTTGTTCCTGGAGGAAGGTGACGAGAAAACCCTGCGGATCCGGCAAGTACTGAAAGATCAGATCCTCGTCCCAAATCAGACCGGCCTCGCCAGCCGACTGATTGATGCCTGAGTACCGGTAGCCCTCGGCGGTGCCTGCCTTGCGTCCGATGACCCCATTGAGAACCGGCCCAACAACATGCCTCGCGCCCTCGCCGACACGATGGCAAGCCATACACTTCCTGAACACCGTCTCGCCCTGCACCGGATCGCCATCCGCGCTTCCAACTGACGTGGACGCCGCAAGAACGAAGGCAGTCGTCAGGGTACGCCAGAGATTCATGCATTCCTCCCAAGGGTGGTATCCAGTGCCACGCAACCAAGTCTATTCGTCGTCGCTTGCGGTTTTGCTGTCGTCAGGAACTATGTCGCAGATTCCGATGGCAGGTCGTTGAGCGCCTCACCGAGCCAACCTAGCATCCCGTCTCGGCCTGGGGGATCGTCAGGGCCCAACACCCCCGGGCGGCGAACCGCCTCAAGCCACCGGTAAGAAAGGAAACGAACTTGAGCACGCAACTATTCGACCTCACCGGGCGGACAGCCCTGGTCACCGGTTCATCCCAGGGTATTGGCCTCGCGCTGGCGAAGGGCCTCGCCGACGCCGGCGCCGCCGTGATTCTCAACGGCCGCGACCAAGACAAGCTCGCCGCGGCGGCCGATCAGATGAACGGACCCGCCGTGCATCAACTCCGCTTCGACGTCACCGACTACGCCGTGGCCGCCGAGGCGATCGACTCTTTCGAAAGTGATACTGGCCCGATCGACATCCTGGTGAACAACGCCGGGATGCAGCATCGAGCCCCTTTGGAGGAATTCGAGCACGCCGACTTCGAGCGACTGATGCGAACGAACGTTTCCAGCGTGTTCAATGTCGGCCAGGCGGTGGCCCGCCACATGATCAAGCGGAAGCGCGGCAAGATCATCAACATCGCATCGGTGCAGACCGCCCTCGCCCGCCCGTCGATCGCGCCCTACACGGCCACCAAAGGCGCGGTGGGAAACCTCACCAAGGGCATGGCGACCGACTGGGCAAGTTACGGCCTGCAATGCAACGCAATCGCCCCCGGTTACTTCGACACGCCGCTCAACGCGGCGCTGGTCGCCGACCCCGACTTCAGCGCGTGGGTCGAGAAGAGAACGCCGGCCGGACGATGGGGGAATGTCGATGAGTTGGTCGGCGCCTGTGTCTTCCTGGCGTCCGACGCATCGAGTTTCGTCAACGGCCACACGCTTTACGTCGACGGTGGTATTTCGATCTCGTTGTGACGTGAGCCGGCGAGCCGCTACGCTGCTTCGATCCGGATCGGCTGCGCCCCCTTCCACAGCACCATCGTGCCGAGCTCGTGAAGGTTCTCGAGTCCGGACGTCAGCGTGATGAAGTGGTTGCCGGCAAGCTGCCCCATCTTGCTCTTGAAATGAATACCGCCATAGGCCAGCAGAATCTCCGTCTCGCTAATGCCGCCGGGGTAGAGAATGATCTGACCCGGCGCCGGGAAGCTCGTGTGATTCTCGTAGTCGACGCCGAAGTCCCGATCTCCCAGCGGGATCCAGACCCCCTCACCGCTCCATCGGACGTGAACCAGTTGGCTCTCGAACGGCAGCACCTGTCGAAACACGTCGCACGTTTCCGGGGCCGCGTCGCTCTCGAAGCGCGCATCGAAGGCGAATGGTCCGGCGGTTACGCGAAGGAGGTCCATGGGAGTTCCGATCAATCGTCTGAAGTGAATGTCGTGGCGAGTGTTTGTGGTAGCGCGTTCGCCTGGTGATCACAATCGTGGCGCCTCAACGTGTTCTCCCCTTTTGTCGGCGGGCATCATCCCTGGCTGGCGACGCCGAATTTCGATCGCGAGCCCTCACGCCAGGCGCTTGGCGCGCTGCCAAAACGCTGCCGGAAGGCACGGGAGAAGTACAGGGGGTCCGAAAAACCGCAAAGCCGCGCGACCTCGCCGATCGGCGCATCAGACACGCGCAGGAGGTTTTGAGCGCGCTGGAAGCGCTGCCGGTCGATCCATTGTTTGACGGACACGCCGGTTGCTTTGCGGAAGTTGCGAAAGAGCGTTGCGCGATCGACGCCGAACTGATCGGCCAACTCGTTGACGCTTGGGTATTCGATGTCCAGCCCTTCGACGTAATCCCGGACGCGAGCACCCAAGTCGCGTTCGGGCATTTTCTTCACCGGACCGGATATAGCCTCCAGGAGACCCCAGGTTATTCGGCAAGCCGTGGTTAGGGCGAGCGACTCCTGGGCATAAGCCTTCAGGGCGTCGTCGAGCAGACGCCAGAAGACATGTGACTCACCCAAACGCACCAGCGGGCCGCGCGACGAAACGAGCGCGGACAGGTCCAAGTCCGGATCGGCGGCAAAGGTGACAAACTCGTACCGCCATGCCACGCTCGGGTCATCGCCATACCGGTAGTGATGTCCAGGCTGAAACAGGAAGACGTCGCCCGGGCCAGCAACGTACTCGATCTCATTGTCGACAAAACGCCCCGTCCCTGAGCGGATGCAGTGCAACACCCAGCGGTTGGAAACTTGCTCCCAACGAAACCCGCCAAGCGACTGAAACAGACCGATCGTGGTGATATGCAGCGACGTTCGCTGCTGCGGATCGATCGCCGGCGCCAGCATTTGTATCTGATACATCGCGGACTATGTGCACCATTTTTCCATGATTACGCAACAGCAGGATATTCCACAATATTTGACGCAGCGACTACAATTACCGTCCTCAGTTTGACATCGACCACGCCGGAACGGAGACATTCATGCCGGACACCAGCCAATCGGGTGCCGTATCCGAGATGGAACGGTATCTGTTCGACCTGAAAGGGTTTCTGATCCTGAAAGGCGCGCTAAGCCCTGACGAGGTTGCTGCTTGCAACACGGTCTTGGACGAACTGCAGGACTGCGCAGCGGGCGAATGGCGGGGACATGTCCACGGCCACAACTTCACCGGCTCTCACGAAGGCCTCAATCTGCAACAAATTTACGAGTCGGGACCAGCCTTCGAACGTCTCATCGACCACCCGTCATGGATCGACAAGGTGATCCATTTCGTCGGCACCGACACCAAGAATTTCGACGGGTATCACGGCCCGTGCTTCATCGACGAAAACTTCGCATCCATCCGCGGACCAGGTGAAGCGATCGGACTGCACTCCGGCGGACAGGATCGTGTGACCCGCTGCCAGTTTCGATATCACGACGGCCGCTTTCACTGCGGCCAGATCAACATCCTGATGGCATTCAACGATATCGGCCCGGGGGACGGCGCGACCATGGTCATCCCCGGGAGCCATAAGTCGAACATCCGGCATCCCGAATTCGATCAAGCGGCGATGGCGGCAGAAGCGACGTCGGTCGACGGTGTGACCGGCGCCGTCGAAGTCCACCTCGACGCAGGCGATGCTTTGTTGTTTGTCGATGCGATCATGCACGGCTCGGCGGCTCGCACCAATGACGGTCAACGGCGGATTGCGGTCTACCGATACGGTCCATCGTGGGGGTTCTTCCGCCACGGATACCGCCCCAGCTCCGAACTTTTGGCGCGGCTAACCCCGAACCAGCGCCAGATCGTGATGCCACATGCTAAAACGCTCAAGCCGCCCGCCGCCTCTGAAGCTGCGGAACGCGGAATGGAGCCGGCCTAGTCCTTATCGAGCGCTTCGTCCTCGGCCTCGCCGCGCTTGTAGCCGCGCATTTCGTCGCGATTGACGGTCGGCACTTCGTCACGATCAATGTGGATATTGAGCGCCGCATCGACGAGTCGCTTGGTGTAGTCAGTTCGCGGGCTCTCCAGCACCTGCACGGTCGGCCCGGCCTCGACCACCTTGCCGTCCTGCATGACGATCGTGTTGTGACACAGCGCCTTCACGACCTTCAGGTCGTGGCTGATGAACATGTAGCTGAGGTCGTGTTTCCGACGGAGATCCCGCAGCAGATCGATGATCTGCGCCTGGATCGACAGATCAAGCGCCGACGTTGGCTCGTCGAGGAGGATGAACTTCGGGCGCAATGCCATCGCCCGCGCGATGGCGATGCGTTGGCGCTGGCCGCCGGAGAACTCGTGCGGGAACCGGTCCATGATGTCCGCCGGCATCTGAACCTCCGCCAGCGCATTCTTGACCATCTCATCGCGTTCCGCGCGATTGGCCCCGATGCCATTCACAACCAGCCCCTCTGCAATGATCTGCCGAATAATCATGCGCGGATTGAGTGACGAAAACGGGTCCTGGAACACCACCTGCACCTTGGTCCGCAGGTCGCGAAGCCGGCTCCGAGGAACATTATCGATGCGGCGGTCCTCAAAAACGATTTCGCCCCCGGTCGGATCCATGAGACGGATGACCGACATGCCGAAGGTCGTCTTTCCCGAGCCGCTCTCGCCGACGATCCCAAGCGTCTCTCCCGCACGAACGCGAGCGCTGACGTCGTTGACCGCGATAAGGTCCATGGTCTTGCGATTGAAGAGGTGCCCGTGCTTGATCTTGAACACGACCCGCACGTCTTTCGCCTGCACAACCGTCTCGGCGGACTCGGAAACCGCATCCGGGAGGCCGGACGGCTCGCTCGCGATCAGATGCTTGGTATAGGGGTGCTGCGGGTCCTCGAAGATCTGCTCGGTATCGCCATGCTCGACGATTTCGCCATAGCGCATCACGCAGACGCGATCGGCAGTGTGGCGCACCACGGTCAGATCATGGGTGATCAGGATGATCGCCATCCCGTGACGGCGCTGCAGATCCTTGAGTAGCGCAAGGATTTCGGCCTGAACGGTGACGTCGAGTGCGGTGGTGGGCTCGTCGGCGATCAGGATGTCGGGCTCGTTGGCGAGCGCCATCGCGATCATGACGCGCTGACGCTGACCACCGCTGAGCTGATGCGGGTATTGCGAAAACCGGATTTCCGGATCGGGGAGCTGAACCTCCCCCAGCAAGCGGATGACTTCCGCTTTGGCTTCCTGTTTGGAGACCTTGCGGTGGGTCCTGATGATCTCGCTGATCTGATCGCCAATCCGATAAACCGGATTAAGGCTGGTCAGCGGCTCCTGGAAGATCATCGAGATCTGGTCGCCGCGTACCTTCATCATCTGAAGTTCGGTGAAGGTGGCCAGATCGTCGCCGTTGAACAGGATCGTGGTGTTCTCGCCGACCCGCGCCTTCTCCGGGAGCATGCCCATGATGGTGCGTGCGGTGACCGACTTGCCGGACCCGCTCTCCCCGACGATCGCAAGGGTCTCACCCTTGCTCACGGCGAAGGACACGCCTTTCACGGCATGGACAACGCCCTCGATGATCGGGAAGTCGACGACAACGTCGGTGACTTTCAGGATCGGATCGGCTGTATCAAGCATCGGAATACGGATCGATCGCATCGCGCAGGCCATCGCCGAACGCGTTGAAGGCGAGGACCGAAATGATGATCATGATCACCGGCGACATCATCCACGGCGCGGCCGAGAACGACTGGAAGTCGAGAATCTGGTTCAGCATCGAGCCCCAACTCACCATTGGCGCCTGAACGCCAACGCCCAGGAACGACAGGAAGCTCTCGAGCAAGATGATCTCGGGCAGGTAGTACGTCGCCCAGACGATCACGTGCGAGGTGACGTTTGGAAGGATGTGTCGGCCCAGGATTCTGGAATTCTTTGCCCCGACGGCTTCCGCGGCGCGGATGTAGTCCAGCCGCCGCATGGCGAACACCTTGCCGCGTAGCTCTCGAGCAAGGTCCGCCCATCGCAGCAAGACGAGGATCGCCGCGAACATCAGGAAGACAAGCTCGGGATCGGCTCTTCGCGGTAGGAGCGCTACCAGCGCCAGATAGAGCGGCAGGTCGGGAAACGCCTTGAAGAACTCGACGATGCGCTGGCTGATGAGATCGAACATCCCTCCGAAATAGCCAGCGCTCACGCCAACGATAGTGCCGATGATGCACGCGGCCACCATCACGAGAAAACCCATCATTAGCGTCACGCGAGTTCCCCAGATCATCCGGGAGAATACGTCGCGACCGAGATTGTCGGTCCCCAGAAGGCTAACCCGTTTTCCGTCCGCGCCACCAAACAGATGCATCGTGAACGTCATACCGAGGAACGTCCAAGGCTCGCCCCGAACAAAGAACTCGATCGGGATTACGTCGTCCGGATTGTTGGCGAACGTGATCTCGAACGTGGTCGGGTCCATCTCTTCGGTGACGCCGTACACGAAGGGCCGCATGAGCTGACCCTCGGGACCGATGATCTTGACCCATTGCGGGGGTGCGTAAAGCGCCGTGGAGTCGGTGTTCGTGGTGGAGTACGGCGCGATGAAACCGGCGAAGATCGCTGTAAGGATCACGAATAAGCAAAGGGCCAGTCCCGCGACCCCGTACGTATTCGACATGAACCGCCGACGGACCAGTTGCCCGTAGGACAGCGACTGATGAAACCGTGCCTCAGCAGCTTGCCCGGAATCGCTCTGCTGGGGAGCGCTATTGACTGTGTCGGAGACGGCCATCAGCTTTTCGACTCCATCGTTGCCTGGCGGATGCGTGGATCGAGCAGCGCCAGCAGGAAGTCAGCAATCAGGTTGCCGATCACCAGGGCCACAGCGACGATCAGGAAGATCGCCGAGACGACATACATGTCGCGATTGGACACCGAACTCAGGATCAGTGGCCCGATCGTTGGAATACCCAACACGATCGCGATCTCGATCTCGCCCTTGATCATGTAGTCGAAGCGTCCGCCGAGATTCATGACCACCGGATGAAGCGCATTCGGCAGCGCATGTCGGTAGATGATCTTCCGCCGCGACAGGCCCTTCGCCTTGGCCGTTTCGATGTACTGAGCCCGCATCACGTCGAGCAGGTTTCCGCGCATGATGCGCAGCGTGTAGGCCTGCCCGGCCCATATTGAGATGAGAAGCACCGGCCACACATGCAGGAAGAAGTTCCAGACCTTCCCCCACGACCAGCCGTCCTGCAGCATGTACTCGGCGGAGAACAGGGCGCCGATGTAGGGCGAATGGAACACGAAAGCGAGGAAGTAGAGGATCACCAGCGCGATGATGAATTTCGGGATCACGATGCCGAGGAAGGCGATCAGCGTCGCGACGGTGTCGCCGATCTTGTACTGATGGGTGGCGGCGTAAATTCCGAGAAAGACGCCGATGAGCTGGCCGACGACCAGGGTGATTATCGCCAGAAGCAGCGAACGCCAGAAGCGGAGCCCGATCACCTCGTCGACCGGGCGCGCGTGGAAGAACGACTGGCCGAAGTCGCCGGAGGTGACGATTCCAACGATCCAGCGCCAGTACTGAATATAGAACGGCTGATCGAGACCGAGCTGCTGGCGTAGGATTTCAGCCTGCGGCTCGAGCTCGATGCGGCTCTGGCCAGTCATGGCCATGGTCCGAGCCATCCACGTATCGACGTAGTCGCCGGGCACCGCCAGAATGATCGCGAAAGACACGAACGAAATCGCGATCAGCAACGGGATCGTCGCAAGCGCGCGTTGGCCTAGGAATATCAGAACGCCCATTCAGGAAATCCTTCCGTGGGCAAAATCGACAAATCCTCGCTTGAATCAAAAGGCCCCGCGGTAACACCGCGGAGCCTTCGTTTCGTCACTCGTACTCGGGAATCTGTCCCGCGAGCAGCTCATCCAGCTGCTCGCCTTCCGGCGTCCACAACCGTTCGCGGACAACGCCATCTTCCGCCCACTCGAACATGAACACTGGCGTGCCCGGATGGGCATTCTTGATCCGCTTGTTGATCAACAATGCCGCCGGTGCCTGAGTGAGGCCGATCGTGTAGGCGTTTTCCGTCCAGAGCTGCTGGATCTTGGCGGCAGCTTCCGCGGCCTCCGCCGGATCCCAGGTCTGCTGGATGAGGTTGACCGCATCGACCATCTCGACCTCGAAGTCGAAGAGATCGCGGTTCCCCTCGCTGTCGGCGGGATGCCAATCCGGACAGCCAAGCGAGATCGGAACGTACTCGCAGGTCTGCCTTGTCGGGATCAGCCAGTGATGCCGGCGCTCGATCATGTTGAAGTTGCCGGTGTCGGCGACGGCATCGATGTCGTCGACGGCCCGTGGCAGGATGCGAATGCCGACATCGCCCAACATCGACACAACAGCGTCGACCTGCTTCTTGTCGGTCGGTTCGCCATTGTCATACGTCAGGTCGATCTCGATATCGGCTCCCGTGCCGGGCAGATTGCGGACACCGTTCCCATCCGTGTCAACGACACCAAGCTCGTCGAGCATGGCCATCGCGATTTCCGTGTCGAAGGGATAGTAGACCGTCGCGTCAGCATCAAAGTACGGTGACCCAACTGAGAACCCGCCCGTGTAAGGATAGGAAAACGGGCCACGGGCAATCGACTGCCCGACCGCGTCGCGATCGATCGCGTAGTTGAGGGCCACCCGGAAGTCCTTGTTGCGGAAGAGATCACGAAGTTCCTTGTCGACCTCGTCCTCAACACCGACCGTGTTCGAGAAATTCAGCTCGATTTCCCAGGACAGCACACGTGGACCGAACTGAGCCTTGGTCGGCGAGTCTTCGGCTTGCGACTGCTTCAGCGCCTCGACGTAGTTGCCGGGGTTCTCCATGTTCGAGAAGTCACCCGTGCCGGCGACCGCCTGGGTGGTGCGATCCGACCAGCTCGTCAGCTTGAAGTGCATCTCGTTCATGTAGGGGAGCTGATTGCCGGCCTCGTCGACCTTCCAATAGTAAGGATTGCGTCGCATGACGACGATCTCATCGGGGCGATGAATCACCGGCACCCAAGGCCCGAGCACGACCGGCGGCAGCATATCGGCGGGCTGTGCGCTACGATAACTGTCGTACGTGGCGTCCGGATTGTACTTGGGATGCTCCGGCTTAAGGATGTGGGCAGGTCCCGGGCAACCCTGGATGTAGGCCAGCGACTGCACGCGGCTGGGACCTTGCGGCTCCTTGAACGTGAACTTGAAGGTGTGGGAGTCAATCACCTCCATGGTGGTCCCTTCGCCCATGCCATCTTTCGGCATCCGCGACGCGACGTTGTCGTCGTGAACGTTGTCGTCCCACCAGAACGCGACGTCTTCGGTGTCAAAGGGTTCGCCGTCAGACCAGCGTACGCCCTCCATCAAATGCAACGTCAGCTCGGTGCGATCGTCGTTCCAGTCCCAGCTCTTTGCGAGATTCGGCAGCGGGCCAGACTGATCTTCAGCCTTGACCTGCCAGAGCGGCCCGACCCTGACGAAGCATTCCTGGATCGCCATGTTGATGCCGCCCCAGCCCTGATGCTGACCAGCGAGCCAGTTCCAGCCCTCGGGGCGACCACCGATCACATGCCGGAACACACCACCGTACTCGCCGATGCCGTCCGACATGGCTCCGGTCAGGTGCACCAGCGGCTCGGCCGGGAGGCGTTCCTCAACCGGCGGAAGGCTACCCGCCTCGACAAGCTCGGTCAGAAACGGCGCTTCGCTGTAGCTATCGAGTGCCTTGTATGTCCAAAGGTCGTCTCGCCCGAGCAGCTCGTATTCAAGCGTGGAAAGGCTTTGTTCCGGCGGCAGCGGCACCGGCTCCGCCAGTACGCCGGTCGTCGACAGTGCAAGCCCGCTGATCCCTGCCATCAAGGCCAGCGTCAGCTTTCGTGTCGGTTTTCTCATAGGGGCGTTCCTCCGTTGATATCAATTGTGTTCGTTTTGTGCATGATACGCAGGCCGTTCGCTGTTCTGTCTTCCTGAAATCTGCTTTGAAATTCCGGAAACCGGTGTAGGGTTCAGCGGAAGGGTCGCGGCTTGAAGAAGCCGCGCCTTCAGGCGACACTTGTCGAACGAAAGTCTGCCGTTTCGGCAGTTGAGGATTCGAGAATGGCTGTCGCTCAAAGGGCGGTCGAAGACAACTATCTGGCTTATACGGACACCACGCGGGTTCTCGTCGACGAGGCGCTGCTGGTGGAACGGCATGCGCCGACGATCTTCGCAGTGCCCTACCACCACCATGCCTCGGTCGAGGCAAACTTCCTGATCGACTGCGAGATGGAGTACTCGTTTTCCGGCAAGCCCGTCCGGATTCCCGAAAACCGGTTGACGATCTTTTGGGGTGCCGTGCCGCACTGCGTCACGTCGGTCACCGGTACGGGCCAGATCGTCAATGTCTACGTTTCGCTGTCGCAGCTTCTGAGCTGGAAACTCCCGCAACGCTTTGTCAGCGACCTGATCGCCGGGCACGTGATCTGTTCGAGGGAGCCCGATCCGATCGACACGCTCATCTTCCCCAGGTGGGCGGAGGAGTTCAAACGCAACGATGCCGACCTGCGTAAGATTCTCGCCGGGGAAGCCGAGATGCGGATCCGTCGGCTGGCGGCCGGCGATTGGGAGTGCCTCTACCGTGGAGCGGGGACTGCGGCGGACATCGATGCGGGGTCCGCCAAGATCGGCGTGGTCGAGGAGATGCTTCGCTACATCGTCGACAACTACGCGTCGTCGTCCATCGGCGTCTCCGATATGGCCGCCCATGTTCAGCTGTCGGAGAGCTATGCCACCACCCTCTTCCGGAAGGTGACCGGCATTTCGCTTAAGGAACACATCACGCGGACACGGCTCAGTCACGCACAGATGATGCTGTCGACCACCGACAAAAAAATCCTGGCGATTGCCATGGATTCCGGTTTTGGATCGCTGTCGGCGTTCTACGAGGCTTTTCAGGCGCGCATGCATCAGACGCCGGGCGCATTCCGCCGAGAAGCCCGTTCATAGGCCTCCTATCGGTTAAGTGTCGCCCGAGACCAGTTGGGTGACCGCCGACTCCGGCACTTGCCGCACCGCCAAACACTCCCGATCGTCCCAAACCGCCTTGGCAAGGCGGTGCACCCCGTCGAGGATCATCCATCGGCCCCGATGAAAGTAGACATCGAGTGGATAAGTCAGATCGGCTTTCGTCAACCGCTCGTGCTCCTCGGCATACCGAACCGGATCGGCGAGCACCTGGTTTGGCGTGATCACGTAACCCACGCCGCGATAGGGCCAGATCGGTACGTCTAGGTGCCACAGGAACCTGTCGATGGGCATCTCCTCGACCGGCAGATCGAGGGCCCAGATTGCCTCGACGTCCCAGTCGATTGAGTACCAATACTCTTCGATGACGTCCGCGCGCTTGATACCGCTCAAGGCTGTTCCTTCCATCGAGCAGTGAAACCCGAAAACCGGAAACGACGAACAGGAAAACGGAAGAAGTGTCCACAAGAACCTCTGTAGCTTGGCGCCGAAGCTCATCGACACCGATGGCACCAGGTGCCCGCGTCGACGGTGGGCATGCTGTTCAAACGAAGGGAGGTAGCGATCATGGCACGGGGACCGAAGATCGCTTTCATCGGCGCTGGCTCGACGGTGTTTATGAAGAACATCGTCAGTGATGTATTGCAGCGCCCGGAGCTGGCCGACGCCCATGTCGCGCTGATGGACATCAATCCGGAGCGTCTTGAAGACTCCGAGGTCGTTGCCCGTAAGATCGTGCTCACTCTGGGGGTTGGCGCCTCGGTGAGCACCCACCTGAACCAACGCGAGGCGCTCGACGGCGCGGATTTCGTTGTCACCGCGTTTCAGGTTGGCGGCTACGACCCCTGCACGATCACCGATTTCGAGGTTCCCAAGAAATACGGCCTCCGCCAGACGATCGCCGACACGCTTGGCATCGGCGGCATCATGCGCGGCATCCGCACCGTCCCGCACCTTTGGAACGTGTGCGCCGACATGATGGAGGTGTGCCCGGACGCCATCCTTCTCCAGTACGTCAACCCGATGGTCATCAACACCTGGGCGATCGCGGCCAAATACCCGAAGATCCGCCAGGTCGGCTTGTGTCACTCTGTCCAGGGCACCGCCAAGGAACTGGCGCGTGATCTTGATATTCCGATCGAGAAGATCCGCTACCATTGCGCCGGTATCAACCACATGGCGTTCTATCTTCGCTTCGAAGAAATCAACGAAGACGGGACGTATCGCGACCTCTATCCGGACCTCCGCCGCGGTTATCTGGAGGGCCGCTTCCCCAAGCCGCCACGGAGCAACCCTCGGTGCCCGAACAAGGTGCGCTACGAGATGTTGATGCGGCTCGGCTACTTCGTCACCGAGAGCTCGGAGCATTTCGCCGAATACGTGCCGTGGTTCATCAAGCGCGATCGGCCCGACCTGATCGAGAAGTTCGACATCCCGCTCGACGAGTATCCGAAGCGCTGCACCGAAAACATCGACCGGTGGGCTGCTCAGGCGAAGCAGTATCGCGAGGCCAACACGATCGAAGTAAAGGCGAGCCACGAATACGCCTCTGAGATCGTCAACTCAGCTTGGACCGGCGCGCCCTCGGTGATCTACGGCAACGTGCGCAACAACGGACTGATCACCTCCCTGCCGGATCACTGCGCGGTGGAGGTTCCGTGCCTGGTCGATCGCAACGGTATTCAGCCGACCAGGATTGGTGCACTGCCGCCGCAGATCACGGCACTCATCCGCACGAACCTGAACGTGCAGGAGCTGACGGTCGCGGCGCTGATGGAAGAGAAGCGCGAGCACATCTATCACGCGGCAATGATGGACCCGCACACGGCTGCGGAACTGGACCTCGACCAGATCTGGTCGTTGGTCGATGAACTGCTCGCCGCTCACGGTGATTGGCTGCCAGAGTGGGCGCGCCTTCCGGAAACCCGCAAGGTCGCCTGAGTTCAGGAGCGGAAATTCCGCCCATCGGCGGCCTGCTCGGCGCCAGGCGCCGGCTCGCTGAACCGGGGCGCTAGCGCGAAGCTGTCGCTCAAAGACGTTGGGCGGCAGTCTCCCTGCCCGTTCACGAGATAGACGGGAATGTCGGAATGCACGGCAAACTGCAACAACACCTGGACCGATGACAGAGTGAGGGGCTGAAATCCCTGCTCCACGAGCCCCTTCGCGCCACGTCCCCGACTGAGCGACCAAACCTCGTGCACGTCCTGTTTCCCGAATTCGCCGGTGGCAATGGCGACCGCGCACTGTATGGCGCTCATATCAACATAGGCCGCCTCTTCGATTTTGACGCCGGAGACATAGGTGCCGTTGCCGAGTTTGAGGACCACGGCATCGGAGATATCGGTGGCGAGGTCTGCCGATTGCAGACTGTCAAGCCAGCCAAGGATCGCGTCTTGGGACATTGTTTCTTCAAACCGGACCAATCGCCGCTCGACCTGTTCCACCGAAGGCGGATGCGGAACTTCCGGCACCCGCGACAGAGCTTCGGGACGAAACTGCCGAAACGTGAACTGGTTGGGTAGGAGCGTGCCGAGCGCTGTCGTCGATATCGCACCATTCAGGGCGATCGAGTGGATCGGTGTGCTCTCCCCGGCGAAGTTCGTGAGTTGCTGACGACACTTTCCGCAGCAGGTTATGCCCGCCTGGGCGAGGCTGTCGCTGGTGCCCTTTTCCAAACCGCTCGGCGCCCCCATCAACCAGACCTCGAGGATCTCCGCTTCGATCCCCAGCGCGGTCACCATAGCCGCCAGACTTCCCTCCTCGCCGTGGGTACTGATGCGATGGTCGGGATTTTCCACGTTCACGCCGCCAAAATAGTAACCGTCGGTGCTCCCCAATCTGCTTCGAATGACCGCTGTTACGTCGAAACCCGACTCCGGCACGTAGGGTCGCCCCCGCAGCTCCCGCAACCAATCTCCGATCGCTTCATCGGTCAGAAGATCAGAACTTTTTCTGAAGATTTTCATCGGCGACCCGCTCGGTTTTTCGACCAATATAACGACAAGACCGGAGACAGAAATGCAGAGTTTGGACCTAAGAGCATAACAATTGCGGTATATAACGATTCAGCTATGTTAGTCGTATGAGCCAGCTCGACAGGACGTTCGCGGCATTGGCCGACCCCACGCGCCGCGCCATTCTCGCCCGCCTTGCCGAAGGCGAAGCGACGGTTACCGAACTCATGGAGCCGTTCGACATCAGCCAGCCGGCGATCTCCCGCCACCTCAAGGTCCTGGAGACCGCCGGCCTGATCTCCACGATCCGCGCGGGGCAGGCCCGGCCGCGTCGAATAGAAGCCGAACCGTTGTCAGAAGCCAGTAACTGGCTCGAGCAATATCGTCGCATCTGGGAGGGCAACTTCGCCCGGCTCGACACACTTCTCGTCGATCTGCAAAACCCGACGAAGGATTAGCCGTCTGTGGTCAGCGCATGGCGACGCTGATCAGGTCAAGCTGTTCGAACATACTGTACTTGTCCCAGACGACCCAGCTTTCGGCGATCCTGCCATCCGCAAACCGGTCGATCTGAACGCCTGTCCATGCGACTGGTTTGCCGGTGGCCTCCCGTCCTTCATATGCCCCGGTCTGCGTCGCCGAGAACCGCCAGTGGGTGGCCACCTGATCGCCATCCGCGAGCTGCTTAAGGATGTGGACCGAGAGATCCGCAAACGCACGGTGATTAGCCTCGACTATGCTGATCCAGGTCGACAGCTCGATCGTCCGGACACCTCCGTCCGCCGCCGGTTCCTGGTGGTTGGTGTAGTCGGCCGTGAAGATCGACGCATCGATTTCTGCCCCGCCGGCCCACATGCCGATCGCCTGCCGCGACATAGCCTTCCGCTCTTCCGTTGCCATCACACCCTCCTCCGACGCCGGCGGCCCCGTCCGCCAGTGAAACGGAAGCGGTCCCAAGGAGAAGCGCCGCGATCAAAAACCGAAGCGCGGCGATCCTGCTTCCGGCCGCCAGACCGCCTCACCCACTTAAGCCGCTCACCCACTTAACAAGTGCGGCAGCCACAACGTCAACGCCGGCAACGCCATCAGCAGCGCAACCCTGATGATCTCCGCGCCGAAGAACGGCATGACACCATAGAACGCTTCCTTGAGCGGGACATCGCTCGATAGCGAATGAATGATCAGGACGTTCAGTCCAACCGGGGGCGTGATCAGGCCCAACTCGACGACGATCAAGGCGATGATGCCGAACCAGATCTTGAGGTCGTCAACGGACATGCCGAAGTCCAAGTCGACGATCACCGGCCAGAAGAACGGAATCGCCAGGATGACCATCGAGAGGCTGTCCATGACCATGCCGAGCAGTACCAGAACGACGACGATCAGAATCATGATGGCCATCGGCGTCAAACCGCTCGCCTGCAGCCATTCGGCGGTCGCCTGCGGCACGCCGGCGCGCGCCATGAAGATAGACAGCAACTCAGCCCCGAACAGAATGAGATAGATGAAACCGGTCAGTCGGGCGGTTTCCAGCAAGGCATCGACGCAGTCCTTGCGCGACAAGCGGCGCAGCGCGAATCCGTGGATGGCCACCAGCATGACGCCAATCGCCGCCGCCGGCGTCGGATTGTAGAAGCCCGCATAGATGCCACCGACGACAACGCCGAAGATCGCGACAACCGGCAGAAGGCCCAATGTCGCGTTCCGAAACTCGGCGGCCGTGACCGGCTCTCCCCTGGGTCCGGCGGATGGACGGACGCGGACAATCAACGCGATGGTGGCGACAAACATCGCGATCGCAATGAGCCCGGGGACCAAGGCCGCTGCGAACAGTGTAACGACATTCGCCTCGACGATGATCGCGTAGATGATCAGGACCACGGACGGCGGAATGAGAATGCCGAGCACGCCGCCGGCCGCGACCGTACCGGTCGCCAGGGCCGGGGCGTAGTTCAAACGGGCAAGCTGGGGCAGCGCGACGCGACCCATCGTCGATGCCGTCGCCAGCGATGATCCGCAAACGGCGCCGAAGCCGCCACATGCCAGGACGGTCGCCATCGCGACACCACCGCGGAACCGGCCAATCCACGCCCGGGCGCCTTGGAACAGATCGCCGCTCAATCCGGATCGCGAGGCGAGGCTTCCCATCAGGACGAACATGGGAATAACCGACAGGTCGTAGATCGAGAACTGCGCGTAGGCCAAATCCTTGAGCTGGAACAGGATGATCTGCGGTCCGGAAAGCACGCTCGCCCCGACAAAGCCAACAACGATCATCGCGTAGGCGATCGGGATGCGGACGACGATGAGGCCAATCAGGACGGCGAGGCCGATGATCCCGATCAAAACGCTATCGATCATGGACCAGCGTGACCTCGAGCGGACCGCCAGGCGTCCTTCCCGGTCAGGATGGCCGCCAGTGCGAGCAAAACCAGCGAAATCAACATCGGCGGAAACGCGGTCCACAACGGAACCGGCACTGTGACCATCTGAACCGGATAGTTCACATAGTCGCTCATGCCGAACCACATCTGCCGGAACAGGACGACGGCCACGACAATCACAACGACCGACGACACGATCTCCATGACCGCTTTGGCCCGATCGCTCATGCCGCGGGTGAACAGATCGACGCTGACGTTTGCGCCGGTCAGTTGGGCGTAGGGCAGGAATGCGAACGCCGCGATGGCGACGCCGTGACGGACGAGTTCAAACTCGCCGCGCAGTGGTCGTCCGATCACCAGGCTTGCAACGGCGCTGACGCCGGTCAGGGCTACGAGGCTGAGCAGGACCACCCCGCCGAACAGCGCCCAATATCTGATCGCCGATCGCGCTAAGCCGGTCGTCTCGTTGTCCGCTCGTTCCACCTAACGCCGGCCTTGCGGACTACATGGCGGTACTGTGCTTGGCGATGGCGGCGCGAGCGGCGTCAAGCAAGGCCTGGCCGTCGATCCCTTTTTCCCCGACCTCCTCGATCCACCGATCAATGATCGGGGCCATCGCGTCGCGGAACGGCGCCATTTCCTCTTCGGTCAGGACAATGTGCTCGTTGCCGTCCGCCAGGGCCACGGCAATGCCGATGTCCTCCGACTCCTGCCAAACCGCTCCAATGTCCTTGGCGATGGCGTCTCCCGAATTGGCATCGATGACAGACTGCAGATCCGGTGGCAGGGAGTCGTAGGCCCCCTGGTTCATGGCGATCTGAAACGTCGCCGTTCCGAAGCGCTCGCTATCCGGCCCTTCAATCTGATACTCGGTCAGTTCTTCGATTTTCAGGGGCGGGATGATCTCCCAGGGAATGAGAGCCCCGTCGACACGTCCGGTCGACAACGCCTGTGGGAGATCGGGGACCGGCATACCGACCGGCGTCGCTCCCAAGGCTTCGATGATCCAGGCGCCGGTCCGGCTCGGAATCCGCATCTGCTTGCCGCCCAGATCACCGATCGAACGAACGGGCGTATCGCGCATCTGGATCCCCTGCCCGGCATGGACATGAAGCGCGATCACCTTGACGCCGTCGTATTCGTCCGACAGCCACTCATCAAACAGCTCTTGCATCGCCAAGTTGGTGGCAACGATGTCGTTGGTGTGGACGCCCGGCAACTCGAAAACCTCGGTGCGCGGAAACAACTGAGGCGTGTAGCCGTTCAGCGTCCAGATGATGTCGACCACGCCATCCCGCACCTGACTCGCCAGCTGCAGGGGAGAGCCGCCGAGGGACATCGCCGGGAAGATGTCGATCTTGATGCGACCCTCGGACTCCTCCTCCACCTTCTTTGCCCAGGGTTCGAGCATCTTGGTGTGAGCGATCGACTTCGGCCCGAGGAAGTGATGCAACTTGAGTGTATGCTCGGGCTTGTGATCCGCGGCCGCCGGGGTCACAGCGGCCATTGTCAACATGGTGAGGATGGCTCCTATGGCGATGTTGACGGACGGCATGAATCTTTTTCCTTTCGTGGTCAGCCTGCATGCACCGGAACGCGCGCGTCACGGATGGGCCGTGCTGGAAACGGCGAAGTGTTTTGCCATGGGCGGCGTCGAAGGTGAAGCGAAGCTCAAGCGTCCCGAAAACGACTGACCGGCGAGCCGGTAACCGGAGCATCGCCAACGACAACGATACCAGTCAGAGGCATGGCTTCGAGCTTGGCTGGATCGCGGCCAACACGCAGGCTGGTGACGAACACCTTGTCGAGTCCCTCCCCGCCAAAGCAAGGCATGGTCGGGGCGGCGACCGGCATCGGATAGGATTCGACCAACTCGCCTGTGGGCGAAAACCGGTTCAACCGTCCAGCCGAAACGCCGGCACTCCAGTAGTAGCCTTCGCTGTCGGTGGCGCCGCCATCCGGGCGACCCACCGAATCACCGGGCTCGGCAAAACGCTTGCGGTCGGTGATCGCCCCGGTGTTCGGGTCGAACACCCAGGTATCGATCCAGGGCCCGCGCGAATCCGCGTGGTACATCACCGTTCCGTCAGGCGAAAACGCTAGGCCGTTCGAGATCGTGACATCGGTGACCTTGCGTTCGACGTACCCACCGGCATCGACCCGGTATAAGGCCCCGATCGGCTGCCGGTCCGGCCGATCGTCCATCGTACCGACCCAGAACGCACCGTCCGGTCCGACCTTCCCGTCGTTCAGCCGCGTCTCAGGCTTGTCTTTCTCGATTGACGCAAGTTCATCGAAGTGCTCCTGGTCCGGATCGAACAAGCCGACCGTATCGCGCAGCGCGACCACGAGCCGGCCGGAGTCGGCCAGCCCCAGCGAACCGACCTCGGTTTCGAAGTCCCAGTGGCGGGTCTGCTCGCTTGCCAGTTCGAAACAATGCAGACGCCGCCCCACGATATCGCAATACCAAAGAGCGTTGCGCCGATCGTCATAGACCGGTCCCTCGCCCAGTTCGCAACGAACGTCATTGATCGGTGTGAATTCGATGGTGGTCATGGGGTCACTGCCGGTAGTCAGGTGCTGGTTCAGCGGGTTCTCGTAAACGACTGATCAGTCATCCCAAACCGGGGCAACGGCAGCCGGATTGGCGACCCGCAGATGGTGCGATTTCGACAGGCCGCTGATGGCAGCCATCTCGTCGTCGGTCAGGCTGAAATCGAAGACCGCGAAGTTGGCCGCGATGTTTGCGGGCTGGCTGCTCTTGGGGATAGCGACGACCGAATCCTGCTGAACATCCCATCGCAGTACGATCTGCGCGGGCGTGCGCCCATGGCGTGTTGCGATCTCTCTGATGACCGGATCGTCCAGAACGCCCTCGCGGGCCAGCGGCGAATAAGCCGTAAACAGCATGCCCTTCTCACGACAGGCAGACAGCACTTTGTCCTGGTTGAGGTAGGGATGGTATTCGCACTGGTTGGTCAACAGCGGTGTGTCGGTTGCGGCCCAGGCTTCCTCGAGCAACGCGGTGGTGAAGTTGGAGACGCCAATAAATCGCGTCACTCCGCGCTCGAGGGCACGGTTGAGCGACCGGATGGTATGCGCCACGGGAATTGTCTTGCTTGGCCAGTGGATGAGCAGCAAGTCCACGTGATCGAGACCCAGTTGGGCGAGACTACGATCGGCTGAACGCTGCAGATCGGCATCGGCCAAGTCGTCCGGTGACACCTTTGTGGTCAGGAAGATGTCGTCTCGGGGAATATCGGATCCCCTTATGGCGCTTCCGACGGCATCCTCGTTCTGATACCCGGCTGCGGTGTCGATGTGCCGGTAGCCGACCCGCAGGGCTTCTTCCACCGCCCGCGCGCAGGCGTCGCCCTGAATATTCCAGGTCCCAAATCCAATGACGGGAACGGTCGCCCCGTGAGCAGACGCGGTGAGCACGGCGATTTCCTTTCAACGGCTGCGGTATAGCGATTTATCCGGAGATGCGCTTCAATCGCCGAATTCGCTGCTCTCCGCAACCCTTCCAAGGCGATCCGCTTCAAAACAAACGCGGCAATCCGTCGAGCCGAGGTTACGCCGAGCGGCTATCAACCCATCGCTGCTTCAGCGATGCCGATGCGGATCAGGTGCCATAAGCCGCTCGCACCCGTACCAGCCGGCCACGCTCTCGTGAGGCGCGGGCGGGCTGAACCGGGTCGATGGAAACAAGCGAGATCAACCGCAAGCTCTTCATCGTCGGTCTGTGGACGGCAGGGTTATTCCCGCCGCCAGCCCACGTCCTTCTGAAGATGAAACGGCAGCTTTTCGACGGCAAGCCGTGTTTGCCTGCGCCGGCGGGCCTGTTCGACCTTGGATGCCAAAGCTCTCATTTTCGCAATCGGATTCACTGCGATCTCTCCATCAGAATGTTGCTGGTTCGAAAACACGCGCGACGGCATCGGGTGCCGTTCGAGGGAACGGTCGACTACATCAAACAGATTGCGAAAGCTGTGACTGCCGTCACAGCAGAGAGGCTTCAGACGGATGCCGTCGTTTCGCGGAGAACCCGCACGACCCGCTCGACCTCCGCGTCGCTCAAATCCGGGTGGACCGGCAGGCTGAGTACTTCGCCGGTCAAAGCCTCCGACACCGCAAGGCTCCGGCCATCGTATTGTTGAAAGGCCGGGTGATGATGAAGGGCCAACCGGTAGAAGACACCTGTCCCTATCCCTGCATCGGTTAGTCTGTCGCGGACCGCGTCCCGATGCGGCACCCTGACCGTGTAAAGCGCATAGGCGCTCTGCATGCCTTCAGGCACCGTCGGAACCGTAACCACGTCCGCGAGCGCCGCGTCATAATGTGAGGCGATCGCCCGCCGCCGCTCCAGTTCGTCCGTGAACACCGAGAGCTTGGCGAGCAGCACCGCGGCCTGCAGCGTATCGAGACGGCCCGTCAGGCCGAGCACCGACGCTTCATCGCCGGTGCCCTGGCGGCCATGCGAACGGATCATGCGGACCGTGTCGGCGAGTTCTTCATCGGTGGTGAGAATGGCACCGCCGTCGCCATAGCAGCCAAGAGGCTTGGTCGGGTAAAAGCTTGTTGCCGAAATCGGCGCCATCGCGCCCGCCCGCTTGTTGCCGCTCTCACTGCCAAAGCTCTGAGCCGCATCGGAAAGCACCGTCAGGCCATGACGCTCGGCGATACCTTCAAGTGCCACGTAGTCCGCCGGTAGCCCATACAGATCGACCGGCATGACGATCTTGGGTTCGACCGCGCCGGCCGCCCGAACCTCGACGATCGCCCGCTCAAGGTCGGCCGCGTCCATGTTGAAAGTTGCCGGATCGACATCGACAAACACCGGGCGCGCGCCAACCGAGGCCACCGCGCCGGCGGTGGCGGCAAACGTGAACGCGGGCACGAAAACGGCGTGCCCCTCGCCAATGCCCATCGCCATCAGCGCGATCATCAGCGCATCACGGCCGCTTGAGACGGCTATCGCGTGGTCGACACCGGCAAACTCGGCAAGCTCGGTTTCAAGCTCGTCGACCTCCGGCCCGAGAATGAACTGCCCATGGCTGAGCACCGCGTCCATCCGCGCCTTGATGTCAGCTTCCAAACGGGACCGCTGGCGCTGCAGGTCAAACAACGCGACACGATCGTCGTTTGCCGGCGGATGATTGGCAACGGCTTGGGGTGACGCCATGGGAAACGAACTCCGTCTAAGGCTACTACGTTACGCGTGTTCTGCGCGTCCGATCGATCTCGGACAGGATCTGCTCGGCGACCACGATCGCCTCGAGGCCGGCCTTACCGTCGACGACCGGCGGGCTTCCGGTCGTTACGCTGGTGACGAACGCATCGATCTCGGCAGCGAGGTTGTCAGCCCGATCGAGTGATTTCGACTCGACACGTACGCCGTCGTCGGAGCCTGCCGACACCGTGAGCGTCTGCGCCGACAAGTCAGCGGTAAGCTGCCGGCCCGGCTCCGCGACGGTGATCCTTCGCTCGGGCATATCGGCCACCCGGCTCGCTGACAGCGTTGCGACAACCCCGTTGGCGAATTGCAGCCGCGCCTCAGCCATGTCGTTGAGGTTGGTCGCCACCGATACCCCGCTGGCGGCCACGGCAACGACCGGTGCGGCCGCCAAAGTCAGCGCAAGATCGATATCGTGGATCATCAAATCGAGCACCACATCGGCATCGATGGCCCGCCCCGTCCAAGTCGCATGCCGGGTACACCGGATAGCGACCGGGTTGGCTACCTGCTCTCGAAGCGCCGCGAAAACGGGCGCATAGCGTTCAATGTGGCCGACCTGGAGCACAACGCCCCGTTTGGCCGCCCGCTCCACGAGATCGGCGGCCGCTGTCGAACCGGCGGCAAGCGGTTTCTCGACCAGCACGTGGATCCCGGCGTCGATCAAGTCACCGGCGACCGAAGCGTGGAGGCTCGTTGGCGCCGCGATCGAAGCCGCATCGACCTTGCCGATCATCGACCGATGATCGGTGAACGCATCGGTCCCATATTCACGAGCCACCGCCTCCGCGCGAGCGAGATCGGCATCGACAACCGCCGCGAGACGCGCCGCCGGATGAGCGTTGTGATGGCGAACGTGATGGGACCCGAAGTAGCCAAGGCCAACCACGCCCACATCGAGTGGATTCACCGAAATACTCCCCGCCCTCGAATCGCCGGGACTTTATTAGGCGCCAACGGTTTGGCGAACTAAAGATTTGCACGCTGATGAAACATCGCGCGAGGGCCCGTCTCCCCTCACAAAAGACCGAACCAGAAGCCGGCGAGGGCCAGGAAAACGAAGAAACCGGTCACGTCCGTTATGGCGGTGAGGATGACCCCCGACGCCACTGCCGGGTCGATCTTGAGCCGATCGAGGATGAGCGGAATGAACGAGCCGACCAGCCCAGCAACGAAGATCGTGATGATCAGCGCCAGAGCAATCACGATGCCGATGCTCGCATCACGAAACCAGAGACCGGCGCCCGCCCCGACACAGACCGCAACGACGCTGCCGTTGACGACGGCGACCATCAATTCCCGGCCGACAACGCGGTGTGCGCGTTGAGACCCGATGTCACGGGTCGCGATCGCCCGAACGGTGACGGTCATCGCCTGGGTTCCGGCGTTACCGCCCATGGAAGCCACGATCGGCATCAGAATCGCGAGCGCAACCATTTGCTCGATCGTCCCGTCGAACAGGCCGATCACAGCGGCCGCGAGAAAGCCGGTGGCGATATTGACCAGCAACCAGGGAATTCGCGCCCGAGCCACCGATACGATCGCCTCCGATGACTCGCGCCGGCCGACACCGGCCAACCGGCGGATGTCCTCCTCCGCTTCAGCCTCGATAACGTCAACGACGTCGTCGATGGTGATGACACCAACCAGACGGCCGTCGTCGTCAATGACCGGGGCACTGAGCAGGTTGTATCGTTCGAAGAGCCGAGCGACGGCCTCCTGGTCTTCCGTCGCCCGGACCGATCGGACTTTGTGATTGGCGATGTCGTTGATCGCCATTGGACGCTTGCGTCGCAACAGCTTGTCGAGCGCAACGGTGCCGATCGGGTGGAACCGCGTATCAACGACAAAGATCTCGTAGAAGTCATCTGGCAGATCGTCATCGTCGCGCAGGTAGTCGATGGTCCGGCCAACATCCCAAAAGGGCGGAACTGCCACGAATTCCCGCTGCATGAGCCGCCCGGCGGTCTCGTCCGGGTAGGCAAGGCTTCGCGATACGGCAATGCGATCGCGTAGCGGCATGCGATCAAGGACAGTCCGCTGTTCTTCCGGCGGCAGGTCGTCGATTACCGCGACCGCATCGTCCGACTCGAGCTTGCGCAAACCATCGGCGACCGCGTGAGGCCCGAGATCGGCCAGGAGACGCGCACGCACCTTCTGATCAAGCTCGGTGAGAACCATGTAGTCGAAATCGTCGCCGAGGAGGTCGACGAGTTCACTCCGTTCGTCGGCGGCGAGCGACTCGAGCAGGTCGCCGACGTCGGCCTCGTGGAGTGGCTTGATGAGTTGCGTCAGGCGCTCTTTGTCGCGTCGGCGCAACGCGGGTCGGATCAGCGCCAGAAATTGCAGGGAGATGTCGCCGCGATCGTTCCTGACGGGGTACGTTTCGCCCCTTTCAGCGGGCCTCGTCGCGGGCACCTGGTCTACCATCGCGCCACTGCGTCGTTTCCCCGGTCACTGCAAACAGCGTGACAGATGTAGCGGTTTTACGAGAACAACGGCGCCAACCCGCTCGTTGGACGCCGACGAAGAAGAGGTGGTGCGGTCGAGAAGACTCGAACTTCCACGGGTTTTACCCCACAGCGACCTCAACGCTGCGCGTCTACCAATTCCGCCACGACCGCGTGAAAATCGCGGTCCGTTTAGCAAATCGCCTTTGCGCTTACAAGCGACTTGACCGGCCCGCAAACCAGCCCTGCCACTGCCGCAATTGGCCTCCCGGCCGGACATACCTATGTTGGAGCTACGCGGCACAGGCATGCGCATATGTTGACCAAGCCCACCCCGAAGGACGGATATCTGCTGGCACCATCCGCCGGCAGCCCGGTGTCGTGGAAGATTGCGCATGAACTCGTCGCGTACCCGGAAGCGGTGTCGGTCATGGATGATCGGGTGGCGGCGATCCGTCAGAGCGCGGTGCCTGAGCAGGTTTGGCTGCTTGAACATCCGCCCCTCTACACGGCCGGTACGAGCGCTGATGCGGCCGATCTGCTCGATGAACAGCGTTTCCCGGTCTTTCGGTCAGGCCGCGGCGGCCAGTACACCTACCATGGCCCGGGTCAGCGGGTCGCTTACGTGATGCTTGATCTCTCCCGGCGCGAGCGGGATCTGAGGAAATACGTCCGGACGCTTGAAGAATGGATGATCCGCGTTCTTGCTTCCTTCAACATAAGGGGCGAGCGACGCCAGGACCGCATTGGCGTCTGGGTTCCGCGACCCGAGTTGGGAGATGGCCGAGAGGACAAGATCGCGGCTATCGGCGTTCGGGTACGCCGCTGGGTGACGTTCCACGGCGTGAGCCTCAACGTCGATCCTGTGCTCGACCATTTCGCCGGCATCGTGCCGTGCGGTGTACGCCAACACGGCGTAACCAGCCTCACCGACCTCGGAATTCCGGTCTCCATGCCCGAAGTCGACGGGGTCATGCGGCAGACCTTCGAAGACCTGTTTGGGGAGACCGTCAGACCGTCGGACGAGTCTTGAACCCGTCCGTCACGACTTCATCGTAGGTGTCTGTTTCGATTCGGGAAACGTCCGCGGCCCGCGGCCCCTGACGACTTGCGGCAATGGCGTTGTCGACGTCCGGCGCAGGCCCTGAAAGAACCGCCTCGACGGTCCCGTCCGATCGGTTACGGACCCAGCCGTTCAGCCCGAACCTCGCCGCACGCTTAGCGAGCCAGGCGCGGTAGCCGACTCCCTGAACCCGACCGTGAACGATGATTCGGATGGTGCGCCGCTCCATCGCCGCCTCTGGCTTACCGATCGTCAGCCTGGTCGTCGCGACGCCGCGAACTGGTCGAATGCGACCGCGGCGACGAGGATAATCCCGATGATAACCTGCTGAATGAAGGACGAGACGTTGAGGAGCACGAGCCCATTGGTCAGGACGCCAAGCAGCAGCGCACCGATCAAGGTTCCGAAGACACCGCCTACACCGCCGAACAGACTGGTCCCGCCGATGACCACCGAGGCGATCACGGTCAGCTCAAGCCCCATGCCCGCCACAGCCTCGGCAGAGTTCAGCCGCGCCGACAGGAGGAACCCCGCAAGCCCGCAGAAGAAGCCGGAGATGACGTAGACCGAGACGAGAATGCGCTGGGTCGGAACGCCGTTGAGCGCGGCCGCAGCGGCGTTGTCGCCGACGGCATACACATAACGACCGAAACGGGTGTAATTAAGAACGAATATAGCGATGATCGCAGCCGCCAGGAAGATGATCACCGGGACCGGAACGGAAACCAAGACTGAATCCGAAAAGGGTAAGCGCACCGGGACGCGGCCCTGTCCCCACCAAGTGTACTCCGGCTTGAAGCCGCTGATCGGCCCGCCGTCGGCAAACCACAGCAGCGCGCCGCGAAACGAGGTCAACCCGCCCAAGGTTGCGACAAAGGGCGGTACCCGAAATCGCGTAATCACAAGCCCCTGAATCAGTCCGCCGACCACCCCAACGGCGAGCGCCGCGAGAACAGCAAGGAACAGGGGATATCCCGCGTCAGCGCTTTCGCCGATGGCAAAACGATCGGCCAAACCGCCCTTGGCGACGTAGGCCCCGACGACACCCGCGAACGCCATCAGCGAGCCAACCGAAAGGTCGATCCCCGCCGTCAGGATGACGAACGTCATCCCGATGGCAATCAGGCCCGAGATCGAGACCTGCCGGAGGACATTGAAGATGTTGAGCGGGTGCAGAAAGTTTTCGTGAAGCGTCGCGAAAACGGCAATGAGGAGAAGAAGAAATATCGGCGCCGCGTATTTGGCAGCAAACTGGAGGGGGTCGAAGCCGCGATGCGGCTCTTCAAAATCGGGGATGACGCTGTTGCTCATCGTCAACGAATCCCGAGCGCGTGAGGCACGACGTCCTCCCTTGCGAAAGCGGGCCGAGCGTAACGCCCGGCCCGCTTCGATGTTTAGCGTGGACTACTCGAGTTCGCCAAGACGCTCGGCCTGGTCGATGTTGTCCTGGGTGATCGCGATCGGCGTCAGGAGGACCACCTTTTCCGGTTCGGTCCCGTTGCGCAGATAGTCGACCAGAACTTCCATCGCGCCGCGGCTTTGGCCGCCGGGAAACTGCTCGATCGTGGCCGCGAGACCGCCGTCCCGGACGCTACCCAGGGCCTCCGGCAGGGCATCGAACCCGATGATCGGGATATCGAGGTTCTGTTCCTGCGTGACCTGAAGAGCACCGAGAGCCATGTCGTCGTTGGCGGCGACGATCACGTCAGGCGGAGAGTCGAGACCGGCGAGGATCGCTTCGGTAACCGTCGCGCCCTCCTCGCGAGCAAAGTTCGCGGTTTGCTCCGCGACGAACACGTACTTGTCGGACATCGCATCAAGGACGTTGTGGACGCCCTTGTTCCGATCGATCGCCGGGCTCGCGCCGGGCTGCCCCTGCAGATTCACGACCCGGGCCCCGTCTGGGAAGAGATCCACGATCAGCTGCCCCTGCGCTTCGCCACCTTTGACGTTGTCGGCGCCGACGTGGGACAGGATGCCCGGAACGCCGTCAACCGCGCGGTCGATGGTGACCACCGGCACGCCGGCGTCTATCGCTTGTTGCAATGCAGGAGCCATGGCCACCGCATCGATCGGGCTGATCACGATCCCATCGACACCCTGAATGATCGCCGCTTCAACGTCCGCGGTCTGCTTTGGCGTCTGGTTCTGGCCGTCGGTAGCCAGCAGTGTGATGTCGCCAAGTTGCTCCGCGGCCGCGTCGAGCTCCTTTTGCATATGCACGAAGAACGGAAATCCGAGGCTCGGCACCGACGTGGCTATGGTGAGTTCCTGTGCTTGCGCGGAACCGCCTAGTATCGCGGCCGCTGCTGCGACCGGTACCAGTCGTTTCATCAGCTTCATTTTCATCCTGTTCCTCCCTCCGGCTGAATTCGGCCTGACACGCTCAACTCCCATGGCGGCGGGTATCTCGCCGCTTGAAGTTTGAACGCACGCATACGTATGCGTTAACATCACTGTCGCACTGCCATGTGAGGCAAGTCAAGCGGAGTCGGCGGCATTGGCCAGGGACCGTCCAAGAACACATTCGGGACAAACACGCGTCACCGCGTGGCAGGTTGCTCGCCACGCAAAGGTCTCGCAATCAGCGGTTTCGCGGGCCTTTGCAGGCGGCACCGGCGTCTCGGGCGAGACACGCAAACGTATCTTCGCGGTCGCGGAGAAACTCGGCTATCAGCCCAACGCCTTGGCCCGGGGCTTGATCACCCAACGGTCGGGGATCGTCGGCGTTGTGATCTCCGACTTCGGTAATCCGTTCCTGGCCTCCGCCGTTGAGCGTTTGTCTAAGCAGCTCGGTCGAACGGGACTCCAACCACTTCTCATCGCCGCCGACACGGAGGCGGATCTGAGCGCGGCACTCCCGACGCTCGAGCAATACCGGGTAGATGGTTGCTTCGTCATCAGTCCGCACATGCCGCGCAACCTCGCCCGTCGGTATCGGAACCTCGGCACAACTATCCTGATGTTCAATCCTCAGATGACAGGTCTCGATGCGTCCTATGTGTCCGTCGACAACGTTGCCGCAGGACAGATCGTCGCCGACCTGCTGGCTGCCGAGGGTCACACGCGGATCGGTTATGTGCACGGCCCACAGGGCGCCGGGACCGATCGCGATCGATTCGCCGGATTCTCGGCGCGGCTGGAGGAGCACGGGCTCGACCCGCCGGTGACGGATTGGGGCGACTACAACTACGGCGGCGGCGCCCGGGCAACAATGGCGCTTGTCGAGTCGACGCCGGACCTCACGGCGATATTCTGCGCGAGCGACATCATGGCCATGGGGGCGATGGACGCCGCCCGTTCCCGGTTGGGGCTTGGTATCCCGGAAGACCTGTCGATTGTCGGGTTTGACGACGCCGCTTCCGCCGCCTGGCCCAGCTACGACCTGACGACGATCCACCAACCGATCGATGCGATGATCGATGCCGGCATGGAGATCATTCTGGCTGCCGGCTCGGGCGAGCAACGCAGGCCGGTGCAGCGGGTATTCGATGGTACCCTCGTTCTGAGGACTTCCACCCAAACCCGCCCCGACACAGACCGCGAAGCGTGAAGATCGAAACGATCAGTCGTCGGCAAACTGCAGGATAACAGCATCGACGGCGAGCACGTCGCCTGGCGCCGCCTCGATATTCGCAACGGTCGCGTCGCGGTCGGCCCTCAGTACATTCTCCATCTTCATTGCTTCGACGATCGCGAGGGGGGTTCCCGCGCTTACCTTCTGGCCTGCGTCGACGAGGATGGACACCACCAGCCCGGGCATCGGACAACGAAGGAAGCGCGTCGAGTCCGAGCCGGCTGTCTGTGGCATCAGCGCGTCGAGGGCAGCGACCTCCGGTGTCATCACGCGGCACACTGCGTCGGCGCCGCGCCACGACAGGTGAAGACCGGCCGTTGCGGGCCTCACCTGTACATCGACCGCCTCGTTGTCGATGACGCCCGACCACAACACGTCGCCGGGTCGCCACTGCGACGTGACCGTTGTTACCCGATCTGCCCCGGGGAGCATTACCGACAGCGACAACGGAGACTGCCGATCGGTCGCCGAAATCTGCAACGGAACGTGGTCCGCTCCAACGCGGACGACCCACTCTTTCCGGTCCAGCGCCGTCGGCGGGCTGCGCCGATCAGGGAGGGATCGCAGCCTCTCCTGGCGGGCGACCTCGATCGCCAACGCTGCCAGTGCCAGGCGTGTACGGCTTCGTTCGGTCAGCGCGACCGCCGCAAAGCCATCGGGGTACTCCTCGTCGATGAAGTTGGTGGACAGGCGCCCTTCCCGCCATCGCGGGTGATCCATCAGCGCGGCGAGAAACGGCACATTATGCGCGATGCCGTCGATCAGATAGCGATCAAGCGCGCCCTGCATCGTGTCCACGGCGGTGTCACGGTCGGGACCATAGGTGATCAGTTTCGAGATCAGCGGATCGAAATAGAGCGAGATCTCGGAACCCTCCACCACACCGGCATCGATACGGACCGCGTCGCTCTCTTCCGGCGGCCGGTAACGCGACAGGCGACCGATTGACGGAAGGAAGCCACGACGTGGGTCTTCGGCATAGACCCGCGACTCAATCGCCCAGCCGTTGATCCGCACATTCGCCTGGCTCATCTCCAAGGGCTCTCCTGCGGCTATACGGAGCATCTGCTCGACCAGGTCGATGCCAGTGACGAATTCCGTCACCGGATGCTCGACCTGCAGCCTGGTATTCATTTCTAGGAAGAAGAACTCATGGTCAGGCGCGACGATGAACTCGACCGTCCCAGCAGAGTCGTAGGCGACGGCCTGCGCCAGGGCGACGGCCTGCGCACCCATCGCTTGACGCAGCTCTTCATCGACTGCCGGAGACGGCGCTTCCTCGATAATCTTCTGGTTGCGCCGCTGGATGGAGCATTCGCGTTCGCCAAGATGGATGACGTTGCCGCGTTTGTCGCCGAGCACCTGAATTTCGATGTGGCGGGGCGACTCAACGAACCGTTCGATCAGAATGCGATCGTCGCCGAACGAGGATCGCGCCTCGGATTGGGCGAGAGAGAATCCTTCTCGGACCTCTTCCATCGTCCGAGCGATCCGCATGCCCTTGCCCCCACCACCGGCGGAGGCCTTGATCATCACCGGATAACCGGTTTCGGCGGCGATCTCGACCGCGGCTTCGGCGTCTTCGACCGCGCCGACGTGGCCGGGTACGGTGGAGACACCGGCTTGTGCTGCAAGCCGTTTCGATTCGAGCTTGTCACCCATCGCCGCGATTGCCGCGGGATTGGGGCCGACGAAGACAATACCAGCGGCCGCGAGCGCCTCGGCGAAGTCTGACCGCTCGGACAGGAAGCCATAGCCGGGGTGAACAGCGGCAGCACCGGTCTGTTCACAGGCCTCGACGATCTTGTCGACCAAAAGATAAGACGACGTAGCGGGTGGAGGCCCGATGTTGACGGCCTCATCGGCGGCCTCGACATGGGGCGCGTCGGCATCCGTGTCGCAGTAGACAGCGACCGTCGCGATACCCATACGACGCGCGGTCCGCATGATCCGCACGGCGATTTCGCCGCGGTTGGCAATCAGGATCTTGTCGAACATTGCCCCTCCCTCGCCCGATGTTGTTAGCGACCGAGCCCTTGGTCGGCAACTGAGGCGGCTTGATGTAAGCTGCAATCAGCCGGGTTCAGCGCCGATATGGCAAAGATCGCAGGACAAGCGCGGTCATTGAGGTAGAGCAGAACGATGACCGAGGAGATGGCCAATGGCCGACAACACAGCCGAGACCCACACTGAAACCATGAGCGATCCGGAACTCCGACTGTTCCGGCCGAAATCGCCGGCAGCGGCCCTGGGCCTCGCTGTCAGCCACCTGATGACTAAGCCGGCTTTCGCCCAGCTCAAGTTCGGGCACTGGTCTCGCATCCTGACCGGACAGGTCAATCGCGGACACTACACGTTTGTCATTGACCGCGACGATGACGTCGTCGGCTTTCTCGGCTGGGCATTGGCGACCGAAGGGATCGCCGAGGCTTGGGTGGAGGGTCGCGGCGAGTTCTCGGATGAGCAGGCGCGATCAGGCGACTGTATCCTCATCAACGCCTGGGCCGCCGATAACCAGAAGGTGAATCGCTTTATCCTCAATTCGATCCGTCTGATCGGCAAGGACAAGAAGACAGTCTATTTCAAACGCCACTACAAAGACGGCACCACCCGCCCGATGCGTCTCACCGTCAACGATTTCGTCAAGGGTCACATAGATCGGCGCAGCGACGACGGCAGCTGGCCACTGTGATCCGGTTAACAGCACATGCCGATTCGTCTAGCTAAACTCCACCAAAATCTCACAGCCTAAGCTGTGAAGAAGAGGGACGAGAGGTCGTAGCGATACCGGGGAGCTAACCGCGCCGGCGGACGTGCCGGCGCCTAAAGCTCGAAGGAAAGGGCACGACCATGGCCAACGTTGTTGGAACGGATAATCCAGAAGTCCTGAACGCCGCGGACGGCGTTACGAATGGGTCCGACGAGATCTATGGCCTTGATGGCATCGATTGGATCTTCGGTCTCGGCGGAAACGACCTGCTGAAGGGTGGCGGCGGCGCCGACTACCTAGACGGCGGCACCGGAAACGATACTGCCAACTACACCGACTCTACAGAGGGTGTCTCGGTCAGCCTGGAAACCGGTGACGGTACCGGCGGCACCGCGGAAGGCGATGTTCTCGTCAACATAGAGAACCTGACGGGCTCGTCGCATGATGACGTCCTCATCGGCGATGCCGGCGCCAATGTCCTGAACGGTTGGACCGGGGACGACAGTCTTGTCGGCCTCGGCGGTGCCGATACTCTGATCGGTGACAACGGTGACGACATGCTCAAGGGCGGTGGCGGCGCCGATACGTTGGACGGCGGCAGTGGCAACGACACGGCCTCGTACATCGACTCGGCGGCAGGCGTTCGCGCGTCGTTGACGACCGGCGTCGGCCAGTTCGGCGACGCACAGGGCGACACCTACATTGATATCGAAAACCTCATCGGGTCAGCCCACGCCGACACGCTGCACGGTGACTCGCAGGCCAACGTGCTGTCCGGACAGGCCGGTGATGATATTATCGAAGGCAACGGAGGAGATGACACCCTCCGCGGTAACGACGGCAAAGACGCCCTCGAAGGCGGCCAAGGCAAGGACGACTTGATCGGCGGTGCCAAGGGCGATTCCCTCAAAGGCGGCGGCGGCAAAGACAAGCTCCGCGGCGAAAAGGGGAACGACGAACTCAAAGGCGGTGGCGGTAAGGACAAATTCTATTTCGATACCGCCCTCAGTGAGGCCAATAACGTCGACACGATCAAGGACTTCAAGGTCAACAAGGACAAGATCGTTCTCGACAGTGCGATTTTCTCCAATGTCGGCAATCAGATTGGCAATGGTGAGTTCGTTGTCGGTAGCTCAGCCCAGGACGACAACGACTGGATTATCTACAACGAAAACAACGGCAAGCTGTTCCATGACTTCGACGGCGCGGGGGGCGCGGGGAAAGTGCTGTTCGCCCGTCTGGACGTCGGTCTTAACCTCGATGCCCAGGACTTCCTGGTCATCTAGTCACGATCGTGTCACCTAAACATAATGAGTCCGGCGCTTCTGAAGCGCCGGACTCATTACTCCTGCACTCAACCAATAGTATATGTCATCAATCAATGGGGATGTGATAGTTTCCGATCGAGACTAGCTTGCTGCGCGCAGCCCGGATTGTGACGGTCGTCATAGTCGCATGAGCCGTTGTGACAGCCGTCATAGTCGCGTGAGCCGTAAGCGCCTAACAGTCGCGCCTCGTCGAAATTCCGGCCGCCAGAAGCCGTGTTCCGGGACGAGAGAAATGCAGATAACGGGAGACTGGTGACTCCGGCGCAGTGCCGGCGTCGAACACAGTGGAAGGAAAACGAAATGGCTGAAGTTATTGGCAACAACAAAGACAACGTCCTTGAAGGCACGATAAATGCCGACCTGATGAAGGGTAAGAAAGGCGACGATATCTTGCTTGGAAGCCTTGGCGCTGACGAAATGAATGGTGGAAAGGGAATCGATACTGTCGACTATAGCAGTTCACCTGGGGCTGTGGTTGTCGATCTGGCAAATGGGACAGGGAGTGGCAGTTTTGCCGAAGGCGATACCTACCTCAAGATCGAGAATATCTACGGAAGTAACCAGGGTGACGACCTATTCGGAGACAATAACAACAACAAGATTAAGGGCAATGATGGAGACGACCTGATAAAGGGCGCCGGCGGCGCCGACAATCTCAAGGGCGGGAAGAACTCCGACGACCTCAAAGGCGGCGGCGGCGCCGATAAACTCAACGGCGGTAAAGGTAAGGACCAGCTCGACGGTCAAACCGGTAACGATATACTGAAGGGCGGTGACAAAGCCGATGTCTTTGGATTCAGCTCGACTCTTGACAAAAATAACAACGTCGACTTGATAAAGGACTTCAAAGTCGGAGAAGACTCGATCGGCCTTAGCACATCTATTTTCGCTTCAATCGGCGAAAGCCTAGAGGGCAACGAGTTCCGCAAAGGCAAGAATGCCAAGGATGCTAACGACTACATCATCTACAACAAAAACAACGGCAAACTCTGGCACGACAACGACGGAATCGGTGACGATCCAAAAACGCTATTTGCGGTCTTGGAGGGCTCGCCAAACAATCTTAGCGCAAGCGACTTCACCATGGTCGATCCGATATTTTAAGAGCTGACAACCACGTACTCGGCGGACACTCCGCCGAGTACGACCGCAGGCGAACGAGCCTGAAACTGACTGATTGGCAGGCTGGAAGGTGCGTAGGCCCACCAGACAGCGAACGCCGAACTGTTGTTGGCGACTTCCCATCACCCTCCCGTCACAAAGAACGCGTATTTGCCATTGGTCGGGGATGGCCTACACTCAGGCGGGCTGGCCGGCGTAGATTGGGGCCGGTCGACGGGGAGTGACATATGAGGCGACTCAGCCTCAGCGACACGATCTTCTACAATCTCGGCGACTGCTACATGAACGCGGCGGCCGTCCTCGACGGTCCTTGCGATCTCGCCATGCTGCTGGCCGAGATGGAGGGCGTGATCGAGGCCTTGCCGGCGCTGACGGAACAGTCCGTGCGGGTTGGTATCTGGACGTTCGCCAAGCGCTCTTCGGGGCCGGTCGATCTCCCTAAACACGTCTCCATCGTCCGCGATCCGGCGATCACCCGGATCGACCAGTTGGTTCCACGCATGGACCGGCTGCGCCGCAGCCCGATTCGCATCGATGGCCCGGACTGGCGAATCTTCGTCATCAACCCGACGGGCACGCCGCCGAACCCGGAGACCGGCGAGCCGCCGCTCTCTGCGCTGCTCATGCAGATGCGGCATGGGCTCGCCGATGCGGTCCGCGGCCTCCAGATTCTGTCCCGAATGCGGCAATACGAGCCGAGCGAACGCCATCTTGAGGTTGCGGCGCGGCTCAAAGAAGCCGACCCGCTGGATCTCACGCCCAAGATCGCCGTCCATGATCCGGGCCTGTCGCTGCTTCAGGTCCCGCGGCGCGGCATGATTCGCGAAGGGGACTCGAGTGAAAGGCTGGCCGCCGTCGTCGCGACCGCCGTTGCCGACACTGACCTCTTCCCCCATGCCCAACCACTGCGCGGAAACATCGGACGAACGCGGTTCGTTCGGCGGCGAACCGAAAACGGGGTCGGCAACGCGCTCAAAATGGTGACGGTATCCACCAAGCCAAAGCGCGAGAAGAAGAAGGCGCCGATCCCGGGCCTGGCGCGGGCACAAGACTTGCCGATCATGCAGTGGCTCGTGGCCCTGACCCCGCGCCGGTTGGCGCGGCTGATGATGAAGGTCTGGTATTCAAACTTTGACGGGGTCGCGACATTGATCCCGATGCCGCGGAAAATCGTCCTGGGTGGCCGCCAGGTGAAGGCGACCTTCGGTATCCCGCCACTATGGGGACCGGTGCCGATGGCCGTGGTCGCCCTGGCTGACGGTGAGCACTACAACGCGACGCTGGTCCCTGGGAACGGTTTCACGGCCGATCGGGCGGCGTTGCTCGATCGCGTCTATCATCTCCTCAATCCTGAAGAGGGTGACGACCTTAGCGAGGTCGAGGATATGCTCGCGACCTTCAGCGAAGCACCTGAACAGGCATCGGATCAGGGACAGGGTGCTGACGGTAACAGTTCCAGCCCGGTCAGCTTGCCGGCAAGGGCGAAGTCACCGTAGTCGATCCGCAACGCCCGCCCAACGCCGTTCTCGTAAATGATGAACGAAAGCACGTAAAACGGTGTTTCGTCACCGGATTCGTCTCGATCGAAGTAGCTCAGCGTGACCGGCCAATGGCGCATTCCGGTCATGCCCGCATCTTCGACCGCCGTTTCGTCGCCGACGTCGGCACTCGTCGACTCCCGACCAATGACACCCGCGGTCTCGAAAACAGTCTCGCCGTCCTCGGACCCGTCGTAGACGGCCATCGACAGGAAGGCCTCGCCGCGGACCGCTGACATCAGAATGCGGCTCATCTGGGCGGTCGGAAAGACAAGCGGGCCGTCGATCTCGACCTTCTTCTCCTCCGGTTTGCGAAGCGACACGGCGATACCGTCGTCGGCGCGATTCGCCTCCCCCTGGGACTGCTCCGCGAGCACGGTACCCGCGTAAGTCTCGTTGGCGAAATCGAGATGCGACCCGTCCGCGGCCTCGAAGCTCGTGGACCGCGTGTCTGTCACAAAGCTCTGACCGTCGGGATTCTCGGTCCGAGTCACGAAACGGAGCTTGGACTCGTAGCCGGCGCAGACGGAGCCGGTGAACTCCACCACCAGGCGCCCAGAGACGTTGAGGACGTCGGCATCGTCGGCCGCGTCGAGGAGCGATATGTCGTAAACGGCACGGTGGGCGGCCAAATTGAGGCCCTCGTCATCCGCGGCCGATACCCCGTCTGCAAAGAGGACCGCGGAGACGCCAATCACGCAAACAATGAGCGGCGGTGGCCGGGTGATCGTCATGAAGAAGTCATGCACGCCCAGAGTGGCCAAAACAAGGGGTCCGCACCTTGTCGATTAAGAGGAATTCGGCCAAACCTGCCAGCGACGCGACCATCAGGAGATATCAGCGATGACCAGTGAAACCGCGAAGCGCCTTGCCGATCTCGGCCTCGAACTCCCCGCCCCGGCTCGGCCCGCCGCCAACTACGTACCGTTCGTCGTCACCGGCAACCTCGTCTACATCTCCGGACAGGTCCCGCTTGCCCCGGATGGGGTCAAGTTCATCGGCAAGCTCGGTCGCGAATTCTCGATCGAAGAGGGCCAGCAGGCGGCGAGGCTCTGCGCAATCAACGTCCTCGGCGTCCTGCAGGCTGCCGTCGAAGATCTCGACCGTGTCGCCCGCATGGTCAAGCTTGTCGGATTCGTCAACGCCACGCCCGACTTCACCGATGCCCATAAGGTCATCAACGGCGCGTCCGACCTGATCACCGATGTCCTTGGCGATACCCGCGGGAAGCACGCGCGTTCGGCAATTGGTATGGGTTCGCTGCCACTTGGCGTCGCCGTCGAAGTGGAAGCCGTGGCGGAGATCGCCTGACGCGACATGGGTGGGCCAGCCTGGTTGACGGAACGTCCTATTGCCCATCGCGGTTTCCACGACCGGTCGGCGGGTTGCATCGAAAACACGCTGACCGCCGTCGAGGCAGCAATCGCGCGCGATTTCGCGATCGAGTGCGATGTCCAAATCACATCAGATGGCGAAGCCATCGTCTTTCATGACGAGAACCTGATGCGTCTCACCGGCGTCAACGCCCGTGTCGACCATGCGACGCTGTCGACAATCCAGGGCTTGCACGTACTGGGAACCTCGGATCGCATCCCGACACTGACACAGCTCCTCGATGCCATAGCCGGGCGGGCCCCTCTTTTCGTTGAGATCAAGAGCCGCTTTGACGGAGACAAGCGCCTTGCCGAGCGCGTCGCCGACGTCCTTGCGCGTCATGCGGGTCCAGTCGCGGCGATGTCGTTCGATGCCGATGTGATCAGAACGGTTCGCCGACGCGCCCCTAGCGTGCCATGCGGTCTTGTCGCCAGCCTGTCCGGTCGGCGTGGTGCAAGATGCCATCCTCACCGGAAGGGCCGATACCGCGACTTATCATTCGTCGCCTATGAAGTGGGCGCCCTCCGCGCCGAGGCTCACCGGCCCGGCGAGCCCCTCCCTCGCCTCGCCTGGACAGTTCGCACTATCCCGGATCGGTTGGCCGCCCGACGACACGCCGATCAGATCATCTTCGAGGGCTTTGATCCGTCGTCCCTGGACACGGGATCGGCGGCACCGGCGTGATTTCCGTCAATGTCGCCCGTAGCGCGAAGACGCCGAAATCGTAGCGAGCAGTAGGTGTGAAACCGTTCCGATAGACAAGCGCCCGATACGAAAACGCCGGCACCGTTGCCCCGTCCGCGTCCGGCGGGAAATAGCTGAAGGTGATCGGCCACCGCGCCATATCCCCGAAACCAAGGCCATCGGCGTACAGCGAGGCGTCGTCGTCGGCCACCGTCTCTGCTTCGCCGATCACCGCCGAGACACGCCATACCTCCTTGCCGGCCCCCGACCCATCGAACATCGGAAACTCGACGAGCCGCTCGCCTTCCTCTGCCGATTCGAGCACTGCCTTGGTCAGAGCCACCGGGAAAAGGGCTTCCCGATCCAGTTCGAATGTGCCCTCTTCGGGCTTGGTCAACGCGACCGACAAGCCGGAGGCCGAACGCGTCGCTGAACCGGCCGCCATTTCGGTGTCCGTGCCCGCCAAAGTGCCATGTATGTCGAAGGTCAGTTCGTCTTCCTCCTCGACATGGCTCGAGCGAATGGTCATCGGAATCGCGGCACCGTCTTCTGGTAGAAGCGACACCTTCAGGTCGAGTTCGGTGCTGAACACCTCGCAATCGCGTGTCACGGTCGATGTCATCAACCCTTCGACCCCAACCAGCAGCCCGGCGTCGTCCCGGTCGAGCGCCAGATCGTAAACCGCCGTTCCGGTTATCAGGTGTTCGGCCGCCGCTGGCGTGATTGTGACGATGAGCAACCACCCTGCCAGCGTGCTGCGTCTCGGCCATAAGGTCACAGTCTTGTCCTCCGATGCCGGGCGTGCCGCGACTGGTCTAGCGTCGCACCGCGGCCAATGCGACGCTTAAAGACTGGTTGACTAACACGGATTCTGGTTCGCTGTTGCGCTGGCGCCGGATCGACCTAAGTTGATCTCAGCCCCTCCGAGCGAATCTGGACCCGTGACCGACACCGCGCCGACAGACGCTACCATAACGGTCGTTTCCTCACTGAGCGACATCGCTCGTGAAGACTGGGATGCCTGCGCCAACCCCGATGGCGAGACCTACAATCCCTTTCTCGCGCACGACTTTTTGTGGTCGCTTGAGGAGTCCGGTGCCGCGACCGCGAAGTCAGGGTGGCTCGGACAACATCTCGTCCTAGCCGACGGCGATGGCAGCCCGTCGGCGGTGCTGCCGTGTTACCTGAAATCCCATTCCATGGGCGAATATGTCTTCGACGCCGGCTGGGCGGACGCCTTCGAACGGGCCGGTGGGCGCTATTACCCGAAGCTACAAGCATCCGTGCCGTTCACGCCGGTCACCGGTCGACGCCTCCTGGTCAAACCAAGTCCGGACGCCGACCGCAGCCGCGCGATCCTTGCACACGGCGCGGCCACCCTCGCCGAGCGCCACACCATCTCGTCCGTGCATGTCACCTTCGCAACCGAGTCGGACTGGCGCATCCTCGGCAGCGCCGGGTACCTGCAGCGCACGGATCAGCAGTACCACTTCTTCAACGACGGTTATGGCAACTTCGACGATTTTCTTGCGGCGCTCGCCTCCCGCAAGCGGAAGACCATTCGTCGCGAACGCCGGGACGCGACGGCGAGCGGCCTTGAGATCGTCCACCTCACCGGCAGCGACCTGACCGAATCCGTCTGGGACGCGTTCTTCACGTTCTACATGGACACCGGCGCGCGAAAATGGGGGCGCCCCTACCTCAATCGAACCTTCTTTTCGCTCATCGGCGAGCGCATGGCCGATCGGATCCTCCTGATCATGGCGAAGCGCGGCGACACATTCGTCGCCGGCGCCCTCAACATGATCGGGTCCGATGCACTCTATGGCCGCTACTGGGGAACGACTGAAAACCTGCCGTTCCTGCATTTCGAGATCTGCTACTATCAGGCGATCGACTGGGCCATCGCTCACAAGCTGGCCCGGGTCGAAGCCGGCGCTCAGGGCGAGCACAAAGTCACCCGCGGCTATCGCCCCCTGACCACATACTCCGCCCACTGGATCGCCCATTCCGGGTTTCGCGACGCGGTCGAAGCCTTCCTGCGTCAGGAGCGCCAGCAGGTCGCGCGTGACAACAAAGTGCTGGAAGAGTATCTGCCGTTCAAACAGTCAGAAGAGACGGGGCCGGAACGATGAATCAACACGCTTACGCGGATGACAACATCTTCGCGCGGATCCTTCGTGGCGAGATCCCGGCCCACAAGGTGCTCGAGTCAGACGATGCGATTGCGATCATGGATGTGATGCCGCAGGCGACCGGCCACACGCTTGTCATCCCCAAGGCCGCGTCCCGCAACTTGCTCGATGCCGACCCTGAAATACTCGGACCGGTCATGCAAACGGTCCAACAGATTGCCAAGGCTGTGAAAACGGCGTTTGACGCCGATGGCGTCACGGTCACACAGTTCAACGAACCGGCCGCCGGGCAGTCCGTTTTCCATCTGCACGTCCATGTCATCCCGCGGTTCGAGGGCGTGCCGCTGAAACCCCATACCGGGGAGATGGAAGACGATGCGGTGCTCAAGGCGAACGCCCAACGGGTTCGCGACGCTCTCGCGGCGGCATAACTCGATCCGTCGAACCGCTATGGCTCGATGAGTACCCAGATGTCCGGTCCGCCGCCGGTGCCTTCACCGTAGAAAGTCCTGGTGGTGGCCCTGTCGGCTTGAGGCGCGCCGCCTGATTGGGACCGACTAGCGCCGGCAGCCCTGAAGCCGCCGTCTCCCATCTCGCTCAGGGCTTGCTCAAGATTCTCCTGCGCGCGTTCGTAGTCCGGCTCCAGCGCCAGCGCCGCCTCGTAATCGGCGATCGCCAATTCCATCTCACCCATGTTCTGATAGGCCACGCCGCGGTTGTTGTAGGCAAATGTGTAGTTCGGATCGATTTCGAGGGCGCGACTGTATTCTTCGACGGCGCGCTCCGGCATGCCGCGGTTGTCGTAGATGATACCCCGGTCGTTGTAGGCGTAGGCGTAAGCAGGGTTCAGGCGGATGGCCGCGTCATAGTCTTCGAGCGCACGGTCCGTTTGGCCGAGGTCGTCAAAGGCAAGGCCGCGGTTACGATAGGCGATCGCATAGTTCGGATCGAAACGGATCGCCAAGTCGTAGTCGGCGATAGCACGTTCGGTTTCGCCGATAGCGGCATAGGCGTTCGCCCGGCCATTGAACGCGAACACATAGCGCGGCTCCAATTCGATCGCCCGGGCGTAATCGGCGATCGCAAGATCGACGTTGCCGAGATCCCGGTGGGCGTTGCCGCGACCGTTGTAGGCAGCAGCATAGCTGGGATCGAGGCGGATCGATTCGGTGTAGTCGGCGATCGCAAGATCGACGTTGCCGAGATCCCGGTGGGCGTTGCCGCGTCCGTAGAAGGTGGCTTGATAGTCGGGATCTAGCCGTATCGCCATATCGTAGTCGGCGATCGCGCGGTCCAATTCGCCTTTGTCCTGAAAGGCATTACCGCGACCGTTGTAGGCGAACACGTAAGCTGGATCGAGACGGATCGCGTCGCTGTAGTCGGCGATTGCCAGATCAAAGTCGCCGCGGTCCCGATAGGCATTGCCGCGGTTGTTGTAGGCGTAGGCGTAGTCCGGATCGAGGCGGATCGCGTCACTGTAAGCGCCAATCGCACGCTCGATATCGTCCTTGTTTCGATACGCGATCCCGAGATCGTTGAAGGCGGTGACGTAGCCGGGATCCAACGAGATAGCCTCGACGTAATCAGCAATCGCCGCATCGAGGTTATCCTTGGCTTGGTAAGCCAATCCGCGATTGCGATAGGCAATCGCTCGATTTCGATCGCTCTCGGCATCGCCGCGCGAGAGCACCTCGTCGCATCCGGCGATGCCGATGTCCGGGTCTTCATTGGTGCACATATCCCAGGCTTCATCGGCATAGGCCGGCGAAGCGGGAATCGCGGCGACGAGCAGGGCCACCGCCCCAAGAACGACGGAATATCGAAAAGGCTCAGCCAAAGTCCGCATAGAGGACATCCTCCCGGCCTGCGCCCTCCTCATCTTTCGGCAGCGACGCGGATGGAGCCCGCGTCGCGTCGCTCAACCGGTCTTGAGCGGCACCTTCGGCACCAACCCGCGACCGCCACCAGGAGGCTTGCCGTCCTTTGGCGGCTTTTTCGCGGCGGCGGACGCTTTGCGCCGTCGCGGTCGCCGAGGCTTCGGCACGGTCTCTTTCTTCGGCTTGACCGGCCCGTCCTCGACTGCCTCGAGCACCAAGCCATCTCGCGCCTCGTTGAGGGTGACCTTCACGGTGCCCCCCTTCTTCAACTTGCCGAACAGCACTTCGTCGGCCAGCGGCTGCTTGATGTGCTCCTGGATGACCCGCGCCAGCGGGCGAGCACCCATCCGACTGTCGTAGCCCTTCTCGGCCAGCCACTTCACCGCGTCGTCCGACAGATCGAAGGTCACACCACGATCGGCAAGCTGTGCCTCGAGTTGAAGCACGAACTTCTGAACCACCTGGTTGACGACCTCGGTCGGCAGATTGCTGAACGGAACGACAGCGTCGAGACGGTTGCGGAACTCCGGCGTGAACAGCCGGTTGATCGCTTCCTGATCGTCGCCCTCGCGGACCGATTTGCCGAAACCGATCGCCGGCTTGGCCAGTTCGGCAGCACCGGCATTCGTAGTCATAATCAGGATGACGTTCCGGAAGTCGACCTGCTTGCCGTTGTGATCGGTGAGTTTGCCGTGATCCATTACCTGCAACAGGATATTGAACAGGTCCGGATGCGCCTTCTCGATCTCATCGAGCAGGAGCACGCAGTGCGGATGCTGATCGACCCCATCGGTCAGCAGGCCACCCTGATCGAAGCCGACATAGCCGGGCGGTGCGCCAATCAGCCGTGAGACCGTGTGGCGCTCCATGTACTCGGACATGTCGAAGCGGAGCAGCTCGACACCCAGCGCGGTCGCCAATTGACGCGCGACCTCGGTCTTGCCGACGCCGGTCGGACCGGAGAACAGATAACAGCCGATCGGCTTCTCCGGCTCACGTAGTCCGGCGCGTGCCAGCTTGATCGCAGACGCCAGGCGCTCGATCGCCTTGTCCTGCCCGTACACCACGCGCCGCAGTGTTTCGTCGAGGCTCTTCAGGACTTCCGCATCGTCCTTCGACACCGACTTCGGCGGAATCCGCGCCATCGTTGCGATCGTGCCTTCGATCTCCTTGACGCCGATCGTCTTGCGGCGCCGCGCTTCAGGCACGAGCATCTGTGACGCGCCGGTCTCGTCGATGACGTCGATCGCCTTGTCGGGAAGCTTGCGGTCGTTGATGTAGCGGGCCGACAACTCGACTGCGCTCTTGATCGCGTCGTTGGTGTAACGCACCCGATGGTAATCCTCGAAGTACGGCTTCAGCCCCTTCAGGATCTGGATCGCATCCGGAATCGTCGGTTCGTTGACGTCGATCTTCTGGAACCGGCGCACCAGCGCCCGATCCTTCTCGAAGAACTGTCGATACTCCTTGTAGGTCGTCGAGCCGATGCACCGGACCGTGCCTGACGCCAAAGCCGGCTTGAGCAGATTCGAGGCGTCCATCGCCCCGCCGGAGGTCGCGCCTGCGCCGATCACCGTGTGGATCTCATCAATGAACATGATCGCGCCGGGGAATTCCTCGATCTCCTTGATCACCTGCTTCAGGCGCTCCTCGAAATCGCCCCGATACCGGGTCCCGGCGAGCAAGGTTCCCATGTCGAGCGCAAATACGGTCGACTCGCGAAGCACCTCGGGGACGTCACCGTCGGTGATTCGCTTCGCCAGCCCTTCGGCGATTGCGGTCTTGCCGACACCGGGATCGCCGACGAACAGCGGATTGTTCTTCTGCCGGCGGCACAGGACCTGGATCGTCCGGTTGATCTCAGCGTCCCGGCCGATCAGCGGATCGATCTTTCCCTTCTGCGCCTTGTCGTTGAGGTTGACGCAATACGCCTCGAGGGCGTCCGCCTTCTTCTTGCTGTCTTCCCGCCCGTCCGAGGTGGCGGCATCGTCATCGACACCACGAACCGGGCGCGACTCGGACATGCCGGCGCGCTTGGCGATCCCGTGACTGATGTAGTTGACCGCGTCGTAGCGGGTCATGTCCTGCTCCTGCAGGAAGAACGCCGCGTGGCTCTCGCGCTCGGCGAAGATCGCGACGAGCACGTTCGCGCCCGTCACCTCCTCTCGGCCTGAGGATTGCACGTGGATGACCGCGCGCTGAATCACGCGCTGGAAGCCAGCCGTCGGCTTTGAGTCTTCCTCTGAACCGGTCGCCAGATTGGCCAGTTCCGTGTCGATGTACTCGACCAGATTCCGGCGCAGCACGTCGAGATCAAGGTTGCAGGCTCGCATCACCGCCGCTGCATCCTGATCGTCGGTCAACGCCAGGAGCAGATGCTCAAGCGTCGCGTATTCCTGGTTTCGCTCGCTCGCGAGCGCCAGTGCCTGATGCAGGGCTTTCTCGAGGCTGCGGGAAAATGACGGCACGGAAGACCTCACTTCTTTTCCATAACGCACTGTAGCGGATGTTGGTGCTTACGGGCGAAATCCATCACCTGTGTCACCTTGGTCTCCGCCACCTCAAACGTGAAGACGCCGCACTCCCCGACGCCGTGCTGATGCACATGCAGCATGATCCGCGTCGCCTCCTCACGCCCCTTCTGAAAGAAGCGCTCCAACACGTGGACGACGAACTCCATCGGTGTGTAGTCGTCGTTGAGGAGAAGCACCCGGTACAGACTTGGGCGCTTGGTCTGTGGTCTCGTCTTGGTCGCGACACCCGTCCCCGCGTCGCCATCGTCCGGGCGTCGATTCACATTGCTCATCGTGTCGGTTCGTCACTCAAGCACCTTTCGAATCCTGACCGCAAATCCCCAGAGGTGCAATGCACTTCCGTCGAAAATTCCCGCCCCGGAAACGAAGAGACCACGATGACGTCTTCACCAATCATATCTAGGTGGCTCGTTGGGCAAATCCAACCGTGGTGGAGGCCACAAAAAAGGGCCCGGCAAGCCGGGCCCGACTCCTCGCATCGAAGTGCGAGGTGTATCTCTATGGAGTTGTTGTCAGCCGTTCACTCGCGAGAAAAACGTCTCGTAGGGCTTGTAGGCGTCCTTCGCCATCCCTGAAACGATCTCGCCCACCTTGGTGGCCTGACCGACATAGCCTTCGTAGGCCGACCGAACGAACTCGGCCTGGACTTCCATCGCCTTATCGAGACTGCCGGCGGCAAGCATCTTGGTCGCAGCCGACGCACTCGCCTCGAAAGCGGTCTTGGAATAGTCCGCCGCCTCGGTCGCCAGGGCCTGGAAGCCCTTGCTGACAGCATCCGCGCTCTCGACCGCTATATCGACGTTGTCCTGGCCGAATTTCTGGAAGTTCTCGAATGGGTTCATCATCATCGGTGTCGTCCCTCGCATGTGCGGCGCCTGGCCGCGTCCATTTCTGGCACCAGATATGTGCACCGCAGCATAGGTGTCAAGCGTAAATTGTGCAGCGCACAATATCACTTTCGTGCCGCATTGATGCCGGCTTTACGGATTTGTAACCTCGTCTCCATAGCGTTATTGACGACGCTGGCCGGCGGCATTTGGGGACTGTGCCGCGATTTGGTCGGTGTTTCGCGTCAGGGGATGAGACCATCCAGCCATCGCGTGTTGCTGGATGTGGTGGTTGTTGTGTTCGATGGCCCCTGACACAGGGACGAGGCGCGCGGCGAGAAACGTCGCAGACGGTGCGGAGTTCGATAGCTTGATACCCAAACAGTTCCAGGGGCTTCGTCGTCGTTTGGTCCGAACATTCGGAGCGACCGGCCTTGCCCTCTCGATCGCCGTCGTCGGTGCGGTCGACGCGCAGGCGGCGCCGGTCAAGGCAGCGCTCGTCGTCGACGCAAAGACCGGCAAGGTCCTTTATTCAAGCAACGCCGACAAACGCACCTATCCGGCGTCGCTGACCAAGATCATGACCCTCTACATGCTGTTCGAGGCCATGGACAGCGGTCGTGTGAACTTGTCGACGCGGATTCCGATTTCCAAGCATGCTGCCGGCCAGCCGCCTTCGAAGCTCGGTCTTAAGCCGGGTCAGACAATCGCGGTCAAGGACGCGATCCTTTCACTGGTTACGCGATCGGCAAACGACATAGCGGCGGCGATCGGCGAGTATCTCGGGGGAACCGAAAGCGGGTTCGCCGCCGACATGACTCGCAGGGCTCGCCAGCTGGGGATGAAGCAGACGACGTTTCGCAATGCGTCTGGCCTGCCGAACTCCTCCCAGGTCACCACGGCTCGCGACATGGCCATCCTTGGCCGCGCGATTCAGGACCGCTTTCCGCATCACTTCCACTATTTCAAGACGCGGACCTTCACCTATCGCGGCCAGAAGATCGGCAACCACAATCGGCTGCTCGGCAAGATCACCGGCGTCGATGGGATCAAGACCGGCTACATCCGCGCCTCCGGCTTCAACCTCGTCACCTCGGTCAATACTAAGGACCGTCGTGTGGTCGCCGTGGTTCTTGGAGGATCGAGCGGCGCCGCGCGCAACGAGCGCATGGCGGGGCTGGTCAGGAAACACCTGCCAAGGGCTTCGACCGGCCCACAGTTGGTAGCGCGAATCATGCCGTCGGGTGGCATCGACATCGCCAGTCTTCCACTTCCGCGCCTGCGTCCGCTGACTGAGTCCGATATCGAGACCGGCGCTGTGACTTCGGTCGCGGCGATCCTGCCGCCCGAGTTCCAGGCGCAGGGCGAGATCCCGGACGACCTAATCGCCTTCGTGGAAGTCAAGCCGGCAAAAACCGCAGCCGTCGTACCAATGGGCTCAGCACCGTCGGCGATCGAGGATGTCATTGCAAAGGCCGAGCCAATGGTGGTCGTCGAGGCGCCGCCGTCCGTCGCTGATCCGAAACCGATGGCCTTCGCTGCCGTTGAGACGCCGGCGCCAATCGCTGATCCGGAACCGATGGCTCTCGCCGCCATAGAGGCTCCGCAGCCAGCCGCCGATCCGGCAGCGATGGCTCTCGCCGTCGAGGCACCGCCAGGGTGGAAGATTCAGATCGCCGCCGCACCGTCGCATGCCGCGGCGCTTGAACTGCTGTCGCGTGCCCATGCCTCCGGCGCCGCCGTTCTGGCCGACGCGTCGCCCTACACGGAACCGGTCGTCAAGGACGCCAAGACGCTCTACCGCGCGCGGTTCGGCGGCTTCGCCGACAAACATGAAGCCCGCGCTGCTTGCGCGCATCTGACGACGAAGAAATTCGCCTGTTACGCAATCGCGGAATGAACACGCGAAACGTAGCCGGTGCGTACAGGGTCCTTTTGGTAACGCGTAACGGACTCACCGATGTCTGCTCAAAAGCCTGTCCTTAGCTTCGTTGATTTTCGCCGCCAGGAACGTCGAGCCACCCTGATCGGGGTGGACACCTTTCATCAGCGTTCGGTGCGCACGGCGGATTTCGGATTCACTGGCGCCGGGCGCAAGGCCAAGGATCTCATAGGCCTCCTCGTCAGTCATGGGGCCCGTATTCGGCGGGCTGCCCGCCCCCGCTGCGGAATCGCCCTCACCGTCTTCTCGCCAACCGGGGATTCGGCGGTCGAGATAGGCCTCGAGTAAGGCCAGGCTCTCCGCATCGCGCGATATCTCGCGTGACAGCGTCTGAAGCTCCGGCACGTCGAGGTCGTCGAGCCAACGGCCCTCGAAATCACCGCCCATTACCCGACCGGCCATGTCGCCGGTATCGTGATCGAGTTCCATTTCGAGATAGGCCGAGCGGACCTTCGACTTCTGACCCGACGATCGGCGTCCGCCACCGAGATCGATCGGTCCGATGCGGCCGAGGCTAAGTGCGGATACCCCCAGCGCGATCAACGGCAGTCCGAGACCGAACTGCCGCGCCAGGGTCAGCACGCCGCCGAAAACGATCATGCCGATCCCGAGGATGTAGCGGAACAGGCGAACCAGTGCCTGCGGGTCGGCACCGACGAACGCCCGGCCGAGCGCCAGAAGCGCGAGCAGAGCACCGACACCGGCGAAGAGATAGAATACCATCAGCGCGATCGCATTTGTTCGAGCAGAAGCCGGCTGCTGCTTCCACCCTTCGTCTCCAGAGCCTTGATACCTCCGGCGGCGTAGATCGCCGCCGCCTTCAGGAGTTCGGCCAGTTGGCCGGCAGCATTGGTGTCAAACCGGGCGTAAGCGCCCCCGGTCAAGCGGGCGATCTCCCTGAAGCCCTGCTCGACCATCGCGTCGCGCCCTTCCTGGAACATGAAGGCACGCAAGCCCAGCAATCCCAGCTCGCCGGCCTTTGCGGCAAGCGTATCGATCGGCTCCTCGATTGCGTCGCCGACGAAGACGAGTGCACCGACCTTCTGCTTTTTGGTTTCCCGCCGCGCATGGCTGAGCACCTTGCCGATCTGGGTATGTCCGCCGCGAACCTGAATACCGGTCATCAGGTTTCTGAGCGCGGTGGTCTCACCGACCCAGCGGCTTGCGCGACATTCGTTGAAGCCGCGGTAGTAGACGAGCTGGACGTCGAGCCCGCCGGTCTTGCCGGCAGCGTCGAACATCTCCGCCTGCAGGCGACAGGCGGTGTCCCACATCGGCTGACGGCTCATCGTGGCGTCGAGGGCAAAGATCAGCCGCCCACGGCCCTCGACGGGCGCCCCGATCGTCCGCGCCTGTTTCAGGAAGGCATCGATATCCTTGTGATCCGATCGGGTGGTCGGCGACTTCGCCGCGCCTGGATCGACCGGAGTGCGTTTGCTTTCGGAACTCATGGCCAGTGTGCCTTTTCACGGCACCAGGCGGCGAGCCGCCAGGCGCCAGACCCCTATCTTCATGGGAAATGTGGCACTGATAGCGCGCGAAGCAACCGCTATTCGCCAACCGACGCCAACTGACGGCGCGATTGCGGCACCGCTGCGGGGAGAACCGTGGCGCGTTCTACACGTTCGGCGGGCGGCGGTCCCAGCATCGCGACAAGATCGCGGATTTCGTGCCGGGCGGCGAGATGGGAGATGGTCGGCTCAACGCCCTGCGTGGCGAGGTCGAGGGTGTCGAGTGCGGTCAGGCCGCTCGCGAAGAATTGACGGAACACGACGCGCTCCGAGATGCCATTCGCGAGGCGGAAGCTGTGGACGGCCGCAAGCGATTCGAGCGCTGACAGCAAGGTCTGCTGGTTGCGGGAGGACAGCATCGACAGCCGGTTGCGGACCACGATCCAGTCCATCAGCACACCGTCGACCTGCTGGCGTTGGCGTCGCGCCGCGGCCACCAGTTCGGCGTAATGCCCCGCCGGGTTGGGTTGGTCTCCGCCGTCAGCGACGCCGCCCAGCAGATCGAGATCGACGAGGCTGTCGTTGATCGGCGTGATCAGCGTGTCCGCCATCGCGTGGCTGAGACGCATGAGATACGAATCGTTGGCAGGTGTATCGACCACCACGTAATCGAAGTCGCTCTCGACCCGGTCGATGATGTCGACATAATTCGCGAATTCCTGCGCCTCGATCCCGCTGACGGTTTGGCCGGCCGCCAGCCGCGCGACGTAGTGGGTTGGAATCTCAAGGAGAATGCCGCGCTCGCGGGCGAATCGAGCCCGGTTTTCGATGTAGCGGGTCAGCGAGAGCTGGCGGCTATCGGTGTCGACGGAAGCGACCCGGTAGCCGGCCTTGAGCAGGGCGACGATCAGATGTACCGCGGTTGTCGACTTGCCGGAGCCGCCCTTCTCGTTGCCGAGAACGATCAGATGCGCCGATGTCGGCGACTTCGGTCCCCCAGCCATGGCCCCTCCGATCGACTATTGCCCGGGTCGCAGGATGCGCGGCAATCGCGAAGAATTGGTCAATACCCTGCGGTTTCCCGTATAAGGCCCTGTAATCACATCGATTCAAGCCCCGTCCGATGACATCCGTTCCGATCGACACAACCATCGCGGAAGCACGCCGCCGGACGACGGAATGGCGGAAAGCCGGGCTTACCACCGGCTTCGTCGCGACGATGGGGGCGCTCCATCAGGGGCATCTGGCGCTGATCGAAAAGGCGAAGGCGCATGCGGATCAGGTGGTCGTGTCGATCTTCGTCAATCCGACTCAGTTCGCGCCAAACGAGGATTTTGCCGCGTACCCGCGCGATTCCGACCGTGATCTCAATATGTTAGCGGAGGCCGGAGTCGACTCGGCGTTCATGCCGACGGTCGCGGAAATGTACCCTGAGGGGGCGGCGACGACGGTTTCGGTCTCCGGGCCGGCGCTCGGGCTCGAAACCGACCACAGACCTCATTTTTTTCAAGGGGTTGCGACGATCGTCGCCAAATTGTTCCTTGCTACCGGCGCCGATCTGACCGTCTTCGGCGAGAAAGATTACCAGCAACTTCAAGTGGTTAGGCGGATGGTTGCGGATCTGGCGATCCCGATCGACGTGCTCGGCTGTCCGACCGTGCGCGAACCCGACGGATTGGCGCTTTCCTCCCGCAATCAGTACCTGAGCCCGGAGGAGCGAGCAGTCGCCCCGGGCCTCTACGACGCCCTCAGGACAGCCGCGACAGCCATCGCGACGGGCGCCGACGTCGCCGCGACACTGGCCGCGACGCGGCGACACCTGGGTGTCGAGCACGACGTCGACTACCTGGCGCTCCGCAACGCGGATACGTTGGCGGAAGTCACCGACGTGCGGTCAGAGCCCCTCCGACTGCTCGTTGCCGCATGGCTCGGAACCACCCGGCTGATCGACAATGTGCCGGTCGACAATCCGCCGGGCCACGTCTCCGGCTAGCGCAAACCGAGTTCAGCGAGCTCGGCGGCGAGCGCCGCCGGCAGAGAATTGCCGCTGCCGCGCTTCCGGTCGGCCGGCGCATCGGCCGCCTTCAGGTAGCGCCACCCCTGAAACGGACGCCGGGGCTGCCAGTCGGTCACGATCAGCTTCGGCTCCATCACGATCCGGCAGCGGTGAATGCCGTCCTTGTCGGTGAACGGCTCGATGTCGATGAGGCGCTCGCGGACCTGGATGTTTCCCTTGATCACCCAGTAGAGCGATCCGCCGTCGAGCAGGTCGGCGGCGCGCTTCGGCACCATGCGGGTGACATGGACGTGCCGCGGCGGCTTGCCGGCGCGGCGGGCCTCGGCCGCATGATGGTCGACCCAGACGGCGAGATCGTCGACCGTATCGACGCCGACGCAGAGCTTGATGAGATGGAGCGTCATGGCGTCAGGGTCATCATCCGCTGCGGCCCGGTCAACATGCCCGCCGCTTTTCCACAAGTCCCCTCACCCACTGCCGATCGTCTGCAGCAAAAACAGGCCGAAGAAATAGACCAGGATCGCCGCGAGCGAATCGTAACCCATGCGCAGGACGGTACGGTTGCGGCGGTCGAGCAGGCCGACGACGTAGATCGCGGTCAGGATCATGCCGAGGAAGACGGCGAGCGTCTCGAACCGGCCGGCGGTCGACAGGATCGCACCCTGGCGAAAGGCGATGTCGGCAATCGGGATCAACAGCAGATCGAACAGGTTGGTTCCGAAGATGTCGCCAATCGCCAGCTCGTAGCGATGAAGGCGGATGGCGCCGACCATCGAGCTGATTTCCGGCAGCGAGGTCACCAGGCCGATCAGGACGAAGCCGACCATGCTCTGGCCGATGCCGGTCTGAACCGATATGGCGTCGCCGGTCTCGGCCAGGACATAGCCGGCGAACAGGATGACGAGGCCGGCGGCCGTCGAGCGAACGACCAACCCGGTCAGCGAGTGACCGGCGCCTTCCGGCTCCTTCGGTGCGGCGCGGCTGACGGCGCTTCCCTCGGCCACCACCCAGGTCGGCCGGTTCTCGTAGCGGGACGCCATCCACACCGCGAGGATGAACAGCGGTACCAGTGCCAACGACCAGCCGCCAAGGCCGAACAGCTCCACCTCGCCGACCACGATGCCGGCACCGACGACACCGAGCAGGACAATCCCGAGAGTCCCCTGCAGCAGCGTTGCCGGATGGGCGACGACAGAGGTCAGCGAGTCCCGACCGATCAGGGAATCGGCCAGCGCCAGCAGCAGCACATTCATCGACACGCTGCCGAGGATGCTGCCGAGCGCCAGGTTGGGATGATCGTTGTAGGCGGCGGTGACCACCGTCGCCAGTTCCGGCAGCGAGGTCACCCCGCCGAGCAACAGGAACCCGGCGAAGACGCGACCGATGCCGGTGCGCTCGGCGATCCCGTCGACATACTGCGCCAGTCGGGTTCCGGCCGCCCACACCAGGGCCGCCGACACCACGAGGACAAGAAGGTTGACGGGAAGCGGCAGGCCCCGGAAGTCGATCATGCGTTTGGGTTATTCCGGTTCGCCGGCGGGGCGAAAGGAGGACCGCAGCTTGCGCGCCGCTTCGAATGACGCCTCGCCGTCTTCCGGCGATATCGCAACGCTGGTGCGCAGATCACAGACGCCGCCGGTCGCCGCGGTAAGCAGGAGCACGTTCATCCAGGTCTTTTCGTCCTTGGCCTCGACGATGATCACGAAGTCGTACTCGCCCATGGTCCAGTAGTCGGCGATCAGCCGGACATCGGCGTCGGCGAGTAGTTGCAGGAACACGCTCCTGCGGTCCTCCGGACGCTCGAGCATGCCGGCCATGGCGTGCTCGGTGTACCGGCCCTGTGTCACGAAAATCATCGGCGCCCTCCTCTGTCGCTGTCGTGCGCGACACCGTGGGGCATGCGCTCCACATCGGCAAGGTGGCGGCGTGAATTGTCGACGACGGCGGTGTGCGCGTGGATGCCCGGCATGGCGTTTGGCGGGATGGCACCGATCAGCAGAGTCGACGAAGGGCGGACGGCGTGTGGGCGAGATGCCCAGAGCCGATCGTCCCCACGCAGGTGGGGACTCAGTCTTTTCGAGCCACCATGGCAACGGCCGTTCTGGATTCCCGCCTGCGCGGGAATGAGCGGTTGGGGTGCCGGGGCGAGAGGAGCGTAGCGCCCGGGATCAAAAAGGCGGTCCCGGCCATCCGCGTCTTGGCAACGACGACGCCCTCCTCTCATCGACAGTGTTCGCGTGGATGCCCGGAGCAAGTCCGGGCATGACGTCGGTGTGGTGATGCCGGAAACGACCAACTGCCTCTAGCGCACCGGCCCAACGAACGCGACGGTGTCGGCCAAGTCGTCCCAGTCCGGGTTCACGCCAAGGATCAGCCGCACCTTCCAGGCACGCGGCCAGTGCTTCATCGCTTTCTCCCGGCGGATGGCGCCGGTAATCGTCGGATGCGCCTCGTACCAAACCGGTCGCCTCAAGCCGTAGCGCTTGGTGAAACCGTCCACCAGACCGTCGCGATGCTCCCGGACGCGGCGGGCAATATCGTTGGTCACGCCGACATAAAGTGTCCCGTTCGGCCGGTTCGTCATCATGTACACCCAGGCGCCACGCATAGCCGCACTGTGGCTTTCGTGGATGGCCGGAACAAGCCCGGCCATGACGTCGGGTTTGGGGATACGCTCGTGCCACGCGGCAAACCCATACGCCGCGTGATGCCGCGTGATGTAGCAGTTCCGAGAGAACCAAAAACCGGCTGACAAAAATGAAGGCCCATCCATCCGTCGGGAAGCGCTGAAGACGCCGTACCAATTCGCCTCAACGTCGGCACACCCCCTCTCCGTCATGGCCGGGCTTGTCCCGGCCATCCACGTCTTCGGCAACGGCGACACCCACCTTCCGACGACGGTGTTCGCGTGGATGCCCGGAGCAAGTCCGGGCATGACGTCGGTGTACAGGTGCGGTCGCCACCAAACATAGTGCGTCCTTCGAGGCTCGGGCTACCGCCCTCGCTCCTCAGGATGAGGAAGTTGGGTGTTGGCGGTAAATGAGGTCCACCTCCCCACCCACATCTCACGCCCTCATGCAGAGGTGCTTCGCGAAGCGAAGCCTCGAAGCACGCAGCACAATTCAACAACTCCCGCGCCTTCGGCATCGCCGCGACGGCCGCCGATAGACAGGGAAGGCGACCCACCGCGATCGCGGTCCGATCGTCGGCGTGGCCGTCGGTTGTTTCCTCGCTCAGCGCGGTTGTATGGTGGAAGCGGTTCCTATGCGTACTCCCGGGGCTAACAACGGAGACGCCTGCATGCCTACCCAAAGCACCGATCTGATCGTCGACCTGACGCCCGCCATCGCATTCAACAAGGACGGCCAGACCTGGCGGATCGATCCAGAAGTTCTCGTCCGTTCCGAGCAGAATGCCGCCATCGTCAGTACGTTCGCGGACAGCAAACTCATCAACAGAGGGACCGTCGAGTCAGGCGCGGCTGGCGCGGTCGCCGCGATCGAACTGTCCGGCGCTGACGCGAAGATCGTCAACAAAAAGAGCGGCGAGATTGAAGGCGAAGCCGGCGTGTGGCTCCAATCAGGAGCGAACAATGTCGAAGTCATCAACAAGGGTCTGATCGAGGGTCGCCAGAATGCCATCGTCGTCGTCGGTGACATCGAAGGGCTGACAATCGAGAACCACGGCACGCTGTTTGGTTCGGCAAGCGCTATCCAGGTAGCCTACCTCTTGGAGGACGCCTCGTCCGGGGCGCTGATCGACAACCATGGCAAGATCAAAGGCGGAATCGGTATCAATCTGAACTTCAACACCGATGTGGATCGCGACGCGATCGTCGTCAATCAGTCAGGCGCGAAAATCAAAGGCGTCGACGGAACTGCGATCCTCGCGGGCGCTGGCAGGACCCGCCTGGACCTTGTCAACGAAGGCAAGATCGACGGCGACGTGGAAACAAAAGGCGCCGACGACAAGATCGTCAACAAGGGCACGATCGACGGCGAGGTCCATTTTGGTTGGGGCCACGACGTTTACAAGAACAAGGACGGCAAGGCCGGCAAACTCTATGGCGACCTCGGCAACGACAAATTCGTCCTCGGCAACAGCAAGGACAAGATTGTGTTCGATACCGCGCCCGAGACGTTTTTCAACGAGGACACGGTGAAGAACTTCGAGTCCGGCAAGGACAAGTTCTTCCTCGACGCCGCCATTTTCGGCGGTCTTGCGCCAGGGCCTCTCCCGAAGTCACAGTTCAAGAAGGGCCCGGAGGCGACCAAGCCGGACCACCGGATCATATACGACAAGGCAACCGGCGAGTTGTCCTACGATCCGACCGGCAGCGCGGTCGGCGGGGACGCGGACTTGTTCGCGATCCTCGACCCGGGCACCAAGCTGAAGGCGAGCGACTTCACCGTCTTCGCTTGAGCGCCATGGCCTGGCCCGAGCGCGCGGTCAGGAGGCCAGCTTCACCGGAATCTTGATGTAGGAGACGCCGTTCGACTCCGCCGGCGGCAGTTGACCGGCGCGGATGTTGGTCTGGATCGACGGCAGCAGCAGCACCGGCGCCGTCAGCGCCGTGTCGCGGGCCTTGCGCGTGACGACGAAGGCCTCCTCGTCGGCGTCGACCAGATGCCGGTTCTTGCGCTCCGCGCCGATCGTCGTCTCCCAGGCATAGTTGTCGCGGCTCTCCGGCTTGTAGTCGTGGCACATGAAGGCGCGGGTCTCCGGCGGCAGGGCGAGAAGCTTCTGGATCGAGCGATAAAGCGTGCGCGCATCGCCGCCGGGAAAGTCGGCGCGCGCGGTCCCGAAGTCGGGCATGAACACGGTATCGCCGACGAAGACCGCGTTGCCGATCCGGTACGAGACGCAGGCCGGGGTGTGGCCCGGGGTGTGCATCACCTCGGCTTCGAGGTCACCGATCCGGAAGCGCTCGCCGTCGGCGAACAGCCGATCGAACTCACTGCCGTCGCCGGAGACGTCGTCGATGTTGAACACCGGCCGGAAAATCCTCTGGACGTCGCGGATGTGCTCGCCAATCCCGACCTTGGCGCCGGTCACTTGCTTGAGGTAGGGCGCCGCCGACAGGTGATCGGCATGGGCGTGGGTCTCCAGTACCCAGACGATGTCGGCGCCCTTCTTCTTCGCCGCGTCGAGGATGGCGTCGGCCGACGCCGTCGACGCCTTGCCGGTGGTCTGGTCGTAGTCGAGCACCGGATCGACCACCGCCGCCTTGCCGGTGGCGGGATCGCGGACGAGGTAGCTGACGGTGTTGGTGGCCTCGTCGAAAAAAGCCTCGACGTCGGGGCGATTGGTCTCGGTCATCGGACAAACTCCATGGCTGGGGGTTGACACGATATATTAGCGATCTCTAAATTAGTCAACGCTAATGGACAATCAGCTCGCACCCGACCCCGCCGACATCCACGTGCTCACCGAACAGGCGGGCGAAGCCGCCCGTATGCTCAAACTGCTGGCCAACGAGCGACGCCTGCTGGTGCTGTGCGAACTGGCCCGCGCGGGGGAGATGACGGTCGGCAACCTGGCCACCGCGGTGGGGCTCAGCCAGTCGGCGTTGTCGCAGCATCTGTCGTTAATGCGCGAGAGCGGCATCGTCGGCTATCGTCGTGACGGGCAGACCCTGCATTACACCATCGCCGACCCGACCGTGTCGGAGCTGCTCACGACACTGCGCAACATCTATTGCGGCCCGACGGCTGCCCCATGAGGACCGAACCATGACCGACCGCACGCTGACCGATATCACCGTCGAAGACGCCCACACCCTGCTGGACAAGGACGCGATTCTGGTCGACGTGCGCGAGCCGAACGAGCAGGCGGCGGAGCGCATCCCGGGTGCGATCGCCCTCCCCCTGTCCGAGATCGCCGCCGGTGCCGCGACCGACCTGCCCAAGGCGACCACCGTGTTCCTGTGTGCCTCCGGCGCACGGACCAAGCGCAACGCGGCGGCCCTCGCCTCCCTGGTCGATGGCGAGGCCTATTGCATGACCGGCGGGATCCTGGCGTGGAAGGGAGCGGGTTTTCCGACCGAACGCGGCTGACCTGATCGGCCGACGCCGGTCATGGGCTTCACCCCCGAAATCCTGACGCTGATCTCCGGCGCGCTGGTCGGCTTTTCGCTGGGGCTGATCGGTGGCGGCGGCTCGGTGCTGGCGGTGCCGCTGCTGGTCTATGTGGTCGGGGTCAGGGACCCGCATGTGGCGATCGGCACCAGCGCGTTCGCCGTCGCGGCGAGCGCGGCGATTAACCTTGCCACCCACTTCCGCTCCGGCAACGTCAAGCTACGCTGCGCCCTCGCCTTCGCCGTGTTCGGCATCGCGGGAGCGGCGCTTGGCTCGACTGCCGGCAAAGCGTTCGACGGCGACCGGTTGCTCGCGCTGTTCGGCGTGGTGATGATCGCGGTCGGATTCTCGATCGCCCGCAAGCCGGCCGAGGTCGGCGAGCCCGACGTCGAACTGACCCGGGAAACCGCCGGACAACTCCTGCCACGAATCATCCCGGTGGCGCTGGGCGTCGGCTTCCTCGCCGGCTTCTTCGGCATCGGCGGCGGGTTCCTGATCGTGCCGGGGCTGGTCTATTCCACCGGCATGCCGCTCCTCAACGCGGTCGGCTCGTCGCTCTTGTCGGTGACCACCTTCGGCTTCACCACCGCCGGCAACTATGCGCTGTCGGGGCTGGTCGACTGGGGTATCGCCGCGCTGCTCATTCTCGGCGGCGCGGTTGGCGGGCTGATCGGGGTCACCATCTCCAAGCGGCTCGCGGAGCGCAAGCCCGGCCTCTCCTACGCTTTCGCGATCATCGTTATCGCCGTCGGGCTCTATGTCGTATGGCGCGGCATCGGCGCGTTCTTCTGAGCGGGCGGTGACGTCCTGGGCACTGCCCTCCGCTGGGCCTTTGCCCGGTTTCGGACGAAGTGAAGGGCGCTGCGAGGTGCCGGTAACAAGCTAGCCCGTCAGCACTTGTACTGACTTGGCGCGTCGTCCGCGGTGCAGCAGTTACTCATCTCATGTTGTAAAGCGTCGCGTGCCCCGTTAAGTTGCACAGACAGCTAGACGTCTTGTCTTTGGTTTTGACGCAGCCAGCATGGCCGCACTTGTACTTATAGACGCGACTAGCGTTAACGCCCGTCTGATCGTCAACCATAGTATCGCCGTAGCACCAGAGCCGGATCATCGTTTTACCTTTATTGACTTCAGGTGCCGGATAGCAATGTGCTGGATTCGTACAGTTATAGTCGATGTCCGCATTGGCGGCGAAAGAAGCTGAATTATCGCCCACCACAACGGCCAAAACGAGAGCTGCTACCGATAGAAGATTTTTGCCATGTTTTCGGACTCCTCTCCGACTGCCCGTCAGTCTGCCGGAAAGGCCCCGCTCCGGTCAACGATGCGGCTCGGAGCGCCGTGACGCCCCCACCGATGTGTCGTAAGAGAAGGCTGGGCGGCGATACTGCCTCTAGCTTTAGCAGTCATCCTGTACATTGCAGCAATTTTGTACGACGACGGTGGCCATAACATTCTTGTGGCCATCGTAGGTACAATCACAACTAGCCGTACCATCCTTACTATTTACACAGCCAACCCACTTACAGTGGACTCTAATCGGACTCTCTTCCGAGCCCCCGCCGGCTTCTATACTCTTGTTGAAACACCAAACCTTTATCGTCGTATTCCCGTGGTGAAGATCGAAATCCTGCGAGCACTGTGAACCATTATTACAATAAAGATCTTGATCTGGCTGAGTTGCCAGAGAAACTGAGGCGGAAAAGACAAGTACCAATAAACCATACACGAGCGCTCGGACAATCGTCGTCATCTCTCGCCTCTTTCGTCGGATGCGGCCGTGGACAAACACCACTCCTGCAGATCAACTCGCTTGATCTCGTGGGATCATACACCGTAGCGGAGCAGTCTTCACTACCTAGTTTAGTCTCATCTGCTACACTCTACCCATGTGCCCCACCCGTGTATGTCGGCAATGCTGACGAATGTTTAGGAGCCAATGAGTTCCGCCACCGTTCCATCAGGAAGTCGGAAGTGCACCCAACGGCGCCCATCTTCGGACTGGATATCGGTGAGTTGCTCAACTCCGATCCGCGTCAACCGCTCCCAACTTCTTTCGAAATGCGGAACTGAAAACCCTACGACCGGACCCGTCGTGAAGAAGCTGTGGAATGCGTTCGCGTGGTCGTAAGCCTCCAAGCGAGTCCCATCCGACAGAAGGTATCCGACCTGATCCGACGACGCGTCGGTAGGGACCATTTCGAGACCTTTTTCAAAAACCTCACGCAGGGCCTGTAGATCAGCCGAGCGAAAACCAACAAAACCAACCTTCTCGACGCCCATCTATTCCTCCTAAGCAACTTCGGGCTGAGAGCCGTCATCCGCCTCAGGTACCTTAAGGCGAAGCGGAATCCCATTTATGGGGACCGAGCCTACAGCGTCCGGTACATATAGACGCTGGGGATCGACGGGCCGAAGCCGGCTTTTTCGTAGGCCCGGCGCGCCGGCGCGTGGCTGGCGTCGCCGCCGGTGCCGACCGTCGCGGCCTTCATGCCGGCCTCCTTCATCCGGTCGAGGGCGCGGCCGAACATCCAGGAGCCGATACCGCGACCCTGGCAGTCCGGATCGACGGCGTTCAGGTCGAGCTCGCCGACCTTGGTCTGTCCGTTCAGGGCGACCGCATAGAAGCCGACGATCCGTCCGCCCTCCTCGACGACATAGACCTCGCGATCGGAGTTCGGGCCGCACAGTGTGTCGAGGTAGTCGGCCTGTTCCTGTTCCAGATTGGCGAGCGCCACGCCGGCAATGGGCACGCCCACGAGTTCGCGAAAGGAGCGAAAGACCGGCTGGTACGCCGCGGCGCGAATGTCGTGCAGCCGCTTCAGGTCAGCCGGCGCGAACCGGCGGATGGAACACCCGTCAACCATGAGCCGCTCACCCGCCCGTCACATGCGGTAGAAGCGGATAGCGTTGTCGCGATAGAGCTTGCGCAGGTCTTCCTGGCTCGCGCCTTCCGTGACCCGATCGACGACACCGATCCAGTCCACCAGATTGCTCGCCAGCTCGACGACCGGCCAGTCGCCGCTGAACACCACCCGGTCGAAACCGAAGCACTCGATGGCATGCGCCACATAGGGCGCGACATGGTCATAGGTCCACCCCTCGCGATCCGCCTCGGTCACCACCCCGGAAATCTTGCACGTCACGTTGGGCAGCGCCGCCAGTTCGCGCATCTGGCTCCACCACGGCTCCCTGATCCCGTCCTTGATCCCCGGCTTGCCGATGTGGTCGAGCATGAAGCGGACGTTCGGGCACTGCCGCACCAGCTCGATCGCGTCGGCCATCTGCGGATGGTAGATGCAGATATCGAAGCTGAGGTCGTAGTCCGGCAGCATCTGGACCGCGGCGACGAAGTCGGGCTGCAGGCACCAGCCAGGCTGATCGACATAAGGCTGAATCAGCCGGCGGATGCCGCGCGCGAGCGGCAGCTTGGCAATCGTCGCGACATCGGACTCGACCGCGGCGGGTCCGCGCTCCAGCGGCGCCGAGGCAACCATCGCCTGGATTCGCGACTCGCTGTTGGCAAGTTCACTGACCCACAGCGCCTCGTCGACGTGCTCATCGTTGGCGGCATCCACCTCCAGGAACACGATCCCGTCGACAATCGCGGGATGGCTGCGTTCGTCGTAATGGTGCGGCAGATGCGGCTTATTGAGATGGGCGATCCCTTTCATCCAGGCGAAGGTGATCGCCGACGGGTCGTAAAGATGAACATGGGCATCGACGATCGGAAAACTCGGCACGGGTTCCTCCCCCCTTGTCGTTTCGGTACGCCGCGCCACCATAGACGGAGGCGCTGCATTCGTCTCGGCTTCCGTCGCCGGTGACGACAACGGAACGGACGGACCTTCGCCTAGACATGCCGGAATGAACATTCTAGTGTCGCGCCGGCTCGTTGTTCGACGAGCCCAAACAAACCAAAGAATTCCAGTCGGAAACGCGTCCAAGTGCCAGTTCTTTCGCTACGAAAGATTTCCAAGAGTTTCGGCGCCATCAAGGCGTTGACCGATGTCGACCTCGACCTGGAACCGGGCGAAGTGCTCGGGCTGATGGGCGACAACGGCGCCGGCAAGTCGACAATGGTGAAGATCGTCGCCGGCAACTTTCCCGCGACGTCCGGCGACATTGTCCTCCAGGACGAAACCGTTCATTTCCACAAGCCGATCGAGGCCAGGCAGAAGGGCATCGAGGTCGTCTACCAGGACCTGGCGTTGTGCGACAATCTCACCGCGTCGGCCAACATCTTTCTCGGCCGCGAGATCTTCCAGCGCATCTGGCCGTTCCGGTTCATGGTGTCGCGCGCCATGAGCGAACGGGCCGGCGAGCTGTTCGGCGAACTCAAGTCGGAGACCCGGCCGCATGATCTGGTCCGGCGCATGTCCGGCGGGCAGCGGCAGGCCGTGGCGATCTCGCGGACCATGTTGTCGGAAGCCAAAATCGTGCTGATGGACGAACCGACGGCGGCCATTTCGGTCCGGCAGGTCGCCGAGGTGCTCGATCTTATTCGCCGCCTCCAGGATCAGGGTATCGCCATCGTCCTGATCAGCCACCGCATGCCCGACGTGTTCGCAGTCTGCGACCGGGTCGCCGTCCTTCGCCGCGGTCGCAAGGTCGCCGACAAAATGGTGGCCCGATCGAGCCCGGAAGAAGTCACCGGCCTGATTACCGGAGCGATCCATGCCGCCTGAACCCGAATCTGGCGCGACGCATCCGGACATCGGCGACGTCCGCATTCAGGACGTCGTTTCGATCAAGGAGCAGACGCCGCTGGAGAGGGTCCTCTCCAGCCAGCCCTTCTGGGTTACGGTCGCCCTCGCCCTGATCATCGGCATCATGGTCATACGGCAACCGGACTCTTTCGGCAGCGCCGCCAATTTCGCCAACATGACGCGTAACTTCGCGATCATCGGCATCATGGCGATCGGCATGGTCGCGGTGATCATCACCGGCGGCATCGACCTGTCGGTCGGCTCGATCATGGGGGTGACCGGCGTCGTCTGCGGCCTGCTGCTCGAAGCGGGATCAACCTGGTACATCGCCGTGATCGCCGGGCTGCTGACCGGTGTGCTGATCGGCCTGATCAACGGCCTGCTGATCGCCTATGCCGGCTTATCGGCGTTCGTGGTGACGTTGGCGATGATGTCGTTCGCCCGGTCGATTGCGATCGTCCTGTCACAGAACCGGATGATCTATGACTTCGGCCCCCACGGCCAGGCCTTCAAGGATATCGGCGGCGGTGAGTTCCTGGAGCTGTCCAACATATTCTGGGCACTCGTGGTGCTTTCGATCCTCGTCGGCATCATCCTGAAGTTCAGCACATGGGGCCGCTATCTCTATTCGATCGGCGGCAACGAACAGGCGGCGCGACTGACCGGCGTGCCGGTCAATCGAGTCAAGGCGCAGGCCTACATCCTCTCGGCGGTGACCGCCGCGATCTCGGCCATCCTGCTGGTCGGCTGGCAGGGCTCGGCGATCAACAGCACCGGCCAGGCTTACGAATTGCGGGTGATCGCTTCCACCGTGATCGGCGGTGCCAACCTGATGGGCGGTGAAGGTGGCGTGTATGGCGCCGTGATCGGCGCGGCCCTGCTTGAGGTCATCCGCAACAGCCTCCTGATGGAGGGCATCGACTCCAACTGGCAAGGCGCCTTCGTCGGCGTCTTCATCGTTCTCGCGGTTCTTCTGGAGAAGATACGCGGGCAGCGGCGTGCGTGACGCGTGTTACCGCGCCAAACTTTGCAATGGAGGGAGTGAAAATGAAAAGACTACTAGCCAGCGCCGCCCTTGTGGCGGGAGCCATGGCGACCGGCGCGTTCTTCGTCGGTGCGGCCAGCGCTCAAGATAAGCTCGTGATCGCCGTGGTTCCGAAGAACCTCAACAACCCGTTCTTCGACCAGGCCAAGTTGGGCTGCGACAAGGCAGTTGAGGAAATTGGCGCCCATCTGGTCGAGTGCTTCTTCACCGGCCCGCCGGCGCACGGCGGCGGTGACGAGCAGGTTCAGATCGTTGCCGACCTGATCGCCAAGGGCGTCGACGGCATCGGTGTCGCGCCGTCCAACGCGGCGGCGATGGCCAGCGTTCTGCCGGCCGCCATGGAAGCCGGCATTCCGGTTCTCACCTGGGATAGCGACCTGCTCGCCGAGCATTCCCATCTGCGTACCGCCTATATCGGCACGCACAACTACGACATCGGTGTGAACCTGGCGAAGCTCGCCCAGGAGATCAAGCCGGATGGCGGCTCGATCTGCATCCAGTCGGGCGGCGCCGCGGCGGCCAACCACAACGAGCGCATGCAGGGCATTCGCGACACGCTTGCCGGCGTCGATCGCGGCGAGCCTCCGGGAGAACGCCTCACCGGCCAGAACGGCTGGACCGAGGTCGATGGTTGCCCGCTCTACACGAACGACGACTTCCCGCTTTCGGTTCAGCAGATGGAAGACATCCTGATCAAGTATCCGGATCTCGATGCCTTCGTGCCGACCGGCGGATTCCCGCAGTTCGTGCCGGACGCGTATCGCAACGTCGCCGAGCAGCACAAGGACAAGATTGGCGGCGGTCATCTCGCTCTCGTCGTCGCCGACACCCTGCCGGTTCAGATCGACCTGATGAAGGAGGGCCTGTCCGCCGGTCAGGTCGGCCAGCGTCCGTTCGAGATGGGCTATCGGGTCATCTACGCGATCAAGCAGATGGCCGATGGCGGCGAGGCTCCGGCTGACCCGACCTACACCGGTCTCGACGTTTGCACACCGGACAACGTCGACTCCTGCATCGGCGGCTGACCCAGCCATCCATCAATTCGTCGTTGCGGGCGGGGCATATCCCCGCCCGTTTCGCAACCAAACCATGACCGAGACACGGAACAACACCGTCCCGCCGCGGGACTTCGACGGGTTGAAGGACCTCCTGATCGCCAGACGGGAGTCCCTGCCCCGCCGCCTCGTTCAGGTCGCCGCCTTCGCGCTGGAAAACCCGGATGAGATCGCCTTCGGAACCGTGGCATCCGTCGCCAACCAGGCGAAGGTGCAGCCGTCGACCATGATCCGGTTCGCCCAGACGCTGGGCTATGCCGGCTTCACCGACCTGCAGGACGTGTTCCGGGCTCAGCTCAAGTCGCAGTGGCCCGACTATCGCGAGCGCCTCGCCCGCCTCGACGCCCGCAGCGACGACGGCGGCACCGAGGGCCTGCTCAATGGGTTCGCCGAAACCGCGATCGCCTCGATCGAACGCCTGCGCAACACGGTCTCCACCGATGACATCGACCGGGCGGCCGACCTGATCGCCCGCGCCGACACGGTCTATCTGCTCGGTCTGCGGCGTGTCTTTCCGGTCGTCAACTACCTCGCCTATGCGCTCGGCAAGCTCGGCATCCGCGCGATGCCAGTCGACCAGGTCGCAGCGATCGGACCGGACCAACTCGCCGGCGCCTCGGAGCGGGACGCACTGGTCGCGATCAGCTTCAACCCCTACACGCCGCTCGGCGTCGAACTCTGTGCCGAGGCCGCCGCCCGCGGGGTTCCGGTCATCGCAATCACCGACAGTCCGTTCTCGCCGATTGCGGCCAACGCTTCGATCCAGCTCGAGGTGGTCGAGGCCGACCACGCCGGCTTCCGCTCGCTGGCCGGCACCCTGTCGCTGGCGATGACGCTCGCGGTCGCCGCCGCGGCCCGCCGGGCACCGGACGGATGACCTCGGGTCACCGATGGGGCGCGCGTATTATTTCCTGAGCGACCTCCATCTCGGTGGCGACGGCGAATTGCAGCATTGCGACTACGCCGACGCGTTGATCGCCTTCCTGGCCAAGCTGGCGGACCAAGGCGGCAACGTCGAACTGATCATCGCGGGCGACACCTTCGGCTTCTGGGAGCTGACGACCGTCGAGGGTCCGGCCAAGTTCGACGCCATCGTCGCCCACCATCAGGCGATCTTCGACCAGCTGAAGGAGACCGGCGAGCGGATCACCATCACCCTGATGGTCGGCAACCATGACTACGATCTCGCCTGCGACCCGGCCTTCGCCGAGAAGCTCGCCGCCTACAACCTTCGCCTCGATACAGCGATCAGCCTGCGCCGCGAGCTCGCCGGCAAGACGCTGTGGGTCGAGCATGGCCAGCAGGCCGATCCGTTCAACGCATCGCCTGACTACGGCAACCGCTACGCGCTGCCGGTCGGCTACTTCATCACCGAAACCATCGTCGCCGGCGCCAGCCGCCTCTCGGCCTTCGGCCGCGGCAACTGGCTGAAGGACATCCGCTCCGTGGCGACGGAACAGATCCCGGACTGGATGGCATCCAACTACTTCTACCGCGAGATGGCCTGGCCGATCCGCGCGGTGCTCACCGTGTTCCTGTCGCTGGCGACGGTGACGGCCATCGCGCTGCTCGCGACGATCCTCCAGGCCACCGGTGCCGTCAGCTCCAACTTCGTGCTCGACAACGCGCTGCTCCGCTCACTGGGATTCGTCGGCAACGTGTTCATCGCCATCATCCTGGTGAACATGCTGATCCTGTTCTTCATGATCGTCGTCGCGATCCCCGGCCTCTTCGTTCTTCGCGATCTGGTGAAGACGCTGCGGCGGTTTCGCGTTTCCACCGGCGTCGGCGAGATGGAAGGGATGGGCCGCGAGACCTATCTGCGCCGGGCGCGCCAGGTATTCGCCGAAAACCCCGACACGTTGGTCTACCTGTTCGGCCACACCCACGATGCGTTCCTCAGCCGCGAGCCCGACGGCCGAACCATCATCAACCTCGGGACGTGGCTCAAGATCCTCGACCGGGTTCCGGTCCGCTTCGGCTATCTGCCCGCTGTCTACTATCCTTCCTTCCGGCTGAACTACTTCCACATCGCCGCCGAGGACGGTGAGATCGTCATCCGCTACGTCGCAATCCCGAAGACCCCGGAACCGGAGCTCGGCTGGCTCCAGCGCTTGGTCACCCTCGGACGTAAACCACCGCCGCCGACCCCAATCCCCGAAGTCACGAAGATCCCCGTTTGACCTTAGGTTCGGCGCAGCGGGCGATAACAGTCGAGAATGTGGACGTCGCTGGCATATTCCTGGCACACGATACGGCTACAAAGACAGTGTCATGATGACCGATCGGGGAACCAACAATGCGTCTCATCTATCCAATCGCCGCTGCGTTTATCGTCTCCGCGGGCTCGGCGGCCCAAACCGCCGAACCGATCACGGTGATCGGAGCCTTCGATCTCACGGGGCCGGCATCGGGTCTCGACGTCGCGGCGCACAACGGGGCCGCGTTGGCGGTCGACCTGATCAATCAGGCGGGTGGCATTGACGGGCGGCCCATTGCATTCGTCACCGTCAATACGGAAAGCGATTTCAGTGTTGTTGCGTCAAAGGTCAGCGCGACCCTGGCGGCCCATCCCGAGGCTGTTGCCGGGATCGGCTACACCTACTCCGAGGAAGCACTCCTAGCCGGTCGGGTCTTCCAGGCCGCCGGCCTGCCGTTCATCTCGCCCGGCGCAACCGACCCAGCCGTTCCGGGCGAAGTGGGGGACGATATGTTCTACGTCGCCTATGGCGACGACGCCCAAGCCGAAGCGATGGCGCGCTTTGCACGCGACCAACTCGGAGCGAGCCGGGCAGCGGTCTTGATCAACCAAAAGCGCGACTACACAAAGACGGTTGGGCGTTTCTTCACCCAATCGTTCCAGCAACTCGGCGGTAACATCGCCTACTCCCAGAACGTTACCGGCAGCGACGACTACGCCAGCTTCTTTGCTGCCGTTAAAGAGACCCAGGCGGACGTTATCTACGCCGCAACCCTTCCTGTGCTGGGCCCCACATTCATCGAGGCCGCGCGGGACGCGGGGATCACGTTGCCGCTCCTGTCGGCGGACGGCTGGGACGAAGACACGATCCCGGCGGCGTCGAAGGCCAAAGCGCTGACCGGCATCTATTTCACCACCCACAGGTTCATCGGTGTCGACACACCGGCGATGAAGGCGTTTGTCGACGCTTATACGGCGAAGTTCGGCGCCGCGCCGCCCAATGCCTTCGCCCCGCTCGGCTTCGACGCGGTCAATCTGTTGGACAATGCAATCGATCGCGCCGGATCGACCGACCCGACCGCCATCCGCAACGCGCTGGCCACGACGACCGACTTTCAAGGCGTCGTCGGTAAAGTCGCCTACACAGACGACAGCCGCGTTCCCAAGAAAGCGGTTGCCGTCATCGCGGTCGACGATGGGGTGGAATCGCTGCGGTGGGTTGCCCCGGCGGACTGACCCCGATCGCTCGCGGCGACGCCCGCCTCAGTCGAGCCGCACCGGCTGGCCGGTTTCGCGTGCCGTGCTGGCCGCATCGGCGAGCCGCTGCGCCATCAGCCCGTCATAACCCGAAGGCGACGGCGGCTTGCCCGACTCGACCGCGTCGACAAAGGCGTCGATCTCGAGCCGGTACGCATCGGTGTAGCGTTCGATGAAGAAATTCAGCGTCGGGTCGAACGAGAAGCCGGTACCGGTGGCCACCTCAACCGTCGACTCGAGCACGTTGCCGGCACGCAGCATGCCGCCGGCTCCATGGAGTTCGACGCGCTGGTCGTAGCCGTAGGTCGCCCGGCGCGAACAGGAGATCTGGCAGAGCTTGCCGGACGCGGTCCGCAACATCACCATGGCCGTATCGACATCGCCGGCTTCGCCGATCGCCGGCTCGACAAGGACAGAACCGATCGCGTGCACCTCGACCGGCTCCTCGCCGAGGAAGAAACGCGCCAGATCGAAATCGTGGATCATCATGTCGCGATAAAGACCGCCGGACCGCTCGACATAGCTGATTGACGGGGGGGCAGGATCGCGGGAGACGATGGTCACCGTCTCCAGGTCTCCAACGACACCGTCATCCAGACGACGCTTAAGCTCGGCAAAGTTCGGATCGAACCGGCGATTGAACGCGATCATCAGGGGCTGCCCGGCCGCATCCACAACTTCGAGGCACTGGGCGATCCGATCCGAACTCAGATCGACCGGCTTCTCGCAGAGGACCGCCTTGCCGGCCCGCACCGCCTGTTCGATGAAATCAGCATGGGTGTCGGTGGGGCTGGCGATGAGGACCGCATCGACCTCCGGATTGGCGATTACTTCGTCGGCCGACTGCGCCTTGGCATTCGTCGCCTCCGCCACGGCTTCCGCCGCTTCGGGAATCGCGTCGGCGACCGCGACCAGTCGGGCGGTGGAAGCCGCCGCCAGATTCGCGGCGTGCATCTTGCCGATCCGCCCCGCGCCCAAAACGCCAAACCGCAGCATCTGCCTGTCCTCCCCTTAGAACGAAAATTCTGGTTTGATGATTGGTAGAACCAATGTTTCATTCGTTGTAGTTGGTGGTTCCACCACTGTCCAATGGAAACGCGGGAGGCAATAGAATGTCGGAGCCCAAGGGGTCCCTCGACGTCATCACGATGGGACGATCCTCGGTCGACCTCTACGGCAAGCAGATCGGCTCGCGGCTCGAAGACGTGTCCTCCTTCGCCAAATCGGTGGGCGGCTGCCCGGCCAATATCGCCATCGGCGCGGCGCGGCTCGGCCTCCGTTCGGCACTGATCAGCGGCGTCGGCGACGAGCAGATGGGGCGCTTCATCCTGGAGCAGCTGCGCCGCGAAAGCGTCGCGACAGATGGGGTGAAGATCGACCCGCAACGTCTTACCGCGCTTGCGATTTTATCGGTCGAAGATGAGTCGAGCTTCCCCCTCCTCTTCTACCGCGAGAACTGCGCCGACATGGGGGTCACCGAGGCCGATCTCGACGCGAATCTGATCCGCTCGGCCGGTGCACTAGTCGTCACGGGCACCCATTTCTCGACGCCGACCGTCGCCGCGGCACAGTTCGCCGCGATCCGGATCGCCAAGGACGCTGGCCGCAGGATCGTGTTCGACGTCGACTACCGGCCGAACCTCTGGGGGCTGGCCGGCCACGCGGAGGGCAGCGAACGGTTCATCGCCTCGGAGTATGTGTCGGAGCACCTGAACCCGGTCCTCCCCCACTGCGACCTGATCGTCGGCACCGAGGAAGAAATGCGGATCGCCGGCGGCAGTGCCGGCGATGCCCTGACCGCGCTGCGGCGCGTTCGGGAACAAAGCGACGCGGTGCTCGTCCTGAAGCGCGGGCCGATGGGCTGCGTCGTCTTTCCCGACGCGATTCCTGAGACCATCGACGACGGCATTGTCGGTCAGGGTTTTCCGATCGAGGTCTACAACGTGCTCGGTGCCGGCGACGCCTTCATGGCCGGCTTCCTCCGTGGCTGGCTGCGCGGCGAGCCGTTCGAAACCGCGGCGACCTGGGCCAACGCCTGCGGCGCCTTCGCGGTCTCCCGCCTGCTCTGCTCGCCGGAGTATCCGACCTGGACCGAGCTGACGCGATTCCTGGAAACCGGCAGCCCCTATCACGGCCTGCGCAAAGACCCGGCGCTCAACCACGTCCACTGGGCGACCACCCGCCGGCCGCAGGCGGGCGAGTTGATGGCGCTTGCCATCGACCATCGGTCCCAACTCGAAGCGCTCGCCGACCGGCTGGGGGTCTCGCGGCCGCATCTCAACGCGTTCAAGCAACTCGCCGCCCAAGCCGCGATGCGGGTCGCTGACCACCGTCCGGGGTTCGGCATCCTGCTCGACGAAACCTACGGCCGCGAAGCGTTGTTCGCCGTGGAAGACAGCCCGCTTTGGGTCGGCCGGCCGGTGGAGCAACCGGGCTCGCGGCCGCTGCGGTTCGAGTTCGATCAGGACGTTGGCGGACGGCTCGCCGAATGGCCCCTGACCCACACGGTCAAGTGCCTCGCCTTCATCAACCCGGACGACGATGCGGCGCTGACCGCAGAACAGATCGACACGCTGACGACGCTGCACTGGGCGGCGCGCCGCAATGGCCTGGAGCTGCTGATCGAGATCATCGCCAGCAAGCACGGGCCGGTCGACGACGCCACCGTCGCCTCGGTGCTCGCCAAAATCTATGCCGCCGGCATCAAACCCGACTGGTGGAAGCTGGAGCCGCAGGCGACGCCCGACGCATGGGCGGCGATCGATGCGGTGATTTCCGAAGCCGATCCCTTGTGCCGCGGGATCGTGCTGCTCGGCCTCGAAGCGCCGGCCGCCGAACTGGAAGTCGCCTTCGGCCGCGCGGCGGCTTTCCCGATCGTCAAGGGCTTCGCGGTCGGCCGGACCATCTTCAACGACGCCGCGGAGAAATGGCTGAGCGGTGCAATCGACGACGAGGCGGCGATCGCCGACATGGCCGAGCGGTTCGGCGCCCTGGTCGCTGCGTGGCGAAAGGTCCGCCCGGCAGAAACTGCTTGAAAGTCAACGCGCCGCGGTCCATCCCGGCAAGCGGGAGGATCGATCCATGGCTCGTCTGCATCTGCGCCCGTCAACCCACGCCGATCATCAGCACCGGCTGATCCATATCACGCCGGAAAGCGCCGGCTGGCACTATGTCGGCTTCGATCTCCATCGGATGACGGCCGGCGAGACGGTCGCCGCCGAGACCGGCGATCGCGAGCTCTGCCTGGTGTTCCTGACCGGCAAGGGCAAGGTCACTGTCGACGGCAAGGACTACGGCACGCTCGGCGAGCGGATGAGCGTCTTCGACGGCAAGCCGTGGTCGATATATGTGCCGGCTGATGCCCAGTGGTCGATCACCGCCGAGACCGACCTCGACATCGCCGCCTGCTCGGCGCCGGGAACCGCGGGAAGCCATCCGCCGCGGGTGATCGCGCCCGACAGCCACGATGTGATGACCCGCGGCAAGGGCAACAACATCCGCTACGTCACCGACATCATCAACGAGACCGATCCGGCCGACGGCCTGCTGGTGGTCGAGGTGATCACTCCAGCCGGCAACGCCTCGAGCTATCCGCCGCACAAGCACGACCGCGACGCGTTTCCGGAGGAAACCCAGCTCGAGGAAGTCTACTACCACCGTATCAACCCGCCCCAGGGTTTCGGCTTCCAACGCATCTACACCGACGACCGGTCGCTGGACGTATCGATGACCATCGAGGATGGCGATGCGACGCTGGTGCCGCGCGGCTATCACCCATGCGCGGCGCTCCACGGCTACGACCTCTACTATCTCAACGTGATGGCCGGGCCGAAACGCATGTGGCGTTTCTATAACGACCCGGCCCACGAGTGGATGCTGAAGGCCTGACCCGGCCGCCGGCGTGAGGTCGATCACTTGGTGCGATTTCGATCCCGGTGGTAGGATCGCGCCCGTCGGGGGCCAGGGATCACGACGCACCATGCGGCGCACGTTTCTCGCTGTCGTCCTGCTTGCCGCGACATGGGTCGCGTGGAGCCCCGCCGCCGAGGCCCGGCGCGTCGCGCTGGTGATCGGCATCGGCGCCTACGACAATCTCGCCAGTCTGCCCAATCCGGTGCCCGATGCGCGCGCCATCGGCCAGGTGCTCGGCCGCTATGGGTTCGAGGTGTACGAATACACCGACCTCGGCCGGGCCGATCTGCTCGATGCGCTGGAGGATTTCGAGGCCGTCGCCAACGGCGCCGAGGTCGCACTCGCCTACTACGCCGGCCACGGGATGGAGGTCGGCGGCGACAACATCATCGCCCCGTCGGACGCCGAGATCTCCTGCGACCCGAAGGAAGCGCGCCGCGCGGTGGAGCTCGACAAACTGTTCGACGCCCTCGGTCGCGCCCCGCGTCAGGTGGTGCTGATCGACGCCTGTCGCAACGACCCCTTCCCGCAGTGCCCGACCCGCTCCGCGCGGCAAGGCAGCGGCTTTCGCGGCTTCAGCCAGGTCGCCGGCGAGAACCAGTCGCTGCTGATCGCCAATGCCACCTTACCCGGCGAACTCGCCGCCGACGGCGCGCCCGGCGACCACTCGCCGTTCGCCAAGGCGTTGCTCGCCCGCTTCGAGACGGCACCGGACACGTACTTCCGCGACCTGCTCGACCTGACCGCCCGTGACGTCCAGCGGGCCACCGGCGGCGCTCAGATCCCGGAGGTCACGACCCGCGGTGGCGCGCCGCGCATCTGTCTCTCGGCCGACAACTGCGGCGACGGATCGGCAATCGCGGCCCTGCCGGATGCGCCACGCGGCGCCGAGGCCGAGGTGCGCACGCTGCTGACCCAGCTCGGCTACCCCGCCGACAGCCGCGGCGGCGACACGACCGACCTCGCCGACGCCATCCGCGCCTTCCAGGGCGACGTCGGTCTCCCGGCCGACGGACAAGTGTCGCCGACGCTGCTGGCGGTGCTCCGCGCCACCACCCAGGTTGCGGCTCTGACACCGGACGCGCCGCCAGAGGCGCCGCCGGCTGTCGCGTCCGAGTACGCCGCTGGGACCACGTTCCGCGACTGTGCCAACTGCCCCGAGATGGTGGCGGTCGCGGCCGGGACCTTCACCATGGGCGCCGGCCCCAACGACCCGGCGGCTGGAGCCGGCGAGGGACCGCCGCGCGATGTCACCATCGATCGCCCCTTCGCGGTGTCGCGGTTCGAGATCACCTTTGACGAATGGGAGGCCTGCGCACTGGAAGGCGGCTGCAACGGTCACCTTCCCAGAGACGGCGGCTGGAGCCGCGGGTCGCGGCCGGTCATCTATGTTTCCTGGGACGACGCCAAGGCCTATGTCGACTGGCTGCGGCGGACCACCGGCGAGCCCTATCGCCTGCTCACCGAGGCCGAGTGGGAATATGCCGCCCGCGCCGGCACCACCACGCCGTTCTCCACCGGCGCGACGATCACCACGGCACAGGCGGTGTTCGACGACAGCGCTACGGCCGGCGACCGCAGCGCCTATCTCGGCCGCACGGCGGAGGTCGGCTCCTACCCGCCCAACCCGTTCGGCCTGCACGATATGCACGGCAATGTCTGGGAGTGGGTGGAGGACTGCTGGAACGACAGCCATGCCGGTGCGCCGACCGACGGCTCGGCTCGCGGCGGCGACTGCACCCGGCGGGTGGTCAAGGGCGGCGCCTGGTACTTCGAGGCCGATACGCTGCGCGCCGCCGCCCGGCAGAGCTACCCGACCGATAAGCGGCTCAACGTCATCGGCTTCCGCATCGCAAGAGGGTTGGAGTAAGCTGCCGGCCTTTGCGGCCCCGCTCGCCTCACCCCAACGGAGATCCCTCGGATGCGCGACCTCGCGATCCTGACCTTTCAAACGCTCGACGGCGTCATCCAGGGCCCAAGCACCCCCGACGAAGACCGATCCGGAGGATTTGACCTCGGCGGTTGGGCGGCGCCTTTCTGGGAACTGGTGATGGACCAGGTCAGGGTCGAGGCGATGGCAGACCCCTACGACATGCTGTTCGGCCGGAAGACCTACGACATGTTTGCCGCCTACTGGTCGAACGCCGACGAAAGCGACCCCGCCGCGCAACGCATGAACGCCGCTTCCAAGTTCGTTGTGACACGGTCGGCGACACCTGATCTCCCCTGGCAGAACTCAACCGCCATCCAGACCGACGTCCCGGCCGAGGTGGCCAGGCTCAAGGCCATGAACGGGCCGCTCCTTCAGATCCACGGAAGCGGCGCGCTGATTCAGACCTTGTTGGCCCACGATCTCATCGATGAAATGCGATTATGGACGTTTCCGCTGGTCCTCGGCACCGGCAAGCGTCTGTTCGCCGGGGGCAGTCGGCCGACTGCCTTCACGCTGGTCAAGACTGCACCGACCGGCAACGGCGTTGTGATGAGCAAGTACCGCCGGCAAACTGAGTAGCGGCGCCGGCCGGCGTTGTCCGACCGGCGGCTCAACATGATTGGGTTCCAGGTAAGGGGTGGCGTTAAGTGAACGATCCAGTCGTCGATCGCGGCCCACATCGCTCTCTCCTCGAGCGGGGCGTAATAGGGCTTGTCCGATATGGGGCGCCCTGCCTCTTCGCATTGCCGGTGCTGGCGGCACTGCTGTGGGCCTACCTCGCCGTTCATCAGATTGATCTCTCCTTCGTCGACGCCGTCCGCACGATTGCCGGTCAGTTGGCGTTTACGCCGGAGGTCATCATGTTCCCGGTCGGCTCCTTCGCCCTGCTCTATGTCGTGGCCTATGACGGGCTCGCGATCCTGCTCCACCGATGGGGGATCGACGCCGTCTCGCGCGAGAAGACGATGTATCTCACCGTCAATCGCGGGAAGAAGGAGAAGGTTGATCGCAGGATAAAGATACGTGGGGGTTATCCGGCCTTTACCGCCATCGCGGTGATTATCGGCTGGACCGCGCTCGGCGATTACCTGAACGGTGATCTCGAGAACGGCGGCGGCGCATCGACACCCCAAGCGCTGCAAGGTGTCGACCTTTCGACAGACCCGAGCTAGCGCGCCGGTCGCGACATGCCGAACGCGACCGGGAGAGATACATCCCTGGTTTTACCCCAACACTTCGTCCAGCCAGTCGAGGGCGTGGCGGTTGAACAACGATCGGTTTTTCATTTCGCAGTGATCGCCGGCGCCCTGGGCCGCGGTGAAGCGGATCAGTGTCTTCTGGCAGCGGAGCGCTTCGAACAGGGCCTGCGCGGTCGTCGCCAGTGGGTCGTTCTCGCCGGCGGTCAGCAGCGTCGGGCAGCGGATGTCTTCGACCCGGCCGTCCAGGGTGAATTCCTCGACCGAACGCAGATAGTCGCGCAGGTTGTCGACGCCGTGCACCCAGAAGCCGCGCTGGACCACCGTCCATCGCAGTTTGCGGTCGTTGGTCACCGCCTGCCACATGCGGTCGATCACCTCCTGGCCGAGGGTGCCGAGGCTGGCCGCCGCTTCCTCGGTCGCGCCACACTTCATGGCGAAGGCGCGAAAGGCACCGGTGATCGACCACAGACCCGGATCGGCGATCAGCGCCGCCAGGCGATGCTCGCCCGAGGCCGCGCGCGGGGCAAGGTGGCCGCCTAGGCTCCAGCCGCTCAGCGCCATCCGGTTCGCATCGACATGCGGCAGGGTCAGGGCGAAGTCGACGACGGCGGCGACCACGGTCTCCCAGTCCGGCCGGAGGTGGAGGCCGTGTTCGATCAGGTTCTCGCCCTGCCCCGGACCGTCGAAGATCAGGCAGTGATAGCCGCGCCGCGACGCCGCGACGGCGGAGGCGAAATACATGTCGGTGACGGTGGCGTCATAGCCGTTGGTGCAGATCAGCAGCGGCCGAGCCGTGTCGCCGGCACCGACGGCCGGGATCAGATAGCCGGGTAAGGAGCCGCCCGCGAAGGGAATCCGAAGCGGCTCGACCGGCGGATCGTTGAGCGCCAGGCCGCTATCGAAGGCGACGATCTGCTTGCGGAACGCGGCGACCAGTCGCGGATCGACCGGCGCGCCGTAGATCGGATGATAGGCGGCGCAATAGAAGCAGCTCGCCCGCAAGAAAAGCTCGCGCGCGCTGGCGCGGCGTCCGGCCGCCTGAGCTTCCTCCGCCTGCGACGCGAACCGATCGCCGGCGGCGACCCAGGCATCGTAGAAGGCGCCGTCATCGCCATCGCCGACGGCGCGACCGACGGCGATGACCTCGCCGAGGTCGGCACCGCCATAAGGAATGTAGCCGATCGGCCAGGCCCCGAAATCGTCGTGGAAGTCGTCGCGAAAGATCAGCCCCATCGGATCAGCCCTCCCCGGTGTCAGCCGGACGCAACTATAGCGAAGTTCCGACTGTCACGGGGTGGGAAATCCTTTGCCGGCTCGCTATTGCGCCGACGCCAGTTCGCCGACGACGAGGTTGTCGATCTTCGACAGCATCGGCTTCTGCTCCAGGCCAAAGGATTTGCGGGCCGTCATGCGCACCCTGTCGGCGGTGTAGACGAACAGCTCGATGGTATCGATGCGGCTGTCGCCGTTGCCGATCGGGCCGGCATCCGCGGCGCCGGCGAGCCCGGCGATCATGTGCCGGGTGAAGAGCCCGATGCCGTATTCCGGGTCTTCCAGCGTCTGCTGGTCGCGGTCGGCGGCGGTGAACACGGCGAGCCCCGCGATCGGTTCGGACGGCATCGCCATCACCTCCATCTCCGGCAGGTTCGGCGCATCGACGATGTCGGTGACGGTCTCGGCGAAGGTCGCCTCCAGCATCAGCATCACCGTGCGGGCGCCGGTCCGGCCGAGATTGGCGTGAAGCTGCTGCAGCGGATAGGCGGTCTCGGCGAGCCGTTCGGTGTCGACGTCGACGGGCAGCAGGTAGCCGGCACCGTCGTCGTCGGCCATCCCGTGGCTCGACACGTAGACGATCACGTCGCCTGGATCGTCGCCATCGAGCCGGTCCGCCAACTCACCGCGCGGCGCCATCGCCGAGCCGAACACGCGCTCGAAGTCGGCGCGGCTGGCGTCACGGAGGTCGATGACGTTGTCGGCCTCGTAGCCGAGCTGCTCGGTGAGCAACGCCAGCATCGCGTCCGCGTCGGCATGGCCGTAGATGTTGCGGTGCAAGACATCGCCGTAGTCCTCATTGCCGACGACGACGGCGATGTCGCCTTCGTCGGCGACGCGGACCGGGTAGCTCTCGTAGATCGTGCGGACCTCGGTCTTGGTGTGCATCACCGGGCGAGCCGGCAGGTAGCACAAGGCCGGCGGTGCCGCGCAGAGCGTGATGTTGGCCGCCGCCTCGATCTCGAGGATCTTGGCGAGCGGCAGCCAGGCATTGAGGCTGACACATGAGTCGCACCATTGGACATCGTGATCGGCGGCGGCCTTGCCGAGCAGGCCAGCGTCGAAGAACGCCGGCTTCGGCAGACACGCGGCAGTCTCAGCGGTGCAGGCGGCGATATTCGGCTGCGGTCCATAGGTATCGACCAGCATGGCGTGGAGATCGGCCGGCAGACAGTGATCCTGCATGAGCGACGGGATCGGCGTCGCCAGCGCCGGACCGGTCAGGGCAACCGTCTCGACCAGCGGCGATTCGGGCGTGTCGGGCGCCGCACACTTCTGGAACAGCGCGACCTCCGTCACCTTGTCGGTCAGCGCAGGCGGACGGGCGGTGAGGCCGTGGGCCTCCTGAAACGCACGCCAGGCGCCGCGGGTCGCCGGCCCGTGGAGGCCGTCGATGGGGCCTGGATTGAACGCGAGCACCGTCAGGCACTCCTGGATACGGCGGACATCGATGTCGATGACCACCTCTGGCTCGGGTTGATAGCAGCCGCCCTTGCCGTTCGGCTTGTAGCCATCGACGCACACGCAAACCGAACCCTGCTGCCGCGTCGGCCACTGGCAACTCGCCGACTGCGGCGGCGGGTCCTTCACCCCCGGCGGGACCGGGACGACGACGATCTGGCGATCGATCACCGGCTTGACCACCTCGTCCGGTAGCTTCGGCTTGATGCACTTGCCGAGCCGTTTCACATAGATCGCAGGTAGCTTGCAGCGGACCGGCTTTGGGTCCGGCTTGGCGATCTTCTTATCGGGTCGCTTGGCGTTCGGCCGTCTGTCCGCCCGCGGCTTTTTCGGTTTGTTCGGCGTCACCACGTTCGGCGCAAGGTCCTTCAACAGCTTACGGCCGAAGGCGTTGGCCGTGTCGGGCGTCAAAGCAAAGCCGGTCACAGCGATGGCGAAAGCGGTGCAGATGGCGAGCGATGTTACGGGCGCGCGTCTCATTGGACCCTAGGCCTCCCTTGCGCCAGTGCGCGGGCATGGAACCCGCAGCTTCATTGACATAATCGGCGGATGCGCGTGCCGATGCAGTAATCGCGATCACAGGCCGCAGCAGCAGGTGAGCGACGTCGGCGAATAGACCGAGCCTGCGAGGTGTTTCCTCAAACACCGGTGCCCGAAATCGATCCGCCGCTTCGTCGGCACTACAGATGCCCTTTTCACCACGGTGGCCTTGTGTTCTCTCGACCTCAGGACTTTGCGATATGAATGCCGTTTCAGACCTCACTCAGACATCGCGTCGCGGACCGTCGATCGCGGCCAGAATCGCCGCCCTGGATCCGGAGGTGAGCTATGAGGGGATCGCCCGCCTCCTCTACGTCTACGAATTCTCCTGGGACATCGAGCGGGCGCTTGAGTTCGCCCTGTTCCGGACCTACGCGGTCCCGTCCATCTCGGGTTTGCTGGCGAAAACCGGAGAGTTCGAAACCCGCCCGCGCAAGCGCTACGACGACACGGAACTGATTCTGGCCGAGACCATCGAGAACGGGCTCGACAGCGCGCAAGGGAAGCGGTCGATCGCGCGAATGAATGCCATGCACGGGCGGTTCAAGATCGACAACGCCGATCTGCTCTATGTCCTGTCGACCTTCATCTGCGAGCCGATCCGCTGGCTCGACCGTTTCGGCCGCCGGGGTATGACCGAGAACGAGCGGCGAGCCTGGTTCCTCTATTATCGCGGGCTGGGCGAGCGCATGGGTATTCGGGAGATGCCCGACGATCTCGCGGGCATGATGCACCTCAACGAAGCGTACGAGGCGGTGCATTTCCGCTTCGCCGACACAAACCATCGGATCGGCGCGGCGACGGTCGATCTGCTCCTCAGCTTCTACCTGCCGCGCCGGCTGGTCTGGATCGGCCGGCCGGCGGTCCGCGCCTTCCTCGATCAGCCTTTGCTCGACAGTATGGGCTTTCGTCCGGCGCCTGGCTGGCTCCGTCACCTGCTGATGGCCACGCTGCGCATGCGGGCCGGCGTCCTGAAGCTCCTGCCGCGGCGCCGCAAGCCGCGCCGCCTGACGCAAATGCCCCGTCCAACCTACCCGGAGGGCTACAAAATCGAGGAACTCGGTACGTTTCCGGTGACCAAAACCGGGCCGTAGCGTAGTCCCCGCTTGTCACTTTCGGCGCGCGAAGCGGACGTTGTCGGAGGCCGAGCGGCTGGATTAACCTGCGGCGAGACTGTGCTTGCTGCACCGAGGAGAGCCGCATCCATGCCGAAGGTCGACATCGCCGCCGTGCCCGTGGTCAAGGGGGCGGGCTACCCGCCGGAGTTCAACGCACCCTTTGCCGACCGCTTGCGGCTGAGACTTGGCGACGCCGGCGGCCTCACCGATTTCGGCGTCAATCTTATGCTCCTACCGCCAGGCAATTGGTCGAGCCTGCGCCACTGGCATTCCCACGAGGACGAATTCGTCTTCCTGCTCGAAGGCGAGCTCACGCTCATCGAGGACGACGGTGATACGGTGCTTCGCTCCGGCGACTGCGCCGCCTTTCCCAAAGGCAGCGGCAACGGTCACCACCTGATCAACCGCTCGGATACAGTAGCGGTCTATCTGGAGGTCGGCTCACGTCAACCCGACGACCTCACCACCTGTTCCGACATCGACGTGATGATCACCAACGCCGACGGCCGGTTCGTGCATAAGGACGGGACGCCCTATCCGGAGGGGTGATCGGGAACGTAAGAGGCGTTTGTCGTTCGACGCACCCGCCTCCCTCATCTTCGGGCTTGATCGGAGGACCCCGTGTCGTCTGCACGCGACTAGGCAATGAACTGCCAAAGGAGGCATACCCATCTTAACCGGAGCAACGGTTTCGATGGGTCCTCCGGTCAAGCCGGAGGACGACGGTGGAGTGAGGAGGACGACGGTGGAGTCGACTTGTGGCGTGGTGGTCGTGAATTTCCGCCAACAGCCGTAGCAGGGATCGCCCCCCGTCTTGACATCAAAGCTCCTCCGCATCGCCATCCGACACCCTGGCAAATCGTGCTGCCGCAGAATCCCGCGGCTGTCGTTGCCCGCCGCCCCTTCTCCCTGTCGTCCTCCGGCTTGACCGGAGGACCCGTGGAGGAGGTGGTGACGGGAGGACGACATGGGGCACCGCCAAAACCCCCTCACCAAGCTCGGCTAAGCCGGGCTGTCCTTACGCCGGCGTCGCCCAGCACTACGGCAGGGTGTAGGCGGTCTTGACCGTGGTGAAGAACTCGGCAGCGTAGCGGCCCTGCTCGCGCGGCCCGTAGCTCGAGCCCTTCCGGCCGCCAAACGAGACATGGTAGTCGACGCCCGCGGTCGGCAGGTTGACCATCACCATGCCGGCTTCCGAGTTGCGCTTGAAGTCGGTGGCGTGTTTCAGGCTGGTGGTGCAGACCCCCGAGGTCAGGCCGAACTCGGTGTCGTTGGCGACAGCCAGCGCCTCATCGTAGTCCTTGACCCTGATGACGGTCGCCACCGGCCCAAAAATCTCCTCGCGGTTGATGCGCATATCGGGCTTGGTGTCGGTGAACAGGGCCGGCTGCATGTAGAAGCCGGGGGTCTCGCGGTCGAGGCGATCGCCGCCCCAGTGCAGCGTCGCCCCCTCGTCCTTACCGATACCGACATAGCTCTGGTTCTGCTCGAGCTGGGTCTGATCGACCACCGGGCCGATATGCGTGCCGGACTTCAGCGCGTCGTCGACGACCAGTCCCTCCATACGCTCGGCCAGCGCGGCGACGAACCGGTCATGGATGCCTTCGGTGACGATGAGACGCGACGAGGCCGTGCAGCGCTGGCCGGTGGAGAAGAACGCGCCGTTGGCGGCCGCCTCGACCGCGACGCCGAGATCAGCATCGTCGAGCACGACCAGCGGATTCTTGCCGCCCATTTCAAGCTGGAACTTGCGCATGTGCTTGACCGACGACTCGGCGACGCGGGCGCCGGTGCCGACCGAGCCGGTGAAGGTGATGGCGTCAACGTCGGGGGAATCGAGGATGGTCTGACCAACCACCGAGCCGCGACCCATCACCAGGTTGAGCACACCTTCCGGCAGACCAGCGCGATTGAGGATATCGACCAGCGCCCAGCTACAGCCTGGGACCAGATCGGCGGGCTTGATAACCACCGTATTGCCGTAGCAAAGCGCCGGGGCGATCTTCCAGGCGGGAATGGCGATCGGGAAGTTCCACGGGGTGATAATGCCGATCACGCCGATCGGCTCGCGGGTGATCTCGACGCCGATGCCAGGCCGCACGCTCGGGAGCGTCTCGCCGGAAAGCCGCAGGCACTCGCCGGCGAAGAAGTCGAGGATCTGAGCCGCGCGGACCGTCTCGCCCATGCCTTCGGCGATGGTCTTGCCTTCCTCCTGCGACAACAGCTTGCCGAGCTCCGCCTTGCGGGCCATCACCTCGTCGGAGGCGGTCTTGAGGATGTCGTGACGCTGTTGGATGCCGGACCGCGACCACGCCGGAAACGCCGCCTTGGCCGCGGCGATGGCGGCGGTCGCGTCCTCAGCGCTGGCGCGCGCGTAGTGGCCGACGACGTGATCCGTGTTGGACGGATTGACGTTGGGCGCAGCCTCGCCCTCACGCCACTCACCGCCGATGTAATTCTTGTACAGCTCTTCCATGGAAACACTCTTCCCGTTTTGCCGGACCGCCGACGATCGGCGGCCGATCCTATAGCGCCTTGATGACGGTCTTCTCCGCCTTGCCGACGGCGAGCGGATTGACCAGCGGCAGGCCGAACTCTTCCGCCTCGATCTCGAAAACGTCGCCCTTTCTGGTCTTCACGCCAGCGGCGAAGGATAGCGTCGCGGTGCCGAACGAATGGATGTGAACATCGCCGGGGCGACGGAACCAGGGATACTTGAAATGGTGGGCTTCGAGGTTGGCAATCGAGTGCGACATGTTCGCCTCGCCGGTCAAGAACGGCTGGTCGAACACGGTTTTCTTGCCCCTGCGGATGCGCGAGGTGCCGCGAACGTCGTCCGGCAGATCGCCGAGCAGAAGTTCCGGTCCGAACGAGCAGGGCCTGAGCTTGGAATGGGCCAGCCACAGATAGTTCTGGCGCTCAATGACATGATCGGAGAATTCGTTGAACAGGACGAAGCCAACCCGGAAGGGCGAGCCGTCCTTACTGATGATGTAGACGCCCGCGACCTCGGGCTCCTCGCCACCGTCCTCGGCGAAGGCCGGCGACACCAGCGGCTCGCCCGGGTCGGCGACGAACGAGCCGTCGCCCTTGTAGAACCACTCCGGCTGAACGCCCTTGCGACCGCGGCGCGGCTTGCCGCCCTCGAGGCCCATCTTGAACATCCGCATCGAGTCGGTGAGCGTCGCTTCCTCGACCGCCGCGACCTTGGCGTGCATGGCATCCCGGGTCGCCGCGGAACCGAGATGGGTGAGACCGGTCCCGGTGATGATGAGGTGCGCCGGATCGGGATGGTGGATCGGCGCGACGATCCGGCCGGCTTCCAGAAGCCTGGCCGGCTTCACCGCCCTGCCCCGCTTTGCCCTGCGGACCAATTCCTCGATAGTCGTTTTCTTCGCGATCGCCGCCATCGCCAGGTCGTAGACGCTGCCGTGCCGCTCGACGGTCCACGCCGCGTCGCCGTCGGTGGCGACGACCTGTCGTCCGTTGCGGCCCTTCTTCACCTGGATCAGGCGCATACGATTCCTCCTCGCGGGTCTGGTTGCGACGCGCCGACGATCGCGGCCGTCGATGGCTCAGGGCGTCCCCTCACCCTTGTTACGGCTGAGCCACATGGCATCGAAAACGCTGCCCTTGGAATTGCGCAACAGGCGGCGCATTGCAAGGAAAGCGTCGTCCGGCTTCCGTTGGCGCACGGCATCGTAGACGTCCCGGTGCTGGACAACAGCGTCCTCGGCCATGCCGCCCTGCCAGCCCATCGAAAACGTCAGCCGCAGCGCCGACTCGATCATCGCGCCGACCGAACGCAACATCGGATTCTGCGACGCCTCGAGCAGGGTCATGTGAAACGCGGCGTCGGCGTCAATCTGTGCCGGCGACCCGCGTTCCTCGTTCTCGATGCCGTCCATCGCGGTGCCAAGTGCGCGAAGCTGCTCCTCGGTCGCGCGTTCGGCCGCGCGCGCCGCGGCAGCCGGCTCGATGATATCGCGCATGTCGAACAGCGAATGGATGAACGCCTCGCTCGGATTCTGATCGAGCTGCCAGCGCAACACCTCCGGGTCGAGCATGTTCCAGTCGACGGTAGGGCGGACCTTGGTGCCGATCTTGGGGCGCGAGACCGTCAGTCCCTTGGCCGACAAGAGCCGGATGGCCTCCCGCACGGCGGTTCGCGATACGCCGAATTCTTCCTGGATGCGAGGTTCGATCGGCAGGGTCTCGCCGGGCTGATAGGTGCCGGAGACAATGCGTCGGCCGATCGCACCGGCGACCATCTCCGCAAGGCTGCCCTCCCGGCTTCGCTCGCCACCTTCCCCCATCAGCACGCACTATCTCTGTGGAGGCCAATCATCCGTCTTAAGTCCGTCACCCGCTCGTTTCGTCTCATCCGTTATCATATGACGTTTCGTATTGCGTTTTCCAGTTATGCGAGACCTGCCGCAGCACTTCTCGTCCGCTCTCGAAAACGCCGATATATTGGAATTCTGCTCCGCTGTCGGCCCGTTTCGGGATAGGCAGCAAAGTTTTTTCATCGTATGTTTCGGCTTCATCGTGTTAGCAGCGATCGTCCGTTCGGCTTGGGTACGGATCGACAGCCCTCCGGATAGGGTTGTAGCGTGCGACACTGCAAGTGAGATCGCCGCGGACAACAGGAAAACCGAAATGGAAGAAAAGAAGAAACCCCGTTTGCGCTCGCAGCTCTGGTTCGACAATCCGGATAATCCCGGGATGACCGCGCTTTACCTGGAGCGCTACCTCAACTTCGGCCTGACCCGCGAGGAACTGCAATCAGGCAAGCCGATCATCGGCATCGCCCAGACCGGTTCCGACCTGTCACCGTGCAACCGGCATCACCTCGATCTCGCCCACCGGGTTCGCGCCGGTATCACCGCCGCCGGCGGGCTGTGCATGGAGTTTCCGGTTCACCCGATCCAGGAAACCGGCAAGCGGCCGACGGCAGCACTCGACCGCAACCTCGCCTATCTCGGCCTGGTCGAACTGCTCTACGGCTACCCAATCGACGGGGTGGTGCTGACCACCGGCTGCGACAAGACCACACCCGCCTGCATCATGGCCGCTGCGACCGTGAACCTGCCGGCGATTGTGCTCTCCGGCGGGCCGATGCTCAACGGCTGGTGGCACGGCGAACGCACCGGGTCCGGCACCGTCGTCTGGGCCGCCCGCGAGCAACTGGCGGCCGGGGAGATCGACTACGAGGAATTCATCGAAATCGTCGCCTCGTCGGCGCCGTCGGTTGGCCACTGCAACACCATGGGCACGGCCACGACCATGAACTCGCTCGCCGAGGCGCTCGGCATGAGCCTGCCCGGCTGCGCCGCGATCCCCGCGCCCTACCGGGAGCGAGGCCAGATTTCCTACGAAACCGGCAAGCGCGCCGTGGAGATGGTGTGGGAGGACCTCAAGCCGTCCGACATCCTCACCCGCGAAGCGTTCGAGAACGCCATCGTCGTCAATTCGGCGATCGGCGGCTCGACCAACGCGCCGATCCACATCAACGCGATTGCCCGCCACGTCGGCGTGCCGCTCGACATCCAGGACTGGGAGGCGATCGGCCACAAGGTGCCATTGCTGGTCAACCTGCAGCCGGCCGGCAAGTATCTCGGTGAGGAATACCATCGTGCCGGCGGCGTGCCGGCGGTGGTCGGTGAGTTGATGCGTCACGGCCTGATCCGCGAGAACGCGCTCACCGCGAACGGCAAAACGATCGGCGAGAACTGCGCCGGACGGACTTCAGACGATCCGGACGTGATCGTGCCCTTCGACAAGCCACTGGTCGAGGACGCCGGCTTCATCATCCTGCGCGGCAATCTGTTCGACTCGGCGGTGATGAAGACAAGCGTGATCTCCGACGAGTTCCGCGAGCGGTATCTGTCCAATCCCGACAGCCCCAACGCCTTCGAGGGTCGCGCCATCGTGTTCGACGGGCCGGAGGACTATCACGCCCGGATCGACGATCCGACGCTGGAGATCGACGAGTATTGCCTGCTGTTCATTCGCGGGACCGGGCCGATCGGCTATCCCGGCGGGGCCGAGGTGGTGAACATGCAGCCGCCGGCCGCGCTGATCAAACGCGGCATCCATGCCCTGCCCTGCATCGGCGATGGCCGCCAGTCCGGTACGTCGGGCTCCCCGTCGATCCTCAATGCTTCACCCGAGGCGGCCGCCGGTGGCGGGCTGGCACTCTTACAGACCGGCGACCAGGTTCGCATCGACCTCAACACCGGAGAGGCGAATATCCTTATCTCCGCGGATGAGCTGGACAAGCGGCGGCTGGCTTTGAAAGCGCAAGGCGGCTTCCCGATTCCGGCCCATCAGACGCCGTGGCAAGAGATCCAGCGCGGGATCGTCGACCAGTTCGCCGAGGGCATGGTTCTCAAGCCGGCGGTGAAGTATCAGGACGTCGCCCGGGTCATGGGCGTCCCCCGCGACAACCACTAACGAGGGTCACATTTCAGAAGTCGGTTGAGCTCCTTCGGTTGGTCGTTTAGTATTCGTGAAGACGAATTCAACTGACAAATGGAGGCCGTCCGATGAAAGCCCTGTCAGTGACGTTCGGGTTGATCTTGTCCATGTGTGTGTTTTCTGCCGTCGCTGCGGATTCGCAGTTTTATTGGAATTGTCTGGTTGGTACCGATTGCAAAAACGTCCGTCTTGAGGTCAAATATAGTCCGCCGGTTGACGTAAATCTAACATGCCAGGGGCGGTCTGGAGAGTATTTACCCAAGTCAATCGATGTCAAATCGGAGAATCTGTATGTCGCCTGCAACCATCCACCAGCTGTCAACGGCGATCATCGCTACAAGCTATGCACCTATGCTGGGACAGTCGATCCGAAAATCCATCATTTCGACGTAAGCGTCACCGTCGTCTGCTAAGCTAAAGTTGACTGGTGTTCGGCTCTCCCGCTAAGCGTGTTCTGGTTGCGGCCGCAAGTCGGGCTCATCGTCTTCGCTCTTAGTGGGCGCGCAGCCACTCGCGGGCGGCGCGCTGGGCGCTGGCGATTTCGGCCTGGCTCATGTCGTCGGCGATCTGCTGGCGGTGATAGGCCGCGTCTGGATTGCCGCGTTGAGCCGACAGGTTGAACCACATATGAGCCGCCACGAGATCCGGCTCCCCGTCCCTGTCCGTGGCGTGAAGAATGCCGAGGTCGAACAACCGATCGGCATTCGGTTCCACTTCCGCCGCGTCCATCGGCGCAGTGCGTGTCTGGGGTCCGTTCATGGCCAGCTCCCGATGCTCCAATCGCTTCGGGAAGGAGGTGGGATTGTTGTTTGACGCCTCCCTGTGATCCCCCTTCCCTTGGCGTCGAGTTTCGCCGCCGGCCCTGAAGGGTCTCCTAAGATTCGACCTTAATTTTATTCAAACGGCGGATTATCGAAGCGGCAATCATCGTGAATCGGCGGGCCGCAAACCCCGCGATTCCCGCCATCTTCGATTAAGGTTTGAGCGAAGGTGGTAACCGTTCGTTCACCATGACGGCAGCGCCGATCAGCTTCAGCCGTCGACATGGCCGGGCTTGATCACCGCCATGCCGCGCCGGACCGCCGGGCGGCTGCCGATGCGGTCATACCACCGCAGCACGGCGGGGAAATCGGCGAGATCGACCCGATGGCGACTGTGACGGGCCGCCCAGCCGTAGAGCGCAATGTCGGCGATCGAGTAATCTCCAGCTATGTATTCGCGACCAGTCAACTGGCGATCGAGCGTGCCGTAGAGCCGTTCGGCGATCTTGCGGTAGCGCTCGATCGCGTACGGGATCTCCTCCGGCGCGGCGAGATTGAAATGATGCGCCTGGCCGAGAAACGGACCGAAGCTGCCGACCTGGAACATGAGCCATTGCTCGACTTCCACGCGGGCCCGCTCGTCACGTTGGGGGTAGAACCGGCCGAACTTGCGCGCGAGGTAGAGGAGGACGGCACCGGATTCGAACACGGTGATCGGATCACCGCCCGGCCCTTCCGGGTCGCGGATCGCCGGGATCTGGTGGTTCGGCGAGATCGCCTCATAGGCCGGCGTCCACTGCTCATCCTTGCCGATGTCGATGAAGGTGACCGTATAGGGAACCTCGAGCTCCTCCAGCATGACCGACACCTTGCGACCGTTGGGCGTCGACCAATAGTAGAGTTCGATTGGTTCGGTCTGGATGATCTGCATTGTGCTCGGCGGATCAGCGGCCGGCCGCGCTGGCGGCGGCCCGATGGCGGGAGATCACGACGATCCCGACGACGACCAATCCGGCCCCGACAAAATGATACCACTCGATCGACTCACCGAGGATCAACCAAGCGAGGAAGGCCGTGAACACCATCTGAGAATAAAGCAATGCGCCAGCGCGTGAGGCTCCGAGAATGTCAATGCTCCAGTTGATCATGAGATACATGAGCGCGCCACCGGGGATCGCGATATAGGCCATCGCGATCACGCCGGTCCATCCGATCTGCTCATGTTCGCCGCTTGTCACTTCCCAGATGGTCAATGGCAGCGACAGCAGAAACCCGCCAGTCATGAGAATGGTGAGCAATGCCATTCGGTCGAGCTTGAACTGAGAGCGCTTCAACATCACCGTGTAGATGGAAAAGCACAAGGCCGCCACGAGGACGAGCAGATCGCCGATTCCGATGTCGAGGGCCAGAAGCGAAGCAAAGCTGCCCTTCACCGCGATAACGATGATGCCGGCGAAAGCGACGATCGAGCCTATGATCTGCAGCGGCCCCAGATCCTCGCGGAGTATTGTATGCGCCAGGATCAGCGTGATCATCGGACAGATGGCAAACACAATCCCGGAGTTGACGGCGGTCGTATAGCGCAGGGCGACGAAAACAAGGCCCTGCGTGAGGCCAAGGCCGATGGCGCCGATGATCAGCGCCCGAAGGCCGAACTTCGGCAGAAACGCGCGCATGTCCTTGAAGTGGTGCCGGACAAGCGGCAGCAGAACGACCGTCGCGATGAACAGTCGCACCGACACGAACATCCACGGCGGCATTTCGGCGCTGCCGGCCTTGCCCGCCACGAACACGCCGCCGAGCAGGAACCAGCCGAACAGCCCGACGGCATAGCCTAGCGCCAGGCTTTCATCGGAAACCCGCTTGTCACCCCTGGCCTCGGCAGCTGAAAGGAGATGAAAATCCATATGCCGCCCCCTGGGCGACAGCCTAGAGGCCGAGCTTGCCTTTTAGCAAGGCATTGACCGCTTGGGGGTTGGCCCTGCCCTGGCTCGCTTTCATCACCTGGCCGACGAACCAGCCGAGCATGTTCGGCTTATCCTTAACCGCTTGGACCTTGTCGGGATTAGCGGCGATCACCTCATCGACCAGCGCCTCGATGGCGCCGGTGTCGGTCACCTGCTTCATGCCGCGGGCTTCGACGACTTCGCGTGGGTCGCCGCCAGATTCCCAAACGATCTCGAACAGGTCCTTGGCGATCTTGCCGGAGATGGTTCCCTCGGCGATCAGGTCGATGATGGTCCCAAGCTGCTCCGCCGAAATCGGGCTGTCGGCGATCGCCTTGCCGTCCCGGTTGAGCCGGCCAGCCAGTTCGTTCATCACCCAATTCGCGGCGAGCTTGGGGTCGCGGCCGGCGGCGACCGTCTCGAAGTAGTCGGCATTAGCCTTTTCGGCGACGAGAACGTCGGCATCGTAGGGGCTCAAGCCGAACGCCGAGACGAAGCGCGCCTGCCGCGCATCCGGCAGTTCGGGCAGCGCTGCGGCCAGCGCGTCGACATAGGCCTGATCGAACGTCAGCGGCAGGAGATCGGGATCGGGGAAGTAGCGATAGTCGTGCGCTTCCTCCTTGGACCGCATCGATCGAGTTTCGCCACGGCCGGGATCGAACAGCCGGGTTTCCTGGTCGATGGTGCCGCCGTCCTCGATGACACCGATCTGCCGCCCGGCTTCGGAATCGATCGCCTGGCCGACGAAGCGGATCGAGTTCACGTTCTTGATCTCGCAGCGGGTCCCGAGCGACTCGCCCGGCCGGCGCACGGAAACGTTGACGTCGGCGCGGAGGCTGCCCTTCTCCATGTCGCCGTCGCAGGTGCCGAGATACCGCAGAATCACCCTGAGCTTGGTGAGGAACGCCTTGGCCTCCTCCGATGATCGGAGATCAGGTCTGGAGACGATCTCCATCAAGGCAACGCCGGAGCGGTTGAGATCGACGAAGCTCATCGTCGCGTGCTGGTCGTGGATCGATTTGCCGGCATCCTGCTCCAGATGCAGGCGCTCGATGCCAACGGTGAAGGTCTCCCCGTCGGGCAGATCGACGGTGACCGCTCCCTCGCCGACGATCGGCTGCTTGTACTGGGAGATCTGATAGCCCTGCGGCAGGTCCGGATAGAAGTAGTTCTTGCGGTCGAACACGCTGGTGAGGTTGATCTTCGCCTTGAGCCCGAGGCCAGTGCGCACGGCCTGCGCCACGCACTCGGCGTTGATCACCGGCAGCATGCCCGGCATGGCCGCGTCCACCAGACTGACGTGGGAATTCGGACTGCCACCGAACGCCGTCGACGCACCGGAAAACAGCTTCGCTTCCGACGCGACCTGGGCATGCACTTCCATGCCGATGACGACTTCCCAATCGCCGGTGGCTCCCCGGATCAGCTTCCTGCCGCTGTCCGGGCGCGTGGTGACGTTCATGGCGTGCTTTCCGGATGTTTTTGGCGGGCGGCGCTTGACAGCGCGATGTCGCGCGGTCGGCCGATTATCGACCCTCGGCGTCGACAAAACAACATCGCCGATCGGCCGATTGTGTCGCGATCACGGCCGCCCCGCGTCGGCATGGAGCCCTCATCGCGGCGCCGTTATGTCGCAGCGCAGCATTTGTGACGAAACGATGTTGCGTTGCATTAAGTGCATCGCTGTCATGCGAAAATTCGCTCTCCTCAGACTCAAGGTCCCTGCCTATTTTCCTCGTCGACAAGAGACATCGCCGAGCCTTTCTGCTGAGGCTGGCGAGACGGAAAGGACAGAGCAATGAGTAACCGTTTGGTCGATTCCTACCGCAATTGGCGGCAGTATCGCGACACCTACAATGAGCTGATGAGGCTCAACCAGCGTGAGTTGGACGATCTGGGCATCAACCGGTACGACATTCCGGAAATCGCCCGCAAGTCTGGCAGACGCTAAGCTAGAATCGCCTCGGAGCACCTCCTCCCGCTCCGGACGAACGAGGTCGAAGTCTCCTCCTCCCTGACTTCGACCTCACTTATGAGAAACGCCCGCCGACCTCCTCCCCGGCGGGCGTTTTTCTTTTGCCTGCGGCCTCCGCTCTCCACTAGGGTGCCCGGCCATGGCACCTGAACCCGTCCACGTGATCGGCGGCGGCCTCGCCGGGTCGGAAGCCGCCTGGCAGCTTGCCGCCCGCGGCATTCCCGTGATCCTCCATGAGATGCGGCCTGTGCGCACGACCGAGGCGCACCAGACCGACGGCCTCGCCGAGCTGGTCTGCTCCAACTCGTTTCGCTCCGACGATGCCGAGACCAATGCCGTCGGCTTGCTCCACGCCGAACTGCGCCGCGCCGGGTCCCTGATCATGGCGCAGGCCGACCGGCATCAGGTTCCGGCAGGCGGCGCGTTGGCCGTCGACCGGGAGGGTTTCTCGGCTTCGGTGACCGACGCCATCGAGTCCGCGCCGCTGATCACAGTCGATCGAGCGGAGGTCGCGGGCCTGCCACCGGCCGAATGGGACAACGTCATCGTCGCCACCGGTCCGTTGACCTCACCCGCGCTCGCCGAAGCGATTCAAGACCGCACGCATACGGAAGCACTGGCGTTCTTCGATGCCATCGCGCCGATCGTCCATTTCGACACGATCAATATGGACGTGGCCTGGTTCCAGTCCCGCTACGATAAAGTTGGGCCGGGCGGCACGGGAAAGGATTACATCAACTGTCCGCTCGACCGCGACGCTTACGAAGCGTTCATCGATGCCCTGCTCGCCGGCGAGCCGCACAAGCACCACGACTGGGAGAACATCCCGTATTTCGAAGGTTGCCTGCCGATCGAGGTGATGGCCCGCCGCGGCCGCGAGACCCTTCGCCACGGGCCGATGAAGCCGGTCGGGCTGACCAACCGGCACAAGCCGGACGAGAAGCCCTGCGCGGTCGTCCAGCTCCGCCAAGACAATGCGCTAGGCACCCTCTACAACATGGTCGGCTTCCAGACCGAACTGCGCTACGGCGTCCAGGCGGACATCTTCCGCATGATCCCGGGGCTGGAACAGGCGCAGTTCGCGCGACTCGGCGGCCTCCACCGCAACACCTTTCTCGACTCGCCCAAGCTGCTCGATCGCACGCTGCGCCTGAAAGCGGAGCCGCGCCTGCGCTTCGCCGGTCAAATCACCGGCTGCGAGGGCTATGTCGAGTCGGCGGCGATGGGGTTGCTGGCCGGCCGCTTCGCCGCGGCCGAACGTCTCGGCGAGACGATCGTCCCACCGCCGCAGACCACGGCGCACGGCGCGGTCCTCGCTCACATCACCGGCGGTCACCGCGACGCCAGCGAACCGGGTAAGCGATCGTTCCAGCCGATGAACGTCAATTTCGGTCTGTTTCCGCCGATCGAGGTGATCCCCGAACCGGGCGTCAAGATGAAGGGTCCCGAGCGCGGCAAAGCCAAGAAGCGGGCGCTATCCGCGCGGGCACTTGCCGACTTCGACGGCTGGGTCGGTCGGCCGGACGCGGTCGCGGCCGAGTGATCGATCAGAAGTTGCCGCGGCGTGATGCGCGCCAGATCGCCCATTGGCGACGGAGCGGACTGATGGTCACATCATCGCGCAGCGGGTCACGGTTCGGATTGCCGAACCGTTTGAGGTAGAGCGGAACCACCGTCGCCGGCAGGAAGGCCGGCAGCACCGTCGGGTCGAGGGCGCGGGCGGCGTCCTGCGCCTCCGCGAAGCGATCCGTAGCCCTTGTCACCAGCTCGCCCGCCACCGACCGCACGCCCACCGGGGTCTCACCCGCGCGCAGCTCCTCCGGCTTGATCCCCTCGCGCGCCAACGCGTCGGCCGGCAGCAGGCATTGGCCACGCGCGACGGTTTGGGGCAGATGGGCGATGATGTCGACGATGGTCAGGGCGACACCGGCAAAACCGGCTGCCTCGGCCGATCCGGGGTCGTCGCCGCCGGCAAGGATCAGCGCACCGAGCTGAATGACGGCGGACGCGGTATCGCCAGCATAGCCTTCGAGATCGCCGATCGACGGCATCGGATCGTCGTAAAGGTCGAACACCCGCGCCTGCAGAAGATTGTCGAAAGCCGCGATCGGCAAGCGGTAGCGCGCAATGGTTTCCGCCAGGGTTGACGCGACCGGATGACCCCCATGGTCGCCGCGCAGCGCCTGTCGCCACCATTCCAGTCGGATCTCGCCGAGCGTCGGCTCGGTGACCTTGGCGCGGATGGTCGAAACCTCGATGTCGAAGGCGTGGAGCGCCATGAGGTCGTTGCGGCGATCATCGGGGGCCAGCAGATCAGCGACGTAGCGGTCGCGGTTTCCGGCCCGCACGATCGCAGCGCAGTGGGCGGCGATGTCCATGGGCCTGAGATATGGATGCGTCGTGCTTCAGTCCACCGCGATCAGTGCCGCGGCGACCGGCCGGTCCTCGGCGACCAGCACGTTGTAGGTACGCACGGCGGCGCCGGTCGACATGGCATCGGCGACGATGCCGGCCTCGCGCAGCCGCGCCTTCAGGTCCGAGTCCAAGAAAGCGATCTCCGCGCCCATCCCGACCAGCAGCACGTCGATCGCATCGGCTTCAGCGAAAACCTTGGCGAGGCTCGCGGCATCGACCGGTTCGGGCGTGTCCCAGCCATGGATGCCGCTCGGCAGGCAGAGAATCGATCCGCGGTGGGACATATCGGCGAACCGGAAGCCGCCATTGCCGTAAGCATCGATTGGCGCGCGTCCCGGATAGTGCGCGGCGCGGACCTCGATGCCGGGCGGAGCCACTGACTTACGTTTCCGACTCGGTCGCCGGCTTCTCGCTGCCGGTCGGGCCGGCGGGCTTGTCCTCGTCCGGCGACAGGGCGCCCGGGCGGAGCTTGAAGTAGATGAGCAGCGGCGCGGCGATGAAGATCGACGAATAAGTGCCGATCACGATGCCGAACATCATCGCAGCGACAAACGAGCGGATCACCGAGCCGCCGAAAATGAGCAAGGCGAGCAGCGCGAGCAGCGTCGTCGTCGAGGTGGTGATCGTACGTGCCAACGTCTCGTTTACGGAGCGGTCGATCAGCTCGGTCAACGGCATCTTCTTGAATTTTCGTAAGTTCTCGCGAATCCGGTCGTAGACGACCACGGTGTCGTTCAGCGAGTAGCCGACAATGGTGAGCAGCGCCGCGATACTCGACAGATTGAACTCGAGCTGGAACAGCGTGAAGAAGCCGAGCGTCATCAGCACGTCGTGCGCGGTACAGATGATCGCACCAACCGCGAACTGCCACTCGAACCGGAACCAGATGTAAATCAGGATCCCGGTCATCGCGAGCAGCATGGCGATCGTGCCGTTGTAGGCGAGTTCGCCGGAGACCCGCGGTCCGACCACCTCGATTCGTCGGAACTCGACCGTGTCCCCCAAGGCGGCGCGGACGTCGGTCACCACCCGCTGCTGGGCCTCGTCACCACCCGGCTGCTGCTGGATGCGGACCAGGATGTTAGTCCCGGAGGTGATGTCGGTGACCTCCTGAACCTGAACATCGCCGAAGTTGAGCGCGTCCAGGGTCGAGCGGATACTGCCGACGGTCGTCTGTTCCGATGTCGGCTTCAGCTCCATCAACGTGCCGCCGCGGAAGTCGATGCCGTATTGCGGACCGATCAGGATGAAGGCGGCAACGGAGATGATCGACAACACGATCGACAGCGGAAACGCGAACCGCCGCAGCCACATGAAGCGGAAGTGCGTATCGTCCGGGATCAGGCGAAGTCGGCGCATCGTGTCGGTCCGCGCGGGCTAAAACGCGATCTTCGCCGGTCGCGTCCGGTCGTACCAGAACGCCACCAGCAAACGCGTGAAGGTGAAGGCGGTGAAAATCGTCGTCGCGATCCCGATCGCATAGGTGATCGCGAAACCGCGGATCGGTCCGGACCCCAGCAACAGCAGGGCCAGAGCCGCGATCAAAGTCGTGATGTTAGCGTCGAGAATCGTGCCGAGCGCGCGCTTGAAGCCGAGATCGATCGCGGCAATCGCCGAGCGACCCTGGCGCGCCTCCTCCCGGATGCGCTCATAGATCAGCACATTGGAGTCGACCGCGGTACCGATGGTGAGCACGATGCCGGCGATTCCGGGTAACGTCAGCGTCGCCCCCAGCGTCGTCAGCACCGCGAAGATCAGGACGACGTTGACGATGACCGCCAGATTGGCGAGCAGGCCGAACAGGCCATAAACCAGGAAGATGAACACACCGACAGCGATGGCGCCGATGACCGCGGCGATCTCACCGGCCTCGATCGAGTCGGCGCCGAGGCCTGGCCCGACGCTCCGCTCCTCAAGGATCGTCAACTTGGCAGGCAGCGAACCGGCGCGCAGCAGAATCGCCAGGTCGTTAGCGGTCTGAACGGTGAAGTTGCCACTGATCTGGCCGGTTCCGCCGGGGATCGGTTCCTGGATCACCGGGGCCGAGATCACCTCGTCATCGAGAACGATGGCGAACTGGCGGCCGACATTGGCGGCGGTTACCTCCGCGAACGTCCGCCCGCCGGAGGTGGTGAGCCGGAAGGAGACCACCGGCTGGTTGGTCTGCTGCTCGAACGCCGCCTGAGCGTCGGCCAGGTCCTCACCCGACATCAGCGCCGAGGCATCGAGGATATAGGATAGACCGGGTTCATCGACCGACGGCAGGATGATGGTTCCCGCGGGCGGGCTGGTGACCGCGTCGCTGGAGATCGCCTCGCGAACCATGTGGAAGGTCAGAGCCGCGGTCTGGCCGACGATGGCCTTCAACCGCTCCGGATCGCCAAGACCCGGCGCCTCGACCAGGATCCGGTCCTCGCCCTGGCGCTGGATGCTCGGCTCGGTCGTGCCGAGCTCATCGATCCGGCGGCTGATCACCTCCATCGACTGCTGGACGATGCCACGAATGCGCTGGGCGAGGCCGTCGGCGGAGAAGCTCAGCCGCATCACCCCGTCGCCGGACACCGTCAGCTCGAATTCATCGACCGCGCCGCCGCCGAGGAGGTTCGATGCCATCGGATTACGCAGTTGCTCCAGCCGCTCGCGTGCGATGTCGATCTGGGCCGGATCGCGGATGCGCAACTGGACGCCATCGCCCTGGACGCCGAGACCGGTGTAACCGATCCGCGGCGCTTCCAGCATCGCCCGGCGGACCTCGCCGACCAGGTTCTGGAGACGCTTGGCGGTGTAGTCCTCCCGGTCGACTTCGTAGAGCAGATAGGCGCCACCCTGAAGATCGAGACCGAGGACGATCCGGTTCTTGGGCAGGAACCCCGGCCAGGAATTGACTTCCTCGCGGGTGAAGAAGTTGGGGATCACCGCCAGAATCCCGCCGGCAATCACCAGCAGAATCAGGATGACCTTCCAGCGCGCGATGATCAGCATGATTGACTATTCGGCCTCGCGCGCCGGTTCACCGCACAAACGGCGGGTCATTCACTCTCCTTTACCGGCTCACTCTTTGAGCGGACTTCGGCGACCATGCCGCGGGACAGACGGACGCGCACGTTTTCGGCGAGATCGATCTGTAACTCGCTGTCGTCGACCACCTTGGCGACCTTGCCGATGAGGCCACCGGAGGTGACGATCGTGTCGCCACGGCGCAGATTGGCCACCATCTCCTGGTGCCGCTTCTGCCGCTGCCGCTGTGGCCGGATGATCAGGAAATACATGATCACGAAGATCAGGATGAACGGCAGCAGGCTGAAGATCAGGTCTCCGCCGCCGGCACCACCGGCCTGGGCGTAAGCGGGGGAAATCAGCATGCTTGAACTCCTGCGGGGCCGGCGCCGCCGGCCGGAAAATCTGCTTCGAAACGGCGCGGACTATAGCCGGGCCGCCCATCAATGCAAACGATATAGGCTGCCGGCTCCGCCTTTGGAACGGGCAATGGCGGCATTAACCCGCTTACTGGCCGTCGCCGCAGCGGCATGCTAACCAGCGCCCGCCCGATCCGATATCAGGGACCGCCCTTGCCAGAGACCGAAAACAGCGCAATCGCCGCGAAACTCGACCAGTTGGTCCGCCTCTTCGCCCGCGCCGTTCCGGCGGAGCCGCCGCCCATCGATTTCACTGCCGCCGACGCGTTCGTCTGGCACGCCGAGGATCGCCGGCTGCAGCCGGTCGCGCGGGTCAACCGCGTGCCATTAGGGCTGCTCAAGGGCATCGACCGGATGCGCGACCAACTTCTGGAGAACACCGAACGGTTCGCCACCGGTCTGCCGGCCAACAACGTGTTGTTGTGGGGCGCCCGCGGCATGGGCAAGAGCTCCCTGATCAAAGCGGCTCACGCGACAGTCAGCGGATCCCCGGCGGGCGCCAAACTGAAACTCGTCGAGATTCACCGTGAGGAAATTGAATCCCTGCCCGAGCTGATGGCGCGGCTTCGCGACGCACCCGATCGTTTCATCCTGTTCTGCGACGACCTGTCGTTCGACGCCGAGGACACGTCCTACAAGTCGCTGAAGGCGGCGCTGGAGGGGGGCATCGAGGGCCGTCCGGCTAACGTCGTCTTCTATGCCACTTCGAACCGCCGTCACCTTCTGCCGCGCGACATGATGGAGAACGAGCGCTCGACGGCGATCAATCCCGGCGAGGCGGTCGAGGAGAAGGTGTCGCTATCCGACCGGTTCGGTCTGTGGCTCGGCTTTCACCAGTGTAGCCAGGACGAGTATCTGGCGATGGTCGCCGGATATCTCGACCACTACGGACTTGGTTCGCTCGACGACGACCTGCGGCGGGATGCGCTGGAATGGTCCACCACACGGGGTGCCCGCTCCGGCCGGGTGGCCTGGCAGTTCATCCAGGACCTGGCCGGACGGCTCGGCAAAACTCTCGATGAGGGTGAGGCGCAGCCTTAGCTGCTCGACAGGTAGTCCATCGGGTTGACCGGCTTGGCGCCCTTGCGCAGCTCGAAGTGGACCTGCGGCGAGGAAACCGAACCGGTGGTCCCGGCCGTGCCGATCGTCTGGCCACGCTTGACCGCGTCACCGCGCTGAACCTTGACCTGGTCGTTGTGGGCATAGGCCGACACCCAGCCGTCCGCGTGGCGGATCAGCACGAGATTGCCGTAGCCGGCGAGCTCGTTGCCGGAATAGATCACGGTTCCGGCCTCGGTGGCTTTCACCGACGTTCCGGCCGGCACGGCAAGGTTGATGCCGTCGTTGCGCTCGCCATCTGCCTTGGTGCCGAAGCCGGAGATGATCCGGCCACGGACCGGCCAGCGGAACGATGTACCGTCGGCCGAGGGCGGATCGACCGCCTCGACAGGCGCGGCGGGCGCAGGCTCGAGCGGCGCCACGGCTTTGGCCGGAACGACCGGGAGTTCGGCAGGCGCCGGCGCGGCTGCTCCGTCAATGACCCGCGGCGGTGCGGCAACCGCGTTGGCGGGCGCCGGTGTGCCATTGGCATCGACCTTGAGGGTGCCGAGCGGTTTCGGCGCGGCGCCCGGACCGGGGGTCAGGGACGCGACCTGCGTGGTTGTCTGCGGCACGCCGCCAGCCGGAATGGTGAGCGTCTGGCCGGTGCGGATGATCTGACCAGACAGTGCATTTGCGGCGATCAGGCTGTCGACGCTGATCCCGTGCATGCGCGAAATGCTGTAGAGCGTCTGGCCCGACTGGACCACGTGGGTCCCGCCCGCTGCAGCCGGTTGCGGCTGTACGGCCGGTGCGGCGGCGGAGCCCGACTGCGGTGTCGCGAAGGCTGTCTGCGACGCGCGCGGGATGACGATGGTACGGCCGGGCGTGATCTGGGACGGGCTGGAAATCGCGTTAGCGCGGGCAATCTCCGACGAGGGCACGCCATACTTCAACGCCAGCGTATCCAGCGACTCGCCCGGACCGACGGTGACGACCTGACCGCCAACCGCCGACCAGGTTCCGCCGGGCGCCCCGCCGGCGAGGTTGATCGGTCCGCCGGCCGTTTGCGGCGGCGGGAGATTTGTGCCGGCCACGGCCGTGCCGACCGGCATCGCCGGTGTCGGCTGCGCGTTGCCGATGATCGCACGTTGATTGGGGGTCGAGCCGGTGAACAGCGGCTCTCTGACACGGGTCGCGTCAGCGCTGCACGCCGCCGCTACGCCCGCGAGCGCCACAACACAGACCGCCTGACCCAGAAGACGGCTACGGCGCGCGGAAACTCGGTTACGCATGACACAACTCGCACTCAAACTCGTGATCAAGAGTGAGTAGACACCGGTAACGTTGACAAAAGATTTAAGGATCGGACGAAGCGGCAATTACCTGACGATTCGCGAGCTGAGTTGCCGTCGCCCCCGCCCTAAATCCGCCAGAAGGTTAACCAACAACCGGCGCGACCGACCGACAAGGACCCTCACCACATGCCCACCCGAACAGCCGTCGCGACCGCCGTTTCGGCGGTTTTCTGCCTCGTTTCCGGTGCGGTCGTGCCGGCATCGGCGGCGCCGTCGACGATCCCCTACGACCCGGCGATCGGCGAATCCACCACATTGAACGTCCGATATCTGCGGGTCACCGCCAACGACCGGCGTCCGGATCCGGTGGTCAGCGTCGATTACGAACTCGAACTCAGGGTCACCGAACGGCAGGACGACCGTTTTCTGGCCGAAGTCCGCAATCAGCGCACCAATGTGACGGTGAACCGCCAACGGGTGCTGGCGCCGCCCGACTTCGACAGCCTGCTGTTGCTGGCAATCGATGGCATGACCGCCGAACTGGAGATGACCGACCAGGGGGCCCTGGTGTCGGTGTCCAACTGGGACAATCTCCGCCAGCCGCTGATCGACAAGGCGGTGAGGCTCGCCGGCGACGACGAAACCCTGGTGGAAACCGCCCGTACTTTCCTCCCCGACATTGACGCGGAGAGCGCGGTCCAGGTTTTCGCCCGCCCGCTGGTGATCAGCGCACCGGGGCGGATGGTTGCCTTCGATCCGCCGGAACGCCGCGCCGCGGAAGCGCGAGATGCCGCCATTCCGGGTTTCGCCAATGCTCGCGGACGCTGGTCGTTCGATCTCCTGCCACGGTCGCCGCTACCCGACAGTGTCACCGTTCAGTGGCTGGGCGTGCCGGCCACGGAATCGCTGCGTGCGGTGCTGGAGCCGCTGCGCGATCGATTGGCCCGCATCAACCCGGACAACGACGATACCCTTGCGACAATCGAGGCGGACGGGCGTATGTGGCAGCGGTTCAGCGCCACCTACGACGACGAGACCGGGCAGCTCTTGGCGTTCCAGGGGGCGATGGAGCTGACCGCCGGCCCCTTGCAGCGGCGAGTTGCCATCGAAGCGGCAGCGATGGGACGGTAGCACCGGGAAAAACACCATGGGTGTCTTCATCGCAACGGCTCTGATCGGCGTCATCGCCGGTCTCAGGACCTTCACCGCGCCGACGGCGGTCGCGTGGGCTGCGTATCTCGGGGTGATACCCGTCGCCGGGACCAATCTGGGCTTTCTTGCCGAGATATGGCCGGCAGCGATCCTGACAGCACTGGCGATCGCCGAGTTTGTCGGCGACAAGCTGCCCCGAACGCCGAGCCGCAAGACGCCGGCCGCCTTCATAGCGCGACTTGTGAGTGGTGCGGCCTCCGGTGCGGTGCTGGGCTTGGCCGCCGAAGCCTGGATCATCGGGCTGGTGCTTGGGGTCGCGGGGGCAGTGGTCGGGACGCTCGGCGGCTACGCTGCCCGGATGCGCCTTGCCGAGACGATCGGTCGCGACGGGCCGGCGGCGCTGACCGAGGACGCGGTCGCGATCGCCGGGGCGGTATTGGCGGTCGTCTTGGTGACGTTGAGCACCGTCTAGTGGTTCGACTCCGACATTTGCTACCCCTTGCAACACCCGCTCAGGCAAATGTCGGAGTCATAAGAACCACTAGCAAGTCTATGTTTCTAGTGGAACTTTTGAATTCGACATTTGAGCGAGAGCTTGGCCGCGCATGGGACTCAAATGTCAAATTCGTTCCACTAGGCAGCGGGAAACGCCGGGTCGGGCGACACACGCCCGGCCCTCAATTATCAACAGATACGCGGCAACTGCTCGCCGCTCAGCATGTCGACAACGCGGTCGATCCCGAGCGCACCGCGGCTGGTCACTTCGCCTGCCGGACCGTCTCCAACCGCCCCGATGACCACCGCGCCGGTTGAGACCGGATGGTCTCTGAGAAGCGCAACGGTTCTTTCGGCGTCGTCCTCGCCTACAAAAGCGACGAAGCGCCCCTCGTTGGCGATATGGATCGGATCGAGCCCGAGGATCTCGCAGGCCGCGCCGACGTCGTCGCGAACCGGAATCACGCTTTCCTCCAGGGCAATCGAGACACCGGCAGTCTCGGCGATCTCGACCGCGGCACTGGCCAACCCGCCGCGGGTCAGATCACGCAGACAATGCACCGCGATCCCCGCTTCGATCAGCGCCATCACCGGCCCCACCATCGGCGCGCAATCGCTCTCGATCACCGTCTCGAAGCCGAACCCCTCGCGCGCCGCCATCACCGCGACCCCGTGACGGCCGATATCGCCGCTGAGGATCACCGCGTCGCCAGGCCGAACTTCGCTCGGTCCAATCGGTTTGGTCGCGACGATTGCCCCGACACCAGCGGTGTTGATGTACATGCCATCGGCCTTGCCGTGATCGACGACCTTGGTGTCGCCGGTGACCAGGCGGACACCGGCGGCGTCGGCTGCCCGCCGCATCGACTCGACCACCAGCCGAAGGGTCGCCAGCGGCAGCCCCTCCTCCAGGATGAACCCAACGCTGAGGTCCCGCGGGCGTGCCCCGCACATGGCGAGGTCGTTGACCGTGCCGTTGACCGCCAGCGTGCCGATATCGCCGCCGGGGAACACCAGCGGCCGAACCACGTAGGAATCGGTGGTGAAGGCGACCGGTCCAGTGACATCGAGCACGGCGCCATCGTGTCTCCGGGTTAGCTCGGGGTTATCGAACGCCGGCCGGATGATCGTATCGAGCAGCCGCTCCATCGCCCGGCCGCCGCCGCCATGGGCCATCTGGACCCGTTCGCCGTCATTGGCCGGCGCCGGACACGACAGCGCGAACTCCTCACCCCCGTTCATGGCGTCAGGATGCCTTCCGCATCGTGCCAGCCTGTCGGCCGCGATAGCGATAGTAGGCCGCACAGGCGCCCTCCGACGACACCATGGTGACCCCGAGCGGGTGTTCCGGCGTGCAGCGGGTGCCGAACGCCGGGCATTCCGGCGGCTTCTTCTCGCCGCGCAGCACGAGGCCGCTGATGCACTCGCCGGTCTGTTCCGACCCGTTAGCGACAGCACCGAAGCGCTGCTCGGCGTCGAAATCGGCATACGCTTCGGATAGCCCCAGGCCGCTTTCGGCGATGTCGCCGATCCCGCGCCAGCGCCGCGGCGTGACACGAAACACCTTCGCCATGATGTCCTGCGCCGGCCGGTTGCCGTCGCGGCGGACCGAGCGAGCATACTGGTTCTCGACCTCCGCCCGCCCCTCCTCGAGCTGGCGCACGGTCATGTAGACGCCTTCGAGAATGTCGAGCGGCTCGAAGCCCGTCACCACGATCGGCACCCGGTATTGCTCCGAAATAGGAAAATACTCCTCGAATCCCATCACCGTGCAGACGTGGCCGGCTGCCAGGAACCCCTGGATGCGATTTCCCGGTCCGTCGAGGATGGTGCGCATCGCCGGCGGCACCAGAACATGGGACACCAGCATGGAGAAATTGGTCAGACCTTCCCGCTTCGCCTGGTAGGCGGCCATGGCGTTGGCCGGCGCGGTGGTCTCGAAGCCGACCGCGAAGAAGACCACCTCGCGATCCGGGTTCTCCCGCGCGATCGTCAGCGCGTCGAGGGGCGAATAGACGACGCGCACGTCCGCACCGCGTGCTTTGGCGCCAAGCAGATCGCCGCCGGTTCCCGCCACCCGCAGCATGTCGCCGAACGAACACAGGATCACTTCGGGGCGCCCGGCGATCTCGATCGCCTTGTCGATATACTCCGCCGGGGTCACGCACACCGGACAACCGGGCCCGTGGACCAGCGTCACGTCCTCCGGCAAGAGCGCGTCGATGCCGTAGCGGACGATGGCGTGGGTCTGACCCCCGCAGACCTCCATCAGGGTCCATGGGCGGGTCGTGACTTTGGCGATCGCTTCGGCGAGCGCGTGGGCTGCTTCCGGATCGCGGTATTCGTCGCGGTACTTCATTGCACCGCCTCGGCTTCGTCCGCTTCGAGCTCCTCCAGTTCGCCGATTTCCTTGAGATGGGCGAAGACCTTCTCGGCTTCGGTCTCGTCGATGACAGTGATCGCAAAGCCGACATGGACCAGAACGTGATCGCCGATCTCAGCCTCCGGCGTATAGGCAAGGTTGATGTCCTTGAGGACACCGCCGAAGTCGACACGGCCGACCCGCATCAGGGGATCGTCACCGCTGGTGCTCAGAATCCGACCCGGTACTGCGAGGCACATATCTACGCTCCTTTGGCCATCCAACTGGCCCACACTGCCTGGCCCACAGCAAGCCCGCCGTCGTTGGGCGGCACCCGCTCATGCCAAAAGACGTCGAAGCCGGCCGACCCCAGCGCCGCGATCGCGGCCTCGGTGAGGCGGACGTTCTGGAAACAGCCGCCGGTGAGGACGACCCGCGCGATGCCCGCACGCTCGGCGACCGCGGCCATCGCCTCAACGAGGCCGGCGTGAACGGCGGCGGATATCGCGCCGGGGGACGCGCCCTTTCGGAAATCGGCGATCGCCGCCTCCAGGGCTGGCCGCCAGTCGACGACCCAGCCGCCCTCATTGTTGTCCATCACCGGAAACGCATAGACGCGATCGGCTGGCTCACCCTCGGCGGCCCATTCGAACAGACACGCGGCCTGCCCTTCATGGCCATTGACCTGACGGAGCCCGCAGAGCGAGGCGAAGGCGTCGAACAGCCGCCCGGCGCTGGTCGTGATCGGTGCGTGTGTGCCCTGAGCGAGCATCCGCGCCAGTACCGCGCGCTCGCTCTCTCCGAACGCCGCGACGGACGGGATGTCGTCCATCTCCATAGCCGCAGCGCCAAACGCTTCGTATAGAAGGCCCAGCGCCGCGCGCCGCGGTTCGCGCACGGCGGCTTCACCGCCCGGCAAGCGGAACGGCCGCAGATGGCCTGTCCGCCGCCAGTCGTTGCCGTCCACTGTCAGGAACTCTCCGCCCCAGATTGTGCCGTCCGGTCCGAAGCCGGTGCCGTCCCACGCGATGCCGAGGACCGGAGGCGCCAGGCTGTGTTCGGCCATGCAGGCGACGACGTGCGCCAGATGATGCTGCACCGGGATTTCGTCGAGACCGCCGGTAGCCCGCGCGCGTGTCCGGGCGAAGTCCGGATGGAGATCGCGCGCCACGCGCGTCGGTGTGATGTGATAGAGGTCCGCGGCATCGTCGATCGCGGCCGCATGGACGGTCCGCGCCGCGCTGCCGTCCAGGTCACCGATATGCGACCCGAGCACGATGCGATCGGTCTGCGAGACGGCGACCGCCGCCTTGAGATGCCCGCCGACGGCGACGACACCTGCCTCGATGTCCGGAACAGAAATCGTGCGTGGCGCGTAGCCGCGGCCGTTGCGCAGCACCTGCGGGCGCCCGCCGACAACGCGGACAACCGAGTCGTCGACCGGACGGATGATCGGCCGGTCATGCACCAGGAATCGATCGGCGATGCCGCCAAGTGCCGCGACCGCATCGGCCTCGTCGATGACGATCGGGTTGTCGGCACGGTTGCCACTGGTCGCCACCACCGGAAACCCGAGGTCCTCCATCAGCAGGTGATGGAGCGGCGTGTACGGCAGCATCAGCCCGAGTGTCGGGTTGTCGGGCGCGACCGACGGCGCCAGTTCGTCGTGCGCGCGTTGCATGATCACGATCGGTCGAATCGCCCCGGTGAGCAACGCTCGTTCTTTACCGGAGACGCGGCACAACCGCTCCGCCTCGCGCAGATCCGGCGCCATCACCGCGAACGGTTTGGTCTCCCGGTTCTTGCGCTGCCGTAGCCGGGCAACGGCCGCCTCGTCCCGCGCGTCACAGATCAAATGAAATCCGCCGATGCCCTTCACGGCGACGATCTCACCATTGCGGATCGCATCGGCGGCTGCCCGAAGCGCCGCGTCGCGGGTGGCCATGGTCGCGCCCGCCGCGTCCCAGAACGAAAGCTGCGGTCCGCAGACCGGACACGCGTTCGGTTCCGCATGGAAGCGTCGGTCCGCCGGCTCGTCGTATTCCGACTGGCAGGCTGGGCACATGGTGAAGCCGGACATGGTCGTCCGGGCCCGGTCGTAGGGCATGGCCGCGACGATCGAATAGCGCGGCCCGCAGGCGGTGCAGTTGATGAACGGATACCGGTGGCGACGATCGTTCGGGTCGTGCAACTCCGCGAGACAGGCCGGACAGGTCGCCAGATCGGTCGGGACCTCGGCCGACAACGCACCGGCGGTCACGCTATCGCGAACGTCAAACCCGATGGCGCCGATCGGCGGAACCGTCGCGATATCGATGGCGTCAACCCGCGCGCTTGGCGGTGGCGTGCACCGGAGCGCTTCAACGAGAGCGGTCACCGCGGCCTCCGCGCCCTCCGCTTCGATGGTCACACCGCCCGGCGTATTGGTGACGAAACCCGTCAGCCCGAGCGTCGTCGCCTGGCGATAGACGAAGGGGCGAAAGCCCACGCCCTGGACGACCCCGCGGACGGTGATGCACTTCCGCGCGATTGCGATCGGCGCACCGTCGGTCGCCGGCATGGCCGTTTCAGGTTTCAACCTCGACGCTTTCCAACAGAACATCCTGCGCGTTGGCGTGGGTCGTGTCGTCCGACAGAGTAGCCGTAATTCGCGCCCCTTCCGCGTTGGTGCCGGCAGAGGCCTGACGGAAGTGTTCGCCGAAGTGCGCCTCGGTCATGTGGCTTAACGCGCCGAGCCAGACGGCGACCCCGGTGACCCGCTTAGCGTTCTCCTGCTGCGCCACCGCATCGATCTGACGCATCAGGTTCTTCATCAGCGATGCTTCATGCATCCTGCATCACCTCATCCCGGATCATCCCGGCCACGGCTTCCGCGGCGCCGACCACCTGCGGCGACAGCGGCGCGCCGGTATCCATGTTCTGCGCCTCGATGACGTAGACAACGCACACCAGCGGAAGCTGATCCAGCACCCGGCCGAGTTCGACCGCGCCGGCGAGCCCGAAGCCATGGGTCGACATCTTCATCTCCAGATCGGGCAGATCGTCACGGTTCACGTCGATCCGCCGGATCGTCCCAACCCTCGCCCCCGACCAGCTTGCATCGACCAGAAACGCGGCACTCGCCCCTTCAATCTTCGCCAGAAGCGATGTCGCTTCTCCGCTGTGGACGATGGCATCGACGCCCGGTGGCAGCAGGTCCCTCAGCTTGTCGACAACCAACGGGCCGACGCCGTCGTCACCGCGATCCGGATTGCCGATGCCGATCACGATCCGGCGTTGGCTCATCCCGACTCCTCCTCGACCCGCTCCAGCCGCAGGAAGTGCGTCGCGCACGAGATACACGGATCGTAGTTCCGCACGGTCTGCTCGCACCGGTGCTGCAAATCCTCGTCCTCGAGATTGAGCCAGGCGTTAATGTAAGTCCGCAGGTCTTCCTCGACGGTCGCCTGGTTCTGGGAGGTCGGCGGCACGATCTGGGCGGACGCGATTGATCCGTCCTCGTCCAGACGGTAGCGGTGATAGAGCATGCCGCGCGGCGCCTCGGTGGCCGCGTAGCCGGTGCCGGCCCGCGTCTCGATCTCGATCGCCGGCTGGTCCGGGCGCTCGTAGTTATCGATGATCCTGAGTGCCTCGTCGTAGGCGTACAAGACTTCAACCGCGCGCACGATGATGCTGCGATAGGGATTGTGGCAGGTTTCGCCGAGGCCGACTTCGCGTGCCACGTCCTGGGCGAGTGGCGACAGCTTGTCGAAGTTGAGATTGTAGCGGGCCAGCGGACCGACGAAGTAGGAGCCGACGCCGTCGAGTTGCGACTGCAGCGCGGTCGAGTGCTCGACGTGAACTTCCTCGAAGTGCTTGTCGTAGTCGGACATCGGAATGTCGAGACCGCTGCTCGAAACGATGCGCCCCTCGTTGAACGGGTACTCGTCCGGGTGCCGCAGCGAGACCCACACGTAGTCACGTCCTCGCTCAGGGAAGTCGAAGGTCGAGACGAAGCGAACGGCTTCGATTGCAAGGTCGCGGGCATATTTCAGACGTTCGGCGAGCGGCTGAAGCTCGGCCTTGGTCGGCGTCCGGTAGAAACCGCCGACCTTGACGTTGATTGGATGAATCTCGCGTCCGCCGACCAGCGTCACGATCTCGTTGCCGATCTTCTTGAGCTCGAGCCCCATGCGCACCGCGTCGCCGTGGTCGCGCGCCATCTCGATCGCACCGGCGTAGCCGAGAAAGTCGGGCGCATGCAGCATGAACACGTGCAGCGTATGGCTTTCAATCCACTCGCCGCAGTAGAGCAATCGTCGCAGATCGCGGAGCGGTCCGTCCACCTTGACGCCGAGCGCGTCCTCCATCGCGTGGACGGCGCTCATCTGATAGGCGACCGGACAGATGCCGCAGATCCGCGCGGTGATATCCGGTGCCTCAGTGTAGGCGCGGCCGCGCATGAACGCTTCGAAGAAGCGCGGCGGTTCGAAGATGCTGAGCTCCGCCGATTGGACCGAGCCGTCGCGAATGACGACCTTCAGCGCCCCCTCGCCTTCAACTCGCGCGAGGTAGTCGACCTTGATGGTTTTACGTGCCATGGCGTTCCTTCTCCTCCCGGAACGGCTCGGCGTCCGTGTTGAACGTGCTGTAGACGCGGCTGATCGACCGCTTATCCATACCGAGGCCCGCAAGCCAGCCGCTCAACGACGGCGCGTTGGGCGTCTCCATCGGACCGAAACATCCGTAGCAACCGCGATCGTAGGCCGGGCACAAGGCGCCGCAGCCGGCGTGAGTCACGGGCCCGAGACACGGCGTGCCGTGGGCGACCATGACACACACATTGCCGCGCAACTTGCACTCGACGCAAACGCTGTGCGCCGGCGTCACCGGTTTACGCCGCGCCAGGAACGCGGAAACCACCTCGAGCAGTTGCTGCTTGCTGATGGGGCAACCGCGCAGTTCGAAATCGACGCGGACGTGATCGGCGATCGGCGTCGAGGTGGCGAGCGTGCTGATGTAGTCCGGCCGCGCATAGACGATCGAGGTGTATTCCTTGACGTCGGCGAAGTTCCGCAGTGCCTGGATCCCGCCGGCGGTCGCGCAGGCACCGATAGTGATCAGGACGTCGGAACGGCGCCGGACTTCCTTGATCCGCTCGGCGTCATGGGCGGTGGTGATCGACCCCTCGACCAACGACAACGCATAGCGGCCGGAAATCTTGCCGCGCGTCGCTTCCATGAAATAGGCGATGTCGATCGCGTCGGCGACGGCCAGCAATTCGTCCTCGCAGTCGAGCAGACTGAGCTGACACCCGTCGCATGAAGCGAATTTCCAGACGGCAAGCCGCGGTCGTTTGGATGAGGCCACCGTCAAATCTCCTGCAATGCCATAAGGTAACGAACCTGATCGTAGCGAAAGACCGGACCGTCGCGGCAGACGAACATCGACGAGAGCTGGCAATGGCCGCAGAGGCCGATCGCGCACTTCATATTGCGCTCCATCGACAGATACAGCGCCTCGTCGGGGACGCCGGCCGTGCTCAGCGCCTGGACGCCGAACCGCATCATGATCTCCGGTCCACACAGCAGACCAATCGTGCGATCCGGATCGAACTCGATCCGCGACATCAGGGTCGTCACCACGCCGACGTGGCCGTGCCATCCCTCCGCCGCATGATCGACGGTCACCTCGACGTCAACGTCAAGGCGCTGGCGCCAGGATTCGATCTCACGACGGAAGACGATGTCTTCCGGGCTGCGCGTGCCATAGAGGATTGCCACCCGCCCGTAGCGATCGCGCTCAGCGAGGAGCCGGTAGATCACCGGTCGAAGCGGCGGCAGCCCGAGCCCGCCGGCGACCAGAACAACGTCCTTGCCGTCGAGCTTCTCGACCGGCCAGCCGGTGCCGAACGGCCCGCGCAGGCCGACCGGATCGCCGCGCTTCAGTTCGGTCAACGCCCGCGACACGGCCCCAACCGCGCGGATCGTATGGACGATCCCTCCCGTCTTGGCGGGGTCGCCACTGATGCTGATGGCGGCCTCACCGACGCCGAACACGGTCAGCATATTGAATTGCCCGGCGGCGAACTCGGTGTCGCCGTTCTCCGGCTCGATCACCAGCGTATAGACGTCCGGCGCGTCGTTGCGGCGGCTGGTGACCCGCGCAACCTGCGGCACCATCGGATCGTGGGCGGTGGCCAATACAGCGCTCATCATGCCGCCGGCTTACCGTAAACGTCGAGCACCTGCAGCCGCGTCGCCTGCAGCCGGTTCATCAGGATCGGCACGAGCCGTTTCATCACGTCATAGCCGAGGCTGTGATCGTCCTCGCACTTGTCGCGCAGGCACTTGCCATCGAGGCTGATCGCCCGGACGCGATCGACGGCGCGAGCATCATAGGTCCACCGGTAGGGCGGAAACAGCCAGGACACCCCGACGATGTCGCCCTCGCCGACCGTCTGGAACGTGACCGCCCCGTATCCTGGTGCTGCGATCTCGAGGGCAACCCGCCCCTCCCGGATCAGGTAGAACTGATCGGCCGGACCGCCTTCGCGAAAGAGATGCTGGTTCGGCGAAAACCGAACATTCTTGGCGCACCCGCGAACCAGGTCGAGAAACGACTCGTCGAGACCCGCAAAAAACGGATGTTCGCTGACGATCCGTTCCAGTCCACGCACCGCCATATCACGCACTCCCTTCCGTCGTGCCGCCCTGAACGGCGCGCACTTCCTCGGTGATGTCGATGCCCACCGGGCACCAGGTGATGCACCGTCCGCAGCCGACACACCCCGACGTTCCAAACTGATCGAACCATGTGGCAAGCTTGTGGGTCATCCACTGGCGGTAACGGGACTTGCCGCTCTGCCGCACGCCGCCGCCGTGGATGTAGGAAAAGTCCATGGTGAAACAGGAGTCCCAGCGGCGCTCCCGCGAGGTCTCGGTACCGGTCAGATCGCTCGAATCCTCGACCGAGGTGCAGAAGCAGGTGGGGCACACCATGGTGCAGTTGGTGCAGGCGAGGCACCGCTCAGCCACCTTGTCCCATTGCGGGTGTTCGAGGTTTTCCAGAAGCAGGCTGCGGATGTCGCCGTCCGGCATCTCGCGGCCCATCGCGGCGGTGGTTGCCGCCACGATCCGATCGGCCGTTTTAATATCGTCGTCCGTCGCATCGGTCGTCGGCAGCGCGGCGATCACCGCCTTGCCAGCGTCCGAACCGACCTCGACCAAGAAGCGGTTTCCGTCGATGGTCGCGATCTCGGTCAGCGCGAGGTCGAAGCCGCTTTCCGCCTTCGGACCGGTGTTCATGGAGGCGCAGAAACAGGTACCGCCGGCCTGTCCACAGTTCACCGCGACGAAGAAGGCGTCCTCGCGGCGCACCTTGTAGTGCGGATCGGCAAACGGCCCGCCGATGAAGACGCGATCCTGAATGGCGATCGCGTTGAGTTCGCAGGCGCGCACCCCGATGAAGGCCAGTTTCTGCGGCGAGGTTTCATCGGCGGTAACCTTGACCTCGCCGTTGGTCTGCTTGGCGGTCCAGAGGCGCTGCCGCGGCGGATGGAGGTATTTCTTCCACGACTGCGGCCCGACGACATAGCCGAACAGCGCCTCGTCATCCCTCCGTTTCAGGCGATAGTGGCCGCCATCGTGTTCGTCGGTCCAACCGCGCGGCATCTCGCCGGTCGACTCGATATCGTCATAGACGATCGCCCCGTCGCGCACGGTCGGCCCCAGAACACGATACGCTTCCCTCCGCAGCGTGGCGAACAACGCGTCAAGACCCGCTCCATCCAGGATAACCTGCTGACCGCCCGTGTTTGCCAAGCCTCGACCTCCGCTCGCGTGTTGGAATCATTCAAACACACAGGCCCCCTGCGGCAATTGAGCCACGTCAAAGCTGCCGCCGAGCCGGCGACCCTCCGCGAGCAAGAGACTGGTGGTCGGCCTTGCGGATCGCTACAAGATGCTCACGAAAACAAGCCTCGGAGGAGAGCGGCGATGTATCCGGAACCGGCCATGTTCATTGGCACCGACTGGCGCGGTGCGAACGGACAGCGGAGCGAGCCGATCGTCAATCCGGCCACCGAAGACGTGCTCGGTCAGATGCCGCTCGCGGATGCCGCCGACGTCGAGGAAGCGATCGCCGCGGCCGCGAAGGGTCAGGACATCTGGAGCGGCACCCACGGCTGGGAGCGCGCCAAGGTCCTGCGGAAAGTGGCCGAGCGTATGGACGCGCGTCGCGCCGAACTGGCCATGACCCTGACGCTGGAGGTCGGCCGGCCACTGGCACAATCCGACGCCGAGGTTCAGGGCGCGCTGGAGCAATTCACCTGGTTTGCCGGAGAGGCCGAACGTTTGTTCGGCGAGACCATCCCCTCTCGCCACAGCGGCACTTTCTTCGTCACACGCGAACCGATCGGCGTGGTCGCCGCCTTTACCGCCTGGAACTTCCCGATCGTCCTGCCCGCCCGCAAGATCGCGCCGGCGCTTGCGGCCGGCTGCGCCATCATCCTGCGCCCATCGGAACAGACGCCGTCGACCGCGCGCATCCTGGTCGAGTGCTGTCTGGAGGCTGGTGTGCCGCCGGAGGCGATCCAGCTCGTCACCGGCAATCCCGACGACGTGTCGTCGGCGATCATGGCCTCACCGGTGGTGCGGAAGATCTCGCTTACCGGTTCAACCCGCGTCGGTAAGCTATTGATGGCGCAGGCTGCCGAGACGATGAAACGGTGCTCGATGGAGCTCGGCGGGCACAGCCCGGTGATTGTCTGCGACGATGTCGACGCGGAAAAGGTGGCCGAGGTCTGTGGTCAGTCCAAGTTTCGCAACGCCGGCCAGGTGTGCATCTCGCCGAGCCGGTTCTATGTGCACGAGAAGGTGGCCCCGGCATTCAAGCGGGCCTTCGTCGACGTCGCGGAAAGCCTCAATCTCGGAGACGGCCGCGATCCCGACGTCACCATGGGGCCGTTGACAACGCGCCGTCAGTTGGATCGCGTCGAGTCGTGGTCGTCGGAGACCGAAGCGTCCGGTGTGACCGTGCTGACCGGCGGCCGGCGGCCGTCCTCACTGAACGCCGGCTACTTCTTTGAGCCGACGGTCTTCGAGGACGTTCCCGACGACGCGCGGATCATGCGCGAGGAACCCTTCGGCCCCCTCGCTCCGATCAACACGTTCTCCGACCTCGACGATGCGATCGCCAAGGCCAACGATACCGAGTATGGACTGGCGGCTTACGCCTTCACCCGCGACCTTGGCCGCGCCCACCACTTGAGCAGCGCCCTGCGGGCCGGGACGGTCGGCATCAACACTTTCACCCTGGCCCAGGCCGAAGTACCGTTCGGTGGCATCGACTACAGCGGCATGGGTCGCGAAGGCGGAACCCACGCCATTGACGACTACCTCAACGTCAAGACAAGCCACATCATCGCCGGCTGAGACCCCCTCCATGGAGACAAGCCTCTCATGAGCAAACGCTTCGCACTGATCGCCGGCCTTGCGGCGGCAAGCTTCGTGACCGTCCCGGCCTTGGCGGACGAGATCATGCCGATCGAGGCCCTGGAAGGCACCGTCTGGGCATCGCAGGAATCTCACGATCGTACCGCCATCGACGCCAACGGCGATATCAGCCTCAAGGAGAGCAAGGATATCTACGTTGCGTTCGGCGACCTGATCGACGGTGTCTATACGATCAAGATCAACTGGTGGAATGTCGAGGCGGGACTGAACGTCGTCGAGTACGCCGTGCTGCTGCCTGAATCAGACAATGTCTACGTCTACATCGAAACCACCCATCCCGCCGACAGCAGCTTTCCGGGCATCCAGGGCGGCGGCGCTTTTCGGGTATTGGATGAAGACACCGCAACGCTGACGCAGGCCGGGCGATTGCTGGACGGATCGGCCAGCGCCTTCGTCACGAAGCTCACCCGCGTCGAGGCGCCGCCGGAAGTGCCGTTAGCGCAAACCTACCCGAAGCCTTGACCGGCAACCGGCGTCCTACGAAGCCGGCTGAAGCTCCGCCTGCACCCGTTTGAACGTCGCCGGGTGATCGACGTTGGCGTACTCGACGTCAGCTTCGATGATCCGGCGAAAGGCGTCGGCATCATCGTCGGGATGGAAGATCTGAATTTGTAGGTTGTTCGCGCGCGCGGCGGCAAGGTTCTCCGGCGTCATTTCGTGCAGTTCGAACTCAATGATCGCGAATCCGTCCCGGGCCACGTCGGCGACGCCCTTGCTCCACCGCACCGGCTCCATGTGCCGGAACTCGGGCATCAGGCGCACCATCTCAGCCCGGATCGCATTGTCGCCTGAGAGGAAGTATGTGTCCTCCCTGCCCCATCCGTGCTTGAGCACAAGCTCCCGGATGAGAGGGACCGGCGCCTCCTTCACCTCGATATAGGCATTGCACTTGCCCTTGAGCCAGACGAGCCACTCCTCGAACTTGGGCAGGCGCTGCCCGGCGAACTCGGGCGAGAACCACGAGCCGGCATCGAGGGCGTCGAGTTCGGCGCTCGTCATGTCGGCGATCGCCCCCGACCCGTCGGTGGTGCGATCGACGGTCTCGTCATGGAGGATGTAAGCGACACCATCACGGCTCATGCGGACATCGATCTCCACGAAAGCCGCGCCAAGCGCGATCGCCTTTTCCGAGGCGGGGTAAGTGTTTTCCGGTGCGACCTGATTGGCGCCACGGTGGCAGACGAGTTGAGTGCGAGACATGGCGTTCGTCCTTTGTCGTTGGCAGGCGGCGCGTAGCCGGTCGTCCGCGCCGGAAGGATCACAACGTTGGAGCGGGCTCAGGCCGTTGTTGTCGTCGGAGCCCTGGCGGTCAGACCGTCGATACGGTTTCCGCTTTCGGCGTCGAAGATGATCGATTGGCGGGAGTCAAAAGTGAGACGCAGGCTATCGCCCACACCGTGCGCGGCATCGGCGAAGGGCTCGAGAAAGCGAAGCGGACCGAGCGGGGTATCGCAGACGTACAGAACCTCGCGGCCCATCGGCTCAACGCTGTGCACGATAGCCGGGATGCCGGAAGCGGCGGCTCTCAGATTCTCCGGCCGAACACCAAGCCGCACCGATGCCCTCGAATCCGCGCCGTTCGCCGACACGAGCTCGAGCGATTCCTCGCCGCTACGCAGGCTGTCTCCGTCACGGGTCATGTCCACGAAGTTGATCGGCGGGGAGCCGATGAAGCTTGCGACGAAGGTGCTGCGCGGGCGCGCATAGAGATCGTCGGCGCTGCCGACCTGCTCGATCCGGCCCTTGTTCATGCACACGATCCGGTCGGCCATCGTGGTCGCCTCGATCTGGTCGTGCGTCACCAGGATCGTCGTGACACCGAGCTCGCGTTGAATTCGCCGCAGTTCGGTCCGCATCGTCAGGCGCAGGGTCGCGTCGAGATTGGAAAGCGGCTCGTCGAGGAGCAGGAGATTCGGCTCCTTGATGATCGCCCGCGCCAGAGCGACGCGTTGCTGCTGGCCACCGGAAAGCTGACCCGGGCGCCGCGCCAGCAATTCCCCGACCTGGACGAGTTCGGCCACCGCTTGAGCCTTCGATTCAGCCTCCGCCTTGGCGATTGTCTTGAACCGCAGCGGAAACATGATGTTCTGCATCACTGTCATGTTCGGGTAGAGGGCGTAGGACTGGAAGACGATGCCGACGTTACGATCCCGCGCCTCGACCTCGTTGACCCGCGCCCCATCGAAGCGAATCTCGCCACCGGTCGGTACATAGATCCCGGCCAACATGAACAATGTCGTCGACTTGCCGCATCCGGACGGGCCGAGAATCGCAAGGAACTCGCCGTCGGTAATCGCCAGATCGATCGCGTCGACCGCGACAACCTGGTTCCAGGCCTTGCTGAGATCCTTGAGTTCGATACTCGCCATGATCAGCCCTTCACGCCGCCGAGGGTCATCTGGGTCAGGTACTTCTGACAGAACACGTAGAGCAGAAGGCTCGGCACCACGTAGAAGACGCTGACCGCGGCGACCATGCCATAGTCGACGCCCATGACGTCCTCCGCGACGTAGTAGAGATACGTGCTCATCACCCAATAGGAGGAACCGGTCCTGAGGGCGGTGACGAAGACATACTCCTCCCAGCCCCTGATGAACGCAAAGACGCCGATAGCGATCATCCCCACCCGCACCTGCGGCAGCACCACCATCCGGAAAGCCTGACGCCGCGTCGCACCGTCGGTGAGCGCGCTCATCTCCGTGTCCCAGGGGACCGCGTCGAAGAATCCCTTCATGATGAAAATGAAGAACGGCAGCTCCAGCGTGGTGATCACCAGCATCGGCGCCACCAGCGTGTTCAAAAGGCCGACCCAGTAGATGATGATGAAGATCGGGATCACCAGCGTGATCGCCGGGAACGCCTGAAGCACCAGCAGCGACTGCAGGAACCCGGCGCGGCCGGCAAACGCAAAACGCGACAGGTAGTAGCCTGCCACCGTCGAGACACCGACGGCAATGATGGTTTGCGCGCTGGCCAGCATCAGCGAGTTGCCGAACGCTTCCCACACCCAGGGGAACTGACCGCCGGCCGTCGCGGCGCCGCGCACGTCTTCGAATATGTTGGCGTTGACGAGGAACCGGTAGTTGTTGAGATGGATCTCGTCGCCGACCAGGATGATCAGACCGATCAACGCTGCAAGACCGATGACGATGGCGATCACGGCCCGGGTCCGGGCTGCGCGGAACTGCATGTGCGCCGCGCTATAGAGCACGATCGCCGGTACCAGCACCGCGCAGGCGCGCCACAGAACGTCGGCCTCGACACCACCGGTCTTGGCGGTGAACGAAATCACGACCATCCAGAAATAGGCGAGGATGACCGGGACCGAGATCACCACCAGGAAGCCGACGATCAGGCCGGTCTTGGCGCGGCGCTGATTGGCCGCCCGCGATGCCAGCCGCTCCCAGTCGGTTGCCTCGGGCGCCTCGGTTGGCGGCAGTTGGGTTGTGGCAACCGTCATCGCCGCCTCACTGGACCTCGATCCGCGGCCGGCTGAGCAGCTCTTTCATGTTGGTCATGCGCCATAAAGCCAACGCGACAACGATGCCGATAACGATCAGGATCAGCGAGATCGCGGCACCGTAGGCGTATTGCCCGCCGCCGATCTGGGGCGCCAGCGACTTGGTGTAGGCGAGCATCGCCAGGGTCATGGTCTGGCGCGCCGGGCCCATGATCAGGAAGATGTATTCAAACGATACCAGCAGGGCGAGCGCCTGGTAGACGGTGATGTAGCTGAGCGGCCAGCGCAGCGCCGGCAGCACGATGTGCCGGACGATCGATAGCGACCCGGCGCCGTCGACGCGCGCGGCATGAAACAGATGCTCTGGAATCGAACGGATCGCCGAGGTGAAGATGATCATCCCAAGCGACGCGCCGATCAGGCCATTGGCGATGACCACCAGCATCATCGGGTGATCGAGGCGCATGTTGATCGGCTCGAGCCCGAGGCCGTGGACGATGATCTGGTTGAGCAGGCCGCGTTCAGTCGGATCGACCGCCCACAGCCACAACAGCCCGTAGACCACTGACGGGCTCATGCGCGGCAACAGCCAGACGGCGCGGAAGAAAGAGCCGAGCCGCTCCGGTAGCGCCGTCGTCATCAGAGCCAGAACCAGGGCCAGGGTGACGTTGAAGATCGCCAAGGTGAAGAAGACATAGATCGCCGACAGCGTCATCGCGCGGGTGAAGGTGCCGCGCAGTTCGAAGCCGAGGAAAGCCTCCTCGTTTGGCCGCACGATCTTCTCAAACTGCTCGGTGGTGAATTCGGTGATCTGAATCGTCCGCTCCATGTCGGAGAACGCGACGAACAGATCGACCACGATCGGCGCAACGAAGAACGCAAACAGCAACACGATCGCCGGCCCGAGAAAGATGGCGGCGTTAGCCAGTTGGCGTTGGCGCATGGTCTGCATGGCGATGCGGCCGGGTCGCCGGCCAGGCAAACCGGCCGGCGACCCAACGGTAGCTGAATAGCTAGTCGAGGATGATCACGTCATCGCCGAGCTCGGTTTCGAGCTCTTCGACAACGAAATCAGCAGCATCGCCCGGCGACATTTCACCGGTCTCGACCGCCTGGACGCCCTGGAAGGTAATGGCGTTGTACTGGCCGATCCGCGCGTGGTTCGGCATAAACTCGGCGTATTCGAGCATCGGCGTACCGGCGATCAGCGCCCAACCCTTTTCAATGAACTCGGGCATTGCCGCCTGGCCGAATTTGATCGGCGTGTGGTTGGTGCCGACGGCGTGCAGCGTGTTCGGCACATGCTGCGACGCGATAGCCACCAGCATCGCCGCGAGGTCCTTGTTCGGTGTATCGCCGACGATGTAGACGATCGGATGCGACAGGTTAGCCGGCGTTCCGCCCTTTTCTGCTGCCGGCGAATGGATCCAGGTGATCTTGTCGAAGTACGCGTCCTTGTCGGTTGGGCTCATGCCGAACGCTTCGAGTTGCGCACCGACATTCCAGATGCCGTGGAACTTCGACAGCGACTTCTCGCCACGGAACGCATCGTGCACCGAGTCCCAGCTCCACGTGGTCATGTCCGCAGGGATGGCGCCTTTTTCGACACACGCCTGTAGCCAGCTATAGTAGTCCTCGAGCTTCGAGCGCGAAATCTGCAGCTTGGCCTCTTCCTCGTTGTAGAGATCGATACCGAACGAAGCCATCGCCATCTGGAAGTCCGGGCCGACATTGGGGCGATGGACGATACCGTACTCGGCGACACCGGAATCGACGGCCTCGGCGGCGAGATCGCAGAGATCGGTCATGGTGAATTCACCGGCCTCGACCTGACCCGGCAGCGCGGCGATGAACTCGTCCGACTTGCCCATGGCGCGCAGCTTGTCGTTGTTCAGGAAGAACATCCGAATTTCGGAATCCTGTGGGATCCCATAGCGCTCGCCCTTGTACTTCACCGATTCCCAGAGCTGCGGGATCATGTCCGCATAGAGCCAACCGGCCGCCGCGATCTGTTCCTCGAGGTTGGCGGCGAAGCCGTCCTCGACGAAGGCGCCGATCCACTCGTGCGCGGCGACGGCGATGTCCGGAGTTTCGCCGACAGAGTGCGCCCTGAGCAGATCAAGCGCGTCGCTGTCGAAGCCTTCGGCGTTGGTCTCGATCAGTTCGACCACGACCCGCTTGTCGGAGCCGGCCGCCTTGAGCTTCTCGTTAAGGAGCTCGGCCGCGCCAACGATGTTGCCGGCCCGCAGCGGACCTGATCGGTCGGCGCGCGACCAAAGCGTAACGGTGACATCCTCGGCGACCGCCGGAGCGACGGCAGAACCGAGCATCAGAACGGCACTGAACGCCGCAAGCGAATGCTTGATATTCATGGAGTCCTGTTCCCCTGGTTAATCAGACGCAAGCGCGCGTCGATCTCGCCCGCGTAAGCGGTCAGTGTGAACCGGAGGCTTCAGTTCGATGGCAGATCGATGACAATCCTCAAGGATAACCCGGCGTGGTGTAGCCGAGCGAGATGCGATCAGAGATTTTATGAGCCGGCAACATCCCAGAGATGTCTGCGGATCGGCCCTTAGGCAATCGACGCAGCAACCTTCGGCGCCAGCGCTCGGACCGCCGCCAGCGTTTCGGCCACGTCGATCCGGGTCAGTTCGCCATCGCGGACGACGTGCTCGCCGGCCAGGAAGACATGACGGACATCGGATTTGGCGGTGGAATAGATGAGATGGGTCAGCGGATCGAACATCGGCACTGCATGCGGGCGATCGATGTCGATCAGAATCATGTCCGCATACTTACCCGGCTCAAGACTTCCGATCCGGTCGTCGGCGCCCAGAGCGCGCGCGCCGTCGCGGGTCACCATGTGGAGCGCCTGTTCCCGCGACACGGCGTCGGCGCGGTGGCTGGCGCCCTTGTCGAGAAGCGCGGCCAGCCGGAGCGTGAGCCAGGGATCGAGATCGTTGCCGCTGATCGCACCATCGGTTCCGAGCGTCACTGTGACACCAGTGTCCAACATGTCGACGATCGGCGCGATGCCCGATCCCAGTTTCAGGTTCGACACCGGATTATGTGAGACGACCGCGCCGGTCCGCGCCAGGATAGCAATCTCTTCCTCGTCGACATGAACACAGTGGGCCAGAACCGTTCGCTCGTCGAGCAGCCCGAGATGATCGAGATGCCGGATAACCGATCGGCCGTAGCGGGCCTGGACGTCGGCCTGTTCCGCCCGGGTCTCGGCGGCATGGGTGTGATAGAGGCCGTTATGGGCGTCCGCGATCCGCTTGGCGCGAACCAGAGTTTCCGGTCCAACCGTATAGGCGCCGTGCGGCATCGTCGCGGGGAAGACATCGTCGTCGCCCGCATAGGCCTCGAAGAAGCCCTCCGCGTCGGCCATCCGCTGATCCTCGGTCTGGTCGTTCATGCCCGGACCATCGAAGAAGATACCGCCGGTCGATACCCGAAGGCCCACCTCGCGCGCCGCGGAGACCGTCTCGTGCGGGTACCAGAACATCTCCATCACGGTGGTCACGCCAGCGAGTAGCATTTCAGCGAAGCCGAGCACCGTGCCGAGCCGTGATGTCTCGACGTTGAGGATCGTGCCCTCCGCTTTCCACACCGTCTGGAGCCACGGCTCCAGCGGCAGGTCCTCGACTAGCCCCCGAAAGATGCAGTCGCCAGCGTGGCAGTGAGTGTTGATCAGGCCTGGCATCAGGAGCATGCCGGACCCATCGACGACGCGCGCCGCTTGCGTCTCCAGCGTGGCGAGTTCCGCTGTCGGTGCCACGGCCGTCAGCCGCCCACCAGCAACGGCGACGCCTCCGTTGTCGATGACCCGGTGTTCGGCGTCGGCGGTGACGACCATCGCGTTTTTGATAACCAGGTCGATGTCGTTCTCGGCCAATTTCGACTCCCTTCACCGGCCGCGCCCACGACCGGCGCGCCCGATGTCGATAGACCAAACCGGAGCGAGAGGACAGGCCCGGGCCGGCCCGTCAGACGTGCATCAGATCAGCTTGGACCGCCCAGGCCTTGTAACGCAGGAACGGCAAGGCCGTTTGCCACGACCTCGTCGTGGCCACTGGCCGACAGGCGCAATACCGCGCTTACCTCAGGTCTGGACCCGCCGCAGCCGTGCCGATTCGTGGTCGGGGAAGACTTCCGCGTAGGTGCCGCCCTTGTCGTAGGGGAAACGGGCGAAAGCACTTTCGTCGACATCGATACCGAGGCCCGGCCCGGTCGGGACAGATAGTCGCCCGTCGCTGATCGACTTGAGGCTGAAGGCCGTGCCGGGAGCCAGTTCTTCGAGCACGGGCAAGTACGGATCGATATCGAACTCCATCAGTTCGCACGCTGCCGCGGCTGCCCAGTGGAGATTGGCGGCCAGGCCTACCGGCGTTGGGCTGCCGACATGCGGCACGATACGGATGTCGTTGGTCCTGGCGATCGCGGCGATGTCCATGCAGGCGAGGATACCGCCACAGATCGTTGCGTCCGGTTCGATGACGTGCGCGGCTTCGGCGTTGACGATCGCCTGCACATGAGATGGCGAATAGACGCGTTCGCCGACGGCGATCGGGATCGGCGAGCTGGCGCACAGGCGCCGGAAGCCGGCGAGCTGGTACTGCGGCGATGGTTCCTCGAAGAAAAAGACGTCATACGGTGCCAGCTTGTGGGTCAGCGCCAGCGCGTCATCGGTCGAGTAGCCCCAATAGGCGTCGACCATCACCAGGATATCGGGGCCGACATGTTCGCGCACCGTGGCGACCCGCTCGACGCTCTCGCGGATATCGGTGCCGAGCCGCACCTTGACCCCGGCGAAGCCCCGGGCCAGGCAGTCGTCATAGTATTCGGCGTACCACTGCGGTGGCGCCCCGAACATGGTCGTGCCGGTGCCGTAGAGCGGGAACGACGTGGTGGTCGCGCCAAGCAGCCGGGAAATCGGCAACCCGGCCTCCTTGCCAACCAGATCCCACAAGGCGATCTCGATGGCACCGATGACCTGGCCGGTTACCCCGTCCCAGCCGAGATAGCCGTCGAGCAGGACGTGCATCTCTTGCAGGCGGCTGCGGATATCGCGCGCGTCCTTGCCGACGATGTTGCGCGCGACGACGTCCTCGACGATCGTCTTGATGACGGTCGGATAGGAGTGGCCGTAGTTGCTGCTCGCCTCGCCATAGCCGACCAACCCGCCTTCGGCCTCGACCCGTACCAGGGCATAGGTCCGCCGCATCGGCGGATCGGTTTTCTCATGCGCAAGCAGGATGGTCTGGATGTCCTGGATCTTCATGGCTTCTCACTTCGAAAATGCGGGTCAGCGTCAGGTTGGAATGACGGGAAAGGCATGTCCGGCGATGCGCTGGCCAAGCTGGCCGGCAACGTCGTGGTCGTCCCAGAAACTTGCCACCGGCCAGTCGCGGGCGGTGTAACGGGTGTCGGCGGCGGCATATCGGATCGACAGGCGGCGAAAGGTCGAGGCGCAGTGGCCGCCTGCGGCGTGCAGCGCCCGCGAGTCGAGGAGCATCGCGTCGCCCGGCGCGAACGACGGCGCCATCACCGGGAACGCGACCGGATCGTCGTCGATCGCGGGAACCCCGGCCAACACGTTGGCGTCGTCGGTCAAGGTCGCCTTCCCGGCCGAAAACTCCACTGGCGCGTAGGTCGGCCCCTGGTGCGACTTCGGCACCGTCCGTAGCCCCGTCTCGCCCGGCACCGGATCGAGGGGAATCCAGATGGTCAGGAACCACGGTTCGAGCGGATGGTACGGGTGATCCTGATGCCACGGGCTCGGCGTGCCGGAACCTGCGGCGGAATAGAAATACTGATCCTCCAGCAGCACGACCGCGTCGCTGCCGAAGATGGCGGCCGCCAGTTGCGGCAGCGGTCCCTTGGTGACTAGGGCCTCGAACTCCGGATGGTCGCGCCAGCGGAACAGGTCGCTTTGGACCAGCGGCGCACCTTCCGGCGACAACGTACGGAAATGCGGGCCGGGATCGGCGCGCAGGTCTTCGACAGCGGCAATCAGCCGATCGCATTGGGCCGCATCGATGACGCCGCGAACGACCGCGACACCATCGTCGTCGATAGCCTTTACGGTCGCATCGGTCGCGAGGGTTTCGGTCATACCATCCTCCCTGACGGCGCCTTGGTCACGTTGTCTCGGTGTTCCGCCGCTGCCGCCGCAGCCGCTTGTCGAACTTCGCCGCTTCGATCCGCGAGCGGCGCACCGTGGTCGGGATCGGCTTCGCCATCAGCCGCTTCCATTCTTCGAGGTAGGCGCGGATTGGTGCCTCAGTGGCGATGTCGCCGGTCACCAGTCCATGCTCATCGACGCTGTCACCGGCCGACTCGCCGCGGCTGATGTCGATCCACTCCTCCTCCACCACCTGCAGCCCGTCCTGAACCCGCTCGAACATCTCCAGATCGTCGGGGGTGCCGAAGGAGACAAAGTCCTCGTCGACCCGCATGCGGATCAGATTCACCTCGTCCGGCGCATCCTCCGCAAGAGTCAGATACATCGTCAGCCGCGTCCGGTCGGCGGCGACCGGTTCCACCACCATCAACTGGTTGCCGACGAACACCAGGTTCGGGAACAGGCTGAGGTTGGCCATAGAACCGGTGGCGAGATCGAGGGTCTCGCGATCGCCGCGCCCGGTTTCCGACAGGGCGCCGACGAGTTCGTCGGTGGTCGGCAACGGCCGCATCGTCGACCATGGTCCGTCGGGAATGCCCGGCCGCTGATCGACGACACAGTGGCCGTGACCGAGCGTCCGGCTGATCATCGGCGTGTCGGTCGGGTTGCGGGCGAGCACGGTATCCGTTTCGGCTTCCTTGCCGATCAGGTTGTAGGAGCGATGGGCGAAGGTCGCATGGATGCCGTCGGCGGCATTGTCCCACGACATCTTCCAATTGCCGCCATACTCGACCTTGACGGCGGTCTCCACGACCTTGAGCTTGCCGCCCGGGTAGCGGTCGACATGCTCGTCGAGCCACGGAAGGGCGGCACCAAGCCACTCCTCCAGCGCCGGTGGCTCCGCCGCAAGCGTCGCGAAGACGAAGCCGCGATGGGAGGCGACCTTGAGCTGGCCGAGATCGAACGGCCGTTCGTAAAGGCGGTCGTAGCTGTCCGGCACCGGCAGGTTCTGCAGGCGCCCGTCGAGGTCGAAGCGCCAGCCGTGATAGGGGCAGGTGAAACGATGGGCGCAGCCGCGCTGCTCGCCGACCAAGGTGGTTCCGCGGTGGGTACAGCGATTGAGCAGACCGCGGAGCCCTCCCTCCGCGGTTCGTACCAGGAGGACCTGGCGCCGGCCGAGCCGGCGCCGGACGAAGCAGCCGGGATCGGGGACTTCGCTTTCGTGCCCCAGGTAACACCACGTACCACCGAACACCCGCTCCATCTCGAGGTCGAACAGGTCGGGATCGGTGTAGAGCCGCCGGTGGACGACGTCCGGCCGAACCAGGTGTTCGAGCTCGTCGGTGATGTCCGGTCCGCGCGAGAAGATCGCGTCGGGGCGCAGGCTTGCTTCGTTCACCAGAACCTCCTCACATCAGCCATCCGAGATGCGGCGTTCCGGCCGTCAGTTGCGGAAAGAGCATGGTCTTGCGGCGCAAGCGAAGACCCGCATCGGTCCGTCGGAGCCGATGGATCTGCCGCGCCGTCAGATTGGTCACCTGGCCGGATCGCACGTGATGAATGTGGATCAGGCTGACGACCAGGATTTCCGGCTGCGACCCCGACGCCGGCGGCACGCCATCGAGCTCGTCGAGTGTCCAGGCTTCAAAGCCGCCGACATTGCGTATGGTTTCCGCCGCCGGCCACAAGGCCCATGCGCTGCGATCGCCCATGCGCCATACCCGCTCCTCGAGCCGGCGGCGGTCATCGAGGAACAGGGCCTGGTCCTGCCCCGGGTGGCTGCCGGTTGCCAGCGGCACCCAGCAGACCGCGTCCTGTTCCCACAGCGTGAGCCAGCGATCGAAGGCGCGCGCGTCGAGGAGCCGGGCCTCGGCTTTAAGCAACAAAGCCGCTTCGGCCGCCAGCGCCGCATCGCCGCTGGTTGGCGCGTGCAACGTGGCATCGCGGTCGCGTACGAGTTCGTCGTAAAGATCGACGACGCGTTTGGTATTCGGGTGAACGGGTGCGTTCATCGGGCCACCTGCTCCGGCGCGAAACTCAACAAGACAAGTCGCTCGACGATGGCAACCAGCGCATAGCCAATGACCGAAACGAAGGTCAGCACGACGACGCAACTCCAGAGGATGTTGTAGGCGCTGGTCGAATAGGTGAGCGCCATCAGATTGCCGATCCCCGTGCCGGTCGACAGCCACTCGGCCACCGTCGCCGCCAACACGGCCGTGGGGACGGCGATCCGCGCCGCGGCAAAAAACGCCGGCAGCATCGCCGGCAAGCGGGCAAGAAACAGAGTACGCACGCGACCGGCGGCAAAACTGTCGAAGAAGTCGGTCACCTGTCCCGGCACGCGGCGTAGTCCCTCCGCGCAAGCGACGAGGGTCGGGAAGAAGGTCATCACGGCGACGATAACAACCAGACCAGCCGCGCCTCGACCGAATGCCATGATCAGCAGCGGTGCGGTGGTGATGATCGGCACCGAGCGCAGGGCGATGGCAATCGGCGTCATGGTTTGCCGAGCGAGCGGAAACAACTCAAACAGGCATGCCATCAGAACACCGACAGCGAGGCCGGCGAAGTAGCCGGGGATGGTGACGGCCAGCGTCTCGCCAAGGGCGCCGAACACCTCGGCCCGATGCGCTACCGCGTTCGGCGCCGTCACCAGATAGGCGAAGATGTCGCCGGGCCGCTTAGCGAAAAACGGACTGAGGTCGAACCAAGCCATCGCACCCTGCCAGATGGCAAGGATGAGCACGGTCGTGCCAAGGATCGCCAGGACACCGACGCTGAAGCGCCGGGCGAAACTTTGTGCGGCATCGGCCGGCCGGGCGCTGAACAACATCGGCGGCGAGCCGGGCGACAGCAGCCGTCCGGCGAGAACCGCCAGCAGATAAGCGGCGATCGATGCGGCGGTCGCCAGCGTGGCGATCGCCCATGTCGCCTCGACGTCGAGCGAGCGGATCGCCTGGATGACGAGCACGCCCATGCCCCGCTCGGCGCCGGTGAATTCGCCGACCATCGCACCGAGAACGGCCGCTGGGGCCGCGACCTTGAGCCCGGCGACCAGGTACGGCACCGACGCGCGCGCTCTGACTGTGATCAAAGTCTGCCAGCGGCCGCGGCCGTAACTCGCGACCAGATCGCTCCACGAATCCGGAATGGCACGCAAGCCGACCACCAGCGGTACGAAGGTGGTGTAATAGACGGCAAGCGCGGCGAGCGTGATTTGCGGTCCGTCGCCGGGGCCGAACAGAACGCGGAGCACCGGCCCGGTCGCCACTAGCGGCAGGCAGAACACGACCAGGGCCAGGCCCTGAACGGTGCGTTCGCTGGCCGGGATCAGGGCGACGAACGCCGCAAGAACGATCGCGGCCGTGTTACCGAACAGGAAACCGAGCGCCGCTTCATACAGCGTGATCTCGAGCGCGCGTCCGTAAAGCGGGGCGTCTGTCCAAAGCCGCGCAACGATGTCGACCGGCCCGGCCAGCACGTACTGGCCAGCGAGGATCGTGCGGCTGACCACATCCCATAAAACGACGATGCCGATGAGGACCGCGGCAACCGACACCGCGTTGGCAGGAAACACCCAGCGACGCGTAGCGATCGCCGTCATCGCGTCGCTCCCGCCGCGCGAACCGGAAGCGGGATGGGCGCCGCAACGTCCTGCTTGACGTCGCCGCCGGTCTCATCCGGCTCGGCATCAACGCCGAGTTCTTCGGCCACCGTCTCCACCAACTCATGGAATGCCGCCGATCGCATCAGCCGGCCTTGTCGAGGCCGTTCGAAGGGGACCGGAATCCGGGCGGTGATCTTCCCCGGCCGCGCGCTCATCACGAGGACTTCGTCGGAAAGAAGCACAGCCTCGTGGATGGAATGAGTCACCAACAGGCCGGTCGTCCCCCTCCGCTCCCAAAGCGGCGGCAGCTCCACGTTCAGCCGCCGGCGGGTTAGTTCATCCACTGCTCCAAACGGTTCATCGAGCAGCAGCAGTCGCGGTTCGGTCACCAGACAGCGGGCGATCGCCGCGCGCTGGCGCATGCCGCCCGAGAGCTCGGCCGGCTTCGCTTTTTCGAAACCGCCGAGGCCGACCATGGTCAACAGCGTGCCAATCGCCTCCGGATCGGCGGGCTTGCGGGCCAGCCTGAGCGCGAGGGCGACATTGGACTCGACCGTGCGCCAGGGCAGCAGCGACGCATCCTGAAACGCGACCGAGATCTCGCCGCGGGATTTCGGCCGGTCCGGAACGTCACCGTCGATCGAAACGTCGCCGGTCGATGCTTGTTCGAGACCGGCGACGATGCGAAGCAGCGTTGACTTGCCGCAGCCGGAGGGTCCGACCAGAGCCGACATCGTGCCCGGCGAAAGCGTGAGGTCGATGTCGGCGAGCGCGGCGACGGCCGCTTTGCCTTGCCCGAAGGTTTTCGAAACGCCCTTGATATGGACTTCCGGCGGCACGGCCGTCTCCGTTTGGGCCTAGAGGCTCGACTTCCCGTCGTAGATCTCCTCGAGGACCGAACGATCCCACAAGTCCGGCGTCACGTCACGACCGAGCAAGGCGAGGGTTTCGATGTTGGCCGCGACCGTCTCCTCGGTGAACCAGCCGAAGCCGTGCGCGTCGGTCAGCGGCGAGAACATCAGGTGGACCTGCTCGGCGGCCTGCAGCTCCTGGGTCGGCAGATCAAGACCGGCGTCGGGGAACATCTCCACCGTCAGTTTGGCCGCTGCGGCGGGGTCCTCCTTGTAGGTCTGCCAGCCTTTCAGTTCGCCGCGCATCAGGCGGATTACCTCATCGCGATTGTCGGCGAGGCTGTCCTCGAGCACGATGTATGTCTGGCTGTGGACCGTGTAGCCGTAGTCGGCCAACAGCATGGTCACGTTGTCGATGCCGTTGATGGTCATCGCCACCGGCAGGTCGGTCAGCCAGGACAGCAGGCTGTCGACTTCGCCATTCACCAGCGGCGCCGCGTCATACTGGGTCGGGATGATCTCGATCTGATTGATGTCTACATCGTTGAGCGTGCAGACGGCCTGCAGCACCGGCGTGTTGGCCGTCGCCATGCCGATGCTCTTGCCCTCAAGGTCCTTCGGCGTATTGACCGGATTGTCGGGCAACGACGTGATCGTGAACGGGTTCTTCTGCATCGCCACGGCGATGATCTTGAAGTTGGCACCCTCGGCGACCGCGGCCGCGGTGTAGTCGGCGGCGGAGATCCCCATCAGAGCCGCGCCGCTGACCACTGGCGGCTCGACCGGTGCGTTCGGACCACCCGGGGTCAGCGCCACCTCCAGGTTTTCCGCGGCCCAGTACCCATTGGCTTCCGCAAGGTAGCTGCCGCCGAACTGCACCGAGTTCAGCCAGGATAGTTGGAAACCAACCGGATCCATCGCGGCCATAGCGCGATTGGCGAAGGCGCCGGGCAGGCCGACACTCATGACACCGGCACCCATCAGCTTCAGGACGCTGCGCCGCGGTAAGTAGAGGCGATCGGTCATCGTATCGAACTCCATCATGGTTGGGAGGCGCTTGCACCTCCGTTCGTGAGATCAGTTGGTGGAGGACAGCTCCATCGAGGCCGCGATCTTGTCGCGGATGTATTGGCCGGCCAGCACCGGCTCGTATTTCGGCGGATTCTCCTCGCTCTGGCAGGTGGGCAGACACGCCACCTCCATGCCCTCGTTCGGGCCGGCGAAGGCGACCAGCGAGAGGCGTTGGGTCGAGCCGGTGAGGTCGCGGGGCGGATTGGTGACTCGGTGAAGGGTCGAGCGCCAGCGCCCGTTGGTCCAGCGCGACATCAGATCGCCGACATTGATGATGAACGATTCCGGCACGCGCCCGGCATCCCGCCATTCGTCATCCTGCCAGATCTCCAGTCCGCCCGGAGCCGTGTCCTGACGCAGAATGGTCAGCGCGCCATAGTCGTGATGCTCGCCGTAGCGTAGCTGTCCGGGTGCCGGCGGCTCGATCTGATCGGGGTAGTTGACGAACCGTAGGGTCAGGGCCGGATCGGCGAAAAACGGGTCGAAGTACTCTTCGTCGAGGTCGAGCGCCATCGCCGACATGGTGGCGAGGTGCCCGGTCATCGCGACCATATGATCGCAGTACTCGGCGATCAGCGGTTTGAGGGACGGCGGATGGTCGGGCCAGATATTCGGCTTGCCGACGATCCCCTTCAACTCGCGATGCAGCGCGCCAAACACCAAGGCCTCGCACAGGTCCGGCGGGGTTTCGCCGGTCAGGGTCTTGGCGACGCTTTCGATGCCGATGGGCAGGTACCCGCGGCCCTTAGCCTGTTCCGGCGGCGTGAACTGTTCCTTGTCGGCAAACGGCAGGGCGAAGAATTCCACCAGCGCATCATAGGTATCCTGGACCAGGGACTCCGGAACACCATGACCGACGATGACGGCGAACCCGGTTGTCTCAAACGCTTCGCCAAGTGCGGCAGCCGCCTTCTGGCGATCCGCGGCGTCGCCTTTGATGAAGGGATCGATGTCGATGACGGCAATCGCTGCGTCAGTCACTGGGGGTCTCTCCTTCAGTTCCCGGTCATCGCCCCGACATAGTCGAGCGTGTAGGCATCGGCGTAATCGAGGTCGGCCGGGTAGACGCCGGCGGCCGACATCGTGTCGAAGAAGCTCTGCCAGCGCGCGTCCGTCATCGCTCCAACGCCGCCCGCCTCGGCATCGCCGCCGGTCACCATCTCCCGGTCGCGCATCTGCTTGAGCTTGAAGTCGAAGAGTTCGGCGGTGTGGTCCGGATTGGCGGCCATCACCGCTTCCATCGCCGGGGTGTAGTCATCTTCGATGCACTGACGGTAGCCTTCGGCGGTCGCCGCGAGGAAGGCGCGGACCACCTCGGGGTTCTCGTCGAGGAACGGCTGGCTGGTGAACGCCGTCGAGGCGTAATTCTGGTAGCCGTAGTCGGCGAGCATGATCGAGACAGGCGGTTCGGGAAGTTCGGCGCCAAGCAGCAACGCGTCCTCGGTGATGTATCCCTGCTGCACCGCCTCAGGGTCGGCCAGAAACGGCGCGGCCGAATAGGTGTACGGCCTGATCTGATCGTCCGAGAAGCCGTATTCCATCTTGAGGAACTGCCAGAACTCAAACTGCGAGAACTTGGCGATCATGACCGGGCGGTCCTTGAGGTCTTCGAGCGTCGAGACCCCCTGCCCGCCATGGGCAACCAGTGTCTGCGGGTCCTTCTGAAGGAACGCCGCCACAGTCACCAATGGTATGCCCTGGTTGATCGCGTTGAGGCTGGTGAAGCTCGATCCCATCCCCAGGTCGACCGTGCCGGCCGCGACGAGGTTCGGAACGTTGATGTCCGGCCCGCCTGGTTGAAGCTCAACGTCCAGGCCGGCGTCTTCGTAAAGGCCCGTAGCCAGCGCCTGATAGAACCCGCAGTGTTCGCCTTGCGGAAGCCAGTTCAGACCAAAGCTGACGCGGGTGTTGGTATCCTCGGCCGAAGCCGGCAAAGCGAGGCACGTCGCGAACAACGCCGCTGCAATCATGGACGCGGCTTTGCCGAACCGCGCCGGCGAGGCCGGAATTTCCGTGTCAATACCGTTAGTTGCCACCTTTTCTCCAAGCCGTTTCGAATTATGATCGTTCGCCTCACAATCATTCGAAGCGCAAAGCTTGTGCTTTAAAAGCATCAAATTTCGGCTGGGCCGCTCTCAAAAAGAGAGCATAATGACGATTGTGAATGCGGGACGGGGCGCACGCAGGAACGGTGAGGGCCCGATGCTGCACGGTCGTATGCTGCGATATCTCGACGAAATCGCCAGGAGCGGATCGATCCGCAAGGCGGCCGGTCGACTCAACGTCGCGTCGTCGGCGATCAACCGCCATCTGCTGGAACTGGAGGACGAGGTCGGGGCGCCGCTGTTCGAGCGCTTGCCGCGCGGTCTCCGCCTGACCGCCGCCGGCGAGTTGATGGTCAACCACGTGCGCAAGACGTTGAAGGACTACGCTTGCGTCCGGACCCAGATGGAGGCCCTTCGCGGCCTCCAGTCCGGTGAAGTGCGCGTCGGGACAACACCTGGCCTCGCCGACAGTATCCTCGCCCCGGTCGTCGAGCGCTTCACCGCGGAGCACCCCAATATCCGGCTGGTGGTTCGAACCTATCGGCCCGATACCGGCATGGCGGCGGCGATGAACGGCGATACCGACGTGTATGTCGGCTACAACGTGCCGAAGACCCCTCGCCTGGCGGTGCTCGCCAGCGCCGAGCTCCAGATCGGCGCGGTCATGGCGCCGGATCACCCAATGGCGGGCGCCCGCCGTCTCCGTCTGGCGGAGTGCCTTGCCTATCCCCTCGCGGTGCCTGAGCGGAACAGCCCGGCCCGTGACCTCATCGAGGCGTTTCTTCCCGGTGACGCCGATCTGCTGCCGGTTCTGGAATCGAATGCGCCCGACCTGCTCAAGAAGATCGCCTGCCGTGCCCCTGCGATGACGTTCCTCACCGCCGCCGACATCGAGGAGGATCGCTTCTTCGGCGACCTCGTTTTCGTGCCGATCCAAGAACTCCAAGGCACGCCGCTACGGGTCTCGCTGGTGCGCCGTCATAATGGCTCGCTGGGCATCTCCGCCGGTCTTGTGGTTCACCAGATCCAGACCCGGCTTGCGGCGGCAACCGCCTCGCACGAGGCTCCAACGGCATCAGCCCAGCGAGACCAAGTGCCGGTCTCCTCCGGTTGATCCTCACGCTGTCAACAGCCTGAGGTTCGCTCTAGTCACATATTTTGTTGCAAATTTACAACAATTCTTAAGCATTTTGCCGGCCGCGGCGGATAACGGCCGTCATTGACAAAGTATTTGGCTCCACGTGTTAGCGTCGCTTCAGGTGTTGATAGCACGGGGGAAGCTATGACCAAGCGCCTGCTGCATCTCGGATTGACATCGACAATTGGCAGCATCGTAGCGGCACTATCCGTTGCCGCGGGGCCAACATCAGCAATTGCCCAGGAATTTGAAACCTTCGACAGCGGCGCGCTCGACATCTCGGCCGCGACGCGTCTCGACTTCGGCGGCGGCTACAAGATGGGCTCGCTCATCAGCAAGCTCGACCCGACGCTGACCGGCGGACGCAACAGCGGGCTGATCACCAGCCGCTTCGAGCCGATCACCTTCGCCAACGGTCGCGGTAACCTCGCCTTCTACGGCCGCTTCAACAACGGCCTGCTCAACGTCGACAACGGCAATCCGGATCGCGACAAGACCACGTTTTCGACCAACGGCGCGCAGGTTAACGTCATCGGGGCGCGTATCCGGTACGAATGGAGCAACGACCTGTCGTTCGGCGTTCGCGGCGCGCTCAGCGGCGCCTTCAACCGCTCCGATATCCTCAACGACTTCTCGGATGGCGACGCCGGGTGCGACGAACGTCATCTCGATCGCACGGTCTGCGCCTACGCGGCAAGCTTCTTCGTGAAAAGCCAGACGTTCGGCAAGATCTCGATCGGCCTGGGCGAAGCAGCCGCGGCCGGTGTTGGCGACGTCAACCTCGGGGGCATCACCTACGTCACCAACTCCAGCCCGACGGTGAAGGGCGGCTGGAACGAGGTCTGGAAGCTTGGCCGGCGGCTCAACGACATCGCCCCGGACACCGAAGGCATCACCCGCGCTTCGCGGATCCGCTACGACTCGCCGACGGTTGCGGGCTTTGTGCTGAGCGCTTCGTTCGGCGAGGCCGACTACACGGGCGCGCCCGCGGATGCGCAGGACTACTGGGACACCGCACTTCGTTATGCCGGCGAGTTCGGTGCCATCCGGGTCGCGGCAGCTGCGTCCGTCCAGAACTACGACCGGCGCGGTCACAAGCTCGACCAGACCAACGTGACTGGCGGCGCCTCGATCATGCATACGCCGACCGGGATCTATCTCACCGGCAGCGCTACCGGCCTCAATCGCGACGCGCCATTCGATGCCGGCCCGGACGAGACCGACTCCGCCTCGGCGTACTATCTGCAGGCTGGTATCAGTCAGGACTACTTTGGCATCGGCAACACGGTGCTCTACGGCGAGTACGGCCAGACCGAGAATGGCGCCAACGCCGGCGCCTATTACTGGGAAGACAGCAAGACCACCAACTGGGGCGTTGGCATCGCCCAGAACATCGATGCCGCGGCGATGTCCGTCTACCTGACCTACAACCAGATCGAGGCCGAATTCGACGGCGTCAAGGGCGAGGACATGAACGTGGTCTTTGCCGGCGCCCGCATCAAGTTCTAGCCGGAGGGAGGACGGCTGGCGGCCGCCAGCCCCTCCCCCTAGCGCCGCCCGAAGATGTGAAATGGCGCGCGTTCGCCGTCGGCACGCTGGCTCGACCGCTGGCTGCGGGTTAATCCCGGCAGCCGGCCGCCGGGCTCATAGTCCTCGAACTTCTTCGTCGCGTTGAACAGGCCGAAACGTTTCCGGCCGTTGTCGAATTCGAGAATACCGGAGAAGTTTCCGAGCTTCAGGTAGTACATGCCCTGTTTGTCGCCGGCGGCGAAGATACCTTTCGCGCCGACCTCGGTCCGGTCGGCCTTGGCCAGAGCGTAGGGAACGACGACATCCTTAGGCGCCACCTTGATGGTCGCGCTGCCACTGACGTCCTTGAGGTCGAACACCCGATCGATCCATTTATGCTTGCGCCGTTCATCCTCGAACATGGCAAGCAGCGGCGAGACATCGGTCATCCAGAAGCTGGTGGTCAAATCGAGGTTCGCCGGCTTGGTCCACACCACCTGCCCCTTGCTGATGTTGACGCGCGCGTTCCAGTTGCCGCTGGACGCGCCGGCGGCTCTCAGTCCGTCGAGCCGTACCGACGAGCCGCCGATCGAGAACGATTTCTTCTCCGCCGACCCGCCGTCGATCGTGACGTCGACGCCAACGATCCCCGACACACGGTCGCCTTCAATGTCGGCGGTGATCCGCGAGGTCTGCAGTTTGACGAAACCGGTGGCATTGTCCGGCTCCATGGTCAGCTTCGCCGAGACGTCCGCACCGCCACCGAGCAGGCGCACCGGCGTACTCGGTGGCATGTACTCGTTATAGGCCGACATATCGGTGACCTTGGCCGAGGGCATATCGAGATCGACCGACTTCACCGTGCCGCCGTCCTTCAGGGTGACCCCTTCCGAAACCGCGGTCAGCGCAAGCGTGACCTGCTCGATCACCGCGGCCTTCTCGTCCTGGAGGCGGAACGACCCGTCGGAGAGACTGGCGGTCAGTTTGAGGTCAGGGTCCTCCCCGCCCTTCTCGACGACCACATCGAAACCGCCGGTGCCCTCGGCGACATAGTCGAGAACCTCGAGCTGGAAGTCCTTGGTCGGCATCTTGACCGACGATCCGGTGTCGAGGAGCCCGTCGGTGACGCTGATGTCGGCGGTGACCTCGGCCGATTCATGAACGGCGAGCGCATAGGGGTTCTGGAAGAACGTATCGATCCAGTCGAGATCGGAGACGGTCAGCGCCGCTTTCAGGGTGGCATCGGCGGTGGCGAGCAGCGCCTTCAGGTCGTCATCGTGGAACAAGCTCCAGAAGCCGACGAAGCCGGCTTGCGGATCGGCGTCATCGGGCAAGTCGAAGGTGGTCTTTCCCTCAGAGATGGTCAGAGTCGTCTTCCAAGGGGCGGAATCATCGCCGCTCGCGGTCTTGACCTGCGAGTCGTCGAGATCGAGATAGGTCCCCGACACGTCCACCTCGGCGGTTTTGTCACCGGCGGTCCCGCTTGCCTTCAGAACGAAATCGAGGCCGGTCTCGAACGAGTCCTTCTTGAACTGCATCTCGGCCTTGTCCGACTTCAGCGTCAGATCGAAGTCGAGGGACTCTTCCGCCAGCTCGGCCTTGCCTTCCAGCGACCCGCTTCCCGACAGCAGCTGCAAACCCCACTTCTCGGGGATGTACGCCTGATAGACGCTCACATCCGGCACGGTCATCTGGGGAATCGTGATCGACACCTTGTACGGTACCTTCTCAACCCGGTGGCCCGGTTCTACGCGGTTGGTGCGGTCGGCCGAGACGGTCAGGTCCGTGCCGGTGAACAGGATCGCATCGTTGTGGGTCGCTTCGATCGTCTTGAAGGTGAGCGCGGCGTCGAGCGTGTCGGCCGCGGCATCAGTCACTTTCACCGAAACGGTCCCGTCCCCTTTGACGGCGTAGGGCGGCAGGGCGACATCGAGGCCGTCGGAGGTGATCGACAGATCGGTGCCGGCGGTCAGGTAACCCTTGTCGAAGTTCGCATGTCCCTTGACCAGCCCGGTGCCGCTCAACGTCATGTTGGACACGTCTTCAAGGTAGACGTTGAGGAAGTCGATATTGGTGACCGGCAGTTCGATATCCGCGTCGAGCGACAGGAAGGCGAGCAGCTTGAAGCGCTGGTTGTCCTGCGGCAGGTAAGGCCCGAGATGAAAGGTGCCATCGATCGAGCCACTGTTGGCGACATCCTGGCCGGCGAACGACAGCATCTTCACCTGGGCGTCCAGCACCCCGTCGCTGATTTCCAGTGGCCCGTGGCGGTTCTGGCGGGCCATCACGCCACTGGCGGTTCCGTCGAGCGTCATCTTGGTGGCGCCGAGCCAGATGTTGTTCTCGCCGCTGATCTCGGCGATGTCGTAGACGATCCTCCATCCCGGTTCCTGGGTCGGCACCGGTGCCGCCTTGGTGTCCGGATCGCGGTCGGCGATGGTCGGGAAGAACGGCCGCAGGGCCGAGTCGTCGAAGTCTGCCTGGATCAGCGGTCGAAACCGCAGGTCGACGTCGCTGGTCCTGAGATCGCTCAGATAAACCGTCTCGTCGAGCATCGCGAACACGTCCAGCGAGGCGGACATCGTCGGCGCCGACAATTCCCACTGCTGAATCCAGGACTGGCCGTTCGCCGAAAAGTTGGTGACGTGAACCCGAAACGGATACCAGCTCCACGCTCGGTCCCATTTGAAAGTGTACCGATCCGGATGGAGCTGGTTGATGTAGGTTTGGGTGCCGGGCAGATTGAGAACGATGTTGACCGCGGCGAGGTAGGCCACCTCGACGACCACGACGACAGCAATAATCCAGATCAGAAGGCGTTTCATTCACGGGCATCCCGATCGACCACGGTATCAAAGTCTCCGTACCGCGGATCGCGGCACGAAGTCAGACGCACGAGCATATCAGACACGACGAAACGTGTGCTGTTTTCGGTGGACCGGTCCGCGCCCGGTTCCGGTGTCACAGACCGACAGGCGGCCTCGGTCCGCCGCCCGGCCCTTACGAACCCGGGCTGACGTCCCGGATCCAGGCGGCGATCCCCGGCCAATGATTCTTAAGCGTACCGGCCCCCATGAACAGGCCGATATGACCGCCCGGCACCAGTTTCTTGGTGATCTTGTCCTTTGGCGTGCCGAGCTTGCCCTCGGCCTCGAACACTTGGGGAGCGGGCGTGATGTCGTCGCGATCGCCGGCGAGCAGGAAGGTCGGACACACGACATCGTGCAGGCCGACCTTACGGCCGAGGGCAACGAACTCGCCCTTGCAAAACAGGTTTTTCTTGAAGATGTCCTCGACCGCCTGGAGGTACCAGCGGCCGGGTAAATTGATCGGGTGCTCGTACCAGCGGGTGAAGGCATCGCGCTTCTTAACGAACGCGGGGTCTTCGACGTTGTCGTAAAGATCGAGATAGGTTGAGAAGTATTGCTGGACCGGGTGCATCGATTTCCATCCGGCGAGCATCAGTTTGCCGAGCAACAAGCCGTTGCCGATCGTGACCAGCTCCTCGAAATAGGCCATCGGCTGGCGATGAGCGATGCGCTTGATGAAGCCGTCGCCGGCGTCGGCATCGAGCGGCGCACCGCCGGCAACGAACGAGGCCACCTTCTCCGGGTAACGCGCCGCGAACATGCCAGCCATCCAGCCCCCCTGGCACGTGCCGACAAAGTTGACCCGGCCGCCGAGGTCGTCGACGACAGCGTTGATCTCCGCCAGGTAGATGTCGATGTCGTAGTCCTTCATCGGCGGTGTCGCCGACTTCCAGTCGGTGCACAACACCCGGCGAACGCCGTTTGCCATCAAGGTCTCGACCAAGCTTTGGCCCTTGGCATAGTCCGCGATGGTCGATGCATGTCCGGCATAGGGCGCGTCAATGATCGTCGGTACGATGGTCCGGTCTTCGCGGGTCGCCGGGTCCGAAAAGTCACGAAGCCGCATCGTGTTGAGGTCGGCCAGGACGTCGTTCTTGGTCGCCCACACCGGCTTCAGCGCGAACTCCTCCTTCTCGGTCTCGTCGACAAAATCGATGTTGCGCTTGAGCGCCTTGAGCTCGGCGTCACCCAACTCGGTAAACGCGACCATCGGCCAGAAGAACGGGACGCTGTGCTCATGCTGTCCAATCTCCGTGGATTCGTGCCTGGTCGTCATCGCCCGGTCTCCTTCGCCTGATCATCCGGTCCCGCCGCCGCACCGGCGAGACGGAGGGTGTGCATCGCGATCATGATTTCCTCGTCGGTCGGGATCACCCACACCGAAACGGCGCTGTCGTCGCCACTGATGCGCGGTCCGTTACGCCCGTTGGCGTCGCTGTCGAGGGTGACTCCCAGCCACCCCAGTCGCTCGCACACCTTGGCGCGAACGAGCGCCGAGTTCTCGCCGATTCCCGCGGTGAAGATGAAGGCGTCAAGCCCGCCGAGCACGGCGGCGTAGGCGCCGGTGTATTTGACGATGCTGTTGACGAAGTAGTCGATCGCCTCAGCCGCCTCGGGCGCCGCACTTTTTTCGAGGTCCCGCATGTCACCGCTGATACCCGACAACCCGAGCAGCCCCGACTGGCGACAAAGGGTCGTTTCGAGGCCGCCGACGTCCAGCGTTCCAGACCGCAGCAGGTACAACAGGATGCCGGCATCGATCGCGCCGACCCGCGTCGACATCGGCAAGCCTTCGATCGCACTGAAGCCCATGGTGGTGTCGACGCTGTGGCCGTCGCGGATGGCACACATGCTGCAGCCACCGCCGAGATGGGCGACGATCAGCCGCCGCGCGTCCGGCGCATGTTTCGGCACCTGGCGGCTAATGTAATCATAGGAGATGCCGTGGAAACCCCAGTGGCGCAGGTTGCCGGCGTTGTACTTTCGCGGCAACGCATAGATCTGGGCGATAGGCGGCATGGTTCGGTGAAAGGACGTGTCGAAGCAAGCGACCTGCACCATCTCCGGGTGCAGCTTGCGCAGCGCCCGGATACCGGCGATCTCCGCCGGCTGATGCGATGGCTCGAAAGCGCTCAAAGCATCAAGGTCAGCCAGCACGTCGTCGGTTATCACGACCGGGGCGCCATACTTTTCGCCGCCAAGGACGACGCGATGACCCGTCGCCGTAAGCTGGAGGTCGGCGAGATTTGTGCTCAGCCAATCGACGATGAAGGCAAGGCCGGCCGCCTGGTCCGGTCGCTCGTTGGCGGCCCAGTCATGTGACGCCATCGCCCGACCGTTCGCGTCCTCGACCGCGAAGTGAGGCATGTCCTCCATCGCGTCGATTCCCCCACGGCAGACGACGGCGAGGGTCTCCTCAGCCATGCCCCGGTAGGCGGCGAACTTGATGCTGGTCGAGCCGCTGTTCAGAACCAGAATGCCGGTACGGTCCGTGGTCACTCGCTGGTGTCCGGATGTAGCAGCGCCGGATCCTTGGCGATCGCCTCGGCGAACAGCACCGCGAGCGCGGTCGAATAGAGCCGTGCGTCGGCGTTGTCGGAGCGGCTGGTGAGGATCACCGGCACCCGCGCGCCGACCACGACACCGGCGACGTCGGCCTCGCTCATGAACGACAGCTCCTTGTACATCATGTTGCCGGCGTCGATGTCGGGTGCGATCAGGATGTCGGCCGCCCCGGCGACTGGCGACTGCACACCTTTGACCCGGGCCGATTCGGCGTCGACGGCAATGTCAAGATCGAGCGGACCGTCGACGATGCCGCCGACGATCTGGCCGCGGTCGGCCATCTTGGCCAGCACAGCTGCGTCCATGGTCGACGCCATGCGTGGCCGCACCATCTCGACGGCCGACAGCACCGCCACCTTCGGCTGGTCGATGCCAATCGCCCGAGCGAGAATGATGGCGTTTTGGATGATGTCCTTCTTCTGATCGACGTCGGGGGCGATGTTGATCACCGCATCGCTGATGATCACGTGCCGCGCGTAGGTCGGCAGCGCCATCAGCGAGCAGTGACTCAGCAACCGATCGGTACGCAGGCGGTTTTCCTTGGCGAGAATCGCATGGAGGAACTGATCGGTGTGCAGGCTCCCCTTCATCAGCGCCTGAACGTCGCCGGCACCCGCCATCGCCGCCGCCTTGCCGGCCGAATCATCGGCGTCGTCGGTCGCGACCACCTGGAGCTTGCCGATATCGACGCCAATCGTCGCGGCGGCCTGCTTCAACGCCTCGGGTGGCGCGAACAGGATCGGCTCAATCAGCCCATGATCCTTGGCCTCGATGGCGCCCAGAAGGGATTCGGTCGTGCACGGATGGACCACCGCGGTGCGCATCGGGTGAAGGCCACGACTGTGCTCGACGAGATCGCCGAGCATGTGCGCCGGCTTGGGTAGCCGGACCGTCTTGGTTGGGGCCGCAACATGAATCGATCCATCGACGATCAGGTCGCCCGCATCGTTCACGCATTTGCAGGCAAGGTCGACGATCCCGCCTTTCTTGTCGATCTTTTCGACCGTTACAGTGGCCGTCACTTCCTCGTCGAAGTGGACTGGCTGATGAAAAGAAACCGTGGCCGTGCGAATGACCGATCCGGGCCCGGGCAACGTCCCGCCGACGAGAGTCGCAAACAGGCTGCTGGCCCAAATCGTCACGCCATGCTCGGCGACGAAGTCCCCCTCGAGGCCGGGGTTCCCGGTCAGCGCAACCCAAACATTCAGATTGCGGCGTTTGAGGGTTCGCTTCAGCGACGCGGTGTCGCCGACCTTGATCTTCGAGAGCGTTTTGTTCTCAACGAATTCGGTCACGTCCGGTCAACCCTGGCGCCAAACTCGTCGGGATTGGCTGGCCCGGCACGGCTTGGCAGAGAGAAACATCGCGTCACGCTGGCAGGCTTCTGTCTCACCCGTGTGTCGCTGCTGTCGGGTGCGACGGCTGACGGGCGACTGAATCTGTTTCGGTCGGCTTCGTCCGCCTGAACCGCTCGCCGAGCACCAGAAGCGCCGGGGTGACCACCAGCGTCAACACCGTCGCGACGGCCAACCCGCCGGTGATCGCGCTCGACAGCTCGGTCCACCACTGGGTCGACGGCGCGCCGTAGACGATCTCGCGGTCGTAGAAGTTGACGGTGAGGGCGAGCACCATCGGCATCAACCCCAGGATCGTGGTGACCGATGTCAGCACAACGGGCCGAAGCCTCTGCACTCCTGTTCGCAACGCGGCCCCCCGGACGCTCTCGCCGGCGGCGCGGAGACGGTTGTAGGTATCGATCAGAACGATGTTGTCGTTCACGACGACACCGGCCAGCGCGATCACGCCGATGCCGCCCATCACCACGCCAAAGGGGCGGCCGGTCACCAGCAGACCGAGCAGGACGCCGGCAATCGAAAAGATGATCGCGGTGAACACCACAAGCGGCTGGTAGAAGCTGTTGAACTGCAGCACCAGGATCGCAAACATCAGCACGATGGCGATGATGAAGGCGCTGGTCAGGAACTGCGCCGCGTCCTCCTGTTCCTGGGTTTCGCCGCCGAACGACCACTCGACCCCGACAGGCAACTCCGCCTGTGTGAGCGCGGCAGCAAGGGCGGTTACCTGATCGGTGACCAGCCGTCCGGGCGCGACATTGGCGTTGATCGTCGCCACCCGATTCTGGTCGACGCGCAGAATCGTGCCGCTCCGCGGCGCCGGCGACAGCCGGACGAAGTTCTCGACCGGTACGGGTCCGTTCACGGTCGGCACGCTGAGCGTTCCGAGATCGGCAAGCGTTCGCTCGTGGGCCGGGAAACGCACGCGGATATCGATCGGTTCCTCCGCGTCATCAGGACGATAGTCGGCGATCTTGACACCTTGGGTGAGAAGCTGAACGGCCTGCCCCAACAAACTGGCGTCGGCGCCGAAGCGCGCCGCCTCCGACCGATCGAAGTCGACCAGCCAATCGACTCCCGGCAATGGGCGGCTGTCAGTGACGTCGGTGAAACCGCCGATCCGGTCCATCAGCGCGAGCGCGATGTCGATGCTTGCTTCGCGCTTCTGTTCGTCGGGCGCGCGGATCTCGAGGTGCACCGGCTTCCCGGGCTCCGGCCCAAAGGTCTGGACCTGCACCTGAACGTCGATACCTGCGATGTCCCTCATCTCGTTGCGGATGTCCTCAGTGATCTCCTGTGCCGTCCGTCGCGCATCCCAATCGACCAGTTCGAGTTGAATCTCTCCGATCACTTCCGCGTCGCTGCGCCCGCCGACAAACGATCGCGAGTAGACCGAACGAATCTCCGGATTGCCGATCAGACGGGCCTCGACCTGACGAACCAGCACGTCGCGCTCGGTGATCGAAAAGTTGTCGCGCGCGCGAAGCTCGACGAGCGCATATTCCGGTTCGATCTCCGGAAAGAAGGTCACGCCCCGACCGAATTGGCCGTAGGCGGCGAAGGCGGCGAGCAACATGGCGAAAGTAGCCAGAAGCACGGCGACGGGACGCTGAAGCGCCCAATCGAGGAATCGTGCATAGCCACCGGTCGCTCCGGGCAGGCCGCGCGGATCGCCGCGTTCGGCCGCGTAGAGGATGGCCTTGGCCCGCGCGGTCTGGGGCCGCCGTCGACCGAAGACACCGCCGACGACAGGGACGAAGATCAGCGCCATCAGCAGAGACGCCGCCAGGGTGACAATCACCGTGATCGGCAGGTACTTCATGAACTCGCCGGTGACACCGGTCCAGAACAGGAGCGGCACGAACACGCTCAGCGTGGTCGCGGTCGAGGCGATAATCGGCCATGCCATCCGCTTGCTGGCCGCGGCATAGGCTTCGCGGGGCGGCAGCCCCTCCTCCAGCTTGCGGTCAGCGTATTCGACGACGACGATGGCGCCGTCGACCAGCATGCCGATGACCAGGATCAGCGAGAACAGAACGATGATGTTCAAGGTGAATCCCATCGCCCAGATGGCCACCACGCCACCGAGGAACGCTCCAGGGATCGCCAGCCCAACCAACAGCGACGACCGAACGCCGAGCGCCAGAATGATGACGATCATGACCAGGACGATCGCCGCGATGACGTTCGCCTCAAGTTCCGCCAGGGTGGTCTTGACGTAGACGCTCTCGTCCTGGGTGTAGGCTATCTCGACGCTGTCAGGCCAATCGACCGCAGCGGCGGCCGCGGTCTCCCGAACCCGATCGACGGTCTCGATGATGTTGGCGCCGGCGCGTTTCTTGACCTCGAGGACGAGCGCCGGCTGACCGTTGATCCGGGCGAACCCGTCAGGGTCCTCGAAGGTTCGTCGCAACATCGCGACGTCGCCGAAAGTCACCACCGTGTCGCCACGGACCTTCAGCGGCATCTCCATGACGTCGGCCGTCGACTCGATCAGACCGGGAATCTTCAGGACCAGCCGACCAGCCTCGGTCTCGATCGACCCTGCCGCGATCAGCCGGTTGTTCTGGGTGATCTGCGCCATGAGCTCGTCGAAGGAGAGCTCGTAGGTCTCGAAGACCGTGGGGTCGATCAGCACCTCGAGGACTTCCGTCCGCCTGCCGGCGATGTCGACCTCAAGGACGCCTTCGAGCGCCTCCAGCCGATCCTTCAGGTCCTCGGCGATCCTGTTCAAGGTTCGCTCCGGCACCGGACCGGAAAGGTTGGCCGTCAGGATCGGGAAAAGCGCGGTGTTGATCTCGTTGACGGTCGGCTCCGACGCGTCGTCGGGAAGTTCTTCCCGCGCCCGGTCCACCGCCTCGCGCACCCGATCCAGCGCCTCGTCGACATCGACGTTCGGTTCGAACTCCATAACGATCGAGCCGTAGCCCTCAGCAGCGTTCGACGTCATCTCCTTGAGACCGGCAAGCGCGGCGAGTTCGGTTTCCAGCGGCTCGATCAGCAAGCGCTCGCTGTCCTGCGGCGAAATCCCCTCCAGCGTCGTCACGATGTAGGCAAACGGGATCGGGACTTCCGGCGAGCTTTCCTTGGGGATGGTCACATAGGCGACGACGCCGGCCGTCAGCAGAATGGCCAGCGCCAGAACAACGGCGCGGGAGCGGGAGAAGACCGCGTCGATCAGCCGGTTCATTGTATCGGCCCGCTCGCGGTTTCGGCCAATTGGGCGCCGTTGTCGGGTCGTGGATCGATTGTGTCGTCGGGGCGCACGAAACCCTGGCCGATGGTGATGATGCGGGCGGTGTCCGGCAGCCCGGCAACCCATACCCCCTCGCTTTCGGCCCGCAGGATCGACACCTCATGAAACTGGACAGCGTTGTCGTCGCTGGCGGTCTTCAGCCCAAGGGTCCCGTCTTCGCTCAACGAGAGAATAGCCGGTGAGATGAAATGCGCCGCCACCTCGCCGGTGGCGATGCTCACCTCGGTGCTGACGCCGGCGGGGATCGCGCCGTCCTCGTTTTCGACTTCGATCTCCAGGAGAAAGGTTCGCGTCGCGGGATCGGCGCTGGCGCCGACGAAACGGACGATGCCCTCGCGGGTCTCGCCGGTGATGAAACGAACCGTCGCCGCCTGCCCCTCGGTCAGACTGCGGAGCGATTGCTGCGGCACCCGCGCCCGCACCGTCAGCGGCTCAAGATCAACAACCCGGGCGACCTCGGCGCCGGCCGAGAAGAACTCACCGGGATCGACGAACACATCCTCCAGCCGCCCGTCGAACGGCGCGCGGATCATCGTATCTTCGATTGCCTGTTCGGCAGCGGCGCGTTGGGCTCGCGCCGCGGCCAGAGCGGTCCGCGCCTCGGTGACGCGATCCTCGGTGGCGGTTCCCCGTGCGAACAGCGTTTCGGCATTCTGGAACTCGCGTTCGGCACGTTCGACCTCGGCTTGCGCCCGATCGAGCTCGGCCGTCCGATGGCCGGGATCGAACCGCCCGATCACGTCGCCGGCCGAGACGGTGTCGCCCTTGTCGAAGGCCACGTCGAGGATGTCCCCCGACGTTTCCGCATGAATGGTCGTGTCCCGGTCGGCGACCGCCTGTCCTTCGGCGACGAAGAACTCGGTGATCATTTCGGCGGTCGAATCGCGCACCGCGACTGTGATCGGCGCCTGGACGTTGCCGTCCTGCTCCGTTTCCGGCGCTTCCGACGGCCACACCAGCCCGCTCGCGAACCAGGCCGTCAGCACGACGATCAGGAACGCCGCGACCCAGGTGGCACGTGAAGCGCCCGGGTCGTCGCTGAATTTCATGGCCGCGCGTCGGCCGCTTTCAGGTTCGTCGTTCAAGTCCCAAAGCTCCTTTGACCGGTTGGGAACGCCCGAAACGGTCATGCACCGCGAGATGACGCTACGCGGCAGGTCGGTATTTCGTTTCGGCGGTGCAACCCGTCAAAACGCCGAAACGGCGAATCGACCGATCCATGTGGCAATCGCGGTAACTATCCTTTGGGGCTCAACCATGAGCCGGGCGTCACAAACAAAGTGACGAACTGCCGCAGGGACTGCGGAACGGCGGCTTGACATGGACCAATTGGCCAGCCGCCCGCCTTGATGTTTATCAATGTGGAATTGGTCGTATCCTTCAGAAGGACAACCATGATGGACACACTCGTTTCAGTCGACTGGCTTGCCGATCACCTCAACGACCCCGACCTGGTCGTTCTCGATTGCTCGGTTCATGTCGAGCAGACGGAGAGCGGCATGCGGACCCTCAGCGGTCGCGAGGACTATGATGGCGGACATATACCCGGCGCTGGCTTTGCCGATCTGAAGGGCGATCTTTGCGATAGCGAAAGCCCGATCGGCTTTGCAGTGCCGACACCGGAGGCGTTCTGCGCGGCGATGAGCAAGCTGGGTGTCGGCGACGAGTCGCGGGTTGTCCTTTACGACTCCTCCTCGTCGGTCTGGGCGGCGCGGGTCTGGTGGATGCTGCGCTGGGTCGGCTTCGACCGGGCGGCGATCCTGGACGGCGGGCTCAACGCCTGGAAGGCCGCCGGACATTCGCTGTCGACCGAACCCGCGACCTACCCTGCTCGCACCTTGACGCCAAACCCCCGGCCCCAACTGATCGCCGACCGCGACGAGGTGCTTGCGGCGATCGACGACGCCGATGTCAGCATCATCGACACCCTGCCGGCGGGGAGCTATCGCGGTGAGATGAAAATGTATGCCCGCCCCGGGCACATCCTTTCGGCGGTGAACGTCTGCGGCATGGACATGCTCGACGAGACCGGCCGCCACAAGCCGATGGCAGACCTCGACGCCATGCACACCGGCGACCGGGACGCCCGGGCGATCACCTATTGCGGCGGCGGGATTCTCGCCTCGCTCAACGCCTTCGTCATGACCCGCCTCGGCTTCAAGGACGTCGCCGTCTACACTGCGTCGCTGCAGGAATGGGCCGCCGATCCGGACAATCCGATGACGTCGGAACCATCCTGACGACAGTCAGCCGATCGTCGGAGTCCCGAAGCGGTTGGAGCGCGGGAAACCGTCCGGGCGCAGCCGGCCCGCTTGGGCGCGGTCGCCGATCCAGACCTTGATGTCGGCCATCGACCGGTTGAACGTGCGGCCCGAGGAATCCTGCCAGCTCAAACCATCGACGGCATGGAAGACCCGCGCATCGGCGACGCCGCCGTCCTTGTAACGCTGTAGCCGGACGCCCTTGCCACGGGTCATCTCAGGCACCTGGTCGAGCGGGAACACCAGCAGCTTGCGGTTCTCGCCGAGCACTGCAACAGTGTCTCCGGCAGCCGAGACGCATAAGCGCATCTCCTCGCCGCCACTGACCGTCATCACCTGCTTGCCCTTACGGGTATTGGCCAGCACCTCGGCCTCAGGCACGACGAACCCGCGTCCGTCGGTCGAAACCACCAGCAGCTTGCGCTCCGGGTCGTGGGCGAACACCGCCACCGTGTCGTCGGCGGCGTCCATGTCCACCAGCACCCGGATCGGCTCGCCGTGGCCGCGTCCGCCGGGCAGCTTGTCGGCGCCGAGGGTGAAGAACTTGCCCCCGGTCGAGGCGACGATGATCTTGTCCGTGGTTTCAGCCGGGAAGGCGAATTTCAGCCCATCGTCGGCCTTGAACGACAGATCCTTGGTGTCGCTCTTGGCCTTGCCTTTCAGCGCCCGGATCCAACCCTTCTCGGAGACGACAACCGTGATCGGCTCGCGCTCGACCGTGGCTTCGAGCATCGCTTCCTCGATGTCGGCGGCCGGCGCCTCGGCGAAGGTCGTTCGCCGTTTGCCGAGCGCAGTGTCGGGGCCGAACGCCTTGCGCACCGCCTTGATCTCGTCGGCAACCGCCGCCCACTGCTTGGCCTCGGATTTGAGCAGCGCCTTCAGGCCCTTGCGTTTCTTGGTGAGCTTGGCGTGCTCGCCCTTGATCTCGACTTCCTCGAGCCGGCGCAGGCTCCGCAGCCGCATATTCAGGATCGCCTCGGCCTGGACATCCGACAGCGCAAACGTCTCCATCAGTACCGGCTTGGGTTCGTCCTCGTTGCGGACGATGCGGATCACCTCGTCGATGTTGAGGAAGGCGATCAGGTAGCCGTCGAGGACTTCCAGCCGGTGCTCGATCTGGCCAAGCCGGTGGTTCGACCGACGGATCAGCACCTCGCGGCGGTGGGCCAGCCACTCGGTGAGCGCCTCGGCAAGGCCCATCACCTTGGGCACCCGCCCGCCGGAAAGGATGTTGAGATTCAGCGAAACGCGAGTTTCGAGGTCGGTCAGTTTGAACAGCGACTCCATCATCAGGGTCGCATCGACGGTGCGGCTGCGCGGCTCGATGACGACGCGGATGTCCTCCGCCGACTCATCGCGAATGTCGCCGACCAGCGACAGGCGCTTGGCCTCCATCAACTCGGCGATCTTTTCGATCAGCCGGGCCTTGGGTACCTGATAGGGAATCTCCGAGACGACGACGACATAGGCGCCGCGCGCCTGCTGCTCGACCGACCAGCGGGCCCGGACCCGGAAGCCGCCCCGGCCGGTACGGTAGGCGTCAACGATGTTGGCCGGGTCCTCGACAATCACGCCACCGGTGGGCAGATCGGGACCCGGTATGTAGCCGACCAGGGTCTCGACCCGGGCGTTGGGCGACTTGATGAGGTGGAGCGCCGCGTCGCAGAGTTCGGCCGCATTGTGGGGCGGGATGTTGGTCGCCATTCCGACCGCGATCCCCGACGCGCCGTTAGCGAGCAGATTGGGAAAGGCGCCGGGAAGCACCACCGGCTCGGTGTCGGAATCGTCGTAGGTCGGCCGAAAGTCGACCGCATCCTCGTCGATCCCCTCGAGCAGCAGGCGTGCGACTTCGGTCAGCCGCGCTTCGGTGTAGCGCATGGCGGCTGGATTATCGCCGTCGACATTGCCGAAATTGCCCTGTCCTTCGATCAACGGGTAGCGGACGGCAAAGTCCTGAGCGAGGCGTGCAAGCGCGTCGTAGATCGCCTGGTCGCTGTGGGGATGGAAGTTGCCCATCACATCGCCGACGATCTTCGCCGATTTCTTGAACGCCGCCCGCGGATCGAGGCGGAGCAGGCGCATGCCATGCAGAATGCGGCGGTGGACCGGCTTCAAGCCGTCGCGGGCATCGGGCAGCGCCCGGTGCATAATCGTCGACAGCGCGTAGGCGAGGTAGCGCTCTTCCAGCGCCTCGCGCAGATTGATCGGCTCGATCGAGTCTGGCGGAATCACATCTTTTCCCATGGTCCGGGGATAGCGGCGAATGCGCTGGCTTACAACGCCGACGCTTTCGGCTGGGCGGCACTCGCCTGTCGGCCAATCAGCGCGATCAGCCGCGCCCGCTCGTCCGGCGGTGTCAGGCCACGTGGTTCGTAGACATGGCGGGCGAGGAAGAACTCGGTCAGGCGGAACGCCGCGATCAGGTCGTCCGCCGGCGGTGCCTCACCTGGCGCCAGCAGGAAGGCCGGCAGCGGCAGCATCTTGTCGCGCCACGGCTCGGCAGCGGAGCGGCTCACCGCCCGCCCTGACTTCGGCGAGACATAGGCGAGATCGTCGGTCGTCCCGGTCGCGGCGCACTGGTCGAGATCGAGGCCGAAGCCAAGCTCCTCCAGCATCCGCAGTTCGAAGCGGACGACTAGCGCACCGCCGGCGAGCGGATCGTCGAGCCAGTCGATGATGGCGGCGAGCACGTCGTGGATCTGCGGATGGGGATCGCGTTCCGGCAGGAGCCGGGTCAGACCGCCGAGCACCTGGATGGCGTAGAGCCCGGCCGGACTGTCCATCAGCCGCGCCGCGCGCTGCGCTGTCGGCTCGATGGTGAACGTGCCGAGATGGGCGTCGAGGCGCGCCCGCCAGGTGGCGATCACCGAATTGCCCGGCTGGAGCACCGGCTTGTGGCGGCGCGAGCGGCCGCCGCGTACCAGACCGAGATGCCGACCATGGGCGGCTGTCATCACCTCGACGATCAGGCTGGTCTCGCCATAGCGCCGGGTGCCGATGATGATACCGTCATCCGTCCACTGCATGGGGCGAGTTTAGCGCGAAATCCGAGTTTCTACCGCGGAAAGTCGATGCCCATCGCCCGGTAGCGTTCCGGGTCGTCGGTCCAGTTCTCGCGGACCTTGACGAACAGGAACAGGTGAACCGGCCGCTCGACGATCTCGCCGATTTCCCTGCGGGCGGCAACCGAGATGCCCTTGATCGCCTGGCCGCCCTTGCCGATGACGATCTTCTTCTGGCTGTCGCGGGTGACGTAGATGGTTTGTTCGACCCGCACCGAGCCGTCCTTCTGCTCCTGCCATTGCTCGGTCTCGACCGTGGTCTGGTAGGGCAGCTCCTGATGCAGGCGCTCGAACAGCTTCTCGCGGGTGATTTCGGCTGCGAGCTGGCGCAGCGGCACGTCGCTGACCTCGTCTTCCGGATAAAGCCATGGCCCTTCGGGCATGGCGGCGGCTAGCCAGGTCACCAGAGCGCCCACACCGTCGCCGGTGGTGGCGGAGACCATGAAAGTCTCATCGAAAGTAACGGCGGCGTTGAGCTCGGCGGTCAACGCCAACAGCGCCTCCGGCTTGACCAGGTCGATCTTGTTGAGGACGAGGATTTTGCGTCGCTTCAGCGACGCCAGACGCTCAACCAGCGCCGCGACCTCCGGAACCATTCCCCGCGCCGCGTCGACCAGCAGCGCGATCACGTCGGCGTCCTCGGCACCGCTCCAGGCGGTGTCGACCATCGCTCGATCAAGCCGGCGGCGCGGTGCGAATATGCCCGGGGTGTCGACCAGCACGATCTGCGCAGCCTCAGCCATGGCAATGCCGCGGACCATCGCGCGGGTGGTCTGGACCTTGTGGCTGACGATCGACACCTTGGTACCGACCATACGGTTGACCAGCGTGGACTTGCCGGCGTTCGGCGCACCGATCACCGCGACGAAGCCGCAGCGCGTCGCCTCAGCGGTGTCGGTCACCGATCGATGCTCCTTCCCGGCGCAACATCGCAGTTGCCGCGTCCTGCTCCGCCTCGCGACGACTGCCGCCCGTGCCTTCCGCCGGCTGCAGATCGCCGACCTGAACCGCGACCACGAAGCGGGGCGCATGGTCGGGACCCGAGCGATCGGCGATGTCGTACGTCGGGGTGCCGATGCCGCGCCCTTGCGCCCACTCCTGCAGGGTTGTCTTGGCGTCGCGTAGCGGGCCGCTCCACGAGATCATCCGATCGCGCCAGTGCGCCTTGATGAAGCCGCGGGCAACTTCGATTCCGCCGTCGAGATGGAGCGCACCAATCACCGCTTCGCACACGTCGCCGAGGATCGCCGCCTTCTTTCGCCCGCCGGACTGGGCCTCGCCACTCCCGAGCCGTACGGCCGAGCCGAGGTCGAGGTCGCGGGCGACCGCGGCGCAGCTTTCGTTGCGAACCAACGCGGTCAGCCGGCGCGCCAGTTCGCCCTCACTGGCATTTGGGAACGCGTCGACCAGCATCTCGGCGACCACGAGGCCAAGCACCCGATCACCGAGAAACTCTAGACGCTGATAGGTGGTGCCACCGGGGTCGACGGCGCTGGCATGGGTGAGCGCCGTCTCCAGAAGATGGGGATCGGAAAAGGTGTGGCCGAGGCGCTGTTCAAGCGCGGCTATGCCGGACGCGCGTGCCCTCATTCCACCGTGGTGAACAACCGGTCCCAGCGAACCGTCCACGGCCACCGCCAGAATGCCAGCGGCGAAGCCCGGTCGCCGACCGAGAAGAAAATCGCCTCGGCCCGTCCAACCAGATTCTCGAACGGCACGTAGCCAACACTGCCGAGAACGCGGCTATCGCTCGAATCGTCGCGGTTGTCACCCATCATGAAGAAATGCCCTTCGGGCACTTCGTAGATCTGGGTGTTGTCTGAGGGGAGCATCCCACGGTCAAGAATGGTGTAGCTGACACCGTTCGGCAGGGTCTCCTCGTAGCGCGTGTACTCCCGCCCGGTGTCCTCGTCGATCCACGTGCCAGCCTCCTCCCTCTCCACCGGCGTACCATCGATGTGCAACACGCCATCAACCAACTGGATTGTGTCACCGGGCATGCCGACAACGCGCTTGATGAAGTCGGTCGAGTTATCCCGAGGCTGCTTGAACACGACGACGTCACCGCGAACCGGCTCCTCCGCCCAGATGCGTCCCTCGAACAGGTTGGGTCCGAACGGAAGGCTGTAGCGGCTGTATCCGTACGCGTATTTCGAGACGAACAGATAATCGCCGACCAGCAGCGTCGGCTTCATCGAGCCGGACGGAATGTTGAACGGCTGGAACAGGAGGGTCCGGACCACAAGCGCCAACAGCAGCGCCTCGATGATGATCTTCACCGTTTCGCCGATGCCGCTGCGCTTATCGCGCGTCTTCTCAGTGGCCACGCTCATTATCTCGATCTCGGTCGGGAGGGGGACTTAGTCAATAGCCGCGCCGGCGTCCTCATACCGGCTCGCAGGCGCGCCCGCAACGCCGTGCGGACCAACTGCGGCCGTTTTACGACACCTCCGCCACGCTTGTCTCGATGATCACATAGGCCTGCGCTAAGGGAAACTCGTCCGTGATGGTGAGGTGGATCACGCTGTCGTGACCGTCAGGAAGCAGCTTGGCGAGCCTTTTCGCGGCACCACCGGTCAAGGCCATCGTCGGCTTGCCGGACGGTAGGTTGACGACCCCCATGTCCCGCCAGAACACGCCGGCAGCGATCCCGGTGCCGAGCGCCTTGGCGCAGGCCTCCTTGGCAGCGAACCGCTTGGCATAGGACGCCGCTCGCATTCGGCGGCGCTCGGATTTGGCGATTTCGATAGGTGTGAAGATTCGCGAGATGAACCGGTCGCCGTGTCGGTCGAGCACCTTTTCGATGCGCCGGATGTCGATCAGGTCGTTGCCGATGCCGATGATCATCAGTCAGGACTCCGGTGCGGCCGAGTCGCGCGCCGTTTTCCGCGACGCCAGGCGCTCGCGGCGGGCCGCCTGATACGCACGGACAGCGCCCCGTACGATGAAGTAGGCAAGCGTTCCCGACACCAGTCCAAGCGGTACGGCACCGAGCAGCATCGGCGGCAAGACCGCGAGGATCTCCGACCAACTGGCTTCGGCGAGGTTGCCAAGTGGCAGCTTTGGCGCACCGGGGCCGAGAGCGAGGATATGACTGCCGACCGTGTACGAAAGCCACCACATGAACGGGAAGGTGATCGGATTGCCGACGGCCGTGCCGAAAAACGCGGCGATGGCGTTTCCGCCCATGAGGAAAGCGATGACGATGGCCATGATGAAGTGCAGGCCGAACAGTGGCGTCCACGAGACGAGCACGCCGGCAGCGAACCCGAGGGCGATCGCGTGGGGCGAAGCACTCAGCCGAAGGACGCGCTTGCCGAAATACTTGAGCGACCGCGCCCAACTCCCGCGCGGCCACATCGCGGTCCGGATCTGCTGGGTGCGGCTTTGAGGCTTACGGCGGCGGAACAGCATGGATTCAGGGTGCGAGGTTGCGGCTGCCCGGCTTAACCGCGGGAATCGCCGCCAGTTCCGGCGGCAGCGAATTGGCGGGATAGGCCGGCACCTTGTAGTTGGCGAGCGCCACCAGCGGCACGCCGGTATCTGCCTCGCCGGCCGAACGGTCGATCAGACAGGCCGCGGCGACCACATCGCCTCCAAGATCGCGCACGGTTTCGATCGTCTCGCGGATCGACAAGCCGGTGGTGACAATGTCCTCGACGATTAGCACCCGCGTGCCCTTTTCCATCTCGAATCGGCGCAGTCGGAAGGCGCCCTCCTCCCGTTCTACCCACATTGCCGGCACACCAAGATGACGGGCGGTCTCATAGCCGGGCACGATCCCACCGACCGCCGGCGCGATAATGACATCGACATCACCGAAACCTTCGGCCCGCACCTTTTCGGCAAGTGCGCGGCAGAGCCGTTCGGTCTTGTCCGGATACATGAACACCCGGGCCTTCTGCAGGAATACGGGGCTGCGCAGGCCGGAACTGAGGATGAAGTGGCCTTCCAGGACGGCGCCGGCGCTACGGAAGATATCGATAACGTCGGCTTCGGAGAGAGACACGTTCATGCATGAATCCGGCTGGCGAGGCTGACAACCGGCCGCGCCCGCAACTGGGCGATCAACCGGGTCAGATGCTTCAGATCGAAGACCTCAAGGTCGATCAGCATAACCGAGAAATCGGAGGCCGCCTTGGTGATCTTGAGGTTGGAGATATTTCCGTCGTTGTCGGCGATCACCTGGGCGATCTGTGCCAACGTACCCGGCTCGTTGATTGCCGTCACCTCGATCCGCGCCGGAAACCGTTCATCACTGTCCTCGTCCATCTCCCAGCGCACGTCGAGCCAACGGTCGGGCACGTCATCGAAGGCCTTCAGCGCCTGCGACGTGATCGGGTAGACGGTGACGCCCTTCCCCGGGGTCGTGATCCCGACGATGCGTTCGCCGGGAAGTGCGCCCCCTTCAGCGAACTGAACCGGAATGTCGCCCGCGAGCCCGCGGATCGGGATGGCGCGCCTGGCCTCGCGACCGCCAGCGCCCCCTTTGCGTGACAGACCCGGAACCCTGAACTTCAGCCCGGAGCCGCGGGAAAGCCCGAACCATCCCTCCTCGCTCCGCGCCCGGCCGTGGGCCTGGCGATCTTCCTTGTGATCGGGGAAGGCCGCCTTGAGGACATCGGCGGAGGGAATTTCCCCGCGCCCGACGGCGGCGAGCGCGTCGTCGAGATGGGTCTGGGCGAGTCGCGGCAAGATCGCTGTCATCAGTTCGTCCGAATATTCGCGCTTCGATCGCTCGAATGCCCGCTCGAGGATTCGGCGACCGAGCCCCGCATACTGCTGCCGAACCGCCGTGCGGCTGGCGCGGCGAATGGCGGCCCGGGCCTTGCCGGTCACTACCATCGATTCCCACGCCGCCGGCGGCACCTGGCCCTTGGTACAGGCGATCTCGACCTCGTCGCCGTTATGCAGTTCGGTCATCAGCGGCATCGACCTGCCGTTGATGCGGGCGCCGACGCAGGTGTCGCCGATGTCGGTGTGGACGGCGTAGGCGAAGTCAATGGGTGTCGCCCCACGCGGAAGCGCGATCAGCCGTCCCTTGGGTGTGAAGCAGAACACCTGATCCTGAAAGAGCTCGAGCTTGGTGTGTTCCAGGAACTCCTCGGGGGTGTTGCCCTCGGCCAGCATTTCGATGGTATGTCGAAGCCATTGATAGGCCCTGATCTCGTCGTCCGACCGGCCGGCCGCATGCTTGGCACCGTTCACGCCACTGCCGGTGCCGTTGGCCTTGGCGCCGCCGTTGGCCTTGGTTTTGATAGTGATGCCGTCCTTGTAGAAAGCGTGGGCGGCAATGCCGTATTCAGCGACGCGGTCCATCTCCTCGGTGCGAATCTGAAGCTCCACCCGCTGGCGCCCGGGTCCGATGACGGTGGTGTGGATCGATCGGTAGTCGTTCTGCTTCGGCGTTGAGATGTAATCCTTGAACCGTCCGGGAACGGCCGGCCAGGTACTGTGGACGATGCCGAGCGCGCGGTAACACTCCGGCACGCTCCGCACCACCACACGGAATCCGATGATGTCAGAGAGCTGCTCGAAGCCGACGGCGTGGCGCTCCATCTTGCGAAAAATTGAATATGGCCGCTTCTCCCGACCCCACACTTTCGCTTCGATGCCATTCTCCGAAAACCCGTCGGTGAGTTCGCGTTCGATGCTGGTGATCAGGGTACTGTTGCGCCGCCGAAGCTCGCTGAGTCGTTCCGCAATAGTCGCGCGGGCCTCCGGATTGATCTCCCGAAACGATAGTTCCTCCAGCTCCTCGCGCATGTCATGCATGCCCATCCGGCCAGCGAGCGGCGCGTAGATCTCCAGCGTCTCCTCGGCGATCCGCTTCCGCGACGCTTCCGGCATGAATTCGAGCGTGCGCATGTTGTGAAGCCGATCGGCCAGCTTCACCAGCAGGACCCGGATGTCCGACGAGATGGCAAGCAGGAGTTTACGAAGATTCTCGGCTTGTGCCGCCTTGCGCGACACCAGATCCAGCTTCTGGATTTTGGTCAGACCGTCGACCAGTTGGCCGATGTCCTCGCCGAAGGTCGAGTCGATTTCGGAACGGGTAGCGTCGGTGTCCTCGATCGTGTCGTGCAGCAGCGCCGCCGCGATGGTCGCGTCGTCGAGCTTCAGATCGGTAAGGATCGCCGCGACTTCGAGGGGATGCGAGAAGTAGGGATCGCCGTTGGCGCGCTGCTGCGTGCCATGCTTGCGCATGGCGTACACATAGGCCTTGTTGAGCAGGTTTTCGTCCGCGTTGGGATTGTAACGCGTGACCCGCTCAACCAACTCGTATTGGCGCATCATAGCGCGGGCGTCCGAGGCTTAAGTCCCGCGGAGGCCGCGGGACGGTTATCACTCCGAACAATATAGTGAGCGGCTCGTCTACAAGCTATGAAGGCCGCTACCCGGATCAGAAGTCGTCTGACTTGTCCGGTGGCACCATGTTTTCCAGGCCGCGCAGCAACTCGTCTTCCGACATGCGGTCGAAAGCGACCTCGCCGCCCTCTTCGGCTCCAGCCTGCTTCGGCGCCGCGATCAGCGGGACCGGTTCCGCTTCCGGCTCATCCACTTCCACGTGTTTCTGCAACGAGTGGATGAGGTCTTCCTTGAGATCGTCGGGCGAGACCGTTTCGTCGGCAATCTCGCGAAGAGCAACCACCGGGTTCTTGTCGTTATCGCGATCGACCGTCAGCGGCGATCCGCTGGAGATCATCCGTGCCCGATGACTTGCCAGCAAAACCAGTTCAAAACGATTGTCGACCTTGTCGACGCAATCTTCCACGGTCACGCGCGCCATGGTCAGACTCCTCACAATTGCGGAATTTCGGTGGACATAAGCCGCTTCAATCGGAAAAGCAAGCTGTTACAGTGGAATTGCTCTGGACTGACGTGCCACCCGCGCTATATGACAGACTTATTGGAAGTGCCCGAGTGAATTGGGCGCAATTTGGCGGCGAACATTGACCGGACATTTCCCGGAGATAGAACTTCAACAACAACGTCATGACCGAGGGCCCGCCGCCTTGCCAAAGGGACCTCGCGCCCGCGCACATACCCGCCGACAGCAGAAACGGACCAGACCAAATGTTTGACGAGAGAGAGAAGATTGCCTTGTTCATCGACGGGGCCAATCTGTACGCGACTGCAAAATCACTGGGTTTTGATGTCGACTACAAACGCCTTCTCCAAGAATTTCAAACAAAAGGCTATCTGCTTCGCGCCTACTACTATACCGCTCTGGCTGAAGATCAGGAGTACTCGTCGATCCGCCCGCTGATCGACTGGCTCGACTACAATGGCTACACCGTGGTGACCAAGCCGACCAAGGAATTCGTCGACTCGAGCGGCCGCCGCAAGGTCAAGGGCAACATGGACATCGAGCTCGCGGTCAACGCGATGGAGATGGCCGAGGCGGTCGATCATCTGGTGCTGTTCTCCGGCGACGGCGACTTCCGCTCCGTGGTCGAGGCCATCCAGCGCAAGGGCCGCAAGGTGACGGTCGTCTCCACCCTGTCGACCCAGCCGCCGATGATCGCCGACGAGCTGCGCCGCCAGGCCGACAACTTCGTCGACCTGATCACTCTGCGCGACAAGCTCGGACGCGACCCCGCCGAGCGGCCATCGCGTCAGGCCGAGCGGACCGCACCGACGGATCGCTTCGAGGACGAGTTCGAGGACGAAGAACTCTGACGCGCCGACGACCCGGCGGTGCCCGAAAACCCGGGGCAGGATTGCCCCCTCTGTCCGCGCCTCGTCACGTTTCGTGAAGAATGGCGAGCGAAGGAACGCGGGTGGTTCAACGCCCCCGTCCCCTCCTTTGGCCCTGAAGACGCCCGGCTTCTGGTCGTCGGGCTCGCACCCGGACTGCGGGGCGCCAACCGAACGGGCCGCCCCTTCACCGGCGACTATGCCGGCGACCTGCTTTACGGGACGCTGATTGCGTACGGCTTCGCGACGGGGACGTACAACGCTCGCCCGGACGACGGGCTCGAGATGGTCGACGCCCGGATCACCAACGCGGTGCGCTGCGTGCCACCACAGAACAAGCCGATTGGCGTCGAAATCCGCACCTGCCGATCGTTTCTAGCGGACACGATCGCCGCGATGCCACGGCTTGCCGCGATCGTCACCCTTGGGCGGATCGCCCACGACAGTACGGTCAGCGCCCTTGGCCTCCGTCGCAAGAATGTGCCGTTCGGCCACGGCGCGGTCCATCGCCCGGCATCGGGACCGACGCTCTACGCCAGCTACCACTGCTCCCGCTACAACACGAACACCGGGGTGCTGACCAAGGCGATGTTCCACAGCGTTTTCGCAGCGGTGGCCAAGCAGCTGCGACCCTAACCCCGCTCGCGCATCAGCCGCGCCTTTTCGCGGCCCCAGTCGCGCTTCTTCGCCGTCTCGCGTTTGTCGTGAAGCTGCTTGCCGCGCGCGATGGCCAGCTCGATCTTCGCGCGGCCACGATCGTTGAAATAGATCTTCAGCGGCACGAGGGTCATCCCCTCGCGCTGGACCGCTCCGGCCAAGCGGTTGATCTCGCGCCGATGCAAGAGCAGCTTCCGCGGCCGCCGCGGCATGTGGTTGAAGCGATTGGCCTGATCGTATTCGGGGATGTAGGCGTTGTAGAGCCACATCTCGCCGTCTTTCTCGCCGGCGTAGGAGTCGGTGATGTTGCTGCGCCCCTCGCGCAGCGACTTCACCTCCGTCCCGGTCAGCGCCAGGCCGGCCTCGAAGGTCTGTCCGATTTCGTAGTTGAACCGGGCGCGCCGATTGTCCGCCGCGATCCGCGACGGCACCTTTTCCTTCTTGGCAGCCATCAGGACATCAGTTGATCAGCCCGGCATGAACCATTGCCGAGCGAATCTCCTCGCGAGTCGAATCAGACAGCGGCACCATCGGCAGGCGCAGCTCATAGCTGATCCGGTCGGTCAGCGATAACGCATATTTGATGCCCGCCGGGCTCGGCTCGAGGAACAGCGCGCGGTGGAGCGGCATGAGTCGATCCTGGTAGTCGAGCGCCGTCGTATAGTCACCGGCGAGGCAGGCTTCCTGGAACGCGGCCAGCATCTTCGGTGCGACATTGGCGGTCACCGAGATGCAGCCATGACCGCCATGCGCCATGTAGCCGAGGGCGGTGCCGTCCTCGCCGGAGAGCTGGTTGAACTCCGGCCCCATCGCGTGGCGCTGCAGACTGACCCGATCGATCTTGGCGGTCGCGTCCTTGACCCCTGCGATGTTGTCGAGGGCGAACAGCCGGGCCATCGTCTCCACCGACATATCGATGATGGAACGCGGGGGGATATTGTAAATTATGATCGGAATATCAATGGCATCGTTGATGGCCTTATAGTGTTGGTAGAGCCCCTCCTGACTGGGCTTGTTGTAGTAAGGCGTCACCACCAGCACACCGTCAGCACCGGCCGACTGCGCATGACGCGACAGTTCGATCGCCTCGGCGGTGTTGTTTGATCCGGCGCCGGCGATCACCGGAACCCGACCTTTCGCGACCTCGATGCACATCTCGACGACGTGCTTGTGTTCGTCGTGGGTAAGCGTCGGACTTTCCCCCGTGGTGCCGACGGGAACCAGACCGTGGCTCCCCTCCGCGATCTGCCAATCCACCAGGGACCGGAACGAGTCGTCATCGATCTCGCCATCTCGCATCGGCGTCACCAACGCCGTGATCGAACCCTTGAACATTTTCGCCACACCCTTGCCGGAATTCGGCTGTTTTTCTCAATCGCCGCGACCATATTCCGGGCTGACCGGACGGGCAAGGACGATGCCGGGCCGCAGGCTCGTCAAGTAATCGTTCACTATGGCAGAGTACGGTTCGTTAAGTTTGAGTCCGTCGTAGAAGATCGGCTCCGTGGTGCGTCTTGCCGCGAAGCCACGCAACGAGAGGCCGCGATGACAACGAGTGACCGGAAGCCGGCGATGCGATCGATAGCGGTCTCTGTGGCGACCCTTGCCGTACCGGCGATGGTGTTGAGCGGCTTCAGTGTTCCATCACTCCGGGCCGAAGACGGGACCATCGTTGTTGCCGACATACCGATGCCGCGGCTCAACCCGCAGCGGGTTCATTCCGACGCGAGCCCCGATCTGATCGGCCGGTTTATCGCCCAATCGGACGATATCCATCGCGACGCGATCGAGGACTCCGATGGTCCGGTCGGCGAGTACACCCCAACGGAAGAGAAACCCACCACTGTCGCCTCGGTCGCCGACATGGACACCGTTGGGCTCCGCTACGCGGTGAAATTCCTCGACGAGGGCAACTTCGCCGCGGCGACGGCTGCCGCCTACGCCATGCCCAATCCGGTCGATACCAAGGTGATCGATTGGCTGGTCGCTATCAGCGGCGAAGCCGGCGTCCCCGCCTCCCACGTCGCCCAGAATTGGCGCAAGCTGGCGGACTGGCCCGGTCAGCGTCTCCTCCAGATCCGTTTCGAGGAAGCACTCGTCCGCGAGAAACCGTCGGCGAACGCTGTGATCGAAGCGCTCGCCGACCGCAAGCCGGAGACCGCATCCGGGGCAATCCTGCTGGCGCAGTCCTATCTCGACGCCGGCCGCAAGTCGGAGGCGGCCGCTGTCATCCGCGACTACTGGCGCGAAAAACGCTTCGGCAGCGACGTGGAGGCCAAGCTGCGCAAGGCGTTCGGCAGCCTGCTGACATCGGCGGAATACAAAGCGCGCACCGAGCGCCTGCTCTATGAGGAGCAGAATTCGGCGGCGCTGCGCAACGCCAGGTTCCTCGGCAAAGACGAGCAAGCTCTGGCGGCCGCGGTCGTCGCCGTCTCGAACCGCAAGAACATGGCCAATGCGCTCGGCGCCGTCCCGGCAGCGAAGCGCAAGGACCCGCTCTATATCTATGCGCGGGTGCAGTACCTCCGCCGCGCCGACAAGATGGACGACGCGGCCGAGCTGCTGCTGTCGGCGCCGAGTGACCCTGCCATCCTCGACGGCGACGCCTGGTGGGTGGAGCGGCGTATCATCTCGCGCGCCCTTCTCGACGAAGGCGACGCTCGTACCGCCTACCGAATCGCCGCGGGACACGCCGCGGAAGGCCGGGCCCCGGTCGCGGAAGCCGAGTTTCATGCCGGCTGGTACGCGCTGGAATACCTGAACGATCCGAACACGGCCAAGAAACACTTCGCGGCGATTCATCAGGTATCGACGCGCCCGTTGAGCCAATCGCGCGCCGACTATTGGCTCGGCCGCGCGGCGGAGAAGGCCGGAAACCGTGCCGAAGCCAATCAGGCCTATCAACGGGCCGGGCGGCATCCGACCACCTTCTACGGGCAGCTTGCCCTCGCCCGTCTCGGCGTCGAGCGCCTGCCGATCGCCGCAGTGCCGAAAGCCAGCGGAACGGTCAAGGCGCGCTTCGAATCCCGCGAACTGGTTCAGGTGATCCACCGCCTCGACAGCATCAACCGCGGCGACCGCAACGACATCTTCTACCGGGCGCTGGCCGACCAGCTCACCGATCCGGCGGAGATCGCCCTGCTCGCCGCGATGGCCGAGGAGCACGGCGGACACCAGTTCGCCCTGCAGATCGGCAAGCTCGCTGCCTACCGAGGCCTCGCCGTCGACACGACCGCGTTTCCGACCTCCGCGATTCCCACCTCGGCCAAGACAGGGCGGGTCGAGAAACCGATGGTCTACGCGATCGCCCGGCAGGAGAGCGCCTTCAACCCCGGTGCCGTGTCGAGCGCCGGCGCGCGCGGACTGCTGCAACTCATGCCGCGCACGGCGCAATCGATGGCCAAGGCCGCCGGCCTGCCCTACTCCAAGACACGGCTGACCTCGGACCCCGCCTATAACGCCACACTTGGCGCGACCTTCCTCGGCCGCCTCTATCGCGACTACGAAGGCTCGTTCGTGATGACCTTCGCCGCCTACAATGCGGGACCGAGCCGAGTGAAGGCCTGGGTCGCGAAGTATGGCGATCCCCGCGACCCGAACGTCGATACGGTGAACTGGGTCGAACGGATCCCCTTCACCGAAACCCGGAACTACGTCCAGCGGATCATGGAGAACCTGCAGGTCTATCGGGCCCGGCTCGGATCGCCGGCGCTGACGATCGAGACCGACCTCAAACGCGGCCGGGTTTGAGCCGAAGTCACCGGGATCGAAGCAATTGAACCACCCGGACGACGAGGAAACGGTCGCCCCGTTGCGCCGGGACGTCTTCTACAAGAGCAGTGACGGCCTCTCCCTCCACGTCGCCGACTACGGAGACGTGAACACGCCGTGGCTGCCGGTGGTCTGTTTGTCGGGCCTATCCCGCAACTGTCGCGATTTCGAGCGGCTGGCGCTTCACCTTTCCACCCACCGCCATCGGCCGCGACGTGTGGTGGCGTTCGATTATCGCGGTCGCGGCCGGTCCGAGTGGGATCCCGACACTTCGCACTACAATCCGCTCACCGAGATGAACGACGTGCTCGACGGCATGACCACGCTCGGCATCGACCGGGCCGTCATCGTGGGCACATCACGCGGTGGCATCATCGCGATGATGATCGGGGTCGCCCGGCCGAATGCACTCGCCGGCCTTGTCCTCAACGACATCGGCCCGGTCATCGAGCCGCTCGGCCTCGCGCGGATCAAAGCACGGATCGGCCGCACACCGGCGCCCGACAACTGGAGCGACGCCATCGCCATTCAGAAGCGTCTCCATGAGGCACAGTTTCCGGGACTGAGCGACTCCGATTGGGACGCATTCGTCCGGATGACGTATCGCGACGAAGACGGTCAGCCGGCCAACGATTATCACCCGGCGCTTTCCGAGACACTGGACGGGATCGAATTCGACAGCCCCATCCCTAGCCTCTGGAACGAATTCAACGCACTTGGCGACGTCCCGATCCTGGCGATCCGGGGTGAGCACTCCGACATCCTCAGCGCCGAGACTTTGGCTGAAATGGCCGCCAGTCATTCGCGCTTCGCATCGGTCACCATCGACGGCCAGGGCCACGCGCCGCTGCTACTCCGAACCGCAGTGTTGCAGCGGATTTCCGCCTTCATCACCAACCTCGAGGGGAGCGGGCCGCCGATCGATGCGGTGGTCCCGCGGGATGCGCCCGCTTTCGATCTCGAAACTCAGGACGACATTCCGCCAAGCGACGACGCCTGATCGTCAGGCCGAGTCGGCGAAATCTTCGAAATCGTCTGGATCGATCCCCCGCCGTGATCCCGAGGCACGGCCGATGTCGCCGCCGGTGGTCGCCAGGGCAATGGCCTGACCGATCCAGTCGTCGCGTTCGATGCGCTCGGGGAACGCCAGGTGTTGCGCCACCCAACGGACCTCCGCCGGCGTCCAGGCGGCCATCTGACCAAAGTGGAACACGCCGAAGCTGTTGAGCAGCGCCTCGTTCTTCTTGCCGATGCCGCGGATCTTCTGGAGGTCGTCGGGGACACCGTTGCGCGGCGCCGAAAGCCCCACCGGCCGCATGACCGCGGGCGCTTCGATCGGAGGAGCGGGTGCTGCAAGGTGTTCAGGCTCATTCTCGACTTGGGCCCGCTCGCCCCGCGGGATGGCGGGTTCGATCCAATCGTCGTCGTCCCAATCAGACTCCGCCGGCGCGACGTCTTCCCGTTCGTGGTCCTCGGCAGCGGCAACCGCAGCAGCGGGCGGCTCGGGTCTAGCGGGCAGTAAAGCCGCAGGTGGCGGCCGACGGTCCGGTAACGATACAGTACCGACATGCCGCTGGGGGTAAGCGCCGGGATCGTCGTCGTAATAGACATCTGTCAGCGGTGCGTAGGCTGCCGGCGCCCACACGGGACCCAGCCCCAGCCGGGCCCGAATCCGATCGATCACCCGGGCAACGAAGGCTGCAAGGTCCTCCTGAGCCTCGCCAGCCGGAGAGATCGACAGGAGAACGTAGAGAATTGCCCCAAGCACCCCGCCAACGGCGAACGCGGCAACCAGCAGCAGCCAGACCTCGATCACGTGCCGGATCACCGCTCTTCGCCGCCCCCTTCCAGCCACGCCGTCATGTCGTCGACGTTGCGGGGATCCTGGTACCACCAGCCGACCGCGAGGCCGACGATCAACGCGGCCAGCAGGAAGGGCCAATAGGCGGAAATCAGGTAAAGCATCAGGTCTGGTATCAGCCGGCTTTGGTCGGCGCCACGGTGAACTCGATTCGCCGGTTGGCCGCCTTGCCGTCCTCGGTGTCGTTGTCGGCAATCGGATCGGCTTCACCATAGCCGACCGCGGTCAGCCGCTCCAGACGAACGCCGGCATCGATGAGATACTCCAACACGGCATCCGCCCGCGCCTGGGTGAGCTGCAGGTTGGCTTCCTCCGACCCGTCGGCATCGCTATGGCCGCCGACTTCGACCGCGGCGTCGGTGCACCGCATCAAGGCACCGGCCACCCGGTCAAGAAGAGCGTAACTCTCGGCGGAGATCTCCGTCGATCCCTTGTCGAACTCAACCTGTCCCTGTCGAAGAACCGCATCGACGCGATCACGACATGGGGCAGTGCCGAGCGGTTGCCCGATCTGCCGGGTGACAATGGCGATGTCGGCCTGAAATCCCTCCGGAACCGCCTCGCCGGCCATCTCTGCGATACGGCTCGCCGCACCATCGTGGAAGGTGGTCCCTTCGACGCCAACGACCGTGTCAGTCAATTCGAGCCGGCCGCCAGCGAGCCGTGCCATGGGCGCCAGCGCGCCGGCAATCGCCTCGACCAAACCGTCCGGGGCGCCCCCGGCGAACGCGATTTCGTCCTTGATCAGGACGGTCTCGAACTGCTCTCGTGCGGCATCGATGATCGCCTGTTTGGCGTCACGGGACGGCGCATAGCCGGTGATCACCAAGCCTTCGTTGGTCCGATCAACTGACAGTGTGTAAGGCGAGACTTGAGGCGGGGCGATGTCCGATTCCGCAAGTTCGAGGCTCGCCGGCAAGCGGCGGGCGTTCGCCGCCACCAGCGCCAGGTAGGCATCCGAATCCAGTGCTTCGCCAGCGATCGCGTATTCGTTGTCGTCGAGCGCAACCGATCCCGATCGCATCTGAGCAAGTTGCCCCATGGCGAATTTGATCGCGCCGACCCAGTCGATCTTCGGTCCGCCGGACGCAACCTTGACGTCCGCCGTCACCGACAAGCCGTCGAAAAGCTCGACCGTGAGCGCGTCGAGCTCCGTCCGATCCTCCAGGGACGGAACAAAACCGGTCAAGGTCACCGTTCCGCCGTCGCGTTCGCCGATCCAGCCATAGTCTTCCGCCAAGGCCGGCGTGATTGCGTTGGCGACGATCTGCAGGCCGGCAGGCAGCGTTCCGTCGATCCCACCGACCACCGCTTCGTAGTCCTCGATGCTCCGCGCCGTGCCGGCGACATCAAGGGTCAGCCCGTCAAGCATGACCCCGCCCTCCTCGAGCCGGCCAAGCGCGGTGATGGCGAATGCAGCCGCGTCAGCGAACCCTTCCGGTTCGCCCGATCCGATGTTCATGTTGTCGATCACCGGCAGGTCGGCGACCAACGTCCGGGCCGCGGCAATCAGATCGTCCTTGACGACATCGTTAGGCACGAAGCCGGCCAACGTCAGCGATTCTTCGTCCAGGCTGGCGGACCACACGAACGGATCGGCCCGCGCCGGCAGCAGATCCACCGGCCCCATCGTCAGCCCGCCCGGCACCGCCTCAGCGAGCGCCCCGCGGGCGGCACCGTAGCTCTCAGGCGTTGCGGCGATTCCGGCCACCGACACGGTGCCGTCGGTGATGGTGACAAGTCCATCCGAGAGTTCCGCGAGACGGTCCAGCGCAAAGCCGGCCGCCGACCCGAAGCCGGGCGCCGCGCCGCGGGCGAGGTCCATTTCATCCCGGATCTCGGCATCCGGCAAGGCGCGCCGAGCCGTGGCGAGTACGGCATTGCGCGTCGCTTCCGAGGGCACATTGCCGTTCAGTTCGATCACCGGTCCGGTTCGCTGGGCCGACCAGATATAGGGCGAAGCGATCGGCAGAAGACCGGCTTCGTTCGCCACCGACGCGACGCCCGTCACACCTTCGGCGGCGAGTGCGGCCTCGTCGCGGAGTTCCGGCGTCGGGGCCGTGCCGAGAAGCGTCACATCACGGCCGGACACCGTGACTTGGGCCCAGTCATACCCGTCTGTTGCCAATCGAGCGCCGACCCGGTTGCCCAGATCGCCCTCGATCTCCCCGGTCCGCAGGAACACGGCGAGCAGAATCAGGATGGTCGTCGCTGCGAGTCCGGGCCGCACCCATCTTCGCCAGTTCGACATGCCACAAGTCCCTCGAAATTCAACAGCGCCGCCCGCAATGGGCAGTCTAGCAACAAAACGCTTTGGTCGACCGATTTATCCGACCGACAATATCAATATGATCCAACGTGGGAATGCGACGAATGTGTGGAACCGGCCGGTTCCCTTACAGAAATCGGCAACCGGCCGCACCGTCCGGCGGGTCACAGGTGTCGCTTGGCGCGGACGAGAAGCCGTCGAGGCGCCCAACGCTGCCCATCAACACTTCGCCCCACCCAACACATAAGAAAAGCCCGGCGGATCGCTCCGCCGGGCTTCGGATTAGGTATAGACCGTCAGATCAGAATTCTGTCTTCCAGCGAACGTGGCCCGCGAGAGAGTCATCGCTACCTTCCGGATCTTTGTAGAGCAACTCAGCACCGATCTCTGAGTTCCCGGACGGGTAGTAGTAGAGGCCAATAGCGCCCTCAAAAACACCGTACTTACCCTTGCCATCAGCCTTGTCCTGATAACTTGCAGTTGCTGCAGTTTTCAGATTACCCGACAACATGGCACTAGCCGAGATAAACGCACTCCACCATTCGCCGTCATCACAAGTAGACAGCGACGGCGGAACCGTGGTGGTGTCCAAAGTCGTGGAGCAGTTGCTGCCACCAGTGAAGCTCTTCGCATTGTCTGAGTATGCGCCAGTCGCTTTCAGCTGGAACCCACCAAAGTCCGCTTCGGCGGTGAGGTTCACACCCCAACCAGTGTCGTTGGTCCGATCAGTAATCGCCGCAGCAGCCTTAACATCGAAGCCAGCGACACCGCCGGTCAGTGCCAGAACGATGTCCGGATAGTCACCAGTTGCGTTCTTCGGGCCAGCGTAGCGATCCCTCGGGTCTTCGAGACCGAGCATAATGCCCCAAGTGCCCATCATGTAGGAAAGACGGGCCTGATCGACCTTTTTATCCGACCGAATTGAACCGTCATAGGTGTAGCCTCCGCCCGGATCGAACAGAGAATCTGTCCAACCAAACATGACCGGACCGATCTGACCGTAACCACCGTCGAAACGAACGGTTTTGGTCGAGCCGTCAAAGTCGTTGTTATCTGACTTCGTCGTAAACGCGAAGTGCGTGACGATCGGCCCCAGATCACTCATCGACTTGGCAGTGAAGTTCACCGCAGCTTCGGACTTGAACTCCCACGATGCTCTGTAGAAATCCTTCACCCAAACATCTTCAGCAACCTCTGGGCTATCAAGCGACTCGAACGCGTCTCCGCTGTCTGGGTCATAACCCTCTGCCCAGTTAGCGAAATTGAAATAGTTTCCGACATCGTCGTCATCGTAGAACCACATATCCAGCTGGATCTTACCGCCGATCTTCAGGCAGACATCCGTGCCGGGAATGTAGTAGTAACCAGTGCCAAAGGCATCGCAGACTTTCACGTAGTCGATGGGCTCGACAGCGAGAGCGAGGTCCGCAGCCTGGGCACCACCGGTGACCGCTACGGCGGCCGCAGTACCAAGGAGAAGGCTCTTCAGTTTCATTTCCTGACCTCCAAAGCTTATCCCAAGGGATAGGTTCGGTCTTCCCTGTGCTCTCGGATCCAGTACCCCGATCCGTTTGAGAGCCGCTGCGAAGTCTCGCCCAGTCCCCGCGAGCTGTTCTGGTAAACTCACGCCCCAAGGCAACTACCAGAACAACGCGAACCCCGGAAATCCGCGATCCGTGAGTCGCACCTTATCCACGCCGCTCGACGGTGCAACGGGAAATGGCCGTTCCGGGGGCCTCAGCCCTGGTTTTGCCCATCCATGTTGCAGAATTAGCACGATTGACGGGGCGGGAGCCACGTTTTGGCGCCTCCATCGCAGGAATCGACCGGGGAGATCGGCCATCTGTTCGAGTGACGAGCCGCACCGTCGGCGCGCGCGGCGGTCCTGAAACGCCCGAATCCCGGTCGCGACGCCGGCGATTCTGATCATGGACATCCCTCGATTCGGTCCGACATTCGCCGAAATGCCAACCTCGGCTTGATCGCGTGCCGACACAAGGGTATCCCGGCGATGTGGAGAGGTGGCCGAGTGGTCGAAGGCGCTCGCCTGCTAAGCGAGTATACGGGTTAAACCGTATCGTGGGTTCGAATCCCATCCTCTCCGCCATCCTTTCCCAATTGCGCTGATGGCTGCGTCGCGTCGATTTACGCCAGCAACCACCGCCAACGACAAGTTGGTCCGCTGGTTGTCTTCGATCATCAAATACCGCCTGTGACGTCGAGATTGACGCCCGTAACGTAAGAGGCTTCTGGCCCACACAGCCATATGACCATCGCCGCGATCTCTTCAGGCGATGCAAGGCGCCCAAGCGGCACCCGATCGGCGGCGCGTTCACGGGCGGCCGGAAGGCCGATGCTGTCGTCGAAGATTTCCGTCTCGGTCATGCCCGGCCGGACACCGCAGACGCGGATGCCCTCCGGCGCCAGTTCTCTCGCCAGGCCGAGCGTCAGGGAATCGAGCGCCCCCTTACTGGCAGCATAGAGCGAACCCTGCGGCCCACCGCCGGTCTGGGCCGATACCGAGGAGATATTGACGACAATACCGCCGCGACCCGCCATCCGCCGCGCGGCCTCGCGCGCCGCAATCATCGCGCCGCGGACGTTGACGGCGAACAGCCGGTCAAAGTCGGTGGTGTCGAATTCGGTGATCGAGGTCATCTTGATGATGCCGGCATTGTTGACCAGCGCACGAACCGGACCGAGCTGATCATCGACCGCGGTGAACAGACGCTCCACATCCGCTTCCTTGGCCATATCGGCCTGAACCGTGATCGCGCGGCCGCCGCTGTTCCGTATTTCTGCGGCAACCGCCTCGGCGGCCTCCTCGCCAAGCCTGAAGTTCACCGCGACATCCCATCCGGCCCGTCCGGCTCGTTGCGCGATCGCCGCGCCAATCCCCCGGCTCGCCCCGGTCACGATCATCACATCGGCCATCATCAGACCTCCGGGGAGCCGCCGATCAGGCTAAGGAGTCCGCCGTCGACGCGGATGAGTTCGCCGGTGAGAAAACTGGCCTTGTCAGACAAGAGGAACGCTACGACCGCGGCAATCTCATCGGCCGCGCCGATCCGGCCGGTCGGGTTCATGCGGTGGAGGATGCGCTCCAGTCCCGCCGGGTCGTCGGCCATCGCAATCGTCTTGCGCAGCATTGGCGTATCGATCGCCCCTGGCGCGACGATGTTGGCGCGAACGCCCTCGGCAGCATGGTCCACCGCGATAGCACTGCACAGTCCATGCATGCCGTGCTTGGCGGTGACATAGGCCACTGCCCCTTGCTGGGCGGCGAGGCTTTGCCCCGATCCCATGAACACGATCGCGCCGCCGGTGTCCCGGAGCGCCGGCAACGCTGCCTTGGCCGCCAGGAACGCCCCGGTGAGGTTGACGTTGATCGTGCGATCCCAGAGTTCGAGGCTCGTCTCCTCGGCGGTGCCATAGGTCTGGATGCCGGCGTTGTGGGACAACCCGTCGAGGCGACCGAATCGGTCGCGGGCGAGCGCAACCGCGGCCTGGCAGTCGGCGAGATCGGCGACTGATCCGGTGATGGCCAAGATATCGTCGGGTCGGCCGAGCGCCTCGGTTAGCGCTGTGAGACGCGCGGTGTCGATATCCATCAGGACAAGCCGGTGGCCGTCTTCGGCCAAGACTCTGGCAGCCGCCTCACCGATGCCGCTGGCGGCGCCGGTGACGAGCGTGACCTTGTTCATGACCCAGGCTCCGCTGGCCGGTCTCGCGTGTGCTGGAAACCCGGTCCGCCGGCCGCGACATGACCGCCGCTTTCGCCGGTTGGGTACGCACTGACCCAGAAGGCATAGAGGCTGCCGGAGAAAAGCTCGAACTGGAGTCGCACCGGCCGCCCGCGCATGGCCGGGAGATCCGCTCCGCGCCATCGGACGGCAAGCTGCGTCCCGTCGCCGGTCACCGGCTCGCAGTCGCTCAGACAAAAACCGGGGATCGGATTGTTCGTCTCGTCGAGGACCGCGACCCGCAGCCGCCCGCCCGGCGCCTCAAGATTGACGAACAGGTGCGCGCCGGAAAAGCGCACCGGGCGCGTCACGAGCATACCGCCGTCCCGATCCGCATCGAGACTGGCGAAGCCGTCCCGCCGCAGGACCGCAAGCCCCGTCGCCCCGTTCCCGTCCCAGAACCCGTCCCATCGGCCGCGGCCGCTGTAATAGAAGCGGAGTTCGTCTCCGATCACGCAGAAGCCGCCGCCGACCGACTGGATATTGCCCCAGTCCCATGCCCCGTCCCGCTCCTGGGCGCGAATGAAGGGACCGCGGTCGGGGCGATCCCAATGAAATCCGTCCCGGGAGAAGCCAAGCGTGATCTGATTGCGCTTCTGCAGGCCTTTGTCGGCGCAGACATCGTTCTCCGGCCCCTGGTGCACCGAAAACAGCCCCACCATCAGACCTTCATAGGGTGTCGCGTCGAGGGTGTAGAGCTGGGCTGGCTGGTCCGGCCAGGCCGGATTGGGCGGATCGAGATCGTCCGCACCGACCCATGGAACGGCATCACCGATGTGAGCGAGTCCATCGGCGAGGTCGGTGTGCTCGAAGAAGCTGCGCACCCGGTATGGCTGGCTGCCCGGTTCCTTCTGCCACCCGATGTCCCTCAGCGAATAGACCCATGTCCCTCGAAACGGATCGCGCCAGAACGTCGAGCGGTCGCCCGTCGCGTCTTTGACCGGACTCTCCGCGCGCTTGGTCCAATGCACGCCATCCGGCGAAGCGTAGTAGGTCAGGGTGAAGGCGAAAGTGCCGGTCGCCTCGCCGACCAGCGGTTCGGTCATCGACAGCTTTTTTTTCACCGTCTGGATCATTTTGAACCGTTCGGCCGGGTCGCCGTCGGGATCGCGCCACACCGTCGAGCTGTCGCGCGGGACGTCGAGCACGATGTTGGTCTGGGGAACGACATCGAGGATCGGCCGCTCCCACCGTATGCCGTCGCGTGACGTGGCCATGCAGGTGCACCACATCTCATTGCCGGCATACCAGAGCTTGAACAGTCCTTCGTCAGGGTCGAACCACGCCCCGTCACTGAAGGGCATCGCGAACGGAACGTGCCCGGTCTCCCACACAGCTTCCGGCTTCAGCAGCGGATTGTCCGGATGCGGGATAGGGCGATGGAAGGTCCGGGTCAGCGACCGCCGTTCGACCAGCAGGTCATCGACAAACAATTGTCGCGCACCGTCAATGGTGATGACCGGCGGAGGCGGGTCGAGATACGGCACGGGCATCGGGGTGCGCGATACCGGTGGGGATTTCGGCACTTGGGTCACGTTCAGGCGGCGATGCGCATTTCCGCATCCAGCCACGCGTCGAGCTTTGCCAGCGCGTGGGACGGCGCCGGTCTGAATGGACGGCGACACGGCCCAACCGGCACGCCAACTTTGGTCATCGCGTATTTGAGCCCCTCGACGACGCCGGTCTCGAGCAGGATCTTGATGAGCCCATGCGACTTCGCCTGAAGGCGTCGGGCTGTCTCCAGATCGCCAGCGGCAACCGCCCGCTGGATGCCAACATAGACATCGCCGATCAGATTGTAGGTGCTGCCGATGCCGCCGTCAGTACCCGCGGCGACTGCGGCGATAAACATCTCGTCTGAACCGAAGAAACACTTCTTGTCCGGCACCGCTTCGCGAAGACGGGTGAATTCGAACAAGTCCTTGGCGGTATACTTGATCCCGGCGACCGACGATTCCAGTAACAGTCCGATCAGTTCGTCGGTCTGGAGCGCGACGCCGGTCAGCGCCGGTATGTTGTAGACCATCAGCGGCAGGCCCGCCGCGTCGGCGATCGCACGGTAGTAGTCGGCGATCTCGTCGAACGAGAACTTATAGTAAAAGGGCGGCACCGCGGCGACCGCGTCGTATCCGGCGTCCGCGGCAATCCGCGCGAGCGCGACGGCGTCGTGGGTGGAGGCCGCGCCAACATGGGCGATCAAAGCGCCCCGTCCCTGGGCGGCCGCCGACGTCGCGCGCAGGACCTCGGCTCGCTCGTCGCGGCTCATTAACATGGCCTCGCCGGTGCTGCCGCCGACATACAAGCCGTCCACGCCGCGCGAGAGGATGAAGTCTGCCAAGGGCTCAATGGCCGCGGTCGCGACACCGGCGTCCTCGGTCAATGGCGTCAGCATCGCCGCATGAATCGAGCCAGGTATTTCCATCACCCCCTCTTCCGGACGCCCGGTCAGGCGTTCCAGCGGCGAGGCATCTGTGCCCGCTCGCATTTCCGGATTCAAGGTTAGGCTCGCCCTCTCCTCCTGGTCAACCAAATTTCTAATATGGTCTACAGAACTTGCAATTTTGCTTGCCTTTTGTGACATTTTGGTTGACCCTGATCGGCATGAACTTGCAGACCACGTCTCATCAAATCGCCGAGGCCTTGGCAGCCGATGTCCGAGGCGGAGTGTTGGCACCCGGCGAAATGTTCCCCTCCGAGCGGGACCTTTGCGAACGGTTCGGCGTTGGTCGAAACGTCGTCCGCGGCGCCATTGGCAACCTGCAGGCGATGGGTCTGATCGAACAGCAGCACGGCCATCGGCCACGGGTCGCCGCGCCGAACCTGTCGAGCGTGGTCTTGGGTGTCCGAGACGCGGCGCGCTTCTTTCTCGCCGGCACCGAAGGCCGTGCGCATCTCGAACAGGCGCGGCTGTTTCTCGAGACCAGCCTCGTGCGCCATGCGGTTCATCACGCCACCAACGCCCACGTCGCGCGCATGATCGAGGCAATCGAGGAGTGCGACGTCTCAATCAGCGACAGCGACGCGTTCCGCAACGCCGATGTCCGATTTCATCGCGTCCTGGCGGAGATTCCCGGCAACCCGATCTTCGTCGCGCTGCACGAGGCGTTTGTCGAGCGGTTGATGAAGGAGCGCACGCTACCGAGCAACTTCGACAGCTACATCCGCCGCAGCAATGAGGAGCACAAGCAGATCGCGAGCGCGATTCTCGACAAGGATGCCGATCGGGCCGAGGCGATCATGACCGAACACCTGGCGCGAAACTTTGCGTCCCATTTCCGCGATGCACTGGCCGGCTCGGAGGCGCCCTGAGCAACCGATCCGACATCATTCATAAGGGAGGAAACAACATGAAACGCTTGATTGGTGCCCTGGCACTGTCGACAGCTCTGTCGCTTGCCGCGCAACCGGTATTGGCCGAGGCCGCCGACAACCCACTGGCGGACGAACGCGTCCGGCAGGCGATCGCCTATGCGCTCGACATGGACACGATCGTCGACACGCTGTTCGAGGGCAAAGCGATCGTCGCCGACTCAATGATCCCGAACGGCGCCTGGAAAGCCGACGGTCTTAACGACTACGCCTATGACCCGGACAAGGCCCGGCAGCTGCTCGAGGAGGCCGGTTGGGATGAGGACTATGTCCTCGACGTCGTCTACTATTACGGCGATCAGTTGACGGTCGATCTGATGACGACGGTCCAGGCCTATCTCGCCGACGTCGGCATGCAGATGACCTACCGCAAGCTGGAAGGGGATGTCATCGGCGAACTCACCGGCGTTCCCGACGATCCCAAATCCGATACGTCCAAGGTGAGCTGGGACATCGCCTACGGCGCCAAGGCTGCGCTGGTGCTGCACGAGTACTACAACGTCTATCTCGACGGGAAGAGCGCCTATACGCCGTCAGAGGAAGACCGCAACGAGCTGCTGCGCCGCATCAACGGCACTGCCAACCTGGACGAGCAGAAGGTCGCCTTCCAGGATTTCCAGCGCCTTGAGAACGTCGATCTGTCGGATATCCCGCTCTACTATCAGCAGATCTACATCTTCGAGAGCGATCGCCTCGACCGCAACGGCGGCCCCTATGGCAATGAGCAGTTCAACTACGATTGGAACATCGTCAATTGGACGATCGAGCCGGACGACGAGGGTCGCGAAATTCTCTACACCAACAAGGGGCCGATCCAGTTCTTCACCCAGCCCTGGCTCAATCCTGGCCTGACCACCGGCGCGAAAGTTCTCTACGACCGGCTGCTGACCGCCAACGCCTCGCTGGTTCCAACCGACGGCCAGTTGGCCGAGGACGTCCAGGTGTTGGACGGGGGCATGAAGGTGATGTTCAAGATCAGGGATGACGCGACCTGGCACGACGGCACGCCGCTGACCGGCGAGGATCTGTCCTGGTCGATCCATACGGCGCTGAAGGTGCCCTCGCTCAACGGCGTGTTCGCGAACACCTTCCAGTCGATCGAAGGGGCGAACGCCTACAAGGACGGCGGAGCCGACAGCATCTCGGGCCTAGCCGTCGACGGCAACACGGTCACCCTCACCTTCGAGACGCTCGACCCGAATGTGCTGGTCACCTTCAGCCAGTTCCCGCCGCTGCCCAAACATAAGCTCGACGGCGTCAATCCGCTGGAGTTCCAACAGCACCCGTTCTGGCAGAACCCCATCGGCTCCGGTCCCTACCGGGTCGAGGAGGTGCAGATGAACGACTTCACCCGGTTCGTCCCCTATGAGGACTACTATGGCGGGGTCGCCAACATCGACGAGATCGTCGCCTTCCCCAGCGAAGACAACGATCCGAACGTAGTCAAGAACGCCGCCGCCGGACGGCTGGACTACGGCTTTACCAAGTCCGTTCCCGACGTTCAGGCGCTGGAAGGCATGGACCACATGCGGGTGATTCCCGCCGACATCATGTACACTCGCTCGCTGCGGGTGAACGCGTTTCCGAAGAAGCCCGCGAGCTGATCAACCCATCGGAACGGCCCCGAGGGGCCGTTCCAAGGCTCAGCAGGGATCATGCTGACCTACGTCATCCGACGCATCCTGGCGTTGGTTCCAATGCTGTTGGCGATCAGCTTCCTGGTCTATCTGGGGCTGGAACTGACGCCCGGCGACGCGGTCAGCTACATGATCCCGCCAGACGTCGCCGGCAACCTATCGGCCGAAGATCTCGACGCACTGCGCGAACAACTGGGTCTCAATCGGTCGTTTCTGGAACGCTACGGCATCTGGCTCGTCAATGTCCTGCAGGGCAATTTCGGACACTCGCTGGAGGGCGGGGTGCCAATCAAGGACATTTTCCTCGACCGGCTGCCGGCAACGCTTGAACTGTCGGGTTTTGCGATTCTCGTTTCCACCGTCGTCGGCTGCACGCTCGGAACGATCAGCGCGTTGAAGCGCGGCAGCGTGACCGACAACGGGCTGACGGTCTCCGGCATGCTCGGCGTCTCGGTCCCGGAGTTCTTCTTTGGGCTCGTCGCCCTGTCGTTCTTCGCGCTCTATCTGGAATGGTTGCCGGTCGGCGGCCGCCTGATGCCCGGCTACGACAGCTTCTGGGATCGGATGCCCCATCTGATCCTGCCCGGTATGGTGCTCTCGCTGATGATGACCGCCGGCGTGATGCGGTATTCGCGCGCGGCGATGCTCGACGCGCTCGGCCGGGAGTACATCCGCACCGCGCGGGCCAAGGGTCTGCCCGAATGGCGCGTCAACATCATGCATGGTCTACGCACCGCGCTGACGCCGGTGATCGTCCTCATAGGTTTCCGGCTGCCGACCCTGATCGGCGGCACGGTGATCATCGAACAGATCTTCCAGTGGCCGGGAATCGGCAACGAGTTCATCGGCGCGGTGCGCGGCCAGGACTACCCGCTGGTGATGATGATCGCGCTGTTCTCGGTGCTGGCGATGCTGCTCGCCAGCCTGATCATCGACGTCCTCACCGCCCTTCTCGATCCCCGCGTCCGGCTGGAGTGATCCATGTCCGACGCCGCGATCAACGCCAAGTTCGACAAGATCCGCGCGCTGGAGGAAGCCGGCAAGCTGCGTGCACGCACCGGCAGCCGGGCGCTCCGCAAGCTGACCTCCAACCGCCTGGCGGTGTTCGGCCTGGTTGTGTTTTCGATCATCGTGCTGGCCAGCATCTTCGCGCCGCTACTGACCAGCCAGGACCCGGCGCAGATCGACCTGCGCGATCGCCTCCAGCCACCGTCGTGGGAACACTGGTTCGGCACCGACATGACCGGCCGCGACGTCTTCGCCCGGGTCCTCTATGGCGGCCGCATCTCCATATTGGTCGGCCTCGGATCGGCATTGATCGCAGCGGTCATCGGCGTCGGAATCGGCGCCTATAGCGGCTACAAAGGCGGCTGGCTCGACGCCATCGTGCTGCGGGTGTCGGAGGCGTTCATGTCCTTCCCGCAGATCATCCTGGTGCTGCTGCTGGTGTCGATCGTCGGCCAGAGCCTGATCAACCTGATCGTCATCTTCGTCATCACCGGCTGGGGGCCGATGTACCGGCTGACCCGGGCGCGGATGCTCTCGCTCAGGGAGGAAGAGTACGTCCAGGCGCTGCGGGCGTTTGGCGTGTCGACGTTCAAGATCTGCTACAAGCACATGCTGCCGAACGCGCTCGGCCCGATCATGGTCAACATCACGCTGACCACGGCGATGTTTATTCTCGCCGAAGCCGGACTGTCGTTCCTCGGACTGGGCGTACCGCTCAACATCCCGACCTGGGGCAACATCCTCAATGCCGCGCAGGACCTGCGCATCCTGCAGAACTATTGGTGGATCTGGCTGCCGGTCGGCACGGTGATTTCGCTCTTCGTGCTGTCGGTCAACTTCATTGGCGACGGGTTGCGCGACAGCACCGACCCGACCCAGCAGGGGTGACGGGATGAGCGATGTCGCCCTCGAGGTCCGGGACGTCAGGACCTACATTTACTCCAACCGACGCTGCAACAAGGCAGTCGACGGGGTCTCCTTCACCATCCACCGGGGTAAGACGCTGTGTGTCGTCGGTGAGTCGGGCTGCGGCAAGTCGGTGACCGCCTCCGCGATCATGCAGTTGTTGCCGACGCTGTCCCGGATCGAGAGCGGCAGCATCGTCTACCATTCCGACAAGGGCGCCGTTCGCATCGACCAACTGCCGCGCGACGGTCCGAAGATGCGGGCGATCCGCGGGTCGGAGATCGCAATGATCTTCCAGGACCCGATGACGGCGCTCAATCCGGTCTACACTATCGGATTCCAGATCGGCGAGACCCTCAAATATCACACCAGGCTGAAAGCCCGGCAGATCAAGCAGCGCTGCATCGAACTGCTACGGCAGATGGGCATTCCCCTGCCTGCGCAAAGGGTGCACGAGTATCCGCACAATTTCTCCGGCGGAATGCGCCAGCGCGCCATGATCGCCATGGCGATGGCCTGTAACCCCAAGATCCTGATCGCTGACGAACCCACCACCGCCCTCGACGTGACGATCCAGGCCCAGATCTTCGAACTCATGGAGCGGCTGAAGACAGAGCACGGCACGGCCATCATGCTGATCACCCACGACATGGGGGTCGTGGCGGAGCTCGCCGACGAAGTCGCGGTGATGTACATGGGCAAGATCGTCGAGGCCGGAACCGTCGACGATGTGTTGCGCCGCCCGCGTCACCCCTACACGCGTGCGCTTTTGAACTCGATCCCGATCCTGGGGCGCGGCAAGAACCAGGATATCGAACCGATCCGCGGCTCGACGCCGGACCCGTATGATCGACCACCCGGCTGCCAGTTCGCGCCGCGCTGCGACTACGCCACCCAGCAATGCAACGCGATGCCGGAAGAGACGGTTCTCACCGACACCCACCGCGTCATGTGCTGGCACCATGAAAGGCTCGGCGATGGCCCCTGAGCCGATCCTGACGCTGCGCGACGTGCGCACTTATTTCCCGGTCAAGAAGGGCGTGTTCCGGTCGACCGTCGGCCATGTGAAGGCGGTCGATGGCGTCGATCTCGACGTCTATCGCGGCGAGGTGCTCGGTCTCGTCGGCGAGTCCGGGTGCGGCAAGACAACCCTCGGCAAGTCGATCCTCCAACTCGTGCGGCCGACCGGCGGCGCCATCGCCTTCCATGACGGCGACGACACGGTCGACCTGCCGGCGCTGTCGCACGACGAGATGGTGCCCTATCGCAAGAAACTTCAGATCGTCTTCCAGGACCCCTACTCGTCCCTCAATCCGGCGTTCACGATTTTCGGATCGCTGGAAGACCCGCTGATCAAGTACGGTGTCGGTTCACGTGCCGAACGGCGCAGGATCATCGGCGACCTGCTGGAAGCGGTGAACCTGCCGCGTGACTACATGGATCGCTACCCGAACGAATTTTCCGGCGGCCAGCGCCAGCGGGTCGGCATCGCCCGGGCGCTATGCATCGAACCGGAGCTGATCGTCTGCGACGAACCGGTCAGCGCCCTCGACGTATCGGTCCAGGCGCAGGTGCTGCATCTCCTTATGGAGCTGAAGCGCGATCGCGGGCTGACTTACATCTTCATCACCCACGATCTTAGCGTGACCGAATACATCTGCGACCGCATCGCGGTCATGTATCTCGGGCGGATCGTGGAACTGGCGTCGGCCGAAGACCTCTACGCCGACACCTTGCATCCCTACACGCAGGCACTGCTCTCGGCCATCCCGGTCGCCGACCTCGACAAGAAGACCAAGCGCATCGTTCTCGATGGCGATGTGCCGAGCCCGGTCAACCCGCCCTCCGGCTGCCCGTTTCATCCGCGCTGCCGCCACGCGACCGATACCTGCAAGGCAGAACGCCCCAAGCTGCGCCCATTCGGCGACCGCGGCCACCTCGCCGCCTGCCACCGGGTGGAGGAGCTGCAGGACATCGTCGCCAACGATGGCCACTCAATCCACTCCGAAAAACACGTCGATCAATCTGGAGGGAAGCAACCCACGGCTAATTAAGGAGGAGCTGATCATGAGACGAGTCATTGGAACCATTTCGCTGCTCGGGGCGATCGCCCTTGGCGCCAATCAATCCGCGGCAGAGTCGGTCACATTGGAAAACGGAATTGACGTTGCCTATGACAGTCAAGGCAGCGGCGAAAAGACCGTCATCCTGGTCCACGGATACAGTTTCGCCAAGGAAATCTGGTCGCGCGCCATGCCGCATCTGTCGGACGGCTGGCGGCTGATCGCCTATGACATCAGGGGCTTCGGCGACTCGACCAAGCCGGACGACGGTTACGACTACCCCACCATGGCGAACGATTTGAGGCTCTTCATGGATGCCCTTGACGTCGATGAGGCCGTCCTCATCGGACATTCAATGGGCGGTATTCTCATCCAGGACTTCGCGACGACGTATCCCGAACGGGTCAGCGGACTGGTGTTGGCCAATGTGCACGCACGCAATCGTCCGCCGCTCGGCATGAACGACGACTTCCAGGCGACCATCGATGCCTGGGGCGACGCCGAGACCAACCGCGAGATTTTTCAAGGTTTCACGCCGGTGTTCTTCAAGGCCGAGAACCTTCGGGACGGTGACCTCGACGAGCTCATTTCGATGAACGTGAAATCCGGAACGGCGGCCCTGAAGCAGGCGCTGGAGACGATCTTCACCACCGAAGCGATGTCCGCCGAGACTTGGGAGGCGATCGACATGCCCGTCCTGATCGTGGCGAGCACCAATGACGTGATCCCCTGTGGGACGGAAGGCTGGCTCCTCGACAGTCTGCCACAAAGCGACATCGTCGTCTTCAAACGGGTCCGACATACGCCGATGTGGGAAAAGCCGGAAGCTTTCGCCGAAGCGGTCAACGGGTTCCTGGACACGCTGAACTAGGTCTTGTTGAAGGCCGGAACGGCGTTCGCCGCAGCGTTCGGAACGCTCACGGACAAAGGCACCTGACCGGTCAGAAAGCGCGCGATCAACTCGCCCGGACGGTCCTAAATCTGCACCGCCGTCTGGACGATCTGCAGTTGTACTCCGGAGGCGCAAGCGGCACCGCGGCATTTTGACGAGGCGCAAAGCAGCTAGCGCGGCAATCCTTACATCGAGGCCAATCGTAGATCAGCATGAGGAACATGTGCCGATGCTCAAACGCCGTTGGTTTCGGTTCACCCTCTGGGGCGTGGGCGGCTTGCTTGTCATCGCTTTAGCGGGCTTCCTGTGGCTCAGGAACAGCCCGTACTGGGCCGGTATCACTCTGTTTGCCGAGAATTACCGCGTCGAGAACTTCCGCGGCATGGATCAGGTCTTCCCATACCGAACGGTCGCGCGGACCGGCGACGTCTGGGCGTTTGGTGAGAACCCGGTGCCGCTTCCCGTCACTTACGACCATGACGGCGAGCAGAAGGACCTGGCCGAATTCCTCGACCGCACCGTCACCACCGGGCTCCTGGTCGTGCGCGACGGCGAAATCGTCCACGAGGAGTATCGCCTCGGTGCGGATGAGACCTCGCCGTTCACCTCGTGGTCGATGGCGAAGTCGGTCGTCTCGGCGCTGATCGGCATCGCCGTGGCCGAAGGCGACATCGACAGCATCCAGGACCCGATCGGCAAGTACGTCCCCTCCCTCACCGGCACGGCGTACGAAAACGTCCCGATCGAGGATGTCCTGACCATGTCCTCTGGTGTCGCCTTCAACGAGGACTACGACGACCCGCTGTCGGACGTGAACATGCTATTCATCGACTTCCCGATGGGGACGCCCCTGAACGAGACGATCGCGGGGCTGGAGAAAGCCCGCGAGCCCGGCGTTTTCAACGACTACATCAGCGCCGACACCATCGCGCTTGGCCTTGTGCTTGAAGGCGCGACCGGCGTGCCGGCCAACGAATACCTCGAGACCCGCTTGTGGGGGCCGATGGGTGCCGAGGCGGATGCGTTCTGGAGCGTAAGCCGGTCTGACGAGGTCATCCCGCTCTGCTGTCTGAACGCGACGCTACGCGATTACGCCCGCTTCGGCCGACTCTATCTCGAAGGCGGCGCGCGCGACGGCGCGCAGATCGTCCCGGCGGACTGGGTCGAGCAATCGGTCAACCCGACCGCCGCCCATCTGCAGCCCGGTGACAATCCGGCGTCGTCGTGGACGTTCGGCTACGGGTACAAGTGGTGGGTCCCGGAGGATCCGCAGGGCGACTTCCTCGCCATCGGCATCTGGGGCCAGTACATCTATGTCGACCCGGCCCGCGACATCGTGATCGTCAAGACCAGCGCCGATCCGGAATTCGATGCCAACGATCATGAGAGCGTTGCGGCCTTCCGGTCGATTGCCGCGACGGTCACTGACGGCAGACCAGGAGATGCCGACGGAGTCTAGATCGAGACCGGGGCCGGCTGGCGGTTTGCTTTGGTCCGGGGTATCCCATCGTTGGCCGACCGCCACAGTGTGATCGGCAATCGACACCACCATCTCCGGGGGAAAGACAACCGTGACAAGCCTCACCATTCCAGACCTCGCCGGCAAGGTCTTCCTGATCACCGGCGCTTCGACCGGCATCGGCGCCGCCGTCGCCAAGGCACTTGCCGATCAAGGCGCCGACGTCGCGGTGCACTACAACGCCAGCAAGACCGAAGCGGAAGCGGTCGCCGAATCGATCGACAAGAGCGGCGGCACCGCGTTCCTCGTCGGGGGCGACGTCACCGATGTGGCGGCTGTCGAACGTATTGTCAGCGAGACCGCGGAGCACTTCGGCCGGATCGACGGCCTGATCAACAACGCCGGCGCCATGCTCGGCCGCATCGCAATCGAGGACTCCGATGAGGCACACGATCGCGCCGTTCTCGATCTCAATGCCCACTCGGTGGTTTGGATGACGCGGGCCGCTCTGCCCTGGTTACGCAAGCAGCGCGGCGTTGTGATCCACACCACGTCGATCGCCGCCAAGGTCGGCGGTGGCGGTGGCGCGGTGCTCTATGCGGCATCCAAGGGCTTTGTCTCGACGATCACCAAGGGCATGGCGCGGGAATTCGTTGGCGACGGCATCCGCGTCAACGCTGTGTCGCCCGGTGTGATCGCGACCCCGTTCCATGACCGCTACAGCACCGACGAACAGATGCAGCAGATGGTCTCGATGATCCCCATGGGCCGCGCCGGCGTCGCCGAGGAGTGCGTCGGTGCCTACCTCTTCCTCGCTTCGAACGCCTTGAGCGGCTTCGTCACCGGCCAGATCATCGAGGTCAACGGCGGCCAGCTGATGCCATGACGGTGTCGTCAGGGCACCGGCACCGGCGTCACTGCCCGGCCCGTGTCAGCAGCCTCGTACGCCGCCTCGGCGAGCGCGAAGGTCATGAGATTGTCGCGGGCCGAGGTGTCGGCCGGGCGGCCGGCGCGAAACGACTCGAGCATATGTCGGCAGGTGACCAGCACGCCCTCCTGCGCCACATGCCAGGGGCGTGATGTCCACGGCAGCAGCGGTGCACCCACATCCGCCTCGGTGGTTTCGTCACCGACGGTGACCCGCATGGTCAGCCCAGGCTCGACCACGATCGCGCCGTCCGGCCCCTCGATCTCGAGCAGCGTTTCCGGAAACGGATCGGGCAGCTTGCGGCTTTCGTAGCTGAAGTCGACCACCGACACCGCGCCGTTGGTGTGGCGCAGCATGACAGTCGCCGTGTCCTCGGCGCGGACTTTGGGATTGCGGCGTTGGGTCTCGCAGGTGACGTGGGCGACTTCGCCAATCAGCACCCGGGCGATGTCGAGGGTGTGGACGCCGAGATCGAGGATGATCAGCCGCTCCTCGTCATAGAAATAGGGCTGCCCGGCATAGACGTCGAAGCCGGTACGAAACGAGATGCGCGCCCAACTCGGCGTACCGATCACGCCGGAATCCAAGACCGCGCGGACCCGGCGGAGCGGCGTCTGGAACCGGAAATTCTCGTGAACCGCGAGAAACACGCCCGCCGCATCGGCAGCTTCGGTCATCGCCACCGCGTCGGCCCAGTTCGGCGCGAACGGCTTCTGGACCACCGTCGCGACCCCGGCCGCAACGGTCTTCTCGACCAACTCGCGATGGGTCTCCATTCGTGTCGCGATGTCGATCAGGTCGATCGACTCGGCGGTCAGCATCGCGTCCATGTCGGTGTACCAATGCGGCACACCAAACTCGGTCGCGGCGGCTTCGGCTTTGGCCGGGTCGATGTCGCAAACCGCAACCAACTCGGCACCCTCCGCTGCCAGATCCTTCCAGGCAAAAAGATGATTGCGGGCAAAGAATCCGCATCCGACAAGCGCAACCCGGACCGGCTCGGTCATAACCCCTCCCTCGGTTTGTCCGATCCGGTCTATCCGACCCACGGCGGTGTGAACAGCGTTGTCGCTTCAAGCCTCTTGACACTGCGGCGAAAGGAATAACTATTCCATCAACGGAAAAAAGAGCGCATTCGTTCCGCCAAAACGGCGAACGATGGGAGGAAACAGTTGCAGCCGCCTGCCGAGCCGGGCTCGATCCTTCTCGAGGCCCGCAACGTCACCAAGTATTTCGGGGCGATCACCGCCCTCGACCGGGTGAACTTCTATCTGAGCCCCGGTGAGGTGCTCGGGGTCGTCGGCGATAACGGCGCCGGCAAATCGACTCTGATGAAGATTCTGTCCGGCCTCTACGCCCCGAGCGAAGGCGAGATCATCTTCGACGGCAAGCCGGTGCGCTTCTCCGGTCCGCGCGACGCCCGCGAGGCGGGGATCGAGATGGTCTATCAGGACCTGGCGCTCGCCGGAAACATGACGATCTTCGAGAACATCTATCTGGGGCGCGAACCCGGATCGAAGATGCTGGGTCTGTCGATCGTCGACCAGAAACTCAGCCGCAAGCTGGCGCACGAGCACCTCGACCGCCTGAAGATCAACGTCAAGAGCGTCGACCAGAACGCCGAGGAACTGTCGGGCGGCCAGCAGCAGGCGGTCGCCATCGCCCGCGCCACCGCCTTCGATGCGCGGATCGTGATCATGGACGAACCGACGGCGGCGCTGGCCATCAAGGAAGTCGGCAAGGTCCTCGATCTGATCAAGGGACTGAAGGACCACGGCGTCAGTATCATCCTGATCAGCCACCGGATGGACGACATCTTCTATGTCTGCGACCGGGTCATGGCCCTCTTCCACGGCCGGAACTTCGCCGACGCGCCGCTTGATGACACGAACCGCAACGAAGTGATCGGCTGGATCATGGGCACCAAGGGCCACGATCAGACCGTCGCCCACGATCAGGTGCGCTGAGATGGCCGACGTCGAGACCACGTCGGCCGAGACACAGACGGGGACCTCCCGGATCCTTCCGCTGCTGGAACGCTACGGCATCGTTGTCGTCGTTGTTCTGATGATCCTGATCCTGTGGGCGCTCGAACCGGAGTTCTTCCTGACCGGCCGGAATTTCTCCAACATCCTGAAGCAGATCGCCGAAAACGCGATGCTGGCGCTGGGAATGTTTCTGGTGATCCTGACCGCCGGCATCGACCTTTCGGTCGGATCAGTCCTGGCGCTGGCGATGATGTCGGTGGCGCTCGCCGACGCAGCCGGCGTGCCGTGGCCGTTCGTCATCCTGATCGGGCCCCTCGTCGGTCTCGCCATGGGCCTGTTCAACGGCATCGGCCTGACGGTCCTGCGGCTGCCGCATCCGTTCATCATGACGCTGGGGACCCTGTTCATCGCGCGCGCGCTGACCAACCTGATCTCCGGCGGCGTACCCTATTCCGGGCTCGATGCGGGCGTGCGGTTCCTCGGTTCGGCTCAGATCCCACTGCCGTTCCTCGGCCAGGGCACCACCTTGCCGATCAGCACCTTCGTCATCGCGGTGTCCTATATCGGCATCGCCTGGTTCCTGCGAAAGACGGCGGTCGGCCGGCACGTCTACGCCGTCGGCGGCAGCCCCCATGCGGCGCGGGTCAGCGGGATCGCCGTCGACCGCATCCTGCTCATGGTCTACGCCATGTGCGGCTGCTTCGCCGGTATCGCCGGCCTGCTGACTGCCGGCCGGACCAACTCGGGTTTCCCCAATGCCGGCCTCGGCGCTGAACTCGACGCGATCGCGGCAGTGATCATCGGCGGCGCGAGCTTCTTCGGCGGCCGGGGCACCGTGCTTGGCGTGTTTGCCGGCGTGCTGATCATGGGGTTGCTGCGCAACGGCCTCAATCTTCAGAACGTCAGCGTGTTCTGGCAGCAGCTGCTGATCGGCTTCGTGATCATCCTGGCGGTGTGGATCGATGTGCTGCGTCGCCGCGCCGCGACCCGAACCTAGCGAACGGCCGCCGGGACTGTCTCCACCCCGGTCGGGACAAGCAATGGAGAACCAGAAGGAGGAACTGGCATGAAACTGAAACTGTTGGGACTGGCGAGCGCCATCGCCTTGATGGCGGCTTCGACCGCCAATGCCGAAACCGTGCTGCTCAGCATGAAGGGACCGGGTGCCGGCAACCCGTTCTGGGCAGCGGTCGAGGCGGGCGCCCGGGCCAAAGCCGACGAGCTCGGCGTTGAACTCGTCGTCCTCTCGCCGCCGGTCGAAAGCGACGTGCAGTCGCAGATCGCCCAGGTCGAGGATCAGCTGGTCAAGAACATCGATGCCCTGGTCATCGCACCGACCGACCCGAACGCGGTCAGCCCGATCGTCCAGCAAACGATTGCCGAAGGCGTCGGCGTCGTGTTCATCGACACCAAGGGCATCGACGAAGGCGTAACCTTCATCGGCACCAACAATTCGGTCGGCGCCGCGCTCGGGGCGGAGTACATCTGCCTGAACGTCGAGTCGGGATCGGACGTCGCCATACTTCAGGGCATCATCACCCAGTCGACCGGCAAGGACCGGGCTGATGGCGCCCACGCCGGCCTCGAAGCGTGCGGCATGAACATCGTCGCCGAACAGCCGGCCGAGTGGGATACAGCGAAGGCGCAGTCGGCGATGGAGAACATCCTCACCGGCAACCCGAACCTCAAGGCGGTGTTCGCGTCCAACGACAACATGGCCCTCGGCGCGGTCGAGGCGCTGAAGTCGGCCGGTATGTTGGATCAGGTGGTCGTCGTCGGTTTCGACGCCAATCCGAACGCCGCCGATAGCATCCTCGCCGGCGAGATGTCGGCAACCGTTGCCCAGAACCCGTTCAATATGGGTGCCTTCGGCGTCGAGAACGCGCTGAAGATCAAGGCCGGCGAAGAGATTCCGTTGGTCATCGACACCGGAACGATCCTCGTCACCGAGGAAAACGCGCCCGAGTTCCAGTAGTCGCCAATCGACCGGACATCGTTGAGCCCGGCGCCTCAGGCGCCGGGCTTTTTCATGCCTTTCCAAGCTTGGCGACTTGGCCCCTCCTGCGGCGAGCGCTTTTACGATTGAGCCGCGCCCGGCCGACCGCCACGTCAAGCCGGCTGCATCATTTTCATATGAAGACGATCACTCCTCATCCGCGTGGCGGTGTGGTCTATAGCCCGCCCGACAGCAATCATGAGGCCGATGGCACGGACCGCCGCCGAGGACTCGAGCGGAGACCGACCGCCTAGCGTGGTCCGGAACGGCTGCGTCGTCGCTCCGGCCGGTTCGACTTTTCCTCACACCACCATGAAGTCGTCCGCCGACAGGCCAAGGTTCTTGCCGATCTTGGCGAACTTGACCGCGTCTGCGCCGCCCTTGCCGTCGAAGTCGTAGCGGAGCCACCCCTTGTCTTCCTGGTAGAGGATCCGGTCCTTGCCCGAATCCGCTTTCTTGCCGAGATCGAAGAACTTCGACTTGAGCCCACCCGGACCGCCGAGCTTGGTGAACACCGCGCTGTCGAGGGCGATGGTGTCGACGCCAACCTCAAAGTCCTTGATCGTGTCGGCGTGCTTCTTCTTGACACCGGCCGAGAAGCGGAAGGTGTCGACGTCGTCGCCGCCGATCAGCTTGTCCTTGCCCTTGCCGCCGTCGAGCAGATCGTCGCCCTCCAGGCCCTTGAGTTTATCGTTCCCCTTCTTGCCGAGCAGGGTGTCGTCCCATTCGGTACCGGTGAGCGTCTCGCCGGCGTTGGTGCCCTTGAGCGTGACCCCATCATGCTCCAGCCGGAAAACACTGACGCCGTTATTGCCCCCTGAAGTCGGGGCGAACAGGTAAGGCACACCATCGATAACGGTGGTCGTTGTTGAGCCAGCGCCGGCCAAAGCCGGTTCCTCGTCCGCGCCGATATTGGCCAGGTAAGTCAGCACGCCGTCTTCGGCGACCGAGAAGATGTTGACGCTCTGGCTCAGGATGCCCCCTGTTGCGAACAGGTAGGTGACGCCGTCGACCACGGCGGTCGACAGGCCGTCCACCAACGCCAGCTCGAGGTCGGGATCGTCGGCGTTATCGACATTGTCGACGTTGGTGAGGGTGCCGTCCGCGGCGACGCTGAAGACGCTGATCCCATTGTCGAACGTGCCCGCGACGAACAGATAGGTCGACCCGCCGATCTTGGCGGTGGTAATATCTACGGCGCCTTCGATCTCGAACGCCGGATCGTCGCCGTCGTCGACGCTGTCGACATGGGTGAGTGTGCCGTCGGGCGCCACGTTGAACACACTCACGCCATTGTCAAATTGGCCGGCGGCGAACAGGTAGACGGAGCCGTTCACCACGGCCGTGGTGACGTCGGTAACCCCTACAAGTTGGTGGTCGACGTGGGCTGCGTCGTCGACATTGTCGACGTTGGTCAGGCTGCCATCGGCTCCGACGGAGAAGACGCTAACGCCATCGTCAAAGAACCCACCAACAATGAGATATTTGGTGCCGCCGAAGGTTGCGCTGGCGACCGACTGGGGGCCGTTGAGTTCCAGGACACCTGCGTCCTCGACAGTCTCGACGTTGACCAGCGTGCCGTCGGGATGAACCGCGAAGACACTGACGCCGTCGTCCTCGTCGCCCGCCACGAACAGGAACGTGGTGCCGGCGACTTCCACGGCAACGACGCCCGAAGCTTGGTCGAGCGCGAACAGCGGCGTATCGGTGACGTTAGCAACGTTCGTCAACGTCCCGTCGCCGTCGACGGCGAACAAGCTGACACCATCGTCAACGCGACCGGTGATGGCCACGAAGGTTTTCCCGCCGACGGACAATGTGGCAACGCCTTCCGCACCATTCAGTTCTAGGATCGGGTCGTCTAAAACGGTATCGGTTTTGATCAGTTCGAGGGCCATGACGTCCTCCCTTCAGGCCACGGTGTCGGGCAGGCCACGGTGTCGGGTCGCGCCGCGTCGAAGGCCGTGGATCGACAGGCCCGATCGTTGCTGAATGCTGCGTGGCTACCGCCGACCTACTCGGGCGGTCTTGGCTCGCGGGTAGCGGGCAGCATTGGCCGCCTGAGCGGCTTCTCGCTTTGGTCTCGGTGTGCCACTGTCGGGGCACGGGATGAGTACAGCGCACGGGTAGTCGCGAGGCCTACAGTCTGCGTAACACTATCTTCGGCGCCATACCGCCAAAGTTGAAGAACGCTAAGGTCACTTCTTTGGCACACCTGTTCGTTGTAATTCCGGTCTCGAACAATCGAGCGATTTTCATTCTGTGAGCATATTTATACCACAGATCGGCGAGCTAATCTTTATTCTTTATGTATTGGCGTTAATGAGGATTTCTTTATTTACATTAATTTTGCTCAATATTCACTTTAATTTGATCAATAATCGGCTGAGTGCTTAGCGGTGTGCTGTGTGACAACGGTGCGGAGCGTCCCAACCTATGTTGGTCAGGCTCATCTGATTGCCGGCAGGCAAAGCCCCGCTCTCCTGAAATTTCGGCCTGTTGGCGGCTGCTCTGCCAACGACGATACTTGACCAGGATTTGCCAGCGGCCGGCTCTTGGGGGTTGGGGGCCCGGCCAACTCCGACGACCCCCGGCCGATCCCTAGAAAAAGGACCTTCCGATGTTTCGCTCGTTATACGGCGTAGGTCGTTCGACGCCGGAGACGTGGGACGGGGACGCGCCACATTGGCGGTCGTCCAATCCAGTCGGTTGGATCGGCCCGCACCAGTTATCCCGCTTGCGAACCGCTCCTGATCGGATAGGCTGAAGCGAACAGACGTCAGGGGCGGCGATGAAACTCAGGCATGTCTTGCTGGCGGGGACTGCGGCCGGTCCGGTGGCGAGCCCGGCCGTGGCCTCCGATTTGCTGCTGGCCGTCGATCCTATCGACTACGTTGCCGTCTGCAGTTCGGCCGGCGACGGCTACATCGCCATCCCCGGGACCCAAACCTGTCTCCAGGTCGTAGGCGAACTCGAGTTCAACCTGGAGATCCACGACTCCAAATCGGTTGGCAATATCGCAGTGATCGGCGGTGAGGATCCGGACGATCCGTTCACCCCGACCCCACCGGTGGCCGGGTTCTACATCGAGGACAACTACGCGGCGAACTGGGAGTTCACTACCGAAGCGACGCTGACGGTGTCGACGGAGAGCCCCAGCGATCTCGGCACGGTCAAGACCTATGTCGAAATCGAGGTCAAATCCGACAACTCGGACTATCTCGACTCCCTCGAAGTAGCGACTTTCGACGAAGGCTATGGCGCGATTGGACCAATCCTGTTCGGCTACACCGACACGATCTACGAATACTCCGGTGCCTACACCTTGGACGGCGGCATCAATGGCGGTACCGAGGTCGATCAGATCCAGTTTTCAAAGACACTGGGTTCCTGGGAGGTTGCCTTCGCGGCGGAGGACCCGCGCGACCGCTATGACGACGACCCCAAGAACGCCACCGGCGATTATCCGGACCTGGCCCTCGCCCTCATCCGCGATTTCAACAACGCCGACATTCAGGCGTCGTTCGGGGTCACCGACCGCACCTCCGGCACCGGCTGGGCCGCCCAGCTCGGCGGAACCCTCGAACTCGCTAACGATACGATTAATCTGCGCGGCATCGTAGCCTATGCCGACAACGCGCCTGAATATGTCGGCGGCTCGAACTGCTCCGGCAAGTGCGCCAACGAAGGCGGCTGGTGGAGCACGTTGATATCCGGCGAGATCGATATCACCAGCACGGTCGCGCTGCAGGCAACCGCCAGCTACCTTGAGGAGCCGTCGAGTTACGAATGGGATGCGGCGCTGAGCGCCGCCTGGAGCCCGACGGACGCCGCCGAAGTTTCGGTCGGCGTCCTTTACGAGAACGATGGCGGCTCGGATTCGGTCGAGTTTCACACCCAGCTGAAAACCACCTTCGGCGACTGAGTGGACCGCGGCCTTAACGATTGCGCAGTTGCGGCCTTGAATTTGCCACGGAATTCGGGCTGATTCCCGCCATATTCCGGTCGCTTGGCGTGGGGGACTTAGGCTTTGGCAGTTAGGCATGGGGGCGGTCTCGCCCTGCCGAAAACCGGCGCAATCCTTGTCCTTGCCGGCGCGGCGTTTGTAGTTGCGACCGTGGCTGCGTCCGCCGCCGAAGTGCCCCTCCCCCGAATCTCGCCGCTGAAACTGCAGGCTGAAGCGGCGGCCCCGGCCGATCCCGCCCTCGGTCCACCCCGCCCCGATGGCAGCGAGCCGGTCGACACCGCGCTGATCCCGCCGTCGTCCGCAAACGGACAGCCGATCAAAGCGTTCGACGCCTCGGCTTTCGCCGCCGACCGGCCGCTCGGCCTTGCCCCACTTGATCTCAGCGCTCCGGCGGAGCCCACCCCGTTCGATCTTCTGCCGGGCGACGGCCCGATCGATCTGAGTGGAACTGGCCGCTCCGATACTCCCGGCGTTCTCGGCACCGTGACCATCTTCGCGAAGATGACCGAGGACAGCCGGCCGCTGCAGAGCGGCATGATGTGGCGCGTGTTCGACGCCAACCCGCTGCCCGATGGCAAGCTGCGGCTGGTTGGCGAAGCCGATGGCGGTCCGGTAACGCTCAAGCTGCGTCCCGGCAGGTACATGGTTCACGCCGCGTACGGCCGCGCCGGCTACACCCGCGAAGTCAGGGTTACCGAAGCCCCGTCGACCGAAGAGATCGTCCTCAATGCCGGCGGGCTGCGGCTCGGCGCGATGGTCGGCGAGGATCGCCCCTTGGCGGCTACTGACGTCTCCTTCGACATCTACGCCTCCGACGAGAGCGGCCCAGCCGAGCGGGTTCTCCTGATGAAGGACGCACCGGCGTCGAAGGTGATCAGCCTCAACGCCGGCATCTATCACATCGTCTGCCGCTATGGTGATGCCAATGCCATGGTCCGCGCCGACATCCGCGTCGAGCCCGGCAAGCTCACCGAGGCATCGGTGCATCAGCAAGCGGCGCGGCTCACCCTTAAGCTCGTCTCCGAACAGGGCGGTGAGGCGCTCGCCAACACCTCGTGGTCGGTAATGACCCCGGCCGGCGAAAGCGTGGTCGAAAGCGTCGGCGCCTTCCCCTCGGTGGTCCTCGCCGCCGGCGAATACACGGCCATCGCCAAGAACGGCGAGCGAATCTTCGAACGCACCTTCACGGTGGAACCCGGCCTCGACCGCGACATCGAAGTGTTATTGGCCGACGCGCAGTAGGCTCTCCGCGACACTCGCCGTTCAATCCGCGTAGATGCCAAGCACCAACGCGCGCTTTGACGATCTGCATGCCGGCTTCGGCCGGCGAGGATTATGGGAGGCCTACTATTCGCCATCAAAGCATCCAATCGCATATGACCGGCGTAGCCTTGCTATTGGCAGGGCTCCTTACCAGCAACGTAGTCCTCGGCCAACCCGAAGATCTGGCGACCGACAAAGCAGAGTGTGAGAATGGGGTTACGGTGGCGTGCTTCAATACGGGCGTTCGTTACAGCAAAGGTTTAGGTGTTGAGCAAGACGAAGCGCGCGCACTTCCGTTCTTCGTAAAGGCTTGCAATGGAGGCAATGCTTCGGGATGCGCTCTAGCGGCTGGCCGATACGCGGACGGAGTGGGTACCGACAAGGACGAAGAGCGGGCGACGGCATTTTATGTCAAGGCCTGCGAAGCAAACTACGCGCCGTCATGCGCACTTGCAGGCTATCGATATGACTTCGCAATTGGTGTGGCTCCGGACGAGGTCCGAGCTACTAAACTATACGCCGCTGCTTGTGTCGGTAACGTTGCTTTGGGTTGCCAACAGCTCGGTGAGCGGTATCACGCTGGGCGAGGCGGGGTCCCCCGCGATCCCGTTCGCGCCCTTGATCTCTTCATCAAATCATGTGACGGCGACCTTGAGATAGGTTGTTACAGTGCCGCCCGTGCCACCATGGCAGCCGGGCGTGAAGATGACCTCGAGAATGCCCTCTTCTACTTGAAAAGAGCGTGCGAACTGGAGCATCAGCCCAGCTGTGATATCCTAGAGGAGTTCAAGGCCTTGGGCCATGGTGACTGGGTCCCCCAGTAACATGCACTGCCCGTCGCCACCGAAGGCGCCGGACGGGATTAGGAACAGCGCGGCGAAGTAGCTACCCGTATCTCGGTAGAACCGTCTCGGTGCCGTTCGTCGGATTCACGATGGTAGCCTGGTCCCCGCGGTTTCTGAAACCCTGCGAAGGCTCAGAAGTGACGCGCTCTGCATTGCTCTGCCACTGAACTCGGCCATTTGCGGAACGCAAAAATCCACAGCATGATTAAGCCTACAACCGGAAAGGGCATCAGGAGGCTCAGCGGCGCGGGCCATCCTGCACGCGGAAAGATCCTCCAGAAAGGCACGACGATAAGGACCCAAAACACAACGGTCAGGAGGAGCTGCCAAATTGAGAATCCAGCCATGGCGGTGTCCACATCTCTCAGTATTCCGGGATTGGGTTCACGCGACAGTCGAAGCGGCCTTTGACCATGGCGTTTAGCAGATGGTGAGCGCGCCGCGAGTCTCATTCGGCGTACCGACGGAGAACGTGAATCGTAGCTGGCCCCGTTGTCGGCCCGATGATGTGGTTCCCTGCATCTGCCCGTTCTGCGTCGGGCGTCGTCACGCAATGCAATCCAACTGGTTATTGTCGCTCCCGGCCTGATTGAGGCAAGCGTGGAGCGTCTTGTTGATGTGCTTCGGTTGACCGGCGAGTCGTCGGCGACCGCAAGGCCGGTGTCACCGCCAACGGGAGGACGCCAAGGCGCCCCATCACGCCGCCATCTCCAGCACTCGGCGCCGGTCCGGCGGCAGGGCCTCGTCGGTGAGCGCCGCCACCGCCGCATCGAGTGACAGAGACTCCTGCTTGCGCTCGCCGAGGCGGCGGATGTTGACCGTGCCCTCCTCCGCCTCGCGCTTGCCGCAGACGATGATCACCGGAACCTTGGCGAGCGAGTGCTCGCGGACCTTGTAGTTGATTTTCTCGTTGCGGAGGTCCGCTTGGACCCTCAGCCCCGCAGCGTCGAGCCGGGCCAGCACCTTGCGGGCATAATCGTCGGCGTCCGAGGTGATGGTCGCGACCACCGCCTGCACCGGCGACAGCCAGAGCGGCAGGTGCCCGGCATGGCTCTCCAGCAGAATGCCGAGGAAACGCTCCATCGAGCCGCAGATAGCGCGGTGGATCATCACCGGCATCTTCTTCTCGCCGTCGGAGTCGACATAGAACGCGCCGAAACGCTCCGGCAGGTTGAAGTCGACCTGGGTGGTTCCGCACTGCCAGTCGCGGCCGATCGCATCACGCAGCACATACTCGAACTTTGGCCCGTAGAACGCACCCTCACCGGGGTTGATGCCGGTCTCGATCCTGCCGCCGGAACGATCTTTGATCTCGCCCAGCACCTGCTCCATGATCGCTTCGGCCCGGTCCCATGCCTCGTCCGAACCGACCCGCTTGTCCGGCCGTGTCGACAACAGCACCCGCACGTCATCGAAGCCGAAATCGGCGTAAGTCGACAGGATCAGATCGTTGATGCGGTGGCACTCGGCGGCCATCTGGTCTTCTGTGCAGAACACGTGCGCGTCGTCCTGGGTGAACGCGCGGACGCGCATCAGGCCATGCAATGCCCCGGATGGCTCGTAGCGGTGGACCACACCAAATTCCGCCATCCTCAAAGGGAGATCGCGATAACTCTTCAAGCCATGCTTGAAGAGCTGGATATGCCCCGGACAGTTCATCGGCTTGATCGCGAACACCCGCGGGTCGTCGGTTTCCTCGCCGGCGGACTGGGCTGTGAACATGTTCTCGCGGAACCAGTTCCAATGCCCAGAGGTTTCCCACAGCGACTTGTCGAGGAGTTGCGGCGCATTCACCTCGTCATAACTGCCCTTCAGCCGCCGCCGCATGTAAGCGACGATCTCCTGAAATACGCTCCAGCCCTTGGCGTGCCAGAATACGACACCGGGCCCCTCTTCCTGGAAATGGAACAGGTCCATCTCCCGCCCGAGGCGGCGGTGATCGCGTTTCTCGGCTTCCTCCAGCATGTGGAGATAGCCGTCGAGTTCCTCCTTGCTGTGCCAGGCGGTACCGTAGATGCGGGTCAGCATCGGGTTGTTGGCGTCGCCACGCCAGTAGGCGCCGGCCACCTTGGTCAGCTTGAAGGCGTTGCCGACCTGCCCGGTCGAGGCCATGTGCGGGCCGCGGCAGAGGTCGAACCAATCGCCCTGCTTGTAAATCTTGACGTCTTCGTCGGGCGGAATCGCGTCGACCAGCTCGACCTTGTAGGCCTCGCCCTTGTCGGCGAAAACTTGGCGAGCCTCGTCGCGCGACCAGATTTCCCTGGTGAACGGCGCGTTGCGCTGGACGATCTCGCGCATCTTCTTCTCGATCGCCGGCAGGTCTTCCGTGGTGAACGGCTGATTGCGGGCGAAGTCGTAGTAGAAACCGTTGTCAATCACCGGCCCGATGGTGACCTGGGTGCCGGGATAGAGTTCCTGCACCGCCTCGGCCATGACGTGGGCGGCGTCGTGGCGGATCAGTTCGAGCGTCCGCGGATCGTCGCGGGTGACGATCTCGATGCGCGCGTCGGCCTGAATCGGCTCGGACAGGTCGGCGAGTTCGCCGTCTAGCGCGGCCGCCACCGCCTTCTTGGCTAGCGATTTGGAGATACCGGAGGCGACCTCCGCGCCGGTGACGCCGGCCGGGTACTCGCGCACGGATTCGTCGGGAAAGGTGAGTTTGATCATCGTCTGTCTCCTGCTCACTCCCGCGTACGAGCACGGGTAAGCTTTGGATGCGCCGCAACACGCGGCACGGGCAGGCGCTAAGTGGACCGTCAGACCGCCGGCGTCAAGGGCGGCTCGATTCCGCCCTTGGCCAAATTCGGATAGGATGAAGGCGCATTGGGAGGGAACCCATGGCACCGTTCAGCCTGCTTGTATCGCTGACTGCACTGACCGTGTCGCTGATCGCCTTGCGGGCCGCCCACCGCGCCGGCGGCCGACGGGCGCCACCGCCGCCACCGCCGCCGGTCAACTACACGCTCACCGGGAGCATCCGCATCACCAACGAATGCGACGGCCGACAGGCATCGATCCCGGCCCGGGTCACGGTAGAGTCGGAGCTGTCCAATCGCGCCGGGAACGTCACTGTCCCGGGGTCAACCCGAGTGAACCTGGCGCCCGATCCCGCCAATCCCAACGGTCCGGTCAAGATCGGTACCTACACGATTACCGCCGCCTGGCCCGCCGCCGCCGGCGCACCGGCTCACTGGACCCGGCCCGACGTGCTCGAACGGGCGCGCGGTAGAACCGTCTGTGCCGCCATCAACAGCTGTCCGACGCCTCGGATTTGCATCGATCTGGCGACCGGAACGCGCACCATCGCCTTCGTCAATCCGGCCACCAACCACGACATCCGGGTCGATTGCGGCTGTACCGATCCGGGGAACTGAACGCGTCGACGTCAGTGTCCGGCCGCCACCGCGGCCGATCGCGGCGACTCGGCGAACGCGGCCTTGCGGTGTTTGTACTGCGCCGTCATCGCCACCACCGCGATCGCCAGCGCCGTGAGGGTCAGGAACTCGCCGACCCATGGCAGGTGGCGGTAGTTGATGCCGAAATAGAGCGCCGAGGCGCCGAGCCAGGCGCCGACAGCAGCACCGAGATGCAGGGATCCCTGATTGATGATCGAGGCAACGTTCGGTGCGTCACGGGCGCTGCGAACCACCCAAATCTGCAGGGCCGGTATCAGCGCAAAGATGAAGACTCCCCAGATCACCAACGCGACGACCGCGAGGTAGATGCTATGGGCGACCACCGCGATAACCGCCAGCATAACCGCGACAACCGCAATCATCCCGACGATCGACGGTAACATCTTCCAGTCGGCGAGCCGCCCCCCCATGAAGTTTCCGACCATTGTCCCCAGACCGAAAATCAGGAAGACCCAAACAATCGCCTCCTCGGAGGCGCCGGCCACTTCGCCGAGGATCGGCGCGACATAGGTGAAGACGACGAACAGTCCGGCCCAGAGAAATCCCGAGACGACGAGCGCCATGGCAACCTGCCGGTTGCCGATGGTGGCGAGTTCCTGGCGCAGATTCACCCGCTCCACCGGGATCGCCGACGGCAGCCAGATGACGACGGTCACGGCGGCGGCGCCACCCATCGCAACCACCATCCAGAACGCCGCGCGCCAGCCGAATTCCTGACCGATCGCAGTGCCGAGCGGCACGCCGAGGATCGTGGCAACAGTCACACCACCGAATACCAAAGCGACCGCCATCGCCTGCCTGTCGCGGGGGGTAATGTCTGCGGCGATCACCGCCGCGATCCCGAACAGCGCCGCGTGACAGAAGGCCGTGAACACCCGTGCGGCGAGCAAAACCGTGTAGTTCGGCGCCAACGCGCAAACGATGTTGCCGACGATGAAAATCGCCATAAGCATCAGCAGCGTACGTTTGCGCGCCACACCGTTGGTGATCAGCGCCATGACCGGCGCCGCGATGACGACTCCGACGGCATAGCCGGTCACCAGCAGCCCGGCCTTGGGTATGCTGACGTCGAGCGACTCCGCCAGTTCCGGCAACAGCCCCATCATCATCAATTCAGAGGTCGCCAACGCGAACGCAGCCGCAGCCAGTGAAGCCAACGGCAGAACCGGCATGCCGGCCATTTGCTTCCTCCCATCGGACAAGGAGCCTGCGATTCGCTCCCCCGGCCGCTAACGGACCGTTGGCGAAAATCCTATGCGGCGGAGGAACGGAAAGCGAGAGCGCTCGCCGGAGAGCTGGACCATTCCGTCTCGGAGAACGGCGCGGAGGCCGTGAAAGTCGCGAGGCCGCCGAGGCCACAGCCCGATAATGGAGCTAGGTGTCCAGCCGGGTCTTGGGGTCGATGTGCTTGCCGGTCCAGCGGCCGTAGCGCCACGGCAGATACCAGCGAGCGTCGTCGGGGAGCCGGTCGGGGATTGGGTCGTGGCCGGATGCGCCGAACGGGCCGCAGCGTTGCAGCCGCGCCAGCCCGATCCACGAGCCCCGCCACAGGCCGTAGGTGCGGATCGCCTCCTCGGTGTACTCCGAGCAGGTCGGCAGATAACGGCATTGCCGGCCGATCAGCGGTGACAGGGTCAACCGATAGAGCTTGATCAAGCCGATACCGAGGGCCCGCGGCAGGCGCAGCGGTGAGACAGGCGTTGCCATGCGGATCATCTGGGCCATTCCGCTCGCCGTTGCAATCGCTCGCTGCTCGCCCGCGCATCACTCCGGAGCGACGAGCCCGGCCATCGCCGGGTCGCCGTAAGAAATGTAAATATATTTACCTATTCCCGAACGTAATTGTAAAAATTGAAAAGTATTTGCATCATCACCTTTGATTCTTCGCGCGATTTTCAGCCGTTGACTTAACTTACATCAGCTCACCTCGACGACAAAAAAGCATCATCTGCTATCATATCGAACCTTTTGAAACGGGTACTTCAATAAAAACTCGTTGAAAGCGAGACTTATCGATTGCTTGCTCTAGGTATCGGTCTTCGCCTCGCGCCGTGGAAGAAGATCTGGAAACGGTCGAATAATCGAAAGTCCAAATGCACGCGAGAAGTCAACGCGCTGAGAGAAACCACGCATGCCTAAGCAAACGACCGATCTCCTGTCCGATGGCGTTTTCCCGATCCTTTTCGATGCGCCGGGATTGACATGGAAAATAGCGAAAGGGGTCACTGTCGGAGCCTCCGCTGGCGGCGGAGTGATCGGCAGCGGCGAAGATGACAGCACGCTCATCAACAAGGGCCTGATCGTCAACACCGCGTTAGGCGGGCAAGGCGTCATCTTCAGCAGCAACAACAACGGAAGCGTTGTCAACAAGGGCGAGATCGTCGGTGGGCCGTTGGGCGCTGGCGTTCAGTTGAGCGGCGACAACATGCAGCTCGCAAACGTTGCCGGCGCTAAAATTCTTGGCGGAACGATCGGCGTAGCCTTCGGCAGCGGCGTGCTGGACCAAGGGGGGAATGTCGAGAACCACGGCAGGATCGCCGGGACCGACGCCGACTCCATCGGCATCGGGGTCGCTGGTTTCCCCGACTTTGTCCTCAAGAACTACGGCGAAGTCGACGGACAGTCGCACGGCGTGCTCCTGACCATCAACGGGTCGGCTACAACGCCAGGACCGAAGATCGTCAACCACGGCCTGATTGCGGGTGACGAGGCCGTCCAAGCTGCCGCCACCGACGCCGACGGCTATCGACTGAAGGTCGTCAACAAAGTCGACGGAACGATCCTCGGCGAAGCGGCCGCGGTCTTTGCCCTTTCGAACGAGAGTTTGCGTGTCGTCGTCAAGAACGACGGCCTGATCGTCGGCGACATTGAGACGGGAGGAACCGAAAGCAACGACAAGGTCGTCAACACCGGCAAGATCAAGGGACACGTCAAGCTCGGCGACGGCGCAGATCTCGTCGACAACACCGGCGGCCGGATCACCAAGAAGATCTTCGGCGAACTGGGCGACGACACGTTCATTCTCGGCGACAGGAAAGAGACGATCGTTTTCGACACCAACGTCGACCAGGGCCAGAACGTCGACACGGTCCAGAACTTCGAAACCGGCGCCGACCAGTTTTTCCTCGATCAGGCGGTGTTCGCGGCGCTGGTGGGCCTCGGCGACCTCGCCAAAGCGAACTTCCGCCGGGACACGACGGCCCAGGATGCCGATGACTACATCGTCTACGACAAGGCAACCGGCGTCCTCATCTACGACTTCAACGGAAACCTCAACGGGGGGGCGACGCAGTTCGCCCAGCTCGACCCCGGCACCGGCCTGAAACACTCCGACTTCACCGTTTTCGCCTGACCGCGCGTCTTCACCTGACGCCGCGGCGGCCGGCGTCGTCCCCTTCCAGGAGAGTACATCCATGCCCACGCAATCCACCGATCTCCTCGCCAACGGCACATTCGCGATCTTCTTCGCAGAGCCCGGATTGAAATGGAAAGTCGCGACCGGCGTGACCGTTGGCAGCAGTGGTAGTGTTACCATTGCCAGTAGCGATCCCGACAGCACGCTCGTCAACAAGGGCCTGATCATCAACACGACGTTCGGCGGGCAGAGCGTGCTGTTCACCGGCGAAAGCAGCACTGTCATCAACAAGGGCCAGATCGTCGGCGGGCCCTCGGGGTTCGGCATTCAGCTAGTCGGCGACGATCACGAGCTCATCAATGAAGCCGGCGCAACAGTCCTCGGCGGAAACGTTGGCGTATCCATGAACGGCGGCCTCGCAAACGAAGGCGGCTACGTCGAGAACCACGGCAGGATCGCAGGGACTGACGATTTCAGCTTTGGCATCAGGGCGTCTGGTCTCCCTGACTTTGTCCTCAAGAACTACAGCGAGATCGAGGGAGAAGCCGCCGGCCTGAGGCTGGACATCAACGATCCGGCAACGACCCCCGGGCCGAAGATCGTCAACCACGGCCTGATCCGGGGTGACAATGCCATCGACGTCTCCCTGACCGACGACGAGGGTTATCGGCTGAAGCTGGTCAACAAGGCCGATGGCAAGATCATCGGCGAATCGGCCGCGGTCATCTCCCTGTCGGTTCAGGGGCTGCGCATGGTCATCAAGAACGAGGGTCTCATCGACGGAGACATCCTGACCGAAAAGGTCGACTTCAACGACAAGATCGTCAACACCGGCAAGATCAAGGGGAATGTCTTTCTCCGCGAGGGCGACGATCTGGTCGACAACACGGACGGCCGGATCACCAAAAAGATCTTCGGCGAGGAGGGCAATGACACCTTCATCCTCGGCGACAAGCGAGAGACGATCGTCTTCGACAGCGACCTCTTCCAAAACCCGAATGTCGACACGATCCACAACTTCGAGACCGGCACCGACCGGCTCTTCCTCGATCAGGCGGTGTTCGCGAAACTGCCGGACCTCGGCGAACTCGCCAAAGCCAACTTCCGCAAAGGCACCGAGGCGCAGGATGCCGATGATTTCATCCTCTACGACAAGCCGACCGGCGTCCTTGCCTACGACGTGGACGGTAGCGGCCTTGACGGCGTGGCGGTCCCGTTCGCGCAGTTCGATGCCGGCACCGGCCTGAAACACACCGACTTCACCGTCTTCGCCTGAGCGCGTATCTCACAGTTCGCTCAAGTCACCCTCACGCAGAGATGAGAGGTAAGCGCGCGGCGGCCTGTGTATGAATGGGTGGATCAGATTCCAACCGGAGCACCGTCATGAACGCACCACGTCTTGCCCGAACCGTCGCCACCGCCGTCGCGGTCACCATGATCGCCGGTAGCGCGTTCGCCTTCGACCCGCAATCGACCGCGCCGGTCAACATCAATCCCGACGGCTACATGCTGCAGGGCTTCGATCCGGTCGCCTATTTCTCCGTCGGCGAGCCAACGGAAGGCGACTCCGCCTTCACCGCCGAATTCGGCGGCGCCACCTATCGCTTCGCCTCGGCCGACAGTCGCGACGCGTTCGTCGCTGATCCGGAACAGTTCATTCCGGCCTATGGCGGCTTCTGCGCTCTGGCGATGTCTTATGGCCAGAAGGTCGACATCGACCCGGCCGCGTGGCGGATCGTCGACGACCGGCTCTATGTCCAGGCTAACCCCCGCGCGAAGGAAGTCTGGGACCGCGACGTCCCCGGCAATATCGAGAAGGCCGACATCAACTGGCCGAACGTCAAGGACAAGGCGCCGGCCGACCTCTGAGGTCGTTCCACCATCCGCGAGTGGGCGCCGGGGTCGGCGCCCATGTCGCGTCGCCGGCCGGGGTCATCGACGCTACATTGAGCCCATGCCGGAACTGATCCTCAACAACGAACCGGTCATCCGGGTCGCGTTCTTTCTCGGTGTCCTGATAGTCATGGCCGTCTGGGAAGCCGCGGTGCCGCGTCGTCGCCGCGAGATCCCCCGGCTGCTGCGCTGGTCGAACAATCTCGGCGTCGTCGTTGTGTCGGCGCTGCTTGTCCGACTCGCTTTCCCGATCGTCGCCGTCGGCTTTGCCCTCTACGCCCGGGAGAACGGCTGGGGCCTGTTCAACGTCGTCGACGTCCCGGCTTGGATCGCCTTCGTCGTCTCGGTGATGGCGCTCGATCTCGCCATCTACTTGCAGCACGTCATGTTCCATGCGGTGCCGGCGCTCTGGCGGCTTCACCGCATGCATCACGCCGATCTCGAAATCGACGTGTCGACGGGGCTGCGGTTCCACCCGGTCGAGATTCTCCTGTCGATGGTGATCAAGCTCGGCGTGGTCGCCGCTCTCGGACCGCCGCCGATCGCCGTCCTCGTCTTCGAGATTCTCCTAAACGCCACCGCGATGTTCAACCACGCCAACGTCAAGCTGCCGCTCGGCTTCGACCGGGTGCTGCGGTGGTTCGTCGTGACGCCGGACATGCACCGGGTCCATCACTCGATCCATCCGAACGAGACCAATAGCAATTTCGGCTTCAATCTGCCCTGGTGGGACCGGCTGTTCGGTACTTATCGCCCGCAGCCGAAGGACGGCCACGAGCGTATGACCATCGGCATCGAGCAGTTCCGCACCCGACGCGACCTGTGGCTCGACCGCATGCTGATCCAACCGGTCCGCGGACCGGCGAGCGACTACCCCATCAACCGCAACGACTCGTCAGACTGAAGTCGCGTCAGCTCGACGGCGGGCAGTTCTCGAACAGGAACTTGCCCGCTTCCTCGCCGGCCGTATGCGGATCCTCGGTCAGATCACCGGCCTTGGCGAGCTCCGTGGTCGCCTGGGTCACCGCCGCCCGTAGCTCTTTCATGCTGCTGCACACCGGCTGGATGTCCGGATTTTCCTTCTCCACCTGCGCCACGATTTTCTGCGCATCCGGCGTCAGGTCGGTTACCGATTCCGCGCTGGCCATTCCCGCCAATCCGCCCGCGAACACAATGGCCACACACAGCCGCACCATAGTCTGATACCGCATCGTCTTCACTCCCGATCGCCACCCTCGCCACAATGTATAGCGCGCAAACGCGCCGGAAACGCGGCACGCCAACGACACGTCGATGACAGAGGCAAGACGAACCACTCAGCCGGTGGCGGCGAGTTCCTCGGCGCGCTTCGCCGCGATCTGGTCGAGGGCGTCGACCACCGCGTCGAAGGTCAGCATGGTCGAGGCGTGACGGGCCTTGTAGTCACGCACCGGTTCGAGAAACTTCAGGTCCGCGAACCGACCTTCCGGTGACGGTCCGTTGTCCTTCAGCATCCGCCACATCGCCTCGCGAACCGCGCGAAGCTCGTCCGCCGTCGCGCCGATGATGTTGTGGGCCATGATCGACGACGATGCCTGGCCGAGCGCGCAGGCCTTCACCTCGTGGCCAAAGTCGATCACGGTGTCCCCATCGACGACCAGATCGACGGTCACGGTCGAGCCGCACAGGCGCGAATGGGCCGTAGCGCTTGCGTCCGCAGCCTCCAGCCGGCCGAGCCGCGGGATCGAGCCCGCGAACTCCAGAATCCGCTTGTTGTAGATATCGTCGATCATGGGTGCGCAATATAGGCGGCTGGGCTCCACTACGCCAGTTGGCAGGACGACCGAGACTCCCCGCTCGCATTCTCCGGAATTGCCGCTATATAGTCGCGGGCCGGCGCCCTGCGAGGCGCCATCCTCCGGAGCCATCGAATGGATGCAGTGTTGAAGAAGGCGTCCGCAATCGCGGACGGCGACGATCGGAAGACGGTCGCGCGTCCCGACCGTGCCGCGGCGGAAGCCGCCGTGCGGACGTTGATCGCCTGGGCCGGCGACGATCCCGATCGTGAAGGTCTGCTGGATACGCCACGTCGCGTGGTCGACATGTACACGGAAGTTTTCGCCGGCTATCGCGACGATGCGACGCCCCATCTCGCCCGCACCTTCGGTGACTACGGCACTTATGACGACATCGTCGTCGTCCGCGATATCCCGTTCAATGCCCACTGCGAACACCACATGGTCCCGTTCGTTGGTAAAGCCCACATCGCCTATTATCCGACCGACCGGATCGTCGGGCTTTCCAAGCTGGCGCGGGTGGTGGATGTCTTCGCCCGCCGCCTCCAGACCCAGGAGCGACTGACCGATCAGATCGTCTCGGCAATCGACGATGCGCTCAAGCCGCGCGGCACCGCTGTGATGATCGACGCTGAACACCAGTGCATGACGTTGCGCGGGGTCCGGAAGCCGGGTGCGTCGACGGTGACCGCTCAGTATCGGGGCGTCTTCCGCGACGACCCGGCGGAGCAGCAGCGCTTCCTGACTCTCGTTCGCGGCTCGGTGGGCTGATCACGATGTCCAATTCTCTCTTCGCCGCACGCGGCGATCACGATGCGATCGAAAACGGCACCGCCCTCATGCCGCGCTTCGATGCCGACGGTCTGATCGTGGCGATCGCCACCGACGCGACGGATGGCGAAGTCCTGATGGTCGCATATATGGACGCCGAAGCGCTGGCCCGCACGATTGAGACCGGTGAGGCCTGGTTCTACAGCCGGTCGCGCCGGCGGCTCTGGAAAAAGGGCGAGGAGAGCGGCAACGTTCTCGCCGTCTCCGACATCCGCATCGATTGCGATCAGGATGCGGTCGTCCTCAAGGTGACGCTTGGCGGCGACGGCGTCGCCTGTCACCAGGGCTACCGCTCATGCTTCTATCGCTCGGTTCCGATCGGCACCGCGCCGGATGCCGAGCTGTCGCTTGAGCCCGACACGGCCATGAAGCGGGTCAAGCGAGCGGAGCGCTGAACGCGACGATCAGACCGTCGAGATGTAGGTCCGCATTTCCTCGGCTTCGTGCTCGACCTCTTCGATCCTGGCCTTGACTACGTCGCCGATCGAGACCAGCCCGGCTAGTCGGTCGTCCTCGATCACCGGTACGTGCCGAAAGCGACCACGGGTCATCCGCTCCATGAGCGAATTGATCGAGTCGCTTTCCGTGCAGGTGACCACGTTCCGGGTCATGATGCTGGAAATAGCATCGCTCAGGATGCCGGCGCCGGTGTTGCCGAGCGCCCGAACGATGTCGCGCTCGGAAACGATGCCTTCGACCCGCCGGTTACCGTCGACCACGACGAGGGCACCGATTCGTTTGGCCGCCAGTTGCGCGACGGCTTCGGATAGCGGCGCGTCCGCAGCGATGGTTGCGACCTCGCGGCCCTTCAGATTCAGAATTGATGCAACAGTCATCGGATCGCCCTCCGTTCCGGCGGCCCTTTCTTCTCCATGCCGCCAGCGACAACCCCCTGCCCCTGCAGGACATCCGAAACGATGGCGCCGACGACGCCGGTTGGCAAGTTGCAGTGCAGCAATCGCTGCGAAAAGGTGTGCGGTCCCTAACGGGACTCGACCGGATCGAGCAACGAAAACAACAGCAAACCCACGACAAACCCGCCGATATGGGCCTCCCATGCGATCGCGCCGGAGGCGATTGTATTGCTGCCGAAAATCCCGAACAGAAGGTTCAAGCCGAACCAAACTCCTAGGAATGTCAGCACACGGCGATCACGCACGGCGTCAGCCAGGGACGGCGCCGGGTACCGGTAAGCGGCGGCGGAGCGGTTCTGGCGGAACGCCATCGGCGACCGTCCGCCGGCAAATACGAAACGCGCCGCGCCGGCCATATGCGCGGAGACGGCCGCCGATGCCCCCACCATTGGTACGGTGGAGTCCGGGTGGACGCCGAAGTGGAGCAGCGAACCGCCAATCGCGCCGGCGGCCGAGTAGATCAGAAACCGGCTGGTACCGAACCGGTACGCCACCGCGCTGCCGAACGCCGCCATCCACAGCCCGTTGAAGATCAGGTGCATCCAGTCGGCGTGGAGAAACGCGTAGGTCAGGAAGCTCCAGATCCGTGCCCCTTCGGCGCCGGGCAGCAGGCCGTACCAGGATGGGTCAAACACGCGCGCCGGAATGAAGGAAAACAGAAACAGGACCTCGGCCTCGGTCGTCGGTCCGAGAAGGTACTCGCGGATGGCATGGATGGCGGCGAACACCAACAGCAACGCCACCACGACCCCGGGCAGGTTGACGGCCGGCTCACGGCGCGGCGGCGTTTGAATGTGCGGGACTGACATGGCCGCGCACCCTAACGCCTGCTCGGGCCGAATAAAGGCAAAAAGCCTCAAATTGTCGGGAACCAATGCGCGCCGCCGACGCGGGGACGGCACCGCACCGAAGCCGGCAACCGGTCAGCCGAGTTGGTAGACTAGCTCCACCTCGCGATCGATGACGCGCCCGGTGCGGCGAAATCCCAGCGCCTCGTAGAACGGCACGGCGCAACCCTCCGCATCAATCGAGGACACACCGACACGTTTCAGGCGCTTCTTCCGGGCAAGGTCGAACGCGAAGGTCACGGCGGCGGTTCCGTGGCCGCGCTTCTGATGGCCGGCGTCAACCATCAATCGCCAGATGAACAGGCTCTCAGGATCGTCGCCCGCCTCGAGTTTCTGCTCCGGATGGCTCATGTCGACCACCGCGATCATGCCGACCGGCGTCTCCCCGTCCCAGATGCCATAGAGTTCCGCACTCGGTTCGAACATGGACTCGGCCATCGTCTCCGCGTTCGGTGCCACGAACCTGGTCTGGTCGGGACGGACGGCAAGGTCCAGGAGCGGCGGGAGGGTGTCACGGGAAAGGCGGCGCAGGTCGGTCATGGCTGGACGAAATGATGACGGTGGCGGGATGTGCGGGCGAAACGCCCGGGCCGGCTTCGGCCGGAAGACAGGCCTGCACCGGCCGGGTTATTAGAGTAAACAGACAGTTTATCTGTTCGGTACAATTTGATTTTCATTCGAATCGGATTGTCATTTCCATCTTAGACTCAAATAAAACTGCGGATGTCATAGTCATTTTCGGATGGGGAGATGATTATGCGCGTCACGCAGGCCGTTACACTTTTGTTTACTTTAGTCGCTTTGGCGGTCGCTGGCGACATGGCGCTGGCGGAAGATGGGGACACCTCACCGTTCATGACTATCCGCGGCAAGACGGCCCAGCCGATCGGCCACTACAATCTGTGCGCCCGCGACAAAAGCGAATGCGCGGTCCGTAGCCGCGGCCAACAGCGTGTACAGCTCACCGAGGAACGCTGGAACACCTTGGTCGACGTTAATCGCGCGGTCAATGCGGCGGTCCGCCCAGTCACCGACCAAGATCTGTTCGGGGAGCCGGAAGTGTGGGTCTACCCCACCGACCGGGGCGACTGCGAGGATTTCGTCCTTCTCAAGCGTCGCCTGCTCGCCGAGCGCGGCTGGCCGCTCGGCGGATTGCTGATTACCGTCGTCCACCAGCAGAACGGCGACGGTCACGCTGTATTGACCGTGCTTACCGATCATGGGGATCTGGTGCTCGACAACCTCAAACCCCACATTTCGACGTGGAACGACACGCCGTACCGCTTTCTGAAGCGGCAATCGACCTATGACTCCGGTCAGTGGGTGGCGGTCGAGGACGGTCGCGCTGCGATGGTTGGCAGTCTCAGCGACTGACCACGAACACACGAGACAAAGGACGAGCTTGGGCCTGGTCGCGTCCCACCCCCCGTCCCCAGATCAGGTCCAACGAGCCGGCCCTCGCCCCAGGGCCGGCTCACAATTTCGCAAACCAGCCCAGATCGGCACGCTCGTCGGGATTCCTCTGCGGCAGTCCTCGCCGGGGAGAAAACGCGCCCTCTCCCCCCTTGCGGGGGAGACGGCGGAGCTTGGCGTCGCGAAGCGCGCCCTAGCGGAGCCAGAGGGGGGTGACCGTCATCCCGGTCTGCGGCCGAGGAAACGCGAGGGAGTCCTTTTCGGCCGCCGCTGAATCGACACGTCGATCGGTGCGGTCGCGGCATTACCCCCCTCCCGGATTTCGAACCGGTTCCAAGATCGGAACCGGAGAAATCCGGCCTCCCCCACAAGGGGGGAGGCAAGGGTGTGAGCACCGGCGAGACTTCGAGTTGGTGTCCCTGAGGCGCCGCCACATCCGTTCCCCGCAGGTAAAGGGAGGGGGAACGCAGCGTTGTCGAATTGTGCGATGCCGAAGACCAACGCAAGCGTCCTCCAAACACCAACACACACATCCGCGGAGGAATCCGTCAGTGGAGGCGCGGCGCCTTGAGGTAGGCGTTACGGTCGCCCGAGGTGATCGTCATGTCGACCATTTGACCGTCATGGTAAACGGTCAGTGGAACGTCGACACCGGCCGCGCCAAGCGACCACATCTTGCGGAAGAAGCTGGCCAGATCGTCGACCCGGGTCCCCGCGACGGCGACGATCACGTCTCCGTTCTCGAGGCCCGACGCCTCCGCCGGCGCGCCGTCCGCCGTTCCGGCGACCACCACCTGATCGTCGACCTCGACCGCATAGAGCCCGAGCCAGGGCCGCGGCGGCTTGTTTGGCCTGCCAAGGGTCAGCATGTCGTCAAGAATGGGCGACAGGAGATCGATCGGCACGATCATGTTGAGTTGCTTGTCGACCTCGTTGTCGGATTGCTCCAGCCGAAGCGAGCCGATCCCTCTCAGCGTCCCGTCGGGGCCGATCAGGCCGGCGCCGCCCCACTGTGGGTGGGCGGGCGCGGTGAAGATCGCTTCGTCCAGCAGGTACTCCCAGTAGCCGGCAAACTCCTGCTTGCCGAGCACCCGACCGGCCAGCGACTGGGCCCGGCCGCCGGCGCCGGCCAGCACAATCGGAGTTCCCGGTTCCAGATCGGTCGAGCTGCCGATGTCGAGCGTCGGCAGATCGACCCGCGCCAATGCCTGGACCAAGCCGAACCCGGTTGTCTGGTCATAACCGAGGACGTGGCCGGGGATCGACCGCCCGTCATGCAGGCCGAGCCAGACGGTCTCCGCCTCTGTCACCAGATAACCGATCGTCAGCACCACCCCGTCGGCGCGGATCAGAACCCCGTTGCCGGCGCGCTCGGTACCCAGGATATCGGCCGTGAAGGCGTCATTGGGCACGGTCGAGCGGACGCTGACCATCGCCGAAAGGGCACGATCGAGGTCGTAGCTGTAATCGCTCGGATCCGGTTGCGCCGACTCCGCGACCTGCCAGTCTTGCTCGGTCGACATGGGCGATACTCCTGGCACATGAGAAGGAAATGGTGGGCGGGCCGTATGCGGCCCGAGGCCTTATATAGGCGGTGCCACGCCGATAACACCCCGCGGGGGCCTTGCCCGGCGCTGCGCTACAGCTCAGTCAGCCCCCCGGCGAAACGACGCCAATTCGCGGCGTAATGGGCCGCCGAAGCGCGGTTTCCTTCGATCTCGGCTTCGGTCAATGGGCGAACAACTTTGCCCGGCATGCCGATCACCAGCGATCCCGGTGGTATCTCCCGCCCCTCGGGCACCAGTGCCCCCGCGCCGATCAGGCAGTTATCGCCGATCCGGGCGCCGTTCAGGATCACTGCCCCCATGCCGACCAGGCAATTGTCGCCGACCGTACAGCCGTGGACGGTAGCGCGATGGCCGATCGTGCAGCCGCGGCCGACGGTCAGCGGGAAGCCTGTGTCGGTATGAAAGACGCTGAGTTCCTGGATATTGGTCTCTGGTCCGACGACGATAGGCTCCTGGTCGCCCCGCAACACCGCACCGAACCAGACGCCCACCTTGGCGCCGAGTTTCACCTGACCGATCACGGTCGCGTTCGGTGCGATCCAGTAGTCGTCGGGGTCCGGCAGGTCGGGCGCGACGGAGTCGAGGGCGTAAATCGGCATGGCCGTGTTCTCGCAGGTGGGACCCGACCTGTCGAGCCCGCCACATGCACTCCGTCGGTATAAAGCACCTCCTTCAGAACTTCAGTTGTCCCCTTCATCGGCCTGTTATTCATGCATCTTTGGAGATGCCCTTTTGGAGATGCGCGTAGTTACCGGTTCATTAAGGGACGGCTGGTATCGATCGATTCGTAAGTAGCATTGCTCGAGCCGGAGACGCCCATGACGCAGTCGGTCGCGATCGACAACAAGACCCATGGTTGGGGTGGTCCGGCGGTATGGGCGCTGCTCGCCGCCATCGCGGTTGCCGCCGCCGCCTGGGGTGTCAGCCGGGCGATCGATGCCTATCACGATCGGGTTGCGCTCCGCGGCCTCAAAGACAAGACGACCCCGGTTCGCGTCGTCGTCGCCGACGAGCCTCTGGTGATCCCGGCGAACATGATCCGTCATCGCAACGCCCGACGCGGCGGCGCGCTCGATAAGATCGACCTCCTCCTCCACTGGCCGTCGCTCGACGGATTCACCACAGAGCGGGCTGCCGCTTTCAAGGACTCCTCCTCCGGTGCACCGCTGATCTACGCGACCCTCGAACCACGGGTGAACGACATCGACTCAGATCGTCGCCTGTCCACGATCTATGCCCGCTTCTTCGACGGACCGGCGTTCATCGGCCCGGCATCATTGATCGGCCGCCGCCTCAATCCCACCTCCCGCTATGCCGACGAGATCGTCTACCACGCTCCCTACGGCACGGCGCCGTTCGTCACGCGCTGTCTGGCGGAGGCGACCGAGGAGATTCCCGCCACCTGCATCCGCGACATCAATATCGGCTACGGACTTGTGGTGCGCTATCGCTTCAATGAAGCGTTACTGGCGAACTGGCGAACGATGGACGACAGGTTGAAGCGGCTGTTCGGGCAGTTCTTCCGTCGTCCGTAGCGACGGTCACTCCAGGTCGATGTCGAGGACGGCCATCGTGAAGTTGTACGACAGGTCGCCGTCCTCGTCGTCGCGGTAGATGACCCCCACAAACTCGTCGCCGAAATAGAGTTCGGCCGAATCGGTCTTCTGCGGCCGCTGACGCACTTCGATCGTCGGGTCCGAGAAGCGCTTGCGGAAGTATGTCTCGAGTTTGTTGATTTCCTGGGGAGTCACTGTCGCCCTTTCCTGGCTGTCCGGCGTTGCCGGTTCAAAGTTCGGTCTCGGCTCCGGCGAGCATCTGGTCCATCGACCGCGCCGGATCGGAACAGCCCGCCTCGCCGATCACCCGCGCCGGCACACCGGCGACGCTGGTGTTCGGCGGTACCGGCTTGAGCACCACCGAACCGGCCGCCACCTTGGAGCAGTGGCCGACGGTGATATTACCGAGAATCTTGGCCCCCGCACCGACCAGGACGCTGTGCTCGATCTTGGGATGCCGGTCGCCGTCTTCCTTGCCGGTCCCGCCCAGCGTGACGTCCTGGAGAATCGACACGTCGTCGGCGATCTCAGCGGTCTGACCGACGACCAGGCCGGTAGCATGATCGAGGAAGATACCCTTGCCGATACGCGCAGCGGGGTTGATGTCGGTCTGGAAGACCTCCGACGACCGGCTCTGGAGATAGAGCGCAAAGTCGCGCCGCCCTTCGTTCCACAGCCAATGGGCCAGTCGATGGGCCTGGATCGCGTGGAAGCCCTTGAAGTAGAGCACCGGCTCGATGTAGCGCGAGCAGGCCGGGTCGCGATCGTACACTGCGGCGAGATCGATCCGCATCGCCTCGCTGATCCACGGATCGGCGGCGAACGCATCGTCGAAGCCGACTCGAATGACCTCCGCACTGACCACGGCGCTGTCTAGCCGCTGGGCGATACGGTGGACGACCGCATCTTCCAGGCGCTTGTGGTTCAGCACCGTCGCGAAAACGAAACTCGCCATCGCCGGATCGGCTTTGACGATTCGCTGGGCGTCCGCCTGGATATCATCCCAGACGGGGTCGACGCTTGTCAGCCGCCCGTCCGCGATATCTGTACTGCGTGACGACATATCCTGCTCCCGAGCCCCTCGCGGCCGCGGACCCTATCACAAGGGTTCCTCCCGCCCCAACGCGAAGCTCCATAACCCGGCTTCGGTTACCACACCATGACTTAGTTCATCGCCCACGGTTCACAAGGGCGAGCCGGCTTACGCCCGTCGCACCAGAAAGTCGAGCGTCTCGGCAATGAAGCTGCGATCCGCGGTGGCGAGCATGTGGTCGCGACGCGGGATCACGTGCACCCTGGCCCCGGGGATGAACGTCCCAAGCTCTTGCAGCGATCCGGCCACCACGTCGTTTTCGCCGACCGCGATCAGCACGGGTACGTCGATGGTCGCCAACTGCTCCGGCGCCAGGTTTTCACGCGCCACCCGCATGCAGGCGGCAAGGGCCTTGGTGTCGCTTCCGGTCTGCTCGGCGAACTTGCGATAGGCCCGTCCGGTCTCGTCCGTGATCGCATCAAGGCTCGGCGCTTCCAGCGCGGCGACAATCGCGTCCTCCCCGCCCATGCCGTCGACCAGCGCCATGCCCATGCCCCCGATGATCAGCGAGCGTACCTTGTCCGGATGAAGCACGGTTAGGAATGCACCGATCCGCCCGCCCATCGAGTAACCCATCACGTCCACGCGCCCGAGGCCGAGATGATCGACCAAGTTGGCCGCATCGCCGGCCAGACGCTCGACGCGATATTGCTCCGGATCGTGCAGCTTGGCGCTGTCGCCGTGACCGCGCACATCCATCGCAATGACGCGACGGCCTGCCCGCCTCAGGTGATCGATCCAGCCGGTCGCGCCCCAATTGACCACGTGATTGGAGGCGAATCCGTGGATCAGCAGGATCGGTTCGCCCTCACCCTGATCGAGAAAGGCGATGTCGACGCCATCGGACTGGAGATGCTGGATCGGCACGCGGGAGACCCCTTCCGTCGGGAAAGCGCCTGCTATAGCCAAAGGGCCGCGGCGGAACCAGATGCTTGCGGGCTTGTCGACCACCACCAACCGCCTTTATGGTCCGCCGCGAACTTGAAAAGCGCGAGACTCAAACGACCATGGCTCATAGCGTCGTCCCTCATTTCCATAACGAATCCGGAGCCGCATCGATCGCGATTGGCGTCCGGGAGTTCATGTGCGTCGGCGCCAAGCCGCCGTTCGACCATCCTCACGTCTTCCTCGACATGGGCGATGGCGACGAAAAGATCTGTCCGTACTGCTCGACCCTCTACAAGTACCGGGCCGACCTCGGGCCGGAAGCGACCGATCCGCCGGGTCATCTGTTTACGGAACGGGCCGCGGCCTGACGCCGCGCGTCGCCTTTTGCCATGGGCGAGAGGCCGACCTTCCTGATCATCGGCGCCGGGATCGCCGGCCTGACGACGGCCCTCGCGATAGCCCGCGCCGGCTTTGACGCAGTCATCGCCGAACGCGCCGAAGCGCTCAGCGAAATCGGCGCCGGCATTCAACTTTCGCCGAACGCGGGACGGGTCCTCGCCGACCTCGGCCTTGACGATGCGATCGCCACGCTGGCGCTCGAACCGCGGCTGATCGATATCCGTGACGGGGCCAGCGGTGCGGTGCTGACCGCGCTTCCGGTCGAGGCGTTTCGTCAGCGCTACGGCTTCCCTTACCGCGTCATTCACCGTGCCGACCTGCAGAAGGTGCTGGCCGATGCGGTGAAAGCCGCCCACGGCGTCACATTGATCCTTGGCGCGGTTCTCGACGACGTGCTGGCTCGCGACGATACGCTGTTTGCCAAGCTCAAGGGCCACCGCGGCGAAGTCATGGAGGTCGCCGGTATCATCGGCGCCGACGGTGTCTGGTCGACCACCCGCGATCGCGTACCGGGTGCGCGCGGGCCGGTGCCGACCGGCCGCACTGCCTGGCGCACGGTCATCCCGGTCGACAACGCTCCGGCGTCGTTGCCAACCGATCGGGTCGGCCTGTGGCTCGGACCGAACGCGCACCTGGTGCACTACCCCATCGCCGGCGGTGCGGCTGTCAACGTCGTCGCCATCATCGCGGAGCGATGGGCCAAGCCGGGGTGGAACGCCCGTGGTGACTATCGCCTGATCGCCGAGCGTCTGAATGGCTGGAGTCCGGAGGTCCGCGCCATCCTCGCCGCCGCCGCCACTTGGCAGCGCTGGGCGCTCAACGCCGTCGATCCGACCGGCCCGTGGTCAAGCGGTGCGACAACCCTGATCGGCGACGCCGCCCATGCGATGGTACCGTTCCTCGCCCAGGGCGCGGTGATGGCGATCGAGGACGCGGCGGTTCTCGGTGACTGCCTGGCGGCGACGGGCGGCAATGCCGAGCCCGCCTTCCGCGCCTACGAAGCCCAACGCCGGCAGCGGGTGACCAAGGTGTGGAACGTGGCGAACCGCACCGGTGAGCACTACCACGCCGAGGGCCTGACCGCCCGCGTCCGCGACCTGGCGCTCCGCGCCGCCGGCACGCGGCTCATCCTGATGCAGAACGACTGGATCTATCGCTGGCGGCCGAACGGCGCCACCGGTGAGACGGGCTGACTGCGTTTGATGAATCAGCCCTCGGGCGGCGGACTTTCTTCTCCGTTTTCGTCGGCCTCGTCCTCGGAAAGGTGCTCGACAGAGACCACCGTCTCGTCCTCGGCCGTATTGAAGACGATAACCCCTTGGGTGCCGCGCCCGACGATCCTGATGTCGTCGATCGGCATGCGGATGATCTGCCCCCCGTCGGAGACCAGCATGATCTGGTCGTTGCTCTCGACCGGGAACGACGCCACGAGCGGCCCGTTGCGCTCATTGACGACCATCGCGACGATCCCCTTGCCGCCGCGGCCCGTCGTCCGGTACTCGAACGACGACGATCGCTTGCCATAACCGTTTTCCGATACCGTGAGGATGAGCTGCTCGACGGCGCTCATCTCGGCGTAGCGTTCCTGCGACAATTCGCCGACACCAGCATCGTCGCCCTCGCCGTCGACTGACGCCTCGTCTGGCTCGCCTTCGCCACGCACCGCCCGACTCATCTTCAGATAGGCGTTGCGTTCGGTCGAATCGGCATCGAAGTGGAGCAGGATCGCCATGGAGATGACCCGATCCCCGTCCGCCAGCGCGATCCCGCGTACGCCGGTCGAGTCGCGGCCCTTGAACACCCGAACGTCGTTGACCGGGAAGCGAATGCACTGGCCCCGCGCGGTGGTCAGCAAGACGTCATGCGCTTCGGTGCAGAGCTGAACGCCGACGATGCCGTCACCGTCGTCCAGCTTCATCGCTATCTTGCCGTTACGGTTGACCTGAACGAAGTCGGAGAGCTTGTTGCGCCGCACCCGACCGCTGGTCGTGCCGAACATCACGTCGAGGCTCGCCCAACTCGCTTCGTCCTCGGGCAGCGGCAGGATCGATGTGATCCGCTCGCCGGGCTCCAGCGGCAACAGATTGATGAGCGCTTTACCGCGCGCCGATGGCGCGGCCAACGGCAGCCGCCAGACCTTTTCCTTGTAGACAATACCGCGCGAGGAGAAGAACAGGACCGGCGTGTGGGTGTTGGCGACGAACACCCGGCTGACGAAATCCTCGTCCTTGGTGGCCATGCCCGTCCGACCCTTGCCGCCGCGGCGCTGCGCCCGATAGGTGTCCAGCGCCACCCGCTTGATCCAGCCGGCGTGGGTGACCGTCACCACCATGTCCTCGCGCTGGATCAGATCCTCGTCGTCGAGATCGGCGCCACCTTCGGTGATCTCGGTGCGGCGCGGCGTGGCGAATTCGTCGCGGACTGCTTCCAGTTCTTCCTTGATGATCGCCTGGACCCGTTGTCGGGAACGCAGAATGTCGAGAAGGTCGGTGATCTCGGCGGCAATCTTTTCCAGTTCGTCGCCAATCTCCTCACGCCCGAGCGCGGTCAGCCGCGCCAGCCGCAATTCGAGAATGGCGCGCGCCTGAGCTTCCGACAGCCGGTACGTGCCGTCCTCGGCGATCCGGTGGCGCGGATCGTCAATCAGAGTGATCAACGACGCGACCTGCTCGGCCGGCCAGGCGCGTTCCATCAGTTCGGCACGCGCCGTCGCCGCATCCTTCGACGACCGGATGATGCGGATGACTTCGTCGATATTGGCAACCGCGATCGCCAGGCCGACAAGGGTGTGGGCCCGTTCCCGCGCCTTGGCGAGCAGGTGGCGCGTCCGGCGCTGAACAACCTCCTCGCGGAAGGCGATGAACGCGGCCAGCAGGTCGCTGAGCGTCATGGGCTCCGGCCGGCCGCCGTTCAGCGCTACCATGTTGGCCCCGAAGGAGGTCTGCAGCGGCGAGAACCGATAGACCTGGTTCAGCACGACATCGGCGACCGCATCACGCCTGAGCTCGATCACCACCCGCATGCCATGCCGATCAGATTCGTCGCGAATGTCGGAAATCCCCTCGATCCGCTTGTCGCGGACCAGTTCGGCGATCTTCTCGATCATCGAGGCCTTGTTCACCTGATAGGGAATCTCGGTGATGATCAGCGCCTCGCGCTCCTTGCGGATCGTCTCGACACTGACCCGCCCGCGCATCAGGATCGAGCCGCGGCTCTTGGCGTAGGCCGCATGAATGCCGGCGCGGCCGAGGATGATCCCGCCGGTCGGGAAGTCCGGTCCCGGAACGATCTCCATCAACTGTTCCAGCGAGATACCCGGATCGTCGATCATCGCGATCGTCGCGGCAACGATCTCGCCGAGATTGTGGGGCGGGATATTGGTGGCCATACCCACCGCGATGCCGCCGGCGCCGTTAACGAGCAGATTCGGGAATCGCGTCGGCAGAGCCGACGGTTCCTGCTCCGAGCCGTCATAGTTGTCGCGGAAATCGACGGTGTTCTTGTCGATGTCCTCGATCATCGAGTGCGCCACCTTGGCGAGGCGCACCTCGGTGTAGCGCATCGCCGCCGGCGGATCGCCGTCGACCGATCCGAAGTTCCCCTGCCCGTCGATCAGCGGCAGACGCATCGAGAAATCCTGCGCCATCCGCACCAGTGCGTCGTAGATCGCCTGATCGCTGTGCGGGTGGTACTTACCCATGACGTCGCCGACGACCCGCGACGATTTCTTGTAGGGCTTGTTCCAGTCGTAACCGGCCTCGTGCATGGCGTAGAGAATCCGCCGGTGCACCGGCTTCAGACCGTCGCGGGCATCCGGCAGCGCCCGCGACACGATCACGCTCATCGCATAAGCGAGATAGCTCTGGCGCATCTCGTCGGTGATCGAGACGGATTCGATCCCGGGCGGGGTCCCCTCGCCGGGTTCGCCCGGCCCCTGGGGAGGCGGTGTTTCGTCAGCCAATGGACATCTCAGGGAATCAGAACAATCGCTGCCGCGAACTTAAGCATTCGCCGGCAAAGTTACAAGGCAAAACGCGGGCTTCTCCACGTCAAAATACGATTAAATATCAAAGAGTTATAGATATCTGATCGCGGTCGCGGCAGCCCGTTCGCACCGGGTTCGCCGGAGCGCTATTTCAGCATGTCCGGGGAGTACATCGGGCCCAGCATTTCGTAGTCCTTCTGGTAGAAGTCGACGAGCTTGTTAAATAGCTTCGGTGAGAGGTCCGATACCTTTGCGGGGTTGGGCGTTTTTTTCATTTGCGGCAGCTCAACTCTGGCACCTGTCAGCTTTTGGAGCATCTCAGGCACACTTCCCAACTGTTCGATCGGAATCTTAAGGGCGATCTTGTCCCAGAAATCTCCGACGTACCTCGATTGCGGGATCGTATGGTTGCGTATGACCTTCGAATTCTCGCGGTACTCGTTGAAATTTATAATGAATTCTTCGATCGTTGGCTCGGGCTTGAGACCGGCGCTCGACAGCTTTTCGGAACGGGACTCGCCGGCGCCAAGCACGCGGTTTCCGTAGGCCGACAACAGCCGTTTGATCGGGTCGCGAACAATCACGAAGCTTGTGTAGCCAGCGTAGTAGTCCAGCCAGTCGGACGGCCGGGAGCGGTAGAACTGGTGAACCGTCCCCCCGAGGCGGTCGCGGGTCTTCGCATCGAACGGATGACCCGTCTCGATCGTGTAGAAGACGTGCTTGAGCGACGACGTGGCGTTCTTCGGGATCGGAAAATAGACAAGCTCGAAGCGATGAGAAACAGCAACCATCGGCGAAAGCAGAAGGCCCCTCGGATACTGAAACGATTGCACCGACTAACACAGCCGGCCTATGGGAAACCAGACCCTAACGTCGCACCCGACACCCAAGATCATAACACCTGAGTGAATGGCTCAAGAGCTTGTCCTCCCCGTCCATCCCGCGGACGACCCACGGTTCGTCCACGCGGTTCGCTATCTCCGCGATCGCCTGCTCGAGTCTGTTGACATCGACATGCAAATCCGTCTCGCCGGCCGCCTCTACCACATCTCATGGGCCGACCGTCGGCGCATTCCCCAGGACGACGCGGCATTCTGGATGACTTCGGGCATGCGCGTGATCGAGCATCGCGGCCTGGTGCCCGCCGACGTTGTCCCGACCGGCGAGGAGCAAATCACGCTGCTGATCGACGGCGAGCGTCTGGTGTTTCACCTCGTCGCGCTGGATGAGCCCGACGCTCCCATGGCCTTGCCCGACGCCGGTTGACCAGGGGCTACTCCGACGCGCTGGTCGGACCGCCGAGCAGCTGGTAGCCGAAGGTGTGGCATTCGTTGAGGCCGCACTGCAGGATCACCGACACCAGGTTGATGAGGCAGAGCAGGATCACGAACAGGCTGACGACCGTCCCGATCCTGGCGAGAAATGGGAACGATCGGATATGGACGTGCTCCAACTCACGATCGCCGCCCACGATCGCCAATTTGGCGGCGATGGTGATCAAGAGGACCAGCGCAATGATCACCGACCAAACCGGCATATGCAGACCGAACACCGCGCTACCGACATAGGCGTGGCCGGGACGCGGATAGATGTCGAGAAGCGTTTGTCGCTCCGCGACGATCAGCAGAAGGATCGCGAATAACAGACTGATCCCGGTGTTCTGCGGCGAGTAGCCGTGGCGAAAAGTCAGCATGATGCCGAAGCAAACACCGAACAGCGCCGCGCGCTGGAGGAGACACAGCGGACAGGGCAGTTCGCCGTAGAGGTACTGCATGGTCATCGCCGCCGCGACGATCGCAGCGATGACCGTCATCATGGCAAGGAGATAGGTGTAACTGAGAGCGGCAAGCAGCCGCTGACCGGCTCCGACCGGCGCTCCATCGCTCATCCGGTGACGCCTCTCACCGCCGGATCGGGCGTCCCCAGGTGCACCTGAATCCACGGCATGCGGAAGCCGTGTTCCGGGCTCCAGACCTCCCACAGAAACTCACCGACGAACAGCACGATGAGAATGACCAGCAGCAAACCGGCGATCCAACGCCGGCCGAACCAACCAAGCAGCAGCGTCAGGAACAACGCCGAAAAGACCAGAGTCATCATGGATCGCCCCCTCCATCTGACGTCGGTCGCCCGAATTGCACAATCATAGCATGTCCGACGGATTCGCGTAGCTCGCGGCTCGGAAACGCGACCTCAGCAGGCCCTCGAATCAGGTTCCTCGCCTCCTCCTCGAGCCAAGGCAAACCGCCTACGGTCGGCCGCGAAATGATCGACTTCAAAAGACGAACCGGGCCGGAAGCCGCACGAAACGTCAGGTGAACGCCGGCAAGCGACGTCAACTGATCGCTTGGAACGGCGCCCTTAACCGGGCGTTAACCATGTTGGGGCGAGATCGGATAACTGTTCATTAACTCCGGTTAACGCTCCGTGTCTCTTGCTCTTGCTGCCAGTTCGGGAATTCGTCTCGCCGGTCGGTCGTTTCTCGCATTCGTGCTGGAGCCGCAACCGCCGGTCAGCGCCTGGCTCGCCGATCTTGATGCCGTCGCCGGCCAGTCGGCCGCATTCTTCGCCAACCGCCCAGTTGTCCTCGACCTGGCGCGATTGGCACCCGACCGAGCCGAGACCGACGCCATCGTCGCCGCTCTGCACGAGCGCTCGATCCGGGTCATCGCCGTCGAGGGCGTAGACTCGGCATGGCTCGAGCCAGCGCTGGCACCGCTCGGAAGCGGCAAGCCGTCGGCGAAGGTCATCGAATTTCCCGGCAGTGGCGGGGCACCAACGGCCGAACGCCTGGCGCCGACCACCCGCGGCGGCCTGATCGTCGACCGTCCGGTGCGCTCGGGCCAGTCGATCTTCCATCCCGAGGGCGACGTGACCGTGCTCGGCTCGGTCGCTTCCGGCGCCGAAGTCATCGCCGGCGGATCGATCCATGCCTACGGAACACTGCGCGGCCGCGCGCTCGCCGGCGCGACTGGCAACACCAATGCCCTGATCTTCGCCCGCAAGTTCGAAGCTGAGTTGGTGTCGATCGACGGCAACTACCTGACCGCCGAACAAAGCCCGCCATCGGTGGTCGGCAAGCCGGTTCAGATCCGGCTGCGGGGCGATGCAATTGTGACTGAGATTCTCGACTAGCAAGGAGCACGACAAGGAGATGGGGACCGTAATCGTAGTGACTTCCGGTAAGGGCGGCGTTGGCAAGACCACGTCCTCTGCCGCGCTGGGGGCCGCCCTGGCCGAGACCGGCGACACCGTCGCGCTGGTGGACTTCGACGTGGGCTTGCGCAACCTCGACCTTGTGCTCGGCGCCGAGCGACGGGTCGTTTACGACTTCGTCAACGTCATCCAGGGCCAGGCCAAGCTGTCTCAGGCGCTCATCCGTGACAAGCGGATCGAGACCCTGCATCTGCTTGCCGCCTCGCAGACGCGGGACAAGGACGCCCTCACCGAAGAAGGCGTCGAGGACGTGGTTTCGTCGCTACGTGACTCCTTCGACTGGGTAATCTGCGACAGCCCGGCGGGAATCGAACGCGGCGCTTATCTCGCCATGCGCCACGCCGATATGGGTGTCGTCGTGACCAACCCGGAGGTCTCGTCCGTTCGAGACTCCGACCGCATCATCGGCCTCCTCGACGCCCGCACGGCCAAGGCGGAGAAGGGCGAGACGATCGAGAAGCATGTGATGATCACCCGCTACGACCCGAGCCGGGCCGACCGAGGCGATATGCTGGCGATCGATGACGTTCTGGAGATTCTCTCCCTGCCGTTGATCGGCATCGTTCCGGAGAGCCCGTCGATCCTCAAGGCATCGAACCTTGGCTTACCGGTGACGCTGGCCGATCCTGCCAGCGACTCCGCCCGCGCCTACAAGGACGCGGCCAAGCGCGTCAAAGGCGAAAGCGTCGAGATGAAGGTGCCGGTGATCAAGAAGGGGTTGTTTGGGGGTCTGTTCCGGAGGGCAGCCTGATGTTGTTGCGTTTTCTCAAACTCCGGCGTTCCGCGCCGGTCGCCCGGGATCGGCTGAAGATCCTGCTGGCGCACGAGCGGGCGATGACCGGTCGGCCGGACTTGGTCGCCGCGCTACGCGAGGAAATCCTCGAAGTCATCCGCCGCCACGTGCCGATCGATCCCGACAAGGTCAACGTCCGCACCGACCAATCGGGCGCGGTTTCGACCCTGAACGTTGATATCGAATTGTCGTTCGACACGCCGCGCGCGGCCGCGGCCTAAGTGCAAACGAAGCGCCGGCGCGGTCCGCGTCGGCGCACTACTGCCGTAGACGCGGGTCTTCCCGGTTGGGCATTTCTACCGGATAGGGCTTTCCGCACACCCAAACCCAGTATTGGATCTTCCGGCTCCAGGCGAAGCAGTTTGGCCGCGCCCACGGATTGCCGCGCCCGTCCCACGCCTGCCGGTTGGATCGGTTGTCATTGTAGTGCTTGTAGTGGCTCTTCTTCGCCTCCACCGGCGGCGCTGTCAGAGCGAAGGCGGCAGCCATCATAGCGGCCAAAGCGACGATGCGGGTCACGGAACGGGCACTCCGGTTAATCGAGTCAGCCACATCATAGCCGCCGCGCCGCGATTGGCCTATCGCGTGTGCGCCTTTTCGCGACTTTGGCTAACGACCTTGTTTGACCCGGCCCCGGGTTGGCGTCACCTAAGACCTTGATTTCGATCAAGGCCGATGATCCACCGCGCGCACACTTCTTCCGTTAACACAACGGGAGGATCGACCATGCCGGGTGATGTCGCCTTGGTCGTCGCGCTGATCCTTGGCGCGTTCGCTGCTTTTTCTTTGGCCCTGTTGTGGGCCGACCACGCGACCCGCGCACGATAAAGCGATCAGCAAACCAATATCGCTCATTAACCAGCGTTCCGGTAAAATGTTACGTTGAATCGCCGACCAACTTCGGTCGGCTCGTTTCAACGAGGAGCCGGAAGCCGGGCAATGTTCGAAAAGCCCATTCACTCTTTCCTAACGCTGTTCGTCACGGCGAACCCGATCAGCATCGTACCGCTGTTCCTCGTCGTTACAGCTGGTATGATATCCAAAGAGCGCAATGCCGTGGCGATCCGTTCGGTGCTAATCGCCACCGTCATCCTCATCGCCTTCGCTGTTGCCGGCGACAGGATCATCGCCTTCTTTGGTATCACGATCGAGGCTTTCGAGGTCGCCGGCGGCCTGCTGCTGTTCGCCACCGCCTTTCACATGATCTTTGCTTCCGAAGATCGCGGCCAAAAGGCGGCGGCGTCCGTCACCGACAGCGACCTCACCACTGTCGCCGTCTTTCCCCTCGCCATTCCAATGATGGCCGGACCGGGGGCGATTTCAGCGACCATCCTGTTGACTTCGCGGCGCGACGATTGGGTGGAGCTCGTCGGGTTGATCATTGCGATCGCCGCGCTGATGGTTTTGACCTTCCTGGTGTTGATAGCCTCTCGCCGTATCGACAACCTGATTGGCAGCGTCGGCCGCATTGTTGTCGGGCGCCTGCTCGGTGTCATCCTCGCCGCGCTGGCTATTCAGTTCATGGGAACCGGCGTCCGTACTTTCGTCGAGACTTTCTCCACCGGAACATCTTAGGCGGCTCGGCCATCGGCTAAGACGGCGGCGCCTCCAGGATCACCGTCACCACGGCCCCACCCCAGCCATGAACGCTGTCCCGGGCGTAGACCTCGACCGTCTCAGCATCGTCCGGGATCGCCACGCCGCGCAGGCTTCGGGTGAACGGCTGCTCGTTCTCGTGCGGATGAAGCAAGGTCCGGGTGCCGAGCACCGTCCCGTCCGGCAGGCGCACTTCCCACGCGTCGGCGTAATGATCCCAGCCTTCATCGGCATGGCGCACCGTCACATCGAACCGCCAGGTGCCGCCCGCCTCAGGCGTAGCCACGGCCTCGATCACGTCCGCCTCGCCGGCGAGTGCCATCGATCCCAACAGCCCGGCGAGCATCGCCGAAGCAATCGCAATCCGCCTCATCCCGCAACTCCCTTCGCTTCAATCTTCGCCGAGATTAACCGCCCCGATGGGCTTGTCCACGCGTCACTGCCACGACGCCAGCGGCTCGCCGTCACTGGCATGACGAGCGGTCGTCCCGGCCTTGCTCGAGCCACAAAGCGCCCCTAGCCCACGACCCGGGCGTCATGATCAAGCTTAGGGGAAGCTAACGGATGCCCGAAACCCTCAATGGTACATTCGACGATTTTCTCGCTGGCCTCCTGGCCTTCGAATCCGGTTGGGATCGCCCCCGCTACGAAGCCGGCATTATCCAGGACTGGCAGCTCACCCAGTGGGCCGGCGGACCCGTCACGGACTTCTTTCCGCAATACACCAGCTGGTCGCAGCTCAGCGACGCCGAATGGGAGGTCATGGCCTATCGATCGATGAACTCGTTCGGGTTCGTCGGCTTTCAGTTCGGCGAAGCGCTGCTCATCGACCTTGGTTACTACGACGACGATTTCTACTACGGCAACGGTGCCGCCGCGAACACCTGGGACGGAACCTGGACCGGCAAGAATGGCGTAGAGTCACTTGAAGACTTCATGACCGCGGCCGCTCAGAACGTCGCGATCCGCGAAGCATTCGGCCACAACCTCAAGATCATCGAAGCGGGCCTCGCCGCCGGCGGCAAGAGCCTCGACGACTATATCGGCACGACCCGCTCTTACACCCAGAACGGCGTTGAAGTCTCGGTGACCCTGACGCTCACCGGGCTGCTTGCCGGCGCCCATCTGCGCGGCGCCCCGGCCACCGTCACCTATCTTCTGAACGATATCCCCAGCAACGACGAATTCGGCACGTCGATCGTTCAATATATCGACCAGTTCGGCGGCTTTGACGCGCCCGCGGTGTCCGAACTGATCGCCTATTTCGACGATCGCCTGACCGGCGACGAAGGCCTCGGATCGCCCGGCGACAACGTCGGTGGCGGCAGCGGTAACAGCGACAATGGCACCGCCAATGTCACCGCCGAAACCGCCGACGTGGTGGTGACCTGGAATTGGGGTACCAATCCGCGGGTCGAAGACTTCGACCCCGCCACCGACACGATCTTCATCGATTGGTTCAAAGTCGGCGAACTCACCATCACTGACACCAATGATGGCGTGCTCATCGGCATTCCGAGCATGATCCAGACGATCACGATCGTTGGCGTTTCTCTGGCCGACCTGTCGCCCGCCAACTTCACTGTCCTCGACGGCGCCCTGGGCGCGACGATCATGACCATGATCGGCGATGGGTTGCCCGGCGATGGCCAGGGCGACGGCGGTGATACGCCGGGCGATGGCGACAACGACGGCGCTGACGGCTCGGGCGATGGTGGCACCGACAACGGGGGAACTGGCGACAACAATGGAAGCGGTGACAACGCCGGCGGTGGCGTCGTCGATACCGGTGGCGGCAACGGCACCGCCAACGTCAGCGCGGCAACCGCCACCGTAGTCATCACCTGGATGTGGGGCCAGTACCCGGTGATCGATGGGTTCGACCCGACCGCCGACACGATCTTTGTCGACTGGTTCCACAGCGGACAAATCGAAATGAGCGAGACCACCGCGGGCGTGGTCATAGCCGCCCCCGGCAATAATCAGGCGACCACCCTCGCCGGGGTCGCCCTCGCCGATCTGTCCCCGGCCAACTTCACCGTCATGGATGCCACCCTCGGCGCCGAGCTCTTCGCGGTGATCAGCACCGGTGACGACCATGGTGATCACGGTGACGGCTCGGACGACTCCCCGGTGATGACCATGGTCACCCTCACCTCACCTTCGACAACCATCGACGATTTCGATCCGTCGAAGGATATGATCCACATCGAGGGCGGCATCACCGCCGACCGCCTGGTCGTCGCCGAAGCTAACGGCAACACAACCTTCACGGTCACCGAGGTCGGCGGCGCGCCGATCAGCACAGTCACCCTGGTCGGCATTGGCCTTGCCGACCTCGACTTGGGCAACTTCTCGATCGCCGAGCAATCGGCCCTCAACGAAGTGGCGGCGGCGCTCGGCGAAGCCATCGCCGAACCGGTCGGGACCGAGGGCAAAACCATCATCTACGACGCCGACGGCTCCAACCCGGCGCCGGTGTCGGGGATCACCCCAGAAGGTGGGGTCATCTACCGCGCCGACTATTTCGCCGACGACATTGTCGGCTTCGATCCCGCCGTCGACCGCATCGACTTCGGCGACACGTCGGTCCACAACATGATCATCACCAAGGCGCCCACCGGCGAACTGATCATCGATAATCCCTGGTGGACCGACATGCAGATCGTGACCGGCGTCGCGATCACCGATCTTGGTATCGAGACCTTCGGCGTCGTCCAGAACGAGCACTTTCGCCAGGATGTCGGCGGGGTGATGTCGTGGGAACTCGGCGTCGGACCACGCGATGACAACACCGTCTACATCCGCTCCCACGAATACGGCTCGACTACGGTGATCGACGACTTCGATCCGTCGACGATGATGATCAGCTTCCTCTACTACGGCACCCGCGAGCGGCTGTCGGTGGAGGACACTGACCAGGGCCTGGTGATCAGCACCTATCCTTCGGGCCAGACCTTCGTCTTCACCGGCCTTGAGCTCGCCGACCTCAATCCGGGCAACGTGGCGTTCCACCACGACCAGGTGATTGAGGACAATCTCGAGGTGCCGTTCGGCTTCTCCGCCAATGACGTCACTCTGGTGTCGCGGGAGGGCCTGCTCACACCGGAGGGCCCGGCAGGCCAGGTCACCGATGGGCACCAGACCCGTGTCGGCGTCGGCGCGCCGGACAGCGACACGCCGACCGACGGCGATGGGGATGGCTCCGATTCCGGCGATAGCGGCGGCGACGGTGGCAACACCGGCGGCGACGGCTCCAGCGACGGCGGGTCCGGTGGTGGCGGCTCGGGCGGCGACGGCAACCAGAACACCGGAAATGGCGAGACCGACACCCATGTCCTCACCTGGAACTGGGCCAAGACCGAAACCATCGCCGATTTTGCCGCGAGCGAAGACGTCCTCGACTTCGGTGCGCTGCCGGCCAACACGGTGGCCATCTCGGAGGTCGACGGTGATCTCCTGATCGAAGTCCTGAACAACGGCGGCCACGTCTATGTCGTCGAGGACGTTCAGGCCGAGGACTTGACCGCCGCCAACCTCTCGGCACCCGATTGGAACAGTGTGCTGACAGCGTCCGGCGGGGTCTACGACCAGCTGACCGCGCTCGGCGCCGAAGATCTGCTCTAGCCGCAGACAGCCCGGTCGGTATCGCCGGCCGGGCACCTTTGCCGCGACCCTTTGAAGTTTGCTGTAACCTGATCCGCAACCGGACCTCGGGAACAGCCGCTATCGCGCGAAGGAGGAACCATGACCGACATCGGGGCGCTGACCATCGTCGAACTTGCGGCGGTTATCGAAGGCTTCGCCACCGGGTTCGCCGCGATTTTCGCCTTCGTCGGGATCTCCATGGTCTACGTCCAGATTCGCGGCCAGCGCGCGATCCAGCGGGAGGCAACAGCGATGGGCCTGTTTCGCGAATATCTCCGGGAGGCCATCGAACGGCCAGACCTCGCCAGTCCGGACTATGATCAAATCAAGCAGCAAGGAAATCGGGCAGATATCGTCCGGTACGAACTGTTCGTTGCGAACATGCTGTATTCCTTCGACGAAGTCCTTCTGGGAACGCAATCGAAGGACTGGCGCGCGGTCGTGCGCGGTGAACTCGCCCGTCACGCCGACTACCTCCGCTCCGCGGAATTTCAGAAGCAGCGCGGCTATTACGCGCCGGAAATCACCGCGATCATCGACGCCGTCCGCGCCGACGCGCTGCCAAAACCCGCCTAGAACGGAATCTCGTCGTCGAGTTCTTCGGCATAGCTGCGCGACCCGCCACCACTGCCTTGTGGCTCCATTGGGGTTGATCGATGAAAGTCGTTGCTGTCACGAGCCTGTGGTTCGGCGATCACACGGTGATCGTCGAACCGATGTCCGCCCCGACCGACCGAGACTCCTCTTCAGCCGTCTCAACGTCCGCCGCATGGCCTAGCGCGGATCAACACACCACCAGAGCTTTTTCGCCGCAATCTTTATGGCGGCAGCCCTCGGTCGCTGGGGCAAGTGCCGATCCTATTTCACGGGACTCCCGCAGTGAATTTCGTAGTTGAAGCCATAAATGTCCGGGGTCTTGTTATAGCAGTGGCAATCCCAATGACCATCCCCGTATGTCGAAGCATCACAATATACTTTATTGGGATTCCCACTTTCTTCGTTACAGCTCAGCTTTGAATGCTCTTCGTTTGAAAACTGGGGATTTGTACACCACGCGTGAACGATTAACTCTCCCGCGCCGCCTAGTTTATGCTGAGCGGCACACGAGCTGTGAACCGCGTCGCAGGGGAGATTTTTCTCTACGCCAAATGCATGCATCGGCGCCAACAGCAGGCCTAGGAGCATGACCAAGGCCGCCCAAGCACGTCGTTGATACACCGCATGAGCGGCGATCGATTTTGATATCATTGTGTATAGTCTCCTTGAAGCTGAGCACTGAATTGGATGCTACCGAAACAAATCCAACCTGCATCCCACGGCGTTCAGCGACAATAGCCCCATACGCCCCGACCGACGAGTATCAATCGGCGGTATCAGACTTCAACGCCCCACATGGCGGCGACGGTGGTCTAGAACGGAATCTCGTCGTCCAGTTCCTCGGCGTAGCTGCGCGACCCGCCGCCTCCGCCTGACGATCCGCCGCCCTCGATCGGCGCGGCGCGCCCGAAGTCGCCCTCACTGCGACCACCACTGTCACCAGCCCGGTCGAGGAAAGTGAGATCGCCACGGAAGCGCTGGATCACCACTTCGGTTGTATAACGATCCTGACCGCTCTGGTCCTGCCATTTGCGGGTCTGGAGCTGGCCCTCGACATAAACCTTAGAGCCCTTGCGCAGATACTGCTCGGCGAGCTTGGCAAGGTTCTCGTTGAAGATGACTACGTTGTGCCACTCGGTGCGTTCCTGCCGCTCGCCGGTGTTCTTGTCGCGCCAGGATTCGGACGTGGCGATCCGCATATTGACCACCGGCGCGCCCGAATTGAGCCGCCGCACTTCCGGATCGCGGCCGAGATTGCCGATCAGAATGACCTTGTTGACGCTGCCCGCCATGGGTGCCTCTCGCTTTTTGGAATTTTGCCGACCCTAGCCGTTTCGCTTGCGCGCCGCCCCCTGAAACCGCCCGCCGTCCACAGCCTTCTTCGCCTCGCCGGGGTAACGTTTCCTTTTGAATGTTCACTTTATGTTCTCATATCGCAGCCGCGTTGTCACCCCCCCTTTCGTCCGACGGTCGGCGCCCGCCGGCGGTTCAGTAGAACCGCTCGGCGTCGACCCACTCCATCTTCAACAGCGACCAGAAATCCATCGCCAGACCGTTCAGAACATAATCATAGGGCATCCAGCCGTAGCCGGAATCGCCCCACGACAAGCCCCACGAGTTACGAAGAAGCAGCGCGCCGGTGGTGGTCTCGTTGTTGACGGTGTTGGTGATCTTGCGGCTGTCATCGTAGCCGACTGCGACGACCGCATGGCCCCATTCCGGATCGCTGTCGTGCTCGGCCTTGGTCGGCAGCGGCACGTGGCCGGGCTGGTCGCCATAGTCGAACGAGCCGTAACCCCAGAACCCGAACATCGCCGGAATGCCCAGCGCGAGGTACTTCTTGACACTCTGGACCACCTTCGCCTTGGCGACGTTCTTGCTCAGCGGATCGTGGCTGAAATATTTGACCGCCTCGAAGTTGTCGGCGACCGCGTAGACGAAGGGCGGTGGCTCGATGTCGAAGTCGCTGATGTTGTAGGGCCAGTACCGCTCGGTCGGCACGCCGCAGGTGACCAGCGCCCCCATCGCGTTGCGCAACCACGCGCCGGTGTCGCCGTTGACCCCCATGATGTTGCGCGTCGCCTTGTAGACGAACAACCGCGAACCGTCCAAATGCTTGCCGAACGCGCGGCGCTGGAAGTATTCGACGATGCCTACGGCGGCGTGGGCCGTACACGACCCGATGCTCAGCTGGTCTTCGATCGGACTGCACCACGGCCGCAGGTCGACCGAACGTGGCGGCGAGCGCAACGCCTTGGTCTTCCGCTTGCCGAGGTTCTTGGACAGCTCCTTGACGATCGGCGCGATCTTCGGGTGGCTGTCGGTGAAATCGCGCGGATCGACCATCGGCGGCACCCACCCGGTGCCCACCATATGGCCGGCCCCCGCCGGCTGGATCGTGCAATTCGACAACGTATAAGGCATGGCGCAATCCTCCCCGTCCGGTTGCTCCCGCAGCCCGCGACACTATCGCGCCCGCTCAAGGCGATTGCAACGTGAGAGGCCGACGCCACGACCAAACGCGTAGCCATCAGCGGGGGCCCGGTCGTCGACTAGTCCCTGATGTCGAGCAAGACTGCGCGATCGCCAGCGCCGCGCCCCGGCACCGCCATCCGGCGCGGCGCCAGGGTCACGCCGGGACGACTGCCCTCAAGCGAAAATGAAGTCGCTCGTATTGTCTAGTTCGACGTCCTTGAACAGGATCGAGTTCGACCCACCGAGATCGACGAACGTGTCGCCATCGGACACATCCAGCACAATGTCACCCGCCTCGATATCGGCATACCCGGTGAGATCGATCTTGTCCTTGCCCACCTCGAAGTCGCCGATCGTGTCATTGCCGCTGCCCTCGGCGAAGAAAAACGTGTCAGCCCCGGTCGTGACGTTCTTGGTGATTTTCTTCGCATCGCCATAAAGGATGTCATTGCCTTCACCACCGGTGATCTTGTCGTTGCCGGCGATCGTACGTTCCTTCATCTCTTCAGCGTCGCCAAACAGCTTGTCGTCACCCGCCCCCCCAAAAACCTCGTCATCCCCACCACGGCTGTTGTCTTCCATGAACTCCGCGTCACCGAAGGCCTGATCCTTTCCGGAACCGCCATCGATCTTGTCATCGCCGCCTTTGGCATTTCCGCTCATCCGGCCCGCGTCACCGGAAAGCTTGTCGTTTCCGGCCCCGCCCATAACATCGTCGTCGCCGCCTTTGACATTCTGTTTCATGTTGAAAGCGTCGCCGTACACCGAGTCCGGTCCGTCTCCCCCGCTTACTTTGTCATTGCCGCCAACAGCATTGCCGTTCATCGAGCTCGCGTCACCGAAAGCCTCATCCTTGCCGTCGCCCCCTTTGACGATATCGTTCCCGCCGCGACTATCATCAACTAAGGCTAAGGCGTCGCCGTATACTTCGTCGTCGTCAGCGCCGCCGTCCAATTTGTCATCGCCGCCCCTGGCACCGCCCTTCATCGAGCTCGCGTCACCGACGAGACTGTCATCGTTCGCCCCGCCGTTGGCGTTGTCGTCGCCTCCCTTGGTCTTGCTCTTCATTGTGAGGGCGTCGCCCCAAATGTCGTCGGTCTTGCCGCCGCCGCTGAGCTTGTCGTCACCCCCTCTGGCTTTGTCTTTCAGGTGCCAGGTGTCGCCTAGCAGATCGTCCGACTCGGTGCCGCCCTTGAGATCGTCGTCGCCCCCGCGCGCCTGGTCCCACATCTGACTAGCGTCACCCAGCAAGAAGTCCTGGCCCTTTCCGCCGCCAAGTTTGTCGTTGCCGCCCTTGGCGTTACCGTTCATGTAGTAGGCATCGCCGAACAGATCGTCGCCGCCACCACCACCACTGATGGTATCGTTCCCGCCCTTGCCACCCGAAGAGATTTTCCAGGCGTCGCCAGCCAACCAGTCGGCCTGGCCACGTCCCAGGATAATGTCATCCGCAGCGGACTGCTTGAGCAAGCCGCCCTTCTTGTCCACGTCGTACTCATTGCTGAAGGTATTGCCGCCGGTGTAAGGGTCCCCAAAGATCACGTCCGCTTTGTTCGTTCCCTTGAGACGATCCTTGCCCTTGGTTCCGATTTTCACTGCCACGATGATTCTCAGCTCCCGCTAGCCAAACTGCACTTGTCATCGCGGCCGGCCGCCCGAGCGACCGCGTTGTAGGGCATGAACCCTACCCGGTAGTGGTACCATGGGTTGCAGGGATGACAACGTTACGGTGTGTTCATCTTCGTCGCAGGGCACGGACAGGGTCAGGACCCACCGGCGCCGTGGCATCCGCGTCAGGCAACTCGATCAAACGCTGAGCCTCACGCCGTTGTCGATCAAGATCGGCGATGCGCTGAGGCGCCCGACACGTCCGGCAGCCCTCGCCCACAATGCCAATAATACCGAAGCAGACACCGCGTCCCGCTCAATGATGCGGCGCGGGCTTCCCTCAAATCGGCAGCGCCTGCTCGACGTCGAAATAGCCCGCCCAGGGGTCCGACTTCTGCCGCTTGAGCAGCGCAGCCGCGGTTTCGACCGTGGCGACCCGCGCGTCCTTGGCCCGGGCGACGCCGGCCCAGGTCATCGGCCAGGCGACCGGTGCGCCCTTGCGGGCCCGGGTCGAGTACGGTGCGATCGCGGTGGCGCCGCGGCCGTTGCGCAGATAATCGATAAAGATGCGGCCGGTGCGTTTCGCCTTGGTGGCAACGGCGAGATAGGTGTCTGGCTCGGCCGCGGCGACGGTGCGGGCAAAGGCTTCGGCGAAGTCCTTGACCGCTTCCCAGTCGTGGCGCGGTTGGAGCGGGGCAACGACGTGGATGCCCTTACCGCCGGTGACCATCGGAAATGTGGTCAGCCCAACCGCGGCAAGCCGGTCGCGGATATCGCGGGCGGCGGCTTTGACCGCGGCGAAGTCCATGCCTTCGTCCGGATCGAGGTCGAACACGAGGCGATCCGGCTGTTCGAGCGTGGCGTTGTGCGAGCCCCAGATGTGGAGCTCCAGCGCCCCCATCTGGACGCAGGCAACCAGGCCCTGCTCGTCCTCGATGTAGAGATAGAGATCGCTGCCGCGCTTCTCCTTGATGCGGATCGGCTTGAACGCCTTCGGGAATCCCGGCGAGGCGTGTTTCTGGAAGAAGCAGTCGCCGTCAGCACCATCGGGGCAGCGCACCAGGCTGAGCGGCCGGTTGGCGACGTGCGGCAGGATGCGGTCGGCGACACCAAGGAAATAGGCGGCGAGCGTTCGCTTGGTGATCCCCTGGCCGGGGAAAACCACCTTGTCGGGATGGGTGACCCGCACGCCGGCGATCTCAACCGCCTTGTCGTCACGGGCATCGTCGATGGCGACCACGGTGTCCTCCTTGCGTTTGGCCTTGGCCGGTGCGGTCGGTTTCGCCGGCGTCTCGGCGATCACCGCGGCGGCCGCCTTGTCTTTGCGCAGGCCCTTATAGCTTCCCTGGCGGACCGCGCCTTCGTCGGTGAAGCCGCGAAAGGCGATCTCGGCGACCAGCTCGGGTTTGACGAACCGCGCCTTGCGGCGGATGTCAGCCGGCACGTCGGGTGCCGCAGGGGTCTTGATCTCGCGTTTCTTCAGTTCCGGCCACAGCGTATCGAGCTCGCGCTCGCCGAAGCCGCTGCCGACCCGGCCGCGATAGGTGAGCTCCCCACCTTCGCGAGTGGCGAGCAGGATCGAGGAAAACGGCCGTCCCTTCACCGAGGAGGGCCGCCAGCCGATGATGATGAACTCCTGGCCCCAGCCACATTTGACCTTGAGCCAAGACTTGGCACGGCCCGAGCGATAAGGCGCATTGGCCCGCTTGGAGATGATCCCTTCGAGCCCCATGGCGCAGACCCGGTCGAGCATATCGCCGCCGTGGCCGACCACATGGTCGGAGTAGAACAGCGGACCGCTGCGCGGCTGATCGGCGAGCAAGTCGGAGAGCCGTGCCTTGCGCTCGGTGAGCGGTCGTTTGCGCAGGTCCTCGCCATCGAGGCTGAGGAGGTCGAACAGGTAGTAGCCGATCCCGCGTCCGCCGCCCTCGCCAAGCGCGTCCTGCAGCGCGCCGAAGTCGGTGTGGCCTTGCTTGTCGGTGATCGCCACCTCCCCATCGAGCAGCGCTGTGCGACAGGGTAGATCGATCAGCGGTCGGACGATCGGCTGGAACCGGTCGGTCCAGTCCAGCCCCCGCCTGGTATAAACGACCGCCTCACCGCCACCGATCGCGGCGATGGCGCGATAGCCGTCATATTTGATCTCGTGCAGCCAGTCGTCGCCGGCCGGCGCGGCCTCCGCCAAACCGGCGAGTTGCGGCGCCACGAATTTGGGCGGCTTGACGCCCGCCGATTGGCTCGGTGCCTTGCGGCCCTTTTTGATCGCAAAGCCGGAGTCCTTCCACTCCACGTGACCGGCCGCGATCTCAGCCATGGTCCGGCCCGAGCGTACGCTGGTCAGCGCCCGCTCGATGATCGGCTTGGACTCCTCGGTGGCGTAGGCATCCTGCTCCTTGATCAGCAGCCAGTTCTCGTTCTTCGACCGCTCGCCGCGTTTCGGCTTCATGCGCACCAGCACCCATTTGCCGCGCAGTCGCTCGCCATGAAGGATGAACTTAAGATCGCCCTTGGCGAGACCGGCTTCGGGGTCGCCGACTGGCTCCCAGGTCCCCTCGTCCCACAGCATCACCGTGCCGCCGCCATACTCCCCCTTGGGGATCGTCCCTTCGAAATCACCATAGTCGAGCGGGTGGTCCTCGACGTGAACGGCGAGGCGCTTGTCGTGCGGATCGTAGCTCGGTCCGTTGGGAACCGCCCACGACAGCAACACGCCATCGAGTTCGAGACGGAAGTCGAAGTGGAGCCGGGTCGCGTCGTGCTTCTGGATGAGATAACGGTGACCGCCGCTGGCCCGATCCTCGTCGCCGCTCGGCTCCGCCGTTTTCGTGAAGTCGCGCTTGGCGCGGTAGGTCCTTAGGGAATCGGCCATGGGTCACGGGACTGGTTGAAAAGGGATCGAATGCCCGATAGCGAGTTTACCGCAGGCGACGTTATCGCGCTGCTTCGGCAGTTGGCGGATGCCGAAATCGAGATCATCGTCGATGGCGGCTGGGCCGTGGATGCCGTCCTCGGTCGCCAGACACGACCCCATCGTGACCTCGACATCGCCATCCGCCATTCAGACGTTCCCCGGTTGCGGACGTTACTGGAAGCCCAAGGCTACCGCGATAGCCCGCGCCCGGACACCACCGCGTTCAACTTCGTGCTTGAAGATCCCGACGGCCGCGCCGTGGATGTCCACACCTACGAGTTCGACTCAGCCGGCAACCATATCGACGGCCTGCCGTATCCGATCGACTCACTCAACGGTCGGGGGATCATCGACGGCCATCCGGTGCGCTGCATCACACCGGAGTGGCTCGTCCGCTTCCACACCGAGTACGAGCCGGACAAGACCGACTTCCGGGATGTCCGCGCCCTGTGCGAGGCGTTTCATATTCCCTTGCCGAAAATGTATGAGAAGTTCCTTGAGTTGCCGCCCTCTCTCCCACGTTCAGCGGAGCGGTTAACGGCGGCCATCGACCGATCCCTTGCCACTCCGGCCCCGCAAGAGACCGAAGCCTTGCTCATTCGTGTTGCCGACTCCAATGATCTCGACGCCGTCATGACCGTTCAGCGCGCCGCCTTCGGCAGCAACGTCGAGGCCGAACTCACCCGTGATCTGCTCAACGATCCGACGGCTGACCCGACTGTCTCCTTGCTGGCCGTCGAGGACGACGAACCAGTGGGCCATATCCTGTTCTCCAAGGCTCGCGTCGGCGAACGCGAAACACCGGCGACGTTGCTGGCACCGCTGGCCGTCGTCCCGGCGAGGCAACGCCGCGGCATCGGCGGTGCCCTGATCGCCACCGGTCTCGCCGCCGTCACCCGGTCGGGCGCCGATCTTGCTTTCGTCCTCGGCCATCCCGACTACTACACCCGCCACGGCTTCGCGCCGGCTGGTCGACTTGGCTACGAGGCACCCTACCCGATCGCCGAAAAAGATGCCGACGCATGGATGGTGCAGAGCCTCGGCAACGCTCCCCGGCGGCTGCCGACCGGCCGGGTCACGGTCGCGGACGCAATCAACCGGCCCGAGTACTGGCGGGAGTGACGGTCGGCGCCAGCGACGAGTAGCGTCGGCCGTTAGGCGGCCCGCCGCCCGCGAGTCCCGGTTTTCTTGGCCGCCGGCTTGCGGGTTCGGGTGCCCGATTTGGCGGTCGTCTTTTTTGCCGGCTCCTTCTTGGCCGCCGGCTTCTTGGCGGAGGCGGCCGCCTTCTTGGTGGTCGTGGTCTTCTTGCCGCCGACACTCTTCTTCAGCGCCTCCATCAGGTCGATGACCTTGGCGCTGATCTGCGGCTCCTCGATCTCGTCCGGCGGACGGTTTTCGATCTTGGCATCGATCAGCCCGCGCAGCGCCGCTTCGTAAGGATCGCTGAACGCTTTCGGATCCCACGGCTTGCTCTTGCGGTCGATCAGTTCCTCGGCAAGCGACAGCAGTTCCGGCGACGGCTCCTCGTCGGGCACGTCGGCATAATAGCCGTCCGGCTTGTGGACCTCGTCGGCATAGCGCAGCGTTTCGATCATCAGGCCCTTGCCGCTCGGACGCAGCGCGACCAGGTTGGAGTGGCCGCGAGCGACGATGTGGCCGATGCCGACCTTGTTGGTTGCCCTCAGCGCATCGCGCAGCACGACATAAGCCTCGCTCGCCGTCTCGTCGTCTTCAGGCGAGACGTAATACGGCTTCTCGGCATAGAGCAGATCGATCTCGTCAGCGTCGACGAACTGGATCAGATCGAGCGTCCGTTTGGCCTCCAGCTTGACGTCGTTGATCTCGTCCTCGGTGAAGAGCACATACTTGCCCTTCTCCACCTCATAGCCTTTGACGATATCCTCGGGCGCCGCCTCGCCGACACCGGGCACCACCTTCTGGTACCGGATGCGCTTGCCGCTCGGTTTGTGAATCTGGTTGAAGCTGATCCGCCCGGCGGACTTCGAGGCCGGGAACACCTGGACGGGAATGGAAACGAGCGCCAGCCTGATCTGACCTTGCCAATACGCGCGGGCGGCCATTGTCTCTCCTCGTACGCCTACTCCACCGGGGCCGAGGCCCTCGAGCGTGTTCAAACTGTCATTTTATGCGCAATGAACCTAACGGACAAATAACGATTGGCGCGATTTCTTTGTTCTATTTTTGTTCCACTTGATTTGCACCCGCCCCACTCCGGATGATAGCGGTCCGGTTCGCCACGCAAAAAAGGCTACTCGCATGCGCGCCTCCCTGACCGCCGTTGCCGCCCTCGTCATTGGCGCCGCGCCGGCCGCCGCCGCGGACAACAATCACGCCACACCCCAGGAGATCATTGACAAGGTCCACGAGGCCGCCGCGTACCTTGCCGATGTCGGCGATGTCGGCCTGCCCACCTTCGCCGAAGCGAACTCGCCCTTCGTCTGGAAGGACACCTATGTCTTTGTCCTCGACTGCTCCGCCGACCTCACCGTGTCGCATCCGGTCAACAGCAACATCGGACGGCCGGTATCGACCTTGAAGGATGTCAATGGCAAGCCGTTCGGGAAATTGATGTGCGAGGCGGCCGCCAATCCGGACGGCGGTTGGGTCGAGTACATGTGGCCGCGCCCGGTCGAGGACAAAAGCGACGACGCGCTCGAAGAAGCGAGCACCCCGTCACGCAAGGTCACCTACGTGATGACCGTCCCTGATCGGCCCTATCAGGTTGGCGCCGGCGACTATGACGACACGCTGACGGTAGACCAGCTCGACAAGCTGCTGACCGAGTGATGTCTCAACTCGGCCCCCTGACAGCCCACGCCTGAGCGTCGATACCGTTGATCAACCGCAAGGCGCGTCGAGCTTGACCTGCTAGCTTCGTCGAGGTCGGCGGCTGTCGCTGTGCGCCCAGTCGTCGACGAAAGTATGATCGGTGAGAGTGTTATGTCGGCAGCCAACGTGTCGGGGGAGCCAAGTCGGACGATCGTGGCGGATACAACGGCCAACCCGGCACCGCTTGGTTTGAGCGCTTTCGGCCTGACAACGATTCTCCTCAACTTCCATAACGCCGGGTTCTATCCGCTCGACGCCATGATCCTCGCGATGGGTGTGTTCTACGGCGGTCTGGCGCAGGTGCTGGCCGGTGTCATGGAATGGCGCAAGGGCAACACCTTCGGCACCACCGCGTTCACTTCTTACGGCCTGTTCTGGCTCAGCCTCGCGGGTATTCTGATCGTTCCCGACCTCGGCATCGGCACCGCTCCGGGTCCGGCTGCAATGGCGACCTACCTCGCCATCTGGGGGCTGTTCACCGCGGTTTTGTTCATCGCAACCTTCAAGCTGACCCGCAGCCTGCAGGTCGTGTTTCTGACGTTGACGATTCTGTTTGGCTTGCTCGCCTTGGCCAATGGCACCGAGAGCGAAATGGTCCTGATGATCGCCGGCTACGAGGGCATCCTCTGCGGCGCGGTCGCCGTCTATACCGGCCTGGGCCAGGTGCTGAACGAAATCTACGGCCGAACCGTTTGCCCGCTATAGGCCAAGCCTTGCTGTAGCCGCATTATCGGCGCACCGGCCCAGCACCATTTCACCTCGCCGACTTAGCGGCCATCCGCTGGCACGCCTGCGCTGAAAACGCTTTGCGCGGCATCAACCGAAAACAGCAGATCGATGTGGTATCCTTGGCATCTGTGCAGCAGAGTAGTCTGTCTATTTGAGGGAGCGAGACTGATGGGCGTTCGGTTGACCGCGACAATCCTGCTGGCTGTTGGCGTGACGGCCGGCGCCGCCCACGCCGACGAGCCGGCAACGCCCGAGGAGGTTGTCGCCAAGGTCCGCGAGGCGGCCGCGCATCTTGCCGAGAACGGCGAGCCGGGATTGGTCATTTTCGACCAGGCGGAGTCACCGTTCGTATGGAAGGACACCTATGTGTTCGTCTACGACTGCTCGGCTGACACTATCGCTGCACATCCGATTGCCGGAACCAAGGGTTTGGCCATTTCGACTCTCGCCGATGTTGATGGCGTCCCGTTCGGCCGCCTGTTGTGCGAAGCCGCAGCGGCCGGCGGCGGCTGGGTCGAGTACAAGTGGGCGGAGCCGATTGCCGATCCGGGCGCCGACCAACTCGCCGCCGGCGACCCGTCGCGCAAGGTCGCTTTCATCGCCGCAGTGCCTGGCCAGCCCTATCAGGTCAGCGCGGGCGTCTATGACGACACACTGACCGCCGCCGACCTCAAAAGCCTCATCGCCGAATAGGGCGAACGCAACCGATCAACGGTGAAGCGACCCGGCCGAAGGCGCATCGCCTGGCCGGCATCAATGCCCGACCGCAGCGCCGGTCGGTCGCCGATTGTCGCTGTGGCCAAGGCGGGTGCCTTTCCGTGCCCGGCTGAACACCATGGTGTCCTGAACGAACTGCGCCTGGATCTCGTGGCCCTCGCCTCCCTCGGCGATGCTGATTGCCTGGGCCGCGCCCCACGGCCGCTGCTGAACGATCGTGTAGCCCATCGCCTCGAGCGCCGCTTTCGTGTCGGCTGAAAGTGCAAACGGTTCCATATAGACCTCATCGGGCATCCATTGGTGATGAATCCGTGGCCCCGCGACCGCGGCCGAAATCGTCATCCCATGGTCGATCACGTTCATGATCGTCTGCGCCACGATACTGATGATGCGCACCCCCCCTGGGCTGCCGAGCACCATGGCGACATCCCCGTCCTTGGTGACGATCGTGGGCGTCATCGAGCTGAGCGGCCGCTTGCCGGGTGCGATGACGTTGTTCGCGCCCTGGATCAAGCCGCCGGCGGTCGGCTCGCCCGGCGCGATGGTGAAGTCGTTCATCGTGTTGTTGAGGAAGAAGCCTGTGTCCCCCGCGATGACGCCGGCGCCGAAGAAGTAGTTGACGCTGGAGGTCAACGCCACCGCGTTACCGTCGCGGTCCATCACGGAAAGATGCGTCGTTTCGGTTCCTTTGGAAGGTGCGATCCCAGGGGTCATGCCCTTGGACTGTCCCGCCTTACCTGGTTCGATTTTCGCCCGGATCGACGCCGCGTATGCCTTCGACGTCAGTTGCTCGACCGGATTATGGACAAAGTCCGGATCGCCGAGCAGAAAGTTCCGATCGACAAAGGCATGACGCAGCGCCTCGACGATGACGTGGATGCCGGCGGCCGAGTGGTAGCCGAGGTCGTCCAGCGAATACCCTTCGACGATATTGAGGATGAGGCAGAGCGTTGTCCCGCCGGAGCTCGGCGGTGCGGCGGCGGCAATCCTATAGCCGCGATACGTACACGCGACCGGCGTCCGCTCCTCCACCGTGTACGACTCGAAGTCGGCCATCGTCAGGATGCCGTCATTGGCCGAACTGGCGGCGACGATCGCCTCGGCGATCGGCCCCTTGTAAAAGGCATCCGATCCGTTCTCGGCGATCGCCTCCAGCGTAGCGGCGAGGTCAGTCTGGACCAGCCGGTGTCCGACTGGCCACGGCGCACCGTCGTTAAGAAAGATCGCAGCCGCGTTCGGCTGCTTGAGAATCTTGTCGGTCCGGATCGTGAGATAATCGACGTCGCTTTGCCGGAGCGCGAAGCCGTATCGCGCCAGGTTGATCGCCGGGGCCATCACCTCTTGGCGGCTCATCGTCCCGTATTTGGTGAGCAGAGTATCAAGACCGAGGACCGTGCCGGGGACCGCGACGGCCGTGTACCCTTCGATGCTCTCCTCCGAAACCACCTTGCCGTCGCTGCCGATGTACATGTTGGCGGTCGCGGCTTGAGGCGCCTTTTCCCGGAAGTCGATGAAGATCTCGCGGCCGTCGGCTAATCGGATCGTCGCGAATCCGCCGCCGCCGATATTGCCGCAGCAGGGATAGACAACCGCCAGCGCGTAAGACGCCGCCACGGCCGCGTCGATGGCGTTGCCGCCGTTCTCAAGGATGCGGTTGCCCACCTCGGCCGCCAGGTGCTGACCGCTCACCACCATGCCGTGATCGCCGCGCACCGCCGGTGGCGCGATCGCCTGGGACACGGACACGAAACTGACCAATGCGGCCGCCGCGATGGCGGCCGAGACGGCATGTCGGGTTGTCACGATTCAGCTACTCCATTTCGATCGCGGCAACCCGCGATCGGCTCGATAAAGGTGAAATTTGATGTCATCGACAGCTCGGCGGTCAAAACGACATACAGTCTCTCGGCTGGACAAAAAGAACTTGCAAGAGCCGAGTATGCATGCGGCCACCCAATGATCTCATCGGCTGTCGTTGGCGGCCGCCGCCCCGCGAAGACGATCCCACCACCTGATCCCGCCGACGCCGAGCAATACCGAGACGACATCATCGCAGCCCGATCAGCGCCGTTCGAGAATGACGCGGCCGGCGAGCGCGTGCTCGCCGGACTCCCACAACATGCAGTGCATGGTATTTTCCGCCACGAGCGTACACTGGTAGTGCGTCGTGTCCCCGATGTCGCTGAGCACGACCGACGTCCCGTCCCAGCCGACGACGCCGACCAGCGGTAGCCGCTGATCGGTGATCGGTTCGGACCCGTGTCTACCCTCCTGGGCGCCTCCAATGGCGACCGATAACTGATGCGCCTCGAACACCGCGCCGACCTGTCCGGAGATTTCGATTTGCCCGATAGCGTAGTCTTGGGGAAAGACGTTGATCGCCCCGTCCCAGTAGCGCACCTGACCGTCGGCCTTGATCCAGATCCCTTCAAGATTAGGCACGGCCTCGTCGGCGCTCGCCGACAAGCAGGCCCCCGCACCAACGATGAGTGCCGCCAAGCCAAGCCGCCGCACAAAACCGTGCTTTGGAATCGAAAACAGTTTGGTCATTACGGTCCCCCGAGTTCAAACCGGCGCGTCGCGGATCGCCAGGTGACCGAGGTATATCATGAGGCCGAATGGATGCTCAGCCCAGCATTTGTACCTCTTTTGTTCTTGTTTCGCTTGGCATTGTCTGTCAGCATCTTTGCCTGACTCGGCCGTTACCGTTGGACGAACGCAAGGTCGCGCTTGTCTGAACGCCGCAACGGCATAAGTTGGAGCGTGCGGCTCACGCCGCATCCCCCACGGACGAGACCATGGCGAAGACCAGCCTCCCCGCGAGCAAGTTCATTTCCGTTCGCTGTCGCAAGTGCCTCGGAGGCGGGCGATGCCTACGGTGTTGAGGCTTGGGCCATATCGTTTGTTTTTCTATTCTGCCGATGGCGGTGAGCCCCCGCATGTCCACGTCGAGCGTGACAACAACGTTGCGAAGTTTTGGATTGATCCGGTGCGTCTTGTGACCAGTGGGGGCTTCCGGCGTAAGGAACTTAGGGAAATCGAACAACGCGTCGGTGAGCATGAACCGACGCTCTTGGAGGCATGGCATGGCTTTTTCGGCCACTGAGGCGCGTCACCCAAGTGCTCTTGGTGTGACTGTGACCGACGAAACGCTGAGTGTCGATCTGTCCGATGGGCGAACGATCGCCGTGCCGTTGGCTTGGTATCCGCGCCTCGCCCACGCGACCCCGGCAGAACGGGCCAACTGGCGGCTGATCGCGGATGGCGACGGGGTACACTGGCCTGACGTTGACGAAGACGTCTCCGTCTCCGCGCTTCTTGCTGGCAAAGGATCGGCCGAGAGCCAGGAGTCCTTGCAGCGATGGCTGGAGTCGCGAACAGGTTGACCGCCGGATCATGAGCAGCAAGTCCATCTCCGTTCGCGGCGCCCGCGAGCACAACCTCAAGAACGTCGATCTCGACCTTCCGCGGGACGAGCTGATCGTGCTCACCGGCCTGTCGGGCTCCGGCAAGTCGTCGCTCGCCTTCGACACCATCTATGCCGAGGGCCAGCGCCGCTACGTCGAGAGCCTGTCGGCTTATGCCCGTCAGTTTCTCGAGATGATGCAGAAGCCGGACGTCGACCAGATCGACGGGCTGTCGCCGGCGATTTCGATCGAGCAGAAGACGACCAGCCGCAATCCCCGCTCGACGGTCGGTACCGTCACCGAGATCTACGACTACATGCGGCTCCTGTTCGCCCGGGTCGGGGTCCCCTATTCGCCGGCCACCGGCCTGCCGATCGAGAGCCAGACGGTGAGCCAGATGGTCGACCGGATCATGGCGCTGCCGGAGGGCACCCGGCTCTATCTGTTGGCGCCGATTGTGCGCGGCCGCAAGGGCGAGTACCGCAAGGAATTGGCCGAGCTCCTCAAGAAGGGGTTCCAGCGGGTCAAGATCGACGGCACCTTCCACGAGATCGCCGAGGCACCGGCGCTCGACAAGAAATTCAAGCACGACATCGAAGTGGTGGTCGACCGCATCGTTGTGCGCGACGACATCGCCACCCGCCTCGCCGACTCGCTGCAGACCGCGCTCGGCCTCGCCGACGGAATCGCCATCGCCGAGTTCGCGGATAGACCTCCCCCTCACCCGGTCGCCTCCGGCGACCACCCTCTCCCACCGGGGGAGAGGGACTCTCGGCCCAAACGCCGAAGCAAATCATCCATCGTAACCAAGAAAGGCGATGGCGAAGACGCCGCGCCCCCTCTCCCCTCGCGGGAGAGGGAGGGTACCGCCGAAGGCGGGGCCGGGGTGAGGGGGACTTCCCAAGAGGCGGGGACGGCCGAAGGCCGGACAGGGAAAAAAGAGACCCTCCCCACCCGCATCATCTTCTCCGAAAAGTTCGCCTGCCCGGTCTCCGGCTTCACCATCCCGGAAATCGAGCCGCGGCTGTTTTCGTTCAATAACCCGTATGGCGCCTGCCCGACCTGCGATGGCCTCGGCTTCGAGCGCACCGTCGATCCCGCGCTGGTCGTCCCGGACGAGACCCTCAGCCTCCGCCAGAATGCCATTGTCCCGTGGGGCAAGTCCCAGTCGCCGTACTATCTCCAAACCCTGGAGGCGCTGGCCCGCCACTACAAATTCTCGCTCGACGCCAAATGGTCGAAGCTGCCGGCGAAGGCCCGCCAGGCGATCCTCTACGGCACCGGCAAGGACAAGGTCCGCTTCGTCTATGACGATGGCCTCAGGAAATACGAGACCACCAAGACCTTCGAAGGGGTGATCCCGAACCTCGAGCGCCGCTGGAAGGAGACCGACTCCGCCTGGATGCGCGAGGAGATCGAGCGCTACCAGTCGGCGACGCCATGCGCCGCCTGCGACGGCTACCGCCTCAAGCCCGAGGCGCTGGCGGTCAAGCTCGACGGCCTGCACATCGGCGAAGTCGCCAACTTCTCCATCCGCCGCGCCAACCAGTGGTTCGCCGACCTGCCCGCCACCTTGACCGACAAACAGAACGAGATCGCCGGCCGCATCCTCAAGGAGATCCGCGAGCGGCTGCAATTCCTCGTCGATGTCGGCCTCGACTATCTGACGCTGAGCCGCAACTCCGGCACCTTGTCGGGCGGCGAGAGCCAGCGCATCCGCCTCGCCTCCCAGATCGGCTCCGGCCTCACCGGCGTGCTCTATGTTCTCGACGAGCCCTCGATCGGGCTGCACCAGCGCGACAACGCCCGTCTGCTCGAGACGCTGAAGCACCTGCGCGACCTCGGCAACACCGTCATCGTCGTCGAGCATGACGAGGACGCGATCCGCGAGGCCGACCATGTGGTCGACATCGGCCCGGCCGCCGGCATCCATGGCGGCACCATCGTCGCCGAGGGCACCCCGGCCGAGATCATGGCGAGCCCGCAATCGCTGACCGGGCAGTTCCTGTCGGGCACACGCTTCATCGATGTGCCGGCGCTGCGCCGCCCGCCACAGAAGGGCAAGGCGCTGAGGGTGATCGGCGCCACCGCCAACAACCTCAAGAACGTCACCGCCGAGATCCCGCTGGGTCTGTTCACCTGCATCACCGGGGTCTCCGGCGGCGGCAAGTCGACCCTGCTGATCGACACCCTCTACAAGGCCGTCGCCCGGCGGCTGAACGGCGCCCGCGATGCGCCGGCGGCGCATGAGCGGGTCGAAGGGCTCGAATATCTCGACAAGGTCATCGACATTGACCAGTCGCCGATCGGCCGCACCCCGCGCTCCAATCCGGCGACCTACACCGGCGCCTTCACCCCCATCCGCGAATGGTTTGCCGGCCTGCCGGAGGCCAAGGCCCGCGGCTACGCCCCGGGGCGGTTTTCGTTCAACGTCAAGGGCGGCCGCTGCGAGGCCTGCCAGGGCGACGGCGTCATCAAGATCGAGATGCACTTCCTGCCCGATGTCTACGTCACCTGCGACGTCTGCCAGGGCAAGCGCTACAACCGCGAGACCCTGGAGGTCACCTTCAAGGGCAAGTCGATCGCTGATGTCCTCGACATGACGGTGGAGGAAGCCAAGAGCTTCTTCTCCGCCGTGCCGGCGATCCGCGACAAGATGGAGACGCTCGACCGGGTCGGCCTTTCCTACATCCATGTCGGCCAGCAGGCGACGACGCTGTCCGGCGGCGAGGCCCAGCGGGTCAAACTGTCGAAGGAGTTGTCGAAGCGCGCCACCGGCCGCACCCTCTATATCCTCGACGAGCCGACCACCGGCCTCCACTTCGCCGATGTCGAGAAGCTGCTTGAGGTGCTGCACGAGCTGGTCGAGCAGGGCAACACCGTCGTGGTGATCGAGCACAATCTCGAGGTGATCAAGACCGCCGATTGGATCATCGACCTCGGACCCGAGGGCGGCGACGGCGGCGGCGAGATCGTCGCGGCCGGGACCCCGGAGGACATCGTTAAGGTCAAGCGCAGCTACACCGGCGCGTTCCTGAAACCGGTCCTCGCCCGCGCCAAGGCCGGGCGCAAACGCCGCCGCTCAGCCGCGAGTGCGGCCAAGGTGGCGGCGGAGTGAATGAGTTTTCCACCGTTGTCGCTATGGGACATGACAGATCGCCCAAAATTGATATCTTGTCCGAGGGGGATCGAATGTACGAGGCGCGCAAGATAGCCAATTTCTTATTGGCGCACTATGACGCTGATCGATTCGACCTCTCTAACCTCCGGATGAACAAGCTGCTGTATTTTATTCACGGTTGGGGGCTGGTGGAGCTTCACCGGGGCCTTGTCCGCAACCACTTTGAGGCATGGCAGCTAGGCCCGGTTGTTCGATCAGTATACCAAGCGTTCAGGTGCCACGGCGACAAGCCGATTTCAGAACCTGCTTGCTATTTCGACTATTCGACGGGAGACAACAGATCAATTCCTTATGATGACATTCATGCAAAACATCGCCTTCTGGTGCAATCGGCATTCGAGGCCCACGCCGCTCACTCGACGGCCGACCTTGTCGCAATGACCCACGAACCGGGAGGCCCTTGGAGTCAGGTGATCGCAGCAAATTCATCGCAAAACACACGAAGCACGAGAATCCCCGATCCGATGATCAGAGACTATTTCCTGTTGAAATGGGGCGGTGGACGGCGGCACTAGGTTGCTGTTGAGGGCATCTTATCACAGTATTTCTGGTTGCAACGTGATTCGCCTTTGGGGGCCAGTCGATGGCCAGGACAGGTAAGTGCTTCGAGCTTCTTGATCTCCCGAAGTTCGCGCGCCCTAGTGTTATCCGACCGAATGTCGCACTCACCGCGAGAGAAGTGGCCGTTCGTTTGGGCGACAAGGGCTTCATGTCGTACGGACAAGTATGGCCACGGCTAGGTCATGCAATACGCGGCCTGGCGGACGATGAGTTTATCTCAATGGCGTTTTCGTCCTACAAGGATGAATGGAAGAACCAGACCATCCGCGAAGGTTATACACTGCTGAGAGATTACTTCGGAGGACGCGGAAATTGGTATCCCGCTCGATCCAAACCAATCTATGTTCTCGGATTTTGGTTCAAGCCAAGCATAAAGGGTATTTGGTACGTTGACGGCCAAGCCTATGCGGTCGCGATTAACCTGCGGAAAGGGCAACCTCTTTCCGAAGACGACGCCCGGTTTATGGCTCGCGGAATCTACGAGTTGCATTGCATCGATGATCCGAATGATCCTGTCCCGCTGATACTGGATGTCAGCGAACAGAAGCCGAAAGCGGGTCGTAGCCTCCGACCTCATCTGGTTCAAATAGAAGACACTGTCCCACTCGCGACTTTCGAAGACTCCATTCGAGAATTTCTTGTTGCACTTAATGTGGTTGGCCTATCACTACCGCCTCCCCCTGACTTGGACAGTGTTGTCGACCTTTTTAGACGATAATTCGCGAACTCATTATCGACCGCGATCGACGCCACGACCAACCGTTGGACGTCTATGTCGGTACAGGCCGCTTTGAATTCGCTATGTATCTGAAACCGCTTAGAGACGCGCGATACAACCCATCATCGAGAAATCGAAGTAAATTTTTTAATTCTCGTCTGTCAGGCGGAAATACAATACTACCGCCGTTAAGATCAATCTGCAGGCCAACAGACGCCGCTCTATTTACTATCTCTTGCGGATGATGCTCGTCAAGAGTTCGCAGTCTATGTATTTTGTTGATCATTTTTCGTGCGGTTTGATCGCATGCGTCTTTTAATACGCCAATGTCTTCAATGTACACGCTCTGATGATCTGCGAATTCTTCTATATTTTCGTCCGTGGCCTCTTGAAAAAACAATTGTATGCGAAATATTCTACGCAGATTCGCGTAGCTTTTGAATTTCATGGAATTAGCATCAATGACGGCAACTAAATTACGTGAGATAGCAAAAGCTGGTTGATTAAACAACCTGAAGCTTGTTCCATCGAAGATAAAAGCCCCGTCTCGGACCAATATCTGCCGAGCTCCAAAATTTTGAACTAGTACTTGGTCCATACCGCCGGCTTCACTCTTTGCAAACAGCGCGACTACCGAGCCCCCATTTATGGCGGCTGGGTCCATTGTGGGCGTTGCGACCGTGTTCGCATCCACCGCATCCAACATGAGCCGCCCCTCCGGCGTCAGAGGAAGACTTAGCAATTCATTCTCGTCCGGCGTCCAATCGCCATCGAATTCGACTTCTTCATTGATTCCCTCGAAGAACGCGGCCTCCATTAGTTGGAGCCTCTGCCCAAGCGAGGTTTGGGCGTGCCGCTCAAGCCGGACGCGCCTGACTTCCAACTCGTCTTCCATATTTCTTGATGCTGCGAACAGGTTCAAAGAACGGCTAGCCTCCCACGTCCAACAGTATGTACTCTGTCAGCTGACACACTTCAAACTCATCGGCCGACGTACGAAGATATTTTTTCGTAATCAAGACAAAAACAACTCCCTCCGTTGACTGCACCTTGTAAAAGTGCCAGCCCATCAGGCCAAGCAATGGATTGAAATGGTAACTATAGCCGGTCGCGGTAATGAGCCCAAAAATTACGATGGTTGGTACCCAAAGGTACCAATTCAAGGATGAGAATTGAGCGGCAAACAATGGAGAAATATACAAAATGAGAAATGCTATGTTTTCTCGGTCAGCAGCTTCTATGGTAGTCGCTCTAAACCTCTCTATTTCTACATATTCTTGAGCTCTTGTCACAATATAAAGACAAAAAAGGAACAACAAAAAAGAAACGAGCAGTATTATTATCGCAGATTTGTAGTCGGACTCGACAGCCGATACCCAAGCATACACAATTCCGACCGGAGCGATGGATGAAGCGACTAAAAGGAGCTTTGCGATCTTGCTAAACATTCAGGTTCCTCGCTACAAGTTCCCTCCATTTGAATTATAACATATATGGAACATAGCATGAACAAATTTCTGATGTTCCCTGTGCCCTCCAAAGCGACGGATTGACGACGTCGGTCGCCCCCGCACCCCCATGCTCCCCTCCCCCCAAACGGAGGCCCCATCATGTCCGCCATCGTTCGTCTCGTTGCGCTGGTCGGTGTCGCTTGTCTTCCCGCCCTGGCTGAGGCCGAGGAGCCGCCCGATCTCACCGGCGCCTGGGTGACGTTGACCGGCGAAGTGTCCCATTGGGAGGGTGGTCTTTACGATCAGAGCGGGACGACCGGCACCCTGATCGTCGAGGAGCAGTTCCGCGGCGTCTTTCGCGGCACCATGACTTGGGCGAACGACATCGACGGCCCCGAATTCCAGGGCGCCGCCGGCATCCAGCACCTGCAGTCGGAAAACGTCGTCGGCGCGATCGGCTTCGACAACGAGACCGTGTACTGGGCCGACCACGAGGACGAGACCACCTACCGCGCCCGCCTCGTGAACCGCGACACCATGGAGGTGATCGCGCTGGAAGCCGGCCCGTTTGCCGTCGCGACCCGCACCATCATGATCCGGCAGGACTGAGCGCCAGGCGGGGGCGGAGCATCATTCGTGCCGATGCCGCGCTGTTAAGCGCGCGTCGGAAACGCTGTCTACAATGATCCGCATCTATCCAAAGCCTGCGCCCCAACACCGGAGAAATCGCCATGAAGACTCTTTCGGCCGCCCTCGTGCTCCTCATCGGCTTGGCTATACCCACCACCGCTTCGGCGCAGTCTGATCAAGCCCCCAACCTGGTGGGAACCTGGGAGATCGTCTTCGAGACGCTCGAAATGGCCGACGGGACGAGTGTGGACGCCACCGCTTTCGAAGCGACGATCGTCCTCACCGAGCAAGAGGGTTACATGGTACGCGGCCAATTGCGTTTCACGAGCGACCTCGGAAACTTCCATGACGGCGAGCAGCAGGTGTCGGAGCGCGACGTGGGTCTGATGGGCGTCATCTCATGGTCCGGAGACGAGATTACCCTGATCTCCCACGGCGAAGCCGATGCCTGGGTGATTTCGGGTCAACTTGCCGAGCCCGACGTGATGGAGTTGATCGGCTACGAGACCGGCGAGCACGCTTGGGTGTCGCGAAAGCGCGCGGTTCGCCGTTAGGCGTCAGCGACGGCCGCCGAAAGGGATGACGGGGCGCTACTCGCAGGTCACGTCCAGGTCGTAAGACGACTCGCCGGCGTCGTCGAAGCTGATCGCCACGGTCCCGGCTGCGCCGGCATACGCGCCGGTCCCGCCGTGCACGGACCAGCGGGCTTCGGCCGGCACGGTGGTCGCCTCGGGCAGGGCGTAGTCTTCCACCGCTGCGTCATGCAACTGGGTCACGAACAGGACGCCATCGTCGAGCGCAAGCACCAGTTCGACGGCGAGCGCGTCCGGCGCCCCACCGGCGTCAACCGCCAGGACCGTGTTGATCCAGTAGGCCGTGCCGCTGCGCGCGCCGTCGCTGGCGCGTATCTCGCGGTGCCCGCCGCGCTTGTCGCCGACGCTCGGGCCCCCGCTGTCGTCATGGTCGAAGAAATACGCCTCGCGGGTGCCGGGAACCGATTCCAGCGTCATCGGCCCGCATTCGGCCAAGGCGCCCGCCCCGGCTCCTAAAACGAACAGGGCCGCCCCCGGCATCAGCCTCCCTAGCATCCGCATTGCCGCTCTCCCCTTCCCCGCGATCGATTTGAGCATGCTGGTGCTTGTCTTTCGGTAACGCCGCGAAGCCCGTCGCATCACCCACTCGCGCCGCGCCGGGCAGCGACTTTGGCGTGGATGGCGGTCAGCCGGCGCCGCGGTCCGGGAGCGGATCGGGCATTGGCGAGCCGTCCCAGGAGATATCCTCGTTGAACGCCGCATTGAGCGGAATGTGCTCGTCGCGCGCCACCGCCTTCCAGTGGCGCCGCTGAACGTAGTAGAGAATCGACGGCAGCAGATCGCGCCCCTCGATCAGCGCGTCGGGCGCGGTCAGCAGGAGCTTCAGCCGTTCGCCGACGCTCAAATCGACGCCGCCGGATCCGAGCAGCACGGCATCGTATTGCCGCATCACCCCGGCCGGGGCGATCCGCAAATCTCCGGGATCGCCGAGCACCGCCTCGGCGATCCACGCCTGCGGCGTGACGAACACACCCGCGTCGAGCCGCGGATTGCACTCGATCACCACGAAGCCATCGTCGGTACGGCGATAATCGAAGCCGATGAAGCCGTTGTAGCCGAACCGCTCCGCTACCGCTTCCACCACCGCCAGGGTGCCGAAATCGGCGATCGACTGGAACTGCACTGAAAAGCCGCCGGTGGCGGCGATCACCGGCTCGTAAACGCAATGGACGACCACCTTGCCGTCCCGCACCACGCTCAGGGTGCAGGCATCGTTGCCCTCGATGAATTCTTGCACGAGCCAAGGATTGTCGTCGGTCGGCCAGCATTCTTCGATCTGGGTTTCGCCGACCCGCGGGCCATGGTTTGTGTAGCAGAAGGCACCGCCGCGCGAGAATGCCGGCCGGGCGAGATGGCGCTCGAAACGATCGACCTCCCGCCGCAGGGCGTCCTGGGTCGTCACCGTGACCGAGGCCGGGGTGGGCAAGCCGAGGTCTTGGCACACGATTTGGAACCGTGCCTTGTCGTGAAGCTCGACGATCGTGTCGAAATCCGGCGCGAAAACCGGCACCGGTATCCGGTCCCGGTATCGCGACAGGTAAAAGCCCTCCTCGAAGGTGGGGATCACGACGTCGATGTCACGCTCCGTCACGATCCGCGCCACTGCGTCGGTAAAGGCCAGCGGCTCCTTCGATGGAGAGGGCACGACATGGGGCTTGGCGATGCCGCGCGCATGGAGTGACGCGGCGAGTTTGTAAGAATCGGCGACATCCACCCGGGCGCCATGATGAAGCAGCGCACGGGTCAGGCCGACCGCGCCCGGGAATCGCCCGGCGGTCAGCAATGTGTTGGTCTGTTCGGCCATGAACCATGCTCCCCGCTCGTCGCGACGTTATCTTACGCAGCGGATCAGACCGCAAGATGGAAGCGATGCTAAGGTGCAATCCTCGAAACCCCGAGGGAAGAGGTCGACAGAATGAGCGGACGTATTGGCTTGGTGACAACGATCACGGCGTTGGCAGGGATGAGTGCTCTTTGCGTAATCCCGGTTTCCGCCGACGAGGGGCATCGTCCGCCGCCGGGCAGCAACACCATGCTGGTCGCGCCGCTCGAGACCGCCCCCGGGCTTGAAGTCATCGTTTCGGACGTGGTGATCCCACCCAACGCGGAAGTGCCGCCGCACACCCATCCCGGCGAGGAGATCGTCTATGTGATCGAGGGCGCGGCGATCCATCGCGAAGAGGGCCAGGAGGATCGGATCTATCGCGCCGGCGAGGCCTTCGTGATCGGCAAGGGCAAGGTCCATTCGCCGCAAACCACCAACGAGCCCGCCCGCGCCATCGTCTTCCGGGTTCATCCGGTCGGCGCACCGGAACGCATGCCGGCGGAGTGACGAAGCCTCTCCATCAGCCTGGGTGGGCAGGACAACGCTGACCGATTGGTGGGTCAGACCTTCAACCATGGCCGGCTTGGACAGGTCGTCGTCGGCATCATCGACGGTTGTGGCGGCGTCGCCCGCCGCAGTATCTCTGAGCTCAACGCCAAGGGGTTGTTTCAGTTCGAATGAGGACCAGCCGGCAATGAGCGACACAACGCCATCTCACACCGCCGATCGCACGGTCATGATGATCGGTGCCTGTCTCCTCTTTCTCGGCGGCTTGCTGATCGGCATTCCCGTCGGGGCCCCCGGCGCGCCGATCATCGGAATGGCGCATACGCTGGGGTTGCTGGAGGCGGTGTTCATGCTCGCGTTCGTCGCGCTCCGTCCCCTCCTCAGATTCAGCGCGGTCAATGCCTGGCTGTTTTGCGCACTGACGATCGTCAGCTTCTACTGCAACTTTGCCGGCGTCTGCGTGACGGTTCTGACTGGCGCCGGCGGCGGCATGTTCCTCCCGCCGTGGGATGCTTATCTCGATAACACGCCGTCGCCGGCGAACGCCTGGGTCGCCTTTCTTCTCAACACGAGCACTATCGCCTTGATTCTTCCGCTCATGTTGCTGGTCGGCTGGGTGGACCGCTTCCGCCAAAGCGAGGGGCTTCAGAGGGCGACGACCGTCGTGGCGATGGCGGGAACGATCATATTGCTGGTGTGGGCTTATTGGTTTCAATAACAGTCCCGGCGCGGGTGCCAATGCGACGAACGCAGATCGGTGGACCCGCGGTTACGGTCGCGATAAGGGGTCGCCGATGGCCGGTGCACCTCTTGCCGATGTCGCGTCCGCGCGGCAATCTTGCGGCTCCCGCCAAACACGAAGCACCGCCATGTCCTCTGATCCCCATCCCGTCGCGCCCCTCGTCCTCGGCCACGGCCCGACCGAGCTCGAGGTGTTTCTCGAGCCGACCTGCCCGTTTTCGAAGCGCGCCTTCGGCAAGTTTCCGGCACTACTCGAGGCCGCCGGGCCCGAGCGCCTGACGATCCGCATCCGCCTCCTCTCCCAGCCCTGGCATCTCTATTCCGGCGTCGTCACCCGCGGCATCCTGGCGGCCAGCGCCCGCGACGACGGCACCCCGGTCGCGCTCAAGGTGATCGCCGGCGTCTATGCCGATCGCGAGGCGTTCGAGTTCGACGATCATTGCCGCGGCACCAATATGGAGCGCACCCCAGCCGACATCCTCGCCGCACTCTCCAGCCTCGCCGGCACCGATCTGACCGAGGCGTTCTGTTTCCGGACCGTCGACCGGGCGATCCGCTGGCACACCCGCTACGCTCGGCAGATGGGCGTTCACGAGTCGCCGAGCTTCGCCATCGACCGGATGGTCGCGCCGCGCATGTCGTCGGGTCAGTCGGTTGACGAGTGGCTGAAGCTGCTCGGCCTCTAGCCGGGCGCACCCCGGGACCGGCTAATCGACGGGCGGCCCAGCGCCTTGCGGAGCGAGCTGAAATACCTCAGTCTAGGTCTCGACATCGGTCATCTGCGCGGGGTTGGCTGCCGACCGTCTTGTCCGAGTGAAAACCACTGTGACGGGTTCTGAACCCGGAATCCCGAGGGAGACTGTGATGCTGATACGATTGCTGGCCGTGATCGCCCTTGTCTTTTTTGGCGTTTCCACGGCCATCTCTGATGACGCATGCCCGAATGACAAGTGTAATTGTACCCTAGATAGTTGCACGTTTCATGAGGATCTTCAGGGTGGACATTCAAATACTTGGTACACTTACTGTAATAACCAACCGGTCGACAGGAAGAATGTGACATGTGGCCACCCCAGCGCTAATATGAGCTGCAGCAAGCAACAAGAAACGACAACGGAGTGTATCTGCTCTAACCTTGCCGGCAAGAATCACGTCGATCCTGTCTACGTTACGATCAAGTGTTCATAGGGCTGATAGGGAGGGAGCGGCGCGGTCCACGACCGCCCGGCGCCTTGCGGAGCGCGCTGAAATACCTCAGTCTCGGCCTCGACATCGGTTATCTGCGCGAGGTTAGCTGCCGATCACCTTGTCCGAGTGAAAACCACCGTGACGGGTTCTGAACCCGGGATCCCGAGGGAGAATATGATGGCGATACGGTTGCTGGCCATGATCGGCTTTATCCTTCTTGGTTTCTCCGCTGCCTATTCAGACACATGCGATAGTGATGGCAATTGCTATTGCGATGAAATTAGCTGCGATTATCACGAGGACATTCAGGGTGGACAAGGAAACACCTGGTATATTTATTGCTATGGCAACCCGATCGATAAGGATTCGGTAAGTTGTGAGCACCCAAGCGCCAATATGACGTGTAGTAAACAAAAGGAAACGACAACAGAGTGCATTTGCCACAACTGGGCTAGCAAGAAACACAATGACCCGGTCTACATTGAGGTCACGTGCCCGCCGAAACAACGCTGAGAACGGGCGCGCCCGATCAGCCGCGATCCTCGATCAGATGGATCAGCGGCAGCCAGTCGTCGACGACGCCGGCGCGGCGCGCCGGGGAGAGGTCGAAGACGCCGAGCCCGCGGCGGGCGACGTCCTGATAGGTTGAGCGATCGCGCAGCCGAGCGGCGACGTCGTGACCGAGCTTCGCCAGGAACGTCTCCAGCTCGGTTTCCGCCTTGGTTCGCGCCCGTAACCGGTTGCCGATAACGGCGACCGGCTTCTTGCCCTTGCGGATCGGCTTCAACGCCTCGACTTTTTTCAAGAACGCCTTGGTGGCCCGCTCGTCGAACACCGACGGCAGCACCGGCATGACGACGATGTCGGCGCGCTTGAGCAGGTCCTGAACGTGGCGCGACCGCAGGCCGGCACCGGAGTCGATCACCAGCCGGTCGATGTCGTCGGGCAGCTTGCCGTCCCGCTTGTGCCAGTCGAGCGCGGCGATCCTCGGCGCGTCCTTTGGGCGCCGCTTGAACCAGCCGAGACAGGAGCGCTGCCGATCGGCGTCGGCGAGCGCGGTCACCAGCCCGGCATTGGCGAACGCGGTCGCGAGATTGGTCGCCACGGTCGTCTTGCCGCAACCGCCCTTGGCGTTGGCCACCAGGATCGAGATCATCGTGGCCCCGCCTCGCCTTTCACGATTTCCAGAACGGCCGGGCTTCGGTGAACCGGAGCCAGTCCTCGCGCATGTGCGGTTCGACGTGGCGGAGCCGATGTCCGTACCAGCCTTTGATCATCGCCGCGGCGGTCTCGCCATCCGGCGCGTCGGCAGCGAGGCCGTCGGCAATCCCGCCGGCCACCGTCGCGTCGTTGAGGCGACCGAGATCGTCCTGCAGGGCCGACAGGCGCTTGAGGTAAGCCTTGGTCAGCTTGCCGGGAAACAGGTCGCGGAAGTCGTCGCAGGCATAGCGCAGCTTCTTCAGCGCGATCCGCACCTCATGCCGCTCCGCATAGGCCAGGTCGGCAAAACCTCGGCCGAGCTTCAGTACCTTCTTATGCCGCTTCTGCAGGACGGTTGCGGCAAGCGCGTCGAGCGGTTTATCCCGGTCGCGTCGAACGAGCCCGCCGGCTTCGCCGGCGAGTAGGAGATCGAGGAGAAAACGGTTGAACCAGCGCGCCTCGACCAGATCGCGCACGGCCTGGTGTGCCGCGTCGCGCCGTTCCTGCGCGGCCACCGCCAAGGCCGAAAGCTCGGGGTTTTCCGGGTTGCTCTCCAGCACCGGCGGCAGGGTCTCCAGCAAAAAGACGTCGTAGTCGCGCGCCGGTCCCAGCGCCTTGAATCCGTTCCTGGCCGCCTGGTCGAGGGCCTCGACCTGCCGCGTCACGTGGCCCTTGAACAGGGTAAAGCCGGATCGCAGGCGGCGGAGCGCCACGCGAAGCTGGTGCACGCCCTCCGGGTTCCGGCCATCCGCGGCCGCCGCGATGTTGCCCAGCACCTGGTTGGTCGATGCCGCCACCATGCGCGCCAGCGCCGTATCAATCGTGTCGGCCGGCGTCAGACGTGGCTTGATCGCCTTCGTCGTCCGTGGCGGCACGTCGTCGGCGAGGTCCATGCCCCGGTCTGACTTGGTCCTTGTCCCGATGACGAAGTTGCGGTTGCGCAGTGTCGTCTTCAGATGCCGGAGCATGGCGGCGAGCCCACCGTCGAGCAGCTCGAGCTCGAGTTCGGCGATCGGCGCCTCGCGTTTCCCAGCGGCAATCGTGCCGAGGTCGAGCGCGGCTTCGACCGAGGCACCAGGCAGGTCGAGACGCTTTCGGGTCCGCTCGAAGGTTGTGGCGAACACCGGTCTCAGTTCCTCGGGCAGAATGGTCCCGATTTGACTACGCGGCGCTTCCGGCGGCAACTCCGCCAGGTCCACCAGCGGCTCGCTCAGCGTTGCGGTCCATTCGCCGCGGGCGAGCGGACCGCCATCCTGGCGCTTGAGCGTCAGTTCGATCACGTCGCCACGTCGACGCAACCGAAGCGTGTAGCCCCGCTGCCACAGTCTCCGGTCGGCGGTATCGAAATAGGTGCTGTCGACATCGGCGATCTTGGCCGCACCATCGCCGAGCTTGTCGAAGATCGCCGCAAGACTCCGCGGCGTCCCGGCGAGCTTCAGTTCGATCTCGCGAAAGCGGCTTTCCGTTCCGGGTGGAAGCGCCGAGAACCCGTTGGGAGCCGGCCGCATCGACGCGCCGGACGCACTCCTTGCCTCTTCGTCCCGCACCCGACGACCACCCACCTCGATTTCAATGAATCACAACCGCCCGAATACATGACACTTTTACGACAGTATCAAGGAAAACCGGGGAAAATTTTTCCGAAGGCGTTTTCGGCCATTCTGGCCGGGCTGATTTCGCGGAGTCGCGGCTAGTCGCGGCGCCTTTGTGACTTACCCTTGCGCCTTCAGGAGCGCGTCGCGAAGCGGCCCCCGCATCTCGGCGCTGATGTTGTTGTACTCCTCTTCCAGCGACACGACGCGGCCGTCACCGAGGTCGAAGACCCAGAGCGTGGCGAACGACTCGGTGATCGGTCCAAGCTCCTCCTCCTCGATCGTCAGCGTGATCATCGTCGCCTCGCGCTCGGCATCGCCGAACGGCGCACTCTGCGGCCCCTCCTCGACCAGCCGCATGCCGCCTTTGTCGATCTTCGGTGCCTTGAAACTGGCGTCCCAGTCGTAGCTGTCGTCGGCAACCCGAAGCGTCAGGGTCACCGATTCCAGATCGGTCTCGCCGAGGAGATAGTAAACGCAGTACCCGAGAACGCCCGGCGTCCGCGTTTCCAGCGCGACGGAGATCCGCTCTCCGCCGGCGATTTCTTCCGGGCAGGTGAGCCCATCCGGGAACGTGACCTCCTCGGCCGCGGCGAAATTCGAGGCGATCAGGAAAAGCGCACCGGCCATCGGAAGGCTGGCCAGTCTTGACCCGGGCAGGCCGTAAGCGCATTGTCGTTTCAGTCGTCGGGGGGTGTTCATGAAGCGTCTCTGTTTAGCTGCGTTGATAGCGTTTGGCGTAACCGCGCCGGCGGAGGCCGGGTGGTTTCGCGGTGATGGGTACCTTCCGGAGTGCCATTCGCGCCAGGTCCTTGCGACCGTCGCCCAGAAATTCGCCTATGCGAACCGCAAGACCTTCCACTGGGGGGTCAAGATCGAAGCGGTCACCGATGTCTACGAAAAGCCCGAACAGATCCAGGCGCACAGCGATATCGGCCGGCGCTACTGCCGCGGCACGGCGTGGATGACCGACGGTAGCCAGTCCGAGGTGGCCTATCTGATCGAAACCCGCCAGGGCTTTGCCTCCGTTGGCTGGCGCGTCGAGTCCTGCCTGCCTGCCTATGACGAGTGGCATGTTTATGGCAGTTGGTGCCGCTCGATCCGTCCTTAAGCGTCTCGCCCTTGCCGTCAGCCTGGTTCTCGCGCCGGGGCCGCTCGCCGCGGTCGACGATCAGCCGGGCGACTTCGACTTCTACGTTCTCGCCCTCACCTGGTCGCCGAGCTATTGCGCCAATGCGCGCCGGCCGGACCCGGAGCAATGCGATCTCTCCCGGTCGAGCTTCAACGTGCACGGTCTCTGGCCGCAATTCGAGCGCGGCTATCCGGAGGATTGCCGAAGCACACCCTACGGCCTGACGCGGAGCGACATCGCCAGCATCAGCGACGTCATGCCATCGGGTAAGGAAGCGGCACATGCCTGGAACCGCCACGGAACCTGCTCCGGGCTGAGGCCCAAGGCCTATTTCGACCTGTTGCGGCGAGCGGTCGCGGCGGTGACGATTCCGACGCGGTATCGCGCGCCGGAGACCGCGATCGCGACCAGCCCGAGGACCATCGAGGCGGATTTCCTCGCGGCGAATCCCGGCTTGTCGGAGCGCGGGTTCGCGTTGAGCTGTTCGCGTCAGGGCGTACTCCAGGCGCGGATCTGTCTGACCAAGCGGCTCCAATTCCGGCGCTGCGCCGACGTCGATCGGCTCACTTGCCGGGCGCCGGTTGTGACCTTGGAGCCGGCCCGGTAGGGGGTTGGCGACGACGCGTAGAGCGGAAAGACACAGCCGCGTCGCGTGCGGTGCAGGAACCCCGCCAAAGCGGCGGCGAAGTCTCTTGTCGCCACCCGTGCTCGTCATGGATCGGAAAGGCCGCTGGAAATGAGAACGTTCGCTTACATCGTCTTCATCATCCACGTCGTCTTCGAGCTGATATTCGGGGCGAGCGCCTTTTTGTCAGGCGCGTCATCCTCGCAATCGGCCGAACAGATCGCGCAACAATCAGTTCAGGTGACCATCGCCTTCCGCTTCCTGGGAAGCGCGCTTCTCGCGCTTGGCGTGCTGGGTGCAGTCGTTGTTTTCGTGGCAGGCGTGCAATCGGCCACGGCGAAATATATTGCAATCGGGTTCGCCGCTTTCCACGGCCTTGGCGCGGTCGGAAGCCTCTGGTCCGCCGCCCCGACTTTCGAGGTGTATTCGCAACCGCTGGCCCTTGGCGCTTTGGTCTTGCACGGTCTATTGGCACTCGGCTTCGCGGCCGTTGCGCTGCTGATGAAGACCGAGGACCGAGCGTCGCGTTAACCGGCGACTCGCTGCGCGGTGCCCTTCGCAGGGGGATTGAATCCGCGCAGCATCAGCCGGCGCGGGTCGTCCAAAAAAAAAGCCCCGCCGAAGCGGGGCTTCTGGTGTTCATGTTGGCCGGGAGGCGATCAGAACTTCACGCCAAGACCGACGAGGACCTGGTTCGAAGAAAACTCAGCCTTGGTCTTCGGCTTGGTGTCGTAGCTGTGCTTACCGATGTGAGTGTAGCGGTATTCGACGCGCCCAACCACCGTATCGGTCAAAGCCGCCTCGATGCCGGCGCCCACGGTGTAACCGGCGCGCAGCGCCTGATCCGACTTGCCGCCGCGCTTCACATCAAGCGACGCGGCCGCGACACCACCGGTAGCGTAGATCATGGCCCGATCAAAGGCTATGCCGGCACGGGCCCGAAGCGTACCGTTCCAGGGATTCTCGACCCGGATACCGTTGCGCTTGCCGCTCATGCCCGTGGCCGTGATGTCGGTCTCGAAGCCGAACACCATGTTGGGATTCGTCTGGAAGTTGTAGCCACCGAACACGCCACCGACCAGACCGTCGGCGTCCCATTCCCGGCTACCGACCTTCGGGGTTCCCCAGCCATAACCGATCAGGGCACCGGCGTAACCGCCCGTCCAGCTATAAGCCGGGGTCGGGTTGTAGACGATATTCGCCGGCGGCGGATTGTAGATGTCGGCGGCTTGAGCGCCGCCCATTCCGATTGCGAGTGCAACGGCTGCTGCACCCAGGATACGCATACGCGACATAGTAACCTCCTCGTCAGTCTGTGGCGTAAACCGGCCTCCGTCATGTCGAGGAGCCCCCGGTCTTGGCCTCAGATAGGGCCTCAGCAATATGGCGTAAAGGTTAAGGAAATACGGCGGTACGGCGGCCTGTTGATGGAGCTTTTGGGCGTGACAAATAGGACACAAATGGCGGTATCCTGCGGTTTTAGAGACCATGTATGAAATCGTTAACCATGTTAACCAACCTTAACCTGCGACATCCTGGACCGCCGAACACGGGGAATTGAATGACAACGACACCACCCGTCGCGATCGTCACCGGTGCCGCGCGCCGGATCGGAAAGGCGATCGCCGAGGACCTCGCCGCGCACGGCTGGGCGGTCGCAATTCATTATGATCGTTCACGAAATGACGCAGAGGCGACGGCCGCTGCCATTCGCGAAAGCGGTATGACTGCGGTTGCAATTCAAGGCGACCTCGCCGACGGCAACACCCTCCCGGGCCTGCTTCAGCGTGTAAACGACGCCCTCGGTAAACCTTCGTTGTTGGTAAATAATGCGTCAATGTTCACCACCGACGCCGGCGGCCCGCTTGACCTGGAACAGCACGAACGCCAGATGGCGGTGAACCTGACCGCGCCGATCTTCCTGTCGCGGGCGCTCGCCGAACAGCTTCCAGACGAGACCGAAGGCAACGTCGTCAACATCCTCGACCAGAGCGTCTGGAAGCCGACACCGCGCCACTTCTCGTATCAGCTTTCGAAGGTCGGGCTGTGGGAAGCGACCAGGATGCTGGCGCAGTTGCTCGGACCGAAGGTCCGGGTCAATGGCATCGCGCCCGGCCCCACCCTTCGCCACGGCGCGCAGACCGAGGAAGAGTTTCAGGCGCGGATCGATACGATCGTATTGAAACGCGCTCCGGCGCTGGAAGAGTTCGGCCGAACCGTGCGATTCTTCATCGAGAATCGGTCGATCACCGGGCAGATGATCGGCCTCGACGGCGGCCAGCACCTGGCATGGGAAACACCTGACGTCATCGACTGACCGGATGGACCAAGAGACCCGAGCACCCGAAGCGGATAGACCGTCGCGCCGCGGCGTCGACGTGATCGCCGACGTGATCAAGCGGCTGCCGAACGGGCCCGGCGTCTACCGGATGATCGACGCCAACGGCAAGGCGCTCTACGTCGGCAAGGCGCGCAGCCTGAAGAAGCGGGTGCAGAGCTACACACGATTGGCTGGTCAGCCGGGTCGCATCGCCCGGGCGATCATGGCGACTGCGTCGATGGAGTTCGTCTCGACGCGGACCGAGATCGAGGCGCTGCTGCTCGAGGCCAACCTGATCAAGCGGCTGCGGCCACGCTTCAACGTCCTGCTCCGCGACGACAAGTCGTTTCCCTACATCCTGGTCACCGAGGATCACCCGGCACCGGCCATCATCAAGCACCGCGGCGCCCGGAGCCGCAAGGGCACCTATTTCGGTCCCTTCGCCTCCGCCGGCGCGGTTGGCCGGACCATCAACGCGCTACAGCGGGCCTTCCTGTTACGGACCTGCTCGGATTCGTTTTACGAAAGCCGCACCCGCCCCTGCCTGCTCTACCAGATCAAACGCTGCGCAGCCCCGTGCACCGGCGTCGTCTCCGAAGCGGAATACGCCGAGCTGGTCGACGAGGCGAAGGACTTCCTGTCCGGCCGCAGCCAGGCGGTGCGCACCGAGATGCAGGCAGCGATGGAGATCGCTGCCGAACGGCTCGATTTCGAAGCGGCCGCGGTCTACCGCGACCGGCTGGCAGCACTGTCTCACGTCCAGTCTCATCAGGGCATCAATCCGCAATCCCTGCAGGAGGCCGACATCTTCGCCTGCCACCAGCAGGGCGGCGCCACCTGTATCCAGGTGTTCTTCTTCCGCACCGGCCAGAACTGGGGCAACCGCGCCTACTTCCCCCGCGCCGACAAGGATCTCGACTGCGCCGCCGTGCTCGGTGCCTTCCTGGCCCAGTTCTACGACGACAAGCCGGTGCCGCGTCAGGTCCTCCTCTCCCACGACATCCCCGAGCGCGACCTGCTGGCCGAAGCGCTGACGGAAAAGAGCGGCAGCCGGGTTACCGTTAGCGTGCCGCAGCGGGGCGAGAAGAAGGATCTGGTCGATCATGCGCTGGCCAACGCCCGCGAGGCGCTCGGCCGTCAACTCGCCGAATCCTCGTCCCAGAAGAACCTGCTCGCCGACCTGGCCAAGCGGCTCGACCTGCCCGAAGCACCGCGCCGGATCGAGGTCTATGACAATAGCCACATCATGGGCACCAACCCGGTCGGCGCGATGATCGTCGCCGGACCGGAAGGCTTCGCCAAGAGCCAGTACCGTAAGTTCAACATCCGCTCCAAGGACCTCACCCCGGGCGACGACTACGGCATGATGCGTGAGGTGCTGGAACGGCGTTTCTCACGTCTGCTCAAGGAGGCCGGGCCGCGCACCGACGGGGACGACGACGAGACGATGGGCCCGTGGCCGGACCTCCTGATCGTCGATGGCGGCAAGGGCCAGTTGTCGGCGGCGCTGCAGGTGCTCTCCGAACTCGACATCGCTGACCTACCCGTTGTCGGCGTCGCCAAGGGGCCCGAACGCGACGCGGGCAAGGAAACCTTCTTCGTCCCGGGCAAGGCGCCGTTCTCGCTCCAACCCCGCGATCCGGTCCTCTATTTCGTCCAGCGCATGCGCGACGAAGCACATCGTTTCGCGATCGGCTCCCACCGCACCCGCCGCAAGAACGACCTGGCCCGCAACCCGCTGGACGAGGTCGCCGGCATTGGACCAGCGCGGAAGCGTGCCCTCTTGCGCCACTTCGGCACCGCCAAGGCGGTTAGCCGCGCCAGCGTCGACGACCTGCTCGCGGTCCAGGGCATTTCCGCCCAGACCGCCCGGACGATCTACGACCACTTCCACGAGAGCGGCGGTTAGCCGTCGGGGATCGCGCGCTCGGTCAGGATGCGGTCGATCAGACCCCATTCCAGCGCATCTTCGGCGGTCATGAAGTTGTCGCGATCCATCGCCCGCTCGAACTCTTCGTAAGACCGGTTGCAATGCTCGGCGTAGAGCCGCGTCATTCGGTCCTTGGTCCGCCGAGTCTCCTCGGCATGAATCAGGAAGTCCGAGGCCTGCCCCTGGAAGCCGCCGGACGGCTGGTGGATGAGGATGCTGGCATTGGGCAGCGCCGCGCGCTCGCCGGGTTCGCCCGCCATCAGCAGAAACGAGCCCATCGACCGCGCCGTTCCCATGCAGAGCGTATGCACGGGTGCCTTGAGGTATCGCATGGTGTCGTACATCGCGAGGCCGCTGGTCACCACGCCGCCGGGCGAGTTGATGTAGAGATGGATCGGCTTTTTCGGGTTCTCGGCCTCCAACAGCAACAATTGGGCGCAGACGAGCGCCGACACCGTGTCGTTCACCTCGCCGTTCAGGAAGATGATCCGCTCGCGCAGCAGGCGAGAGTAGATGTCGAACGAACGCTCGCCACGGTTGGATTGTTCGACGACCATCGGAATGAGTTGCATCGCTTCGCGCATGGGCGAACTCCAGTCTTGTCAGGTTGCAGTTGGCGGGTGAGCGTCAGGCGGCGCGCATCAGCAGTTGTCCGTTGCTGTTCGCGGCTGGCGGCGCAATCACCCTTGCGTCAGTCAGCGCGTGAATAACCCTAAGAACCGATCCGCCATTCGCGTCGGGCCTGACCTGAAAGGTCACGGTGCTTTCCAGGAACGGCGGTTCGTCCTCGCGCATGCGGTAGCGGATTTCCTCGCCCGGTGACGCGGAGACGGGCTCGGCGTCCGCCAGATCGTCCTCGGGCAGCCATTTCTCGCGCAAGCCCGGCGTACTGATCGCCCGCCAGACTTTTTCGGGCGGTTCGTCCAGGGCGTACTCGAACACCAATTCCTTGGTCTGCCCGCCGGTCTGTGGTTCGCTCATGGCTCCATATCTTTCAGCAACGCCTTAAGGGCATCGATACGCGCCGGCCAATAGGCGCGATACTTGGCAAGCCAACTGGCGATCAGCGCTAGCCCCTCCGGATCGACCTCGTAGTTGACGAAACGCCCCTGACGTTCCTCCCGCACCAGCTGTGCATTGCGCAGCACCGCCAGGTGCTGGGACATCGCCGGCTGGCTGATGGTCATGCCGGTTCGGAGCGCACTGGCGTTCATGCTGCCGCCAGCGAGCTTCTCAAAGATCGCCCGGCGAGTCGGATCGGCCAGCGCCTTGAAGATGTCGTTTTCCATTTCGCGAATACATAAGCATACACTTATCTGATTCGCAACGGCTATGATTTGGTGGATCGGCGCGTCGCCGCCTCGGTCCTATTCGCCTTGCAGCACCTCGTAGTGCCGTGAGCGGCGGCCGGCCATCGCCAGCGTGTAGCCGACGCCGTAGCCGACTAGGCGAATCCCGTCGACCAGGGTGCGTCCCAGGGTGACCGGCGAGATCACCACGAGCACGCTGCCGAAGACCATCTTGCCGGCGGCGGTTGCCACGTTGACCGGCAGACTGCGGCGCTCGTCGGTGCTCTTGCGCCAGAAGCTGGTAGCGGCTTGGTCCCGGGCACGGCGGAACTGATAGGGAAGCGACAGCCGGGCCCGCGGCACGGTCTCGTGGACTACCGCCTCCGGGCACCAGGATGTCTGGGCGCCCAGGCGTTTCGCGGCATGGAACAGCGCGGTGTCCGAGCCGCCGGAGTAGCGCAGCCGCGCGTCGAACCGCAGCTCGTTGCCCCTTAGCCAGCGAACATCGCCCAACCAGTTGTTGGTGATGATGGTGATCCCGTCGTCCTTGCCGCGCGCGCGGCGGCGCGCGTTCTTGCGCTCCTTGCGCTCGTAGCGCTGGCGCACACCACGAAAAATGAAGGCGTCGATCACCGAGGCGTCGGCTGGCGGGAGACAGCGCACCGGACCACCAACCAGGTGCGACGGTTGCTGATTCAGGTGCGCGACAAACGCGGTAAGCCAATCCTGGTCGACCATTTCATCGTCGTCGATGAAGGCGAGGTAGTCCGCGCCCAGCGCGTCGGCCTCTTCGAGCCCACGATTGCGGGCGAAGGGAATGCCGGGCTCGCGCTCCAGCACGTAGCGAACCGGGTGTGGTTGCCCTGGACGCCAGGTTTCGACCAGGGCCTCGACCGGCGCGTCCGGGGCATTGTCGATCACCAGAAACGTCACCGCGACGCCATCCGGCACGCGCAACGTCGAAAACGACTCGAGAAGCTGGCCGAGCATACGCGGGCGACGGCAGGTCGCGACGGCAACGACTATGTGCTGACCCTGTTGGTCCATACGACCCCCGGATTCCTCAAACCCCGGAGAATAGGGCGGCTCGTCCATCGGCCCATAGGACCAAACGACGCGACCGGACGCGCTAAAGTACGATCAGACCGAAATCCTCCGCGGTCACCGCGATCAGATATACGCCAGCCGCCGCCAGCATCGCGAAAACGGCGGCCGATCCGAGGTCCTTGGCCACCTTGCCGAACTCCGACAGCTCGGGCGACAGGCGGTCGACGATTCGCTCGACCGCCGTATTGAGCGCTTCGACGGCGATCAGGATACAAAAAAGGATCAGGATCACCACATAGTCGCGTATCGGGCGACCGAGGACGATGAGCCAGGCAATGGCGAGGATCCCGGCGACGATTTCCAGCCGTGCCGCGAGCTCTGTCCTAAAAAGGTGACTAAAGCCAGCTAGAGAGTAGCCGGCAGCGTGGACGACATGGTTAAAGGCTTTTAGCATGGGCGTGGGGACGACGATTTGGCACGGGCTCGATCGAACCACATTGAGACGCGCGACACATATCCGATTCCGGTTAACGCTTCCGCTGGCATTTTCTGACTCCCGGCGGTACCGGTGACAGCCATGGTTGATCTGCCGAGCCAACAACCCCCGCCCAGCGACACGGCAGGACCGTTCTCGGTGCCTAATCTGTTGACCTATGGGCGGATTGCCGCTGTGCCGGCGATCGTTGCGGTCTACTATCTCGGCAGCAATACCGGCCGCTGGCTGGCGCTCGCTATTTTCATCGCCGCAAGCATCACCGATTTCCTCGACGGCTACTTCGCCCGCATCTGGCAGCAGCAGTCGGCCATCGGCCGCATGCTCGACCCGATCGCCGACAAGCTCCTGGTGGCGACCGCCCTGCTGCTGCTGGTCTCGGACAACACCATCGGCGGCTGGTCGCTGATCGCCGCGCTGGTGATCCTGATGCGGGAGATATCGGTTTCGGGGCTGCGGGAGTTCCTCGCTGAGGTCCGCGTCAGCGTACCGGTCACCCGGCTCGCCAAATGGAAGACGACCCTCCAGATGGTGGCGCTCGGTTTCCTGCTGGCCGGTCCGGCCGGAGATCAGGTGCTCGCCGGCCTCCCCCAGGTCTCCCCCGATCTCGGATTGGTCTCCTATGTCGGCCTGCTGCTGCTGTGGATTTCGGCGCTGGTCACCGTCTACACCGGGTTCGACTACTTCCGCGCCGGCCTGCGGCATATCCTGTCGGAGGGCTCGTGAAGCTTCTCTATTTCGCCTGGATTCGCGAGCGGATCGGGCTCGAGGAAGAGGATATCAGCGTTCCGGACGATGTCGTCACGGTCGCGGACCTGGTGACTTGGCTGGGCAGCCGCGGCGAGCGCTACGCCTACGCGCTATCCGAGCCCAGGGCGATCAGGGTGGCGGTCGATCAGGTTCACGCCAAGCCGACTACAGCTCTTGGCGATGCCCGCGAGGTCGCGCTGTTTCCGCCGATGACCGGAGGCTGACGTGGCGCGGATCGATGTCCGCGTCCAAGGCGCCGACTTCGACACGGCCGCGGAGATCGATCGGGCAACCCGGGACGCTGACGATGTCGGCGCCGTGGTCACCTTCACCGGCCGATGCCGTGGCGACGACGGCCGGCTGACCGCCCTGGAGATCGAGCACTACGCCGGCATGGCCGAGGCCGAAATCCGCCGCATCGCCGAGACCGCGGCGGAGCGCTGGCCGGTGAATACTCTCACCGTCATCCACCGCCACGGGCTGATCCCGGTCGGCGACAACATCGTTCTCGTGGTGGCTACGTCGCGCCGCCGGCAGGCGGCTTTCTCCGCCGCCGACTTCCTCATGGACTACCTGAAGACCAGTGCGCCGTTCTGGAAGAAGGAGCACTCGGTAGAGTCCGAGGATCGCTGGGTCGAAGCCCGGGCGGCCGATGACGATGCCGCCGGCCGCTGGTCAGTCGATCGTGACGAGGACACGACGCCGTAAGGCCGCCACGCGATCAGCCGACGATTTCGATTTCCGGGAACCAGTAGGCGATCTCGACCGCCGCCGTCTCCGGCGCGTCGGAACCGTGCACCGAGTTCTCGCCGATGGAGTTGGCGAAGTCCTTGCGGATCGTCCCCTCGGCGGCCTCCGCCGGGTTGGTAGCGCCCATCACTTCGCGGTTCTTGGCGATGGCGTTCTCGCCTTCGAGCACCTGGACGACCGTCGGGCCGGACGACATGAAATCGCATAGTTCGTCGAAGAACGGCCGCTCTCTGTGGACGGCATAGAAGCCTTCCGCCTGCTTGCGGCTCATCCACACGCGCTTGCTGGCGATGACCCGGAGGCCGGCGTCCTCGAGCCTCGCAATGATCTGGCCGGTCAGGTTCCGTGCCGTCGCATCCGGCTTGATCATCGAAAAGGTTCGCTCGACTGCCATGTTCGCTCCTGTCGGTTTTCGCCCCTAGGGGGTGGAGCCGGCTGTATAGCGACGGCCCCGTGTGCCCACAAGATAGGCTGGGTGATGAAGATGCCCACAGACGGTCCACTGTCATCAAAGCGACATCGATCAGCAAACCTACCGACATGTGAAACCGGTAGCCGGCAACATCCACAAACCGTCAGGGGACAAGGAACCTGGGATGACGAAGAAGATTTTGACCGGCGGGCTGATGCTCGCACTCTCCAGCACAACGGCCCTCGCCGCCACTGACATCAGCTGGTGGCATGCCATGGGCGGCCAACTCGGTGAAGTCGTTAACGATATCGGCACGCGGTTCAACGCGGCGCAGGATACCTGTCAGATCACCCCGGTGTACAAGGGCAACTACGAAGAGACCCTGACCGCCGGCATCGCCGCCTTCCGCGCCGGCGAACAACCCAACATCATCCAGGTGTTCGACGCCGGCGCCGCGACCATCATCGCCGCACCGGGCGCCACGATCGCGGCGGAGGATCTGCTCGAACAGGATGGAACCGGATTCAGCGCCGACGACTACATCGAAGGCGTGCGCTACTTCTACGCCGACGCCGACGGCAAGTTCATCGGCATGCCGTTCAACTCATCGACGCCAATCCTCTATTACAACACCGAGGCGTTCGACAAAGCCGACGTCCAGCCACCGACCACCTGGGAAGAGTTCGAGACGATCGCGCCGGCATTGAAAGACGCCGGCTACATCCCGCTGGTGCAGTCGCATCTGCCGTGGGAGTTCACCGAGAACTTCTTCTCGCGCCATGATCTGCCGTTCGCCACCAACGCCAACGGCTATGACAGCATCGAAGGCACCAAGCTGCTGATCAATTCGCCAGAGATCAAGATGCACTTCTCCAAGGTGAAGGAGTGGCTTGACGAAGGCTATTTCGGCTTTTTCGGCGCTGGTTGGGGCGAGAACCAGAAGCCGTTCGAGGAAGGCAAGGTCGCGCTGTGGATCGGCTCGTCGGGCTCCTTCGGCGGCCTGCAGAAATCGGCGTCCATGCCGTTCTCGGCGACCTTCCTCCCCTATTGGGAATCGATCGTCGACGAGGGTGTGCACACCTTCATCGGTGGCGCGGCGCTGTTCGCCATGTCGGGCAAGCCGGATGACCAGAACAAGTGCTCGGCCGACTTCTTCGCCTTCCTGACCTCGCCGGAGATTCAGTATCTCTGGCACAAGGACACCGGCTACGTGCCGATCACCAAGGCTGCCTATCAGCTCGCGACCGAGGATGGCTACTACGAGGAGAAGCCGGCGGCCGAGATCGGCATCCTCCAGCTGTCGCAGGCCAGCGGCGAGTGGAACAAGGGCTACCGGATGGGCTTCTACGTCCAGATCCGTGACGTCATGAACCGCGAATACGGCAAGTTCCTCTCCGGTGAGCAGGACGTCGACACGACGTTCGCGAACATCGAGACCGAGGGCAATCAGTTGCTCGAGCGTTTCGCCAAGACGACCGCGCAATAAGGCGTGAGCCGACATCCATGGCCGGAAGGCGCGATTTCCGCGCCTTCCGGTGACTTCGATAGACGATCGCCGACCGGCACGCCGGGCCGGGCCGCGACATGAAGCGCGTACAGTTTTCCTCGCGATGGTTGCCGTACGCCCTGCTCGTACCGCAGCTGTCCATTGTCTTCATCTTCTTCTATTGGCCGGCGGCCGAGGCCATCCAGTCGTCGTTTTATCTCGAAGACCCGTTCGGCTTCGGTGCGACCTTCGTCGGCTTCGATAATTTCACGACGGCGCTGTCGAGCCCGACCTATCAACGGACCGCCGCCTTCACGGCTGTCTTCACCGTGCTGGTCGCGTTCTTCGCCCTGTCGATTGCGCTCCTGCTGGCCGTCAAAGCCGACAAGGTCATCCGTGGAGCGACGACCTACAAGACACTGATCATCTGGGTCTATGCCGTCGCCCCGCCAGTCACCGGCCTGATCGGCGCGCTTCTGTTTGACATCAACATCGGTCCGATAACCGAACTGATCGCCTCGCTCGGCGGCGAGATGCGGGTCGGCGTCGACTACAACGACACCGCGATCGCGATGATCATTGCCGCCTCGTGGAATCAGATACCGGTCAACTTCATCTACTTCCTCTCCGGGCTGCAGAGCATTCCGAAATCAATCACCGAAGCTGCGGCCCTCGACTGCCGCTCCGGTTTCAAGCGCTTCTGGACGATGACCGCGCCGCTGCTCGCGCCGACCGCCTTCTTCATGTTGATCATCAACATGACCTACGCGCTGTTCGACACCTTCGGCATCATCGACGTGATGACCAAGAACGAACCGGCCAACAACCCGGTGACGCTGGTCTACCGGGTCTATCTCGAAGGCTTCCGCGGCAACGACATTGGCGGCTCGTCGGCGCAATCGGTGATCCTGATGATACTGGTGTTTGTCCTCACCATCCTGCAATTCCGCTTCATCGAGCGGCGCATTCATTACAACTGAGGCGGCGATGATCGATTCCAACACCGACGGCCACGGGAGGCGCTGACATGAGACGGGTCACCCTCAGCGATCACCTCATTCTCATTGCCGGCTCGCTGTTGATGATGTCGCCGGTGGTCATCGCCTTCCTGACGTCGACTCACGATCCGCTCGAGATTCACAAAGACGGATTGCAGTTCAACTGGGGCGGCCACTTCCTCGACACCTACGAGGCGGTGCTGTTCGAATCGAGCGGGTTCACGCAGCAGGTCGATGGCAGCCTGATGATGATGAACTCGATGATCCTCGGGCTCGGATTCGCGGTCGGCAAGATCATCATCTCCATGCTGGCCGCCTATGCCATCGTGTATTTTCGATTTCCGATGGCCACGATCGCCTTCTGGATGATCTTCACGACGCTGCTGCTGCCGCTCGAGGTGCGTATCATCCCGTCTTACGAGGTGGTGCAGCAGCTCGGCATGCTGAACAGCTATCAGGGGCTGATCATCCCTCTGATCGCCTCGGCAACCGGCACCTTCTTCTTCCGCCAGTTCTATAAATCGGTGCCCGACGAACTGCTCGAGGCGGCGCGGATCGATGGCGCCGGTCCGATGAAGTTCTTCATCGATATTCTCGTCCCCATCTCCCGGCCGATGATGGCGGCGATCTTCATCATCATGTTCGTGTATGGCTGGAACCAGTATCTGTGGCCGACGCTGATGACCACCGACGAGAGCTATTTCACGTTGGTGCGCGGCATCAAGCAAATCCTCCAAGTGTGGGTCGGCGCTCAGATTCCCGCCTATAATGAGGCAATGGCATTGGCGATCCTGGCGATCCTGCCACCGGTTCTGGTCGTGGTCATCTTCCAGCGCTGGTTCATCCGCGGGCTTACCGAGAGCGACAAATAGGAGACGTCGAACATGGCCCGAATCCTGATCGACAATGTCTCGAAGGTGTATGCCGGCAATACCACCGCGATCCATGACACCTCGATCGATGTCGCCGACGGTGAGTTCATCGTGCTCGTCGGCCCGTCGGGATGTGGCAAGTCCACCCTGCTGCGGATGATCGCCGGCCTCGAGACCGTCACCGATGGCGAGATTCGGATCGGCGACCGGCTGGTCAACGACGTCGACCCGGCCGACCGCGACATCGCCATGGTCTTCCAGAACTACGCGCTCTATCCGCATATGAGCGTTCACCAGAACCTCGCCTACGGTCTGAAGAACAGACGATTTCCGCGCGACGAAATCGAGAGCCGGGTGAAGGAAGCCGCCCGCATCCTCGAACTCGCCCCATTGCTCGACCGCAAGCCGCGGCAGTTGTCGGGCGGACAGCGTCAGCGCGTCGCGATGGGCCGCGCCATCGTCCGCGAGCCCGCTGCCTTCTTATTCGACGAGCCGCTATCCAACCTCGACGCCAAGCTGCGGGTGCAGATGCGCGGCGAGATCAAGCAGCTTCAGCGTCGGCTGAAGACGACGTCGATCTACGTCACCCACGATCAGCTCGAAGCCATGACGCTCGCCGACCGGCTCGTCGTCCTGAACCTCGGTCGCATCGAACAGATCGGCACGCCGCTTGAGGTGTACCGCCGGCCATCGTCGACCTTCGTCGCCGGCTTCATCGGTTCGCCGGCCATGAACCTGCTCGACGCCCGGCGCAACGGCCAGGGTCTGATGATCGGCGACACGCCGCTACCGTACCATCCTCCCGACGACGCACCGGCGGATGTCGTTGTCGGCGTCCGCGCCGAGGATCTCCGTCCGGTCGCTGATGGGCAGACCGCGCCCTTCCCGCTGGCGGTCTCCTATGTGGAGGAGCTGGGCGCCCACCGCCTGGTTCACGGCCATGTCGACGGTCAGACGCTGACCACCCTGCTCGGCATCGATCACGAGGTGCCCGATGTACTGCCGCTGTCGGCGAACGACGCCGCGATCCACCTGTTCGACAAGGCGACACGGCTGAGGATCACCTCTTGAAACAGGCCCTCACGCCGGCTCAGCCGGCGCCGCTGCCGGCCCCGTCCGTCTCCGAGCGAGAGGCGCTCCGCGAGCGGCCGCGGACCGAAGCCGTGCACGGAGCGTTGATGGCCGAACTCGCCTGCATGTGCGGCGTCGAGGCACCGCCCGCGTCGGCTGGACGGCCGCTTGCGTTCCCGCTCCGCATCGCCGCCTGGAACATCGAGCGCGGCTATTTTCCTGAGGAGACCGCGGACCTGATCGCCAGGACCGAAGTCGACGTAGCGCTCCTGTCCGAGGTCGACAATGGCATGGCCCGCACCAACCAGCGCCACGTCACGGCCGAGATCGCCGACAGGTTGGGCATGGGCTACGCCTACGGGGTCGAGTTCCTGGAACTCGATCTCGGCTCCGAGCGCGAGCGCCATCTCTGCACCGACGACTTCAACGCGAAGGGCTTTCACGGCAACGCCGTGCTGGCCGCGACCCACCTCTACGCGCCGGCGCTGCTCCGCTTCGATGACGACCGGCTGTGGTTCGCGGAGAACGCCGGCCAACCCCGGATCGGCGGTCGCTGCGCCATCATCGCGACTGTCCGCGTGGGCGGCCAGGCGGTTGCCGTGGCGTCCGTCCATCTCGAAAGCCGCGGTGACAGCAAAGGCCGCGCCCGCCAGATGGCGGCACTCGTCGGGGCCCTCGATGTCTATGCAGGCGGCCTGCCAACCCTCATCGGCGGTGATCTCAACACCGGCCTGTCGAGCGGCGACTTCGAGGAGGAGGAGTTGTTCGACGTCGCGTCGGACGCCGGCTACGCCCGGCACGGCGGGCCGATCGATCAGATGACCACCCGCGCCAGCCGAACGAACCCGGACGAAGAGCGCGCCCAGAAGCTCGACTGGTTTCTGACCCGCGGGCTCGACATTTCCGGAAGTCGCATCGTGCCGGCTCTTGCGCCGGACGGCACGCCCCTCTCCGACCACGAGATGATCGTCATTGACATCGCCGGCCTGACCGGCGGCGCATGATCGTCGCGCCTATGGCTGCAGCGTAACCTTGATCGACTCGGTCCCGGCGCCGACCAGATCGATGCCGCGCTGGAACTCCGCGAGCGGCAACGTGTGGGTGACGATCCTGTCCATCGGCAGGCGCCCTTCCTCCAGCATGCGGATGGCGACCGGGTAGCAGTGCGGGCTGAGATGGGCGCCGCGCACGTCAAGTTCCTTGGTGTCACCGATGATGGTCCAGTCGACGGTCACTGGCTCGCGCATCACGCTGAACTCGACGAATGTCCCAAGCTTGCGGATCATCCTGAGGCCATCGGCGACGGCCGAAGGATGGCCCGTCGCCTCGAAATAGATATCGCAGCCATATCCGTCGGTTAGCTTGAGAATTTCATCGACGGTATCAACTTTGGTCGGGTTGAAGGTCAGGTCGGCACCGCTGAGTTTAGCCGTCTCCAGGCGGTCGTCGTTAAGGTCGAGCGCGATCAGGAGTTTCGGATTCTTCATCCGCGCCGCCGCGATCATACCGAGGCCGAGCGGCCCGGCGCCGGCGATGACCACCACGTCCTGAAACTCGATGGTGCCGCGCTGGACCGCATGGATCGAACAGGCCAGCGGCTCGATGAAGGCCGCATGTTCGACCGGGATCGTCTTCGGCACCTTGTAATTCAGCGCGCCGGCCGGAAACAGCATGTACTCGGCCATTGCCCCGAACGTCTTCTGCCGGAAGCCGTAGATGTCGTGGGTCTGGCACATCCAGTACTCACCGTGGCGGCAGAACCGGCAGTCCCAGCAGGGTACGATCTGCTCCGACACGGCGCGATCGCCCACCGACAGGCCATACTTGTGGCCGGCCCCCTCGCCGAGCGCGACCACCTCGCCGACGAACTCGTGCCCCGGCGTGACCGGCGGCTGGCAGTAGCCAACCCGATGCTCGTCGCCCCAGAATAGCGGCGCCCCCTGATAGCATTTGAGATCGCTGGCGCAGATGCCGACCGCCTCGACCTTGATCAGGACCTCCCCCGGCCCTGGCTCGGGCACCTCGGCCTCCTCGAGACGGTAGTCCTCGGGTCCATGGCACATCACTGCCTGCATGGTCGCCATCGGCGTTCCTCCCCAACGTTGGTTCTCGTTTACCGGTCACTCTATGAGCCGGCTACCGGCGCAGCAAGGAACGTGGCGCTGCGTCAAGTCGCGCCACCGACGCTGGCGCCGCCTGCCGCCTCCGCGACCCGTTCGGCGAGGGCGCGGTAATCGTCGGCGCGGGGCGAGCGCCGTCGCCAGGCGACGCCGATGGTCCGGCTTGGTTCCGGCCGGGCGAAGCGATTCAGTCGCAACCGCGGATCGGCGACGATGCCGGCCGCGACCGCCATCTCCGGCAGGAGCGTGACCCCGTGTCCGGCGGCGACGAGCTGCAGCAGGGTCGAGAAGCTGGTCGCCCCGAAGCTGCGGAGCCGAGCCGGATCGATGGCGTGGCAGACCGACAACGCCTGATCGCGAAAGCAATGACCGTCTTCGAGCAGCAGCAGTTCGTCGGCTTCGATCAGATCGGCGAGCGCCGGCGTTCGTGCGGCGTGGGGCGTGCCCTCGCTCGCCGCAAGCAGAAACCGGTCCTCGAATGCTTCGGCCTCCTCCAGGTCGTCCCGCTCGAGCGGCAGGCTGGCGATCACCACGTCGAGACGCCCCGAAGCGAGTTCCTCCACCAGCGCCTCCGTCACCGTCTCGCGGATGGTCAGCTCCAGATCGGGATGTTCGGACTCGATCAGCTTCAGCAGCGGCGGCAGCAGAAACGGCGCGACCGATGGGATGATGCCGAGGCGGATCGGTCCGCTGAGCAAGCCGCCCCGGATGTCCGCGAGGCTTTCCAGATCGCGGACCTCCGACAGAATACTGGCCGTGCGGCGGGCGACCTCCTCGCCCAGCGGCGTCAGCCGCGCGCCACCCGGCTCTCGCTCCACCAGCCGGCCATCGAGCGCCCGTTCCAGTTCCCGCACCTGCATCGACAGGGCCGGCTGCGACACGCCAGCCCGGTCCGCGGCACGGCCGAAATGGCCGGTCGCCGCCAGCAGATCGAAATAGCGAAGTTGCTTCAACGAGATCATCGTGATCAGTTTCTCTTATCACGAGAGCCAATCGATATGATTGGATTTTATAGAGCTGAATTGGCATTATTCCAATTGTGGCTTGGCCCTTGATTTCGCCGTGGGGCCACGAGCTACGGCGACCCCAGCGATTTTTCTCGGAACGGGAAGAGAGAGACCGATATGCAGAATCAGAGCGCGGGCCAATGCCCGGTTATCCACACCGCGGCCGAGAACGACGCGAACCCGGACTGGTGGCCGAACCAGCTTAACCTGAGAATTCTCCATCAGAACTCTTCGCTGTCCGATCCCATGGACGCCGGCTTCGATTATGCCGCGGCGTTCAAGACGCTCGATCTCGATGCCGTCAAGGAAGACCTGTACGCCCTGATGACCGACAGCCAGGACTGGTGGCCGGCTGACTTCGGCCACTACGGCCCACTGTTCATCCGCATGGCCTGGCACAGCGCCGGCACGTATCGCGTCTGGGACGGCCGCGGCGGCGGCGGATCGGGCCAGCAGCGCTTCGCGCCGCTCAATTCGTGGCCGGACAATGCCAACCTCGACAAGGCCCGCCGCCTGCTTTGGCCGATCAAGCAGAAATACGGCAACAAGATCTCGTGGGCCGATCTGCTGATCCTGGCGGGCAACTGTGCGCTGGAGTCGATGGGCTTCAAGACCTTCGGTTTTGCCGGCGGGCGCCCGGATGTCTGGGAGCCAGAGGAGGACGTCTACTGGGGTCCGGAGAAAACCTGGCTCGGCGACGAACGCTACACCGGCGACCGCGATCTGGAGAACCCGCTCGGCGCCGTTCAGATGGGCCTCATCTACGTGAATCCGGAAGGGCCGAATGGCAATCCCGATCCGGCCAAGGCGGCCATCGACATCCGCGAGACCTTCGCTCGCATGGCAATGAACGACGAGGAGACCGTCGCTCTGATCGCCGGCGGTCACACCTTCGGCAAGACCCACGGCGCCGGTGACGCCTCGCTGGTCGGACCGGAGCCGGAGGCCGCGCCGATCGAGGAGATGGGACTCGGCTGGAAGGGCGGCTTTGGTTCCGGCAAGGGCGACGACGCCGTCACCAGCGGCCTCGAAGTCATCTGGACAACATCGCCGACGAAGTGGAGCAACAGCTTCTTCCAGCATCTGTTCGAATACGAATGGGAGCTGACCAAGAGTCCCGCGGGCGCGCACCAGTGGACGCCCAAGGGCGGGGCCGGCGTCGACACCGTGCCGGATCCGTTCGACTCCGCCAAGCGCCGCACGCCGTCGATGCTGACCACCGACCTCGCGCTCCGGGTCGATCCGGACTACGAAAGTATCTCCCGGCGCTTCTACGAGAATCCGGACGAATTCGCCGACGCCTTCGCCCGCGCCTGGTTCAAGCTGACCCACCGCGACATGGGCCCCAAGGCCCGCTACCTCGGCCCCGAGGTGCCGGCGGAGGACCTGCTTTGGCAGGACCCGATCCCGCCGGTTGACCATGAGCTCGTCGACGACACTGACATCGCCGATCTCAAGGCCAGGATTCTCGCCTCCGGCTTGTCGGTTTCGGAGCTGGTGTCGACGGCCTGGGCCTCGGCCTCCACCTTCCGCGGCTCGGACAAGCGCGGCGGTGCTAATGGCGCGCGCATCCGGCTGGCGCCACAGAAGGACTGGGCGGTCAATCAGCCGGACCAGTTGGCCAAGGTCCTTGGCGTGCTGGAGGGTATCCAGCAGGCGTTCAACGGCGCCCAGACCGGCGATAAGAAAGTTTCACTTGCCGACCTGATTGTCCTCGGCGGCTGCGCGGCAATCGAACAGGCGGCGAAAAACGCTGGCCAGGACGTGACCGTGCCGTTCACGCCGGGTCGGATGGATACTTCCGCCGAGCAGACCGACATCGAGTCGGTCGCGGTGCTGGAGCCGGTCGCCGACGGATTCCGCAACTACCATAGCGACCAATACGATGCGCCGGCGGAAGCGCTGCTGGTCGACAAGGCCCAGCTCCTGACCCTCACCGCGCCGGAGATGACGGCGCTGATCGGCGGCATGCGCGTGCTCGGCACCAATGTCGGCGATTCACAGCACGGCGTGTTCACCGCCAATCCCGGCACGTTGTCGAACGACTTCTTCGCCAACCTGCTCGACATGGGCACGGAGTGGAAGCCGACCGACGACGACACCGTGTTCGAAGGACACGACCGGGCGACCGGCGACCTGAAGTGGACCGGCACCCGCGTCGACCTGGTGTTCGGCTCGAACTCGCAGCTCCGCGCCCTCGCCGAGGTCTACGCCCAGGACGACGCGAAGGAGAAGTTCGTCATCGACTTCGTCGCGGCATGGACCAAGGTGATGAACGCTGATCGGTTCGACATCGCCTGAGTACGGCCTCCGCCGCCCGCGCAACGCTGCGGCTCTCCCCCGCAAGGGGGGAGGGAAGCCGGTGTCGTTGTAACCGCAACATCCCGGCGTTCCGGGAGAGTCTGTGGCGTCTACCCCGACTTGACCTAGCCCAACCCCCTCATGCTGAGGTGGCCGCGGAGCGGCCCTCGAAGCACGCAAGACCGCGCCGCCGATCCGTCGCAGTGCAGTGGCGCGCGTCTTTCGAGGCTCGGGCTCACGCCCTCGCACCTCAAGATGAGGCCGGCGGTGCTCCACCCTGATGTCAAAACGATACCAAGTCCAACCCCCTCATGCTGAGGTGGCCGCGGAGCGGCCCTCGAAGCACGCTTCACCTGCCGACGCGCCCTCCTCTCCCCCTCGCCGCAAGGGGGGAGGGAAACCGGTATCGTTGTGATCGCGGCACACCCACGCCTTGTCCCGCACCGCGAAACAGCGCTACCGTTTCCCCAACGCCCGGAAGGAGTGCCACGCGATGCGTCTTTATGGTGTCCGCATCTTCGTCGACGACTTCGCCAAGGCGCGGTCGTTCTATCGCGACACGCTCGGCCTGAAGGAAAACTGGGCGATGGAAGACGCCAACGCCGCCGGCTACGACGTCGGCTCCGCCGAACTGATCGTCGAGCAGGAGGATCCGAGCGGCCGGGAAGGCAGCCTCGTCGGTCGCTTCGTCGGCGTCTCCCTGCAGGTTGACGATATCGACGCGACCTATCGCTGGCTCAGCGACAAGGGCGTCTCGCTCCAGGGGCCGCCGGAGAAGCAGTTCTGGGGCGGCTCCCTCGCCCATTTCGAGGACCCGGCCGGCAACGTCCTGACGCTGGTCGGTTAACCGTCACGCCCGGGCGAAAATCGAAGCCAGGCAGGTGGATTCCCGCCGCAAAACCCTGAAGCGTTTGTCGGATGCCTGAGACGAAAAGCTATAGCTTCCGCCAGGTGACGATGCGCGATGTGCCACTGCTAATGGATTGGCGGTCACGCCCTCACATTCGCCGGTGGTGGGATGCCGGCGAACCCTACGACCAGGATGAAATCGACGATCCCCGCGTGGCGAGATGGATCGTTGCGCTGGACGGAAGACCGTTCGCGTTCATGCAGGACTATGCGGTGCACGGTTGGGAGGAGCACCATTTTGCCCACTTGCCTGAGGGGTCGCGCGGCATCGATCAGTACATTGGTGAACCCGAAATGATCGGACGCGGACACGGTTCGGCGTTCATCGCAAACAGGATGAAGGACATGTTTGATGCCGGCGCTCCGGTGATCGCCACCGATCCTCATCCCGACAATGCGCGGGCGATCGCCGTTTATGAAAAGCTCGGGTTTCGAGCGGTCGGATCGCCTCGGGAGACCGCGTGGGGACTGATCCTGCCCATGCACGCCAACCGAAAAAACCGCTCCATCGGTACGGCAGCCGCGTCCCGGTCGACCGGCACAGGCGATTGAGCGCCGGTGACCTCCGGCGCGCCTGGTCTTCGCAATCCGACTGAAAGCGATATTTCGGGGTGTCGCCCGGTGGCCGATGTCGGAAGCGTCGTCTGGTAAGGCTACTGCTTCACCAGCTCCATGCATTTCACCCCGAGGGCATGGCCGTCGTCGTGTTTGGCAGACTTCATGGCGCAGACCTCAAGAACGCCGTTGCCCATGATCCGACCGACCCAAAAATCATCGTCATCAACGAAGAATATCTCTTCGTTATCAAATGCGATCATGCCGAGCAGCGTTTCCTCGCTCTGGTCGCTCACGCGTTTGGCCGTGAGGCGGTTCCCCGATTGGCTCGTGATCTCGAAGCTGGCGGCGGCGGTATCAGATTCCCGGATCGCTCCGGCATCACCGTCGGCGCGATGAGAGGATGGGCCGGCGGCGATGCCTTCGAACTTGGCGATTTCGTAGGTGCCCACGAGGTTCGGAACATCTTGCGCGAGCGCAGCGCCGCCCGTCGTGGCCATTACGGCAGCAAGGAATAGTGCACGCATCGGAGACTCCTTATTTTGTGATTTTGCCGAAGACGAGGAAGCAACCAAGCTATTGAAGAAGAGTGGGGGTTTTGTGACGCCCCCCGAACAACCGGCGCGGCAGTCGGCTGTGCGCCCCATTCGCTGTTTACAAGTCCACGGCCTAATCCTCGCAATCCACCTGAAAGCGATATTTCGGGGTATCGCCCGGCTCGATGGTGAGGATTCCCTCGGCGCCGCCATAGGCGCCGAACCCATCGGTGATCACCAGCGTCGCCCCTGTCGCACGCTGGCTGACGTCGGACGCATCGTTCCAGCCGTAAAAGGCCGCCGCGACCAGCCAGCCATCGGCCAGCGCAATCGTGTAAGTCCCCTGCACCGTGTCGCCGCCACCCTCCGGATCGACATCCACGACGGTGGCAACGAAATACGTCTTGCCCTGGTAGGTGCCCGCGTCATCGTGAAGTGCCCGCCAGCCGGCACGAACGTCGCCGATGCTGACCCCCGGCGCTCCGTTGTCAACGAATTCCACCGCCTTCTCGCCGCCGGTGAGCACGACCCGGCCGCACACGATCCCGTCGGCGTCATCCGCCTGGCTCGGGCCGGCGAAAGCCGTCACCATCAACACCGCTCCCGCAATACTCAAACACCGACCTGTCATGATTGTCTCCCGCTCCGCCAAACACCGCCTAGTGGAGCGAATTTGACATTTGAGTCTCGTTTGCGGCCAGGCTCTTGCTCAAATGTCAAATTCAAAAGCTCCACTAGGATCAAATATTTGCTAGTGGTTCTATGACTCCGACATTTGCCTGACCGTGTACCGCAGGAGGGTAGCAAATGTTGGAGTCGAACCACTAGCCAACGGTCATAGGGCTAAGCGTGACCAACGCTACCATCGAGAACGCGCAGCGTCGCGCTCGCCTAAGGCAACGCCGCCTCGCACGCCTTCAGGCGAGCCGCGTCGGACTGGCTCACGTCGGTCGGCTTGATGTCGCCGTAGCTTGAAAGATTGGGGTAAAGGTTGAGCAGGCCGATGGTAACACCGTTGGTCCAACCGAAGCCGTCCTGCAGCTTGTATTCGCCGCCGCCGCCCGGTGACACGGTTTCCACATTGTATTTTTCGACCAACCTGCCGCTGGCACAGTAGGTCCGCGCGACTGTCTCCAGCCACCGCTGAGCGATCGTCCGCGCCAAGTCGTCCTCGCCATAGTCACGCAGACCGTTGACCGCCAGCCACTGCAGCGGCGCCCAGCCGTCCGGCTTATCCCACTGCTGGTGTGTCGCAACCGTAGTGGTCACCAGCCCGCCGGGCGCCAGCAGCTTCCCTTCCACGAGGCGGGCCGTCGCCGCGGCCTGGTCGTCGGTTGCCACCCCAAAGAACAACGGATAGATCATCGCCGCCGTAACCGCGGAGCGGTGCTCGCGGTTGACATGGTCATAGTCGGCGAATGCGCCGAGATCGGCGTTCCACAGATAAGCGTTCATCGCCGCCTGCCGCTGCTTGGCGCGATCCGCGTATTCGGTCGCGCACGTCGCGTCGCCGGCGGCCTGGCAGCCGGCGGCAATCGCCAGCTCCTGACCGTAGAGCAGGCTGTTCAGGTCGGCCGGCAGGATGTTGGTTGTCTCGATGCTGTCGAGATCGGCTGCGGCGAACCAGCGTGAGGAGAAGTCCCACCCGCTTTCCGCTGTCGCGCGCAAATCGCGGTAGACCGTATCCGCCGGACGCGTCGTCTGCGAGGCCGTCTTGACGTCCACTTCGTAGGATTCGTCACGCGGGACGTCGCGGCTGTCCCAGTAGCGATTGAGAATAGCCCCATCGGGGAGCCGCACCACGTTTTGCACTGCCTCGCCTGGCTTCAGCCCGTCGGCGCCGTCCATCCAGAACGCGTGTTCCTTACGGAGCTCATCGAGATAGGCCTGGAAGGCCGCGCCACGATCGTCCGGCGACAACAGGCCGACCATCATGAAGAAGAACGGCGGCTGCGACCGGCTAAGATAATAGGTTCGATTGGCGTTGGGAATGAAACCGAAGCGGTCGATCAAGTAGGCGAAGTTATCGATCATGTTGGATCGGATTTTGGCCTGATCCGGCCCGAACCCGAGCATGGTGAAGTAGCTGTCCCAGTAGTACACCTCCCGAAATCGTCCACCGGGCACGATGTAGGGGTTCGGCAGGGGAATGAGGGAACTTCCCTTCGCCCCGGCACCGCTTTTCCGGGTCAGCAACGGCCACAGCGCTTCGATATGACCGCGCATGCCAAGACCCTGGGGGAGATCACCTTCGGGGTCATCGTCGTCCGGCAGCGTGAAGTTCGCCTGGACAAATGCATGAAGGGCGTCCTTGCCAACCGGCTTGTCTCGCTCATACGCGCTCAGGATGTCCGCCACCGGTTTGTTCGGTACCGCGTCGGCCCAGTCCTTGGCGACGACTACGTCGGCAAGCGCCACCGCGCGAAAAAGCCCGGGAAAGAGCTCCGAGGGCGGCTTCGGCCATTCGGCAGGCGGTAGTGCTGTCGTGTCCGGATTGGACGGTCGGAGAACAGCCGCATCCGCCAGGGCCAGGCTCGGCGCCAACACAAAGAGGGCGAGAAGAAGCTGTCTCAGCGGGAAACGTGTCATCGAACTCTCCATGCTCCTGCTCGGTAGCACCGTGTTAGCTTGGTAAGGCTCATCGTTGCACCGCCCGCGCGACCAGCTAACGACACCCCGACGCGCAACGAACCCGTGAAAACCAGGAAACCAGCGATCTGCCGAGCAGCTGATGGAACGAGGCCACCCTACATGAAGTCACACTACGCCATGTTCGCCCGATACAACCAGTGGGCCAACCGCAGGCTCTACGATGCGGCGGCCACGCTGCCCGATGCCGACTATCGGGCGGACCGCGGCGCCTTCTTCGGCTCGCTGCACGGCACCCTAAACCACCTGCTGGTCGGCGATTATGTCTGGATGAGCCGGTTCACCGGTGAGGGTCCCGTGCCGACGGAGCTCGACGCGATCCTGCACGAGCGGTTCGCTGACCTGCGTGCGGCCCGTGAAGTGGAGGACGAGCGGATCATCGCGTATGTCGATGGCCTGTCCGAAGCGGACATTGCCGCCACCCTCAGCTACCGCACCGTCGTCCGGCCCCAGGACATCAGCCAGCCCCTGTCACCGGCCCTGGCGCACTTCTTCAATCACCAGACCCACCACCGCGGTCAAGCCCACGGCCTGGTGACCGGGATCGCCGGCCCTGACGCCACGCCGCCGCTCGATCTCATCTTCTTCCAGCGCGAGACGGGGGTCGGGCTGTCCTGATCACGGATCGAAGATCAGCACGATGTAGACGAAGAACAGGACCAGATGGACGGCGCCCTGAAGCACGCTGGTGCGGGCGCCGCCGAAGGTCATCAGGCTGAGGATCAGGGTCACGGTGAGCAGCACCATGTCGGTGTTGTCGAGCCCGAGGATCACATGGGTGTCGGTGACCAGACCGATAACGATCACGGCGGGAACCGTCAGGCTGATGGTCGCCAGCGCCGAGCCGAGGCAGATGTTGACGGCGCGTTGGAGCGAATTGGCGTTCGCCGCCCTGAAGGCGGCCAGTCCTTCCGGCGCAAGCACCAGCAGAGCAATCAGGACACCACCGAGCGCCACCGGCGCCGCGAGCGCGACGATACCCGCGTCGATCAGGGTCGCGAGTTTCTTGGACAGGAGCACGATCGGGACCAGCGTCAGCACCAGGAAGACGGCGTGGAAGGCTGCCCCGCGTCCGCTCGGCGTATGATGGTGCACCGCCTCCGCGGGAACCACCGCAGCGCCGACCGAGGGTGCCGGGTCGACGAAGTAGCCCCGGTGGCGAACGGTCTGGATCGCCAGGAACGTGCCGTAAAGCGCCACTGTGGCGATGCTGAACAGGATCGACTGCATCGTGTCGAGGCTCGGATCGGCCGTCGAGGTGGTGAACCGCGGCAGGATCAGGGTGATCGTCGCCAGGGTCACCAGAACGGCGAGGAACGCTCGCGCCCCCTGAAGGTTGTATTCCTGCTCGCCGTAGCGGGCCCCGCCGATCAGCAGGCTCAGTCCGACCATGCCGTTCAGCACGATCATCAGCACCGCGAGCATGGTGTCGCGCGCGAGCTCCGGCGACGCCTGCCCCGTCAGCATCACCGCCGAAATCACCGCGACCTCGATGCTGATCACCGAGATCGTCAGGATCAGCGTGCCGTACGGTTCGCCGAGAATCTCCGCCAGTTCGTCGGCGTGGCCGACCGCCGCGAAGGCCGACCAGATCATCGCGCCGAAGATCCAGATGAACAGGCCGGTGAAGATCAGCGGGTCGGACAGATCATAGAACCAGCCCTCGCCGACCGTATACATGACGAGCGTCGTTGCGGCGGCGACGATGAAGGCAGCTTCGCTGCGGATGAGAGCGAGCATGGCGAGAGCCCAAACTGATGCGGCCTCGGCTAGCGCGACGGGGCCAACGACCCGGCTTTTACGCGGTTTATGGGATTGGCGCTATCCGCTTGGGTCGCGGTGGATGGGATCGACCCACAGGACTTCCTCGGGCTTCTCCACCGGCTCGATGTCGAGATTGACGACGACCGCTTCGTTGTCGCTGCGCACCAGCACGCATTCGAGCGGTTCGTCGGTCGAGGCGTTGATCTCCTGATGCGGCACGTAGGGCGGCACGAAGATGAAGTCGCCCGGACCGGCTTCAGCCACATATTCCAGATGCTCGCCCCAGCGCATCCGCGCCTGGCCCTTGATCACGTAGATCACGCTTTCCAGTTCACCGTGATGATGGGCGCCGGTCTTGGCGTTCGGCCGGATCACCACCGTGCCCGCCCAGATCTTCTGGGCGCCGGCGCGAGCGAAATTGATCGCGGCGGCCCGCTCCATCCCCGGCGTCTGCGCCGTGTTGGGGTCGAGGCTGTCCCCCGGGATCACCTTGACGCCATCGTGCTTCCAGTCGGTCATCACTCGCCTATTGGGTTGTCGCCACGCAGACTTCGTCCTGAAGGAACGCCACCATCTTGCGGTGCCGGTCAAGGTCGACGGTACCGAACAGATCCGGGTCGCGCGCCACCATACAGCTGGGATTGTGTTGCCCGGTCTGGCAGAACCCGGTGCCCTCTATCTGTGACTTGTACCCGGTCTCACTGATCCTCACGTCGCGGATTTCCCGGAGCGACACCCGACCGAACAGCCGGCTGCCGCCGGGGACCAGGTTCGCCGGTCCCTGGAGGGTGATCTCGTAGCGACAGTCCTCGGTCGCCGTAATGATGAAGCGGATGTTGGAGCGATGGCCGCCGATGATCGCGACCCCGTCGAAGGTCGCCGGCGAGGCCGCCGTTTCGGTCCACTCTATCGTCGTTCCGCTACGCTCGAGCGTCGCGCCGTCGGCGAGCCCGAGAAACGCGTAGGCGACCGCTTCCTCGGGCGTTTCGGCAAACGCCGGGGCGGCGACAACCAGGGCCAGTCCGGCGGTGGCGAGCAGTGCGCGCATGTGTCATGTCCCTTGTCGGGATCGCGTCCGTTCGAGGGCGTTGCACCCGAGTTGGGCCAACTAACCGCACGGGGCGGGCCGATGTCAAAGGGCGGCGGTGAAACGGCATTCGACCTTTCCGGGAGAGAGCCGGTTCGATTTCCGAAGACCCACCGGAAGAGGTTTGAGCTTCTGGGTCCCCGCCTTCGCGGGAACGAGCGGTGGTGGACAGGCCGACACCAAACGCGGCAGATGTTCTCGGTGCTTCGTCCTGGGCCCCAGCCCCCCGCCTGCCTCTGCCCGCTCGCCGTCGTCCCCATTTACGCTCATTCCCGCGGAGGCGGGAATCCAAAACCATGACTCACCGGACGCCCCGTCCTCACCGCTTCCGGCTGTCGCGCATGATCGCCTTGACCATCCGGCCGAAGCCCTTCTCGCGCGCCCGCCGCTCGGCGATCGACGCTGAATTGTGGGCTTCCTCCGCCTGGAGCTTGCGGTAGCGCCTGAACCGTTCCGGCGCGAGCGTGCCGTCAGCGAGCGCGGCCTGTACCGCGCATCCGGGCTCCGTGTCGTGGGCGCAGTCCCCAAACCGGCATTGGGCCGCCAGCGCGACGATATCGTCGAACAGCGCCTCGACGCCGGCTTCGGAGTCTACCAGCTGCAGTTCGCGCATGCCGGGGGTGTCGATCAGCCATCCGCCGTCGGCGAGACGGTGCAGCGACCGACCGGTGGTCGTATGCCGGCCGTGATCGTCGTCGGCCCGCACCGGCTGCGTCGCCTGTTCCGTGTTTCCGGCGAGCGTGTTGACCAGAGTCGACTTGCCGACGCCGGACGAGCCGACCAGTGCCACCGTCTGGCCCGGCCCGCACCATGATTGCAACGGCGCGACCCCGGCGTCGCTGCGGGCGTCGACGCACTCGACCAGAAGTCCGGACATCAGCCGTTCGGCGGCGACCCGGTACGGCGTCGGATCATCGACCAGATCGACCTTGGTCAGCACGATCACCGGCATGACGCCGGCGTCACGTGCGAGTATCAGGTACCGCTCCAGCCGGCGGGGGTTGAAGTCCTGATTGCAGGACGAGACGATCAGCAGCGTATCGACATTAGCGGCGATGAGCTGGATGCGGCGGCCGGTGCCGGCAGCGCGGCGCTTGAACAGAGTCTTGCGCTCCAGCAGACGCAGCGGCCGATGGTCGGCCTTGGCGACGAGCAGCCAGTCGCCGACCGTCGGCCAGGACTCCTCATCTTGCGCATCCGTCGGCGGGAAGCCGACCCGTTCGGAAAAGCCTGGGCCGCTCACGTCCAAACCGTTGCGATGAACGGCGACCACGCGGGCGGGTTCGCTTGCCTCCATGTCCTCGAGGGAAAGCTGCGATTGAAAAGCATTCGACCAGCCGAAGCCGGTCAGGTCCTGGGGTGATGTCATTGATCTCGACCACTTCGCCGCGGCGCTGAAGGCCGCGCATGTGTCATCAGGGCCCGCCCCGTCAGCGACGCGACGAACGGCACAAATGCGCTGGTCGAAATCGGAATCGCCGCAGCCGAAGCTCCGGCTAGGGAAGAGTCACGCGCCGGTCAGGCGCTCGCCACGGCTCCGGTTTCACCAGCCGGGTGGCACACAATCTCGGACATGAAACCTCGCTGCATTGCCGTATCGGAACAGACCCGATGTAACCGGCGCGGACACGGATTTCAATGGAAGGCCTTGCCCTCGCAACCGCGAGGCGGCACATAGCCACCGCCATGTTGCACATCAACGACATCACCTACCGTATCGGCCACCGGCTTCTGATCGATCGCGCCACCGTCGCCCTGGCCGACGGGGCAAAGACCGGGCTGGTCGGCCAGAACGGAACCGGCAAGACCACGCTCTTCCGGCTGATCACCGGCGAGATCACGCCGGAGACGGGGGCGATTGTCGTACCGAAGCGCGCGCGCATCGGCCAGGTCGCCCAGGAAGCGCCGGCCGGCGAGGACAGCCTCCTCGATGTCGTGCTCGCCGCCGATGTCGAGCGCACCCGCCTGCTCGACGAGGCCGAGACGGCTACCGATCCTCATCGCATCGCCGAGATTCAAGTGCGGCTTGCGGACATCGAAGCCTATTCGGCCGAAGCCCGCGCTGCCACCATCCTCGCCGGTCTCGGTTTCAGCGAGGCGGCGCAGGCCGGCCCGTGCTCGGCGTTGTCGGGCGGCTGGCGCATGCGTGTCGCGCTGGCCGCGGTTCTGTTCGCCGAGCCGGACCTCCTGCTCCTCGACGAGCCGACCAACTATCTCGATCTCGAAGGTGCCATGTGGCTGGAGAGCTACCTCGCCCGTTATCCGCGCAGCGTGCTCCTCATCAGCCACGATCGCGACCTGCTCAATCGCGCCGTCGACGGCATCGTTCATCTCGACGCCGGCAAGCTCACCTACTATCGCGGCGGCTACGACCAGTTCGACCGGCAGCGGCGCGAGCGGCAGGCACTCCAGCTCAAGATGCGCAAGAAGCAGGAGGATCAGCGCCGGCACATGGAAGCCTTTGTCGAGCGCTTCCGCTACAAGGCCTCCAAGGCTCGCCAGGCCCAATCGCGGCTCAAGGCGCTGGCTCGCCTCGAGCCGATCGTCGCGCTGGCGGACTCGACCCTGTTGCCGTTTTCGTTCCCCGAACCCGCCAAACGGCTGTCGCCGCCGATCATCGCCATGGAAGACGTGTCGGTCGAATACGAGCCGGACACACCGGTGCTCAGCGACCTCGATCTCCGTATCGACGATGACGATCGCATCGCCCTGCTCGGCGCCAACGGCAACGGCAAGTCGACCTTCGCCAAGCTGATCGCCGGGCGGCTGGAGCCGCAGGACGGCCGGATGAAACGATCCCATCGGCTCGAGGTCGCCTACTTCGCCCAGCATCAGCTCGACGAACTCAACCCCAAGCTCAGCGCCTACGATCACGTCCGGGAGCTGATGGAGGATGCGACCGAGGCGCAGGTCCGCGCCCGTGTCGGCGCCATGGGCTTCGTCACCGCCAAGATGAATACGCCCGCCGGGGATCTCTCAGGCGGCGAGAAGGCGCGGCTGCTGTTGGGCATCGCCACCTTCTCCGGTGCGCATCTGCTGATCCTCGACGAGCCGACCAACCACCTCGACATCGAAAGCCGGGAGGCCCTGGTACGGGCGCTGGCCGACTACTCCGGCGCGGTCATCCTCATCACCCATGACCAGCACTTGATCGAAGCCAGCGCCGATCGCCTCTGGCTGGTCGCCGACGGCGGGGTTGCGCCATTCGATGGCGATATGACCGACTATCGCCGGCTGGTCGTCGAGGGTCCGCGACGCCGTAAGGCGCCGGCGAAGGCCGACAATCCCAAAACCGCGGCGCAGAACCGGCGTCGCGCCGACGCCGAGAAGCGCGAGCAGATCGCCCCGCTCCGCAAGCAGATCAAGGAAGCCGAATCCCGGATCGGCGAGCTACACAAGCGGATCGAGCAGCTCGACACCCGCCTCGGCGACAGTGCCCTCTACGCAGCCGATCCGGCCAGGGCGACCGATCATGCCCGCGCCCGTTCGGACGCGATGAAATCACTGGCCGAAGTCGAGGAGCAATGGCTCGTGCTCACAGCCCGCTACGAGGCCGCCGCCGCAGACGGCGGATGACACCGTTCATTCGGCTTCATTGGCGAAAATCGTCGCTCTACGCCGGCTTCCGATAGGTCAGCCGCATGTGCGGGACCCGGCGACCGTGATGGCGCACGACGTCATAGGCGGTCTCGTCCTCGCGCTGGAGGCCGAGGTCGTCAAAGCGGGCAATCTCGGATGACGCCAGCGGCCAGGGCGGGCCGTCCGGCCACACGTCCTCGTCGCGGGTGATGGTGATCGCCAGGAGCCGCCCGCCAGGCGCCACCAGATCGGCGATCGTCGCAAAAGCCTGCTCGCGCGGCGCTCCCTCCAGTGCCTGGATCGTGAAGCACTCGAACACCAGATCGAACCCGCCGCGCCAGGCCTCCGGCAACTGAAACAAGTCGGCGGTCACGTACTCGACCGGACTGTCGGGGAAACGCTGCTTGGCCCACCCGATCGCCGTCTCGGACAAGTCGAAGCCGGTGGTCGCGTATCCTGCTGCAGCGAGCGCCTCGGCGTTGTCGCCAAGGCCGCATCCGACATCCAGTGCGGAGCGGCCGTCGCCGGGATTTTGCGCCAGCCATTCCGGCAGCCCTTCCTTCGGGCCGAGGTCGGCCCACGGCACCTGCGCCGGATCGCCGTCCGCGCCGCCATAGACCGCGTCGAACCAGGAAAGGTCGTCGGCGTTCCGGCCGAGATCACCGACGCGGTTCAGGATCGCCTCGCGCCGGCGGGTGAATTCCGGGGCCCGTCGACGATCCCCATCGCTCATCCCTTCTGCTCCCAGCGACCGCGCTCCGACTGTTGCCAGTAGGTGGTTTCGTGGCCGCCCGCCTTGACATCCTTCCAGGCGGCCCGCGCCTGATCGACCGCGTCGTTGTCATTACCGTCGAACAAAACCACGACGCGCTCATAGCCGGCCGGGTTCGGGAGCGGTGCACCGTCGGCGACGAAACGGACGGTCGCGCCGTTTGGATTGTCGTCGCCGGTGGTCAGCCACACCGGCTGCTCGTCGGCGTGGCCGTCCTTGGTCGTCCCGTGGGGCAGAAAGCCGTCATCGCGATAGGTCCACAGGTGCGCGTCCATGGCCTCGCAGCGATCCTCGGATCCGAACTGAACCACGGTCCGCCAGCCCCGCTCGAGACACTTCTCGAGCAGCCCCGGCAGCACCCGCTCCAGCGGATGGCGATCGAGGTGGTAGAACAGAACCTCGGGCATGGCGCGCCGCCGCTAGCGCTCGTATTTGTCGGCGACCATCCGGTCGAGCAAACGCACGCCCCAGCCTGACGCCCACGACCTGTTGATCTCGGTCTGGCGCGAGTTCATAGCCGTGCCGGCCACGTCCAGATGCGCCCATGGCGTATCGGTGACGAAGCGCTGCAGGAACTGCGCGGCGGTGATCGAACCGGCCAACCGGCCGCCGACGTTCTTCATGTCGGCGAACTTGGACTCGATCATCTTATCGTAGTCCGCGTCGAGCGGCATCCGCCATACCGGCTCGCCGGTCACCTTGCCGGCCGCCGCCAGGGCATTGGCCAGCATTTCGTCATTGGCGTAGAGGCCGGCGTTGTGATGGCCAAGCGCGATCAGGATCGCGCCGGTCAGCGTCGCCAGATCGACGATGAGTTTCGGTTTGAACCGTTCCTGCGCATAGGTGATCAGGTCGCAGAGCACCAGCCGGCCCTCGGCGTCGGTATTGATCACCTCAATGGTCTTACCGGCCTTCGCGGTGATGATATCGCCCGGCCTGAGCGCCGCGCCGTCTGGCATGTTCTCGACCAGGCCGATGATGCCGACGGCGTGGACTTTGGCCTTGCGGCCCGCCAACGCCCGCATCAGCCCGACGACCGCTGCGGCGCCGCCCATATCACCCTTCATGTCCTCCATGCCGGCACCGGGCTTGATCGATATCCCGCCGGTATCGAAGACGACCCCCTTGCCAAGGAAGGTCACCGGCGGCTCCTTGCCCTTGCCCCCGGTCCAGCGCATGACCGCCACCCGCGGCGGGCGGACCGACCCTTCAGCAACGGCGAGCAGCGCTCCCATCTCCTGTTTCTTGATGTCCTTCTCGGTCAGGATCTCAACAGTGACACCCAGCTTCTTGAGGGCCGCCGCCCGCTCAGCGAACTCCACGGGCCCGAGGATGTTGGGCGGATCGTTGACCAGGTCGCGCGCCGTGATCACCCCCTCGCCAACGGCTTCCGCAGCCGCCCAGGCCTTGCGCGCCGCTGGTACGGCGGGCGTCGCCATCGTCACACGGACGGTGCCACCCTGCTCGCCATTGTTACCGTCGCCATTCGCGGCGGTCTTGAACCTGTCGTAGCGATAAGCCCTCAGCTTCATGCCGAGCGCCAGGTCGGCAAGATGCTTCGGCGACAATTTGCGCCCGTCCGGCCGCTCCGCCAGAACCGTGACCGCGCCGGACTTGAGGATGGCGCCAGCGACCACACCGCCGAGGCGGAGCCAGTCATATTCTGTGAGGTCCGCCGGCTTGCCGGTTCCGACAACGACCAATCGATCGAGGTCGGTGTCCGCCGGCGCCAGCAGATCGAGCACAGTCATTGGTTTGCCGGCGAACCCGGCCGTCGGCGCCGCCCGCTTGATCAGGTCGCCGACCTCCAACGCCCGCGCCTGCGGACCAAGGCTGAGATCGGGTGCGGCAAACACGACAATCGTTTTCGCCTTCTTGTCACCGGATTTGGCGAATGAGAGTTCAAGAGCAACGGACATCGAAGGCCTCACCGGCTGGCGGGCGAGGCGTTCGCCCGTTCATGAGCGCAGTTTTTGACGAGCCGCTACCAGATGGCAAGGTTTATCGCCGACTTTCGCAGCCTTGAGAGACCTGAAGCCATGTTCGAACCGGTTGCACGAATCCGCTCTGAGCCGATAATCGACACTTGGCGGGCACCGATCGCCAGCGTGGACCGCGTTTTATGAAGCTCATCGAGCGCTACATCTTCAACAAACTGGTTCGGACGTTCCTCCTGAGCCTCGTCGCCCTGACCGCGACCGTGTGGCTCACGCAGGCCCTGCGTCAGTTCGATCTGGTGTCCGCTCAGGGCCAGACGATCGTCACTTTCTTCCAGCTGACGGTGCTCCTCCTGCCGCCGCTAGCCACGGTGGTCGCGCCGGTCGCCATGATGCTGGCCGTCATCTACACCTTCAACACCTTGAACGACGGATCGGAACTGGCCGTCATCAACGCCACGGGCACCCGCCAGTGGTCGCTGCTGAAGCCGGTCCTGTTGATGGGCATCATCGTGACTGTCTTCATGGCGTCGATGACGCTCTACATCTCGCCGCTGTCGTTCCGGCTGTGGCGGGACCTGGCGACCGACATCAATGGCAATGTCCTGACTTCGATCGTCAAGGAGGGCGAATTCATCGAGCTATCCGACGGCCTGACCTTCCAGTTGCGGCAGCGGGCGCCGGACGGAACCTTGCGCGGTATCTTCCTGTCGGACAGTCGGGAATCCAACGAAACCGTCGCCTATCTGGCGGAACGCGGCGCGGTGCTCGACGGTCAGCTCGGCACCTTCCTGGTGATGAGCGACGGTACGATCCAGCGGCGGAACGAGAAGGATGAGGCGATCTCGATCATCCAGTTCTCGTCCTATGCGTTCGACCTGTCCACGTTCTCGACCCAGTCCGGCACGCCGAACTATCGGCCCCGCGAGCGGACCACAAGCTATCTTCTTTTCCCTGATCTGGACGACGGCGCTTATCAGAAACGGCCCGAACGCTACCGTCAGGAGCTGTTCAGTCGGTTCGCTACGCCGCTGAACGGACTGGTTTTCGCCCTATTGCCGCTGGTGTTTCTCAGTCAGGCCGAAACCACCCGGCAAAGCCGGTCGACGACGATTGCGATGGCGGCTGCCTCAGCCCTTGTCGTCGCGTCGGCGAGCTTCCTGCTGGCGATGAGCTCCGGCGTAAGCAACGCCGCAGCCGTCGCGTTGTTTGTCCTGCCATTTTCGGCCGCCGGATTGAGTGCCGCTCTCATTCTTGGCGGTATTCAGCCCCGGCCTCCCGAGTGGCTTCTCATGGCCGCCGATCGTTGGACGACCCGCATCAAGCGGCTTTTGCGTATCCCGACGACGCCGGTCGCCAATCCAAGTCGCCAGGGCTGAGGCATGATCGGAATCACCCTCGCGCTCTACTTCGCCCGGCAATTCGCGGTCCTCGTGATCGGGATTTTCGTCTTTTTCTTTTTCCTCATATTCGCAATAACCTACCTCGAATTCTTCACCCGATCTCTCGGATCGGAGGAGTTCGACCCGATGCAGGTCTTTGTCCTCACCCTGTTTCGCGTGCCGAGCATCGCCGAGGAGGTCCTGCCCTTCATCATATTGTTCGGATCGATCGCTGCCTTCGTGCTGGCAAATCGCCGGCTCGAGGTCGTCATCGCCCGCGCCGCGGGGGTCTCGGCCTGGCAGTTTCTCCTGCCCGCCTGCATCGTCGGCCTCGTCTTCGGGGTGCTCGCGACGACGCTCTACAACCCGCTGTCGACCTCCCTGAGAAAGTGGTCGGACGAGATCGCGGCCGAGGTCTTGTCCCCGACGCCGAGCGCCTCTGACAAAGGCGGGCCGGTATGGCTTCGGCAGGCGGCCGAGGGACGCGAATCGATCATCGGCGCGGTTCAGACTTTCAACGGCGGATTGAGCCTTGCCGGAGTCACCGTCTTCGTGTTCGGGGACGGCGGGATATTTAGTGAACGGATCGATGCAAAAGAGGCACACTACACGCCAGGTGTCTGGGACATCCGGGACGCAACCCTTACGAGTTCGGACCGCAGACCGAAACGGCTCGACTCCTATGCCCTGCCGACCAACCTTACACGGGGGCAGGTCCGCGAAGCCTTTGATAACCTTGAATCAACCTCGTTTTGGGAGCTTCCGCTACTGATTGAGTCCGCCCAGCGGGCCGGCCTTCCGTCGGCACGTTATGAGTTACGCTACAACACGCTGCTATCGCGTCCGGTTGTGCTGTTGGCAATGGTGCTGATCGCTGCCATCGTATCCCTGCGATTCTCCCGTTCCAACGAGTTGGGCAGCATGATTTTGGCTGGTGTCGGCGTAGGCTTCATGCTTTATGTTGTGTCCAAGATCGCTTGGGATTTGGGAAGCGGCGGGATCGTGCCACCGCCGCTTGCTGCGTGGTTGCCGGCGATCGTCACGATTCTCATGGGAGCCACTGTGCTCCTGCACTTGGAGGACGGATGACCGGCGGGGCGATCATCCCAGTAAAGGCCGAGAAACGCCGGGGAGTTCTTGGCCTTGTAGCGTGCGTTGCAGTGGCGGGTCTGATGCTGGCCCCGCTGCCCACGACGACAGGCGCCCGCGCTCAGGATCTCGGCCTCAATTACGAGGTTCGGACTGACCGTAAGGCGCAGATGCTGGTGGAGTCGGACGAGCTCGTCTACGACTACGACAACGACACCGTTTCCGCTGTCGGCAACGTCAAGATCTACTACATCGGCTACACGCTCGAAGCTGAACGCGTCACCTACATCGAAGTCAACGCGAAGCTGATCGCCACCGGCGGTGTGAAACTCACCGATCCTAGCGGCCTCGTCGTCTACGCCGACGAGATCGACATCACCAACGATTTCAAGGACGGCTTCATCAATTCCCTCCGGGTCGATGGGCCGGAGCAGACATACTTCGCCGCACAGCGCGCCGAGCGCGTCGGCGGGGAGAAGACCGTCTTCGTCAACGGCGTCTACACCGCCTGCGAGCCATGCGAAGACCGGCCGGAGAAGCCGCCGCTCTGGCAGGTCAAGTCCGCGAAGATCATCGTCGACCACGAAGAGAAGGTGATCCACTTCCACAACGCATCCTTCGAGTTCTTCGGGATGCCGATGGCTTGGGTCCCCTATTTCACCACCGCCGATCCGTCGGTGAAGCGGAAGACCGGTTTTCTCGCGCCGACCTTTGGCAGCTCCGATATCCTCGGCTGGTCGGTTTCGACCCCCTACTTCATCGCGCTTGCCCCCAGCTATGACGTGACTCTGACCCCGACCTACTATGACAAGCAGGGCTTCATGGGCGAGTTGGAGTGGCGCCAGCGCCTTGCCAGCGGCCAGTACACCTTGCGGATGGCCGGTATCGATCAGGACAGGCCGAAGGCCTTTCTGACCGACAACGGCGGCGGGACGTACTCCCAACGCGATTTCCGCGGCGCGATTCGCACGACCGGGCAATTCGCGATCAATCGGCACTGGACCTTCGGCTGGGACGGGACGACCAGCACCGACAGGACGTTTACCCGCGACTACAACGTGATCAATGAAGACAACTCGATCACGACGTCCGAGGTGCATCTGACCGGCCTCAGGGATCGCAACTACTTCGACACACGCGCTGAGTATTTTCAGGTGCTGGCCGACAAGCGCGCGCCCAAGTTCGAGCAGGGCCGGCAGGCCGTCGTGACCCCCGTCGCCGACTACCAGCGGGTTCTCGACAATCCCGTTCTGGGCGGCGAGGTGACGCTGCGGTCCAACCTGACGTCTCTATCGCGCGACAAGGCCGATCCTTTCATGTTCGACGGCGAGACCTACTATCGCGGGCTCGCCGGCGACTACACGCGGGTCACGAAGGAAATCGACTGGCAGAAGAAGATGATCGGACCGGGCGGTCAGGTGATCACTGCTTTTGCTTCCGTCCGCGGCGACATCTTTTCGATTAACCCCGAGGGGGACATTCCGGACGAGTTGACGTCCGATTCGACCCCAACGCGCTTCATGCCGACCGCCGGATTCGAATGGAGCCTGCCGATCATGGCGTCCCTGCCCGGCGCCACCCACGTGTTCGAGCCGGTTGCCCAGGTGATCGCCCGACCGAACGAGCCGCTCGCCGGCCGGCTGGAAAACGACGACGCCCAGAGCCTTGTGTTCGATGACACGACGCTGTTGCGGGTCGACAAGTTCTCCGGATATGACCGGGTCGAAGGCGGCACACGGGTCAACTACGCGCTCCGATATGCAGCCAGCTTCCAGAACGGCATGTCATTGGATGGCTTGTTCGGCCAGTCGCGACTCCTCGCCGGCAAGAACTCGTTTGCCTCGGACGACATCTCGGACGTCGGTGCCTTCTCCGGGCTTGAGACCAAAGCGTCCGACTTTGTGGGTCGCGTCTCGCTGGATACCGGTCGCGGCACCCGACTGACAACACGTGGGCGATTCGACGAGAAGGACCTCACCGTCGAACGCGGCGAGATCGAAGCGTCAACGTCCGCTGGCACGTTGACCGCCTCGGCGTCGTATATCTATGTACGCGAGCAACCGTCGATCGGTATCCGTGAGCCGGCGTCGATGATCTCAGGGCGGTCGTCGGTGCGGATCGCCGACCGTTGGCGTGTCTTCGGTTCGGCGGTCTATGACCTGACCAACAGTCATCTTCGCAAGAATAGCCTTGGCGTCGCCTACGATGATAGCTGTGTCTCGCTCTCGATTGCCTACAACGAAAAGCGGGGCGTCGACATACCGGACCGCAGCCTGATGGTCCGCGTCCTGTTGCGAACGCTGGCCGAAGGTCACGTGAACACGTCGATCAACTAAGGTGTCGCCGTTCACGGTTTCGCCGGATTTTCTGCTAGGTTCGACCGTGTCGCTACTGGCCTCGCCGGACACCGGCCCGGCCATCGGCTTCTGATAACCACCGGGGCGCCATACCGGGACAAGACCCATGAACGCTATCTTTCGCACTCTCATCGCTAGCGCCGTTGTCGCCTTTGCGACGACGTTCGCCATCGCTCCGGCGACGGCCGCAAGCACCATCCGGATCAAGGTCGACGATCAGCCGATCACCTCCTACGACATCAGGCAGAGGACAGGATTGTTCCGCCTCACCGGCGTCAGCGGCGGGGAGAAGGCGGCCATCCAGGAGCTCATCGACGAGACCCTCCAGTTTATCGAGGCCGCCAAGCGCGGGATCAGTATCCCCGAGAGCCGGGTGGACGTCGCCATCGCCAGCATCGCCCAGCGGGTGAAGATGACCCCGGACGCGCTAGCCAAAGCTCTTTCCAGCGAAGGGGTCGACATCAAGACGCTCCGCCGGCGGATCAAGGCACAGATAACCTGGCAGCGCCTGGTCGATGCGCGCATGCGCTTCGAGGGCGCTTCGGTCAGTGGATCCGATGTTACCGCCGCCCTGTTCGCCGACAACGAGGGCGGCACCGCGAAGACGACCGAGTATACGCTGCAGCAGATCATCTTCGTCGTACCGAACGGCGCGTCCAGCGCGGTCGATTCTCAGAGACGCCGCGAGGCCGAAGCCTTCCGGTCTCGGTTCCCCGGTTGTGAAGGTAGCGTCGAACTGGCGAAGCAGTTGAAGGGCGTTGTCGTCAAGAGCCTCGGCCGCCGCACTACCGAACAACTCGACGGCCCCGATGGCGATGACATTAGGGGCACACCGGTCGGCCGAACCACTCGCCCGATGAAGAGCGATGGCGGCTACGACCTGATCGCCGTCTGCGCGACTCGTGATCTGGAGACCAACGCCGCGGCGCGCGTCCAGGCCGAGAACAAGCTGATCCAGGAAAAGAATCAGAACCTTGGCAAGGAGTATCTGGCCGAGCTGCGCGAAAAGGCGGTCATCGAGTACCGATAGCCGACACGAGGGCGCGGCACTTGCCGGACCCGCTGCCACTCGCCCTCACCATGGGAGAGCCGGGCGGGATCGGCCCGGACATCACGATACTGGCTTGGCGCGATCGCCGGACGCGCCGCCTCCCCGCCTTCTACTGCTACGCGGACCCAGGTTTCCTCGCCGAGAGAGCGAAGACGCTTGGAGTCGACTGCCCGATCGAGCAGGTCGACCCGTCCGATGCAGCCGATTGCTTCGCGCGCGCCCTTCCCGTCGTCGGCTTGGACGCCACCGTCGATGGCGAAGCCGGCAGCCCTAATCCCGAAAACGCGGCGGCGGTGATCGAAGCCATTGCCAAGGCCGTCGGTGACATCCGCTCCGGTGTAGCCGGTGCGATCGTCACCAATCCGATCAGCAAACGCGCCCTCTACGCCGCCGGCTTCCAGCATCCCGGCCATACCGAGTTTCTCGGCACGCTGTCGGCGGCATGGACCGGGCAACCCGGCCGGCCGGTGATGATGCTCGTCGGACCGGACCTGCGCGCCGTCCCGGTGACGATTCACATTCCACTGCGCGACGTTGCCGCCGCGTTGAACCAGGACCTCATCGTCGAGACCGGGCGGATCGTGGTTCGGGACTTGCGCGAGCGCTTCGCCATCGCCGCCCCGCGACTGGCGATCACCGGCCTCAACCCCCATGCCGGCGAAGCGGGAACGCTGGGCGTCGAAGAACGGGAGACGATTGGCCCGGCGGTCGACGCACTCCGCGCCGAAGGGATCGCCGCCACCGGCCCCCACTCGGCCGATGCGTTGTTCCACGAGGCGGCGCGCGCACGTTATGACGCAGCGATCTGCATGTACCACGACCAGGCGTTGATCCCGGCGAAGACCCTGTCGTTCGCCGACACCGTCAACGTCACCCTCGGCCTGGCCTTCATCCGTACGTCGCCGGATCATGGCACCGCGTTCGACATCGCCGGCACCGGCAAGGCCGATCCGTCCAGCCTCGCCGCCGCACTACGATTGGCCGCCGAGCTTTGCAGCAACCAAAGCGCCACCTCCAATGGATGACCTGCCGCCGCTGCGGGAGGTCATCGCGCGGCTTGGCCTGTCCGCCGACAAACGCCTCGGCCAGAATTTCCTACTCGACTTGAACCTGACTGCCCGCATCGCCCGCGCCGCCGGCGATCTATCGGCAACGGCGGTGATCGAAGTCGGCCCCGGCCCCGGCGGACTGACGCGGGCCTTGCTGGCGGCCGGGGTGCCGAAAGTCGTCGTGATCGAACGCGACCGCCGATGCCTGCCAGCTTTGGAGGAGATCGGCGCCCACTATTCCGGACGCCTCGAGGTCATCTCGGGCGACGCGCTCGACATCGACTACACCGGTCTCGTCGACGGCCCTTCGCGGATCGTCAGCAATTTACCCTACAACATCGCCACGCCGCTTCTGGTGAAATGGCTGCGCATCGAGCCATGGCCGCCGCCCTACCTGTCGCTCACCCTGATGTTCCAGAAGGAGGTCGCGGCGCGCATCACCGCAACACCGGGCACCAAAGCCTACGGCCGCCTCGGTGTTCTCGCCGGCTGGCGGAGCGACGCAAGCACCTTGTTCGATATCTCCCCGAAGGCGTTCACGCCGCCACCCAAAGTGACGTCGACGCTGGTGCAGATCGTCCCGAAGCCGAGACCGCTGCCATGCGATCCTGCCGCGCTTGAGCGCGTCACGGCGGCGGCCTTCGGTCAGCGGCGCAAGATGCTGCGGCAAAGCCTGCGTTCCCTCGGCGTCGATCCGAACGCGCTTCTTGAGACCGCGGGGCTCGATCCGACCGACCGGGCCGAAGACATCGACATCGCCGGCTTCGTCGCGCTGGCCAACGCGGTCACGAACCGCTCGGTGCCGTCTCCGGTTCACTGAGGAGCCCGCGGACGAAGTCGGGCAGATCCGGCTGACGGTCACGGCTATAGCGTGCCGCTTCCTCAGCGAGCAGCGCCGACGGATCGGCGCGCACCTGTCGCTCGGCGGCGAGGATGCGTTGCACCGTCTCGTTCGACGTCTGGAGATCGTGGTTGACGATCACATAGTCGTATTCGCGCCAGTGCTCCATTTCCGACCGCGCGTTGGCCAGGCGTTGTTCGATCACCTCGGAACTGTCCTCCGCTCGCCGTTCCAGCCGGGCGCGCAGTTCCCTCATGGATGGCGGCAGGACGAAAACGGCGACGAGATCGTCCGGCATCGCCGCCTTCAATTGCTGGGTTCCCTGCCAGTCAATGTCGAACAGCACATCGCGGCCAGCGGCGAGCGCCTGCTCTACCGACGCACGCGGCGTCGCGTAGAGATTGCCGTGCACCTCCGCCGATTCGAGCAGTTCGCCGCCCGACCGCATGACGGTAAACCGAGGGCGATCGATGAAGTGGTAGTGCACGCCGTCCACTTCGCTCGGCCGGCGCGGCCGCGTAGTTACCGAAATCGACAGCGTGAGATCGTCATCTTGCGCGAGCAGCATCCGCGACAGGGACGACTTGCCGGCGCCCGACGGCGACGACAGCACCAGCATCAAACCGCGACGCCTGGTCTCGCTCCCGTCAGTCATTCCAGGTTTTGCACCTGCTCGCGCAGTTGATCCACCACCGCCTTCATATCGAGCCCGATCGCCGTCAGGTCGCGATCGTTCGATTTGGCGCACAAGGTATTGACCTCCCGGTTGAACTCCTGAGCGAGGAAGTCCAGCCGCCGGCCGATCGGTCCACCTTCTTCGAGAAGGTCACGCGACGCGGCGACATGAGCATGGAGGCGATCCAGCTCCTCGCGGATGTCGGCCTTGGTGGCGAGCAGCACCGCCTCCTGGTGAAGTCGGTCGGGGTCGAGCGCCGGTGTCGCATCGAGCAGCGCCGCGATCTGCTCGGCGAGTCGGGCCCGGATCGTCTCGGGCGCCCGCGCCGGCGAGTTTTCCGCGCGTTCGGTCAAGGTCGCCAGCTCGTCCAGACGGGCGGCGAGAACCGTGCCGATCGCCTCACCTTCACCACCGCGCATGCTCGCGAGCGCATCGACGCCGGTTTCGAGCCCGGCGAGGAGCGCGTCGTCGAGTTCGTCCCGTACCGCCGTATCGGCGGTGATGTCCGCGACTTCCAGAACGCCGCGCAACGCAAGAATTCCGTCGAGGGTCGGCGGCTGAGCATCGATCCGGTCGGCGACCTGCTGCATGGCATCGACAATGGCGTCGAGCGCGGGCTGGTTGATAGTCAGGCGCTGCCCCGCCGCCCGCGTGTCGATCGACAGCGCCACCTGGACGTTGCCGCGCGTGAGCCGCCGCGCGCAGCGTTCTCGCGCGTCCGGCTCGAGCCGCTCGAAGCCCTGCGGCACCCGGAACCGGATGTCGAGGCCCTTGCCGTTGACGCTACGCAGCTCCCAGGTCCAGCGCACACCATCGGCATCGCCATCGACCCGGGCGAAGCCCGTCATGCTGCTCAGCCCCATCGTCCTTCCCCAACCGAAGCCGCCTGCTCGGCTCCGGCGCTTCCTATTCCGTCGGCGTCAGCGCCAGCGGTTCGTCCCCGGCCGCCGGCGCCTCCTCAGCCGGTGCCGCCGCGGGTTCGGCGGCCGGCTGGGCCGCTTCGATTTCCCGCCAGCGGGCGACATTGCGCAGGTGTTCCTCGTAGGTCTCGGCGAAGGCGTGTCCGCCGGTGCCGTCGGCCACGAAAAACAGGTCGCGGGTCCGCGACGGATTGGCCACCGCCTCCAGGGACGCCGCGCCGGCATTGGCGATCGGCGCCGGTGGTAGGCCGTCGATGACATAGGTGTTGTAAGGTGTCGGTTGATCGAGATGGGCGCGTGTCAGGCGGTACTCGGGCGGATGCCCCTCGCCGCCGAAGACTCCGTAAATCACCGTCGGGTCGGACTGGAGCCGCATGTTGAGCCGCAGGCGGTTGATGAACACCGCCGCGACCCGGCTGCGCTCGTCGGCCAGTGCCGTCTCCTTCTCGACGATCGAGGCGAGAATCGCCAGCTCTTCCGCGCTGGACAACGGGACGTCGGAGGCACGGCGCGCCCAGGCGTCGGTCAGGATACGATCGCGCTCCCGCTGCATCCGGGCGATGACGTTCTGCCGGGTGTCGCCACGGGTGAACTGGTAAGTCTCCGGGAGCAGGCTGCCTTCAGGCGGGATTTCGGTGATCTCGCCGACGAGGATCGGATCGGCATTGAGGATGTCGACGATCTGCCGACTGGTTCTGCCTTCCGGAATGGTGACCGCGTAGTACTTGCTCCTGCCCTCCACCATGATGTTCATGATGTTGGCCATGCTGGCGTTGGCGGGGATCAGGTACTCTCCCGCCTTGAGGCTGTTCTGCTCGCCGCTCAGCCAGACCCCGGCGACGAACAGCCATTTGCTCGATATGGCGCCGTCGGCATGAAGCCGGTCGGCGATATCGCGAAGGCCGACCCCGCGGTCGACGGAGATGGTGCGTTCCTGCGCCAGCGCCCCCGGCTCGTTGAACTGCGAGCGGCCGATCAGGGCTGCTCCGGCGAGCACGACAACCGCGACGATGACCACGGTCAGGACGAAATTGAGGAAAACCACCAGCGGATGCCTGACGGCGCGCGAACGTTTGGGCGGAGGCGGCACCGGCTCGGGCTGAAGGGCTTCCGCCGGGCTGCGCGGGCCGGATCGCGCCGCCGAGACAAGTCGCTCGGACAGCGGATCGGCATCGTCGTCGAAACGGTCTCCCCGGTAATCACTCATCTCGGCGTACGAGCCTCCGCAATCGGCGCTGGTCGACTACCGACTTTATAGGTCATTGTGGCAAGACCGGGATAGACCGGGTCAGGCGTGGCGGCGAAAGACCAGCGACGCGTTGGTACCGCCGAAGCCGAACGAATTCGACAAGGCAACATCGATCTGACGCTCGACCGGTTTGTTCGGAACCAGATCGAGGGCCGTGTCGGCAGACGGATTTTCCAGATTGATGGTGGGTGGCGCCACGTTGTCGTTGATCGCCAACAGCGAGAAGATCGCCTCGACCGCCCCGGCGGCACCGAGCAGGTGGCCGATCGCCGATTTCGTCGAGGACATCGACACCTTGCCCGCCGCGTTGCCGAGAACCCGTTCCACCGCCCGCAATTCGATATCGTCGCCGACTGGCGTCGATGTGCCGTGGGCGTTGATGTAGTCGATCTCGTCGGTGGTGATGTTGGCGCGCTTCATCGCCGCCCGCATGCACCGCTCGGCCCCGTTCCCATCCTCCGACGGCGAAGTGATGTGATAAGCGTCGCCGGACAGGCCGTAACCGACCACCTCGCCATAGATCTTCGCCCCGCGCGCCAGCGCGTGCTCGCGCTCCTCCAGGACGACGACGCCGGCCCCCTCGCCGATGACGAATCCGTCGCGATCCTCATCGAACGGACGCGACGCGTCCTTCGGCCGGTCGTTGAAACCGGTCGACAGTGCCCGGCAGGCGGCGAAGCCGGCGAGCGACAGCCGATTGACCGGCGATTCGGTCCCGCCGGCGACCATAACGTCGGCGTCGCCAAGGGCGATCAACCGCGCCGCGTCGCCGATCGCGTGGGCGCCGGTCGAACAGGCGGTCACCACCGCGTGGTTCGGGCCCTTGAGCTTGTGCCGGATCGAGACCTGGCCGGAGGCCAAGTTAATGAGACGACCGGGAATGAAGAACGGGCTGATCCGCCGCGGTCCGCGATCGCGCAGCACGATGGACGCATCGTAGATACCGCCGATGCCGCCGATACCCGAACCGATCAGGACGCCGGTGGTCCACTGATCCTCGTCGCTTTCCGGGTGCCAATCGGCATCGTCGAGCGCCTGGTCGGCGGCGGCGATCGCATAGATGATGAAGTCGTCGACCTTGCGGGCCTCTTTCGGCTCCATCCAGTCGTCGGGATCGAATTTATCTTCCGACTTCGACCCGCGCGGCACCTGGCAGGCGATCTTGCAGGCGAGATCGTCGACTTCGAAGTCGGTGACCACCACCCCGCCGCTCTCGCCGGCGAGGATTCGGCGCCACGTCACGTCGACGCCGCAGCCAAGCGGCGACACCATGCCGAGGCCAGTGACGACCACGCGCCTCATCGGTGAATCAACTGTCATGCCGGTACCGGAACCTGAACGCAGCGATCGAAGCGGTCAGGACGCGTTCTTTTCCAGGAAGGTTACAGCGTCGCCGACAGTGAGAATCGTCTCGGCTGCGTCGTCCGGAATCTCGACGCCGAACTCCTCCTCGAACGCCATGACCAGCTCGACGGTGTCGAGGCTGTCGGCGCCGAGATCATCGATGAAGCTCGCCTTTTCGTTCACCTTGTCAGCGTCAACGCCAAGGTGCTCAACGACGATCTTTTTTACCCGTTCTGCGATATCGCTCATGTTGTCAGAACCTCATTTGCCCAAAACACGATCGACTCCGAAGAGTCTCCCCTCCGTTGGCGATCCGTCTTGGCCTGCGCACGGAGAACGGGGATTTCTCGCCCGAACGACACGGTGCAGCGTCGCCGTAACTGCCGATCGGCAGGGGTGGAACTGAGCCGCCCGGACGTCGGCATGGCGGCGGTCCTAACACACTTTATAGACCTTGGCCAGCAGCCCGAATGGCTCGGAACGCCTTGTCGATCCTTGCGGATCGATCGGATTTTCTTCTTTTAGATCATAGCCATACCACCATTGACGTGGATCGTTTGTCCCGTGACATAGGCCGCCTCATCGCTCGCCAGGTAGACGGCGGCCGAAGCGACCTCCTCGATGGTTCCGAGCCGCTTCATCGGCACCCGTTCGAGGATCGATTCTTTCTGTTTGTCGTTTAGCGCATCGGTCATCGCCGAGCCGACGAAACCGGGCGCGATGCAGTTGGCCGTCACTCCGCGGCTCGCAACTTCCTGTGCGAGCGCCTTGGTCATGCCGATCAGCCCAGCCTTGGACGCAGCGTAGTTGCCCTGGCCGGCATTGCCGGTCACGGCGACCACCGAAGACACCGAGATAATCCGCCCACGCCGTCGGCGCATCATGCCCATCAGCACGGCGCGCGACAGTCGGAACGCGGCGGTCAGGTTGACTTCGATCACCCGGCTCCAGTCCTCGTCGCTCAGCCGGACGAACAGCGTGTCGCGGGTCATGCCGGCGTTGTTGACCAGAATATCGAGGTCGCCGATCGCCGCCTCGGTGTCAGGCACCAATTGGTCCACCGCTTCACCATCCGACAGGTCGCGGGGCAGCACGTGGCAGCGCTCGCCGAGGTCGGACGCGAGGTCTTCCAGCACGTTCTGGCGAGTCCCGGACAAGCCGACAATCGCACCCTGGGCATGAAGCGCGCGCGCGATGCCGCCACCGATACTCCCGGTGGCGCCGGTCACCAGCGCCCGCTTGCCGGTCAGTTCAAACACTATTCACCTCGCTCACGGCGAGCCTCTCGACCGCCGCCTTGATGTCTTCATCGGTGCCGACGGTCATCGTCTCCGCCCCTGAAGCGATCCGCCGGGCGAGACCGGACAGCACCCGCCCCGAACCGATCTCAACGAACAAATCCACGCCGGCATCGGCCATCCAGGCGACGGACTCGCGCCAGCGCACCATCCCGGTCACCTGATCGACCAGATTGCGGCGGATCGCGTCCGGATCGGTGGTCGGCTGCGCCGTCACGTTCGCCACGACCGGTACCACCGGCGCCGCGATATCCACCTTGGCCAGCGCCTCCTCCATGACCTTCGCGGCCGGTGCCATCAGCGGACAGTGGAACGGTGCGCTCACCGGCAACAGGACGGCGCGCTTGGCGCCCCGGTCCTTGGCGATCGCAACCGCCCGCTCGACCGCCGCCTTGTCACCGGACACCACCACCTGACCGCCACCGTTATCGTTGGCGGCCGCGCAGACGGCGCCCTCGGCCGCTTCGGCGGCAATCTCCTCGACGGCGCCGAGCTCCAGCCCGATCAGCGCGGCCATGGCGCCGGCACCGACCGGTACGGCTTCCTGCATCGCCTGACCACGCGTCCTGAGCAGCCGCGCCGCGTCGGCGACGGTCAGGCTTCCCGCCGCCGCCAGCGCCGAGTATTCGCCGAGCGAATGCCCCGCGACAAAGGACGCGGTACCGGCGACCGTCACGCCCTGCGCCGCGAGAACGCGGATCGCCGCGAGGCTCACCGCCATCAGCGCCGGTTGGGCGTTCTGGGTCAGCGTCAGCGTCTCGGCCGGGCCCTCCCAGATGACGGTGGAGAGCCGCTCGCCGAGGGCCTCATCGACCTCGTCGAACACAGCGCGGGCCTCCGGGTAGGCATCGGCCAGCGTTCGGCCCATGCCGACGGTCTGGCTGCCCTGCCCCGGAAAGGTGAACGCTGTCGTCATGCGTGCCGCGATTGCCCCACTCAATGCCCGCCACGAAAAATTCGCGCCTTTGAGCCCGTTTGCCCCCTTGATGTCAAGGTCCCGCCCCAAAGCCGCCGCGGCGTTGGAGAATAGGGTTGCTCGCGGCCTTCGCCCAGGGTTGCATTTCCGTCCGACGGACCTATAACACCCTCGGTTTTAGTGAACCCCGGCTGGGGGCTGAACGGAAGCGCGTGGCATTTTGCGGCGTGAGGATCGAAGAACCGATCCGCCTTCCCGTGTCTCCGCTCTCGAAGTGATCAGCGGGCCTTTCCACTTCAAAAGGCTTCGCGAGGCTTGGCGCCGGACAACTAGAGGAAAGGCATCTATGCCCTTATACGAACACGTGTTCCTGGCACGACAGGACGTTTCCGGCCAGCAGGTCGAAGCGCTTGTCGAGCAGTTCAAATCGGTGATCGAGGAAGGCGGCGGCACCGTCGCCAAGGTCGAGACCTGGGGCCTGAAGTCCCTGTCCTACCGTATCCGCAAGAACCGCAAGGCGCATTTCACGCTGCTCAATCTCGATGCGCCGGCGACGGCGGTCGCCGAAATGGAGCGGCAGCAGCGCCTTCATGAGGACGTCCTGCGCTCGATGACGCTTCGCGTCGACGAGCTCGAAGAAGGCCCGTCGGTGATGATGCAGAAGCGCGATCGCGACGATCGCCGGGACGACCGGCGCGGCCGATTCGGCGACCGCGGTCCGCGGCGCGACGACCGACCACGGGACGACCGGCCGCGGGAGGATCGGCCCCGGGAAGATCGACCGAAGGAACCTGAAGTGGCCGCTGCCGCGAGCGATGAAAGCAAAGGAGCCGAGTGATGGTCGATATCAACCAGCTTCCCACCCGGCGCCCGTTCTTCCGTCGCCGCAAGACCTGTCCGTTCTCCGGCGCCAACGCACCGAAGATCGACTACAAGGACACCCGCCTGCTGCAGCGCTACATCTCCGAGCGCGGCAAAATCGTCCCGTCGCGGATCACCGCGGTGTCGGCGATCAAGCAGCGTGAACTCGCCCGCGCGATCAAGCGGGCCCGGTTTCTTGGTCTGCTGCCTTACGTGATCAAGTAGCCTTCCCTATCGGCTGGGGTACGGCGCGGACCCGCGACCTGCCCCTAACCGCTTCGGCGGGACAGCGAGGTGACATGATCCAGATCGTCGGAATCGGCGTTGCCGCCGGAATTGCCGGAGCGTTGTTGTTTCTGTCGCCGATCGGCGGCACGGCGCTGGCGTTCCCGCTGTTTGCGTTGGCCGGTCTGCCGATCGCCATCGCGGGCCTCGGCTGGCACCTGATTTCCGCACTGATTGCCACCGGCGTTGCCGGCCTGACGATCGCCGGCGCGCTGTCTATAGAGAGCGCCCTCGTTTACATCGCGCTCTTCTCGGTGCCGATCCTTTGGATGTGTCGCCTTGCCGTGCTTTCGCGGCCGGCCGGAGACGACGGCAGCGCGCTCGAGTTCTTCCCGATCGGCGGAATCCTGTTTCAGGGGGCGCTGGCGATCGCCGCCGCGGCCATCGTTGTCGGAGCGGTTGCTGGATACGACCCGGTCGCCCTTACGGCGGAGTTCACCGAAGTCCTGACTATGGTGCTCGCCCAGGCGCCGGAGGGGACCACGATTTCCACTGAGGATATCGCGCCGTTCGCCGAACTCGCCGAGTTCGCCGTGGTTGCTCTGCCGTTCATCCTTCCGGCCTATCTCGTCTTCGTCCACGTCTTCAACATGTGGCTTGCAAGCCGAATTGCCGACGCTTCGCGGCGGCTTACCCGACCGCGCGATCCTCTGTGGACCGCGGCGCTGCCGGTCCAGGCCTCGTTCGTCTTCGGTGGTGCGCTGGTTGTCAGCGTTCTGCCTGACGCCATCGGCTATATCGGAGCGGCCTTCGCCGGTGCCCTCGGGGCGGCGTTCGCGCTGATCGGCCTCGCGGTCATCCACGCCACCACCCGGGGCAACGCGATGCGCGGCCTGATCCTTGCCGGCGTCTATGTGTTCGTCTTCCTGTTCGGATTCCCCCTGCTGTTCGCCGTTCTCGCCCTGATCGGCGTGGCGGAGACCTTTCTGCGACTTCGGGCCCGGTTCGCCCCGGACCCATCGACCAACCCAACCAACGAATAGACCTAAGGAGTACTCTCATGGATGTGATTCTACTGGAACGGATCGCCAGACTCGGACAGATGGGCGATATCGTCCGCGTCCGCGACGGCTACGCCCGCAACTTCCTGCTGCCCCAGGGCAAGGCGCTGCGGTCGACCTCGGAGAACCGCAAGCGGTTCGACGAACAGCGGGCTCAGCTCGAAGCCCGGAACCTCGAACGCAAGCACGAAGCCGAGGCGGTCGCGGAGAAGCTGAACGGCCAGTCCTTCATTGTCATTCGTCAGGCCGGCGAAACCGGCCAGCTTTACGGCTCGGTGACCGCCCGCGACCTTGCCGAAATCCTCGACGAGGGCGGCTTCACCGTGTCGCGCAGCCAGATCAACCTCAACCAGCCGATCAAGACCATCGGCATGCATACGGTCGCGATCGCGCTCCATGCCGAGGTCGAGTCCGAAGTGACCGTCAACGTGGCGCGCAGCGAGGACGAAGCGGAGCGCCAGGCCCGCGGCGAGGATTTGACGGTCGCCGGTTACGAGGACGAGGAGGCGCTGGAGGCCGACGCGGAAGCCGAAGGTGAAGCCGCAGCCGAAGGCGATGCCACCGAAGACGGCGGCGCCGAAGGCGAAGTCGCTGAAGAAGCAGCAGCCGACGGCGAAGCCGGCGAAACGTCTGCGGAGGACGATTCGGACACGCCGACGGCGTAACCCGACCGACGAATACAACGCCGGGTACCGTACCCGGAGTTGAGCCGGCCCGCGATCCTGGTTTATTTTTGATGCGTTCGCGGGTCGGAATCGCGGACGCGATTAGATGTATTGGCGTGGCACCTCAAGGGCGGGAGGCGCTGAAATGAACGGTTTGCTCAACGGCTTTTTCAAGCGGACGATCCGCAAGGGCTCGCTCGAAGTCGTCGACGCCGGGGGAAAACCCCACACCTATGGCGACGGTAACGGCGATCTGATTCGGGTTCGGTTCACCCGGCCAGACGCCGAACGCAACGTCATCATGATGCCGGGCCTCAAGCTCGGCGAGGAGTTCATGGACGGCGGCATCGTCATGGAGGCCGGCTCGATCTATGACTTCATGGAAATCATCTTCATCAACATGAAGACCGATTTCCCCACCCGGCTGATGAAATTCGGGACGGCGTTCCGTTACACGACGCGGCGCCTGCGCCAGATGAACAATCAGCTCCGCGCCCGCCGCAACGTCGCCCACCACTACGATCTCGACGGCCGCCTCTATAACCTCTTCCTCGACAACGACCTGCAGTACTCCTGCGCCTTCTTCGAGCCCGGCCAGATGGAACTCGACGAAGCGCAGCTTGCCAAGAAACGCCATATCGCCGCCAAGCTCGCGCTCGAGCCCGGCAAGCGGGTTCTCGATATCGGCTCAGGCTGGGGTGGTCTCGGCCTCTACATGGCCGAGCGCTGCGGGGTCGACGTCACCGGCGTGACCCTGTCGGAGGAACAGCACAAGACCTCCAACCGGCGCGCCGCCGAACGGGGCCTGTCCGATCGCGCCCGCTTCCTGCTCCAGGATTATCGGGCGGTCGAGGGCCCCTTCGACCGGATCGTCTCGGTCGGCATGTTCGAGCACGTCGGCGTCGGCCACTATCGCGAGTTCTTCGACACCTGCCGCTCGCTGCTCACCGACGACGGGGTGATGCTGCTCCACTCGATCGGCCGCTTCGACGGCCCCGGCGACACCAACAGCTGGATCCAGAAATATATCTTCCCCGGCGGCTACATCCCGGCCGTGTCCGAGGTGATTCCGGCCATCGAGCAGTCGCGGCTCAAGGTCACCGACATGGAGATCTTGCGTCTCCACTACGCCAAAACCCTGCGCCACTGGCGCGAACGGTTCCTTGCCCGCCGCGACGAGGCCAAGGCGATCTACGACGAGCGGTTCTGCCTGATGTGGGAGTATTATCTGGTCGGTTCGGAACTCTCGTTCCGCTACTGGGACATGATGAACTTCCAGGTCCAGTTGGTTCGCAATCAGGAAGCCCTGCCGCTGACCCGCACCTACATGAGCGAAGCCGAGGAGCGTCTGCGCGCCCTCGATCGCCAGGCCGCGGCGCCGGAACTCCAGGTCGCCGGCGAGTAGTCGGCAAAACGAATCGCCTGCGCGCAAACCGCTCCGGCAAGCGCAAATCCTGTGCGTCCAGCCGCCATGTGAACACCGTGGATTCCGGGCGAACGTGAAATCGTTCGGCGCCGCTGTCTTCGCGTCCGCCCGCGCCCGGCGGTAAGGAATGATTAAGGATAAGCGAATCACCGTACACTCCGAGTTTGCCGGTCTTGGATCGGCAAATCGGGCATCCGGGATTTCTCGGGAAGCGTAGGGCGTGCACCCGGCGGCGTGCAGCGAGTCGCTTGCGATTCGAAGAAGCAGGAAGAGACACAATGGCATTAGCGGCTCGCGCGATCCCCGAAACAACGGAGCCCCATCGCGCCGCCCCTCAGAACGTCGATGCTGAGCAGGCGCTGCTCGGCGCGATCCTGATCAACAACGAGGCGTTCTACCGCGTCTCCGATTTCCTCAAGCCCGACCATTTCTTCGAGCCCGTTCACCGGCGCATCTATCAGGTCGCCGGCGAACTGGTGCGCGCCAACAAGGTCGCGAGTCCGGTCACCATCAAGACCTTCCTGCCGGCGGACCTGGCGATCGGCGACATCAACCTTGCCCAGTACATCGCAAGGTTGGCGGCGGAAGCCACCACCATCATCAACGCCGAGGATTATGGTCGCACCGTCTACGACCTTGCCATCCGCCGCGCGCTGATCGGCATCGGCGAGGACGTGGTTAACGTCGCCTATGACGCGCCGGTCGAGAAGACGCCCCGCGATCAGATCGAGGAGGCCGAGCGTCAGCTCTACGAACTCGCCGAGCACGGCAACTACGACAGCGGCTTCCATGCCTTCGAGACGGCGCTGGTCAATGCCATCGACATGGCTTCGGCCGCCTATCAGCGCGACGGCCACCTCTCCGGCCTCGCCACCGGCATGCGCGATCTCGACCGGCTGATGGGAGGGCTGCAGCCGTCGGATCTGGTGATTGTCGCCGGTCGGCCGGGCATGGGAAAAACCTCGCTCGCCACCAATATCGCCTTCAACATCGCCCGCGGCTGGCACGGCGAGACCCAATCCGACGGCACGATCAAGACCGTAAACGGCGGGATCATCGGCTTCTTCTCGCTGGAAATGTCGGCCGAACAGTTGGCGACCCGCATCGTCGCCGAGCAATCCGGCGTGCCGTCCGCCGATATTCGTCGCGGCCGGATCACAGAGGACCAGTTCGCCCATATCGTCGCCGCGTCGCGGGAGATGAACCGCGTCCCGCTCTATGTCGATCAGACCGGCGGTCTGACCGTCGGTCAGCTCTCCGCCCGCGCGCGGCGGCTGAAGCGCCAGAAAGGGCTCGACCTGCTGGTGGTCGACTACATTCAGTTGATGCAGGGATCGCTGCGTCGCGGATCGGACAACCGCGTCCAGGAAATGACCGAGATCACCAACCAACTCAAAGCCTTGGCGAAGGAACTTAATATCCCGATCATAGCCGCATCGCAGCTCTCGCGGCAGGTCGAGAATCGCGAAGACAAGCGTCCGCAACTGTCAGACCTCCGCGAATCCGGATCGATCGAGCAGGACGCCGACGTCGTCCTGTTCGTCTACCGGGAAGAGTACTACCTCCGGAACAAGGAGCCGAAGCCCGGCACCATCGAGCACGAGCAGTGGCAGCAGGATATGGAAAACGCCCATGGCCTCGCCGAGGTGATCATTAGCAAGCAAAGGCATGGCCCAACCGGCACCGTCAGGCTACAGTTCGAGGATCAGGTCACCCGCTTCTCGGATCTGGCGCAGGAGGATCACCTCCCCGCGATCGGGTAGCCCTCGAACCGGACAAGGACGCATGATTCTCAAGACACTCTTCGGCCGCGGCAAAAGCGACACCGGCGGCGTCTCCGTGGGCGGCACCAAGGAACTGCTCCATCTCACCCAGCCGGTTCCGTTACCGGTCGATAAGGCCTTCGCCCTGTTCGTCGACGAAATGAACAGCTGGTGGCCACGCGAGTACACCTGGAGCGGCGACCAGCTCAAGAGCATCGGCATCGAGCCCAAGATCGGCGGCGTCTGCTATGAGGAGACGGCCGACGGCTCTCGCAAGGTCTGGGGCAGCGTACTTGCCTTCACCCGGCCGGAGCACATTGTCTTCGCCTGGCAGATCACGCCGAACCGCGAACCCGAGCCGAACGAAGCCGCTGCCAGCCGCGTCGACGTTCGTTTCGCCGCCGACGACGACGGCGGCACCAACGTCCTCCTCGTCCACCGCGATTTCTTCCGTCATGGCGATGGCTGGGAGAAGTACCGCGAGGACATGGCCGCCAAGCAGGGCTGGCCGTACATGATCGGCCGCTACGCCAAGGCCGCCTCCGGCGAGAGTTGACCGCGGGCTTCACGCGTCGCACGATAGAGCGCCCGAAACGTCGGTTGCCTCGCGGCATAGGCGCCAACCAACGCCGGATCGGGCTCCACTGTCTCCTCCTCCTCGGGCGGCGTGCACACCTCGGCGACCGGTGCACCCGTCGCCGCAATGATCGCCATCCGCGCGGCGCCCAGTGCCGGCCCGAGATCGGCGCCGCGGTAGCGCACCACCGGGCGGCCGAGCACCGCGGCGATGATCCGCGCCCAGAACCGGCTGCGTGAGCCGCCGCCGATGAAGCCGGGGCGGGCGACGTCCGCGCCGGCCATGTCGAGGCAGTCCTGCGCATCGCGGAGCGAATAGGCGACGCCCTCCAGCACCGCCTGAACCATTGCGCTCCGGTCCGTCGCCTGGTCGAGGAAGAAAAACGCGCCCCGCGCGCCGGGGTCGTTGTGCGGCGTCCGCTCGCCGGTGAGGTAGGGCAGGAACATCACCGGGGACGGTCCGCGATAGTCCGCCTCCACCGCCGCAACCGCGCCACCGATGTCCATTTCGCCGAGCACCGTCATCAGCCAGGCAAGGCAGCTCGCGCCGTTCAGCAACGCCCCCATCTGGTACCAGCGGTCGGGCACGCAATGGGCGAAGTTGTGGATCAGCGTCTCCGGCCGTGGCGCGTAACGGTCCTGCGCCACCACATAGGTCGCCGCGGTGCCCAGCGACACGAAACCCGCGCCCGGTTCGACGCAGCCGATCCCCGCCGCGCCGGTGCCGCCGTCCCCGCCGCCGGCCGCGACCGGGATGCCCGCCGGGAGACCCAGGCGCTCGGCTGCTTCACGGCTCAACGTCCCGGTCGCCTCGGTGCCCTCATGGAGCCTCGGCAACTGCTCCGGGGTCAGCCCGACCGCCTTGACCAGCCCGGGATGCCACTGCCGTGCCTGTTCGTCGAACAACTGCGTCCCGGCGGCATCGGACATGTCCGTCGCGATGTCCCCCGTCAGCCATAGCCGGACATAGTCCTTGGCGAGCAGGATCGACCGGATGCGGGCGAACACCGCCGGCTCGTGGTTGCGCAGCCACAGCACCTTCGCGGCGGTTAGTCCGGTCATGGCGATCACGCCGGTGATCTCGGCGACATCGGGAACCATGTCGGTCAGCGCCGCGCACTCCGCTGATCCGCGGCTGTCATTCCACAGGATCGCGTTGCGGAGCGGCCGGTGATCGGCGTCAAGCGCGACGATCGAATGCATCTGGCCCGACAGGCCGATGGCGGCGACCTCATCGAACGCAGCACCCACCTCCGACCGCACGACCCCAAGCGTCTCCTCCACCGCCGCGATCCAGCCGTCCGGGTCCTGCTCACGCAGGCCGGGCTCCGGCGAGAGGATCGGATAGCCTTGCGACGCGCTGGCGAGGAGTCGCTGCTCGTCGTCGACGACGATGGTCTTCACCGCGGTGGTGCCGACATCGATCCCGAGATACGCCATCCCGTCACCCCAGCAGCGCTTGCGCCGCCCCCTCGTCGGTGATCAGGGTGTTCGCCCCGATCCGTCGGATCGCTGCCCGGATCGCCGCGGCGCGACTGGCCCCGCCCGACGCCACCACGACGTGTCCCGCCCGCGCCACATCGTCGAGGGGCACGCTCATCACCCGGCTGTTGAGCGGATGGTCGACCGCCGCGCCGTCGGCGTCGAGGAACGTACAAAGCAAGTCGCCGACGGCCCCGGCCGCCTTCAGTTCCGCCCGTTCCTTCGCCGTAATCATCTCGGCCGCCCGCGAATGGCCCTCGGTGCTGAGGCTACCGACCCCGACCACCGCGATATCCAGCGCCCGCCCCAGCCGGAACAGGGCGTCGAGCCCGCAATCCTCGATCAGGTGGACGCGTGTCTCCGGCGAGTCGACATAGGCCGGCGCGATAAAGAGGTAGCAGGCGGCGTTGAAGGCATCGGCCACCCGCCAGGAATACTCCAGAGGATTGCTGTCCCGCGCCTCCACCGTGCCGCCCACCAGCGAGACGACCTTGGTGTCCGTGCGCCGCACCGGGCGCAGGCTTTCCAGCGACGCCGTGAGGGACCGCCCCCAACCGACGCCGATGGTCTGGCCGTCGCCGACGGTCTCGGAGAGCAGCCGGCCGAGCGCCAGACCGACCGAGCGCGGTGCCGCCGCTTCGTCCGTGCCGGGCGCGACGATCGCTTCGTCGAGACCAAACGCATCCTCTAGCCTGAGCCCCAGCGCCGTGCATTCGGTGTCGCTGCCCTCGATCCAGATCTGGACCTCGCCCCGGGTCCGGGCTTCCGCGAGCAGACGAATAACCGTCCCACGGCTGATACCGAGCCGCTCGGAGATCTGTTTCTGGGTCAGCCCGTGCGCGAAGTAGAGCCAGGCCGCCCTCAGCCGCAGCGACGCGGTATCCCCGAGGGCCGTCGAGGCGCCGATGCGCGCGAGCCGCGTCATTGCGCCCGCGCCGCTGCTTCGATGAACGAGCGGATGGCCTGGTTGACCTCCGCTGGGCTTTCGATGTGCGGCAGGTGGCCGGTGTCATCGATGACTTCGAGCCACACGGCCAGCGCCTCGGCGCAGGCCGGCGTCAACGGATTGATCGTGTCGCCATCGCCCCAGAGGACCCGGATCGGTATCCCTGCCGCGCCGATCGCGTCGAGCCGATCGCCGAAGCGGTTGTGAAGATCGGCGAGCCCATCGGCCACCACCCGCAAGGCATCGCGCACGCCGGGCTGCGCCATCTGGGCGAGGACCCGTGTCGTCATCTGCGGGCTGATCAGCCGCTGGCGGATGACCAGCCGACCGAGCACCGCGCTTGCCGCGTCGAGCGTCTCCATGGCGACCACCGCCGACAGGAACGCCGGGTCGATGCCGCCGCCGATACCGGCCGGCGCCAGCAGAAACAGCGAGGCGACCAGGTCGGGCCGGCGATGGGCGAGATCGAGGGCGATCGCACCGCCAAGCGAATGCCCGACGATATGCACCGGCCCGGTCCCGCGGCCATCGAGGAAACCGGCGACCAGATCAGACAGCGCGGTGACCGTCCCCTCCCCGACATCGCGGTCCGACCGGCCGTGCCCCGGTAGGTCGAGCGCGATGGTGGAGGCGTATTCGGAAATCGCCCGCTGGGTCAGCAGCCAGGTCAGCCGGTCCGCGCCGAAGCCGTGGAGCAACAGCACCGTCGGCCCGTCGCCATCGGTCGCCACAAACGACAATCGCCGTCCGGCGACGACAGCGGACGTCTCCCGCGTCGGAGGCATGGCGGTTCCGGCCCTACGCGGTGCTGACGACCCCGAGGGTCGTACCGACCTTGGCGATTTCGTCGGCCGGCATCGCGATGGAGGTCAGGGTTCCCGAGGCCGGCGCCTCGATCTCCAGCGTCACCTTCGGGGTGGTCACCACCACGAGCTGTTCGCCCTCCTCGACCGCGTCCCCCTCGGCCTTCAGCCACTCGTCGATCTGGGCCTCGTCGATCTCGTTGCCGAGGTCGGGCATGAGGATGGGAACGTCCATTTATGCCTCCTGATCGCGCTAGAGGCCGCGGCGGGCGAGATCGAGATCGTCCCAGTTCCGCAGCCCGGCGCGCTTCGCCGATGGTTCCTCAAACAGATCGCAGCGCACCGCGTCAACGATATCATGCGCCTGAGGGAAATATGTCGCCTCCATTTCCGCGCCCGGCACGATCCAGTTGGGTGCCCCCAGCACCCGCGGTGGTGCCTTCAGGTCGGCGAATCCATGGCGGACGATGGTGGCCGCGAGCGTCATCGCAAAGCTGCCGCGCGCGCTCGCCTCGGAGACGAGAAGAATACGGCCGGTCTTCGCCACCGACTGCAGCACCGGCCCGTAGTCGAACGGCACCAGCGACCGGGCATCGATCACCTCCGTACCGAGGCCATGCTCGGCCGCAAGCGTGTCGGCAGCGGCGAGCGCCGGATAGAGCGAGGGTCCGATGGTGAGGATCGTGACGTCTTTCCCGGCGCGCCGAACGGCCGGTGCGCCGAGCGCGATCGTGTAGTGATCCTCCGGCACCCCATCCGACTCGAAGATCTCGACCGCGTCGTAGAGCCGCTGGCTTTCGAAGAACACCACCGGATCGTTGCCGGCGAGCGCTGCCGCCAGCAGACCTTTCGCGTCGTAGGGCGTCGCCGGATAGACCACCTTCAGCCCCGGGATATGCGCTACCAGTCCGGTCCAGTCCTGCGAGTGCTGGGCGCCGTATTTGCTACCGACCGAGCAGCGCAGCACCACCGGCAACTGCAACGCACCGGCCGACATCGCCTGCCACTTGGCGAGCTGGTTGAAGATCTCGTCGCCGGCCCGGCCGATGAAGTCGGCATACATCAGCTCCACCACCACCCGGCCGCCCTCCATGGCGTAGCCGATGGCGGTGGCTACGATCGCTGCTTCCGAAATCGGCGCGTTGAACAGCCGATCGTAGGGCAAAAGCTCCGACAGCCCGCGATAGACGCCGAACGCCCCGCCCCACTCGCGGCACTCCTCGCCGTAAGCGATCAGCCGGGGATCGTGGCTGAATCGATGAAGCAGTGCCTCGAACAGGCCATCGCGCAATGTCACGGCGCGAAGCGGCGACAGCCGTTCGCCGGCGTCGTCGAGACCGAACCGCGCCTTCTTGGTGAGCTGACGCACGCGCGAAATCGTCGACGGTTCGGCAGCAAGTTCGACCGGTTCGGCTGTGCCCGCGGTTTGGCTGTTGGAGAATATCAGGTCACCGATCAGCGTCGGATCGGCGGCGATGTCGACCGGCGGCGTTTCGTCCGGATCGACCGCCGCCTCGGTGACCGCCTTCATCCGCGCCGCCACATCGTCACGGAGGTCCGCTTCGCCGGCCGCGTCGAGGATGCCTTCGTCCTTGAGTGCCGCGGCGTAAAGCGCGATCGGATCGTGCGCGTCCCAGGCCTTGAGTTCGTCCCGGGTGCGATAGGCGTTGACGTCGGTGGTCGAGTGTCCGGAGAAGCGATAGCACTCGATGTCGAGCAGCGCCGGCCCGTCCCCGCCGATCAGACGATCCCGCTGGCGACCGACCGCATCGGCGACGGCCAGCGGATTCGACCCGTCCACGGTCTCGGCATGCATCGCCGCCGGGTTGATCCCCGCGCCGATCCGCGACAGCCGGTCCCAGCCGGCGGTCTCGCCGATGGTCTGCCCGCCCATCGCATAGAAGTTGTTGATGAAAGCGAAGAGCACCGGCAACCCGCCCGGCGTCTCGCCGGGCCAAAGCCGCGCGAACTGCGCCATCGAGGAAAAGCTCATCGCCTCCCATACCGGGCCGCAGCCGGTCGAACCGTCGCCGACATGAGCGACCGCTATGCTGTCGGCAGCATGGTTGCGCTTGTAGAGCGCCGCACCGGTGGCGATGCCGGCGGAGGCGCCGACGATCGCGTTGTTGGGATAGGCGCCGAACGGCAGGAAGAACGCGTGCATGCTGCCGCCCATCCCGCCGTTGAAACCGGTCGACCGCATGAATATCTCAGACAGAAGCCCCAGGAGGAGGAAATTTTCCGCGACCCGCGATTCATCGTTGCCGCCGAGCCGACGCTCGACCGCGCGAAGCAGTCGGCCGTTCTGGTGCGCCTCCATGATTCCCGTCAGCCGATCCGCATCGAGCGCCGCGATCGCGGCGAGCCCCTTGGCGATGAACTCGCCGTGGCTGCGGTGGCTGCCGAAGACATGGTCGTCGGAAGTGAGCGCCAGGGCGGCACCGACCGCCGCGCCTTCCTGCCCGATCGAAAGATGCGCCGGGCCCTTGTAGGCAAACGGAATATCAGCGTACGCGCCCTTGCTCTTGAAGGCGCTCAGCATCGTTTCGAACGCGCGCACGATCAGCATGTCGCGCAGGATTCGGATCAGAACCGCGTCGCCGCGCACCCGCCTTTCTTCCGCCAAGGGCGTGGCGTAGGCATGGACCGGAACCTCGGGGAACCGCAGCGCGGTCGGCGCGCGGGTTTCCGCCGGGTCAATGAAAAGCTGCTTGGGCATGGCGCGGACAACGGCTGGTACTTTTGTACCTTGCCATGAACATATGTCGGACGCCAGTCCGATGAAGGCGACAAAAAGGACGACGAACTGATGGCAATAGCCGAAGCCGAGGTGCTGGACGAACATCGTTTCGCCGGCGGGCGTCTGACGATCGATCTGGCCGCGCTGGCGCGGAACTGGCAGACGCTGGATCGCCATAGCCGCGGCGCGGTCACGGCGGCCGTGGTGAAAAGCGACGCTTATGGGATCGGCCTTGAGCCGGCCGCCCGCGCCTTGTCACGGGCTGGGTGCACCACCTTCTTCGTCGCCCTGCCGGTGGAAGGGATCCGGCTTCGCGAAGCACTGCCCAACGCAACCATCTATGTCCTCAATGGCCTGCTTGAGGGCGGCACGGAGATTTACGCTGCGGCCAACCTGCGGCCGGCGCTGTCGTCGTTGCCCGAGGTCGAGGAATGGGCCGCATATCGACGCAACGGCGGACGGCTCGAGGCGGCCCTGCATGTTGACACCGGCATGAACCGGCTGGGGCTCAGCATGGGCGAGGTCGAACGGTACCTGCGCGAGTATGACCACGAGGCGCTCGGTATCACCCTGGTGATGACCCATCTCACCTGCGCCGACATGCCGGACCACGCCGACAACGCCGACCAGCTCGAGTTGATCCGCGAGATTCGCGATCACTTCCCCCGCGTGCCGCTGTCGGCCGCCAATTCCGCCGGTGTGTTCCTCGGCGCGGACTTTCATTTCGACCTTGTCCGTCCCGGCATCGCCCTTTACGGCGGCGCCGCGGTGACCGGCATCGCCAACCCGATGGAGCCGGTCGTCACGCTCGAAGCGCGCATCCTCCAGGTCCGCGCCGCCGCGCATACCGAGACCGTCGGCTACGGCTCGGTCGAGTCGCTCGGGCGCCCGAGCATGCTCGCCATCGCCTCGATCGGTTACGCCGACGGCTACCCGCGCCACGCCAGTTCGTCGGACGAGAAGTCGGGCGGGCGCGCCTGGATCAACGAGCGCTCGGCGCCGATCGTCGGTCGCGTGTCCATGGACCTGATCGCCCTCGACGTCACCGACATTCCCGGCACCAGACGCGGCGACTGGGCCGAATTGTTCGGCCCCAATGTGCCGATTCACGAAGTCGCCGACCATGCCGGCACAATCGACTACGAGCTGTTGACCCGCCTCAGCGTCGGCAGCCGCCACCACCGCACCTACCGCGGCGATTAACGGACCGCCGCCGGCTCGGCGCGACACCCGCTCCCACCGGCTGATGCTGCGCAGCGGCTTCGCCGTCATGGGCACCGCCCCCGGCCCCGCCCACGAACTGACGCTGTACGAGCTGCGGCTTGGGGAGGGTGGGATCTCGATTGCCTCGTGAGGCTAGGTCGCGCAGATCCAACCCGTCTTGAGTCTCTACCCCGTCCTCATGCAGAGAGCCTGCCCCCGGCCCGATCGGCGCGCGTCCTCTCCCTGTGGGAGAGGATAGCGAGGCTTGGCGGCGGAGCCGGCTTAGCCGAGCTTGGTGAGGGGTGTTGGCGGTGTCGGTGATGCGTCAAGGGGCTCACCCCTCACCCGGTTTGCCTAGGCTCGTGCCTCGCCAAGGCAAGCCTACCCTCTCTCACAAGGGAGAGGGAGCCGTCATCGTGACCGACTCCAGCCCTTGAGGCGGCGTTCCATGGCGATCGCATCGATCACCCGATCGTATTGCTGTGCCCACATCAGCTTCACCGGCCGTCGGGCCGCGGTGTAGCCATCGAAGGCACCGCGTTGGTGCTCACCAATGCGTGTTTCAAGCTAGTCGTGTCGGGTCAGGCCCGTGTAATACGAGCCATCGCCGCATTGGAGCAGATACACATAGGGCATGGGGTGAGACTACGCTGGCGTCGAGTCGATCGCCAGCATCCTCATGCCGGAGCAGCCCGACAGCTTCGAAGTCGTTGCGTCTTTCGAGGCTCGGCCACTCACGTAGCCTCGCACCTCAAGATGAGGAGGTCGGCGTTTGGTGGCGAAAACCAAAGGCAAGCGACACCCGCAAGCTACAACCGGTCTCGAAGACTGCCCCCTCCCTCATGCCGAGAGCCTGCCCCCGGCTCGATCGGGGTGCTCCGCGTAGCGGAGCCTCGAAACACGCCCGACCGCCCATCCCCATTGCCTTATCCGGGAATCGCCTGTAGAACAAAATGTGAACACAGGAGGAGCCCGCGATGCGCTCGGCCGCCCGCGCCAAGGTCCAGTTCGTTTGCCAGAGTTGCGGCGCGGTGAGCGCCCGGTGGCAGGGTCGCTGTGACGAATGCGGCGAGTGGAACAGCCTCGTCGAGGAATCCGGTGCCTCCGGCGTTGGTGCCGGCCCCGGCCGCGCCACCCGCCGTTCTGGCCGCATCATCACCCTGGAGGGTCTGGTCGGGGACGCATCCGAAGCGCCGCGGATCAGGACCGGCATCGCCGAGTTCGATCGGGTCACCGGCGGCGGTCTGGTGCGCGGCTCGGCGCTCCTGGTCGGCGGCGACCCGGGGATCGGCAAGTCGACGCTGCTTATCCAGGCCGCAGGCGCCCTCGCCGCCGCCGGCAGGCCGGTGGTCTACGTTTCCGGCGAGGAGGCCACCGCCCAGATCCGCCTGCGGGCGGCACGGCTCGGGATCGCCGACGCGCCGGTCAGGCTCGCCGCCGAGACCCATGTCGAGGACATCCTCGCCACCCTTGAGGACGAGGCACCGCCGGCGCTGGTGATCATCGACTCGATCCAGACGCTGTGGACCGAGCGGGTCGATTCCGCCCCCGGCACCGTGACCCAGGTCCGCGCCGCCGCCCAGGCGCTGATCCGCTACGCCAAGCAGAGCGGCGCGGCGGTTGTGTTCGTTGGTCATGTCACCAAGGATGGCCAGATCGCCGGCCCCCGGGTGGTCGAGCACATGGTCGACGGCGTGCTTTATTTCGAGGGCGAAGGCGGCCATCATTTCCGCATCCTGCGCGCGGTCAAGAACCGCTTCGGCCCCACCGACGAGATCGGCGTGTTCGAGATGACCGGCGCGGGTCTGCGCGAAGTCGCCAACCCGTCGGAGCTGTTCCTCGGCGAACGCAACGCCAATACCGCCGGCGCCGCCGTCTTCGCCGGCATGGAGGGTACTCGCCCGGTTCTGGTCGAGATTCAGGCGCTGGTTGCACCCACGACGCTCGGTACCCCACGTCGCGCGGTGATCGGTTGGGACCAGGGCCGCCTCGCCATGATCCTGGCGGTGCTCGAGGCCCATTGCCGGGTTCGGCTCGGCGACTGCGATGTTTACCTCAACGTTGCCGGCGGCCTCAGGATCGGCGAGCCGGCCGCCGATCTGGCGGTCGCCGCCGCACTGGTGTCGTCGCGGCTCAACGCGCCGCTGCCGGTGGATTCGGTCTATTTCGGCGAGGTCAGCCTGTCCGGCGCGATCCGTCCCGTCGCCCATGCGCCGATCCGCCTCAAGGAGGCCCACAAGCTCGGATTCGGCCGAGCGGTCATGCCCGACGGTACCGCGACCGGCGACGCCGAACCGGCGATGACGGCGAAACCGATGGCCGAACTCGCCGACCTTGTTGCCGCGGTGGCCACGACCGCGGGGAACGGTTCGAATCCCGACCATTGAATTTCCGCCGGCGTTGTCTAAAAAACGTCCGGATTCCGATCGATCGACGTGTTAAGGATTCTCTGGGTGGCCTGCCCGGACCGACCTTTTCCGGGTTGACGACGGACGGCTTGTTTGCGCCAAGGCGCGGCAGCGAGAATCGTGATACCCAAAACCGGCGGACGGCTTGGCCTCCGTCGCTCCGACAATGGAAAGCTTCATGCCGGTCACCGTCCTCGATGTCATTGTCATCGTAGTCGTCCTGATTTCGGCGGTTCTCGCGATGGTCCGGGGTTTCGTCCGCGAAGTCCTTTCGGTCGCCTCGTGGGTCGCTGCCGCCGTCGCCGCCTTCTTCTTCTATCCGACGCTCGAACCACTGGTGTCGCCCTATCTGGAGAACCAGACGGTCGCCGAGATCGCCGCCGCGGCCGTGATCTTTATCGTTGTCCTGGTCATCGCCAGCTACATCACCATGAAGATCTCGGACTTTGTCATCGACAGCCGTGTCGGCGCGGTCGACCGGGCCTTCGGCTTCGTGTTTGGCGCAATTCGCGGCATCCTGCTTTTGGCGATCGCCCTCCAGTTCTTTCTCTGGCTATACCCAAACCCCGGTACGTGGGTTACAGACGCGGTAACCAAGCCCGTTCTCGACGACATCCGAGAAGAGATGATCGCCGCGATGCCCGAGGATGTGGAAGGGAGGTTGTTCGGCCGATTCCGAACCGGCGACACCGAAGGCGCCGCCGCGCCGGCCTTGCCGAATGACGGCAGCGCCGACGCTCCGGCGGTTGGCGATCCCGCTTACGACGAGTCGGAGCGCAACCGTATCGATCAGCTATTCGAGAGCAGTGGTGGCAACTGACCCGAACACGATCGACCCGGACACCGCGGTGTCCTTCCCGTTCGCGGCGGACGATGACAAGCTGCGCGAGGAGTGTGGTGTCTTCGGCGTGTTCGGCCACCAGGACGCCGCCGCGCTAACCGCCCTCGGCCTCCACGCCCTGCAGCACCGCGGCCAGGAGGCGGCCGGCATCGTGTCGTTCGATGGCGTCGCCTTCCACGACGAGCGGCATTTCGGTCTCGTCGGCGACAAATTCACCAACCGCGCCGTCATCGAGCGCCTGCCCGGCGAACGCGCCGTCGGTCATGTGCGCTACTCGACCCGCGGCGGTCCCACCGAGCGCAATATCCAGCCCCTGTTCGCCGGCTTTTCCGGCGGCGGCTTTGCCGTCGCCCACAATGGCAACATCACCAACGCCCTGGAGCTTCAGGAGGAGCTGCAGCGCCGCGGCTCGATCTTCCAGTCGAGCTGCGACACGGAAGTCATCCTCCACCTCATTGCCACCAGCCCGCATGAGCGGCTGGTCGAGCGCGTCATCGACGCTCTGTCAGTGGTCGAAGGCGCATGGTCGCTGGTCTGCCTCACGTCGAAGAAGATGATCGGCTGCCGCGACCCGCTCGGCGTGCGACCGCTGGTGCTCGGTGAGCTCGACGGCGCCCCGATCCTCGCTTCGGAAACCTGCGCCCTCGACATCATCGGCGCGTCGTTCGTCCGCGACATCGAGCCGGGCGAGATGGTCATCGTCACCGCCGACGGCATCGAGAGCCGTCGCCCGTTCGCCCCCAAACCGTCGCGGTTCTGCATCTTCGAATATGTCTATTTCTCCCGCCCCGACTCCATCGTCGAGGGACGCGGGGTCTACGATATCCGTAAGGCGATCGGCGCCGAGCTGGCCCGCGAGGCGGCAGTGCCCGCCGACCTGGTGGTGCCGGTGCCCGACTCCGGCACCCCGGCCGCGATCGGTTACGCCGAGGCCGCCGGGCTCCCGTTCGATCTCGGCATCATCCGCAACCATTACGTCGGCCGCACCTTCATCGAGCCGAGCGACGCCATCCGCCACATGGGCGTCAAGCTCAAGCACAACGCCAATCGCGCGGTGCTCGCCGGCAAGCGGGTGATCCTGGTCGATGACTCCATTGTGCGCGGCACGACGTCGTCGAAGATCGTCCAGATGGTGCGCGACGCCGGCGCCAGCGAAGTGCATATGCGGATCGCCTGCCCGCCCACCACCCATTCCTGCTTTTACGGCGTCGATACGCCGGACAAGTCGAAGCTGATCGCATCGCGCCTGTCGATCGCCGATATCCAGGACTTCATCAAGGTCGACAGTCTTCAGTTCCTGTCGCTCGACGGCCTCTATCGCGCCCTCGGCGAAGCCGGACGGCGCGCCGGAGCGCCACAGTTCTGCGACGCCTGCTTCTCCGGCGATTACCCGACCCGGCTCGCCGATCAGGAACGGTTCGCCGGCCCCGACGCGGAGCCGGAACCCACCGTCGTGCCGCTGCTGGTGCGTACTGGATGAGCGAGGGGAAATTGTCGGGACGCGTCGCCGTTGTCACCGGCGCGTCGCGTGGCATCGGCTACGCCGCGGCCTTGGCGTTGGCCAAGGAAGGCGTCCATGTCGTCGCCGTCGCCCGCACCGTCGGTGGCCTCGAGGAGCTTGACGACGAGATCACCGCCGCCGGCGGCAGCGCCACGCTGGTCCCATTCGACCTGACGGACTACGAGGCGATCGACCGCCTCGGCGGCGCGCTCTACGAACGCTGGGGCCGCCTCGACATGCTGCTCGGCAACGCCGGCCTGCTTGGCGTTGTCACCCCGCTCCCCCATCTTAAGCCGAAGGTGTTCGAGGAGGTGATGGCGGTCAACGTGACGGCCAACTTCCGGCTGATCCGCTCGCTCGATCCGCTGTTGCGCCAGTCGGACGCCGGCCGCGCCCTGTTCGTGTCGTCCGGCGCGGCGGCGTGGTGCCCTCCGTTCCTGGGACTCTACTCCGCCTCCAAGGCCGCGCTCGAGGCTCTGGTGCGGACCTATGCCGGCGAGATCCGGCACACCGCTATCCGCGCCAATCTGATCAATCCGGGGCCGCTGCGCACCCACATGCGGGCCCAATCCATACCCGGCGAAGACCCCGCGACCCTGCAACCGCCGGAAGCCCTGGCGCCGGATATCGTGCGGATGCTGTCGCCCGACTACGACGACAACGGCGTCCGGTTCGACTTCCCCACCGGCGAGACGACGCGGTTGCTCGCGACTGATTGACCGGCGAGCTCTGGGCTGCGCCCGCCGGCCGCTATCGCTTGGTCGGCCCGTTCAAGAGCCCGGGGTGTTTCGTACAAATTCGCTGCCGCGCTCCGCCGTCGCGTTGAAGGTCATCGCGTTGACCTTCCAGCCGTCCGGTGTCCGCGCGAAGCCATGCTCATAAGTGCCCCAGACTTCCCAAAGCGGGTTGCCGCCATTTTCCTCGAGCGCACCGCGTTCCATCCGGTTCCATGCATAGCCGTGCGAGAGCATGGTGGCGCTGCCCGGGTCGTGGAACGTGATCCGGTGATTGCCGCGCAGGTGAAACGACGTCTTCTCGGCAGTCAGGTTTCCGGACCAGCCGGAAATCAGCCCGTCCGCGGGAATCGTCGCCGGCTCGCCGCCGACCAGTGACGTGAAGTCCACATCGATCGTGTCGGTGAAATACGAGCGCGCCAGATTCCAGTCCTTGGCGTCGACAGCGGCGTCGATGGCGTCGGCGACGCGGACAATCTCGGCCTGGTCGATGAGGGTCTCGGCGGTGATCGGGTCGCCGCCGAGCGTAGAATCGGTTGCCAGCGCGGCGGTCGCCGTCATGGCCAGTGCCGCGGCGGTGGACGTAAGGGTTTTCATCGAAATTCTCCTTTTTGGGGCGATTGGGATAAGCGGTCGGCCCCGCCGCTGGGTTGGTGCGGCGAGGCCATAGGGACCGCGATCAGTTTGTGGTGTTGGCGCGGAAGTGATCCGCCATCGTGTCGGCAGCCCGGGTGACGTCTTCCGGATTGTCGTAGAAGTCGAACTGGGTGACGCCTTCGAGCCACTGGGCTGTGGCTTCGCCGGCATAGCCGGCCAGGAAGGACTGCACGCCCTGTGGAATGGCCGCGGCTTCCGAGTGGACGATAGCCAGCGGCTTATCGAGGCGCTGCGGATTATCGGCCGGATGGTAGGTCAGCCACCCTTCCCATGACGCCTGGTTCCACTGGTTGTCGTATTCCGGGATCGCCCCGCGGGACGGCTCGTAGTAGTAGCCGCCGAGCGGCATCAACACGCCTTCGGCGCCCTCGGGACCGGCGGCCGGGATGATCTCGCCGCCCGCCGCTTCGGCAGCGCGCGAGACTTCGATCAGTCCCGCGACGCCGTCCTCACCGCCATAGACCGCGTTGACGAGGTCCTCGTTCTGCAGCCAGGGCGCCACCAGACCGACGGAGCGAACCATCGGGTTGCCGGAGACCGCGTCGACCATGTAGCCGGCGGATGCACAGATGCCGAGGCCACTGATCTGTGCGGTGTCGACTTCGGGCAGTGTCGCGACGAAGTCGATCGCCGCCCGGATGTCGTCGGTCTTCGCCGCCGGGTCCTCCTTGAAGCGGACGTTCTGCGGCAGGTCGCCGGATTGACCCCAACCACGGAAGTCGAAGGTGAAGGCGGCGAAGCCGCGCTCGGCCATCCGTTCCGCGTACTCGGCCGGCATCTGTTGCTGAACGGACGTCCAGGCGCCGGTAACGACAACGGTCGGCAGCGTGTCGCCGGCTTCGTATCCGGCCGGCAGGTAGAGCGTGCCGGCCATGGTTGCGCCGTTGTTCTCGAAGGTCACCGCCCGGGTGGTGATGTCGCCGGCGAGCGCCGTGCTGGCCATCAGGCCGGAAGCGATGGCGGATCCAATCAGAGCTTTCATCGGTGTTCTCCTCTATCTGCGCACCGCGCCGGTTTCGACGAAGGGAGGGCTGTGGCCCGGTGCGATGAGGAGAAGATGCCCACTGACATCGGCGCGCGGAGGCGCGGATCTTGCCGTTGGTTATGCGATTCCTGCTGACTTGATGCGCGCGGTTATGGCGTGCGGAATTGCGCCGGGGTCGCGCCGGCGGTGCGCTTGAAGTGCTGACCGAAACGGCTCAGGTCGTTGTAGCCGACGCGATGCGCGATCTCCGCAACGGTCAGGCTCGTGGTTTTCAGGAGCACTTTCGCCAGATCGATGCGGGCGGCAATCACATATTGCAGCGGCGAGCTGCCGGTGGCTGCCTTGAAGGACCGGGAGAAATGGAAGCCGCTCATCGCCGCGAGGTTGGCCATCGAGCCCAGCGTCAGGTCCGCGGCCAGATTGTCGTGAATGTACGCGACCACACGTCTCAGGCGGACGTCCTCGATCTGCGATGCCTGCGGGCGAACGGCCAGTGTTTTGGTCAGCTGCGCCGCCAGCGCCCGGTGCATGGTCTCGCGGTAGAGTGTACCGCCCGCGTTGAAGTCTTCCGCCGCCATCGACAATTGCAGCGTCACCGCATCGAAGTCGCCGACATGCGGCGTGATGGACTCCGGCGTTTCCATCCCCACTTCGCGCAGGACGTCAGGTTCGACCTCCACCATCATGACATCGAGCGGTGCATCGAATTCGCAGATGCCGGTCGCACCGGATGGCAGAATCCATCCCTGTTGGGCCGTCAACGGCCGGCTCTCGGCGCGATCGGTGCCAAGGGCAAAACGGTGGGTCGGCTGATCGTTGAGAAAAACGCCAAGCGTCAGACGCTGGAGTTCGAAGGGGCCGCCGCCGGCCGGGAGAAGCGACTTTTTCGCGCGCAATCCGGGCATGGATGACATATCGCCCGGAACGGCTGGTTTTCAATACGGTTGCGGTCCGACGGATCCGAGGGACCCAACCACGCCGGACGAGCCGCGCTAGAACCACATGTCCCGGACCGTCCGCCCGTCGCGCGGCAGGTCATCCCAGGTGTCGAGCCCGTCGAAATGATCGATCGGCAGATCCGCGATGGCGTCCGGTTCCAACATGCGCAGGTTGACGCCCGTCCACCGCTTGCCATCCTCGCCGGGACCGGTCGCAATATAATGCGTCAGGCATCCGCAACGCGGGCAGAAGTAAAAATCGATCGCGCCACCGTCCTTGCGCCGATAGGCCTTCGACGGGCCCGACACTTGGATATCGTGATCGATATGGCCGTAGGCCCACAGCGCACCATAACGGCGGCAGATCGTACAGCTGCACGCGGTCACCGACTCCGGTTTCGAATCGAGGGCCCAGCGGACATCGCCGCAGTGGCAAGTACCCGTCAACATAGAACTGTCTCCATCGATTCAGGTCGATCCGAGATCACACGTTTTGGCCGACCTATACGCCGGCAGTTTGTCGCTCTGCCGTCGCCGCGATAGTGTACGATCCCTACTGAGATCAGAACCCTGATCGACATCAGTCCTGACAAACTGGGAGCGCGACCTGATGAACTCTCTCGGCTCGAAACTTCGACACGGCTTGTCCAACGGCGCACGTATCGTCCTCATGTCGGCAACGATCGTGACACTGTCCGGCGCGATCGCCCCGGCTCAGGACTCCGCCCCGGGGGTCAGGATGATGCTCAAGGTGCAGATACCGGTCGAAGCCGGCAACCGGGCGGTCGCCGACGGCACGATGAAGTCAATCATCGAGGACACGATGGAGCAGATCAAACCGGAAGCGGCTTACTTTAGTCAGGAGGACGGGCTGCGGACGATCTATTTCGTCTACCAGGTGACGGACAACGCGACCTTCGCCGCCGTCCACGAGCCGTTGATGCAAGGCCTCGGCGCCCGCGTTTCCGATTTGCCGGCCCTGACCTGGGACGAACTGAGCCAGGGCTTCGGGGCGATCGGCGAGGATCAGTAGCGATCCCGGCTCATCGGCGGCGCGCTGCGTCAGGCTGCCGGCGGTTGTCGCAAAGCGGCCAGGCGGGCGCCGCCATGGGGCTGAGACAGCCGGCACCCACCTGACCTTCGACGCCATCAGGCGTCGATTTCGGGCCCTTGGTAGTGACTGAACCGCGGCTTCTCTTCAGCGGCGACCGGACGGATCATGTCGGTGTCGTCTTCCGGCCCGTCGTCAGTACGGCCGAACCCGTCGATTGCGGTCATGGCCTGCGGCCCTTTGGGCCCGTCGGTCGAAACGCCGACATCCTTGCCTTCGTCGTTCGGCCCATCCCCGATCATGTCGTTCGCGTCATCGGTCCGGAATTGGAATGCGTCGTCGTCCGTCATCTGCATGAAAGCCAACGGACCTTGTCCGGTGTTGATGTCGGTCGTGATGATTTCGGGGATGGTCACTGCCATGGGCATGTCTCCTTCGTCTCGGCCGGACGGCCGAGCGTGATCTCTCGATAATTGGAATTGGGAACGCCGCGGCGGTCAGCCGGCTCAATCGGACAACGATGTGTGCGATTTGGTTTGACGACGTGGCCCGCGGCTCGACGTATCGTCTGCTCGCGGCGTTTCCGCCGGAAATTACCTAAACCGGATATGGTCCGCGCGAGCCGGCATCGCAACATGGCGTGTGATGGGGTTCACGGGCGGATCACTGCCGCTGGCGATCGTCCCAGCCACGGTGTGGCCCGTATGCGCGCCAAGGGTCATGACCGTGCTAAAACGCTGGCGAGATTCGAAAGCCAGACCCAGCGACCCCGCCCGATGAAGGCCCTCACTTACACCCGTTACGGACCGCCCGACGTTGTCGAGGTCGCGGACGTTCCCCGTCCGGAGCCTGGCGCCGGCGACGTTCTGGTTCGTGTTCACGCCAGCGCAGTGAACACCGGCGACTGGCGCATTCGCGCCGCCGCCTTTCCCGGGGTCCTGGCGATCCCGGGACGCCTGATGTTCGGGCTGTTGCGACCGCGCAACCAGTTCCTCGGCAGCGAGTTTGCCGGCGTCGTTGACGCGGTCGGGGCGAGCGTTACACGCTTCGCCCCCAGCGATGCGGTCTTCGGATTCAGCGCGTCAGGCGGAGCGTCGGCGGATTACATCGCAGTACCGGAGACGAGTGCGATCGCGCCGATCCCCGCCGGCCTCGATTTCGACGAAGCCGCCGCCCTGCCCTTTGGCGGCCTGTGTGCGCTGGTCTTTCTGGCCGACTTTGCGGGTCTGCACGCTGGCCAGACTGTCCTCATCGTCGGCGCGTCCGGGGGCGTCGGCGCCTACGCGATCCAGATCGCCAAGGCGCTCGGCGCGCGTGTGTCCGGGGTCGCCGGGTCCGACAGCCAGGACTTCATTCGTGATCTCGGCGCCGACGTCGCGATCGACTATCGCACGACCGACATCACCGGGCTCACCGAACGCTTTGACGTCATCTTCGATACCATCGGTGTCGTCACCCCGCGCCAGTCGCGGGCGCTCCTGAAGGAGGGCGGCCTGTTCCTGCCCCTCAACTTCGGCCTTCGCGAAATCGGCGCCGCGCTGCTTAACTCCCTCCGCGACCGGAAGATTCGCCTGGCTGTCAACGGCGACACGGCGGAGGATCTCGCGCGGCTCGCCGACATGGTGGAAAGCGGCGACCTACGCCCGGTCATCGACACCCGCTATCCGCTTGAAGACGCCGCCCGCGCCCATGCCCATGTCGAAACCCGGCACCGCAAGGGCGCCATCGTCCTGACCATTGCACAGCCGACAGGCGCGGAATCGCCGTCTGCTTAGCGTCGGATCCAACGGCGGACGGCACCCATGTGGAAACGGCAGCGGCCCTCGAGGTACGCAGGTCGGTGCAAGCTGCACCGCTGTTCCGCCCGCAATCATTGTCTCGCATCTCTGCGGTTGTATCGGCCTGCCGGCATCAGCAACTCACAGGAATATCATCCTATACCGCGACAACACGCCGCGCCGACGGTCGCTTAGCGGTTGCAAAAACCAGGTACGGTCCGACCGCCCGTCAGGACAATTTGAGACAATTCATTTCCTTCGACAGCGAGCCCCGAGATGCCCAGACAGAAGCAGGATATCTACGCCCCCTTCGGCCCGACCATCGCGTTCGACCAGCCGAACCAGAAATGGAACATCCTCAACGGCGTGAACGTGATGAGCGGGAGCGGCCCCGCGGTCGGCTCCGACGGCTTCGACGGAATCACGCTCGTCAACAAGGGAAACCTGCTCGGACCGACGTCGGGCATCGGCGCCATCGGTGTCGGAATCGCTGACAGCGACAATGCAACGATCGACAACCGCGACACTGGCTATATCAGCGGGTTCGTTGGATTGCTCGTCAGGACCGCTGCGTCGACCAACCTGCTGAACGAAGGCCAGGTGCTCGGCGGCACCGATGCGCTCCGGGCTGAAGACGCCGCGGCGCTGACCGTCGAGAACCGTGGCTTGATGACCGGAGCCGACTCGGCCGTTGACATCGTGAACGCCGACGGGCTTTCGGGGCCGCTGATCGAAAACTACGGCACGATGAAAGCGGAGGACATAACGATCGTGCTCAGACTGCCGAACGCGACCGTCACGATCAAGAACAAGCCGGGTGGCCTGATCGAGAACACCGACGGCGCGGCGGACTTCGCGATTCTGCTGGATGCGGGGCGGCTCAAGCTCAACAACAAAGGCACCATTATCGGCAAGGTCGATACCGACTACGTCGGCGATCAACGAAATCACGTCATCACCAACAATGGCGAGATACTGGCCCTGGGCGAAGGCGCCGGGATCAGAACCGGCGAGGGCAACGACACTGTCACCAACAGGGGCACGATCAGCCCAGGCGAAACCAGTAGCGCTGTGTTCACTGGCGAAGGCAACGATACAGTTGTCAACGAGGGCACCATCAACGGCGGCATCAACCTTTCCGACGACAATGACGTCTACAAGAACAAGGGCGGCAAGATGAGCGGCCGGATCGATCCCGGAGACGGCAACGACAAGCTGGTGCTCGGCAACAGCAAGGACCGGATCGAGTTCGACGACGAGCTCGACGCCGTGACCAACGTCGATCGCATCAAGAATTTCGACTCCGACAAGGACAAGATGTTTCTCTGGCAAGAGGCTTTCGAAGGCCTGACCCTCGGCACGCTGCAGAAGTCGGAGTTCACCCGGGGGACCGAGGCGAAGGGCGACAACGCCCAGATCATCTACGATAAGTCGAACGGCCTGCTGTGGTTCGACGACGGCGCGGGCGGAGACAGCCCGATTTTGTTCGCCGAGCTCGACGACGACACCAAACTCACCCACGAAGACTTCACCGTCTACGCTTGACGGCGACGCCACGAAAAACGGGATCGACTGATCCCCGAACGACTGACCAGAACGAAAAAGGACTGAGATGCCCAAGCAAAAACAAGACATCTTCGTGCCCACAGGCCCGGCGATTGCATTTAGCCAGCCGAACCAGAAATGGAACATCCTCAAAGGCGTCACCGTCGCCAGCGGACAAGGCGCCGCTATCGAGTCGGACAGTTTCGACGGAATCACCCTCGTCAACAAAGGCTCGATACTCGCATCGTTCGGGTCGCCGGGAGACTCCGGCGTATATTTCTCGTCCAACGATGCGACGATCGAGAACCGCGCGACGGGCTACATCTCCGGGCGCGAAGGGGTGTACCTCGACGGCTCCGCGTCCACCTTTGTCCTGAACGAAGGTGGAATATTCGGCTCGGTGATCGGCGTGGACGCCAATGACGCCGATGCCCTGACCGTCGAAAACCACGGCGTTGTCAGCGGGATCGAAACCGCGGTGATTGTGACGAACTCCGGCGGGCAAGCGGGGCCGTTGATCGAAAACTTCGGCGCGATGAAATCGCAAAACGAGACGATCACCCTTGAGGTCCCCGGCGCAACGGCCACGATCAAGAACAAGCCCGGCGGCCTGATCGAGAACACCGGCGATGATTCCGCGATTGTGGTGGATGGGGGGCTGCTCAAGCTCAACAACAAAGGCACCATCATTGGCGGGATCGACACCGACTTCGGCCCCGATCAGGGAGATCACGTCATCACCAACAGCGGTCAGATGTTGGTGAAGGGCGAGGTCTCCGCGATCGCGACCGGCAGCGGCGATGATACCGTCACCAACAAGGGCACGATAACCATTGATGAAGCCATCAATGCCGTGAGGGTTGGCGATGGCGACGACACGGTCACCAACGAGGGCACCATCAACGGCAGCGTCAATCTTGGCGACAGCAACGACGTCTACAAGAACAAGGGCGGCAAGGTAGACGGCCGCATCGATCCGGGCGACGGCAACGACAAGCTGGTGCTTGGCAACAGCAAGGACCGGATCGAATTCGACAACGAGCTTAACGGGGCGACCAATGTCAACCGGGTCAAGAACTTCGAATCCGGCAAGGACAAGTTCTTCCTCGAAGAGGCTGAGTTCACCGGTTTGACCCTCGGAACCCTGCAGAAGTCTGAGTTCACCCGCGGCATCGACGCCAAGGGCGACGACCCCCAGCTCATCTATGACAAGCCGAACGGCCTGCTCTGGTTCTATGACGGCGCCGGCGGCAACGGCAAGGTCCTGTTCGCCGAACTCGACGACGACACCAAGCTCAAGCACGACGACTTCACCGTCTACGCCTAGCTGTCGCTCGATAAAATCTCTTGTCGGTTGCAAAAACCGTGTACGGTCCGGCCGCGCAGTCCGGGATAATGTGAGACAAGTTGTTTCAATCGGCAAAGAGAGATCCGATGCCCAAGCAGAAGCAAGACATCTTCGTACCCGTTGGCCCCGCAATCCAGTTCGATCAGCCCGGCCAGAAGTGGAACATCCTCAAAGGCGTCACTGTCGCCGTCGGTGAGGGCGACGCGATCGCGTCGGATAATTTCGACGGGGTCACGCTGGTCAACAAGGGCGCGGTACTCGGACCGATGGGTATAGGCGCCGGCGTGTTCTTCGTGTCGAGCGACGACGCGACGATCGAGAACCGCGAGACCGGCTACATCGCCGGGTTCCTCGGTCTGTACCTTCAGGATTCGGCATCAGCTCATGTCCTGAACAAGGGCACGATATTCGGCACGGAGACAGCCCTGGAGGCCGATGACGCCGAGAAGCTGATCGTCGAGAACCATGGGGTCATGTCCGGGATCGACAACGCGTTCGACATCTCGAACACGATCGAACTGTCGGGGCCCGAAATCAAGAACTTCGGCACGATGGCGGCGGAGAACGAAGTCCTCCATTTCAATGTCGAGAACGCGACGGCCACCGTCAGGAACAAGAGCGGCGCCCTGATCGAGAACACCGGCGACAGCCTTGCGATCGAAGTGAGCCAGGGCGCGCTCAAACTGATCAACAAGGGCACCATCATCGGAAAGATCGGCGCAGACGACGACGCCGACGATGTCATCACCAATGTCGGTCTCGTCACGGCATCACTCGAAGAGTCGACGATCAGCACCGGAAAGGGCGCCGACACCATCACCAACGAAGGCACGATCACAGCTGAAGACAACGATACCGCGGTGTCGACTGGCCTCGGCAACGACACCTTCATCAACGAGGGCACCATCAACGGCGACGTCGATCTCTCCGGCGGTAACGACGTCTACAAGAACAAGGGCGGCAAGGTGAACGGCCGGATCGATCCCGGCACTGGCAACGACAAGCTGGTGCTCGGCAAGAGTAAGGACCGGATCGACTTCGACAACGCGCTCAACGCGACCACCAACGTCAACCGGGTCAAGAACTTCGAATCCGGCAAGGACAAGTTCTTCCTCGAGGAGGCGGACTTCACCGGCCTGACCCTCGGCACGCTGCAGAAATCGGAGTTCACCCGGGGCACGGAGGCCAACGGCGACAACGCCCAGCTCATCTACGACAAGTCGAACGGCCTGCTTTGGTTCGACGACGGCGCCGGCGGAGCCGACAAGATCCTGTTCGCCGAACTCGACGACGACACCAAGCTCACCCACGAAGACTTCACCGTCTACGCTTAGCGGACGCCGACACACCCGCTGTTGCAAAAGCGGTGTACACTCCGATCAATCTGCCGGGACAGTTTCCACCGACAAGGAGAGCCCGATGCCCAAGCAGAAACAAGACATCTTCGTCCCCCTCGGCCCCGCAATCCAGTTCGATCAACCCGGCCAGAAATGGAACATTCTCAAAGGCGTCACCGTCGCCGCTGGGGAGGGCGACGCGGTCGTATCGGATGGTTTCGACGGGGCCACGCTGGTCAACAAGGGCGCAATACGCGGACCGATTGATGAAGATAGCGGCGTGCTCTTCGAATCGAGCGACAACGCGACGATCGATAACCGCGAGACCGGCTACATCGCAGGGTTCCAGGGGCTCTACCTTCAGAGTTTGGCATCAGCCACCGTGCTGAACCATGGCCAGATCTTCGGCTCGTCGAGAGCCCTGGTGGCCGACGACGCCGCGAACTTCACGCTTGAGAACTATGGCGGCGTGTCCGGGATCGACACCGCCGTCGATGTCTCGAACACCGGCGGCCTGTCGGGGCCGCTGATCGAGAACTTCGGCACGATGAGAGCGGAAGATACGACGATTGCGCTCAGAGTTCCGGGCGCGAAAGCCAAGATCAAGAACCAGCCCGGCGCCCTCATTGAGGGTACGAACGAATTTGCGATCAAGGTCGAAACCGGCGCGCTCAAGCTGATCAACAAAAGCACCATCATCGGGTCAGTCGAGGCCGCCTTTAGCCTTAATGGCTTTGATGACGTCATCATCAACAGCGGAACGATATCCGGCACTGTCGACGATCAGGCAGTCAACACACAATACGGCGACGACACCGTCATCAACGAGGGGACGATCACCTCGAACTCCAGCACCCTCAGCGCAGTTTTCACCTCTGATGGCGAAGACACCGTCATCAACGAGGGCACGATCAACGGTGAGGTCAACCTGTCCGGCGGCGACGACGTCTACAAGAACAAGGGCGGCAAGGTGAACGGCCGCATAGATCCCGGACAGGGCAATGACAAGCTGGTGCTCGGCAAGAAGAAGGATCGGATCGAGTTCGACAATTCAGTCGAGACGGCCGGCGCCGATCGAATCAAGAATTTCGAATCCGGCAAGGACAAGTTCTTCCTCGAGGAGGAGGAATTCCCTGGCTTGTCCCTCGGGCCGCTGCAGAAGTCGGCGTTCGCCCGGGGCACCGAGGCGAAGGGTGACAACGCCCAGATCGTCTTCAACAAGCCGAACGGCAATGTCTGGTTCGATCCGGACGGTACCGGCCCGGACGGCAAGATCCTGTTAGCCGTCCTCGACGAAGACACCAAACTCACCCACGAAGACTTCACCGTTTTCGCCTAGCGCCGAACCGCGTTCGTCAAAACAGTGGGCGGGGCCGCAGAGCTATACTGATCAGGATCACCGCTCACCGCGTCGCCTCGCCTACCGGCTCACACGCGACAAACCCGTCGATTCCACTCACGTACTCGATGAAGGCGGGGCCGAGCCCTTCCTTGCGAAGGAACGCCGCGCTGACCGGACGCGACGGCACGTGATAGCCGGGATCGGCCGCCACCTTCCGCGGAAAGTCGTGCGCGAGAATGGCGCCTTTGCCGATCAGAACGAAGTCCGCCCCCGACGCGAGGGCGTCCGCCGCGCGTTCAGCGGTCAGGATTTTTCCGGCGACCCCCAGGCGGGCCGGACCGCGATCGAGGTCGGTGACCCAGGAAATCAACGGCTTGTGCGCGAATTCCTCCTCCTCCGGAGTCTTCATGATGTCCCACAGGGACATGTCGAGCCAGTCGATCAACCCGCTTGTCATGATCTCCTCGGCGAACTGCCGCATCTCCGCCAGGCGCAATCCAAACCGCTCGGGAGACAGGCGCAGGCCGAGTTGAAGGTCGGGGCGTACGACGTCTCGAGTCCGGATCAGGATCTCGCGGATGAAACGAGAGCGCCCTTCAAGACCGCCACCCCAATCATCGGTTCGAGTGTTGATATCCGGCGAAAGGAACTCCACCGGCAGGAACGAGTGCGCCCCGTGCACTTCGACCGCGTCAAAGCCGGCCGTGTCGCACCGCTTGGCTGCGTCCACGAAACTTTGGATGACGGCATCGACGCCCTCGCCGTCGAGTGAGCGGACGTCCTCGGCCGGATCGGCTACTACGCCGACCTGGTCTTGCAGGGCGCGCGCCCCGGAATGGGCAAGCTGCGCGCAGGCGACCGAACCATGCGCCTTGATGCCAGCGGCAATGCGCGTCAGACCATCGAGATGTTGGTCACCCCAGGCCCCGAGCTGACCCGGATATCCTCGGGCACGCGCCTCGACACCGATCGCGCAGGTCATCGTCATCGCGAAGCCGCCGGCAGCCCGCATGGTAAGCCAGTTGAGTTCGTCTTCGTGCAGTGTGCCGTCGGCGTGGCTCTGGGTGTTCGTCAGTGGCGAGAGGGCGAAGCGGTTCCTCCAGGTCGGCCCATGGGCGAAGCTCAGCGGCGTGTGAAGAGCGGTCGCGTCGGAAATGCTTTTGGTCATACGAACAAACCTGTGCGTTTACGCGTTTGATGGGGTTGGCTACGTTCGAGGGCAGTTGCCGCGCCACCCACCAACCTGCGCGCTGAAGGTCTCCTGGCAGAGCAGTGCCGAACTGGAGAAAAACATTGGAAACACTGGGGTTCGCGGTTGGAGGCTGCAGCCGGTTGGCGCGCGACGAGTGGGCTTCGTGAATCGGAGAGAGTGCTGCTTCCTCCGAGTTTGTTACTGTATAAGTACCGTGAAACAGCCGGTCAAGCTCATGTGCTTTCGTTTATCACATAAACGCCGAGAGACCGCCTTCAGCGAAGCGAAGCGCTGATGAGGACGGATACCCGCCTGCCCCGGATCCTGCACGTCCTGCTGCATCTCCACGAAACCGATGTGCCGATCACGTCGGAGCGGATCGGCCGGATGCTCGGCATGAACCCCTCGCTCGTCCGCCGGACGATGGGCGGCTTGCGTGAGGCGGGCATCGTCGGCTCGACCAAGGGGCACGGTGGCGGCTGGTATCTGGAAAAGCGGCTGGCCGACATAACCCTGTCCGATGTCTACGACGCTTTGGGAGAGCCGTGTCTGTTCGCCGTCGGCACGTCGGACGACACGCCAACCTGCCTGCTCGAGCAAGCTGCGAACACCGCGACGGAGTCCGCTCTGGAGATCGCCCGCGCGAGCTTCCTTGGGGCCCTCGACGAAACCACCGTCGCTGACCTTGTTGAAGGCTCGCGGAAACCAACGGACGAGTCCCATCGCTGCAAGGGCTGATGGTCGGTTTCGGTCCGGCGCACTCCCGCCCCCACTAACCGGCCCTGTCGTCCTCTGGCTTGACCAGAGGATCCATTGAAACCGCCGCTCCGATGAAGATCGGCCTTGGCGCTCCACCACCCGGTCGCGCGCTAGTCGCCTCGCGGGAGCGCACTGCGTCTCTCGAGGCTCACCCGCTTACGCGGTCTCGCACCTCAAGATGAGGTCGATGGTGTTCGCGTTCCAAGTCGATACGCCAACCCCATCTGCTCAGCCCCCTCATGCTGAGGAGCTTCGCATAGCGAAGCCTCGAAGCACGCAGGTCGGTGCAAACTGCGTCGCGGGCCTTTGTCGCCTCGCGCTTTCAGCGATTCGCAACGGCTTTCCAATGCCGGTGAGCAACTAGGAATATTATCCTTCAGCGCGACAACGCGCCGCGGCCCTTGTCGCCTGTCCGTTGCGAGAAACCGTGTACGGTCCGGCCGCACTGCCAGGACAATTTGAAACAAATCGTTTCCACCGCTGAAGAGAGCCCCGATGCCCAAGCAGAAGCAAGACGTCTACGCCGCCATTGGCCCGGCGATCGCATTCAACCAGGCGAACCAGAAATGGAACATCCTCAAGGGCGTGAACGTCGTCAGCGGGCAAAACCCCGCGATCCTTTCGGAGGGGTTCGCCGGTATCACGCTCGTCAACAAGGGCAACGTGCTCGGACCGACCACGGACGGGGGCGCGAGCAGTGTCACGCTGAATGACAGCGATAACGCGACAATCGAAAACCGCGAGACCGGCTACATCGGCGGGTTCGGCGGGGTCTTCATCGGCAGCTCCGCATCGGTAACTTTCCTGAACTGGGGCCAGGTATTCGCCGCCGAGGATGCCCTGAGGGCCGGCAACACCGACGCCCTGACCGTCGAAAACCACGGCGCCATGAGCGGGATCAACGCTGCCGTCAGTATCACGAACATAAGCGGCCTGTCGGGACCGCTGATCGAGAACTTCGGCACGATGAAGGGGCAGGACGTAACGATCTCCCTTGATGTTGTCGATGCGACGGCCACGATCAAGAACAAGGCCGGCGGCCTGATCGAGAACACCGGCGATGGCTTCGCGATCAATGTGAACGAAGGTCGACTGAAGCTGAACAACAAAGGCACGATCGACGGTACGATTGTGGCGGCCGAAGACGACAACGACAATGCCATCACCAACCATGGCGAGATTGTCGGCAAAGGCTCGTGGTCGAGCATCCTCACCAACGATGGCGACGACACCGTTACCAACACCGGTAAAATCGTCCACGAAGGAAACCCGACACCGGTCGTTACCGGCTCCGGCGAAGATACGGTCACCAATAAGGGCACGATCGCGGCCGGAGGCAGCGCATTCGCGGTCAGAACGGGCGACGACGACGACACCGTCATCAACGAGGGCATCATCGAAGGCAAGGTCAACCTTGGCGACGGTGACGACGTCTACAAGAACAAGGGCGGCAAGGTGAACGGCCGCATCGATCCCGAAAGCGGCAACGACAAGCTGGTGCTCGGTAAGAGCAAGGACCAGATCGAGTTCGACGATAACCTTGACGCCGCTACCAACGTCGACCGGGTCAAGAACTTTGAGTCCGGCAAGGACAAGTTCTTCCTCGACGGCGATGAGTTCACCGGTTTGACCCTCGGCACACTCCAGAAATCCGAGTTCACCCGGGGCACCGAGGCCAAGGGCAACGCCCCCCAGGTCATCTACGACAAGCCGAACGGCCTGCTGTGGTTCGACGACGGCGCGGGCGGAGACAGCCAGATCCTGTTCGCCCGCCTCGACGACGGCACCAAGCTCAAGCACGACGACTTCTTCGTCTTCGATTAGCTCACGGCGGCCTCCGAACGCCGTTGGAACCACGCCGAGGCCTTGCAAAAAGGTGACAGGCCGGCCAAAAGGACACGCGTGAGGCGCTCTACTCTGAATTGTTACGCTCGGCCACCGGTGGCCGAGCGAAGAGGAGAGCTATGATGCCAAAGCAAAAAGACAGTCTCTTCAGCGCCTCCGGGCCGGCGATCCTGTTCGATCAGCCGAACCAGAAATGGAGCATCCTTAAAGGTGTCTCGGTCGCCAGCGGCGACAACTCGGCCATCTTGACCAACGGCCATGATGGCGGCCGGCTGATCAACAAAGGCTTCATCATCGGTTCGACAACGCCGGCCCCGAACGCCGGCTTCAGGTTGTTTGACAGCGATAACGTGACGATCGAGAACCGTGAGACCGGCTATATGGCTGGTTTCACAGGTCTGTTCGCGGATTCGAGCGACGGCATCTCCCTCCTGAACGAGGGGACGATAGCCGGCTCCCTATACGGTGTGCTTGGTGACGATAGTAGTGGCCTGACAATCGAGAACCACGGTGCGATGAGCGGCGGCGACGCCGCGGTCGTGGTCAATTTCGATGTTCTCGATCCATCCGGCCCACTGATCAAGAACTTCGGCACCCTCACCAGCGAAGGCACCCAAGTCGGCAGCCTGGACGAAGCAACGATCATCCTCAACATCCCGGATGCCAAGGCCACGATCAAGAACAAGGGCGGTGGCCTCATCGAAAACAACAGCGGTGGCTTGGCGGTCGTGGTGTTGGAGGGGCGGCTCAACCTTAACAACAAAGGCACCATCATCGGCGGCGTGGACGCCGCCGACAAAAACAGCGACGATATCATCACCAACCACGGTCAAATCACCGGGCAGGATGACGTCCCCCTGATCCTCACATACGATGGCGATGACACCGTCACCAACAAAGGCACGATCACCTTCACCGGCAACTCCAGCGCGGTTTGGACAGGCGGCGGCAACGACACGGTCATCAACGAGGGTACAATCGACAAGGGTGTCAATCTCTCCGACGGCAACGACGTATACAAGAACAAGGGCGGCAAGGTGAACGGCCGGATCGATCCCGGCAGCGGCAACGACAAGCTGGTGCTCGGCAACAGCAAGGACAAAATCGAGTTCGACGACGAGCTTGGTGCGACGAACCTAAACCGGGTCAAAAACTTCGAATCCGGCAAAGACAAGTTTTTTCTGGACGCGTCAGATGAGTTCTTCGGCCTGACCCTGGGAACGCTGCAGAAATCCGAGTTCACCCGAGGCACTGAGGCCAAAGGCCCTGGCGCCCAGATCATCTACGACAAACCGAGTGGCGACCTCTGGTTCGCTCCGAGCGGCAGCGACAAGATCCTGTTCGCCGAACTCGACGACGACACCAAGCTCAAGCACGACGACTTCACCGTCTACGCCTGACGGCGAGGCCACGGAAACGGGATCGACTGATCACCCGGCCCAAAGGACCGGAACACGGGAGGGATCGAAATGCCCAAACAGAAGACCGACCTGTTCGTACCGACAGGACCCGCGATCGAATTCAGCCAGCCGAACCAGATTTGGAGAATCCTCGAGGGCATCACCGTCGCTGTCGGCGAGGATGACGCCATCATCAGCCATTCGCCGGACGGCACCACCCTGATCAACAAGGGGTTCCTGCTCGGCGGCACCAACACAGACGGCGCCGCAGGTTTCAGTGTCAGCGACAGCGTCGGCGTCGCCTTCGAAAATCGCAAGACCGGCTACGTCTTCGGCAGTCTCGGAGTCGCGCTCAATGAGTCGGACGCTGTCAGCCTCGTGAACGATGGCGACATTTTCGGAGCGCTCAACGGCGTTTCTGCCTCCATTGCATCCAACCTGACGATCGAGAACCACGGTACGATCGATGGAACCCGGCATTCGATCCGCGTGGACAACGGCGCCGTCATACCCGGACCGGTCATCAAGAATTTCGGCACGCTGACGTCTGCGCAAGAAACGATCAGTCTCGCTGTCGCCGACGCCACGGCCACGATCAAGAACAAGCCCGGCGGCCTGATCGAGAACACCGGCGACGGCCGAGCGATTTGGATGGAAGACGGTACGCTCAAGCTGATCAACAAGGGCACGATCATCGGCAGGATCGAAGCCGACCTGGGCAACGATACCCTCCTGAACGAGGGAACCATCACCGGAAATGTCAGTCTCGGCAACGACAACGACGTCTACAAGAACAAGGGCGGCAAGGTGGACGGCCGGATCGATTCCGGCAACGGTAACGACAAGCTGGTGCTTGGCAACAGCAAGGACAGGATCGAGTTCGACGACGAGCTGAACGCTGCGACCAACGTCGATCGGGTCAAGAATTTCGAGTCCGGCAAGGACAAGTTTTTTCTGGACGCGTCAGATGAGTTCTTCGGCCTGACCCTGGGAACGCTGCAGAAATCCGAGTTCACCCGGGGCACGGAAGCGAAAGGCGGCAGCGCCCAGCTCGTCTACGACAAGCCGAGCGGCCAGCTTTGGTTGGATGGGGACGGCGTGGGAGGCAACGGCAAGACCCTGTTCGCCGAGCTCGATGACAACACAGCACTCAAGCACGACGACTTCACCGTCTACGCTTAGCGCTGACTGCGTGCCGAAAACGGGATAGGCTGATCCCTGGACAACAGATGAGAACCCAGGGGGCTCAAGATGCCGAAGCGGAAGACCGACCTGTTCGTACCGACAGGACCCGCCATCACTTTCAGTCAGTCGAACCAGAAATGGAACATCCTCGAAGGTGTCACGGTTGCCAGCGGCGACAGCACTGCTGTCTTTTCCGATATCTTCAATGGGGTCATCCTGATCAACAAGGGCACGCTGCTCGGATCGACGGAGGCTGGTGCCAACGCTGGTTTCGCGGTCTTCTCAAGCGACAAACCGACGATCGAGAATCGCGAGACCGGCTACATGAGCGGGCACGTAGGGGTGCTCATCAGCCAATCGGTATCGGCCTATCTCCTGAACGAGGGCGAAATATTCGGCGCCCTGAACGGCATCGACGCCGTCCAGGCTTCGGGGCTTACCATCGAGAACCATGGAGAGGTGACCGGGATCCGCTCTGCAGTGAGCATGACCAACGTCGCGCTTGCCAGCACGCTGATCGAGAATTACGGCACGATGAGCGCGAAGCAGGAGACCATCTTCGTCCAGGCATCGAATGCAACGGCTGAGATCAAGAACAAGGCCAGCGGCCTGATCGAGAACACCGGCGACGGCCCGGCGATTGTGGTTACTGTCGGCGCCCTCAAACTCAACAACAAGGGCACCATCATTGGCGGGATCGACGCCGGCCCCAATAACGCAAATCACGACATCACCAACCTCGGCCAGATTTCCGCGAAGGGCGATAAAGAAGCGATCAGCACCGGCGAAGGCAACGACACCGTCACCAACGAGGGCACGATGACCACCGACGTAGCCAAAACCGTCGTGTTCACTGGCGGGGGCAACGATACGGTCATCAACGAGGGCACCGTCGACGGCGGCCTCAATCTTTCTGACGGCGACGACGTTTACAAAAACAAGGGCGGCAAGGTGGACGGCCGGATCGATCCCGGCGAGGGCATGGACAAACTCGTGCTCGGCAACAGCAAGGACAAGATTGATTTCAACAACACTCTCGGCGCGACAAACACCAACCGGGTCAAGAACTTCGAGACCGGCAAGGACAAGTTCTTTCTCGAAGAAGCCATCTTCACGGGCCTGACCCTCGGCACGCTCCAGCAGTCCGAGTTCACCCGGGGCACGGAAGCGAAGGGCCCCGGCCCCCAGCTCATCTACGACAAGCCGAACGGCCTAGTCTGGTTCGATGATGACGGCGCCGGCGGAAACGGCCAAGTCCTGTTCCTCGAGCTCGACGACGACACAGCGCTCAAGCACGACGACTTCACCGTCTACGCCTAGCGTGGACTACATCCGCGCGTCCGATGACGACGGAAAGCAGCGCCAAGCCGGTTGCAACATCCCTGGCAAACGGCCACTCTCGATCAGCTGGAGGGTTGACCATCCAATCGAAGCTGAGAGGGACTGATCATGATCAGGTCTGCTGCCGTCTTCTTTGGAGCGATGCTCGCCGCGACCGCCGCGTCAGCCGACTCGGTTTCCTTCGAGTTCAAGGGAACCGAGACGATCACGGTACGACTGAACAACCTGACCTGTGAGCTCAAAGGCTCAGATGTCGACCCGGTGCCGCCGAAGGGCTGCAACTACACGATCGACGTCGATCCCGTGGCGGGAACATACAGCGTGACCTTGGCCGACGATGATCCCGAAATCTGCACGCCGACCGGCGCCGAGGTCTGCACCTTCGACGAATAACCAACCGCCGCGCGGCCCGGCGGCAATCGCCCCTGGCCGCATGCCCCGCATGATGCGTTTGGTCGGGCATCGCGGCGCATGTCTTCGTCCCTTCACGGACGATGGTTAGACTGGCGCCCGACCACGCGCCGCCGTTCTTCATACGCCGTGAGGCTTGCAAGAAAAGTCGGAAACCGCGCACTCCGAAATTGCGATCGATAACATTGGAGAAGGAGACAGTTACATGCGTTGGGTTGTTGTCTTTGGCTTGGCTTCAATGACTTTGACGACGCTGCCGGGATACGCACAGGAGGTACCCTGCGGTGCCTTCACGCTGACGGGTGGCAGCAAGACCACCGACATCATCGACCTCGGCGAGCCCGGCACGTCGGCGGGCGACCTCCGGATTGTCGAACGACAGCTCGTTGATGCCGACGGTACGACGGTCGGAGCGCTTTCCGGCCGGTCGATTATCCTGCGGCCCGGCGGCGACAACCTGCCCACGATGATGGGCGATTGGCGCATACGGATTCACGATGGAACGCTGGTCGCCAGCGCCCTCTTCGATCACGAAAACACGGATACTCAGACGACGACGCCGGTGGACGTCGCAATCGTTGGCGGCACCGGGCCTTATCGTGGCGCCTACGGCACGTTGGCAATCGGCGCCGGCGACAAGCCCACTTACGATTTCGACATCTCCTGCCGGGAGTAGTGCGAAGGCGGACTTGGCTGCTCCGACGGGACGACCGAACGTTTCTGCGCGGCGTGGTCAAGTGCCCGCCACAGACGTTGCCTGAGGCGTGGTGCAAGAAATGCCTCCGCGCCGAACCGGGTCAGGTGATGTCCGTCAATATAAATTGGGCGACCGTCATACAGTACTTGGCAAGGACCCTTGCAGATCAGGTCGCCGATCGGGACATACCGAAGCCTCTCCTCCTGGAGAGAGGACACGACCCCGGTGACGCCGCTGTTGCGGTGAAGATGATCGGCGTACGATGCCGGTTCCGGCATCTCCGCGCCGCTCCACTGCGCCCTTCGAAAGTGATCGCTGACGCGCCACCCGATCTCGGGCATCGCGCCGAGCATTATCGTGTCTCTGCCGAGGGCGCTCAGCGCCTCCACGGTGTCCCGGATGCCTTGCGAAAAGAAGGCAGCGTGCCCCTCGGCCTTGCCGCCGATCAGGCGCCCAGGCTTGTCGCTGGTGTCGATCTCACCGGTCTGGTGAAGTGGCCACCGTGCGTGAATGATAACGCTCTTGATGCCGTCTTGCTGGGCGATAAAGCCAAGGACGCCGCGGTTGAAATCTCGACAAACTCGGACTGGGTAATCCTCGCCGAGCAGCGGTGGACAACCGGCCTTGAAGACGAGCACGCCGCTCACGCCTCGTTCCTTGGCAAGCGCGCTGATCGCCCAGGACATCGATTTGGCGTGAGAGTCTCCCCATAGGATGAAGCTCGGCTCGGCTTCCGTTTCGCCCAGGAGGCAGAGTTGGTCACCTGGAACTATGCCTCTGCACCGCAGGGTGACATCGCGCTCCTCTATCAGGGCCAATTGTTCGGTCGACAATCTCATCGGGATTCCACCCCCGACCCAGATCGTCGTGCTGATCCCAAGGACCGCCAGGCTGCACAGGGAAGCCGATGCGAACACCTGCCTTCTTGTCAGGATGCCCGCGCCGCCGCGGAACGGTCGTTCGACAAAGCGCCACGAGACGAACGCCAGCGCAAAGGCCGCCGCCAAAGCCCCGACAGTATATGCTGGTGGCAAGTCGACGACGGCGAGCCTGTGGCGGAGAAACGCAAGCAGCGGCCAGTGCCAGAGGTACAGCGAATATGAAATCAGTCCGACCCAGACCAGCGGCCTGACGGACAGGGCCGCGCTGACCGTCGTTCGTCCCCCGGCCGAACTCGCATGGATGACCAGCGCCGCGCCGAGAGCGGGAAGCAGGGCGGCGACACCGGGGAAAGGGGTCGCCGCGTCGTAGACCGTGACCGAAAAGGCGATGAACCCGATGCCGACAAGCGCGAGCACCTCGCGCACGCCTCGGGTGCCGGGAGTTGGTATGGCCCCAAGCGCCAGCAGGCACCCGAGACCGAGTTCCCATGCCCGCGTCGCCGATGAAAAGAAGGCAACCCCGGTTTGCTCGCCCGTGGCGTGAACACTGTAGCCCAAGGATAGCAGCGTCAGCACCATGACTGCCCACCGGGCGACGCGAACGCGCCATCGGATCAGCCACAGCAGAAGGATCGGAAAGAGAAGATAAAACTGCTCTTCCACAGCGAGCGACCAAGTGTGAAGGAGCGGCTGATATTCGGCTACCGGCGCGAAATAGTCGAAGGAATCGGCGAAATAGAAGTTGGACACGAAAACCAGGGTCGCGGCCGCGGATTGGGCCAGGCCAGCGAAATCGGACGGGAGGAGTAGAAACCAACCGGCGACGAGCGACGCCGTGACGACGACCAGAAGCGCCGGCAGAATTCGCCGCGCGCGTCTTTCGTAGAACCGGGCGAACGAAAACCGGCCCGCCGCGACATCGCCAAGGATTATTCTGGTGATCAGGTATCCGGAGATGACGAAAAATACGTCGACCCCGACATAACCGCCGGTGAAGCCACCAATCCCGGCATGATAGAAAACCACGGGAACGATTGCGATCGCGCGCAGGCCATCGATGTCTGCCCGGTAGCCGGCGGCATCGCGTAGTGAGGTTGGTTCGGCGCCGGATAGCATGCCCACGGCTTCATTGCTGAGTCTTGGCAGACCTCTGTCGACGCCAAAATCCTGTCATAGGACTCGTCCGTCAACCGCCCACTCCGGAACAACCGGCGCTGCTACAGGGGCGCCAAGCACGCCGTTATGGTCGAATTTTCCGACACCGAGGCCCTTCTTCCGGATCCACCCGGACGACGCGGCCCGTTAGCGCGCGCCCCCGCCTACTTCCCTGCCCGCTCGAGCGCTTCGGCGATGCCGGCCGACTTGTCGCCGTGATGGTGGACGACCTTCCAGGCGCCATCCTCGCGATAGTAGATGTTGGTGACCCGCGAATTCACGGTCAGCGGCTCTCCGGCGACGGTGAACTGGGCATGCTCGACGCCGACCTCGTAGGCGGTGTCCCCGTGGACGCGGATGAGTTGATCCGCCAGTTCGACATGACCGCCGGCGCTCGACCGCGCCACCTGCTCGAAGGATTTGTCGACCGCGTCCCACCCGACCTGGCGGCCGCCGATCGGATGCATGGTGGTCACCGTGTCGCTGTGTGACCAGATGTCCGGCAACGCGCTGGCGTCGCCGCCGAGCATCTGGTTCATCGCCGCGTAGAACGCTTTGGAGGCGGCGCGAATCTCGTCTTCAGTTGTCATCGATCAGGCTCCGAGGTTGGTCTGACGGTGGATGATTATCCCATGGCGGTGCAAAGACGCGGTGACGGCGTTCACCGAAGAGGCGGGCGGGTCCTTCGGTCAGAGGTGGCGCACCGCGCCCTTTTGCGCATCGTCGCTCCAGTTTGCGATACGCTCGTTGTGCGACGCAAAACCTCCGACATAGGATTTCATCGGTCAACCGCGCCGCTGTCTTGACAAAGGCGGCGCCGCTTAGCGGGAGGCAGTACCATAGCATATGCCGCGTTTGCGACCTGGAGCTTCGCCGATGGCTGAGACGAAGACGATCGGGTCGTCGGTCATTCGACTGAGTCGTTGAAGGAGCTCAAATCAAAGGGCGCCGAACGCGCCGTCATGGTCAAGATCTCCGACACCGATGCCATCCCCGGGCGCCTCACGACCGCTGTCGGATCACCTCGGGACGCAATTGACATTGGTGTTCACTTTGTATTTCGTTTTTTGCTGACCTGTGTTGCACTCACAAGTGATGTAATCCGCCCCTCCACCGACGTTTTTACAAGTTATGCCAACATTTGGCGAGCTACACTCTAGTTTTGTTGGCATAAATGCTGATCCTTTCACCCCACAATAAGCATTAAGGCTAAATATCGTGTGGTGGGTATCGACATCGTAATCAGGTTTGCAGCCTCCGCCGATCATATCACAATAATATTCTTCATCGTCGTCGGCTATCCCGCTCACCGGATAGCCGAAGATAAGAAGAAATATCAAGTAAGCGCCAATTCTCATTGGACATTATCCTTCAGATTCTCCGACACCGGATGTCAATTGGCAGGCATATTTCATCTTCACTTTCGATTTGTAGATAGCCGTGCACCCGCATCCGTCCGAATATCTCAAACGGGTGCAGACGGTGCCGACAGCCGGCGAGCTACACTGTTCGTTTTCCGGAACTCAGTTCAAGCAATGGTAGTCGAATTCCGTCGAGCCGCCGCCACGGATTTGCTCTTCGAATTCGCAGCTTGACGACGCACAGTGAAGGTTTTTGTAGTCACGCTCCGCTTCTTCGGAAGCGAGCCCGATCGACCCACCAGCCACCAGAGCAAAGCCAAGGGCTAAGGCCAGAAGAATACTACGAACAAGTTGCATCAAGGACCTCAATCTCGCGAACCGCCGCCCGCCGGTAGTTTGCGTCGGACGGTTAGACTGGAAGCGCTAACCTTGTCAGCAAACGTGTTTATCGTCCAATCTTAAGCTTCTTGTGACCTGCTTCCAAGGCAGTTGACCGCCGCCGAGGCAATCGTGGGGGAAAGCGGAGGTACTGGGTATGGGAGTCTTGACCAAGGCGACCGCGGCGCTGATCGTCGCCGGTTCGACCCCGGCGGCGCTCGCCGATACGACCGAATGGACCGGGGCGGTCTCCGACAACTGGTTCGCAGCCGCCAACTGGGACAACGGCGTCCCGACCGATAGCGATCTCGCGATCATTCTTACGGCACCTGTGAACGACCCCACCATTTTCAACGCGTCCGTCTACGGGACGGCCGAAGTCAACAGTCTTGAGGTCGTCGACTCCGGTTCCCTCACCCTTTTGGGGAATGCCGAACTGACGGCCAACGAGGTGTTCATTGGGATCGGTAGCGGCGACGACGCGACCGTGCTCGTTGCGGGCGCCATCATGGACGTGCAGGGCGCGCTGACGCTCGGCCAGGACAACTCCAGCAAAGGGACGCTGATCGTTTCCGAAAACGCGACCGTCACGATCGACGGCGGGATCAAGCTTCAGACCGACGGCTCCAGCGTTGTCATCGGCGGTCTGACAACGCCCGACTCGCCCGGCACGCTGACTTTGCCGAATGCCGGCGTCATCGAAAGCAAAGTCGGCGGCCAGATCCTATTCAACCATACCGGCACCGAGACCGACGGTTACGCGTTCACGCCGGGTATCACCGGCCTGATCGATCTCAACGTGACCAGCGGCTATACGACCGTGACCGGCGACGCCAGCGGCGTAACCGGCAACGTTGTTGTCGACGGCGGTACGCTGGCCATCGCCAACAAACTCGGCGGCGCCGAACTGATCGTCGGGAACACCAACACGGGTACGGATGCCGTTTTCGCCGTCGGCGACGGAGGTGTGGCGGCGATCACCGGCGACGTGATCGTCGGCAATGCTTCGGGCTCGTCCGGCGCCATCGTACTCAGCGGCAGCGGTTCACTCACCGCCAGCAGCGATTTCATCATCGCCAACAAGGGCGGCTCGACCGGCGTTCTCGCGTTTGGGGCCGCCGATGGAGACGCCGCCGCCGCGGCCGGAGCCCTGTCGGCGGAGTCCATCAAGTTTGGCAGCGGGACCGGGACGCTCCTGTTCAATCACACCTCGTCGTCGTCCGATCCGTTTGCCTTCGCCATCCCGATCGGCGGCAAGGGTACCATTCTCGCCGAGGCCGGCTACACCGAGCTCACGACGGAAAACACCTCCTTCTCCGGCACGGTCACGGTCAACGGTGGCACGCTGGAGATCACCGAGGACATGAATGCCGAGACCCTCACGGTTGGCGACGACGGGACCGACTCGGACCTTCTTGTCAGCGACACCGCTACCTTAAGAATTTCCGGATCGACCGTCGTCGGTAACCAGACCGGGAGCTCGGGTAAGGTCATCGTCAGCGGTTCGACGACGAGCGGGTCGTCGGTGGACCCGTCGTCGCTGTGGAGCAAGGCGCTGACCGTCGGCGAGAACGGCACGGGCGTTCTGGTGGTCAGCGACGGCGGCTATATCGACGTCAACTCCGGCAATTCCTCACTGACCATCGCCTCGGCGGCAGGCTCGACCGGAACCTTCGCCATCGGCGCCGCCTCGGGCGAGACCCCCGCGGGGACCGGCACCATCAAGACCAAACAGATCGCCTTTGGCGACGGTACCGGCACGCTGCTGTTCAACCATTCCGATACAACCGGAACCTTTGTCTTTGATCACAAGATCATCGGCCCCGGAGCGATCGTGAGCGAGAACGGCTACACCAGCCTTAAGGGTAATCTGGACGGCTTTTCCGGAACGACGACGGTCAAGGACGGGTCCCTTTCCGTCGACACGACGCTCCCCGGCGAAGTCACGGTGAACGGCGGAACTTTGCTGGGGACCGGGACGTTGACCGACATCGCCTTTATCAAGAGCGGCGGCACGCTTGCGCCGGGTAATTCCGTCGGAACTCTGAAGGCCGCTGATGTGACATTCGCCGCCGGCTCGACCTTCGCCGTGGAGATCGACAGCGATGGCAACGCCGATCTGCTCGAGGCCAGCGGCACCGTTGAAATCGACGGCGGCACGGTCGACGTCGCCGCCGATGCTTATCTCTACGATGAGACTGTCACAATCATCAGCGCCGACGACATCAGCGGCACCTTCGACACGGTCACCGGCGCAACCGCCTTCATCGACTATTCCCTCAACTACGGCGCCGACGGGAGTGCGGAAATCGTCGAGCTCATTCAGGTCGTGAGCCAGTCGTTCTCGAGTATCGCCCCGACCCCAAACACGAAGGCCGTCGCCACCGGTCTCGACTCGTTGGTCGAAACCAATGTGACCCACGAGATCGTTCAGGCCCTGCTCGGCAGCGCCACCGAGGAAGAAGCGCTGGCGGTTTTCGATCAGCTGACCGGCGAGGGCCATCCATCTCTGAAGGGCGCCTTGATGGAGAATAGCCAGCAGGTGGTACAGACCGTCAACGATCGCTTTCGCACCGCGTTCGGCGATGATCGCGGCGGGTCGACGATCATGGCGTACGCCGGCGGCGGCAAGGACATAACCCCGGAGGGATGGTCGGGAAGCGTCTGGATCGCGCCCTACGGAGACTGGCTGGACACCGATGGCAACAGGAACACCGCCGCCATGGACAGCGACGTCGGCGGCGTGCTTGCGGGGCTGGACGGATGGGTGAGCGACCACGTCCGGCTCGGCATCCTCGGCGGCTATGCGAGAACGACGGTCTCGGTCGACGATCGCGCCTTCGACGGCAGCGCCGATAGCGGCACGGTCGGCATCTACGGCGGTTACCAAGATGGAGCCGCGCTTATAAACGCCGGTGCCGTCTACGGCTGGTACGGGATCGACACGAGACGGCGGATCACCGCGCCGGTCGATCAGACGCTCAAGGCGGACTACGACGCCCGATCATGGCAGCTCTTCGCCGAGGCGAGCTACGCGTTCGACATGCCGTCGGCGACGATCACACCCTTCGGCGGCGTTTCCTACGTCAACTTGCATACCGACTCCTTCACCGAAACCGGTGGGTCCGCCGCGTTGGCGGCGAAGTCGGACACGTCTCAGACGACCTTCACGACACTCGGCCTGCGATCGTCGGTTCCGCTGAGCCGGTCGGTTCAGGCGCACGGCATGGCCGGCTGGCGCCACGCCTTCGGCGACATCGACCCGACGACGGTCTTCACCCTAGATGCCAGCGATCCGTTCACCATCACCGGTGCGCCGATTGCCGAGAACGCTCTTGTCGTGGAGGCGGGTCTCGATGCGGCGCTCTCTGGATCGGTCACCGGCGGCGTGTCCTACCAGGGCCAGGTCGGCGATGGCGTTGAGGCGCATGGAGGCGTGGCACGGCTAGCCGCTCGGTTCTGAAGCAAGGGTCCGAGAGCCCCCTCGCCGCGCGCACCATCCGTTGCACTGCGCGAAGTCGCCAATATAGATTTCCTCGTCAACCGCCGGTTCCCCGACAACGGGCGCCGCACCATTGGAGGCAGCACCATGGCATATGTCGCGTTCGCGACCTGGACCTTCCCCGAGGGATGGGACGAAGACGATCGAGTGATTGGGTATTCGACGGAGTCGCTGAAGGAGCTCAAGGCAAAGGGCGCCGATCGCGCCGTCATGGTCAAGACCTCCGCCACCGAGGCCATCTTCTTTGAGATCTACCCGGACGAGGCCGCGTATCAGCGCGCCGCCGACACCCTCGCCAAACGGCGCGAGGGCGGCGCGGCCGGAACCGGCGGCACGATGACGGGCACGATGTTCGGAAAAGCCGTCATCGACCTCTGAGTCACGCTCGCGTACGGTCGCTCATCACGACGACGCTTGCGATAGCACCGCCCATGCCTTCGGACTGATCGACTAGGCCACGATGCGGAGCGCGTTTGCCGAAGGCAGGCGCACATGTCCGCAGCGTCCCGGGAAACGGGCGAGCCCGGGACGCCGAGGGGATGGCGGCCGGTCAACGACGTGATTTGGCCGAAGGCGCTAGGTCTTCGGCTTATTGCTGGATGCCCTCGACCTCGATGAACAGGTCAAGGACATCACCGATCCCGCCCTGACCGAAGGTCATGCCGAAATCGCTGCGGTCCACCTGCGCGCGCGCGGAGAAACCCGCAACCATGTCACCGCTTTGTGGATTTGGCGCAATCTGGTTCAGCGTCACGGCAAACGTGACCGGCTGGGTAACGCCAAGGATGGTCATGTCCCCGGTGACCTCGCCGGTAGTGTCGCCGGTCTGCTCGATCGCAGTCGACTCGAAGGTAATCTCCGGAAACTCTTCGACATTGAGAAAGTCCGGCGAGCGCAGATGATCGTCACGGGGTTCGTGGTTGGTATCGATGCTCGTGGCGTCGATCACCAGCGCGATGTTGGAGTTTTCGATGTTCTCCTGGTCGAAATCGAAAGTCCCGGAAACATCGTTGAAACGCCCGATCAAGTCAGAATATCCGAGATGATCGATGAAGAAGACGACGCTGGTGTGGCTTTGGTCGATCGTGAACGCGTCGGCCGCCAGCGCCGGGGTTATCAGGCACGAAGCGGCGGCGACGGCGGCGAGGCGGTATTTCAGATTTCTCATGACGATTGTTCCCTGTTGCTGGAGGTTTGGTGAAGGTGCCCGCTAGTTGGTCGGGACGAACAAGGCCACGGCGACGGCGACCGCGCCGATAGCCACTGCGATCACGCCGGTAGCGATCGGCCGTAGCCAGTCTTTGGCGAACGCCGGGCTGTGGAGCACGGCCGCACGGATCGACGGGGCGAAAGGGATCAGCGCCGCGATTGCGAGAGCTACATCGTTCGCGCCCGAATAAAGGGAGGCCTGACCGCCCAGCCAAATCAGTGGCGCGCCGACCGCCAGGATGCCTGCTTCCGAGAAGTTGAGGCGCCGCTTCGGCCAGGTCCAAACCAGATAGCCGCCGATCGCCGCGGCCGAGGCCAACGAGAGCTGCAAGATGGACCCGCTCGGCGCGAGAAGGGCAATGAGCGCGACAGCAAACGCCAGCACAAGCACGGCGACGCCATTGTCGACGGTCTCGTCGCGACGTCGCGCCAGGCCGAAGACGGCAATGGCGGCAAAAACAAGAACCAGCGCCACATCGACGAACTGGCCCTGCGTGATCCTCGATTGCGCGATCCAGACAAGCCCGGCAATCACCGCGACATAGGCGACGACGCGGCCGATATCCGGTCGTGACGAACGGAAAGCCAACAGCAGTGACAGGAGCGTCGACGCCGCGAACAGGTATCCCAGTTTCTGGCTTGCTGCTCGAGGCGGGAACGGAGGCCAGGAAAACGCCAGCCAATAGGCGACCAGAATCGCGACGGCCGCGCCAACCACCGGAAGCGACGCCTTGTATGGACCCCTCGCGAGACCGAAGATGACGCCGACCAGAACAAATGAGACCAGAAACGGAGCGACGGCCGCCTGAAAAACCGGCCCGGCTGGATCAAACAGCATCCTTCACCCGTTCCTGACGCCTGGCGGGGCTGTTTTTGCTTCGATTTCGCATCATGCGCCCTTGTTTGGCGGCGGGAGACATGGCGCCCCCCGACCACAAGCGCCCCGGCATATGGCAACAGCGGGATCAGGTTTCTAGGTAGGTCACGAATTTTCGATCAGAGGAGAATTTAACTTCTCTAATTCGAGAATCGGGAGCACGAACACACTGCCGCGCTCACCCAATGATCGCCGGCATGGGTTGCCGGTATATGGCAACCCGCGATCGTCGTCCGCTGCACAGGTCGGTGGTGTCGCCGACCTCGAGCCGTCTGGCGGATTGGTGTGGCACAATGAGGACGTCGGGAATGGTACCCCGACCGTCATCCCTTAGCGAACCTCGAAGCGATCGGTACCCTACCGCGGCGTCACGGGCTCTCGGCCCCCGCGGCTTGGAAGAGCGACAATGGCTTGTGTCGGGATTCCCTCGCTAGACGCCGGTATTGAACATGACGATATGGACCTTCCAGGCGTCGTCCGCGTGTCTGAGCACGATCACCTGCTTGTATGGTTGATCGCCCCATTTGATATCGTTGGTCACCACCGCCAGGCGGCCGCCCGCTTCGATCGTCCAGTCGGAGAAGCTGAAGTCGCCGGCGCTGGCGAAATCGTCCTTGGCATAGGCGAGGATGGCGTCGTGCCCGGTGACCGGAGGATGGTCGGGCGGCAACAGCAGGCCGTCGGCGGTCCAGTAGCCGACCCAGCTGTCGTAATCCTTGACCACCAGATTCTGGGTCCATTGGTCGATGACGGCTTCGACCGTCGAGTCATCAGCCACCGCTGGCGCGGCGAGCCCGACGAACACGACGGCGAAGGCGGCGGATCGGAAACAATGCGTCATGATTCATCTCCTTATTCGTCGGCCGAACACCTACGATTCCGGCGCCCTCCCGGCGCAAGGACCTCCCACACCAAGGTCAACAATGGGCATCCCCATCATAGCATGCTGAGCGATTCACGAGCTTCAGGAGGACGGGCCGAGGAATCGCTCCTCAGCCGCCGGGACACAACACGCCAATATGAACGCTCTCTTTTTTGCCAACAACCCAATTGGTGCACGAACAACCCCAGTAAGAATCGCTCCAGGTCGAACCTACAAAAAGATTAGCTTTACTACAGTCTAAGCTCTTCACCCCGCCGTTGGCACAATCCATGCTCATTTGCAGGGTTCCCTGTCCATTACACTGACTATGGAAGTTCTTTGTTGCCCACGATTTCAACGTAAAGGTGTAGGTGCATTTGGACGACGTACAGTTATAGTCCTGGGGACCTTCTAGATTAGGCGGGCCAACGCGTTTGAGATGCTTACGCGCCGCCTCGGTCGGCGGTTGCGCATGGAGCAGCGGCGCAAATGGGAGCAATAGGAAACCGCTCAGGAAGATGGCGAGAATCGTGCGCATCGTTCAGCTACCGGTCACGTCGCTTGGTCAAACTTATCTCGACGGCTTGCGGTTACAGGTCAGGGTAGCGGTCACGGAGCCGCCGCCTTCTCCGACTTCATCGCTGTGGCACTGACACGTTATCACGCTTCCCCCTTGCGCAGGCGCGCTGCAACTCGCCTTGTCGCCCTGGCAGGAGAGTTTGTTGAGATACTGACTCGGGTTTTCCGTGCATCGTGCGTTAACGATGGTTGGATCGCCAGGCAACACAGGATACTTCTGGGTACAGGAATCGCCGATCGCCGCTGGCGTGCAGTTGAAGTCAATAGACTTAGTTGCAATCGACTGATGCACACCGAAAAGCAAACTGACTTGTAGAGCGATAAGTAACAAGAAGCCGCGTCTCATACCTTCACCTCTTTGGTTTCCGCACGGACCGTCGCGATCCGAGGCGGCATCCTGTTCCCCGCATAACCATCAGCCACGCTGCGGCCGTCGAAACCCACCGGGCTGACATCAGGAACAAGAAAAGCGGAGAAACCGGGTTCATCGGCTCAAGCCTTGAAGCCCACTTCAACACGGGGCGCTCCCGCCGGCAAGTCGATGAGAGAGCGGGATGGAGCCGCCTTGCGCGGGCGCTGCACCTCGCCTTGTCGCCCGGACGCGCCGAAGCGGCCATAGGCTGTTGCCCAAACGTGCGAATTCCGGCACCATCGCCTCGGCGGGGCTATTCACCGGGTGGAGGTAGCATCAGCGTTGCTTACCGAGAGCCGACGACCGAGGTGAGGACAAAATGCAAAGCAAAGCGTTTGGACTGTTCGTCGCGACTGTCGTTATCCTTTTCGCGATCGTCATCGTGTCGCCTGTCAACGAGGCCGTCGCCGTCGGAACCGGCTCTGTGAACTGCACCACCGCCAGTTGTACCGACCGGACGAGCATTGGACCGGGCGGAAAGATCTTCCGTTGGACTGGGTTATGTAAGTTGCACGCCGCCAGCCATTGCAGCGGTCAGCAGAAGACGGTCCCCGAAAAGATCGAATGCTCCAGCCCATCCAAGAACGTCACGTGCCATGTGGGTCAGTATAACTGCACGCAGGAAGATGCGACCTGCCACTGCAAGAACTGGGCGATTAATCACCACAATCCTGCGAGCGTGAAGGTCACGTGCAACTAGTCGGGCGCGAGGCTGACGCAGGCGTTGACGGCGTCGGCCCCTCCTTCCCTCATCGCGGGCGTGCGATCTCCCGCGCCGCAAATTTGGATTGGCACCACCGATCGAGGAGAAACCGCATGAGACCACATCCCCGCAGACACGGCCTCCTGGCTTTTTGCGTTGCTTTCGTGGCTGCGAGCCAGGTCGGGGCGCAGACGGATGACGGCAGCGGCGCCGTCGTCTCGGCTGAGGAACTGAAGAACCGCTGCTTCCTGATGGCCACTTTCGAGGGCGACGCACCGGACGCCTACGAAGCGGCGGTCTTGTCAGGCCCGTGGCAAGACGTGGTTCGGGCGTTCGGCGATGCCGCCTTTCTCGAGGTCCTTTGTCTCGGTGACCAGGACCATCGTGCCGCCGTCTATATCAGGGACGACGACGGCACGTTCCAGATGTCGTCTCCCGCCTACCCGCCGCGCTGGCACGTCGGTGACGACGGCATGTTGTGCTTCGGACTTGCCGACGATTCCGACCGAAGCTGCGGCGCGGTTGTCGCCTATCCGGAAAGCGGTGCTGTCCGGCTTTATCGCGACGGTCCGGTCTTCGCCCTTGTGCAGGACGACGACGGCAACCCCATCTACGACGACATTCACATCCACCTCATGGCCGTTTCGCCGTAGACCAGACCGAACCGACGGCGCGAGCCGGTGTGCTTGAGGACCCTAGCCGAGCCATAGGGCGTGAGCACCGGTTCCCGTTCGCCGAAACCGTCGGGACGCCACGATACTCGGCCGCGGACCTTCCAAGCGGCGCCCGTCGGTATAGGATCGGCGTCGGCCAGCCGTCGGCCATGCCGAACAAGGAAACCCTGTCATGCTCCGGCTCTACGCCGCCACCGTCACCACATCCATCGGCGCTGCGATCCTGGGCTTCGCCCTCGCCGGATCACCGGCCCACGCCGACGCGACCACCACCTTCACCGTCGAGCAACAGGCGCCGATTCTCGCCTACATCGATATCGGTGTCGCCGGGCGATCGCATGCCGACGTGCTTGCCTTCGAGGCCGCATTCGCCGGTGAAGGCGACACAGCCGGCAAGCTGACCGGCATTCTGATCACCGCCGACGTTCCCACCGCACCGGGAGACATCCACGAGGATCGCATCGGCCAGTTGGTGTTCGACTTCGGCGGCGGCAACAGCATCGTCGTCGCCGGCGTTTCGGTCTACGCCGACAACGAGACCGAGATGATGCCCGGTGAGCCACAGATCCGCGCGGTGGTCGGCGGTACGGGTCAGTACATCGGCGCCCGCGGTCAGGTCACCACTGTGCGCAAGCACGACGGCACCTACGCCCACGCCTTCGAGCTGATCGACTAGGGGCGCCGCGGGATCGGGGGGCGCACCGGATCGCCGTCGCGGCGATCCGGCGTCAATAACGGCCGGGCTCTATTGCCCGGTGACCTTGAGCGACTGATCGAGCACGTCGTCTGCGGCATGCGCGGCCCGCCACATCTCCAACAACTGTGCATCGCTTGGCGAGTCGGTGCTGATCACCTCCTCCGCGAGACTGACGAATTGCAGATAGGCTGCCTCGAACGCCGCCGCGGCGTCAGCGGAATCGTCGCCGGCAACCGCCTTCCACTGGGTCCAATGTTGCTCAACCTCACCGATTTGCTTTTGAAATTCATCCGTCGGCGTGGTGTCCGGATCCTGGCCGCCTCTGATTTGGCCCTGAGCATCGGGTGCGGCCGCATGATACATGGCGGCTGCGACAAGCTCCCAGAGACTGACTTCGACTTCGCGTAAATAGTGCTCCTGGGCGAGTGCCTCGTTGCTTTGTGCGCTGGTGGATACGGACAGCATCGCGGCAAGGGCGACGCCGGCTAGTAAGGCTCTCATTCGTCATACTCCCCGGTTGGACAACGCCCTTTTCGTGGCATCCTCGGATGTCAAAAAGGTGGTGCCAATCCAGCCGTTCCTGAGGGTTCCTTCCGACCCGAGTTCGACGTGAGCATCTAGGAACGATGTCATAGGACCATTGTCCGCTCAACGGTTGATGGTGATGCCTGCTTTTTGGTCACTGCCGCTTCGCGCAAATAGTGTATGCATCCGCCGGGCGATTAGGGGGGTGTTGCTGTTGATGGGCACGCCTTTCCCCATAGGCAATATTGACGTGGAGGATTGAGGTCATGCCCAAGCAAATCAGTGATGTTTTCGTATCCGGCAGCTTTGCCATCAACTTTTCCAAGTCCGGTCAGAAATGGAAGATCGACAAGGACATCGATGTCGGTGCAAATGGCACAGTAGTCTTTAGCGGATTCACCGACAGTACGCTCGTCAACAAAGGTTACGTTTATTCGTACATCTTTCAAGGTGCAGTATTTAGCAAAGACGATGCGACGCTCATCAATAAAAAACCCGGTCTCATCAACGGAAGCTCAATAGGCGTGCTTTTCAGTCCAGAGCTTCCTACCGACGTCAAAGGGTCGGCCGAAAATCACGGTAAGATATTAGGTGGCAATACAGGCATATATAATGATGCGATGGGTGATTTCACCGTAGAAAATCACGGCGAAGTTTACGGCTATAGCAGCGGTATTTCTTCTGCGGCGTTCAATGTAGGCTCAACCGCCGGCCCGGTCATCAAGAACTACAATTTTATCAAGTCCGATGTTTACGGCGTCGATGTTGCCAGCGGTCCCAGCCTGCGGACGAAGATCGTCAACCAGAAGGATGGCGTCATCGAGGGCGGTACGTTCGAGGATGGCGGCGCTGCCGTTTACAGAGCAAGCGGCGATATGACCTTGATCAACAAAGGTAAGATCAAGGGGGACGTCATGAGCGGTGCAATCGGCGACAAGATCACTGTCATCAACACCGGCAAGATCAAGGGCGATGTCTATCTTGGCTTCGGTGACGACGAATTGGACAACCGCGATGGCAACATCACCGGTTACATCTACGGGACCATCGGCAAAGACAGACTCATCGCCGGAGACAAAAAGGAAAAGTTCGTCTTCGACCTCGCCGGCCCCGATCGCGTGAAGAATTTCGAGTCTGGCAAGGACACGTTCATCCTCGATCAAAACGCGTTCCCCGCCCTTGCCCCTGGACCGCTGGAAAAGTCCGCCTTTCGCAGGGGCACCGAGGCCGAAGACGGCGACGACCGGATCATCTACGACACGGACAGTGGCAAGCTGTATCACGACGACGACGGTGCCGGTGCAAATCCGCACGTCCAGATCGCCAAGGTCGATCCTGGCCAGAAGCTGAAGTACTCCGACTTCACGGTCGAGTTGTTCGTCTAGCGTCAAACAACCAGGCTTTCGCGGGGTCCGAAGGCCGCCTCGCCTGCTCAACTAACGATAGCCGATGCCTGCTTTTTAGTCACCGCCGCTTCGCGCAAATAGTGTATGCATCCGCCGGGCGATTAGGGGGGGCGGTGCTGTTGATGGCACGCCTTTCCCCATAGGCAATTTTAACGTGGAGGATTGGCGTCATGCCGAAGCAAACCAGCGACATTTTCGTGCCCGGCGGTCCAGCGATCGAATTCACCAAGTCCGGGCAGAAATGGAAGATCGAAAAGGATGTCGATGTCGGCTCGAACGGCTCGACGATCTTCAGCGCATTCACCGACAGCACGCTCGTCAACAAGGGCTACGTCTATTCGTACTCCGCATCCGGCGCGTGGTTCACCAAGAACAATGCGACGTTCATCAACAAGGAAACCGGCCTTATCAATGGCGGCTCAATCGGCGTCCTTTTCACTTCAGAACTTGCTACCGACGTCGAAGGATCAGTCGAAAACTACGGCAAGATATTGGGCGTTAATGCCGGCATATACAATACCGCGATGGGTGATTTTACGGTAGAGAACTACGGCGAGATATACGGCTACTATAACGGTATCTACTCCTTCGTATCGAACGTCGGCTCGACCGCCGGCCCGGTGATCAAGAACTTCAGTTCCATCAAGTCCGATGAGTTCGGTGTTCAAGCCCTCAGCGGGTCCAGCCTGAGGACGAAGATCGTCAACAAAAAGGATGGCGTCATCGAAGGCGGCAAGGCGGCTGTCTTGAATGCAAACGGCGATATGAAGCTCGTCAACAAGGGCAAGCTCAAAGGTGACGTTTCGACCGAAAATGCTAACGAGAACACGGTCATCAACACCGGCAAGATCAAGGGCGATGTCCGTCTCGGTTTCGAGGACGATAAGCTGGACAACCGCAACGGCGAAGTCACCGGCTACATCTACGGGGCCGCGGGCAAAGACAAGCTCATCGCCGGAGACAAAAAGGAAAAGTTCGTCTTCGACAACCCTGTCGGTTTCGATCGGGTGAAGAACTTCGAATCTGGCAAGGATAAGTTCTTTCTCGATCAAACCGCGTTTACCAGCCTCGTTTTGGGACCGCTGGAAAAGTCCGCCTTTCGCAGGGGCACCGAGGCCGAAGACGGGGACGACCGCATCATCTACGACAAAGACACCGGCAAACTCTACATCGACTCGAACGGCAATGCCGGCGGTGGGCAGGTCCAGTTCGCCAAGGTCGACTCCGGCCAGACGCTGAAATACTCCGACTTCACGGTCGACGTGTTCTAGCCAAAAAGCCTTCCGCCTGCTGCCCGGCTTTCAATGACTAACGACGCCATGATCGTCAGAACAAGCATCGGTCCGACGGTTTCCACCACGCGCGCCCTTCAGCCGCGCCGTGACGCGACCACTTCATCACCTCTTACATTGAATTTGTTGGCTTCTTACAGAGAATTTGAGCGCTCACGGCTTCATGCGACCCACCAAAAGCATTGCTGTTTTTACAACCACAGTACACCTCCGATGAAGAGACCCTTACAGGGGGATTACAAGTAATTAGTAGATTATGTGGCGTGCAGGTTAGGCTTGACAATATCGGGCGTTTTGCGTTTGTACACTTCCCCGTTATTTTCAGATCATCGTTAGGAGGAACACCGTATTCCGGCGTCGTACAATTTGGTTTGGTGCAATTGTAAGTGTCAGCATATTCTGAGTAAGCCGGCAATGGCCCGAGAAATACAAGAACTGCGGCAGTCGCCAGAACAAGCTGGACCAGACGTCGCGTACTGAATGCACTGTCGAAGTCAGATTCCTGCATTTGGTAGAGGCTCCTCTTCACATCTATTTCCCTAAGTTGAGAAAAGCCGATTCTACTCTTTTGAATATAGTTTAGTTTGGCGCACAATAGAGGAAATGTCAACAGATATTTGCCAGATAGGTCCCTTTTCAGCGGGCGATGATGCGCCAACGGTTGTTAGCAGGACGCGATCCCGGCCGTCGCACCTCGTCTATCATCTCCGACCCAAATCCGGCGCGAGCCTCGAGGAACAATGTCATAAGGCCGTTGTCCGCTCAACGGTTAATGGCTGAGGCGCGCTTATTGGTCACCAAAACGTCAGGACACTGGTGTAGTTCCTAGACGGACAATCAGGGGATGCTGTCGTTGATGCTGCGAACAGCTTCGAAGAGGGCTCTTCGCCTGCCAGCCTGCTCTCCGTCGCGCCACGGAGCCTATGGTCAAAAACCTATGGTTGCCTGTACAACACCGTAGAGAGATTGATCAGCAGAAACCGGCGACCGAGTTGAGAGAGAGACAATGCTGGACCTGACGACCGTCACTTTCACCAACTTTTCGGACGTCGTGACCTTCACTGACACGTTGAGCTTCCCGCCGGACCTGTCGCCGGCGGTCGGTATCGTCAACGATGACCTGGTGAAGGCCCTGCGCGGCGGCGACCTGATCGAGGCGCGCCTGACCGCGACCGTCGGCACCACTCTCAACGTCACGATCACGGGCCTGGCGAACAACACGATCGACAGCACCATCGCGACGGGTCGGGGCGCCGACCGGATTTTCGGTCACCTCGATGTCAGCGGCGGCGATCTGGGCGAGCGTGCTCTGTTTGGCATCGATAACACCGATGGGTCGATCAAAACCGGCAAAGGCTCGGATCTCGTGAAGGGTTCGGTGACCGCTGCGGATGACGGGTCCGGGGTCATCGAGGCGACCGGCTTTGCAGGCGGGACCGTCAAGACGAAAGGCGGCAAAGACGAGGTCAAGGGCGAAGCCTCGGCGATCGGCGGACCCGGCAGCGAGGCGAACGCCTATGGGATTGCCGGGGCGGACATCGACACCGGCGACGGCGACGATCTCATCCGTGGCAAGGCGATCGCCCATTCGGAGATCGATCCCTTCGCCGCAGGCTTGTTCGTCACCGACGTCAACACCGGCGCCGGCGACGATCGGGTGATCGGTGTCGTGGAACTCTCGGGGGATGGCTTCGGCCATGGGATCGACGGCGACGACGACGGGATGGAGACCATCGTTCGCACCGGTGCCGGCGACGACCTGATCGAGGGCAGGGCCAAAGTCACGGTTGGTGCCGGTGACGATGCGGACGGAGATGGCATTGACCGTGGGCTCTACAAGACGGGCCGCGGCGACGACACGGTGAGCGGTCGCGTCGTCGGGGACATCGCCGACGGTAGCATCAGCACCGGCAACGAAGGGATCAATGGCGCCGACATCTTCACCGCGAAGGGTCGCGACATGGTGATCGGCGAAGTGATGCTGACCATCGCCGATGGAGGGGATATCGGCGACGTCCGTGGCCAGGGCATCGACAACAGCCTGGTCGAAACCGGCGATCATGACGATACGGTGATTGGCCGGGTCGTCAGCCTCGGCGGTGACGAAGACGAACTAATCTCGAACTGGGGCCTCAGCACCATCGATATCTTCACCGGATCGGGCAACGACAAGGTGCTGGGCGAGGTCGAGGTGCGGGGCGGGACGAACAGCACCGTCGGCAGCAACTGGGGCATCACCACTGCGGATATCTTCACCGGATCGGGCAACGACAAGGTGCTGGGCAAGGTCGAGGTGCGCGGTGGGATGGACAGCGACCTCGGCGGCAACCGGGGCATCACTTCTGCGGATATCTTCACCGAAGATGGCAACGACAAGGTGATCGGTAAGGTCCTCGTCGAGGGCGGGGACGGCAGCGATCTGGGGTTTTTCAGAGGCATAGACAGTGCCAACATCAGCACCGGCGAGGGCAGCGATACGGTCAAGGGCAAGGTATCGCTTTCGGTGACGGGAACGCCAACAGACGCTCATGGCACCGGCCTGCGTGGGCTTGGGCGGACTATCGACACCGGCGACAAGGCCGACAAGGTGATCGGTATCGGCGCCGACATCGCGATCGGCGGTGAATCCTACGGTATCGCAGAGTACACCATCTTGCTCGGCAACGGCGCCGACACCGTCAAGGCCCGCGGCGAGACAGCAGGCGTCGACAACGTAACGATCAAGGGCCAGGGCGGCGACGATCTCTTCGACCTCCACAGCGGCACCGGGCTCATCGATGGCGGCAAAAAGGAAGACACGCTGGTGCTGAGCGGCGACTCGGGCGACTTCACCTTCACCGACAATGGTGGCACGGCCGGCAACATCACCGACGGGGTCACCGATCTCGATGTCGAGAAGATCGAGAATTTCCGTTTCGACAACGGGCTCTTCACTTTCGACGAGCTGTTCGTAGCCTGATCCGAGGCCGTCTTCGGGTTTTGAATGTCGCGGAAGGGTTGGTAGTTGGCTTTCATCGGCAAGGAGCCCCCGGCCCGATGACTGGAACCGGATCGGGTCGCAGCCACGTTGTAGCGGAACGCTCAATTGCTGTCCGGCAGGCGCTCCGCGCCAAACAGCATCACACAGGCTTTACGGGAAATGAGGTTGTCGTAGCGGCCGCGCATGGGCCAATGGTGAGGGAGTGAAACACCGCGTTCAAGCACCCGAAAGATGCAGGCAGCGGCACTTCGTCCGTCAACAGCGTTTCCGAACGAGCCCGGCCGCTAAACGACGCCCACACTCTTCTGGCCGCCTCAGACACCGATATCAACAGGTGGTCGTTGTGTTGATCTTTGCCCCTTGACCGTCAGGAAGCGGAAAGTCGCATCTGCATCGAAGCGTTTCGCCAATCTCTTTGACTTCATCCTTCGGACATCTCGCCTCGATCCGTCCAGTTTTGCACACCAAGTCTCTTGGTTTGTACTCTCTGTTGTCCCATTTGCACTGGACAGACACATAATACAAATGTTGATCAGCGTCGACTTGAAATGATGTGGAGCACTTGACCCCCGGATGCGCGTCACATGTATAGTCGATGTGTTGTTGCGCCCCAGCGGAGTTGTATGACAGAACCGCACCAATCACTATGAACAAGGCTAGTATTGACCTCCTCATGCGATACATCCTTTACTACGAGCCTCTGTGATCTTCAGCGATATACACCTGATGTGTTTCAATTTTATTACGGGTGCGCGTTGGCGGTGAAGCCGACTCACCATGAGCGCATGCGATTCACAGTCATCTTTGTCTCCAAAAGGCGAGCTACTCGAACACTATGAACTCGACAATCAGGCTGCAAATGAAACTCCTAGCCTGTAGTTCAATGCTTGCGATCAACCGCGGATTCCGAGCGGCACGAACATCAGAGTGGCGGTTGCGCACCCAACTGCCTCGGCGGCAAATCTGGCCGCGAGGCTTTACGCCTTACAGCCCGACGCCCGCGCCGCTCACGCGACCGGAGGGTGCGGCGGTTCAACACACTCCCGTACGTCGTTCTTCACCGAATTGGCGACGTGGCTCACCGCATACGACTGCATCAGATCGGGGTCTTGGGGCGTGAGCAGCGCACTCACCCGGTCGGCCGGCTTGCGGATCTCGGTCGTCCTGTGGTTCCGCCAACACGGCGGAACGACATGTCCGCTCCCGTCAGTTGTTGTTTGGAAGCGCGCCAATCTGGCGATAGAGACCGTATTTGTCCCAGGTGACCCAGGTCTCTGCGATCTTGCCGTCTTCGACACGTGTGAATTCGACCGAGTCATAGGTCACCGTTGTCCCGGTCGGCTCCTCTCCGACAAAGGAGCCCGTGTGCTTGGCGCTGATGACAACGCGTGTCGCGACGAGATTGCCCTCGGCGACTTGCTCGCTGGAGGTGACATGGACGTCGCTGAAGGCCGCGTGAAACTGCGCGAGTTCCTTCTTGAGCTCTTCGATGTCCCGATCCGACGGCGCTTGATCGGAAATCGGCGAGTCGACGTGGTTGACGTAGTCGGGCGCGAACACCTCTTCCGGGGTGACGTCCGTACCGCTCATCCAGAGTTCAATGGATTCGTACGCGATCTTTTCAACCGAGTCCGTATCGTCCGCGTTTGCCAGTGACGGCTGGGCGATGAACAGCGTAACGGAAACCAGGACCGTTAACGGGAGGCAGCGACGAAGTTCAGCCATTGGAAGTCTCTCTCATCCAATTGCTGTTGTTGATATGGGATCGTCCGGCGATTTCAAGCCGTCGGTATACAAAGCCTATGAGTCTTTCCTGCCCGCCACGGTGTTATCCACCCCTCTACAACGCCTTAACAATGTACCGTCATTTTAACCTCTGCATCTTCTGAACCCGTATTACCGCATTTACACTCCATATAGGAAATAACACCTTTTGCGGAAGAGCAATCCATTAGAACACTCGGCGACTTACAATGCAGCGCCGTGGGCTCGATGAGATCATGAGGATCAGACTTTAGTGCACATGTTCCTTTCGCTACAGCATCCTTCTGATGAGCCGTTACCGTCCCGGCATCCGCGTAAGCACACTTGTCACCTTCTTTTGCAACCAGACATTTGCAGGTAATCACCCCTGTCCCGCTTGCCGTCGTACATTGCAGATCCGCATGTGCCTCGGACACCGCCAACATCCCCAGCGACACCGAAAACAGTACGGACCATTGCCAAAGAACTGATCGCATGACCGATCTCCATCGCCGACACTGAGGCCACCCTGGGCCCTCCTGTTCATAGGGTGACGCTGTTCCTTGAAGTGCGCAAGCGTTTCGCACGCTTGCAGGTCAACGCACTCCTGGGCGTTTTCGAACCTCCTGAAGTCGCCCCTGTTTGGCCAGGCGTTTCGGCCTTGCCCGTCTCAATCGTCGCGCACCACGCTGTCCGATCAGTCAGACCGGCGACCCGCCCTTCTGATCCGAAGGCGTCTCTAGCGACCTTCGGGCGGCGACGACCATGAAGCCGGGGCCGGGCGTCCAGGCATTGGGGTTGCGGATGATGCCGAGCGCCTCGCGCAGCATCGCTTCCGGCATGTACCCGCCGTCGATCAGCTTCGGCGCCAGCGTCAGCGACCAGGTCTCGGCCTCGGCGGCGCCCGGCGTGTTGCCGGCGTGGTTGAGGATCGGCTGGATGTGGCGGGCGTCGATCTCGGTGAAGCCGAGACCGGCGAGCAGCCGCGGCAACCGGCCGCCGAGTTCGAAGTCCCAGCTCTGCGCCGCGGCGAAACCGAGATAGGCGGTCCAGAACGTCGCCCACAGCCGACTTGGCCCTCACCGCTTGCGCTTGCGGCCCTCGAACGGATTGTCGCCTTTGCGCAGCATCAGCCGGATCGGCACGCCCGGCAGCTTGAAGTCGTCCCTGAGCGTGTTGACCAGGTAGCGCTGCCACGCCGCCGGTAGTGCGTCCGGGCGCGAACAGAACGCGACAAAACTCGGCGGCCGGGCCTTGGCTTGAGTGAGATACCGCAGCTTGATCCGCCGGCCGGCGACGGCCGGGGGCGGATGATTGGCGACGATCCCGGTGAGCCAGCGATTCAGTTTCGCCGTTGCGATCCGGCGGTTCCAGATGTCGTGGGCGGCGAGCACCGCGGTCATCAGCTTTTCGATCCCCTTGCCGGTCAGACCCGAGACCGGCACCAGCGCCACGCCGCGGATCTGCGGCAACAGGTGGGTGGCCTCCTCGCGCAGCTCCTTCAGCGTCGCCTGCGGATCGTCGATCAGGTCCCACTTGTTGACGGCGATCACCACCGCCCGCCCCTCGGTCTCGACCAGATCGGCGATCTGCAAGTCCTGCTTCTCGAACGGCTGGGTCGCGTCGATCATCACGATCACCACCTCGGCGAAGCGGATCGCCCTGAGCGCATCGCCGACCGCGAGCTTTTCCAGCTTCTCCGACACCCGTGCCCGGCGGCGCAGCCCGGCGGTATCGAAGATCCGGAAGGCGCGATCGCGCCAGGTCCAGTCGACGGCGATCGAGTCGCGGGTTATCCCCGCCTCGGGTCCGGTCAGCAGCCGGTCCTCGCCGATCATCCGGTTGATCAGAGTCGACTTGCCGGCGTTGGGTCGGCCGACCACCGCGAGGCGGATCGGCTGGGAAGCGTCGCGCTCGACATCGCCCTGGCGGTCCGTGTCGCCGGTGTCGCGGGCGGCGTCGGAGGGGATGTCGCCGGCGTCGGCGAGGGCGTCGAGAAGCGTCGCGTAGAGGTCGGCCATGCCCTCGCCGTGCTCGGCCGAGATCGCCACCGGCTCGCCGAAGCCGAGCGCATAGGCCTCGATCAGGCCGGCCTCGGCGGCCCGGCCCTCGGCCTTGTTCGCCAACAGAATCACGGGCTTATCGGCTACGCGTAACAGCGACGAGAAGTGCGAATCGAGCGGCACCACTCCGGCCCGCGCATCGATCAGGAACAGGATCACGTCGGCCGATGCGACCGCCGCTTCCGTCTGCGCCCGCATTCTCCCGGCCAATGTATCAACTCCCGCCTCCTCAAGCCCTGCGGTGTCGATGGCGATGAAGTCGAGATCGCCAAGCCGGGCCTCGCCTTCGCGGCGATCGCGGGTCACGCCCGGCAGATCATCGACCAGCGCGAGCCGGCGACCAACCAGGCGATTGAACAGGGTCGATTTGCCGACATTGGGCCGGCCGATGATGGCAACCCGCGGCAGCGCTGCGACTTCGCTCATCGCTGTCGTCCCCGGTCCGCCCTCATGAGGGCGGCGCGCGCCTAGCCTTCGGCCGGCTCCGTTTCCACGGGCTCGCCCTGGCGTGAGGCGATCAGCGACAACATCACCTCGGCCCGGGCCCTTGCCCCCTGCCCGGTTTCCTGATCGTCAGCGATCTCGGTGAAGTACTGCCGTGCCGTCGTCAGGTCGTTTTCGCGAAACGCCGCGAAGCCGAGAATCTCCCGGGCGTTGTGGCGCCAGGGATTGCCGGTCTGGGCGAGATCGCCGATCCGCGACGATAGCTCCGCCGCGCTGGCGCGATCGGAGAGCAACAGGGCGGCGCGAAGGCGGGCCATATCGCCGATCAGCGGCGGCAGGCCGCTTTGGCTGGCAAGCGCGTCATAGTCGGCGAGCGCTCCATCGGTGTTGCCGGCGGCGGCTTTCTCGCCCGCGGCGCGAAACGCGGCGAGAATGGGATATCCGCCGCTGCCATCCTCGGCGATCCCCGAAAGGGCGGCGATCGCTTCGTCATGCCGGCCTTCCTCGGCCAGGGTGATCGCCGCGACGAACCGGTCGCCGGTCGACTCCGCCTGGCTGGTCTGCCAGTAAACCCAGCCGCGGTAACCGGCGGTCGCCACCACGATCAGCACGGCCAGTGCGATCAGATAGCCGCCGAAGCGATCCCAAAGCTGCTTGTACCGCTCGCGGCGGATGTCTTCGTCGACTTCCCGGAAAATGTCGGACATCAGGTCTCACAATCACAAGGCGCCCCGCGCCAGCGTCGGGCGCACACTATCTCCGGCGCCGAACGGTTGCAAACGTCTCCGCGTCTTGCAAAGCGCACCCTATGTCTTTGGTTTGTAGACGTGATCCATGGACGGGAAGGCACCCGACTTGACCGCATCCGCATAATCGCGAACGGCGCCTTCGATGTGGGTGGACAGATTCCCGAAGGTCTGCACGAATTTCGGCGTCCAGTCGCTCAGGCCCAGCATGTCCTCCAGTACAAGAATCTGCCCATCACAAGCGGGCGACGCCCCGATACCGATCGTCGGAACCGTGATCGCGTCAGTGATCGACCGGGCCAGCGGCTCGACGACGGCTTCGACGACAACCGCAAATGCTCCAGCATCGGTGACGGCCTTGGCGTCGTCACGGATCGAGTCGGCCGCTGCCGGATCGCGACCCTGCACCTTGAAGCCGCCGATCGTGTTGAACGATTGCGGGGTCAAGCCGACGTGTCCCATCACCGGTATCCCGCGCTCGACCAGGAATCCGATCGTGTCGGCCATGCGGGCGCCGCCCTCGAGCTTGATGGCGCCGCAGCCGGTTTCCTTCATCACCCGCGCAGCGGTTCGAAACGCTTGTTCGCGGCTCTCCTCGTAGCTGCCGAATGGCAGGTCGACCACCACGAGACTCTCGCTGGCACCGCGCATAACAGCACGCCCCTGGAGCACCATCATGTCAACGGTGACGGGGATTGTCGTCTCGTAGCCGTGCATCACCATACCGAGCGAATCGCCGACCAGGATGAAGTCGACAAACGGATCGATGATCCGCGCGGTGTGGGCATGATAAGAGGTGAGCGCGACAATCGGATCGTCGCCCTTGCGCGCTCGAATGTCGTTCGCCGTCAAGCGGCGGACTTTAGTCTGTTTGGACATAATCGGGTTACGTTCACTAAACCATGGCGCCAACGCCGAACAGCCACTGATGCGCCCAGACGACCAGCACGACATAAAGAACGACGCCGGCGACGACGGCCACCGCGTCGTATCGCCAATCGGCCGGTGGGCGCTCGGCGGCCGGGCGCCAATGTTGGGCGATCAGGTCTGCCAGTGCCCACACGAGAAACGCACCAAACAATACCGTCGTGGCGGTTTCGCCGTTCACAATTAGGTGAGCCGCCGCCCAGAGGATGGTCGCGATCAGCAGCGGATTGCGAACCGTCCGCGCGATGTAACTTCCGGGTGTTCCGCTGGCAACCGCCAGGATCAGTGCGACGAGCATCATCCCGGCCACCAGGTAGCGAAGATTGAAGGCCGGGAAATACAGAAACTCCGGGGCGCTCATGGTACGGCTAAAGCCCCAGATTATCAACGCGAATCCGACCAGGGCGACCAGCGAATAGAGACCCTTATACGGCCCCTCGCCCCACCTGGCGATCAGTGCGTCACGAGTGCCCGGTGAAGCCATCCGGAACGAGTGAACACCGAGAAACAGAATCAGACCGACGATCAGCAGCGCCACCGTTGCCCCCTTGCAATACCGGCCAACGATCTACCACGGACGTGAACCGGGTTACATGTTGTTTATGGAAACTCTGGTATCGTTCCTGATCAATGCAGGAGGGCTGAAGCCAGACAGATTGTCTGGACCGAAATAGAGAGGGCTGGACCTATGAAGATTTTCGGTATCATCGTCGCGTTTTTTGCATTCGTTGTCGCAGCGCCTGCCATGGCTGCGAAAGTGGAAGCGCGCATCGATCTCTCGTCGCAACGCATGTACGTCAAGGTTAACGGTGTCACCAAGTACAAGTGGGCGGTTTCGACCGGCCGCGCCGGTTATCGCACGCCGACCGGAACGTACCGGCCGAAGCGGCTGGAGCGGAGTTGGTATTCACGCAAGTACGACAACGCGCCGATGCCGCATTCCGTCTTCTTCCATGGTGGCTACGCGATCCATGGCACGACTGCGGTGCGTAACCTCGGTCGGCCGGCGTCGCATGGCTGCGTACGCCTCCATCCGTCGAATGCGGCGAAGCTCTATTCGCTGATCCGCAAATACGGCATGGGTAATTCCCGCGTCGTCGTCACCCGCTAAGCGACCGCGAAAGCGATGGGTACCGTTCCCATGAAACGGTCGTGGCGTCGGCTTCTGGTGCCGGCCGTCGCGACCGTGTTCTTCGTCAGCGGCGCAGGTATTGCCTCGGCCGAGGTGTTGGACGGGACGCAAGTCGCCAGCCTGGCCGAGGCGCCCGCGACCGAGGCGGCATCGGAGCCGACCAGGAAGCGGGTCGTGGCTCGGGTCGACCTCTCCGACCAGACCATGCACGTCTACGTCGACGAGCGGCTGGAGCACGTGTTCACGATTTCCAGTGGCCGAGGCAGCTACCGCACGCCGACCGGTCGCTGGAACGCTGAATGGCTCTCGCCGCGCCACCGGTCGCGCAAATACAACAACGCGCCGATGCCGTGGTCGGTGTTCTACTATCGCGGCTATGCCGTGCACGGAACGACAGACCTCAAGCGCCTGGGCCAGCCGGCGTCCCACGGATGCATCCGGCTGCACCCGGACAATGCCGAGCTTTTCTACAAGCTCGTGAAGTCGAACGGGAAGCAGAACACGCTGATCTCGGTCGTCCGATAATCGGCGCCAGCGATCCACCGAAAGCGGCGGCCTCATCGGTCGCCGCTTGGTCGTTGGGGGCGGGCGGGTGGCCGTCGATGGGCCGACCCAAGAAGGTTGCCGCCGGCGCGTCCGTCAGCGCGCCGCCCAAAGAAGGCCGCGGCGCAGGATGGTCCGCATCTCGGGCACGTCGAACTCCTTCGCCACATGACCGAGCGAGGAATAGAACACGCGGCCCTGGCCGTGGTGGCGCTTCCACACCACCGGCATGACGACGCCTTCGATCCAGGGTGCATACTCGCCGGAGAACGTCGTGGTCGCGAGAACCTCATTCGAGGGATCCACGTGCATATAGTACTGCTCCGACCGATAAGGGAAATCCTGGATGCCCTCCATGACCGGGTCGTCCGGTTTAGCGACATTTACCCGGTAGTCGATGATGTTGCCCGGATGGGCGACCCACTGACCGCCGCACATGAACTGGTAGTCGACCGCTTCGCGAAACGCGTCGCACATGCCGCCATGGTAGCCGCCGAGACCGACTCCGCCGCGCACCGCGGCGGTCAGGTTGTCGAGTTCCTCTTTCTCGATCTTGGACATGGTGTAGATCGGAACGACGAGGCTCATGTCGGCGATGGCTGGGTCGGCAAAGGCTTCCGTCGTATTCTCGACGTAGACCTTGAAGTCCTCTTCCTCCAGCATCTGGCGGATGATCTTGGCGCCCGCCTCAGGCTCATGGCCACTCCAGCCGCCCCACACAATCAACGCTTCACGCATGTTTGCACTCCTATCAATTTCGCTGCCGCGGCTCAGTCCAGCGCACCGTCGACCAGTTCGATCGGAAGCGGCGCCGGGCGCTCGGGCCGGCTTTCGATGACAACGTGGGCGCCGCTTTCGGACGACGCCTCGAACGCCTCCATCACTTCCAGGACGTGGAACGCGAGATCGCCGCTGGCACGGTGCGGACGCCCGGTACGGATCGCGTAGGCCATGTCGGCGACGCCGATGATGCGGTAGTTGCCATCGGCATAGCCGTGCTCGGTCGGCACGATCCGCCAGTCCTCGTCCCCGGTCATGGCAATTTCGATGTCACCGCCGAAGTGGTTGGGATCGGGCACGGCCATCGCCCCGTCGGACCCATAAAGCTCGATCGGTCGGTGACCGTGTTTGGCCACATCAAACGACATGGCGATGGTGACGATCGCGCCCGAGACAAACTCCAATGTCCCGGTCACATGGGTCGGCACCTCCACCGGGATCTGGGTTCCGTTCAACGGCTCGCTGGTGATCAGGCGCTCCGATCGAAGCCGCGACCTCATGCCGGCGACCCGGGCAACAGGCCCGAGCAGATTGACCAGATCAGTGATGTAGTACGGACCCATGTCGAGCATCGGACCGCCACCGCGCAGGTAATAGAATGCCGGGCTGGGATGCCAGCGCTCGTGGCCCGGGCACATGAAGAACGCAGTGCCGGCGATGGGCGTACCGATCGCGCCGTCGTCGATCAGCTTACGGCAGGTCTGGTGCGCTCCGCCCAGGAAGGTATCCGGCGCGCATCCGACCCGGAGGTCCCGCTCGGCGGCCGCCTCGAGCAGAGGCCGCGCGTCCGCGGTGGTCACGGCCAGTGGCTTCTCCGAATGAACGTGTTTGCCCGCCGCGATCGCCGCGAGCCCTACCTCCACATGGGCCAGCGGAATGGTCAGGTTGACGATGATATCGACCGACGGATCGGCCAGTAGATCGTCGACCGGAACTGCCGGCAGATCGAACTCGCGCCCTCGCGCTTCCGCCGCTGCAGCATCAATGTCGGCGACGCCACGCACGTCGAGGATCGGAAATCCCCGAGCGGCGGTGAGATAGGCGCCACTAATGTTGCCGCACCCGATGATGCCGATGCCTACTGTATCCAAAATCGTATCTCCTCGTCGCCACGCCCTCACGGCGCGCTTCATTATTCACGTCACGCGAAAGGGCTCGCTGAGCGCGTCTCCGTCCTCGGCGTGGCGGGCGGCGATCGCCACGTACTCAATCGGCTCGACCACCCAACGGCCATCGTTCCGGTAAGCGAGATCGGCGACCGGCACGGACAACGTCACAGCTCGCGTCTCTCCCGGCTCAAGCGAAACACGGGCAAAAGCCTTCAACTCCTTCGGCGCACGCTCGACCGCCGAGCCGCTGGCCGACACGTAGAGTTGAACCACTTCATCCCCGACGACGTTCCCGGTGTTGGTGACGTCGACGGTCGCTTTGACCGCGCCATCAGCCGCAACTGTCGACTCCTCGAGCCGGAGATTGGAGAGTGCGAAGTCGGTGTAGCTCAGGCCGAAGCCGAACGGGAACGCCGCCGCCGCACCGTCCCGATCGAGCTTCCGGTAGCCATGCCATAGGTCGTAGGTGATCGCCTTGGCGTCGCGGTCGAAGAATGGCAGATCATCCGCCCGTTGCGGGAAGGTGCAGGGCAGACGACCGCTGGGATTGACGCGGCCGAGCAGCACATCGGCCAGCGCATTGCCGCCTTCCATGCCCGGATACCACAGCATCAGGATCGCGGGCACGGAGTCGCGCCACGCCTCGGTGATCACCGCGCTGCCTGCCATGATCGCGACGACCGTCTTCGGATTGGCGGCCGCCACCGCCTGGATCAGCGCTTCATCATCGGGATGGAGGGTCAGGCTAAGGCGATCGCCGCCGGGCGAAAAGCCACCTTCGTCCATGTTGAGGACGCGGTCGGCGATGGCGACCTCATCTGATTCCGGTGCCGGAAACAGATCACGGAACGGCTTCAGCATGCCGGGCGGAATGTACTCGCCCTCGTCCGCGTGGGTATAGCCGACGACGACCAAAGCGACATCGGCGTTCGCTGCCTGCGCGGCCGCAGCGTCGCGATCCTGGCCGTCGTCGTGGAAGACCGTCATGCCCTCGCCGACCGCGGCGCGCACGCCTTCAAGTGGGGTCACAACATAGGCCGAATTGGTGTTGCTCGACCCGCCGTCGCCGGTGTTCGGCGTATCGGCGAGATGGCCGATAACCGCGATGCTGCCGACGTCGGTCAAGGGTAGCAGATCGCCGTCGTTCTTCAGAAGTACGATCGCCTTTTGGGCGACTTCGCGGGACAGCCGGCGATGATCCTCGCAACCGATCACGGCCCTCGGGTAATCGGCCGCAGTCGCCGTGTCCGCACCAAGCCGTAGCTGCTGCCGCAGCAGGCGTCGGGCCGCGTCGTCGATCCGAGCGAGCGGCACATCGCCGCTCTCCACCAGCGCCTTCAGATGCTGGCGGTAAATGGTGGCGAAGGGCATTTCGAGATCCTGACCGGCGAGTGCCGCCGTCTTGGCGTCCCGCATTCCGGTGATGAAGTCGGTCAGGACGTAGCCGTCGAAACCCCATTCCTGTTTGAGGATGTCGGTGAGCAGCGTCTTGTTCTGACCCGCCTGCTCGCCGTTGACGGTATTGTAGGCGCTCATCACCGCGGCGACCCCTGCGTCAACAACTCGTTTGAAGTGCGGCAGGTAGACCTCGTGAAGGGCGCGCTCGTCGGCCGACACATCGACGGTCTGGCGGGCGTTCTCCATCGAGTTCAAGGCGTAGTGCTTGACGCACGCCATCGCGTGGTTCTGGACGCCGGTGGCCAGCGCCGCGCCCATGACACCGAGGTGATAGCTGTCTTCGCCATAGGTTTCCTGCGCCCGCCCCCAAGCCGGATGGCGCAACAGATTGATGCAAACACCGCCGAACAGGTTGGCGCCGATCGCCCGCAACTCCCGGCCGATCGCATCGCCGACCCGTGCTTCGAGGTCGGGATCGAAGGTCGCGCCCCGCGCCATGGTGACGGGAAACGTCGTACCGCCGGCCATCACCACACCGCGCGGTCCGTCGCTGAACCGGATGCCGGGGATACCGAGCCGCGCCACTGCGCCCGCCACCCACGCCTGGCTACTGTAGCCACCGGGCGCGCTCATCTTGGCGAGGCCTTTCCAGAACGTCAGATCGCCGTCCATCAGGCCGAGCTTCTCATCCAGAGTCAGTTCGGCGAGAAGCGCCTCGACCCGCGCCTCCACGTGGTCGACTGTCAGCGGTTGGGCCACGTCGAACGCGTCGAATGCGGCGGCCGCTTCGGGTGTTGGTTCTGATGCGTGAGCCATGACTAGCCGCCCCCGTTCCTCTGCGGCCCGCTCGCCGGGCCGGTGGTACTCCACGGCGCGCCATAGAGATCGCGGAGCGTCATCGCCGCCGCCCCGCGCGCCCAGGTCTCGTCATTCCACTCGTGCACGACGACCTCCGCGACGTCCGCCAGGCTCGACGGGGTGAGCGAGGCCACCGCCTCGCGTAGCGGATCGAGAAGGTCATCGCCGATCGCGAGTCCGGCACCGGCGAGGATCACCTTCGGTGGCGCGAACAAAGTGATCAGATTGGCGATCGCCATTCCGACCGCATCGCCGACGGCGCGATAGACCTCAGCGTTGGCCGGCTTCGATTTGCTGCCGTTTCCCGCGCCATTAGGCTTCAAGGCCGTCGACACCACGTCGGCCAGGCGGCTCGGTGCGTTGCGCCCGTCCTGACGCGGATCGGCCACCAAGAGGTCGCCGAGATCGGGCCCGCGACCGTTCGCACCGCGAAACAACTCGCCTTTGTGCATGATGCCGAGGCCGACGCCATGCTCGAGACTGACGACCAGGAAGTCGTCAAGGCCACGACCCTGGCCAAACCAGTGCTCGGCCAGCGTCACCAGGTTGACATCTGTGTCGACGGTTACCGACAGGCCCAGTCGATCCGACAGTTCCTTCCCGAACGGAACGTCAGGCGTGTTGAAGATCGGACTCTGGCGGCAGAGGCCGGACTCGCGCTCGACGACACCCGGCAAGCCGACGCACACGCCACTGATCCCCTCGATGGTCAGCGACGCATCCGCGACGCTGCGACGGATGCCGTCCTCGACCAGATCGGCGATCACCGGTACCGACTGCCGATCGATGCGGATCGGCAGCGACAGAGCATTCATAACGTCGGCGCGGAAATTGGTCGTTGCGATCGTGATCTGATCCGGCGTCAGCTTGACACCGACCACATAGGCAGCGGACGGATTGAGCTCCAGCATCACGCGCGGGCGGCCGCGGGTCGCATCGCGAATGGCGCCGACCGCATGCGGCGCGATCAGGTTGTCGGCAAGCAGCAATGCGGTGATGGCTGAAACCGTCGTCGGGCTGAGCTCGGTCCGCTCCGATATCTCGGTTCGCGAGATCGGCCCGAACCGGCGGATCGTGTCCATGACATGGACGCGATTGATGGCTCGCATCAACTCTGGGTCAGCCGTCTTCACGATCGTCGCGCCATGAGAATAATTACGGATCGGCGATTTAATCCCACCGGTCCCGGACGGTGTCAACGGCGAAATCAGCCTAAATACACCGAGGACAGTCATTTCGCCCTTGACACAGATCAGGTCCGGCCGCAGATTTATTTTGCTATACGAATTAAAGAACGGGGCCGGTTGGCGGCCCGTCGCGACCTCAAAGGGAGGATGACGAAATGTGGAAGAGTGCCCTCACCGGCATGACCGTTGCCATGATGCTCGGCATTGCACCGGCCGCGGCCGACACGACCGTGCGGATGCTGCACGTCGAGTCGAACCCGGAAACCCAGGATCTCTGGAATCAGGCCGCGGCCGACTTCGAAGCGGCCAACCCCGGTGTCGATGTCGATATCCAGTATCTGGAGAACGAAGCGTTCAAGGCGAAGCTTCCGACGCTGCTGCAGTCGGATGACCGGCCCAACATCATCTACAGCTGGGGCGGTGGTGTCATGCGCGCCCAGAATGATGCGGGCTTTCTGGCCGACGTGACCGAAGAGGCCAGCGCCTTCACCGACGTGTTCTCACCCGGTGCCGCGCAGGCCTTCAATATCGACGGCAAGATCGTCGGCGCGCCGAACCATCTCTCCGAGGTCGTGTTCTTCTACAACAAGGATCTGATCGATCAAGCTGGTGTCGACGTCGACGCGATCGTGACCTGGGACGACTTCCTCGCCGCGGTGCAGCAGGTCAAGGATGCCGGCATCACGCCGATCGTCGTTGGCGGCGGCGAGAAGTGGCCGATGCACTTCTACTGGTCCTATCTGGTCATGCGTATTGGTGGCGGCGACGCCCTCGCACAAGCGACCGCCGAAGGCAGCGAAGGTTTCAACTCCGATACGTTCATCCAGGCCGGTGAGAAGCTGCAGGAGCTCGCAGCGCTCGAACCGTTCCAGGATGGCTGGCTGGCCACCATGTTCCCGCAGTCGGCCGGGCAATGGGGTGACGGCGAAGGCGCTTTCCAACTGATGGGAAGCTGGCTGACCAACACCCAGCGCAACAACGCCGCCGACGGCGTCGGCGTCCCCGACGACAAGATCGGTATCCTCAGCTTCCCGGTCATCGACGGCGGCAAGGGCACGAGGACCGAAACGCTTGGCGGGATCAACGGCTGGCTGATCACCGACGGTTCGCCGCCGGAAGCGATCGCCTTCGTGCGGCACTTCCTCCAGCCTGACTACCAGCGGATAGCGGCCGAGAAGGGTTTCTACATCCCGGCCAATGTCGGCATCGATGACGCGATCACCGATCCGCTCCAGAAGCGAATGGCAGAGGATCTATCGGCCTCGACCTACCATCAAATCTTCTTTGATCAGGACCTTGGTCCGTCGGTGGGTCGCGTCGTCAACGACATCTCGGTCGCTATTGCTGCCGGTGACATGACACCGGAAGAAGGCGCCGAAGCGGTCCAGGAAGCCTGGGAACAACGCTGAGCTTCCTCTTGATACGACGCCAAGACCGTGCCCCGATCCGCAGTCGGGGCACGGCCGTTTTGACCGGTCTACGATGATCGTGTCATCGTCTTTCCGACGGATCGGACGCTGAGCGGGATAAAGCAGACATGGCGGCCATCCCTTTTCTGAAGCGCGGTCGTTCGACCACACCCGGCGGGCTGACAACGGTCCTGATTTTCCTGCCGCCGGCGCTCATGCTGTTCACGGTCTTCGTGATCCTGCCGATCGGCGAAGCGGCCTGGTACGGCTTCTTCAACTGGAATGGCCTCGGCGCACCGGATCGCTTTGTCGGTCTGGAGAACTACGGGCAGATCTTCGAGAACAAGGTCTTCCGACACGCCCTTCAGAACAACATCCTGATCATTGTCGTATCGCTCGCCGTCCAGCTTCCGTTGGCGTTGGCGATGGCGGTGTTACTCGCCGACCGTTTCCGCGGCGCGGTCGCCTTCCGGATGCTGTTCTTCCTGCCGTTCATCCTTGCCGACATCGCTGCCGGCCTCATCTGGCGCTACATGTTCGACGGCAACTACGGGATGCTGACTCTCATCTCGGAGTCCCTCGGCTACGGCCCGGTCCACATTCTCGCTGACCGAGACCTCGCCTTCTCGGCGGTGCTGACCGTGATCGTTTGGAAGTATTTCGGCTTCCACATGATGCTCTACATCGCCGGGCTTCAGAACATTGACCCGCATCTCTACGAGGCGGCCGCGATCGACGGTGCCTCGCCCTGGCAGCGCTTCTGGTATGTGACCGTGCCGCAGCTCTCGCCGATGATCCGGCTGTCGATTTTCTTCTCACTGCTCGGCTCGCTCCAGTTCTTCGACATGATCGTCGCGCTGACTGGCGGCGGTCCACTGAACTCGACCCACACCATCGTCTCCTACCTCTACTATTTCGGGATCGGCCGCATGCGGGTCGGTTTCGGATCCGCCGTCGGCGTCGTGCTGTTCATCATCAGCGTGGTCGTCGCCTTCGGCTACAAACGGCTGTTCATGCGCGATGACTGACGTTGCCAAAACCCTCGACGATCGAAGTATCGTTTCCGACACGGCGGAACGCGGCGGCACCCGCCGGCCCGCCGGCGCCTCGGGATCGCTGACCCGTTGGCTGGTACTCTGTCTGGTCGCCGGCATCGTCATCGTCCCCCTGCTCGCCACCGCCCTCGGCGGATTCAAGACGCAGGGCGAACTGCGCGCCAACCCGTTCTGGATCCCGAGCGACTGGCAGTGGGAGAATTACTGGGACATTCTGTCGACGTGGCGGTATTGGGAGATCCTGGGCAACTCGCTCTACATCGCTGCGGTCACGGTCGCGCTGACCCTCGCCGTCGCCGCACCGGCGGCGTTTGCCTTCGCTCACCTGCGCTTCTTCGGCCAGCGGTTCCTGTTCAACTACCTGATCCTCGGCCTCACCTTCCCGTTCGCCACCGCGATCCTGCCGCTGTTCATCAAGGTCCGCGACCTCGGGCTGCTCAACACGCATTGGGGCGTGATCCTGCCCCAGGTTGCCTTCGGGCTCGCGATTTCAGTGTTGCTGCTCCGCAATGCCTTCCGGTCATTGCCAAAGGAGCTGTTTGAGTCGGCGATGGTCGACGGCTGCGGCTACATGCGCTTCTTCTGGTCGATGACCTTGCCGCTGTCGAGACCGATCCTGGCGACGGTCGGCGTCATCGCCTTCGTCACCAGCTGGAACAACTTCCTGCTGCCGCTGGTCGTGCTCAACAGCGAAGTGAAGTACCCGTGGCCGCTGGGGATCATGGTCTTCCAGGGCGAGTACTCGACCGACTGGCATCTGGTGCTCGCGTTCATCACGCTCACCATCCTGCCGGCGATTGTGATGTTCGTGTTCGCTCAGAAGCACATCGTCGCGGGCCTGACCGCCGGCGCGGTGAAGGGCTAGCGTCGGCCGCCCTCGCCCGCGCCGCCGTGCTTCCGTCAGTCTTCGACCGGATTCTTCTGCGCGCCCACCTCTTCGGCCCGGTCGAGCATTTCACGCAACGCGTCGACGGACGGCGCTTCCAGCGTCTCCTCGCGCGCGGAGTCGATCGTCTCCTCGTTCGGCGAGGCGAAGACCGCGCAGGCGAGAACATGCTCCCCGGCGGGCAGCTCTACATGTAGCTGCGGCACGTGCGCGCGCGGATAGTGCAAGGCGGTGCTGGCCATCGCCCGCCGCACCTGACCGGCGCGGGAAACGCTCGATGTCTCGGCGAGATTGACGATCGCCGAGCCGGCCGCGTCCGTCCGCACCCAGGCGACATCCTGTTCCTCCTCGAGGAGCCCCGGCGGCAGGTCGGTCCGCTCAATGCCGAAGCCCGCCTCCAGCGTGTGGAACGGCCGATCGCAGCGGATAACATGAACACGCACGTGCCAGAGCGGCCGCGCGATCAGCCAGGTCTCGACTTCGACGCCGTGGCACGGCCGCCACCGCGAATAGATGAAATCCTCGCCGATCCGGGCATCGTCGAGGACGTTCCGCTGGAAGCCGTATCGGCCGTCGTCCGAGAAGACCAGCATGTTGTCGTAGGCGTTGGTCTCAAAGCCGCGCGCGTCGCCATCAACGGAGAAACCGAAATGCGTCGCGTAGGCGAACTTGCCGTACTTGTCCTGCGCCGAGCGCATCGGCCGATCCTGGACGTTGCCCGACGACAAAAACACGGTGTTGTTCGGTTCCCCGAAGGTGACGAAACCCGGCGTCCGGCTCCGCTTCACGCCTTCCACCGGACGTCCCGGCTCTTCCGGCGTCGCCCAGAACGGATGATCGTCGCTGAGCGCCAGCGGCAGGAACGACTTCATCGCCCAGTACGGTGAACCCGGCGAATTGTAGTTCTCCGACATATGAAGCGTCGGGTAGCAGTAGCCGATCGACATCACCCCATCGCGGTCGAAGTAGTCGCGGTCGCCCCACCAGCGCATGTTGCGGGCCCAGATGCCGCGCACCTCGCCCCACGGCAGTGCTTCCACATCGGCATAAGCAAGCGATGCCCAGAACGCGGCCTGGGCAAACCGGTAGGTCATCGACCGGCCGAAGGCGAGGCCGGCGCCATCGTCGGCGAACCAGTCGCGAAAGTCGGTCGCGAATTCGGCTGCGCGCTCGCGAAACCGATCGTTTCGCGCGGTGTCGTCGGGCGCGAGCTTGGTGTAGATCAGCCCGTAGAAGTGCATGGCGAAGCCGATGTAGTGATCGAACCGCCGGTTCGGTCCATCGGAGTACCAGCCATCATCGACGTAGTAGCTTTCGAGGGTTTGCAGCGCACGTTCGCGCACCTCCAGCGAATGGTCGACACCGACCCGCTCCAGCCCGAGCGACACCAGCACCAGGAAGAAGTTCCAGTTGTTGGTTGGCACCTGAAGCGTGAGGATATGCTTCAGCCAGGTCGCGACGTTGTCCTTGGCGCGGTCCGATAGAGGCGCCCAAAGCGTGTCCGGAGCAAGCGCCAGCGAGAAGCCGAGCGCGGCCGACTCGACGATCCGCTGATCGAAATCGTAAGCCACGCCCCAGTAGTCTTCGTGCGACGGATCGGCCCCGTTGGCGAAGCCGTCCACGAACACCTGCCAATGGTCGAACGGCAGGCCGCCGGCGTTGAGCGGTACCAGTCCGAACAGTGGCCGAGCGAACCCCTCGAGCTCCGCGGCGGTCTTGGTGAAATGGGCGGCGGTCTGGCCGAGGTCGACCCGCCCCTTGCCCTTGCTGAAATAGGGAAGCAGCGGCTTCCACAAGGCGACGGCGGCCTCGCCGGATTCGGCACGCGACGAAAAGCGATTTCCTTCAATCGGATTCACAACAAGACTCCACAGGTTTTGGTTCAGGCGGCGGCGAACAGCCGACGGTGGGAGGGATCACTGGAGGGAACCGCCGCAAGAAGCTGGCGGGTATAGGCTTTTTCCGGTTGCTCGCAGATCTGTGCAGCCGTTCCGGTCTCGACGATCTCGCCACGGTGCATCACCGCGATCCGATCGCAGAAATAGCGAACCACGCCCAGGTCATGACCGATGAACAGGAAGCTCAGATTGAATTCGTCCTGCAGCCGGAAGAGCAGATCGAGGATCTGGGTCCGGATGGTTCCGTCGAGCGCCGACGTCGCCTCGTCGGCGATGATCAGGCGCGGATTGACCGCCAGCGCCCTGGCGATGCAGATGCGTTGTCGCTGGCCCCCGGAAAAGGCGTGCGGATAGCGCCGCATCATCTCGGGCGGCAATCCCACCCGTTCCAGAAGCCACGCGACGCGATCGGCGATCTCCGCGTTCTGCACACCGTTGACCGCCATCGGTTCGGCGATGATCCGATAAACCGTCATCCTCGGATTGAGTGAGGAAAACGGGTCCTGGAAGATCATACGGATTTCGGCGTTCAGCTTGTTCCGACGCAACGCGTCACGCGCGAACAGCTCGATCTCGCGAGAGTCGCCGGCGTTGTAGATGGCCGAACCGGTCTGGGCCTTGACCAAACCGACGATGGCTCTGGCGAGCGTCGTCTTGCCGGACCCGCTCTCCCCGACGATGCCGAGGTTCTCGCCTTCCTTCAGATCGAAGGACACATCCTTCAATGCGTCGACCTTGACCGAACGCCGCCTGATGAAGCCCGAGGACGAGCGGAAGGTTAGATTCACGTCCCGCACCCGAAGGATCGGCTTCGCCGTCTCCTCGTCGGATGCGTCTCGATCGTGGCCGCCGGTAACGCTGAACTTGGACGACGCGCCGATCAGTTGCCGGGTGTAGGCCTGCTGCGGCGCGTGGAAGATCTGGGCGGCCGGCCCGGTTTCGATCATCTCACCGCGGAACATCACCGCCACCCGATCGGCGACTTCGGCGACCACGCCGAGATCGTGGGTGATGAACAGAACGGCCATGTTCATCTCGCGCTGGAGCGCGATGACCAGCCGCAGAATCTCGGCCTGGGTCGTGACGTCGAGCGCGGTGGTCGGTTCGTCAGCGATAAGGATGTCCGGACGACAACTCAGCGCCATGGCAATCATCGCTCGCTGACGCATCCCGCCGGAGAACTGGAAGGCATACTTCTTGACCGCCTCTTCGGGCTGCGGGATTTGAACCTGACGGAGCAGATCGATCGCACGTTCCTCGGCGGCTTCCTTTGTCGTCTCGTTGTGCAGCCGGATGGCCTCGACGATCTGATCGCCGATAGTGTGAACCGGGCTGAGGCTGCTCATCGGTTCCTGGAAAATCATCGCGATCCGGTTGCCGCGGATCGTACGGATCGCGTCGCTGTCGGGTGCCATTTCGGCTATGTCGACCGGCTGGTCACCGTCGCGGAAGATAATGCGACCGCCGGTGATGATCCCTGGTCGCGTGATCTGCAGTAGCGCTCGACCGGTCACCGACTTGCCCGACCCACTTTCCCCGACAACGCACAGCGTCTCGCCGCGCTTCAGGCTGAAAGAGACGTTGTTGACGGCCTTGATCGACTGACCGAGGAGCCGGAACTCGACCGACAGGCCGCTGACCTCCAAGGCGTTGTTGTTGGGTTCGACGGCCACGGTCAGCTCGTTTCCCGATACGGATCGGCCGCGTCGCGCAAACCGTCGCCGACGAAGTTCATCGCCAGCACGGCAATGACGATCGCGACCCCCGGCCACAAGAGCCATGGAGCGGTCGCCAGTGAGCGGATGTTCTGGGCCTCCTGCAGGAGTACGCCCCAACTGATCACCGGCGACTGCAGGCCCAGACCAAGGAAGCTGAGGCTGGTTTCGGCGAGGATCATCACCGGAACGGCAAGGGACGCCGCGGCGATGATGTGGCTGGTGAAGGCCGGCACCATGTGGCGCAGGATGATGCGAAGGTCTCCGACGCCGTCGAGTTTCGCGGCCGCGACATAGTCCTCGCTTTTGAGCGCGAGGAATCGACTTCGCACCACGCGTGCCAGCTCAGTCCAGCCGATCAGGGACAGGATCACGGTGATGGCGAAATAGATCTGGAGCGGCGACCAATCACGCGGCAGCGCTGCCGCAAGCCCCATCCACAGCGGGATTGCCGGTAGCGATCGAAGGAACTCGATCAGGCGCTGAATGATATCGTCGATCCAGCCACCGTAGTAGCCGGAGATGCCACCGATCAGGATGCCGAGCACCAGACTGAGGATGATGCCGACAAGCCCCACGGACAGGGTGATCCGAGCACCATAGATCACCCGCGACAGCACGTCCCGACCGAGGCGATCGGCGCCGAGGAGGAACATGACGGCGCGCCGCCCCTCGACGCCGAACAGGTGACGATCCCATTCGAACAGGCCCCAGAACTCGTAGCTGGTGCCCTCCGGAAATAGCTTGATGTAGTACTTGACCGACTCGTCGACGGCGAATGTCCGGCGCAGCACCTCTGGATCAACCTCGACCTTGTAGCCGTGAACATACGGCCGAAACGCCCACGAGCCGTCTTCGTTGGTATCGATCCAGTGGATCGCCTGCGGCGGCGCGTAGGTGTAGCGCGCGTTGAACTCATGCGGATCGGTCGGCGCCAGGAACTCGGCGAAGGCCGCCATCAGGTAGAGAATGCCGAGGACGATCAAGCTCGCGACCGCCAACCGGTGGGCGCGGAACCCCCGCCAGATCAGCTTCGCCTGGCTCTCGTTGCCCTGCAGCCCGCGGACGCGACCGTCCAGTTCCGGTTCGGCGGCGACCGGTGCGTCGGGGGTAGCGGTGGTTTCGGCCAACGCCCTACCCTTCCTTCAACGCACCGATCCGGATGCGCGGATCGATCCAGATGAGCAGAAGATCGGACACCAGCGTGCCAATCAGCGTCAGCACGCCGATGAGAAGGATGAGCGCGCCCGCCAGATGCATATCCTGGGTCAGCAGCGCCCTGAGCAGGATCGGCGACAGGGTCGGCAGGTTGAGCACGATGCTGGTAACGATCGAGCTGGAAATCACTGTCGGCAGCAGCCACCCGACGGTCGCCATCAGCGGCGTCATGGCGACCCGCACGGGGTAGCGCATGACGAGCACGCGCTCCTTCAGGCCCTTGGCGCGGGCGGTCACCACATAGGGCTTGTTCAGTTCGTCGAGCAGGTTGGCGCGCAAGATGCGGATGACATGCGCCGCCCCGCCCGTCGCGATCACCAGCACCGGCGCCCAAACGTGCTGGAGGAAATCCCAGAGGCGCTCGAATGACCAGCGGGCGTTGGCGTACTCGGCGGAGAACAGGCCACTCACCGCCGATCCGGTCCATAGATAGGTCAAGTACATGATCAGCAACGCGAGCAGAAAGTTCGGCACCGCGAGACCGATGAAGCCGAACACGGTCGCCGCCATATCGCCGATCGAGTACTGGCGCACCGCGGCGTAGATACCGATCGGGATCGCCATGCCCCACAGAACGACGATGGCCAGCATCTCGACCAGCAGCGACATGCCGAGGCGATCGCCCATGATCCGCCCGACCGGAGCGCTCATGTTGAACGAGTAGCCGAAGTCACCCTGAAAGATGTTGCCGATCCACAGCAAGTACTGCATCACGAATGGCTGATCGAGACCGTATTGCTGGCGTAGCCGCTCCACCAATTGCGGATCGATGTTCTCGCCCCTCGACGCCAGTTCGGCGAGATAGGAAGTGAGAAAGTCGCCCGGCGGAAGCTGGATGATGAAGAAGCAGACGAACGACAACGCAAAGACTGTGACCACCATGGTGGTCAAACGTCGCGCGAGGTATCCGAGCATCGCTTCTGCCCTGCTCCCGCCAGCCTGCGCCTTGGTTGCCGGCCGGTCACAGCTGGACCGACCGGCAGCATCCTAGCGCCTATTGCGCCTTGAACAGAACCGATGTCTCCATCGGGCCGGGATTCGGGTAGATCCAGGCATGCGGTTGATCCTCGGGGATGTTCCGCATTTCGTTGGTCGCGATGCCGTAGCTCTTCGGCGGCAGGGAAATGCCGATCACGTAGAACTGGTCCACCGCAATATCGAGGATCTCGTTGAACAGCCTATCTTTTTCCTCCTGGCTGGTCGCTGTCTTGAGCTGGTTATAAAGATCCTGCTGCCGCTTCACGGCTTCGGGAGGCTCGGTCGCGAGATCGCCGGTCGGGTCAAAGAGCGTCGCCGCCCAGCGGATGGCGAACGCGGACTCGGCATTGAAGGGCATGTAGTAGCGCGGATCGAGGATCGCGTCGCCGAGACCACCATCGCCCTTCCAGATATGCGCCATATGCTGGTTGGAGTCCTTCTTCTCGTAGACAAGGCTCCGCTCGGCCTTGCGAACGTCGAAGTCCACACCGACCTCGGCCCAGTGCGCCTTAACCAGCTCGGCAATGTCGAGGAACACCGCCAGGTCAGACGTCACGTCGGCGCGAATGCTGATCGGCTGGCCATCGGACGTGAGTCGGATGCCGTTTCCGTCGCGTTCGGTCAGACCCATCGCGTCGAGAAGCTCGTTGGCCGTGTCCGGATCGTACTCGGTGTACTGCTTGGCAAGCGTCTCGTTGTAGTAGGGCGACGTCGGCCGCGGCGCGGCCTGATAGGGTTCGCCCTGCCCCGCATAGACCACGTCGATGATCTCCTCGCGGTCGATGGCATGCGACAGCGCGATGCGGAAGTCCTTGTTGTTGAACAGTTCGTTGAACACCGGATCATCGACGTTCAAGTTTAACTGGATCATCGCAGTGTTCATGTCGGCCGGGATCGTGTCGTAGAGCCGATAGCCGCCGCTCTCCTGGCTGTCGAAGAACACCGGCTTGTTAGCGACCGAGTCGATGTGCCGGTTCATGAAGTCGATTTCCCCGGCGATCCCCTTCAGCACGATGGCCTCGGTATCCTCCACCTGAGTCATGTTCAGCCGGTCGATATAGGGAAGCTGGTTATTCTCCGAGTCGACCTTGAAGTAGTAGGGATTACGTTCCCATACGACCTCAGTGTTGATGCCGTCATACGGCTCGACCATCACCCAGGCCCACAGCGACGGCCGGTCTGCGTCGAAATTGCGATCGACGCCACAGCGGTTGCGCATATGCTCGCCCCAACCGGCGGCACCGGCGGCCTGAGCGTTGGCCTCGGCGTCAGGATTGTAGTCCGGATGGAACTGCGAGCAGTACTCCTTCTGAAAGCGCAGGAACTGGCCGCCGTTGACCGAAGCGATGTTCTCGAGAAGCAGCCCGTTGGGCTCGCTCGAGGTTATGACCAACGTGGTGTCGTCCTTAGCTTCGGCGGAGAGATCGAGTGCGAAGGCCGGCTTGGCACCGACGAACTCCGGATGCTTGATCACATCCTCGAGGGCGAACACCACGTCTTCGGCGGTAAACGGCTTGCCGTCCGACCAACGGTGTCCCTCGCGGAGCTTGAAGGTGAATACGGTGGCGTCGTCATTGACCTCCACCGACTCGGCGACGTTCGGCACCACCTTCGCCCAGTCGAAGTCGTACCGCATCAGCGGGTCGTATCCGACGGTCCGGCGAATCCAGCCATTGTCGAACGTCCCTTTGAGCGCCGAACGCCACGTTCCGCCATAGGTCCCGATCTCCGCCGGCGACAACACCTGCGGATTGGACGGCAGACGCTCGCCAACGGGCGGCAGGTCGCCGGCCGAGACCCTTTCGGTGAGCATTGGCGATTCATTGTAGTCGGCCAGCGCCGCCGGGGCGCAGGTGATCATCAAGGCGGCCGCGATCGCCGCCGGTATGGAGAGTTTACGTTTGGATGTCATTGCTTCCTCCCATTTAAGGTTCATAGTCCGGCGGCCTCCCACCACCGGCGTGGCGGTCAAGCTGTCGCCACCTCTGCTTTGCCGATCCGCTCGGCGACAATCGCCTTCAAGACGCGGGCGTCGGCCAGGAACTGGTCCGGATCGTCACCACGCACGAATTCGAGAAACGCCCAGCGAGCCCCGGAGAACTGGCCGGCTGTTCCGATGTCTGCCTGCCCCGCGCCCGACAGGATCGCATCCCAATAGGCAGACCCCTCCGACAGCGGCCGGCGTTCCTTGTCACCGGTCCAGTAGAACACATGGAGGTGCGCGAGCTTGTCGGCTATCGCCGATAGATCGCCTATGCAGTCGTCAACCGGCTGATCGGGCACGGGCTGCCAATAGGTGAAACAATTCGGATGATTGACTTCGTCCAGAAGCCAGCGCGCGCCGGCGCGATGATCCGTCAGTGTGTTGGGATGATACTCCAGCGACACCGCGACGCCGTGGCCGGCGGCCGTTTCACAATAGTCCCTGATGATGTCCGCGATCTCCCGTCGCTGATCGGCGGGGGTTTCATGGAAGCCGCGATCCCCGGCCCAGATACGGACGGCGTTCGCACCCAGTGCCAAACACGTGTCCAGCACGGGCGCGAACGCCTGGGAGGAGCCGGACGCGCCGGCACGAACGTAAGAACCAAGGGTGGGCACGGACAGACCGGCATTGGCGCAACCGTTCGCGACACGCCGCGCGGATTCCACATCACCCGGCACCACGTGAACGTCGCTCGCCCACTCGATGCCGGCCAACCCCGCCTTGGTCGCAAGATCGATGATCTCCGGGGGTTGCAGCCCACGAAACGTGACCGAACACAGGCCCGGCTTCAGCTGAACCGCTCCGGTCATGCCGCCGAGCTCCACTTCTCCGCGACGAGTTCGTGCTCCAGGCGCCCCTCGCGGGCGTAGAGGTCGATCTCCGACAGCAGCATATCCGTCATGCGATGGATTTCCTTGCCGAGCGAGCCGGCAATATGCGGTGTGAGGACCACGTTCTCCATGTCGTACAGTGGCGAGTCCGCCGGCAGTGGCTCAGGGTCGGTCACGTCGAGCACTGCGCTGATCCGCCCGGTGTGAAGCTGCTCAATCAACGCATCGTGGTCGATCAGCTTGCCTCTGGCGGTGTTGATCAGCAAGGCGCCGTCACGCATCAGCGCAAGCTGCTCCGCACCGATCATGCCTTCAGTGTCCGGCAGCGACGGCGCGTTGACCGACACGATTTCGCTGATCTGCAGCAGCTCTTCGAGCGAGACCTTGCGCGCGCCATAGCCGACAGCCGTCCGTTCCGACACGTATGGATCGTACACCACCACATCGAGATCGAACGGCCGAAGCAATTCGATCAGATGGCGCCCCACGCGCGAAGCACCAACGATCCCGATGGTTTTCTCGCGGTTGCCGAGATGATCCTGGGCAAACCGGTTGGCACGATCAAGTCGATCCCGCTGGTCCCGGTAGCGCCGGACCCAGCCGAAATTATCTTTGTTCCACAGAAGGATGTGGGCGAGCGTGAACTCGGCCACCGGCCGTGCATTGGCGGCCGCGCAGGTGGTGATCCGCACCCCTTTGGCGAGCCAGCCGATGTCGACGAAATGCTTCACCGAGCCGGCGGCGTGGGCGATCAGGGAGAGTTTTGGAAACTGCGGTCGGAAGTCCGAGGAAAGATAGGGCGCGCGCCATCCGGTGATCAGGATCTCCGCCGCCGCTGCCGCCGGATTGTCGAGAACCGCGTCGAGGGTTCCGGCGGGACAAGGATCGATGACATCGCACAACGCGTGAAGGCGGTCGAGCTGCTCCGGCAAGAACTGGCCGTCGAACGTTATCCTGGGCATCAGCACCAGCGCTTTCGGTCGTTTGCTCACGTCTTCCGTCGGCAACGTCGTCCCCCCTCGCTGCGTTCACTATGCAGACTTTCGAGGGATATGCAAATTTCCAATCATGCAATTTTTGCATAATGTACGAACGGCGCCTCAGCACGCGCGAGCCGGCGAGACGCATTGATGAGTGGCGTATTTTCAGTCAGGCGTTGATACGCCGCGCGGATCCGACGCTGTCGCGAACCACCAGTCGCCCGCCGATCTGAACCTGCATCGGCGATCGGCCGCGGGTCGCGGCGCGACGCTGCAGGATGCTGATCGCCTCGCGACCGATCTCCCGCCATTCGATCCGCACCGTGGTGAGGCTCGGAGAAATCATCGTGCTCATCGGCATGTCGTCGAAACCGATGACCGACATGTCGTTGGGAACGACAAGGCCGAGCGACTGCAGCGCCTGGATCGCATAGATGGCGATAGTGTCGGTCGAACAAAACATCGCCGTGGCAGCCTGACGAGCCTGTTCTTGGAAGTTCGCGATCTCTCGGACCAGCCGTTCCGGCTGTCGGGATTTCACGTTCAGAACCGCGACGCTTGCTTTTCCTCGACCGAACTCCGCCACGCCGGCTTCGAAACCGTGCTGACGCCGCATGAGCGTCCAGCGCGCATGACCGGAAACATATATGAGCCGGCGATGCCCGCGACTGATCAGGTGTTCGGCGACCATGCGCCCGCCGAAGAAATTGGCTGGCGCCACGCAATCGGTGGCCATCCCGGGGTCCAGTCCATTGACAAGCGCCATCGGCACGTTCCGACCGCTGAGGTGCCGCAGCACCGCCTCGTCCGGATCGAGACCGACAAACAGAAGGCCGACCCGTTCGTCGGCGTTGGCCGCGAGATCGTCCGGCAACGGATCGTCGACCGGCCGCATATGAATTTCCAGCGGGGCGGCGAGCGACCGACTTCGCTCCTTCAGTCCCTCTAGAATGTCCTGATAGATGAACGACAGGCTGGTGGTCGCACCGCCGAGCGCGACCAGGGCCACGATCTGCTCGAGGTTGTGTCGCTCGGTTCGCCGACTTCGGTAGCCGAGTCTGGTCGCCGTATCGCGAACCTGCGCCCGGACATCGTCACTGATGTGCGGCGAGTCGGCCAAGGCTCGGGAAATCGTGCTGACCGAGATACCGAGCGCACGGGCGATGTCGGCCTGAACCGGACCTGATGTGTTGCGACCGCGTGCCATGACCATCCGCGACTGAGGAGATTGCCGCGACATCAGGTTACGGCAGATCGTGCAAATTTTGCAAGCAGTATTCTTTTTCAGTCGAGCCGAACCCCTCAGGCGGCGCGCGTCGCTACCCATGCCGGTTCCGCGCGATGCACTCCGACCAGCCGGAACGGAAGGCCCCGGTCAAGGCCGAGGTAGTCGGCAATCAATGCAACGATCGACAGCCACATCTCGGTTCCCTGTAGACCGGGGTCCTCACCGCGCTGGAATGGGAAGCCGAGACCCGGTTGCCAGTGATCGAGGATCGGATCGATCGTCGCCACCATCAGGGCGCGGATTTCGTCGGCGCGATAGCTGGTCTGGCGCGCGCAGAGCCACAACGGATGAACGACATCGAGCACATTGCATGCGGTGAATCCCTTGCCTCGGAACCCATCGTTTGCCCGCGCGTGACCGAGCACTGTATCGATGGCTCGCTCCGGATAGGGCAGCGGCAGATCAAACTGAGCGTAGGTCCCCCGGGTCAATCGATAGAAGCCGTTGACCGGAAGCAACCAGTCGCCATTGTCCGCTACTGACCACATGCCAGTTGTCTTGTCCGCATGGATATTCAGCCACCCGAACAATGTCGCCAGGTCCGGCTCAAGACCGAAGTGCTTGGCGTTGGCCATGAACGCCGTCCCCAGCGCATCGACACGCGCCCCGGCGCCCCAGCCGTTGGTTCGCCATGTGCCGGCGGCAAGCCAATCCGACAGCGCGTCGCCGCGAAGGCTCTCGGCCCAGGCAATAGGATGCGCAAAATGGCTGTCGAGGCACTCCAGGGCGTAGCCGATGCAGAGGATGTTGTAGAGCGTGTCGCCATCCGGGTTGCCCGGTGGCTTGCGGTCCTCCGCCGCCATCGCCGGCGAAAAACATAGGCCGGTCGCCGGATCCTGATCGGCGCTGAGGTGCTCGATCCAGCCAGGAGCGTCGAGTGGTGGCGGCACCGCGCCGAACATCGCAGCGATCTGAATGGCGTCGCAGTCCGGCCGCAGTGGTGACTTTTCGTCGTTGCGCGGATCGCTATAGAGGCGCTCCCGGCCATTGACGGTCCGGCGGGTGGTTCGTGCTGCGTCCAGGACGGCCGACCATTCCCGTTCGGCGATTTCGCCAAACGCGGTCAGCTTCTTCTCCTCGGAGCGCGCCTGACTGCCTCTCGCATCGCCGTTGCGACGATCGCGCACGATCCGCGCCGGGTTGCCCGCAACGATTGCATAGTCGGGCACGTCGCGGGTCACCACCGCGCCGGCGCCGACGATGACGTGATCGCCGACGGTCACCCCATCGACAATGACGGCATTAGCACCGATCCATACATCGTCACCGACGACGACACCCTTCGCCCGCGTGCCCTGGCTGCGCACCGGCTGGTCGTGGCGATCGTAGACGTGATGAAAGCCAACGATGGCGGCCCCGGCGGCGACGCGAACATCGTCGCCGAGGTGAACATCGCCAAGGACCGAGCTGTTCAGGTTGAGCGAGCAATGGTCGCCCATCCGGACCCGATGGTTCAGCCGGACGCCGGCGGCGATCAGGCAGTTCCGCCCAACCACGAGTTCCTCGGTGAGGACATAGGCACGCGGCGAAACGTACCCGCCCTCGCCGATAGTGACCTCGCGTTGATCGGATAACGCCTGCCGGAAAGCCGCCTGAGCCGTGCGCTCCGCTTCGGTCGCCCGCCGATCGAATTCCCATGGATGAGCGTCGTAGTCGGAGTGCAAAATTTGCTGAGGGGTGTGGGTCATACGGCGACACTACCGATGGCGCGCCACAGGGCAAGACCAAACCTTCGGCTTCGTTTGGAACGGGCGCCTCGTTAAGCCGAGACCGGCGGACGTTGATCGATCCATGGCCGCACCGCCTCGAGCTGCGCCGCGACGCGGATCAAAGTCGCTTCATCGGTGGGACGACCGACAAGTTGCACACCGATCGGCAAGCCATCGGCTGACCAGTGAAGCGGAAGCGACATCGCCGGTTGGCCGGAAACGTTGAACAGAAAGAGATAGACGCCGTCGGTCCATTTCGCATTGTACGCGTCGTAGTCCGGCTCCGACATGTCCCAGAAGCCGAACGGACGCGGCGGCTGGGTCAGAGTCGGCGTCAGGTAGACGTCGTAGGCGGCCAGATCGGATGCGATCTCCCGGGAGAAGACGCGCACGCGCTCGACATCGATCGAGTGCTGGACACCGCTCAATGACCGACCCCGTTCGATGGTGGCAAACACCGTCGGCGCAACGTCGTCGGCGGCGACCGATCGGCCGATCCTTTGCGCCGCCTGATCGAACACCATCGCGTTCTGAACGGCGACGACCTGGGTGTAGACCCGCCAGACCTCATCGGCGTCGACTGCAAGCGCGTGTTCCTCGACCTGGTGACCCAGTTCAGCCAGCAGGTCCGCCGTGGCGACGACAGCCTCGACAAGCTCCGGATGAACGGCCCGATCATGCGGCGCCGTCGTCGTGAAGCCGATCCGAAGACGTCCAGGGTCGGCGCCCACTTCCTCCCGCCATGGCCTAGCCGGCGGCGGCGTATTGTACGGATCACCAGGAAGGCTGCCGGCGGTCACATCGAGGAACGCGGCCGTATCGCGAACGGTTCGCGACACGCACAGGAACTGGGCACCGCCGTAGAAGAAGTCGGCCTCGAACGGCGCTCTGGTCGTCCGGCCCCGACACGGCTTCAGGCCGACCAGGCCGCACTGCGATGCTGGCCCGCGGATAGAACCGGCCCCGTCACTCGCCTCCGCGACCGGCAGTAGCCGCGCCGCGACCGCGGCAGCCGCACCGCCGCTCGAGCCGCCGGGCGAAATCCCTTCCTTCCAGGGATTGTTGGTCCGGCCATACATCGCCGGTTCGGTGGTGAGCGCCCACCCCATCTCCGGCGCGTTGGTCGACCCGACGAGGATGACGCCGGCTTCTTTCAGGCGCTGGTTAAGCACGGAGTCCTTCTGCGCGACGACATCCCTGAAATAAGGACAGCAACTGGTTTGCGGCTGCCCCTGCCACATGCTCCCCAGTTCCTTGATGGCGTAGGGCACCCCGTGAAACGGGCCGTCGGGCACACCCTCCGCCACCTGACCACGGGCGTGATCGAACGTTTCGTAGATCAACGCGTTCAGGCCCGGATTGATCTGCTCGATCGCAGAAATAGCGGCGTCGACCACCTCCAGCGCGGTCACCTCCCCGCGCTTGATCAGATCGGCAAGACCCAACGCATCGTAGGAACCGTAGTCATCCATGCTGATCCCCTCCCAACCGGCGGTCACGGGCTCCTGTGTCAGCGATATCATCCCCCACCGCCGCGTGGTGATCTTTCTTCGCAGCTGGACTACGGTGGTCGGCCGGAAGGCAAAGAAGAGTCGACGGCAGATCCGTGACGCGTTTCGTCCTGGCCCGCATCGCCCAATCGGTGTTCGTGATGTTTGCCGTCGCGTTGATCGCCTTTGCGTTGTTTCGTTTCGTCGGCGATCCGGTGGCCCAGATGGTCGGGCAGGAAACCTCGATCGAGGACCAGGAGCGGCTGCGCGACCGCCTTGGCCTCAACGATCCGATCCCTGCCCAGTTCGCCCGGTTCGCCGGCAACATCCTGACCGGCGACTTCGGCTTTTCCTTCCGCACCCGGCAGCCAATCGGCGAGATGATCCGCGACGCCTTGCCAGCGACGCTGGAGCTCAGCTTCGTCGCCCTGATCATATCGCTGGTGGCCGGGATTCCGGCTGGCGTTTACACCGCGATCTATCCCGGCCGAGCCAGTTCGAGCGCAATCCTTCTGGTCACGCTGCTCGGCATCTCGGTTCCGACATTCGTGATCGGCCTGTCGCTGATCTACCTGTTCGGGGTGCAACTCGGCTGGCTCCCCACCTTCGGCCGGGGCGATACGGTCGACGTCGGCTGGTGGCGCACCAACTTCCTGACCATCGATGGCTGGCGCGCGCTGATCCTGCCGGCGGTGACGCTCGGGGTTTATCAACTCACCCTCACCATGCGGCTGGTCCGGTCCGAGATGCTGGAGGTGTTGCGGACCGATTCCATCAACTTCGCCATCGCGCGCGGGCTGCCCTGGCGCTCGATCTATTTCCGTCACGCGCTCAAGAACTCGCTGGTGCCGGTAATCACCATCATCGGCCTCCAGTTCGGCGGCGTGATCGCGTTCGCTGTGGTGACCGAGAGCGTCTTTCAGTGGCCGGGCCTCGGGCTCCTCTTTCTGGAGTCGATCCGTTTCGTCGATATCCCGGTGATGTCGGTCTACCTCATCCTGATCGCCTTCCTGTTCGTGCTGGTAAACCTGATCGTCGACATCCTCTATGTGGTTATCGACCCGCGAGTTCGTCTCGCCGGAGTCGGGGGCTAGCGGCCGATGCTGGCGCGAGCGGTGGCAACCTGGCGGCGACTGTCGGTCGAATCCGAACTCCTCTACCTCTTCCTCCACTCGCCGGCGGCTATCGTCGCCGCCGCCGTCGGGACCATCTTCGTTGTCGCCGCGCTGATAGCGCCGGCCATTGCCCCGACCGATCCCTTCGATCTCGCCTCGTTCGACTTACTCGACTCACTGCTGCCGCCCGCGTGGTCGTCCGGCGGCGATCCGCGCTTCCTGCTCGGCACCGATGATCAGGGCCGGGATCTGTTCTCGGCGATCCTCTACGGGATGCGGCTGTCGATCCTGATCGGTGCCACCGCCGTCGCGTTCGCGGTCATCGTCGGGGTTGGGCTCGGCCTCGCCGCCGGCTACATCGGTGGCCGTTTCGACACGATTGTCATGCGCATCGCCGACGTCCAGCTCTCGCTCCCGGCGATCCTGACGGCGCTGCTCATTGATGGCATCGCCCGTGGTGTCCTGCCCCGCCAGACGCACGACGAACTAATGTTCTTCGTCCTGGTGTTCGCCATCGGCCTGTCGCTATGGGTCAATTTCGCCCGAACCGCCCGCGCCTCCACCTTCGTCGAGCGCAATAAGGAATATGTCCAAGCCGCTGAGATCATGGGGCTTTCCCGGTGGCGGATTGCGGTGCTGCATATCCTGCCGAATATCCTCGGCCCGATCCTGGTGATCATGACCATCGACCTCGCGGTGGCCATCCTGCTCGAAGCGACCCTGTCGTTTCTGGGCGTCGGCGTTCCGGCCGATCAGCCGTCTCTCGGTGCCCTCATTCGCATCGGCACCAGCTACATGTTTTCCGGCGAGTGGTGGGTTGTCCTATTTCCCAGCGCAGCACTGATCCTGCTGATCATCTCCGTCAACATCATCGGCGACTTCCTCCGGGATGCGCTGAACCCGCGGCTGCGCTGACGTGGCCCTCCTGACGATCGACAACCTGACGGTCGAGTTCCCGTCCCGCTTCGGCGTCTTCACCGCCGTATCCGACTTCGACCTCACTCTGGAACGCGGCGAGATTCACGGCCTGGTCGGCGAGTCCGGCGCCGGCAAGTCGACCGTCGGCGCGGCGATCCTGGGGCTCCTGCCTGGCACCGGCCGCATTGCCGGCGGCTCGATCACACTCGAAGGTGAAGAGCTGACGCACCTCGACCAGCGGCAATGGCACGCGTTGCGCGGTAAGCGCGTCGGCATGATCTTCCAGAATCCGCAGACCAGCCTCGATCCGCTCTTCACGGTCGAGGACCAGCTCGTCGAGACCATTCGCCGACACAGCGACGTCAGCCACGACGAGGCGCTGACCCGCGCCCTGGCGCTGCTTGAGGAAGTCGGCATCCGCGATGCCCGCACCCGCATGCACGACTATCCACACCAATTCTCGGGCGGCATGCGCCAGCGCGTCGTGATCGCCCTGGTTCTCGCCTCCGACCCGAATGTGATCATCGCCGACGAGCCGACCACCGCCCTCGACGTCGCGATCCAGAACCAGATACTCGACGTCATCAGGGGCCTCGCCGCCAGTCGCGGCGTGGGGGTCCTGCTGATCACCCACAACATGGGCGTGATCGCCGAGGTCACGGACAGGGTGTCGGTTCTCCTCGACGGACGCTGCGTCGAGAGCGGCCCCACCACCGCTGTCCTTGGCAATCCGCAGGATCCCTACACGCGCAGCCTGATTGCTTCGGTCCCGCGGCTCGACGTCCGGTTGGAACGGTTCCCCGCGCCACTGCGCACGACGCGAGCGGACCCGGAGCCCACGTGGTCGGTTCCCGGAGCGAGCGCCGAGCTTGCGTCGGAATGGTTGCTCGAGGGCCCGAGTTCGGACCACGGTTCGGCGACAGCCAGTGCCCTCGACGTGGAGAACCTCACGGTCGTCTTTTCGGTCCGCCGCTCGCTGGTTCGCCCGCGCGCGGAAATCACCGCAGTCGACGACGTGTCGTTTCGCATCGACCGGGGCGAAACTCTCGGGCTCGTCGGCGAGAGCGGCAGTGGCAAGTCGACGGTGGCCCGCGCCATCGTCGGCCTGGTTCCGGGCCGCAACGGCCGCGTCCTTTTCGCGGGACGCGATCTGCCGCTGTCGCGCCGGCGGCCGGCCGACGACCCCTCCCGCCGCGAGATCCAGATGATCTTCCAGGACCCCTACTCCTCGCTGAACAATCGTTGGCGGGTCGGCGACATTATCGCCGAGCCGCTGCGGTTTTATCGCCTGGCGAAGAGCAAGGACGAAGCGCGGCGCATTGCGGCCTCGATGCTCCTGCTGGTCGGCCTGCCACAGGACGCGATGCTCAAATATCCGCACCAGTTTTCCGGCGGCCAGCGCCAACGCATCGCCATCGCGCGCGCCCTGGTGGCAAGACCCGAACTCCTGATTTGCGACGAACCGACATCCGCGCTCGATGTCTCGGTTCAGGCTCAGGTCCTCAACCTGTTCAAGGAGATTCAGGCCCGCTTCGGCCTGGCGATCCTGTTCATCAGTCACGACCTGCCGGTCGTCCGTCAGATGGCCGACACCGTTGCGGTCCTGCACAACGGCTCCCTGGTAGAGGCCGGCCCGGCCGAGCCGTTCTTCCGCAACCCGGCCAGCGACTACGCCCGCACATTACTTGCGGAAATGCCATCGCTGGCAATGCTCGCCGATCCGGAGCGGCTGGCCGCGGCGGAGTGACCGGGACACGCGGCGTTGATCACCCGGTCACCGAACGCGCGCTGATTTCAGTTCACCGTCACCCAACGCAGGATGAAAAAGTTGTCGGTGCGTTGGGTCAGATCGATGTTGTCCTTCGACCCCCACACCAGCGGCTGGATGTAGAGCGGCACATAGGCGACGTCATCGAAGATGATCTGGTGCACCTCGTCGATCATCGCCTGCCGTTTCGCATCGTCGAGTTCGGTCTGGATCATCGGCAGCAGCTCGTCGATCCGCTCGTTCGAGTAGCCGGCGAAGTTCCAGCTGCCGAGCTTCTTCTCCTCGTTGGGGGTTGCCACCAGGAAACGGATCGGGTGCTCGGCATCGAAGGTGCCGGGCGACCAGCCGAGGAGATACATGTCGAAGTTATCGGCACGCAGTTCCGGCCAGTAGGCACGGACCGGCATCGCGTTCAGCTTCGCGTCGATCCCGACCTTGGCGAGCATGCTGGCGACCGCGCGACAAATGGCCTCGTCGTTGATATAGCGGTCGTTGGGACACATCAGTCCGAAACTGAAGCCGTCGGGATAGCCCGCGTCGGCCAGCAGCGCCCGTGCTGCATCTTCATCGAACGGCAGACGCTCGCCGAGCGCCTCGGTGTAGCCACGCATCGCCGGGCTCACCAGCTGCGACGCTGGCTCGGCATTGCCGCGCATGATCCGGCTGATCAGTGCATCGACATCGACCGCCTGATAGATTGCCTGGCGCACCCGAGGATCGAGGAACGGGTTGGCGTCGCTCGTTTCGTCGGAGTACTGCAGCGCGTCCCGATCCAGTCCGAAGCCGAGCATGATGACACGCGCCTCGACACCCGGGTGAACGGTGAACCCCGGCGTCTGGCTGAGGCGCGGCACATCCTGCAGCGGGATCGGCTCGATGAAATCGATCTCGCCGGAGAGAAGCGCAGCAATGCCGGTGGCCTGGTTGGAGATCGGCGTGAAGATCGCGCGCGTGATGTTGTGCTCGGCTTCGTCCCACCAATCACCGTGAGGGACGAGCTCGGTACGGACGCCGGGATCGCGTACGTCAACCTTGAAGGCCCCGGTCCCGTTTGTATTGCGGGTGGCGTGATTTTCCTGCTCACGGCTCGGGCGGGCGCTGTCGTTGGCCTCGGACCAGTCCTTGTCCATGATCATGAAGTTGGCGATCGAGTCCGGAAACAGCGGGTTCGGTCCGCTGGTCAAGAAATCGACCGTGAAGTCGTCGACGACCTGGACCTCGGTCACCGGCGCGAACCACGAGCGAACGTCGGAGTCTTCCGACGAGGCCCGCTCGTAGGAGAACAACACGTCCTCGGCGGTAAACGGCGCGCCGTCGTGAAAGGTGACACCCTGGCGAAGATTGAAGCGCCAGCCGTCGGCGCCGAGCGGCTCCCAGCTCTCGGCCAGCGCCGGCTCGATCGCCATGTCCTTGTTGCGACGGACGAGCCCTTCATAAACGTTGTTGAGAAATCCCAGCACCGGTGCCGAGCTCGTCGCGTGGGGGTCCATGGTCTGGGGATCAGTCGTCGACGCCCAGCGGAACTCTTCGGCGTTCGCCGGCACTCCAAGAGCCGCGATGAGCGCGGCAGCGCCGCAAAAGGTGCCAAATGATCTGCGTGTCATATCGGACTCCGGAAAACTGAAGGTCACCGCCACCTTATCAGATCGCTTGCGGGCGATGCATACCCTCGCAGAAGCTTGATCGCCGGACAAACGGAGGTCGGCCGGGCCCATCAAGGCCCGTCCGACACTCGCTGTTCGTGCCACCGTCAGTCTTCCAGCATCACCCGCCCCGGCAGCGACAGGTCGCCGGACGCAACGTCATGCACCCCGGTGACGCAGAGGAGCGGGACCTCCCCGGTTTCGTTGACTTGCAGTTCCGCTGTGACCGCATCGAAGGAAACTCCCCCGGCTTCGGCGACCGGCACAGTGATCCGCGCAATACGGCCGTCGAGGATCGGGCTCATCCCTGGGCTATCGAGCGCGATCGGAAAGTACGGCGCCGTCGCCGGCAGGAGATCGACCCCCGGTGACACGTCCCGCACTTTCAGACCAGCACCGCAAGCTTCCGCCTCGACCAGCACGACCCAATGGGAATGCCAATCGGCACCATCGTTAGCCGGGTTGCCATCGCCGTTTTCGTCGTAAAGCGGCGTGTCGTCGAAATCGGGATGGGCGGTGATCGCCAGCGCCAGGATCCCTGACTCCGGATCGAAACCGATCGTCCCGGGGTCGAGGTTGGTCGGCCAGACATAAGCTTCAACCTTGGCGCCGGTGAGCTTGCCGATCGGCACCGGCTTCTCGCTGCCAGCAATGCCGGCAACCTCCATCGCGAAGGTCGCCAGCCGGCCGTCGGTCGAGGCGGTGGCCATCGTGATGTCGAAGGCCGGCGATTTCGTTGTGTCGGCTCCGCTGACGATGTCGTGGGCAGCGGCGCCGGATACAGCCGCCGTGGTCAACACGGCCGCAAGTACGAGAGGTTTCATCGGTATCTCCATTAGTATCGAGTCGATACATTGTCCATAGCCGAACGAAATCGCTCTTGCAAGAATTGTTTTGAGTCGATACCATTTTTTGATGGAACCCGTCGATGACATCGCCGTGCTGTTGGAGCGGATCGGCCGCATCCTTCAGAATGAATCCCATGCAGAGGGCCTGAAGCCGACGCAGTGGGAAGCGCTTCGCTTCCTCGGGCGCGCCAACCGTTTCTCGCGCACGCCGTCCGGACTGACCGCCTATCTCGGGACAACCAAGGGAACGGTGTCGCAGACGCTGAACGCGCTGGAGCGGAAAGGACTGGCGACGAAGCATATCGATCCCGCCGACCGGCGGCAGGTGCGGATCGACCTGACGCGGAAGGGCCGACGGCTGCTCAAGAACGACCCGATCCTCGCCCTGATGGAATCATCCACATCCCTGTCGGAACACGATCGTGGCGAACTCACCGGAACCCTTCAAACCCTGTTGTCGGAAGCGCTGCGCCGGCGCGACGGCCGGCCTTTCGGCGTCTGCCGGACCTGCCGGTTCTTCAGAGCCGACGACCCGAACGGCGCGCCACATCGCTGCGCCCTGCTGAAGGTTCCCTTGTCGGCCGACGACAGCGGTGAGATCTGTGTGGAACACGAGACAGTCTGAGCCGAAGCCGACCCAGTCGGCGCGTGACTACAGCGCCTTGCCGCTCTGCCGGTCGAAGACGTGCATCTGGGTCATGTCGAAGGTGACCGACGTCGGTTCCTCCGGTGCGCAGGGATAATGGGCGTCGACCTGAGCGGTGATCTTGGTATCTGCAACGAAGCCGACCACCAGCGTGTGGGCCCCAAGTGGTTCGACGGCCTCGGGCGTGATCGTCGCGACGGCCGGGCCCTGGTTACCGCCCGCCATATGCTCCGGCCGCAGTCCGAGGGTCACGGCCTGGCCCGTGTGGTCGCCATATCGTTCGTGACGATCGGCCGGCACCGGCAGGTCGGTACCGTCTTCCAGCCGCACCGCGAGACCGCCGTCCTCCGCGACCAGCGTCCCGGGCATGAAGTTCATCGCCGGAGAGCCGATGAAGCCGGCGACGAAGACATTTGCCGGCCGTTCGTACAATGTGATCGGGTCGGCGAACTGTTCGATCACACCGCGATTCATCACCGCCACCCGGTCAGCCATGGTCATCGCCTCGGTCTGATCGTGGGTAACGTAGATCACCGTGTTCTCGAGGCGCCGATGGAGCCGCTTGATCTCGCTGCGCATCTCGATGCGGAGCTTGGCGTCGAGGTTGGAGAGCGGCTCGTCGAACAGAAAGACGTCCGGATTGCGGACAATCGCTCGGCCGATCGCCACCCGCTGGCGCTGGCCGCCCGAGAGCTGCTTCGGACGGCGGTCGAGGTACTCGCCGATGCCGAGAATCCGTGCGGCATCCTGCGTCCGCTTCTCGATTTCCTCGCGCGCCTCACCGCGCACCTTCATGCCGTAGCCGATGTTCTGGCGCACGGTCATATGCGGATAGAGCGCGTAGTTCTGGAACACCATCGAGCAGTTACGCTGGCCGGGCCGGACCGTCGTGACGTCCCGCTCAGCGATCCGCACGATGCCGGCCGACGCATGTTCGAGCCCGGCAACGATCCGCAAGGTCGTCGTCTTACCGCAGCCAGACGGACCGACCAGGACGACGAATTCCTTGTCGTCGACCACCAGGTCAAGATCGGGGATGACGACGACTTCGCCAAACCGCTTCTGGACTTTGTCGAGCGTTACGCGGGCCATCCATAGCTCCGGCCAATGGAAGAAATGTGGGCGTCGGCCCGGTGAACACCCCCACCGGGCCGACACGAGGTCGTGGTGGGCTGACCGCCCTTACTGAAGCGCCGGGAGACCCATCGAAGCCCGATAGGCGGCGAGTTGCTCGTCGCGGCCGAACTCCTCTGTCAGAGCTTCCCACTCGGCGGCGATCGCATCGAGCGCTTCCTGCGGCTCGACGTCACCGGCCAGCGCCTTCGACAGCTCGATCTCCAGCACTTCGGTGTAGTTGAAGTAGCCGGGAATGCGCATGTCGAGGGCGACGTTTTCCGCGTCGAGGCTGCCCTGCTGGGTGGCGAGATACTGGCGCGCCTCCTCCGCGGAGAAGATGTCGCTCCAGGCATCGACGTTCTCGAAATGGCTCAACCGATACGGATTGACGCCGGAACCGCCGGTCAGCGCCGCCTGCAGGCTGTTCTCGGGATTCGTCAGCCATTGGATATAGTGCCAAGCCGCGTCCTGGGCCTCGCTGGCGCTCGGAACCGCTGTCTGCCAGCCACCATAGGCCATGAACGGCGAGTAGATCACGTCTTCGAACGTGTCCCACTGATTAGTCCGATAGTTCCAGATTTCCCGTGAACCTGGGATGATGTTCGACCCGACGTTGCCGGCCACCTGGCTCTGCTCCGGATCAGCGCCGATCGTCCCGGTATCGCCCCAATCAAAGTTCATGGCGATCCGACCGCCGGCAAAGGTAGTGCGGATATCGCCGGAGTTGAAGTTGAGCGCACCCGGCGGCGAATAGTCGAGGCTCTTCTTGTAGTCCTCGAGCGCCTTGAGCCATCCCGCATTGTTGATCTGAGGCTCCATCGTCTCCGGATCGAAGAACATGGAACCGGGGTTGTCCGGGTGGTTGGTGTACGACGCCGCGTGGGTAAAGAAGAACCAGAATTGCTGGCCGCCGCGAACGAAGGCCTCGGCGGTCCCCCACAGCTCATCCTCCGGTCGGGTGAAGAACTCGGCGATCTCGTAGTATTGTTCCCACGTCTCCGGCGGGGCCAGATCGTAGCCGTACTTCTCCTTGAAAGCCGCTTGCTCGTCCGGATCGTTGAACAGGTCCAGGCGATAGGTCAGCGCGTGTAGGTCGCCGTCCATGGTCTGCGACAGGAACTTGCCATCCCATTGCATCAGCCGATCGCGATAGACGTGATGGATGTCTTCCCAGTGCTCGTCTTCGCGGAGTGTCGCGGGCATCTCAGAGAGATACGGCGAGAAGTCCGGCAGCCACGCCGGGGCGAAGCTGATCACATCGAACGACGCATCGTTCTGCACCATTGCCGTCAGATATTTGGTCGGAAGCTCGCCGAAGGGAAATTCGATGATGTTGATGGTGCCGCCGGTTGCTTCTTCCCAGCTCTCCGCCGCCGCCTTGTGGGCGCTGGCGATGAACGGACCGGTCATCGACCCGACGTTAAGGGTCACGCCGTCGAAGTCCGGCGCGTCCTGGGCGATCGCCGCCGAGCTCATCAGAACGGCGAACAATCCGCCGCCGACAAGAGCGCCAAGCGCTTTACCTGTATGCATAGGTTCCTCCACTTTCTTGCGATCTACTTGATAGCACCGATAACCAGACCCGATCGCATCAGTCTGGCCAGCAAACCCGCCAGGACAATCATCGGCACCAGCGCGACCATGGCGGCGACGGCAACCGCCCACCATTCGTCACCGCGCACCGAGTTTTGCCCGGCCAGCATGATCGGCAGTGTCTGCCAATCCGAGGTCGTTAGAAGTAGGGCGAACAGAAACTCGTTCCACACAAACCCGACGGTAATGATCGAGACTGCGATCAGGCCCGCCCGGGACATCGGCAAAACGATCTCGAAGAAAATGCGGAGCCGCGGCACGTCGTCGACCAGCGCCGCCTCCTCGATTTCCAGCGGCAGCGACTGAAAGAAATCGCGCATCAGCCAGATCACGATCGGCAGCGAGAACGATGTGTAGGCGAGCACCATGCCGTGATACGTGTCGAGGGTCTTGAAACCCTCCTGCCCGAGTTCCGAATAGAACAGGAACAGCGCGAACGCCGCCACGATCGGCGGGAACATGCGCTGCGAGACGAACCAGAAGAGAACGTCTTCGTTACCGAGCGTCGGACCCGGCAAGGGCAATCGATTGACGAGAACGGCGACAGGGACCGCGATCACGAACACCGCGCCGAGGGCCGCCGACGGCGAGAAATCGAAACCCTCGGTCAGCCAAACGAAACCGCCGATGGCGATAACGGCGAAGATGATCCCGGAGAGCAGACGCACCCGGAACGTGAATCGCACCAATGCGTAGGCCGCCATCGATCCGAACAGAACCGACACGATGGTGGCGCTGATGCTGATGATCGCCGAGTGGAGGACCGGCTGGAAGAAATTGCCGCGCACGCCGGTCGCAGTGTCGATGTACGCCTTCAGCGTCGGCGTGAAGTCGACCCAGGGCAGATAGGTGGCGCCGCCCGATACCGCCTGCGGCGGCTTGAACGAGGTAATCAGCGTCCAGTACAGCGGGAACACCGTGAAGATGAACCAGACGAGGCAGAGGCCGAGGATCACGGTGCGGATCATCGGCTGCGCTCCAGATACGGCCTGAGCAGCGCCAGATAGATCGTTCCGAAAACGATCACGGTGATCAGGAACAGAAAGCTCAGCGCCGACGTCTGGCCGATGTTGAACTTCTTGAAGCCCTCCTGATAGGCGAACAGCGTCAGCGTTTCGGTCGAGGTTCCCGGCCCGCCCCCGGTCAGCACGAACACCGTGTCCATGATCTTGAAGCTCTCGATGATCCTGATGAAGATCACCGCCGCCGAAATCGGCAGGAGCATCGGAAACGTGATCCCCCAGAACTGTTGCCACGGCGTCGCCGACTCAATCTCCGCCGCCTCGTAGACATCGCGCGGCAGCGTCTGCAGCCCGGCCAACATCAGCAGGATCACGAATGGCGTCCATTGCCAGACCTCGACCGTGATCAGGACGCCCTTCGCCCATGTCGGGTTGGTCAGGAACGGCAGGTTGGGCAGCCCGAGCAACGTCAGGAAATCGTCGACCGGACCGATCGTGGAGTTGAAGATCATCCGCATGATCAGCGAGATCGCGATCGGCGACATCAGCATCGGGATGAGGAAGGTGACCCGGAACAGCCGCTCCCCGGGGATCTTGGCATGCAACGCCAGGGCGATCGCGAACCCGATGATGTACTGAAGCGCGACGGCGATGAAGACTATGGTGGCGGTGTTGATGACTGCGCCCCAGAACCGCGCGCCGGTGATCAGGTCGGCATAGTTGTCAAAGCCAATGAAACGCGGCGGCCGCGGCGGAACGAGCCGGAACGCCTGGAAGCTGGCGACCAACGAATAGATCAACGGAAAGAGCGCGATGATCAGGACGACGAGAAACGCCGGCCAAATGAACACATACTTGATCGGTTCGCGCACCCAGTTCCTCCCGGCGCCCCGTGTCGCCCTTGGCGACATTTGTCGTTCTCATAGCACATGTGTACCAGAGCCGGCTCGCGTTTTCTGACACGCGGGAACGCACCCGCACATGACCATGATCGGCGCGGAGAACCGGAGGCTCACGGCAATTGGGAGGTTTACTTCACCGATCCGGCGGTCAGGCCGCCGACCAGCCAGCGCTGGACGAACAGGAACATGATCAGCGCCGGGATCGTCGCCAGCACGCAGGCGGCCATGAACAGGTTCACGTACTGAACACCGCCCCCTTCCGAGGCGAAGTCGCCGATCCCGACCTGGATCGTCTTCATATCCCCCTGGTTCAAGAGGATGCTCGCCCAAAGGAAGTCGTTCCAGGCATTGAGAAACGTGAACACCGCGACCGCCGCGATACCGGGCAGCGATACGGGCAGGATGATCCGCCAGAACGCGGAAAAGTAGGTGCATCCGTCCACCATCGCGGCTTCTTCCAGTTCGGGCGGACTGCTCGCCTCGAAGTAGCCGCGCAACAGCAAAACCGCGAATGGCAGTGAGAAGCCGATATAGGCGATGATGATACCGGTGTAGGTGTTCAGCAGCCCGAGGTTCTGGATGAAGGTGTAGATCGGAAAGACGCGGGTGATCGGCGGTATGAGCTGCGTGACCAGGATGAGGGTCAGGATCAGCGTCGCATACGGAAAACGAAACCGCGCAAGGACGTACGCCGCCGCCGTGGCGATCGCGGTCGCGAACACGGTCGCGATCAGCGACACGTAGACGGAATTGTACAGGTATTGCCAGACCGGGATGACCAGATCGACATCCTCGTAGGCTTCGAGGTTGAGGCTGGTCGGAAACCAGATCGGTGGATTCGCCCGGATGTCCAGCGCCGACTGAAACGAGCTTTTCACCATCCAGAAGACCGGCAGCAGGATGTACACCAGCATCAACACGGTGATCGCGATGATGGCGATCTTGGTGAGCGTGTCCTGACCGCTCAGCCCGCGCCATGGGTTGAACGCCGAAAGACCGAGGCGCCGCCGCGCGATACCAACAACGTCGGTCATGCCAGGTCTTTCCGGAACTGTCGCCGGATGTAAAACAAGCAGACCATGCCGGTCATGATCAGAATCGTGCCGCTCGCCGCCGCGGCGGTATCGAACTTCCAGACCTCGAACGCCTGTTGGTAGGAATAGATCGCCAGGATGTTGGTGAGGTTCTGGGGACCACCGCCGGTCATGATGTAGTTGATCTCGAAGTGCCCCAGCCCGGTCATGATCAGCAGCATGAGCAAGACACCGAGAACCGGCATCAGCAGCGGCAATGTGATGTGGCGGAACTTCTGGATGAGCGAGGCGCCGTCGACATCCGCCGCTTCGTAGAGGCTCTTGGGAATCGACTGCAGTCCGGCGAGCAGGAAGATCACCACGAAGGGCAAACCGTTCCAGACTCGAACGGCCGTCACCGAGAACATCGGTATGGAGAACGGCCCCCAGTTTTCCCGATCGGTAAGAAAGCGGATCTTGGTGTCGATCAGACCCCAGTCCTGGAGCAAGAAGTTGATGGGACTCCGGTCGGTGTTGAGGAGCCACATCCAGATGGCCGAAGCGACCACCGGCGGCACGAACCACGGTACACAGACCAGCAGGCGCAGGGCCGTGCGTCCCTTGTATTCGCCGTTGAGCACCTGAGAGAGCAGCAGCCCGAAGACGACAACGAGGCTCACGGCCAACGCCGTGAAGATGCCCGTATTGACGACGGTCTGCAGGAACCGCGGATCGTTGAAGATGGTGACGTAGTTTTCGAGGCCGACCCAGGGTGTCCCATGGGTTCGTACCCTGAGAAGGTCATACTCAAGAAAGCTGATCCACAACGACGCGAGCATCGGGTAGACGCCCAGCGCCAGCGTAAACAGCAACGCTGGCGCCACCATCAGGTAACAGAAGATGTACTGACGTCGTCGCACGCTTCGTTCGCTTCACTGAGCGACCGGGAGGCGGAACCTCCCGGCCGTCTTGTTCGCAGCGTCAGTTCGCGGCGCGGTCCATCTCTTCCTGCATCCGGACCTGCGCCTGGCTAACCACCTCGTCGATGTCATTCTGGACGATGATCGCGTCGTACATCATGTCATAGATGACACCGCCCGGCTTCGGCGACATCAGCGCGCTCCATACCGACGACGGATGTTGCGATGTGCGTCCATGTTCCAGGGTCTCGGTGAGTACGACTTTCCAGTCGGCGTCCGACCAGAAATCAGACGCCATCACCGCCCGACGCGGGCTCACATTACCGCTCACCTCGCTGAGCTTCTGCATCGAGTCAGGCCGGCTGAGAAACTCGATGAACTTCACGCAGGATTCGGCCTTGTCGGTTCCCCGCAAGACGCCCCAGTATCCGGCGCCCGAATACGACTGCCGGTTCTCCGGTCCCATCGCCGTCACCGCCATCGCCCACGTGCCGTCAAGCTCGGGATATTCGGCGTCCAGGACACGTCCCCAGGCCGGGGCGACGCTACCGATCAGGGCGAGGTTGCCCGAGATGAAATCCGCCTGCGGATCGAAGCTCGGCTCCATGAAGTCTGGCGACACAACCTGATGCTCCCACACCATGTCGCGCATCCACTGGAGCGTCTGCCGCATCTCGTCGTTATCGATCGTCGCAGTCTTACCGTCCTCCGACATGAAGTTGCCGCCGGACTGCCAGTAGAAGGGAACCAGCGCCTGGGGCGGATTGTCCATGCCGAAGGAGTATCCCCACCGGGTCACGTTGCCGTTGTCATCGCGCTTGGTCAGCGCTTTGGCATGGCTGACGACGTCGTCCCAATTGGCCGGCGGCGCGCTCAATCCCGCTTCGGCATAGGCGTCCTTCGAATAAAGCTGCGGGCGGATGTCCACCCGCCACGGGATGCCGTAGAAGTCGCCCTGCCAATTCACGTCCGTCAGACTGCCTGGGAAGAAATCGTCGCCGATGGTGGGCCATTCGCCCTGAAACTCGTTGATCGGCATCGGCCCATAATCGTTCCCGCCGATTCCGGAGAACGAGTGGAGCCAGAACATGTCGGCGCAGTCGGGAGCCGCCCCGCCCTGCGCGACGGTCAGCCAGTTGGCGAACGCCGTCGACCAGTTGATCGTCTCGAAATTCACCTCGATGCCGGTCTCGGCGGTGAACTCCTCGATCAGATCGTTCATGCCCTGCTGCCAGCGAATGAGATCGCCGTAAGGCTGCGACCAGAACTCGATCTCCTCCGCGACGACCGGTGTCGCGGCAAGCGGAACGGTCGCGAGAATCGCCGCGCTCGTCGTCGCCATCAATGTGCGCTGAACCAACCGGAACCTCGAAGTGACGATGTCTGCCATGCTTACCTCCCTCTTATTCGGCATTACTCGACTTGCAGCCCTCGCTGCGTCTCTGCGGGCGTGATCCGTTCGCTCACACCCCGGTGATCTCCTTGGCGAGATCGAAGAAGCCGCGCTTGCGCGGTGAACTGATGTCCCAGTTGACGGGCACGCTCTGATATCCGTCGTCGAACCCCTCGCCCTCCATGCGGTAGTCGAAGTACCCCCAGGAGGCGTACTCGTCCGTCGCGGCGATGAAGTTGTTGTCGGGCTTGTCGAAGTCGAAGTGATCGTCTTCGTTGAACAGGATCGGCTTGAGTGAATACCCCTTCACCGCGCGGGTATCGCGAACCATCTGCCGGATCCGATCCGGATCGGACACGCTGTTTCCGTGGATCAGCATGAAGTCGCTGGCCCGGGTCACCATTTCGCCCGGAATGCGATTGCCGCCATAGCTGGTGCCGACCAGGAGCCGGCGCCCGTCGTGAACCACGCCTTTGGCAAGGTCGATCAGTTCGTGCACGTTCTCCGGTACCAGCGGCTGCCGGCGGTAGCGGATGTCGCACTCGTTGTTGATCTCGACCATGACATTGCGATAGCCGGCGTCCAGCAGCCATCGCGTCGCATTGACCACGCCGGCGCGCACCGCGTCGTCATCGTTCATGTATTTCTCTTGGCCGAAATAGTAGTAGCCGACGATCACCACCATCCCCAGGGCGTCCGCCGCGTCGAGGATGCGGGTCAGGCGCGCCATGAAGTCGGGATGGAGGCTGCCGTCTGGATTGATCCCGGAGTTGATCCACGGCTGAGCCATCGAATAGCCGTAGGGGCTGCCCCCCTGCAGGTTGATCGTAAAGGCGACCACCCCGTGCGCCAGCCACTCTGGCATCGCCGCGATGAACTCGGAGGTGTTGCGATCGGGGTCCCATTGCCCGGTGTCCGGATAAGCCCACTGCCCGGCTGTGTCGGGGTTGAGATCGTCGAAGATGCCCTGAACCATTCGGGTGTTGGGCAGAAGCCCTTCGATCTTGCGGCCCTTCCACGCCCTGCCTTCGAAGGTCGGCCGGCCGTTGAGAATGAACGCCTCGCCCTCGATTCCGATTGTCGTTTTGCCCGCCATTGGTCGCCCCGTTTTCCCTCCCAACCGGACGAGCATGACCCGGCGCAAGCCGGACGCCCGTCAATTCGTTCGCGGTGTGCCTGGTTCTTGGTGCCGTTCGCTTCGACTGGTCGGCAATAGAACTGCCGAACGCACCCGAAGGCGGCTGTTCGCTTCTTCCGAGCGACTGCTGCTCTCACGCGCCAAGATCCATTGTACCGACCTTAACGTCGCTGGCAATGCATAATCTAATCGATGCATTCCGGAGTCTGTCTCGATATGCCGGCCTTGCCGCCTGCTGTCGTCCTTTGTTCACGCGATCCGACGAGAATGAGCCTTTCTGGCATCGCTTGGCGCCCAAACCTCGAGGCTGCAGATGGTGGACAAGACCGTCCCGCAAACCGACCTGCCGATCGATCCGGTTGAAACCATCGCGACGCGGGCGGTCGTCTCATTCCCGACAGATACGCCGCTCGGATGCGGTTGCCCGCTTGGCGGAAGCCCGCGATGCCGACACCATCTACGCCGCCTGCATCGTCGATGCCGATGGCCGTCTGGCTGGGCTGATTTCGCTTCGCGCCTGCCTGAGCGCGGCGAAGGACGCCGTGGTCGCGGACGTCATGGACCGCATCCCACTTACCGATGACTTATCGGACACGGCCGAGGGTGCAGCGCTGGATCTGGTGACTACCGGCGTCGACCCGCCCACGCTTTCGGTAGAGCGACGCGGGTCAGCGCTCCGGAACGCGTCGAGGCAAAACCGACGGGCCTGTGGATCGCGGCACCGCGCCGTTTCACCGAGCGCCGCAAGCCTGCAGGCAGGCCTGCATGTGTCCGCGTGACTCCGCGGCGATCACGCAACACTGCTCGACCGAATAGTCCTTGGCGCCGATCACTTCGAGGTTGAGCGGTCCGGCATAGCCGCCGTCATGCAGGGTGCGGATGTAGCCGACCAGATCGATGTCGCCACGGCCATTGGCCTGGTCTTCCGGTGATCCCGGTCCCTGCTGCCGACCCTTGCAGTCGCGAATATGGACATGCTTCACCCGGGAGATCACCGCAGCGATCGCCTCGACCGGATTCTCGCCGGCCCGGTAGATGTGCGATGGGTCCATGTCGATGCCAAAGGCCGGTGACGTGATCGCCTCCATCACGCGCAACGTCGTCGGCGTGTCGTGAACGGCCTGCCCGACATGCGCCTTGACGCAAAGTGTGACTCCATATCGCTCGGCCATATCGGCCAGACGGCCGAGCGAGTCGATCGATTCCTGAAAGCTCGCTTCATCCCCCGTCTTGCCGCCGGGACCACAATTGACGATCGGGATGCCTATCTCGACCGCCGACTGCATCGCCTGTTCCATGGTCTCGGGGTCTTGCGACGGCTGCTCCATCGCCAGTAGCTCAAGGTCGTATTCGCCGGACAGCCTTTTGACCTCGGGCGCGATCTCACGCCATCGGTCAAGCACCAAGTGTTCGCTCATACCCTTGATCGCGGAGACCTCAACGCCGTCATAACCGGCCATCGCCAGACAACGGAATGCGGTCTCCATGTCGTGGCCGCCGAACAGTACGGTGTTTGCGCCTAGTCTCATCATCTTGCCTCCCTGCTGGTCTCCGGAGCGCCGCCGTTGGAGGCCGGCGCGACCGACGACAACTCGTAGCCGTATGCGCGTAGTGCCGGTTCGAAGAAATCGAAATCATGCATCCCGGTGTCTGACTTCCATCGCCCGACCGCCTCCGGTCGGACCACGATGCGGGCGAGGGCATAGCCGAGGAAATCCTCCAGACGTTGGAGCGTTTGCTCCTGATGGAGAACGAAGTCCTCGAAGCGGACCTCGAGCCACTGCTTCGGCTTCGGCGTGCTCTGCATCAGGTCGTACTGGTACTTCCACGATATCGCCCGCTGACGACGCTGGTCGACGGTCGGCGGGTAGTCGATGTCGAACCTGGCAAGGTCATCGGTTATGTGAGAGTCCAACACGCAGTCGCGCGGGTCGCGTACCCAGAAGATGTATTTGACGTCGGGAAACAGGCGAGCGATCCAGGGAAAGACGAGGGTCGTCTCCGGGATCTTCCAACCGCGCTCGGGCGCCGAGGACTTCAGCACCGAGTCGAGATAGCGCTCGATCAGCGCCGTGAACTCAGCCGGAATGTCGGCTGAGATCGCCCGGCTGAAGTCCCAATCGAGTTCACCGACGCGATCGACATAGGGCGCCATTACCCGGCACGCGTCGTACATCGCCTCGGGCGGCACGAGATCACCTGAGGCGTTGATCGTCCGCCCCATATACACGCCGCTGGCATATAGCGTATGGGAGATCGCCCGGGTGCCGGAATGACCCCGCCCGATGACGGTAACAAGCGCCATCAGAGCTCTACGACCGTTCCGGTTTCCCACGACTCGATCGCCGCCTCGATGATCTGCTGCGCCTTGAGCGCATCGTCACCGGAGCCGTCGATCTCGTGGGGCTTGGCATCCTCAAGGTTCTGGTCGATCCATCGGCCGATACGGCTGCCAAACGTCTCGGGGAACTTCAACATGCCGCCGAGATAGGCGTAGGTTTCGACCTCGGGCGAGAACCGCGGATAGAACTCCAACTGCTCGCAGGCGTCGCGCAGGACGACGCGCGCCTCGGACCCGACCAGCTCGAGCGTCTCGAGACCGTAGCTGCCGCCCGCGTCGTAGGAGCCGGTGAGGTGGCCGATGATGCCGTTCTCGAACAGTATGTTGACCTGCGCGTTCGACCAGATGCTGCGCCCCTCGCCCTTCTTGAAGAACGCCTGCACTTTGGCGACGTCGCCGCAGTAGTAGCGCATCACATCGATCGAGTGAGGATGCAGCGCGCGCATGTGGAAGTGTGGAGAGCTTTCATTCGGGTTGTTGATCCACATCGTCATGTTGACGATGTTAAGCGAGCCGAGCCGACCGGCATCCTGCCATTCCTTCAGGCGGAGAGCCGCCGGGGTGAAGCGGTGATTGAGATTGATGCCGTAGCGAAGACCGCGGTCTCGGGCCAGCGCCACCATCTCCTCGGCTTCCGGCAGCTTGTTCGATATTGGCTTCTCGCCGAGAACGGCGATACCGGCGCCGAGCAACGCCATCGTCGGCGCGTAATGATCGCCGCCATTTTCGACCCCTGCCGTGCAGACACTGGCGACGTCAACGTCGAGTCCTGCAGCAAGCATGGCTTCGATCGATGAAAACGCCTGGCAACCGTAGCGCTCTGCGGCAGCCTGAGCCTTGTCTTCAACGGCGTCGCAAACGGCAACCACGGTGCAATCGGGATGCTGGTGATAAATCCGCGCGTGGGTGTTGCCGATGTTCCCGGCCCCGACGATCGCGACATTGAGAGGCATGGTAGTGGCGTCCTTTCCTGATGCATCCGGCGGTCGAAACTCGGAAGGTCCGGCCGTCGTCGTGTCGCCTACTTGCGCGACTCCGCTTGCAGCTTGGCGGCCTGCCGGGGGTCGCCGATGTGAAGGGTGTCGTAGGCCTGCTGCGAGGACTTGAACGCACCGACTCCGTCATGGCCATGCCAGTCCCCTTGGTGGTGGATCGGATTGGGCAACCCCGTTTCCCGCTCACGCCGGGAGGTCCACTCATCCATCCGCGCCCGCAAGTCAGCCACGACATCCGGGCGAGCGTCGGCGAGGTTGGTGTTCTCTTCGGGATCGTTGACCAGATCGTACAGCTCGATTTCGGGCTTGAAATGAAAATCGGGTTCGAGGGCGACGATCAGCTTCCACTCCGGTGTGCGCCAGCCATGCTTACGCATCCAGGTGCACTCCGTGATGTAGAACTCGCGATCGAGATCGTCGGTGTCACCATCGACCATCGCTGTCAGGCTGCGTCCATCGAAAGTGTCGTCCACCGCGATACCGGCCAGATCGAGCAGCGTTGGCACCAGATCCTTGTGCTGGTTGAAGCCGGCCACCCGCTTTCCGGCCGGCAGTTTCGCCGGATAGCGCAGCACGAGAGGGACGTGCAGGACGTTGTCGTACATGCCGTGGTGGTCGAACCAGCACTCATGCTCGTAGAGGGTCTCACCGTGATCGCCGTTCAGGACGACAATCGTATTGTCGAGGACGCCGCGCGCCTCAAGCGCCGTGAAGATGGTCTGGAGGCTGGCGTCGAGATAGGCTATCGCGCCGTCATACTGAGCGACGACGTAGTCCTTGTCGGTGATACCCGGCGGCATCCACAGCGCGAAGAAATCCCGAAACGGCGCGAACTCCATGACCGGCTGCATCGACGTGTTGGCCGGATCGCACTCGTCTCCGTGATAGAACATTCGCTCGAACGGCGCCGGCGGAAGGTAAGGCGCGTGCGGGTCCATATGGCGCAAGAACAAAAAGAACGGTGCCGTTCCATCGACGAGCCGATCCAGTTCCGGAATGGTCACCGCGTTCAGGTTATCGGCCTTGGGACTGCGTCCCTCACTCCACATCCCCCAGGCAGCGTAGTCGAAATATCGGTCGAAGCCACGTGAACTCGGGTTGCCGCTGAAGCCGACGCACGAGGTATCGTAGCCCTCGCCACGGAGGATCTCGGCAAGCGTCCTGACCTCCGGGCGCAGCGGACCCTTATGCCGCAGCGCGACGACCTGTGTGCCGAAGCAATCACGGCCGGTCAGCATCGATGCATAGGCGCTGGTCGTCGGGATGTGCGCGCTGTAGGTGTTCTCGAAGACGACACCCTGGCGCGCAAAGTCGTCGATATGCGGCGTCGTCAGCCGATCATATCCGTAGAGACTCATATGATCGGCGCGCAGCGAGTCGACACCGATCAACAGGATGTTGGGGCGTTCTCCCGACCGGCTCATTGGCGATCCCCATCGGCGATATCACGTCCACCACAACCGGTGGTCATCGCACGATGTCCGCCTCCGGCATCGCCTACATCGGCAATCATGATCCCCCCTCCCGCCCCGCGGCGTGACCATCGGGGCGGCGCGTCATTGATCATACCAAACGCTCGGTCTCACCGATCACGGCCCGAGCGGTTAGCGTTGGTTGTTATCGATTTTGACACAGTTAACGATCGGCCACGATCCGCTGTCAATCGAAATCGATCAAATTCACACATGCTGCAATGCAATATCCGCCATGTAGACGATGGATGATAATGCCAGTGCGTCAATGATCGAAACTGGATTGACAGACAACCCATTCGTTGATCTTGTGGGACATGCATTGTTTGACAGACGCTTCCCGCCCCTCGCGAACGGGCTCTCGCCCATTCGTGCTGCTTGAGATTGGCCGAAGCGGAGGCAAATAAGCGAATTTGAGCTTCGACTGCGCGGGAGAAGGAAAACAAGGCCCCCCGCTGAAACTCAAGAAAACGAAGGCCTTCGTCTTGGACGATGGATCTTCGGTGCAGGGAGGAAGAAATGCCGATATCGAGACTTCTTTTCGGGTTGGCGCTCCTGGTAGCGCCGCTGTCGAGTGCTGTGGCGCAGCCCTCGGGTCTGCCAGTAGATGTTCCGCGAGAGAAGCTGTTCATCGCAGATCAGATTTTCCGCTACAGTGTTATTGGTAACTATAACTTCTGGGTCAACGGACCACACACGCCGCACCGTCATGCTCTTATGATGGAGACTTTGTGGCTCAGCGACCAGGAGACCGGTGAGCGGATGTACGATGTGGCTAGCTCGGGGCCCATGTATAATGACGATTTCACCGAGATGAGTGTCGATCTACGCGACAATATCTACTGGAGCGACGGCGTCCAATTCACCGCGGATGATCTTGTTTACACGGTAGAGACCTTGAAGTCGACGCCGGGGCTTGGCGCTTCCGGCTGGTCGGCCCAACTCAATCAATTCCTGGAGTCGATCGAGAAGACCGGCGACTTCAGTGTCACCTTCCAACTGAATGAGCCGAATCCGCGCTTTCATACGATCTTCGAAGCTCGTTGGAACGGCGCCTACATGATGCCCAAGCACATCTTCGAGACCGTCGAGGATCTCACCACCTACACCAACAACCCGCCGGTGGTGCTCGGCGCCTACATCCCGATCGAGTCCGACCCGAACGGTTTCTGGGAGCTGTTTCAGCGCCGTGATGATTGGGAGCGGTCGCCGGCCGGCGTTGTGGTGGGCAACCCGGGACCCGAGTTCGTGATGACCATCTTCTATGGCGACAGCGCCCGCAAGGCGATCGCAATGTCGCGCGGCGAACTCGACGTCTACTTCGACGCGGATTTCGAGGCGTTCGAGACGACGCTCGACACCTCCCCTCAGGCACGCTCCTGGTACACCGAGTTCCCGTGGGCGTACCCGAACGAGGTCAGCGTCCGCCACTTCGGCTTCAACCAGGAGGATGATCCGGTCTACGCCGACAAGAATGTGCGCTGGGCTCTGGCACTGGCGCTCGACGTCGTCGAGCTGCAGACCGAATACATCGGCGGTGTCGCCAAGATCACGCCGATCGCCGTGACCCCGACCGCATCGCTGATGGAGCTTTATCACGACCCGCTGGAGGACTGGCTCCAGAATCTCGAAATCGACGTCGGCGATGGGCAAACGTTCAAGCCCTACGATCCCACCGTGCCGGACCGGATTGCCGAGTGGGCGGAAGGGCAAGGGTACACCGTGCCGGGAACGCCGCGCGAGGTCTTCGGACCCGGCTGGTGGAAGTTCGCTCCGGACGTGGCCGAGCAGTTGTTGCTGGCCAGCGGTTTCAGCCGTGACGATTCCGGCAACTGGCTGAAGCCCGACGGCGAACCTTGGACGCTGAACCTGCAGTCGCCACCGGACGAGAATGATGCGTTCCGCATGGCCAACGCCGCAGCGGATATGTGGTCCGACTTCGGGATCGACGTGAACCTGCAGGGACTGGAGCGGAGCGTCTGGGACCAGAACCACGTCACCGGGCTATACGGTGTCAGCACCCCCTGGCACAGCATGGCTCTTGCCTCCGGCGATGCATGGTCGGAGGTTCGTCATTGGCACCCGGATTTCTACGTGCCGGCAGGCGAGGACTACCGGTCCAAGGGCGGTGCGCAAAATCACCAGCGCATCAACGATCCGAGGCTCGGCGAGCTGATCGATGCGATGGCCGCAGTGAACCCGTCAAGCGAGGACAACTTTGAGCTGGTCCGCGACTTCGTGAAGTACTGGACGGAGGAGATGTATTTCGTCACCGTCATCAGCTTCAAGAAGTTCGTGACCTGGGACGAGCGCTATTGGACCGGCTTCCCGACTGCCGAGGATCCGAAGTACATGCCGTTGTACTGGTTCCAGGGCGGCAAGTTCGCATTCCAGGGGCTCCAGCCCGTTACCAATTGACCGTGGAGCATCGGACCGGGGGAACACAACCCCTCCCCCGGTCCGCTTCCCCCGCGTCTTGTGACGCGGGTGGACCTCCGGGAGACCGAGTCTTGGTGCCGCCGGCATGACGCTGTTCAAAGAGTACATCCTGCCGCGGCTGCTGCAGTGGCTCCTTGTCATCTTCATCGGCGTCACCCTGACCTTCCTGATCCCGCGCCTGTCGCCGATCAACCCGATCGATCAGGCGCTCGGCCGGCTCACCGCTTTTCAGAGCTTGTCGCCGGAAGCGACCCTCGCCCTGCGCAGTTCGCTGCTTGACCTCTATGGCCTCGAAGGCAGCATCCTGGATCAGTATGTGAGTTTCTGGGGTCGCGTGCTCACCGGCGATCTCGGCCCGTCGTTCAGCGCCTTCCCGATGCCGGTGGCTGACATGATCGGCTCGGCGATCTGGTGGACGGTCGGCCTCCTGGGGCTCTCGACCATCATCGCCTGGGTGCTCGGCATCATCCTGGGTGCGTTGTCGAGCTATTTCCCCGATCGTTGGTGGTCGCGGCTGGTCGAAAACACGCTGGTCTCGATCTACCCGGTTCCGTACTACATCCTCGCATTCATCATGTTGATGTTGTTCACTTTTTACCTGCCGATCTTCCCACTGGTGGGCGGTTCGCGAGGCGCACCGGGATTCACCTGGGCCTATCTCAGCTCGTTGGTCTACTACGGCTTCCTGCCCGCCCTTTCCCTCGTGATCGGCGCCACTGCGTTCCGGTTCATCGTCTCCAAGGCGCTGGCGACGACGGAGCGTTCATCCGACTACGTGCGGTTTGCCGAGATCGCGGCGTTGCCCAAGCGCAAGATCCTGTCGAGCTATCTCATCCGCAATACGATGCTGCCGCAGGTCACCGATCTCGGTTTGTCGCTCGGCGCCATCTTCGAGGGAGCGCTCATCACCGAGGTCGTGTTCGGCTATCCGGGCCTGGGATTCCTGTTGCTCAACGCGATCAACGCGGCGGACTACAATTTGATCATGGGGATCACGCTGCTGTCGATTGTCGGCATCGCCACCGCCTCTCTGCTGATCGACCTTAGCTATCCGCTGATCGATCCCCGCGTCCGGTACCGATAGGCGCGGCCGGTGAAGACGATCCGCGATCTCCTGCGCTACAGCCCGGCCTTCCGCTTCGGGGCCATTGTTCTGTTTGGCGTTCTGGTGCTGGTGGTGTTGTCGTACTTCTCACCCTACGACCCAGGCGATCGACGCGTGGTGCCCCGGAACCAAGCGCCGTCGCTCGACCATATTTTCGGAACGACGTCACAGGGCCAGGACGTGTTCTGGATGCTGACCTTCGCCATCCGCAACAGCATCATCGTTGCAGGTCTCGCTGTCATCATCAGCCGCGGTATCGGCGTGCTGATCGGCATGATCTCCGGCTACCTCGGCGGTACGTGGGACAGGTCGCTGTCGGCGTTGGTCGACTCCTTCATCGTCATTCCCCGGCTGCCGCTTCTGATCCTGGTGGCGGCGATCCTTCGCGGAGAGCTGACGCTGGTGACGCTTGGCATCCTCATCGGCCTGCTCGACTGGGCGATTCCATCCAAGCGTTACCGATCGCAGGTGCTGAGCTTGCGCGAGCGCGAGTTCACCAACACCGCCGTCTTCTCGGGCATGCGATCCCTGCAGATCGTGGTGAAGGAGCATCTACCGTTTCTGATCCCGTTCCTGCTCGCCGATGTGGTGAGCGGATTTCTGTTCGCGATCGGCCTGGAGATAACGCTGTCAGTTCTCGGACTCGGCGACATGGATGCACAGAGTCTCGGCACGATGATCTATTGGGGCAACTACTACCAGTCGCTTCTGGCCGACCGCGTGTGGGTGCTGGCCGCGCCGGTGATTGCGTCGGTGGTGATTGTCGTCGGCTTCTACGCGACGTCCATCGGCCTGACGAATTACCTTGATCCGCGTACGCGCTTGGCCCGGATCCACGTCGGGGACCGGGCGTGACATCCAGCCCCATTCTCGAAGCGCACGATCTCAGCGCGTACTACATCACCGAGGCGTTCGGCGTCCGGCGGACCGTCCGCGCGGTCGATGGCATCTCTCTGGCCATCCGTCCGGGCGAGATCTACGGAATTGCGGGCGAGTCGGGCTGCGGGAAGTCCACCCTGCTCAAGGTCCTCCTCGGTGCGTTTGAGCCACCGCTCACAGTCGTCGGCGGTTCGGTCGACTACCGGTTCGGTGACGAGACAATCGATGCGCTGTCGATGACTGAGGATGATCTGACGGCGATCCGCTGGTCCAAGGTCTCGTACGTCCCACAGGGCTCGATGCACGTCCTCAATCCGGTTCGGCGTATCGGGGCAACGTTCTACGACTTCATCAACACCCACAGCCCGATGTCGAAAAAGGCCTCGGCCGACCGGGTCCGCGATTATCTCAGCCATTTCGGCCTGTCGCCGAATGTCGTCAGCGCATTCCCCCACCAGCTGTCGGGTGGCATGCGTCAACGGGTGACGATTGCGCTCGCAACGATCCTCTCACCACGGCTGATCTTCGCCGACGAGCCGACGACGGCTCTGGACGTCATCGTCCAACGGGCCGTGATGCAGCAACTCAAACGGATCCAGCGCGAAAACGGCAGCACCCTGGTGCTGATCACCCACGACATGGGCGTGCAGGCCGGCCTCGCCGACCGCATCGCGGTCCTCTACGCCGGGCGTCTGGTCGAAGAAGGCGACACGCTCACCATCTTCGAAAAGCCACGGCACCCCTACACCCAGCATCTGATCGGCTCCCTGCCGACACTTGACGAAAAGAAGGAACGCCAGGGCATTCCCGGGCGACCGCCAGCATTGGACGATCCTCCCGCCGGCTGTCGTTTCCACCCGAGGTGTCCATTGGCAATGGACATCTGTCGAACTGAGGTGCCACCGATGACAAGGCTGACGGGCGGGCACCGTGCCGCCTGTCACCTGATCACTGACGAGGCGACGGATGTCGCTGCCTAGCGCTCCATTGCTCGAGGCCGTCGATGTCGACAAAGTGTTCGCGATCCGTCAGGGCATGTCGGTTACGAGCTTTTCGGCGGTCGACAACGCGTCGCTGACCCTTCAGGCGGACCATGCCGAGATCTACGCGGTCGCGGGAGAAAGCGGCAGCGGCAAGACAACTTTGGCACGCATGGTGCTCGGGCTGGAGAGGCCGACCAGCGGGCAACTGAGCTACAAGGGTCGTGACGTCGCGACGCTGTCAGCCCGCGAGAAGCGGACGTGGTTCTTCAGCGAGGTCCAGCCGGTCTTCCAGGACCCCTTCGCTACCTTCAGCCCGCTCCGGCGGGTCGATCGCTACCTCTTCGAAACAGCATGGCACTACCACCGGGAGGGCCGATCCGAAACAGAGACCTACATTGACGAAACGCTCGGCGTGGTCGGGCTCACCCTGGCGGAGGTTCGGAACCGTTATCCGAACGAGTTGTCCGGCGGACAGGCGCAGCGCATCTCGATAGCGCGGGCGCTGATCACGCAGCCATCGCTCATCGTCGCCGACGAACCGGTATCGATGCTCGACGCCTCGCTGCGAATGTCGATCCTCAATCTGTTCAAAGACCTCAAGGAGCGGCAGCGCGTCTCGGTGCTGTACATCACCCACGATCTTGCCACGGCTTATTACACCGCCGACCGGATCGCGATCATGCTGCGCGGCTGGATCGTCGAATCAGGGCCGGTCGAGAAGGTCCTGGGCGACCCGCTCCATCCCTACACCCGGCTGTTGAAGGAATCGGTCCCGCGGGCCGACCCCGGCGAGTCGACACTGCTCGATGTTGACCTCCCGACCCCAACGATCGCGTTTCCGCTCACCGGCGGCTGCAAGTTCGCGGCGCGGTGTTCCGAAGCGACCGATCGATGCCGGCGGGAGGAGCCGGCGGACTACGAGGTCGACGGCCGACAGGTCAAATGCTTCCTGTACGAATGATCGGCGACCGGCAAATGGCGTTCACCGACGCCCGGATCACTCCCACTCGATCGTGCCGGGGGGCTTGGACGTCACGTCGTAGACGACCCGGTTGACGCCCTTCACCTCGTTGATGATCCGTGTCGCGACACGGCCGAGGAAGCTCATGTCGAAATGGAAGAAGTCGGCGGTCATGCCGTCGGTTGCGGTCACCGCGCGAAGTGCCAGCACCTGATCGTAGGTGCGGCTGTCACCCATGACGCCCACCGTTTGGACCGGCAGCAGCACGGCGAAGGCCTGCCAGATCGCATCGTACAGCCCGGCTTCGCGGATCTCGTCGAGATAGATCGAGTCAGCCTTGCGCAGGATCGCCAGTTTCTCCCGGGTGACTTCACCCGGGCAGCGGATCGCCAGTCCCGGCCCGGGGAAGGGATGGCGCGCCACGAAGGCATCCGGCAAGCCGAGTTCGCGCCCAAGATCGCGAACCTCGTCCTTGAAAAGTTCCCGCAACGGTTCGAGCAGCTTCAGCTTCATCCGCTCGGGTAAGCCACCGACATTGTGGTGCGACTTGATCGTCACCGACGGGCCACCGAGGGCGGACACGCTCTCGATGACGTCCGGGTACAGCGTTCCCTGGGCGAGGAAGTCGATCGCGCCGAGCTTGGCCGCCTCCGCATCGAACACGTCGATGAACAGGCTGCCGATGATCTTGCGCTTCCGTTCCGGCTCGCTGACGCCGGCGAGTGCGCCGAGAAACCGATCCGCCTCGCGGGCGTGAACCAGCGGAATGTTGTAGTGGCCGCGGAACAGGTCCACGACCTCGTCGGCCTCGCCCTCGCGGAGCAGCCCGTGATCGACGAACACGCAGGTCAACTGATCGCCGATCGCTTCGTGGATCAGGACGGCCGCCACGGCGGAGTCGACGCCGCCCGAGAGCCCACAGATCACCCGACCGGTTCCGACTTGAGCGCGAATGCGATCGATTGCCTGTTGGCGAAAGGCCGCCATCGTCCAGTCGCCGGCGCAACCGCAAACGTCATGCGCGAACCGGGCGAGCAGCTTGGCTCCATCCGGCGTGTGCACTACCTCGGGATGGAACTGGATGGCGTAGAGCCGGCGGCCTTCATCGGCGATCATCGCGTACGGGGCGTTTTCCGATGTGCCCACAACGGCGAACCCCGGCGGCAGGGTCGTCACCCGGTCACCGTGGCTCATCCAGACCTGGTGGCGCTCGCCGACCTGCCACACACCGTCGAACAACGCCGACGGTCGCGCGACCTCGACGAAGGCGCGTCCGAATTCACGATTGTGCTCGGCCTCGACGGTCCCGCCCAACTGATGGGCCATCGCCTGTTCGCCGTAGCAGATGCCAAGCATCGGCAGCCCCGTCTCGTAGATCGACGCGGGCGGTAGCGGCGCGTCCGCGTCGAGGACCGACGCCGGACCACCGGACAGGATCAACCCCTTCGGCTTCAGTCGCGCGATCGCTGCCTCGGCCTGATTGAACGGCGCGATCTCGGAGTAGACACCAGCCTCGCGCACCCTGCGCGCGATCAGCTGGGTCACCTGACTGCCGAAGTCGAGGATGAGGATCGTATCCGTCATTGCATCATACCCTGAGGCAGCAATTGCCCATATCTTTCAGACAATTCCACCAGTTTGATCGAGTGTTTTCTGTTCACGTGAGAGAGGCGGCCTGTCGCGGACCAATACCACTCCCAACCCATGTCATTGCCAACCCCGTCTGCCAAGATGCGGCTACACCTTCTCAACAACACTGACGAAAAATCCGTCGGTCCCGGTCCTCAGCGGCGTCAGCGCGACCCCGGTCGCGCTTCGGTACACGGCCGTGCCGAGAGCCGGTGCCAGAATGTCGGCGGGCAGTGATACCGCTCCCGCTCGCCGCTCGAGGAACGCCTCCACCTGGCGGTCGTTCTCCACCGGCAGCACCGAACATGTGACGTAGACCAATCGGCCGCCCGGCTTCAGATAGCGAACCGCGTCGTCGAGGAGTGCCGCCTGTTCCTTGATCCGTTGCTGAAGCGCGTGTTCGCGGAGCCGCCACTTCGCGTCCGGACGCCGGCGCCAGACGCCGGTGCCGGTGCACGGCACATCGATCAGAACCGCATCCATCCGCCCCGTGAGGTCCGTGAGATCGGCGCCCGCCGGGCGCACCTGGACGTTCCGGGTGCCCGCCCGCTTCAAACGATCGAAGATCGGCGCCAGCCGCGACCGGTCGCTGTCCGTGGCGAAGACCTGCCCCTTGTTTGCCATCGCCGCCGCGAGCGCCAAGGTCTTGCCGCCGGCACCGGCGCACAGATCAAGGATTTGCTCGCCCGGCTTGGCGGCGACGAAGCCAGACGCAAGCTGGCTGCCCTCATCCTGGATCTCGAACCAGCCTTTCTGGAATCCGGGCTCGACCTGAAGGTTCGGGTGCCGCCCGTCCCGCTCTGTCGGCGCGATCCGCAGACCTGACGGCGCATGCGCCGTTTGCTGCACCTGATATCGGGCCAGCGCCTTTGCCACCTTCTCCCGGTCGGCCTTGAGGCTGTTCACCCGGACGTCGAGGGGCGGCCGCTCTGCCAACGCCGCGCCCTCGGCAACCCAATCGTCGCCGAATGCTGCTGCGAACTGCGGCGCCAGCCATTCGGGGACGTCGGCCCGCACATGCGGCGGCGCCGTCTCCAGATCCGCTCCGTCAATGGCCGTGACCTCCGCCTCCGATATTGGCTCCGGCGCATGACGATCGCCGGCGAAGAGCTCGCGCAACCCCAAACCGCCGTAACCCCACCGGCGACCGGCCGTCCCCAGCACCAAAGCCCGTGGCGTGTCGGCGTCCATCGCCCAGGCACTCGACGCGCGCCAGCGCAGCGTGTCGTAGACGATGTTGCCGATGACGGCCCGATCCTTCGATCCGGCAAACCGGTGGGAAACGCCCCAGTCCTTCAGGGCCGCGGCGGCCGGCCGGTGGCGGGCTTCGACATCGATCAGGACTTCAATGGCCGCGGCGAGCCGCGCTGCGGGCGTCATCCGGGTCCGTTACCGTCCGCTGCGATAGTTCGGGCTTTCGCGCGTGATCGTCACGTCATGGACGTGGCTCTCGCGATGGGCGGCCGAGGAGATGCGCAGGAACCGCGCCTTGTCGCGCAACTCCGCGAGATCGGCCGCGCCGACATACCCCATCGCCGCCCGCAGGCCGCCGGCGAGCTGATGAAGGACGCCGGCGAGCGGCCCCTTGTAGGGCACCTGCCCTTCGATCCCCTCCGGTACCAGCTTCAGCGAGTCGCTGACTTCGGCCTGGAAGTAACGGTCGGCCGAGCCGCGGGCCATGGCCCCGACCGAGCCCATACCGCGATAGGATTTGTACGAGCGCCCCTGGTGCAGGTAGACCTCGCCGGGGCTCTCGTCCGTGCCGGCCAGCAGTGACCCGATCATCGCCGAAGACGCACCGGCGGCGAGCGCCTTGGCAAGGTCGCCGGAGTATTTGATACCCCCATCGGCGATAACCGGCACGTCGGCGTCGGCGGCGGCCTCAGCCGCGTCCATCACCGCGGTGAGCTGTGGCACGCCGACCCCGGCGACGATCCGCGTGGTGCAGATCGAGCCCGGCCCGATGCCGATCTTCACCGCATCCGCACCGGCATCGATCAACGCACGGACCCCGTCACCGGTCGCGACATTGCCGGCGATGACCTGCGCCTGGTTCGACGCCGCCTTCACCCGCCTCACCGTCTCAAGGACGCGCGCCGAATGACCGTGCGCGGTGTCGATGACGATCAGGTCGCATTCGGCATCGAGAAGCTGCTCGACACGGCTGAGCCCGTCATCGCCCACCGTCGATGCGGCGGCCACGCGCAAGCGTCCCTGCTCGTCCTTGGTGGCGCTCGGATTGAGCTGGCTCTTCTCGATGTCCTTGACGGTGATCAGCCCGACGCAGCGATAATCGTCGTCCACCACCAGCAGCTTCTCGATCCGGTGCTGATGCAGGAGGCGCTTGGCCTCGTTTTGGTCGACGGTCTCATCGACCGTGACCAGATTGTCCTTGGTCATCAGTTCGGAGATCGGCTGGTCCGGGTCGGAAGCGAAGCGCACATCGCGGTTGGTGAGGATGCCGACCAATCGGCTCGGCGACGGGCCGTCGGCGACGACGGGAATGCCCGAGATGTTGTGCTGCTTCATCAGCGCCAGGGCGTCGGCGAGCGTCGCAGTCGGGCTGATGGTCAGCGGATTGACCACCATCCCCGACTCGAACTTCTTCACCTGGCGAACCTGCTCGGCCTGCGCTTCCGGCGAGAGATTGCGGTGGACCACGCCGATCCCGCCGGCCTGGGCCATGGCGATCGCGAGGCGCCCTTCGGTGACCGTGTCCATCGCCGCCGACAGGATCGGCAGGTTCAGTTCGATCGAGCGGGTGAGACGGGTTTTGACGTCGGTCTGCGCGGGGAGGACCGCCGACGGACCCGGTGCCAGCAGCACGTCGTCAAAGGCCAGGGCGTCGCGGCCGAATGCGGTTTCGACGATATGTGCCATGCGCCAACTCCAAAAAAGGCCCGCCACGCCGGTCTGGGATCAGACCGGGGGCGCTGCGCCGTGTTGTCACGAGTTGGCGAGGGTGATTACCACGCTGCTGCGATTCGGCAAAGGCGCGCACATGAGAAAAGGGCGGGATGTCTCCCGCCCTTCAAGCCTTACGCAGTTACGAGTGAGGCTCGGATGTCCGCGGTTCAACCGTCCTGGGCGTCAGGCGCGGCTTCCGGGGCCGGATTTGTCGGCGCCGGAGTCCGGGGGCCCGGACCACGCCGCGGGCCGCGGAGTTCGTCCTCACCGATCACACCGTCGTCGTTTCGGTCGAGACGGGTCATCATCCGATCGAAGCGCTCGCTGTACTCTTCGAGCGTCACCGTGGCATCACCATCCGGGTCGAGCCGCTGGAAGTCGCGAACGATCCGCTCGTTCATTGTGTCGGCCCACAGTGCCTTGAACTCGGCCAGCGACAGGGCACCGTCGCCATTGGCGTCGTAGTCGCCGACGCGCTCGGCATTGACAGCCGCGATCTCGGCCGCGGTGATCGTGCCGTCTTCGTTGGTGTCGAAGCGCTCGATCAGAAACGCACTCATGCCGCCGCGGGGACCGCCGGGGCCGCCCCTCTGCCGATGGCCGGGCCCGCCCTTGCCGCCGCGCTTGCCGCGCATTTCGGCCCTGTCGCGTTCGCGATGGCCGCGGTAGTGGCCGCGACGGTCACCGTCGCGATCACCGCGGTTGGCGGTCTGGTATTCCTGATTGCGGGCGCCGTCGCCCGGTGCGGCGAAGGTCGGCACGGCCGTCAGGCCGATTGCCGAGGCCGTCAGGGCGGCGACAAGAATTTTGCTACGGGTTTTCATGTCTGGATTTTCCTTCCTTTCGAGTCCGGTTGGGGTGTCGGACGCTCCCCACATAGGCGCGATCGGAGGACAGAGTGTCCCGTTGGTTCACGAGATTGTATGAAGTCTTGGCAGTCCCGGCGGTTGATACATTTCGTTACACTTTTCTCCGGAAGACGGCGCTCGGAGGGCTCGTAAATGCCGAGGCCAAACGCGATTGAACAAGCATGGATGCTTCACCCCACATCCTGATCGTTGACGATTCCGCCGATATCCGCGAACCGCTGGCGCGCTATCTGGTGAAGTCTGGCATGCGGGTGACGGCCGCCGATGGCGGTAACGAAATGCGCCGCGCCCTCAAGAGCAGCGCCATCGACCTCGTCGTTCTCGACATCATGATGCCCGGTGAAGACGGCCTGTCTTTATGCCGGATGCTGCGCGAGACCACCGACTTGCCCGTCATCTTGCTGACTGCGATGGCCGAGGACACCGACCGGGTGGTCGGTCTCGAGATTGGCGCCGACGACTACGTCACGAAACCGTTCAACCCGCGCGAGCTCCTCGCCCGCATCAAGGCGGTGCTCCGCCGCTCGCGCTCGCTGCCGCCGCACGCCGCGGAACCGGAAACCCGGCGGCTCCGTTTCGACCGGTGGACCCTCGACACCGCCCGGCGCGAGATTTCCACCGACGACGGTATCGCCGTGGCGCTGAGCACGACTGAGTTCCGGCTGCTCTCCACCTTCGTTCGCCGGCCGCACATGGTCCTGTCGCGCGAGCAGTTGCTCGACCTCACCAGCGGACGGTCACTCGAACCGTTCGAGCGCTCGATCGACAATCAGGTCAGCCGCCTGCGCAAGAAGATTGAGGCCGACCCCAAATCGCCGACCATCATCAAGACCGTCTGGGGTGGCGGCTATGTGCTCGCCTGCGATGTGGAGGAGGCCGGCCGGTGAGGATCTTGCCGCGGACGCTTGGCGGCCAGCTGGTCGTGCTACTGATCGGTGCGCTGATCGTCGTGCAGGTCGCGGGCGTCATTGTCTTCACCGGCGACCGCGAGAGCGCTGTGCGCTCGGCGAGCCGCGCCGGCCTGTTGGAGAACGTGGCGTCGGTCACGCGCGTGCTTGTCGAATCTCCCGACGCCGATCGGAGCGAACTCGCCCAAGCGGCAACGACGAAGCGTCTGCGCTACTGGGTGACGGAAGACGCTGCCGTTGCGGCGCCGGAGGGCGGATCGGGCACGATGACCGCACACCCGCTCGAGCGGATGCTGACCTTCAGGCCGCCCGAGCGCCCCCGCATCGCGATCGTCGACGACAATGGCAATATCGAGCGACGATCGCCGCGCGACTTCCGCCGGTTTCCCGGCCGCCACGGTCCCCGCGGCGGCGAACGGTATGACGTGCTGGTGTCGATCCCCTTCCCGGATGGGGGCTGGCTCAACGCCCAGACCCGGATACGGGCTGAACCGGTCGAATTTCCATGGCTGACCGTGGCGTCCGCCGCCGCGATGGCACTGGCGATCCTGGCGATCGTCTGGTTCACCGCGCGCCGCGTCACCCGGCCGCTCGCCGCCCTGGCCGACAGCGCCGAGGCGTTCGGCCGCGGCGGCCCGCCGAAGCCGCTGCCGGAAACCGGGCCGAGCGAAGTGAGGCGGTTGACCACCGCGTTCAACGAGATGCAGGAGCGTCTGGAACGCTTCATTGCCGACCGCACCCGCATGCTCGCGGCGGTCGGCCATGATCTCAGGACGCCGATCACATCTCTACGCCTACGTGCCGAGCTCCTCGACGACGAGGAGGCGCGGGCCAAGATGATCGCCACCCTCGACGACATGCAGGCGATGGCGGAAGCCGCGCTGGCCTTCGCTCGCGATGACGCGGCGGCGGAGCCGGTGCGGTCGGTCGACCTCAACGCCCTGGTCGAGAGCCTCGTTGATGATCGCGTGGCCCTCGACCAGCAGGTGGCGTTTCAGGGCGCCGGGCGCCTCCCCTACGCCTGCCGGCCCACCGCGCTGAAACGCGCCCTCGGCAATGTGATCGATAACGCCGTCCGGTATGGCGAGCGGGCGCGTGTCACCCTGCGGGACGCGGCCGACGGGCCGCTGATCACCGTCGATGACGACGGCCCGGGTGTCCCCGAGGACCGCGCGGAGGATGTCTTCAAGCCATTCGTCAGGCTGGAAACGTCCCGCAGCCGCGAAACCGGCGGCGTCGGCCTCGGGTTGGCGATTGCCCGCTCGATTGTGCTGGCCCATGGCGGCGAGATCGCGATCGCCAATCTGCCGGAAGGTGGGCTCCGGGTGACGGTCCGCCTCCCGCCGAGCCCGGAGAAGGCAGACTGATCGCGCCCCGGCGATCCCCGCTCAGGCGACCGCCTCGTCCCGATGTTCGCGGTCTGAGACCTGGGCCATGTCGAGGACCTTCTGGATGTTCGCCGCGCGGCGGAAGGACGGCTCCTGGGTGGCGCCCGCCCTGACCGCGGCGACGAAGCGCTGGTAATTGGTTTCCACCGGTTCGAGCGAAACGTCACGCCAGGTGGCGGTGTTCACGTCGTCAACGAGACACGCCCGCAGCGTCGACTGCCCGGTGTCGTACATGATCTCGACCGATCCCGTCTCGCCATAGACCCGGAGCCGCAACTGGTCGAGCTGACCGGCTGCGGTCCGGCTCGCCTGGATCGTGCCGATCGCCCCGGTGGTGAAATCCACGTTCATGGTGAAGGCGTCATTCGCGTCGAGCACGTACTCGCCGATCTCACCGCCCGGTGCCTTGTCGAACGTCTTCAGCCGTGCGCAGACATGAGCCACGTCGAGGCCGCTGCCATAGGACGTGAAATCGACGATGTGGATGCCGATGTCGCCGAGCGCGCCGTTCGATCCGTGCTGTTTGGAAAGCCGCCAGAGCCATTTGCTCTCTGTCTTCCAGTCGCCCCAGGCATTGCCGACAAGCCAGCTTTGCAGGTGCGACGCCTCAACATGCCGGACCTGCCCCACCGCGCCGTCGAGCACCATCTGACGGCCTTTCTGGAGTGCCGGCGAATTGCGGTAGGTGAGATTGACCATGCCGACTAGGCCGGCGCCCTCGATCGCTTCGGTCATCTCCATCGCCTTGCCGGCGTCGGTCGCCAGCGGCTTCTCGCAGAACACGTGCTTGCCGGCGGCGATAGCCGTCATCGTGGTCGGATAGTGAACCTGATCAGGGGTGACGTTGGCGACCGCATCAAACTCGCCCCACGCCAGCGCGTCTTCGATCGACCCGAACTGGTGCTCGATCCCATGTTCCGCGCAAAACGCGGCGAGCCGCTCTGGAATGACGTCGACACCGCCGACGACGCTGACACCGTCAATGGCCGAGAAGCTCTCGGCATGTTTCGCGGCCATGCCACCGGTGCCCAAAATCAACAGACGCATACAGCCCCCCTCCTCGCGGTCGCGGCAAGGCCCGATCCGGCGCGAATATCCTGCGGCCGTACAACCGGGCTCGGTTGAAGACGAATCCGACCCCGTTGGGCTGCCCTATTCGGCCGCCCATAAGATCGGAATCTGTATCGTTACAGCTAGCAGAATTCCGCGCCGAATGCGAACGAACAAATCGCGCCGGGTCCCGTCCGTGATATGACAGGGCCAATGCCCGACCGAATCCTTCTTCCGCTCATCGTTGCATCAGCGCTGTTCATGGAGAACCTCGATTCCACGGTTCTCTCGACGGCTCTGCCGGCAATCGCCGCCGATTTTGGCGTCAGCCCGCTCTACCTGAAGTTGGCGCTGACCTCGTATCTTCTGGCGCTGGCGATCTTCATTCCCGCCTCCGGCTGGCTGGCCGACCGATTCGGCGCGCGGCTCGTCTTCCGGTTGGCCATCGCCACCTTCACGATCGGATCAATCTGGTGCGGATTGTCGGAGTCCATCGCCGAACTGGTCGCCGCCCGGATCGTTCAAGGCTTGGGCGGGTCGATGATGGTCCCGGTCGGCCGGTTGATCGTGCTTCGCAGCGTGGAGAAACATGAACTGGTTGGCTCACTGGCTTGGCTGACCATCCCCGCGCTGATCGGCCCGCTGATGGGTCCGCCGGTCGGCGGCTTCATCACAACCTTCTTCGACTGGCGCTGGATCTTTTGGATCAACGTTCCCGTCGGCATCCTCGGCCTGATCCTCGCGACGCTCTACGTTCCAGACATTCGCGGCGAAGGCGTCGGTGCCTTCGACACCCGCGGCTTTCTGTTGTCGGGCCTGGGGCTCGCGTTCTTCATGAGCGGCTCGACCATCCTCGGTCTCGATCTCATGCCGGCCGCCTATGTCATCGCCATGCTGGTCGCTGGCGCCCTGCTTCTCGCCGGTTATGTCGTCTACAGCCGCAGCGCTCCGAACCCGATCATCGACCTCACCCTGTTTCGAATCCCGACATTCTGGATCAGCACGATGGGCACGATGCTGTTTCGTGTCGGCGTTGGCGCTACGCCGTTCCTGTTGCCGCTTTTGCTTCAGGTCGGCTTCGGCATGACGCCATTCCGGTCGGGGATGATCACCTTCTCCGCCGCGATCGGTGCGGTCGTCATGAAGTTCATCGCCACGCCAATCCTCTGGCTTTACGGTTTCCGCGCCGTGTTGGTGACCAACGCCATCATATCGGCGGTGTTCGTCTCGATCCCCGCCGCGTTCACGATGACGACCCCGATCTGGATCATGGTCGGCGTGCTGCTGGCGGGCGGTTTCTCACGATCCCTGCAGTTCACCAGCGTTAGCGCCCTTGCCTTCGCCGACATCGAAACGCGCCAACTGAGCAAGGCTACGGCGATCACCAGCGTCGCCCAGCAGCTCGCCCTCACTATCGGCATCTCCGTCGGCGCGACGGTGGTGCAGATTGCCAGCATCGGCCAGGAGGCGATCACTGCGGAGGCCTTTGCTCCGGCGTTCATCGTGGTCGGGCTGATCGTCGTCGCGTCGGTCTTCTTCTTTCTGCGGCTCACCCCTGATGCCGGGCACCAGGTGTCCAGGCACCGGCGCTATGCGCCGGACGCGGTAACCGTGATGCGCGAACGGTAGCGCTCTAGGTAAACCTCGCGAGCCGCGTTATGATTGCTGTCTCAGCGGCGGGATACCGGAGGGGGAACATGATCACCGCGATTATCATTGCGCTCATCATCGGCGCGATCGCCGGCTGGCTGGCCGGGCTTATCGTCCGAGGCGGCGGCTTCGGCCTGCTCGGCAACATCGTCGTCGGCATCGTCGGCGCGTTGATCGCCAGCTTCATTCTGCCTCTTCTCGGTGTGTTCATTGGCGGCAGCGTCATCGGCTCGATCATCTCGGCGACGATCGGCGCGGTGATCCTGTTGGTGATTGTGGGACTGTTCAGGCGCGCCTGATCAGTCCGCGCCGCCACGAAATCCGCTGGCGACGAGATAGAGCTCCACCGAACCGCTGCGGCTTGCCGGCGGCTTGACGTGGTGGACCTTGGCGTAATCACGCTTGAGGCCGGCGAGCAGATCGCCCGCCGCACCGCCCTGAAAAACCTTCGTGACGAAACGACCGCCCGGCCGCAGTACCGATCGGGCGAAGTCGGCGGCGACTTCGCAGAGATGCATCGTCCGCAGGTGATCGGTCTTGCGGTGTCCGGTGGTCGGTGCCGCCATATCGGAGAGAACCACATCGACCGGATGCCCGCCGAGCGCCGCTTCGATCATCTCCGGGGCGTCGTCGTCGAGGAAGTCCTTGCGCAGAACGATGACACCCGGCAGCGGCGCCATCTCCAGATAGTCGACCGCGACCACCAGCGGCTCGTCCGCAGTCGACCCGACCCGCTCCGCGGCGACCTGGGACCATCCGCCCGGCGCGGCACCAAGATCGACCACCCGCGCGCCCTTGGTGAACAGTTGATACCGGTCGTCCATCTCGATCAGCTTGAACGCCGAGCGGGCCCGGTAGCCTTCCGCCTTGGCGCGGGCGACATAGGGATCGTTCAGTTGCCGCTCGAGCCAGCGGGCCGACGACGCCTTCCGGCGCCTCGCCGTCTTGACCCGAACCTTGAGGTTGCGGCCGCTCGGTCCCCGGCCGCGCTCAGCCATTCCCGTTGTCGGACCGGCGGCGCCGCGATCGCGGCCGCCATGCACCGTCCTCGGCCATCATCTCGACCAGCAAACCCTCGCGCAGCCCCCGATCGGCGACCCGGAGCCGATCGACCGGCCAACGGCGCCGGAACGCCTCCAGGATCGCGCAGCCGGCGATCACCAGATCGGCGCGTTCGCGGCCGATGCAAGGGTTTGCCACCCGCTCCTCGTAGTCCATGGCAGCGAAGTCGGCGACCAGTTCGGCGACCCGCTCGCCACTCAGCCACGTCCCGTCGACGCGTCGGCGGTCGTAGCGCGGCAGCCCCAGATGCACGCCGGCCAGCGTCGTCACCGTCCCCGACGTGCCCAGCATATGCACCGATCCATTGGCGACCGCGCGATCAACGGCGTCCACGTGGGGGAAGTCGTCCAGGAGCTCGGCGACCTCCGCGACCATCGCTTCGAACATCGAAGACGAGATGTGGTGCCCGCCGTGGTGCTCCGACAGGTTGACCACGCCAAGCGGCAGCGATTTCCACGCCCCGATGCGGTCCGACATGCGCCGCCCCGATCCCGGCGTCGTCAGGTCGATCCATACCAGCTCCGACGAGCCGCCGCCGATATCGAAGAGGATAACACCCGAGGCCCGCGGGTCGATCAGCGACGCACAGCCGGCAACCGCCAGTCGCGCTTCGGTTTCCTGGGAGACCACCTCCAGCTTCAAGCCGGTTTCCCGCGCGACAGCTTCCACGAAAACATCACCGTTGTCGGCGACCCGGCAAGCTTCGGTGGCGATCAGGCGGGCGCGGGTGACGTCGCGATGCGCCAGCTTGCTGGCGCACACCTTGAGCGCATCGATCGCCCGATCCATGGCGGCGTCGCCGAGCCGCCCGGTGCGGCCGATCCCCTCGCCGAGCCGGACGATCCGCGAGAAGGCGTCGACCACCCGGAACCCGCGCTCACGCGGCACCGCCACCAGAAGCCGGCAGTTGTTAGTGCCGAGATCGAGCGCGCCGTAAAAGTTGCGCCGCACAGGTCGATCGGGGATCGCCACCGGCGTTGGCAGTGGCTGCGGCTCAGCCGGCTGGCTCTCGCTCGCGGCACCGTTCTGGTTATCGGCGGGACGAGGCTCTGCCGAAGCGTAGACGCTGCGCCGCCGGCGTCTTCGGCGCTTTCGCTTACGACGCGGGAGATGACTGTCCGCCGCCGCGGGGTCCGTGGCGGTCGCGACATCATGGTCGCGTCCCGGTGCCTCTGGCTCCCGGCCATCGGGAGCCCGCGCGTCCGCGCTTGGCGGATCGTCGCCGAACGTCTTAACCAATTATCCTCGTCCGCGCGCCCGCCTATCGCGTCATGGCGCTGCGGCTCCGTGTTTGCTGTTTCGCCGATCACTGTATCAGGTGGTTTCGTGCTGACAAGCGCATGGCCAAGACCGGCAGCTATCGTGGATCGACGAGAAACGCCTCATTGACGAGGTTGCGAAGTCTTCCCTCGCGCAGATAAAGCAGCGTGGTTTCCATCGCGAGGCGCCGGGCATCGGCAGCGCTTTCCGGGCTGGACCACGCCGAGTGCGGGGTCAGGAGCAACCGCCCCGCCAGCGGCGATTTCGAGAGATTTTTGTATGCGGCAACGATTGCGTCGTCGGGCTGCGGCGGCTCGGACGGCAGGACATCGAGCCCCGCCCCACCAATCTGCCCGGTCTCGATCGCGGCGAGCAGCGCAGGCACGTCGACGACCCCACCCCGCGCCGTGTTGATCAGAAGCGCGTCCGATTTCATCTGGGCAAGCTCGGTAGCCCCGATCATCCCGCGGGTCTCGTCGGTGAGCGGGCAGTGCAGGCTGACCACGTCACTTTCAGCCAGCAGAGCACCGAGATCGTCGACGCGGCGGACGCCAACCGCGATTTCGGTGCCGGCGGAGACGTACGGGTCGTAAGCGACAACGTCGAGGCCGAACGCCTTGGCACGCAAGGCAGTCGCCGTGCCGATCCGGCCGAGGCCGACGATGCCGAAGACGCTGCCGCGCAGCCGGCGGACCAGCGGTGTGTGGACCGTGTCGAAACCGGTGACGAACGCACCGATCGGATCGTTGCTCAATTCCTGGTGATAGACCGGCAGCGCCCGCCTCAGCGCCAACGTCAGCGCGATCGCGTGGTCGGCAACCTCGCTCGTCCCGTAGTCCGGCGTGTTGCAGACCGGGATACCGGCTGCACCGGTCGCCTGCAGATCGATGTGATCGAACCCGACCCCGGCGCGGGCGATGATCCGACACGCCGGAATCCGGGCGACGAACGCCGCGTCGATCGGCATCTCGTGCCAGACGACGATCCCGTCGGCGCGCGCCAGAAGATCGTCGGGTAATCGCTCCGGCTCGCGCTCGCGGAAAATGTCGAACACAGTGTCCGGACCCATCAGGTCCCGCTCGATCAGGCCATCATCCGGATACTGTGCATCAGGGGTAAGAAGGCGAATTGATTCAGTCACATCCGGGCTCCGGTTGAGAGAACGATTTCGAGATTGTACGACACGGTGACAGAAGATGCCGAACGGCATCGCCGGACACCATAGCCCAAGAGCGGGCAACATCGACGCAGCACGGGTGAACGCCAACAGGACGAGCCGGACTATGCTAGAAACGCGCGTGTTCGCCGGTTCATCTTGCGTGTAACACCAAAGGCACCGGCCAAGCGTCTCAGGGAGGACAAACCATGGATCCATTCGCGCGCCGCAAACTCGGCAGTTCAGACGTCATGCTGCCGATCTTCGGGCTCGGCGGCGCGCCGCTTGGGGAGCTGTTCACGCGGGTGAGCGAAGCCGACTCCCGAGCGACACTGGAAGCCGCCTGGGCCGACGGCGTCCGCTACTTCGACACCGCCCCCTGGTATGGCCGCGGCCAAAGCGAGCATCGCATGGGCCGATTCCTCTACCAGCAGCCGCGCAACGAGTTTCTGATCTCGACCAAGGTCGGCCGGGTCTTCACCGCACCGGCGCGGCCGGAGGAATTCGAAACCGGCTTTTGGTCCGGCGGCCTGCATTTCGATCATCGCTTCGACTACAGCTACGACGGCATCATGCGGGCCTACGAGGACAGCCTCCAGCGCCTTGGCCTCAACCGTGTCGACATCCTTATCATCCACGATCTCGACTTCTGGCATCATGAGACCGAGCCGCTGGTCTCCGCCTACCTCGCGCAGCTTGCGACCGGCGGGTACCGGGCGCTGGTCGAACTGAAGGAAGCGGGCGCGATCGGCGCGATCGGTGCCGGCATCAACGAGCTTGGCATGATCCCGCGCTTCTTCGAGCTGATGGATCTCGACTTCTTCCTGGTGGCGCTCCGTTACACCCTCGGCGAACAGGACACGCTGGACGTCGAGCTGCCGCTCTGCGTCGAACGCGACGCCGGGATCATCATCGGCGGCGTGTTCAGCTCCGGCATCTACGCGACCGGGCCGGTTCCCGGCGCGAAGTACAACTACGCCGACGCGAGCCCGGAGGAAATGGAACGAGCCGGCAAGATCGAAGCCGTCTGCAAGCGCCACGGCGTTCCCCTCGCCGCCGCCGCCCTTCAGTTCCCGCTGCATCACCCGGCGGTCACCTCGGTTATTCCGGGTGCCGTCAATCCCGATCAGGTCGCGGCTAACATCGCCCTGATGCGCCACGCCATCCCCAACGACCTCTGGGCCGAATTGAAGGCCGAGGGCCTCATCCGATCGGACGCGCCGACACCCTGACGCGAGCTACACCGTGAGCCAACCTCAGTCGCCATAGTCGACGCGGAGTTTCTTGCCCTCTTCGATCGCGCGCTTGGTCGTCTCGACAATGGTGAGGGTGTCGACTCCGTCGTCCAGGGTCGACAGTGGCGCCGCGCCGCGCCCGAGGCATTGCTCGATGAAGTACCGCTCGACGTGGAGGAAACTGTCGCGGTAGCCGGCGTCGTCCCAGAACGGTTCCGGTTCCTCGCCGTATTTGATCTGGCTCCACGAAGCCGACCCCGTCCCCTTGCTGCCAATTGCCTTCACGACCAGCGTCCACGGGTCGCGGGACCGGTCGTCGACCGCGAAACTCCCCCACAGGTTGGCGATCGTCCCGCTGTCATAGGTGGCGGTGATCATGACCTGATCGATGGCGTTGGGATCGTCGAAATGGACGTTGGTTCCGGTGGCAGAGATATCGCTCGGCCGTCCAAGGAAGTGCAGCATGATGTAGGCATGATGCACGAGAAGCTCGCGCATCATGTAGAAATCGGGGGTGCCGATCGAGGACGGGTGGACCCGGTTGAACATCACCCAGAAGCTCGCCACCTCGCCGAGATCGCCGGACGCGGTGTGGTATTTCAGGCGCCGGACATCTTCCGCATAGATATAGTTGTGGCTCGGCATGCAGATGCGGTTGGTGCGCTTCGCGGTTTCGCGGAGATCGCGAACCTCGTCCGCCGCCTCGCTGAGCGGCTTCTCCAGGAGCACATGCTTGCCGGCTTCGAGCGCCCGCTTGGCCACGTCGTGATGGGTCGGGGTCGCCACGGTGACGACAACGGCGTCGATCTCCGGATCGGCGAGCAGGTCGTCGAGTTCGCCGTAAACCTTGCAACCGAATCGTGACCCGAAGGCGTCCCCCTTCGCGGCCGTGCGGTTCCAGGCACCGGCCAAAAGGTCATCGCCGACCTGCTCGATGCCCGCGGCGTGGAGTTCGGCTACCCGGCCTGTTCCGATAATCGCGATCTTCATCCATCCCCTCGTCTTCCCATCGGTATCATTATTGCGCGGTCTCGCGCTCGACACTCTCGAATTCCTTCATGGTCGCGTCAAAGGCACGGCTCGCCGCTTCGTCGAGTGGCAGCAACCGGTGTTCGTCGGACAGGATTTCGACGCCGTAGGGGCCGTCATATCCCGTCGCCTGGATCGCCCGCAGGAAGTCGCGAAAGCGAAGCGCACCCTCGCCCGGCAGGACGCGATGATTCACCGTATCGTTGAACAGCGAGCCTTGGACCTCGTCGAGGGCGTCATTCACTTCCACCCAGGACAGCGCATCCTTGGGGATGCGAGCGACGTCGTCGTAGTCGATCCCGCCGCGGCCCATGTGCCAGATGTCGATCATGATACCGCCGTTCGGTGCACCGGCCCGGCGCAAGAGCTCCAGGCCCTGGTCAATGGTCCTCAGATTGGTGAACGGCATGATCTCCAGCGAAATCCCGGCGCCGACTTCCGCCGCCTCGTCGCACAGTTGCCGGAACTCCCGCGCCAGATGCTCCATCGACCAGTCTGTGCGGCCCTCGTTTTCGAAGTCGCCGCCGATCTTGATGTGCCGGGCGCCGAGCCGCTTGGCGGCGTTCATCAGATCGCGCCGGATCACATCGGACCTGCGGCGACGCTCGCCGGACGTGAACCAGTCAAAGATGTTTTCCACTTCGACGTGCTTCATGTCGTTGTCGTCGAGAACCGCCTTCATCGTGTCGAAGCCGATCCGGTCGGAGACAGCCATGATGTCAGCGTAGGCGAAACCGATGCCGCGATACCCGACCTTGCGAGCCGTCTCGACCCGGTCGCGAAAATCGAACGGGCTCACTTCGTCGGGACCGCCGCTCGGGCGGCAGTTTCCACCGATCGTCCAGTAGGTCGCGACAAGCTCTGGTGGCGTCATGGTTTCCTCCGATCGCCGGCCGGGCAATGCGTTCGGCTCGGCAAGCAATTGCCGCCCCTCAAGCGGCCACGCCTCCCGCCGTGGTCTGGTCCATGGGCGCGGCGAAGAAGCATGCGCAAGCGTGGCTGCCGGCGCGCTTCTCCAGCGCCGGCTCTTCCTCCGCGCAGACCGCCTCGGCCTTGCGGCAGCGCGTACGGAACCGACAGCCCGACGGCGGGTTCATCGGGCTCGGCACCTCGCCTTCCAGGATGATGCGGCGACCCCGCGCGGCCGGATCGATCTCCGGCACTGCCGACAGCAGCGCCTGGGTATAGGGATGCAGCGGGTTGTCGTAGACCTCCTGCCAGGTTCCCATCTCGACGATCTTGCCGAGATACATGACCGCCACCCGATCCGAGATATGGCGCACGATCGACAGATCGTGGGCGATGAAGATGTAGGACAGCCCGAACTCGTCCTGGATCTCCTTCAGGAGATTGATGACCTGCGCCTGGATCGAGACGTCGAGGGCCGACACCGGCTCGTCGCAGATGACGATCTCCGGATTGACCGCGAGTGCCCGCGCGATGCCGATCCGCTGCCGCTGACCGCCGGAGAACTGGTGCGGATAGCGGTTGGCGTCATTGCGGCTGAGCCCGACCCGGGTCAGGAGATCGGCCAGCCGGTCGTCCCATTCGCTGCGCGCCACGATGTCGGGAAAGATCACCCAGGGCTCGCGGACAATGTCGGCGACCGTCATGCGCGGGTTCAGCGATGCGTAGGGGTCCTGGAAGATGATCTGAAGCTGACGCCGTTTCAGCCGCATCTGCTGGTTGGAGAGGCTGAACAGGTCTTCGCCCGCCATGATCGCCCGGCCGCCGGTCGGTTCGACCAGGCGCAGAATAACCCGCGCCAGCGTCGACTTCCCGCATCCCGACTCGCCGACGATCCCGAGGGTCTCGCCGCGGTGGAGCGTGAAGCTGACATCGTCCACCGCCCGCACCACACCGCCGCTCGACTCGCGACCGCGGCGAACCCCGTAATGTTTGACCAGGTGTTCGACCTTGAGCAGTTCGCCCCCACGGTCGATGGCGCTGACGTCAGCCATCGAGGACCTCCATCGCGAAGTGACAGGCGCTGTCCCGGCCGGCGGCCACCTGCCGCAGCGCCGGCTCATCGTCGACGCAGATCGGCTGGCGCCGGCGACAGCGGGGATGGAAGGCGCATCCCGACGGCATCGCGGTCAGCACCGGCGGCGAGCCCTCGATCGTCACCAGCTTCTGATGCTTCATCTCCTCGCGCGGCACCGACTCCATCAGCCCCTCGGTGTAGGGGTGCGCCGGCCGCGCCACGACCGCCGCCGTCGGTCCGCTTTCCATCACCCGGCCGGCATACATCACCATCACCCGGTCCGAGTTTTCGGCGATCAGGCCGATGTCGTGGGTGATCAAGATCAGCGCCATCCCGGTCTGGTCCCGGAGTTCGGCGAGGAGCCGCATGATCTGGGCCTGCACCGTCACGTCGAGTGCGGTGGTTGGTTCGTCGGCGATCAGGATGTCCGGCTCGAGCGCGATCGCCATCGCGATCATGATGCGCTGGCTCATCCCGCCGGAGAATTCGAACGGATAGTTGTGCACCCGCTGCGCGGCCGACGGGATATGGACCCGATCCATCAGTTCGATCGCCTTGCGGGTGGCGTCCCGGCGGGACGTTCCCGGTCGATGAACCCGGAACATCTCGCCGATCTGATAGCCGACGGTCAGGCTTGGATTGAGAGCCGTCACCGCGTCCTGATAGACCATTGAAACCCGGTCGCCGCGAATCCGCCGGGTGGTGCGCGCCGGCGCGCGCAAAAGGTCGATGTCCCCGTAGTGGATTTCCCCTTCGATCTCGGCCGGCGGGCTGTCGAGCAGCCCCATGATCGCGCCGACGCTGACCGACTTGCCCGATCCCGATTCCCCCAGAATGCCGAGCGCTTCGCCCTTGCGCACGCCGAGGCTGACACCGCTGACCGCGCGCACCACGCCGTGCGGCGTCTGGAACGACACACGTAGATCGGACACCGTCAGGATCGCATCGTCGATCGGCGGCGACCTGTCGACGGCGGGCATCAGATCAACCATCGCCACCTCTGGACCGGATCGGTGATGGTTCGCAGCCAGTTGGCGAGCAGGTTGAGGCTGAGCGTCGTCAGGAAGATCGCCAGACCCGGAAATGTGATCATCCACCACGCCTCGCGTAGATACTCGCGACCGCGGGCGATCATCAGCCCCCAGGACGGTTCCGGCGGCTGCAGGCCGAACCCCAGGAAGCTCAGTCCGGCCTCGGCGAGGATCAGCAGCGCGACCTCGAGCGTCGCCAGCACCAACAGCGGCGACATCATGTTGGGCAGGATGTGCCGGAACATGATCCGCCGGTCGGTCGCCCCGACGGTACGGGCCGCCTCGACGAATGACGATTGCCGGTAGGAGAGCGTGATGCCGCGGGCGAGCCGCGTGTAGACCACCCAGCGGATCAGCGCGAAGACGAGGACCATGTTGAACAGGCCGCCGCCGACGATGAACAGCACGAACAGGGCGATGAGCAGCGACGGCACCGCCATGAACCCGTCGGCAGTCCGCATGATCACGGTGTCGGCCCGGCCGCCATAATATCCGGCGATCAGCCCGAGCGTGGTGCCGATCACCGCCGACACCGCGACCGCGATCAGGCCGACCGACACCGACGCCCGCGCGCCGTACATCAGCCGCGAGAGCATGTCGCGACCGAGTGCATCGGTGCCGAGCAGGTGAAACTGCTGCACCCCGCCCGGTCCGTCGGCCCATGACAGCGGCGGCAGCCGCCCGGCGAAGATGTTGGGGATGAGCGGATCGTAAGGTGCCAGGACGTTGGCGAACGCCGCCGAGATCACCAGGACGACCAGGAAGATCACCGCGAGCAGGACCACGCGGTCTTTGGTGAGTGCGACGAGCAGGTCGCGCGTCGTGACGTTTCCCTGCCGTTCGTCGTCGGCGGTGTCTTGGGCGTCGTCGACGGCTGCCATGGCGCTAACCCAGCCGGACGCGCGGGTTGAGTGCCGCGTAGATCAGGTCGACGACCAGATTGACCGTCAGGACGATCAGCACCAGCAGGAAGATCGTCGCCTCGACCAGCGGCACGTCCCGGATCGCCAGGGCGTCGACGGTCAGGGCGCCGATTCCCGGCCAGCCGAAGATGACTTCGATGATGATAACCCCGGTTACCACGTTGACCGTCTCGTCGCCGATGGTGGTGACGATCGGGATGGCGGCATTTCTCAGAGCGTGGATCCAGGAGATCCGCGACACCGGTATCCCCCGCCCCCGCGCCGCGGTGACGTATGGCTTTGCCAGTTCGTCAAGCATCGAGCTGCGGGCGATCTGGGTGATGCGGCCGATCGGTCGCAACGATAGCGCCAATGCCGGGAGGATAACGTTTGCGGCGGTTCCATACCCCGATGTCGGCAACCAGCCGAGATTGACCGCGAACACCAGGATGAGAATCAGCGCGAACCAGTATTCGACGATGGAAACGCCGGCGAGCGACAGGACGTTGACGACCCGGTCGCCGATCGAGCGCGGTCGGACGGCGGCATAGATTCCAAGTGGTAGCGCCACCAGGATCGAGAACAGGATGGTTGTGCCGCCGAGGAAAAGCGTCGCCGGTAGCCGCTCCATGGCGATCGGCAGCGTCTTGCGTGAATCGGGGAGTTCGGCGCCATGGGTCAGCGGCTTGCTGATGCCGTATCGAAACGTGTCGCCCATGTCGCCGGTCGCCATGCCGACGAGAAAGCGCTGATACTGGACCCAAAGGGGGTCCTCCAGTCCCATCCGCTCGCGGAGTTGGAGAACGTCTTCTTCGGTCGCCGCGGTGCCCAGAACCATCCGTGCGGGATCGCCGATCTGCCGGTCGGCGAGGAACACCAGCGACATCACCACGACGAGCGTGACGATCGAGGCGACGAGCCTGCGTAGGAAATAGCCTCCGGTTATGGCTCCGAACACCGAAACGCCTCACGCGGGTTGGGTATCACGACGCGCACCGACAACGGCGCGATGTGAGGGCGTCCCCGGTTGGTCCGGGAACGCCCGTGTTTGGAGTGGGCTCTACTCGGCGGGCTTCATGTGAACGGCGAGGATGCGGTGGTCCAGGCCGAAGTCCCAGTCGAAGCCTTGCGGGACGCCGTAGGCCCGCTGCAACAGGCCGACACCACCCATGATGTACCGGTCGTGCCCTTCCTTGACCAACTCGCGCAGCGCCTGGTGGCGCTCGTCACCGCTTAGCGTTGCGGCGTCGGCAACGCGCGCATCGAAGTCCGGATCGCAGAAGACGGAGATGATGCTGCCGCAGATGTAGTGCGCACTGAACTGAGCGGCATAGTCCATCAGCGGATTGCCCTGCGGGTGCAGCCACATGCCGGCCCGCGTCGGCTCCGGCTTGGTCGTGACCCACGGGTTGAACACGCCTGGTTCTTCGACGGCGACTGTCGTCGGAATGCCGATCGCATTCAGCATCGCGCCCATGGCCTCGATCATCTCGCCATTGCGCGGCGTGGACCCCAGCCGGGTGGCGATATGGATGCTGGGGATCTCACTTCCTTCCGCCTTGAGTTCCTCGACCAAGGCCTTCGCGCGCACCGGATCGTAAGGATATTGCGAGATCCCATCATGGAATCCAGTCGCAGCCTCCGGCAGCAACTGGCCGGCCAGCGGCTCGCCGAGCCCCATCAGGTTCTGGCGGATGCCTTCCCAATCGATGCCGGTGAAGACCGCCTCGCGGAACCGCAGGTCCTCCAGGATCGGCTGGGCGCCGTGATAGTCGAGCCGGACGCTGAGGAAAGTGTCGGACCCCTTGACGATGCAGTCGACGCCTTCGGCTTCGTTGAACCTGTCACATTCCTCCTTGGTGAGGAACATGGCGACCTGGGCCTCGCCGCTCTCCACCATCGCGGCGCGCACGACAGGCTCCGGCCGCCAGATCACGCGCAGGCTGTCGTAATAGATGTCGCCATAGGTGTCGTCGGCCGTGTTGCCCCACCAGTCGGGGTTGGCGGTCGCGGTCCAGTACTGACCCTGTTTCCACTCGTCGAAGACATAGGGACCTGTGCCGATCGGGTGGACGTCGTGGCTCGCGGGGTCTTCCTGGATCTGCTTGGCGGACGTGAGCCCGGCCAGGTAGATGCGCCGCGGCAGGAGTGGATCGGACGCCTCGGTGATCACGGCGACGGTCGACTCGTCAACGGCTTCGGCTGTGATCTGCGGGCCCATCATCTCGCGGATGCTGAAATTGTTCTCCGGGCTGTACAGCCAGTTGAGGCTGACCGCCGCCGACTCGCCATTGAGCGGCGTGCCGTCATGGAACGTGACGTCGTCGCGCAGCTTGAAGTGCCACACGGTGGGCTCGACCTGTTCCCAGCTCAACGCCAGCATCGGCAGGACCTCGTTGGTGTTGGGATCGAGCCGGGTCAGATTTTCGATGACATTGCGCAGACCGACGCCATTGATCTCCTTGTAGGTCACCTGCGCCTGCATCGATTGGGGTTCCTGATTGGCGACGATGATGACTTCCCCCCCGCCGCCGATCGCAAAAGCCGGTCCGGCCGCGGCGACGCCGAGCGCCGTTGCTGCCAGAAGCCAAAGCCGAGTCTGCGATTTCATATCTGCATTCCTCCCTGAAGCTGACCGTCTCGTCCGGACGGTTCCTGCGATGGAGGTCGGAAACCTCCGTGCCTCCCGCACGCTGACGCCGAATTCACGGCGTTGCAAGCGCTTTCAACACATTATGCATGCGAACGTCGTCGTCACAAGCATTTTCGAAAACCGCAGCCCGCTCCGAACAACCACCCTAAGCGCACCTTTGGTCAAGTGAATTGGCTTATTCGTTGACTTTCAAGCGATTGACCGCCCCGCGCAGATCGCCATGGCGATCTGATCAGTCATAACGATACACAACAAAATAGGATGATATTCCTTGCAATCGATTGCAGATTTGTTCAATTTGAACAAATTAGGTCGTGGGGCGAGCCACCATCGCGGCGCGACTCAAACGACCGTGCTCGCGGTCAACCGGGTGCCGCCGATCTGCGGTGAAACTGTCTAGTACGGTTGAAACAGATTCAATTCGGGCTTGGGGACAACGAAAAAAGCTGCAGCACCACGGACTTGGAAAGATGACCGCCAGGCATTATCTGCCAAGCTAAGCCGACGAACGGTCCGTGCCGGGGAGAACGCATGATCCTGAGTTTTTCGCTCGCGTGCCTTGGTCTGGGCGTGCTGATGTGGTCATGCGATACGTTCGTCGATTGGGCCCGGGAAACCGCGGTTCACCTCAAGGTCTCGCCGATGGTGATCGGCTTGACCATCGTTGCCTTCGGCACCTCCGCGCCTGAGCTCGTCGTCTCGGTGCATTCGGCCGCGATCGGCAGCGGCGCGCTGGCGGTCGGCAACATTGCCGGCAGCAATATCGCCAACACCCTCCTGATTCTCGGCGCCGCCGCGGTGATCCGCCCGGTGGTGGTCGGACGGAACAACTTCATTCGCGATACGTTCGTCTGGGCGGCGGCAACCGTGGCGCTGGTCGGGTTCGCTTATGGCGGCGAGTTCAACTGGCCGATCGGCCTGCTCTTCATCGCCGGACTGGCCCTCTACCTGTCCGTCCTGTTCCGCTCCGAAAAGACTGTCGAAGCAGTCGTTCCGCGCGAGGACGTCGTCGAGCACAAGCCGCGCTCCTTTTGGCGCAGCTATGGCTTGCCTATCCTGCTTCTCGCCGGCATCGGGTTCGGCGCCCATCTCGCCGTCGAGAACTCCGTCGATCTCGCCCGCGGTCTCGGGGTCAGCGAGGCGATCATCGGCGTCACGTTGCTGGCGGTCGGCACCAGCCTGCCGGAGCTCGCGACCGCGCTGGTTTGCATCCGCAAAGCGGAAAGCGAGATGCTGGTCGGCAACGTGATCGGCTCCAACATCTTCAACATCCTCGCAGTGATGGGCGTGGCGTCGCTGGTCGCCCCGATCGCGGTGCCGCCGCATATGCTGCTGGTCGATTTCCCGGTCCTGCTGGCGGTCACTGTCGCCAGCCTGTTCTTCCTCAGGACCAATTGGCTCCTGTCCCGCCGAGAGGGCTATGCCTGCCTCGCCGGCTACACCGCCTACCTCGGCTCGATCGCTGCCAAGCTGATTTAGCTGTCGGAAGGGGGCAGCGGGGCCGACACGCCCCGCCGTGATCAGAGGTGGAGCCCCGATCGGGGCCCCACCGGCTTACGTCCGACTAGAAGTCGAAATCGTCGATGTTGTCCGCCGTATAAACGAACGGCGCGCCGAGCAGGATTTCTGAACCGTTGACCACCTGCAGGGTGCCGAGACGGCCGGCCTCGACGCTGGTGCTGCCGGGCGCCAGGTTGCCGTCGACGACGGCGCGCGTGGCATAGACCGCGGCGTAACCGAGGTCGACCGGGTTCCACAGCACCACCGACTTGACGCAGCCCGATGCCACATACGGCTTCATGGCGTTCGGCGTGGCGAGCCCGACCACGGCTGTATCACCGCAGACGCCCGCCTGGGTCACTGCCTCGGCCGAAGCCGGCGTCGCCACCGAGGTCATGCCGAAGATGCCGTCCAGGTCGTCGCCGTACTTGTTGATCAGGGTATTGGCCTGGTTGAACGACAGGATGTTGTCTTCCTGCGCCTCAACCGTCTCCAGCCACTCCATGTTCGGGAAGCAGGCTTCCTGATAATCCTGCATCTCGGCGATCCACCGCGCCTGGTTCGGCGTGGTGAAGGTCGAGGTGACGATCGCGAACTTGCCGTCTTCGCCGATCTCGGCCGCCATCGCGTCGATCAGCGCTTTGCCGATGCCGTTGAATTCGGCCTGGTTGACGAACCACTCGCGGGCATCCGGCTCGGAGTTGGCGTCGTAGCCGACGACGTGGATCCCTTCGCCGAGGGCCCGCTTCAGAACCGGCGCGATGGCGACCGGATCGTTGGCGGCGAACAGCACGCCGTTCACCCCTTGCGTGATGTAGTTGTCGATGAAGGTGATCTGGTCGTCGATGTTGGCCTCGGTCGGCCCGTCGGTGGTGACGTTGACGTTGCCGAGTTCCTCGGCCGCCTGGCGCATGCCTTCGGTGGTGGCGGCGAAGTAGCCGATGCCCACCAGCTTCGGCACGTCGATCAGCGTGATGTCCTGGCCGCTGAGATCGGGCGCGCCGGTCGGCTGGCCGCCATCATAGTCCTTGGCGGCGACCGTCGCCGGCGTGCCATCGCATGCCAGCGGGCTGGTCGGCAGATCGTCGCGGCCGTCCCATGGATCGGCGGCCATGGCGGTTCCGCTCAGCGCGGTGGCCGCCAGCAGCACAGTGAGTTTCTTCATCGTGGGTTCCTCCCATTGCTGTCATGCACCAGCCGGTGCGTCCTTTCCTCAGCCGTCGCTGTCGCGGCGCCGCTGCAGGAAATTCGAAACCAGGATCGAAAGGATCAGCACCGTGCCGATAACGACGATGGTCGCATCGCCTTTCACCCCGGTCAAAGCCAGGCCATTCTTCAGAAGCTGGATGAGCGTGAAGCCGATCACCGTTCCGGCGATCGTGCCGACACCGCCGAAGATGCTGGTCCCGCCGAGAACCACCGCCGCAATGGCGTCGAGCTCCAGACCGGTCCCCATGTCGGATCGCGTCGTCGAGACCCGCGACACGAAGATCGCCCCCGACAGTCCCGCCATGGTGCCGGACAGGCTGTAGATGATCAATTTGATCCGGTTGACCGGGATGCCGGAGAAGCGCGCCGCCTCCTCGTTGTGGCCGATGGCGTAGAGCGAGCGCCCGAACGTCGTCTTGGCCAGCACCACCCAAAACACGATGATCGCCACCAGCAGGATCCACAACTGGGTCGGCACGCCGAGCACTTCGCCCTGGCCGAGCACGAAGAACCACTCCGGGTAGCCTCGCACCGATCGCGCCTGGCTGATGCCTTCCGCCAATCCACGGAACAGCGCCAGCGTCGCCAGCGTCATGATCAGCGGCGGCACCCGCACGCGGACGATCAGCAGGCCGTTGAAACAGCCGGCCACCGCACCGACCAGGATTGCGACCACGATCGACAGTTCGAGCGGCAGGCCGAGGTTCTGCCAGCTGACACCGAGCATGATCGCGGCAAGCCCGAGGATCGATCCGACCGACAGATCGATGCCACCGGTGATGATGATGAAGGTCATTGGCAGCGCAACCAGGGCCACCTCGGTCATCAGCCGGCCCTGGTTCAGCATGTTGTCGACGGTCAGGAACTTGTCGGTCGCCACGGCGAGAACGCCGACGGCGAGCACCAGGAACATCAACAGCACCAGTTCGTGCCGCAGCATGTTGGGCGGGCGATAGGCCTGGGTTTCGACGGCCATCGCTAACCCCCTGCCCGCTGGCGCTGGCGCCGCCAGAGGTCGGCGAGCACGGTGGTCAGGATCATGACGCCCTGCACCGCCCGCATCCAGAACGGTGAGATGTTCACGAAGATCATCGCCGACGCGATGGTGGCGATCAGGATGGCGGCGAGTGTCGAGCCGATCACCGTTCCGGTGCCGCCGAGGATGCTGACGCCGCCGACCACCGACGCGGTGATGATGGTGAGTTCCAGATTGGGCGGCACCGTGGACTGGATGACGCTGAGCTGGGTCGCGAACAGGACGGCGGCGATGCCGACGAAAAAGCCATGGATGGCGAACGCCTTGACGACCGTCTTGGCCGGGTCGATGCCGGAAAGTCGCGCCGCCTCAACATTGCCGCCGACTGCGTAGATGGCACGGCCGAGGCTGCTCCGTCGCATCCAGAACGCCGCCGCGATGGTCAGGCCGACCATGAAATAGACGGGGGTCGGAATGCCGAACGGTCTGGTCTGGGCGAGGAAGAACCCCGACGGCAGATCGGTGAGCCAAGCGCCACCGGTGACGCTGATCAACCCGCCCTTGAGAATACTCAGCATCCCCAGGGTCACGACGATCGACGGAATCCGGAGATACGCGACCATCGCCCCCATGCCGGTGGTGATCGCCATCCCCACGATGATCGGGATGATCCAACTGATGATGATCGGGACACCGTTGAGCGCCAGCGTCCCGCACAGCGTCGCCAGCACCCCGATCAGCGACCCGACCGATATGTCGATATTGCCGGAGATGATCACCATCGACATGCCGATGGCCGCCACCGCCACATAGGCGTTGCCGAGGAAGATGCTGCTGATGTTCCGCTCGGCGATGAAGCGTGGATTGATCAGCCCGACGACGACGAACAGGAGAACGATGATGACGAACAGCACCATCTCCTGGCCGAGGATCATCCGCCGCAGATCGCGGTAGCCGGCCGATGTGCTGGAGGCGGTGGTGCTCACGGACATCGGATCAGGCCGCCGCCTCCTGCTGGTCGGCATCGCTCATCATCGCGGTGGCGATTGCCGCCTGATCCGCATCGGTGCGGGCAACCTCGGCGACGATGCGTCCGCCGCGCATCACCAGAATGCGATCGCTCATCCCCAGGATCTCCGGCAGTTCACTGGAGATCATCAGGATGGCGAGCCCCTTGCCCGCGAGCTCGCTCATCAGGCGATGGATTTCAGCCTTGGCGCCGACGTCGATGCCCCGGGTCGGCTCGTCCATGATCAGGATGCGCGGCTCGGTCGCCAGCCACTTGGACAGGACCACCTTCTGCTGATTGCCGCCGGATAGCTTGCCGGCGATCTGCCAGATGCTGCTCGCCCGGATCTGAAACGTCTTGACGCTTTCCTCGGCGAGTTTCTGCTCCTTCAGCCGGTCGATAAAACTGGCCGGCGCGATCCGGTTGAGGATCGACAGGGAAATGTTCTCGACCAGCGGCATCGGCCGGATCAGCCCCTGCCGGCCGCGGTCTTCGGGCACGTAGGCGATGCCGAGCGCCTTGGCCTGGGCGGGGCTGTTGATCGAAACCTCCTTCCCGTCGACGAGCAGCGCGCCGCTGTTCGGCGGGGTGACCCCAAATAGGACATGCGCGAGTTCGGTCCGCCCCGAACCGACGAGCCCGGCGACCCCGAGGATTTCCCCGGCGCGCAGTTGGAAGCTCACATCGTTCGTGGCTGGCGCCCGCACCAGCGAGCGCGCCTCGAGGACCACCTCGCCGATCTTGGCCTCGGTCTTCGGGAACAAGGCGTCGAGCACGCGCCCCACCATCATGTGAATCAGATCGCTCTGGTCGGTGTCCTTGACGTCCTTGGTAGCGACATAGGCACCGTCGCGCAGCACCGTCACCCGGTCGGCGAGCAGGAAGACCTCCTCCAGCCGATGGCTGATGTAGATCACCGCGACGCCGCGATCGCGCAGCAGCCGCACGATGTCGAACAGCCGCTCGACGTCGTGCTCGGTCAGCGCCGCGGTCGGCTCGTCCATGATCAGGATACGAGCATCGTGCGACAGCGCCTTGGCGATCTCGACCCGCTGGCGATTGCCGACCGAAAGCGAGCCGACGATCGCGCTGACGTCGAGGTCATGGCTGTGGAGGGACGCCAGAAGATCGGTAGCCCCCTTGCGAAGCGCCGGCCAGTCGATCGCGCCCCACGACGTGCGCGGCGCGTGCCCCATGAAGATGTTCTCGGCGACGGTCAGGTCGGGGAAAAGCAGCAGTTCCTGGTAGATGGTCGCGATACCGGCTTCCTGCGCCTCCGATGGCGTGGCGAAGGCGACGCGATTGCCGTCGAGGAACATCTCACCGGAGTCCGGGGTGTAGACGCCGGAGAGGATCTTGATCAGCGTCGACTTGCCGGCGCCGTTTTCGCCAAGCAGGGCGTGCACCTCGCCCGGGCGCACGTCGAAGCTGACGTCGTCGAGCGCCTTGACCCCCGGAAACGTCTTGGTCACTCCCTTGAGTTGGAGCAACGGCTGCTCGAAGCTGGGTGCGGACCCGTCTTCGGCGGGCTCCTCGGTGCCTGCGGTCATGGCCGGAGCCTCCACGGCACTCGACCGGTACCGCTGCTGGAGAATGTCAGGGTCGCGTTTCGATCAGGACGACGCTGCAACGCTACGCCCCTCCCCTTGCTCCCCGAGGATGCTGACCACCCGCGACTCGCTCGCCGACTTCTTCAGATTCCGTTTCGCCTGGCGCCGGTACTCGGACGGGGTCATCCCGCAAATCGCCAGGAACTGACGGTTGAAGTTCGACAGGTTGTTGAAGCCGGTCTCGAAACAGATATCGGTGATCGGGCCCGTCGTCTGTGTCAGCAGGAGGCACGCCCGGTTGACCCGCATCCGGTTAACGTAACGGACGAAGCCGTGGCCGGTGTTCTTCTTGAAGAAACGTGAGAAGGCCGCGTCCGACATGGCGCAATGACGGGCCACGTCGGAGAGCCGGATTTCCTCGCCGAGCTTGCCGATCAGGAAATCGATGGCGCGGTTGATGGTGTCCGATACCGCGTGGTCGAGGGTCGGTGCGTAGTTGCGGCTCGACAGGATCTTGCGATCCCGGGAGCGGTTCAGTTCGTCGAGCAATTCGAGGAAAAGCAGCATCCGACGCGTGGGGCTGGCTTCGCCGATCCGCCGCAGGGCGCGGGCTCCAAACCGCGCCGTCTCGCCGAAGAACTGGATGCCGTAACGGGCATCGTCCAGCAGCGGCTCGATCTCCTCCAGTTCGAGGCACACCCGCATCATGTCGCGAACGATGTCATCGCTGAACTGGATCAGCATGTCCCGGTGGCGCACGACCTCCCCGGCGACGTTATCGCTTACCCAGTTGTGCGGCAGGTTCGGCCCGGTGAGCACCAGATTGCCGGGTTCGAAATTGCCGATGTAGTCGCCGACGAACATCTTGCCGGACGTCTTTTGGATCAGGTGCAGTTCGTACTCCGGATGGTAGTGCCACTTGGCAAACGGATACGGAAAATCATGCACCTTCCAATGGAAAGACTGCCGCGGCTGGCGGACGATGAGCTCGAAGTCGGGCAGCGCTTCGCTGCTGTGGCCGCCGATCGCCGCATCGGCCTCGACGGACGTCCACCGCCCCATTGCGGGGCCCGCCGCGTGATCGGCAGGTGCGTCGGCGGACTGCGAACGGTCCATGGGTCTCCTCCCGCAGCTTCTGCCTCCGCTTCCTTTGGCGAGCGGGGTGCCGAACCTGCTTTCGTCTTGTGTCAACGATGCATCTTCACCTGCGACAATGCTACCACCGGGAAGACAGAAACCGATACTTTTTTGATCGCGGCAATCGGTGACGCGTCGGCGGCCCGGCCAAGCCGTGGTGTTTTCGTATCAAGGGCTGCCGCGCCGCGCGCCACGATCAGGCGAGAAAGCCTCGGGCACGGCAACGGGCGCGATTTCAAAAATTGCGCAATCGGAGACCCGAATCTGCGTGGCCGCGAAAGTCGGGCGCGGGTCATTATATGACTTAGCGGGGCCGCTGCGCGCGGCTCCGGGCCCACCGGGTTCTGTGGATAGTGCCCGGCGAGGCGGAGGAACAGGTAGTACGCACCAAAAGGGGAGGACCTCAGATGCGTTCACGACTGTTGGCAAAAACGGCACTTGCAGCCCTGACTGTGGTTGCTTCGGCGTCGTTCGCCCAGGCCGACTTCTGGTCGGATGCGGCGAAGCCATACGAAGGCGTCACCATCCGCGGCGTCTCGGAAAGCACCCCGCCGTCGAACTACGTCAAGGACGTGCTCGGCCCGGCCTTCACCGAGGCCACCGGCATCACCGTCGAGTTCGAGGCGACATCCTGGGACCAGATGTACGACAAGGCGATCAAGGACATGGAGGCCAACACCGGCATCTATGACTTCGTCTATATCGAGCAGGACATCGTCTACAGCTACATGGCCCGCGATTTCCTGGTCAACCTGACCCAGATGCTCGCCGACAACCCGGACCTGAAAGCACCGAACTTCAGCTTCGACGAATTCACCACCTTCATCGACAACTTCGAGGACGCCGACGGCAATGTCTTCGGTGTGCCGATGGAGGCGTTCGTCAAGGTCTACCTCTATCGCAAGGACCTGTTCGGCGACGCAGCCGCGCAGGCGGCCTTCAAGGAGAAGTACGGCTACGACCTCGCTCCAGCGACGACCCACGATCAGTATCGCGACATTGCCGAGTTCTTCACCCAGTGGGGTGAGGACAACGACATGGAGCTGTGGGGCACGACGGTGCAGGCCCACTCCGGTCATCCGGCGTCCTGGTACGAGTTCTACGAGAGCTGGGGACCGACCTTCGGTGTCTATAACTGGGGGATCGATGCCGACAATAACTACGCGGCAGCGGTCGCCAGCGGCGGCGCGATGAACAGCGATACGGCAAAGACGGCTCTTGCCTACTGGCTCGACCTGCTCCAGTTCGCTCCGCCGGAATCGACCCAGAGCACCTGGGACGAGGTCGCGGCGACCTTCGCTGCCGGCCGGGCCGCCCAAGGTCTGGTTTATGGCGAAAACGCCGCCTGGATCGCCGCGGACGACACCAAGTCCAACGTCGTCGGCAATGTCGGTATCACCCTGCCGCCGCTCGCCGATGGCGTTCTGGCGGATGCCCAGAGTGGCGCCGGCTATATCGGCTACTATGACGGCGGTGCCTTCGGCATTCCGCATTCGTCGAAGAACAAGGAAGCGGCTGCCCTCTTCCTGCAGTTCATCGGCCAGGCCGAAGTGCAGCCGGGCTGGGCGATCGCGGCACCGCGGATCACCCACGAAGCCACCTACTCCGATCCGGATGTGGTGAAGATGGATGCCGAACTCGACGGCTACTACACCCTGCTCAAGGACGAGGGCCCGCTATTCTCAGGCGCACCGCCCTACCCGTTCCACGCGCAGGTCCGTGAAGCCACGGCGCCGTTCTTCTATCAGGCGATCATCGGACAGATCACGCCGTCCGAGGCGCTCGACCAGATGGCGGAGGCCGCGGAAACCGAACTTCAGAATCTCGGCTACCGCAACTAACGCTTTCCTCCCTGGGAATCGGGACGGCTCCGGTCGTTCCGGTTCCCAGGTTTCGTGTATGTTTCCCGTTCATTGCCCGCTTTTCCGGGGGGCTCCCGTGCTCGCAACCGGGCCGACAGCTCGGCGGTAACGTGAGATGCGATCGCAAAGAACCGGCTGGCTCCTCCTCGCCCCGACACTGATCATCCTGTTCATCTTCGGGGTCGTGCCGTTCATCTATGTTCTGATCACCGGCTTTACCCACTGGAACGCTTTCGCCGCCGATCCGACGCCACGTTTTGCCGGCGTTGAGAACTACCGCAGGCTGGTCTTCGACGGCCAGTTCCTCTTCTCCGTCTGGCTGACCCTGCGCTTTGCTTTCTTCGCCGTCGTTAGCGAAGTCATCCTCGGCTACTTCCTCGCCCGCCTGATGATGTCCGACTTCCCGCTGAAGGGGCTGTTCCGGACCATCCACGCACTCCCACTGATGGTCGCGCCGATCGCGGTCGGTGCCACCTGGCGCCTTCTGACCGTGCCGGGCCTCGGGCCCCTGCCCTACTTCCTCGAGGAGTGGTTCGGCTTCGAATACCGGCTCGGCAGTTTCGCCACCCAGGCATTCATCACCACCGTCATCATGGACGTCTGGCACTGGACGCCGCTGGTGACCCTGACGCTGCTCGCCGCGCTGTCGTCCCTGCCGAAGGAGCCGTTCGAGCAGGCTCAGATCGATGGCGCCAACCGCTTCCAGATCTTCTGGTACATCACCCTGCCGTATCTGCGGCCGGCGATCCTGGCGACCGTCTTCATCCGCATGATGGATGCGCTGCGCACTGTCGACGAAGTGTGGATGCTGACCGGAGGGGGCCCCGCGGACGCGACCCGATACATCGGCCTCTACATCTGGCGCGTGGTCTTCCCCAAGACGGATTACGGGTACGGCGCCGCCATATCGTTGGTGACGCTGTATCTCACCATCGTGCTGTGCTGGCTGCTCTATGTCAGCCTCGTCGCGCGCAAGGGCCAGAGGAGCGTCAACTGATGTTCAAGTCCCGACGCGGCCTCTCGCTTCTGTTCTGGTGCGGCGCCAGCCTGATCACCCTCGCCCCGATCTACTGGATGTTCGTCATCTCGGCCAAGCGCCGGGTCGATCTGTTCGGCCGGCCGAGCTTCCTGATCGATCGGATCTATTGGGAAAACTACATCGAGACGCTGACCGATCCGGTGTTCCAGAAATACATGCTGAACTCGATCGTGGTCGCCACCAGCAATTCGCTGTTAGTCACGGTGCTCGCCTTCCTCGCCACCTATGCCCTGTCGCGCTTTCCGCTGGTCGGCAAGGAGAACATCTTCTTCTGGACGATCACCAACCGCATGGCACCACCGGCCGTGTTCCTGCTGCCGTTGTTCCTGCTCTACACCCAGGCGTTCACCATCGGCGACTGGCGCCTCTACGACACCCGCCTCGGTCTGATCCTGCTCTATTGCGTCTTCAATCTGCCGTTCGCGATCTGGATCCTGCGCGGTGTGATCGACGGTATCCCCAAGGAGCTGGACGAAGCGTCGATGGTCGACGGCGCCAATCTCTGGGAGACCATGACCCAGGTGGTGTTCCCGCTGGCGCGGCCCGGGCTGGCGGTCACCGCCATCCTCACCTGGGTGTTTGCCTGGAACGAGTATCTGTTCGCGGCAACCCTCACCAGCGTCCACGCGCGCACCATCACCACTGGCCTCGCCGAGTTCGTCACCGTCACTGGCACTAACTGGGGCCTCATGGCGGCGACCGCCATGCTGACGCTTATCCCGGCGCTGGTGTTCCTCGGTGTCGTCCAGCGCCACATCGTCGCCGGCCTCACCTTCGGCGCGGTCAAGGAGTAGGGCGATGAGCGACACACGCGGCGAAGACGAACGCCACGGCTTCCTGCCGATCCAGACCAACGCCTTCGACCGCGGCTTCATCGCGGTCGTCATCTTCGTCGCGATCAGCCTTCTGTGGATGCGCTTCCTCGAGCCGCTGGGGCTCTCTCTCTACATCTCGACGGCGATCTCGATCGTCCTTGGCTGGTTCATCATCCGGCGCGGTTGAAATGAGTGAACATCATGACCCAAGCCCTTGTTCTTGAAAAGAAACTCGATCTGTCACTGCGCGATATCGACATCGAGGAGACCCTCGGTCCCCGCGATGTGCGCATTGTGCTGAAAACCGTCGGCGTCTGCGGTAGCGATGTCCACTACTACACCCACGGCGCTATCGGTCCCTTCGTCGTCCGAGAGCCGATGATCCTCGGCCACGAGGCCTCGGGGGTCGTCATCGAGACCGGGCGCGACGTCACCAAACTGAAGGAAGGTGACCGGGTCTGCATGGAGCCCGGCATTCCCGACCCGACCAGCAAGGCCTCGCGGCTCGGCCTGTATAATCTCGATCCGGCGGTCCGCTTCTGGGCGACCCCGCCGGTGCACGGCATCCTGCGGCCGACCGTGGTCCACCCCGCCGACTTCACCTTCAAGCTGCCCGACAATGTCTCGTTCGAGGCGGCGGCGATGGTCGAGCCGCTCGCCGTCGGTGTGCACGGGACGGTTAAAGCGCGGGTCACGCCGGGCGACACGGCCGTGGTGATCGGCGCCGGCCCGATCGGCCTCGTCACCCTGCTCGCCGCTTTCGCGGCCGGCTGCGCTCGCGTCATCATCAGTGACGTGGACGACTCCAAGCTCGCCATCGCCGACAAGCTCGCGAAGGTCCCGGGCGCGGTGGTGCCGGTGAACGTGAAGTCACAGAATCTCACCGAGGTGGTGGCGCGAGAGACCGATGGCTGGGGCGCGGACGTGGTGTTCGAATGCTCGGGCAGCGAGAAGGCGGCCGCCGAGATTTTCGATCTCGCCTGCCCTGGCGGTGTCGCCGTGATGATCGGCATCCCGCTCGTGCCGTTCCTGCACGACGTGTCACTCGGCTGCGTCAAGGAAGTGCGGATCGAGCATGTCTTCCGCTACGCTCATGTCTTCCCGCGCTGCATTGCCATGCTCGCGTCGGGGACCATCGACGTTGCGCCACTGATCACCGAGACCTTCCCGTTTGACAAAAGCGTCGAGGCGTTCGAGTTCGCCGCGCGCCAGCCCGAGGGCACGGTCAAGGTTCAGATCGCCATGCCGGCATAAACACCAAGCCCAACAGCATCGACACAGGGTGTTCGCCACGTCAGGATCGCCGACAGTACCGAGAGAGGAGGTAGGTCTGTGCTGACGGGAACATGCCACTGCGGTGCAGTTAGCTGGACACTCGAAACACTGCCAACGTCGGTCACGGCTTGCAATTGCACGATTTGCCGGCGCTACGGTGCTCTATGGGCCTATGGCTACATTGGCCATGACATTCGAACGACCGGACACACCAGGACTTACCTGCGCGATGATAGCGGAGATATCAGTTTCCACTTCTGCGCCGTTTGCGGATGTCTGACCCACTACGTAGCAACGAACGAAAGTGAGGACGGACGCCGGCGGGCCGCCGTCAACGTCCGGATGTCTGACCCTTCACTGATCGGCGAGATCCCAATCCGTCACTTCGAGGGGCACGACAGCTTCAAGGAACTCCCGCGTGACGGTCGAACGGTGAGGGACATGTGGTTTTGACGCGTCTCTTAGGCGCCGATGCAAGCTTGGTCAGAGACATGTAAATCTCGTAACCCCTTCGAGGGGTCGGTGCCTCAAACCATACCGGCCTCGACGTCGCGGTACCCCCGCGAAATCACTCCACGGTCATTCCGGCGAAGGCCGGAATCCATCGATGTCGGTATCACCTGCCCGGCGTGTTCACAGATGACACCGATCGACCTAGCCAAGGGAGCTGGCACGCCCAGCGCACCTGTTGTCATATCGGTCTTCGTGTTCGGTGGCGCCGTCCCTGGTGAGTTGCTCGATGGCAGCTTCGAGCCCATTTTCACCGATGCTGCACCTTGCACCAGTGTCGGCTCTTCAAGGTTCAGCCCGAGAACGAATTGTCCATTTTCTCAGTGCAGCCATCGACCAAATGCCTTCCGCGATCATGAAGGGAAAGGACTCAATCAGGAATACGTAGATGGCAGCGCACAGGCAGGCTCCGGCAAATGCAAGGGTGAAGATCGCCGCTCTGCCATTCCGATGGATATAGCGGTTTTGGGTATTGATCTCGGGAAGACAGCTTGCAGTCTTGCCGGTTTGGATAGCGATGGTGTGGCTCTCCTCAGGCGTTTGAGCGGATGACGCAAAAGTAGAATGTCTTAGTGGGAGGGTGAATCAAGGAGCACAGGCTGTCGTGTTCGCCTCTTGACCAAGGCTCCCACCAGCGGATAATGACCTTGGGCCCGAAATAGGGAGACATTGATGTTGAGATTGTCTGTAGCAGTCTTTGTTCTCATGTTGGCAAGCGTTGGCGTTGCGCAAGCCTATGCTGAGTGTGAAGATAATATTCACTATTACGGCAACGCGGGATCCCCAACTCAAGAATGCAAGGTACATGAGAAGAACCCGCCCAAACAGGTAATGATTTACCTTTATTGCGGGCAAGACGGCGGTACAATATCCCAACCGTCCACAATAAAGTGCAAAAGTCCGAATTCAGTCATTGACTGTCAGAAGCACCGCGATAGTGGCGTCGACTATATGCGTTGTCACTGCAATTCGGGTGAAGCGAAGTATGAGTATATTGCAGAATACGGCATAACCGGGTGCCCCAACGTACCCTAATAGGCATCACTAACATTCAGCGAAAGTAGATCAAGCCGGGGGGCGCTTGGGGCCGGCGGTTGGGTTCGACAACCGCCACTAAAACCGACGGGCGTTGAATAGGCTCGTTCTTGTAGCTTTCTCGGGTAGACTATCGCTACGCAACATTGGAGGAGCGTGATGTCACGACAATCCCAATTGTCCGCAGCCGCAACGTATCCGTCTGGTCTGGCCGCTCTGACGGTTTGCGATTGAGTAGGATAGTGTCCGCTAAAAATAGTGGACGCTAAAATATGGGCAGGAAACGGGTCTCAGGTCAGACCGTTTAGGCAGTGCGCGCCGAAGCGGCCATTGGTGCCAGCGCAGCGAAAGCTCACTTCGTCCGCATAGCCGACCTGCGCGGTCGGACGATGACTCCAACATCCGCCTGAACGAGTCTCGTACCGCGCGTAGCGAAAGTCGGAGCGGACTATCGGACCGACGCTCAGCCCGACTTGGCGAGAATGTCCTGCATCCCAGGCGACACGTCGGTATGGTGATGGAGGAGTTTCCACTGATCGCCCTCCTTCCGGTAGACGTTGGTCACCCGCTGGTCGATCGCCGCCGTGTGTCCGGCCATGGTCACGGTGCCTTTCTCGACGCCGGTCTCGATCGCCATGTCGCTGCCCACATGAACCTTCTGGTCCTCGATCCCGACATTGCCACCCTCAGCGATCGCGCCGACCCTGCCGAACGATTCCAGCACCGCCGGCGTACCGACATCGCGGCCGCCTATCGGATGCTGCGCCGTCGCCTCCTCGTCGTCGGCCCAGGCACCGGCCATCGGTGTTGCGTTGCCGTTCAGCAACTGGCTCAGCGCCGAGTAGAAGGTGTCCGATGCTTGGCGCACATCGTCGAGTATCGTCATGATCGCAAGGTCTCCGTGGTTGCAGGCGGCGGGTCGGCGCCAAAGTGCCATGTGTCGGGGTCGCAAGAAACCCGGAATGCCCTTGCGGGGAAGCCGATGGCGCTTGGCGCCACGCAGCACCGATCACTCTCAACCGCTCGCACCTCCGATCGGATCGGGAGGATGCAGGCAAGAGGCGCAAGCCGCGTCGTGCGTCTTTCGAGGCTCACTCGCCTAAGCGGCCTCGCACCTCAAGATGAGGCCGTTGGGTGTTGGCGGTGAACGGGGTTCTAATCCCGACGCCTTTTCCCTACCTCATCCTGACGAGCTCCGCGTAGCGGAGCCTCGAAGAGCCTGCCCCCGACTTGATCGGGGGACGCACCATGCCCCCACCGCTCGTCCCGACGCAGCCGGCCCCGGGCCCGATCGGCGGGCGGGAACCCAACCTTTCTGATCATCCAGTCCGGATGTTGCCTTGATTCCTTGGGTTCACGGAAAAGGAGCAACGCTTCACTTTGGGTGTGTTGCGATGGGAAGAGTTTGTGGCCAGCCTGTGCCACCCACGCGGTGTCGTCCTCTGGCTTGACCAGAGGACCCATCGAAACCGTTGCTCCGATGAAGATCGTGATGCCGGCCTTGGCTTCATTGCCCACCCCCGTACCGGGTGATGCCGGGTCCTCTGGTCAAGCCAGAGGACGACGGGGTTGGAGGCTCAACGGTCATCGCCCTCATGCCGAAAGCCTCCCTCGCCCTGATCGGATTTCTCTGCGGAAGTCCTCGCGGCGCAAACGCCTGGCCCCCCGCCGCACACACCCACGCCCCTCTCCACCCTTGCGGGGGAGACGGCGGAGCTTAGTCTCGCGTAGCGAGCCTTAGCGGAGCCAGAGGGGGGTGATTCCACGTCCGACGACGATCAGGCGATGTCAGAGCGTGTCGAGGCCGAAGCGATTCCTCAGCCGCCACTCCGTCCCGCGCGGCGTTAGGGAACCGAGCTTCGTCAAGCTGGCTCCCGCAAACCTCGTCGCCTCGCAAAACTGGCACCGACATCAGGCGGGTTCACTCGTCCAGCAGCGCCCGCGCGGTGTACTCGTCGGTCACGAACACGGTCGGCTGAACCAGGCTGATCGATCCGCGCAGGACCGCGATCTTCTCCGGCCCGCCGGAAATCAGCACGCGCTTCGGCGCCCGGCGAAGTTGCCCCATTGTCACCGAGATCGCCTGGCGGTTGACCGGATGGTCAAGGACGTGTCCGTTCTCGTCGATGAAGTTGTAGAGAATGTCGCCCACGGCGCCGGCTTCCATCAGCGACCGGCGCTCCGCCTCCGACACGTGGCCGACCCGGTAGGACGTGGTCAGGGTCGAGATGCCGCCGACGCTGAGCAGGGCGATATCGAGGCTGTTGGCCATCTCGAAGATCTGAGCGAGCCCGCACCGCTCCAACAGCGCGTGCTTGGTCTCCGGACTGTCGACCAGCGCCGGAGCCGGCACCAGAAAACCCTCGCCCTGAAAGAGCTGGGCGAACTGCCACGCGAACTCGGCCGGGTTGAACCGCCGCGCTTGCGAGATGCCGCCAAGCAGCGACACCACCCGAAAATTCTCCAGCGTCCGGCCGGCGATGAACGGCAGCGCGGAATAGAGTGTTCGCCCCCACCCGACCCCAACGGTCATGTTGGCGTGCATTGCCTGCGAGATGTAGCTACCGGCGGCAGCCGCGATCACATGGGTCGGATCGGAGTCCGGCTCGGACAGCGGCGCCGCGATCGCCTCTTCGATGCCGAACCGTTCTTCCAGCGCCCGCTCCAGGCCGGCGAGTTCCGACAGCGACGCCTCTATGGTGACCCGTACTTCGCGGCGGCGACGGGCGTCGGCGATGAGCCGCACGGTCGCGACCCGGCTGATCCCGAGAAGCTGGGCGATCTCGCTTTGGGTCTTGCCTTCGATGAAGTACATCCAGGCAGCGCGGACCCTGGTGCGATGGGTCGCCTCCGATCGAGCGATCTGTTCAGTCGCATCCGCTCCGCTGCGGCGTCTTTCGGCAACAGCCACCTGTCGACCTCCTGCGGTCCCTCAGTCCCGACCTGTCCGTGCCCGGTCCGTTCAATCCCGGCGCGTCTTTTCGGCCACGGCGATCTGTTCGTCAATGAGCCGGGCGACAAGCTCGGGAGCCTCGAAGTGCGGTAAATGGCCGACATCCTTAAGCAAATTCAAGGCGACGAACCCCGGAGCCTGCAAGGCATGCGACCACGGGATGATCCGGTCGGCCCGCCCCCAGATGATCCGCGTCGGCTGGCCCAGGCGGTTCAGGATCGGCGTGATGTCGAAGCCCTGCACCGCGTCGGGAAGCAGTGCCTCGACCATTTCCGACTGCGCCTGGCGCAGGCCTTCATCCTTTCGGGCCATCATCGCAGCGGACGCGTAATTGCGGCTGATCCGATCGGGGTCGGCAGTGAAGCGCTTGAGCCACGGCGTCAGGCTCTCGACCCGACTGGCGCGGGCGACGCCGGCGATCGCGGCGGCATCGATCTCCGGTCCGAGACCCGCCGGCGCGATCAGCGTCAGCGACGCCACCCGGTCCGGAAAACGATCGGCGAGCGCGACGGCAATCGCCCCGCCAACCGAATGGGCGGCGAGATGGACACCGGGCGTCGCGATAGCGTCGAAGCGTGTCGCAACGGCGTCGACCATGGCGTCGAACGAGTGTCGCGGGGCGTCCTGAGAGCGTCCGTGGCCTGGCAGCTCAAGGTTAACGACCGCCCGGTCGGCCGGCAGAAGCGGTGTCAGATGCGCCCATGCATTGGCGTCCGCGGTCAGTCCGTGGATGAGTATGAGCCCCGCGCCGTCGACGGCGACCGGAGCCGATTGTCCTTCAGTTACAGCAGCTTGCCGGCTTGACCCGTCGGCATGTTTGCGGTCGGACTTGCGCCGCGCCTCGCGGGTGAAGCGCCGGACATCGTCGCTGCGCACCCGCCCCCGCGGTCCGCTTCCCGGCACCTCCGCGAGGTCGATACCGCCCTCCCACGCCATCCGCCGCGCGAGCGGCGTGGCTCGCACGCGATTGTCCGTTTTCGCCGGTTTTTCCGCCGTTTCTATCGACGGCTCCGATCCCTCCGGAGTTACCGATTCTGTCTCGATTTGGGCCCCGACCGGGGTCGGCGGCGGTCCCACCGCTTCGCTCTCAGCGTAGATCCACGCGACCGGCGTCCCCACCGGGACTTCGTCTCCGGGGTTGGCGACGATGTTGAAAAGCCGGCCGGATCCGGGGCTTTCCACCTCCATTGCCGCTTTGTCGGTCTCGATTTCGAAGAGCGGATCGCCCTCGCGGACCTCCGCGCCTTCATCGACAAGCCACGCCGTGAGGCTGCCTTTCGCCATGTCCATATCGACCTTGGGCATGATGACTTCGACCGGCATGTCACGTCCTGCCTCCAATCAGATCACGGGCCGCCGCAATAATGTCGGGGACCTGAGGAACAGCGGCCCTTTCGAGTTCGGGGTTGTAGGGAACCGGCGACTCCGCGCCACCGAGCCGGACGATCGGGCCGTCAAGAAAATCGAACGCCTCGCTTTCAGCGATCGTCGCGCTGACTTCGGCACCGATGCCGAGGGTCTTGACCCCCTCGTAGACGCAGATGAGACGCATCGTCTTCTTGACGCTCTCGACGAGTGTGTCGCGATCGAGCGGCCGCAAGGTCCGGAGGTCGATGACCTCCGCATCGATCCCGTCGTCCGCCAACGCCGCCGCGGCCTCCAGCGCGCGTGGCACCATGATCGCCGCCGCTGCGATGGTCACGTCGGTGCCACCGCGGCAAACACGGGCTTCACCAATCGGCACGGTGTAACGGCCAGCCGGCACGGGGCCTTTCGCCTTATAGAGAAGCTTGTGCTCGAACATCAGCACCGGGTTGGGATCATCGAGCGCGGCGAGCAGAAGGCCCTTGGCATCCTCCGGTGTCGACGGCTCGACGACTTTCAGGCCGGGCACGTGCGCGAACCACGCCTCAAGGCTCTGGCTGTGCTGCGCCGCGGCACCCGTACCAGAACCGCTCGGCAGGCGGAACACGAGCGGTACCGAAACCGACCCGCCGAGCATGTAGCGGAGCTTGGCCGCCTGGTTGACGATCTGCTCCATCGCCAGCGCTGAGAAATCAGAGAACTGGAACTCGTAGATCGGCCGGAGACCCGTCAGAGCGGCACCGACCGCCACGCCCGCACCGCCCAGTTCGGAGATCGGCGTATCGCGGACCCGTTCCGGGCCGAACCGGTGGATCAGATCTCCGGTGACTTGGAAGGCACCGCCGTAAACGCCGATGTCCTCGCCCATAAGGATCACCCGTTCGTCGTGCTCAAGCGCCAGCGCCAACGCTTCCCGTATAGCCTCGGCGAAGCTGAGTTCACGCGTTTCGACAGTGGCGGCGGGCGCGTTCATTGGGGCGCGGGAGCATAGACATCGCGTGTCACCTCGGCGGTGTCAGGAGACGGGCTCTCGCGTGCAAACGCCAACGCCCTGTCGATCTCGTCGGCGACCGACTCCTCGATCCGGATGATCTCGGCACCATCGACAACGCCATGACTCGTCAGCAAGGCGGCGAACCGTCGGATCGGATCGCGCTCCATCCACGCCTCGATCTCATCCTTGCTCCGATAGCGGTTGCGATCGGACCGGGAGTGGCCGCGCCACCGATATGTCACCGACTCGATCAACGACGGGCCGTCGCCAGCGCGGGCGCGAGCGACAGCGCGATGGCTCGCCTCGGCCACTGCGGAGAAGTCGTTACCGTCAACGGTGACGCCCGGCATCGAGTAGGCAACGGCGCGATCGGCAATGTTCTTGACCGCAGTCGATCGTTCGGTGGAGACCGACATGCCGTACTTGTTGTTCTCGCAGACGAACACGACTGGGAGCGCCCACAACGATGCGATGTTGAGCGCCTCGTGAAACGCGCCTTCGTTGTTCGCGCCGTCGCCGAAGAAGCAGAGGACGACTTCATTCGTCTTCAGCTGACGGGCGGTCAGCGCCGCTCCCACCGCAATGGGAATACCGCCGCCGACGATGCCGTTGGCGCCGAGGTTGCCCTTCGCAACATCGGCGATATGCATCGAACCGCCGCGGCCTTTACAGTACCCGGTCTCCTTGCCGAAGAACTCAGCGAACATCAGCGACACGTCGGCATCCTTGGCGATGCAATGGCCGTGACCCCGATGGGTCGACGTGATCTTGTCGTGATCGGTCAGCGGCATGCATGCACCGACCGCGGTCGCTTCCTGGCCGATCGACAGATGCATCGTACCGTGGATCAGGCCGCGCATGTAACTCGCCTCGGCGCCTTCCTCGAACTTGCGGATCAGGCACATCTTGCGAAACGCTTGGCGAAGCGCATCCGGGCCGTACTCGCGGATCGCGAACGGTGCGTTTTCGAGGCTGACGTCAGACATGAACCGCAGCCGCCTCTTGGCCGTCGCCAACCAGCGCGTTCTGACGCGCGCGCAAGGCGGCGATCTTTGAATCCGGGGGGGGCGCCGCATTCTCCGTGGTCAGCAATTCGCCTTTGGCGATCGGCGCGGTCACCGTCCCACCGGCAAGGAGGCCACATGGAACGGCCTTGGCCGCCGCCGCTTCGCCGGCCTTCATGATCCAGGCGCGATAAGCATACTCGCCGATCAGGTCGAGCGTCTCGCCCGGCTCGAGGTCGCGCTTGGCGACAGCGCAGACCTCGGCGACCGGTCGGTCGAGCGGAACCATGTCCGCCTTGCCGTAGAGGACCGCGCGGGCGCAGGTCAGCGGCACCTCCAGCGACGTCAAATGATACGGGCGGATAAATGTGAAGTATGGCCCCTCGCCCATCTTGAGATCGACCATCCGCTCGGTGACACGCGGGTGCGACATGTCCGCGATCACGAAGACGCCCGGGGCAACACCCTCGCCGATCGAATAGTCGACGCGGCCAATGCCGGAGAGGACACCGCCGTCCGCCTTCGGCACGAGGATCTTCGCGAGTTCGGCCCGGCTCGCCGTTGGTCCATGCATGCCCGGACAGTCCGGGACGAGACCGGTGGCATTGGCGATCGCGGCCATCTCCACCATCGTCTTCGACCCGTCAACGAACTCAACGAGCATCCGCGCGTTCATGTTGCGCCGCTCGGCTTCCTGGGCATACGCGTCCGGCGTCGCGTCAATGTTGAGCGGATTGTTCTTGCCCTTACCGGCGCAGACAATCGGATAGCCGAGCGAGGCGACGAACGCGATCAACTCCAAGCATGACGAGGGCTCATCACCTGCACCGAGGGTGTAGACAACCCCGAGCCGATCGGCCTCCGATTTGAGAAGTGCACCGATGGTGACGTCGGCCTCAACGTTCATCATCACCAGATGCTTGCCCCGCTCCATGGCGGCCAGGCCGATGGCTGCGCCAACCTCGGGAATGCCGGTTGCGTCGATCACGACGTCGATCAAGCCGCTTTCCAGGAGATCATTTGCGTCGGGGGTGACGGCAATCTTGCCGGCCTCGATCGCTGCATCGACAGTCGTGGCGCCGACGACTTGCCGAACGCGATCGATGTCGCCGTAAGCGATCTCGACACCCTTGAGTGCTGCAGGCACGTTGAGATCGGCGATTCCGCCAATCCGGATTCCCGGCATCTGCGCGACCTGCGTGACGATGTCGGTGCCCATCTCGCCGCAACCGACCAGCCCGATGGTCACGTAACGACCCGACTCAGCCCGTTGGGCGAGATCGCGAGCAAGTCCGGTCAGCGCGATGTTCGTTGCCAAGATCCGCTCCGGATGTGGTTTGAGTGCCGCGAAAGACCCCTTCAGAGTATCTGAACTTTTGTTTTTACGTCAAGCAATGTGTACCTTGCAGTGCACAATATGTCCTGGTCGAAGTGATCCTGTCGATTTGACTTGAACATTTATCGCTCTAGAGATAATAATGTTCAAAGGGAGGAATACCGAGGCTTCGAGGCCTCGGTTCGGTGAGACCTTCAAAACCCGCACGTCCCGCGGATAACCTCGGGTCGTGAGGATCGGCCACAGGCGTGGCGTCGGGGAACAAATCTGCAAGGGAGGATCGGAAATGCTCCGCAATAAATCCAATGTGACACGGCGTTCGTTTCTGAAGTCGACCGCCGCTGCCGGCGTAACCGCTGGCGTTTCCGCGAGCGTCGGCACGTCGCTCGTCGCGCCCGCTTTGGCGCAATCGGACTTACCAAATCCGGCTGACGTCCTGGCCGACATCTCCGTGGAGAAATACGTCCGCGCGGACTATCGTGAACTGTACGGCATGTCAGATGCACCGCTTTGGGATCCCGACAAGGACTGGATCCGCACCGTGGACTGGGAGGCGGTCCGCTCTGATCAGGCCGGAAAGACGGTGCGCTTCGCCATCGGCGCCGCCGATCAGGAATCGGCGGCTGAGGGTCTGGTGCCTTTCGAAAAGCTCTCCGGCATCCAGGTCGAACTGGTTCCGATTCCAGATGACAGCTTCTACGACAAGGCGATCGCCGAGTTCATCTCCGGCAACGCCAGCTTCGATGCGCTGCAGTTCTTCTCGCCTTGGCTCGGCGACTTCGCCGCCCCGGGCTTCCTCGCACGGCTCGACGACTACGCCGAAAAGTGGGCCCTGCCGCTGGACGACTTCTACGACACCTATCGCTTGAACTACGGCTATTTCGGCGACCAGGGTCTCTACGGCATTCCGTTCGACTGCGACATCCAGATGGTCCACCTGCGCAAGTCCTACACCGAGCAGGTGTTGGGCGGCGAGATCGACAAGTGGAACACGGTACCGACATACGACGAACTGATCCGTCTGTCGGGCGAGATGAACGCACTCGAGCCGGGCGTCGCCGGCGTCGGCTTGATGGCCGGTCGCGGTTTCTGGTCGACCTATACCTGGGAGCACATCGCCGCCCAGTACGGCATGGATCTCTTCGACACCGACTGGAACCCGATCTTCAACAACGATGCCGGCGTCCGGGCGATGGAAGTCATCCTCGCCCTGCAGAAGAACGCCGCACCGGGTATTGCCGGCTGGGGTTGGCCAGAAAATCGCGCCGCATGGCTCGGTGGTCAACTGGCCTCCAACATCTCCTGGCAGGACAGCGGCACCCAGGCGATGCGGCCCGACCAGAGCCAGATCGTCGGCGACTTCGTTACCATCTACGAGCCGCGCGCCGGCACCGACAGCGCCCGGTTCGCGCCGCCGAACATCGCCGGCTCAACCTCATGCGTTGCATCGACGTCGCAGAATCCGGAAGGTGCATTCCTGATGCTCGCCTTCCTGACCACATCGTCGATCATGGCGATGAACGAAGCCAACGCCAACGGCGTCGCGCCAGGCTACAAATCGGTTCTCGGCAACGAGCATCTGCGGATCGTCTCTCAGCCGGCTGAAGTCTGGGCCGAGAGCCTCAACTACGCATGGTGCGCCCCGCGGATTCCTGGCATGTTCGAAATGGAACAGGCGCTCGGCAATGAGATCAACAGAGCTGTCGTCGGTCAGATCAGCGCCAAGGAAGCGCTGGACAACGGCGCGGCGGCGTGGCGGTCGATCATGGAGAAAAACGGCTTCTTCTCTAGCCGCGAGCCGTTCCCCTATTCGGCCGTTGAAGCGGGCGTCTGGGTCGGCAAGGGCAAGCCGCTGCCGGGCTAAGCCCATCGGCTGTGTGACATGAGCGTCGCTGGCGTTCAGGCGAATGCGGATGGGACGGCAGGTGCCGTCCCATCCGTGCGTTTGCGCCGCGGCCAACGCCGCCGGAGCCCGTTTCGGCGGCGCCTTTTTCCATACCTCCTGGTGTTGCCGGCGGTCATCTATCTGCTGACCATCACGCTCTATCCCGGCGTCTACGCCATCTATCAGAGCTTCTTCCACGTTCGCTTCAACGAGTGGATTCCGGCCGGCACGGAGAACTATCAGCAGCTGTTCCAAGACCGGGAGTTTTGGGGAGCGCTGTGGAACACGCTGGTGATCGGCGGCATCTCGCTGATCGTCCAGTGCAGCCTGGCCATGCTGCTTGCCTACTACGCCTATCGCGACCCTCTGATCCGTGGTTGGCGGATCATCTTCCTTCTGCCGATGCTGTTCATGCCGTCGGCCGTCGCCTTCCTGTGGAAGCTTGCCTTCATGGATGGCCGGGTGGTCTCGGACCTGCTTATGCGGCTCGGCCTCGTGTCGCAGTTCATCGATTTCTCCGGCTCGGTTTTCAACGCCCGACTAACGCTGATCGTCGCCGACGTCTGGCAGTGGACCCCCTTCCTGTTCATCATCTTCGTCGCCGGACTGCAGGCCCAGGACCGTGAGGTGGAAGAAGCTGCCCGTCTCGACGGCGCCAGTTGGGCGGCGATCTTCTGGAACATCTCGTTGCCGATGATGAAGCCGGTCATCGCCATCGCGGTGATTCTGCGCGGTATCGACATCACCACGATGTTCACTAACGTCTTCATTATGACCAGTGGCACGCCCGGCGGCACCACCGAGACGATCAGCTATTTCATCTATCGAATGGGCTTCAAGACGTTCAACTTCGGCTACGCGTCGGCCGCGTCGGCCGTCATGCTCATCGGTACGATCATCACAGCGCAACTCCTGTTGAAGCGGTTCTTCCGCTCGGGCAGAGCCTGAGATGCGCCTTCGCTTCGGCCGTGGCGAAAGCCTTGTCCTAAGATACGTGGTGCTCGGCACCTGGGCGCTCGTCTGCCTCGTTCCGATCCTCTGGTTCCTGTCCATCGGCTTCCGCCCCCGAACGGAGATCATCACACCGCAGCCGATCTACTGGCCCAACTTCTCTCTCGATGCCTGGCACATGATCTGGGACGATTGGCCGATGGGGGCGTACCTCCGCAACTCGGTGCTGGCGATCTTTGGATCGGTAGTCATCGATCTAGTGCTGGCGATTCCCGCCGCCTACTCGCTGGCGCGCTACGAGTACCGCGGCCGCGAAGACATCGGCTTCTACATACTCTCGACCCGGATGATGGCTCCGGCCATCGTCGCGATCCCGATCTTCTTCCTGTTCCGCGGTCTCGGCCTGCTCGACACCGTTTGGGCGCTGATGCTGATCTACGCCGCCATCAACCTGAGCGTCGTCACCTGGATCATCCGCTCCTACATGATGGACTTGCCGAAGGAGCTGGAGGATGCCGCACGAACCGACGGTGCGTCGGATCTGCGGATCCTGTGGGAGATCATCATCCCGGTCTGTCTGCCCGGCATCATCACCGCCGCCGTGATCGCGGCCATCTTCGCGATCAACGAGTTTCTGTTCACGCTGCTGATCGCCTCGACGCCGAACGCCTACACCATGTCGGTGGCGCTGGCGAACTTCACCGGGGGCTCGGACGGCAAGATCTATAACGCTATCGCGATGGTCTCGTTCCTGGCTTTCGTGCCGGTCTTCATCCTGGTGCTTCTGATCCAGAGGAATCTGTCGCGCGGCCTGACGATGGGCGCGGTTAAGGGATAGTCGATGGCGGAAATCGAGTTACGCGGGATCGGAAAGTCGTGGGGCAGCTTCGTCGGGGTGAAGGACGTTAACCTCACCATCGCCGACGAGGAACTCATCGTGCTGCTGGGTCCTTCCGGTTGCGGCAAGACCACCACGATGCGGATGATCGCCGGCCTCGAGGAGCCGACCGGCGGGGAAATCCTGATCGGCGGGGAGTCGGTCACCGACGTGGATGCCCGCGACCGCGACGTCGCCATGGTGTTCCAGAGTTACGCGCTCTACCCGAACATGACCATCTACGAGAACATCCGGTTCCCGCTGCGCATGCGCGGCGTGCCGAAGGAGGAGCAGTCGACCCTGGTTCAGCGTGCCGCCGACATGGTCGAACTCGGCGACTTTCTCCACCGCAAGCCCGGTGCCCTTTCCGGCGGGCAACGCCAGCGGGCTGCCCTCGCCCGTGCTGTGGTCCGCGAGCCGCAAGCGTTCCTCATGGACGAGCCGCTCTCCAACCTCGACGCAAAACTGCGCGCTGCCATGCGTGTGCATATCAAGCACCTGCAGAGGCAGTTGAAGATCACCACCGTCTACGTCACCCATGACCAGATCGAGGCGATGACCCTCGCCGATCGCATCGTCATCATGCAGGGCGGCGAAATCCAGCAGATCGGGGCACCGGACCAGATCTACTCCGATCCAGCCAATACGTTCGTCGCCGGGTTCATCGGCTCGCCACCGATGAACCTGATCACCGGTCGTGTTGCCGACGGTGCATTCGGGGCCCCTGGCGTCGAGATACCAGACGTGCCGGTCGACGATGGCCGGGCGGTGACCCTCGGCGTTCGCCCGGAGGATTGCAAAGTGGCCACAGAGGGCGCTCACCTGAACGCATCGGTCTATGGTGTGGAACCGACTGGCGATGTTACGATCCTCACCCTGAAAACCGATACCGACACCATCGAGGTTAAGGCCGACCGTGACTTCCGGGCCGAACTGGGTTCCCCTTGTAAGATCACTTTCGATACCGATCGCCTCTACTATTTCGACGCGGATGCGGGACAGCGTATCCGCACGACCTGAGACGGCTCGATGACGTTCGACTACACGTCCATGGGATTCTACACGTTCGACTGCCTTGGCCGGCCGGTCAACGAACTGCCACCCGGCGGCGACACATATTTCATTGACGAACTGACGCTTGCCGTATCCGGGGCCGCCGGGAGCGCCGCGATTGTGGCCGCCAAGTACGGCCTTTCGGTACAGGCGGTTAGCGGCGTAGGCATCGACGACATGGGCGATTGGGTTCTGATGAAACTTCAGAGTTTCGGCGTCGATACAGAAAACATGCAGCCCTGTCCGGGCGTCTCCACCTCGTCCTCGATCGTGACTACGCGGCCGGACGGCGCCCGCCCGGCCCTTCACAAGAAGGGCGCGACCGGCGCGTTCTTCGTATCAGACGACGATCTCGACCGGGTCATCGACACGCGAATCCTTCATGTCGGTGGCGTCGGTCTGATGGATCGCATGGATCGCGGCCGCACGACAGAAGTGATGCGCGCCGCCAAAGAGCGCGGCTGCACCACGACACTCGATGTGTTCGCCAGCACGGCAGACGAACTCCCACTTGTCGAGGTGCTGCTTCCCTACACCGACTATTTTCTGCCGTCGGAGGAAGAAGCCGCTGCCCTTTCTGGCCTGACCGACTACGACAACATGGCCCGGTTTCTCCTCGACATGGGCGCCAAATGCGTCGTCCTCACCCTCGGTGCGGAGGGCGCATTGTATCGTCACAGTGACGGCACGCGATTTCATCTGCCGGCATTCGATATCGAGGTTGTTTGCACCTGTGGTTGTGGCGATTGCTTCAACGCAGGCTTTGCCACGGGCCTTCACTTGGGCCTTTCCCCGGAAGAGTGTGTTCGCCTGGCTCAGGCAACCTCGGCGCAAAACGCGATGGGGTTGGGCTCGCAGGCCGTGGTTCGATCGCTCGAGGATACGATGGCGTTCATCCGGGAAACGCCGACAAAGGGCTGAGCGCGAGGGTCGACCGTGCGGCATGCTGCGCCCCGTGATACGGTCTGAAGTCTAGGTACCGAGTTCAGTTATGGCACAGTCTTGGCAACACGCGATTAAGACGCACCCAGCGATGCTTTCGCTGAAGGATGCGCTTCGTGCCATTCGCTTCTTCCTCTATCGTGGACGGACCTTCGCCAAACGTCGTAGCGATGCCCTCAGCGCGCCGATCGGCGGGGTCGCGCGCGCGATCGTTTCCGAAGTCGATGACGTCGCCACCCGCGTCAACAGCGTCGCCGGTGGGATGTCCCGGCGGTTCCTCGACGCACCAGTGGCGGTCGATAGCGATGCAGTGACTTTCGACGACATTCTCAGCATCGATCGCGCGGAGATCGCGTACGCTCAGGCTGCGTATCGGCCGCTGAGCAAGGCGTTCGGCTACCTTGGCGCCGAAGCAGCACTGGTCTCTGAAGCATCGGCCGCCGGCGCTTACGCTTCGGTGATGGGAACACCGGCTGAGGGGGCGGGCCGGTTCGATCAAGCCGCAGCATTGGTCGACGAGATGCTGCGCCGCCGAGTGATCCGGCAGGTTCTGGTGGCCGCAGACCCGGATGACCCGGAGGCGCTCACCGCCGCCGACATGCCGATGGTCGCCGTGTTTGCTCTGGCCCTATGGCTGCTGGCCGAGCGCAACGCCTTCATCGACGACGACAACGACACGTTGCTGTTCGCATGCTGCGATGTCGCGGTCGCGCTGAAAGACGACATCCGCACGCGATTGGGTGACCGGACGGAGTTGAGGGCGCTGATCGCCGCTTACGCCGAAAAAGTGTGACGCTGTGATCGACCTCCCTGTTCCGCGCGCCATTGACCAAACGGTCGGCCCCATCCGTCGCGCCGTTCGCAGGATGCGCTGGTTCAAGCAGTCGTTCACCCAGCAGGTCGAGTTGATCTCCGAGGCAAGCGGCGTGGAATACAAGATCAGTCCCGATCGCCTGGCGCGGGTCTTCGTCGCGTGGTCCCGCGGATTCGAGGCCCGGAAACCGTCACAACCACAAGCCCGACAGGCGTTTGTCGGCTTTGCCTCGGGCCTGATGCTCCGCCAGTTGATCAACCTCAAACCGCTCGAGGTCGTTGCGGTTCCGGTCGGATCGGATGCCTCCAATCCGGCCTACTACTGGCCAGAAGGCTACGTCTATGTCGCTTATTGCCTGAACGTGCGCTCCGGTGTCCTCGCGCAGGAGTTCGATGCCGACGTCGAACTCACCCCGGACCTCGGCGACATTCGCACATGGTGGTCGTTCAAAGAGAACGTCGAAGAGGACCCGTCCCAGGCCATCGCGTTTCTCGATCTCTTCTCTGGCGAGGAGCCCGACTGGGCTCAGCCGTCCCTGTTCTACGAGAGGCCAAAGGCGCTGCCGCAGGTGCCGGGGCAATAGCCCACGTCACCCACAGAATTTCGAAAGACGCTACCCTTACTCGGCTCCGTCGTCAGCGCGGCACGAGCGTGGTGATGAGCTCGTTGGCCATATTCGCCATGGCCATCCCGGCGGAGAAGTCGAACTGATTGATGGCGATGAAGATGCTGCCCCCTGGATGGAGCTAGGCGATGTAGCTGAATATGCCATTGGCGCCGCCCGTCTTTTGAATGATGAGCGTGCGGTCGCCCTCGGGCATCATGATGACCCAGGCGAGTCGCATGGCGTTCATATGGCCTGACTCATCCATGCCGTAGACAGCTGGGACATCCGCTGAACGACAAGACGCCCCGTCCGACCGGGGCTGGACCGGCCAAGCCAAGCTCCCTATAAGAATGAGTGATCTTCGCAAAGTGGGATACGCCCTTTGCGAAGCCACCTGAAATAACCGTTACACAACAATGGATTAGGTGGGGCATCGTCTAATGGTAGGACAGCGGACTCTGACTCCGTAAGTCTAGGTTCGAATCCTAGTGCCCCAGCCATTTCAGGCGCTTGGCGCCAGCAGCACTTTCGCCTCGACCTGAGCCCGCGACACACATCGGCTAGCAACGAGCCGGGATTCACCAATACCGACAACAATGGTCAGACCAATGCGGTCATCGCCGATTTCGTGCTAAGCTGCTGGCGCTAAGGACTGTTGGACCACGGCGCCTGAGGACTGTTGAGGGGTCAACGGGCCGGCCGTCGTCGTATCGTTTCGTTCCGTGAACGACGATCGGCCTCGTCGGCCATGACGGTGTTGCAGGCGTCGCAGCGGCGGGGTTTCGATGGCGACGGAAACCGAGCCCGAAGCGACTAGGTCGGATTCCGCCGCGAAACCCGCGGGCGGGGCCATACCGGTGCGTGCTTGGCTAGGCAGCGCCTACCGATCGGCCAGCCGATTCACTGCTCGGCTGTTCGCCTCGTCCAAGCCCTGGCTGATCGCGCTGTCGGTGATCGTCCTCATCGCGTTTTTCTGGACACCAATCAAGAACCTGTACTGGCGGCTGCTGCCACCGGCCGGCGCCATCTATGTGGACAGCCCCGAGGTTTACACCCGCGAGCGGCTGATCAACGAGCGGCTGACCGAGGAGGCCTGGCTCGACGATCAGTTGACGGCGGCCGCGACCAATGAAGACTTCACCTCAATCGAGAACATCATCAGGCGACAACTCAACCTCGACCTCGACCAAGCGGGCGCCGCCGGAGGTCTTGGCGGCGGTACCACCGGCGGAGCCGGCGCCGAGGCGATGGCACGCGGTACAAGCCTGATCGGTTTCAACGACAAATTCCGGTTACGCAGTGCGTCTCGGAGTCTGATCCGCCAGCGGATCATCGAGAACAAGCTCGACGACCGCCACGATCTCGAGGGCAACGCCCTCTATGTGCTCAAGTTCGACAACACAGTAATCAGCGCCCCGGCGAGCGGTCGGATGGCGCAGGTGCGGATCGAGATTCTCCCGCCCGACGGGGTGGATGATGCCGCGGTCCACGCTGATGGCGACCACTTGACCAACGCGTTTTTGCGCGAGATCCGCGGCAGCGACGGACGTCGCTTCGAGGGTATCTACGAGATCTGGCGGGAGAGCATCAGCGACCGGGTCAACAACCGGTTGCGGGTTCTCTACAGCCAGTTTCTGCTCGAGCCGACCGACTCGAATGAGCTCTTCAATATTCGGAACTACGCCGACTTCGACCAGGCCGGACCGGGTCCGCTGGCGCTCAGGGCCGCCCGACCCGAAACCCTCGCCACCATGGACACCCTACTTGAGCCAATCGCGGAAGAGGACAGGGACCCCTATGTCCGCCGCATCAAGGCGTATTTCGCGCGGAAAGCGATCGCCGATGTGCTGGGCGTCGCCGAGGACGAGATCGAGATCGAACTGGCGAGCCAGTACGATCCCTTCCGTGAGTATCCGGTCGCCTCGGCAAGCGTACCGGATGCCCTTGGGCTCACCGTTCGGATCACCAGCGAACCCATCGCCCGTCCCCTCGTGTATGTGAGGCCAAGGAACATCCAGCTCTATGTTTTCGACGAAGCGTGCCAAGCACGGCCCGCCGAAGCCTATCTCCAGACCATCTTTGGCGTCACCTCCGGCGTCATCGAGATGGCCGAAGGTGCGGCGAAGAAAATCGATGTTTTCCAGCTCGATGAACAGGACGCGCCGCTCCGCCAGGAGGAAGCCGACCTGATCAACATCGTCACCGACGCCGTGGAGCAATTCTCGTCGGGCGCGCGGACCGCGGACACCGGTTGGCAGATGATCGACTACGCAGCGATCGGCATCAACAACCCGTTCTTCGAGGTCTCAAACGGCTGCGAAATCAGCTACGCGCTTAATCTGAAGATCGGCTACTACGACTTCGTTCGCAGCGTCGTCGACTACAACACCTACAGCTATTCGGTCCTGCCCCGCGAAGGGTCGCTGCCGGTCGTCAGCGACATCAGCAGCCGGTACGAGTATTCGAGCCCGGGTGGGGTGTTCGACGGAGTCCTTGGTTTCGGAACCCGCGGCGCCGAGTTACGATCATATCTCACGACCTTCGGCGATGTCGCGCGCCGCGTCGGCGACCCGGTTCCGCTGCAGGCAGGCGAACCCGGCGCGCTGGCCGAGTTTAGCGAGGGATACACACCGATTGTCGGCTGGATCATAGATCCCGGTGCTAAATCGCCGGCAGCGCTGGAGACCGGCAGCTTCGTCAGCATGAATGAGTCGATCCTGGCCATCATCTCGGTGCCGGCCTGGTGGACAGAGGTTCGACTCGCGCTGAAGAAGGAGTGGATCGAGGGCAGCGGCAGTATTGTGCTCGCCGAGCCCGCCGATTCGAGCTTCACCAACGGCCGCCGCGAGTTGACGGTCCGGTTGCCGAACCGTCCGGAACTGATTGATGTCCTGTTGGTCGATTCGGCGCGCAGTGGCCCGGTGATCTCGGAGATCGACTCGACCGCCCAGCAGACCTGCAACGAAATCCCGCTGCTCATCGTCGGCCAGCGGCTGTGGCGGAACACGGCGGTCACCATCGGCAGCGTCAAAGCCCAGCGGATCGAGATCATGCCCAATATGGGCGGCGTCGTCGCTTATTTCCGCAAGCCGTTCTCAGCAAGCCGCGATGATCGCCTGCGCCTGTGGACCAGCGAGGGGGTGACCGAGGCGAAGTTGGCCACGTCGATCAGTTCGAAAACGTCGGAGGGCTGCGCGGTACAAGCGCCGCAGCAGTGATCCGGTTCACAAATGGCGTTCAGGTGGCGTTCAACTTCGGAGGCTATTGTCCCGCCAACGATCGGAACACAAGCGGGTGCCTACCGCAGGAGCGACAAATCCGATGATGTCAACAGCGCTATCCCTGGTGGTTATGACTGGCGTCACCACGACTCCCGTGCCGCCGCCACCGCCTGAGACTTTCATGACGCCGGTTCAGAACACGCAGCAGATCGGTGGATTCTGCAAGACCGCGACCTACTCGTGCCGGATTTCGCCGCCGCAACCGATCGGGTCGGCATGTGCCTGCGGCGCTGTCCCGGGGTTCGTGATCGCCGCGCCTGTCAACTGACGTCGGTCCAACACAAAACGCTTTGGCTGCCTTGCGTCAACCCGATTCCTACTGTACCTTTCTAGGTCAAACGAAAGTCAAAATACAAGATAAAATAGATACTTACCACGCACAGAGCCCGTCAGTGGCGACGGACGGAGGACGGCGATGCGTGTCTATGAAGCGATCGTGGCCGGCCTGGAAGCGGTCGGCGTTGATGCTGCATTCGGGGGGGCGGGTGAAAATGCCGCCGGCCTGATGCTGGCGCTCGACGACTCGAAGAAAATCCGCCCCGTCATTGCCAAGAACGAACAGGGCGCCGCCTTCATGGCCTGCGGCTATGCCATGTTCTCCAACAAGCTTGGCGTCTGCTTCGCCACCGCCGGACCGGGCGCGTTCAACCTGATCTCCGGCGTGTGCGTCGCCCTCACCGATTCCTACCCCCTGCTGGCGATTACTGGTTATTCGACGATGGAGTGGACAGGCCGCGGCGGGCTGAACGAGACCTCGGGGCTGAATCGCACACCGGATTCCCAGAAGGTCTTCGATGCGATGACCAAGGCGAACTTCCTGATCAAGGATATCGACGAGGTCGCTGACACGCTTCAGCAGGCCATCGACATCGCCTTCGACGGCCGGCACGGCCCGGTGCACATCGCGGTGGCCGAGGATATCACCGATCCGTCAATCAAGATCGAGGACTTCGAGCCGCCGGTGCTGAACGTACGGCCGGTCGTCCCCGATCCGGATCGTGTCGCAGACACCGCCGCCTTCCTGATCGACGCCGTTCGCGATGGCAAGAAGGTGGTTCTTCTCGTCGGCTTCGGCGCGATCCTGGCGCGCGCCAATCGAGAAGTGCTCGACTTTATCGAGCGCTACCAGATCCCTCTGATCACTACCCTTGATGGCAAGGGAATCGTCGACGAGAGCCATCCACTGGCGATCGGTGTGTTTGCCGACAGTGGCCACAAAAGCGCTTGGGAGCTCTTTCTCGATTCCGACGTCGTCGTTGGCCTCGGCAACAGCTTCGCCCAGCACGCCACCTTCGATTTCCGCGACGATTTGTTTGAGAACCGCAAGCTGGTGCACATTGACGTCGACGCGAACCAGATCGACAAGGTCTACAAGGCCGACCGGGCGATCATCGGCGATGCCCGCCTCGCCATATCCGGACTCGCCGACGCAATGTCCGTACTTGGTCGCATACCACCGAAGACCTATCGCGCGCCGGACTTCGATGAGCAGCGAGTTATCAAGTTCACGCCCAAGCTGCATCCTGGCCAACTGTCCCAGGCGATTTCGAAGATGCTGCCGCCGCGTGGCGTCGTGCTCGCTGACGCTGGCGCTCATCTCGCCTGGCTCGGCTACTACCTTGAGCTCAAGGACGGGCAGAACTTCCGTAAGCCCGGCACCTATGGCCCCATGGGCATCGGCGTCTGCGGTGCGATCGGCGTGAAATACCAGGACATGGATCGCCCCGTGGTCGCCGCCGTCGGCGATGGTTCGTACCTGATGAGTGGCTTCGAACTGATGACCGCTGTCGAGCACAACATCCCGGTCGTCTGGGTGATTTTCAATGATGGCGAGTTCAAGCTCATCAAGCTCTACCAGCTCTCCGCATTCCTGAAGACCGGTCTCGTAGAGTTCCCCAACCCGGACTATGTCGCTTACGCCCGCGCGTGTGGTGCGGACGGTTATAGCGTCGACCGCATCGGCGATTTTGAGGACGCGTTTCAGGCCGCCCTCGATTCGGGGCGGCCGACTCTGATCGACGCGCGGATCACACGGCTCGCGCTACCCAATTACAGCCCGAACCCCGAGGGCGTTCTCGCCGGCGTGTTCGAGCGCATCTCGTCACGGTTCAGAGGTGGCGACTGACAGCTTCCCGCGGGAGAGGGCGACGATGGCGACGTGGACTGAAAAACCAAAAGGCTCGGACGAACAGGAACGGCTGGAGTTCGACCACCTCGCCAAGCTGATGATGGAGGCGCAGCTTAAGTCGAAGAAAGCTGCGAAGGCTAAGGCCGTCGACCGCGCCTTCCACGCCCGCTCGATCGCGGCATTCGAAGGCGCAACCTTCGTCTTCAACGACGATCTGCCCGAGGACCTCCGCGTCGGTTTCGCCCAGTCCGGGGCCCAATACCCGGCGCTGGTGCGGTTCTCGAACGCCGCCTCCGTGCGCCTGCCCGACACCGAAAAAGACTTCCGCGGCCTAGCCGTGCGGGTCCTGGTCTCCGATGACGAGCAGCATGACCTGCTCGCCACCAACTTCCCCGTTTCCCATGCCCGCGACGCCCATCAATTCGTCTACTTCGCCCATGCGCTCGCCGGCGGCACGGTCTCACGGCTGGGCGGGATGGTGAAGCTGATGTTCCAGTTCGGGCCGTCGGAGACGATCCGCATGCTGCGCAATGTCTTGGGTGGTCGATCCGTCCCCCGCAGCCTCGCGCTGGAGTCCTATTGGAGCCGCGGCGCGATGACTTGGGGCGACGAGGCCGTACGCTTTATCTTTCGCCCCGCTCCCGGCGCCGCCCATGCAGCGGACCCAACCGACAGCCCGGCGTTCCTCGAAACGGAACTGGCCAACAGACTGGCCGGTGGCGACGTCCGCTTCGAGTTCTGCATCCAGCGTTATGTCAACGAGGAGGATACACCGATCGAGGACACAGCGGTCGAATGGAGCGATGCGAAGAGCCCGGCCATCCCCATCGCCACGCTCGTCCTGCCGCAGCGCGATCTTTCGGACGTCGATGCCATCGCCGAGCGCCGGGAGATTGATCAGCTCGGCTTCAACCCGTGGAACACCACCGACGACTTCCGTCCGCTCGGACACCTCAACCGCGCCCGCAAGGCGGCCTACGACGCCTCGATCGCCCACCGGCAGAGACGGCGATGGCAGCCGAATCCGCCGCCCTTACGCAATCGCGTCCTTGGCGGTGGCGCCCGCGCCGGCTTCCGCGCTATCAACCGCCGCTGGCCGTGGTACCGCCTGCCGTTGATGGCGAGCCTGCTCAATCTCGACGCGCTCCGTCACGATTTGCGGCAGCACAACCTGATCGACACCGAGCCGCGCGAGGCACCGCCGAAAGCGCGGGAGGTGCCGCCAGAGATAGCCCCGGAGCACCGAATCCAGCGCAGTTACGACGGCAGCTTCAATGATCTGAGCGACCCGAAGATGGGAGCGGTCGGCGCCGCCTTCGGCCGCAACATGCCGGCATATGAGGACAAGACGCCGGTCGACGAACCGAACGCGGTGACCGTCAGCGATCGCCTAATGCAACGCGAGCAGTTCATCCCGGCGACCATCCTCAACGTGCTGGCCGCAGCATGGATTCAGTTTCAGGTGCATGACTGGGTCGCCCACGCGCGCCGCAAGCTCGGCGAGGACGACGTGGTGGTCAAACTGCCGCCCGGACATCCGGGCTGGATCAACGAGATCGCGGGCGAAGAAGAAGATGCGATGCGCTTCGCGGACAATATCCCCCGCGACCCGAATGACCCGAGTCTCTTCGCCAACGCATCATCGCACTGGTGGGACGGCTCGGAAGTCTATGGCTCCAGCCAGGCGCATGCGTTGAAGCTTCGCGACGGCGCAAAGCTCAAGCTCGATGAGGACAAGTTTCTCCCGGTCGGCATTCACGGTTTCGAGCTGACCGGCTTCAACGAGAGCTGGTGGATGGGTCTCAGCGTGCTCCACACGCTGTTCGCCCGCGAACACAATCTGCTCTGCGACGAGCTCCGGAAGATCAACCCGACCTGGAGCGACGAGCGGGTCTATCAGACGGCGCGGCTGATCGTGTCCGCGCTGATCGCCAAGATTCACACGGTCGAATGGACGCCGGCGATCCTCAGCACCGAGGCGCTGGACATTGGCATGAAGACCAATTGGTACGGCCCGCCGTCTCGCGACTGGCTCACCCGGCTCGGCATCTGGCTGACCGATGTTCATGCCCTGAAAGGCATTCCGATGACGGAGCCGGATCACCATACGGCGCCCTACTCCCTCACCGAGGAGTTCGTGACCGTCTATCGGATGCATCCGCTGCTCCCCGATGACTACATCTTCTACGACTTCGCATCCGGTGCCGAGCGCAGCCGCAAAAATTTCCTGCAGATCCAGGGCAAGATGGCCGACGACGCCATGCGCGATACCGGCCTCTGCGACGCGCTCTATTCCTTTGGCGTGGCGTATCCCGGCGCCATCACCTTGCACAATTTCCCGGAGTCTCTGCGCCGCTTCGAACGCGAAGGCGAGATCATCGATCTGGCGGTGGTCGATCTGATGCGGACCCGCAAACGCGGTGTACCCCGCTACAACGGTTTCCGCCGGGGGCTACGCATGCCGGAGATCAAGAGTTTCGACGAAATGACCGCCAACCCGGAGACCAACCGGCTGCTCAAGGAAATCTATGGCGACGTCGACAAGGTCGACACGGTGGTCGGCCTCCTCGGCGAGCAGCCGCCACCCGGTTTCGGCTTCAGCGACACCGCGTTTCGCATCTTCATCCTGATGGCGTCGCGCCGCTTGCAGAGCGACCGCTTCCTGAACGTCGACTTCAAGCCGGAGATCTACACGCCGTTCGGCATGGATTGGATCGAGAACAACGGCATGACCAGCCTGATCCTGCGCCACTGCCCCGAACTCGCCTCGGTCATCCCGCGCAACGCCACCGCCTTCGCGCCCTGGCAGCGGGTCTTGTGAGGAGCAGACGATGAGCGATTCAGAAGGCCTCGCCGATTTCCTCCAACAACCCCTGGCGAAGACCTTATGGGGGCGACGAACCCATCGGGTCAGCCGCGGCAGCTCGGTAACCGCCGGGTCGATGAGCTATGTCTCGGAGAACGCGCGCGAGCCACTCTCGCCGCTCGAGGAAGCCATCCTCATTGCGTCAACCGGCGCCTCGGGCATGACCATGCCGGACCGGCCCTTCGCCGATCCGGACACCGGCGAGACGATCATGTCGAAGCCGAACCTGACCATGGACGGCCGCACCGCCGGCAGTCCCGACAACGCGCAAGGCACCTACTTCTTCCTGATCAACGATGAGGGAACCTACTTCCTGCGCCACCTGCCGTCGGCCGAAGGCGGCGTTGACGCATGGACGCCGGAAAACCTGATCGCCCGCGCCGAAGAGTCCAAGGTCCAGCTGCTCGACCACCGCATCGACGTACCCGAGGGGATGCGCGACTTTCCCGCCTATCTCGATTCCAACCGCTTCCTATCCAACCTTCCCGGTACGACCATCCTCTTTCCGGTCGTCGATCTGTCGCACCAGTACATCAACGGCCTGATGTATCTGCTGACCCAGCCCGGTAAGGCACGCCCGACCATCGTCGACGACCGCAATTTCTACCGGCTCGCCGGCGTCAAGAAGTGGGTCGACAGTGGCTTCCTCAATCCGGACATCAAGATACCCCTCGGCGTCATCCAGCAGATGCGGACCCAGCTCGAGGCGACGCTACTCACCCAGAACATCTTCCTGGTGGCCGAAGCGATGGGTCTCGGCGCTTGGATTCACGGCGCGATATCGCCACCGGTGCTGATGGGGGATCCCAAGTTCCGCGACACCTATGGCAAGCTTCTCGATTTCGACCACGTGACGCCGCCATGGAAGTTCCTCGACTTCTTCCGCTGGGCGACGCTGCCGATCCGGCAGATGAAACACGTGCGCAGTCACGCCGTTGGCCTTCGTCACAAGGGCGAGACCCTGATCAAGGGTATGTGCCCGCCGTACTACGACACCATGAGCGAAGCGGTCGACGAAGTGATCGCCGACAAGTTCGGGCCCGACGGCATCTACAAGGACACCGACCTCTTCCGCCGCATCTACAAGGACGACTACGGCGACCGCTACCTCGACGAAGCCGCCGAGTATGGCGGCGAGGTCATCGAGTGCACCCGCGCGATCTGCGAGTACATTTATGAGACACACGGTCGCTTCCCGGCCCACTGCGAGGCCATTCACGCGCCCGGTATCTGGATCCAGGTGCATCTTCTGGAGAACGAATACTACGACCGCTTCTTTGAAGACGGCATGCGGGATGTCCATCGCGATCACGACGCCCTTTGGCGCTAAGCGTCGTTGCCTATGTGCATTTTCCGACCCGCTGACGTAAGCTGATGGTTTCGAGGGGGGCGATCATGCGGCGCGCTTCGATTGGATTGGTGGCGCTACTGACGATCGGCGGTTCGAATACGCTGGCGCAGGACAGTTGTTCGGTCGGCGGCGCCACGTACTCGCACGGCGCCTCGGCCTGCCAACCCGCGGTTCAGGACGGACAGGTCGAGCAGGTCCTTTTCACCTGCAACGATGGCGCGTGGACCAGCACCGATACCGCGTGTCCCGACGCGTTCGCTTATTTCTGTCAGATCGGCCCGCACGCCGTTGCGATCGGCGAGCAGCTTCTCCTCGGCGAGGGACCGGCCGTGCTGGAGTGTCGGTTCCCTGGCGTATTCCAATTGAACCAGGGCGCCGCGCCACTCGCGCCCCCTGAAACGCCGAGCACGGTGGTGCGCAACGTTCAAGCGTTCCTCAGCGACGAAGGCGAAGGGCTCAGCTGCGACCCCAACACGTGCACCGGCCTCGCCGACGAGGAGACCCTATCGGCGATCGCCACCTACCTTCGGAGAAACTTCGCCAATCTACTGGACGAGGAACGGGAGGCGTTCGGCTTCGCGTCTGAGGCGGACGTGGAGGTCGTCATTCTTACCCACAGCCCGATCGACATCGTGCCGCTGTTCGCGAGGATTTTCGACGTCCCAAACGCTCGGTAGAAGGGAGGCAGTCCGTGAGGATATCCGCCAACCGGGAAGAAAAGTATCCGCTGCTCGGCGCGCTGCTTGAATCGATCAATTCTGACATCGAGGCGAACCCCGCGTTCAAGAGCGCCTTGTTCGAGTCGTGCGGTGGCAAGGACGCGGAACTTGCGAAGGCGCTGACCCTCAGGACCAATCCTTGGGTGACGGTCGAAGCGATCGCCGGTGGCGACCCGCGCGGTGCCTATTCAACAGATCGCCGCAACACCATCGTGATTGCCGAGACACTTGCCGACCGGCTGGTGGCTGGCGGCGATCCGGCAGCCTATGGCGAGACCATCGTCGTTTTGACCCGCGGCCTGGTCCACTGGCTCGCCGGCAAGGACTGGAAGACGCCGGACAGCCCCCCGGGCGTCGCGTTCGAACGATTGCTCACCGAGCGGCAGATCACCCTCGCACCCCCCGCGGTTCATGAACCGGTTCCGGAGCCCGAGCCAGGACCTACGCATGCCGAGCCGTCGCCGGAGACGCCACCACCTGCGATCGCCTACCGTCTCGGCGCGACCATCCTCGGCGTGGCCAAGCGACACCTCGGTCAGAAGTACCGGTTCACGCCGACACCGGATTACGACGATCCCGATTGGCAGGGGCCGTTCGATTGCGCCGAATACGCGTCTTACTGCGCCTTTCGCGCCTATCGAATTCCCTACGGGGTCGTCCCCGACCCGGCCAAGCGCTACAACTCCTACTCAGGCTACTGGCAGCGGGACGCCCGCGAGCATGGGGTTCGGATCAGCTGGCGTGACGCGCTCCATGTTCCCGGTTCCATTCTGCTACGCAATCCACCGGGGCGAGAGCCTCCGCCTTACGGACATGTAGCGATCTCGCTCGGCAACGGCCGCGATACCTACGAGGCCCGTGGCAAACAGTTCGGTGTCGTCAAACACACCGCGCTCGGTCGCAGTTGGAACACCGGCGTTCTCATTCCCGGCGTCCTCTACGACATGCCGGAAGGCCTCGGCAGTGACCTCCTCTTGTTCAAAGTCCTCGACCCACCGGCCGGCCACAGTCCGATCGTCGAGAAGATCCAGAAACGGCTGGTCAAAGCCGGCCTGCTCGCCAAGGCTCAGGTGAACGGGATCTATGACGTGGTTACCGCCACCGCGATCAGCGCCTTCCAAGACCGGAAGGGTATCGTCTCCGACGGCGAGGTTGGACCCGAGACCGGCGCCAAGCTCGGCCTCGGCGATATCTGGAAGAAGGCGCCGGTGGCGGACAAGCCTGCGTTTGCCGCTCCGCTCCCCGACACCGACGCCGACATCGATATGGAGATCCTGACCCTGGCGCGCACGCTCTACGGCGAAGCGCGGGGCGAACCGAAAGAAGGCATCGAGGCCGTCGCCAATGTCATCGTCAACCGTGTCATGTCGAAGCGCTACCCGAACACGGTTTCCAAGGTCTGCCTCCAGCGCCTACAGTTTTCCTGCTGGAACGACAACGATCCGAATCGCAAGATCATCGCCAGGCTGAAGCCAGGCGACAATCCGGTCTTCGACATGGTTCTCGGCATTGCCCGGCGAGCCTTACTCGGTGGGATACCAAGCCTCGTGGCCGGTGCGCTCCACTACCACGCCAAGTCCGTCAAGCCGAGCTGGGTCAAGAACTCGCCAGCAGCGACGCTGGTCGCCCGGATTGGCGCGCACCTGTTTTGGAGCGGAATTCGGTAGCGCGTTGGGGCAAGCTACCGCGACGCCCACCCCTGCCGCGCTTTTGCCGCCATTGTCACGCACTGGCGGTGTTCAAGTCGCAGCGCTTCGCGGCTGAGCATCGTTTCGTGGAGCGTCGAGTCCCGCGCTCCGTCATCATGATTTCACCCGTCGGGCATCCGGCGGTTCATCGATAAGGAACCCGTTCCCATGCGATACGGTTGGCGTCTGATTTTAGCCATCGCCCTTCTTGTTCTCCCGGCAGCCTCGCTCGCCAAAACGGAAGTCGGCGCTGTCAGTCGGGCACGCGGCAAGTGCGTCGGCCTCCATGAGGGAACCGAGCGAACGCTGAACGTAGGGTTGCCGGTTCACCTCAACGAGGAGATCGCGACCGCGGCCGCAGCCAAGCTGGAAATCACGTTAGCGGACGGAACCATGCTCACGCTCGGTGAGCGCGCGCGGATCGTCATCGACACCTTCGTCTACCAGCCGGACGAAGGATTGGATCAGCTCCTGGTCTCGACTACTGGTCCGTTTCGGCTCGTGTCAGGCGCCTTCAAGCGGCCGGACGCGACCGTCCAGATCGAGACACCGGCTGCGCTGATCGGCGTTCGCGGCACCGATTTCTGGGGCGGACCCATCGACGGCCGCTTCGGCGTGTTGCTGCTCGAGGGCTCGGTCACCGTGACCAACAATGTCGGCACCGCCACCCTTGACGCCGCCGGCGAAGGCGTCAACATCGATGGGGCCGACCTGCCGCTCAGCGATGTCACCATCTGGCCCGAGGAGAAGGCGGAGCGCGCCTTGGCGACGACGACTTTCAACTAGCGAGTCCACGGTTTGGACTCGGCTAACCTCCGCAAACCTCGGCCTTCATGACATAATACTCTGATGGCTCATCTGGAACCGACACATGCGCGCTGGCCTTGAAGCAAGCTGGGCCTAGCTTTTCCTGCTGATCGACGCGCACTTCACAGGACGACGCATTGCGGCACGATTTACCATCAGCAATTCTGACATCGGAGCCGTTGTACATGTCCCACAACAGGATGACGCGGGCTTCAACAGGTGAGGAAAGGCGACAGCTCTTTCCGTTGCGAACACTCGCCGAATACCGGTATTCGTGAACCCTGTCTGAGAGATAGAACGTCACACCAGCATTCAGGCAGAACAGGTAATTCGGGGGGTCGGACGGTGCGGCGCTATCAAAGCTGAAGCCGAACAGCTCTATCGCGTGGAGTGTCGGAGTGCCGGAAAGCAGGATAACGGCTGCGAATCCGAGCCTGACGAGCTTGGCCATTCTCCTTCCCCACATGCGGTACCTACGCTGACGGATGCCCGGCGACGATAATCAGGCGTTTCATGCTATCCTCATAGCATGATTGTCTACGATGGTTTCAGTGTCGCGTCATACCTGTACGAACTGTCGCATTCGGTCGCTTCGCAGGAGATGCTGCAGGTCGAGGAGGCGAGCGAGCCGAGCGATTTAGTTGTCTTCAACGACATTGCGGTCGTCATGGAGCGGCCTGACGATGATAACTGGCCGCATGTCCTGATGGCGTCCGTAGACAGTGGATCGACGGCGTTTTTGACGCCGCGGCTTTGAAGGCAAACCAACCGAAGACGTCGTCTAGAAGAAGAAATACGGCGCTAGCGCTCCTTGCACCTGCGCCAGCACGATCGCCCGCGCCCAACCAATCCGGTCGCCGATCAGCCCATCAGCCCGATCGAGGACCACCGGCTCCACGTATTGCTCCAGAAGCGGCGGTAATGGACGCGGACCGGTGAGCCGCGCCATCAGCGCCGTGACCGCCTCCCGCGCGGCCGGCTGTGCCCAGTAGTAGCGAATCCGGTCCGCATAGGCGAAATGCCGCTGCAGCCGCAGTGCCTCGCCATCACCGGCGTAGTGCCTCTGCCAATACCCCGGATCGGCGGTCATCAGCCGCTCCATCACCGCCGGTAGATGCGGTCCGTCTGCCGTCGGGTGCAGCCACCCATCGATCGCGGCGAGGGCATATACCGCCTGCCGGTAGGCAAAGGTCAGCGCCGGGCCAACCTTGAGGATGGCGAAGTTGCGCCGCGCCAGCTCGGGAAACACCGCCGGTGCCTGATAGTCGGTCGAATGCGCCTCGAAGCAAAGCCCCGGTGTGTCGGCGAGCGCCGCCGACAGCCGGTTCGGCGAGTCCATCGGAAATGGGAACACCTCGGTCGCGCCGAACTCGAGACCGGGCTGGACCACCAGCCCCGCCACCCGCGACCAAGCTGCCTCCAATCCGCGCGCCGTGAACGCGTCCCGGTGGGTGGTAATTGTCGCCCGTGCTGCGTCGGGATCGGTCGGGGCAATGTCGTGATCGCCCTCCTCCGCGCGCACACCGCCGGGTGACGGCACCTCGGTGCCGACCACATAGCTGATCGCCCTCCCATCCAATGCCGCGTCCTCGCAAACCGCAGCCAATTCGGCCGCCCGCGCAGCGGCAACCGCATCACCAACTTGGCCCGCCTCCCCGGCGCAGCCCTCAGAGCAGTCGAGGTGAATCTTGGTGAAGCCGGCAGTGACATAGGCTCGAACCAGATCGGCTGCCTTGGCCATCGCCATGTCGGCCGGTTCGTCGCGCCAGGCCTGCGGCCCGAGGTGATCGCCGCCGAAATCGATCATCTCGCGCGGGACATCGTGATCGTCAGCGAGATGATGAACAAAGGCGATGAAATCGGCCGGTTCCATGCGGGTGTAACCGCCGAACTGATTGACCTGGTTGCTGGTCGCCTCCACCAGAAGGCGCCGACCCAGCGATCTCGCCAGCAGCAGTGATGCGACCAGCACCTCCGGATGGGCCGAGCACACCGACGGGATCGCGACCGGCGCGCCAGCACGGTTCTGCTCGATCAGCGTGCGCAGAGACTGCATGATTGACACTCGACAGACTGGTTCGGCGGAGAACCGCCCTCATGCCATGTCGTAGACTGCGGTGTCGATGCCCTCGATCCGCACGTTGATCTGCGCCAGCGTCACTTCAGGTGGATCGCTTCGCCCTTTTCGATGCTCTCCTCGGCCGCGAGCACGATCCTGAGGCTGTTGACCGCCGCGTCCATCGACTCCGACAGGTCGAGATCCTCGCGGATCGCCTTGAGGAAGTGCAGTTGCTCGCGATCGCAGAGCGCCTGATGGTCCGGCTCGTCGGCCATACTCATCAGTTCGTCGGGCTTGGTGAACTCTCTCGTCTCCGGGTCCACGGTCGCGTGGTGCAGGCGGATCGCGTCGGTCTTGGTGTGCTTGTCGATGTCGGCCGAGTCGGAAAGGTCGATGTCGTCGCCCCGCGCCGCCTGATTGGCGACGATGCTGACCGCACCGTTCGGCCCGACCACGTCCTTCACGAAGAAGGCCTCCTCCGACATCATCGGTCCCCAGCCCGCCTCGTACCAGCCGACCGAGCCATCGTCGAAGGTGACGTGGAGGTGACCGTAGTTCTGCTTGGCGGCCTCCTTCCAGAGACTCGCCCCAATGCCGTGGACACGTACGGGCTGTGCGCCGGTGAGCTGGCACATCACGTCGACATAATGGACCCCGCAGTCGACGATCGGGATCAGCGAGTCGATCAGATTCTTGTGCCACATCCACGCCGGGCCGCTGCTCTGCTGGTTGAGGTTGAGACGCATCACCAGCGGCTTGCCGAGCGTCTTGCCGACCTCGATGAACCTCACCCATGAGGGATGCACCCTGAGGATATAGCCAAGCACCAACTTGCGGTTCTTCTCTCGCGCCTTGGCGACCACCGCTTCTGCGTCCTCGATATTGGTGGCGATCGGCTTTTCCATAAAGACGTGGCAGTTGGCGTCGAGCGCCTTCAGTGCGTACTCGGCGTGCGTGTTCGGCCACGTATTGATCGACACGGCGTCCGGCTTGGTCGCCGCCATGGCTTCACCGAAGTCGGAGAAGCGCGGATAGCCGGCCAGCGCCTCCGGCAAGTCGGTCCGCTCCTTGATGTTGCGGCTGACCAGCCCGACGATTTCGAAGCCGTCGAGCCGGTGATAGGCGTCGGCGTGCGACACGCCCATGTTACCGACGCCAACAACGAGGATCCTGACCGGATCGGCCATGGCATAGTCTCCCTGAGTTCAGCGCGGCACCGCCTCATGGCGCACGGCCGCAGATGTTCCCGCCCGGCGCGGTGGCGTGGCCGGCGGAGCTCTAACCCCGCCGGCTCGACAACCGCTCAGCGGATCGCGTTGTCGAAGAACCGCGCCTGGATGGCAGCGACGTCGACGGCGGCCATATCCTCAGGCAGCTCGTAGGCGTCGGCGTCCGCCTTGACCTTGGCGTGGTCGAAGTCGTTGGCCGGACCGATGAATGCGTTGGTGATGAATTCGTCGATCTTGACGTCCTTGGTGGTCTGGCCGATCTCCTTCAGCGTGTTGAAGAACAGCTCCCACTTGGCCATGTCGTGCCAGCCCCAGCCTTCGCGTTCCTCCATGTTACCGCGGAAGACGCCGGCAAGCTGCATCATCGACTCGGTGCCAAGCTCAGTGCCGAGGTTGTTCTTGACGATCGGGAACGCGTTGAACACCGCCTGGACCGCGGCCCGCGGATTCTGGTGACCAAACTCAAGGCCCATCGCCCAGCCGCGTAGATACTCTTCCAATAGTGCCTTGCGGTCCGGATCCTCGGTGTCGATCCGCCGAACGACGAAGACGTTGGCCGGGAAGTTCGAATGATCCATGCCGAGGAGGTACTCGAACTCAAGCCCCTTGCCCTGCCAGTCGGCCCGGAGCCCTTCCCAGGCGAGCGCGGCATCCCCCTGGCCTGTAGCGAGGACAGTTCCCCATTGCGGCCAGCCACCTTCCAGATAGGTGATGGTGCTGATGTCGGCGCCAGCGGCGGCGAGCATCGGATCGGTGATCGCCTGCCAGGCTGCCGAGCCAAGGAGAATGGTCTTGCCTTCCATCTCCTTCAGGCTTTTGACGCCTTCGCCCGGGCGGAACGCGAAGTCGAAGACATCGACCGCACCCATGTTGAACACCGATACGAGATCCATGTCGTTCTCGATCGCAAACGAGAACACACCCGGCGACGGGAAGCCCATGTCGGCCTGGCCGAGAGCGACGAACTTCACGGTCGCGGTGCCGTCGGACGGGCCGGCTTCCATCACTGTGTTGAGGTCGCCGAAGTAGCCCATTTCCTTGCCGACCCAATAGGGGTAGTCGTCGAGCACCTCGAGTGTGCCGCGCGGCGAAATCCAGGTGATCGAATCCTCGGCGCGCGCCGGCGTCGGGAAGAACGACGAACCGCCAAGCGCGGTCGCGGTCACCGCCCCGGCGGCTGATACCTGTAGGAAGTAGCGACGGTTCATCCCCGGCGCGGTCATTCGGCCACTGCTCTTACGTTTCATGATGTCCACTCCCTTTGTTTGCTCAGTCATCGCATCGGGGAAGCAAGACCGGCCGGCCGCGGCACGATCACGACTGCCACCCCGCCCATTTCTTGCCGATCAGGAAAAACGCCACATAGATCAGGATGCCCAATGTCGACAGGATCAGGATGACCGCGAAGAACTGCGGCATCTGGATCGTCGACGAATAGGTGGTCAGTCGGTTGCCGAGACCGAAACCACCGCCGACCATCTCGGCACCAACCGCGGTCAGGAGCCCGAAAATCGCGCCTATCATCAGCCCGACGATGATCATTGGCATCGCCATCGGCACTCGGATTTTCAGGAAGATCTGCAGGGTGCTCGCCCCGAACGAACGGGCGAGCGCGATCTTGGCGAGATCGACGCGGCGGAAACCGGTGGCGGCGTTGATCATCACCATTGGCCCCGAAGCCAGCGCGACGGCGATGATCCGCGGCGTGTAGCCAAAGCCGAAATTGAGGATGAGTAGCGGCACCAGAGCCAGCATCGGCGTGGTCACCAGCATCAGGATGTACGGTGCGATGATCTTCTCGGCGAAGGGAAACTGGGTGATAACCGCCGCGAGCACGAGGCCGATCGACGCGCCGATCGCGTAGCCGCTGAACAGCTCCACCAGGGTGTGGCCGAGATGGGGGGCGATGAACGGGAAATCGGTCACCAGCGCCACGATGATGGCGCTCGGCGGTGGCAGGACGAACGCCGGAACCTCGAACACCCGGATCAGGACCTCGGCACCACCGACGATGACCACCGCGACGGCGATGATCGCCAGCACCTCGATCGTCGACTTCCGCCCCTGGCCCCGGAAGGCGGACAGATTGGTGACGCCGATACTCTGGTCGCCGGCCGGCTTGGCGTCGCCGAATTCGGGAATGCGGTCTCCGAGTTCGCGATCAACCATCGGCGGCTTCCATCGTCTTGTTCGGCTCCGGCGAATGATGCCGCATCGACGTTGTGGCGGCGCTCGGCCGGTGCTCGATCTCGGACTTGATCTCGTTGACCAGGTCGAAGACATCGCGGGTCGCCATCAGGTCGAGCGACCGCGGCCGCGAAAAGGGAATGTCGAACACCTTGGCGAGACGACCGGGGCGCGCCGCCATGACGAACACCCGGTCGGACAGGAAAACCGCTTCGGCGATATTGTGGGTGATGAAGACGATGGTCTTCTGGGTCTCGAGCCAGATTTCCTCCACCAGCAGGTTCATCTCGTCGCGGGTGAACGCGTCAAGCGCCCCGAACGGCTCGTCCATCAGCAGCACCGACGGATTGAACGACAGTGCGCGGACGATCGCGGCCCGCTGCTGCATGCCGCCGGACAGTTCCCGCGGAAACTTGTTGCCGAAGCCCGATAGGCCGACTCGATCGAGCAGTTGCTCGATCCGCCCCTCGTCCGGCTCGGTGCCCTTGATCTCGAACGGTAGCTGGATGTTGCGGGCGAGGTTCCGCCAGGGCAGCAGGTTCGCTTCCTGGAACACCATACCGATCTGTTCGTTCGGCCCGGTGATCGGCTGGCCGTCGAGGGTGACCGTGCCGCTGGTCAGCGAATGGAGCCCGGCGATCGACCACAGCAACGTGGTCTTGCCGCAGCCGGACGGCCCGACGACGCATGCGAACTCGCCATCGCCGATCGACATGGAGTAGTCGTCAAGCGCGTGCAGCAGACCGGATTGGGTTTCGTAGTACTTGGTCGCCTTGTCGACGACGAGCTTGGGCCTCGCGGCGGCGGTCATACGCGACGGCCCCGGAACATCCCCGGCCCGCTGCCTCGCATCGCCTGTCTCACGGCCGTTGGTCGCACGCTAACGACATCTCCCTCGCCCGCCGGATCATCAACGATTCTCGACACTGGTTTGCGTCGCCGCAGCCGGCGCCGTTCTTCTTTTTGCGTCCTGTAAGTATCTTCCACGCTCATGCAATTTGCAAGACGATTTGGCGGAATTCCAAGGTGTCGGCTTTTGGACATGCAAGGTTTTTCGTGTAAGTTTCCAACATCAACGATCTCTACCCGGGGAGGAGACGGCTGGTCGATGGCCGAGCATGCTATCTACGCCTACGCATGGGATCTCGCAGAGGCCGGCGTCGGCTCGGCGACGGCCGATTTCCGCGATCGTGGTCTCAACACGGTTACCATGGCCGCCGCCTATCACGCCGGCAAATTCCTCCGCCCCCATGGCCAGACCGGCAAGGTCTACTTCCCGGAGGACGGCACGGTGTACTTCCGCACCGATGCCGCCCGGTACGGCGAGATCAAGCCCGCCGAGAATTCGCTCCTGGCCGAAACCGACGTGCTCGCCAGCCTCTGCGACGACACCGACCTCGATAGCAACGCCTGGCTGGTGCTGATGCACAATACCCGCATCGGCATGGCCTATCCGCACGTCACGGTCGCCAACGCCTTCGGCGACCGTTACGTCTACAGTCTCTGCCCGGCCGCCCCCGCCGCCCACGAATATGCCCTGGCGTTATGCACGGACGTCACCGAGTCATACGGCGTTCGGCGGATCGTTTTGGAGACGCCGGGCTTCCTCCCTTTCGTCCACGGCTACCACCACGAATTCGCCCTCGCCCGTCAGAACCGCTGGCTGAACGATCTGCTCGGCCTCTGCTTCTGCGACAACTGTCGAGACGGCGCTTACGACGACGGCATCGACGCTGAAGCGCTGCGCGATCGCGTTCGGACCGCGATCGAATCGTATCTCGTCAGCGACATCGACTTTACCGACGACATGGCCGACGCGTTCTGGCTAGCCGATATTGTCGCCGATCCGGACCTCGGGCGATTCTTGCGCTGGCGCCGCGGCATCGTCACCGCGCTGGTCGCGGAGATCCGTGCCGCCGTCCGGTCGGACATCGAGGTTTCGGTCATCCCCTCGGTGGCGCGGCCGACCGGCGGCGCTTGGTACGAAGGCACCGACCTCGCCGCGCTGACATCCGTCGCCGACAGTATCGATGCCTGTTTTTACGAGCCGAGCGTCGACCGCATCCGCGGCGACCTCTTCGACGTCACCCGCCGGACCGGCGGCACGGACAAGCTCCGCGGCATCCTTCGGCCCTCGCATCCCGACCTCGACAGCCGCGGCGCAGTTATCGACGCAGTCGCCGCGCTGAGCGAAGCCGGTGTCACCGACCTCGCCTTTTACAACTACGGCCACCTGCGCCCCGCCAGCCTTGACTGGATCGGCGACGCTCTCGCCGCGCTGGAGTCCCAACCATGAGTGCCTTTGCCGACAAGGTGGTGGTGATCACAGGTGCCGCCGGCGGCATCGGATCCGCCCTCGTGCATCAGTTCGGTTCGCGTGGCGCGAAGATCGCAGCGCTCGACGTCAGGGATGCGGTCAATACACTGGCCGAACGGCTCGCGGCCGAGGGCGTCGCGATCGCGCCCGCCGTCGCCGACATCGCGGATGCCGATCAAGTGATGGCTGCGGTCGACGGCTTCCGGAAAGTCCTCGGACCGATCGATATTCTCGTCAACAACGCCGGCTTCTCCAGCCGCACGACGATCGAGAAGACAACACCGGAAACCTGGCACCACGACGTCACCGGCAATCTCAACGGTGCCTTCAACTGCACCCACGCTGTGCTCCCGGACATGAAGGCCGCCGGTACCGGCATCATCGTCAACGTCGCCTCCGTCAACGGGCTGTCCGCGCTTGGCGATCCCGCTTACAGCGCCGCCAAGGCGGGTATGATCAATTTCACCCAGTCGCTGGCCGCCGAGTATGGCCGCTACGGCATCCGCGCCAATGTCATCTGCCCGGGCACCGTGCGGACCCCAATCTGGGACGAGCGGCGGGAAAAGAACCCGGCCGTGTTCACTGAACTTGCCAGTTGGTATCCGCTCGGTCGGATCGTTGAACCGGACGAAGTCGCCAAGGTGGTCGTTTTCCTCGCCTCCGACGACGCATCGGCGATCACCGGCGCGGTTCTGCCCGTCGATTGTGGCCTGACCGCCGGCAACATCGTTATGACCCGCAACCTGACCGTGGAGGAGATGTGACCGATCCCGCGCCCGCCTCCCGACCCCCACGCTCGTCTCTGGAAAAGACAGACAGCGCTCGCCCGCAAATGTCGCCCAGTGAACAGGCGCACGCGGTCGACCTCATTTCACGGCTGAAGGAGGCTCAGCCCGACCTCAGGCCATCGGAACGGCGCGTAGCTGATGCGGTTTTGGCGGACATCGAATTTGCGGTGCGCGCCAGCAGCGCTGACCTCGCCCGCCGGGCCAAGGTCAGTGAACCAACCGTGACCCGGTTCTCCCGCGCCATGGGCTGCGACGGTGTGCGTGACTTCAAGCTCAAGCTCGCCCAGAGCCTGATCGTTGGGTCGATGTATTTGCGCGAACCGCCGCGCTTGCCAGAAGCGCCGAACGCCGACCTCCCCTTCGCCGACATGGTCTTTCATCACGCCCGGGCGGCGCTCGATCATGCCGAGACGCAGCTCGACAGCGACCGTATCCGCGAGGCGATCGACGTCATCGCCGACGCCCGTCGGGTGATCGTATTCGGCGTCGGCGGAGGCTCGACGTCACTAGCCCAGGACACGCAATACCGACTGTTCCGCTATGGCGTCGACGTGACCGCCTACTCCGACGTTTATCTGATGCGGATGATCGCGTGCACCCTTGGCGCCGATGACGTTGTCATCGCCCTGTCGGCGACCGGTCGTATCCCGGAGATCCTCGGCGCCGTGCGTCTCGCGCAGGACTATCACGCCTGCGTGGTCGCCATCACCAAGCCGGACTCGGAACTGGCCAAGGCAGCCGACATCGCGGTGACCATCGACATCCCCGAAATTTCCAACATCCTGAAACCGTCGGCGTCGCGCTACGCCTTCATGGTTGTCGTCGATCTCATCGCGACTGGCTGCGCCTACAAGCTCGGCGGCGATGCCCAGGAGACGCTGCGGCGGATCAAGTACAACCTCCTCAACTTCCGCGAAGGCGAAGTCCTGGAGCCGTTGGGAGACTGACTATGAACGACACGCCGAACGCCATCCTGATCCGCTCGGGCGATCTTGTCGACGGTACAGGCGCGCCGCGACGCAAGGCCGACGTCTTGCTGAAGGGCGAACGTATCGCCGCCATCGCCGAGCCCGGAGCAATCGCCACCGAGGACGCCACTGTCATCGATGCGACCGGCCTCACGGTGTCGCCAGGCTTCATCGACGTCCACACCCACGACGATAACGCCGTCCTCGTGTCGCCCGACATGTCCGCCAAGCTCAGCCAGGGCGTAACCACCGTCGTTGCAGGCAACTGCGGCATTAGCATCGCGCCGGGGCAACTCGACAACCCACCGCCGCCGCTTACGCTGATCGCCAACGCCGATCCGGGAACGTTCCGCTTCGAGCGGCTCCGCGACTATGCTGCCGCGGTCGAGGCGGCAGCGCCGAGCATCAACATCGCCATGCTGATCGGTCACAGCACACTGAGGATCGGTGCTATGGACGACATCGGGAAGAAGGCTAATACGGCCGAACTCGACCGCATGCGGGAGCGCCTCGCCGCTTGCCTCGACGACGGCGCCATCGGCTTCAGCACCGGCCTCTATTACAAGACCAACGCCGCCGCCGACATGGAGGAGGTCGTAGCGCTGGCCGAACTGCTCGCCGACAAGGGCGGCGTCTACGTCACCCACATGCGCGACGAGCACGATCATGTCCTCGACTCACTGCACGAGTCATTCGAAACGGCCAACAAGGCCGACGTGCCGATCGTCATCTCCCACCATAAATGCGCCGGCCCGCGGAACTGGGGCCGGAGCCGGGAGACGCTGCCGCTGATCGAGGCAACCCGCGCCAAACAGCGTGTCGGCCTCGATGCCTATCCCTACGCTGCCGGCTCGACCGTGCTCGACCCGGACTGGATCGATCCCGAAGTGCGCACCCTGGTGTCGTGGTCGATCTCGTACCCTGAGATGTCCGGCCGCGATTTGGCCGACATCGCCGCCGAATGGCGCTGCTCCCAGCAGGACGCGGCGCGTCGGCTTTCCCCCGCGGGCGGTATCTACTTCCAGATGGACGAAGCCGACGTCCGGCGCATCCTCGCCTACCCGCCGACGATGATTGGCTCCGACGGACTGCCCCATGACAGCCATCCGCATCCGCGGCTGTGGGGGACTTTCCCGCGCGTCCTCGGCAAGTTCTGCCGCGAGGAAGGCCTGTTCTCGCTGGAGGACGCCGTCTACAAGATGACCGGCCTGTCGGCGTCGCGCTTCGGCCTGACCGACCGCGGTGTCGTCCGCGAAGGCGCTTATGCCGACCTTGTCCTGTTTGACGCCGACGAGATCATCGACCGGGCGACGTTCGAGGAACCGACCCGGCCGGCCCATGGTATCGACCGCGTCTTTGTCAACGGCAAGATCGGCTGGCAGGCCGGCGCCCATACCGGCGCACGCTCCGGGCGGTTCGTCTCTCGCTAGGTAAGTTTGAGATCGCACCGATGAGCACGATTGAGGAGGCACTTGCCCGCTTCGATGGCAAGGCAACCACGATCTTGTCGGAGATTCGCGCCAAGTTTGGCGGCGAACCAACGTTCGTATCCGAAGTCGTTCGGCTGGCCTCCGCAAAGAACCCGCAGATCTCCGACGGCTCGACGTGGCTGATCAAGAACTGCCTCGAGGACGGCGTTCGGCTCACGCCGTCGCAGACGGAAGACCTTGTCGCTCATCTTGATGCGGTGACGTCGTGGCAGGCCCAGCTCCATATCTGCCAATCCTTGCAGTACATGGAGATACCGGCGCGCCTCGCAGATTTGTTCGCCGCCTGGCTGACACCGTTGCTCCGGAGCGACCGGCCTTTTTTGCGGGCATGGTCGATGGACGCGCTCCAACACCTCGCATCGCGGAGCCCAAAGCTTTCCAGGCAGGCCGAGGACGCTTTGGAAACCGCCGGGCGGGACTCCTCCGCGTCAGTTCGAGCCCGCGCCCGCCGCTGGCGACGGTGACCGACCCGATTGTCCGTGTCCGCTAACTGACCGCCTGCGTTACCCGGATCAGCTCGCCGCCATCGGTGAGGAGCCAGACGGCGCCGTCGGGGCCGGTCCGCACATCGCGGATGCGACCGAAGGTGCCGACGAAGTACTGCTCCTCGGCGACCACCGTATCGCCATCGAGGATCAGTCGCGAAAGCAACTGTTCGCGCAGGGCACCAGCCAGCAGCGACCCCTGCCAGTCCGGAATGAGCGGCGCCGGGTGGCTGTAAAAGTCGAACCCTGATGGCGCGATCGACGGGTCCCAATAGTAAATCGGCTGCTCGAGGCCTTCCGCTTCGCTGCCTTGGGCGAATCCAAAGCCAGAATAGTTGCGGCCATAGGAGATCAGCGGCCAGCCGTAGTTGAGGCCGGCCTCCGGCTGGTTGACCTCGTCGCCGCCGCGGGCGCCGTGCGACAGGGTCCATAGCTCTCCGGTCTCCGGATGGATCGCCGCGCCTTGGGCATTACGGTGCCCGATCGACCAGATTTCCGGTAACGCATCGCGTCCGTCGGCAAAGGGATTATTGGCCGGGATCGAGCCGTCGCGGTTAATGCGAACGACAGAACCGGCATGGTCGAACGGGTCCTGCGCCCGCATCTGGGTGCCGCGATCGCCGATGGTGACGAACAGTGTCTTGTCGGGCGCGAAGCGGATGCGCGAGCCGAAATGGCGCCCGCCGGAGCTTTCTTCATTCGACGTGAAGATCGTCTGCACGTCCTCCAGACGTCCTGCATCGAGGTCGATCCGGGCCCGGGCGACGGCGGTACCGTACGACCGGCCCCGATCCGACGGCTGAGCGTAGGAGAAGAAAATCGTCTGGGTCTCGGCGAAGTCGGGATCGAGGGCGATGTCGAGCAGCCCGCCCTGGCCCACATAGCCGACCTCCGGAACGCCGGCAAACGGTGCCGACACCACACCGTCGACGATGCGTCGGATATTGCCGGGGAGTTCGGTCACCAGGATCGACCCGTCGGGCAGAAACGCCATCCCCCAGGGTCCATCGAGGCCGGAGGCGATCACTTCGGTATTCAACGACGTCGACGCCGGCCGCTCGACACAGCATTGGGCCGCGACACTGGGGCTGCTGGCAGCCGTAACCGCCATCAAGGCCAAGCCACCGACGGCACCCGACAAAACGCTCAATCTCAACAACGCCATGTCCCTTTCTCAGTGAGTCCGTCCCAAAGGCGCTAACGCCTTCACTGGATTGGGATATCGGTTGTCCTATGGGCCGATTTCAAGGCATCGGCGCCTGCCGGGCCGGTTTCAGCGCGGATCACCCGATCACGATTTCGCCAGATCGATCTCAGTGATATGCCAGCGGCCGAGGTTGGCCGTGTACATTTTTTCGCCCTTGAGCGCGATGTTGGTCGGATGCGCTAGGGTCGTCGCGTGCGGATCTTCGATCAACAACTCAGGCGTCCCGCTCGGCCGCAACCGGTAGATGCGGCTCGGCTCGTAGCACGAAATATAGAGGGTCCCGTCCGCGGCAAAGGCGAGACCATCCGGGACGCTTTCGACTCCGGTGATTGGTCGCGTGATCGCCCCGGCCGATCCGTCGGCTTCGATCGGCACGAACGCAACCCCCGGCGCGAAACTCTCGACCACGTAGAGGCCGCGGGCATCGGGCGCCATCGCCATGCCGTTAGCGAACGTCATCGGCCCGTCGCACCAGACACCGCCTTCGCCGGTGGCGAGATCGTAACGATAGACACCGACGCCAGGGTTGCCGGCGCTGTCTGACACGTAGAGGTGCCCGCGTGCTTCGTCGACCACCGCGTAGTTGGGTATCTCTATGCCGGCGTCGGCAAAGCGGGTCATGTGGCCGGTCGTGCCGTCGCGCCGAAAAATCGCCTTGTGCTTCAGGTCGCAGGCGAAGCAATTGCCGGCACTATCAAAGGTGATGCCAAGCAGAAAGCCGTCGGTGGTCCCCATCAGTGATACGGCCGAGCCGTCGGCTTCGATCCGCAACAGGTCTCCGGTTTCGGTGCCGCACCAGATCGCGCCGTCAGCGTGCACCGCGACCCCTTCAGGATGCGCGACTCGCGGCGTCGAGAAGATACCGTCGAAGAACACGCGTGCTGCGGCGATGTCGAGGATCGGTGTCATGCTGTGGCGTCCTCCCGTTCCGTTTGCACCGCGAGCGCGGTGATGAGGTCCCGGTCGCGGCTGATGATTTCGTCGAGCAGCGCGCCGCGGTCGCGGGCACCGACAAATTCGAGCCGCCGCAACCCAAGCGGATCGATTTGCTCACGCAGGACGCGCAGGTCGTCGGCAGGAATGGCGCCCACCTCACGGCAGTCCTTGCTGAACCGGACCACAAAGCCGGTGGCATCGGCGATCGCTTCACGCGTCACTTCGGGCATGATCTCGACGACCGCCAGTTCCCGCGTTTCGAGATCGAGTTCGAAGACGCAAAGATTGGTGAAGAGCTTGACCGCACCGGGCCGCAGGCCCCGTGCCTGCCGTTCCGCATCGCCGACATAGCCACGTGCGGAACTGACGACATCGACCGTCTCGACCAGGGACAGCGGATTGTGCCGCGTCACGTAGACGATGAAGTTCGCATCCATATTGGCGACGTCGGCCATGCCGCCCTGTCCCGGCAGGCGGATCGTGCCGCCATCTTTCTTGCGGATGGCGATGGTGTTGACCTGACCGCGCCGGTCCACCTGCCCGGCGCCGACGATCTCGTGGGTGACGGCACCGGCCTGATAGTAGGTCGCATAGGTGTCGTCACCGCCGGCATGGGTGACCGCCGTCTCGGCGTCGAACGGCTCGATCAGGCTGAGGGTCATCGGGCTCGGATCGATGTCGACGTGACCGCAGGTCATTGTCGCAATGATCATGTCTGGCGCGTGGGTCGCCTTGGCGAGGCGGTAGGCGACATTGGCGAGCGGCGACACCGCCCCGGCGCTGGCGAAGCTGTCATTGTCGAGTTCCGCAGCAAGCCGCCAGGCCATCATCTCATCGACAGTCGGCGGCGCATCCGGAGTCGCGCTTGGGGTCACCGGCAGGCCACTCGCTGCGACTGAAGCCGGAATCCGCGCCGCCGTCCGCAGGTGATCCGGCACCCCGCCCGGCGGCAGCCGACGCGACTGTGCCAACGGTGCGTCTGCCTCAACAAAATCGCGCAGTGCCGCATAGTCAGTCACGTAGAATGGCAGACACGAGCAGGGCCAGGCACCGCCTTCGGCTTGCGCGATGGCGCTCACCCGATTGCGGGTCAGGACCGTTTGGCGCCCGTCCTTGGCCAGCGTGCCGGGCGGCACAATTTCCTCGACCGTCACCAGCACCTTGCGGGCGGCACTGACCATCGCCCAATCGAGCGCCAGCGCGCCGATGGTCTGAACGTTGCCGTGTTCGTCCGCCCGCGGTGCATGGAGGAGAACCGTGTCGAGCCGCAGCGGCGGGATGGTGCCGACCGCCTCGCTGGTCCGCGTCTCATGCTCGACCACTGCACAAGGAATCCGGTCCATCATGTCGGAGCCAGCGGGAACCGCGAAGGGCAAGGCCGGCAGGTTTTGCTCGGCCGCCTTCAGCGCCTGGATCATAGCCAGCGCCGTCCAGTCGCGTACCGGCATCGATCCGGACTCGGCCGCGGCCCGAAACCGCGGTGCCAGCCCGAAGATGTCGAGGCTGGAGAAGCAGATGTCGATCGACGCGACGGCATCGGCGTCAAGCAATACCTCCAGCGACAACCCGCCGGCCCAGGAAGTGTAATGCAGATCCCGAACGCCGCGATCTGCTAACGCCAGGAGTTGGGCGATCGGCAGCCGGGCGAAGTGATGCCCGCCGATGCCAAACATATCGCCATCGTCGACCATCGCCGCCAGCCCGGCGACATCGGTGAAGATCGGCCGGTTCGGCTTGACCAGGCTTTCGTGGACCGGAGCCGCCGCCATCACAGCGGCTCGACGGCGATCCGATAGCGGGTGACGAGCGGATCGTCCTTACGGATGGCGATTGCCGTCGCGACGCCGGATCGGGCGATCGGGTTATCGCTCAGCGCGGTTGCCGGACCGAGCCCGAACGGCGAGCAGATCGGTTCGACGCCGATCGCCACATGTCGGCCGTTCCACGGCGCCATCTGGCGGCCGCGGTTGCTGTACCAGAGCAGCAGGCTCGGGAAGTGTTCCTTCTGCCAGGAAAGCCGAACCCGGTAGCCCTCCGCCTCGTTGGCCAAAGCTGCCGTCCCGTCGATCCCGTCGAGCTGGAGCAGTTCCTCTGTGTCCGCTTCGAGCGGCAAGAGCGAAGCGTCGATCGCCCCACCATCCCGACCCGGCACGGCGGTCAATGAATCGAATTCGCGATCCCGTGCGAACAAGGGCGCCTCCGGCTCGACCGTGCCGGGATAGGTGTGACCATCCGAAAACGCACCGGGTTCCAGCCGCGCCCCACCGACCGCCGACGGCAGGCGGAACACCGGGTGGAGCCCGATCGGCAAACGACAGTCTTCCCGTACCGCGATCTGGAAAGTCAGATCGATCGCCGGCGCGTCGGGATCGGGCGTCACCGTTCGCTCAACCCGGGCGACGAGGCTCGAGCCCGGATAGTCGAGCCCGAGCCGAATTTCGGTCGGCCCAACCTCCGTCCACTCCCACTCTGCGTTCGAAGCATGACCATGCGGCGCCTCGTCCGGCGCACCTGGCTTGATCTGCGCGGCCCACTCCGGCGTGAAGCCATCAGCCGGAACCGTGTAGCCGAAGGGAACGCACGGCCACTCGCCGCGCAAACGACGCAGAATACCCGGCAAGTCGCCGCCACCCGGTTCGTCTGCCCATGGCGCGATATGCATCGGGCTCACCTGTCGCCCCCCGGGCAGAAGAAACGTCACCGGCGCCAGCATGGCCCCGAGGCGCTGAACAGTCAGGCAACCATGCGCCCAGCCGAGGCCCCGAAAGTCATCGCTGGTCCCCTCAGCCATCGGTCAGCGTCCTCGCGCTTCGCGTGCCGCACTCTTCTCGGCGAAGGCTTGCACTTTGGCCTTGGCCTGGTCGGTCCGGTACAGCGCACAGACCGCATCGCGCTCCGCCGCCAGACCATCCTCCAACGCCGCGACTGTCGCTGACGCTGTCAATCGCTTGAGGTGACGAATGGCTTCCGGTTCGCCGCTGGCGATCTCCTCGGCGATCGCCAGGGCTCGCGGCATCAACTCTTCCGGCGTCGTCGTCTCCTGGACGAGCCCGTAGCCGGCAAAATCGGCCGCCGGCAGCATGGCGCCAGTCATGGTCAGGTACTTCGCCCGGTTCAGACCCAGGATGCGGACGGCACGCTGGGTGCCGCCGCCGCCCGGGATCAGACCGAGCTTGATCTCGGGCAGCCCCATCTTGGCCTCGGCGACCGCCACGACGATGTCACAGCAGAGCACCAGCTCGAAACCGCCACCGAGCGCAAATCCGTTGACGGCGGCGATGACCGGCTTCGGGTTATCCTCGATCGCGGCATACATCCCCCCGCCGCGTGCCTGGAAACCGGCGAAGTCATCGTCGCTCTGGGCGGCGTATTCCTTGATATCCGCGCCGGCCATGAAGCCCCGCCCCTCGCCGGTGACGATGATCACGCGCGTGTCGGCGTCCGTCCCGAGCCGACTGAGCGCTTCGGTGATTTCCGCCTGCATGACGGTATTGATTGCGTTCAGTTGGTCGCCGCGGCGGAAGGTGACGATCGCCACCGGCCCGCGATGCTCGACCGACAGCGTCTGGAGATCGTTGTCTGACCCCATCTCAGGTCTCGATCGTCATGTCGCCGGCAGCGACCAGATCATCGATCTCCGACTTTGGGATACCGAACTCGGCGAGAATCTCGCGACCGTGCTCACCGATCATCGGTGCCGGCCGGTCGATCGCGGGCGGCGTCTCGCTCATCCGGATCGCCGGCCCAACCACCTTGACCGTCCCGCCTCTCGGATGATCGTAGCTGGTGATCAAACCCATGTGTTGGACTTGAGGGTCCTCGGCCGCCTTGCGGATGTCCTTAACCTCGGCGCACCATACGTCGACGGCGAGCAGCCGATCGAGCAACTCGGCCGTGCCAAACTTCTTGGTCTCCTTGTTGACGTGCTCCCAGACCTCGTCGCGTTTGTCGTAGAGGGTTTCGAGGTCGTCATAGACCGCGAGTTCAGGCGCCTCGAGCACCTCGTAAAGCGTCTTGAACGGGCTCATGGCGATCGACACGTAGCCGTCCTTGGTCTCGTAGATTCCGAACGGCGCCTGCATACCCGGATGGCCGATGCCGGACATTGGCCGCTCGAGGTCTTCACCGAGGTTGAGGACAGCGACATATTCCTGCGCCAGATGAGCGAGCATTCCGGCGAGCAGGTTCACCTCGATCTTTTGACCCTTGCCGGTCTTCTCCCGCCAGTACAGCGCGGCGAGGATGCCGTAGACCATGTTCATCGCGCCGATCTGGTCGGCCATGCCGGCGCCGGTCGGCACCGGCGGCTGGTCATTGCGCCCGGTATTCGATGCGAGCCCCGTCAATCCCTGGAGAAGCATGTCCTGCCCCGGCCGGTCGACATACGGACCATCCTCGCCGTAGCCGGACCCCGAACAGTAGATGATCCCCGGATTGACCGACTTGAAGTCCTCGTAGCCGTAGCCGAGGCGGTCGAGGACGCCTGGCCGGAAGTTCTGAACGACCACGTCGGCCTTCTTAGCCATCTCCATCACCAGATCGTGGACTTTGGGGCTCTTGAGGTTGAGCGCGATCGAACGCTTGTTGCGATTCCAGGCGAGGAAGTTAGGGCTCTCCGACCCACCGACCCACTTGGCAAAGAACGTCATCGACCGGAACAGGTCGCCCGGCCCGGCCCGTTCGATCTTGACGATGTTGGCACCAAGATCGCCGAGGAGTTGAGTCGCGAACGGCCCCTGCAGCAGGTGAGAAAAGTCGAGCACCGTGACCCCTTGCAGAGCCTTGTTCATATCGAGACCACCGTCCATGTCGGCTCTCCCTTGAATTCACCTAAACCAGATCGGGCACGTAACGCGGCGCGCCGGTCAATCCGCCGTCAACCTTGAGATCGATGCCTGTCGTAAATCCTGCCGCATCGCTTGCGAGATAGATCGCAGCTTCCGCCACCTCTTGCGGCAAACCGATCCGGCCGATCGGATGCATCTTGACCCAGGCACGGGTCAGATGGTCGCCGAGCTCCTCGACTACCTTCTCGTTCATCGGCGTGCTGATCGTCCCCGGCGAGATGGAGTTGACGCGAACGTTGTCGGGGCCGAACTCGACCGCCATCTGGCGGGTCATCGATAGGATGGCGCCCTTGGCGCCAGCGTAAGCCGTCCAGCCATCGAGGCCGATATGCCCCTGGGCCGAAGCCATGTTGATGATCGATCCGCTCTTCTGTTTGATCATCTGCGGCAGCGCGTATTTGCAGCCCCGGAACACGCTTGTCAGGTTCACCGCCATCAGCCGGTGCCATTGCTCGTTGGTCATCTCATGGATCGGAAATCCGCCAATCGCGATCGCTGCATTGTTGACCAGAACGTCGAGGCGGTCGGTGTCGGCGATCGCCGTGTTGATCAGGTTGGCGATGTCGGCCTCTTCGGCGACATCACAATGGATGTATGTGACCTCATGCCCCTCGCCCCGTAGCGCCTCGGCAAAGGCCTCGCCCTTGGCGTCGTTGATGTCGCCGATGAACAGCCGGGCGCCCTCGCGTGCCATGCCCTCGGCGATGGCATGACCGATACCATCGGCCGCGCCGGTGATGACCGCGACCTTCCCGTCCAGTCGACCCATAACCTCCTCCCCTATCCAGCCCGACGCCGCTTCAATTCGTCGAAGGCGACCGCGACGATGATGATCGAGCCGGTGATCACCAGTTGCCATTCCGTCGGCAGGTTCAGCATCCCCAGCCCGTTCGACAGATATGACAGGATCAGCACGCCGAGTGCGACGCCGAACAACGACCCGACCCCGCCGGAGAGACTGACGCCCCCGAGCACCACCGCGGCGACCACCTGGAACTCGAAACCAAGCCCGGAGAGATGGACTGCCGAGCCGAGCCGTGACGCGAGCAGGATACCGGAGACGGTACCGAGAACGCCGGAGATGATGAAACAGGTGAACTTGATCGCCCGCACATTATGTCCGGCGAGCCGCGCCACCTCGGCGTTGCCGCCGACCGCGTAGACCTTCCGTCCGAACGGTCGGTAGCGCATCACATACATGAACAGCGCCAGCAGTCCGAACGCGATCAGCGCCGGATACGGGATGACTCCGAGGAACCGCTCGTTGCCAATCGCGAAGAACGAGTCGAGATAGACGTCGTCGGGGATCGCCGTCTTGCCGGTGTAGAGGTAAACGCAGCCCCGCAGAATGAACAGCATCCCGAGCGTCACAATCAGCGAGTTGATGCCGACATAGGCGGAGAGGTAGCCGTTTATCGCCCCGACGATCAGCCCAAGACAGAGCGCGCCGGCTAAACCAATGGCCAACGACCCGGTCTCATTCATCAAAACGATAAGCGGGATCGCCACCGCCGCCTGGAGCGAGCCGACCGAAATATCCACCTCGCCGGACATGAAGACGATCGCCACCCCGATCCCGGCGATCATCATCAGCGACGCTTGGCCAAGTACGTTGGTCAGGTTGCGCAGGGTGCCGAAGTGCTCGGTCGCGATCGAAAAAAACAGGATCAATACGATCAGCAAAACGACAAGCGCGATCTCGCTCTGCCGCGACAGCGCCGCGTAGAGGTCAGTGACCGGCCGCGCCCGGCCGGCGGCAAGGCTAGGCGATTGCGGCATCGAGAATTGTCTCCTGGGTTGCCGCGTCGCGCGCGAAGGTCGCGGTGATCCGCCCCTCCGCCATCACCATGATCCGGTCACTCAGTCCGAGCAGCTCGGGCATCTCCGACGTCATCATCACCACTGTGTGCCCGTCGGCGGCGAGTTGATCGAGCAGTGTGAAGATTTCGGTCTTGGCGCCGACATCGATGCCGCGGGTCGGCTCGTCGACGACGATCACACGCAGGCCCCGCATCAGCCAGCGTGCGAGCATCACCTTCTGCTGATTGCCGCCGGAGAGGTTCTTGACTTCCTGATTGAGGCTCGGGGTGCGGATACGAAAGCGGTCGACGTAGCTCTGACCCGCGGCCCGTTCCTTGGTCTCGTCGACAAAGCCAAGCCGGGCGAAGTCGGCCAGCGAAGCAATCGAGAGATTGGTGATCACCGGCAACTCGAGCATCAACCCCTCGCCCTTGCGGTCCTCGGTGAGAAGCCCGATGCCGAGGGTGACGGCCGCACGGGTGTCATGCGGCGAGAGCCGCTTGCCGCCGATCTCGATCGTGCCCGCGTTGATCGGATCGAATCCGACGATCGCCTTGGCGAGTTCGGTCCGCCCCGCGCCCATTAGCCCGAAGAAGCCGAGGATCTCGCCGGCCTGGGCATCGAACGAGATGTCCTGCAATTTTTCGGTCGACAACCCCTTCACCGAGAGTGCGATGTCCGCGGTGGCATGGCCGCGGTGGCGCGGAAACAGATTTTCGATCCGCCGCCCGATCATGTCCTCGATCAGCGTATCGTTGGTGTGCTCGCCGATCGGCTTGGTGGAGATATGCCGACCATCGCGTAGGACGGTGACGGTGTCGGCGATCGCGAACACCTCGTCGAGCTTGTGGCTGACATAGACCACTGCGATGCCCATCTCGGTCAGCCGACGGATGACCGCGAACAGCAGCTCGACCTCGTTGGGTGTCAGCGATGATGTCGGCTCGTCCATCACCACGATCTGCGCTTCGTGCGCCAGCGCCCGGGCGATCTCCACCATCTGCTGCTGGCTAATCGGCAGCGTGCCCGTGCGCGCCTTGGGATCGACGTCGAAGCCGAGCCGCTCGAACAGCGCCTTGGCATCGCGGCGGATGGCGCGCCAGTCGATCGATCCGATCGCCCCGGTCGGATAGGCTTCGAGGAAAATGTTCTCCGCCACTGTGAACTCGGGGATCAGCGCGATCTCCTGGAACACGACCTTGATGCCCTGCCGGATCGCATCGCTCGGGTGGGCGATCTCCGCGTCGCGGCCACGGATACGAATGGTGCCGGCATCCTTCTCGTAGACACCGGCGAGGATCTTGATCAGCGTGGACTTGCCGGCACCGTTCTCGCCCATCAGGGCATGGACCTTGCCGGCTTCGAGATGAAAGCTCACCCCATCGAGGGCGACGACGCCGGGAAACCGCTTGGAGATGCCGACCATGTCGAGGGCGGCGGTATCCTCGACTTCGACCTGTGCAGGCGCGAGGGCGGTGTCAGCTGGCATCGGCCTTCCTCCGCAGCACATCGAAGTAGATCGCCAGGATCAGCACCACGCCGGGCACGATCATCTGGAGGTCCTGGTTCCATTGCAGAACGATGATGCCGTTATCGATAACCTTGAGAACCAGTACGCCGAGCAGTGTACCCATCAACGTCCCCCGCCCGCCGGACAGGCTGGTGCCGCCGAGGATCACCGCCGCGATCACCACCAGTTCGAACCCGCGGCCGGCGGTGGGCTGGCCGGCATTCATCAGCGATACCAGGATCAACCCGGCGACGCCGACCAGTAGTCCGGTGAGCACGAAGGCGAACAGCTTGAGCCGCTGGGTCCGCAGACCCGAGAGCCGCGCCGCCTTCTCGTTGGCGCCGGAGGCGTAGAGATAACGACCGAGCGTGGTGTGCCGCAGCACCAGATAGGAGGCGGCGAACACGATAGCGGCGACGATGACCGGGATCGGCACCGGCCCCACATACCCGGCGCCGATATCGACAAAGGAGGGGATGTGGTGGCGGTTCTGCACCGCCTCGCGGGTATAGAGGAACACCCCACCCTGCAGGATCATCATCGTCCCGATGGTGGCGATCAGCGAATTGACCCGGAGCTTGGTCACCACCAGGCCGTTGAACAAACCGACGGCACCGCCGAAGGCGATACCGGCAAGGGCGCCGAGAAACACGCTGTCGGTGTTGTTCATCACGTCCATGGCGACGCAGCCGACGAACGCGATCGACGCGCCGACCGACAGGTCGACCTCGGCCGTGATCAGCAGCATAGTCATGCCACACGCGACGATCAGCACCATCGCCGACTGGCGCAGAATGGCGATGATGTTGGCAGCGGAATAGAACTGCGGTTCGGCCAGCGAGATCGCCAGGCAGATAACCGCCAGCGCGACGATCAGGACGATCGGTCCCTTGCTCGCCAGCGCACCGATGACGTTGGGTGATCGTTCCGGCGCAGAGACTTCGCTGACCATCGGACGTTCGACGCTCCGCATCGTCGCCCGGAACCGTCAGCGGTCCCGGGCGCGATGAGTGTAGCCGACTTACCCTTTCAGGTCCGCCGCCGTCTTCATGCAGGCATCCGGCGGCTGAATGGCGTTGACCGCATCCCAGATGATCGCACGGCTGTCACCGTCGTACTGGTAGTAGGTCGCCCACTCCTCGCCGATCATCGGCGAGGTCGGGCTGACGATATGCTCTGGCACCTCGTCGCCGTTGTAAACCGACACCGCCGCATCGATGGTGGTGAAGCCGACCTTCTCCGGGAACATCGCCGCTTCGATCTGATACGAAGGCTCGTTCTCCATCGCGTTGATGAAGGCAAGACCTTCGCCACCGGTACCAACCACCAGCAGATTGTCCTGTGACTTGCCGGCCGCCTTCCACGCCTGGAGACCGCCAAGCGACGACGAGTCGTTGATTCCGTAGATGATGTTGACGTCGTCGTTCTGGGCGAGCGCGGCGGTCGAGACTTCCAGCGCCCGATCGGGATTGCCGCCGCCATCGAGATCGTGGACCAGTTCAGCGTCCGCGATCTGGGTACGGATACCGTCCATGAAGCCCTCGGAGCGGAGCACAGTGGCGGAGAGCAGCGGTAGGCCGACATTCATCACCTTGGCAACGCCGCCGAAGTTCTCCTTGGCGTACTTCCCGGCTTCGACCCCGGCGTGATAACCGGTGTCGTAGTCGCAGATCGCGACCATGGTGGTCATGCCCCTGACGGGGTTGCCTTCCAGCACCACCGGCATACCCTCTGCCTTGGCGCGGCGCAGCAGCGGCACGACGCCCTCCTCGTTAACGGGCGTCAGGATCAGCACGTCGACTCCCTGGGACATGAAGTCTTCTGCCGCCGAGACCTGCTTGGCAACGTCCAGATTGGCGTCCTTGACTTCCAGCGTCATGCCGAGCTGCTCGGCCCGGTCCTGCATTCCTTTGATAACGTTCTGATACCATTCGTGCGTGGCGTAGTTGACCACGTAGCCGATGGTCTTCGGTCCGTCCTCGGCCTGGGCCGACGCGGCCATGATTGTCGCGAGCGCGGTGCCGGCGACCATCAGTTTCAGGATCGACTTACCCATTTACCTACCTCCCGGTTGTCTCGCGCCGACTATGGTTTGTGCGGCCGCTCTTTGTTGTCGCCGGCGGGTTTGCCAGCGTGGTCTGGAGCACCTAGGGCGCGCGAGATTTCGAGTGCCGCAGTCTGAGCACAGCGCAGGACCGCTTCGTGGTCCATACGCGCGCGCGTCTGCGGCAGAAACGGAACAGTGAGCGCCGCCACCGCGGTGCCGAGATGGTCGCGGATCGGCAGCGAAATGTTGATGCAGCCATCGACGGCAAGCGACGTGCGCATCTCGAAACCGTTGAGGTCGATCGCCGCGAGGCGCTCGCGCAAAGCGTCCCCGTCAATCGCTGAGTCCGCCGCAATCAGCAGTTCGGTCATGTGATCGCGCGAAGCTTCCGGCATGCAGGCGAGCAGAACCGCGCCGGAACTCGTTTCAAGAATCGGGAATTGCGAGCCGATCGCCACCGAATACCGCATCGGCAACGGCGAATCCGCCTGGAGAACGATGAGGATCTGCGTACCGTTGAGGACCGCGAGGTGGCAGCTCTGATCGGAATCGGCCGCCAGTGACCGCATCACCGGCAACGCCACATCGACCAGTTGGTTGACCGGTGGATGCTGGTGAGCGAGCTCAAACAGCTTTAGCGACAAGCGGTAACGATCGGAGCGTTGCGCCCGAACAAGATAGCCGCGCCGTTCCAGGAGCTGGATGACCCGGTAGATCTCGTGGATCGAACGTCCGAGGCCGGCCGAGATCTCCGTTTGGGTCACCCCTTCCGGGCGGCCCGCCATGAACTCGAGGATGTCGAGCGCTTTCTCGGCGGCCGGAACGCGATAGGCCGGACGCGACGGCGACGCCTCGGCGGTCGGTGGGGCCTCGGTTTCCAGCGTGCGGACGTCCTCGCTCATGCGACGCTCCGATCGAGCGACACCGGACCGAGTCGGTCGGCGGCCGCGTTGAACCAGTCGACCAGTTCCCGAGCGGACAGATCGCCTCTGATCGCCGCGACGGCTTTGTGGGTCCCTTCCCGAAACGCCGGAATGAACCCGGGCATGGTGTCGCGGAGGTAAGCCCCCTGCAGCGTCGCTAGCGTGTCGGCGAAGAAATCCCTGGTCAGGCGGTTGGCTTCAGGGTCGGTCCAAGCGGAGAGCGAACCTGGCTGCCCGCCCTCGCGAACATACACGCCGCGCTGGACCTCCGGGTCGAACAGATGCAGCGCGTAGGCCGCCGCCGCGTCGGGGTTCTTCGAGAACGCGCTCACTCCGACACCGGCGCCGCCGAGCAAGGCACCGACCGGTGGTGTCGAGGGAATATCGGCGAATAGAAGGTGAGGAGTCTCGGTCCTTGAGGTGTAGTTGACGTAACCGAACGCGAACGGCGTGTAGACCACGTCGTCGTTCCGGATCATGTGCTCGCAGCAGCTGATCGGATTCAACGACCACGAGTCCGGGTGGGATAGCGCCGCGATCGCCCGGAACCGGTCGACGACCGCCTCGGCGACTTCACTGTCGAGCCCGACGCCATCGGCTAGTCGCACCGGCTTCCCGGCCATCGCCGCGCCGGTGAGGATGAGGCAGATCGCATCGGTCGGAACGAGTGGCAAAACGAGCCAGCGATTGTCGGCCCGGACGTTACGGCCGAGATCAAGCACCTCGTCGTGAGTGCGCGGTGGACGATCGGTGTATGTCCTGAGCAGGTCAGGCCGGTACGCGGCCACTTGTGCCGCCGCGTCGATCGGCAGCCCCCATTGTTTCCCTTCGGCCTGATACGACCGCCACGAAGCACCTACCGAGTCCGCCTCGTAGGCGCGGGCGTCCGCTGCGCTGAGATAGGGGTCGAACGGAAGCATCAGCCCATCGCGGGCGATCTCGCCGACGAACGGATGATCATAAATGACGAGGTCGTAGTCCTGCACCGCGAGATCGAGGCGCCCTTCGCCGAACTCGTAGAGACTGCGGCGGTCCCAGGTGATGGAGTCGATTTCGGGATGATTGGCGAGGTAGTCGCCGACGCCGGCGTCGAGCGGTCCCCAACAGCGACGGTGATCCCACGCAAGCCCTTTGAGGGCGACGCCCATCCTCGGTTCTCCCAAACGTTTGTACCAGCCGATCTCCGCCAGCCTTGTGAGTCACAATACGTCGTTTTTTTAAATATACAATCCCTTTTTTTATATGCCGGAATGCAGGCGCCTTGCTCTAAAGTCGCTCAAGAAACTCACGATGGCCGATCGCGCGACGGGCGGCCGTCGCGAACTGTCGCTCCATCCCGTCAGCGATGTCGCGGGCCTGTCGCTGGCGTGTCGATGACCCCGTCGACCGCCTGGCGATCGCCTGATCGAGCAGGCCGAGGCCGTCGAGCACCGGGTAGTAGAGCTGCGCCTCAATGTGCGGAAAGCCGGACAGATAGGTCTCGAAATCGTCCCCGGTCGGCATCCTGGTCCGCCACGAGTCAAGGCGTTCCCTGGCCTCCGGATGGATGCAGGCCTCCCGCACGTGCCGCCAGAACGGCGTATCGTCCCGCTCGGTCACGTAGTGCACGTTGATGAAGGTCCGGAAGTCGTCGATCTGCCGCCCGACCCGCTGGCTGTAATCCTCGGCGGCGTCCGTGCTTGGCGCAAAATCGGGCTTGAAATAATCCTCCGCCAGCACCAGCAATTGCACCACCGTGCCGTGGATCGACGTCGCCTCCAGCGGTTCGAGGAACCCGGCCGACAGCCCCAGCGCCAGGCAATTCTTGACCCACGGCCGCGCCACCCGGCCGACCGACATCTTGATGTCGGCCCGCGGTTCGATCGTGCGGCCGAGGGCGGCTTCGATCTCGGCCTTGGCCTCGTCCGGCTCGAGGAACCGGTCGGAGTAGACATAACCGCAGCCGAGACGATCCTGGGTCGGGATCTGCCACATCCAGCCAGCCTTTTGCGCCCAGGCCATGGTGGTGGTCTGGATCTCGGCATCGGGTTCGTGATCGAGCCAGAACGGCATCGCCCGATTGACCGGCAGCTCGTCGGCATAGGACACCCAGCCTCCGTCCATTTCCTTGCCGATCAGCTGCCGGCGAAAGCCGGTACAATCGATGAAGAAGTCGCCGGAGAGCCTTGTTCCTTCGTCGAAAACCAGCGCTTCAATGAAACCGGTCTCGGCATTTTTCTCAACGCCCGCCACCGTGGCATCGACGATCTCGATTCCCTTCGCCTGCGCACGCAGATAGCGGCCGACGGCTGCCGCGTCGATGTGATAGGCGTACTGAAACGGCCCGACCGGCGCGAGCCGACCATTGTCGTCGCGGCCGTAGGGGCTAAGGTCAGCCTTTATGAGCCGGTCGAAGAGATGGAGTCGCGACACTGGACGGCCGGCGGCGACCGAGAAGATGTTGAGGAACTCCGACGTTCCTGCCCCCTCAACCAGCGCATGCGGATCGTCAATCGGCCCGTCATAGGTGACGCCGACCCGTCGCCAATCCTTGTGGCGGATGCCGTACTTGATCGTGCCGCGCGTCTCGCGCAGAAAGTCGGCTTCGTTGATGCCGAGATGATCGAGCACCGTCTTGAACACGGCGGTGGTCCCCTCGCCCACACCGATGGTCGGGATCTTGCTCGACTCCACGACCGTGATCTTCACGTCGGCCCGGTTGTCCTTGGCGGTCCGCGCCAGCATCAGGGCGGCAAGCCACCCGGCGGTGCCACCGCCGACGATTACCAGGTGGCGAATAGGCGTGATCATGGGCTGGGACTCCTTGGATGGACTCGGTCCTCTCGCCGCGGAAGCGATGCCGAGTCGAGGCTCGCATGCAGGTAGAGGCCGGTGGTTCGGAATTCGCTCGGGCTCGCACCGAAGAAGCGACGGAAGACCTTGGCGAAGTAGTTGGGATCGGCAAAGCCGCACAGCGGTGCGATCTCCTTCACCGGCATGACCGCATGGCCGGTCAGTAGCCGGGCGGCGTAATGCATGCGCGCCTGAATCACATATTCGGCCGGCGGCAGCCCTTCGCTTGCGGCGAACACCCGCGAGAAGTGGGCGCGGCTGAGTCCGGCGACCGCCGCGAGATGATCGACGCCGAGCGACCCGCCGAGGTTTTCGTGAATGAAGGCGACGACCCGACCAACGGCGTCGCCTTCAGCTTCGGCGCCGATGATCGACTGTGGCCCGAACACCGCGTCATACACGACTGCTGTCGCCTCATAGGCGATCGCCGAGGCGGCGCCGGGCGTCTCGCCGCTACCTTCGACCAGTCGGAGGCACGCCGATGCCATCGCTTCGATACAGTCGGGGTTAAGCCGCAGGACCGGCCCGGCCGTCGCCTGGATCGCCCGGCAGATGCGGATGGCCTCGCGGCCGCTCAGCGCGATCCAAAAGTACGCCCAGCGGTCGCCGGGTTCGAGCCAGTACCGATGGTCGTGGGGCACGATCACCAGCATGGTGTCGCCGGCGCCGAGACGATGGCGACGGCGCTCGAAGGTCAGGTTGCCGGTGCCGGACACCGTGTGTTGCAGCACCGCGAACGGCGTCTGACCGCGTCGGCGCCCGTGACAGTCATACGGCTCGTCCTCTCGAATCTCATACCCGGCGCTGGTCGGCATCGTGTGCAGCCGATGGTGCGCCCGCGGCAGCGATATCACCTTCATCGTCGACGCATACGCCGCCAAGCGATCGAGCACAGAATTACCCATACAAGCACAAATACCCTCTGGTGGGCCAAACGCCTGCGGTCATACTAACCGCATGTCGTTCCCATCGTGAGTCAATTTCACCCGCGCGGGATACGCTCCGGCGACCACCGGGCTGCAACGGAGACCCTTCATGACCGATTTCAAGATCGCCATCATCGGCGCCGGCAGTGTCGGCTTCACCCGCAAGCTGGTGGCCGACATCCTCAGCGTCCCCGAATTCGCCGAGGTCGAATTCGCGCTCACCGACATTAACGAGCATAACCTGACGATGATCCGGCAGATTCTCGAGCGGCTCATCGCCGCCTCCAAACTGCCGACCCGGATCACCGCCACCACCGACCGGCGCCAGGCGCTGGACGGCGCACGCTACGTCATCAACTGCACCCGCATCGGTGGGCTCGAGGCTTACAAGCACGACATCGAAATCCCTCTGAAGTACGGGGTCGACCAGTGCGTCGGCGATACCATCTGTGCCGGTGGCATCCTTTATGGCCAGCGCAACATCCCGGTCATCCTCGACTTCTGCCGCGACATCCGCGAGGTCGCCGAAGACGGGGCCCGCTTCCTCAACTATGCCAACCCGATGGCGATGAACACCTGGGTCGCCCTCGAGCACGGCAAGGTCGACACCATCGGTCTCTGTCACGGCGTCCAGCACGGCGGTCAGCAGATCGCCGAGGCCCTCGGCGCCACCGCGCCCGGCGAACTTGAGTTCATTTGTTCCGGCATCAACCACCAGACTTGGTTCATCGATGTCCAGGTCCGTGGCCGCAAGATCGGGCGGGATGAACTCGTCGCCGCGTTCGAGCGACATCCGGTGTATTCGGAACAGGAGAAGGTCCGCATCGATGTGCTGAAGCGGTTCGGCTACTACTCGACCGAGAGCAACGGCCATCTGTCCGAATATCTCCCCTGGTATCGCAAGCGGCCCGAGGAGATCGCTGGCTGGGTCGACATGTCCAATTGGATCCATGGCGAGACCGGCGGGTATCTGCGCCACTGCACCGAACGAAACCGCTGGTTCGAGACCGACTTCCCCAAGCTTCTGGACGAGGCCGACACACCACTCGATCCGTCGAAGCGCTCCAATGAACATGCCAGCCATATCTTGGAAGCCCTGGAAACCGGCCGGCCCTATCGTGGTCACTTCAACGTTCGCAACACCGGCCTGATCACCAACCTGCCCGAGGACGCGATCGTCGAGACACCCGGCTATGTCGACCGCTTCGGCCTCAACATGGTCGCCGGGATCACCTTGCCGGAGGCCTGCGCCGCGACCTGCATTTCGTCGATCAACGTCCAGCGCATGGCGGTCCACGCCGCGATGACCGGTGACGTCGAATTGCTCAAACTCGCCGTCCTCCACGATCCGCTGGTCGGCGCCGTCTGTTCGCCGGACGAGGTGTGGCAGATGGTCGACGAGATGCTCGTGGCCCAGGCCGAATGGCTGCCGCAATTCGCCGGCGCCATCGATGACGCGAAGCAACGGCTCGCCCGAAAAAGTGTCCCGACCCGTGACTGGCAGGGCGCGGCGCGGCGCGTTGCTTAGCCCGGCGCGGCAGCGCGCCTGACGCCCGGCACTACCCGCCTGAACGCTACAATCGCGGCGTTATTGGTGGTATGGTTCGGCCTCGGCCACCACACACAGGGCGACGGGTCTGTGGCTGCGCTGTTCGACATGGGACGGGACCGGTATCAGCCGGATCCGACATATGCCTACACTACCGACGCGCAGGTTCGCGTCGATCAGCGCAAGCTTGCCGTTCTCGTCGGCGTGATCGCCCTCGGGCTTCCGATCGTCCTCATCGTTGCCGGTCTTCTAGGCGATCGCGGCGCAGCGCTCGGCGCCTGTTTCTACGATTCGATCAGCCATTTCTATTACGCCCAGTTCTGGGGCGATGTCTTCGTCGGCGCTTTGGTCTTTATCGGCACCTTCATGATCGCCTATCGCGGCGAAAACCCCCGCGAGAGCCTGCTGGCGACGTTGGCCGGGTTCTGCGCCTACGGCGTGGCGGTCTTTCCGACTGCCGGTCGCGGCTGCGAAGTGGAAGCGTTTTCCGGCCGAGCGCTAGCGGATTTTGGGCCGATAGAGACCGAACCTTACTTTGGTGTTTGGCAGCCCGATGATGCCCGGATGTTGTTTCAGCTCTTCGAGGGCGCCAATACCATGCATTTCGTCGCTGCGGCGTTGCTATTTGCTTTTTTGGCCTATTACTCGTTCTTCGTCTTCACCCGGGTGACCGCTGACCAGCGCAACGCCGACGGCACGCTGACCGCGACCAAGCGCACCCGCAATCGCCTCTACATCGCTTCCGGAATCATCATCCTGTTCTCGATGGCGGCGATCGCCCTGAGTGGCCCGCTCGGCTTTGCCAACTGGGAAACCCTGAACCTGACCTTCTGGTTCGAAGCGTTGGCGCTGTGGGCCTTCGGCCTGTCGTGGATGTTGAAGGGCCGCTTCTTCGGTTGGGCGTTTCTCGACGCCCGCGACAAGCGAGACCACGAGATCATCCTGCAGCGCAAACACCCGGGGTGAGCCGCGTCGTCCGCGCCGGTTTCCTCAGCCCAGGCTGTCGAGAAATGCGTTCGCCTCAGCGACGATCCCTGTCTTTCGCTCCGTCGACCAGCCGGCAAGCGCCCGGTACGGCATCGCCATCCGTGGATTCGCGGCGAGCTTGTCCGCGTTGCGGATCAGGAACGCCCAGTACATGGCGTTGAACGGACAGGCGTCCACGCCCGCCTTCTTCTTCACGTCGTAGGCGCAGTCGCCGCAGAAGTCTGACATCCGGTTGATGTAAGCGCCCGACGCGGCATATGGCTTCGACGCCAGCAGGCCACCATCGGCGAACATCGCCATGCCGTGGGTGTTGGGGAGCTCGACCCAGTCGAAGGCGTCCGCGTAGACCGCGAGATACCATTCGGCGATCTCCTTCGGGCGAATCCCGGCGAGCAGCGCGAAGTTGCCGGTCACCATCAGCCGCTGGATGTGGTGCGAGTAAGCGAATTCCCGGGTACTGCCGATCACCTCGGCCATGCAGCGCATCGGCGTCTCGCCGTTCCAGTAAAGCGCCGGCAACGGCCTTCGGGCATCGAGCGCATTGGTCTCGGCATAACCCGGCATCGTGAGCCAATAGATGCCGCGCACATATTCGCGCCAGCCGAGGATTTGGCGAATGAACCCCTCAGCCGCGTTGAGCGGCACTTGGCCGGTACCGAAGGCGGCCACGGCACGGGCACACACCTCGCGTGGATTGAGCAGCCCAATGTTCAGCGCCGGCGACAGCAGCGCATGATGCAGGAACGGCGCCCCGGCCTTCATCGCATCCTGATAGTCGCCGAAGCGCGGGAGCGCGGTTTCGATAAAGTCGTCCAGTGCCGCCAGCGCGTCTTCGCGGGTGACCGGCCATGCGAATGAGTCGAGGTCGCCGAAATAGTCGGCGAAGCGCTCGGCAATAAGCGCCATGACGTCGCGGGTGATTGCGTCGGCGGGGAAACGCCGCCGCTCCGGGATAGCGACATCGGCTGGCAGCCGTTTGCGGTTTTCGGCGTCGTAGTTCCAGCGCCCGCCGATCGGCTCACCGCCGTCCATCAGCAGCCCGGTCTCGCGCCGCATAGCCCGGTAGAAGTGCTCCATCCGAAACGTTCTGCGGCCGGCGGCCCAACGCCGAAACCGTGCACGGTCGGCGAAGAACCGGGTGTCGTCGCGGATATCGACCGGAACACCGAGGTCGTCCTCCCAGCGGCGCATCATCGCCAGCACGCGCCATTCTCCGGGTTCGCAGACGACGATCCGCTCGGGTCGATGGCGATCGATCGCCCGCGCCAGCTCGCCGGAAAACGATCCCGTGTTGCCACCATCGTCGAGCCGGACGTAGTCGACGGTGATCCCCTGCTCCGCCAGCGCGGCCGCGAGGTGCCGCATCGCCGACAGTACCAGCACCAGCTTCTGCTTGTGATGCGGGACGTAGGTCGTCTCCTCCGCCACCTCGACCATCAGCACCACGTCGGTGGCCGGATCGATATCGGCGAGCGAACTGATGTCGCGACTGAGCTGGTCGCCGAGGATCAACCGCAAAGTCTTCACCACGGCAGGCGGTTTCCGCGATAGTCGAAGAAGCCGCCGGTATCCACGGCGGTGAGTCCGTCGATCACGGCGAGGAGATCTCCTGCCGCGACCTCAGGCGCTCGGACATCGAGCCCGGCCTTGCTGAACGGCGCCGACAGACGGCTGTCGACGGTGCCCGGATGGAGCGCGACGCAGACAGCGTCCGGCCGCTTGCGCGCGAGCTCGATCGCCGCGGTACGCACGAACTGGTTGAGCGCGGCCTTAGAGGCCCGATAGCTGTGCCAGCCGCCGAGCTGGTTATCGCCGATGCTGCCGACCTTGGCCGACAGGGTCGCGAACACGGACTTTCCCTGGCGCGGCAGCAGCGGCAGAACATGCTTCATCACCAGCGCCGGACCGATGGCGTTGATCGCGAACGCCTCGGTGAGACGGGCTGGGTCCAGATCGCGCCAGCCCTTCTCGGGCATGAACCGATCGTCGTGGAGAAAGCCGGTGGCGTCGAATGCCAGGCGGATCGGCAAGTCGCTGGCAGCGAGCCGCGCCACAGCGTCAGCGATGCTCGGTTCCGATGTCAGATCGACACCGTCGCTGCGAGATAGTCCGACGACGTCGGCGAACGCGCCGGATTCGCTGAACCGTCTGCGAACGGCACCACCGACGGCGCCGGAAGCACCGAAGACGACAGCGAGCCCGCCGGGTGGAAAAGATGCCAGGTTAACGGTCATGTCCGCTCGCTCTTTGATGACGCCTGGTCAGGCGAGACGAGGGGATGGTGCGGATCAAGCGACGCCGGCGAGCGGATCGTGGGACCTCCGCTCGTCGGCGTAGCGCCTCAGCCCCTCGGCTGGGGGATGAGAACCGTATCGATAACGTGGATCACGCCGTTGTCGGTCTCGATGTCGGCCTGTACAACATTTGCGTCGTTGACAGTCACACCATCCATCGACTTGGTGACCTGCAGCATGCGCGCATCGGTGTTGAGCGGCTTCACATGAATCGTCCGACCGGGAAGCATGTTCGACTCAAGTTCTCGGCCGAGCACGTGATAGGTCAGGATCGCGACCAGCTGATCCTTGTTCTCCGGCTCCAGAAGACTCTCGACCGTGCCGTCCGGCAGCTTGGCGAACGCCTCGTCGGTCGGCGCAAAGACAGTGATGTTGTCGGTGGTCGCCAGCGTATCGGCCAGACCGGCAGCCTGCGCGGCGGCAAGCAGCGTGTTGAAGCTGCCGGCGGCCTGAGCCGTCTCGACGACATTGTTTGCCGACGCGATACCAGTTGTCATGAGGAGCGCCGCGGCGGCGCCGATGATCGAATGCTTGAAGGTCATACCCGTCTCTCCTTTGGGTTTCTCCCTGATTCCAGGATCAGGCTCTCTGGGTGACAAGACGGGTACGGACACGGCCGCGGATCGGATCATTCAGCCGGCTAACGGTCACGAAGATGTGACAGTCATCCGCTCGAAACTGCTCTGACCGCGAAGTAGCCGGCGGTCGCTGACACTGCGGTCAATGCGGTTCCCCAGATGACATCGACGACGGTGACGATCACCGGCCAGTTGCGGATCGTGGCGAGATTGGTGAAATCGTAAGTCCCGTAGGCGACGAAGCCGAACAACGCCCCAAAGCCCGCCGCCATCAGCCACGAGCGCGCTGCAGCGGCCGGCATCACCACTAAGACGACGACGCCAACGGCGTAGAAAAGATAGAACAGCGCCGCGACGGTTAGGTTGGGGTTGGTCGCCAGCAAATCGCCCAGCCGCGGTCGGTAGAAGGCCGGTGACATCACGTTCAGCCAGACAAAGTCGATGGCCAGGAAAACTACGGCGGTGGCGAGGTAGGCGATACCGTATTGCAGCACAATCGTCTCCCTGTCCGGCGCGTGGAACCGGCAACTGGTCTGGAACTGTGGAGGGCTCTGAAGCCCGGCGCTAAATTCGCAGGAACGGCTGCGCTAGCCGTGCCATCATCCCGCGGAACCGAAGCGGCGCGTCGGTCACCGCGAGGCAGATGCAATCCTCGCCCGGCCCTGCCGACGGCTGATGTTCGACCGACTCGTCAGCCTGTTCGATATCGCCGCGGGCGAAGATTTCGTCGCCATCGACCAGCGTCCCGCTCAGCACCAGGGTCAGTTCGGTGCCGCGGTGGCCATGATGCGGCACCGGCTCCCCGCCGGGGATCCGAAGCAAGCGAACGCTGGTCTCCCTGTCCCCGGTCTTGATGGGCAGGTGCTTTGCCTTCGTCCCGAGCCGACGCCAGCGGATCGTATCGACATCCCCACCGACATAACTGCGCAGCGGCTCCGGCAGGATCGGCTCCCGGCCGCTATGTCGCTGGCCGCTTCCGCCGAGGCCGCCTTGCTGAGAGTCGGCTTGTACAGGCGACGCATCGATCCGGTCCATAACCGCATCGAGCGAACTCTCGTCAACGGGAGCCGCGTCGATCTCTTCGAGCAGCGCGCCACCGACAGCGGCCGCCGCCCGGGCGCGCTCGCGACTTTCGGGGCATAGCGCCAAATGTGTGGCCACTGCCAGGCTCCAGCCCTCCGACAGGCTTCCGGCTTCGTAACTCAACAGCAGATCGTCACTAATATGATGACGCATACTCACTTCACGTCTCCAAGACTGGGGGCAAGCGCTGCCCTCAACTTGCCAAAGGCAAGCCTCAGCCGCGACTTCACGGTCCCGAGGGGAATACCAAGCTGCTTGGCTATGACGCTTTGCGGCTTGTCCTCGAAATAGGCCAGACGTAGAATCGCCTGCTCAGCCGGCGACAGATCGGCCATCGCCACTTTGATTTTGTCCGCCGCCTGCTGGCCTTCCACCACCCGATCCGGTTGGGGATCGGCGGCGGGCACTAGCGCCGGGTCGTTCGGATCGAGTTCGGGCCGGCGCTCCCGTCGGTAGGCATCGATCCGGAGATTTCGGGCAATGGTGAACACCCAGGTCGACGCCGACGCCTTGGATGAATCGAACTGGCCCGCCTTACGCCAGACCGTAACCATGGTCTCCTGCATCAGTTCTTCGGCAGCCGCAGCGCCACCGTCCGACGTCAGGAGGTAAGACTTCACGCGCGGCGCGAAATGACGGAAAAGCACTTCGAAAGCTGCGCGGTCCTGCGACGCCGCCACGGATCGAATGCACGCGTTGAGCGTTTCCGCCGAGGCTTGGCTTGCCGCTTTCGTCACATTCATCTTCCTGGCGCGGCCGCCCCAGGCCGACGTGCCGCCTCGGGCGCGGATTGGCGCGGAGCGATGGTGCCATACTTCCAGAATGGGCGAAACGGCCGGCTGCATGACGCTTTTACGACCTCACTCGTCAATCGGATCACCCGCTCGCTGCCTTTTTTGAGTGATCCGAAGCGAGCCTAAGCCCGTAAGAGTTTCTGTCGCCTATAACAAGAAGTCTCACCCTATGAACCTCCACGTCGACGCCAACCAGTTGCTCGCATCGACTGCCCTCCGCCGGCGGATCGCCGTTATCGGCTCCGGCATATCCGGCCTGTCGGCGGCCTGGCTCCTGTCGTCCCGTCACAATGTGGTGGTCTATGAGAAGGAACGGTGGGCCGGCGGCCATTCCAACACCGTCGATGTTGATGGACCGGATGGCCCGATCGCCGTCGATACCGGATTCATCGTCTACAACGAGCGGAACTACCCCAACCTCACCGCTCTGTTTGATCATCTCGGCGTCGAGACAGAAGCGTCGAATATGTCGTTTGCAGCGTCGTTGGACAACGGCGCGTTCGAATACGCCAGCGCGCCAATCAACAGCGTCGTCGGCCAGCGTAGCAATGTGCTCAAGCCACGTTTCTGGCGCATGGTGCTCGACATCCTGCGCTTCTACGGCGACGCGCGGCCATACCGGCAGGGACGCGACCCAGGCTCGATCAGCCTTGGTGCTTTCCTCGACCAGCGGGATTATTCGTCGGCACTGGTCGATGACCATATCCTGCCGATGTGCGCAGCGATCTGGTCGACGTCGCCCGATCGGATTCGCGCGTTTCCGCTCCGCTCCTTCATTCGCTTCTTCTCCACCCACGGTCTGCTCGAGTTCGGCAACCGCCCAGAATGGCGAACGGTGACCGGCGGAAGTCGCGAATACGTGGCGAAGCTGCGTGAGCCGCTCGGCCGGCGGATGCTGACCGGAGTCGGCGCCCGCCGCGTCCTCCGCCATGGTACCGGCGTCACCGTTTGGGACACCGCCGGCAATGCCGCGGACTATGATGACGTAGTGATCGCCACCCACGCCGACCAGGCGCTCAACCTGCTCGACGACCCGAGCCCGCAGGAGGCATCGGTACTCGGCGCCTTCCGCTACACTCACAACACCGCCATATTGCACGACGACCCGGCGCTGATGCCCCGCCGGCGGCGCGTGTGGTCGAGTTGGAACTACATCGGCGGCAACGACGAAACCGGCAACCGGGACCTCTGCGTCACCTATTGGATGAACCGCCTGCAGAATCTCGACCGAAGACAACCGCTGTTCGTTACGCTGAACCCGACGCGATACCCCAAGCCCGGTTCGATCAAACGCGTGTTCGACTACACCCACCCGCTTTTCGATCTCGAATCGATGACCGCGCAGGAGAAGCTATGGGATCTCCAGGGGCGGCGGCGCACGTGGTACTGCGGCAGCTATTTCGGCTACGGCTTCCACGAGGACGGCCTGCAGTCCGGGCTGGCGGTGGCCGAATGGCTCGGCGGCGTCCAACGGCCATGGTCGGTCGCCGGTGAGACGAACCGGGTGGCAATGCCGCAGCCGGCGGCGGGTCTGGAGCTGGTTGCGTGAGCGCCGCATCCGGGCTTTACGCCGGCACTGTCGACCACGAACGACTGCGGCCACGATCGCACCGGCTTCGCTATAGCGTCTTCTCGCTGCTGCTTGATCTCGACGAGCTCCCCGACCTCGACCGAAGACTGAAGCTGTTCGGCCACAATCGCTTCGCCGTCTTCAGCTTCCACGACAAGGACCACGGCTCGGGAGCGCCGGGAGCGCTGCGCGGTTGGGTCGACGGCGAACTGGCGGCAGCGGGCCTCGCCATCCCGGACGGCCGGGTGCGTGTCCTCTGCTATCCGCGGATTTTCGGTTACGTATTCAATCCGCTGACCCTCTATTTCTGTCACGCGGCCGACGATCGACTGGTCGCGATTCTGTATGAAGTCAGCAACACTCATGGCGAGCGTCACACCTATGTGATCCCCACTGACGAAGCTGACGGGTCCGTTGTCCGCCAAAGCTGCCGTAAGCAGTTCTTCGTCTCGCCGTTTATGGAAATGGACTGCACCTACGACTTCCGGATCGCGGTGCCCGGAGAAAAGACAACGGTGTCCATCGCCCAACGCGATTCCGAGGGGCCGCTGCTCTCCGCCGTGTTTCGCGGCAAACGCAAGCCCCTGATCGATCGGACGCTGGCGTGGGCAATGTGTCGCTATCCGCTGATGACCCTCAAGGTGATAGGAGGCATCCATTGGGAAGCCTTGCGCCTCTGGCTGAAAGGCGTACCTGTGGTTCCGTATCGCCGCGCCGCACGGACAATCGCGTCGTCCGTGGAGGCCGCGCCGGCGAAGATGGGAGAGGGTCGTTGACCTCACACACTGATCGCGTTGAACCCGGTGAAGCGGGAACGTCACGGCCGCTTTGGCGAAAGCTGGCGGAGTCGTGGGCGAGTAGCTGCACCCACGGCCAGGTGACACTGGTATTCCCCGACGGCGACGCTGTTGTTTTCAAGGGAACCGAACCCGGTCCCGCCGCGACCATGCGCCTCCACAACGGCAAGCCGGTGTGGAAAATGATCAGTCGCGGTGACCTTGGCTTTGCCGAGGCGTACATGGACGATGACTGGTCGACGCCCGACCTCACCGCCCTCGTCGAGTTTGGCGTTCGCAACGAAAACGCTCTGGCTGGCCGGCTAACCGCATCCTGGCTGGTGCGGCTTGTCTCGAGCATGCAGTTCCGTCTGCGCGCCAATTCGCGCTCGGGCGCCAAGCGCAACATCGCCTTCCACTACGACCTTGGTAACGCCTTCTACCGGGCTTGGCTCGACGAGACGATGACCTACTCGTCGGCCCTGTTCGCATCGGACCGCCTATCGCTCAGTGCGGCGCAGGAGGCCAAGTATCGGCGGATCATCGAAACGCTCGACATCGGGCCAAACGACCGGGTCCTGGAGATCGGCTGCGGTTGGGGCGGCTTCGCGGAACTCACCGCCCGCGAAACCGGCGCGCAGCTCACCTGCCTCACCATCTCGAAGGAGCAAGCCCGCTTCGCCACCGAGCGAATGGCGGCGGCGAACGTCAGTGATCGTGTCGAGATTCGGCTCGAGGACTACCGCGATACCCGGGGCGACTACGACAAGATCGTTTCGATCGAGATGTTCGAGGCGGTTGGTGAGGAGAATTGGCCGGTCTTCTTCGACGTGGTCCGCGAGCGGCTGACCGAACACGGCCGAGCCTTGCTTCAGATCATCACGGTGCCGGACGATCGCTTCGCGACCTATCGCAAGCGAGTCGATTTTATCCAGCGATACATCTTCCCGGGCGGCATGCTCCCCTCGCCTCGCGCGCTCAGCGATGCGATTGCCAACGCCAAGCTGGAACTTGCCGACCGTTTGTCGTTCGGTCAGTCCTACGCCGAGACTCTACGACAGTGGAACGAGCGGTTCCAGGAGGCCTGGGAGAGCATTCGCCCCCTTGGCTTCGACGAGCGGTTCCGTCGAATGTGGACGTATTATCTCAATTCCTGTGAGGGCTGTTTCCGGACCGGCGCCACCGACGTCGGTCAGTTTCTGATCGACAAGCGACGGGCCTAGCTGCCCACCATCCTACGTGTGATTGCGAAGAACAGGCGGTACGGCAGGGCGCGGAGCGCTTTCATCGCCACCTTCATCCCGAACGGAAACACGATCTCGAACCGCCGCGACTGCAAGCCAGCCATGATATCGTTCGCCGCCTGATCGGCGGGGATGAGAAACGGCATCTTGAATTCGTTCTTGCGGGTGAGTGGCGTGTCGACGAATCCCGGCGAAACGAGCTGCAGCTTCACACCGTGCCGGGCGAGATCGGGCTCCAGCGCCTCGCACATGTTGATGAGCGCGGCTTTGGTGGCGCTGTAGCCGGCGGCCGTAGGCAGTCCCGCATAACCAGCGACCGAAGCCACTACCGCAATGTGTCCCCTGCCCCGTTCGATGAACCGGGCCATCACCGGGGCGAGACAATTGACCGTGCCCATCAGATTGGTCTCGACCAGCCTACGAAACGTTTCGATATCAAAGTCGGCTGCCTTGAATGGCTGGTGCGTCCCAGCGTTGAGAACGACGAGATCGAGCGGTCCGAGATCGGCTTCGATCCGTTCCACGGTTTCGCTGACTTCGGCGGCGCGGGTGACGTCTACCGGATAGCCGACAACATGGCCCGGCTTCGTCTCGGCTTCGGCCGCCAAGCTATCGAGGTCGTCGGCGGTGCGGGCACTGGCTGCGACCGTCCAGCCGGCCTCGACCATGGCTATCGCCAACGCCCGGCCTATGCCCTTGCCAGCACCGGTCAGCCAGACCCGTCGCGAGTCATTGGGTTCCACAAGTGTCCCCTTTTGGTCAGCGACGACCGACACGTCGCCACGCCTTTACGATACGTGGACTAAACACCAGCGGTTCACAGTCACGCCCTGGCGCCGGCGACGAACTCCGCCTTCCGGCCGCGAATACGCTCGACGATGAAGTCCACGAAGGCGCGAATCCGCGCCGTGCGGCGCAGGTCGTTGTGAAAGAGGAGCCAGAGGCTTCGATCGAGCACCGGCTCTGAACACGGCGCCCGCACCAGACCCGGCGAGCGGTCGCCAAGAAAGCAGGGCAAAATCGTCAGGCCGACCCCGGCGCTGGCCATGGCGATCTGTGGCACGGCTTCGTTGATCCGGTGCTTGAGTCGCGCCTTGGGGAACGGGCTCCTGCGAATCCAGGGCGCGGTTTCGTCGGCGTCCGGTTCGCCCCAGCCAATCCAGGTGAGCCCCTCACCGCCATCTTCGGCACGGACACGTTCGGCATAGCCCGGTGAGCAATAGACCGCTTTGGCGCAACGCTGCACCCGCCGGCCGACCACGTCGTCCGTCACCTCGTAAGCGTAGCGGATTGATACGTCCGCCTCCCGCCGGGCAAGGTCGGCAAAGGCGTTGGTCACCTGAAGGTGCAATTCGATATCCGCGAACGCCTCGGTGAACGCCGCGAGGTCGTCGCCGATCGAACTGATGCTGAGGGCCGGTGCCATGCTGACATGGATCGTGCCGGTCGGTCGCGAATCCCGCCCGGCGATCAATCGCGAGGCGGATACGATCTCATCTTCGACCTTGAGCGCGTGGGGCAGCAGCCGCTCGCCGAGCTCGGTGAGCACCAGGCCACCGCGGGTGCGATCGAACAGCCGCGCATCGATCCCGGCCTCGAGCGTCGCGAGGCGTCGCGACACTGTCGCGTGGTTGGCGTGCATTGCCTCTGCTCCGCCGCGCAGACTGCCGGAGCGCGCGACGGCGAGGAAGAACCGGAGATCGTCCCAATCGATCGTCGAGAACCGATCCGACATCATTGTCTCATCTCATGGTTCATTCACGAACCACAATGGATGCCGATTTCCGATTTTATTGCAAGAATTATCCACCATCTTGGTGCCGTAGCCCAATGGAGGAACCAGAGATGGCAACGGTTACAGCGACACGCACAGTGAATGCCCCGCTCGCCGAGGTTTGGGCAAGCTGGGATGAATTCGCCGATATTCGCAAGTTTCACCCTGACCTGAGGGACTCGTATCTGCTTGCTGACAGCGCCGCCACCGGGCTCGGTGCCCTGCGCCAGTGCGACTTCAAGGACGGCAAGACGTATCTGAAGGAGAAGATCATCGGCTACGAGCCGCGGCAATGGCTGGTCATCGACATCTACGAGACGTCGGCGCCGATCAAGAAAGCCGGTGCCAGCTTCGACTTCAAAGCGCTGGGGCCAAGCCAAACCGAGGTCACCATGCGCCTCGAGTTCACGCCCAGAATGGGTCTGCTCGGCCAGCTGATGCTGCCCATGATGAAGAGGCAGTTCGCCAAGTCAGTAACCGGACTGCTCGAAGGCAACGCGGCCTATGTCGAGTCTCAGCCGCGACTGCAAGCCGCCTGACGCCCCCTCAATCAGCGATGCGAAAAAGGAAGTAAACGCCATGTCCGTCGTATTGGAAAAGACCCAGGCCCAGCCGGCGTTCCCGGACGCCATCCACAATCCCGATAACCCGCGTCACTTCATGTTGGTGAAGCCGGTGCCGCGCCGGGTTCAGGTGTTCAGAGGCGATACGCTGCTCGCCGACACCATCGAAGCCATCCGCGTTCTTGAGGTCGGCAAGACGCTCTACGATCCGGTGCTGTACATCCCGGCCGCCGACATTCGCGAGGCTTTGACGCCGGTCGACAAAACCACCCACTGCCCGCTCAAGGGCGACGCCAGTTACCACGCCCATAACGGTCACGAGATCGCTTGGTCCTACGAAGCCCCGTTCGCGTTTTCGGCGGTGCTCACCGCGCACAGGGCGTTCTGGCCGGACAAGGTCCGCATCGTCGAAGGCGACTAACGTTCAGCCGCCATTCAGCCAGATCGTGGTCAAAGGTGACGGTGCCGGGTCGGCGGGCCCGGCGCTGCCGCGTCTGAGACGCGGTTTGCGTATCCCGCCAAGTAATGCGCCGGGGTGAGCGCGGACGTCCCCTCCGGGACGAACGGAAAGACGCCCACCATGGGAGCGGACGGCGCGCCTGTGTAACCCGACGACCGGCACGTGCTGGTCGCCCAGCGTAAGGACCGCACCACCCATGGCCACCTACATCGGTACTCTCGGCAACGATTTCTGGACAGGCAGTCAGCAGACCCAGTACGGCCTCGACGGCAACGACTTCCTGTCGCCAACGGCCGACAACAAGTCGTACTTCCTCTATGGCGGCAACGGGAAGGACGAACTGGTCGGCTTCAACCAGGACGACGAACTCTACGGAGGCCGCGGCGCCGACGACCTGTTCGGCCTGAAAGGCGACGATGTCTTGGAAGGCGACGGTGGTTCCGACTTCCTGTTCGGCGGCAAAGGCAATGACCTCCTGTCCGGCGGCAAGGGCCAGGACGTCTTTGTCTTCAACACCAAGCTCAACGCCGACAAGAACGTCGACACCATCACCGACTTCGACGTCACCAAGGATTTCATCGACCTCGACAAGTCGATCTTCACCAAGGCCGGTCCGGTCGGCGAGACGCTTCAGGCGAAGAAATTCGTGATCGGCAAGAAGGCCGAGGACAACAACGACCGCGTTATCTACAACGACGGAAACGGCGTCATCAAATACGACCCGGACGGCACCGGCCCCGACAAGGCGACCGAGTTCGCCGTCGTCGACGCCAAGCTAGCGATGAGCCATGTCGACTTTTTCGTCATCTGATCTCGAAGCCGCCGGTCAGGCTGCCGTCTCGGTCGGCGGCCTGATCGTGGCTCTCGCGGATCCGACCACTCTTTGCATCAATCTTACGTAAATTTTGCTAAAAAGCGATTATATACTATAGGTACAACACAATATTTCTTTACCTTGATCAACATAAGCTCAAAATCGCCATCTTCTACTAGCCGGGCCGCGTGTAACAATGTGCGACGACGCGGCCTGACCTAACCGGAGTCGAACCGCCGCCTCAAGGAGGTTGCTATGACGATTCCGATTATCGTCGGCACGAAGAAACCCGACGAAATTGATGGAACCGATATCGCCGAACTGATCGTTTCCGGCAAAGGCGCCGACGTCATCCATGCCAATGGCGGCGATGATTTGGTGAAGAGCGGCCGGGGCGACGACCATGTCGACGGCGGCGATGGCGATGACCTGCTGGTCACCGGCAAGGGCGATGACACCGCCGATGGCGGAGCCGGCGACGACCTGATCGTCGGCGGTCGCGGCGATGACGACCTCACCGGCGGTAGCGGCGACGACCGGCTCGACGGTGGCCGCGGCGATGACGATCTCACCGGAGGTAGCGGCGACGACTGGCTCGACGGTGGCCGCGGTTGGGACGTGGCCAACTTCTCGGGCGATGCGCGTCGGTTCGAGTTCGGATTCGGCTCCAGCCACCTGACGATCACGGACATGGTCACCGGTGAGACCGACACCGTCGTCGACGTCGAGGTCCTGAAGTTCGACAATGCCGCGTTCTTCCTCGACGGTCGCAACAACGGACCGATCGCCGACGATGTCGCCGCGACCGCTGACGAAGACGGCCCGGCTGTCACCGGTCACCTCCTGGTCGAGTCTGATGCCTTCGATTTCGACGACGACGCGCTTGGCATCGTCGCCGTTGACAGCGCTGCGGCGAACGTCGGCCACGAGATCGTTCTGGCTTCCGGCGCGCTACTCAAGGTCGCGGCAGACGGTACCTACAGCTACGACCCCAATGGCCAGTTCGAAGCTCTGAATGACGGGGAAACGGCGACGGACAGTGTATCCTTCACCATCTCCGACGGGTCCGAAACGGTCACCCGAACGCTGGAGTTCACCATCATCGGCGAGACTGACAACCTGGCACCGGTCGCGCGGGACGTCCTCTATGTCGTCAAAGAGGACAGCGCCGGCCAAACCTACCAGTTCGACGTCACCGACGAAAACCCCGGGACACTCTCCTACGACAGCCCTGGCATGGAGACACCGCCGTTTTCTATCATCATCCCGAACCAAACGACCGATTTCTGGAATACGCTTGACGGCAACTTCAGCCTGGTCCCGGGCCAGGATCTCGACGTGACGGCCGTCAACGAAGTCCGCGATTTCGTCTTCACCTATACAGCCACCGATGAATTCGGTTTGGTTAGCAACCAAGCAACCGCGACCGTCAGGATCATCGGCGAGAACGACGCGCCACAACGGCCCTCCGGGGTTTCCATTCCTCTGAGGTTCGATGAGAACAGCGGGACTATCATCGACGCCTACAACATCGTCGATCCTGATAGCGACAACGACGTCACCGACCTCGATTACACATTCGATCCCCCACCCGGCGTCGTGATATTCGATAATGGCGACGGCACCTACACGGTCGATACCGACCAGGGCTTCGACTATCTGGCACCCGGGCAATCGACGGAGGTGAGCTTCACCGCCACCGATCGACACGGCGCTTCGACGACGTTCTCCAACCTGACGATCGACGGCGTGAACGACGATCCGGTCACCGCCGACGATCGGTTTGTGACGGACGAGAACACCGCGTTCGCCGGCGACCTCTTTGCCGACAACGGCAACGGAATCGACAGCGACGTCGATGACGGCGACTCCTTTACAGTCACGGCGATCGATGGCGTCGTCGTTGTTGGCGGATCGCAGGTGATCCAGCTGGCATCGGATGCGCTACTGACGATCAACCCGGACGGAACCTTCGCATACGATCCCAACGGGCAGTTCGACGATCTCGGCGGGAGCGACAGCGACAGCTTCGTCTACACCGTGACCGACCTCTATGGCGGCATTGGCCAGGCGACCGCAACCATCACCGTCGAAGGCGTTGGCGATATAGCGACGGAGAAGTCCGCGCCCCACCTGCTTCTTGACGCCTGATCGAACGGCCGAGCCGGCCGGCCGAGTGTCAGGCCGCCGTCTCGGTCGGCAGCCCGGCCAGTGCCATCGCGAGTTCGGACTCGTCGTAGTCGAGGTCCTGTAGCTTGCCGGCGAAGTAGTCCATGTAAGCCTGCATGTCGAAATGGCCGTGGCCGCAGAGGTTGAACAGAATGGTCTCCGATCTTCCCTCCTCGCGGCAGCGGATCGCTTCGTCGATGGCGCCCTTCACTGCGTGGTTGGCCTCCGGCGCCGGCAGGATGCCCTCGATCCGGGCGAAGTCGACACCCGCCTCGAAGCACTTCGACTGGTGGTACGCCTTGGCCTCGATCAGGCCGAGATCGAGCACGTGGCTGACCAGTGGCGCCATGCCGTGATAGCGCAGACCACCGGCATGGAACCCGGGCGGGATGAAGGTCGAGCCCAGCGTGTGCATCTTGACCAACGGGGTAAGGTGGCCGGTGTCACCGAAGTCGTAAGCAAACTTGCCGCGAGTCAGGCTCGGACACGCCGCCGGCTCGACCGCGACGATACGCACACCCTTCCCGCCCCGCAATTGCTCGCCGAGGAATGGAAAGACGATACCGGCGAAGTTCGAGCCGCCGCCGGTGCAGCCGACGATCACATCCGGGTAGTCGCCAGCCATTTCCATCTGGGCGATCGCTTCTAGCCCGACCACGGTCTGGTGCAGCAGCACATGGTTCAGCACCGAGCCGAGCGCGTATTTAGTGTCGTCCCGCTGGGCTGCGACTTCGACTGCCTCGGAAATCGCCAGTCCGAGCGACCCCAGGTGATCGGGCTTGGCTTCCAGCGCCGTGCGTCCGGCATTGGTCTCGCCGGACGGCGACGGGATGCAGCGCGCGCCATAGGTTTCCATTAACGCCCGGCGATAGGGCTTCTGGTCGTAGGACACCCGCACCATGAACACTTCGACATCGAGCCCGAACAGAGCGCCGGCGAACGCCAGCGACGAGCCCCATTGCCCGGCACCGGTTTCGGTCGATAGCCGCGTGACGCCGGCTTCCTTGTTGTAGAACGCTTGCGCCACCGCCGTGTTCGGCTTGTGACTACCGGCCGGCGAGACGCCTTCGTACTTGTAGTAGATCTTCGCCGGCGTTTTCAGCGCCTGCTCGAGGCGATGGGCGCGGTAGAGCGGCGACGGCCGCCATTGGCGATAGACCTCGCGTACCGGCTCGGGGATTTCGATCTCACGGTCGGTGGCGACTTCCTGACCGATCAGCGCCATCGGAAACAGCGGCGCCAGATCGTCGGGGCCGACCGGCTGCTTGGTGCCGGGATGCAGCGGCGGCGACGGCGGCGACGGCAGATCGGCAGCGATGTTGTACCACGCCCTCGGAATGCGGCTTTCGTCGAGCAGGTACTTGACGGTATCAGTCATCTTTCTCCCCCCAAGGCAATGCGTGTTGTTGTTGTGATCGGACTGTAGCGGTGCCGGGTATTGGGTGTCGAGGCACCCAACCGGAACCAATGTCGCGCGGGCGGTCAGCCGCCTGCCGGCACCACGGCCCGCTTGGTGCGCGACGATTCCAACAGCGCATCGATCAGCCGATGCACCTTGAGGCCATCGCGGGCGGTCACCGTCGGATCGCGACCCGCCTCGACCGCGTCGAGAAAATCGGTGATCAGCGCGAGATGCCAGTCATGGGGGAAGTCCATTGGATCAGCACCGGCCCCGACCCCACCCGATTCCTCGTGCACTTCCACCCGCCCGTCATGCCAGTTGACGGTTAGTTCGCGTCCCTTGAGGACAATGCCCGCGTTGGCGCAGTCGAGCGCGAGTTGCTCACCGGCACCCGGGTAGGCGGCGGTGGTTGCCATCAGAGCACCGAGCGCCCCGTCGCCGAACCGCAGCCCAGCAGCGGCAAAGTCCTCGGTCTCCATCTGATGCAACGCCGTGGTGCCCGTCACCGCCTGCACCTCGGTCACCGGCGCGGTGACGGACAGCATCAGATCGAGTGCGTGGATCGCTTGGCTGAGCAGCACGCCGCCACCGTCTCGCTCCAGCGAACCGCGCCCCGGCTGATCGTAGTAGCCGGCCTGCGGCCGCCACCACGGTACCTCGAGCCGCACAGCAGCGATGGCACCCACGCCACCGTCGGCGAGCAGAGCCCGCAACTGTTCCGCGTTAGGCCGCAACCGCTGCTGAAACACCAAGCCGAGACGAACACCGCGATCCTCGCATTGCGCCACCAGCGCTTCCGCCGCTGACGTCGTCCGCTCGATCGGCTTCTCCATGAGAATATGCTTGCCAGTCGCCGACAGCCGGTCAACCAGCTCGGCCCGGGCGTTGGGCGGCGTTAGCAGGAGCACGGCATCGACATCCGGATCGTCGGCGATGGCATCGACGGACTCGGCCGCGGGGAAGCCGAACTTCCCCGCGAATGCCTCCCGACGATCGCGGTCTCGGGCGAACACGCCGCGCACCGTCACCCGATCGCTCATATCTTTGAGCGACTTTGCGTGCGGCGTCGCGCCCATGCCAAGCCCGATGACGCCGATGCCGAGCGGCCGTTTGCTTGTCACCAGATCCCCCAGTTCACGTCGATCTCGACGATCAGTTGACGCCGGCGCCGACGGTTTCTTCCCACTGCTCGGCGATCACCGCGTTGGCGGCCGCCTGATCCTCGAGCGAGGGAAACACCACGTTGGCGTAGGCGTCCGCCGGCGGCAACCGCGCCGCGACTTCCGCCGAGATCATGTCGAATGCGACCAGATCGTCGAACCGGATCGGATGGCAGTTGCCCTTGAGCCAGCCGAGCTGACCCTCGTTCGAGTAGAGATACTCCATCCACAGCTTCGCCGCGTTCGGGTTCGGCGCATGCGCGCTGATCGCCTGGACGAACGGCCGCGCCACCACCCCGTTTTTCGGCACCACCACCGTGATCGCCGGTTCCTCGGTCGTATCGCGGTCGGCAAGACCGGCATAGTCCCAGCGGATGACGATCGGCGTCTCACCCTCCGTCAGGGTCGCCGCGTTGCCGGCGGTTGGCACGAAGTTACCGGCGGCATTGAGATCAGCGAAGAAGGCGAGGCCCGCCTCACCTGCCGCCGCACCCGGTTCGCCGCCGGTGGCAAGGCCGGCCGCGTAAACGCTGAGCGCCGCCTGCGCCGACGACCGCGGATCGCCGGCGAGCGCCACTGCGCCGCGATAGGCGTCGTCGAGCAGGTCTTCCCAGTCTTCTGGCGGCTGTTCGATCTTGTCGGCGTTTATTTCGAAGGCGATGACGCCATAGTAGTCGCCATACCAGTAGCCGTCGGGATCCTTCACCGCCTCAGGGATCGTATCCCAGGGGCCCACTTTGTACGGCTGCAGCAGGTCCTCGTCCCTGGCGACGTCGGCAAAGGACAGGCCGATATCGACGACATCGGGAGCATCAGGCCCCGCGTCTTCGGCGCTCGCGCGAATCGCGTCGAGCTGCTCGGCCGAACTGGCATCCGGCGCCGTCTCGTTGACCTCGATGCCGTAGCGCTTCTCGAACCGCTCGATGAGATCGCCGTACCCGCACCAGTCATGCGGCAGGGCGATGACGTTGAGCTTGCCCTCCTCTTTCGCCGCCTGGATCAGCTCATAGGTCTGGGCCGACGCCCCGTTTGCTGCCACGGCCATCGGCCCAGCCATGGCGATGGCCCACACACTTTTTACTCGCACCGAAGCCCCTCCTCGTCCTGGATACCGCCGGCCTCGAGGCACCGGCGGTCGGTGATAACGCCGCATCGACACGCGCGTGTCAGCGCATGGTTAACACTCCGCCGAGCCGGGGGCCAGATGTCGGGATCACAGAGGATTATGAGGATGGAATCGCGTGCGGCGCCGAGGGGTCCTGCGGCGCCGCACGCTTGGGGAGATATCCGGGCTGAACCGAAAACGCCAACACCCCAGCCCTGTTATCCGTATTCTTCCCCCTGCTCGCCAGCCGGCTGGTGTTGCCCTCTGCGGCGGCTAAGGCTGACACCGAACATGAACCCGGCGATACACCCGACCAATACCGGGTACGCAATAACCCGCTGGCGACACCTGCCCTAGTCAGCCAACACGACGGCCGGGCTTCGCTTCGATGACGAAACGGTGACACGCCACGCACGGCTGAAGTTATCCACAGGACGAAGATATCGCGTCGGTTCGACCCACGTGAACCATTGGTCTATCGTCGCTTGAACCGAGCAACGGCTTCCGACCTAGAAACGCATCCATTTTCACCTTCACGCTGGACATGAATTATGACGGCTAAACTTTCAGGCCTTTGGCCGCCGGTCGCTACACCGTTTGACGCTGACGGAAACGCCGACACCGGGCGTCAGGTCGCCCACAGCCGGCGGCTCCTTGAGGACGGCGCTCACGGGCTGGCGATCCTCGGCACCACGAGCGAAGCCAATTCGCTCAGCCTCGACGATCGGCGGCGTGTCATCGACGCCCATATCGACGCGGGTATCGAGCCGGCGAAGCTGTTGCCCGGGACCGGTGCCTGCGCCATCGAGGACGCGGTCACCCTCAGCCGCCACGCCGGTCGCGCTGGCGTCGCGGCCGTTCTCTTGCTCCCGCCCTTCTACTACAAGAATGCGACCGACGACGGCCTCTACGCGTTCGTCGCGGCGATGATCGACCAGCTTGGCGCGGACGTGCCGCCGATCATGCTCTACCACATCCCGCAGATGGCCACGTTTGGCTGGTCGCCGGATCTGATCGGACGATTGGTCGCCGCGTATCCGGAGGTCATTGTCGGCATCAAGGATTCCGCTGGTAAGGCCGAAGACACGCTTGCCCTGATCCGCGACTTCCCCGATCTGGCTGTTTTCCCCGGCGCCGAGGTTTATCTGCTCAGCGCATTGCGAGCCGGCGGTGCTGGCTGCATCTCAGCAACCGCCAACATCAACGCCACCGGTATCCGCGCGCTGATCGATCATTGGCAAGACGCGGAAGCCGACGGGCGGCAGGCCGATCTGCTGGTGGTACGCAAGGCCTTTGAACGCCATGGCATGATCCCGGCACTCAAGGTGGCGTTGGCGGAACGTTACGGTGATCCGCAATGGCGGGCCGTTCGCCCGCCTCTGCTCCCGTTGGACGACGCTGCACGCGCAGGCCTCCTTGCCGAACCCGCCGTCGCGCGGTTGCTGTCGACCGAGCCGGCCTAGCCGCCCTGTTCCGGCTGATGATGAGCGTGCCAGTGCCAGGCGATGTCGATGCGCCGTGGCAGCCACACACGGTTCCTCGCCGCCACGTAGTCGAGGAAGCGGGCGAGCGCCGCCGCTCGCCCTGGCCGACCGGCCAAACGGCAGTGCAGCCCCACCGACATCATCTTCGGTGACCCGGCCTCGCCCTCGGCATAGAGCGTGTCGAAGGAGTCCTTGAGATAGGCATAGAACTGGTCGCCCGAGTTGAACCCCTGGGCCGTCGCGAAACGCATGTCGTTGGCATCGAGGGTGTAGGGGACGATCAGAAATGGGCCATTGGCTGATCTGATCCAGTAAGGCAGATCATCTGCGTAACTGTCTGCTGAATAAAGGAAACCACCCTCTTCAGCGGCAAGCTCGGTCGTATGGATCGAGGTCCGGCCAGTGTACCAGCCGAGCGGGCGCGCACCGGTCACTTCGGTGTGGATGGCAATCGCCTCGCGCATCTGCTGTGCTTCGTCCGCGCGACTGAAATCGCGGTACTCGATCCACTTGAGGCCGTGGCTGGCGATCTCCCAGTTAGCCTCGTTCATGGCGGCCACTGCTTCGGGGTTGCGGGCGAGCGCGGTGGCGACGCCGAACACCGTGACCGGGATATTGCGGTTGGTGAATATGCGCCACAGCCGCCAGAAGCCGGCGCGCGATCCATACTCGTAGATCGACTCCATGTTCATGTGGCGCTGGCCGCGCCAGGGCGCTGCGCCGACGATCTCTGACAGAAACGCCTCCGACGCTTCGTCGCCATGGAGGATGTTGTTCTCACCGCCCTCTTCGTAGTTGACGACGAACTGAACCGCGACCAGCGCATCGTCGGGCCACTTCGGATCGGGGGGCGTCCGACCGTAGCCGATCATGTCGCGGGGATAAGGTTCGTCCATGGATCACCTGCGGCGTGAGAGCACGTTCGATGGGTCGGATGATCGTAACACGCGACCAACCGCGTGCCAGGACCGGATGCGTTGAGGACGGTGTCCTACTGATCTAACGGCGGCTTCGGTGTCGCCGATTCCTGCGTTTCGGCGGCCGCGTCCCGCGCTGCGTCCGCCGCCAGGTGGCGCTGGTAGGAGCGCCAGCTTAGCGGCAGCGCGCCGAGATAGGCGATGGTGAGTACGGTCATGGTCTGCCAGGGAAAGCTGACCAGGGATGCCGCGATCAGCACCACCACCAGAAAAAGCGGCAGCACGAGGTCGCGAGGGATCTTCCGCCCGACCAGCTTGGCCGACCACGTGGGCACCCCGCTGACGATCAGCGCCGCGATGATCAGCGCGTAAACGATCACCAGCGGCGCGGTGAGGAATCCATGCGGCACGCCGAGGAGTTCCAGATAGACCGGCAGGAGCACGATCATGGCGCCGGCTGGCGCCGGCACGCCGACGAAGAACCGCGATTGCCATTCCGGCCGCTTCGGCCCCTTCAGCGCGACGTTGAACCGCGCCAGCCGCAGCGCCACCGAGATCGCGAAGATCAGCGCGACGATCCAGCCGAGCGATCCGGTCTCGTCCAGCGTCCACACAAACAGCAGGATCGCCGGCGCTACACCGAAATTGACGAAATCGGTGAGCGAGTCGAGTTCGGCACCGAACCGGGAAGTCGACTTGAGAAATCGCGCCACCCGCCCGTCGATCCCGTCTAGGAACGCGGCGATGGCGATGGCGGCGATGGCCCAGTCGAAGCGCTCCTCGATACTCATCCGGATCGAGGTGAGCCCAGCGCAAAGCGCCAGCAGCGTCACCACGCTTGGCAGCACCATCCGCACCGGGACCTGGCGCAGCTGCCGCAGCTTGCGCCATTTCGGTTCGTCGTCGGGATCGAAGGGCTGGAAGATCGACATCGCCGCCTCAGTCGACCCGCACCGGGCCGGGATCGTCCCCGCCGCCGAAGCGGGCGATGACAGTCTCGCCGGCGATGGCCTGTTGTCCCTCCGCGACCAGGACGGCCGCGTCCATCGGCAGGTACACATCGAGCCGCGAGCCGAACCGGATCATGCCGATCCGCTCGCCGGCGGCAAGATCGTCACCTGCCTTCACCCAGCACAGAATCCGCCGCGCCACGAGACCCGCGATCTGGACCACCGCGACCGACCCGTGGGCGCTGTCGACGACAACTCCGTTGCGCTCGTTATCCTCGCTGGCCTTGTCGAGTTCGGCGTTGAGAAACTTGCCGGGTGTGTAAACGACTCGCGCCACCCTGCCCGGCACCGGGGTCCGGTTCACATGGCAGTTGAAGACGTTCATGAAGATCGACACGCGCCGCATCGGTGTGGTGCCGAGGTCCATCTCCGCCGGCGGCGGCACGCTACCGACCGACGATACCTTCCCGTCGGCGGGGCTCACCACCAGCTCAGGCGCAAGCGGGATGACCCGCGGCGGGTCGCGGAAGAAGACCACGCACCACACCGTCACCGCGACGCCGATCCAGAACAGCGGCTGCCAGAGGAGCCCGAGCAGCAGGGTCAGCACCGCAGCGATAGCGATGAACGGCCAGCCCTCGCGGCGGATCGGCACCATCAGCCCGCGGATCGAGTCGAGTATGGACTCCAAACAAAACGCTCCTCGCTTCGGTCACGGCTAACAAGCATGGACGACACCGGAAGGGAAGCGGTCCGATCCGTTTGCGCAATCGCCATCCGCCGCTTGATCGCCGTTGACACCAAAGGCACAACCGTCGACAGGGTTGCCATCGGGGGGCGATCAAAGGATGTCCGCAATGAGATGTGCATCTATCGTAACAGTTGGCTTGCTATCCGGCATGGCCGCCATCATGAGCTTCGCCGCGGCAACGGCTCAGGAACCGGCACCGGATTTGGTTGGCGTTTGGACGGGCAAGGTCGAAGCCGGCGTGAGCCACGGCATCCAAGGCCACGAACCGACGGTCCACGAGCCGACATTCGGCAACTATGATCTCACCTTCACGCTCACCATCGAAGAACAGGAAGGGCGCGCGATCACAGGCGTTTGGTCGTCACCCGACCACGCCGAAGCGATTTTCGGCGTCGTTCGGCGGGACAACGACAACCTGATCATGGTCGACGAGGACTCCCATTTCGACGGTATCTTGCTGTCGCCGACCTCGATGGAGCTGTGCCTGGCCGAAACACATGGCGAGGCCATGGGAACCTGGTGTCTCCTCATGGAGAAACAGCCGGACTAACTGTTTGCTCGGAAGCCAAGTGGTCGAAGACTCGCACGCGACACCGCGTCGACGACCCTGACTGCCCTACTCCGCTGGTTCCGGTTGCGGGTGCGGCTTGCAGACGAAGCCTTCGGTGTCGGTTTCCTCGACTTCGCGGAGGCGCTCCTCCGCTTCGGCCGCTTCGCGCTGGCGGTTCCACATGCCGGCATAAAGGCCACCCTCGGCCAGCAGCGTCTCATGACGACCCCGCTCGACGATGCGGCCCGCGTCGAGCACGATGATCTCATCGGCGTTGACCACCGTCGACAGGCGATGGGCGATGACTACCGATGTTCGCTCTGACGCCACCCGGTCGAGGGCCGCCTGAATCTCCCGCTCGGTGTGGATGTCGAGCGCCGAAGTCGCCTCGTCGAGGATCAGGATCGGCGGCCCTTTCAGCACGGTGCGGGCGATCGCCACCCGCTGCTTCTCGCCGCCTGACAGCTTCAGCCCGCGCTCGCCCACCTCGGTGTCGTAGCCGTCGGGCAGCGCATCGATGAAGCCGGCGATCTGAGCCGTCTGCGCCGCCTCGCGGACCTCGGCGTCGGTGGCGTCCGGCCGACCGTAGCGGATGTTGTAGGCGATGGTGTCGTTGAAGAGCACCGTGTCCTGCGGCACCATGCCGATCGCGGCCCGCAACGACTCCTGGGTAACATCGCGGACGTCCTCACCGTTGATCGTGATGCGTCCGCCGGTGACGTCGTAGAAGCGGAAGAGCAGCCGCGAGATGGTCGACTTGCCGGCCCCCGACGGTCCGACGATCGCCACCGTATGCCCGGCCGGCACGTCGAAGCTGATGTCCTTGAGGATCGGTCGCTCCGGATCGTAGTGGAAATCGACGTGGTCGAAGCGCACCGCGCCGCCGTTGACCACAAGGGTCTTGGCGCCCGGTCGGTCCTCGATCTCCGGCGGCACGTCGAGCAGATCGAACATCGCCTCGATGTCGATCAGCCCCTGCTTGATCTCGCGATAGACGAAGCCGATGAAGTTGAGCGGGATCGACAACTGCATCAGCAGCGCATTGATCAGCACGAAGTCGCCGATGGTCTGTTCGCCGTTGAGCACCGCCACCGCCGACATCGCCATGCAGATGGTCATGCCGGTGGTGAAGATGACGATCTGGCCGATGTTGAGCCAGGCCAGCGATGTCCAGATGCGGATGGCGGAGGCCTCGTAAGCCTCCATCGCCCGGTCGAAGCGGCCGGCCTCCATCTTCTCGTTGCCGAAATACTTGACCGTCTCGAAATTGAGCAGCGAGTCGATCGCCTTGGCGTTGGCGTCGGTATCGGAGTCGTTCATCGCCCGGCGGATCTTGATCCGCCAGTTGGACGCCTTGACGGTGAACCAGGTGTAGAGGATCACCGTAGCGACGATCACGGCGAGGTAGGTCAGGTTGAACTGGTAGGCGATGATCACCGCCGCCAGCAGGAACTCGATCGCTGTCGGCGCCGTATTGAGGATGGTGAAGCGGACAATGATCTCGATGCCGCGGGTACCGCGCTCGATGATCCGCGACAGACCGCCCGTTCGCCGCTGCAGGTGATAGCGCAGCGAAAGCGCGTGCATGTGGACGAACGTCTTGTAGGCCAGTTCACGCACCGCATGCTGGCCGACTTTGGCGAACAGCGCATCGCGCAAATTGTTGAAGACGTTCATCATGACGCGGCCGACGCCGTAGGCGATGACCAGCATGACCGGGACCGTGACCGCTGCGACGAGACCGGTCGATACCGACGTCTCGGCACCGTCCGTCGGCACCAGCGCATCGGTCGCCCATTTGTAGGTGTAGGGTACCAGCACCGTCACCACCTTGGCGGCGACCAGCACCGAAAGCGCCAACGCCACCCGCCGCTTCAGGTCCGGCCGGTCGGCCGGCCACATGTACGGCCACAAACTGCGGATCGTGCTGAAGGTGGTCTCGGGCCGCACGCTTGGCTGCGGGTTGGCGTCGGCGACAGCAGCCATCAGGTCACCGCTTCGGCGCAAGCTTCGTCGGCGCACCCACAGTCGGCGCTGATCGCCGTGAAACCGCCCATCGCCTCCACGATCGCCGCCAGCGCCGCCCGATCAACGCAGTAGCAGGATCGGGATCCGTCGACTTCGCCACGGACGATTCCCGCATCGCGCAATACTTTGAGATGCTGGGAGACCGTCGATTGGGCCAACGGCAGATCCTGGACGATCTCGCCACAACAGCGGCTGCCACTGATCCTGATCAGCGCCCGCACGATCGCCAGCCGCGCCGGGTGCCCGAGCGCCTTGATCCGTGCGGCGAGGACGACGTCGTCGTTGTCGAAAGCCATTGAACACCCTTAATCGTAAAATTACGATGAAGGATGTAGAGCGTTTCTAGAACAGAATCAACCCGGTGTTTCGGGCGTCGGATCGTCCTCCCACGCGGTGTTGCCTTCCGGCAGCACGAACACCTGCCCCGGATAGATCCAACGCGGATTGCGTATCTGGTCCTTATTGGCCTGGTAGATCGTCGACCAGCGGATACCCTTGCCGTAGATGCGCCGGGAAATCCGCCAGAGGTTGTCGCGCCGCTTGATGATCACCGTCTGCGGATCGCCGAGTCGCCCGGTGACGTCCGCGCCGGTGGCATCACCACCGGTGTCGACGACCGGCTTGAGGATCGCCACCTCCACATCGCGCTCGAACGGCACCTCGGCCCGCGCCACCACCTCGCCCGACGGGGTTTCGACCTGATCCGCCCGCACGGTGTAGGTGCCGGCCGGTAGGTCGCGCTCCGCCTGTAGCAGCCACGTGCCGGACGGCGACGGCTTGGCTTCGCCCAACAGCCGGTCATCCATGTAGACACGCACTGGTTCCGGCGTCGTCGCCGTGCCGGCAATGTAGAGATCGCCAGTCGTCTCCGCCTCAACCGCGGTGACCACGACTTCCGGTGCAATCGGTTCGGGTTCCGGTTCCGGCTCCGGCGCGATCGCGATCTCCGGTTCCACTTCAGGCTCGGCTTCCGTCACACCGGCCTCCGGCTCGGCTACGGCGACATCTGTCGACTCCCGCTCCGGCTGCTGTCCCGCCTCTGCCTCCACCACGTCGGCCGGCGCGGCCGGCGCCGGGCTGGGCATGGTGGCGACTCCGACTTCCGGCGTGGGCGCAGCGGGCGCTTCTGCGACGGCAGCGCCGGGCACATCACCGACCTGGGCTGGTGCTTGTTCAGCCAGCGCGACTTCCGTTTCCGCCTCAACTCCCGGCTCGGCCGCCGGCGCCTCGGCCAACTCGGCCGGTGCCGGCATTTCTGACTCGCCCGCCTCAGGCGCCGGCGCGGGTGCGTTCTCTGCGGCCACGACCGGCGCTTCCTCGCCGGCACCAGTGGAACCGGTCTCGGCGGACGCGGAAGGCGCAACCTCCGCAACACCGGCCGGGGCGGCACCGCCCTCGGGCGTCGTTGCCGGCGCAGCAAGCGTGGGCTCAGGCGGCACCGCAGCGATCACCGTCTCCGGTTCGTTGACTGGAACCTCGTCTGGCTCGGGAAGCTGCACCACGGTACTCGGCGCGTCCGGCGTCGCCAGCACCACCAGCGGCTCCTCATCCGCCGACTCCGGCACCATCACCGCGATGCGCTGATCGGAGAGCTGCACGGTCGTCTGATCCGGCGACGTCGTGCGAATACCCAGATCGTGCGCACCGGGCGGCAGCGGATCGACCAGCGCCATCGCCCACTCGCCGCGCTCGTTGGCCTCGGCGGTGGCAATCGGCTCCTCGCCGCGCATCAGCTCCACGATCGAACCCGGCGCAGCCAGCCCGGCGATCACTGCCTCGCCGGTCGGCTCGACACGCACGATGTCGAAGCTCGGGACAACGACGATAGTCTCGTCTTCGACGGTCGCCGGTTCCTCGACCGTCGCCGGATCGTCGGCCGGCGCCGCCGGATCGACGGCCGCGGTTTCCGTGTTCGGCGCGTCCATCGCGTCCGGAGCTGTTACCGCGTCGGCGTCCGCTGCCGCCGATCCATCTGCAGTATCGGGCGTCGGGACTGCCGTCTCGGCCTCCCCCCCCTCGACTTGATCCGTAGCCACTGCTTCGGTTTCGTCGGCCGGCAATGCCGCGACATCGGTCTCCGCCTCGGGCTCAGGCCTGACCGCGTCATCGCCAGCCTGTTGGGCGACATCGGGTGTCTCGCTCGGGACGACGTCGGATGCTGTCTCCTCGGCACCATCGGCCGGATCGGGCGACACACCCTCGGCCGCCTCCCCATCCCGCTCGATGTCGTCAAGGGTGGTGACCAGGTCCTCCGGCGCCACGGCCGGCTCATCGGCCCCGCCTACGTCATCGGCCGCCGCTTCGGCTACGTCCGTTTCCGCCGCATCGCCCGCCGGCGCCGCGTCCTGCGCCTCGGTCGCCGCGATTGAGACCGGCGTTCCCTCGCCACCACGGTCGCGCACTTCGAAATAGGCCAATACGCCGACGCCGGCGAGCACGACGATCAGGCCTATCCAAACGGTCATCCGCCGCGCGTCCATGACACCTCCGGTTTCTTTGGTTGCCGCCATTTAATCCGGCTTGCCCCGTCGCCACAAGGCACGCGGCTTGACGGGCAGCCGGCGGCGGTGCCACATCAGAACGATGGCAGAACTGAGAAGCGTATGCGTTTATTGCGGGTCGAACACGGGGCTTTCGCCGGCTTTCGCCGAAGCTGCGGAGACCCTCGGCCGCAACATCGCGGCCGCCGAGTTGCGGCTTGTCTATGGTGGCGGTTCGATCGGACTGATGGGGATCGTCGCCAAGACGGTGCTCGCTCACGGCGGCCACGTGACCGGCGTGATTCCGCAGTTTCTCAAGGATCGGGAGGTCATGTTACGGGAGGTGACCGACTTGGTCGTGACCCGCGACATGCATGAGCGCAAGCGCGCCATGTTCGATCGCTCCGACGCCTTTGTCGCCCTCCCCGGCGGCATCGGCACCCTTGAGGAAGTGGTCGAAGTGATGACTTGGGCGCAACTGGAACGGCACGAAAAACCGATCCTGTTCGTCAATATCAACGGCTTCTGGGACCCGCTGATCGGTCAGTTCGACCAGATGACGACCGACGGGTTTCTCCACAAGGATTTTCTCGGCGAGCATCCGGCGCTGCCGGCTCGGTTCTGCAAAGGCATCGATGACGTGATTCCCACGCTGCAGAAATCGGTCGCCGATCTGCCGCAGACGGTTCTCGGCGAACGCGCCGGGCTCATGTGAAGCCGGGCTTCAACCCGCCGCCGCGACTCCGGCCTTCAGCAGCTTGTAGATGATCGAATCGTTGAGCGCCTCGAACGAGGCGTCGACGATGTTCTCCGACACCCCGACCGTGAACCAGGAGTTGCCCGAGGCGTCGGCGCTTTCGATCAGCACACGGGTGACCGCGCCCGTGCCGCCGTTGAGGATGCGGACCTTGTAGTCGATCAGTTCGAGGTCGGCGATTGCATCGCGATAGACGCCAAGGTCTTTGCGTAGTGCCCGGTCGAGCGCATTGACCGGACCGTTCCCCTCAGCCACGGTCAGCAGCCGCTCGTTGCCGACCGTCAGCTTAACCACCGCCTCGGAGACCGTGACCAGTTGCCCCAGCGCATTGTGGCGGCGCTCGACGGAGATATGGAAACTCTCGACGTCAAAGTAGTCGGGTACGACGCCGAACGTGCGCCGCGCCAATAACTCGAACGACGCGCCGGCCGCCTCATAGGCATAGCCGACCGATTCCCTGTGCTTCACCTCGCGCAGCAGGCTCTCGAGCCGGCCGTCGCCGCGCGCGACCGCGATCCCCATCCGCTCCAGTTCGGCGACCAGGTTCGCCTTGCCGGCCTGGTCGGAGACGAGCACCTGCCGCCGGTTTCCGACCGCGGCCGGGTCGACATGTTCGTAGGTGCGTGGGTCCTTGGCGATCGCTGAGGCGTGAATCCCGGCCTTGGTGGTGAACGCGCTGCTCCCGACATAGGGCGCCTGGCGGTTCGGCGACCGGTTCACCAGTTCGTCGAACCGGTGCGCCAGCTTCGACAGCCCGGCGAGCCCTTCGGCATCGACACCTATCGCGAACCGATCCGCGTAGGCCGGCTTCAGCATCAGCGTCGGGATCAGCGACGTGAGGTTGGCGTTGCCGCAGCGCTCGCCAATCCCGTTGAGCGTCCCCTGAACCTGGCGCGCCCCGGCGCGCACCGCGGCCAGGGAATTGGCCACTGCCTGCTCCGTATCGTTGTGGGCGTGGATTCCGAGATGATCGCCGGGAATCGTTTGAGCGACCTCCGACACGATCGCCTCGACCTCGTCCGGCAGCGTCCCGCCATTGGTATCGCAAAGCACGATCCACCGCGCGCCGGCATCGTAGGCCGCTTTGGCACAGGCAAGCGCGTGGTCGGGGTTGGCCTTGTAGCCGTCAAAGAAGTGCTCGCAGTCGAGCAGCACTTCCTTGCCCGCCTCGCGAGCGGCGGTGACCGAATCGCCGATCGACTCGATGTTCTCATCCTCGCTGATCCCGAGCGCCAGCTTGACGTGGTAGTCCCACGTCTTGGCGACGAAGCAGATCGCATCGGACTGCGAGTCGAGCAGGTCGCGCAGACCCGGATCGTTGGAGAGGCTGACGCCGGCCCGCTTTGTCATCCCGAAGGCGGTGAAGGTCGCCTTGTCCGTCCGGTTCTCGGCGAAGAACGCCGTGTCGGTCGGGTTGGCGCCGGGATAGCCGCCCTCGACATAGTCGATGCCGAGAGCGTCGAGCAGGCGCGCCACTTCGATCTTGTCGTCGAGGGCGAAATCGACGCCATTGGTCTGCGCGCCATCGCGTAGGGTTGTGTCAAAAAGATATAGTCGTTCCTTAGGCATCGTCGTTTTCCGATTGTTTTTATTCGATTTTCTCGTCGAAACCGAACATCGCCGCCCATGCCGCCGGGGTCATCGAGCGATCGTAATCAACCTGCATCTCGGGCGTCAGGATCTCGATCAGCGATTGCCCCTCGACCCATAGCTCCAGCAGCCGGAACGGCCCGCGATCGCATTCGCGGATGAGCCAGTTGTGTGCACCGGCGATCGCTTCGATCGCGGCGGTATCCAGCGGCGAGCGGATCGCCACATGCGCCGGCCCAGTGCGCTGATCCGGTCCGCCCGGCGTGCAGGCAATAACCTCGGGGCCGGCGGTGAGCGTGTGCCCAACCGGATAGACTTCGATGGCCGTTCCCTCACCGTCGTCGGCGAAGGCGATCCACGAATCGGGAAACGGCGGGAACGGTAGCGCCCGCCCCTGCCAGATCGCAGCGAGCGTCCGGGCGACGGCTTCGGGCTCGGCCGCCGACATGGACAGATGGGCGATCATGCTCGGTCCTCCGGTGGCCAGATCTCCGTGTCGTGGTCCGGATGCTGGTGGTTGGTCTGGGCGATCTTCTCGTGAGGAAAGTCTTCATTCTCGGTCGTCATTCCTGGCAGCCCATCGAGATCGCCGACCCATGGTAACCGGCCCTCCAGCCCGTATTGGATCACCGGCCTGGCGATGGACGGATCGTCGAGCGAGCCGATCGACACGTTGATCTGGTCAGCCGCAACGTAGTCGTAGGTGAGCGGCGTGCCGCAGTCGCGACAGAAACCGCGCTCGGCGAGGTCCGAGCTCTTGAAGATCGCAATCTGACCGCGGGTCACGGTGAAGTCCGAGCGCTTGGCGCCGACCAGCGGTGCATAGAAGGCGCCGAACGCCTTCTGGCACATCCGGCAGTGACAGATGCTCGGGTCGATCAGCGGCCCGGTGATCGCGTAGCGTACCGCGCCGCATTGGCACCCGCCGGTGTACCGCTCGTCAGCCATCGTCGGTCTCCTCCGGCGCGAAGGTCACTGCCTCGATGTTGTGGCCTTCCGGGTCGCGCACATAGGCGCCGTAGTAGTCTGGATGGTAGATGGCGCGGATGCCCGGCGCGCCGTTATCGGTGCCACCGGCGGCGAGTCCGGCCTCGTAGAAGGCGCGAACTATGGCCCGGCTCGGCACCCGGAAACAGATGTGGGTGGTCGGGGTCTGCTGGCCGCTTGCGGCCAGCCAAAGCTGCCCCTTCCGGCCGATCCCGAAGCCGGCAAAGGCAATCGAGCCCGATTGCTCCGCGCTCACCTCGCCCACCATCTCCATGCCGATCGGCGCCAGCAGCGCGGCATAAAACGCCTTCGCCCGCTCTAGGTCGGCAACGCTCAGGCTCACATGATCGATCATCAGGGTCAGTTCATCGGTCATCGCGTGCCTCCGCTGTGGTCTGCATCGACGATCGGATCGCGCGCCAAACCCTCTCCCCTGGTGGGAGAGGGTGGTGAGGCCGGAGGCCGAACCGGGTGAGGGGGAAACTGGTTCAAACCACTATCCCCTGTTCCCGCAACGCCAACCGAATCGCCTCAACCACGCCGCCCCGATTCCGCATGATCTCGTTGTTAGCAAAACGCATCACCCGCCAACCCTGAGCCGCGAACCACGCGTCGCGATGTCGGTCGTGGCTATCGGCACCGTGTTGGCTGCCATCCGCCTCGATGATTAGCCGCGCCGCGTATGACAGGAAGTCTGCAACATAAGGGCCGACCGGCACCTGCCGGCGAAACTTCACAACGGCGAAGGGCGGCCGGCGCAACACCTGCCAGAGTGCTCGCTCCGCCGGCGTCGCGTCACGCCGCAACCGCCGGGCAAACGCCACCGGTTCGGGGACCTCCCGTTTCGTTTTGCGTCGTTTCGGTGCCCCCTCACCCGACCCGGCGCTCCGCGCCGGGCCACCCTCTCCCACCAGGGGAGAGGGATCGCGGTGTCCACCTCGTTGCCCGCTCCTGTCGGCTTTTGCATCGGCCGCGCCGCTGGGATCACCCGCCGAACCCTCTCCCCCTGTCAGCGGAAAGCAGCCGTCGGTGTCGCGCGCCAAACCCTCTCCCCTGGTGGGAGAGGGTGGTCGCGAAGCGGCCGGGTGAGGGGAAACCCGCCTCACCGCTTCACCTCCCAGGTGGTTACCAGCTTGCCGGTCTCGGGATCCTTGGCGTCCTTGAGCTGGATGCCCATGGCGTCGAGCTCGTCGCGGATTCGGTCGGCCTCGGCCCAGTCCTTGGCGGCGCGGGCGGCGGCACGGGCGTCGACCAGACTGTCAACCTCGTGATCGCTGAAGCCGTCAGCAATGGGCTCGCCAATACCCTCGACAGCCACCGATACCACGGCAACGCGTTGCCGCTCGATTTGCGCCTTTTTGCCGGAGAACCCCAGGAACTGGAGCGCCGACAGCAATCCCGATTTGTCATTCGCGGCCGCCAGCGCATGAAGACCGGCGATTGCTTTGGCCGTGTTGAGATCATCCGATAGCGCGTTGACGATCTCCTGGGGGACATCCGATAGCTCCGCGTTCTCGATATCTCCGTACCACCCCCAGAGCAGCTTGTGAGACTCCTCCAGTCCGGCAAGCGTCCAATCCATCGGTTGCCGGTAGTGGGTTCTCAGCATGTTGAATCGCAGCGCTTCGCCGGGCCATGCGTAGCCGTTCCAACTGCTCAACAAATCCCGGATCGTGACGAAGTTCCCCAGCGACTTCGACATCTTCTCCCCCTCGACCTGGAGGAAGCCGTTGTGGAGCCAGTAGTTGGCCATGACGTCGGTGCCGTGAGCGCAGCGCGATTGGGCGATTTCGTTCTCGTGATGGGGAAACACCAAGTCGATGCCGCCGCCATGGATGTCGAAGGTTTCGCCGAGGAGCGCTCCGGCCATCGCCGAGCATTCCAGGTGCCAGCCCGGCCGGCCGGCCCCCCACGGCGAATCCCACGCCGGTTCGCCCGGCTTCGAGGGCTTCCACAACACGAAGTCCATCGGGTCGCGCTTGTAGGGTGCCACCTCGACCCGCGCTCCCGCGATCATGTCGTCGAGGGAGCGCCGGGAGAGTTTGCCGTACTCGGATGCGCCGTCGGCGGCCTTCCACGACTTGACGTCGAACAGAACATGGCCCTCGGCCGGATAGGCATGGCCCCGGTCGATCAGTCTTGCGATCAGGCGGAGCATATCCTCCGACGCATCCGGCCGGTCGATGTACTCCGTTGCCCGCGGTTCGATCGTCGGCGGCAGGCAGCCGAGCGCTGCCACGTCGGCGTGGAATTGAGCGGTGGTTTCTTCCGTGATCCTACGAATCGCTTGATTCAGTGGCAGGTCGGCGAATTTCTCCGCCGCCCGCGCGTTGATCTTGTCGTCGACGTCGGTGATGTTGCGGACATAGGTGACGTGGTCGGCGCCATAGAGGTGCCGTAGCAGCCGGAACAACACGTCGAAAACGATCAGCGGTCGAGCGTTGCCGATGTGGGCGAAGTCATAGACCGTCGGCCCGCACACATACATCCGCACGTTATCCGGGTCGATCGGAACGAAGTCCTGCTTCGTCCGGGTCAGCGTATTGTAAAGTCGAAGGCCCATAGCGAACCGATGTCCCCTTGGCCGCCGGCCGGGGCGTGTCGCGTCTCAGGATTTTGGGACAGGACGGCTCCAGCCAGCGGTGTCGCTAGCGAATAATGATCCCGATAATGCAGATGGCGGATGTCCGCCCGAGCGCCGTCATGGAGGCTCCAATGGCGCATTTGAGCGGCGAGGTCAACCCGACGGCGGCTTGGTCGACCGCGCGCACCTTGCTACGGTCCTGCCGGCGACGAGATCAGGAGGCACGCCGTGCCGACCTTGTCCATTCCGGCCACAGTTCGACCAGCCCGCCGCGCCGGGCTGGTCGCGCTTGCTCTGGCGCTCGCCCTCGTCACCCCGGCGATTGCCGAGACGGTGCAGATCGTCGCCCTTGGCGATAGCAACACCTACGGCTTCGGCATCGACCGCGACAAGACCTACCCGGCCCAGCTTGAGGCGGTGTTGCGAAACCGCGGCCACGATGTCGCGATCGTCAATGCCGGGGTCAACGGCGACATGACCTTCGAGACCATCGCCCGCCTTGAACAATCGATCCCGGCGGGCACCGACGGTGTCATCGTCTTCCTCGGCCGCAATGACTGGCGCAAGGGCGTCTCGGCGGTCACCATCTCTCGCAATCTCGACGTGATTGTCGGAGCGTTGCGCGGTGCCGGCATGGATGTGCTACTCGTCGGCTTCGCCCCCAACGATTTCTCCGCCGTCGCCGAAAAGCATGGCGCCCTCTACTACGAGAACTTCTTCGATGGCGTCACCCGCTTTGGCCGCAAGATGCGTCGCTACAAGCTCGGCGATCTCGGCGGCCACCTCAATCCCGACGGCTATGCGGTGATTGTCGAGCGCCTGACCCCCACGGTTGAGGCCCTGCTCGATCGGATCAACAGCGGCGCGGAGTAAGATCGGGTCCGCCCGATTCTCTCGGACACGAGGCTGACTTGTCATGCGAGTGTTGTGCGAATGGGGACCGGCGGGCTTGCGGACTCTACTGGACCAAGCCGACGCCTTCGTCATCGTTGACGTTCTTTCGTTCACAACCAGCGTGGATGTTGCCTGCGCCAACGGCGCTCACGTTTTCCCGTTCCCGACGAGCGACCGTGCTGCGGCGGAGCGCGAGGCCGTGAGCCGCGGTGCGATCCTCGCCGGAAGCCGCTCCGATGCGGATGCGCCTTACAGTCTCTCGTCGTCGTCGCTTCGGGGGCTTCCGGCGGGCGCGACTTTGGTTCTCCCCTCGCCCAACGGATCACGGCTCGCATACGCGGCAAGGGACAAGCCGGTGTTGGCCGGGTGTCTGCGCAACGCGTCCGCGGTTGCCCGTGCGGTGTCGCGGATCGCACGAAGCGGTACGGTGGCCGTCGTCCCCGCCGGCGAACGGTGGCCGGATGGCAGCCTTCGGCCAGCGATCGAGGATTGGCTCGGCGCCGGCGCGATCATCGCCAATCTCGATGGAGACTTCTCAGCCGAGGCGACCGTCGCCCGGGACACCTTTACGTCGGCGAGATCGCATCTCGCCGATCGGCTGATGGAGGCTGTTTCGGGTGTCGAGTTGGTCCAGCGCGGTTTTGCCAGGGATGTCGGAATCGCGGCGGAAATGGATGTCTCGAGTTGCGCACCCCTACTTCTCGACACGGGCTTCGTCGCGGCCAAGTAGGTGGGCGCTCACGCCGTGCCGCTATTTCTGCCATGGGATTCAGAATAAAGCCCGATTGGCCGGGAAGATGAAGTATTGACTATCGCGACAATGCTGGCGATCACGCCGACAAATGGAGAGGTCGAGATGCAGAGGTTGAAGACGATAGCTGCGGCCACACTACTGGTCCTAGCCCCCCTCGGAACCACTTGGGCGGCGTCGATGGAAGAGCAGAAGCAACTGTCGGTGCGTTCGATCGACGTGTGGAGCACCGGCAACCTCGACGATATCGACGAAATCATCACGCAGGATTACCGCAACCATCAGGCGCCGGATGTGGACGGCGGAACGCAAACGATCGACAAGGCAACCTGGATGACACTGGCGGAGGAGTTCCACCAGGCGTTCCCCGAGACGACCATCGACATCCTGGTTCAAGTCGGAGAGGGCAACCTGGTGACGACGCGGTGGCGCTTCACCGCGACCCAATCGGGCACCTATCTCGGGCTTGCACCGACCGGCAAGACGATCACCTGGACAGGCATCCAGATCGATCGCTTCGATGACGGCAAGATTGCCGAAACCTGGGTCAACTGGGACATGTACAGCATGTTCGAACAGCTCGGCCTGATCGAAAAACGCTGACGCTCGCCCCCTCGACCTGATCTTCACCCAATCCTCCTCATGCCGAGGGGTCCCGGCGAAGCAGCAAGGCGAAACCTTGGTGCCCCTCTCTCAAAAAAGGAGAGTTAGGAGCGGATCGGGTGCCGGCAGCTTAGCGCCAACGACGGTTCCCTCACCCCATCGTGAACATGGTTGACCGGGCCCAGGGTCACGGCGTTCGGGTCGGTGCCCTACGTCAGGTGCATGCGCACGCGTCTTCTCGCCGCGGTCGTTGCGATCGCCCTGTCGGTGCCGGCTTTCGCCGAGGCGCCAGCCGATTGGCAGCGCGAGTTCCCCAACACCGACTTCAGCCGCGCTTCCGTCCCGTTCGACGAGATCGATTTCGACGGCGCCCGCCGCGACACCATTCCACCGATCCACGATCCGCAATATATCCCGGCTGCTGAAGCCACCGACATCGGCCCGCTCGAGCCAGTGATCGGTGTTGTCGTCGACGGCGACGCCCGAGCCTATCCGCTGCGCATCATGCTGTGGCACGAGATCGTCAACGACACGGTCGGCGGCGTGCCGGTACTGGTGAGCTACTGCCCGCTCTGCACCTCCGGCGTCGTCTTCGACCGCCGGGTCGGCGACCAGACCCTGACCTTCGGCAACACCGGCCGCATCCGCCATTTCGACATGGTGATGTACGACCATGAGACCGAGAGCTGGTGGCAGCAGTTCTCTGGCGGCGCCATTGTCGGTGACCTCACCGGCGCGGAGATGAAGCTGGTGCCGTCGCGGCTGGAATCGCTGACCCAGTTCCGCAAGCGTGCGCCGGACGGGCTGGTGCTAGTCCCTAATGATCCCGACGCCCGGCCTTACGGCACCACGCCCTATGCACGGATGGAACGCGGCGACTTCCCCGAGGCCGCCGCCCTCCAGGGCCTGCCTTCCGGCGTACGTCCGCTTGACTATGCGGTGATCGTCGACGAGCGCGCCTGGCCCCTGAAGCGGCTGATGGAGGAAACGGAAATCGCCGAATCCGACCTAATCCTGACCTGGGGGGCCGGCCGCAACTCGCTGCACGATTCGGTGGTGATCGCCGATGGCCGCGACCTCGGTAACGTCGTTGTCCGCGATGCATCCGGGGCCGAAGTGGCTCACGACGTTGCCTTCGCCTTCGCGTTCTCGGCGTTCGTCCCTGATGGGACGTGGATGACCGGCGAATAGGCGGGCGTTTCGCCCCACGGGCTAGAGGAGCGCGGCGGCGACCATCCCGATGCCGATCATCGCCGCCAACCAGAGCAGCGTCCGCAGGTAAGGGATGCCGATCACGTAGACCGGCCAGTAGACGAGGCGCGCCCAGAAGAAGATCGCCGCGCCGAGTTGGGTCTGCGGGCTCTCCCGACCGGCCAACCCGACCGCGACGATGACTGCGATGAAGAGGACCAGGTTCTCCAGCATGTTGGTGGCTACCCGATCGGTCCGCGCCGCAACCGGGCTCGGTGCGGGAACCTGATCGCGGTTGCTCATGGTCAGCCGCACGCCGGCGGGGGTTCAGGGCCTTGTGTCTGACAAGACCGGCGGCGAGCAGCATCAGCCAATACAGCGCTGCTGAGAAAAAGAGCCAGCCTGCGTTCGTCATATCGTCCCCCTAAAACGTGTCTGTACGGGCGGGCGGTATCAAAGCCAGAACCGCGCAGCCCTTCATACGTGCCTGACGCGCCCACAGTGCCACACCTGCGTCGATACCGCGGCCGGCAAGCCATGCGCACGGAACGTCCGTTATGCTGCACCACGGAGTCGGCGCGGCGGGTAGGCAAATGGCGGAGCAACAGGATCGGCGAGCGATTGCGGCTGGCGGGATCGGTAGCGTTCTCGAATGGTACGACTTCGCGGTCTACGCCTTCCTGGCGCCGGTGCTAGCCGCGCACTTCTTCCCGACCGGCGACCAAGCAACTTCGCTGATCGCCGCGTTTGGCGTCTTCGCCGGCGGTTATCTCATGCGGCCGATAGGTGCGGTGATCCTCGGCCATATCGGCGATCGGATCAGCCGCAGAGCGGCCTTGATGGTGGCGGTCAACCTGATGGCTGTGTCGACTGGCGCCATCGCCCTCCTGCCCACCTATGCCACGATCGGGATCGCCGCTCCGATCGCCTTGACGATCCTGCGGCTGCTCCAGGGCCTGTCAGTCGGCGGCGAATACACCGGCGCCGTGGTTCTGCTTGGCGAAGCCGCGCCGGCGCGGCATCGCGCCCTGTTCTGCAGCGTGGCGCTCGCCTCGGGGTTTGTCGGCATCCTCATCGCCTCGGGCGCCACGACGCTCGTCGTCGATGCGCTCAGCGACCAAGCCTTCTCCGACTGGGGCTGGCGGCTCCTCTATGCGCCGGCGCCGCTGCTCGGTGTCGTCGGCTATGTCCTACGCCGGCGCTTGGCCGAAGTCGATATGCACACCCGGAGCGCGCTGCTGCCGATCGTCGCCACCGTCAGGGAACACGACCGTGCTCTCCTACGGATCGCAGGCATCGCATCGGCATCAGCGATCGGCAACTACATGGTTTTCATCTACGGCCCGACATTCCTGACCAACACTGTTGGCTTGCCGCGATCGACGGCGCTCGCGGCGACCACCGCCGGTAATGCGGCCTTGATCGTGACGGTTATCGGTTCCGCCTGGGTTGCCGACCGGATCGGCCGGCGACCGATGATACTTTCGGGCGCCATCGGTTTGCTGGTGTTGTCCTATCCGTTGTTCATGCTGCTCGCCAGTGGCATGGCTGGGCTGGCTGTCGTCGGTCTACTCGCCTTCGCAGTGCTCATCGGCACTATCTCCGGCTGCTTTGCGGCGGTGATGTTGGAGTTGTTTCCCCACGCCGTCCGCTACACGGGGACATCCGTCGCCTACGGACTGACCTTCGGCATCGTCGGCGGGACCACGCCGCTGGTCGCCATCTCTCTGATCGACGCGACCGGCAATTCGATGAGCCCGGTGTTCTACCTCATGGCCGCGGCGGCGATCTGCGTCGTGACCGTGCTGCTCACGCCGGAAACACGGAATCGTCCGTTTGACGTTCCCTCCACTCAGGAAAACACCGGGTCACGGACGGCGACAAAACGCGCCGCGAAGTCAGCTATCGGTGGATAGAGATCGTCGACGTCGAGCTGGGTGATGCAGTGGGCAGCGTCGACCTCGCAGCCATCGGTGCAAGGCGCCAGCGGCTCGTCCGGTCGTAGCACGAGGACCCGGCTCGGTTCGCCCCATGGCGCAAATCGTTCCGGCGAGCCGACATGGTCTGGCGCTGCGCTCCTGGCGTGGTTGAAGATCACAGCCACCGGCGTGTTCAGTGCCGCGGCGATGTGGGCCGGACCGCTGTCCATGCCGATCAGCATGCTTGCTCGACCGATCAGCGCCGCCGAGGCGCCAAGCGGCAAGCCGACGGCACTCGCCGCGGGCCCCTTGAGTTCGCTCAGAAATGCAGCAGCATTCGGTGCATGCACGGGGCTGCCGACGACGACGACCGGCAGGTCGAGGGTCTCCGACAAACGGTTGGCGAGCACGGCTGATCGCTCTGGTGGAACCTGTTTGCGTGGCACGGCGAATGGTGCGATGGCAATGAAACGGTCGGCACCGCCGAGGCGCTTGACCAGGAATTCCGCCGCGCGACGCTTGTCCGCCGGATCGAGGTGTAAGGTCAGGTCGCGCTGCTCGGTCGTACCGCCCATGGCCGCCAGCAGGCCGAGCTTGTGATCGACTTCGTGCATCGCCTCGGTATCCCGCAGGATGGCGGAATAGAAGCGATCGTCCCCTCGGTTGTTGGCTCGGCGGTGGGCGGTGTTCGCTTCCGAGAAGCCGATCACCGTCGCAGCACCACTCCCGTCGGCGATCCTCAGCGCGCTGTTGAAGTCGGTGTCCCAGCGCGGAACGAGCGCAAGATCGAAGAGATAGTTTCCGTAGTCGGCGATGAAACTGGCGAGCGTCGCTTGGTCCGCCGCATAGAACGACACGGGCCCCGCCGCAGCTGGTTCTACGCCGATCACCCGGTCGACGAAGGCGCACGAACGGGCCAGGTCGAACACCCGATTGAGGACGACCACCGTGATTTCGGCATCCGGGGCGCTCGCCCGCAGGTTGGCGAGAAACGGCGTCGTCAGCACCCAATCGCCGATGAAGTCGAGGCGAACGACGAGGATGCGCCGGCATCGCGCGAGATCGACGGGGAGTCGTGCGTTCGGTCCACCGTCGACAACGAGACCCTGCCGCGGGGTCACCGCGTCGGGTAACGCCATGGCCATCGCATAGGGTGGCGTCGGGTTACCGAGCGAGTCGGGCGGTGCGGGCTGCGGCATGCATAGGCTCCTGCGATCTACGCCGCCGATGTAGGGTCGAAGTCGCCGCTGTCGAGGGCTTGGCTCACGAGAGCTGCTGTCAAAGCAGCAGTTCGTCCTCGTCGAGCGTCTCGCCCCTTTGCCGACGGAACATCTCGACCAGATCCTCAACGCCGAGGCCTTTGCGTTCATCGCCGCCCACGTCGAGGATGATCCGTCCCTCGTGAAGCATGATCGTTCGCGTCCCGAGGTCGAGGGCCTGGCGCATCGAATGGGTGACCATCAATGTGGTCAAGTGATGCTCCGTGACCGTCTTGGCCGTCAGTCGCAGGACGAACTCCGCCATCCCCGGATCGAGCGCGGCGGTGTGTTCGTCGAGCAGCAGAACATTCGAGTCGGCGAGCGTCGCCATGACCAGGGCGAGCGCCTGGCGCTGACCGCCGGAGAGCATCGCCATCCGGTCGCGCAGCCGGCCTTCGAGCCCGAGCCCGAGTGCCGCCAGGCGGTCGCGAAACAGCGCCCGGCGATCCACCGTCAAGGCGGAGGAAAGGCCACGTCGGGTACCGCGTGCCGCGGCAATCGCCAGATTCTCCTCGATCGTCAGGTCGCCACAGCTGCCGGCGAGCGGGTCCTGAAACACGCGCGCGACCCGCGACGACCGCTTCGCCGTCGGCTGGCGGCTGACGTCGACATCGCCGATCACGATCCGGCCGCGCGTCGGAGGGAAGTCGCCGGCGATGGCGTTGAGGAGCGTCGATTTGCCAGCACCGTTTGAGCCGATCACCGTGACGAACTCGCCCGGCTCCATCATCAGGCTGACACCGGCAAGCGCCATCTTCTCGAGCGGCGAGCCCTTGGCAAAGGTTACCGCCAGGTCCTCGACCCGGATCATGTCGCCGGTGCTCCGCCTTTACGCAACCGCGGCAGGATCAGCGCCAGCGCAACGAGCACGGCGGTCGCGAGGTTCACGTCGGACGCCCTGAGGCCGATGTCATCGAACGATAGCGCCAGCTGGATGGCGATCCGATAGATGATCGATCCGACCACCACGCCAATCAGGATGATCAGGATACTGCGCGCCCGGAACAGCGTCTCTCCGACGATCACCGCCGCGAGCCCGACGACGATCGTCCCGACGCCGGATGTGACGTCGGCGAACCCGTTGGTCTGGGCAAACAGCGCCCCGGCCAGCCCGACCAGACCGTTCGACAACGCCATGCCGACATAAATGTAGAGATTGGTCGAGACCCCCTGTGCGCGCGCCATCTGGCTGTTGGCGCCGGTGGCCCGCATGGCGAGCCCGAAGTCGGTGGACAGGAACCAGGCCAGCGCCAGCACCGCGACGATCACCAGCACCGCCAGGAACAGCGGCCGCACCAGATAGCTCTGAAGTCCGAGATCGTAGAACGGCGTCAGCACCGTTTCCTGATTGAGGATCGGCACGTTCGGCCGGCCCATGATCCGGATGTTGATCGAGAACAGCGCGATCATGGTGAGAATCGACGCGAGCAGGTGAAGGATCTTGAACCGCACGTTCAGGAACGCGGTCACCAGCCCCGCGCAGCAACCGGCGATGATCGCCGCACCGGTCGCGACCCATGGATTGATGCCGGCGACGATGAGGACGGCGGTCACCGCCGCGCCGAGCGGGAAGGAGCCGTCGACCGTCAGGTCGGGAAAGTCGAGGATACGGAACGATAGATAGACGCCGAGGCCGACGAAGGCATAGACGAGCCCCAGCTCCGTCGCCCCGAACAATGCGATGATGCTCACGTCGCCCCCTGCCCCGCGCCTTCTTGTTTCTTGCGGGGTGCGCCGGCTCGCTCAGCAAACCGCCCCGTTGCGCTCAGTCTGACCCAGGCACTGCCGTCAGCGCAAACGACCGCGGACCTTGCGCCGGCGAGCCACACGCAAACGGACCGTGTCAAGCGCCGTTCACTTCCAGCATCCAATTGAGGATCAGCCGCCAGTCGGTCATGCGGATCGGCGTCCCGTGCGACCCGGTGTCAAACAGGGCAAACTTAGCCGGATAGTTCGGATCACGCTGCTTGATCCTGTTGAAGAAGGCTTCCTGCTTCTTCCAGCTGATCACGATATCGCCTGTACCGTGACCGATGTAGACCGGCACCCGCCGCTTGAACGCGTCGGTCCGGAAGAAGCCGTTGTCGCTAGTCGAGCCCATCAGCAGGAACCCGTCGATGTGGGACGCCGCCTCCTTGTCGTCGGCGAGCCCCCAGCAGATCCGCCCGCCCAGCGACCCGCAGGCGATGAAGATCGGCGCGCCGGGCGAGTTCTTAGCGTATTCGAGCACCAGCATCTTCGCTTGTGCGACTCCGCGGCGGCCAAGGCTGGGGAAACCTGGCGACAGGTACACACCGTCGTTGCGGGCCATCAGGTTCTTGATGCGGTTGAAGTTGCCGCCGAACATCCAGTCGTTGGCGCCCTGGTGGCGGTTGCCGCGACGGCCGTGAACGTAGATGACCACGGCCTTGGCGCCGCCGTCGACCTTGCCGGTACCGATGAACTTGACGCTGGTCCGCCCTTCCTTGGCGACCATGTCCTTTTCCGTCGCCTTGATCTCGAGGTCTACGTATTCCGGCCTGGTTTTCTCTTCCGGTATCTCGTCGCGCTGATAGAGGTCGCGCTGCTCGACATAGCCGACCTTTACATAGTCACCGCCATGGCTGGTGGCGAGAACGGTCGGATAGGCGAAGAGATCGTCCTTCCACGGCGCGAGGCGGTAACCGGCGGCTCCCGACGGGATCGCAAAGGCGGCGAGTATCGCTGACAGAATCGCGAGACGAACGAGTGTTTTCAACGCTGGCACCCTCCGGAACCGAAAGCCCGTCGCCCTTCTCCAGCCTGCCGGATTACCGGCGGCGCGTCACCCCCCGGAGGTCGGATGGCTCAGGGGCCGGCAGCGCCGGCCCCCGCCGCTCGTCGTTACTCGACGACGGTGTTCGCGCGCTCGATGACGCCGGCCGGGATGGTCACGCCCATCTTCTCGGCGGCGCCGGGATTGACGAACAGGTCGGAACCGGAAGCGAAGGTCACGTCGATGTCGCCGGGGTTCTCGCCGTTCAGCACGCGAGCAACCACTTTCCCGGTCTGGACGCCGACGTCGTAGTAGTTGAAGCCGATCGAGGCGATCGCGCCGCGCTTCACGCTGTCGGTGTCGCCGGCATAGAAGGGAATGTCGTTCTCCTCCGCGACCGAGATGGCCGCCTCGAGCGCCGACACGACGGTGTTGTCGGTGGGCACGTACATGGCGTCGACCTTGCCGACGAGACCGCGAGCCGCGGCCTGGACGTCGGCCGACTTGGTCGCGGCCGCCTCGACGACGGTCAGACCCGCTGGCCCGGCGACTTCCTTGAGCCGATTGACCAGCGAGACCGAGTTGGCCTCGCCCGGATTGAAGAGCACGCCGATCGTCTCGACGTCGGGTGTGATCTCCTTGATCAGTGCGACATGCTCGGCCATCGGTGACATGTCCGACAGGCCGGTGACGTTACCGCCGGGCGCCTCGAGCGACGGGACCAGTTCAGCCGCCAGCGGATCGGTGACGGCGGTGAAGACGATCGGAATGTCCCTGGTCGCTGCCAACGCGGCCTGCGCCGACGGCGTCGAGATCGGCACGATGATGTTGACACCGTCACCGACGAACTGGCGGGCGATCTGGGCCGCGGTTGCCGGCGCACCCTGAGCCGACTGATAGACGAAGTCGATCGTATCGCCATCGATAAATCCTTCCGCGGCAAGCGAGTCCTTAACCCCGTCGCGGGCCGCATCGAGGGCCGGATGTTCGACAATGGCGGTGACGCCGACAGTGACGTCCGCTGCAAACGCGGGCGCGGCAAAAACCGCCGCTGCCAGCGCGAGACCGAGCTTACGCATATGGTTCTCCCGTGGTTGAACGACCCGTATTCAAATACCGGCGGGTCGGATAGCGGGAGAGACGATTTTTCGGCGGTCGAGTCAATGCCGGCACGGCACCGCCGCCGGTGGCGAGTCAGCTCCGGTTGAGCGCCGCCGTTGCTGCCCCCATACCGACCAGGCAGCCGGCGCCGACCCGGTTCATCCAAGTCAGCATCGCGGGCCGGCGCAGCCGAACCCGAACCTGATCGGCCGCTAGCGCAAACAGAAACGCATTGGCAGCCGCTAAGCCGACAAAGGTCGCTTCAAGGATGATCAGCTGCGGCAGGATCGGCTGCGTGCTGTCGATGAACTGGGGGACGAAGGCAACAAAGAAAGCGATGCCCTTTGGGTTGAGCGCGGTGACGACGAAGGCGTGACCGAACACACCACGCGATGGTCTGGGTTCGGCTTGAGACGCCGGATCGGAGACGAAAGGCTTCGACCGCCAGAGCCGGACACCGAGGTAGACCAAATACGCCGCACCGATCCACTTCAGGATCGTGAATAGAGTGGCCGACGTCGCCAGCAGCGCGCCGAGGCCGGCGAGCGACAGTGTCATCGCGACAAAATCGCCGAGGGCGACGCCGGTCGCCATGGCGACCGCTACCTTACGTCCCTGTGTCAGCGCGTAGCTCACGACTAGAAGAACAGTGGGCCCAGGTATCAGGAGCAGCACTGCCGATGCGACGACGAAGGCGAACCAGTTGACCGGATCCATAACTGCAGTTCCCGACTAATGTTTCCGTTAGGATGATGTAATAGGAATGATGTCCGCACAGGGAGGAGGGATTGATTGTGCTCGCAAAATCGACAGTAGCATCCCTCGTCCATGACCGCATATCTTTGGATAGACCATGACCAGGGCTAATCCTCTATATCTTAGCGGTCTTGTCTTGTTGAAGCACACCACGAATGGAGCTTGGCTGGTGGCACCGAAAACGCGGCTGGCACTCATAGCGCTGATAACTATCGGCACCGTTCATACCGGTACGGCGTCACATACGGACAAAACCAAGCCAACCAACAAGTTCATCGATGTGCCGTGTACGGCACCGACCAGCCCGTGCCATCGCAACGACGTCATCCCCAACGAGATGCACTTCATTTACAAGGGCTATTGCACTGATCAACCCGTCCAGACGCCGACAAGGATGACGTGCAAGGGAGATACCAAATACGTCCACTGCAAGCCTCAGCCACCATCGGTATCATTCGGCTACATGGAATGTAACTGCCTCGACGGAAACTTAGTGCAGGGCGGCGAGGCATCCGTGGTTGTGTACTGTTGACTACGTGCTATCGGCCGCGGCAGCATCAGATTTGTCGCCTAGCGCCGTGTCAGATCGTTTCAGCGCGTCTTCACCGTCCAGTTGAAACCCAACCGATCACGCGGTCAGGAAAACAGAATTCCACCGTTGATATCGACGCAGGCACCGGTGATGTAGGCGGATCGGTCAGAGGCAAGAAAGACCGCGAGGTTGCCGACATCCTCCGAACGGCCCTCCCGCTTCAACGGCACGCTGGCGGCGACACGGGCGCGGACCTCGGGCGAGGTGAAGACATTGTGGAAGTCGGTGTCGATCATGCCCGGACAGATCGCGTTGACGCGAATCTTCGGGCCCAGCTCCTTGGCCATACCCCGGGTCATGGTCATCACCGCCCCCTTTGACGTGCCGTAGGCGACCGCGCCGCCACCGCCACCATCGCGGCCCGCCTGGGATGCCATCGTGACGATCGCGCCGCCCTCGTTGAGATGGGGCAACGCCGCCTGCACCAAATGCAAGAGCGAGGTCACGTTGAGATCCATCACCTGCTGCCAGTGCTCCAGAGTGATCTCCGGCACGGTCTTGCGGGCGATCAGCCCGCCGGTGACGTGCACCAGCGCATCGACGGAGCCCCATCTGCCGACCGCCGCCGCGACCAACGCCTGGGCATCGTCGGCGCGGGTCATGTCACCGGCGAGCGCTAGGGCCTGTCCGCCGGCCGCTTCGATCTCGCGCACCGCGCTTTCGGCGCCCTCGGCGCTCTTATGGTAGTTGATCGCCACCCGGGCACCTTCCTCGGCGAGCCGCATGACGCACGCGCGTCCGATATCGCGACCGCCACCGGCAACGATCGCGGTCTTTCCTTCCATGTCCATGATCGAAGCCTCGTCGGTTAGTCGAACAGGTCGTTCACCAGATCGCGCAGATGAGCGACATCCTGGCGCAGAAGGGGCAGGACGTCGTCGCCCATGCGCTGGCGACCCTCGTGACCGGCGGCGGGGGTATATTCGGCGGGCATACAGAACGCCCCAGCGAAGCTGATGGCCTTCATCTGCTCGGCCAGTGCGCGCCACGAGTAGCCGCCATGGGCATGGGTCGTCCAGTGGACCCTGAAGATCGCTTCGTCTTCCTCCGGCCCATTGACGCGCCGATTGAAGGCGCTCTTGAAATTGACCAGCCCGTTGATGCGGTCCTTGACGATGTCGACAGCCATCTCGACCGGCTCGCCGTCTACCGCGCAATGGGCCATGTCGAGAACGGCACAGACCTGCCTGGGATCGTAGCCCTGCAGCATATGCAAGAGCCCGACAGCACTGCCGACGTGGGTTCCGTAGTGGTTTTGCACGCCGATGGCGACGTTATGGCGCTCAAGCGACGGCAGCACGGCATCGAAGGACCGGCGATAGGCATCGACGGAGGCGAGATAGCCCTTCCCCATGTCGATCGGGGCACAGATGCGGATGATGCCGACACCGGCCTCACCGCAAGCGGCGATGGTCGCCTCGTCGTAGCCGCTGGCAATGCTGGGCGTCGCCAGCCCCGCGGCTTCCAGCGTTCGCACCGCGCCGGGCAGGTCGCGGGCAACATTCTCCGGCTCGACCTGGTAGCCGGGTCGTACGGCCAGTTCGACTCCATCGAAGCTCAGGTCGGCGAGCTTGTCTGCCAGCGGACCGATCGGTTCGGTCCAGGGCTTGGTGAACACGGTAATCTTCGGTCTTGCCATGTTTGTCCTTTGCGGGGGAACGGGCCTGCGACGTCTTCAGCCCTTCAGGCCAGTGGTGGCGATGCCCTCGATCAGCCGCCGCTGGAACACGAAGAAGACGATGAACATCGGCACCAGCGATAGCAGCGACATCGCGAGCATCGGTCCCCACGCCGAGACCCCGGTGGACGCCATGAACAGCCGCAAGCCCAGCGGAACGGTGTAGTTCTCGAGCGAGGTCAGATAGACCAGCGGCGTCAGGAAATCCTCGTAGGTCCAAAGGAATGAGAACACCGCGGTGGTGACCAGCGCCGGCGACAGCAAGGGCAGGATGATCGCGAAGTAGATGCGGATCGGACCGGCGCCGTCGATCGCCGCCGCTTCGTCCAGCTCGCGCGGAATTCCGCGGATGAACTGGACCATCAGGAAGATGAAGAAGGCATCGACGGCGAGAAACCGCGGCACCACGATCGGCAGGATGGTGTTCACCCAGCCGAGATTATTGAAGAGCACATATTGCGGGATCAGCGTGGCATGCAGCGGCAGCATGATCGTGCCTAGCATCAGCGCGAACAGCGTCCGCCGGAAGGCAAAGTCGAGCCGGGCGAAGGCGTAAGCCACGAAGCTGCACGCCATCACGTTGCCGATCACGGCGAGCGTCGCGATGACGAAGCTGTTCAGGAAGAACCGGCCGAACGACCCGGCCGGCCCATCCCATCCCTCAACGTAATTCTCCAGCCTGATTTCGGTGGGAATGGCGCTGGGGTCGCTGAAGATCAGGTGCGAGGGCTTGAGCGAGGCGCTGAACAGCCACAACAGCGGATAGAGCATGACGAAGGCGCCGGCGATCAGTCCGAGATGGACCATGAGCCGGCGCGGGCGAAACCCCTGCTCGGACAGGTTAGTCCCGATCGCCATAGTGCACCCAGTACTTCGCCGAGAAGAACGAGGCCGCCGTCGCCGTGGCAATGATCCCCACCAGGATCCAGGCAATGGCGGACGCATAGCCCATGCGGAAATTGGTGAAGCCCTGTTCGTAGAGATAGAGCGTGTAGAACAGGGTCGCGTCGGCCGGGCCGCCGGTTCCGTTGGAAATGATGAAGGACGGCGTGAACGCCTGGAACGATCCGATGATCTGCATGACGAAATTGAAGAAGATGATCGGCGTCAGCAGCGGCAGCGTCACATTGATGAATTTCTGAAACGCGCCCGCGCCGTCGATTGCCGCGCCGTCGTAAAGCTCCTGCGGAATCTGTTTGAGGCCGGCGAGGAAGATCACCATCGGCGAGCCGAATTGCCAGACCGCGAGGCTAACCAGCGTGTAGAGCGCGTAGTCCGGACTGGAAATCCAGCTTGGCCCGTCAATGCCGAAGTTCAGCAGGATCTGGTTGATGACACCGTCGTAGGAGAAGATCTGGCGCCACATGATGGCGATCGCGACGCTACCGCCCAGCATCGACGGCAAATAGTAGATCGATCGATAGAGGCCCAATCCGGCTAAGCCACGGTTGAGCATCAGTGCGATCGCCAGCGCGAAGGCGAGTTTCAGCGGGACGGAAAGGAAGACGTACTCGAACGTGACCCTCAGGGCCGCCCAATAGCGCGCATCTTCGAAGAACAGCGTCCGGTAGTTTTCGAGCCCGATCCATACCGGTTCATTGAAAAGATCATAGGACGTCAGCGACAGATAGGCCGATGCCAGGATCGGGCCGAGGGTCAGGCAGAAAAGCCCGATCAGCCAAGGCGAGAGAAACAGATAGGCGACGGCGTTGCCTTTGGCGGAACGGCCAATCCGACGCCGGCGCGTCGTCTGCACCGGTACTGGGGCGGCGGTCGCTGCCTCGGATTGGTGGGCCGACATGGGCATTCCTCCAGGCGGGAGCAGAGCTCCCCGGCCTGGCGACGAAGAACGATGGCGCCAGGCCGGATATCGGCGTGCCGGTACTACTGCAGCTGGGCGTTCACTTCGTCCATGAACTGCTGGGCCGCCTGCAGCGGCGTCAGTTGGCCGAAGGCGACGCCCTCATTGGCCCGGGTCAGCATACCGCCCATGCCCGGGACACCGGGCAGGCGCGGCGGAGCGGGATTTTCGGCCAGGACATCCAGGTAGGCGACGATAGCCTTGTCAGCGTCCGTCCCCTCTCTCGCCAACGCTTCGCGCCCAGCCTTGGAAGCGGGCACCATACCGCTGTTGCGGTAGAAAATGGCTGCGCCTTCCGGATCGAAGTGCATGAACCGGATGATGTCGATGACCCGCTCCTGATGTTCGCCATCGGCCCAGACCGCGGTCGAGTTGCCGGCATAGGCGTAGTGATGCTGTTTGAGCTCGTCGTCACCTCTGTGCCCATTGGGCATAAGGTGAAGCTCAAGCCGGTCCGTCATCAGCGTCTGAAGGCCGACATAGGAGTCGGTCAGCGTCAGCGTCGACGCCACCCGGCCGGTCACCAGGCCCGATTGGCTGGGCTCGTTGGACAACAGCGCCTGGACTTCCCCTGGCGGGATGCCGCCGCGCTCTCGTGCGTCCGCCCAATAGGCGAACCATTGCGACAGATCTTCGGCCGTGAAGTTCAGGGTGCGCTCAGGGGTGAACAGGGACTTGCCCATGCCGCGCAGAAAGACGTCACTCGGGATCACGTTGCCGCCATTATCCTCCATGCCCCAGAACCGCGGGCCCAGCGCATCGGTGATGGCAACGGCGACATCGGTCATGTCCTCCCAGGTCCACATCGCCGGCGGGATCGGAACGCCGGCTTCCTCGAAGGATGCGGTGTTCATGATGCAGGTCGGCGCGATGGCGTCGTTGGGGATGCCGAACAGCTGACCGTCGCGGGTGGCGGCGGCGAGCGCGCTGCCCAGATAGTCGGACAGATTCAGCGGATCTGGAACGAATTCGTCGAGCGGGCGGATGACGCCGCGGGCGGCATATTCGGCCAGAAGATCGACATTGACGCTGAAGAAGTCGGGCGCGTTGCCGCCGGCCGCTTCAACCGCCAGCCGATCGGTAAAGGCTCTGAAATTGCTCAGCTCAGCGGTGATCTCGACCCCGGGATTGGCCGCTTCATAGGCTTCCCAGACCGCCAGCGTTTGGCGGAGTTGATCCTGGCTTTCAACATAACCACCGGCACGAATGCTTTCTGCCTGCGCGAATGCGGGCAGGCGCATGAAGGCAGCGCTCGCGGCCAGTGCCGTCCCGCCGCGCAGAACGCTCCTTCGTGAAATCGGGCTCTTGATCATGCTTCCTCCTCCATTTTCGCGCGGTCGCGTGCCATTGCTTGCAACTCACGGCTTCGTTGATAGATCGTTATACCTTCTTTTAAAAGGTTCGCAAGCGCGACGTATGGTGTCTAGCACAAATGCCCGTTTTTATAGTGGAAATTGTCTTGGTAGATGTGGTAAGCAAGATAAAACGTAAAACCAAAAATCGGCAAAAGAACACGGTGGCCAAAGAGGTCGGCATCAAGGACGTCGCGACTGCAGCGGGCGTTTCGGCCGGAACAGTTTCCAACGTCATCAACGGGCATAACCGGCGGGTGAGTGCAAAGACCCGCGATCGGGTTTTGCGGGTTATCGAGGAGCTGAACTACACGCCCAATCTGCCGCGCGGCAGCTCAAGTCCGGACGCAGCCATACGATCGGACTGATCGTTCCGTCGGTGGCCAATCCGTTCTGGGGCATGGTCTCGCACCGGGTCGAACGGGCAGCGCTAGCCCGTGGCTACGGGGTCTTGGTGTGCAACGCCGAACGCGATGCCGAGGTCGAGACCCACTACGCGGAGTCGATGCTGAGTTCGTCGGTTCGCGGCGTGATTTTCGGTTCCTCGCCGGTTTCCTTCAATCACCTCCGGCATCTGGTCGACCGCGGACTGCGGGTCGCCGCCTTCGATCGACGGAGCCGAGGCGCCACCGGCGTGGTCGCCTGCTCGGTGAGCGTCAACCAAGAAATGGGCGGGCAGTTCGCCGGCCGTCACCTGATCGGGCTTGGCCACAAGCGGATCGGATTTGTCTCAGGGCCGATCCGAACGACCAGCCGGATCGGCCGTCTCGACGGCCTGCGCCAGGCACTGGAAAAGGCCGGCCTTGAACTCGCGCCTCATCACATATGGCAGGGTGCGACCCAATCCGCTTTCGGCGACGCCGAAGGCGCGGAGCTCGGCCGGATTGCGGTACGCGAACTTCTGGCGACTGCCGATCCGCCGACCGCGATCTTCACCGCCAACGACATGTATGCGCTCGGCGCTTATGCCGGCGCGCGGGACATCGGCGCCAGCGTGCCCGAAGACCTGTCGATCGTCGGTTTCGACGACATCGTTTTCTCGGACATCATGCAGCCCGCGCTCACGACCATCCGCCAGCCGGTGGAGCGGATGGCGGACATCATCGTTCGCGCGCTGATCCACAGCCTGGAGGGCGATACGCGCGATGATATGGAGACACCGGAGCCCCATACCGGCATCACACCCGAACTGGTGGTGCGGGCCTCGACCGCCCCGCCCAGATCCGACTGAGATCGACAACGGAGACTCTCGGCCATGACGACGGCAATCGCAGACCTGTCGGGCAAGACGATCCTGATCGCCGGCGCGACCAGCGGCATGGGGCGTGCGACAGCGCTGATGGCGGCAAGTGCTGGCGGACGGCTGATCGTTCTCGGGCGCGACCGCCGCCGGCTGGACGAAACCGCTCGCGAATGCCGCGCCGCCGGCGCGGCCGACGTCGCCGGGATCCAGATCGACGCGACCGATCCTGACGCGCTCGATCGGGTGCTGGGTGCCCATGACGATGTCCTCAAGACCGACATCCTCGTCAATTCGGTCGGCATGAACGTCATGCGTCGCGCTTTCGTCGAGCTGTCACGGGACGATTGGCTCTCGATGCTTGATGTCAATCTCAACGCCGCATTCAACTTGACGCGGGCCATCCTGCCGCCGATGCGGGCGCGCGGCGGTGGGCTCGTCATTCACGTCGCCTCGACCGCCGCCGTCCGGCCCGACCTCTCAGGCGCCGCCTACCAGGCCAGCAAGGCGGCGGTGCGCGCCATGAGCCACGCAGTGATGGAAGAGGAGTGGGCCAACGGCATCCGCATGACCACCATCCTGCCGGGCATGACCGACACACCCTTGCTTGACAAACGGCCAGTGCCGATCCCGGCCGAAACGCGAGCCAACGCGCTCCAGCCCGAGGACGTGGCACGCACCTGTCTCTATGTCATGGGCTTGCCGCCGCGGGCGCATGTCGTGGAGGTCCTCCTGCAACCCGCACGCCGCTGACGACCCAAGGAACACGGATGACCGACCGACCCAAAGTAGCGATGCTGATGCCGAGCGCCACCCGCGCCCGGGTGCTCGCCCCCGCCGACGCCGACCGCCTGGCAAGCTTTGCCGACGTGGCGATGTTCGAGGATCGCGAGCTTACCGGCGACGGATTACCGGAGCTCCTCGACGGCGCGGTTGCTGCGATCACCGGATGGAAGAGCCCGCCACTGCCGGCTGCGGCTCTCGAAGAGGCGTCGGCGCTGCGCTTTGTTGCCCACGCGGCCGGATCGGTGCGCTTCCTGGACGTCGCCGATGCGGTCGCCGCCGGGCGTCTGCGCGTCAGTCATTCGGCGGCGATGATTGCCCAACCGGTTGCCGAATTCACCGTCGCCCAGATGCTCATGCATCTGCGCCATATCGTCGAGTTCGACGCCGGCATGCGAGCGCGCGAGCCTTGGTTCCAGCTCCGCGACAAGCAATTGGGCCAGATGCTTTGCGACCAGACCGTCGGCCTCGTCGGCGCCGGCTATGTCGGGCGGCTGGTGATCGATCTCCTGCGTGCCTTCAAGCCGCGCGTCCTGGTCTACGATCCCTATCTGACCGACGAGGGCGCCGAGGCCCTCGGCGTGACGCGCGCGAGCCTCGAAGAACTCTTCGCCGCGTGCGACATCGTCTCGCTTCACGCGCCGGTGATCCCGGAAACGCGCCACATGATTACCGGCGAGCATCTGGCCCAGCTTCGTGACGGCGCGCTGCTCATCAATACCGCCCGCGCCGCGATCATCGACGAGGCGGTGCTGCTCGATCATCTTCGCACCGGCCGCTTCACGGCGGCGATCGATGTGTTCGAAACCGAACCTCTGCCCGACGACAGTCCGCTCCGTGACCTTCCCAATGTGCGACTGGCGCCGCACGCGTCCGGGCACAGCGCCGGCAGCTATCTGCGCCAGGGCCGCACCGCAGTCGAGGAAGTGCACCGGTTCGTGACCGGCGCGCCGCTCCAGCACGAAGTCACCAAGGAAAAACTCGCGCTGATGGCCTGATGGCAGACACCTCCAGCCACGCCATGCCCATCGGTTTGGCTAACAGCGCTGTCCGAACATAGATGGTGCGGGCGGGGGGACTCGAACCCCCACGGGCTTACGCCCAACGGATTTTCGTACCAGCTACGGCTTTCGCCGCCCCGCTCACCCGGTCTGAGCCGACCGACGGGTTCGTGGTCTGGACTATCCCTTCACCCTACGCCTCAAGCGCTTAGGTGCTGCCCGTCTAGTCTCTACACCTTCCCGCGGGACCGTCCCCATGGGCTTGGCTCGGGATCGCCATCTGACAGGGTTCCCCGAATTTGAGCAGTTCTGCATCCCGGGTTTCCCGCAGGAGCACTCAATCCTCTTTCAAGTCCGTTGCGTCTACCGGTTTCGCCACGCCCGCGTGACCGGGGCTGTATAGCCGCGCGCCCGCTCCGGGCCAAGCTTCGCGGGCGTTTCGTGCCGCCATGAAGACGGGTCGGCTGTCCACGACACGCCATATCGTACGATATATCTTGACAGCGCGATAAACGTCGCCCACGTTATGTCTCACGATATAACGAACGGAGCTTCGAATGCACAAGTGTCACGGCTATTGGTATGGGGCCGGACGGCGGGGTTATCGCGGCCACGGCCAGGGGGGCCCCTTCGGTGGCCGGTTTCGGGGGGGCGGCAGAGGCCCTTTCCGTGGCGGCAAGATGATCGCCGATGGCGATCTGCGCCTCATCGTCCTCGCCCTCCTCGAAGAGGAACCGCGGCACGGCTACGATGTGATCAAGTCGCTGGAGAGCCGGTCGCGGGGCGCCTACAGCCCCAGCCCCGGCGTCGTCTATCCGACATTGACCTTCCTCGAGGAGGCCGGCTACGCGACGACGACAACAGAGGGGAACAAAAAGGTCTACGCCATCACCGAGGCCGGGCGAACCCACCTCGATGAGAACCGCGACATCGCCGACACCATCCTTTCGGCAATGGAGGCGTACGGCGCCAAGATGGCAAAGGCGAGCGCTTGGTACTACCGACAGGAGGATGGCGCCCAATCGGACATCGCTGGCGTTCTTCCCGAGGTGAATGAAGCCCGCCGCGCACTGAAGGCGGCCATCGCCGATACGCTCGAAGCCTCCGACGACGAGCAAAAGCGGGTGGCGCAAATCCTTCGCGATGCCGCGGCAGCCATCCGCAAGACTGACGACCACTGAAGCCCACGATCAGGCGACCGGCCGCGGGTTTCATCGCCGCGCCGGTCGCCTGTTGTTTCAAATGAATTTCTGGTCACCAAACCGGCTAACCTCAGCCGACGCGCCCCTGTGACCGGCGTCACAGCATGGGAGTCGCGAACCGGCTAAGTGCCGTACCGGAAGCAAGTTGGCCCATTGTTTTCCGGACTGCGTTTCTCGGCTGAAACGCTGCTTTCGTCGCCGGTTACGGCGGATACTTCATATCGACATGAGCGACCTGTGCCCGGCTTTACGGGTGCCGTTCTTCATTCTTTTCAGGAGCCCATTACCATGGCCAAGTACCGCACCCTCCTCCCCCAGGTGAACCGCGAAGAGATCTTCCTCACCGACGGTGGGCTGGAGACTTGCCTCATCTTCCACGACAAGATCGATCTGCCCCATTTCGCGGCGTTCGACCTCCTCAAGAACGCGACCGGTCGCGACCAGCTGCGCACCTACTATCGGCGCTATGTGGAAATCGCCAGGGATGCCGGGCTCGGATACATCCTCGAGACTCCGACGTGGCGGGCGAGCTCTGACTGGGGCAGCAAGCTCGGCTACGACGCGCGCAGGGTCACCGATATGAACCACGACGCGGTGGCTTTGATGATGGAGCTCCGCCGCGACTTCGAGACGGCGAAGACACCGATGGTGATCAGCGGCTGTATCGGCCCGCGTGGCGATGGCTATGTGCCGGCCAACACGATGAGCGCCGACGAGGCGGAGACCTATCACCGCCCGCAGATCGACGCTTTCCGCCGCGCTGGCGCCGACATGGTCACCGCGATCACGATGAACGAATCGCCGGAAGCGATCGGAATCGCGCGAGCCGCGGCAAGCATAGACATACCGGTGGTGATCTCCTTCACGGTCGAAACCGACGGACGGCTGCCGACCGGTGAGACCCTCAAGGACGCCATCGCGACCGTCGATCTCGCGACCTGCGCGGCGCCGACCTATTACATGATCAACTGCGCCCACCCGACCCACTTCGATTTTCTGTTCGACAGCAACGAGCCCTGGCTCCAGCGCATTCAGGGCCTCAGAACCAACGCGTCGACCCTCAGCCACGCCGAGCTTGACGAGGCGTCGGACCTCGATGATGGCGATCCGGTGGACCTGGGCGCAAGGCATGCGGCGTTGCGCGATAAGCATCCGCAACTCATCGTAATGGGCGGCTGCTGCGGCACCGACCATCGCCACGTGAAGGAAATCTGCCTGGCTTGCATGGCTGTCGCCTGACCCATGCTGAACCGCCGCTGAACGACTGGCTCAGCGGCGGTTCAAGCCCGGTCGGGCACTGTCAGTTCCACAAAATCGGCGTTCCGTCTTGTGGAGTTACCGATGACCAATGATCACCTTCGTTCAGTGTTCGCAACAATGCAGATTCTCTCGGTCGCGGGCGATGATCGCCGCCACAGCGTCTACGACCTGTTGGTTGCTCCGAAAGCCAGCACCGATCGTTCGATCGAACGGCGCATCCCGCGCCTTCGCCTGCCCGACGCCGTCGGCGGACGAACGACGCGGTTCCCGCGCCTGCGTTCGCGTGCCGTTCCGCGCCACAGCTGAGCGGTCGCGCCGCGTTCCGCCTAGTCAGCCAGGAACCTTGAGAAGGCGTCGGCATAGTCCGGGTGCCAGCGCGACAGCGGTGGCCGGTTCTCGGTGATGTCGCCGGCGCCCCACGCGATCCGCTTGGCGTCGGTGGCGGAGTCCACATCATTGTCCGGACAGATGATGTAGAAGTCGCCGCGCGCCGTCGCCTCGATCATAAGGTCGACCACCTGATCCGGCCACCACGCACCGTCCGGCTTCTCCGCGCCGCTCGCCGCGGTCAATCCGGTAAACGTCCAGCCGGGTACCAGCAGATGGGACGTGACCTTGCATCCGACCGTATTGCGGAGCGTGTGCTGAAGCCCCTCGGTCAGCACCTTCACGCCAGCCTTGGAGACGTTGTAGGCGGTGTCGCCCGGCGGGCAGGTGATCCCCTGTTTCGAGCCGGTGTTGACGATCATCGCGTCATTGCCCTGATCGATCATCGCCGGACCGAAGGCTTGAACGCCGTTGATCACGCCCCACAGGTTGGTGTTGATGACCCGCTGCCAGTCTTCGTAGCCGTCGAACGGCCCGCCGCCACCACCGGTGCCGGCGTTGTTCATCAAGACGGCGACGTCACCAAAGGAGTCATAGGCCCGCTCTTTCAAAGCCTCGACCTGATCGCGCTGGGCGACATCGCATTGCACGGTGACGACCTCGACCTCGTCGTTCGACACGGCTTCGACAATCGCGTCGGCCGCCGAGGCCAGCGCCGACTCCACTAGGTCGGCGATCATCACCTTCATGCCGAGGGTGGCGAAACGCTTGGCGGCGGAGAGGCCGATGCCGGACGCGCCACCGGTGATGACCGCGGCGCGGCCAGCCTGAATTGCGGGATGAAATGCCATGGGTGTTGGTCCTTACTCGGTGGGGAAACGACGAATGCGATCGATCAAGTAGGCTACCGCCCGTCCTCCTGCGCGATCGGCGGCTGGAACGAATAGCCCATGTCCCAGGGGAAATAGATCCAGGTGTCCTGGCTGACCTCGGTGATAAAGGTGTCGACCATCGGCCGGCCAGCCGGCTTGGCGTAGACCGTAGCATAATGGCACTTGGGCACCATGCCGCGGACCAGCTTGGCAGTCTTGCCGGTGTCGACCAGATCGTCGATGACCAGAACCGCCTCGCCCTCGCCTTCGGCGAGATCGACGAAGGTCTGTCCGACCGGCTTCAATACGTCCAGGTCCCCCTGATCCTTGTACTCGTGATAGGAGGCGACGCAGACCGTCTCGATCAGCCGGATGCCGAGTTCGCGGGCGACGATGGCCGCCGGCACCAGCCCGCCACGGGTGACGCACACGATCGCCTGCCACGAGCCCTTGTCCGAGAGGCGCCACGCCAGCGCCCGCGCGTCGCGATGAAACTGGTCCCACGAAACCGGAAACGCTTTGCTGCGTGGATCGCTCATCGCTTGCCCCCTCGTTTGGCCGACTGCCTCATGCCCGGCCCCGCAGCCCTTCCAGCATCGCCTCGGCCGCAGCCTCGGCTTCGTCGAGCAGCGCGGCATCCCGGGCGCGCAGCACGATCGTCGTCGTGAATCCGACGCCTTCCTCGAAGTGCGGGTAACTGCCCATCGACACGTCCGGAAAAGCCGCCTGCAATTCGCCGAGCGGCCCCGCCACATCGCCTTCCTTGAGGCCGGCGGCGAGCGACCGCGACTGCATCCTGGCGCCGGTCGGCAGGGTTTCGGCAACAGCATCGAGCATTGCCTGCATGATCGACGGAACCCCGGCCATGACGTGAACGTTGCCGAGGGTGAAGCCCGGCGCTTTCGACACCTTGTTTTCGATCAGATCGGCACCGTCCGGAATCCGCGCCATGCGCAAGCGCGCCTCGTTCAACTGGTCCTTCGGAATCCGTTCGAGCAGCAGGTCGACCGCGCGCTGGTCGACGTCAATCGGCACGCCAAATGCCTTGGCGACCGAGTCGGCGGTGATGTCGTCGTGGGTGGGCCCGATCCCGCCGGTGGTGAACACGTGATCGAAACGATGGCGCAGCGCGTCGAGTGCCGCGACGATGTCGTCCTCGACGTCCGGTACGACGCGGACCTCGCGCAGGTCGATGCCGATCCCGGTGAGGTACTCGGCGATGTAGCCGATGTTCTTGTCCTTGGTCCGGCCCGACAGGATCTCATCGCCGATGACGAGCAGCGCCGCGGTGACGACGGTCGGTTCGGATAGTTCGGTCACGGACGACTCCCTGCTGCCGGGAGCCGTGCTCTACCACCGCCCTTGCCGCCGGGGCAACCGCGGGCTAGAGCGGCGTCATGCGTCTCCCCTCCCCGTTGATCGAAGGGCGGCTCGTTCGCCGCTACAAGCGCTTTCTCGCCGACGTTACCCTTGCCGATGGCGAGATGGTCACGGTCCACTGCGCCAATCCCGGTTCAATGACCGGTCTGGCCGAGCCGGGCATGCGGGTGCTGCTGTCACGATCCAACAACCCCAAGCGAAAACTGCCCTTGTCCTGGGAGCTGGTCGAAGCCGACGGTGGCCTGGTCGGCATCAACACCGCCCACCCCAACCGTATCGCCGAAGAAGCGATCCGTGCCGGCACCGTCCCCGAACTCGCCGGTTATGCGAGCATGGCGCGCGAGGTCCGCTACGGCCGCAACTCCCGGATCGACATCTTGCTTGGCGGTGACGAGCGACCCGACACTTACGTCGAAGTGAAGAACGTCCACTTGCTCCGCCATTCCGGCCTGGCCGAATTCCCAGACTCAGTGACCGCCAGAGGCGCTAAGCACCTTGACGAGCTTGTCGACGTCGTGGCCGGCGGCGGACGCGCGGTCATGTTTTATCTCGTTCAGCGGACCGATGCGGACCGCTTCGCCCTCGCCCGGGACATCGATCGGCGTTATGGGGAGGCGTTTGACCGGGCGCGTGAGGCCGGCGTCGAAATGCTGGCCTACCGCTGTACGATCACCGAGCAGGACATCTCGGTGTCCGAGCCACTGACGGTCGCCGAGTAGTGTGTCGGCGAGCCTTGTATCCGGCCGCCAAAGCGGTCATATCGTCGGATGAAGATTTATCATTTCGATAGTGACGGATTGAACGATGGTGAGTTACGTCGAGGCTGACCTCGCGCCGGTGAAAAACGACGGCAAGATCAAGCTTCATGGACCGGAAGCGTTCGCCGGCATGCGCAAGGCTGGCGCGTTGGTGGCCGAATGCCTCGACCTGGTCGACGGCATGATCGAGCCGGGTCTCCCGACCCAGGCCATCGACGATGTTGTCTACGACTTCGCGCTGAAAAACGACGCGATCCCCGCGACACTCGGTTACAAGGGCTACACCAAGTCGAGCTGCACCTCGATCAATCACGTCGTCTGTCACGGCATCCCCGGCGAGAAGCCGCTGCGCGACGGCGACATCGTCAACATCGATGTCACCCTCATCGTCGATGGCTGGCATGGCGATTCCAGCCGGATGTACAAGGTGGGCAACGTCAAGCGCGCGGCCGAACGGCTGGTCGATGTGACCTACGAAGCGATGATGCGGGGCATCGAGGCAATCCGTCCTGGCAACACCACCGGCGATCTAGGCTATGCGATCCAGGAATACGCAGAGTCCGAACGATGCAGTGTCGTTCGCGATTTCTGCGGCCATGGCCTCGGGCTCTTGTTCCACGACGTGCCCAACATCCTGCACTATGGCAGCCCCGGCGAGGGCGTCGCCTTCAAGCCGGGCATGATCTTCACCGTCGAGCCGATGATCAATCTCGGCCGCCCGCAGGTGAAGATCTTGTCGGACGGCTGGACTGCGGTGACCCGCGACCGGTCCCTGTCGGCGCAGTTCGAGCACTCGGTGGGCGTCACCGAAGACGGCTGCGAGATCTTCACGCTCTCGCCGAAAGGCCTGCATCCGCCCCGTCGTTCGTAAGCATGGCCGGCTTTCGCGAGAAAGGCGGGGCCGTACCCCACTATCACGACCACCGCGAGCGGCTGCGGGCCCGTTTCGATGAGATCGGCGGCAGTCGGCTGCCCGATTACGAGCTCCTGGAATTGATTCTGTTCCAGGCGATCCCGCGGGTCGACACCAAGCCGATCGCCAAGGCGCTGCTTCAGCGCTTCGGCAGCTTCGCCGAAGTGCTGGCCGCCCCGGTTCCGCGGCTGATGGAGGTGAAGGGCGTCGGCGAGAAAGCCGCCCACCACCTGAAGGTCACCTACGCCGCCGCTCAGCGTTTCCTCAAGGACCCGGTCAAGGACCGGCCGCTTCTCGATTCATGGTCGGCGGTCATCGACTATTGCCGCGCGGCCATGGCCTACGAGTCGATTGAGCAGTTCCGCGTTCTGTTTCTCGACAAGAAGAACACGCTGATCGCCGATGAAGTGCAGCAAAGCGGCACCGTCGACCATACGCCGGTCTATCCCCGCGAAGTGGTCAAACGAGCACTGGAGTTATCCTCGACGGCGATCATCCTGGTGCACAACCACCCTTCCGGCGACCCGACCCCGTCGCGGGCCGATGTCGCCATGACCAAATCCCTGGTCGACATTGCCCGGCCGCTGGGGATCGCCGTGCACGACCACATCATCGTCGGCAGGGACGGCCACGCCAGCTTCCGTGGCCTCAAGCTGATCTGACGGCCTATCCCTCCTCCAGCCAGCGCACGTCTTCAGGCGTGAGTTTGATGTCCAGCGCTTCGAGCGAATCCTCTAGCTCCCCAAGCGCCAGCGGTCCGATCAGCGGGATGACCGGAAAGTCCTGCGCCAGGCAATAGGCGAGCGCTACATGCAAGGGGCTCTTGCCCAGCCGCTCGCCGAGCGCGATCGCGCGTTCCCGCCGCCCGAAGTTCTTGTCGCTGTACCAGCTCTCGGCGAGTTCCGCGTCATCCGTCTTGTCCGGCGCCGCGCGGTCGGTGAAGAAGCCCCGCGCCTGGCTCGACCAGGCGAAATCCGGGATCTGCCGGGCACGTAGCCACGCCTTCCACGCGTCGTCCGACGAGGAGACGACGCCTGGCCAGACCGGCTTGATCATCTCGGCGAGCGAGAAGTTGTTAGAGAGAGCGCCAGGCGCCTGTCGGCCGTTCTGCTCGGCATACGTGGTCGCCTCGTCCATCCGCTCGCGACTCCAGTTCGAGCCGCCATAGATGCGAATACGGCCGGCCTTCACTTCGGCGTCCATCGCATCGACGAACTCGCCGACCGGGATGTCGAGGTTGTCGCGGTGCATGAAATAGACGTCGATCGTGTCGGTCTGCAGGCGTTGCAGCGACTGATCGAGCTGCTTGGCGATGATGTCCGGATAGGTGAGCGGTGCGTGCGCGCCCTTGCCGATCAGGACGACATCGTCGCGAACGCCGCGCGACGCCATCCAGGCGCCGAGCAGTTCGTCGCACAAGCCACCGCCGTAAATCCAGGCGCTGTCGAGGACGTTGCCACCACGCTCGTAGAACGCGTCGCAGATGATGGCCGCCTGGGCGAACGAGGAGAAATTGGCCCCGCCGAGGGCAATGACCGACGCCGGCCGGTCGAGCCCTTTCAGCGAACGCCGCGGCATCGGCGACTGCGGTTGGCCGAGCGACCGGCCGTCGACCTTGGTCTGGCGCTGACCCGGTTTCTCGAAGTCGTAGGTGAGCCCGATCTCTTTGCGCCAGCGATCGAGCGTCTTCATGTTGCCCAGCGTATCCGCCCAGGTGACCCCCGGTGGATCGAGCTCGGTCCGCCCCTCACGGATCGCACGGCCGACGGCATCGATCTCGAACGTGTAGAGCGCGCGTGGCTCGTCGACGACGATGCGCTCGACATTGCCGTTGGGTTTGTTGATCAAAATGTCCTTGTTGCCGCCTTTGCGGCCGGTGCCGAGCCAGGGTTCGTCGACCGACATCCATCCCTCCGTGCCGAACACCCGGAGCTGATTGTCCTGCGCAACGGTGATGCTGCCGGCAACCTCGGCAACGATATCGCCGGGGAAGCACAGAACCGCCGCTGCCCATTCGTCGACGGCGGTCGCGCCGAGATGCCCGACGCCGCGAACCTCGACCGGATCGGCGAACGGCGCGCCGGATGCCGCACCAGCCACCAGTCGCGCCAGCGAGACGACGTAGCAACCGACATCGAGCACGGCACCGCCGGCCGCGTCATGGGCAAGCAGCCGATGGGTCGGATCCGGATTGCCGATCCGAAAACCGAAGCTCACCTTGATCATTCGAATTTCGCCAAGCACGCCAGCGCGGAGCAGCTCGACGATCCGCTCGGTGAGCGGATGGACTCGGTTCATGAACGCTTCCGCCAGGAAGGTTCCCGCCTTGCGCGCGGCGACGATCATCGCCTCGGCTTCCGCCGCCGATACGGCGATCGGTTTCTCGCAAAGCACATGCTTGCCTGCTTCGGCGGCGCGGATCGCCCACTCGGCGTGCGACACGTGCGGTGTCGCGATGTAGATCGCTTCGACCTCAGGATCGGCGATCATCGCCTCGTAGCCGTCGAGGATTCGCGCCCCGGGAAAGGCGTCGGCCAGGCCCGGTCGGTTGGGATTGCGGGTAGCGATCGCGGCCAGTCGGCCGGTCTGCGAACCCGGCAGATTGTCGGCGAACTGGCGGGCGATCGAGCCCGGGCCGATGATCCCCCAGGCGACTGTGGTTATATCGTTCATGCGATAACCTCGGCTTCCTCACATTCTCTCATTATTCGGCGCAGCCGGCCGATCCACCGGGAACGGCGGCCGGCTCGCTCATACGCTTTTGGGGACCCGATCTGCCGCCAAACACGGCATCGCGGGACAGGAAAACAGGCGAACGGTGTGGCCTCATCCATAATCTCAAAACGGGCGCAGCACAAATCCTCGTGGCGCCAAATAGTTGGCGTTGTTTTTGCTTGCATCGGGGTTGTGCATCCGGTGCCGCACCGGGTTAGGATATCGAACTACGCAAGGGCGCTCGTCGCCGCTCAACCGGGGGAACATGCCGGTCATTTTCGACGAAATGCACCAGCCCGACGGGTCTGCCCGGCCCGGCTATGAAGCCATCCAGCGCTGGCTCGACTCCACACCGCCCGATTCGCTCTCTCTGAGGCGCGCGGAAGCGGAACTGCTCTTTCGCCGCATCGGCATCACCTTCGCCGTCTATGATGACGAACAAGCCGAAGAGCGCATCATCCCCTTCGACATCGTTCCGCGCATTCTCACCCGATCGGAGTGGCAGCGGCTCGCCACCGGCCTCGAGCAGCGGGTCAAGGCGCTCAACATGTTCCTGGCCGACATCTACGGCCGCGGTGAAGTGATCCGCGCCGGCGTCGTCCCTGCCGATCTGATCTACCGTAACCCCTACTACCGGCCGGAGATGGTCGGCCTGTCCTTGCCGCACGACATCTACGTCCAGATCGCCGGCATCGACCTGGTGCGGACCGGACCTGACGAATTCTACGTGCTGGAGGACAACGCCCGCACCCCCTCCGGCGTCTCCTACATGCTGGAAAATCGCGAAGTGATGATGCGGGTCTTTCCCGACCTCTTCGCCGAACACCGTGTCGATCCGGTGGAGACCTATCCCGAGGAACTCCTCGCCACTCTGGTTTCGGTCGCTCCGCGCTCCGCGTCACCCGAACCCACCGTTGCGCTGCTGACCCCGGGATCGCTGAACAGCGCCTATTACGAACACTCCTTCCTCGCCGACAAGCTCGGCATCGAACTCGTCGAGGGTCGCGACCTGCTGGTCCGTCACAACGCCGTGTTTATGCGCACGACGGAAGGGCCGCGCCGCGTGGACGTGTTGTATCGCCGCCTCGACGACGATTTCCTCGATCCGCTGACGTTTCGACCGGACTCGGTGCTTGGCGTCCCCGGCCTGATGAACGCCTACCGCTCGGGCAACATCACGCTCGCCAACGCGGTCGGCACTGGCATCGCCGACGACAAGGCGGTGTACTCCTACATGCCGGATATCGTCCGCTTCTACCTCGACGCCGAGCCGATCCTCAACAACGTGCCGACCTGGCGCTGCCGCGAGGCGGAGGCACGGTCATACGTCCTCGACAACCTCAAGGACCTGGTAGTCAAGGAGGTCGCCGGGTCCGGTGGCTACGGGATGATGATCGGCCCGAACGTCGATAAGGCCACCCACGATCTCTTCGCCGCCAAAATCCGCGATGACCCCGACAACTTCATCGCCCAGCCAACTCTTTCGCTGTCGACCTGCCCGACCTATGTCGACGCCGGCATCGCGCCACGCCATGTCGACCTGCGGCCCTTCGTTCTGACCGGCAGCGATCGCATCCGCATCGTCCCCGGGGGGCTCACCCGGGTCGCGTTGAAGGAAGGATCGCTAGTGGTGAACTCGAGCCAGGGCGGCGGCACCAAGGATACTTGGGTGCTGGACGATTGATGCCGCGCAACAACCGATCAACGGGGCCGGTTGGTCCATGCTGAGCCGCACGGCCGATACCCTGTTCTGGCTCGGCCGCTATGTCGAGCGGGCCGACAACATCGCACGGATCATCGACGCCGCGGATCGGCTCGCCACCGTCCCGGATTCCCTTGCCGGCGAGTCGAGTGAATGGGAGCCGGCCCTCGCGGCAGCCGGCGCGCTTCAGGCCTTCAACGAACGCGACCTCGCGATCGGCCGCCAAGCGGTCATCGACTTCCTCGCCTTCGACACCGACAATCCGTCGAGCATCAGGAACTGCCTCGACACGGCCCGCGCCAACGCGCGCGCCGTGCGGTCGTCGATCACCGCCGAGATGTGGGAGGCGATCAATGAAGCCTGGCTCGAGCTGAAGCGCTACAACAACGCTCGCATGGATCGCCCGACCCTCAACCGATTCCTCAGCAGCGTAAAGGAAGCATGCCTGCGCTTCGACGGCTCCGGCTACCGGACCATGCTCCGCCACGACGCCTACTGGTTCCTGCTGATCGGGCTTTATCTGGAACGCGCCGACAACACGGCGCGCATCCTCGACGTGAAGTATCATGTCCTGCTGCCGCGCGATGCGCAGGTCGGCGGTGGCCTCGACTACTTCCAGTGGTCGTCGATCCTGCGATCGGTGTCCGCCCTCACTGCGTACCGCTGGGTCTATCACGACAGCCTGAAGCCCTGGCTGATCGCCGATCTCCTGGTGCTCAACGACGAGATGCCGCGCTCGATCGCGAGCTGCTATGAGAACCTGACCATGCTGCTCGACGAGTTGTCCCTGCGCTACGGCCGTCAGGGTCCGGCGCAGCGGGCCGTGCGGTCGATGCGGACGCGGCTGCAGAACACCGAGGTTGCCGAGATTTTCCAGAACAAGGGCCTGCACGAGTTTTTGACCGAGTTCATCGCCGAGAACGCCCGCCTCGGCCACACCGTCACCGAGCAGTACCTGACCTGAGCCGCCGCCAATGCGCCTACGTGTCCACCACGAAACGGTCTACCGCTATGCCACCCCCGCCACGCGGGCGATTCAGGTCCTGCGGCTGACGCCGCGCGGCCATGACGGCCAGTTCGTGATCCGCTGGCGGATCGATGTCGATCAGGATTGCCGGCTCGAAGCGACTCTCGATCCGTTCGGTGACACGCTGCACACCTTCACCGTCGACGGGCCCCTCGACGGGCTGTCCATCGTCGCCACCGGCGAAGTCGAAACCCGCGATACCGACGGCGTCGTTCGCGGTCATGTCGAGCGCCTGCCGGCGCAGGTCTATCTCCGCGATACCGCTCTGACCAAACCCAACGCCCGCATTCGCGACCTCGCCGAGACCGTCGCCGCCTATGCGGGCCCCAACCAGATCGACATCCTTCACGCCATCATGGCGGCGATCCGCGAGCGGTTGCGCTTCGAGGTCGACCTGACCGACACCGGCACCAGCGCGATCGAAGCGTTCGACCTCGGTCACGGGGTTTGTCAGGACTTCACCCATATCTTCCTGGCCGCTGCGCGCCATTTGGGAATCCCCGCCCGGTACGTCAGCGGCTACCTCTATCATCACGACGAGCGGGACGACCAGAACGCCGGTCACGCCTGGGGTGAGGCCCTGGTCGACGATCTCGGCTGGGTCGCCTTCGACCCCGCCAACGGCATCTGCGCGACCGATGCGTATGTCCGCGTCGCCGTCGGCCTCGATTATCTCGGTGCGGCGCCTGTCCGCGGCGCCCGTTACGGTGGCAGTGACGAGTCCTTGAGCGTCACGGTGCGCGTCGCCGAATCGGCCCGCATGGCCGGCTGATCCATGATTGACGATTGCGAGACACCGCGCTTGCCGCCAGACTCCCCTTACGGGAATCGGACGAGGCCATGACCTATTGCGTTGGAATTCTGGTGCGCGACGGCCTGGTGATGATCGCCGACACGCGTACCAATGCCGGGGTGGACAACATCTCCATCTTCCGGAAGCTCCACCTGTTCGAGGAGCCCGGCAACCACGTCTTCGCGCTTGCGACCGCCGGCAATCTCGCGGTCAGTCAGTCGGCCCTGGCGCTGCTGACCGAAGGGCTGCCCCATCCCGAATCCGGCGAAGCGGAAAGGCTCGCCACCTCGCCCAGCATGTTCAAGGCCGCTCAGCTCGTCGGCCGGGCGATCCGACAGGTCCACCAGGTCGGCGGTTTTTCGGCCGAGCAGGCCCAGTCCGGTGCGTTCGACGTCACCATGTTGCTCGGCGGCCAGGTCGCTGGCGGCCGGCTGCGCTTGTTCATGATCTACTCCGCCGGCAATTTTATCGAGGCGACCACCGACACCCCCTACCTGCAGATCGGCGAGCACAAATACGGCAAGCCGATCCTCGACCGCTCGATCACCGATCGCACGGCGCTGGAAGATGCGCTCAAGCTCGGCCTGATCTCGATGGATTCGACCATCCGCTCGAATCTCTCGGTTGGCCTGCCGATTGACCTCGCGGTGATCCGGCGCGACGCCATCCGCACCGACCTCACCTATCGAATCACCGAGGACGAGCCCTACTTCCATGATCTCCGCGAGCGCTGGTCGTCGGCGTTGCGCGCGGCCCATCAGTCGATCCCGCGCCCGCCTTACGAACAGCAGCCATCCGACTGAACCGGTTCTGCCCACCCGCCGGTCGACGGAGGGGATGACAGGCGCAACGGGAGCGGCTAGAAACCTGACCACGAACCGTGACGGAGACCCATTCGATGAACTTAAGCGGCAGCCACCAGCAACGCTGAGCAGCGGCGCCGTATCGGGCCGACTGCCCGAACCTCATCGAATGATCTGTCTCCGAGCCCCATGGAGGGCGTCATGTTTCGTTTCTTCGAGAATCTCGTCGATCCGTTCCAGTCCTATGCGGACCGCACGCCCGCGCCGGGCGTCTGGCGGTTCCTGGTCGGTTATCTGCGTCCCTTCCGGTTGGTGATCGGGGCGAGCGTCGCGCTCACCATTGTCAGCGCGGCCCTCGAGGTATGGCTGATCGGTTATGCCGGCCGGCTGATCGACCTGCTGGCGGCAACGTCGCCGGAAGAGCTTTGGACCGACCACGGGACTGAACTCATCCTCGTCGCCGCGATCGTGCTGATCCTCCGGCCGTCGGTGCCGTTCTTCCGCGAAAGCCTCGATGACATCGCTTTCCGCCCCAACGCGGTCGCCCTGATCCGCTGGCGAGCCCATCGCCATGTCCTGCGCCAGTCGGTCGGCTGGTTCCAGAAGGACCTCGCCGGCCGCATCGCCACCCGCGTCCGCGAAAATGGCAGCGCGGGCGCGGGCGCGGTCTATAGCGTTCTGCACGGGCTCTCCTATGTCCTGGTCTACATCGTCGGTTCGATCTGGCTGATGGCCTCGGTCGATGCCCGGCTGGTCCTGCCACTTGTTGCCTGGCTTGCCCTTTACTTCGGACTGATGGCCTACGCCGTGCCGCGGTTTCAGCATCAGTCGGAGCGCTTCCAGGGTGCCCTGTCGGCGCTGACCGGCATGCTGGTCGACACCTATGCCAACATCGCCACCATCAAGCTCTTCGCCGACCGCACCCACGAGGATCGCGAAAGCCGAGCGGCGCTGACCGCGACCCGGTCGACCTTCATCGGCCTCCAGCGGATCGAGGTCGTCATCAATGTCGGCATGGTTCTTCTCGGCAGCCTGTTGATCCTCGGGCTGGTGGGCACCGCCCTGATGCTGTGGCGGGCCGGCGCCGCGCCGCTCGGCCTTATCGCCGTCGCGGTCGCTTTGAGTTTCCGCATCACCGCCATGGCCGAGTGGCTGATGGACGGCGTGTCGTCTCTGTTCGGATGGCTCGGCAGTCTGAGCGAGGCGCTGAAGACGGTGGCGCAGCCGATCGACATCATCGACGCGCCCGACGCCCGACCGCTGGTGATCACTGGCGGTGCGATTGCCGTCTGTGACGTCGGGCACCACTACGGCAAGGGCGCCGGCGGTCTCGACCGTGTCTCCCTCGACATCGCCGCCGGCGAACGGGTCGGCCTGGTCGGACCTTCCGGCGCAGGGAAATCGACGCTGGTCAACCTGATCCTCCGCTTCTTCGATCTGGAAACGGGGACGATTGCCATCGACGGCCAGGACATCGCCACGACCACCCAGGACAGCCTGCGCCGCCAGATCGGCATGGTGGCTCAGGACGCCTCGCTGCTTCACCGTTCGGTGCGCGACAACATCGCCTTCGGCCGCACCGGCGTTTCGCAAGATGACATTGAAGCCGCCGCGCGCAAGGCGGAGGCGCACACCTTCATCACCACACTGCGCGATTCCGCCGGACGCACCGGCTATGACGCTCATGTCGGCGAGCGCGGCGTGCAGCTTTCCGGCGGCCAGCGCCAGCGGATCGCCCTTGCCCGGGTCATCCTGAAGGATGCGCCGATCCTGATCCTCGACGAGGCGACCTCGGCGCTCGATTCCGAAATCGAGGCGGCGATCCAGGACACGCTCTATGGCGTGATGGAAGGCAAAACCGTCATTGCCATCGCCCATCGCCTGTCGACCATCGCCCGGATGGATCGGATCGCCGTCCTCGATGGCGGCCGCATCGTCGAAGAGGGAACCCACGCGACTCTGCTCGCCCGCGACGGCCTTTATGCGCGGCTGTGGGCGCGACAGTCCGGCGGCTATATCGGTGTCGATCCCTGATGAGCGGCGGTGGTTTCTTTATTTAACCGTATTGTAAAATGAAAAACGAGCCGCTATCCTCTCGGCAATCTCAGCTTCCCTGGAGATCGTCCCGATGAGCGAATCGTCCCTGCATCAATTCCGTTTGCCGAACGAAACATCCGACTATCGCGCTGCCCGCGATTCCCTGCTTGCAGCGGAGATCGAACTCCGCCGCCAGACCGAGAAGGTCGCCGCCATGCGCCGCGACCTGCCACCGGGCGGGCCGGTTCGCGAGGACTACGTCTTCGACGAACTGGGCGGCGACGGCTCCGTTCGACAGGTGCCGCTATCGGCGTTGTTCGGCGATAAGGACACGCTGGCGGTTTACAGCTTCATGTACGGCCCGGCGATGGAGAACGCCTGCCCGAGCTGCACCGCCGTCCTCGATTCCCTGAACGGCGCGTCGCAGCACGTTAACCAGCCGATCAGCTTCGTGGTCGTCGCCAAGTCGCCGATCGAGCGGATCGCCGCCTATGCCAAGGAGCGCGGCTGGTCGCATCTGCGGCTGCTGTCGTCAGCCAGCAACGCCTTCAACCGCGACTATGGCGGTGAGACCGAGAGCGGTGGCCAGATGCCGGCGCTTAACGTCTTCACCCGCAAGGATGGCACCGTCCGCCATTTCTACAATGCCGAACTTCTGTTCGCGCCGTGGGACCCGGGCCAACATCCGCGCCACGTCGACGTCATCTGGCCGGTGTGGGGTTTGCTCGACTTCACCCCCAGCGGCCGCCCCGACGACTGGGAGCCGCAGCGCAGCTACGACACCTGAACGGCGGTCTACGTGAAGGCTATGCCCGACGCGCGTGAACCGTCGTCCCTGGCTCGATCCGGGCCAGAAGACGCACGTCGTCGGCCGTAGTCGCCCAGATGTTGCAGGGACTCGCCAAGCGAATTTCGTCGCCTTCGCTGATCGGGGTACGGCCGTAGCCTATCGCGATCGCCTCGCCGTCCGGCCAGTAGGCGATCTCGCCGGCCTCGTCCACCGGCCGGGCGTCCGCTTCGCGCGGCACGGACACCGCGACGCCGAAATACACCTCCTCGCCCCAGGTCAGGACCGACCCGTCGAACGGCAGCGCGTTCCACAGCGCGTCGGCGGTCGGCGTATCGCGCAGGTCGAGTGTGAGGCTCACGCCACCAAAGTCGAGCGCCATACGCCGCATCGTGCCCCCGCTATCGCCGCTCAGTGCAGCGTCAATTGCGTCGTCACCGGCCGGTACTCGCCGGCACGGATCAGTTTCTTGTGGGCCACCGTAACCGAATGAAGCGGTCCGTCCAGTTCGCGTTGCCAGAAGTCGAGAAAGCGTCGCAGTTCGGGAAACTCCGGCGCCCGGTCGTAGGTCTGCCAGACGAATGTCTGGAGGATCGAGGGATTGTCGGGCATTCCGTAGAGAATCTGCGCGGTGATCAGACCATGGGCATCCCACCGGTCACGCAGCACGAGTCCTGGCATGGCGTCATTCCTTCTTCTCGCATACCGGCGGCCGGGACCGCCGCTACGGGGACAAGGTTCCCCCGCGAGATTCGGAAATGCAATCGCCGTGCCGCGAAAAACCGCTTCGAATCAAATGATTAGCAGCCGACCCAAGCGAGTGCTGACAAGAGGGCGGTTGCGGCCTCAGTCGACGGTTCCGCCGAGTGCCGCGAGGTCGGACGGTGTGTCGACGTCCGTCACAGCCGCCGCGTCCACCGCGACCTCGACCACCGATTCGCCGTGGAGGCCGATCAGGTGGCGACCGCCCACGTCGCCTTCGACCGCCATCAGTTCGTCGAAGAACCGTCGCGACCACAACACCGGATTGCCGCGCTTGCCGTCCACGGTCGGGACGACGATCTCGTTGCCGGCATCCGGATCGAACGATCCAATCAGCCGGTCGATCAGCGCCGAATCGACCCGCGGCATGTCGGCGAGTAGAACAATGGCCGCATCGACGTCGAGTGGCATGGCGTTGAGGCCACAGCGCAGCGATGTCGACAGCCCTTCGGCAAAGTCGGGATTATGGACCACGCGGACATCGAGATCGCTGATCGTCGCCGCTGTCTCCTCCGCGCGGTTGCCGGTCACCACGACCACCGGGCTCGCCTTGCTGCCGAGGGCCGCCTCAACGGCGATCCTGACCAAAGGGCGCCCGCCGATCGTCGCGGTTAGCTTGTTCGGCCCGGCCATCCGCCGCCCCTGCCCGGCGGCGAGCACGATCACGCCGACGCGGGGCAGCCGATCGGCCTCCGGTTTCACTGAGCTGCCCGCCCGTGGCTGCGGTCGCGAAACAATCTCAGTCAGCAGGCCGCCGACGCCGAGCCCCATGATATCGCTGGCGGTTACCGGGATTTCGGCGAGCAACCGGTTGAGGACCCAGTCGAAGCCGTTCTCCTTGGGGCTACGGGCGCAGCCCGGCGCGCCAATCACCGGCACCGCACCGATCGCCCCGAGCACCAGCAGGTTGCCCGGGTCGACCGGCATGCCGAAATGGACGACCTCGCCACCCGCATCGACGATGCCCGCCGGAACCGCGTCGAGGCGATCGGCAGTCGCCGACGCGCCGAACACGACCGCCAGCTCGGCTCCCCGGTCCAGCACCGTGCGCAGCCCGTCGACGACCGCTTCGGCCTCATGCGCGACCCGCTCCTCCGCGATCAGGGTTGCGCCCGCCGGCGCGAGGCGGTCGGCCAACAGGCGGCTGGTCTTGTCCATCACCGTCGGCTTCAGCGTCGGCAGCATCGTCGCCACCAGCCCCACCTTCATCGGACGGAACGGGGCGACCCGAAGTGCCGCCCGCCCGACGCGCTCTGCCTCGGCCAGTGCGTCTCCGGGCGCGGCAAACGGGATGATCTTGACCGTCGCCGCCATCTGGCCGTCGGCGACCACGCTGTAGGCTGCCAACGTCGCCACCGTGATCGCCGGATCGATGCGATTGAAGCGGTCGACCGCATCGCTGTCGACGACGAGAAGTCCGGCCGCCTCGGCGTAGAGGTTGGCGCGACCGGTGAAGGGTGGCGCTGCCCGCAAGCCGGCGCCGGCCATCGCCTCGGCAAGGCGCCCGGCCGCCGCGTCTTCCGGCACGTCGTTCGCATCCAGCCGCGCCACGGTGACCCGGTCGATCCCGCTCGCCATCAGCCGGGCGATATCGCCGCCCGAAAGCAGCGTGCCCTTGCGGATCACCCCATCGGCCAGTCGCACAGAGTGGGCGAGGACGGCGCCCTCCGCCTCCCCGACCGGGACATCTCCGAACCTCAAGCCGCCGCCTCACGCGGCACATCGCGGCGGCGGAGGGCGTCGATCACCTGAGCGAGAACCGCCACGGCGATCTCCGCTGGCGATTGGGCACCGATCGGCAATCCGATCGGTGCATGTATCCGGGCGAGTGCATCCTCGGTCACGCCCGCAGCCCGCAGCCGTTCCAGACGCCGCCCGTGGGTCTTGCGGCTGCCCAGCGCCCCCACATAGAAACAGCCGGCGGCGAGCGCGGTGGTCAACCCGCCGTCGTCGATCTTCGGATCGTGGGTCAGTGCCGCCAGCGCGGTGAACCGATCGAGGCCGATCCGCGGCAACACGTCGTCTGGCCACTCGGCGATCACCAGCACATCGGGAAACCGTTCCGGCGTCGCGAATGCGGTCCGCGGATCGACGACCGTCATGTCGAACCCGGCAACCCGCGCCATCGGTGCCAGCGCCTGTGAGATGTGGACGGCGCCGATGACGATCAGCCGCGGCGGCGGCACGCTGACCGTCAGGAACACCTCGCCCGCCTCGGTGGTCACCATCCCCGATCGGCCCGACCGCAGCCGCGTCTCGATCTCGTCGCGCAGGGGATCGTCGTCATATCCGTCGCGCTCAACCACCAGCCGTTCCGCGCCGCTGGAAACGTCGGTGACCAGCACCGCCGCCTCGCGGTCGGCGCGCACCTGGTTGAGGCGCTTCAGAACGTCCAGCTTCATCGCGAATTGCTCGGTCGATGCGCCATTTTCATGTAGACGCCGCCTTGAGCCAGTTCGTCGAGCATCTGGTCCATGCGCTTCTGCCGCGTCTCGGCGCGCTTGGCGCCGGTGATCCAGCCGATGTAGTCGTTCTGCTGATACGGCGGCCGCGCATGATACGCCTCGGTCAGGCCGCGATTGGCGAGCGCGGTCTCGACATCCGGCGGCATCGCATAACGTTCCCGGCGTGGCACGTCAGCTCACCTTCTCCACGTAGACCCTGATCCGGCCGCCGCAGGAAAGACCGACTTCCCACGCTGTCTCGTCGGCAACCCCGAATTCCAGCATCTTCGGCTGTCCGTCGGCGATGACGTCGACGGCTTCGGCCACCACGGCGCCCTCGACACACCCGCCGGACACCGATCCCTCGAAGCGGCCGTCGGCGTCGACGACTAAATGACTCCCGACCGGCCGCGGTGCCGATCCCCAGGTTTCCACCACCGTAGCGAGCGCCACGTCACGCCCCGCCTCGCGCCAGGCTTCCGCCGTGGCGAGGACATCGCCCCCGCTCGGATCGCTGGATAGACCGTCCGCCACGTCACCCCTCCAACTCTTGCTCGTAATGCCTTGAATATAGTCGACGTGATTCCGCCCCGCCACGGAAACGTCCGATCGTTGCGGACACGCCTGGATCGACGGAGCCTGCGCTCACATCCCGCGATAGTTCGGCCCGCCGCCCCCCTCGGGCGGTACCCAATCGATGTTCTGGTTCGGGTCCTTGATGTCGCAAGTCTTGCAGTGGACGCAGTTCGCGGCGTTGATCTGGAAGCGCAGGTCTTGCCCCTCGCCGACCCACTCATAGACCGCCGCCGGGCAATAGTGCGCCGACGGCCCGCCATAAACATCGTGCTCAGACGAGATCTGCAGCGCCATGTCGGCGACCTGAAGATGGGGCGGCTGGTCCTCTTCGTGACCGACCCCGGCCAGCGCCAGCGACGACAGGCGGTCGAAGGTCACCACACCGTCGGGCTTGGGGTAGATGATCGGCTTCGTCTCGGCGGCCGGTCGTGTCGCCGTATAGTCCGGTCCACGATGGCCGAGCGTCCCGAGCGACAACCCAAGCGTATTGAGCCACATGTCGATGCCGCCTGCCGCAATGCCGCCGACGGTACCGAACCGCGACCACAGCGGCTTGACGTTGCGTACCGGGCGAAGATCGCGCCCGATCGCCGACTGCGGCCAACCGTCTTCGTACTCGGCCAGTTCGTCATGCGCCCGCCCACCGGCAAGCGCCGCGGCGACAGCATCGGCCGCCTGGATGCCGGAGAGGATCGCGTTGTGGCTCCCCTTGATGCGCGGTACGTTGACGAAACCGGCGGCGCAGCCGACCAGGGCGCCACCGGGGAACACCAATCTCGGTACCGACTGGTAGCCACCCTCGGTGATCGCCCGGGCGCCGTAGCCAAGCCGCTCCCCGTCAGCAAGCAGCGCAGCGATCATCGGGTGCGTCTTGAACTGCTGAAAAGCCCCAAAGGGTGAAAGGCTTGGGTTAGCGTAGTTCAAGTGGACCACGAAGCCGATCGCAACGAGACCGTCACCATAATGGTAAAGGAAGGAACCGCCGCCGGTTCGATTGTCGAGCGGCCAGCCAAACGAATGCTGCACCAGACCCGGGTGATGTTTCTCGGCAGGGACCCGCCATAACTCCTTGATACCCAATCCGTATTTCTGTGGCTCGCGATCGCCGTCAAGCCGGAACCGGGCTATCAGTTGTTTGGCAAGCGACCCCCGTGCGCCTTCCGCGATCAGGGTGTACTTGGCGTGAAGCGCCATGCCGCGCTGGAAGCCCGGCTTGGGTTCACCGTCCTTGCCGATACCCATGTCGCCAATCGCGACCCCGACCACCGCACCGCTGTCGTCGAACAACGCCTCGGTGGCGGCGAAGCCGGGAAACACCTCGACCCCGAGCGCCTCTGCTTTGTCGGCGAGCCACCGGCACGTGTCTCCGAGCGATGCAATGTAGTTGCCGTGGTTGCTCATCAGCGGCGGCATCAGAAAGTTGGGCAATCGCATCGCGCCCGCCACCCCCAACCAGTAGAAGCGGTCCGTCGTGACAGGTTGCGCCACCGGTGTCTCGTCCTCGCGCCAGCCCGGCACCAGCGCGTCGAGCCCGATGGGGTCGATCACCGCGCCCGACAAAATGTGCGCACCGACCTCCGAGCCCTTCTCGAGGACCACGACCGAAACATCGGGAGCGTCCTGCTTCAGTCGGATCGCCGCGGCCAGACCGGCTGGACCGGCGCCGACGACGACCACGTCGAAATCCATCGACTCGCGTTCTGGAAGACTCTCAGCCATCTCACGGTCATGCCACGGCGCAGCGCGCTTGGCGACCGCCTCGGCACTCGACGACGCCAAGCGCAATCACCAAACCGGTCGGTCCCTTTGCGGCCCGGCGGCTCCATCTGCTACACGCGTGGAAACACAAAATCGGGGAGACCATCATGACTCGTGTCGTTGTCATCGGGGGAAGCGGCCACGTCGGCACCTATCTGGTGCCGCGGCTGGTCGCTGCGGGTTACGACGTCGTCAATGTGAGCCGCGGCAACCGCGAGCCCTATCAACCCAATGCGGCGTGGGCCTCGGTGGAATCGGTGGTTCTCGACCGCGACGCCGCTGAGCAGGCCGGCACCTTCGGCGATGCGATCCGCGACCTCGAGCCCGATATCGTCGTCGACATGATCTGCTTCCGGCTCGACAGCGCCAAGCATCTGGTCGAAGCGCTACGCGGCCGGGTCCGCCATTTCATCCACACCGGGACCATCTGGGTGCACGGTCCGAGCGTCGCCGTACCGACACCGGAGACCGAGCCGCGCCGTCCGTTCGGCGAATACGGAATCCAGAAGGCCGCCATTGAGGCCTATCTGATGGAAGAGGCCCAGCGGGAGGGCTTTCCGGCAACCGTCCTTCATCCGGGTCACATCGTCGGCCCGGGCTGGCCACCCCTCAACCCGGAAGGTCACTTCGATACGGACGTCTTCAGCCGTCTCGCCCAAGGCCACGAAATCCTAATTCCCAATCTGGGCATGGAAACCGTCCACCACGTCCACGCCGACGACGTCGCCGATCTGTTCATGGCGGCGATCGCGAACTGGAGCACGTCGGTCGGCGAAGCCTTCCATGCGGTGTCGCCGCAGGCGGTCACGTTACGTGGCTACGCCGAAGCCGTCGCAGCGTGGTTCGGCCAGCCACTCAATGTGCGCTACCTACCCTGGGATGCCTGGAAGGCCGAGCGCCCCGAGGGCGACGCACAGAAGACCTGGGACCACATCGCCCACAGCCCGAATTGCAGCATGGCCAAGGCCGAACGGCTTCTCGGCTTCCGGCCGCGCTATTCATCGTTCGAGGCGGTCTACGAGGCGCTGGCCTGGCTGATCGACAACGGCGTCGTCGAAACCGCGAAGCGCTAAAAAGGTCAACCAATACAGTGCTTTTCCGGGTTGCGGCGCCTTGCCATCCGGGCCACACTCCCGACGCGTTTTCCGACGGCTCCGTAGCGCGGAACGCTGAACCACGGGATGAAAAGGGAGGTTCGTCAGCATGTTCAAGAGGCTGACCAAAATTGCCGCGGCTGCCGCCCTGGCGGTCGCCTTGCCGGTAGGCGCTCAGGCCGCCGGCAAGACGTTCTATTGGATTTCGCACGGCGGTCCCGCCGACCCGGTGTGGACCTACTTCCTCGCCGGCGCCAACCAGTGGGCGGAGGATACCGGCAACACCGTCAACACGTCCTTCCATAGCGGTGATGTGCCATCGCATCAGGAAGCGGTGCGCGCTGCGATCGCTGCGGGCGCCGACGGAATCGTCTCGTCGAGCCCCGATCCCGGAAGCCTGATCGAGGTTGTCGCCGAGGCGAAAGCGGCCGGCATTCCGGTGATCAACATCAACACGCCCGATCCTGAGGCGGATTTCGACGCCTATGTCGGCGGCGACCTTGTCACCTACGGTCGAAACTGGGCCCAGTACCTGGTCGACAACGGCCTGGTTGAGTCCGGCGATTTCGTCTGGATGCCGGTCGAGGTTCCCGGCGCCACCTACGGCGTCCAGGAAGAGGAAGGCATCGCATCGGTGTTCGAGCCGCTCGGCATCACCTGGGAAGTCACCGACGCGACCCTCGACCAGGCTGAGGTGATCACCCGCATGTCCGATTACCTCCTCGCCAACCGCGAGGACATCGACGCGATCATCGGCCTCGGCGACCTCGTCACCGGCAGCATCAAGCGGGTGTTCGACCAGGTCGGCGTCGCGCCCGGCGAGATTCCGGTCGTCGGCTGGGGCAACTCCCTCGACACGACCCAGGAAGTCTTGCAGGGCTACGTCAATGCCGCCCAGTGGCAGGACCCCCATGCGACCAGCTACATCGGCCTGTCGATGGCGGCCATGGCGGCCTCCGGCATTCCTCCGGGATTCGACGTGATCGTCGGTGCGCTTTACGAGGCGGACACCGCCCAGATTTACGACGACATCCTGCGCGGCAGCCAGTAATCCACTTCGTCGACGCCCGCGGTGGTCACCCCGCCGCGGGCGATGATATGAACCGTTGACCGTATGGCGCCGGGGGCGGTCGCCTTGCATTGCCGAAGAACCGGGGGCGGCGCGTGAACGACGACTCTCTTCTCCAAAGGCTCATCTCCAAACCCGAACTCGGCCCGCTGATCCTGCTGATCGCGGAGATCTTCGTCTTCTGGTCGATCAATCCGACGTTCCTGTCGCCCGGCAACATCAGCAATACCCTCGCCTTCACGGTCGAACTCGGCCTGATCGCGCTGGCCATGACCATGCTGATGACCTCCGGCGAATTCGATCTGTCGGTCGGCTCGGTCTTTGGTTTCTCCGCCGTCCTGATGTGGACCATCTTCAACGAGGGGCTCTTTGGCATTCCGATACCGCTCGAGGGCGCCTTTGTGGCAGCGTTGGCGGTTGCCGCACTGATCGGTCTGGTGAGTGGCGTGTTCGTCACGGCACTCAAGATCCCGTCGTTCCTGGTGACCTTGGGAATGCTGCTTGTCGTTCGTGGTACGGCGCTGTTCATCACCAGCGGGTTCCCGCAACGGACATGGAACGCCGAGGGACACTGGCTGGCCGAGGTTCTGGTTGGCGACTTCTTCGTCGGCCCGTTCCGGCTCTACATGTCGCTGTTCTGGTTCATCGTTGCCGCCATTGTCCTCCACTATGTGCTGACCCAGACGAAGGCCGGTAACTGGATCCAGGCCTCGGGCGGCAATCCAAGCGCCGCGCTGGCGCGGGGTGTTAACGTCCGGCGCACCAAGATGAGCCTGTTCGTCCTGACGGCGATGATGGCGGCGTTCGCCGGCATCATTTCTTCGATCCGCACCTCCGCCGCCAATCCTAACAGCGGAACCACCTACGAGCTCGAGGTCATCGCCATGGTGGTGATCGGCGGCACGGCGCTGATGGGCGGCCGCGGCACGATCATCGGCACGGTGATCGGCGTCTTCATCCTGCGCATCATGCGCAATGGTATCGTTCTGATCGGCGTGCCCGGTCTTGCCTACAACATCTTCATCGGCGCGATCATCCTCGGCATGATGGCGCTCCACTCCGGCCTTGATCGCCGGCGGCATGCGGGAGGGTGACGATGGCCGAAGACCTGATCCGGATGGAGAAAATCGAGAAGTATTACGGCCGGGTTCATGCGCTCCGCGGCGTTGATTTCTCCGTGCGTCATAAGGAAATCGTCGGGCTGCTCGGCGATAACGGCGCCGGCAAATCGACGCTGATCAAGGTGCTGTCGGGCGCGGTTCCCGCCACCAGCGGCACCATCCGCATGCATGGCCGCGTTGTCGAGATCAACAGCACGACGGACGCGATCGCGCTGGGCATCGAGACGATCTATCAGGACTCGGCACTGGTCACCCAGTTGTCGATCGCGCGAAACCTGTTCCTCGGTCGCGAGCCGATCATCGGTTCGCGCTTCTTCGACCGCATGGACAAGAAGCGCATGAATCAGGTGGCCAAGGACCTGCTGGCCGAGGTTGGCATCACCAAGGACATCCCGCCGACCACCCCGATCAGTTCCCTCTCCGGCGGCGAGCGCCAGGCGGTAGCGATCGCCCGGGCCATGTACTTCCACAGCGAACTGATCATCCTCGACGAGCCGACCAACAATCTCGGCGTGGCCGAGACGCAAGGCGTGCTACGGTTCGTGCGCAACGCTCGCGACTCCGGCCACTCCTGCATCTTCATCGCCCACAACATCCACCACGTGTTCCAGGTGGTAGATCGCATCGTCGTTCTGCGGCAGGGCGAAGTTGTCGCCGACGACATCGACCCCAAGCAGACCAGTGTCGAAGGCGTGGAGCAGATCATCACCGGGATGGCGGACGAGGAACTCGCCGGCGCTTGACCGCTCAGTTCCTCGGCTTTCACGCAAAGAAAGGGGCGCCGGCGGCGCCCCTTTTAGTCGCTTGCGGGTGACGACTAGGCCAGTATGGCACCGTCGTCCCGGCGAATGGCGATGATCGCAGATCGCGGTAGGCCCGCCCCGTCCGGGAACGCGCCATTGTCACCGATCCCGGGATGCTGGATGCCGACGAACACGGTACGGCGGTCGGCGCTCCAGGTGAGGCCGGTCACTTCGCACTCGTTGGGGCCCACCATGAACCGGACGATCTCGCCGCTCACCGGATCACCAATCAGCATCTGATTGTTGCCCTGGCCGGCGAAGTCGCCTTCGTTCGAGTAGTTCCCGTCGGTCAGGATCCACAGGAGCCCGCGACTGTCGAATGCAACACAGTCCGGCGAATTGAACATATTGCCGGCGGTGACGTTCTCCGATCCGCCGTAGGCATCGGTGTGAACTTCCGGATTGCCGGCCATGACGTAGAGATCCCAGGTGAAGTTGGTGGCGGCGTGGTCGGCGTTGTCCGGGCGCCAGCGGACGATCTGGCCGTAGTTGTTCGCTTCGCGCGGATTGGGACCGTTGACTGGCGTCGGATCGCCGCCGGCGTTCGGCTTGACCCCGCGGTTTCTGTTGTTGGTCAGCGCAACATAGGCTTCCACCCGGCCCGGATTGACCGCGACCCACTCGGGCCGGTCCATCGTCGTGGCACCGACCTTGGACGCACCCATGCGGGTGAAGATGGTGATCTCCGCCTCGGACATGCCGGTCGATGCCGGGGTCAGTTCCAGCCACTCGCCGGTCTGATCGTCGTTGAACTTGGCGACGTAGAGCGTGCCTTCGTCGAGCAGTTTGGAGTTGTCGCCGCCTTCGACGAATTTGTCGTTGGACACGTACTTGTAGAGGAACTCGCCGCGCTCATCGTCACCGAGATAGACGACAATGCGGCCGTCGGTGGCGATGACCAGCGCCGCGTTCTCGTGCTTGAACCGTCCGAGCGCTGTCCGCTTGATCGGTGTCGCATCGGGATTGAGCGGGTCGATCTCGACGACGTAACCGTGGCGGTTGGGTTCATTCGGGTTTTCGGCGAGGTCAAAACGCGGGTCGAACTTGTCGAGGGCGTAGCGGCTCTCGGTACCGATGCCATAGCGCTGCCAGCCGTCGGTGATCTCGATTGCCTGGTCGCTCGAACCGAAATAACCGTTGAAGTTTTCCTCGCAGGTCAGATACGTACCCCAAGGCGTCCGGCCACTGCCGCAATTGTTCCAGGTGCCGAGCACCTTGGCGCCGTCGGGATCGGCCGCCGTCTTGAGGAGATCGTGCCCGGCCGCCGGGCCGCGGACCTCCATCTCCGTCTCCATGGTGATGCGCCGGTTGAAGGGCGAATCCTTGACGACCGACCAACTCCCGTCGGCCTCGGAGATTTCGATCACCGAGACGCCGTGGGCTGCCTTGACCTTGGCGACGTCGTCCTCATTCGTCGGTAACCCGTCAGCCCGGTTGGTCATCAAGACCTTGTTCTGGATGTACTCGTTGTTGATCGCCAGGATCTGTTTGTCGCCGAAGACGAACAGCTCCATGCCGTCGGTGTTGTCCCCGAACGCCTTGGCCTGCGATGCGCCGGTCCCGCCGGTTGCCATGTCGAGCTCGTCCCCATCGGACCACATCGGGTCCGCCCAACGCACCAGGACCTGCCAGTTGTAGCCGTCGGGCAGCGTGATCGTATTCGCGGTGCTTGTCGGGATTGGCGCGAAGCCGAAACGAGAGGCCGCCTCCGCGCGGCCGGAATAGAGCACCGACGTGCCCATCATCATGGCGGCCGATCCGAAGGCGACAGCGCCCCCCAAGAATCCACGGCGCGAGATAGCGCGTTCGACAACCCGGTCGAACTCCTGCTCGGACGGGCGCGGATTGTTCAACTCGTCGAGTTCGTCGAACGATAAACTCGCCTTATCGATGTGATTCATTTCGTTCTCACCTCCTTGGGGAAACGATGACCTGTGCTTTCAAGGTGCACGGGTTCGTATTTTAGAGTTGTTACATTTCAAATTTTCGACAGTCGGCGAGGCGCGGGCAGCAACGTCGAAGAATATGATTGATCTGTCAGAAAATACTTAGCCGAATAACTTGAAAGATCTTTGCCGACCGAGCCGCTAGGCTGACCACGCGCTGGTCGCGTGTTCGACGACTACTATGATCGTGACGGATTGGGCCGGTTCGTGCGCGACTAAGCCAGCCGGCGCTCGGTCACGACAAACGCCAACACGGCGTTTTCGGTCAGTTTTTCAGCTTGTAGCCGGTCCGGAAGATCCACCAGACGATCGCCAGGCACACGATCAGGAACAGCGCCGTCGCCGCCAGGCTGACGCCGACGGCGACATCGGCAATCCCGTAAAAACTCCAGCGGAAGCCGCTGACGAGATAGACCACCGGATTGAACAGCGTCACGGTCTGCCAGAACGGCGGCAGCATCGACAGCGAGTAGAAGCTGCCGCCGAGGAAGGTCAGCGGCGTGATGATCAGCAGCGGCACGATCTGCAGCTTCTCGAAGCCGTCCGCCCAGATGCCGATGATGAAGCCGAGCAGGCTGAACGTCACCGAGGTGAGGATCAGGAACAGCGCCATGAAGAACGGATGCTGGATCTCCAGCGGCACGAACAGCCCGGCGGTCGCCAGGATGATCAGCCCGAGGATGATCGACTTGGTGGCGGCGGCGCCGACATAGCCAATGACGATTTCCACGAAGGAGATCGGCGCCGACAGAAGCTCGTAGATGGTCCCGGTGAACTTCGGGAAATAGATGCCGAACGAGGCGTTCGACGTGGACTGCATCAGCAGCATCAGCATGATCAGTCCGGGAACGAGAAAGGCCCCGTAGCTGACCCCGTCGATGTCGGTGATCCGCGATCCGATCGCCGCGCCGAACACGACGAAATAGAGCGACGTCGAGATGACCGGCGAGAGGATGCTCTGCATCAGAGTCCGCGCCGTGCGCGCCATCTCGAAATAGTAGATCGCCCAGATCGCCCGCCAGTTCATCGCCGATCCCTCACGAGATTGACGAAAATATCCTCAAGCGAACTCTGCTCGGTCTGGAGATCGCGGAAACGGATTTCGGCGGCGGAGAGATCGGCGAGCAGGCGCGTTATGCCCGTCCGCTCGGCCTGGGTGTCGTAGGTGTAGACCAGTTCGGTGCCATCCTCGCTCCGCTCCAGATTGTAGGGAACGAGCGATTCCGGAAGCGTGTCGAGGGGTTTTTGAAGAACGAGGGTCAGCTGCTTCTTACCGAGTTGATGCATCAGCCTGTCCTTGTCTTCGACAAGGATGATCTCGCCCTTGCTGATCACGCCCACCCGGTCGGCCATCTCCTCGGCCTCTTCGATGTAGTGGGTGGTGAGGATGATCGTCACACCGGTATCGCGCAGACCCCGCACCACGTCCCACATGTCGCGACGAAGCTCGACATCGACCCCGGCGGTCGGCTCGTCGAGAAACAGGATGGTCGGCTCGTGCGCCAGCGCCTTGGCGATCATAACCCGCCGCTTCATGCCCCCCGACAGGGTGACGATCTTGTCGTCCTTCTTGTCGTAGAGCGACAGCGCCTTCAACACGTCGGCGACCTTGTCATCGTTACGTGGCTTGCCGAACAGCCCGCGGCTGTAGGTGACCGTCGCCCAGACCGTCTCGAATACTTCCGTTGTGAGTTCCTGGGGGACCAGACCGATGATCGACCGCGCCGCGCGATAGTCGGTGATGATATCGTGGCCGTCGGCCGTCACCGTCCCGAAGCTGGGTGTGACGATCCCACAGATGATCGAGATCAGCGTCGTCTTGCCGGCACCGTTCGGCCCGAGCAGGGCGAAGATCTCACCCCGGTTGATGTCGAGGTTGATGTCGGAGAGCGCCTGGAAACCCGACTCATAGGTCTTCGACAGACGCGAGACGGAGATGATCGATTGCATCGCGGATCACGGCGGAGTGGAGATTTGGCCTAAGGCACGGCCAAGCGGGAACGGCAAGTAGGCCCTCTCGTCCCTTTTGGCAAGAGCTGGTCCACGGGGCGTGTCAGCCTCCTGCCAATCCGCGTCGTCAGCTCTGAGGAGGTTGTTGGAACGCGTGATCGCCCAACACGTTCAGTCTGTTTCCTTGCTGATGCCGTTTGGCATCCCGCGATAGACAAATCCCAGGTCCGTATGCAGGTAGCCGAGCAGGCCGGTGTTGTCCGTACCCAACCGATGAGCCAGGCTCTGCCACCCGACCTTTCCGTCGGCCGCGGTGTGGCTGACGTCGCCCCACGCGGCTTCGGCGAGGCCGGTCACCTTGGGCAGCATCATGTATTCCGCATGTCGGTCGTTGAGCACGTACTCGCTCCACAACGTGCCTTCCAAACCGATGACATTTCGCTGTTTGGCTGTGTCCAGACGATCCAGCACCTTTTGTGCGCTCAGAGCGGCACTCAACGCGGCATGGGTGTCGAGGAAACTGCCTGCCCAGTAAAGGCCCGGCTCCCAGGCATCTGGCGTGTAGGTCAGGTCGAAGTAGAGATGATCCGCGAAGGCCAGCACGACGGGGTATCCGGCATCGGCCAAAGTCGCCGCGGACTGGATTCCGTTGGTGCTCCCTGAAGCCGGCTCCCACGCCCACACGCGGCCGACATGCTCCGGCGACAAGGCATACCGGGAGTCGATCGTCCCATCGTCGCCTTGAACGAACTGTTGCCAACCCGAAAGCTTCAGGTTCGGGTCCGATTGCTGAAGCCGTTTGAAAAACTGCTGCGAACGTTGCAGGGCGGTGAGTTGCCCTTCGCAGCTGGCGTCGTCACTCCAGGACGATGCGGGTACTTCGTCGCCGCCGACGCTGACCTCCCGCTGATGGTAGGGCGTATCCTGATTTTGAAACAGATCGTTTATGTCCTCGATGATCTGGTTCATCTTTGCAGTGAATTGCCGAGCCTGTTCTCCTTGGCCATTGTACAGACATACCGGTACGACGTTGTTGTAGTATCCTTGCACGCTGATGTAAGAGCTCTTGTCTTCCGGATTCATGAAGAGCTCGGGCTGTGAATGGACGAGCGCCCTGGCGTGCCCGGGCAAATCGATCTCGGGAATCACGGTGATATAGTTCGCATTTGCGTAAGCAATAATCTCCTGAATTTCTTCCGGTGTATAATATTTCTTGTATTGCGTCGTCGCCTGAGGATAGGCGTCTTCAATCAAACCGGCTTCTGGGTTGAAATCGACATAGTTGGTCACGTCCGTATTGGCCTGGGAATAAAGCGCCGGCGGGTTGACCGTTCCGCCGTCGGCCCGGTAGCCGCGGGTCGAGGCAGTGTCGATTTGGTCGCCTGTGATCGAATTCGGGAGAAGCAGGCGCCACCCCTCGTCGTCGGCGAAATGAATATGCAAGGTGTTCAGCTTCAAAGCCGCCATCAGATCGATTGTCTTCTTGATCCCGGCGGTCGACGCGTAATGACGCGCCACATCGCGCATTACGCCCCGATACTCGAACCGTGGTTTGTCGAAGATCTGCAAATGAGGCAGACCATCTGGATTGAGCCACGTTAGTTGGCGCAAAGTCTGTATGGCATAGAAGGCACCGGCGGCATCCCGCGCTTCAATCGCAATGCCGTCAGCAGAAATGGTTAGCGAGTATGCTTCTGGATCGGTCAGCGTCGCGCTTTGCGAAATCGTCAGGGCCCTGTCGCCGGACGGCGACAGTGTCATATCCAGATTTTCGCTAACATAGTCGCCGAAATAGTCTTCTTGGAAAGACGATGAAAAACTGAATGTGTTGGATTGTATATCCAAGCGTTCGGTGGGGTCGAAAGCGGAGACTTCCGTGGGTGTTGGGACAACGCCGAGTGCGACATACGGCGACTGGTTGTCCAACGGTCGCGATCGTTGCCAGTTCTCTTTGACATGCTTCGCGATTTGCGCCTGTGTCTTGGCAGCATCGTAACCGCCGATGCCTAAGAAACCGTCGTCAACGCCGTAAGCGCTCAACGGCGCGTTGGCCAACGTGTAGTTATTTCTGGCGACGTCATATAGAAAAAAGCTTTGGGGTAACGACGACAGGTTCGCGGGCGGCCATTGGTTACTGTCTGCAAGACTGACGTGGTAGGTCGTATTCGCCTCTAGCCGAAATTCTGCGGCAGGCGCCAGAACATTCGAATAGCCGTCGCCATAAACAAGGGCATCGGCGCCAGACGGGCCCTGCTTCACATAAGCCAGATCGGCGCAGGTCGTGGTCCCCTTGACGCAGATCGCCATCTTCAGATTCGGATTGATGGCGTTGTTGCCGGAAGTGAGCTGGTTGAACGTGCGCGGCATGTAAAAGCCGAAGCGCCAGTCGGCGATGACGGGAATGTTGAGCGTCGATAGTTCGATGTCGAGACTGTAGTCGGCCGGTTGAGAGCCGGGTGTCGTCGCGACACGCTCGATTCGCATTTGCGCGTTTTCGTCTGGATTGCCTGTCGCGGTCGTGCTCCAGCAAACGATCGCAAGAAGCGGCGCAACAAAGATGCGTGACGGAATCATTGCCAACACTCACCTGATGACCGGCGTCGGGAGCCTCAGACTGAGTGATTTTGGGCCCCCCGGCAAGCCGAAGGCCAGCCGAATCGTTCACGACATCATGCTCGCTGCCCGCGCCAGCAGCCCCCAGTATCGATTTGGCATTGATCGGGTGCTGAAGGGCAGCGCTCGCTGGAGCTTGGGGCGAGAGGGATCGTATACGCCGATCCCTCAGCCCAGCCTCTCACAGATGTCCGATGGGGTGGACACCGGCGTCTCTGTCCGACCGGCTTAGCGACCAATTCCCCGCTCAGGCGATGATGATGTCGATGTCTGGATCGAACTTGTCTTTGACGTCCGTGCCTTTGACGTGGATCGACTGGCCGCCCTTGTGGTCGACCTCAACGAGGACGCCGTCAGGTGTTTCGATGGTGGAAACATCGCTCCGCTTAATCGCACCGGCGAGGATGATGTAGTCGTAGCCGATCTCGAAGTCGGTGATCACATCGTCACCGAACTTGCCGGCGAAGACGAAACCGTCGAACTCAAAGTCCGGCTTTTTGGATCCCGCTTTGTTGCCGGACAACGTGTCGTTGCCCTTACCACCGTTCAGATTGTCCGACCCGCCGCCGCCGACCAGTTTGTCCTCGCCCTTGCCGCCGCGCAGTTTGTCGATGCCGTCACCACCGTAGATTCCGTCGTTGCCGCTCTCGCCCCTGAGCGTATCCGCCCCCTTGTTTCCGAACAGCCAGTCGTTGCCCTTCCCGCCGAATATCGAGTCTTCGCCGATATCGCCGAAAAGTTCGTCGTTACCGCTGCCGCCAAAAATCGAGTCCGAACCGACCCCGCCGTAGACGAAGTCCTTGTCCTTGCCACCACGCAGGATATCACCGGCATCGCCCCCCTTTATTGTGTCCCTGCCCTTGCCGCCGAAGATCTTGTCCAGGTCGCCACCGCCCTTGATGGTGTCGTTGCCGTCGTCGCCGTAGAGGGTGTCCTTGCCGCTGTTGCCGAGAATCTTGTCGTTGCCACGGCCGCCATAGATGGTGTCCTTGCCGGTGTTGCCGCTGAGATTGTCTTTCCCCGACCCACCAAGGATCTTGTCATCACCGCCGAAGCCCTGGAGCGTGTCCCCGCTCCCGCGACCTTTGAGGATGTCGTCGAACGGTCCGCCGAAGAAAACATCGACGAATTCATTACCCAGATATTTCCAGGTGGTCGGCCCAACGAGCGCGTCGGGGAAATTGATCTCCGGCGAAGACGCCTGGGTGTTGACGAGGTCGAGCGGCGTATTGAACCCGGTCACTTCCCAGTTGGTGCCTGGAATATTGAGGTCTTTCGCCGTGAACCCCTTGACGGTTCCGGTAAACCGCCCGTCGTCGTTCTTGCCAAACCCTTCGCCATGCAGGGTCATTTTGTACTTGACTGTGTTGTCCAGCCCACCGCGGAACTTCAAAACCGCCTTTTCATCGCTGATGACTTTGAAGTTCTTGTTCTGCAGGGCCATGCCCCTGACAAAATTCGGCCCCGCGAACGGACCGTTAACGACAATCGTTGCATCAGCCATGGGTCTTCCTCCAGCCAAGTTTTACGGATCGCGATTATTTGTCAGTGCGACCCTCTATTACAATCATACACATCAAGGCCAGAAAAAACCCGTGAGTTCAAGACAAACAAACGCGAAGACGCCGCAGCTTGGGCCATATGCTTAACGCTGCTCTTTGCTCTTGCCGGGACGCCGGTCGCAGCTAATCTGCGGGTAACACGCCCTTCCACGAAGCGCCGCCCATGCCATCGACACCGCCCAGTCCCAACGATCTCGCCGATCTCGTCGCCTGGTACGCTGAGATGGGAGTGGACGTGGCGCTCGACGAGGCGCCCGTCGATCGGTTCGCCGCGCCGCCGGAAAGGCCGGCCACACCTGCACCGGTCCCGATCGATTCTCCGGTATCCGCGCCACGGCCCACCGCCACGGTGGCACCGGGCGAAGACACCGCTCAACAGGCGCGTGAGATCGCCGGCGCCGCCCAGTCTCTCGATGAGCTCCGCGACACCCTCGACCGTTTCGAAGGCTGCAATCTGCGCCTGACCGCCACCCAGCTTGTGTTTGCCGACGGCAATCCCGAGGGGCGGGTGATGCTGATCGGCGAGGGTCCGGGCCGCGACGAGGACATCCAGGGGCTGCCATTCGTCGGCCGCTCCGGCCAGTTGCTCGACCGCATGCTCGCCGCGATCGGCCTCGACCGCACCAGCGTCTACATCGCCAACGTCGTCCCCTGGCGGCCGCCGGGAAATCGCCGGCCGACGCCCCAGGAGACGGCGGTCTGCCGCCCGTTCATCGAGCGCCAGATCGAACTCGCCGCGCCAGACTTCCTTGTCCTCCTCGGCGGAGCGGCCGCGAGTGAGCTGCTCGACAGCCGGATGGGGATCCTCAAGCTGCGCGGTCGCTGGCACGAGATGCGCGTCGGAGCGCGGCCGATTCGGACCATGCCCACCCTGCACCCCGCCTATCTCCTTCGCCAACCGCTCCACAAGCGGCTGGCCTGGCGGGATTTCCTGTCGCTGAAAGAGGCGCTCGACGGAGCCGGATAAATCCGCTCCCCACGCTGAGCCGGCGCCTCGCGGCAAGCGATGCTTGACAATCGACACGCGGCGGGCCCGATAGGCGCGAAACGGAGGGACGCATGCAATGAGCGACAAGGACCTGTTCGCCACCATCCGCGATCGCCTGTTCACCGCGGTGATCGGCGACGTCATGGACAATATCGGCCTGCATCATCAATTCCTACCGCCGGAGGTCCGGGCGTTGCAGGAGACGGTGATCGTCGGCCGCGCCATGCCGGTCCAGATCACCGATGTCGGCGACGATGATCCCGGCGACGCCTACGGCCTCCTGTTCCGCGCTCTCGACAACCTCAAGCCGGGCGAAGTTTACATGGCCGCCGGCGGCTCGCCCGACTACGCGCTGTGGGGCGGCCTGATGAGCATCCGTGCCATGCACCTGGAGGCCGCCGGCGCGATCATGGAGGGGCACCATCGCGACACCCGCGAGATCCGCCAGCTCGGGTTCCCGGTCTACTCCCTCGGCGCCTATGCCCAGGATCAGAAAGACCGCGGCTCGGTGGTCGACTTCCGCTGTCCGATCACCTTCTCCAACGGCGTCAAGGCGGCCCCCGGTGACGTGATCGTCGCCGACATCGATGGTGTGGTAGTCATCCCGAAGGACGCGCTGGACGAAGTCATCGCCGCCGCGCTCGCCAAGGTCGATGGCGAGGACAACGTCCGCAAAATGATCGAGGCCGGTGAGACCACCGAGGAAATCTTCGCCAAGACCGGCATCATGTAACCATCCGCGCCGCGGGCCGCGCCCGCTCGAGATGATCCGAAAGGCGGCCGATGGCCTCCACCCTGATCCCCATCGCCGCGCTGCTGTTGAGTTCGGCCTTCCTGCTGATGGCCGGCGGGCTGCACGGTCTGCTGCTGCCAGTTCAGGGGACTCTCGAGGGCTTCACGACGCTGGAACTCGGCCTGATCGGCACGGGCTGGTCCGTCGGGTTCATGGCCGGCTGCCTGCTGGTGCCGGTGATCGTCCGGCGGGTCGGTCACGTCCGCGGCTACGGCACCATGGCCTCGCTCGCTGCGATCGCGATCCTGCTCAACGTCCTGATCATCACCCCCGGCGCCTGGATCGCGCTCAGGGCGCTGTCCGGCTTCTGTTTCGCTGGTGCCGCGATGATCGTGGAGTCATGGCTCAACGAACGCTCGACCAGCACCAATCGCGGCACGATTTTCTCCACCTACCAGATGGTGGTGTTCGCCTCGGCGACCGCTGGCCAGCTCCTGATGGTGATCACCCCGCCGTCGGCGTTCTTCTTCTTTGTGATTGGCGCGATCCTTTACTGCCTGGCGATCCTGCCCACCGCGCTGTCGACCGCGCAGCATCCACGCCCGCTGAAGGCCGCTCGCCTCGACGTGCTGGCCCTCTATCGCAATTCGCCCGTCGCCGCCGTCGGCTGCTTCCTCATCGGCATGGTCAACGGTGCCTTCGGCGCGCTCGGCGCCGTCTACGCGCGCCAGATCGGCCTGCCGGTCGCCGATGTGGCGATCCTGATGGCCGGTGCGATGCTGGGCGGATCGCTGGTCCAGTTTCCTCTAGGGCGCTTGTCCGACAGCATGGATCGTCGACGCGTCCTGCTTGGCATCGCCGCCGCCTCGATCGTTATCGCCTCGCTGCTGTTCATGATCCAGCCGCGCGCGCCGTGGCTGGTGACCGGCATGGTCATCCTGTTCGGCGCCACAATCTACCCGATGTACGGGGTCGCGGTGGCCCACGCCAACGACTTCGCCGCGCCCGATGACTTCGTCAAGATCGCCGGCGGGCTTCTCCTGCTCCTCGGTTTCGGCATGATGGTCGGCCCGATCGCTGCCTCGCTGGCGATGGACGCCGTGGCGCCCGAGGGGCTGTTCGCGTTTGCCGCGACGACCCATCTGCTGCTGGCCCTTTACGTGACCTACCGCATGGCACGCCGCGAGGCTCCCACCCGCGAATCCTTCCACGGACTGCCGCTTAAGGCGGTCACACCCGAAAGCGCCGCCCTCGATCCGCGCGCATCCCCCGACGGCACGCCGCCGCCGCGTTCACCGGAGGAGGAAGAGCAGGAACAAGACGCCACGGCGCCCGTTTCCGAAAGCGAATCCGACCAGCCGCCGGTCGACTCCCCCCGCCGGCCGGCCTAAGCCTTGCGTCATCCGTCGATTGCGTGTGGTATCGCGACCAACGGACGGCCGGCAACGCCGTGACTCGGGGACAAGAATCGATAGCCGTGATCGCCAGCATCGGCCACAAACGACAAAGCGGCGGCAATGGTGGAACCGGCGTGCCTTCGGCAGCGTCGGATCGGTCCGCAGTGCCTGACATCGCCTCGGATGGTTCGGACCACCAGTTCCTTCGCTTCGTCGACGTCAAGAAGAGCTACGACCACAAGCACCTTGTGGTGAAAGGCTTCGACCTGGACGTTGCCAAGAGCGAATTCGTCACCCTGCTTGGGCCGTCAGGGTCGGGCAAGACCACCATCCTGATGATGCTCGCCGGCTTCGAGAGTGTCACCGGCGGCGACATTCGGATTGACGGCCGGCCGGTCACGCGGACGCCGCCGTACAAGCGCAACATCGGCATGGTCTTTCAGAACTACGCACTGTTCCCCCACATGACCGTTGCCGAGAACCTTGCCTACCCGCTCAAGGTTCGCAGCAGAACCCGGCGCGAGATCGGCGAAACCGTCGAGCGATACCTCGCACTGGTCGAGCTCGACGGGTACGGCCAACGCCATCCGGGACAGTTGTCGGGCGGCCAGCGGCAGCGGGTCGCGCTGGCCCGCGCCATGATCTTCGAACCGTCGCTGGTTCTGATGGACGAGCCGCTCGGCGCCCTCGACAAGAAGCTGCGCGAACAGATGCAGTTCGAGATCACTCAGCTCCACCGCAAGCTCGGCTTTACCGTCATCTATGTCACGCACGATCAGACCGAGGCGCTGACGATGTCGGACCGCATCGCGGTCTTCAACGAGGGCGTCGTCCAGCAATGTGCGACCCCGGACGATCTCTACGAGCGGCCGCAAAACGCCTTCGTCGCCGACTTCATCGGCGAGAACAACTTCATCCCCGGCCGGATCGTTGAGGTGCGCGGCAACTCGATTCGCGTTGCGATCACCGGAAACCAGCAGGTGACGGCACAAGCCGCCGACATTCAGGAAGTCGGTGCCGAGTGCATTGTTTCGGTCCGCCCCGAAAAGATGTTTATTCGGTCGAACGACCAGGTCGAAGGCAATGAAATCACAGCGAAATTCGTCGTGCATCACTACGTCGGCGACTTCATCCGCTACTACTTCAAGCTCGAGGATGGATCGGAGATCACGGTGAAAGTGCTGAACGATGTCACAGCACCGAGCTTCGCTGACGGCGAAAGCGCCCGACTCTTCTGGCAGTCGAATGACTGCTATGCTTTCCGCCATATGTGATCCGGCCCGCGCGAAGCGCGCGGATTGTTCCAAGATCGACAACCCAACGAAGAAGGAGTGGAGCATGAGACTGATCACCTTGGCGACCGGCGCGGTCGCCATCGCCGCGGTAGCGGCGACTCAGGTATCGGCGCAGGAGATGACCGCTGTGTCGTTCGGTGGTGCGTATGGCGCCGCTCAGAAGGAACACATGGTCGACCCCTTCATCGAGGCGACCGGTATCAACGTCCTGTTTCAGGATTATTCCGGCGGTGTTGCCGAAATCAAGGCGCAGGTCGAGGCCGGCAACGTTCAGTGGGACGCGATCGACATCGAAGTCATTGACCTTGAGCGCGCCTGCTCGGAGGGTCTGCTGGAGGTTATTCCCCGCGACATTCTACCCCCGGGCGATGACGGAACCCCGGCCGAGGAAGACTTCTTTCCGGCGGCCCTCGAAAGCGAATGCGGCGTCGGCGTGATCTTCTGGGCAATCATCTTCGCCTACAACACCGAGACGATCCAAGGCGGCAACCCGAGCACGATCGCCGACTTCTTCGACACCGAGACGTTCCCCGGCAAACGGGCGCTCCGCAAGCGGCCTCAGGTCAACCTCGAATGGGCGCTGATCGCCGACGGCGTCCCGCCGGCGGAGGTCTACGATGTGCTGTCGACCGATGAGGGGCAGGATCGCGCCTTCGCGAAGCTGGCGACCATCAAGGACGACATCGTCTGGTTCGACTCCTGGTCGCAGGCCCCGCAGCTCCTGAATGACGGCGGTGCGGTGATGGTTCAGTCGGCCAACGGTCGTATCTTCGGTGCCATCAAGGACGACGGTCGCCCGTTCGTCCAGGTTTGGGACAGCAACGTTTACGACCTTGACGTCTGGGCCGTGGTGAAGGATGCGCCCAACAAGGAAGCGGCAATGCAGTTCGTCGCCTTCGCGACGAGCACGGTGCCGCTCGCCGGCATGCAGGATGTCGCCTATGGCCCGACGCGGCGTTCCAGTGAGCCGCTGCTCGAGCCCGGCATCGACAAGGAACTGCCGACCGCCCACATTGACGACGGCATCAAGGCCGACGGCATCTTCTGGGCCGATTTCGGCGAGACGCTCGGCGAGAAGTTCAACGAGTGGCTTCTCCAGTAACGATGAGATCGATGGCGCCGGACCGGGTCCGGCGCCATCCGACGTCGTGGATCGTGCATCGATGGGCGTGCTGCCGTGGCTGAGGCGACCGTCCAACCCGGGCCGACCCGCCGGGAACGCCGGCTCCGCGAGTCGCGGCTGACGGCCGACGAGGCACGCTTTGCCCAACAGGATCTCCGTCGGCGTCGACTGACGGCCGTCGGCCTTGTCGCGCCACTGTTTCTGTTTGTGATTTTCGCGTTCTTCGCACCGATCGCCACGATGCTCCATCGGAGCGTCTACAATCCGACGGTCGTCCAACTCATTCCCGACACCCTAGCCAGCCTGGCGAGTTGGAACGGCGAAGGCACGCCGGACGCAGCCGTTCTGACGACAATGGCCGTCGACTTGAAGCGGCTGCAGGGAGATCGGACGGCGGGTCGGTTCGGTGAAGCGCTAAACCGCGCGCTGCCCGGAAGTTCCAGTCTCGTCAAGTCGACAGCGCGGCGACTTGGTCGGCTGGACGATGCTGAACTCACCGCTAATGGCGGCGCGGTGCTTCTCGAGATCAATGAGAGATGGGCGGCGCCCGAGCTATGGATCAGCATCCAACGACTCGGGCATGCCTACACGATCGACAACTACCTCACCGCGCTCGACCTGGAGCGAGCGCCAGACGGGACGATCCGGGAACGCGAGTCCGCGCAAATCTATGTCGCGCTCTACACGAAGACGCTACGCATCGCGCTCGTCATCACGGTGCTGTGCCTGATCCTCGGCTACCCGCTGTCGTTCTACCTCGCCAACGCGCCACCGACGACGGCGAACCTTCTCATGATCCTGGTGCTGCTGCCGTTCTGGACGTCGCTGCTCGTGCGCACCACCGCGTGGATCGTGCTCCTTCAGACCAACGGTGTCGTCAACTCGGTGCTGATGGCGGTGGGCATTACCGGCGAACCGCTGGAGATGCTCTACACCGAGTTCGCCACCATCGTCGCCATGACCCACATCCTGCTGCCGTTCATGGTCCTTCCGCTCTACAGTGTGATGAAGGGGATCGATCCGAGTTACATGCGCGCTGCGATGTCGTTGGGATCGCCGCCGATACCCGCGTTCCTGCGGGTCTACCTTCCCATGACCATGCCGGGTGTATCGGCCGGCGCGCTGCTCGTCTTCATCATTTCGGTCGGCTACTACATCACCCCGGCCCTGGTCGGCGGAACCGACGGGCAGATGATTTCCAACATTATCGCCTTCCACATGCAGCAGTCGAACAACTGGGAACTGGCGGCCGCGCTCGGCGCGCTTCTGCTCGTCGTGATCATCGTCCTTTATTGGGTGTACGACCTCCTGGTCGGCGCCGACAACCTGAAGTTCAGTTGAGCGATGTCCCGCCGATTCCCTCTTTATTTCGGCTTCTGGCACAAGCTCGGCGTCTACGCGGTCCGTGTGTACGCCGCTGCCGTCCTGTTATTCCTGATCCTGCCGATCTTCGTCATCATCCCGCTCTCGTTCAATGCGGAACCGTTTTTCAGCTTCACGCCGGAGATGCTGCGGCTGGAGCCCGAGGCTTTTTCGCTGCGCTGGTATCGGCAGATCCTCGACGATCCCAACTGGATCCTGTCGATCGAGAACAGCTTCTTCATCGGCATCTGCGCCACCATCGTCGCGACGGTGCTTGGGACGATCGCCGCGGTCGGGTTGGCGAGCCCTGCGATGCCGTTCAAACGGCTCATCACCGCGCTACTGCTCTCGCCGATGATCGTCCCGCTGATCATCATCGCTGCGGGCATGTTCTTCTTCTACACGCGGTTCAATCTTGTCGGCACCTACACCGGCCTGATCATCGCCCACGCCGCGCTCGGCGTTCCGTTCGTGATCGTCACCGTCACCGCGACACTCGTCGGCTTCGACCGCTCGCTCTACGATGCCGGCCTCGGCCTCGGTGCCAACCCGATCCGCGCCTTCAAGGACGTCGTCCTGCCGCTGATCCGCCCCGGCGTGATCTCCGGCGCCCTGTTTGCCTTCGTCACCAGCTTCGATGAAGTGGTGCTGGTTTTGTTTCTCGCCGGGCCAGAGCAACGCACCATCCCGCGCCAGATGTTTTCTGGCCTGCGCGAGCAGATCAACCCAACTATCCTGGCGGTTGCCACCCTGCTGGTCATCGTTTCCATCGCCCTTCTGTTCACCCTTGAATTTCTGCGGAACCGGTCGATCCGTCTGCGCGGCGCGTCAGTGGAGTAGCCAGGGCGGCCGCGCCGCCTGCGACCGTCGGCGCCGATCCGCCCCGTTGTCTTGTCGCCGTGGGCTTGATAACGAAGACGGTTAAGGGCGTCGGCACCACAAGCCGGCAGGGCGGCCGAAAACAAGGCCGAAGGGGATAACGGAGTGTATGGAGTATTTCACCCAGCAGCTCATTAACGGCGTCACACTTGGATCGATCTACGGGCTGATCGCGATCGGCTACACGATGGTCTACGGGATCATCGGCATGATCAATTTCGCCCATGGCGATATTTTCATGGTCGGCGCCTTCATCGGCCTGATCGCCCTGATCATCCTCGGCGTCACCGCGGCAACGCCATTCTTCCTCCTGATCCTCGCGCTTCTGATTGTCATCGCCATCGCCATGTCGCTGACCGCGGTGTGGGGCTGGACGGTCGAACGGATCGCCTACCGGCCACTGCGCGGATCGTTCCGGCTCGCGCCGCTGATCACCGCGATCGGCATGTCGATCACGTTGCAGAACCTGGTGCAGAACAGCCAGGGCGCCCGGGTCAAGCCGATCCAGCCGATCGTCACCGGCGGCTACACCGTCATGGAGAGCCCGGACGGGTTCGTCGTCCAGCTGTCCAACATGCAGATCATCATCGTGGTGCTGACCGTGGCGCTGATGGCTGGCTTCACGCTGCTGATCAACAAGACCCCGCTCGGCCGTGCCCAGCGCGCCTGCGAGCAGGATGCCCGCATGGCCTCCCTGCTCGGCGTCAATGTCGACCGCACCATCTCGCTGACCTTCGTGATGGGCGCCGCACTGGCTGCCGTCGCCGGCGTGATGTTTGTGCTCTATTACGGCGTCATCGACTTCTATATCGGCTTCCTCGCCGGGGTGAAGGCGTTCACGGCGGCGGTCCTCGGCGGCATCGGATCGCTGCCCGGCGCCATGCTCGGCGGTCTCTTGATCGGACTGATCGAGACATTCTGGTCGGCCTATTTCTCGGTCGAGTACAAGGACGTCGCAGCCTTCTCGATCCTCGCCATCACCTTGATCTTCCTGCCGTCCGGTCTGCTTGGCCGCCCCGAGGTCGAAAAGGTCTAGGATGGCGAGTGTCACCGAAGAGAGCGCCGTCGATACCGGCCCGGTCGGCGCCGAGATCGAAGACGAGCGACGCGGACGCGCCCTCGCCGGTGAGCCGCCCTTCAAGGAACGCCCGGCCCCTGACCGTCTCGGCGCGGCGCTGAAGGACGCCATCGTCGCCGCGCTGATCGCCTTCGCTCTGGCCGGTCCGATGGTTGGCCTCCGTACCGAGACCGCGATCGGCGGTTTGTCCCTGTCCCAGCACTGGCTGCCCGTCGCTGCCATCGTCGGGATCGTCTTCGTTGGCCGGCTCATCCTCAACCTTTTCGTCTGGGGTCACCGGGGCGGCGGCGCGACGGCCATCACCGCGACGGCCACCCAGCGCCTGACCACCGGCGTCAACCTCGCCAACTGGAGAAACCCGGGCTTGTTGGTGGCGATCGCCTTCACGCTGGTGATGCCGTTCATGCCCTTCGCCGACCGCTACTGGATGGATCAGGCGATCGTGGTGCTGACCTACTGCATGCTCGGCTGGGGGCTGAATGTGGTGGTCGGCCTCGCCGGCCTGCTCGACCTTGGCTACGTCGCCTTCTACGCCGTCGGCGCCTACTCGTTCGCCCTGCTCGCCACCAACTTCGACCTCGGCTTCTGGGTCTGTCTTCCGATGGCCGGCATGCTTGCCGCCGGCTGGGGGCTGATGCTCGGCTTCCCGGTGCTGCGGCTTCGCGGCGATTATCTTGCCATCGTCACCCTCGCCTTCGGCGAGATTATCCGCGTCGTCCTGCTCAACTGGTATGAGTTCACCGGCGGCCCGGATGGTGTCTCCGGCATCCCGCGTCCCACCCTTTTCGGCATTCCGTTCGATCGCAGTGAGGAAGGGTTCGCTGCGGTGTTCGGGCTCGAGTACTCACCGCTTCAAAGGATAATATTCCTATACTACATCATCCTCATCCTGGCGCTGATCACCAACTACGTCACGTTGCGCCTCCGCCGACTGCCGGTTGGCCGCGCCTGGGAAGCGCTCCGCGAGGACGAGATCGCCTGCCGGTCGCTCGGCATCAACACCACCAATACCAAGCTCTCGGCCTTCGCGATCGGCGCCATGTTCGGCGGCTTCGCCGGCTCGTTCTTCGCCACCCGGCAGGGCTTCATCTCGCCGGAGAGTTTCACCGCGATCGAGTCGTTCATCATCCTCGCCGTGGTGGTGCTCGGCGGCCTCGGCAGTCAGTTCGGCATCGTCATCGCCGTGATCTTCCTCAACCTCGCCTTTGAGCTGCTGCGCGAATTGCAGGAGTACCGCATGCTGATCGTCGGCATGTCGATGGTGCTGATCATGGTCTGGCGGCCGCGCGGGCTGATCTCCACCCGCCTGCCGTCGATCACCCTGAAAGGGCGCGCCAAGGCGGTGCGTGGCGAACTCGTCGGGGAGGGCAGCGGGTGAACCGCTGGGAGTCCGACCCGATCCTCGTGGTCGAGCATTTGACCATGCGGTTCGGTGGCCTGATCGCCGTCGATGATCTGTCCTTCTCGGTCGGCCGCCGTGACATCACCGCGATCATCGGCCCCAACGGTGCCGGCAAGACGACCGTGTTCAACTGCATCACCGGCTTCTACAAGCCGAGCGAAGGTCGCATCGCCCTCACCCTGACCGGTTCCGATCCGGACACGCTGGCGCGACTGACCGCCGGTGGCGCCCGCGGATCGCGCGACCGCAACGTCTTCCTGCTCGACCGGATGCCGGATTTCGAGATCGCCCGTGACGCCCGGGTCGCCCGCACCTTCCAGAACATCCGCCTGTTCGGCGGCATGACCGTGCTCGAGAACCTGTTCGTCGCCCAGCATAACAAGCTGATGCGAGAATCGAGTTTCACGGTCGGTGGCCTGCTCGGTCTCGCCCGCTACCGCCGCGGTCTCGACGATGGGCTGGAGAAGGCCAAGTACTGGCTCGAACGTGTCGACTTGACCGAACGGGCCGACGACCCGGCCGCGGACCTGCCCTATGGCGACCAGCGCCGGCTCGAAATTGCCCGCGCCATGTGCACCGAACCGAAGCTGCTCTGCCTCGACGAGCCGGCCGCCGGGCTGAACCCACGCGAGTCGGCCGAGCTCAACAAGCTGCTTCGCTACATCCGCGACGAGCACGAGATCTCCGTGCTTTTGATCGAGCACGACATGGGCGTGGTGATGGAGATCTCCGACCACATCGTCGTCCTCGACTACGGCGAGAAGATTTCTGACGGGTCGGCCGACCATGTGCGCAACGATCCCAAGGTGATCGCCGCCTATCTCGGGGTGGAGGACGATGAGGTCGAGGCGGCCGAACATGAGGCCTCGGCATGACGGCTCTGCTCTCGGTCAACGGCGTCAAGACTTACTACGGCAACATCATCGCGTTGCGCGGGGTCGACATCGAAGTCAACGAAGGGGAAATCGTTACCCTGATCGGCGCCAATGGCGCCGGCAAGTCGACTCTGATGATGACCATCTGCGGCAGTCCGCGAGCGCGCGAAGGCCGCATCGTCTTCAACGGCATCGACATCACCGATTACCCGACCCACGACATCATGCGCATGTCGATCAGCCAGGCGCCGGAAGGCCGGCGGATCTTCCCGCGCATGACCGTCATCGAGAACCTGCAGATGGGCGCGGCGACCATCGGCGGGAAGCACTTCGACGAAGATGCCGAACGGATGTTCAGGCTGTTCCCGATCCTGAAACAGCGGCTTGAACAGCGTGGCGGCACGTTATCGGGCGGCGAGCAGCAGATGCTGGCCATCGCGCGCGCCCTGATGAGCCGGCCTCGCCTTTTGCTTCTCGACGAACCGTCGCTGGGCCTCGCGCCGCTTATCGTGCGCCAGATCTTTGACGTGCTGCGTGAACTGAACCGCAAGGATGGTCTGACGGTGTTCCTGGTGGAACAGAACGCGTTTCATGCGCTCCGCCTTGCCCATCGTGGCTACGTCATGGTCAACGGAACCATTGCTATGACCGGGACCGGCCGAGAGCTGTTACAGAAGGAGGAAGTCCGCGCCGCCTATCTCGAGGGTGGAGCGCACTGACGATGGGCGTGCTTTGGGAGAACTCGGCAGGCGTTTTCATTGCGGTCACCGTCGTGCTCGGCGGTGGTGCATCGTATCTGACCGGCCGCGCCGTCGCGATCACATGGCGCCCGATCTTCAAACTCGTCGGCTATGTCCTCCTGCTAACCGCCGCGACACGCTTCATCCATTACGCATTGTTCGAAGGGACGTTGGTGTCGCTGCACTATTTCGTCGTTGACTTCATCGTTCTCTTCGCGCTGGGGTTTTTCGGCTATCGCGTGACCCGCGCGCGGCAGATGACGAGCCAGTATGGCTGGCTTTACACCCGCGTTGGACCGTTCAATTGGCGCCAGCGGCCCTCCGCGACTCCGGACACGAATTGGCAGGACTAGCGCGCGTTGCGCCTTAGGCGACGAAGGGATAACGTGACATCAGCAGGGGCGGCTGGAGCTGTCTCGGCGCAAAAAAGGTGAGTTACCACCATCCACTCCAGGGGAGTTATGTGTATGAAAACAATGATCAAACTCGGACTCGCTTTAGCCGCGAGCACGGCGCTGGCGAGCAGCGCTTTCGCGGATATCACCATCGCCACCGCCGGACCGATGACTGGCCAGTATGCAACGTTCGGTGCCCAGATGAAGGCTGGCGCTGAGCAGGCGGTCGAAGATATCAACGCCGCCGGTGGTGTGCTCGGCGAGATGTTGGTGCTTGAGGTCGGTGATGACGCTTGCGATCCGAAGCAGGCTGTCGCAGTCGCCAACCAGATGGCGGGCAGGGGCGTTTCCTTGATGGCCGGCCACTTCTGCTCCGGTTCTTCGATCCCGGCATCGGACGTCTACTACGACGAATCCATCATCCAGATTTCGCCGGCGTCGACCAATCCGAAGTTCACCGACGAACGGCCCGGCAAGGGCATCATGCGGGTCTGCGGCCGCGACGATCAGCAGGGTCAGGTCGCCGGCGAGTTCCTTGCCTCGAACTTTGGCGACAAGAACATCGCCATCATTCACGACAAGACCGCTTACGGCAAAGGCCTGGCCGATCAGACTCAGAAGTTCATGAACGAGGCCGGCGCGACCGAAATCCTCTACGAGGCCTACACGGCTGGTGAGAAGGACTACAATTCGCTCGTGTCGAAGCTGAAGGCCGCCAATGTTGATGTGCTCTATGTCGGCGGCTATCACACCGAGGCCGGTCTGATTAAGCGCCAGATGGTCGACCAGGGCATGGACACCATGCTGGTCTCCGGCGACGCGCTGGTCACCGACGAGTACTGGTCGATCACCGGTGATGCCGGTGCCGGCACGCTGATGACCTTCTCGCCCGATCCGCGCAAGAACCCGATCGCCGCACCGGTGGTCGAGCGTCTTGAGGCCGCGGGCCGGACGACGGAAGGCTATTCGCTCTACACCTACGCCGCGATCCAGGCTTGGGCGCAGGCGGCGGAGCGCGCCGGTTCGGTCAAGTATGATCCGGTTGTTGCCGAACTCGAGACCGGCACATTCGATACGGTACTGGGAGAGTTCAGCTTCAACGGCAAGGGTGACGTGAACATCCCCGGCTACGTCTTCTACGAATGGGCCAACGGTAGCTACGACTACCGGTAATCCGGACCCCGAACGGGCGATCCGTTCGACCGAAACCCGAAGAGCCCGGCACTATGCCGGGCTCTTTTCTTACGTAGCGCCGCTTCCCCGTGCCAACGCTCGTCATCTCCGCGGCCCGCATGGTAGAAACGTGCGATGATGACCACGTCGTCGACACGTCGCGCCAACCTGCTCACCGACATCGCTGGCCTTCGGGTCGGCAACGCTGACGATCCGGTCGTCAAGTCTGGCGTGACCGTCGTCTTGTGCGACGAGCCGGCCGTGGCATCCGTCCATGTCATGGGCGGCGCACCGGGCACCCGCGAAACCGACCTTCTTGCGCCCGAGAACACCGCCGATCGGATTGACGCGGTCGTCCTGTCGGGCGGCTCGGCGTTCGGGCTCGACGCTGGGGGTGCTGTCGCGGCGGAGCTGGCGGCCGAGGGCCGCGGCTTCGCGGTTGGCCCGGCCCGGGTGCCGCTGGTGCCGGGCGCGATTCTGTTCGACCTGCTGAATGGCGGCGACAAGGACTGGGGGACCGAGCCGCCCTATCGCCGCCTCGGCCGGGAGGCACTCGCCGCGGCGGCGATTGACTTCGACATCGGCAGTGTCGGCGCCGGTGCCGGCGCGACAACGGCCAACCTCAAGGGCGGCCTCGGCTCCGCCTCGATCCGCCTCGACAACGGCATCACGGTCGCTGCGCTGGTCGCCGTCAATGCGGTTGGCCAGACGACAATCGCCGACACCGCCCAGTTCTGGGCCGCCCCCTTCGAGATTGATGGCGAGTTCGGCGGCCTCGGCCTCCCCTCGCCTCTCCCCACCGATTCGGCCGCCCTGCGTCATAAGCTGCAGCCGACCGCGGGCCAGAACACGACCATCGGCGCCGTCGCCACCGACGCGGCGTTGACCAAGGCGGAGGCCAAGCGCCTCGCGGTCGTGGCCCATGACGGCTTCGCCCACGCCATCTGGCCGTCGCATACACCGTTCGACGGCGACCTCGTCTTTGCGCTGGCAACCGGCGCGGTGCCACTCAACGACCGCGCCTACGACATGATCGCCCTCGGCGCCGCCGCCGCATCCTGCACCGCCCGCGCCATCGCCCGAGGCGTCCATGCCGCGACAGCGGCCGACGGCGACCTGCTGCCGACCTGGAACCAGCGCTTCGGCGGCTGAGATCGCCCGCGTCGATTGCACTGTACCGGGTGCGCGTGATACCCGAGGGAAGCCATGGCTACCCCCTTGATCGCCCCATCGATTCTCGCCGCCGACGCCGCCCGGCTCGGCGAGGAAGTGCGTGCGATCGACGCCGCCGGCGCCGACTGGATCCATGTCGACGTCATGGATGGCCACTTCGTGCCGAACCTGACCTTCGGCCCCAACGTCGTTGCCGCGATGCGCCCGTTTACGGCCAAGCCGTTCGACGTCCATCTGATGATCGCCCCGGTTGACCCCTACCTCGCCGCCTTCGCCGAGGCCGGCGCCGACCGGCTCACCATCCACCCCGAGGCCGGCCCGCATCTCCACCGCGCGCTCCAGACCATCCGCGATCTCGACCGCAGCGCGGGCGTCGCCCTCAACCCGGCGACGCCGCTCGACGCCATCGCCCATGTCCTCGACCTGATCGATCTGGTACTGGTGATGAGCGTCAACCCCGGCTTCGGCGGGCAGGCTTTCGTTCCACACGCCGTCGATAAGGTCGCGGCCGTGAAGACCCTGATCGCCGACCGTCCGATCCATATCGAAGTCGACGGCGGCGTCTCGGCGACCAACGCCGGCGACCTCATCGCGGCCGGCGCAGATGTCCTGGTGGCCGGCTCGGCCATCTTCTCCGGCGATTACGCCCGATCCATCACCGAACTGCGCGAGGCGGCAGAACGATGATCCCTATTCCCGCCCCAGCACCCGCGACTTGAAGCTGATCATCGGGAAGAGCGGACCCGGATCGACCTTACGCCCCGGCGAAACGTCATCGTGGCCAAGGACATCCACGAAGTTGTAGCGGTCGCGGAGGGCAATCGCTATTTCAATGGCCGTTTCGACCTGCTTGTCCGGGAAGAGTTCCCAGCCGGCTGATGAGGTTTCGTCCTTGTGGGTCGCCTCGGCCACGCGATTGTTCGGGATAGCGTTGTTCGCCCAGTTGACCCACTTGCCGTCCCCTCGCCGTCGGAGCTTTCCGGCGTTGACCAGTTCGATCCCGATCGAATGCGCGTTGAGGCTCGACAATCCGGCCCATGCGCTGCGACCTGCATGCCAGGCCTTTCGGTTGAAACGAACCATCTGAACGACCTTGCCGTCCTTGTCGATCGTCAGGTGTGCCGACGCCCGCGCTTCGGGGTTGGCGAACCAACTGGTGGCACCGCTTAGGCTGGTACCGGCAGTGTAATGCATGATCAGATATGTGGGCGTGATTCCGCTGCTCTGATTGGGCGTTTCGATGAACTGAACAGGATCATCATCGTCGTGCAGGAAGTGATCTCTCAAAGAGTAGGCCATACTATTTCCCCCATAAGTTTATCACTCAGGGAAAATACAACTTTAGAGAAGCATACTCAACACGACACAACCAAGTTTCGAGTTTCCCGCCGATGTTGCAATTCGACGCCCTCTGAGAGACTTTCCGGCGGCAATAGGAAACATACGGTCACATGATCCCCCGCTACACCCGCCCCGAGATGGCGGCGATTTGGTCGCCGGAGCAGAAGTTCCGCATCTGGTTCGAGATCGAGGCCGCCGCCCTCGACGCCATGGCCGAAATCGGCACGGTTCCGGCGGAGGCCGCGCAGACCGTGCGCGAGCGTGGCGAAGCGGCGGTGTTCGACATCGACCGCATCGACGCGATCGAGCGCGAGACCAAGCACGACGTCATCGCCTTCCTCACCCACCTTGCCGAACTGGTCGGCCCTGACGCTCGCTTCGTTCATCAGGGGCTGACCTCGTCCGACATCCTCGACACCTGCTTCAGCGTGCAATTGGTCCGCGCCGCCGATCTCCTCACCGCCGATGTCGACCGCCTGCTGGCCGCCCTGAAGGCACGGGCGCACGAGTACAAGATGACCGTGTGCATCGGCCGCAGCCACGCCATCCACGCCGAACCCACCACTTTCGGCCTGAAACTCGCCCAGGCATACGCGGAGTTCGTCCGTGCCCGCCGCCGGCTCCATGCCGCCCGCGAGGAAGTCGCCACAGCAGCGCTTTCCGGTGCGGTCGGCACCTTTGCTAATGTCGATCCGCGGGTCGAGAGGCATGTCGCCCGCGCCCTGGGCCTGCATCCGGAGCCTATCTCGACCCAGGTCATCCCCCGCGACCGCCACGCCATGTACTTCGCCACCCTCGGGGTGATCGCGTCGTCGGTCGAGCGGGTCGCCACCGAGGTCCGCCACCTGCAGCGCACCGAGGTGCGCGAGGTCGAGGAATTCTTCTCTGCCGGCCAGAAGGGCTCGTCGGCGATGCCCCACAAGCGCAACCCGGTGCTGTCGGAAAACCTCACAGGCCTCGCCCGGCTGGTGCGCGCCGCCGTGACGCCGGCGCTGGAGAACGTGGCGCTCTGGCATGAGCGCGACATCTCCCACTCCTCGGTCGAGCGGGTGATCGGCCCCGACGCCACCATCGGCCTCGATTTCGCCCTCGTCCGCCTCGCCGGGATGATCGAGAAGCTGGTGGTCTATCCGGAAGCGATGCAGGCCAACCTTGATCGCCTCGGCGGCCTCGTCCATTCCCAGCGCGTCCTCCTCGCGCTCACCCAGGCGGGCGTCAGCCGCGAGGACGCCTACGCGTTGGTCCAGCGCAACGCCATGAAGGTCTGGGAAGAGGATGGCGACTTCCTCGCCAGTTTGACGAGCGATCCCGAGGTCGCCGCCGCGCTGTCCGAGGCCGATCTCGTCGCCTTGTTCGACCTCGGCTACCATCTGAAACACGTCGACGACATCTTCCACCGGGTGTTCGGCATCGACGGCTGAGCGGCACTCGAACCGAAGAGGCGGCGTGAAGCGCCATTGCCGATTGAGCCTGATCAACGACATTGCCACATTGTTGGTCTATGCTGCGGCATCATGAAAATTCTGATCGGCTACGCCAGCAAGTACGGGTCCACTCAGGAGATCGCCGAGCGAATCGCGGCGCGCCTTGTCGACAAGGGCTTGGAGATCGAGATTCGTCGCCTCGACCGCGAGGTCGACGTCACCGCCTACGACGCGGCCGTGATCGGTAGCGCGGTCTATTCCGGATCGTGGATGGAGAACGCCGTCGAGTTCGCCCGCAAGAACCGCGGCAAACTCGCGACCTTGCCGGTCTGGCTCTACACGGTCGGGCGGCTGTCGGCCCAGCGCGGCGTGATGGGCAAGATCGAGTGGCCGAGTGCCAAGGAAGCGGAGGAGTTGAGCGCCGTGATCCATCCGCGCGACTCGGTCTTCTTCGCCGGCGCCATCTTCGAGGACAAATTGCCGTTTGTGGTTCGCACCATCTTCGCCGGCCTCGGCGGTCAGTATGGCGACTTCCGCGATTGGGACGAAATCGACGTGTGGGCGGATGGAATCGCCGAGGCGCTGACCAAGAGCGACGACACGCCCACCCGCGCCGCCGGCTGACGCTCAGCCTCGAAACAACCGACCGCTAGAGCACCCGATCGCGTTTCACGTCGTAAGTTGACGCCGTCCGGCTACGACCGATCGACGACTTGCTCCCACAGTGTGAAATCGTCCGCCTGATGGGCGATCATCTTCCACCTACCGTCTTCCTTTCGGAAGACGTTGGTCTCGCGGATGGCGACGTCGGACGTCTTGCCGTCCGGTCCTGTAACGCTGGTCGCAAGACGATACTGAGCGACCGCCATGTCACCGTCGACGACTGTGTGGAGATCGCTGTAGCGGACATTGCCACCGAGTGCCTTTTCGGCCTGCGCCTTCCAGTCCGCCTCGATCGCCGACCAGCCGACGCGAAACGTGCCTTCCGCGCTCATGTACGACGCATCATCGGCGTGGGAGTACACCTCGGCGAACGGCGCAGCGTCGCCGTTCAGCATCGCGTTGAGAGCGGCGATCCACGCGTCCACGGCAGCGTGAACGGTCGGGTCGTCGGCCATGATGTCCTCCCTTGGGACTTCGAACAGGCGTCAGCGAAGCCCGTCCAGCAGAGTCTTGATTCCGCTGGCGATATAGACGGCATCCGGTCCCATCGCGATGAACTGATAGCCGAAACCCGCAAACCGCTTGGCCCGATCGGCGTTGAAAGCAAACGCCGCGGCAATCTTGCCGGCCGCCCGTGTGCGCTCCGCGATGTGGGCGATCGGCTGATCGAGCCAGTCAGCCCCGGGAGCGAGTTCCTTGCCATCGGAGAGGGCGACCGACAGGTCCGACGGTCCCATGAACACGCCGTCGATACCCTTGATCGCCAGGATGTCGTCGACGATGTCGACGGCTTCCTTGGTCTCCACCATGGCGAGCGTGACCGAGGTGTCGTTGCCGGTTGCGAGCTGGTTCGCCGGATCGTTGCCGTGCACCATCATCGACCGCGCCGGTCCCCAGCTCCGCTCGCCGATCGGCGGATATTTGGTCGCCGCGACCAACGCCTCGGCGTCGGCGATCGTGTTGATCATCGGTGCGATGATCAGTTCGGCGCCCATGTCGAGGGCGCGGCTCGCCATGGCAAAATCGCCGACCGGGATACGGACGCCGGCGGGCTTGCCGGCGTGGACAACGCCGCCGATCGATCGCATCACCGAAATCGGGTCCTGCAGCCCGTGCTGCATATCCATGCTGACGCAGTCGAACCCCTGGCGGGCGGCGATTTCCGCGATCAGTGGTTCAGGCGTCGCGATCCAGCCCGAATAGACCGTCTTCCCGGCGCGTAGCGTCTCGGCAAGCGTCATCATCGCGCCGCCCCCTTATGTTGTTGTGGTGCGGGTCGACCTAGTCGCCGGCCTCGATCTGGGCAATGGCCGTACCCAGGAGATCGGTCATTGTCCGCCGGATCTGGTGGTCGGACTGATCGACCCCGGCGGCATCGAAGTCGCCGCGCACCTTGCGGAAGACATCTTCGTCTCCGGCTTCCTCGAAGTTCGCCGCGACCACTTCCTTCGCGTAGGCTTCGGCATCTTCGCCGGATTTGCCAAGTTTCTCAGCCGCCCACAGCCCGAGAAGCTTGTTTCGGCGCGCTTCCGCCTTGAACCGCAGTTCCTCATCGCGCGCGAATTTTGCTTCGTAAGCGTCTTCCCGCTTGTCGAACGTGGTCATTCCTGGAGTCTCCTCGATCGGCTGATAACGCCCGTCCCAGAGGTTGCATATCCCGCGTATCGGCCCAAATCAACGTCGCCAATCGACGCGGCGATCGGCGATCCGGGCGACGATTGTGCAACTGCCGCCGATCGAATATGGTCACCCGCGATAGATGGCCGGCGATCTGCGAGTCGGTCTTAGGTTGTTGATGTGAAAGCGTTTTTGCAGAACAACCGGACGAACGATCCCCTGCAACATGACCTTGGCGGAAGGTCGCAAACCCACGGTATGTCCCAATGAATCGGCGACGGCGCATCTACGAAGGCAAAGCCAAAATCCTGTTCGAGGGACCGGAGCCCGGCACGCTCGTCCAGTTCTTCAAGGACGACGCCACCGCGTTCAACAAGAAGAAGCACGAAGTGGTTGACGGCAAGGGAGTGCTGAACAACCGCATCTCCGAGTATATCTTCAATCACCTCAACCGCATGGGCATTCCGACTCACTTCATCAAGCGGCTGAACATGCGCGAACAGCTCATTCGTGAAGTCGAGATCATTCCGCTCGAAGTTGTTGTCCGCAATGTCGCCGCCGGATCGTTGTCGAAACGGCTTGGTATCGAGGAGGGAACCGCCCTTCCCCGCTCGATCATTGAGTTTTACTACAAGAACGACGAGCTCGACGACCCGATGGTGACCGAAGAGCACATCACTGCTTTCGGGTGGGCCAATCCGCAGGAAATCGATGACATCATGGCGCTTGCCATCCGGGTCAACGATTTCCTTGCTGGACTTTTTCTCGGCGCCGGCATCCAGCTTGTCGATTTCAAGATGGAGTGCGGCCGGCTTTGGGAAAACGACATGATGCGGATCGTGGTCGCCGACGAGATCTCCCCGGACTCGTGCCGACTGTGGGATGCGCGTACCCAGGACAAGCTAGACAAGGACCGCTTCCGCCGCGACATGGGCGGGCTTCTGGAGGCCTATTCGGAGGTGGCCCGGCGTCTCGGGATTCTGGTCGAGCAGGAGCGTCCCAAGGGTACCGGCCCAGTTCTCGTTCAGTGAGCTCCGGGCAATGAAGGCGCGGGTGACCGTCACCTTGAAGAACGGCGTGCTCGACCCGCAGGGCAAGGCGATCGAAGGGGCGCTCGGCTCGCTTGGCTTCGCCGGCGTGAACGGCGTTCGCCAGGGCAAGGTCTTCGATCTGGAGATCGTCGAGACGGACAAGGCCCGTGCGGAGGCCCAGCTTCGCGACATGTGCGAGCGGCTGCTCGCCAACACGGTGATCGAGGACTATCGGATCGACCTGATTGCCGGCTGATTCGCGGCTAATAACCCATAGGACTGCGCGTCGGCCCGTCTGCCAGAGCCGTGCGCTTTTTTCTCACATCGCTCAACGGCTCTAAGTCTTTGTTTCGTCACGCTTCCGGACGGCGAACCGGTATCCATCCCCGATCAGGTTGGGGACGGGCTTTCGCCTGGAACCGCTCTGGCGTGCGAACCCGGTGATCCGACTCTGGAGGGCCCACCGACATGAGGCCCCGACGCCGTCGTGTCGTGGCGCTACGTATGATGCCTGGAAAACAGACCGCCCCTTCGCGGATCGCGGTTGCCGTTGCGCTACCGCCGTCGCCAGCCGAACAGGCCTCGTCTGCGAGCGGGCGGCAGATATTCCTCGATGAGTTCCGTCATGCGCGCGTCTCGCGCTTTGCCGGTATTGCCGCCAAGAACGACCGCGATGATCTCCTGCCGGCCGCGCTCGGCTGAGCAGACCAGGTTGTACCCCGAGGCCCTGGTGTAGCCGGTCTTGATACCGTTGACACCGTTGACCCGGCCAAGCAGCCGATTGTGGTTTCGATAGGTCCTGCCCTTCCACCGGAAGGTCTTGGTATCGAAGTACCGAAAACTGCGCGGGAAATCGTCCTGGAGCGCCTGCCCGAGAATGGCCATGTCCCGCGCCGTGGTCACCTGGGCCGGGTCGGGGAGCCCCGATGCGTTGCGGAATACCGTGCTCGTCATGCCCAATCGCCGGGCGCGGGCGGTCATCGCCTCGGCGAAGGCACCCTCGCTCCCACTGATGTGCTCACCCACCGCGCAGGCAACGTCGTTGGCCGACTTGATGACCAGGGCGAGGATGGCGTCGCGGGCCTTGATCGTGTCGCCGGCCCTCAAGCCCAACTTGCTCGGCGGCTTCGCCGCGCAATGGGCCGACATCGTGATCTCGGTCCTGGTGTTCAACCGACCGTTGTTGATCGTGCCGAACAGCATATACAGCGTCATCATCTTGGTGAGTGAGGCAGGATGACGCTTGGCATCCGGCTGATCGGCGTAGAGCACCTTGCCGGACTTGGCATCGACGACGATGGCGGCTTTGGGTGCCGCGGCGGCGTCATGGCCGGCGGTACCCACCAGCCCCAACCCCAATCCGACAATCGCCAAGACATGCGCAAGAAGACGCAAAGGACAGCCCCGCCCTCAGGTTCGATCCTTTACCTTATCAAATTCGCGTCGCATTTTCGCCCCTTCCGAAATCGCCAGAATCGGCTATTGCCATGACCATGAGATCGGTCGTCATCGTCTTCCCCGGCTCCAACCGCGAGCGCGACATGGCGTATGCGCTCAAGACGATCACCGGGCGGCCGCCGGCTATGGTCTGGTATACGAACACCAGTCTGCCCCCCGCCGACCTAATCGTGCTTCCCGGCGGCTTCTCCTATGGCGACTATCTGCGGGCTGGGGCCATCGCTGCCCGCGCGCCGGTGATCGCGGCGGTCGGTGAGCGCGCCCGCGCCGGTGTCCCGGTGCTCGGCATCTGCAACGGCTTCCAGATCCTCTGCGAGGCCGGCCTGCTCCCCGGCGCGTTGATGCGGAACGCCAGCCTCAAGTTCATCTGCCGGGAAGTGCACCTGCGGGTGGAGACACCCGAGTCGCCGTTCACCCGCGCCTACCCGAAGCGCGCGATCATCCGATGTCCGATCGCCCACGGCGACGGCAATTACCGCTGTGGAGACGAAACCCTCGCCATCCTTCGCGGTGAAGATCGGATCGCTTTCCGCTACGTCGACGCTGCCGGTAATCCATCCAAGGAAGCCAACCCGAACGGCTCCGTGGACAACATCGCCGGTATCCTCGACCCGCGACGGCGCGTTCTGGGCATGATGCCGCATCCGGAGAATCTGATCGAGCCGCTGCAGGGGTGTCGCGATGGACGCCCGCTGTTTGAGGGCGTCGCGCAATGTCTGGAGGCTGTCGCATGACGTGTCGCAAATGTCGGAATCGGCGTCGTAGGGGCGTCGCAGCCGTTTTTGGCCTCTGCGCGCTGGTGGTTTTGGCGCCGATTCCGGCCCTCGCCCAGGCGTCTCAGGCGGCCTACGAATTCACCCGAAAGCTCGGAAATTCCATGGAAAATTGCTGGTTTTCCGGGGGTTCCGGCGACTTCGCCAAATACGTCTATTCGCCCGAGCCGAACGCCGCCGGCGGCCCGCGCATCCTCATCGTGCCCCGCAACTCACCGCATGAGTTGCCGGTCCTGGTGATCGAGATCCGCATGGCCGGCAACCAGCCAAAGCTCAATGTTTACGGTCCCTTAGCAGCTACGCCGCTGAGGGACCGGATCGCCACGGACCTGCGCCGGTGGATGGATGGCGGGTCCGCCTGTGGCTGATACCGCGGTTTCCGTCGCCCCGGCGATCACTCCGGAACTTGTCACGGCACATGGGCTAACCCCCGAAGAATACGAGCGAATTCTCGCGCTGATCGGCCGCGAACCGACGCTGACCGAGCTCGGCATTTTCTCGGCAATGTGGAACGAGCACTGCTCGTACAAATCCTCGAAGAAATGGCTGAAAACCCTGCCGACCACCGGCGAGCGGGTCATCCAGGGTCCTGGCGAGAATGCCGGCGTCGTCGACATCGGCGACGGCCTAGCGGTCGTGTTCAAGATGGAGAGCCATAACCACCCGTCCTACATCGAGCCTTACCAGGGCGCGGCTACCGGCGTCGGCGGAATCCTGCGCGATGTCTTCACGATGGGTGCCCGGCCGATCGCCGCGCTTAACGCCCTGCGGTTTGGCTCGCCGGATCATCCCAAAACCCGTCATCTGGTCGCCGGCGTCGTCGCCGGGATCGGCGGTTATGGCAACTCCTTCGGGGTCCCGACCGTCGGCGGCGAAGTGAACTTTCATCGCGGTTATGACGGCAACATCCTGGTCAACGCCTTTGCCGCCGGCATCGCCCGCACCGATGGCATCTTCTATTCCAAGGCTACCGGCGTCGGCCTGCCGGTTGTCTATCTGGGCTCCAAGACCGGTCGCGACGGCATTCACGGTGCCTCGATGGCATCGGCCGAGTTCGACGACGAGTCTCACGAGAAGCGCCCGACCGTTCAAGTTGGGGACCCGTTCGCCGAGAAGCTGCTGCTGGAAGCCTGCCTTGAACTGATGGGCACGGGCGCAGTGATCGCCATCCAGGACATGGGCGCCGCCGGACTGACCTGCTCGGCCGTTGAAATGGGCGCCAAGGGCGATCTCGGCATTGGGCTCGACCTCGACCAGGTCCCCTGTCGCGAAGCCGGAATGTCCGCTTACGAGATGATGCTGTCGGAAAGCCAGGAGCGCATGCTCATGGTGCTGCGTCCCGAGATGCAAGAGACCGCCGAGTCGATCTTCCGCAAATGGGGCCTCGACTTCGCGATCGTTGGGCGGACGACCGACGATCTCCGGTTCCGAGTCCTGCACCAAGGCGCAGTCGAGGCCGATTTGCCGATCAAGGATCTCGGCGACGAGGCTCCAGAGTATGACCGCGCTTACGAAGCAACGCCGATGCCGGCCCCCATCGGTGAAATCGTACCGGAACCAAAGAGCTACGCCGAAGCGTTGCTGCAAATCCTGAGAGCGCCGAACATGTGCTCGCGCCGCTGGGTCTGGGAGCAATACGACTATCTGATCCAAGGGAATACGATCGTTTGCCCGGGCAGCGACGCTGCCGTGGTCCGCATACCGGGTACCGGGAAGGGCCTTGCGTTTTCCGTCGACGTCACGCCGCGTTATTGCGCCGCGGACCCGTTCGAAGGCGGCAAACAGGCGGTGGCGGAGTGCTGGCGTAACCTCACCGCATCAGGCGCTGAACCGCTCGCGGTCACCGACAATCTCAATTTCGGCAATCCCGAGCGCCCCGACATTATGGGGCAGTTCGTCGACGCGATCCGCGGCATCGGCGCCGCCTGCCAAGCGCTCGCCTTCCCGGTCGTATCGGGCAATGTCTCGCTCTATAACGAAACCAACGGCGTGGCGATCCCGCCGACACCGACGATCGGTGGCGTCGGGCTCCTCGATGAGGTCGAGGCCGCGATCGGCATCGCTTTCGCACAAGACGACGACATCATCCTGCTGATCGGTGCGCCGCCGGAATGGGGCACCCATCTCGGCCAATCAGCGTATCTACGCGATGTCCTCGGTTTTGAGGAAGGCCCCCCGCCGCCCGTTGACCTTGCCCACGAACGGAGAACTGGCGATTTCGTCCGCAACCTGATCCGGAAAGGGCGAGTGACTGCCTGCCATGACCTTTCGGACGGCGGCTTGGCCGTAGCGCTGGCAGAGATGGCAATGGCATCGGGAATTGGTGCCATCCTCGATTCACCGCCGGGTCCGCGGCTCGCTTCCTGGTTCGGTGAGGACCAGGGTCGCTACGTCGTTTCAGCAACCCGCAACGACATGCCAGCCATCGAATCCGCCGCGAAAGATGCTGGCCTATCAGTTGTGCAGATCGGAATCACCGGCGGCGACAGTTTGAAACTCGGTGACGCCTACTCCATTTCAGTTGCCAAGTTGCGCGCGGCGCACGAAGATTGGTTTCCGTCCTATATGGGCGCCGCTTTGGACTGATCGCTAGGAGTGCATACCGACCATGGCAATGCAGGCTCGCGAAATCGAAGACTTGATCAAGGCGGCCCTGCCGGACGCGACGGTGGTGATCCGCGACCTTGCCGGGGACGGTGACCATTATGCCGCCGAGGTCGTGTCGGAATCGTTCCGCGGCAAGAGCCGCGTCCAGCAACATCAGATGGTCTACAACGCGCTCAAGGGCAACATGGGCGACGCACTGCACGCACTGGCGCTGCAAACCAGCGTCCCGGAATAGGTCTGGCTCACGATGGGTCGGCGCGCGGTGCTTTTCGATGTCGACGGCGTGCTCATCCACGGCTGGCACACGAACCCCGAGCGGCGCCGGCGCTGGGATGATTTTCTCCAAGAAGACCTGGGTGTCGATCAGAAGCTGTTCTTCGAGGCTTTCATCGAACCGATCTTCAAGAGCGAAGTCCTCACCGGCAAGATGTCCATCGTTTCAGCTCTGGAAGGGGCACTCGAGACCATCGGGTATCAGGGCTCGCCAATGACAGTCCTCGCGTACTGGTTGAACCGCGACAGTCAGTTGAACTATCCCCTTCTTGCCCGAATCAAGCGTTTGCGGCTCGGTGGCGCAGCGAACCTCTATATCGCCACCAACCAAGAACCGCTCCGCGCGCTCTATCTGTGGAACACACTCGGGCTTCAACACCTGTTCGACGACATCTTCTTCTCCGCCCGACTCGGCTCGGTTAAGCCCGATCCTCAGTTCTTCACGGCAATTGAGAGACGACTGGGTCACCTGGACGAACCGCCAATCCACTTTGACGATGATCCAGCGGTGGTAGACGCCGCGCGAGCGCGAGGCTGGGAGGCCTTCGTCTTCAATGATGCCGAGGATTTAGCCAAGGCCGCCTGGATGGCCGATCGACTGCACTGAGATGCAGCCGCTCCGTAGGGGAGAGCCAAACAGTGCCGCAGATCGCATCTGGAAACGGGAACGGGTCAGGACTATCTTGGTACCGACGTAGTGAAACTCTCAACGCGGCACCAGCTGGCCCGCGTCGCAACGGAATGGACGCATCATGAGCGATGTTCAAACCTGGATCGAGAACGAGGTGAAGTCCAACGACGTTCTCCTCTTCATGAAAGGAACTCCCACCTTTCCGCAATGCGGATTCTCAAGCCAGGTGGTCCAGATTCTCGATTATCTCGGCGTCGACTACAAAGGCATCAACGTCCTGGAAAACATGGATATCCGGGAGGGCGTGAAGCAATTCTCGGAGTGGCCAACCATCCCGCAGCTCTACGTCAAGGGCGAATTCATCGGGGGCTGCGACATCGTCCGCGAGATGTTCCAGGCGGGCGAGTTGCAAAGCGCGTTCAGCGAAAAAGGCATTGCGACCGCGGCCCCGGCGCAGCCAGCCTAACCCGCAAACCGAACCCGCAACAGAAAAAGGCCGCCAAGGGGCGGCCTTTTGTTTTCCGCCAGGAACCGCGCCTCAGCGCGAATAGAACTCGACGACCAGATTCGGTTCCATCTGAACCGCGTACGGAATCTCGGCGAACACCGGAACGCGCGTGAATGTCGCGGTCATCTTGCCGTGGTCGACGTCGATGTACTCGGGCACATCGCGCTCGGCGAGCTGCGTTGCCTCCAGAACCAGCGCCAAGTCCTTTGACGAATCCCTAACCGATACCAGGTCGCCCGGCTTGCAGCGGAAGCTTGGTACGTTGACCCGTTTGCCGTTCACTCGGACATGGCCGTGGTTGATGAACTGGCGCGCCGCGAAAACCGTCGGCACGAACTTGGCGCGGTAGATGATCGCGTCGAGACGGCTTTCCAGCAGACCCACCAGATGCTCCGACGTATCGCCGGGGCGGCGGACCGCTTCCTTGTAGATGTTGTTGAACTGCTTCTCGGAAATGTTACCGTAATAGCCCTTCAGCTTCTGCTTAGCGCGAAGCTGAATACCGAAGTCGGAAAGTTTGCCTTTGCGCCGCTGGCCATGCTGGCCGGGCCCGTATTCGCGTCGGTTGACCGGGCTCTTCGGGCGCCCCCAGATATTCTGGCCCATACGGCGGTCGATCTTATACTTCGCAGAAGCACGCTTGGACATCGCTTAATCCCTTTCCATATCAGGGTTAGGCGCCCTCCTCTGCCACACCCGGTTCTCCGGGGGCGGCCGACAGACAGCCCGAGGCAAGCACCTCGAAACGGTCGCGGGTCGCAGGAAACGCAACGCCGGCCTCCGGCCGGCGAAACCGCCGCGTCATAGCTGGGCGGCGGTGCTGTGTCAAACGGCACAACGTTGCGAACGGCATCACATATAATGTTCGGCAACGTTGTTATACTAGGGCGATAACAAAGGTAGGAATGGCCATGAGCTATCTCTTTGGGACGAGCGGGCCGCTCTCCGGCGGATCGGGCTCTCAAGTCATCGTCAAGGGAATCGTGTCGCTCGAAGATGGCAAGAAGACCGTCTACGAGGGCATCAGTGGGCTTCAGCCCCATATCGACAGCGGCGACTTAGCTGATCTAGCCCTTGGACAGGTCACCATCAAGGTCGGCAAAAAAAGCAAGGTCGACGACGTTTTCGGAATCTTGTTGAGCAACTCCGGCGATCCGCAGATCGAGACCCGCGGCGGCAACGACACCATCACCGGCGTTGTCTCCGTCAAGGCGGGCAAGAAAAGCAAAGTCACTGACCTCGCCGGCATTTATGAATCCAGCGACGAGCCTCTGGAAACCCGCGATCCGAGCATCGTCACGGGAGATGACGCCGACACCATCACCGGACAGGTTACCATCAAGGGCAAGAACCTGAAGGCGGCCTACGGCGACGGCATAAAGAACGCGGTCATCGATTCCGGTGGTGGCAACGATACCGTCAACGCGATCGGCGCAGGTGTCGCTAAACCCAAGGCATCCGGCGATCCGTCGCTCCAGACCTCTGAAGGGCTCGACACTACCAAGCTGATCTTGGGTGACGGCGAGGACTTCGTATTTGCTCGCGGCGCCTCAGCCGGCATCAAGGACGCGCTGATCTTTGCTGGAGAGGACAACGATACGCTTGATCTGCACAGCGGCACCGGCTTCGTCGACGGCGGTAGCGGCGATGCCGATCGACTGATCCTGTCCGGCGATTCTACCGACTTTACTTTCGGTCCGTCCCCAATCGGCCCCTACGATCGCATCAGCGACGGTGACAAGACCATCATCGATGTCACCAATGTCGAGCTATTCACGTTCGACAACGATACGTTCACCGCGGCCGAGTTGTTTGCGTGATGAGCCAGGTGGCGCGGTTTCAAGTCAAGGTCTGAACCGCCACGCCAAGCGCCGCGCAGATTCCGAGCGTCGCGATGACGCCCAGACGTAGAGCGAACAGCGCAATCAGCGCGGCCGCCATCAGCGCGATCGCCCAGCCATCCACTGTCGCCCAAACCGGCCAAGCAGGATGGGCCAAGCCGAGGTCGAGGGTCTCGACGTCGGCGAAGACGACGTGAAGGCCAAACCACAGCGCGAGATTAAGAATAACGCCGACAACCGCCGCCGTGACGGCGGATAGTGCTCCAGCGAGCCTCGCATTGCCACGCAGCCGCTCGATGTAGGGTGCGCCGAGGAAGATCCATAAAAAGCACGGGGCGAACGTCACCCAGGTGGTAAGCAGCCCACCGACGAGGCCCGCCGCGATCGGGGCATCGGCAGCACCTTGGTATGCCGCAAGGAACCCGACGAAAGTCAGAACCAGGATTAGCGGTCCCGGCGTCGTTTCGGCCATTGCCAGCCCATCAAGCATCTGGCCGGGGTTCAGCCACCCAAAGGACGTGACCGCCGCATCGGCGACATAAGCGAGAACCGCGTAGGCGCCACCGAACGTCACGACGGCGAGCCAACTGAAAAAAAGGCCGAGTTCGACGAAAACGCTATCTGGCCCGAGAATCAAACCAGCGATCGCGACGGGGGCAAACCACAAGGGCAGCCATGTCGCCAGCGGCAGAACGATCCGACGGCGGCTCGGCGTCGGTTCGCTAGGCGTTCGCTCTTCGTCCTTTGTCTCTGCCTGACGACCGGCGGTCCAAAAACCGACGATGGCAGCCACGAGAACGATCAACGGAAAAGGAACCTGGAACACAAAGATTGCCGCGAAGGCGGCGGTCGCCAACGCAATCGCGAGTGTGCCCTTCAGGGCGCGTCGCCCGATCCGGATGACGGCATCGATGACAATCGCGAGTACAGCCGCCTTTAGCCCGAAGAACAAGCTGGCGAGCCAACTCGTGTCCTGAAACAACGCATAAGCGGTCGACAGGGCCAGGATGACCACCAACCCCGGCAGGATGAAAAAGAGACCTGCGACCAACCCGCCGCGGACGCCATGGAGGAGCCAGCCGATGTAGGTGGCCAACTGCTGTGCCTCCGGTCCCGGCAGCAGCATGCAGAAGTTCAAGGCGTGGAGAAAACGCGGTTCCGACACCCACTTCCGCTCGTCGACCAGAATCCGATGCATGAGGCCGATCTGCCCGGCCGGACCGCCGAAGGAGAGCAAACCGATGGTCGCCCAGACCTTGGTCGCTTCCGCGAAAGACGGCGTATGAAGTTTCGGCTCCTGAGGCGCCGTCGCAATCGTGTCGTTCAAAGTGATGCCTCAAAAGCCAGACCAGTCGCTTGAACCGGAGGATTGTTACACATTCGCGACGGTCGACGACCGGGGTGCGGCCGCGATGCCTACCCGATTTTCGTTGCCGCTGTCTCAAAACAGCGAGATCAAAGCCTTCATGTCGCTGTCGATGATCTCCGCCGCACTCATTGTCCTGCTTGTTCCGGAGCCATCGTGGTGAGCGGTTCAGTGACCTGCGGAACTAAGCCGATGTTTTCTAGAAATGGCTCGAGCCTAGGGTGCCACGACGCGCCAGACACACGCAGAGCAACCCCACCGCCTTCGCCGCCGGCGCGCGACACCGCAACAACCCGACGGGCGATTGCCGATGCAGGATCGATCCATCGCACCGGCCATGGCGCCAGTTGCGCAAGTTCGGCGGCGATGAAGGGATAGTGTGTACAGGCGAGCACGACGACATCCGTTCGCGCACCATCCTGGTCGACGAAGGCGGGAGCGATCTCAGCCTTTACGGCAGCTTCGTCGACCCGCTTTCCGCGCATCCTGGTTTCGGCAATCGCCGCCAGTTCGGGACAGCCGACGAGCCGTACATGACATGCGGCAGCAAACGACTCTATGAGACCGCGGGTATAGTCGCGGCGAATGGTTCCCGGCGTGGCGAGCACACTGACCAGGCCCGTCCGCGTTTGCTCCGCCGCCGGCTTGATCGCTGGAACGGTGCCAACGAACGGGAGGGAAAAACGCTCGCGCAGAGGCCCCAGCACCAGGGTCGAGGCGGTGTTGCAGGCGACAACGACGACACTGGGTTCGTAACGCGCGACGAGACCGGCGATCACGCCCACGACGCGATCGACCAACGCCGCCTCATCAAGCGCTCCGTACGGGAATCCGGCATCGTCAGCGACATAGATCATCTCGGTATCCGGACGAGCCAGCCGGATCTCGCGCGCGACGGAAAGGCCGCCCACTCCCGAATCAAAGACGAGAACCGAGGTCACGAGCCGTTCGTCTCCCCTGGCCGCGGCCTGGTCGCGCGTCCCTCCAGCGCCGCGACGACCCCACGCAGCGTTCTCACCTCCTGCTCGGAGAACTGGGCGCGCTGCAGCATGGCCCGCAGCGCCTCCACCATGTGGGTCCGCTTCTCCGGCGGACGGAAGAATCCGGCGGTATCGAGCGCCGCCTCAAGATGGTCGAACAGTCGATAGAGGTCGGCCTTCGGCGCCGGCTGTCGATCAACCGCAAATGGCAGCCCGACCTCGCCCGCGGCAAGACCCGACAGCCGCCATTCATAACCAACGAGGAGTACCGACTGGGCGATATTCAGGGACGAGAACGCCGGGTCGACCGGGAACGTGACGATCTCATCGGCGCGGGAGATATCCTCGTTGTTGAGACCGGTTCGTTCGGGACCGAACAAAATACCAGAGCGGGCCCCACCATCGGCAAGCGCCCTCAGGTGCAACGCCGCGTCATGCGGTCCAACGACGGGCTTTGCCACCTCCCGGGCCCGGGCCGTTGTCGCGTAGACAAACCATAAGTCGGCGACGGCCTCGCGCACGGACCCAAAGACCCTCGCGGCATCCACCACATGATTGGCCCCGCTTGCCGCCGCTCGCGCCTTCTCGTTCGGCCATCCGTCACGCGGGTTGACCAATCGCAGGTCGCGGAGGCCAAAGTTAGCCATCGCGCGAGCGGCGGTGCCAATGTTTTCACCGAGCTGCGGCGCAACCATCACAATCGCCGGAGGATGCCCGTTCTCGTCACGCCTCGTCATATCTTGTGTCGAGCACTCCTGATGATCGAACCGGCCAAACCTATCGGCCGTTTGTTCACCACCTGTTAGCTACACTTGTCACACATTGCTGCGAAAGTGCGCGGACCGCAGACAGGTGGCGAAAAGCATCCATCTGTAGACGAATCAACGATTCGGGTATCCTGTAACGCAGCCAAGCGGCGAAGGAGAAGAGCCATGAGCGACGCATCGGCCACACTCAACGCAGCCGAGCATATCCAGAAACACTGGGGATGGTATCTGGCGCTCGGAATCGTGTTCCTGATTGGCGGCGTTTTCGCGATCGCCATGCCGTTCATCGCTACGCTTGCCGTGACAACAATTGTCGGCATCGCACTGGCGTTTGTTGGCGTGGTTCAGATCGTCCAGGCTTGGAGCAGTCGATCCTGGGGCGGCTTCATCTGGCAGCTGATCATGGGACTGGTGATCACCGTCGGCGGTGTCGTCATATGGCTCTTTCCGATTCAAGGCGCTCTGGCGCTGACGATTGTCGCAGCGGCGATCTTTCTGGCGAAGGGCGTGATGCAGTTGATCCTCGGTTTTCAGATGCGTCCGAACGCCGGTTGGGGCTGGATGGTTTTCTCCGGGCTGCTCGCTGTTGTTATCGGCGTGCTGATCTGGCTCTACTTCCCGGCGTCGACCGTTTTCACGCTGGGAACCCTCGCCGGCATTTCGCTTATCTTCAGTGGCTGGACCTATATCCTGATCTCTATGGCGGGCCGGCGAACCCAAGACACCAGCGGTCACGATACGTCCACTCCGGCGAGCGACGCCGGCACCGGCCAGTAGACGCACTATGAGCGGTCGGGGAAGATGGGCAAGGCTGTTACTTGCTGCGTTTGTCTTCGCGACTTGGACTAGCGGAGCGACGGCAGACGACAACCGGGACTCTGTGGCCGCCACACTCGCGGATATCGAGAAAACACTCGGCAAGGTACCGAGCTACTTCTCAGAGCTGCCGGATGCCGCCCTGCCAAGCACCTGGCAGCAGGTGAAGGATCTCGATATCAGCGGGGACACAGCGCTGCCGGCCAAAACCAAAGCCCTGATCTCGCTTGCGGTCGGCGCTCAGATCCCGTGCGACTACTGCATCTGGATCGACACGGAAAAGGCCAAGGCGGCGGGTGCGACCGAGGAGGAAATCAAGGAAGCGATCGCCATCGCCGGCTACACCCGGTATTGGAGCACGCTCCTTCATGGGATGCAGGTCGATTTCAGCGACTTCAAAGCTGAAGTGAGAAGCCTTTCCGAGTAGCGGAAGGCAGGCGGTTGACGCTGGAGGAAAACGCGAATGGACATTACATCCATCGGGTTCTACGGCGCTGTATGCGGAGCGCTTGCCGGCGCCGCGCCCTTTCTGGGCAGTATCTGGGTCAGGATTATCATCGGCGCGGTCGTCGGCATCGGCGCCGCGTTCGTTCTGCCTACAATCCGCGGGATGATCGGTTACTAAGCACCGGGGTGCCAGGCGCGGCTCTCGCCGATCCGATCAGCACTTGATCGTGGTCGATCGATCGCGTATCGGATCGATCAAAGGAGTGCTCTGCCAGTGATCCAGTAACCAGACTTTTTCGCCGAGGCATCGCCTCGTCTGGTTACCTCTCATCTCTGGAGCACTCTTGTGCAACCCATCATCTATGACGTTGCCGTATCGGCTGATGGATTCATCGCCGGTCCCGATGCTGACATTTCAAAGTTCCCTCACAATGGTTCCGCGGTCGACGGCTACTTCGAACGGCTGGAGACCTACCGAAGCGTGATCATGGGGCGGGCGACCTATGAGTTCGGCTACGGGTATGGCCTGACACCGGGCGCCAACCCCTATCCCCACATGACGTGTTTCGTCTTCTCACGAACGATAGAACTGCCGTCCGGTGCGGACGTTACCGTCGTGCGAGGGTACGACATCCGGCGGATCGACGAACTGCAACGTTCGGCGGATGGCCCGATCTATCTCTGCGGCGGTGGTGTGTTTGCCGGCTGGCTGATGTCCCTTGGCAGGATCGACATATTGCGCCTCAAACGCGCCTCGATCCTGCTCGGCGACGGCACCAGGTTGTTCGGCGACTACACAGGCGGCGTGAACACCGAGCTAGTTTCGTCCGATCTGGAAGACAACGGCGTCGCCTATCAGGAGCTTCGTGTCGTGAAGTGAGTAAGGGAACTCATCTACGGCCGGCATCGCTGCAGTCCGACCGACAGCCTGTCGATTGATTCGACCCTAGGCGCGCGCCGTAACACCTGCGGTGCGGCTTTCCTCGCAAACGGCCGAATGGTATAGGGCGGCGTCTTTTTGGGCACCCGATTGGCTGCCCTCCCCCCGTCCATACCAGCGAGGCCTCCCGTTCATGCCTAAAATCAAGGTCGCCAATCCCGTCGTCGAAATGGATGGGGACGAGATGACGCGGATCATCTGGCAGCTCATCAAAGAGAAGCTGATCCACCCCTACCTCGATGTAGAACTGATTTACTTCGACCTGGGTATCGAGAGCCGTGACAACTCCGACGACAAAATCACCGTCGAGGCGGCCGAAGCCATCAAGTCTGTCGGCGCCGGTGTCAAATGCGCGACGATCACGCCGGACGAGGCACGCGTCGAGGAGTTCGGCCTCAAAAAAATGTGGCGATCACCCAACGGCACGATCCGCAACATCATCGGCGGTGTCATCTTCCGCGAGCCGATCATCTGCAAAAACGTGCCGCGACTGGTCCCAGGCTGGACCCAGCCGATCATCGTCGGCCGTCACGCATTCGGCGATCAATATCGCGCAACCGATTTCCGATTTCCCGGCAAGGGCAAACTCACTGTTCGCTTCGAAGGGGACGATGGCGAGGTGATCGAACACGAGGTGTTCGACGCACCCGGCTCCGGCATCGCCATGGCGATGTACAACCTCGACCAGTCGATCCGCGACTTCGCCCGCGCGTCGATGAACTACGGCCTGTCGCGCAAATATCCGGTTTACCTGTCCACCAAGAACACGATCCTCAAGGCCTATGACGGCCGGTTCAAGGATCTGTTTCAGGAGATTTTCGACGCCGAATTCGCCGACAAGTTCAAGGAAGCCGGCATCACTTACGAGCACCGCTTGATCGACGACATGGTCGCCGCTGCGCTGAAATGGTCGGGCGGGTATGTGTGGGCCTGCAAGAACTACGACGGCGACGTGCAGTCCGATACGGTTGCGCAGGGGTTTGGTTCGCTGGGGCTGATGACGTCTGTACTCATGACGCCAGACGGCGAGACGGTCGAGGCAGAAGCCGCGCACGGTACAGTCACCCGCCACTATCGCGAGCACCAGAAGGGCAATGAGACATCCACGAACTCGATTGCCTCGATCTTTGCATGGACCCGCGGGCTGCTGCATCGTGCCAAGCTCGACGGCAACGACGAACTGGCAGACTTCGCCAAGACGCTTGAGCGGGTTTGCATCGAGACGGTCGAGTCCGGCTACATGACCAAAGATCTGGCGCTGCTGGTCGGCCCGGACCAGAAGTGGTTGTCGACAACGGGCTTCCTCGACAAGGTCGATGAGAACCTGCAGAAGGCGATGGCCGCGAAGTGATCGCGCGGCGCCGCGATGACGCCAGATTCCGAGACCTGTGTCGCGAACAACATCGATCTCTATGAGGCGGTATTGCGCCCGCACGGTGCCGTGGGGGCTGTCAAGAGCGATGTCTGGATATGCCCGGATCGGGTGCCGCCTTACTACTCCAACGCAATAACCGTTTCACGACGAGACCTTGCGACGCAGCGCGTGGTCATCGCGGAACTCGCGGATCGAGCGGGCAAAGTCATCAGCGTCAAGGACTCTTTCGCAACGCTCGACCTCGCGCCCATTGGATTTCGGCAGCTATTCTCGGCACAATGGATCTGGCGGCCGCCTGAGGATGTGGCCCGGTCGAGTTGGCTCAGAGTAACGACCCCGGACCACCTTTCGGATTGGGAGGCTGCCTGGCGGGCGCACGGCTCACCGGCCGATCAGCGTATTTTCCTTGATCCGCTGCTGGAGAATCCGCACCTGTGCTTCTTTGCGTCGCTCGCCGGTGATCGCGTTGTTGCGGGATGCCTAGCCAACCGATCCGAAGAGTCGACAGGGCTTTCCAACTTCTTCACGTCTGCCAAAGATCCAGAGTCAGACTATGGCGCGGCAGCCGCCGCCGTCGGCGCATTTGCCCCCGGCAGACCGGTCGTCGGATACGAGCGCGGTGATGTCCTTGCCGTATCCGGCCGTCACGGTTTCCGTCAAACTGGACCGCTGCGAGTTTGGCTGCGCGATGGCGACTAACTTCGATCGTCGGCTCGACGGTTCATCTTTCTAATCTCGCTCTCACGAATGGCAGCCAATCGCGCGTCGGTCGCGTCCTCGGGCAGCCCGATTTGCATCAGCAGACTGCGCGCCAATTGAAGGCTCGCCTCCAACGTCTCGGGCGTCACCGCGGCGACACCGAGGTCGACCAGAGCGTGCGCATGGTTCGTATCTCGGGCCCGGGCATGAATGACCGCGGCCGGCCAGATTTCGTGGATGGCGGACACCATGCCTTCGGTCGCTCCCGGCACGTCGGTCGTCGCAACGAAGGCCCGCGCGCGGGCGCCGCCGACCCTTTCGAGGATCTCACGCCGGCTTGCGTCGCCATAGAAGACCGGCAGTCCGGAGCGGTGGGCTTCGGCCACCAGATTGGCGTCAAGATCGAGGGCGATCCAAGGGATACGTTCCTCCGCGAGCAGCCGGGCGATGATTTCGCCGACCCGGCCGAACCCGCCGATGACAACATGGTCGGCGAGTTCGGTCGCGTCGTCAGGTCCCGCCGCGTGGTCGCGGCGATCCTTCCGATCGGCAAGAGCGGCGGCGGCGCGACGACCAATCGAGCCGAGGATCGGAATGATGATCATCGAGAGGGCCGACACCGACACCAGGAATTGGAGTAATCCCGGCTCGACCAGATCACCGCTGCGCGCCAGTGTGAAGACGACGAAGGCAAACTCCCCAGCGCTGGCGAGAAGGAAACTCGCCTCCACCGCGATCGCCGTTTCGATCCGAAAGGCGCGCGCGACCGCGAACATCACGAGGCCCTTGACAACCACGAGCGCAACGACAACCGCGACGAACGCTAGCGGGCCGATGGTGATCGCCGCAACATCGAGGCTCATCCCGACGGTCATGAAGAACAACCCGAGGAGGAGGCCCTTGAACGGTTCAATGTCGACCTCGATCTGGTGACGATACTCCGTCTCGCCGAGGAGCAGCCCGGCCAGGAACGCGCCGAGCGCTGGCGACAGCCCTACCTCCGCCGTCAACACCGCGGTACCGATCGCCAGGAACAAAGCAATCGCGACGACCAGTTCGCGGCTGCCCGTTGTCGCAGTGAGTTTGACCAACGGCCGCAGCAGATACCGCCCACCAACGATAATCGCCGCCACGGCCAACACGGCGAGCCCGGCACTACCGACAGACCACTCGGTCTCAGCCGCGCCACCGAGAAAACCGACGATGACGACAATCGGCACAACCATCAGGTCTTGGAAAACCAGAACGGACAGGACCAGCCGACCGATCGGCAGGGCAAACCGATGAGCCTCGATCAGGACCTGCGTAACGATCGCTGTCGACGACAACGCCAGTGCCAAGCCGAGGACCAGCGCACCCGGCCACGCAAGGCCGACTGCCAGCGCGACCCCAAGGATCACCGCCGCCGAAATCAAGACCTGGAGGGACCCGACGCCGAGCACATGCCGTCGCATCGCCCAGAGTCGGTCGAACGAGAACTCCAGTCCGATCAGGAAAAGAAGAAAGAGAACGCCGAGTTCCGCGAAGGGCTGAACGCGCTCAGGATTTGAGAACGTGACCCAATGGAGCCAGGGAGCTTCGCCGGCGAACTGGCCGAGCCCTCCCGGCCCCAGCAACACACCAGCTAACAGGAACCCCGGGACGACACCAAACCGGAGCTTGCCGAAAAGCGGAACGACGACCCCGGCTGTACCGAGGACGATCAGGATTTCTCGCGCTGCCTCGTGCTCGAACATCTCAGCCCGTCGTTCGCCTCGCCTCTCACGACACCGACGTTGGTTGACCCATCCTCAGGACGCGGCAGTCGTCGTCTGCGCGGTCGCGTCGTCAGGCTCCGCGGCGCGCTGGTCCCAGCTCGGCCTGAGACGATCAGCCAGATCGGGGTGCCGCGCGACCAGATGGATCAAATCGATCCGGCTGATCACCAAGAGTTTCACCCGTGTTAGAGCAAACGCGGCCTCGATCGGAGCCGGCGTCTCGCTGTCCGCGCTGGCGCCAAACGAATCTCCCACGGAGAGACGTCGACGACCTTGCGGCGTATCAAGTTCTACGACCCCTTCGGCGATCGCGTAGAGGGCCTCAGCCCCTTCCTGGGATTCTGCAATGACGGTCCCGGGTTCGACGGCCTTGGCTCGAATCATGGGCAACAGGTCGTGGAGGACGTGAGCGCCAAGATGCGCGAAGATCGGCATGCGAACGACGAGGCCAAAGGTGACGACGAAACTCCGCTGGCGCACGACCTCGGCAAATGAGCTGCCGATGATGGCAACCGGCAAGGCAATCATCAGGATGCCGGTGATCATGGTCAGCCCCCCGACGATTCGACCGCCAAGGGTCGCCGGCACGGTTTCGCCGTACCCGACCGTGGTCACCGTCACCAGCGCCCACCAAATCGAGTCGGGGATCGTACCAAAATCCTCGGGCTGAGCCCGACGTTCGGCGATATAGGCGAGCGACGCCGAAATCAGCACGACCGATGTGAGGACGAGGAAGCTGGCCAATAGCGCCTGACGCTCGCGGCGGATGGCTTCATAGAGGGACTGGAACCCGGTCGAATATCGCCCGAGCTTGAAGAGACGCATCAATCGGATCAGCACCATGGTGCGGACGTCAGCACCGCCGAGGAGCACCACGAAAAACGGCACGATCGCGATCAGATCGATGATTGCCGCTGGCGTGAAGATGTAGTTGAGACGGGCCCGCCAGGCCGGTAGATCGCGCGCGCGGGGGTGTTCAACACATATCCAAAGGCGAACGAAATACTCGACGGTGAAGGCCAGAACCGAAACCGCTTCGATCCACCAGAAGGCCGTCTGATAGGCCGAAGACATCGTCGGCACGGTCTCGAATACCGCGGCGATGACGTTGACCAGTATCAGCGTGATGAGAATGCAGGCGAAAAGACGCGACAGGAAAACCTGGCGCGCACCCCCTTCGACGACTTCGAAAACCTGGCGTCGGAGCGAGGGGTCGGCCACTGTTTCTGCTGCTATCCGACCGCCTCGGTGACCGCGGCCGCTACGGCCGCGATCGCATCGTCGGCTTTCGCTCCGTCCGGCCCACCAGCCTGGGCCATGTCCGGTCGACCGCCGCCGCCCTTGCCACCCAACACCGCCGCACCGCGGCGCACTAGTTCGATCGCATTGAGGCGTTCAGTCAGGTCGCCGGTCACGCCAACGACGATCCCTGCCTTGCCATCGTCATTGATTCCGACGATGGCGACGACACCCGATCCGACGGCGGTCTTGCCGTCATCGGCAAGACCCTTAAGGTCACGCGGCGCAATGCCGGACACCGCCCGGCCGAGGAATTTCACCGTTCCGATGTCGCGAATGCCGGGATCAACCCCGTTGGCGCTGCCGCCCATCGCCAGCTCGCGTCTGGCATCGGCGAGATCGCGTTCCAGGTTGCGCCGCTCATCGACCAGCACCTGAACCCGCTCGGCCACTTCCTCCGGCCGTACTTTCAACGCCATCGCCACAGCCTTCAGGCGCCGCTCCTGATCCGCGTAGTGCTTACGTGCCGCCGCTCCGGTCAAGGCCTCGATCCGCCGGACGCCGGCGGCCACCGCACCTTCACCGGCGAGCGCGATCAGGCCGATCTCGCCGGTCCGGCCAACATGGGTCCCACCGCAAAGCTCAATCGAATAAGTCCGATCCGGCACGCCACCGGGCACCTCGCCCATCGACACGACTCGAACTTCGTCCCCGTACTTTTCGCCGAACAGCGCCATCGCGCCCGATTCGATCGCCGCGTCCCGGTCCATCAGACGCGTTTCGACCGGTGAATCCTGAATGACGACCGCATTTGCCAGCGCAGCGACCTCTTCGAGCTCCTCGCTATCAAGCGGCTTCGGATGCGAGAAATCAAACCGCAGTCGATCAGGCGCAACCAGCGACCCTTTCTGGGCGACGTGTCCCCCGAGCACGGTCCGCAGCGCAGCGTGAAGCAGATGGGTAGCAGAATGATTGGCGCGGATCGTCGAGCGCCTGTTGCTGTCGACTGAAAGGCGCACCAGGTCACCGACCGTGATCGCGCCCTCCTCAACCGTGCCGTAGTGGGCGAAAAGGCCGTCGGCTCGTTTCTGAACGTCGGTGACCGCGAACCGTCCACCGCCATCGGTGACGATCACGCCGGTATCGGCGACCTGTCCGCCGGACTCGGCGTAGAACGGCGTCTGATTGACGACGACCGCGACGGAGGCTCCGCTGTCGGCAGTCTCGATACCCTCCCCGTCCTGGACCAGTGCCAACACTTCACCCTCAGCGGACTCGGTGCCGTAACCAAGGAACTCCGTCGCGCCGAGGCTTTCGCGTAGGCGAAACCAAACCGGCTCGGTCTGCGCCTCGCCGGAGCCGGCCCAACTCGCTCGCGCTTCTTCTTTCTGGCGCTCCATGGCCCGGTTGAAACCGTCGCCATCCACGCTGATGCCCCGCGCCTTCAGGGCATCTTCGGTGAGATCGAGCGGGAAGCCATAGGTATCGTAAAGCTTGAACGCGACGTCGCCCGCCAGCGTTTCGCCATCGCCGAGATCGGCTGTCGCCTCGTCAAGCAGCGAAAGGCCGCGGGCAAGCGTGCGCCGGAATCGAGTCTCCTCAAGATGCAGTGTCTCCCGGATCAACGGCTCGGCGCGAACGAGTTCCGGAAATGCGCGCCCCATCTCGGCTGCCAGCGTCGGGACCAGCCGAAAGATCACCGGTTCATCTGCGCCCAGCAGATGGGCGTGGCGCATTGCCCGACGCATGATCCTGCGCAAGACATAGCCGCGCCCTTCGTTGGACGGCAGAACGCCATCGGCGATCAGAAAGCTGGTGGCGCGAAGATGGTCGGCGATGACGCGATAGCTGGCGACGTTGGCCTCTGTCGCCGCGACTTCGATAACGTCCTCGGCCGCACCGATCAGGGTCCGGAACAGATCGGTGTCGTAGACGTTGTGGACCCCCTGCAGCACGGTCGCCATGCGCTCCAGGCCCATGCCGGTATCGATCGACGGCCTAGGAAGATTGATGCGGTCGTCGGTCGCCCGTTGCTCGAACTGCATGAAGACGAGATTCCAGATCTCGACAAAACGGTCCCCGTCTTCGTCCGGGCTTCCCGGCGGTCCGCCGGCCACAGCCGGGCCGTGGTCGAAGAAGATCTCAGAACTGGGCCCACAGGGTCCGGTGTCCCCCATCGCCCAGAAGTTATCGCTGGTGGCGATGCGGATAATCTTGTCTTCCGGCAGACCGGCAATCGTCTTCCACAGATCGAATGCATGGTCGTCCTCGGCGTAGACTGTGACCAGCAGCCGATCCTTCGGCAACCCAAATTCGCCTGTGACCAGGTTCCAAGCCAAATCGATCGCGTGTTCCTTGAAATAATCGCCGAACGAGAAGTTGCCGAGCATCTCAAAGAACGTCAGATGCCGGGCTGTGTATCCGACGTTGTCGAGATCGTTGTGCTTGCCCCCAGCCCGCACGCATTTCTGCGACGTGACAGCCCGCGGATAGGGTGGTTCAGCACGACCAGTAAAATAATCCTTGAACTGGACCATCCCGGCATTGGTGAACATCAACGTCGGATCGTTGCGCGGCACCAGGGGGCTGGAGGCCACGAGCGTGTGCCCGTTCTTCTCGAAATAGCCGAGAAAATGGGATCGAATATCGTTGACCGATTGCATGGACTGTACGCTCGGGTTGCTGGGAGCGACGCTAAGCTATGGTCGCGTCGGCGGTTTTACAGCCCCGTTCACAAAGTTGTCCAGACGAAGCGATCCGCCCTCAGCGCAAGGAAGGTCGGAATCTTCCGACGCGCGTCAAGCCAACTTGCCGAATGCGCTAGCCTGCCGGCTCCTCGGGCGGCTTGAGATGCATCTGTCCATCCTGGGCGATTGGCCAGGTCGGATTCCAGGCGACCTCCCACGGATGACCGTCGGGATCGGCGAAATAGCCCGAATAGCCACCCCAAAACACGTCAGAGGCCGGTTTCAGAATACGAGCGCCGGCCCCCTCCGCTTGTTTCAGGACCTGATCGACTTCATCCCGGGATCGCGTGTTGTAGGCAATCGCCAAGCCGCTGAATGCCGCCCCGTCGTCGGCAATACCGATTTCGTCGGCAAGCGATCTGCGCGGCCACAGACCAAGGATTATGCCGGGAAGCTGATAGAACGCGATGCCGTCCTCGTCGTTACCGCGCTGCCAACCGAGCCCGTCTTCATAGAATCGACGGGCGCGGTCCAGATCGCCAACGCCGAGCGTAATCATGCTGAGCCGCTGTTCCATGGATTCCTCCGGGTCAACGAGGCGATCGGAACCGATCGCTAAGCTTCAGCCACGTCATCGTCCTCATCGGCCGGTTCCATTTCCTCAAGAAGCTGAACCGCGACTAACCCTGCCGCCTCGCGGACGGAATGCTCGATCTGATGAGCAATCTCCGGGTTGTCGTGCAGGAACTGCTTGGCATTCTCCCGCCCTTGGCCGAGACGCTGGCTGTCGAAGGAAAACCAGGCGCCGGACTTTTCGACGATTCCCGCTTTGACCCCGAGATCGATCAGTTCGCCGGTCTTGGAGATGCCTTCGCCATACATGATGTCGAACTCGACCTGCTTGAACGGCGGCGCCAGCTTGTTCTTGACCACCTTGACGCGGGTCTGGTTGCCGACCACCTCGTCACGGTCCTTGATCGAACCAATGCGGCGGATATCGAGACGAACCGAGGCATAGAACTTCAATGCGTTGCCGCCGGTGGTGGTCTCCGGGCTGCCAAACATCACGCCGATTTTCATGCGGATTTGATTGATGAAGACAACCATCGTCTGCGATCGGTTGATCGATGCGGTCAGCTTGCGCAGCGCCTGGCTCATCAGCCGCGCCTGAAGACCGGGAAGCTGATCGCCCATCTCGCCCTCGATTTCGGCCCGCGGCGTCAGCGCGGCGACCGAATCGATGACGAGAACATCAATCGCGCCGGAGCGCACCAGGGTGTCGGCGATTTCCAGCGCCTGCTCGCCGGTGTCTGGCTGAGAAATGAGAAGATCGTCAAGATTCACCCCGAGCTTGCGGGCGTAAACCGTATCGAGAGCATGCTCGGCATCAATGAAAGCGCAGATGCCGCCAGCGCGCTGCGCCTCGGCGACAGCATGAAGCGCCAGCGTCGTCTTTCCTGAGGACTCAGGTCCATAAATTTCGACAATCCGCCCCCTGGGTAGACCACCGATACCGAGCGCAATATCAAGCCCTAGCGAACCAGTCGGCACCGTCGGCGTCTCGACCGCTGTCTCGGCCTGACCAAGCCGCATGATCGAACCCTTGCCGAACGCACGTTCGATCTGGCCGAGCGCCGCATCGAGCGCTTTCGACTTGTCCATTGCTTGCCCCTCGATTACACGCAGATTGGTGACCGCCATCCTATGGGCTCCTTGCTTCACAGTCGATTGCGAGTGGCAAACGAATGCCTCGTGTTGCGTCCGAAGCAGATTGTACTTGTTTTGTTCTCATTGGCAAGGGGAGAATCTCATGTCGATGAACGTGCCCAAGGTTGGCAGGCGAAACCGCAGATGAACGCGGCAACTGGACGCTTCGGCGCCGTGCAGATACTCACGGTGATCGGTGGAGCGAATGTCGATCATGTCGGCGCGACCCACGCCGCCCCAATGCAGGGCGTCTCAAACCCTGGCGTCGCACAAACCGCACCGGGCGGCGTCGGCTTCAACGTTGCGACCACACTCGGTCGCCTTGGTCACTGCGTGCGTTTAGTCACACGGGTCGGACGCGACGCTGCCGGAACCACGCTCGTCAACGCGGCAAAGGCAGCGGGAGTCAACACGACAGCCATCGACGTCTCCCCATCGACGTCAACCGCGTCGTATTTGGCGGCGCTTGACCATACTGGGAGCCTCATCCTCGGCATCGCCGCGATGGGCATTCTTGACGAGTTCACGCCGGAGCAAGCCGACATTGCGACCAACGTGCAAGATCCTGGAGATGCCTGGATCCTCGACGCCAATCTGATCGACGAGACAATCGCTTTTTTGATCGAGCGCGCCAAAGAACTAACACACACCGTTGTCGCTCTCGCCGTGTCACCAATCAAAGCGGCCAAACTCAAGCCTCACCTGGGGTCGCTGGACCTCATCTTCGCCAATCGGAACGAAGCGTTGGTACTCCTCGGCATTAAGGCGCCCTCCCCTGATTCGACCGCCGAAACACTTGCCGCCGCGCTTCACGCGCTGGGGCCGGAGGTCGTCATCACCGATGCAGGCGAACCCGTGGCGGTGGCTTCCGGAGGGGACGTCCGGACATTCAAACCGCTTAAAGCCACGATCCGAAGCGTCAACGGCGCGGGCGATGCGCTTGCCGCTGGTACGCTGCACGGCCTGGCCGATGGCCGCTCGCTCTTCGACGCCATACCGTTTGGCCTCGCGGCGGCGGCCCTCACAATGGAACACGAAGCCACCGTGCCGCCTTCAATCAACGCCGCCGCGCTCGCAGATCGTCTGATCTTGGCCAACAGCGAGCGGAGCCGATGAGCATTGCGATCGCCGATGAGGTGAAAGCGGCGCTCGACAATAGTAGCCCAGTCGTCGCGCTCGAGACCACGATTGTCAGTCACGGAATGCCGTGGCCGACAAATATGGAAACCGCGCTCGCCGTAGAAGACGAGATCCGGGATGTCGGCGCGACTCCGGCGGCGATCGCCGTCCTTGATGGCGTCATCCGAGTTGGCCTCGACCGTGCGTCACTGGAACGGTTGGCGCAGTCCGACGAAACGCTGAAGCTGTCGCGGGCCGACCTCGCCCACGGCGTTATCTCGGGTAAACCGGGCGCGACGACCGTGGCGGCCACGATGATCGTCGCCGGGCGTGCCGGCATCCGCGTGTTCGCGACCGGTGGGATTGGCGGGGTACATCGTGGCGCGGAGGCAAGCTTCGACATCTCCGCCGACATCACCGAACTCGCCAAGACGGACGTGATCGTCGTCGCCGCCGGTGCCAAAGCCCTGCTCGACCTACCCAAGACGCTGGAGATGCTGGAAACCTTCGGCGTTCCGGTCGTCGGCTACGGCACCGAAACGTTCCCGGCTTTCTGGTCGCGCGACAGCGGCCTTGAGGCACCCATCCGCCTGGACAGCCCGGAGGAGATTGCGGCGTTCGCCCGCACCCGACGCGATCTCGCACTGGACGGCGGAGTGCTCGTCGCAAACCCGGTCCCGCCGGAGCACGAAATCCCCGCAACAGAGATGGCGGATCATATAGAGGCCGCCCATCGCGACAGCATGGCCGCAGGCGTCACCGGCAAGGCGGTCACCCCGTTTCTCCTAGACGCGATTCTCAAGCGCACCGACGGCCGCAGCCTCGCGACAAATGTTGCGCTTGTGAAGAACAACGCGCGCCTGGCGGCTGACATCGCGATCGCGCTGGCTTCGGAACTAGACCAGGCCAGCTAACCGCTCGAAAACTGCGGTCGCTTTACGCGCTCTGTTCTGCATATCCGAAGCGGTCACGATACTTCGCCCATCGAGCGGCAACGATCGCTCGATCCTGTGCGTCGATGCGGTTGGCGTTGCGCCGATACCCCTTTCGGTCGGCGAGATTGGCGACAACGGCCGCGCGGGCGGGCGCAAAGTCACCGAGCTCCAACTCGCGGTAAAGCGCCTCCAGTCGCTCGAGCGGTGCAGCAGTGAAGTCCTCGTACCGCATCTCGACCAGGCGACCCGGCGGTATCTGCGCACGGTCGCGTTCGTAGGCCTCGAACAAGCGAATGAACATCTCGAGCACGTAGTCCTTGACCCACTGATCATCGGCGGGGATGGGATTATGAAGCCCTTGGTTGGCGGCGAGCACCTTCAGTGTGCGGACGTGCGACGTGAAGATGTCGAATGGGTCGCGCGCGGTGAAAATGAAGCGGGCATCGGGAAAGAGCTTGAGGAGCGTCGGAATACGCCCTGCATGCACCGGCGACTTCAGCACCAGCCGGCGATCGTCATCGAGTTGGAACCTCCGCAAAATCTCCTCGTAACCGTTCTCCCACCGCAGGCGCTCCACGTCATCGAGATCGGCGAGGTCCACGTAGCGCAGGCCGGCCGGACCGCGGCGAGGAAAAGCAAGCGTGACGTAGGGGGTGCCGAGACCGGCATTGAGCAACGCAAACTCGTCCTCCTGCGGCTTGTCAGGGCCGAAGACCATATTGTCGAACGGACGGGTCGCCGGCAGCATTCCCCGCGTCCACCGACCCACCAAACCCTGCGTCGGCAGGAACGTCGACGGAAACATGCATTGGTAGGTGGTCGGCGCCTGTAGCCGGGGATCGGAATCGAGCAGTTCGTGCAGCAACGTCGTCCCGGTTCGCCAGTGGCCGATGATGAAGATGGGGGCCCTGACGTCCACGTTGGCGACACGGCGGCGATAAGCGATTTTCGAGGTATGGTAGATCGCCGAATTCAGCGCCGTCATGGCGCTAACGGCCACGATGCGCGGCATGCAGTTCAGTGTTACGTCGAAACGCCCACCGGCAAGCAAACGCGACCAGTCGCCAACCCGCATTCCATACCAGACATAGGGGCTGACGCCGCCAACCCGCTCAATTCGGAAAGGGTTTTTCAAGTCGCGGTATTTCCAGATCGGTTAATCAAGGGCCGACGGGCGCATTGGGTCCGGTATCATGCCTGACGCGTCTAGCGCCAGCTGTCGCTACGTCGCCGAGACGCCAGCGATCGCCGTAGTGGGCACTACAAAAGCGGGAGGCACTATCGCGATACCAGAGGGAAGACTGAGCCTTAGCGATGTAGCGTTCAGTGATCCGGCAGGTCCGTCATGATGATGGGTCAGCGCCCCAGTGTCTCCTTCACTGCCACCGCCAGTTCCTTCAGTGAGAAAGGCTTGGGAAGGAAGCGGAAGTCCTCGCCCTCCGGCAGGTTCTTTTTGAACGCGTCCTCGGCATAGCCTGACACGAAGATGATCTTCAACTCCGGACGCGTTTGTCGCAGCTCGCGCAAGAGCGACGGACCGTCCAGTTCGGGCATCACCACGTCCGAGACGACGAGGTCGATCTGCCCACCCGCCTCCTCCATGACATCAAGCGCCTCCACGCCGGAGGAGGCTTCGTAAACCTCGTATCCACGGGAAGCGAGCGCCCGCGCGGCAAAGGCCCGAACCGCCTCCTCGTCCTCGACGAGGAGGATCGTTGCGGTGCCGGTCAGGTCGGCGATTTCGGCGCCTTCCTCGGCCTTCTCAGCCGTTTCTTCTTCCTCGGTCGGCACGTGACGCGGGAAGAAGACGCGGAACGTCGTGCCCCTTCCCTCCTCGCTATCGACGAAGATGTATGCGCCACTTTGTTTGACAATTCCGTAGACCGTGGAGAGCCCCAAGCCGGTACCCTTGCCGATCTCTTTGGTCGAGAAGAAGGGCTCGAACACGCGGCGTTGAACGTCGGGCGACATACCGGTGCCGGTGTCCTCGACTTCGAGCAAGACATACTCGGCCGCCGGAAGAGGATGATGGCCAAGGGCGTCGACCTCCGACGCAAGGACATTGCATGTCCGGATGGTCATGGAGCCGCCTTCGGGCATCGCGTCACGACCATTGACCGCGAGGTTGATGACGACCTGCTCAAGTTGGTTGAGGTCCGCCTTGATCGGCCAGAGGCCATGACCGTGATGCACCTCCAGCTTGACGTCTTCACCGATAAGGCGGTTGAGCAGGATAGTGATATCGGAAATCAGATCGCTGATCTGAAGAACCTGCGGTCGCAATGTCTGCCGACGGGAAAAGGCAAGCAATTGGCGGACGAGGCCGGCAGCCCGATTCGCGTTCTGCTTGATGTTCATAATGTCCTGGAAGGAAGGGTCGCTCGGCCGATGGTTCGCGAGGAGCAGGTCCGAGAATCCGATGATCGCGGTCAGTACATTGTTGAAGTCGTGGGCGATACCGCCGGCGAGCTTCCCAACCGTCTCCATCTTCTGACTTTGCGCGACCTGCTGCTCAAGGACGCGCTGCTCCGTGATGTCGATGGCGTTGATGATCGCCGACTCCTCACCATCGCCGCCGTCATCGACCGGATTGACGTAAAACCGCGCGCTCCGCTCGCCGGCACCGACGAGCGTGGCGTCGATTGGAGGAATCCTGGCGATTCCGCTCTTTGCCGATGCCAGCGCCGACTCGATAACCGGGCGGTCGGCATCAATAACCAGGTCGGCCAGCCGGTCGCCTTTTCCATCCATTGCATGCCCGAAAAGCTTGAGAAACGGCGCGTTGGATCGACCGATTCGACCGTTCTCGTCGATCGCGGCGATAGCGATCGGTGTTGAGTTGAAGAAACGCGCGAAGCGAACCTCTGATGCTCGAAGCGCCTCCGACGCCGTCGAGGTTTCCTCTCCGGGCGCGCGATTGAGAACGGCCGTACGCGTTGCACCGGGGGCGCCGTCCGCGGTCACCGGAACGCGATGGAGGAGCCGGACGGGTAGGCTCTGGCCGTTTTGCCTGACCAGATCGAGGTCGATGACCTCCGATCGACCATTTTCGCCGCCCGTCCGGGCCTGAGCGAGCAGCGCCGCGCTTTCGCCACTGACGATGTCGTTCAACGCCAGCGAACCGGAGTCAAATTGGGCGATGTCGATTCCAAGCCAGCCGGCGAGGGTGGCATTGATATAGACGATCCGTCCGTCCGGCTCGGCAGAGAAGAAGCCGACCGGAGCATGGTCAAGATAGTCGATCGCGTGCTGCAATTCCTGAAAGACAGTTTCCTGACGATCACGCTCGCCAGAGATATCGACCACGGTCCAGATCGCCTCTCCGGATTGCGATGGTCCGTCCCCAAGCGGCCGCGCCTCTATCCGGTACCAGCGGGCCACACCGCTCTCGCGCAATGCGCCGTCCAACGCGGCGGGCAGCCGAATCTCTTCCCGACCGGGGCGGCCATCGCGAAGCTGCTGAGCAATGCGATAAACCGCTTCGGCAGCGCCCGCGTCGGCCGCAAAGACACGATCAACAGCGCGAACATCCGCAATATCCTCCACGCCGATCAGAGCCGCATACGCCGGGTTCGCATACGTCAGCCGACCGCTACGATCGGTGATGACAATGCCATCGATCATCGCGTCAAGAACGGCTTGTCCGACATTCTGCTCACGGCCACGACCGACGAAGCGGATCAGACCAAAGGCCGCGGCCAGCATTGCCGCAACCCCGACGACTGCAAGCAGACCCAACAGCCCCAGCATAAGGGGCTCTGTGCGATCAGGCCCAATGAGCAGGAAACCGATCGCCACACCGGCCAGGCCAAAGGCAACGACAACGAATCGGCCGGTGGCGGAAATGCCGTTTGACCGAGCCGTTGCCAAGTGATCGCGAACGGCTTCGTTCATCCGTTCGTTCATGTCGGGTCGATCGCCTCTCTAGTCCGCGCGACGACCCGGCTCCCGGGTCGCATCAGAGCCCGTGCCTTCCCGGTGCTCTTTTCTCTCAGTGCCAACCCTTGCAATACCCGCCATAGCTTGAAAAGACTGACGAATTCGGCGATTCGCTGCCGACGAATGTGCCGGCCGCGCGGCTAATGGGCAAGTTGTCGATGGCGGCACCGTCAGGAGACGCGCGATGGGCAACTTTCTCAGCTCGTTTTTCGGTGGAAATTTGTTGTTTGTCTTCCTGAGTTTCGTCGTTTTTTTTGGCCTCGTCGGGCTTGCTATCTGGTTCCTTCGCCGCCCGCCCTTGGAAGGAACACGATCAGCGCGCGGACCGCGTCTTGCCGTTGTTGAGTCGCTGACGCTCGACTCGAAGCGGCACCTCGTTCTGGTCCGTCGCGACAACGTCGAGCATTTGCTTCTTGTTGGCGGACCCAGCGATCTCGTCGTCGAGCCGAACATAAGCCGCACCCGCCCCGCACAAAGCCGACCGGCTGCAGGGCGGGGACAACCGGCAACGGCAGCGACCTCACCACCACAGCCGGCGCCACCGCCTCCAGCGGCCTATGCCGCGGCGCGCCTTCGGTCGTTGCGTGCCGACAAGGCGTCGGCACGAAGCGAAGCTGCCACACGCGGCGACCAGCGAGCCAAACGGCGCAAGGCGCTGCCGACACGACAGCCTCCGGCGCCAACAGATCCGACGCGCCCGGAGGCAGCAGCAGCGGCGGAACGGCAACCGGAGAGCTCGCTTCAGGCAGCGCTTGCGGCTGCGGACTCTGATGAAGCGCCCCGATCAACCGACGCGGTAACCATCACCGAAGCAGAGCCGCCCGCTGAGCGATACAAGGAAGACACGTCGCCTTTCGCGCCCGGCGGCCCCATTCCGGCTTCTTCGGAAAGCGGCTTTACACCCAGGCCGGACGCGGCCAAGCCCCCCGCACAGAGGGCCGGAGGCGAAGAGCCGATTCGGCCGCCGCCGAGCGAGCCGTCGCCGGCCGACGCTACCGAATCATCGGAACCCAATCTCGAAAAAGACATGGCTCGACTGCTCGGTCAGATCTCCCCGAACGAGCCGCCCGAACGAGGCTGATTGACCACCACCGCGTTGATACGACGAGCGTTTTGCGCATCGTCGGAACGTCATCAAAAGGTCTTGAAGCGGTTATTGTCCGCCTTTGGTGCCGTCGCTATATTCCGCGCGCGTCGCCCACGAGTCAGAGGTTCTACATGCCGCAGACGACCACTCGTTCCCGGACGCGAGCGTATCGGCCGACCGCCTCCGAACCGTTCATGAACGAGCGCCAACGTGAGTACTTCCGTGACAAGTTGCAACGTTGGAAGGAAGAAATTCTGAGGGAAGCCCGCGATACGCTGCTGCATCTCCAGGAAGAAAGCCAGAACCACCCGGATCTTGCCGACCGTGCATCGTCTGAAACCGATCGCGCCATTGAGTTGCGGGCGCGTGACCGCCAGCGCAAGCTGATCGCCAAGATCGATGCCGCACTGCAAAGGATCGACGACGGTACCTACGGTTACTGCGAGGAAACCGGCGAGCCGATCAGCCTCAAGCGGCTTGACGCCCGGCCGATAGCCACACTGTCGATCGAAGCGCAGGAACGACACGAGCGGCGTGAACGCGTGTATCGCGACGACTGAACCGAACACTGCTGTGACGTTCAACACATCGCGAGTGTGATTGTTTCACTTGCGCTGGATTCTCGGATGCGCCATGTATCCGCCTCATGAGGGTGGCTGGAGTATCGGGCGCACAGGTTTGATTCCCTCGGCGCCGTGACATTCGAAGGAGCCAACGCATGAAGAGCATCGTTGCAACCATCGCCATCGCCGGTCTGCTCGGCCTTGGCGTGACCAGCGCATCCGCGAAAGACCCCTACTGCGACGCGTACGCCAAAGACTACGCGCGCGACGCGACCGGCGGCAACATCGTCGGCGGCGCGGCCGTCGGCGGTATCGGTGGTGCCGTTCTTGGCGGTATTCTCGGGAAGAAAAAGAAGGGCGTGACAACCGGCGCGATCGCAGGCGCGGTCGGTGGCGGTGCCCTTGGTGCCGCGACCCGGAATCGCGCGTATAACCAAGCCTATGCCGAGTGTGTCGCAAACAAGGCGAACTACGCTCAGCCGGTCGGTGCACCACCGGTTGGCTCGAACGCTTGGAAGCAGATGTGCTCGCAGAAGTACAAGTCGTTCAACTGGAACACCGGGTACTACCTCGGCTATGACGGCGACTATCACCTCTGCAAAATTCCGTAGACCGCCAGTCACGGTCTTCCAAATGCGAAACGCGCCCGTGGGATCCGCGGGCGCGTTTGCTGTTGATGCCGCCGACGTCTCAGCATCGACGAAAGCCTGCTGACCTGTGCGCCTGCTCTTGCTTCGACACGCCAAATCCGCTTGGGATGATCCATCGCTTGAGGATATTGAGCGACCGCTGTCGGAGCGCGGCGAGCGTGCGGCACGGGTCATGGCTGATCTTGTCGTTGATGAGGGCCTATTGCCGGAACGGGTGCTTTGCTCGCCGGCTCGACGAACCCGGGATACCCTTGCAGCGCTGCAACCTTACCTTGGTGCAGATGCCTGCATGACCCTCGATGGGCTGTACGACTCAAGCACCGGCGACTATGTGGAGCAGATACGCCAGCATGGCGGGCACGCCGACCCGCTGATGGTGATCGGGCACAACCCGACGATCCAAGCGTTGGCACTGATTCTGGACGATAACGGCGAACGGGTGGTTCGGTCGGACATCTCGCTGAAATATCCCACTGGTGCTCTTGCGGTCCTCGAGGTTCTGCTCGAATCTTGGGCAGACTTGGAACCAGGCAGCGGCCGTCTCACCGCGTTTTTCAGACCTCGGGACCTGACCGACAGAAGATAGCGTTCCCTATGCCGGCACGGTTTGGGGTTCCGATACTCCGAATCGTGCCTACATCGGCGCGAGCGCTGCGGATGCGGGAGTGGCCCTGACCTTTGCAACTTACCACAATCACCGACGAAACGCGGCTAGCCGTCACGACACTCGCGGAGCGCACGCTTGGTATTACCGCGCCCTCGGTCCGACTAGGCGTCACCGGCCTCGCCCGCGCCGGCAAGACGGTGTTCATTTCGGCACTCGTCCATAACCTCATCCATGGCGGCCGCCTGCCGCTTTTCAAGGCATACGCCGGAGGGCGCGTATTTGGCGCTCAGCTGGCCCCCCAGCCCGACGACGCCGTTCCCCGTTTCGACTACGAAAGCCATGTTGCCGCGCTGGTCGATGATCGCGTTTGGCCGGAGTCGACCCGGCAGATCAGTGAACTTCGCCTCACGGTTCAATTCGAGTCCGCGTCAACGCTTGCCCGCGCACTCGGTCGCGGACGCATTCACATCGATATCGTCGACTATCCGGGCGAATGGCTCCTGGACTTGCCGCTATTGGCAAAGGACTACGCCACTTGGTCACGAGAATCGATCGAGGCGGCAAAGCAAGCCACACGGGTCGGGCTTGCCAGTCCGTGGCTGACGGAGATTGCCACCGCCGACGCAAAAGCGCCAGAGGACGAGACGATTGCCCGAAGGCTCGCAGAAGCGTTCACCCACTACCTCCGCGCCACCAGGGTCCAGGGCTCGAGCCTCTCGATCCTGCCGCCCGGCCGATTCCTGATGCCAGGCGATCTGGAGGGTTCCCCGGCCCTCACCTTCTCGCCACTCGAAATCAACGATGAGATCGCGCCAGGCTCACTCGCGGCGATGATGGCGCGCCGGTATGAGAGTTACAAAACCGCCGTCGTCCGACCTTTCTTCCGCGACCACTTTGCCCGCCTGGACCGGCAAATCGTGCTGGTCGATGCACTGGAAGCCCTGAACGCCGGGCCCGATGCCGTCGGTGAATTGGAAGCAGCGCTTGCAGACGTCCTCGCCGCGTTTCGACTCGGGCGAACGGGCTGGCTGAGCGGTCTGGTCACTCGGCGGATCGATCGGATTCTGTTTGCAGCGACCAAGGCCGACCACCTGCATCATGGAGATCACGATCGGCTCGAAGCGATCCTCTCGCGCCTTGTGGATCGCGCGATTGAACGCGCCCGATTCGCGGGCGCAACGGTGGACGTGATCGCGCTGGCTTCCGTCCGCGCCACCCGCGAGGGGACCGTCACACACCGCGGCAGACGTTTGCCTTCCATTATCGGTGTCCCGCTCCCGGGAGAGACGGTCGGCGGCCGAACGTTCGATGGCAGCGAGGAAGTCGCGATCTTTCCAGGCGATCTACCCGAACAGCCGGAGCCGGTGTTCCAGAAGAGTGGCCCGGGATCGCCGCCGTTGCGGTTCGCCCGGTTCCGGCCGCCGCAACTGGAGCGCACAGCCGAAGGATTGACGCTTTCCCTCCCGCACATCCGTCTGGATCGAGCGCTCGAGTTTCTCATTGGAGACCGCCTGCAATGAGCAAGGAGCCCCGGCGACCGACGGTGTTCGACCTGGACGACCTGAACGTCGTCGAGGGAGACTATGTGCCCGGCGTGGGAGCGCCGCCGGTTCTGACGCCCGAAGTCGATCCCTTCCAGGAAACCGAGGAAGACGCGGATCGGCAACCTTTGCCAAAGCGAGGTTTTCGCTGGGCCCAGATGTTCTGGACCGCCGCCGGCGCTCTGGCCACGCTCGCGATCGGGCTGGCTGTCGATTCCCTCATTCGCGACATGTTCGCCCGCAGCGAGGCGCTCGGCTGGCTGGGGTTTGCACTTGCTGCCATTGGCATCATCGCAGTCGTCGGAATAACCGTCCGCGAGGTTCGTGGCATCCTCCGCATTCGCAAAGTCACCGAGGTCCACGATCAGGCACGGGCCGTTCTCGAGAGCGACGATCGCGAAGCCGCGCGGGCGTTGGTGACAGAAGTCAGCGAGTTCTATGCCAGGCGGCCTGAAACGGCGCGGGGCCGCGCAGCCCTTGCCGGACATGCGCGCGAGATCATTGACGGCCGCGACTTGGTCGGGCTGGCCGAGCGAGAACTGGTCCTGCCTCTGGACGACACCGCGCGACGCCTGGTGATGAATGCTGCAAAGCGGGTCGCCGTGGTCACTGCCATCTCGCCCCGAGCGGTCGTCGACCTGCTGTTCGTTGTTATCCAGATTCTGAGGTTGATCCGCGAACTAGCGGCGCTCTACGACGGCCGACCCGGTACGCTGGGCTTCTGGCGCCTGACGCGAAGTGTCGCGGCACATCTCGCGGTAACCGGGGGAATGGCCGCGGGTGACTCACTTGTCCAACAACTGCTTGGCCATGGGATCGCCGCGCGCCTGTCCGCTAGGCTCGGCGAGGGCATCGTCAACGGTCTGCTGACCGCCCGGGTGGGCATCGCCGCGATCGAAGTCTGTCGTCCGCTACCGTTCATCAATGGCCGTCCTCCGCGACTGGCGGATGTCATGGCGGAACTGCGGAAGGTCAACAGCGACGAGGGCGACGACTCGCAGGCGCCGAAATAGAGACTACAAAAGCCTAAAGCCTCAGACATCGACATCGACAAAGCCGCGTGGGCGTTCGGCGGTGAGGTAGCAGTTGAGACGCAAGGCGATGTCGCGCACTGGTTCAGCGCTCCACTGCAATTCGAGCGTTGACGTCCACCAGAGAGTGCTTGCCTAGACCCACAACGTCGCCGTCGGCCCGGTCGGTCCGCCAACCGGGTCGTTTTCGGGAAGGACAACGCCGGCGATTCGGCGGCGGATACCGTCGGTGTCCTCCGCCCCTTCACGCATCAGATCAGCATGTTGACTGGCCGGGTAAGCGCCAACCACCAGCAGGTCTGGAGACGCGGAAAGGCGCTTGTGGCCAACACCTGCGGGGATTAGCACGGCATCGCCCGCCTCCACCGCAACGGTCTCGCCGTTCTCGCCGCCAAAGCGAACTTCGGCCGAACCGGCTGCGATTCCCAACACTTCGTGAGCGTTCGAATGGTAGTGATGGAACGGAAAGATGCCGTTTCGCCAGCTGTTTCCCCATCCGTTGCGGGCAAAGAGGGTCTCAAACGCTACCGCCGCCGCACCATCCGAAGGATCGACGGCGCGGGGATAGACAATCAGAGGAAAACGACTGTTCGGAATGTCGCCATCGTCGGCAAAAAGAACTGATCGGGTTTCCATGGCGCGCTCCCTCCACGATTTTCCGCCAATCATTCCCCACAATAGGTGATCAGAGTTTGACAGTGGCTCATCGGCCCGTCAAAACTCGCCGGCGCGAGGGGTGGCGTCGCCTGAGGCTGAAGGAAACTATGCAAGCCGTTTGGCCTGACCGAGTACGGCGGACCGTCAAGCTCGCACTCATCATCCCCGTCGTCACCGTCAATCGCGCGGACTGACGAACCGCATGCGCTCACTCGCTTTCGGCCTCGATCGCGTTGTCGATCCGATCTTCCGCTGGCCGCGGGTGTCGGCTGCCGTCGTTCTGTGCATCCTCGCGGTCGCCGCATTCGGGGCGACGCAGTTGACGTTCGACCAGAACTTGCGCGGGACTTTCGCCGGAGATCGGTCCACATACGCGGACTACGCGCGGACAGTCGAAGAGTTCATCGATCCGGAAAACGAAATCCTCATCCTGGTCGAAGGCGACGATTTAGGCGAACCGACAACGTTCGCGAAACTGCGCGACTTCCAGTTCGAGCTCCAATTCGTCGACGGCGTCGCCAGCGTCACTTCCGCGTTCGCGCTACGCAAGACACCGGACGAGAATGGTGACGCAGCGCTCGTCATCTCCGATGTCGACGCCGGTCTCACGCCCACTCTGAGTGAGGAAATCCGCGCCCATCCCTTCTATGGGAACAAACTGCTGTCGAACGACGGCACGGCTATGATCTTCGTCCTGACACCGGCGGAGGAAAAGGCACCGCTATCCACGACCCGCCAGATGCGGATCGACATCACCGACATCGTCGACTCGCTGTTCGCGGACACAGGGCTGACAACGACAGTCAGCGGATTCCCGACGCTGCGCCTCGATATCGTCGACGTGCTTATCCGCGATCAGATCGCGCTCAATATCGCCGGTGTGATCGTCGGCGTCGTCATGAGCCTGATCGTCTTTCGGTCGCTCATCGCGGCGATCATCACCGCCGTCCCAGCCGTGATGGCGGGCGGAACGGTAATCGGCATGATCGGGCTGATCGGAACCCCGATGACCGTCATGTCAAATGTCGTGCCGGCGCTGATCATGGTGCTGGGCTACGCCGACGGCATGCATCTGACACACGCTTGGCGACGACGACGAACCGAGGGCGCCGGTGCCGTTGAAGCGGAACTTAACGCGCAGCGTGAGGTCGGGCCGGCCTGCATGCTGACCGCGATCACCACCGCTCTGGCGTTCTTGTCGCTCACGCTATCGGACGTTGAGATCGTCAGCACGTTTGCGATGATTGGAGCCGCGGGTGCCATCGCCGGTGGAATGATGGTTCTTTCGGTGCATACGCTGCTGGCGATGTCGATCGGCCGCTTCTGGAAGCCCTCCGCCAGTCGAGGGCCGAGCCCGATTGCCCGCCTTCGAGAACCGAGCGCGCGCGTGGGGCGTTTCGCGGTCGACCATGCCAACCGGATTGCCGTGGCCGCAGTCCTGCTTTTCGCTACACTCGCCGCGATGCACTTCTCGGTCCCGCCGCAACATTCCATCCGAGAACACCTGCCGGCCAACAATCCTACCAACGCGGCCCTCGGCCGCATCGACAAACTTTTTGACGGGGCTTTCCCGATCCAGATCGTCGTTCCGCTGGCAGCGATGGAACCGACATCGCCCGAGGCGCTCGAAAAGATTCGCTTGGTCCATGAAGCCGTTGACGCGGTGCAAGGCGCGGATCGCCCGCTATCATTATGGAGCGTTGCGCAGTGGCTTGGCGGCGATACCGACCAGGCGTCGGCGCGATTGACGGAACTGACAGACGGTTTGTCGGAAAACGCCGCCTCCCGGTTTGTTGGCAACAGCGGTTCTTTGATCACCACCAGCATTCACGAAATGACAACTCAGGAAGCGGAACCGTTGATCGGCGAGATCGAACGGGCCGCGCGTCAGGCCGGAGGACCCGACGTCGTCGTGACCGGTGTGACCGTCCTGACGGCGGTTGAAAGCAATCGGACCATCAACAACCTATTCTGGAGTCTGACACTGGCGATCGTGGCCGGGATCTGCGCTATCAGTCTCGCGTTCCGAAACTGGCGGGTTGGCGTGGTTGCCGCATTGCCGAACGCGATGCCGATTTTTGCTACCGGTGCACTGCTTTTCATTCTGGATCGCGGGATGCAGTTCACCAGTGTGCTCTCGCTGACGGTCGCCTACGGTATTGCCGTCGACGACACCATTCACTACCTGAACCGTTTCCGGATCACGGCGGCCGTCACTGATCTACGCGAACGGCTGATCGACACGTCACGTCATATCGGTCCGGTTCTGGTCGGCACCACAGCGATCATCATTGCTGGTCTGTCGACCACACTCGTCAGCGAAATGCCGACGATCATATTGTTCGGCCAATTGGCCGGCGTTACCCTTGCAGCCGCGCTGGTGGCCGATCTCCTGGTCCTGCCGGCGCTGATGGCCGGAGTTGCCCGCTCATGGTTCGAGACCAAACCCAAGCCCGTAGAGACTGCCCGCCAGGACGAGCCGGTCAGCGCCTGATCGCCGCGTTCGTTCTGGGGCTGACCTATGCCGTCGTACCCTCGTCGGCATCCGCTGCCGAGGATCCTTTGCTCGCCCGAATGGCCGGAGACTGGATCGGACGGGGTACGTTCAAGTCCAGTCCGAGCGCTGAGGCCGAGTTGGTGTACTGCAAGATCACCAACAGTCTCGAGGGCGGTGGCTCCGTTCTGAATCAGAAAGGCCGGTGCGCCGTGGCCACGAATTCCGGGCGTGTGTCGGGCACCTTCGAATCCAACGGCTCGGGGGGTTTCACCGGCTCGCTGGAGTCCTTGTCTACCAGAGGGCCGGCCACGATCTCCGGAACCGCCTCCGGAGATCAGATCACGATGACAGCCTCGTTCGTCGATCGTCGCACCAAACAGCCCGGCACGGCTACCCTCCGGCTGGTGGTGGGTGACGGCCGCTACCGCCTTGTATCCGATGCCGTCGATCCCAAGACCAACACCGAATTCGTCGCGAGCGACATCACATTCGAGCGGCAGTAGCCCGCAATTGCGATCCTCAGATCACGCCCAGCTTTTTCTGCAGCGACGACGACGACGTCGTGTACTGGAAAACGATCCGCTTGTCGGGATCGACGATCCGAGCGGCTGCTTGCGACATCAGCGCCGCTTCGTGGAACCCACAGAGGATCAGTTTGAGCTTTCCGGGATAGGTGTTGATATCACCGATCGCGAAGATTCCTGGCTCGGACGTCTCGAACTTCTCGGTATCGACGGGGATCAGGTTCTCTTCAAGGTTCAACCCCCACTCCGCAACCGGCCCCAGTTTCATGGTGAGTCCGAAGAAGGGAAGCATGCGCGTGCAGGCGATATCACTCTGGCTGCCATCCTTGGCCTTCACCGTTGCTGCGGTGAGTTGTCCGTCGTTCCCTGACAGCCCGCTGACTTGCCCAATCTGAAAGTCGATCTTTCCGCCATCCAGCAGCGCACGCATCTTGTTGACGCTGTCGGGAGCGGCGCGGAATTCTTCGCGACGGTGGACAAGGGTGAGGCTCTTTGCCAGCGGCTGCAGATTGAGTGTCCAGTCGAGAGCAGAATCGCCCCCACCGACGATCAGGATGTCATGGTCGCGGAAGTCCTCCATGCGTCTCACCGCGTAGCGCACGGAGGTTCCCTCGTAGGCCTCGATGCCGGGGACCGGCGGCCGCTTCGGCTGAAAAGAACCGCCGCCCGCAGCGATGACCACGACCTTAGCTATGAACGTGTCACCAGCGTCCGTTGTCAGCTTGAACCGTCCGTCGGGTTGACGGACTAAAGTCTCGACCATCCGGCTCAGATGAAACGTCGGATTGAACGGCTTGATCTGCTCGAGCAACTTCTCCACCAAACCGTCGCCCGTGACAACCGGGTAGCCCGGAATGTCGTAGATCGGCTTTTCCGGATAGAGCTCTGCGCACTGACCGCCGGGTTTGTCTAGGATGTCGATCAGCGCGGCGCCGATGTCGAGCAGACCCAGTTCGAAAACCGCGAACAGACCGACCGGTCCCGCGCCGACGATCACCACGTCTTTCTCGATGACCTCGGTGGCCTCGACTGCATTCATCGTCAAGTCGTTCATGTTTGGACTCGCGTCAACAGGATTTGTGCAGACTTATCCGCTCAAACCAACGGAGCAAAGCAAGTTTGTTGTCGGTGATCGGCAAACGCGAGCAAAAAGCGCCACCAGGGCCAGAAGGACGGGCTGGTTTTAGCCCTGTCGCTCAGGAACCGTAACGATCAAGCCGTCAAGTTCGTCGCTGACCCGGATTTGACACGACAACCGCGACGTCGGTCGGACTTCGTAAGCGAAGTCCAGCATGTCTTCTTCCATCGGCTCCGGCTCACCGACGATCGGCTTGAAAGCCTCATCAACGTAGACATGACAAGTGGCACAAGCGCAGGCGCCGCCACACTCGGCCTCTATGCCCGGAACCCCATTGCGAATGGCATTTTCCATGACGGTCGAACCATTTTCTGCTTCGACTTCGTACCGTTCGCCTTCGGCAGCAATGTAGGTGATCTTCGCCATCTCATCGGACTTTTTTGGGGAGGGTTCGGCTGGGGGCCGCTACGGACCCGGCGGCATATAGGCGATTTCCACAGAGCCCGCCAGCCCGATCGCTACGGAGGACGGCGACGGCGGTTTCGCGGCCGTGATCAACCATTCCGGCTTCGGTAACCAAGTCGGAGGAAGTGAAGCAACGCACAAAACATTCTTAATAGATGGTTAACGCCGGTTCTCGGCGTCAAGCGACTGCGATTTTAATACTCTTGCCCAAATGGGCGACGAAACCCTCTGTTCGGCAGAAGGCCATCGTATCGGCGTGTCGCCACTATGATCGGACTCCGGCGGCCAGGGAGAGGGCGGGGTTTCTTTTTAGTTTTCCGAGCGTTAGACAAAGCAGAGCCATCCTGACGGCACCGGATGGTGGATTGCGGAAAACGCGGGCACAATTCTCAATCCCTGTTTCCGGCAGGACGCGGCACGCCTAATTCGTTAACAGAACAAATGCGTTCCGACAGAAGGCTAAACCGGAGCGCAAGCTGTCGAAGGGTGCCCAGTTTCTTGTTCCTCTGCCATCAATGTGCCATTAGAATGGGTTAGCGGCAAAAGAGTTGAGGCCTTGGACCGGGCGACCGGTCTGACGCGCGGATGCTGTGCTGCGCCGGGGGAGCGTGAAGTCGCGCACAATCAACGACGCGTCATCTTTCCCTCGGAGTGTACCTGCGCTGGCCGGGCCTCAGGATGCTCGGCATAGCGGCCGACATCGTATTGAGTACGGACGCGAGGCGAACAGACCATGGCAACAAAACCGAGGGCCAAAACTCCCAACGATGCCGCATTGTCGGCCGTTGAGGAGGCGTTGAAGATCGACTACAGCGGCAAGAAGGAAGAACCTGACCGCCGACCGGTACGGCGGCCGCCCGAGCCCCGCGCGCCAGAAGGACCGGTCCAGCCGCGTCGCGGCGAAGCAAGACGGGTCGAAGGACCGCGGCTTCCGGCTCCGCCGCGCCGCGCTGAATCTCAAGCGCGCGAAGAACCGCGCCGGCCGGTCGAGGAGGCGCGGCAGGAACCGCCTCGGCGTCGTCAGCAAACGCAACCGCCCCAGACTCCGGCCCTCGAACAGCCGAAACCCGCCCGTCCGCGCGCAGCCGATCAGCGGTCCCGTGCCCGTTTCGCCGCCAACGACGACCGGCGGCAGCCTGGTGGCGCTGCCTTCCCGCGACGCCCTTCTCGGATGATCTATCCGACGGCGATGACCCTTTCGGTGATCTGGGCAGTCATCGTGCTTGGATTTGGTCTCTCCGGCGACCTGTTCGCGGGCGAAAACGTCATTGGATCACAAGAATTCCTGGTTTTCGTTCTGAGTTTGCTGATCCCGATTGTCCTCATCTGGATGCTCGCCACGATGATGTGGCGGTCTCAGGAGATGCGGATCGTCTCCCGGCAAATCAACGACGTAGCCACTAAGTTGGTCGAACCGGAGAGTATGGCCACCGATGCCGTGGTCAGCGTGACCCAGGCTATTCGGCGCGAAGTCGCAGCCGTGGGCGACGGGATCGAACGCGCGATCGCCCGCGCCAGCGAACTCGAACTCCTCGTTCACAACGAGGTATCGGCGCTGGAGCGCTCGTACTCGGACAACGAAACCCGTATGCGCGCTCTGATCGACGATCTGGCCGGGCAGCGCGAGGCGATCGTCATTAACTCCGAGCGGGTGCGGACATCGATTGTCAGCGCCCAGGAGTCACTGTCCAAGGACCTTCGTCTTGCCAGCGAATCCATCGCGGAAAACGTCACAGAAGCCGGCAACCGCATAACTATCGCGCTGACCGAACGCGGCGACCAAATCACCGGCGCCCTCGCCTCCTCCGGCGAAGCGATGGTCGATCAGCTTGCCGGTCGGGGCGAAGATCTCGTCACCCGTCTCGCCGACACGGTGAGCGATGTCGCGGAGTCCCTGGCGGCAACCGGTACCGAAGTGACCGACGCATTGCTCGGCCGCAGCGCGGATATCAACGACACGCTGCAGACCACCGGTCAGGCGATGGCTGAAACCATCGCCGAGCGCGGCACGGAAGTGAACGACATGCTTGCCCGCGTCGGCAGCGATCTGGCGGAGAGCTTCGACCGACGCACCGAGGAGATCACTGTCTCGATCTCCGAGACCGGCAACCTCGCTGCCGAAACCATCTCGACGCACGTCAAGGAGGTCAACGAGGCCCTGAAGAGTAACTCCGACTCGCTCCTCGTCGACCTGGCGCTGCGCGGACAGGAGATCAACGACAAACTTGATGAAACCGGCACGCAGATCGCCGAGACGATCACCATCCGCGGCGGCGAACTGGCCGATCGGCTGTCCCGTACCGGCGACCGGATCTTCGAAGCGATATCGGTAAACGGTACCGAGCTCAACGATCGCCTCGCCTCGACCGGCGAAGCGATGGCCAATCTGCTCGAAAGCCGAACGAATGCACTGCGCGAAACTATCGATTCGGCATCGACTGCCGTCTACGAGACGTTCGATGAGCGAAGCGCCGAGCTGACCCAGCGCCTCGCCTCGGTGGGTGGCGAAGTCGCCAAGGCGATCGCCGTGCGGGGCATGAAGATCAACGAAACGATCATTGCCTCCGGAAACGAGATTGCCGAAACAGTGGCCTCGCGTGCTGGCGCGATCCACGAACGGATCGTCGATTCCGGCTCGCGCCTTGCCGATCGCATCACCGAGCAAGGCAACACATTGCATCAGAGGATCGTCGAATCCGGTGGCCAGATCGCGACTGAGATCGAAACCCGCGGGGCCTCGATCCACGATCGTATTCTGTCTTCCAGCCGTGAGATCACCGAAACGATCGAGGGCCGCGGCACGGCGATCTACGATTCAATTGTCGAATCGACCCAGCACGTCGGCGACGCCATCGAGTCGCGTGGCGTATCGATCCACCAGAAGATCCTCGCTTCGGGACGAGACGTGGCAAATGCGATCGAGTCGCGTGGCGTATCGATCCACGAGAAGATCATCAACTCCGGAACCGAGGTTGCCGACGCGATCGAGAATCGTGGTGGCGACATCTTCGAAAAGATTCAGACGACTGGAAATCGCTTCGAGGAAGTCATTGCCGCGAATAGCCGAGAGCTTGGCGACGGGCTCGATCTTCGCTTCCAGCGCATCAGCTCGCTGATCGACGAGCAGGGCCCTGCCCTCGTTTCGTCCCTCGGCGACCAGGCGGAGGCGATGGAAAACACGCTGACCAACCGGCTCACCGGCTTTGGCGACGCACTGCGGGGCAAGATCGACACCGTGTCGGAGTCCTTGGAGAGCAGTTCTCATCGCATTTCGGAAGCGCTCGATCATCGTTCGCGTCAGATCAACCAAACCTTGATCGAACGCACCCGGGAGATCGCGGAGACGTTCACCAGCGGTCAGACCGAGTTCGCCTCGTTGATCGACGGTCGGCTTATCGAAGTGACAGGCCAACTCGGCGAGCGGACAACCGAACTCGCCGAGGTGATGTCCGATCGGGCCGACGCTATCACGGGCGCTCTGACCACCAAGACTGAGCAGGCGGCCGACGGTATCCGCCTGGCGTTGGACGACGTGACGGAGCGTCTGGTGACCGAATCCGGCGCGGTCGTCAATTCACTGCAGACGTCTGCAAACGAGGCGTCAACGATCGTGACACGGGCAGTCACCGAAGTCGAAGATGCCCTCGGCGAGCGCGCAACGACCGTCACCGAAGCCATCGAAATTCGCACGCGCGAGTTCAATGATGTGCTCGGCACCCGGAGCGGTGAACTTGCTTCGCTGCTCGACGAACGGGGCAACGTGCTGGTTCGCACCCTCGATGAACGCGGAAACGAAATCATCGAGACGATGATGTCACGGAGTGATCAAGCCGCCCAGGCGCTGATTGCAAGCAGCGAGAAGGTGACCGAAAGCTTCGCCGCAACCAACGAGCAGCTGCGCAATAACGTCGCTGAAATCGTCGAGCGGCTGAGTAAATCCAATCAGATGCTCACCGGGCTGCTGGCTGGCACCGAAGAGAATCTCGGCAAGATCGAGGGAACGCTTGAGGCCCGCTCAGCCGACTTCGCCAAGTCGATCGAACACGCGGTTGAAACAACTCAGCTTTCCACCGGCGAACTGGGGAGCCAGGTTGAGAAGCTCGGCGCGGTTTCGCACGACATTCTCGATGGCGTTGCGGGGGTCGTGAAGCGCTTCGAGGAGCAGAGCCAGTCGCTGACCGAGGCGACGAGCCACCTCACCGAGGTCAATCGCCAGATCGAAGCGACGGTCGAAGAGCGTCGGCCTGCCCTCGAAAACCTCACAGCGGGCCTTCGGACTCGCAGCGAGGAACTCGACGGCATCATGCGGTCGTTTACGCGGATCATCGCCGAGACCTTGAAGACCGCGGAGGAACGGGCGACCGCCGTGAGCCGCATGCTGACCGAAAACACCTCCACGGCCACCAAGGGGGTTGTTTCAAGCTTCGAAAATATGACGCGTGCTGCAAGCGCCGAGGGCCACAAGGCCTCGGAAGCAATCCGCGATGCAAACCGGGCCATGGTCGGCGAGATCAGCGAGACGATCGCGGAAGCTAGCAAGGCATTCGGCGATGCCGCGGGCGAGATGCGCACGGCAATGCATGAAGTGCAACGCGAGCTGGATCAGACCAGGGCGGAACTCAAGCGCGGTGTTCTGGAACTTCCAGAAGAGGCACGGGAAAGCGCAGAAGCTATGCGTCGGGTGGTTGGCGACCAGATCAAGGCGCTTGCGGAGTTGTCCGAGATCATCGCCAAGCACGGTAAATCGCTTGACGTGTATAGCCCGTCACTGGGCGAGCCGCAGGTGGCCCAGCTTCGCAGGGTGGAGGCGCCCGCTGTTGCCGCCGCGGGTGGCGGCGGGTCGGCGCAAACCTGGCAGAACGCAGATACCCCGGCCCGGCCTCAGCCCACGGCACAGGTCGCTGCCAATCCGTCGGCTACCCCGTCGCAGCTTCGCCAGACGGCCAACCCCCCTGCCGCGTCGCAACCTGTTCGGTCGAATGCGCCACAGGCCTCCAGCGCCGCATCGACCGCACGCGGCGAGGGTGGTTGGGTGTCGGATCTGTTGCGACGTGCGTCTCGCGACGATCAGCCGGCCGCCAAAGCCTCGAATGGTGCCAAGGCGGCAAGCCGAGCCAAGGTCGAAGCCGGCCAGCCGCTCACGGCGCTCGTGTCGGATATCGTCAAAGCGATCGATCATGACGCCGCCGTTGAGCTCTGGTCGCGTCATGCGCGCGGCGAGCAGAACCTGTTTACCCGCAGGCTTTACACGCTGCAGGGTCAGCAGACGTTCGACGATATCCGCAAGCGGTACCAAAGGGACGAGAAGTTCCGCACGGTTGTGGATGGCTATGTCGCGGACTTCGAGAAGACGATCGCCGACGTCGTGCGCAAGAACAACAACGATCGGACAGCGGGCAACGCTTACCTGGTGACCGATGGCGGCAAGGTCTACACGCTGCTCGCCCACGCCAGCGGGCGCTTCGACTGAGGCTTCCTCACAGAAGACGGAAAAGGGCGCCGCTACGGCGCCCTTTTTTTGCCCTCGCCCCACCGACTAGATGACGGTCAGCGTCCACCGGACAAGTTCAACCAGAACCTCCGACAGCGCCGCATCGACGCCGGCAACGACAGATTCCGCAGTATCACCGACAACCGGCGCCCCACCCGTCAACGTCTTGACGGCAACGATGCGACCGTTGCGATCGTCCATGATCTTTGCCGAAACCTCGATATGGGCATAACCCCCGCCATCGCCCTCCGGTCGGAATTCGAAAGCGCGAACAGTGGTGAGGATCTGGTAGTCGATTGAAAGCCCCTCGCCGGGCCGCCCCACGGCCTTGGCACGCTTCGATTTTTCGAACGCTTCGATGGCCTTCGCCTGATAGACCTTCGGCATCCGATCCGGCCATTGGGCGTCCGGGTAGTAGGACAGGCGCGATCCGGACGCCACGACGATTCGCTCGCTGTCGAGCGTCTTGAGCGCGCTCGGCTCAGCGATGAGAATCTGTGCAGTTGTCCCCGACGTGAGTCGTGGAATGGAGTCCGGGCCGAACAGCTCAAACGTCTCTGGCGGTGGCCCGCGAAAAAGACTGCATCCACCGAGCAGAGCGGCCATGGCCACCAACGGCAGACTCTGCGTCCACCCCTTCGATCGTGCCCGGAATGCCAACCACGCCCCCTTGAACAGGCGCCGCCGCGCCGAACCCAAATCAGCGGCGATTGTACTCGCGCACCGACGAATTTCCACCAAAGAGCGCCGCGGAGGGATCCCGCGACAAATCGACAATGGCACGATCGATTCGCGCGATTGATGCGCGCAATTCGTTGACCAGCGAAGAAACATCCGACAGCCCACGACCAGAGAAATCGGCAACCCCTCCGAAAATCTCATCCGCACGTAAATCAAAGGTTTCCGCGATCTGGCGGATCGATTTGGCGGCAGCCGAAGCTTCCTGGAAGAAGTTTTGCCCCTCGCCGCCCGAATCGCCCAGGAAGGTGTTGGCCCGCTCGAGGACCGCGTCGAGCTTCTCCGAAGTCCCCTTGAGACGCTCCGACAGGTCTTTTGCATTGGCGATGATCGTGTTCACGTCCTCGGTACGGGCGTTGAGGCTCGCGGCGAATTCATCCGCGTTCGCCGCTATCTCTTTGGCGCTTGCGACGGTCGCACGTGCGTCGGCGACCAGACCATCAAGGTTCGGCGCCGCCTGCTTCAACGCATCGGTGAACTCGCTGATGTTGTTGATGGCAACGTTCACCTGCTCAGCGTTAACCTCATCGACCACGGCTCGCACGTCACCAAGCGTCTCGTTCAGGCCCTCGGAGAAGACCACGAGGTCGTCAGCCACCTCCCTCACCCGTCCCGTGATGCCCTCGATGTCGTCGGTCGAACTGGCGATGCCTGCGACAAGACGATCCGCGTTCTCCACGATAGAGGCAACGTGATCGGGATCGACGGCGGTGATGATGTCGTCCGCTTTGCTGACAACGCTTGTCAGCCGCTCCGAAAGACCCGCTACCGTGTCCGACATCTCGCCGACATTGGCGAGAAAGTCCTGGATCCCGTCAGTGTTGTCGGCGAGCGCGGCGGTGAATGCCTCTACGTTCCGAGCCGTGCCGGTGATGGCCGTTTCGTTGACTTTCAGGAAATCGTCGATGCGGGTAACGATCTCCTCGATCTTGACGATGGTCGTGCTGGCCGCGCCGATCACATCGGCGATCGCCGACGGGCTGCCAACCAAGATTGGCGGGTCTTCGTCGAAGACGCTGACTGCATCTGGCGATCCGCCTTTGATGTCGATGAACGCGACCCCGGTGAGAAGATTCGAGCCAACCTCCGCGTTGGAATCGACTTTGATCGGTGTGTCCTGCCGCACCTCGGCCGTAACGAAGACCTTGTTGGGATCGGCTTGGTCGAACGCCAGTGATGTTACGGTTCCGACCTTGATTCCGGCGAAGAATACGGCGCCGCCGGGAGCCAGACCGCCAACGCTGCCGGTGAACTCGAAGTTGACTGTCGAGCGGATGCCCGTCTCGTCCAGTCGTTTCAGCCAGTAGACGAAGCCGAACGCCAGAGCAATCACGACAAGCGTGAATGCTCCGATTACGGCATAACGTGCGCGGGTTTCCATCCGGGCTCCGATCCTCAGTCGTTGATCCCGCGGGCGCGTGGTCCCCGGAAATACGCGCGCACCCATGGATGATCGAATTGCAGCATATCCGAGAATGCGCCCTCGATAAGGACGTGCTTGTCAGCGAGCACGGCGATGCGATCGCAGATCGTGTGCAGGCTATCGAGATCGTGGGTTACCATGAACACGGTCAGCCCCAAAGTATCGCTGAGGGTTCGGATCAGTTCGTCGAAATCTGCTGCGCTGATCGGATCGAGGCCCGATGTCGGTTCGTCGAGGAAGAGAATATCCGGATCAAGCGCCAGCGCCCGGGCAAGCCCGGCCCGCTTGATCATCCCACCGGACAGCTCGGATGGGAACTTCATGGCAGCATCAGCTGGAAGCCCAACGAGTTCGATCTTGAGCAGCGCCAGTTCGTCCATCAGGCTCTGCGGCAGGCGCAGATGTTCGCGCATCGGAACCTGAACGTTCTGCAACACGGTCAGAGACGAGAACAAGGCACCCTGCTGGAACAGCACACCAAGTCGACGATCCACAGCCTCACGCTGGTCGAGGGTGGCCCGCTCCAGATCGACACCCAGAATTTCGATGGTGCCCGCACGCTTGGGTATCAGGCCAAGGATCGTGCGCAACAGAACCGTCTTGCCGGTCCCCGACGCGCCCACAACGCCGAGAATCTCGCCCCTGTAGGCATCAAGATCGAGGTCCTCGAGGACGTTTGTGTCGCCGAATCCCGACGTCAGGCCGCGAACGCGGATGACCACATGATCGGAGTCAAACCCGGCATTCCCGTTCGCAACTGCCGCGGTCTCATCCATGCTCAGTAGTCGATCGCTGCAAAGAAGATCGCGAAGATGCCATCAGCAACGATCACCATGAAGATAGACTTAACAACCGAGGCCGTGGTCTGACGGCCAAGAGACTCGGAGCTGCCCTGAACATTCAGACCCTCGTTCGCCGCGATGAGCCCGACAATAAGCCCCATGAACGGCGCCTTGATCAGGCCAACCATCAGCGTGCTCATATCCACCGCGTCGCGAAGCAAGAGAATGAAGCGTTCGAAGGGCATGTCGCCGTAGACGAACGCGACAAACGCTCCACCGATCAGCCCGGACATATCGGCGACGAATGTGAGCAGCGGCAGCGCGATCACCAGCGCAACGATCCGCGGCATGATCAGCACTTCGATCGGGTCGAGCCCGATCACTTTGAGCGCGTCGAGTTCCTCTCGCATTTTCATGGAGCCGATTTCGGCGGTATAGGCACTGCCAGACCGCCCAGCCAGCAGGATCGCGGTCAGGAGAACCCCAAGCTCGCGAAGAACGAGAATGCCGACAAGATCGACGACGAAATCTTCGGCGCCGAAGAAGCTGAGCTGAAACACGCCCTGCTGCGCGACGATCCCGCCGATGAGGAACGAGATCAGGGCAATGATGGGAACGGCCTGCAGACCGGTGCGATCGAGGTGGTAGATGATCGACGTGAACCTCAGACGCGACGGCCGGGTCGCGCCGCGGATCAAGCCACCGACCACACCGCCAAGGATCGCCATGGCCTGGACGAAGTCGTGACCGGCGCTGGCTGTTGACTGACCCAGGCGCTCGAGTAGTTCGAGGAACATCGGGCGTCGGCGCGGCGCTTCCGCACCAAAGTCCTGACCGCGCTCGACCGCGGCGAGCAATCGGACAGCGTTTTCCGAGGCACCGGCCAGTGTGACCGCAATGCCCTTTTGTTGAAGCTCCGCCTCTAGGCGCCGGATCAACCATGCACCGGACGTGTCGATCCGCTGCACCGCTGAGAGATCGATGGCAACGGTTCCGGTTGCAGCCCGAATGGCGCGCGCGATCTGCGGCTCAATGCCGGAAACCGTGGCGATGATCCACGGCCCGCCCGCAACGATTCGCGTTTCGCCGTCGACCGTCTGCAGATCGAGCGTCGCTTGCGAAACCGTGCCAATATCTGCCATTCGCCGCAGTCTGCTTCGCCTTGGCCGGCCCGAACGCAGTAGCGACCGACCCGAAAATCCGCGCGGAGTGTGCCCGCGAAGCCGCCGCGCGGCAAGCCGAGTATCGACGAGCGACCAATGGTCTCAAGCCTTGAGGTTTCCATCGAGCGGTGGCCGATCGCCGGCTCATTCACGATTGCCCGTGGCGCCAAGACCGAGGCAACTGTTGTCGTGGCGCAGATAGGCGGCCAAAACGCCATCGGTCGAGGGGAAGCTGTGCCTTACGCCCGCTACGGGGAGACGCCGGAGGGCGTAGTCGCCGGTATCCTCGCGATGAAGCCGCATATCGCTAACGGGATTAACCGAGACGCGCTCAGGCGGGTAATGCCAGCCGGAGCAGCCCGGAACGCTTTGGACTGTGCGCTTTGGGACTTCGAGGCGAAACAGTCCGGCCGATCTGCATCCGAAATCGCCGGCCTTTCGCCGATGAGACCGCTGGAGACGGCTTTCACCCTAAGTCTCGGCACGCCGGAGGCAATGGCGGAAGCCGCTCGTGCAGCCAGCGACCGGCCGGTCCTGAAGGTCAAGCTCGGCGCATCGGGCGACGCGGAACGAATCGCCGCGGTCAGAGCGGCGGTGCCGGACGCGCGCCTCATCGTGGATGCCAACGAGGGCTGGCGTGACGATACGCTGATTGCGAACATCGCAGCCTGCAAGGCGGCCGGCGTTGTTCTCATCGAACAACCGCTACCGGCGAGCGAAGATACCGCGCTGGAAACGGTCGATCATTTTGTACCGATATGTGCGGACGAGAGCTTCCACACCGTCGCCGATCTCACCTCGCTTCGATCACGCTACGATGCGGTCAACGTCAAACTCGACAAGACCGGCGGGTTGACCGAAGCGCTCGAGGCAGTCATCGCGGCGAAATCGATAGGTTTTGGGGTCATGGTCGGATGCATGGTGGGCACATCGCTTGCCATGGCACCGGCAATGCTTGCCGCACAAGCCGCCGACTTTGTCGATCTCGACGGCCCGCTCCTCCTCGCCGAGGATCGGAGTCCTGGGCTGTTCTACGAGGGCGGCACGGTCTATCCGCCCGAATCATCGTTGTGGGGATAGCCGGGCAACACCTACCACGCCGACAGTGCCCGGGAGAGCACCTGATCGTCGACGTTGCCGCCGGACAGGATTACGACAACGATCTTCTCCCGGCAATCGACTCTGCCAGCAAGCAGCGCGGCGAGCGCGACGGCACCGCCCGGTTCAACGATCAGCTTCAGTTCGCGCGCCGCAAGGGCAACAGCTTCGAAGGCATCCCGATCGCTGACGGCGACCGCTTGAGCGCCGTGCTCGCGGTTGATCTCAAAGCTGATCTCACCCGGCGCTTGGGCCATCAGGGCATCGCAGACCGAGCCCGTCGATCGCAGGTTGTCCAGGCGACGGCCGGCCGTGAGCGAGCGGCCGTAATCATCGAAGGCCTCCGGTTCAACCAGAACCACGGTGCATTCGGGAAACGCGGAGCGAACAGCAAGCCCGACGCCGGCTGAAAGACCACCGCCCCCACACGGCGTGACAATCATATCCGGGGATACGTCAAGGGTTTCGACCTGGTCGACGATCTCCAAGCCCACCGTGCCCTGCCCCGCGATGACCTGCAGATTATCAAAGGGATGGATCAAGACCGCCCCAGTCCGATCGACGATTTCATCTGCGATCGTCTCGCGATGTTCTGTCGCACGGTCATACTCAACGACCCGCGCTCCACTCCTCTCCGTGTTGCCGCGCTTTGCAGTAGGCGCGTCGGACGGCATGACGATCGTTGCCTGAATGCCCAAAAGACGCGCCGCTTCCGCAACGCCTTGAGCGTGGTTGCCGGAGGAAACAGCCACAACACCACGCTTTCGCTCCTCCTCACTGAGCGATGCCAAGGCGTTGTACGCGCCTCGAAACTTGAACGATCCGGTGCGCTGCAGATTTTCGCACTTCAACAAGACTCGACCACCCACGCGCGCATTGAGAACAGCGCTCTCGATCAACGGGGTTCGAGCGGCAAGGCCATTCAAACGTCCCTCAGCGGCCCGAATGTCAGTCATCGTCGGAATGGCGCATTTCGTCGGCATCGCCGCCGCTTATCAGCGGCCATCAGCCATCGCAAGAGCTCTGGTTTCGACTGAGAGGTCCTGGGCCGACACCAGATTGTCGAGGAACTGTCGTGCGCAGGCCGGCCAGCTATGCTTCAGTGCGAATTCGCGGCAACGTTCCGCCGGGATATCCAGAGCAGACAGGGCCGCCTGGCGAAGATCGTCGTCAAGCACGCCAACGTCCGTACCGCCGACAACATCAAGCGGTCCAGCAACCGGATAGGCGGCAACCGGCAGACCCGACGCCAGCGCCTCGAGCAAGACGATGCCGTAGGTATCGGTTCGGCTGGGGAAAACAAAGACGTCGGCGTTGGCGTAAGCCTCGGCGAGCGGCTCGCCAGTCAGCACTCCGGGGAACCGTGCATCCGGGTAATCGCGCTTCAGTTCGACCGACGCCGGTCCGTCACCCACCACCATCTTCGAACCGGGGAGGTCAAGATCCAGAAACGCCCTGATGTTTTTCTCAACGGCGACACGGCCGACAAAAAGGAACACCGGCCGCGGCACCTCGTCCGTCCGCGCATTCGGACGCGGACGGAACAGCTCTGCATCAACTCCACGCGACCAAGGTAGAAGCCGCTCGAAGCCGCGACTTCTCAGGTCGTTTTCCAATGATCGGGTAGCGACCATGCAGCCATTACCGGCGTTGTGAAACCAGCGCAGGACGGCATAGCTGAGCTTTGGGGAAATCGGCCAACGAGCTGCGACGTACTCCGGGAACCGTGTGTGGAACGATGTCGTGAATTTGCGTCGATTGCGAAGACACCAACGACGGACGCCGAAGCCAATGGGTCCTTCCGTTGCGATGTGAATTGCATCCGGCTTGGCGGCGGCGGCCATCGCACCGATTTTCCCGGGCGTGGTTATGGCCAAACGAATCTCTGGATAGGTCGGCGCCGGTATCGTCCTGAACAGGTCAGGCGTCAGCATCGCCACATCGACCCCGAACCGTTGGAGCTCAGTGCTGACGCGCTCCAAGGTTCGTACAACGCCGTTGACCTGCGGCCGCCACGCGTCGGTAGCGAGCAGTAACTTCACTCGGCCGCCTCAATCACCCGGTCTTCGTCGACCTCGGTGTATTCGGAGGGCCGCTCGGCAAGCTCGGTCCACCGGATGATCTCGAGACGCCCGTCATGATGTTCCGCAACGGCTGTGCAGCTCTCGACCCAATCGCCGGTGTTGACGTAGCGAAAGCCCCCAGACTCGTCGATGTGGGCATGGTGGATGTGCCCACACACAACACCGTCTGCTCCAACACGTTTCGCCTCGGCGGCCAACGCATCTTCAAACGCGCCGATGTAGTTCACGGCGTTCTTGACGCGCAGCTTCAGCCAAGCGGACAGCGACCAGTAAGGTAGCCCTAGCCGCCGACGGAGGCGATTGAAGAGTGTGTTGACACCGAGCACGGCGGTGTACGCGCCGGCACCGAAATGCGCGAGCCACTGGGCGTGTCGGACAACGACGTCGAACTGATCCCCGTGGATGACCAGCAGCTTGTCACCGTTCGCCAGTTCGTGGATAGCGGAGTCGGCAACTTCCACGCCGCCGAAATGGGTACCGACATAACTGCGCAGGAACTCGTCGTGGTTGCCAGGCACGTAGACGATCCGAGACCCCTTGCGCCCTTTCCGAAGCAGCTTTTGAACGACGTCGTTGTGCTCTTGCGGCCAGTGCCAGCTTTTCTTGAGCCGCCAACCGTCAACGATGTCGCCCACGAGAAAGACGGTCTCCGCATCGTGGTAGCGCAGAAAATCGAGCAGCAAGGTCGCTTGGCAACCCCGGCATCCCAGATGGACATCCGAGAGGAACAGGGTCCGGAAATGTCGCGGCTGAGGGGTGGTCACGATCACCGAAGCGCACCGCTTCTTCGTGAATGATTGCTCGCATCTACCTGATTCGAAAGACAGTTCTGTGACGGTTGTGGCCCTGGTCGATCGAAAGCCCAGCCGTGTGATCGCGCGCTCCCATCGACCGGTTAGGCGTCAAACGCTGATCGACCAATCAAATCAAGGTCGGCAGGACCGAAGCGATCAGCAGGACGGCCATTGCGATGTTGAAGACCTGGCGGCGACGGTCGTCGGCGAGCAGGCGAGCGATCGCCGTCCCGAACAGGCACCAGACAACTCCGTTGGGCAGACAAACCAGACCGAAGGCGAGCGCGATGATGCCGACCTGCAGGACCGGATCGCCACCCGGCGTGGTGAACAAGGTTGTTGCCCCAAATATCAAAGCCCAGGCCTTTGGATTGACCCATTGGAAGGCCATGGCTTCGAACATGGTCATTGGCCGAGATCGTACCATTCGCGATTCTGGTCGGCCGGCCTGAGCGATCCGCCACGCCAGGAAAAGCAGATACGCAAACGCGACATATTTCAGGATGTCATGGACTAGGGGATAAGTCTCGAACACTGAATCCAGACCCAACCCGACCGCTGCGATCATCAGCGGAAAGCCGAGGGCAATACCGATGATGTGCTGAAGCGTGCGCGCCAGTCCCCAGTTGGCGCCGGACACGAGCACCATGAAGTTGTTCGGTCCGGGCGTCACCGTCGCCGCGACGACGAAGCCGAAAAGGGGTAGGAGCGTTTCAGGTCGCATGGTGTATATCTTTAGGTAAATAATACTGACCTTTTTGTCGTCGCGCCAGGGCTTGTTAGATTCGCCAAGCGAGACGAAGCGTTTTCGGCGTAACACCTTGAGCAAGAGAGCCAAAAAGGTTAGTCGATCACCCGTCGCGGAGGCGACCGAAAACCCCTCATCTCACCGGGTGGCGGAACATCACATCTTAACAGCGCGCGTTGTGAGCCGGGTCGATACCGCCATCCACTCAACCGCGCCGCTGAACAGCGTCACAAGACTTAGGAGAACAACAGCCGATGAAACTGCTCCGTTTCGGCCCCAAGGGCCGCGAGAAACCCGGCATCCTCGACAAGCAGGGCGTCGCCCGGGACCTGAGCGGGGTCATCGACGACATCACGCCGGAGACCCTCGCCGCCGGCGCTATTGCCAAAGCCCGGAAAATCGATCCGGAGACTCTGCCGAAAGTCTCGTCCCGCTCCCGGATCGGCGCCTGCGTCGGCAAAGTACGACACTTCATCGCGATCGGCCTCAACTACGTCGACCACGCTAAGGAGACGAACTCGCCGATCCCGGAGGAGCCAATCATCTTCAGCAAAGCGCCGAGCTGCATCGTTGGGCCGAACGACGATGTGGTGATCCCGCATCGGTCGAAGAAGACCGACTGGGAAGTCGAGCTCGCGGTAATCATCGGCCGCGGCGGCTATATGATCGACGAAAAGAAAGCGATGTCGCACGTCGCCGGCTACGCGGTTTGTCATGACGTCTCCGAACGCGAGCATCAACTCGAACGGGGCGGGACATGGATGAAGGGCAAGGGCTCGCCCACCTTCGGCCCGCTTGGCCCTTGGCTCGTGACGCGGGACGAAGTGAAAGACCCGCAAAACCTCGACATGTTCCTCGAGGTCAACGGCAAGCGGATGCAGAACGGCAATACCCGAACGATGATCTTCGGGGTGCCGCACCTAGTGAGCTATCTCAGCCGTTTCATGTTGCTTGAGGCGGGCGATGTCATCACGACCGGCACGCCACCCGGCGTTGGCATGGGACTGAAGCCGAAACCGAAGTACCTCAAAGGCGGCGAAACCGTCCGCCTCGGCATCGAGGGCCTCGGTGAACAGGTCCAGAAAGTCGTCAAATACAAGCCGTAAACTTGCCGCGATAACGCCGACGGGGCTACCGCTTCTCATCCCCTATCTCGGCGAGGATCTTGCGAAGCAAGCCGGCGGCCTCCTGACGCTCCTGTTCCGACATCGCGGCGAGATCGGCATCGACGCTGATCTTGCCGCGATGCTCAGCAATCCGGCCGGCTTTCTCTATGATGTTGTCGAGCGTATCGATCACCCGGAAAGTCGACACCGGGTAAGCAATGCCTTTGACCGATATGGTCCCCTGCTCCTCGCAAGCGATCTGGTCCTTGATCAACTCGTACGTCTCTCCGGATACCAGGATCGATCCGGGCTCCGCGGCACCTTCTAGCCTCGACGCAAGGTTCACGGGTCCACCGATGATCGTATAGTCCATTCGGTTTTCGCTGCCGAAGTTGCCGACGGTGCAGAACCCCGTCGTGATCCCGATTCGGCAGCGCAGCGGTCGCGTGAAGCCGAGCGCCCGCCAAGAGTCGGCGAGTTCGGCGAGCCGGTTCTGCATGGCGATCGCCATCTTGACGCAAGCCACGGCGTCCGCCTGAAGACCACGCGACACCGGATCGCCGAAGAAGATCATGATCGCGTCGCCGACGAACTTGTCGATCGTCGCACCATGCGCCAACGCGATGTTGGACATCTCCGTGAGGTAGTGATTGAGGATCTGGGTGAGATCCTCCGATTCGAGACGATCGGCGGTCTCGGTGAAGCCAACGAGGTCGCTGAAGAAAACCGTCAGCTTCTTTCGTTTGCCGGCGACCACTGCCGCCTGCTCGCCGGTGAAGATTGACTGATACACCTGCGGCGACAAGTACTTGGAGAGCTGGTTGGAGAGCTGCTCAAGCGCCTGCGATTTTTCCGCGAGTTCGGTCTCGCGTTCTTTCATCTCAGTGATGTCGGAATAGACCGCGACGACGCCGCCTTCGGCCGTGACGCGCTCGCTGACCATGATCCAGATTCCATCGGTCCGTTGCATGATCTTCGGTTCGCCCGGATTCCGATGGGCCTCCATCCTTTCATGGAACCACTCCTCGTCCCGGCCCTGCGCCTCGGCGATGTAACCCTTCGCCAACGCCTTTCGAAGGATTTCGGTGAAGGTGATACCGGGCTTGATCTCCGAGCGGATTTCCGGATGGACGAGGCGGCCATACATCTCGTTGCACACAACAAGCCGATCATCGGCGTCGTAGAGGGAAAACGCCTCAGAGATGCTCTCGATCGCGTCCTGTAGGCGGCTTCGCGCTGCTTCGATCTCGCGCAGGTTGGACTTCTGGATCTGAACGGTGATGTCGCGGAAGACGCTGAGCGCCTCCGCCATGCGACCGAGCTCGTCACTCCGGTCGCGCCCAGGAATTTCAATGGACGTGTCACCATCGGCGAGCACCGACATCGATTTCGTGATCGATTCGATCGGTCGAACGATCCCCGGTCTGACATAGAGGTACATCACAAGCACGGCGCCGAGAAGACTTCCGATGGCGACGACGACGATCAGCCACCGCCCGTCGGCCGCAACGTCTTCCGCCGCGCTCCCGACCGTGGCACTGTCCGCTTCCGCGACCGCCACCAGCTCCGCGACATGCGTATGGAACTCGTCCGACTGGACTCGCGCAGCGTCAAGGGACACCTGCGCCGACTCTATGTCGAGGAGCTCCGAGCGGCGGATCGTGAAGAGATTATCGTGCCCTTTGCCGAGTTGGAGAATGACGCCCACCGTGCTGCGCAGGTCCTCGAGCCCACGCTCGCCTGACAGCACTGCAAGTGACCTTTCGATCTGACCGGCTGAAGACGTGAAGCGCTCGGCGATCGGGTTCAGGCGATCGATGTCCGACACATTCGCCGCCTCGTTCAGCAAACCCGCCGCCAAGTTCCCTTCGGCCCTCAAAACGAGGAGCGCGTTGAGGGTCATTGCGCCAACATCAACCAACTCGCTGATGCTTGTGGTTTGTTCCGCGATGATGGCCTCAGTCGTCGTGGTTAGCGCTGCCTGGGCCGCATCAATCATCGCATCGACAGTGTCCAGGAACGATTGCTGCGCGACAGCCAATCTCTGAAGGTCGACCTGCACGCCCGGTTCGGGAGCGAAGTCGAGCACCCTCTCGACGGATTCGCGGAGCCCATCCGCGCCTTCGATACCCGCTACCGAATTGGCCAATCTCCGCGCTTCGCTCGACACCGAAGTCGCGGCCGCGACAAGACTGGTCTGGGTTCCTGGTCCGTTGTCATGGGTGAACTCGCGGATGAGACCGGCTGCGCGGTTGATCTCTGCCTTAAGGGACAACAACGCCGTCAGCCGAGCCGCGCCGTCTTCGATGCCCGCCTTGACGGAATCCCCGGCTTCGGCGTTCCGGGCTTCGCTGCCGATCACCATGTCGAAAACTGAATCGTCGATCATGGGTTCGAGGATCTCGAGAAACCGTGTGTGGGTGTCGGACAGTGCCGCCGTCTTAGCCTCGCGCTGCGCCGCCTGAACAATACGGTTCGCCACTGCTCGATCGACCGCGGCCACCTCGCTACGAATGTTCTCAACATCGGTGTCGAGCCCCTGGACGGCATCGGCGTCGAGCCCCAAGGCCCTCCACTCAGCGATCAGACTGGTCAGTGCCTCTCCAATGCTGTCCAGCCGCGCCCGTTCTTCCTGACGTTCCTCCTGAGATCGACTGGTGACAATAGCGGGGGCAGTGGCGGTTATCTCCGCCGTGCGCTCGGCGATTGCGTGCGCCAGCGTGATTTCGAGTACCGTGCCCTCGGTGATCGAAGTCACAGCGCGCTCGACTTCGCCGAAAACCAGCCAAGCAATCACGCCAACCGCCACGGTGAGCGCCGCCATGATGCCAAAGGCCAATGAGAGGCGCGCCTTTATGCCGAAGGTGCGGGTCTGTCCGTCATCGGAAGATGTCATCTGTTCCGACAACCCTCCTGTCCGGTGATTGCCTTGGGCACGGACTGACCGTGGCTACTGGGAGAGACCGGTGTCGACATAGGCGAAGCTCCCGTCGGACGCGATCGCCGTCAGGAAAACAGCATCCGAGCCCTGGTTGTCGTCGCGACCAAACGTCAGCTCCAAACCGTCAATGTCAAAGGATGTTTCGGAGGAGAGCGTATCCAGAAAGGCGCTGCGGGTCGGCTCCGGGCCAATCTGTCGGAGCGCCTCAACGGCGAGCCGGCCGGCAACATAGCCTTCGAGCCCGACGAAGCCGGCTTCCTTCCAGCCAAGGCGCGCTTCCATGTTGGCAACCTGGGCCTCCATTGCGTCCTGGAACGAGCGCGATAGCGGGTCATCGCTGTCGCCATAGAGCGGGACAACCTGCGAAACGACCACTGTAGCAACGACCGGATCCAACTCCGCCGCCAGCGCGTTGGCTCCAACAAATGACACGGTGGCGAACACCGGCTGCATTCCGGCATCCGTCGCCACATGGATGAACTCGGCGGTTGGGTTGTAGGCACCAATGATAATGACAGCCTCAGGGTCGGCGCGACGTAGAGCCAGTACAGCGCGCTTCACGGCCACCGTGTTGCGCATGTATGTGAAGTCGGCGACTGGCTCCAACCCGCGCCGCTCGAGGGCCTCGACAACACCGTTCAGACCCGCCCTGCCGAACGTGTCATCCTGAAAAAGGACGGCAATGCGCAGCAACCCAAGGTCCTGGGTCAGATAGCGGACGAGTTCCTCCGTCTCCTGATCGTAGGATGCACGGACATTCACCACGGTTGACAGGGCATTGTCACGGAGGAAACCCGCACCGGTGAACGGCGCGATGAAAGGCACGGCCATTTCTTCGGCGATAGGCTGGGTAGCACGAGAGGTCGGCGTACCCACCTCACCGATCAGCGCGAAGACGTCGTCTTCCTCGATCAGGCGCCGGGTATTGAGGATCGCTTCCTCGGGTTCGTAGCCATCATCATAGTAGAGCAGTTCGAGCCGCCGACCGTGAACGCCGCCGCTACGGTTGGCTTCGTCAAACGCTGCCACGATTCCGGCACGAAGCGAGAGACCAAGAGACGCGGCCGGTCCGTCGAAAGCGGCCGACTGCCCAAAGACGATGCGGTCAGCATAGACGCCGGGCTCCGCCATGGCGGCCTCGGACCCGGCCACGAACACAGCGAGAGCGCCGCACAGGGCGGCTGCGCGGATCTGGCCGCATCTGACCACCTGTGAACGCAACGCTTCGAAAACCACGGTCACCGGCCGTTCCCTGCCCCTTCGATTGCAGACCGACGCATTCATAATACGCGTCAGGAGTGTGATCCAATGCAACAGAATCGGCAATAACCTCGATCACAGGCTCAGTTGAGAGGTGTCGTCGGCGTCTGTGCACGCTTGGAGCGCGATCGCTCGATACCGAGGCGTCTTTCGCGAAAGATCACAAACAATCCGGCGCCGATCACGATCGCGGTTCCGATCAGCATTCTGTCCGTCGGCCACGTGGCAAACACCAGCCAGCTGACAATCAACGCCCATATCATCGACGTATAGTCGAACGGCGCGATCATACCGGCGCCGCCGTAGCGAAAACTCTGGGTCAGAAGCACCTGTCCGAGTCCGCCAAAGATCCCGGCAGCCACCATAAACAGGAGGTCGATCGGGTCTGGTACCAGCCAACCGAATGGCAAGGTTACGAGGCCAAAGAAAGACGTGAACAACGAGAAATAGACCACGATGGTGCCCGCGCTCTCGTTGTGAACGATCGCCCGCACCTGAGTTGATGTTGCCGCCGCCAAGAACGCCGCCGAGATCGCCACAATCGCTCCGACGGCGCTGCGTTCAGTGGCCCCTGGTTCGGCCTGTGGTCCGACATAGTCGGACACGATAACCATCACGCCGATCAAGCCGACGACGACCGCGGACCAGCGGTAGACGCGTACCTTTTCGCCGAGGAAAATCACCGCCAGGATCACGGTCAGCAGCGGCGCCGCGTAGCCGATAGCCGTGGCATCGGCGATCGGAAGGAGCGAAAGCGCGGTGAATCCCAAGAACATTGTCGCGCCACCGGTAATCGATCGCATGACGTGGCGCGGAAATATCTTCGTGTGGAAGACCGATGGCCACTGCCCCCGCCAGATCACCCAAATGAACACTGGTATCAGTGCGAAGAAGCTACGGAAGAAGACCAGTTCGCCGATAGGATAGCGCGCGCTGGCCAGCTTGATCAGCGTGGCCATCGCGGTGAACGCAAGCGTCGAAGCGACCTTGAGCGCAATACCGACGAGCGGTTGCGCGTGCTCTGGCGGGGTCATGAATGAGAGTGATTTGACCACGCCCGACGATCGCCCGCAAGTCCAACGCGAGGGACGCGGTCCGCATTAACGCGACTGTGCACGTCGGGGGCGGCGGTCGCGCCTGCCCTAGGGTAAACCGCGCCTGGCTCAGAGCCCGTTTTGAATGGCGGTCCAGACCTTCTCAGGCGTCGCCGGCATGTCGATGGCGGTAATGCCATAGCCCCGGTTCAACGCATCGGCGATCGCGTTCATCACCGCCGGACACGAACCGATCGATCCGGCCTCGCCGGCGCCCTTGATGCCGAAGGCGTTAGTCTTCGATGGGACGTTTCGGGTCTCGAAAACGAAGTCGGGAATGCCGTCCGCGCGTGGCATGGTGTAGTCTAGGAACGACGCGGACAGGAGCTGTCCCTCCGAATCGTAGACCGTGTGCTCGTAGAGCGCTTGGCCGATTCCCTGAACGATTCCGCCGTGAACCTGCCCTTCGAGCAGCATTGGGTTCACCGTTGCCCCGAAGTCGTCAACGATCCAATAGCCGACGATGGTCGTCACGCCGGTCTCGGGATCGATCTCGACCTCGGCGATATGGCTACCGTTCGGATAAGTTGGTTCGGGTTGTTCGAACTCGTCGTCGAAGGCGGTGAGCTTGCTCGGATCGGGCGCTGATTTGGCAAGTTCGGCCAACGACATGCCGCGGTTCGTGCCAGTCACCCTGATCATTCCGTCGGCAAGGTCGAGCTCCTCAACGGAGGCCTCCAGCGGCACGGCGGCTATTGCTTTGACCTGTGCCGCGAGTTTCACGGCCGCGTTGTGCACCGAGACGGCGCCGAGGGGCACCGATCGCGACCCACCCGTTCCATCGCCGTTCGCGACCTGGTCGGTATCGCCCTGGACCAGCTTGATCTTGTCGTATTCGAGGCCGAGCTGACCGACGATGAACTGCGCGTAGGCGGTGGCGTGGCCCTGTCCATTGGTTTGAGTGCCGATGAACAGCGTCACCGTGCCGTCCTCCTCGAGACGGAGTGTCGCCTCCTCGGTGCCCGGAAACGCGCAGGCCTCGACATAGGTACCGATGCCGAAACCGCGGAGCTTCCCGTCTTGCTTTGCTTTGGCGACACGGTCGTCGAAGCCGTCCCAATCAGCAAGCGACAGAGCCTTCGTCAGGTGTCCATCGAACTCACCCGTATCGAAGATACGCCCGCCTTGCGTCTCGTAGGGCAACGCTTCCGGCTTGATGAAATTCCGCCGGCGAATCTCGACGGGTCCGAGCCCCGTGTCGCGACCGCACTGATCGACCAACCGTTCGATCAGATACGCGGCCTCGGGACGACCGGCGCCGCGATAGGCGTCAACTGGGACCGTGTTGGTATAAATGCCGCGGCAGAGAGCATACATGTGCGGGATGTCGTAAACGCCGGTCAGCATCGTCAGTCCGCCTTCGGGGATGAACGGCCCGAACTGGGACAGGTAGGCGCCCATATTGGCGAGCAGATCGACCCGCATCGCGAGGAAGTGACCCTCCTCATCCATCGCCATCTCGGCGACGGCGAAATTGTCGCGACCGTGCGTATCGACCAGGAAGTGTTCGCTCCGGTCGCCGATCCATTTCACCGGTGCCTCCAGCCGTTTGGCCGCAATCGCGGCCAAGGGGTACTCGTGATAGCAAAACGCCTTGGTCCCGAATCCACCGCCGACATCGGGCGTGATCACGCGCACTTTGTTCGACGGGATTTTCAGGATGTCCTTGGCAATGCGGTCCCGCATGCCGTGGCCGCCCTGGGTGCCAAGCGTGATTGTGTAGCGGTCGGCTTCGGGATCGTACTCCGCGATGACGCCGCGGGGTTCCATGTAGTTGGCGACCAGGCGGTTATTGACAATCTCGATCCGCGAGATCTTCGCGGCGCGTAGCATCGCCGCGTCGGTAGCGCCCTTGCCTCCGCGCGCGCAAGTGAAAGCGACATTGCTGTCGAAGTCGGGCCATACCTGTGGCGAACCGCCTTCCAGCGCCCTGTGCATATCGACAACCGCCGGAAGTGCATCGTAGTCGACTTCGATCGCCTCCGCGGCGGTCTTCGCCTGCTCCACCGTGTCGGCCACAATGAACGCGATAGGATCACCAACGTGCCGAACCACATCGCCGTTCAGCAGCGGGTGATGCGGCATCTTGGGGTGGGTGCCATCGATCTGGCGAATCTTGCCTTTGCAGGGCAGCCCGCCGATGCCGTCAAGATCATCGCTGGTCATAACCAGTCGGACACCCGGCATCGCCCGCACCTCCGCGAGGTCCCCGAGCGTGATCCGCGCGTGTGCCATCGCCGACCGCAGAACGACGGCATGGAGCACCCCATCCGGCACGATATCGTCGGTGAACTGACCAGCGCCGATCAGCAGCGCTCTGTCCTCGGTGCGGCGGGCGCGCGCGCCCATCCCGTATTTCGGCGGTGCACTCAGGTTCATCGCTCGCATCGGCCCGCGGGCCGCCCCATACTTTGCAGTGTCGACGGAGCCGGCCGGGTGAAGAACACCGGTCGACCGACATATCCGACCAGATAGCCTCGCCGAACGCAACTCAAACCGAACGGACGCTCCGCAGCCTGATTTTGCCCCGGTTGAGCACCTGGGTTAGTAACCCGCTAGAAAGACAGCAAGGAAACGCCGGTCATGATTGATGATCCACCGCTTCTCACCGTCCGCCGCGCGTTTCCGCGCCCCTCCGCCGCGCAAGTCGCGGCTTTCTCCGGCGTCCCGACGGGTAATGTCGTCGATGCCATGAAAGGGTCCGGTGCGCTTGATGTTCGAATCAAGCCGATCGGCGGTCCGGCCTCGTTTTGTGGCGTGGCGGTCCCGTGCAGCGACGGCCCAAGCGACAATCTTGCGACCTGCGGGGCACTCGATGTGGTCCAGCCCGGTGACGTGATCGTCTCCGCGTCGGGTGAATTCACCGGAGCGGCGGTGATCGGCGACCTTCTGCTTGGCATGATGAAAAACTCCGGCTGCGCAGCGTTTGTCACCGATGGATGCGTCCGCGACATCGCCGGGATTCGGGCGGTCGGGCTTCCGTGCTTTGCTGCGGGGGTGACGCCCAACTCGCCTGTGCGTAATGGTCCAGGCACCATTGGACTACCAGTCATCGCCGGAGGCGTTCAGGTAGGCCCGGGCGATATCGTCGTCGGCGACGAAGACGGCGTCGTCATCGTTCCGTTTGACCGTATCGATACGGTTATCTCCGCCCTCGCGGTGGTGCGGGCGGCGGAAGCGGATCTTGAGGCAAAAGTGAAAGACGGGCTCCGCATCGCGAACTTCATCCAGTCGCGGATCGACGCCGGGCTCTTCGACGAAATCGACTGATCGCCCTCAGCTTCGCGGCAGCGGCGGATTGAGAACCAGGTCCGGACCGAGATCGGCGAGACGGCTGACGCCGCATAACCCCATCACGCGATCGATTTCACTGCGGTAGATCTCGAGCACGCGGGCGACGCCGGCCTCACCGGCCACCGACAGTCCCCAGAGCTGAGGACGTCCGATCAGGCAGGCGGTGGCACCGAGGCACAACGCCCGCACCGCGTCGACACCGCGACGAATGCCGCCGTCGATCAGCACCGGGATGCGCTCGTCGACCGCGGCGACCACGCCGGGTAGCGCCTCGATCGCTGACGCTGCGCCGTCGAGCTGGCGCCCCCCGTGGTTCGATACGATCACCGCATCGACGCCGTGATCCGCCGCTGCGCGACCTTCGTCGGGGTGCAAGACGCCCTTCAGAATCAGCGGCCCCTTCCAGTGTTTCTTGAGCTCTTCGACATCGGCCCAGGACATACCCGGATCGAACAGCTCAGCAACCCGGACGTTCCGTGGCGGAAGCTCCATCTTCTTGCCATCGCGTACGTAGTTGGCGAACCCAACCCCCCGCAGCGCGTGCCGCATCCGCCAGAGCCAGCCGACCTTGATCGCCATGCCAGCGACCTGAACCGGGCCGAGGCGGGGCGGGATGTTGAATCCGTTTTTGAGGTCGCGCTCGCGATTGCCGGGGAACTGATTGTCGATCGTCAGGATCAGGCCGTGATAACCGGCCGCCGCGGCACGATCGGCCAGTTCTCTAGTGAAGCCACGATCGCGGTAGATGAAGATCTGCATGTACCGCGGTTCCACGTCGACCTCAGCAAGGCCTTCCAGCGTGCAGACCGACGCGTGACTGAGGCAGAAACCGGCGCCAGCCGCCTTGGCAGCGCGTGCCGCACAGCGCTCACCGTCCGGCCAGAACAGGCCGGAAAGGCCCGTCGGGCCAATCAGAACCGGCATCGACAATCGATGCCCGAAGAGCGTTAGCGACAGGTCCCGCGTCGCAGCACCATCCAGCGGCTTCGGCAGAAGCGCAATATCGTCGAAGGCAGACTCGTTTCGGTGGACGGTCCACTCGTCTTCCGCCGCACCGTCGGCAAGATCGAACACTGCGCGTGGCAGAGTGCGGCGCGCCCGCGCCCGCATTTGCGAGACACTGTTGATGCGGCCGAGGGTGTCGGTGTTCATCTAAATTCGAAGGGGAAAGGAGAAGTCATTGATGTCGTGTCAGACTTGGCGCAGCAGTCTGGCTGCCTCGATCAGGCCGGCGGTGGATGAATCGCTACGGTCCGGCTGAACATCACCATCGACCATCGGGAGGATCGCCTTCGCCAAGGTTTTGCCGAGTTCAACCCCCCACTGGTCGAAAGAGTTGATCCCCCAGATCACCCCCTGGACGAAGATCTTGTGCTCGTAAAGAGCGATAACCTTGCCAAGCGTTTCCGGATCGAGCTGTCGGTAGAGCAAGGTGTTCGATGGTCGATTGCCTGGGAATACCTTGTGTGGGGCGAGTTTCTCGATTTCATGAGCCGGCATGCCCTGAGCCGTCATCTCTTCCCGCGCTTCGGCGATCGTTCGACCCCGCATCAGCGCCTCGCTTTGCGCGAAGCAGTTGGCAATCAGTAGCGCTTGGTGACCGCCGTCATCGACCTGGTCCGAGAGGGCGCCGACAAGAAAGTCGCATGGGATCACATCGGTGCCCTGGTGCAGCAGTTGATAGAACGCGTGCTGACCGTTGGTGCCGGGCTCGCCGAACACCAGCGGGCCGGTCTCCCCCATCACCGTGGCACCACCGGCCATACGCACCCGTTTGCCATTTGACTCCATGTCGAGCTGCTGCAGATACGCCGGCAACCGTTCGAGCCGTTGCTCGTAGGGCAACACCGCATAGGCTGGGAAATCCCAGATGTTGCGATACCAGATGCCGAGGAGGGCGAGGATCACCGGCAGGTTGCGATCCAACGGCTCGATCCGGAAATGGTCATCCATCGCCCGACCGCCGGCCAAAAACCGCGTGAAGTTCGCTGATCCGATAGCGATCATCAGTGGCAAGCCGATCGCTGACCAGATCGAATAGCGGCCCCCGACCCAATCCCAGAAACCGAACACGCGATCCGGCGCGATTCCGAACGCGGCCACTTTGTCGAGGGCAGTCGACATCGCGGCGAAATGGTCGCCGACCGCATCTTCGCCAACGCGGTCAACCACCCAGGCCCGCGCCGTGGCGGCGTTGGTCATCGTCTCGATCGTGGTGAACGTCTTCGAGGCGACCAGAAACAGCGTTCGATCCGGGTCGAGACCCGCCAGCGTGTCGCGGATGTCAGCACCGTCGACATTGCTGACAAAGTGAAGGCGGGGGCCGTCACAGTATGGCGTCAGCGCCCGCACCGCCATCCGCGGGCCGAGGTCGGAGCCGCCGATGCCGATGTTCACGACATCGGTGAATGCTCCGCCGGCACCCCTTATCGTTCCGTCCCGCACCCCTTCGGCAAACTGCGCCATGGCGTTCAGGACGGCGTGAACCTCAGGTACGACGTTATGTCCGCCTGATCGAAACACTTCGTCCGGCATGGCGCGGAGTGCCACGTGCAGCACCGAACGGTTTTCGGTCTTGTTGATCGCCTCGCCCCCGAACATCGCGGTCCGATGACCCACTAGATCGGCGGCCTTGGCCAACGCGAGAAGATGATCCATCGTCTCGTCGTCGATCAGGTTTTTCGAATAATCCAGAAGGAGATCGCCGAATGCGATCGAGTATCGGTCGAAGCGTTCCGGATCGGTGCTGAAGCGCTCGCGCAGAGATACCTTGGCAACCGCCGGCCGGTGCGCCTCCAGCGCGGCAAATGCCCTGACCATGTCTGAATTCACGTCCGACGCCCCGCAACTACCACCGAAACTATGTCGGTCATCCTAGACACAATCTCCGGCTTGGCCAGAGGCGATCATTGCTTCGTACCTTCAGGCCAGCCAGTCGCCGAGCCGTTCCATTGCTTCCGCCATATCCGCCTCCGTGCCGGCGAAGGAGAAACGCATCCAGGCGTGACCACGTGACCGATCGAAGTCGGGGCCCGGCGTTGCCGCGACTCGCGCCTCTCGCAGCATCCGCTGAGTGAAGTCAATCGAGTCGTTCGAGAATCGGCGAACCGACGCGTACACATAGAACGCACCGTCGACGGGGTAGAAATCGTCGAACCCGATCGCCGGAAGACGGTCGAGCAGGAGATGTCGGTTCGCGGCGTACCCGTCCTTGACAGCCTCGAGTTCTTCCGTCGCATCGAAGGCGGCAACTGCCGCACGCTGCGACATATCCGGCGCTGAGATGTAGAGGTTCTGGGCGATCCGCTCGACGGGGCGAACCAACTCCTCCGGCAGCACCATCCATCCAACGCGCCATCCGGTCATGCAGTAGTATTTGGAAAACGAGTTAACCACGATCGCATGAGGCGAGTATTTCAGCGCGGTTTCGGCGGCGCCGGCGTAGACCAGTCGATGGTAGATCTCGTCCGAGATGAAACGAATGCCGAGCGCCTCGGCTGTTTCGATCAACGCCCTGAGCGCTTCTGGTTGAAGCACCGTCCCGGTCGGATTGCCCGGACTGGCGATTAGCACGCCAGCGAGGGGCCGATCGGCGTGGGCTGCCGCCAGCATCTCCGGCGTCATGACGTAACCGCTTTCCGCGCTGGTTTCGACGTTCACCACCTCGAGCCCCAGGGCGCCAAGCAGATTGCGGTAGGCCGGATAGCCAGGTACCGCCAGCGCGATGCGGTCGCCGTGATCGAACGCAGCCAGAAAAGCCAGATTGAAGCCGGCGGACGATCCGGTGGTCACGGCGATCCGGTCCGGCGCGACCTCGATCCCGTACGCTTCATGATAGTGCCGCGCGATCCGATCTCGCAGGGGACGAATGCCGAGCGCCTCGGTGTAGCGAAATCGGCCGTCGGCCAACGCGTGATGTGCCGCTTCGAGCACTGGCTTCGGCGCCGGCGCTCCCGGTTGACCGACCTCCATGTGGATAACGTGGTCGCCCGCCGCCTCCTGCTCCACCGCCGCTTGAAGAACCTCCATCGCCAGGAATGGCTCGACCTGACCGCGCCGGGAAGGCTGGAACTTGGGGCCGTTCAACGATATCTCCTAGGCTTGAAAGGTCTTGCTGTAGCCTCAATCCGGCGTCAATCGACCGGGCGGCGACGCGGCCGCGGGAAGTTATGAGGGGCGCCCCGCGGCAAATCGCTGGACATCAAAACAAGAGATGCGCTCATGTGTTCGATCGAGATGCCTATCAGCCCCTCCCGCGGTTGGAAAGGCCGAGCGGCGCGGTCCCGCCTTCCGATGCGAAGCGTCATAACCGCCACCGCACTCGCCGTTTCACTCGGGTCGGCACAGGCCGCAAGCGTGCCGATCGTGCGCGATGCGGAAACGGAAGCGCTGATCCAGGATTACGCGGAGCCGATCTTCAGGGTCTCCGGACTCCACGGACCGAGTGTTCAGATCTTTCTCGTACCCGACGACCGGTTCAACGCCTTCGTCGTCGATGCCTCACGGATGTTCATCAACACCGGCACCATCATGAAGTCGGAAACGCCGAACGAAGTGATCGGCGTGTTGGCGCACGAAGCCGCCCACATTGCGCAGGGCGATCTCGCTGGTCTGCGGCAAACCATCGCGAATTCGTCCACCGCTGCCGTTATCGGCGCGATCGTCGGCGTCGGCGCCGCACTGGCCGGGCAGGCGTCTGGCCTGCAAGGCCTCGGCCAGGCCGGCAGCGGAATCATGGCCGGATCGATGCACGCCGCCCAGCGAAACGTCCTGGCTTATGTCCGCGCTCAGGAGGCCGCGGCCGACCGGACCGCGGTCGGGTACCTTGATGCCACCGGCCAGTCGAGCCTCGGCATGGTGGCCGTGATGCGCCGGCTTGCTGAACAGGTGATGTTTTCCGCCCGGGGCGCGGACCCATATGTCCAATCGCATCCCCTCCCCGCCGAGCGGCTGGCGACCATCGAAGCGCTCGCCCGCCAGAGCCCCCACGCCAATAAAACCGACTCGGCCGACTTGCAGCGCCGCCACGATCTCGTTCGGGCCAAGCTCGTGGGCTTCACATTGACACCCCAGCAGGTCGGACGACGGTTTCCACCGAGCGACACGAGCCTCCCGGCGCGCTATGCGCGGGCGATCGCAGCGTATCGCGCCGGCGCCCTTGAGCCAGCGATCAAGCGGATCGACGAATTGATCCAGGCTCAGCCCGACAATCCGTTCTTTTGGGAGCTGAAGGGCCAGGCCCTTCTTGAGAACGCCCGCCCGGCTGAAGCGATCGGACCACTAGGCCAGGCCGTCTCGCTGGCGCCAGGATCGGGTTTGCTGCGTATCATGTACGGGCAGGCGCTGGTGGCGACAGAACAGGCCGACAACGTCAATATTGCGATCAAGAATCTGACCGTCGGGCTGCAGTCCACCCCGGACGTGCCGATCGGATGGCGGACCTTGGCCCGGGCTCATGCGCTGTCCGGTAATATTCCCCGCGCCGAACTCGCGACCGCGGAAGGTCTGTTTGTCCAAGGGAACTATAAGGATGCCAAGATTCACGCGACTCGGGCTCAAGAAAGATTGAAGACCGGATCACCGGGATGGGTTCGCGCCGAGGATATCATCGCCTATACCCCACCTAAGTAATGTGACTTCCGCCTTTCGCGCCCACGGAGCCTCAACATGAAGCAGTCCCACATCGCAATCGCCGTCATCGGCGCCATCGTCGTTGGCGCGGTGGGCTACCTGATCGGCGTCGAAGTCACCGGACGTGGACCGAGTACTGCCGTGACCGAAGCGGCTGTGAAGGAATACCTGGAGAACAATCCCGAACTGCTGGCGCCAGCGACTCCTGAGCCGACCGTCGTCGCCGGACTGTCCGATCAGCAGAAGCGCGAAGTCGAGACGACCATTCGATCCCACCTCATCGCCAACCCGGAAATCATCCGCGACGCCATGGAGGAATTCCAGCGCCGCCAGGAAGAGGCTGAGCGTGAAGCGCAGATGGCGGCCATCGAAGTCAACAAGGACCTCCTCTTCAGCTCGGAGCGTCAGGTAGTCCTGGGTAATCCGGACGGCGATGTTACGATCGTCGAGTTCTTCGACTACAACTGTGGCTTCTGCCGTCGCGCTCTCGATGACATGAAACGACTGATCGAAGAGGACGAGAACCTGCGGGTTGTTCTGAAGGAATTCCCGGTTCTCGGGGAAGGCTCTGTCGAGGCAGCGCAAGTTTCCATCGCCGTAAGCCTGGTCGCGCCGGATAAAATAGAAGAATTCCACGAGGCGCTGCTGACCCAACCCGGCCAGGTAAACGGCGCAATCGCCATCGCTGTCGCCGAGGAGTTCGGCATCGACACCGACGCGTTGCTTGAGCAGATCGACGCCGACGAGGTGGACGACACGCTCACCGAGGTTTTCACCCTCGCCAACGAGCTTTCGCTTACTGGCACCCCCTCGTACGTCTTGGCCAGCGACGTGGTGATCGGAGCGGTTGGATACGATGCGCTGCGTGACCGGATTCTAACTGCCCGACACAATTGCGAAACGACGGTCTGCTGAGCTCCTCCTGCAACCGTCCACAATCTCAGCCGAACGGCCCGCATTTCGCTTTCCCTGGCGCGGCCAAGCCCTTATAACGGCGCCGTTTCATGCGGCGCGGTTGTGCAGCCGCCATCGAGTCGGACCTAAGCGGGTCGGAGATGGCAACGATCTTTGTCCTCAACGGACCCAATCTCAACATGCTCGGTCGGCGCGAACCGGGTATCTATGGCGGCAAGAGCCTCGAAGAAATCGGTGAGGAGTGCCGCACTGCCGGCCGCGAGGCCGGCCTTTCCGTGGATTTCCGCCAAAGCAACCACGAAGGAATCCTGGTCGACTGGATCCAGGAGGCCGCCGACTCGGCGGACGGAATCGTCATAAACCCGGGCGCCTACAGCCATACCTCCATCGCGATTCACGACGCGATCCGCGCGGCGGGTAAACCGGCGATCGAAGTTCACCTTTCAAACATCTTTACCCGTGAAACTTTCCGCCATCATTCCCATATCTCGCCAGTGGCGGTGGGGGTGATCTGCGGACTTGGTCCGACAGGCTACATTCTGGCGATTGCGGCCATCAAGCAGGTCATCGCCGCGCGCGGCTAAAGAGGACGCATGAGCGAAAACAAGAAAAGCGTCGACCACGACCTTATTCGCGAGCTCGCCGAGCTTTTGACGGAAACCGGTCTCACCGAGATCGAATTTGAGAACGATGGAACGAGAATACGCGTAGCGCGCAGCGCGACGCCGACGGCCGTCGCAGTCGCGCCAACCGCCGCGTCTCCAGTGGCGGCGGGGGCAGCCGAGCCTGCGGCACCGACGGCCGCAGCGGACGACCCTGCCGATCATCCGGGCGCCGTACTCTCGCCAATGGTTGGCACCGCCTATCTGGCACCGGAACCGGGATCTCGCCCCTATGTCGACGTCGGCGAGCATGTCCGCGAGGGCCAGACCGTGATGATCGTCGAGGCCATGAAGACGATGAACCACATCCCGGCGCCCAGAGGTGGCACGCTGACCAGCATACTTGTGGAGGACGGACAGCCGGTCGAATACGGCGAGCCCCTGATGATCATCGAATGAACGCGGCGCCGCCCCTGTTCGGAAAAATCCTGATCGCCAATCGGGGCGAAATCGCCCTGCGGGTGTTGCGCGCCTGCAAGGAGCTTGGCATCGCCACTGTCGCCGTCCACTCGACGGCTGATGAAGACGCGATGCACGTACGCCTGGCTGATGAAAGCGTGTGCATCGGTCCGCCGCCGGCGCGCGACTCCTATCTCAACATCCCACAAATACTGGCCGCCTGCGAGATCACCGGCGCCGATGCTGTTCATCCCGGATACGGCTTCCTCTCCGAGAACGCACGGTTCGCGGAGATCCTGGAGGCCCACAAGGTCGCGTTCATCGGACCGAGTGCCGAGCATATCCGGATCATGGGCGACAAGATCGAAGCCAAGAAGACGGCCGAGCGGCTTGGAATCCCGATCGTCCCCGGGTCGGACGGTGGTGTCGCCAACGAAATCGCCGCTCGTAAGATCGCCGCGGAGGTGGGTTATCCGGTCCTGATCAAGGCCGCGGCCGGCGGCGGCGGCAAGGGGATGAAAGTCGCGCGCACCCCTGACGAATTGCCGGACGCCTTTGCCACCGCTCGCGCCGAGGCCCGCGCATCGTTTGGCGACGACGCCCTCTATGTCGAGAAGTATCTCGGCAAGCCGCGCCACATCGAGATACAGGTCCTGGGCGATGGTAAGAACAGTGGCGTTCACCTCGGCGAGCGGGACTGCTCGCTGCAACGCCGCCATCAGAAGGTCTGGGAAGAAGGCCCCTCGCCGGTCATCGACGAGGAAGCACGGAGCCGGATCGGCGGCGTCGTCGCGGACGCGGTCGGATCGCTCGGCTATTCCGGGGCGGGAACCGTCGAGTTCCTTTTCGAGAACGGCGAGTTCTACTTCATAGAAATGAACACCCGGCTCCAGGTCGAACACCCGGTCACGGAAGCGATCACGGGTATCGACCTTGTCAACGAGCAAATCCGGATTGCGGCCGGACGCGGCATCTCGTTCGGTCAGGACGCGGTGACCTTCGAAGGCCACGCCATCGAATGCCGGATAAACGCGGAAGACCCGAGGACCTTCGCTGCCTCGCCTGGACGGATCGCCAACTACCATCCGCCCGGCGGCCTCGGCGTGCGGGTCGATTCGGCCGTTTATCAGGGCTACCGCATCCCTCCGTTCTACGACAGCCTGATCGGCAAGCTGATCGTTCACGGCCGCGATCGAACTGAATGCATGATGCGGCTTCGGCGTGCGCTGGACGAGTTCGTTATCGACGGAATCCGGACGACCATACCGTTGTTCCGCGACCTGGTTGTGGACGAAGAAATCGTCGCCGGACAATATGATATCCATTGGCTGGAGAAACGGTTGTCGGCGAGCGTCGATGCGCATGGCCGCACGGGATGACATACTTCTGGAGATCACGCCGCAGGTTCTGCTGAAGGCTTATGCGGTGGGCATCTTTCCGATGGCGGAAGCGGCGGATGACCCGGGTCTCTACTGGATCGAACCGGAGTCGCGCGGCGTCCTGCCCCTCGAAGAGTTTCACATACCCCGACGCCTTAAGCGAAGTATCACAAGGGGTGATTTTGAAGTCCGTATCGACTCTGATTTTGACAGCGTGATCGAAGGGTGTGCCGACCCGGCCCCCGGCCGAGCCAAGACCTGGATCAATCAGCGCATCCGCAGGCTTTACTCAGACCTTTTCGCCATGGGTCACTGCCACACCGTCGAGGTCTGGCGCCAGAACGAACTTATCGGCGGATTGTACGGCGTTCGGCTTGGCGGCGCGTTTTTCGGCGAGAGCATGTTCAGCCGCGAACGCGATGCCTCGAAAATCGCGTTGGTACATCTGGTGGCGCGACTTAAGGAAGGCGGGTTTCAGCTACTCGATACCCAGTTCACCACACGGCATCTGGCTCAGTTCGGTGTCATCGAAATCGATCGCCGCCACTATCAGACGCTGCTTGATTCGGCGATCAAAGCCAGCGCCGACTTTTACCGCTGGGACGGCGGGGCCACCGGCGAGGATGTTTTACAGTCGGCGAGCCAGACATCGTAGACGGGGTGATCGACCGCGTGGAGCCCGGGACTGGCGGCAAACATCCAGCCAGAGAAGATGCGGCGCACCTTCCGATCAAGGGTGATCTCGTCGACCTCGACAAAAGCGTCAGTGAGAGGCGTCTCGGTCGGCGGCCGTGTGTAGCAAACGCGCGGCGTCACCTGCAGCGCGCCGAACTGGACCGTTTCGTCGATGTAGACATCGAAGGAGATGATCCGTCCGGTGATCTTGTCGAGCCCGGAGAAGACAGCAACCGGGTTGGTAATCCGTTCCGCCATTGCCGGAACAGGCACCAGCAGCGCAGCGATGGCGGTGAAAGCAAGGATACGTTTCATTTCTTGGCGGATTGTTTCCGACTTCTGCTAAATGCGGCAGTTAGCACGGGAATCCGGCGGGGAAAAGGCCCGGCTGAGGCAATCTGACAGGGTGGCGTCGGTCGCGCCGCCATGCTAGCGAGACCGCCTTTCTCGGGGCAGCTATACGGGGTTTCGACATGCGTCTGACGATGATCGGCGCCGGCTATGTCGGCTTGGTGTCCGGGGCTTGTTTCGCCGACTTTGGGCATGTCGTAACGTGCGTCGATACTGACGAAAATCGGATTCGTGCGCTCGAGAAGGGCGATATTCCAATCTACGAACCGGGCCTCGATCACATCGTCGCCACCAACGTCGCCGAAGGTCGCCTGTTCTTCACGACCGATCTCGACCGTGCCGTCGCCGAAGCCGATGCCGTGTTCATAGCAGTCGGCACGCCATCCCGACGGGGGGACGGTCACGCCGACCTTAGCTACGTCGATGCGGCCTCGCGGGAAATTGCCAAGGCGCTCCGTGGGTTCACGGTGATCGTGACCAAGTCGACCGTGCCCGTTGGCACCGGCGATAAGATCGAAGCCGCGGTCCGTGCGGAGCGGCCGGATGCCGACTTCGTCGTGGTCTCCAATCCCGAATTCATGCGCGAAGGCGCCGCGATCGAGGATTTCAAGCGACCCAACCGCATCGTAGTCGGCACCACCGACTCACGCGGCCGCGATGTCATGAGCGAGATCTACCGGCCGCTTTACCTCAACCAGGCGCCGCTTCTCTTCACCGACCGCCGCTCGGCCGAACTCATCAAATACGCGTCGAACGCGTTTCTGGCGACCAAGATCACGTTCATTAACGAGATGGCCGACCTTTGCGAAAAGCTCGGCGCGGATGTCCAGGATATCGCGCGCGGCATGGGCCTCGACAACCGCATCGGACCGAAGTTTCTTCACGCCGGCCCGGGCTTCGGCGGCTCCTGTTTTCCCAAGGACACCCTGGCGCTCATTCGAACGGCCGAAGAGGCCGGCGCCGGCTTGCGCATCGTGACCATGGTCAACGAGATCAACGAGGCGCGAAAGACGAGCATGGCGCAGCGTGTGATCGATGCGCTCGGCGGCTCCGTCGAGCAGAAGACCGTGGCCATTCTCGGTCTGACCTTTAAGCCGAACACCGACGACATGCGCGAGGCTCCGTCATTGGCCCTGATCCCGCCGCTGCAGAAGGCCGGAGCCCAAATCCGAGCCTTCGACCCGCAGGGTATGGATCAGGCCGCGCCCCTCCTGCCAAACGTGATGCTCACACACGACCCATACGAATGCGCGGCGGGAGCCGACGTGTTGGTGCTTGTCACCGAGTGGGAATCGTTCCGCGCGCTCGACCTGGAGCGCATAAAGGTGGCCATGAACCCTGATCCTGTCCTCGTCGACCTCCGCAACATCTATCCACCGGCGGAGGTCCAGGCTCACGGCTTCGCTTACCAATCGATCGGCCGGCCTCTTCTTGATCGCGGCGAGAGCGTACCCTAGGCGACGCCCATCGGTATCGACCGCGGCCTCGCGAGTCGTCTGCGCACGCGTTGTTCCTTTTCCGATACACATTGCCGATCGGCTGCGCTATGGAAGGCGCGTTTTGCCGAACGGGCGGCCGCCGACCGCGGCCCAAGCCAGGTCGACAATGAACCTTCAGGGGCAACCAGAATCTTCAGCGCCGCTGCTGCCGGTGGGCTTCCATCAGACCGATCTCGCCGGTCTGGAGCGCTTGTGCGTCGAGTACTTTCCCGGCTCGTTGACCCGACCCGGGCTGATGAAGACAGTGTCGACGATCATCACACTCGCCAACCGGACGAGCATCCCGGCCCGCATGTGGATCGCCGGCGACTTCCTGACCGAGGAGCCAGACCCCGACGGCCTGTGTATCGCAATGGTTCTTGTCGAGTCGATATTCGAGGCTTTGTCCGACGACCAGCGCGACTTCTTCGATTGGTTCCGAGGCGAGTCACTCTTCGCCCGATATCGCTGCGACAACTACGGGCTGGTTATCGATGCGGACCGGTACGACTACGACACCGTCCTGCGCTATTGGATGCGGCAGTTCGGCACCGGCCGCGGCCCCAAACGCGGTGTAGCCGAGATTCTCGTCCCGACTCTGGAGCGGTCATGAGCCGCCTCCAGGACATTCTCGCCAACCTGACCGATTCCGATCGTACCCTCGCCGATCTCGCCCTGCTGGCCGGCGAGGATCCCGACGCGATCCAGGACGTCAACCTCGGTTCGATCCGCAAGCGAAGGGACGACCTCGAACGGGAGGTCGACAAGGACCTTGCTGCCGGTCAGCTGGACCTCGTTCAGCTACAGATCGAACGCGAAAACGAGGCGAACGCAGCGGACGCGGCGACGGTCGCACGGTCGCTGCTCTTCCTCCAAACGATTGTCACCGCCGTGTTCAACGCTGTGCGTCACGGACCGAAGGTCGGCGACGACGCGCCGGAGGCAGACGGTCCGGCGGCGATGACGTTGGCGACCAGCCCATCCCCGCCGGGAACCGTTGTGCTGACCATCCCCAACGAACGGCTGCTGGCGATCCGGAGCGATCTCGACCTCGCGTTCGAGCTGGTGTTCGCGTTGTTCCGCCTCCGCACCACGGAAGATGTCACGGAGTTCGCCGACCGCACGGGCCTGTTGGCAATCGCTACCCTTCATCAATGGGTCAGTCTTTGCGTCGTTGAGAGCATCAAGACAACGATCACATGGCGAAAGACCTACGAAGGGATCCACATGACAACGATCCCATCCATGCAGGCCGCGAATCTGAGGACACTGATCGAGTCGAGCGCCGACGACCTTGTCGAAACACTCGACTACACTGGTCGACTGGTCGGGCTCGACACCGCAGACGGCACGTTTCGGCTCGACTTGAGCGACGGCGGGCAAATCGCCGGTAGCCTTGCCGACGATTTTCCCAGAAGCGAGACTTGGGGGATCAACACTGCGGTCTCGGCTTCATTGGCGCGCACGACAACCGTCGATTATGTGACGGGCCGCAGAGCCGAATCCTGGGCGCTCCTGTCTCTGCTCTCCTCCTGAGTTCGGAGCCGACCACCTCGGCGACGCGATCGGCACGATCCGGACAGCACGGCAGCCGCTGCTTAACCGAGCTCGTGGATGAGCCCGCAATGTCGGACCGCGATCTGTAACGTTGCAGATCGAAGCGAATGCCCGCATACTGTCCGAAGGCGTCACGCGCTTGACAACCCCTACCTCCAGCCGAAGGGAGCACAAAGATCGGCCGGTGAAGTGGGTAATGCGCGGCATCGGCGCCGGCAAAAGGGAGAGAATTGATGCACAAGCCAATACTGTCAGCACTTCTGACGACCACGATCCTGGCCGGTTTTGCCGTGGGCGCCGCCGCGCAGGAACTGGTCACCAGCGATCGCGTCGGCAGCCCCGACGCACCGAACGTGCTGACGATGCGGGCGAACCCGAACCAGTCGCCCAACAGCCCGAGCGCCGAACAGAACGCAGCCTTCAAGGTTGTGTGGGAGGAGTTCGCACAGAATCACCCCGACTGGCAGGTCCAGTTCGAGTTCTTCACCAGCGACATCGGCGGCGAGCACGCTCGCTTGCTCGAACAGGCTCGTGCCGGACGGGCACCAGATTGCGTGACCGTCGATTCGTTTCAGCTAGCGTTGTTCATGGCCAATGACGCCCTGAGGCCGGTGACGCAGTACTTCTCCCGCGAGGAGATCGACGATTTGTTCCCGTTTGTCCGGGCAGGAATCACCGGAACCGACGGCGAAATCTATGCCTGGTGGTGGGGAACTGACCTCCGCGTGTTCCATCGCAACACGGAAGTCATGGCCGACGCCCCGGTCACTTGGGAAGACCTCCAAGCCGCCGCGTCGGCGGCTGCCGAGCAGGGTCAGGAAGGCGTTCTTTTCAACGGCGGACGTTGGGAAGGCACCGCGTTCGATTGGCTCGCCCAATTCTGGAGTCAGGGCGGCAACCTCGTCGACGAAAGCGGCAAGCCCACCTTCGGCGAAGGCGAAGATCGCGAGAAGATGCTGAACGCGCTGAACTTCTACAAGAACCTCGTCGATAGCGGCGCTGCACCGCGGCGTGTCGCAACGATCCAGAACTACGATGACTTCAACGCCGCGGCGATCGCCGGCACGGCGGCGTCGTTCGTCGGCGGTCACTGGCAGCGCTTCCAGCTTCAGGAAGCAATGGAAGCGGCTGAGTTCGAGAAGTGGGCGGTTTCGGAACTTCCCGGCCCGACTCCGGACCAGAAAGCGACCGGGACCGGCGGCTGGACTGTCGCCGCGTTCAGCGACGATCCGGCGAAGATCGAAATGTGCGCTAACCTCATGAAGGAAGTGTACATGGGTCCGGCCAACGAGGTGATCGGCGATCTGCCGACCCGGCAGTCGCTGTTCGAGTCGCTGCCGCGCTATCAGGACCCCTACTTTGATCAGTTGAAGGAATATCTGGTCAACGGCCGGGCACGGCCGGGCGTGCCGATCTATCCGGAGATCTCGAACCAGATCCAGATCATGATGGGCGAAGTTTTGTCAGGCAGCGAAGAGCCGGAAACGGCGCTTGACGAAGCGTGGGCCCGTGTAATGGACGCGTACGACAAGCTCTGAGAGCGTTCGCGCTCCCTCCTCGCCCGGGCAGCTAGCGTATCGGTTGCCCGGGCGTCCCGGAGTGCGGTACGGTTTCATCTCTCGGGAGCCCTTCATGAGCCAAACGCTTCCGGCCAGCGCTTCTCCTACTGCGGTCCGTCACGATCGACCGGAGCGCCGCCGACTGGCGGATCGACCCTTGATCTGGGTTGCCCCGCTGGCTCTTCTTTTGTTCGCCACCTACATCTATCCGGCGCTTGACGTCATCCGGTACAGTTTCACCGACGCGACGCTGCTCAATCCGGACTTCGAGTACACCACCGAAAGCTACGGCGCCGTCATCGGCAATCCCGACCTGCCCGAAATCCTCTGGGTCACGCTCGTGTTTGTCGCCGCCAGCGTGGTTCTGCAGCTCGCACTGGGGCTGCTGGTGGCGCTCGCGCTTTATCGCGGCAAGCAAAGAAACCTGCCGGGCGTGTCGTTTGTTCGCGTCATCATCCTCGCCTCGTGGATCGTTCCAGGCGTCGCGGCCGGTATCGTCTGGCAACTGATGTTCAACGAAGCGAGCTATGGCTTCTTCAACGGCGTTCTTCGCGCCGTCGGCCTTTCGCCGGTCGCCTGGTTGTCGGATCCGGACATGGCGATCTGGTCTGCCGTGATCGCCAACGTTTGGCGCGGCACGGCTTTCAGCATGATCCTGCTCTATGCGGGACTGCTTGTGATCCCGCGGAGCCTCTATGAGGCGGCGTCCGTGGACGGCGCGACGGCTTTCCGGCAATTCCGCTACATCACGCTGCCGCAGCTGCGGCCAATCATGCTGATCAACACAATCCTGATCAGCATCTTCACGTTGAACACCTTCGATCTGATCCTGCCGCTGACCGGAGGCGGCCCTGGTCGCGCGACGGAGGTGCTGGCGCTCTACGCCTACAACACCGTCTTCCGAAACTTCGACCTCTCGAGCGGCTCGGTTCTGGCGGTCGTGCTTCTGCTGATCAGCATCGCCTTCACGTTCTTCTACGTTCGTCTTCTGCCGAAGGAGAACTGATACTCGTGTCTGCCACCCGCCGCGCCCGAATCGCCGATGCTGGAACGTATCTCGCCTACGGCGTGATCTGCCTCTTTTTCGCCGGGCCGCTGATCTGGCTGATTTCGCTGTCGCTCCGCACGAGCGCCGAGATCTACATCAGCGAAATCAGGCTCTGGCCGGAAGCACCGACGCTGGACAACTATACCGCGGCGCTCGAGAACCCTTTGTTTCCAACGTATCTCTGGAACGGTCTGAAGCTCTCTCTGGCCGGCGCTTTCGGCGCGCTCCTCTTTGCGACACCGGCTGCTTACGCGCTCTCGCGCTTCCGCTTTCGCCGCCGTCATCTGGTGATGATCGGCCTGCTCGCCTTTCAGATGATCTCGCCACTAGTGATCATGGTGCCGCTTTATCGGTACATGGACGGGGTCGGCCTCACCGACAGCCACTTCGGTGCATCACTCATCTACATCGCCGTCGCGGCGCCGTTGTTCACCTGGATGCTGAAGGGCTTCCTTGACGGAATTCCGCAGAGTCTCGAAGACGCGGCCATGATCGATGGCTGCACGCGGTTCGGCGCGTTCATGCGCGTGATCCTGCCGCTCAGCTTGCCCGGATTGACCTCGGCGTTCGTTCTTAACGCTATCCTGGGATGGTCGCAGTTCATCGTGCCGTTCATCCTGATCAGCAAGCCGAACCTGCTGCCGATCGCCGTCGGCATCTTCAATTTCCAGGGGACCTACAACAACACGTCGACGCAGCTTCTGGCGGCGGCGAGCGTGCTGTCGATCGTCCCCGCCGTCGTCGTCTTCCTGGTGCTTCAGCGCTTCATCATCGGTGCTTTGATGGCCGGCGCGGTGAAAGGCTGAGCGCCATCGCACTGCCCCGCCATGTATCGAGAGCCCTTCCCTTTGGCGGCCTCGTCCGCGAAAGCCAACATTATTGACCAAGGACTAATCCACGCATGACATTGACCAACCGGCAACGAAACGACGCACTCCGCAAGCGACTGAGTGAACTCGAGCTCTGGACGGTCCGGGCGTCCCATCCTTTGACCGATTGGACCTTCAACGGTGAATCGATCGCGGTGGGCGCCGGTTGGCCAACGCGGGATGGTGTCGTCACGTTGGCTCATGACGACGTCTCGGTGCCAGAGGATTGGCCCCTGGACCAGACCCGGCTTGACCTCGACCTTGGCGGCGAGGGTCTGGTCACCCTCGCCTATCCCGGCGAGGTCACCGAGGGGTTTGGCCTTGATCCCTACCACCAGCGATTTCCGCTGAAGGAGCGCTCGTTCCGTGTTTCGGCGGAGTGTGTGGCCCGCCTCCCGTTCGGTGTACCGAACCGCGATGCCAGTCTCACCCGCGCGCAGCTGTCCTGGATTGAGCCGGAACTGATCGCGTTCACCCTCCTTCTCCGTCAGATCGTGGAGACCGTCGATGTGCTCGGTGACCACGAAGTCTCGGCACCTCTGGTCGCGGCCGGAGCCGAAGCCCTGGCCGCCCTCGATTGGCCGTCGGCAACGGAAGAGTATGTCGCTCGCGTCGCCCCTGGCGTGGAAATGCAGAGGGTCTGGCAACTGCCGCCGGATCTCACCCCCGACCCGGCCGGGCTGAACGACGCTCAGCGAGCGTCCGTCTCCGCCGCCGCGGCTCTGTTGCGCGACAGGCTTTCAGCGCTGAAAGGGCGCTACCCTCAGGATGGCCAGCTCGCGATCACCGGCCACGCCCACATCGACCTCGCCTGGCTTTGGCCGCTGGCCGAAACCCGGCGTAAGGCGGTCCGGACGTTCCACACGATGATCGCGCTCATGGACCGCAATCCCGGCTTCCGGTTCAACCAGTCCACCGCTCAACTCTACACCTTCATTGAGGAAGACGATCCGGCCCTGATGGGGCGCATCCGCGAGAAGGTCGCCGACGGTCAATGGGAGCCGCTCGGCGCCATGTGGGTGGAACCTGACACCAACATGCCGACCGGCGAGTCGCTGGTTCGCCAGGTGCTCTACGGCCAGCGTTACTTCGAGAAGACCTTCGGTCGACGTCACAACGTTTGCTGGCTGCCGGACTGTTTCGGCTTTTCGCCGGCTATGCCCCAGATCCTGCGCCAGGCCGGCGTCACGGGCTTCTTCACAATCAAGGTCAACTGGTCCGAGACCAACAAGATGCCCTACGACCATTTCTGGTGGGAGGGCATCGACGGCAGCCGGGTCCTGGCGCACACCTATGACAACCCCGGCGAAGGCTACAACGCCAAGATCGGGCCGCGTGCCACAATAGAAACCTGGCGCAACTTCCGCGGCAAGCATCGCTTTCCCGAGAGCCTCCTCGCATTTGGCTATGGAGACGGCGGCGGCGGACCGACCGAGGAGATGCTCGATCGCCAACAGCAGCTCGGCGACTTTCCGGTTGTGCCGGCCCTTCGTCCCGTCCACGTCGGCGAGTGGTTCGATTCTGCAGTTCGTGAGGCGGACGGCGACCCGGACACACCTGTGTGGGTCGGCGAGATTTATCTGGAGCTCCATCGCGGAACGCTGACGACCCAAGGTCGGACCAAGTTTCTCCACCGCCGCGCCGAGCGCGCGCTGATCACCGCCGAGACGCTGTCTTCGATGGCGACGATGCTTGGCGAGTCGATCGCACCGTCGCTCGAAGACAAGTGGCACCTGATCCTGCGCAATCAATTCCACGACATCCTGCCGGGGTCGAGCATCCGCGAGGTCTACGAGCTCGCCGAGACCGAATTGGCCGATGCCGTTGCTGCCGGCGAGGACGTGATCGCGGATCGTCTCGCGGTCATCGCCGACAAGGTGGTCGAGCGCGGAGACAAGCCGGGGATACTGGTGATCAATCCGGATCTGTCCCCGCGCCCGATCCGGTTGGAGACGAGTGCCGATATGCCCGGCGGACAGGCCGTCGACGGCGGAACCGTCGTGGCTGTCGACCGGTCCGTCGCGGGACTGTCGGCGGTCGTCGCGACCGACGTCGCACCCCCGTCGGGACTCGTCGTGGCGCCGGATCGGCTGGAGAATGCACATCTCCGGGTGACACTGGCGCCCGATGGCACCCTCGCCAGCGTGTACGATAAACGCAATGATCGCGAGGTGTTAGCCGGTCGCGGCAATCAGATCTGGACCTATGTCGACAAGCCGCGCAACTGGGATGCGTGGGATATCGACGAGACCCACACTGACAGCGGCGAGGAAATCGCCTCAACGTCCGCCCACCAAATCATTGAAGAAGGCCCACATCGCGCCGCGATCCGAATCGTTCGCCGATATCGCGACAGCGAAATTGTCCAGACGCTGCGCCTGTGGGCCAATTCCGCTCGCCTCGACATCAAGACCGACATCGATTGGCATGAACGTCGCGTCTTGCTGAAGGCGAGGTTCCCGCTGGCCATACGCGCCGATCAAGCGACCTTCGAGTGCGCTCACGGCGTGATCCAACGGTCGACCCGCCGCAACACCTCGTGGGAAACCGCCCGCTTCGAAGTTGCCGGCCACCGCTTCGCTGACCTGAGCGAACACGGCTATGGGGTCGCCTTACTCAATGACGGTAAGTATGGCCATCACGCTCTACATAACGAACTCGGCCTGAGCCTCTTGCGTTCGCCGGTGTTCCCGGATCCGCTCGCCGATGAGGGGAGACAGAGCTTCACCTACGCCCTGTACCCTCACGCTGGTGATTGGTTGACCGGCGGCGTGTTGGCCGAAGCGGAGGATCTCAACCAGCCACTCGTTGGCCAGCCTGTCCAAACAGCAGTTGACTCGGTGTGGACCGCCGCCGATGTCGATGGGCTTGACCTCGCGGTCAGCGCCTTCAAACCGACCGAGGACGGCGATGGCTTGCTGCTACGGCTCTATGAGCCGGCGGGTGCCCGCGGACCTGTGCAGGTAACATTGCCCGACGGATGGCAGCTCGGCGAAGAAACTGATCTGCTCGAGCAGTCGAACGGATCAGCCGAGGCCTATTTCACGCCGTTTAAACTACGCACGTGGAAGCTTCAAAGGAGTCCATAATGTCGGTCACTGCCGTCGTGCCTTGTGGGGAGATGATCTGATGGCCCAAGTCGTCGTTAAGCAGCTGTTCAAGAAGTACGGCGAGCTTCAGGTCGTCCACGGTATCGATTTCGAGATCAACGACGGCGAGTTCGTCGTTCTGGTGGGCCCGTCCGGCTGCGGCAAGAGCACCATCCTCAGGATGATCGCTGGCCTAGAAACGGTGACCGGCGGCGACATCGTCATCAACGATCGGGTCGTCAACGACGACGCGCCGCGCGATCGCGACATCGCCATGGTGTTCCAGGACTACGCGCTCTACCCGCACATGTCGGTGCGGCAGAACCTAGGCTTTGGCCTGAAAATGCGCGATACGCCACGCGACCAGATCGCTGAAGCCGTGCGTCGGACGGCAGAGATTCTGCAGATCGAAGAACTACTCGAACGAAAGCCGAAACAGCTCTCGGGCGGACAGCGGCAACGGGTCGCGATTGGCCGGGCGATCGCGCGGGAACCTGAATTATTCCTCTTCGACGAGCCGCTTTCCAACCTCGACGCCAAGCTGCGCGTCGAAATGCGCACACAGATCAAGCGCTTGCACATGACGTTCCGGGCGACCAGCGTTTATGTCACGCACGATCAGACCGAGGCGATGACGCTCGCGGATCGCATTGTCGCGTTGCGCGATGGCCGCATCGAGCAGGTCGGGACGCCCGACGATCTATACGCGACGCCGGCCAATCGGTTCGTCGCCGGCTTCATCGGATCGCCGACGATGAATTTTCTGGACGCACGGCTTGAAACCGACGGCAACGACATTGTCGTCGTTCCCGACGGCGGACCGCGACTGCGCGTGCCGCCGTCCCGCGCCGAACGCTATGGTCCTCATGTGGGTAAACCGGTCGTTTTTGGCCTACGCCCCGAGGACCTCACCAACACGTGGACGGATGAAAGTCGCGAGGCCGAGGCCGCGGTCCCACTCGATATCGGTGTCGATATCGCCGAACCGCTCGGTTCGGACACGCTTATCTTTAGTCGGATTGGCAATACGGAGATCGTTTGCCGTGTCAGCGCGATCGCTGCGCCGTCGGTTGGCTCGACAATGCGCCTTCACGCCCACCTCGATCACATGCACCTGTTCGAACCGCAAACTGGGAACGCGCTTTAGCTCGCGGCTGACAACGAAGAGTCGCGGCGCGCCATGCGCGGATGAAATTGCGGCGCCACGATCGACTGGAGTTCCCGCACCGGCGCGCCTTCGATCCGTCGGAGGAGCAATCGAGCGACCTCCCCGCCGGCGAAGATAAGATCTTCCTTAAAGGAATCGACCGGCGGATCGAGGTGGTCGAGAAGGTCGGACGTCTCCTTGGCTATGACATCGACATCACGACCAAGGACCATCCCGGCGTCACGAAGGCCCGCGAGCAAGGGAACGCAGCGGGTCTCGTTTCCGCAGATCACCCCATCCGGCGCGTTCGGGCCGGAGGCCATGGCACGGGCGGCGGATCGGAACACATCAGGGTCGCTATCGAGGTCGACGCCCGTCATGGCAATCGTTTCGACCTCCACGCGCGCCCCGGCTTTGCGGAAGCCGTCGAGCATGTGCCGCGCGCACGTCAGTATATCAGGGGGGATGACCATCGCGAGCCGCCGCCGTCCCCGCGCCGCCAGTCGGTTGACCGCTTCCTCGACAAACCGACCGTTGTCGAAATCGTAGAAAGGATGCTCTTCGGCCAACTCCGTGCGCCCGTGGCTCACAAACGGAAACTGGCGATCCAGCAGGAACTGAGCACGCTCGTCGCGGGGCCGGGTGTGCGTGAATATGAGCCCGTCCGCGGCGGCGTTGTCGACCATGTATCGAACCGGCTCCATGACATGCGCGCCGTCGAGCACAGGTGTCACGACCAAATGGTAGTCGGTGTTTTTCAGAACGCTCGACACCCCGAGAATGATGCGTCGCTCGAACTCGGCGATGGTCACGCTCTGGTCGAGGACCAATCCGATCACCATCGTCCGACCGGTTCGCAACCGAACCCCGGCCCGGTTAGGGCGATAGCCGATATCGGACGCAACCGACTGGACCAGGGCCCGTGTCTCGGCGCTGAGCTCGGGACCGTTCTTCAGTGCCCGTGAAACGGTCGTGACCCCGAGACCGGTCATCTTCGATATGGTCTTGAGCGTCGGTCGCGCCGATGCTGCGCTGTCAGCGCTAGTGGCCGTTCGTTTGCGGCGACGTTTGTTCGGTCCGCTCACAAGCCTCTCGTTCCACAGTTCGAAAGCACGACTGACCCGTGCGAAAAGAAAAAGAATCTATGTCATCAGACGTTAGCCGGCAACAGCCACTCGCTGAAACCGAAATGGCGACCAACGTTACTGTCATGAGCGCAAAGACATGAAGCAAACCTTTTTCTGCGTCGATGCCCATACGGCCGGCAACCCGGTTCGGGTCGTCGTCGGCGGCGGCCCGGTGCTGCGAGGCGAAACGATGAGCGCTCGGCGCGAACACTTCCAAGCCGATTTCGATTGGATTCGGACCGGGCTCATGTTCGAGCCGCGGGGCCACGACATGATGTCCGGCGCCATTCTCTACCCACCCATACGCGACGATGTGGACGCTTCGATTCTGTTTATCGAGACATCGGGCTGCCTGCCGATGTGCGGCCACGGGGCAATCGGCACCATCACCGTCCTGATCGAGGAAGGCTTGGTCACGCCAGCTCACGAAGGAACGTTGCGGCTGGAGGTCCCGGCCGGAATTGTCGAGGCGAACTACGACCGCGACGAGACCGGCAACGTGGCGCAGGTCCGAATTCGCAACGTGCCGAGCTTTGTCTACACGACCGGCTTGACCGTCGACGTGCCGCAACTCGGTACTCTTTCGTTCGACGTTGCCTACGGCGGCAACTTCTACGCGATCTTCGAACCTCAGCCAAATTACCGCGATCTCGATGTCCTTTCGGCCAACGACATCCGGCGACTTTCGCCCATCGTTCGCGATCGCATCAACGATGCGCATACGTTTGTCCATCCGAACGATCCAGCGATAGCGGGCTTGCACCATGTCATGTGGACCGGTGCGCCGAAACACGCGTCAGCGAACGGGCGCAACGCCGTCTTCTACGGTGACAACGCCATCGATCGATCTCCATGCGGCACGGGAACATCGGCGCGGATCGCCCAGCTTACGGCGCGTGGCGACCTCTCTGTCGGCGACTCCTTCATCCACGAGAGCATCATCGGGAGCCTGTTTCACGGCCGGGTCGAAGCCGAGGCAACGGTCGGGCCGTTTGACGCGGTGGTCCCCTCAATCGCCGGTCAGGCGTGGATCACGGGCTACAACACGATCTTTCTCGATGACCGCGACCCATTCGTGAAGGGGTTTTCGGTGACGTGACGACCGGCGCTCGTGCCCAACTAATGCGGGATAACCGCAAATCGACAGCTTCCTGCCAGGGTGTCGCCGGGCTCGAGCAGGCGCATTGGGTTCTGGCGGGGCTCGGTGCGTGCCGTCGAGACCGCGGCTACGGTGTTGGTCTGCGGCTCAAGGGCGAAAGTTTCACCATCGCCGGCAGTGAACAACATCAGGTCGGTGAACACCGGGTCAGCCTCGATCGTCAGGTCGTAGCCGAGTTCAGGTTGCCCGACCAAAGCTTTTCCGTTCCATCCCGTGTAGCAGTTGTTCCGCCATCGCTGCGGCACCGGGCGAGCAACATCGAAGGATAGCTCCGGCGGAATCGAGATCGCGTCGGTCGGCAGGTACCCGGGGCCCTCAAGCCAAAAGAACTCGGCCTCGAACCTCAGCGTTGTGTTCCCAAGCGGAAGGTAGGGATGGAAGCCGAAACCAATGGGCACAGTTTCCCGCCCAGTGTTCCGCACCTCGATCGCCGCGACCAGCGCTTTGCCATCAAGGCTGAAGATCTGCCTTGCCAGGAAAGGAAACGCGAAGGACTTTCCATCAACCTCCAGGCCAAGTGTCAGGCTGTCGGCCGTTGATGCCTCCACCGTCCATGGCATCTGCCACCCGCATCCGTGCAACGCCCAGGGCTCGTCGAAGTTCGGCGTGATTGCGTACCGCTGGTCTCCGGCGGTCAGAACATTCCCTGGTATCCGGTTCACGAACGGCACCATCGGAAACATCGCGGCGGCCAGCAAACCCTGCTCGGCGATGGTGGTTTCCGATGCTGGACGGAAGACGGGGACTCGCGCGCCATCACGCAGCCAGTCGAAGCGCGTGAGCGCGCCTCCGGTTTCCGGAATGGTCATCAGGCTGAGCGACGCGTTGCCGATTTCGATCGACACGGTTCATGGCTCCATGGTTCTGCGACTCGAACCCTATCATCCATAAAGAGGTGCCTGCCCACCAGTCGCGTGTCCCGGCACCGAGGAGGCGAAAGGGGACGACAGATTCGCCGGTTTTGCGTAGCCACCAAGACGGTAGGTGTGCGACGCTGTCCGGCAGTGACGATGCCCGTCGCTGCGTCGTTTTCTCAGTCGCCTTATAGGTTTTCGAGAGCGCTCGCCGAGACCATGGAGCCCCATAGATGAAGGTCGTCTTCCTCCTATTCGATTCCCTCAACAAGCGGGCACTGCAGTGCTATGGCGGCAGCAACATTCGGACGCCCAACTTCTCCCGTTTCGGCGAACGCGCCGTCCGCTTCAACAATCACTATGTCGGATCCATGCCATGCATGCCGGCACGGCGCGACATGCACACGGGACGGCTGAACTTCCTACACCGCAGTTGGGGTCCGTTGGAGCCCTACGATCGCTCCGCGATTGCCATCCTTCGCGACCGGGGTGTCCACAGCCACCTGGTGTCCGATCACCTGCATTACTTCTACGAAGGCGGCGGCACCTACCACACCCAGTATTCGAGCTGGGAGTTTATCCGGGGTCAGGAGGCGGATCGCTGGAAGGCGATGGTGCAGCCGCCACTCGAGCGATTCCGCGAGATGTACCACGACAATCAGTACGATCTGCAGGACGACCGCTACCTGCCATACATGATGAACCGGGAGTTCATTCGCGAGGAGAGTGATTTCCCGCTGGTCAAGTGTATCGCCGCCGGATTGGATTTCCTCGACCGAAATCACGACCGTGATGACTGGATCCTTCAGATCGAGTGCTTCGACCCGCACGAGCCGTTCTACGCGCCACCCCGGTTTCGGCAGGAATATCCATCCGGCTACCAAGGACCGATCCTCGATTGGCCGCGCTATGACCGGCTGTCGGAGGATGCCCACGAGATCGAGGAACTCCGAGCGAACTACGCCGCACTCACGACGATGTGCGACGAATATCTCGGCAAGGTTCTCGACTTCTTCGACGAGCGCGACTTGTGGTCGGACACGGTTCTGATCGCCACGACCGATCACGGCTTTCTGCTCGGCGAGCATGACTGGTGGGCCAAGAACAAGATGCCGTTCTACAATGAGATCGCCAACATTCCCCTCCTCGTCTACCACCCGGCTTATGCTGACCGAGGCGGCGAAGCCCGGGGCGCGCTCACTCAGACGATGGACGTCATGCCAACGCTGCTCGATCTTTTCGAAACGGCGATCCCCGATACCGCCGAGGGGCTCTCACTGATCCCAGCCGTCGCAGAGTCGGCTGACCGGCATGAGGGACTACTCTATGGGATGTTCGGCGGCGCCGTGAACGTCACCGACGGGCGTTACACCTATTTCCGCTATCCGGAAAACATCTTCGAGCAGGACATCTACGAGTACACCCTGATGCCCATGCACCAGCGCAGCTTCTTCGGCCACAACGAATTGGCTGGCCTGGAACTTGCCGAACCGTTTGGGTTCACCGACGGGCTGAAACTGATGAAGATGCCGGCCCGCAAGGCAGCCGATGGGCGGGTCGACGTGCATGGTCTGCACGAGGACACGACAACGGTCCTCTACGACCTCGAAACCGATCCGGGGCAGCTAAGCCCGATCGATGCGCCGGAGATCATCGGCCGCCTCGAAGGGCTGATGTTGGAACTGATGAGGCGTAACGAGGCGCCTCCAGAAGCCTTCAGTCGGATTGGTCTCGATCCGCACCTCTGACGACGGGTTTTGTGGCAGACGAGTCGGCTGCATCTTGAGGCGCCAAGCATCCTGGATATCGGCACGTGAAACATGAAAAAAAGCCCGGCTGGCAAACGCCAGCCGGGCCAAAGCGATGATGACAATTGGTTCGATCAGACGACGTAGAACGACGTCTCGTCGAGACCGCTGAGTTTGCCGACCGTGGCAAAGACCTTGGCGTCGTGTCCGCCTTTTTTTCCATCCTGATCGAAGGCAAACGTGCCTTCATCCTTGTCGTAGATGATCTTGTGATCCTTGTCCTTGGCCTTGCTGCCAACCCGGAAATACTTCTCTTTCAGATCGCCGGTTTTGAGGCCCTTGAACACGCTGCTGTCGAGGATGATCATATCGATGCCAACCTCAAAGTCGGTGATCTTGTCCTTGTTGCTTGACTTCAGTTTCTCACCGAAAAAGAACCGGTCCTCGCCGTCACCGCCGGTCAGCTTGTCTTTGCCTTCGCCGCCGGAAATCCAGTCGTTCCCGGCAAGGGCCTTGATTTTGTCGTTGCCCTTCCTGCCGAAGATCTGATCGCCCAGATCCGTAGCGAACTTGCCGTCGACCCCGTTGTTCTTGTCGATTTTGTCGGCCTTTTTGGTGCCCTTGATTTTGACGCCACCTCCGATGTCGGTCGACACCGAGTCGAAAACATCCCCGAAATCGGTCCAGCCAATGCCAGTGTTGTCGATGTCGCCGTCACCACCGCCGTTGGTGTTGAGATCTTCCTCTGTCACCGTGTAGGTGCCGATCACGGTCCAGGTCTCATTGGGATCGAGGTGGCCGTCGTTATTGGTTCCGGTTCCACCGGTCTCGACGACTTCGCCGAGTTCGCCGTTCGGCGGTACCAGCATCTTGTCCTTGATGATGGCATCAAAGGCGGTCGCATTCCCCGAATTGTGCATCGTGATCTGATAGGTGATCACGTCACCGACGTTCTCGACCGATCCTTTCGGTCCCTGCCCAGCGACGTCAAGCACCTCTTTGTCGACCTCGATCTTCGGGCAATAGTGGAGCGGCGTTTCGACCTTGTCCTTGATGTCCCCGGCCGGGCTCCAGAAGATCGCCTTGTTGTCGATGTCGCCGTCGCCACCACCCTGGTCATCGATGTCCGACTGCTGGACTTCGTAGGTACCGATCCAGGTGAAGGTCTCGCCGACGTCGAGGATGCCATTGTCGTTGAGCGCCGGATCACCGCCTGACTCGACCAAGTCGCCGAGATCGCCGTTCGCATCGTTCTGCAGCAGGTCGTCCTTCAGCATCCAGTCGTCGATGGTGATGTTGCCGGTGTTCTCCACCACGATCTGATAGGTGATGATATCGGCAAGGTCGGCGATACCGTTCGGTCCCTTCCCACCAACATCGAGCACCGTCTTGTCGATCGTCGCCGCCGGGTTGTAGACGAGTGGCACATCCTCATGATCGGACTTGGGCGGCAGATCGCCGTCGGGGGTCTTGCCGGTCACGATGGCGATGTTGTCGATATCGCCATCCTCATTGTCACCGCCATCCGCCGAGTCACCCTTCGTATCCAGGTCGACCTGCTGGACAGTGTACTGGCCGAGATAGGTCCACGTTTCCCCGACGTCGAGAATGCCGTTCACGTTGTTGTCGCCGGTTGGGTCGTCGTCCAACTCGCCATTTTCGCCCTGCAGCAGATCGTCCGTGAGCACGACGTCGGTGATGGCGACCTGACCGGTGTTGACGACATCGATCTGGTACTCGATCACGTCACCCGCTTCGTCGGCGACGCCATCCGGGCCGTCATTGCCGACGTTCAGCACTGTCTTAATGATATCGTATGACGGTACGGGTGGCGGCGCCTTGCCGATGTAGTGGCTCGGATCGGTATCCTTCGGATCCTCCACCCCCTCCACCGGAACAGGATCTTCACCGTCCTCAGGCTCGTAGACCGCTTTGCCGGTTGCCGTACCGATGTTGCTGTACGGCCCCTCCTCGGCGATACCCTTGGCCTCGTACTCCCACTCCTCATCAAAGTCGAGGATGCCGTCTTTGTCGATATCGCCGACGTTGAAGCCTTCATTTCCGACAACCGCGATCGGGTCCACGTCATTGTCGGAGTCGGTGACCAGGATGTCGGTCAGGAGAACGTTGCCGGTATTCTTGACGAAATAGGTCCAGACCACGTCGCCGCCAACGGTGATCTCAGGGCCTGTCGGAGTGTCGGCGTCCGAACCGTTTGTTGCCTTTTCGATCTCGATCTTTGCCTCGAAATCGAGCGGTACGGTCGCCTCGAGCTCTTCATAGGTCTCGTCGTTGATCCGCAATTCGCCGGTATTGACGAGATTCTTTGTACCCGGCTCGAGTTCCTCGAAATTCTTGATCTTCACCTGGAAGGTGAAGGTGTGGCTCTCGCCCCGGATGCCCTCGACCTCGCTGTTGCCCGAGAGTTCGTCCGTGCTGTCGTAACCGTCACCGTCTAGTGGGAAGTCCGTCCCGTCGACACCGAAATTGTCCGGGATCGTGATCGTCTCCGTCTTGTCATCCGTGGTTCCGTACTCTTTGTCGTCGCCGGGATCGGTCACATAGGTGTAGGTCACCTTGTGGCCGAGGTTCGGATCGTAGATCGCGTTGTCGAGGAGCGGCGTGATGAAGTCGACGATGTTGTAGCCACCGGCGCCAATGTCGACGGGTGAGATATTGAGAACCGTGATCGTGTACTCAATCGTATCGCCAGGATCGAATTTGCCGTCCTGGTCGTTGTCGATGAACAGCGAAGCATTTTTCTGGGCCGTGATGTCGGGCAGTGCCGGAACGACCGTCCCGAGATCCAGCGCGTCGTCGTCACCCGAGAAGGACAGCGCCGGATTCTGTCCCCAGGCCACGGCGATGTTCACCGGTTCGCCCAATGTATCTGGCTCATTGGACACTGCGGTAATCAGCGCCCCCGACATATCCTGATCATTGGGATCGATGAGCTGCAGGCTCTCGAGGGCATTGAGGTCAAACGTCTGCACGAAACTACCATCGCCATTGTAGTCAACGGTGATGGTCGCGGCTGCAACCGGGGTCACCCAGACGACGCTTCTGGCGGCGGTTCCATCATTGTCTGTCGTGCCGTATCCGAGCCCGATCAGCGCCTGCGAGGTCAACTGATTGGATGGGATGAGCGGATAACCCCAATCGTAGATCGCACCGCCGCCGTCAGTGTCGATCTGTGACAACGCGAAGAACTCTTCGCCCTCGTCGGCGAAGAAGCGCATGCCGGTGATGCCATCCAGGTCGATATTGTCGCCGTCGCTGTTACCGATCTCGATGAACTTGGAGGATTTGCCGGCGACATCGAAACTTCCAGCGTTGGCGTTGCCCTCGATCCCATAGTTGATCGTGATTTCCGACTCGTTCGGATTGTAGAACCAGAAACCGGTGGGTCCCGCCTCTTCGGCGAACGGCGCGTAGTAGTCGTCGGTCCACTCATCGCTTGGCGTCAGCGAGTACCACCGCATTTCGTAGGTTGAGCCAGGATCACCGGTGACGAGCTGGACCTGGATCTCCTGTGGCTCATCAGTGATGGCATTTTCGGCGGTAATCACGTCGCCCTGATTGACCGAGTTGATCACCAGGCTCTCACCCTGATCGAGCGTTGCCTGTAGGACACCGTTGAGCATAACTTCAGTGTCGTCGCTGCCGGCCATGACGTAGATGGCGGCGTAGTCAAACGGTTGCGTGCCGCTGCTGTCCGGCGTGTCTTCGCCAACCGGCACAATGTACTCGGTTCCCCAATCGTCAGTGCTCAAGACTTCGACTGCACCGGCAAGGAGCGACCCCGGGGTTTCCGGATAGGCTGCGCGGGTTATGGCAATCGGAAAGGATGCTTCGATGCGGTCGCCACCATCGTAGTCATCGACCACGCCGGAGAGGACAACATTCTCCAGAATGATGGTTTCGCCGCCAACGAAGACATCGCCCGCGATCCCGGGGGCTTCGCCGTTGCTTGTATCGCCGTCGCCCCAAATCTCCGTCGTGCCACCCGGCGTGGGGTTGGTGATATCGGGCTCGTAACCGTCCTCCCAATGATCGTAGTAGATGATGGTCCCCGGCGCCGCGATACTGATTCCGATCAGCGTCGTGACGTTCCCGGAGGCATTGGAGTTGATGGTGTCGAAACTGGTGAACAGCGCCGATTCCGGCATCGGGATGTAGTAGGTCTGGATCGGATCCGGCAGGCTGTCGGTGAAAGTCGCGAAGCTCGCCTCGCCAACGTCGATATCGTCAGAGGTACCCAAGGTTCCGTCGGCGCCCGCCTCGACTTCCTGCGCCTCAACGAGGAACCGTTCACCGAGCGAGTCGTCCGGGTTCACATACCATTCGACGGTGATCTGGCCATTGACCTCGCCATCGAGATCACCCCAGCCGCCATCGACAACAACGAAAAGACTGTGATCACTGCTCGCAGCGTTCAGGCCGGCATCCAGGTAGTCGTCGCCTGTACCGAAGATGCCATCTGTACCAGGCCCATCTACGTGAGACACCTGCAGGCGGAGAGCGCCGCCGTTGCTGACACTACCCGTAATCGTCGCATATTCACCTGGCGAATAGTCGGATTTGTTAGTTGTCACAGCCATCGTAATGTCGACCCCTTTTTGGCCAGCGTTCATCGCTTCCGGACTTTCATCAGAAAGGCCGGATTGGGACGAACTAGACTTAGGCAGATCGAACTGTTGCGGGTCTGCGCCTGACTCAGCACAGCCTATCCGCACAACAAAAAAGATCTCAGCCCATTGGGGAGGCCGTATAACGCAGGTACGTGATGAATTGTCCTAAAAGTTTATTAATGTCTGAAACGATGTTAATGATCGCTGTTTGTTCACAGTATAACCTCGGAAAGGTCGACCTTTTGACATCAGCTATTGCACCCCTTGATTGAATACGCCCATGAGTGAACAAACGACCGGATCGAACCAACTGACCGGGTGCTTACTCGTCTAAAATTCTCTAGAAATACGCGATTCCCTGCTTCCCGCCGGCAATATACGCCTTGCTCCGGATGATTGAGGTCGGCACCTATGTGATACAACCGAAACGAAAAACGGCCCCCGACTTCGTGAACGAAGTCGGGGGCCAATAACATTATTGTGAGGTGGAGAATCGGCCACCGAAGAACGACGATCGCCGCTACAAAAATCTAAGCGAGTGTATCAGGTGCCGGTTCGTCGTAAACGATCCATGTTTGTTTCGCGCCGTTGCTGACCTTAACAATCCAAAGCACCGCGCGCTTACCCTTACCGAGGTCGACCGGCCCCATCAGTTCGACATCGCTGACACGCACTGGTCCCAGGCGTCGAATGATCCCGCAACGGCCGGCAGCGTGCTTCGTCTTGAACAGGGCAAAGCCGGCATCGAAATCGGCTTGGTACTCACCGACTAACTCTCGCACGTCGGGCTCGGTCCAACAGTGTAGGACCGGCCGGTTGACGATATGACCATGGAAGCCTTCGCTGGGTGGTTGAGCTACGCTCAAAGACACAGACAGGCAGAGCAAAGCGGCCGCGGCCAGAATGGTGCGGGTGAACATGATTCGTTCCTTTCAGGTGGTACGTCCGTCTACCGCCCCGCGCGATCGATCAGGCTGTCGACCTTGCGCTCGATCCGATCGGTCGTCTCGTTCAAGCCATGAAGTTGGGTCTCGACCCGGATGATCCGACCGGAGAGATCCATGGACGCGGCCCGAGCATCGTTCTCCTCAAGATGAGAGACGCGGTTTTCGAGCTGCGCGACAAAGGCAACGATGCCGATGGTCTGGATGACGATGGCGAAGATCATCGCCAGGGGCACACGTTTGTCGAGATGCCATCCGTTGATCGCGTCAGTTCTTTCCTTGGGCCGAGATGCGCCGGTCATCGCGGGTTCAGTCACCTTTGTTGGGCGTAAGCCAAGTGACCAGATACCCACCGGCGTAAGCTCCCACGGTGACTCCTAACGACGTCAAATGGGGGAGGAAGCCGTCCGCAAAGCCCGTGGCGAAGGCGTCAACGGCGCGGTCGCCGGAGACCGCGAGCGCCGTCGCGAGGCCGGCTGCGTGGCCCTTGAGGGCACGGGTGGAGAAGACGTCGGCCAAAGCGCCGACGAGCAGACTCAGCATGATGCAGTTCCTTCTTGAAGCTGGTCAGATGACGCCGAACGCCTTGAGGCCGACCGCGATCACGACGAGAACGACGAGCGCGAATGCGACCTGCGCAGGCGCCCCGGTCAACGACGAGTCGGGCTTTGGCTTGTCGGTTGGCGGTTGATCATCGGGCAGCGTGAGCGGCTTCCGCGGCTGCGTCGGTGTGCCGGCAACAGCCGCTTTCATCAGCGCACCGTGAAACGCCTCGGCGTAGCCGGCGATCGTCGACGCTCGGTCGAGTCCGTTGATGATCCGGCGCGCGTTGCGGTAATCGACCCGCCGATCGTTGATGTAGTCGGATAGCTTCTTACCGGTGAACCAGCCTTCCTCCATACCGACGAACATGATCGTCGCGGCAAGGCGGGGCTCCATCACCCGATCGGGATCGGCGATGAAGTCGACGCCCAGCTTCTGGCTGGCCTTCCGATAGTTCGCGCGACCCGTGAGCTGGACATACCCGCGACCGTGGAACTTGACGCCATCGCCGGGCACGGTATTGCCGAGGGATCGGGCAACGTGAGGGCGCGAACCGCGAATGTCGTACATCCGACGGAAGTAGGCGGCCCCACCGTACTCGTTGATGGGCTGCATCTTCCGAGCGGTTTCATGGAACGCTGTGGCCAGCATGTAGGCGAGATGCCGCAAGTCGGTGAGGCCTCGGGCATCCCATTCCGACAGGATTGCATTCATGCCGTCGACTTGTCCTTGGCTCAGGCGCCCGGGAAAGGGCGCTTGCCGGACGGCATCGAAGAACGCTTTGCGGTTCAACATCGTACCTCCTGAACGAAAAAGCGGCGCTGAAGCGCCGCTACGAGGGCTTTCACCGGGCCAGCGGTGTCAGGCCTGCGACCACTGTTCGCAGGCCGGCATGTGACGAGGTAACCGGACGATAAAAAAGGCAGCACCGGCCAAGCCGCGCGGCCGCGAAACTCCGAACGGTGGTATCGCCTTACTGTGCGGCGTTCGGGGCCGGCCCACCCTCACCGTACCTGTCCGTGCGGTCGGCGAGCCTATGGACTGCGTTCGTTTACGCGCCGCGTCACATGGCGGGTCGCCGCGCTTCGCACCGCCGCGTCGGCCGTCCCGTCCCCTGCCCGGTGGCGTGCGAAATCCTCGAGCATCGCCTCCATCAGCATGGCGCGGTCCCGCTCCTCGGCTGCCTCTGCGTCCCGTTGCGGATCGCGTGACTTGACCGGCATCGTGAACACACCGTCCATCTCACGCCTCGCCCCGATCTGCATCGTATCGTCGGCAGGCATCCACTGATCCCGATCCGGCCAGTCCTCCGGCAAATCGCCGCGTACAACGATCCGGTTCACGACTTCATTGTCGATAACCTGCGCAAACACTCGTCTCATCGGAACTCCAGGACGACGATGATGCCGTCACTGCCATCGCCGCCAGGTCGGTTGACCCCGCTCGACCGGCGTGGACCACCACCGCCGCCGCCATAGGCCTTCGCATTGGACCCGTTGCCAGCAGAACCTCTACCCAACGCTCCGCCGCACCAGAAACTTCCACCGCCTGCACCGCCCGCAGACGGACTACCTTGCCTAACGCCCTGGCCGCCGTTCCCAGCGACTGTCCACAACGCGCCCGTCGTCACATCCGCTCCAGCCCCACCATCACAATTGGACTGGTCCGATCCATCGCCGCCGCCGCCGCCATTGGCCGTGGCCAAGCCGGTGATGAAAGTCTGGCCGCCGCTGCTCCCGTTGCCGCCGCCGGACCCGCCACCGCCGCCGCCGGCTCCAGTGCCGTAGGTCCGGGAAGTCAGGTCACTGGAAACAACGAATGCCGTTGCCCCGCCGCCGCCACCGGCACCGACGTTCTGATTCACGTCACCGGCACCGCCACCACCTCCACCACCGCCGGTGAGGATGGTCAGGTGTTTTGTGGTTCCGGCGGTGAAGGTGAGCGTGCCGGAGCCGGCGAGCACCTGGACATTGTTGAGCACGCCAAGCGCCGCGACACCGAGGGTCGATCGCACCGCGGCAGCATCGGCATCGTCGAGAAACGTTCGCGCGAACGCACTGACGTTGAGCTTCACGCGGGCCGTCATCGGAGTGGCCCGGGGGGCTGGCTGTAGAAGGGGGCGGAGACAACATTGGGTTCGCGGTAGCCCAGCCGCCACATCCACTCGAACACGTCGACTGCTCCCATCGGCGCCAGTCGTTCGCCCGTCGTCGCATCGAAAACGGCGGGCACGTCGGGGGCGTGCTCTTGGGCGGAGTAAGGAGAGTTCGGGATTGCGAGTGCCTCGACCCACTCCGTCGTTGGCCGCGCACCGGGCCAATCGTACCCGGATGAGCCCGGCGCGATGTACGGCACGCCTATTTCCGGGCCCTTCCACGTATAGCCCGGCCTCCATCCGGCGGGAGCGAAGCGCGGCGACGTTGAGCCGCCAAACAGCCCAGCACCGCTCCGATTTCCAAGAAGCGCCATCACGTAACCTCTGTGTCAGATGTCGTAGGTGTGGACGTCGCCTTGGTTGTCGACATAGCCGCCGGTGCCGGAGTCCGGATCGGTGAAGTAGTCGTAGTTTGAACCACCACTGGTGGAATCAAAATTGGCCGACTGGAAGTTTTGCGACTGAACATAGTCGCTGCCAGTCGAGCTGTTGTACGGTCCTGAACCGGAAACGCTTCCCGTCATCCCCGGTGAGCCCATCGGCCCCCCGGTGGTCGGCGCTCTGCCAAACGGCCCGGCGCCGCCACCAAATGAAGACCCGAAGGCGCTGCCGAACGACCCGCCCGCACCGCCAAGGGAAGACCCGAGCGCACTGCCGATCGGCCCGCCAAGAGAAGACCCGAGCGCGCTGCCGATCCCGCTTGCAAGGCTTCCCATCTCGGCGACCTGCATGGTGGCGTCGACCAAATTCCGCACCGCCTGTGTGAATGGGTTGGTCGCCGCGCCACTAGCCGGTGCATGGGGATGCGGGGCATTGGGGTGCGTTCCTGGTGCCGGTGCCGGTGCCGTCGCCTCCGTCGGGCGGCTATGGGAAGGCGCCGGGGGAGCCTGCTGCACTGTGGTCGACGGATTGAGCGCCGGATGCATCGCTCCAGATCCAGTTGACGCCACCCGGCCGCCTGAAGCGGGCGACTCCGAGGCCATCGAAGCCGACCAGCCAGCACCAGAGCCACCACCGTCCGGAAACAGCGGATTCGACTGGGTCCATGCTGACGACACGGGCTGCGGCTGGGTCGAACCAAAGCCCGCAGCTGCTGCCAACCGGGCGGCATCGTCCGGCGACGCGGACGCGACGCGGATGGCACCGGCCGGCTCCGCCTTGGGCACGTAAAGCCCAAGCGATCCTGACGCCGGCGCAGTTCCCCCCAATCCCGAACTCGGCGCAAAGCGCACCCCTCCGCGGCCAGCGTTCTGGGGGTAGACGTCGTCAAATCGCGAATCCGAACGATCTCCGAGCCCCCCCGGCGCAAAGACCGGGCCGCCGGATGGGTCGGCAGGAACCGTCAAGGGCGGCACGTTGGGCGCTGGCTGCCCCGCGGGCCGATCTAGCCCCAGATCCCAGGGCTCGATTTCAGTGCTCTCTCCACCGTGCTGAAGGTATCGGTAGCCTTCATCGCGCGTCAGCGGCCCGCCTTCGCCCGGCGGAGGTGTCGAGGAATTTGTCCCACTTCGGCGTCGCTTGGACAGAAAGTCCCTTGCTGCTTTTGCTCCTTCTTCGACCCCAGTAACAATGCCCGCCCCGGTGCCGCTTTCCAAAGCGGCATCGCCAGCGCTTTCGACTGGTTCCGAGCCGTAGATCATCTCCTGGAGTTTCGCCTCGGTAGCGCCTCCAATGCCGCTAAAGACGACTTCGCGCCCGACTTCGGCGAATGGTTTCCACCACTTCCGGCGCCCAGACGAGCCCACGTCCGGGGCGAGCAAATCAACAAATGTTGGTAGGGTACCTATGATACCAGCCGGCCGCGCACGATCTCGGATTTGATCATCCGATAAGACCTGCCCGCCAGAGTCTATTGCCGCCTCGTTAGCCTTGAGCCCATCGTATATCTGTCCTCCGGAGCCTGCAAAGCCGCCGACGATGAGCCCCAAGAGCGGCCCTCCGCGACCAATCTCCGAGCCGACAACGTTGCTTAGGTAGCTGACCCAAGAGTCCTCCCACCCCTCCGCGGGCGCTAACCACTCTTGTGCCGCGTCACGAACCTCGACTCCCCGTCTGACACCCCATCTGTCTTTTAGTGGCTTCGGGTCTGGGAAGATTTCCTCCACGGTCCCCGCCCCTTCTCTAAGGGAGTCAATCTGGAAGAGTAACTCCCAATCTGGGTTTGGTTCACGCTCTAGAGCGTCGATCACGTTCATGCGAAGGTCCCAAAACTCCTCGTCGGACATTTCGGGTACTTGCTTGATTTGCTCGATGAAACGATCTTGCGTCATCGTGCGGTTCCCCAGCGAAGCTGAGGTATGTATCATCATGTTGCCGAGTTTTACGCCCAAACCTCGGCCCACGCCTTTGGCGGTTTCAAACACCGCATTGCTTTGAAACGGAACAGCATCCGGAGCGAGAGCATAGAGTTCCTTGGCCTTGGCAAGAAGCTCATCGCTGGATTCCAATACGCCCATGTTGTAGCGAGCAAGTGTATCTTCCGCGGCCTTTAGCCGAGCTGCCCCAGCCGCAAACTGTTTCTTCGTCACAAGAAGCCCTATATCCCCCTCCGATAAATCGGGATATCTCCAAGTCAGAAGCTTGCGATTTCGCTCATCGAGCTCAGAAAGAGCCGCCAGATCCGCCCGGGCATTTTCTCTTTCGTTGATGGCCTCATCGATCGCCTCGTTCGATATCCCGGCAGGCGGATCGCCCAGGGCAAAATAGTTTCGCGTCGGCCGGGGGCGTGGCAATGGGACTGCTATTGGATAGTGGTCACCGAGGTCCTCGTAACGATACTTCCCGTCCCTGATCCCGTACGCCATATGCCTGAGTACATTGAGATTGGCGGGGTTCGGTTCGTCATCAAAGGTTTGAACAAACGAGCGAAAGGCCTCCGGAGGCATCCTCTGAATATCTTTCAGCCCTGCCCTGTGCTGGTCGATATTGATGGGGCCGGGAAGCTCTTCGATCGCTCTTTGGACAGGGTCACGAAAGTCCACGTCCGGCCGGGGGCTCGGCAAAGGCGAATCCGGCCGAAGACGCGGCAGCGGAACGGGTGTCGGAAAACGCTCGTCGATGTCTTCAGGAGTCACCGACCCGTCCACCACTCCCAATGTCAAGTATTTGAGTAAATCCCGTGTCGCAGGCGACGGATCGCGGTCAAAGATCTGAAACTTCTGAATCAATTCGTCCGCCGACATTTCGCCCGCTTCCTCGAGATGCGGCTTGTATTTTTCGATATCGGGTGGCGCTGATGGTTCCCCCGGCGACCGGGGCAACAGAACCTCTACACCAAGAATGTCATCCGTCGTGACTGAGCCGTCCACGACATCAGAAATCAGGCCTTGGACAAACTGGCGACTGAACGAGTTCTGATCCTGTTGGACGCGTCGGCGAAACGCCGTCAGCTCTGATGGAGACATACCCGGGACACGAAGCAAGTCTGGAAGATATGCGCCGATCGCATCAAGCTCGGTGTCGCTGAAGCCGCCGATCGTTTCGTTCTGAGCCATCTTCATGCATCCAGATTTGGTTTAGTGTTGGAAAGCATCGTGGAGAACCGCCGCGGTTGCCGGTCGTCCGAAGTCTTGTCGACTAGGTTTTTGGAGGTGGTCGTATTTTGCGCTTCTGGTGGACGGCCCACCCACCGGCTACCGCCCCGTCACACCCCAACCCGGAAAATTCTGAACCAATAGATTGCGCAGCAAGAACATCTGCGCCTGAGGCGTGAGCTGGTATCCCGCATAGGTCCAGGGCTTGTAATCGTCCGAGAAGGGATTCGCCTCGGCCAGACCCTGCCGATAGGCGTCGATAAACCCGCCCGTCCCGACGTCGCCCAGCAACCCATGCGGCGCGCCGCCGAGAAGCGAGGGATCGGGGGCAAGGAGCGGATGGTTGAGAGTCCCGGATCTTGCCATCACGTACCTCCGATAGCGAAAAGCGAACCGCCGTGACGCTGAGAAACACCTGCCCGAGAGAGCGTGCGCGTTGCTGGTCCGGTTGATCGTCGGTGCCCGCTCTCAGCCGCGGATGCGTCCGCCCGGCGCCCGTGAAACCGGCGGCCCGAACAGCGCATCGATGTTGTCGTGGCTCAGCGGGAACATCTTGCGTTTCGGCGTGCCGCTGAACTGAACCGTCGGCTGGTCCGCCGAAAGCACAAACGGAGCCTCCCACGCATTGCGAGGCGTCAACGGCTTGTAGACGTCTCCGCCCGCTGGAGTGGAGCCGCCGGGCCACCTTCCCGCGCCCGCATCGGTCCGAGCAGCCCGGGCGTCACCTGCACAACTGTTCCGCCGGTTTTGCGATACACGAAACGACCTCAGTAGTAGCTGACGAAGGGACCGCCGGGCATGTCGGCGTTCTTCCTGCGCGGCTTGAAAAGGTAGTGGAGGAAATCGGCGTATCGGTCGGCCTGTTTGGACGTGAACCGAGACTGTTCGGCGAAGTCGGGACTGTTGAACAGGATCTCCATGAGGCCGACGCCCTGGGGAGCAATTGGGGTCCCGCTTGACCGACTGAAGAACTGCCGCGGGCCGGCATATCGCGGGTCAAAGTACGCGCCAAGGATGTCCATCAGATACGGGTCAGCCGGCCTTTGCTCGTAGTCACCAAGCAGACCTACGCTTTTTTGTTCACCAAGAAGCGCCATCACGTCACCTGCCCTGTCCGGAACATGTCCTCAGAGGAAAACAATAGGACCGCGTGACGGGAAGCCGCGCGTCGGTCCACGGGCCGGTTCAAACACGGTACCCGTCTGGCCGCTGGGCGGCGGGTGAGCGGTTGGAACAGGCGTGTAGGTCGATGCACTTGACCGTCCCGTCTTCGCCTTGTTGGGTGCCTTCGCACGGTGCAGGCCTGCGGGAACAGAGCCATCGGGGCCGGCATTTATGGCCGAGCCCCCATAGAGGTGCCCCAACGTCTCTGCGAACGTCGCCGCCCAGTCGATTCGCTTCGCAACCTTGCCGTCGATAACGAAGGGCGGCACATGCCCCAACCGCAACATACCCCAATAATTAGCAGGGCCTAGACGTACCTGACCTTGGTCATAGCCAACGGGCAGCGGAGCCCGGTACGGATCGTACCATTCCGGCAACTCATAACCCGTCTCGGTACCCAGCTCGACAGGCTTCTTGCTGCTCGTAACCGGAGAACGCATAGGATCGTACCAGCCCGGCACATCGCCGCCGTCACCGATGTCCCCGAGCAAGCCGCCACGTTTCTCTGCTCCGAGAAGTGCCATCACGTCACCTGTTGCAAGTTCGAGAGCATCGCGGGCGGCGCCTCGCGAGCGTCTGCTGAGCCGAGCATAGATGTGCCCGGGTCTGGAAACCCGCCGAGCAAATTGACCAATAGGGCGCTGACTGCCGGCTTCCGTCGTAATCATTCACGGCGGCATGAGCACCTGCCGCTGCCCCTGATCGAGACACGGAAACATCCGCCCCAATAGTTGGGGACGTCGATTGATTGCTCGCGACAGCACGCTCACGCGCGTCGCTGATGGACGGTACTCGACACCGGGGTGACGCCAGCACCACTCGGGATGGGAGCGCCGGGCCTTGTATGGCGCACGCGAAAATGCCGCTGCCTTGGGCCCACGATACTCATCAGCCGGTTCATGCCCACGGCGTTCGCCAGCATCTCGTAGGGAAAACCGCCTGCGGTTCCGCCGAGATACGGGAGATCGAAAGACACGTAACCTTGCCCGGCGGGCCAGCCGCCACTCGTAACCGGGGTTCGCAGGGGATCGTACCAGCCCGACACATCGCCGCCGTCACCGATGGTACCAAGCAAGCCGCCACGTTTTTCTGCTCCAAGAAGCCCCATCACGTCACCTGCCTAGCTGTTGCCCGGCACCAACATGGGAATGCGATCGAGCCAATTAGTCCCACGCCCGCGCCCAGCGCTCGGTCAGCGCCAGGGCTATTCGACAATCCATCCGGCTGGGCCCTTCGCTGGCTGGTACAGGATATCCACCCCGCCGCCGGGAACTCCAGGGCGCATGAAAAACATTAGGTCGCCTCTCTGGCCCGGGTTTATGCTAGGCAGCCACTCGACAGGCATCTTCTGAAAGAAAAAGGGATTGCCCCCGGTGGCCGGAAGGCCGCCGATGGTCAGATTCGCCCCGCTTACGCGACCGGGGTCTCTCCGTATCGGCGGGATATCGCCGGCGGACAGCTCCGATCCGTATCCGAGAAGCCCGCTTCTCCCCACATCACCAAGCAGTGCCATCACGTCACCAATCGGCGGAACAGCGCCTCCTGGTAGCCATCAAATGCTGGATTGTTGACATTGGGCGCCAACCAGCCGCCCAGAAGCAAATCCGTCATCAGATGGGCCCCGGGCGGATGCCGGGCGCCCAGCGGGCGGTAGTGGTTAGCGAACGAAGCCGCGTCGGTCGGCCCACCGGTACCATCGGGTCTATGCCTCAGCTCCAATGCGCCGCTGCTCCGCGAAGCATCCCTGAACCCGTCGCGGTTCGGAGCGTGCTGCGCCCGTTGACCACCGGGGCGCACCCGTCGTTGCTTGATGACATCGCGGGATGGTTCACCAGCTCTGCTGTGGAGCACACGAAACAACTCAGTGAGTTCGAGCAATCCGGGGTACACGACCGAACCGCGAATGCCATCGGCCACCGGCGCCGACCTGCCCCTGACAGGCCGTCCGGGCGACCGCGGTGTCGGACGGGCAACAACGTCGTAGCGAAGGAGGCCGGGCTTCGGTCGGCTCACAGTGCCGAGAAGTGTCGCCGGTTGAGCCAGATAGCTGCGATTCATCGCTCGCTGCCTCGGTGGGAACGGATTGTCCAGGTAATGCGGCCTTGTCGTCGTTCAGTAATACGGCTTGAAGATCGCGTGAACGGAACTTGAAGCGTCCTTCAGTTTCCTGGGCGTCAGTCCGGCCTGCTTCATCAGCCCGGGGTTGGACAACAACGCTTCCATCACGCCATGGCCCGGCGGACCAATCGGCACACCCCTCCCGGGACGGGCGTGGAGCTGCCCTCCAACGCTCGGGCGATAGAAGAATTGATGCGAGCCCGAATACATCGGATCGAAATAGGCGCCGACCAGGTCCATCATGTACGAGCCCGATGGGGAGGTGTTGGCGCCGCGTCCAAGCAACCCAGCTTGTGATGATTTCAGATCACCGAGGAGCGTCATCATGTTTATCCGATGGGGACGCGCGGGGTTCGGCATTGCCGGCAGCGATGCTGAGCCGACACAGCCCTACCGCCCCAGCAACTGGCCGAGCAGCGCGTTGATGTCGGCACCGCCGCCACCGCCCTGCCCCCAAGGGTTGCCCGAGGCGGAGACGGTGGGGGCATTGTTGCCGTAGAAGCCGCCGCCGCCGACATGGGCCATGTAGGTGCCGAGTTGCTGGTGGGGCGCCATCTGTTTGGCGTTGTATTTGTTCATTTGCCCCTGCAGCTTGGCCGCGTCGTAGCCTTCGCGGGCTGCACCGACCTGCGCCAGGCGCTCGTGCGGCGCATACTGGAAGTCATAGACACCCGGCGCCGCGTTCATCCCCGCCATCCGGTTCTGCACACCCATCTGCTCGACTCCGGTGATGTCGCTGAGGAGGCCGCGCTGCATGGCGTTGTTCTGGTGCCAGTTGTCGGAAACCATCTGGTTGCGGAAGTCGCCGATCTGGTCGGCGAGCGTGCCGGAGTGGGCAGCGGAGCCAAACCCGGCGCCGCCAAACTGCCGGGAGATATCATCGCCGAGCTTGCCGGCCTGGGTATCGACGACGCTCTCGAATGCCCGGTTGGAGGTGTTGCGAAGCAGGTCTTTGTAACCGCGCTTGGAGGGATTGTACCGCCCCTTCATCAGCCCTTGTGCCACATCCATCGACGCGTTCCCGAGTCGGTGCTTCTCCTTCGCGGTTCCGGACATCTTGTTGAGCGCGCGATTGGTGGCGTCGGACTCGTTGATGTGCCACTTGCCGCCGTACGGCTTGAAGCCCTTGCCTTTGTCGTAAAGACGCTTGGCCTCTTTCGCGCCGTGGCGGACCTTGCCCTCAAAGAATGGCCCGTCACCGCCGACGATCTGGTTACCCGGTTGTGTCGCTGATCCCATTGCTCAATCTCTTTTCCAGTTGTCCGTCTTCGGTGATCGTGTAGCCGCGCGGTGCGAGCAGACGCCGCCAGCCCGGCCGCCCGGCGCCGAGGCGCAAGCGGTCGAAGCCGCGGGCCATCACCCGTTGTTCGAAATCGTCCAGGACGTCGCGCCCCCACCGTGTGAAGCCGTCGCCGGCGAGTGCATCGACCAACACATACCCGCCGTCATCATCGCCGTGCTCACTGGTCGCCGCCGCTCCGACCAGCGCCCCGTCCTCGATAATCGCCCACAGCAACATCCGCCCCTCCCGCACCCGGATGAGAATGGTCTCCAGGGTGATGGCGTCATCGAGGCGCTGGGGGATGCGCTCGAAGTACGGCCTGAGAGCCGGCCACGCCTCGTCCTCCTCGCTATGGGGGAACGAGGCGAGCTTCTTCATCTCCCACAGCCGGGCTTTAGCTACCTACATCTGGCCGTAGCTACCTACATCTGGCCGTAGACAGCAAAGCTACAAGCCGAGATGTTGCCCGACGAGAACATAAATCGTATCGCATTGGTATTTTCGGCGGCAGCTCGCCTACCTCCACCCATAACGTATCCGTATTGAATCGATGATCCATACGCCCCTTGCCATAACATATTTGTCTTCGCAGTTATAGATGAATGATTATGGATCTCAATTGTTAGGTCGGCACTATCTGAGGTTCCATTATTGTTTGAATTTGTTAAACGGAGTTTTGTATCGCCGGCCGCCGATGGAAGATCATAGTCCGTGCCATTATCGAACAGGTATTTTACGTTATATTGATAATCGACCGAGCCACTATCAAAAGTTGCACCGCCATCACTTGAAAATCTTGCCCATAAGTCGACTCCATTGACCGCCGGATGAAGACCAGTCAGAACAAATTTGATACCACGATAGGCGGTGTGGCTGGCGAGAACGATATCGAGCTGAGGCGCATTTGATACGCTCCCGGCGGCCAAACGAACTGCTTCCGGAACCCCGACGGCACTCACCAACCGCCAGTTCGACGTATTGGAGTTGTACATGACCGTCGCCATTGACCCGGCGACCAGTTCGCCTCCGGTCAGCGCGTTTCCGCTCTGGTCGACGATGGCAACAGCACCCTTACCGTCCGGGTTGAGCGTAGCAGCGCCTGTGTTTGTGCTGCCGACCCGGAACGCCAGCGTAAGACCTGCCGTGATATGCGACGCTTCGAGGTTCTGGTTCGTGCTGAGTGTCAGCGTATTGACGTCCGGCGTGTGAATGGCCACCAACCCGCCGTCCCGGTCGTCCACATACTTCGCCGTCGCCGCCATCATGCCGCGGGCTGAATTGTTGACCGTTCCCGGGTCCTGGCCCTCGGCCCAGTTGATGCCGATGTCCACGTCGTCGTTATCACCTGCGGTTTTCGACCACGTCTGAACGTTTTCGGAAGTCCCCATCGGGCTTTCACCTTTGCCTGTGCGTCTACTCGGGAGTTGTTTCGCCTTGCGGATCAACGCCGACGGCGAGTGTCAAAGCTTCGCGCTCTACCGATCGCCGGCATCTCGTTGGCCGCGGTGCAGGCTGATCCACACGACCTGGCTCGGCTCGCCTTCCACGCTGATGGTGCCGCCGGCTTCGAGATGCAGCGGGAAGCCCTCGATCGTGTGCGGCCACCCGGCTGCGACCATTACGTCATCGTTCAGTTCGCATTCGACGCCGCTGGCTCTGAGCTTGACGTGAACCTTCGCAGTTCCCGCACCGGTGATCATGATGCCGATCACGTCGGCCCAGTCGTCGCCCTCATCACCGACGGTGAAGCACGTCGTCTTGTTTGAGTTCGGGAGAACCGTCGGTTCGACCGTACGATAATCGGATTTCGGAAAGACGGCCGCCATTCACTGCGTCCCATGCTGCTTGAGGTCATCGGCAGTCAGGCCGATGTTGCGGATATCGTTCCACAACTCGTTCGCGGGAATGGAGCACTCAAATTGATGGTACCGACCCGATGCGCGCATCGGGATCAGGCCTTCCGCAGTCAATGACGACTGAGAGCCCCACAATACGCTATCCTGCGATCTTTCCGCCACTGCAGCACGGCCGTGGACGTTCAGCGCGTCGGTCGTCGGGCGGAAACCATTCACGAATGCCCGCCGGCCGGGTACCAGTTGGACTGATCCGGTTCGCAGCGTCGCCGCGAGTGCCGATCCGGTGAAAAACCCAAGCTTTTGATCCGACGTGAACCCGCCGAGTCTTGGCGCGCCACCCTTCCATATGTCGCTGTCCAGCGAGATCGGCATCGTTTCCAGCGTGTAGTTGAACGGCGCCGAGCCGAGCCCTTCCAGCGTAGTCGCTGTCGTCGCCGCGTCGAAGACGAACGAGGCATCCAGGTCGGCATGGAACCATTGCTGCGTCGGTGGGTCGAAGCCAATGATGCGGTCGAGAACGTATGAGTCATTCCCGGCCGACGGAAACAGCCAGAAGAACCGCGGCCGGGTCGGATCCAGCGCACCGATCACCGTCTTGATCCGCGCGATGTTGACGTTTTCCTTGAACCACTCGTCCACCCACTCAACGCCCGCCTCATTGGTAAAAGCGCCTGGGGACGACGCTACGAATCCGTCCGTACCGTAATAGTAAGCCGTCCCCTGGTGCTCGATGATCGAGTGCGGCGACCGTGTGCCCTGCGCCGCCTCGACTTTCTCAAACACCCAGGTACGGCGATCGTTCACCCGCTGAAACCGGTTGACGGCGCTCTCCTGAATGAGCAGGCCAGTCTGCTTCGAGGTCATCCCCATCACATGACCGCCGGAGAAGAACGTCGCGAAGTCGGACGACTTCTCACCGTACGTCCAGAAATCGAAGTCGCGCATTCCGGACCAGGCGGCTTGAATCCGACCTGTGCTGGCCACTCCCAGGTTTGACGTAAGATCGAGCAGGAACAGGAAGTTCCCGACCGCCTTGACGTAGCGCGCGGTGGGCGGAGGCCCGGCGACCGGCGCGAAATTCGCGCCGCCGTCGACGTCGATGAACTGCGGCACATCGCCCGCCTGAACCGCGTAGAGGATGTTGTCCTGCTGCGCGAACGACCAGTAATTATCGGCCGGTAGGTTGTAGTTTTCGAAAGACGGGCCGCCGCCCAGGAGCCTCGTAACCTCGTCCCACGTCGTACCGTTCAGTTTGAATAACTTGGTCGCCGTGCCGCAGAAGATGGCCGTCGCGCCATCGGACGTGCGGGCCTTGAAAGCACCCCTCACATCGGACCCGACAGCATCAGTAATGCTGGCGAGCGCCGGAAACGGCTTCCACCCAGCGCTCGACGGCAGGACATTCTTCGCCTCGGCGGAGAACTGGCTGTCGATCAGATACGGATCAGGGCGCCATGGCCCAAACGGAATCTGCATCGCCTAATACGCCCCCGCTGCCGTGCGTTTTTCGAACACGCCCGCCCGCGCTGTCATATCGCTGCGGGTCAGACCGCGCACCGCGCCGCGCAGCAGCCGGAGATAGCGCGCCGTTGCTTCGTCGTTCATCTGGTAGAGCGCGTAGTGCAGGAGCCCGCCGAACAGGTACGCGTTGGGGAACGTCGTCAGCAGCCAGTTGGTCGGGCTCGCGTCTGAAAGCGCGGGAACCGTCCGGTAGTAGACCAGCTCGACGTTGGCCACCGAGCGAAGGGTGTCCCCCTCGATGGTGTAGAATTTCGGCGCGTCCGCGTTCTGCCCGGCCGGGTACGCTTCCTTCAGCCAGCCTGGCTCGGCGTAGGAGAGCTCGCGCACCGGGCTAGTTGCGGCAGTGACGCGCCTGACCTCGAGAAAGTCGGACGGCAGCGCCACGGCGCCTGCGGTGACAGCGAGATTGGCCGCGGTCTCCATCTGCCGACAGCGCAGCGGCGCGAAGCCGAGTTCCTCGTCTCCATGGTTGAACAGCCCTTCGGTGAGCGTGACGAAATCCGGCGTGACGTCGGCGAGCAGCCCGGCGCGGGCCGCCCAGTCGGCGATCGCCGCTTTCAGGTCGGAGTAGGTCGAGAGAGCCATGGCCTCACACGATCAGCTTGGGCGCGGTGCGCAGATATCGGTAGTCGGGGTCGTTGAGCTTCCGGCGGATGAAGCGGGCGAACTCATGCGCCGACATCGCCAGCACCGGCGCGCCTTCTTCGTTGATCCACTTCTCGATCAGAACGTTCGGCACGGTCCCGACGTGACGGAAGTCGCCGCGCTGCGGTTGCTGTTCGAGCTGCCGGTTGGCATCGAGGATCGGCCCGACGTCCTGGACCCGTTCGAAGGTGACCGTGCCGTCGGCGCGGTCGACGTGGGTCCGCGATCGGATCTCCCCGTCCGCTTCGCCGGTCACTTGCCGTTGCGGCCGCGCGCCTGGTGGACACGACCGGGACGCTTGGCGGTCGCGACCTTGTCACCGGAACGCTTCGGCGGGCATGGCTTCTTCTTCTCCGGCTTGGATGCCTTCGCCGGCTTCGCCGGCTTGGGTTTCGGCGCCTTCTCCGGCATCGCCAGTTCGTAGAGCAGGGTTTCGAGTTTCATTGCGTGAGCTCCTTGTCGCGATGGATCAGCGGGTCATTTCAGTGACGTGCAGCGTGCCGCCGGCCGAGGCCTGGACAGCCGAGACCTTCTCGCCGGGATTGATCAGGAACGCTTCCGGCGTATCGGCAGGCAGGTAGACGTCGCCGGTGGTCGCCGTCGGCGATCCGCCGATGGCGATGTGGGCGGCACTGGTGGCGACCAACCGCACGACGCGGGTCTGGCCGCCGACCGCGTTGGTGATTGTGCCGGCGGTCGCCGTGTAGGCGACGCTCTGGGTCGTCGACGGACGCCACGGCCCGCCGTTGTAGTGATACGCGCCCGCCATCTCAGAGCTCCCGGATGACAGCGGTGATGGTGCCGGTCGATGCGCCGGTGGACCCACCGTTGGAGGTGAAGGCAAGCACGTCGCCGTCCTTCACCGCCGCTGGCGGCACGTCAACGCTGATCACATCGGTGGCAGCGCCGGCGGTAACCGAAAGCACCGCACCGGAGAGCGCCGTGCCGTTCAGCGCGACGGTGATTGCCGCTGTACCTGTCGTTGTCGCGCTGCGGGCAAGCCGCAGGCCGATCAGCGCCCCCTGGCCCGCGACCGGTACGGTCACTGAACCGGCCGCCGAAATGTCGGCGAGCTGGGCGTTCACGTATTTGTCGGCAAGCGGTCGCTTGCCGGGATAGGCGTTTGCCATGGTTATGTCTCCGAGGCGCCGGGCCGCTTGAGCCGCGAGTCGGCGCGTAAACGAGAAACGGCGGGCCGATCAGCCCGCCGTCGTGCGGTTCATCCGGGGCGAAAACGCCCCTGACCCGCCCTAGGTGGTGGTCAGATCGAAGACGCCGCCGGAGGCTTTTTCGTTGCGGGCCTCGACCGTGTACTCGCAGATGATCTGCTTCTTGCGGCTGTCGCCGGTCTTGGCGAGTTCAACCGTCTTCATGTTCCTCAGCGTCGCGATCCCCCACATGTCCATCTGCAGGACGAGCGCGTCACGGGTCCGCGGGTTGTTGCGGTTCGGCACGATGCGAAGCGTGCCGAAGTCGCTCTCGTAAACATCGACGGCGGCGACGATCTTCTTCGCCTTGGTGTCTTCGGTCGGCGTGCCGCGGCCGACAAAGCCGGACATCACCTGCTTGTTGAAGCCGCCGAGCATGATCGTGTCGGGATCGCCGCCGGAGTTCCAGGTAGCGTTGAGCACGGTCTTCAGCTGCTCCTCGGTGAACGCGCGCTGGGTACCGTCGGTGCGGGTCCCGGTGCCGTCGGCGGCGGCGGGATCGTCGCCATCCGAAGCCATATCGCTGTTGGCCTTGATCCACGAAAGCACCGAGGCAAGGTTGCGGGCGGTCGATGCATCACCGGCATTCTTGGCCTGATTGGTGAGGACGATCGCCTCCATGTCGCGCTTCAGCTCGAGGCCCGCGAGCAGGATCTGATAGTTCATCTCGTTGTCGCGACCGGCCGAGTCGACCGCCTGCTGGGTGCCGGTGACCGACGCCGTCTCGTCCGAGATCTGGCAGACGTTGGAGAGCCGCACGGTCGCGGTCCGGGCGTTGATCGTCGCGTCGTCGCCTTCGAGCACGGCGTTGTTAGTCGAGGCGGCGCGTAGGGCCTGGGTCTGCCATTCGTGCAGGGTCGCGGTCGCCTTGACCTTGGCAACCGAGGAACAGAACGGCGTGTCGGTCGGGTCGACCCGGTAGATCACGTCGCTGAGGTCTTCGCGGTTCCCTCGCGCGTTGTAGGTAAGATAAGTGTTTGTGGGTACTGCCATTTCGTTTCTCCGTTAGGATCCGCGCAGCTTCATCAGCTGCAGAGCCGCTTCGCGGCTGTTGGTGCGATCCAATGCTTTGCTGGCGCGATCCAGAGCCCGGTTGCGCGCCTCGCCTTTGGCGGGCGCCGACCCTGGCCGCTGGGGCGGAGGAGACCGCGGTCTGGTACGGGGGTCCTGCGCCAGCCGGGCTTTCGCCTGACGGTAGCGCAGGGCATCGCGGATGACGAGCTGGGCCCGATGATCCCGGAGGCTCATCGGCTCTCCGTTCCACAGTGCCGCTAGCTCGTCCGGCCCGATGCCGTAGTCGTCGGTCAGCATGGCGCGAACCTGGCCCTGAAGATCCGCGGCATGGTGCGGATCGGCAAACTCCGGCGCCGACTGGAGAAAGCGGGCGTCTTCCTCAGCCGTGTAGGCCTGAAAGTGCGCCGCCTGCTCCTGCCGGGCCTGATGTTGGAGTTTGGCCTGCTCCTGCAGGACCGCTTCCGCCTGTTGGCGAAGCGCGGCCCAGCGATTGAAGCGTTCCGGGTTTTCCGTCGCCATCCGGTTGACGTCGTCCCAGGACGTGACGTCCGCGAACTCCGAACCGGCCATGGCGTTGATCTGGGCCGAAACCTGATCGATCGCCGATGCGTACTGTTCCCGTACCTGCCGTGCCGCGCCCACCTCGGCCTCGACGGCCTTGCTGCGCTCGGCGGCCTCCTGAAGTCTCCGGCTGACCTCGGCGCTTCGTGCCCGCTCCCGCTCCGCCAGCCGTCGCTGTTGAGCACGAGGGAGGGCATCCCACGCTTCCCGGTCGTCCTTCGACCATGACTGGGGCATATCGATGGGCGGCGCGTCGGCCGCGTCGTCATACCCCGCGTCGTCACCGATGGGCGGATCGTCGCGACCCGCGTCGGTGTCCGCCCCATTTGGGGCCGGTTCGAATGTGTCCGTGATATCCGGTGACGGCTCGCCGGATTCGTCCGTCCCGGTCATCCGTGCCGTCGCCTCATCGTTCGACAAGGGCTCGACCGCGGAGAGCCCCGACGAAAGCGCGTCCGCCGGAGCGCGGGCAACAGAAGTCTGCCACCCGTCGATGAAACGAGTCACCGTCATGTTCGCGATGTCCTTTTAGGAATTCAGGTCTGGTCGCTGTCGTCCGGGCGCAGGCTGGCGAGCTCGGCCGCTGCCAGTTCGCCGTCGCGCACGAGGGCCTCGAGATGCGCCTTGACCTTGGCGATCAGTTGCACCGCGCGCCAGATTTCCTCGCGGCCCTCCGGCCCGAGATTCAGGGCGTTCGCCTTCCACTCGTCCATGTAGGCGCGCTCGACGCCAGCAAAGGCGTCGGCCAGCAGCGGATCATCGAGCAAGGCTCGCGCCCGATCGCCGGCAACCCGGTCACGGGTCAGGGTCAGTTCGTCGGGTATCATAAGGCACAACCCCACTGTCGTTGCCATATTTCCTAGCGTAGAACGATTGCCGCTGTTGTACGCTGGCTGATACGATACCGAGCTTGATGCGTACCTGCTGCGTTGTTGACGCTTTTGCCTAAGTTGGCATGCCGACGTATTTGGAGGCACAGATGCCCCGCATGAACTTAAAAGTCACTATTGATGAAGACCGTAACTCCGCGATCATAGAACTCTATGAAGAAGAGACACTCCTAGGGCATATCATATATGACGCCTCCACTCTTGATCAGCTTATTAGCGAGCTCGCCAGAATTCGTGCAGAACTAAGGGATGTTGTTACTCCCGAACTCGAACCATTCTCGCGTGTTTCCGGGACAGATTATCCGGCTTGGCGGGTGCCTGATCAACACAGCGGGCCGCCGGGGACTGCATTGCTGACCCTGCGCCACCCCGGCCTGGGATGGTTAGCTTTTCTCCTGGAGCCGGAGAGAGCAGACGACATAGCGAGAGCTTTAGTGGACTACCGCAATCCACCCGCACGCGATAAAGCACCGTCGAGATCCTAGGGTTCCTAAAAACGACTGAGTGGTGACAGATGAAGGGGTACCAAGATAATGAGAGATGTGTCTACTCTGGCACGACCGAATCTGACTGATGATGATCTCAAGGCAATTGGCCTCATCACCGTCCTCTGGTCTTTTGCAGAGCATCAACTTGAACTACTGATATCGATGTTGATCTCTTCTCCGGGTCATATCGACAAGACGGCTCCTCATGCGATCCATCGCGTAAGGGCTTTCAATCGCAAGATCGATGTATTCAAGAAATTGCTACGAATAACTTGCAAAGACTATTCGGAAATTCACGAGATTGGTAAGGCTCTTGCCACATTTGGATCAATTTTGGCAAAAAGAAGAAACAAAATCACACACTGGTTGCTATCCAGGAATATTGAAAACCAACCAGATAAAATTCGCGTTGGTCAATATTCCTGGCTATTCGAAGGAGATAAATTAAAATCAGAAGAAGAAATATCGGCCGGAGATCTAGATGAAATTGCTTGCGATATCTCGGAATGGTTCAGTGATCTCACTCGATTTATGATCATTCTTTGCTTCTCTGGACCGCTTGCATCGCTAGCCAAATCTGACGGGCCAGGGCTTGGAGTGGGGTTATTGTCTCGGGAATCGTTTCGTACCATTGAGAAAACTCCTCAGAGTCGCCCCAAAAAATCGTAGCCGCACCTGCGTTCATCATCTCCATCGTGACCTCATCGTCGCGGGTGCTTGTCGGAGATTTATGCGTTTTTGCCATAAGCAAATCGTTGCCCGTGTATCGTGACTGGATGGTTTGCAGGAAAGCAATCTAGGCCTCGGATCAGCCCCCCTCCGACGCGACCGCCCCAACCGCCTCACCGATCGCCGCGGTGCCGATGGTCGTCTGGGCTTCTTTCTCCATCTGCTCGCGACGGAGTTGCGCTTCCAGCGTCATCTGTTCGCGCCGCAACTGTGCATCCACCTCGATCTGACGCAGGCGGGCGACATGTTCGAGTTGCATCCGTTCCGCCTCGATACGGGCGGCGACCTGACCCTGCTCGGCCTGAAGCGCCATCTGCGCTTGCGTCTCGACCATGGCCGGGTCCGGCCCTTCGTCGTCCGGCGGCATCGGCGGCGCCGCGTCGGGATTGTCGGCGAACGGATCGACCGACTTGAAGCCATTGGCCTCCACCAGCCGTTTGATCGTGTTGTAGAGATGCCGCGGCTGGACCAGACCAAGGGCCGGTGCCTGGATCGCCTCCTTTTGCAGTTCGAGCAGCGTCGACAGAAACGCGATCTGTTGCGGCTTCGATCCGGAGCCGAGGCCGACGGTGACCGTCATATCGTCGCGCCGGCGCCAGGTGTTGGGCTCGATGTCGACCCACTGTCCGCGCAGCCGCACCGTGTCCGCCTTGGTCGCCTCACGCCGGGTGATGGCGTGGAGCAGCAGGAACATGTCGCGGATGCCGGTCTCGGCGAAGATGCGCGCGATCAGCCGCATCTTGGACTGCGCCATGTTGAACATCGACAGGAGCACTTCCTGCCCGACGTTCTTGAGCGAATCCGAACCGAGCCCCTGCCCTTCGCGGCTGACGCCGGTCCGCACCTCGCGCTCCCTGTCCCAGTATTCGAGCAGCGGATAACCGAACGAGCCGATCTCTGAATTGGGGATCGGGATCAGACCTCCCGGTCGCAGTGTCCGCACGATCCCGCCTGGTCGATTGGTGAGCAGGTCGTCGATGGTGTGCTTGCCGGCGTGCTCGGCCGAGACTTCGGTGCGGCCGTTGTTGGCCAAGTACATGTTGTCGAGCAGCGCCCGCACGATCGCGGTCTTGATCCGCTGCAGGTCCATCACGTGATCGGCGAGCGAGCGGCCGAAGAAGCGATGGGTCATCGGAAACGGCGTGATCGCCGCGAACGGCACCTCGCCGATCGGGTCGATCGCCGGCTTGCCGTCGCGCCTCAGGACCGTGCCGCTTTCGCCGGCGGTGGTCACCCGGTAGAGCCGGACCTTGCCATCATCGTCGTATTTCAGCCGGGTGTAGTGCTCGGTCACCTCGATGAGCCGGTTCGGCCGATTGAGGCTCGACGTGCCGCTGCCGTCGGTGCGGTCGGAGACCGTGTCGCGCGCCTGGGCTTCCTCCGTGTCCTCGAAATCGCTGTCCGGCAGCGCCGCGATGCACTCCTCATCGAAGCCGAGCTCGTCGATCAGCACATGCTCCGGCTTGCGCGTGGTGTGGGCGCAATAGTCGACCGCCTGCATCGCACCGAGCTTGGCGTTCCGCGAGATCGAGAATTCCTCGGGCGGTACGGCTTCGACCCGGGCGCCGCCGCGCTTGGTTCGCCGGACCAGCTTGACCTTGTGGAGCGTCGGCGGTTCAGGCGGCGGAGGCGGCTCCGCTTCCGACAGCAGCATCTCCAGCATCGCCGGGTCTATTGCTCCCGGGTCCGGTTCCATCGTCGTCGGATCGATCATCGCCGGATCCATCGTTTCCGGGTCCGGCATCGGCGGGAAGGGTTCCGGCTGCATAGGCGGTGTGTTCCAGTATCTCGACTTCGGCTTCGGGGTCGTCGAGCAGCATCGCCAACTCGACGTCGGTCAGGTCCTCGTATTCCTCGATGTCCTCCACCTCCCGCTCCTCGTGCCACACCTTGACGATGCCGTTCTTGGACAGCAGCGCGTCCTTGAGAAAGGTGTAGAGGATCAGGAAGCCCGGATTGCGCTTCATGAAGACGTGATTGATGTAGTCGGTCTCCTGGCGCGCCGCGTCCTCGTCTTCCGGCCCCACCGGCGTGAACTCGACCACCTCGTCGCCGGACGTGAAGATCTCGATCAGCGACGGCATAAGCCCTTCGATTGTGTCGGCCACGTCAGTCGACACCGCCGTCGATCGGTCGGGCGTCGATGGCATGTGATCGGACATGTCCCCGAGGAAGTAATCCATCGCCGCCGAACGTTGTTCCTGCAGATCAGACGCTTGCTCCGACGACAGCGCGTCGGCCGCCTCCGCCTCGAGGATCGCTTTCACTTCGTCGACGGTGAGCAACGGCATCAGGCAATCCCCAGGTTCGGGTAGTCGATCGCGCGGTCGAAGTTGCGGCCGCGCCCGGGCGTCTTGGCGTACCGCAGCATCATCAGCCCGTAGCGGGTGGCGGCCATCAGGTCGTCGGCCTCCTTCACCACCAGGCCGTCCTTGCGGTGATAGAGGCGGAACTCCTCGAACCAGTCGGCAAGGTGACGGAACACCTTCAACCGCCCGGTCTGCATCCGATCGAGCATCGCCATCAGGCCGGCCTCGACGGAAACCGAACCGTCGGCGAATTGCGCGTGCTCGTGGTGCATCGCGAGCCCTTGTGCCGAAAACTGCTCGGCCAGTGCCTTGCCGGCGCCTTCCAGCGTTTCGCGATGGCCGTCCCGCGGCCACATCCACGGCAGCCAGTCCCCCCACGGCTTCAACGCAGCCGCGTGAATCACCGGTGTCGCTTCACGCCGCCGATAGGCCTTGGCGACATAAACAACATCCGCATCCCGGTCCCAGGCCAGTTCGACCGCAGCAAACGGGTGGTCCCAGCCGAAATCCATCGCCCCGAGCCGAACCCAGTGATCCGGCAGCTCGACCGGGTCGCAGGCGACGTCGTCTTCAGCGACCGGAAAGATGCGACCGGAGCCGAGCGCCGGTACGCCTTTGACCCGCGCCTCGCGCTCGTGTGCCGGGTAGCTGGCGATCACCCGCGCCCGTTCTTTGGCCGGAATGTGCGCGGCGTCCTCGATGGTCATCGCCGTGTCGTGACGATCCGGCGAGTCCTCGAGTAGGAACCGCCGCACCACCGACGACATGCCGAGCAGCGGCGTAAAGGTCAGCCAGACCAGCCCGCCCGTTGCATTGGTACGCGTCAGCCCTTCGAAATAAACATCTTCCGGCGGCTCCTCATCGAACCAGACGAGGTCAACGGTGTTCGCCTGCCATTTCTTTCGCCCCTGGTCGTAGGACTTCAGGAGCAGCATCGAGTTGTCGCCGGACGTGTGACGCACGACGATGGTGTCGACGGCATCGGTCACACCGGATCGGCGGGTACGATCGACGATCGCAGCGGCGGGGATCGTGCCGGTTCCCCATTCTTCCTCATCGGCCGGCGGGCCGAGCAACAATCGCTGCGCTCCGTCACGGGTAAGCTCCGCGCTCTCTGACCCAGCCATCGCGACGACCGGTCGTTCGAACCGGCGGCCCTCCCACCAGTCCGGATACTGGCCGGTGAGATGCATCGCCATTTCGCTGGCGCCGGCCAGCGTTTTGCCGACCTGATTGGCCGCGCGTAGTAGCCGCTCACGATGGTCGCGACCGGCCGCGTGAAACGCGCGTTGCTTCGGATATGGCCGGTATCGCGCCAGACGGTTAGTGTCGAGACGGCGTTTCAGTTCGCTTGAAAGGGCCAGCCTCTCCCTCAGCAGCCAGGAGAGGGCGGATGGCGGCATCGATTTGCCGGACCCGGTCGATGAGCTCATCGTCGCTCACATCGTCGAAACGGTTGACGGTCAGTTTGAGGTCTCTGGGCAGGAGACCGGCGATTACCCGGAGATACGCATCCGGCTTCTCTTCGCGACAGCGCGCGATGACCGCCTGACCATGCTCCAGCCAGTCGCGATGGAGGTCGGCGAGAAACGCTTCGCCCAGCTTGTTGCGCGACCCGATCGGTCGACCCGGCCCGCCGCAATTGCCGAGCACGAACCGACCCGTCTTGGGGTCGCGTTCGGGAATGGGGCGATCAGTTCTGGTTGATCCCAACAATCAATCTCCGCGGTTCGGATTTCACGCACCAGACAATGAAGCGAGAACGCAAGACGCCACCGCGTCGGTCCATCACGACCGATCGCCGATTGCGACGACTGACCCGGGCCTTGATTGCACCGGCAACGCGTCGAGGCTGACGGCCATCAGTTCGCGTCGGCTGAACTCGCCTTCGAGGAGCTCGTTACCGGCGAACCAGCGACACACGACGGTTTCACCCTCCGCCGCCACCTCCGCCATCAACGGGCCACCGGTGATATGACGGACCAGCCGGCTCAAAGTCGAATCTGCCCGGTTTCGCGCAGCAACTGGAACGCCATCCGAGTCAGACGGTGCTGCTCGGCCGGTGAATCGGCAATGTCGGCGACGAACCTGCGGACCTGGGAAACGACGGGATGGTCTGGCGCGGGTTCGACGTGGACATAGCGAGACCGGGCCAAGGGCGTCCTCCAAACGAAAAACGCCGCCGGGAGGGTTCCTGGCGGCGCTGTGATCGGCGCATTTCTGTATGATGGGAATTGTTATAGGATTATTTCCCTAGGCTGTCAACGCCTTTTTTTCGGTATCTCAAAAACCTTTCTTTTCAGTCGGACGGCGCGAAGCCCCAATACCGCAGCGCCTCCGGCGAAATCGTCGCCAGGACAACGCGGAGGCGACGGACGTCGACGTGACGGCGCAGAACGTCGGCGACCGCGTCGATGGAGCCGTCCGGCGAAAAATTGTGGTGTTCTCGGATCGACTTGACCTCGGCTTCCATCACCGACCGCGCCGCGAACGGCCGCCGTTGTTCTCGCGGGTCCCAATCCTGAACGAAGATCGCGCAGAGAACCGCCGGGAGGACACCAGCGAAAGCGATCGCTTGTTCGAGCGTCAAGCGTCGCCGGAAAACATGAAACACTGATTGGACAGTGGTGTAGGTCGTGTTCGACGTCACAGAGCCGAGGGCCTCTTGTGCGTCACGCATGAACCGGTCGAAATCCTGACTGGCATGACGGTACGCGTTGGGCATCGGCATCGCCTGACCCTACTTACCAGCATCCGAACTTGGCGACGGTGATGCCGAATCGACCGGCTCGGCTGTGCCGGCCTCGGACATCAGGATTGCGAGAGGTCGTGTTTGCGGGAAATTGGCGCAGATGATCATGGCAACCGCTGTCAAGGGAACGGCGAGGAACAGCCCGCCAACTCCCCAAATCGCGCCCCAGACAAACAACGATAGAACGACGACGAACTGGCTGAGGTTGAGCGTCTGCGCGGCCATACGCGGCTGGATGATATTGCCGATGACGAACTGGATGATTCCGATCGTCACGAGGAGGATCACGAAGGGTCCGAACTCGCCGAACTGAAGGAGCGAATAAAGAGCCGGAATCCCGGTCGCGAGAATCGACCCGATGGTTGGAATGAAGTTGAGAACGAAGATGAGAAATGCCCAGAAGGCGGGGCTGTCGAGCCCGACCAGGACCATAACGCCATAGCTGAGCACCGCGGTCATCATGCTGACCACGAACATGGTCCACAGATAGCTCTGAACGTCGTGGCCGATCCTTTCGAGGATCGCCTCGATCCTCCGCCGCCTGGCATCTCCCGGGACGACCGCGCGCAACTTGGCACCGAAATAGCGTTGCTCCACAAGAAGGAAGATCACGAACAGGAACACCACGCCGATATTGCTTGCGAGCCCCGTCAGGCCGGAGAGAAGAGCGCTGAGCAGTTGGTCGATGCTGAGGTGACTGAGCGCGGTGTTGACCACCTCGTCGTTGGAGACACCGGTCAGTTCGGCGACCTTGTCGACAAGGATGTTCAGGCTTTTCTCGAAGTCTTCGGTTCGGCTGCTGATCTCGCCGACATTCACCACAATGATGTCGGTGACGATGAGGCTGGCCGCCAGCAACGTCAGAAACGCGAGCGTCAGCGACAAAGGACGAAGCGGCCCGAACCTGTTCCTCCACAGCCGCTCGTACATCCGGGCAAGCGCATTCAGGAAGAACCAGAAGAGCAGGGCCACCGCGAGCGGCACCAGGATGCCGGAACCGAAGATGAGGGCGAGGACAACAATGAGCATGAGGCCGGCGATAGAGAACGCGTTGCCGACTGTCAGCAGTGGGGTACCATCAGCGGGCACTGCATCCGGATTCCCGCTCGCTCCTTGAATTTCGCTCATCGCCCAGCACCATCTTCACGCTGATGACGCAAACATGCCGGGACTTACTGAAAATTCCCTAACGCCACGATCGGAGAACCGAGCAGCCCATATGCAAATACAGTCGCGAATCGATTGCGATGGGGCTACGCGGTGATGCCCGTCGATCAGATGCTGCAAAGCAGTTTAGAATAGTCCTTATAAACAAAATACTTAGCCGGTAAATCTGAACTTACTTGACTGACTGATTGGTCTGAATGCGCTTTTCTGATTAGCCGCCTTACCGACAAAATCCGGGTCGTCAGACGATTGTGACCGAGGTCACAGCGTCCAATCCTCGACAGTGATCTTCGCCATAACGCTTGTGCGTTTTTCATCCCGACCGGCCTCATTAGCCGACCATGGAGGTAGCGTTGATCATCTCTTCCGTCGAGGAAATCATTAAGAACAAGACGACAGTCACCGTACCCGGATCCACGCGAGTGAGCTGCGTCTGCGAGACGCTGACCGAGCAGAATACCGGAGCAGTCTTGGTAGTGGATGATACCCGCTTGCGCGGAATCTTCACCGAGCGTGACGCTGTCACACGGATCATCGCCAAGGGGCTGACACCGACGGAGACACGTGTCGAGGAGGTCATGACTCCGGAGCCGAAGACGGTCACCACCGGCTGCACGCTGGTCGATGCCGTCGACGTCATGGCCAAGAACAACTGCCGCCACGTGCCGGTTGTTAGGGGCAATGAGATCGTCGGTGTTTTGTCGATGCGCGACGTACCGCTGCATTATCGCGTGCTTTACGAGAATTGGGTCTCGGCCTTGGCCGGTGAGGAGATCCGTGCCCCGACCGAGTAGCGCTACGAGGCGGCGCGATTTACGCGGCGCGCCGAAGATACCCGGTGTGCTCGGCATCAAACGCGACAAGATCGGATCGCGGTGCCCAGCCGGCCATCACCGCATATTCGAGCAGTGCCCGGCGGGCGATGGCCTTGGTAGTGCCCTTGCGCCATCGCCGTCGGGCGTCGAAATCCGAGGCGATCGCCTGATCGATCACGATCGCGACGGTGGTTTCCAGTGCCGGCGGCCCGCCCCGTTTGAAGCGCTGCGACAGCGCGGCGGCCCAGGGCAAGTAACGGTCACGATTGGCGATCGCCAGCCGCTCCGCCAGTGGCGGCGCCGAGCCGCCCGAGATGCGAACGAGCGACGGTGACCGGATCCGCAAGCCCGCGGTCTTCGCCAGGAACACATCTTCGATCTCAGTCGCTGCCTGAAGCATCACGCCGGTGACCGCGCCCTGGTCGCACCACCGGGCAAATGATGGCTTCACGTGCTTGGCCTTGGTCTGCGGTGTCGGACCAACCTCGGATCCAGTTGAGACGGCCATCGGTAGCGACGGCGTGCGACGTCGTCGTTTCGACCTGGTCATCGTCAACCTTCCTGCGGTTCGTCAGCGGGAATTGCGTCGCCATCGTCAGGGCTGTCGGACCATCCGTCGTCGGGTGTCGCGACTGCGGCCTCGGACGCGACAGGGGCGTCGTCGCCGGTGTCGAAGGCCTCCATCAGGCCATGAACAGCGCGGCAATCCGCACAGAACCGCGGCCCCAGATGCCCCGGCGCGAGCGGTGCTCCGCAAAAAAGCGTTTCAACCCCCTCGCCCGACACGACAAACCGGCACTGCAGCGGTTCGACGTCGAGAATGGAAACCGGCTGGCGAGCGAGATGCCCCATCGCTTCGCCGGTTCCTGAAATGGCGCCGGAACTGCCGTCCGAATCGCAGACATCGTTCATCGGCCCACCATCGGCGCTCGGGAAACGCCAACGGATGAGGGGGCGGACGCCGGAACATGCCAGGGAGGCGCCGGCGTCCGCCTGCGCGGCGCGACCGCGGGGAGGGGCGCGCGTCGCTGCCGCAACGGAAAATCACCAACGGATCGAAGCGGCCACGGTTCCGTCAAACACGCGATGAGACCCCGTTCACCACTGCTGTCTGTTCGATTGTTCAAGATGACCACCGAATGTTCATGATTTGTTCGACAATGACAAACGTATATACGCGAAACGCGTACATGTCAACGCTTGAACGCGAGATGCGTACGCGCTATGACCCGCCTCATGCCGGAGATCAGTGAATGGGTCACGGGTGAAGTCCGGGCGCTCTATCAGCGCTCCGCGTTGTCGCTGGACGCATTCGCCAGGCAGATCAGGTTCGCGCGTGCATCGAGCGTTCAGCGCTATATGAACGCGGGCGAATACAAGAAGCGCTACCTCAGCCGCGACCTCGTTGAGAACATGATGGGTCTCGTGGGCCTGGGGGATCCGCCAATCACGCCCGCCGACATCTTGAAACTCGCCGGGCCGGAATATGTGGCGTCCATGCCGCCCAACGCTCATGTCGGCGAATCATACAGCCTGGCGGCGGAGAAAATCCCGGTATACGGCCAGGCTGTGGGCGGGAGCGATGGCCGTTTCGTGATGAACGGCGAAACGCTCGACCATGTTTTGGCGCCGCCGGTTCTCTCGGGCGTTTCTGGCGCCTATGCGGTGTACGTTTATGGCGACTCGATGGAGCCGCGCTACTATGACGGCGAGGTCGTTTACGTCGATCCGCGCCGTCGGCCGCGTAAGGGCGAATTCACGGTTGCGCAGATCCGCCCGGGCGATGGCGGCCCTCCCCTCGCCTTCGTCAAGCGCTTCATTCGATGGACGGACGAAGCGCTCATGCTCGAACAGTTCAACCCCGCGAAAGAACTAAGCTTCCCGGCTGAGGCCGTCGTGAGCGTCCACCTCATTGTCCAGTCGGGTACCGCGCTGTAGTCCCTCGCGCTACAGAGATCGATCCGTGACGAGGCACCGGCTCCTCTGCTGAGGACCTGGTCACTGTCATACTGACTGTTTGAATCTCGTTTCGGCAGCCGCATACTCGGATGATGAACTGGGACGATTTGCGTGTTGCGATCGCCGTCTTCGAGAGCGGCAGCTATGCCGGAGCCGCGGCCCGACTGAACGTCGACGAAACGACAGTGGCTCGACGGCTGGGTCGGTTGCAGGATGGTATCGGCGTTCCGTTGTTCGAAGCGGTCGATGGTGTGCGAAAACCGACCGCAGCCTGCAAGCGGCTCGTGTCTCTGGCCGCGGACATGGCCGTCAAAGCCGAGCAGATCGAACACCTCACCTCTGATGTCGACAGTCTGATCGGTCACCGCCGGATCGCTACGACGGACTCGATCGCTACCGAAGTGCTTGCGCCGAACGCGCCGTCGTTTCTGGGTGATCATCCTGGATTGTCGCTGGAGTTCATGGCCTCGACAGAGAACGTGAACTTCTCGCGCTGGGAAGCGGACATTGCCATCCGCCTCGGCAAGCCCGAGCGGGGTGACTTCATCGTCTCAAAGCTCGCGGATCTGCCCCTTTTTCTCTTCGCGCCGAAGACAGCCGGAGTCCCCCCGCTTGTTTGCGCCTATCCTGAGAGCCTCGATCAAACGCCGGAGTCTCGATACCTCGAGGAGGTCGGGCTCAAGCCTCAGGCACGGATGACGACGAAAAACCTCCTGGTCTTGAAGATGCTGGTTCAATCGGGTCAGGCGGCAACCGTCCTGCCAGGCTATATGAGAGCCGGATTGGACGAGGCTTTGCTCCGCGTCGAGGAACTACCTGTCCGACGCGAGGCATGGCTGCTCATCCAATCGCATCTCAAACAGGACGCCGCGACGCGCGCAGTGATCGATTGGGTGAGAGATTGTTTTCGTCGGATTGCCTGAGCTCCACCAGCCCCGGCAGTAGCCTGCAATATCGCAGCCGCCCGTCGCGGAATCTCGAGATCAACTGAAGCCCGAACTCGGTTAGGGAAGACGCACGCGTCTCCTGATGAGCCATCGCGCGCTGAGCTTGAGTTGGCATCGAACGCTGACAAAAGCACGGTGATACCCACGACGCCGGCTCACGATGGAGATGCCGCTTCACCGACATCCCTGCCATCAAGGAGTTGAAATCGTGACCAGAACTTCAAGCTTTATGACCGCAATCATAGCGGCCTGTGCCGCGGCGCTGCCGAACCTCCCCGCTGCCGCAGCAGACAACGGCAACATGATCAGCACATCGCAAGTGCGCGCTTTCCCAGCGGAGGCGGGAGGGCCGATGACACCTGTGGACGGCTCGTCCTTCCTGATGCGAACCAGCAACGGCGTGGCCTTTTCGCTCGATACGCGAGCACTTGAACCGGACGTCGCCTACACGGCTTGGTGGGTTGTCTTCAACGCGCCCGAGCAATGTGCGACACCTTACGCTTGCGGAGCCGTCGATCTGGACAACGCCGCGGTCGAGCCCGGCGTGCTGTTTGCCGCCGGCCGGGTCGCCGACGCGTTTGGCCAGGCTCGCTTCGTGGCAAGCATCGACTACGGAGACGTGCCAAATGGCGAAGATCAGGTGCCCAATCCTGAACGCGCGCACGCGATTGCGGCTGATGCCGAAATCCACATCGTTGTTCGCGATCACGGCACCGCACTAAACGACGCGGATGCCCGTGAGATCCAGCTTGCGACCTTCAATGGCGGGTGCGCGGAGGGTTGCCGCAACGAACAGGCGTCGGTCCACCGTAGCCCGCTCGCGCCGGCAACCGATTCTCAATCCTGAATACGCAGACCAAGCACAACGTGGCAGGCGGCCCCCGCCTGCCACGTCTCGACGCATGGACAAGACGCGATGCGGTAGACGCCAGTTCAAACAGGGATCAGCGGATAACCCAGGAACCAACCGATACCGTCTGCGACCAGGACGCCCCCACAGACGATCAACAACCCGACGATCACTCTCGGCACCCATCTGTCGATCGCGCGCCTGATTGCTCCAAGGATTCGATCGGCTCGCCTCGCGAATACGAGCCGGATGGCCACAATCGCGACCAGCGGCGCAGCAAAAACGATGTTGTAGTAGCCAAGCAATGCCAATCGCTCGACGAAGGTCAAATCGGTTCGCAATGTGAGGTCGATCGCCGCCACATAAGGTACGGCCCCCGGCAATCCGGCAAGGGTCAGACCCGCACCAGCAAGCCATGCCCGCGGTGCGGTCATGGTCGATACGCCGGCGGAATCGCTGGAAGGAGCCCGTCGCTCCGCGAGATGCCAGCCGAAGGCCATCAACGCGGCACCAACAACAATCTGGAAGATCAGCTCCTCGGTGTACGGCGATGTCCATAGTCGCAAGGCGTACGCGTTGATTTGGTCAAACACCTGCTGGAGCCCGAAAAGCACGAGCACCCCGCAGGCCAGATAGACGACAAAAATGCCGGCGATCAGCGCCATCGACCGCACAACAGGTTGCGGGCCAGCGAGCAACACCACCAGAAACACAATACAGAGCGGAATGATCGACAGGCTATCGATCAAGGCAATCGATGTAAGGCTTGGAATCAGATCGATCATGAGGGTTTGCGTTACGCCCGACCGGGAGGCTCGTTCGAACGCCGCTGCGTTGATGCCCTGTTCTAAGCACCGCGGCGTTCGACACAAGGCCATCGTCCAGACCAGCAGCGTTATGATGGATAGTGCTCGGCTTCTTCCCCTTCCAGCGACCTTCAATCGGGCAGCGGATCGCACTCGACAACACCCTACCCAGCTTGGGACCTGACACGGATCAACGCCTCGTTGCACTTGCCGTGCAGACTGCCTGCGTCACGATCTGCTTTTGACTGCTCTCGATCGAACGGACGAGGAGTTTCTCATGGGCCTTTCACCAGGACTGTTCATCTGTCTGTTTCTCGCCGCGCTCGGCGTTTTCTTCGCGGGCTCCGGGTTTATTTGGTGGGTCGCGCTGCAGGCGAGGGCCATGAACAAGTGCGCTTAGTTCCTACCACACGCGCCCCTCTCCACCGCATAATGCGTATTTTCGGGCTTGTCTCTTACGCAAAACGCGTATACAATCACGGAAGCTTGGAAACGCCCGGAGACGCAATTGCCCGCTCGGAACCGCATCGCATCGTGGTCGGCCGCCCAAAGTCCCGTGCGCCGGGAAATCGCCGATGCCGTCACCGAGGCCGCGGCATCCCTCGGAGCGCTGGCCCAGGTGGCCGACATGGGACGCGTCCGCACCTTTGACGCGCCGGACTCCGCTCCCAGGGAGGCGCTGGCTTTCGCCGGGTTCCTGCTCGCCCTCGCCCGACCGCTTGATGTCATGGTCGAGCGGCTCCTGACGGCCGCCGATGTCAACCTCCGTGCGTTGTCGGAGCGGGACCGCAAGGACATCGAAGCGGTCGTCACCGACTACGCGATGGAGGACTGGGCGGGACGGTTTGTTTCGTTCGCGGAAGCCGCCATGACCGACGACTGCGCGATCCAGGAGGTCGCGGCTTATCGAGAGAGATACCTCAGCGACGCCGCTCAGGTTCGCGATGCTGTGACGATTGCCGCATGACGGCGTTGGATTTCCAGCTTTCGCCGGACCATCCGGATAATCAGGCGGAAGTCAGACGCCTTGTTACCGAGCCGTGGCGGATTGGCTCGATCCTGTATGATCGCCCGGTCTGGTGTGCCGATCATGAGGCGGACGCCCTCGCAACATGCCGACAGCGTATCAGCGAGCTAACGTCCGAGCTTCAGGCCCTTGGTCACGCCGAGGCCGCCCTTCGGTCACGGATGTCGCTGTCCGCCAGCAGTCGGACTGATTGATACGCGAGGTCGGTTACCCGGCCGTGTACCGCTCTATGGCGGCCACCGAACCTTGCGACCAGATCGCTTGCAGCCAGCGGTCAAAGGCGTTTGCGAAAGGTTCGGCGTCGACCAGGTCGCCATAATACTGCGACTGTTCCAGCCACGCGCGTGGTCGTTCGCGCGCGGTTTTCGCTGCTGAGACGAGGTCGTCCCAATAAGGATCATTGGGCTCGATTGCGCTGCCATCTTCGCGGGTGCCTTCACACATCCGCGCCCAGAGCGCCTCAACGAGCGCGAGACCTTCAACAGGTGCCGCAGACGACAACCCGTCTCGAATTGTGGGCAGAACGAAGCCCGTGTGCCGGGACGAACCGTCGAACGCGATGCGCCGTGTCGTATCACCGACCGCTGTGTTCGAGAAGCGCCGCGCGACGAGCTCAAGATAGCGGGATGGCGTTCTGCCGGGAACGGGCCGAACGTGCGGCAGCACCTCTTCATGCTGCACCTTGTCGAAGAACCTTCGGAGCGTCGCATGCTCCATGCAGTCCGAAACGTCCTCGATCGAGAGAAGCTCGCCAGCGTTGGCGATGAATTGATGCCCGGCGTTGAGGATGCGGATCTTCATCGCCTCGTAGCCATGAACGTCGTCGGAGAAGATCGCGCCCGCCTGATCCAAAGCCGGCCGACCGGCACAGAAGTCGTCCTCAATGACCCACTCGCGAAAGTTCTCGTGGGTCACCGGAACCGCATCGTCGAGTCCCAGCTTCCGCGCCAGCGAAATCTCGTTCGGACCGGTGGCCGGAACGATGCAGTCGACCATCGAGTTCGGGAAGGTACAGGTCTCCTCGATCCATCGGGCAAGCTCGGGATCGGAGAGGCGCGCAAGAGACAAAACCGTCTGCTTCACGACGGCGCCATTCCCTTCCAGATTGTCACAGCTTTGAACGGCGAACGGCCCGGCCGCCTTGGCTCGCCGTTGTCCTAAAGCGGCAACGATCGCGCCAAACGCGGTGCGCGGGCGTAGCGGGTTGGCGATATCGTGTTGGATATCCGGGTGATCCGCGTCGAAGTCCTTCGAAGCCGGATCGATGAAGTAACCGCCCTCGGTCACCGTCAATGAAACGATCCGTATGCGGGAATCCGACATCGCCGCGATGAGCGGTCCGTTGCCCTCTTCGACCGGAACATAATCGATCATCGAGCCGACGATCTCCGCCGACACCTTGGAGGGGTCGAGCTCGATCAGTGTTGTCAGGCAATCCTGCGCAAGGAGCTTATCGCGCATCGTCATATCATAAGGCCGGACGCCGGCGCCGATGATCGCCCAATCATGCGCCAGTCCGGCCTGCATCAGGCGGTGGAGATACCAGGACTGATGGGCGCGATGAAAATTGCCGACCCCGATATGCACGATACCCGGCTTCAGCGCACTCCGGTCATAACGCGGCAGATCGATAGCGTCGTCCAGCTGGTTGAGTGTTGCGTTCGATAGCCGCATCATAATGTTCCCCGATCGCCGTCAACGGGGCAGATCAGGCGGCAACGATGTCGGCAGAATCTTTGACATCGGGTTTGCCGCCGCGACGGGGCCGGTCGACGCTGGTGTGATCTCTCACTTCTGAACGCCGGGCGGGCGATTTTCAACCGGCGTAGGGTTTTTGCAAAGCGACATCATTCGATGCGGTGACCCTTGGCATGGAACCGGTGGATGCGTCCGGGATCGGGCGTGAGATAGATCACGTCGCCGTTGTGCATATCGACCTCGCCGCCGGCCCGCACCGTGATCGGTTCCGTCCGCCCCTCCATGTGGACGTGGAAGAATGTATCCGAGCCCAGATGCTCGGACACTCCGACCCGCCCTTGCCAGAGCCCCTCCGTCGAAGACGGTGTGATGTGCTCCGGGCGGACGCCGATCGCGTGCGCACCGTGTTTCTCGGCCTCGGCGCCTTCCAGGAAGTTCATCTTAGGCGAGCCAATGAAGCCGGCAACGAATCGGTTGCGCGGGGTCCGGTAGAGCTCGAGCGGGCTGCCCACCTGTTCGATATTGCCCGCCTGCAGGACAACGATCTTGTCGGCCATGGTCATCGCTTCAACCTGGTCGTGGGTCACGTAGATCATGGTTGTCTTCAGCCGCTCGTGCAGTTCGCTGATCTCGATGCGCATGCCGACCCTGAGTGCGGCGTCGAGGTTGGAGAGCGGCTCATCGAACAGAAACGCGGCCGGCTCGCGCACGATGGCCCGACCGATCGCGACTCGCTGGCGCTGGCCGCCGGACAACTGCCCCGGTCGCCGATCGAGATAGTCGGTGAGATTGAGCACGTCCGCCGCCTGACTCACCCGACGATCCTGCTCGGCCTTGTCCATTTTCGCCATGCGCAGCGGAAAGGCGATGTTCTTCCTGACGCTCATATGCGGATAGAGCGCATAGGACTGGAACACCATGGCGAGCCCACGCTTGGCCGGCGGGATGCTCGTGGCGTCTCCGCCGTCGATGCTGATCGTGCCGCCGGTCACGTCCTCAAGGCCGGCGATGAGGCGCAGCAGTGTCGACTTGCCGCAGCCGGACGGGCCGACGAAGACGACGAACTCGCCGTCGTTGATCTCCAGGTCCAGAGGCGGAATGACGGAGACGTCGCCAAACGACTTCTGCACCTGTTCAAGAACAATCCGTCCCATGGTTCTTCCCCTATTTGACCGCGCCGAACGTCAAGCCGCGCACGAGTTGCTTCTGGCTGAACCATCCGAGAATCAGGATTGGCGCGATCGCCATTGTCGAGGCAGCGCTGAGCTTGGCGTAGAACAAGCCTTCCGGGCTCGAATAGCTGGCGATGAATGCCGTCAATGGCGCGGCGCCCGCCGCGGTCAGGTTGAGCGACCAGAAGGCTTCGTTCCAAGCGAGGATAATATTGAGCAACACCGTCGAGGCGATCCCCGGTATCGCCATGGGTGTCAGCACATAGAGGATCTCCTTGCTCAAGCTGGCGCCGTCCATTCGGGCCGCTTCGAGGATCTCGCCGGGAATTTCCCGGAAATAGGTGTAGAGCATCCAGACAATGATCGGCAGGTTGATCAGCATCAGCACGATCGTGAGGCCAATGCGCGTATCCAAAAGCCCGAGATTGATGAAGATCAGGTAGATCGGATAGAGCACGCCGACCGCCGGCAGCATCTTGGTCGACAACATCCACAGAAGGATGTCCTTGGTCCGCCTCGACGGTACGAACGCCATCGACCAGGCTGCCGGAACAGCGATGATGATACCGAGGATGGTCGAGCCGCCGGCAACGAAGATCGAGTTCCAGAGGAAGCGCATATAGTCGGAGCGTTCCTGGACGACCGCGTAGTTTTCCAGCGTCCAGTCAAAGAACAGGAACACCGGCGGATCGGCAATCGCCTGCGCCTCCGTCTTGAAGCTCGTCAAGACGGTCCACAGGATCGGGAAGAAGATCAGCAGACCGATCACCCAGGCGATAACGGTATTGGTCAGTTTGCGTTGTTGTGTGACGGCACGGGCCATGATCGATCCTCCCTCACCTGTCCAGATTTCTGCCGACGATCCGCATCAGGAAGATCGCGACAATGTTGGCGAGGATGACTGCGTAGATACCGCCAGCGCTGCCCAGGCCGACGTTCTGACTTTCGAGCACCCGTTGGAAGATCAGATAGGTCAGCGTCCGCGTTCCGAACGAGCCCTGGGTCGTCACGAAAATCTCGGCGAATATCGACAGCAGGAAGATCGTCTGGATCAGCACCACGACCGTGATCGCGCGGGCGAGATGGGGAAGAATGATGAAGGTGAAGCGGGCTGGCGGTGGCGCCCCATCCATTTCCGCCGCCTCCAACTGCTCGCTGTCCAGCGACTGGATCGCGGTAAGGAGGATAAGCGTCGCGAACGGTAGCCACTCCCACGAGACGATCAGGACGATCGACAAGAGCGACGCCTGGCTTAGCCATTCGACCGGTGCCAGTCCGAAGAATTCCCAGAGATGGGCGAGGAGCCCATTCACGGGATCCATGAACATGTTCTTCCATACCAGCGCCGAAACTGTTGGCATGACGAAGAACGGTGCGATCACCAGAATGCGGACAATGCCCTGCCCCCACATCGGCTGATCAAGAAGAAGCGCCAGGATCACGCCGAGCACCACGGTAATGATCAGCACGCCACCAACGATGATGAGGGTTGCCTGAATGCTCGGCCAAAAAGAGCTGGATGTGACGAAGCGAACGTAGTTATCGAACCCAACCCATCCGAGGTCACCTCCGCGAAGTGGGAGGAACTGCCGGAACGAGAAGTAGAGCGTCATGATCAGCGGCACCAGCATCCAGCCGAGCAGCACGATCACGGCGGGCGCCATCATCATCCGTGCAGCGGTCCGCGAGTGTTGGGTTGCCATCGACGCGCCTCCTCTATCGGCGGTCTAGCGCCACCGTTTTGGTATTGAGCGGCTTGGAAAGCCGGAGGGCCCAAACTTTGAGGGCGCCTCCGGCCGGGAGGTCGGCTACGTGTTTAGTAGCCGGCAGCTTCCATTTCGTCGGTCGTCAGGGCTTGGGCATTCTCAAGCGCTTCTTCGACCGACTGCTGACCCGCGAGCGCAGCCGAAATCTCCTGACCCACCAGTGTGGCGATACCCGCAAATTCCGGGATCGCGACGAACTGCACACCGGTGTAGGGAACCGGCTGGACGGTTGGGTTGTTGGGGTCTGCTTCGTTGATCGAGTTCAGTGTCATGACGGCGAACGGGGCGGCGTCAAGATAGGCCTGGTTCTCGTAAAGCGAGATCCGTGTCCCCGGCGGTACATTGGCCCAGCCCTCGTTAGCCGCAACCAACTCGGTGTACTCCTTGCTGGTCGCCCATTCGATGAACTTCTTTGCGGCGTCCGTCGCGTCGGAACCAGCCGGAATCGCCAGCGACCAAGCCCACAGCCAATTGCCGCGCTTGCCTAGGCCATTGTCGGGAGCAAGAGCAAAGCCGACGCTGTCGGCGACGGTTGAGTCGGTCGGATTGGTCACGAACGAGGCCGCCACGGTCGCATCAATCCACATGCCGCACTTGCCCTGCTGGAACAGCGACAGATTCTCGTTGAAGCCATTGGTGGATGCGCCGGGAGGACCGTAATTCGTCATCAGGTCCATGTAGAAATTCAGCGTGCTCGCCCATTCGTCGCTGTCGAGCTGCGCCGTCCAGTTTTCGTCGAACCAGCGTGCGCCGAAGGAGTTCGACATAGCTGTCAGGAACGCCATGTTCTCGCCCCAGCCGGCCTTACCGCGCAGGCAGATTCCGTAGATTTCGTTGTCCTTATCGGTCATCCCCGCGGCGGCTTCTTTGATGAAGTCCCACGTCGGGGCGTCGGGCATTTCGAGCCCGGCCGCTTCCATCAGGTCGGTGCGATACATCACCATCGAGCTCTCGCCGTAGAACGGAGCCGCGTAGAGTTCGCCGTCGACGGTCAGACCGCCGCGAATCGCAGGGAGCAGATCATCGGCATCCCAACCCGCCGGCAAGTCGTTCAGCGACACCAGCCAGTCCTGGCGGCCCCAGATCGGCACTTCGTAGGTGCCGATGGTGAGCACGTCGAACTGACCGCCCTTGGTAGCGATATCCTGGGTCACGCGCTGGCGAAGGACGTTTTCCTCCAGCGTCACCCATTCCAGCGTGATGTCGGGGTTCTTGGCCGTGAAGTCTTCGGTCAGCCCCTGCATCCGGATCATGTCGCCATTGTTCACGGTGGCGATCGTGACCGTGGTCTCGGCAACGGCACTACTCGCCGTGATTAGTGCGAGCGCCGAAACCGTTCCAAGTGCCTTTGCGAACCGCATCCTTCTCCTCCCTGATTTGGATGGTGGTTGGACAAGGACGCTACCCGTGATCAATGTCGCGAGTCAATCATTTTCTTTACGCGCGATAATTATTATTGTTCGGTGAACCCTTCATTAGGCCGACTGCCGCATGATCAACCGGCCGTCGAAGAGAACGGTTTCGCGCTCTGCTTTGCGGCTTTCGGTGTCGAAAAGCCCGAACAGGGTCTCGACGCTTTTCGACGCGATCGCGGTGTAATCCTGGGAAACCGTAGTGAGGGCCGGGCAGGTGTAGCGAGAGAACGGGTGATCGTCGTGACCAGCGATTCGAAGAGCGCAACCGGTCCCCCTCCCAACCCGAAGTCCTTTCTCATACGCGGCCGCGAGAACGCCGATGGCGAGGCGATCGTTGCTACACAGCACCGTATCGGTCGCGAAGCCGTTCTGCTCGATGACACGCACGCCCTCGCGATAGCCGATTTCCTCAAAGTCCCACCCCTCGCCATCGACCTGCACCAGGCGTGGCGGATAGCCGAGCCGTTCGAGGGCGGCGATGTAGGCGGCCCGTCGTTTGTTGGCGTTCGGGTTAGGCGGTGCCTTGAGTTCGAAGAAGCACGGTGGCTCTCCGGTACGACACAGATATTCGACAATCAATCCAATACTTTGCGCGTTGTTTGAACCAACGAAGGCTTCGCCGACCCCTTCGATGTTGCTGTCAAAAAGGACCGTCGGCACGTCGGCACAGATCTTCTCTATCTCCGCCCGATCCGATGCCCGTCCGAGCGGAGCAATGAGGGCTCCCCCGGGCTTCAGTGCACGCAGCGCGTCGAGATTCTCGTTCTCCAGCGAGACGTCACCATGCGAACTGAAGAGGATTGGCCGAAAGCCGGCGTCGATGCACAGGCGCTCGATATTGCGCGCGATCTCCGCGAAAAACGGATCGGCGAGATACGGCACCATGATGCCGATGTTTTTCGTCAGGCGTCTGTTCTGGTTTACGGCATAGATATTTGGCCGGTAATCGTAGCGCTCGAGAGCGCGCTCGATCCTGTGCCGGGTCGATTGTCGGACGCTGTTGGGATCGTTGAAGTATTTGGAGACCGTCGGGCGCGAAATGCCGCTGACCGAAGCGAATTCCTCCATGTTCCTGATCTTGCTACCGCTCATGCCTCTCCCGCCGCGCCGTCCGCCCCACCTCGTCTGGGCCCCATGCCAGCATGAAACATAATGGCGAGAAAACCCACCACTAATTTTACGCGCGACAATTTCAATCGACGAACTTGGCGTGAGCAGCTGTCGCGGTGGATACGCGTCGCTGCGGCCGGGATCGGCCCTTGTTCGTTATGCGACTGAAAGATTGGTGGGTGTACAAGGGCTCGAACCTTGGACCCGCTGATTAAGAGTCAGCTGCTCTACCAACTGAGCTATACACCCGACGCTGAACGCGCGTCTTACCAAGGCCGGCCGCCACGTGTCCAGCCCAGGCCGGCACGCGGCTCCAGGCGCTGCGCCGCCGCTCGCTTGTCCGGCAGTCAGCCCTTTCCTGCGCCGCGAAAGATCTCGATATGCGGGCCGTTGACCCGGATCCGGTTTTCCTTGGCGAGCGCACGCAGTTGCTTGTTCACGGCCTCGCGGCTCGATCCGAGCATCTGGGCAAGAGTCCCTTGGGTCAGTTCCATATCAACGATCGCAACGTCCTTCTCCACCCTGCCGTGGATAACAGCAAGTTGGCGCAGCAAGCCCAGAAGCCGGTACCGGAGATCGTGAAAGATCGCCTGATCGACCTGGGCGTTTGCGGCCCGCAACCGTTCGCACAACATCAGAATGATCTGTCGCGCCAGCTTCGGTGTCGATTCCAGCATTTCAAGAAACGGATCGCGCGGGATCACGATCAGTCTGACCTCAGTGAGGGCGGCCGCCCCGGCACTGCGCGGCAAGCCATCGAGAAGCGCGATCTCGCCGATCACCTCGCCCTCCTCCAGCAGGTTGATTGTCGCCTCCCGCGAATCGTCGGCCGTCAAGTAGATACGAACGATGCCGGTCACGACGATATAGAGCGCATCGGAGTCGTCGCCCTGGTCGAACAGCGTATCGCCGACCTGCAAACCGATTTCCCGCGCGATTCCCGCAAGGCGCCTCAGGTCCTCCTGATCCAGCCCGCCGAACAAAACGGTTCGATCAAGCTCCGCAGTGATTTCTGTTGTTGACACGAAAAAGCCCCTCCATCCGGCGCCCGTTCGCCAGTCCCCGGCGCACGGCTGGCATTATCCGCTCTCCGAATGAGTAGGCCAACTGTTTCGCGGAATTAAGGCAGGTCGAACGATTGAACAGGCACTGCCCTCAAAGGTTGAAATTCACCGACAACGACAACAGGCAATCCGGCCAAACTGCTGGATTTCCGCCCTTTTGTCTGACTTATCGGCAACGCCCTGATTAATGTGTGACCAATTTTTCACTTTTCATTTGAACGTAATTGGTTGTAAATTGGCAAAAAAGAGGCATAAGCGTGGCGGCTGGATTGGGCTGGTTCTTTTGCCTTTGAATGAATAGTGGGAATGCGCCTGCAGTCGTTCCGAGGCGCTTAACAAATAAGAATGCCGCCGTTAGCGCGGCACAACCCAAAGATGCGGAAGAAGCGCCGAATACTTGGCGGTATTCGGGAGAAGTAGCTTGGTTTCGAGCTGCAGAAATGCGCCGCTTGGCGTCGGAAAATTGGATCTTGAGTCGAAAATGGGAATGTGTGCGTCGAATTTAGCCTTATCGAGCGTATTGCACGAGCGGGTATCGGTTAAACAACGAGATTTGATCGAAAATGCTTGTCGGCATCGCAGATTGTCCATTCGGCGCATTGCGATCAGGGCATCATCAGATCGATTGAATGCTTATCTCGACTCTCCCGCCTTCCATGGGCGAACTGTCCATCGCAGCCTGAATACTTTCCCGCCAGCGCGCACCACGACGATGAGACGATGAACTGAGCTCGGCACCTCCTAGCGATCTCAATCAACCCAGCCAACGAGAAACCCGGAGACCAGAACCATGGCCATCACCAACGCAGCCGACTTCATAGCCGTTTGGACTGAGCTCGACGCGCTATACGACATCCTGCCGCAAGGCGACTACACAGATGGCACCGGCTTCTCGCCAGGGCCCGGCGCCACCGACGCCACCAGCGCGGCTGGCGGGACCTATGCTGATCTGGTCACGCACGGTATCAACGCAGGAACCATTGGCGAAGCCGTACTTGCCGTCAATCTCGCGTTTATCGAGCTTGCCAACGATTATGTCGCTTATCTCCAGGCCGGCAATCCGCCGATCCTGGGCATTGCCAAGGAACGCGGGCCCAGTGACCCAGGGCAATCGTATCACGACAACATCCTTGGCAACATCGGCGATGGCCCGATTCAGTCCCGCTTCCTTGACCACGATGTGTTGGACATCGATGTCACCGGTGACGGTATCGACGATCTCGACGGCGACCCGCGCAGCGTCGATGCCCAGGGCTTCGGCGCCCGTCCGTACTATGACGGCACAGCTGGCGACGCCGCGGACAAGGTGAACACGGTCGTTTGGGACCTTGAGAACGGCATCAATCTGACCGGCGATTTCCTCGAGGCCTTCAATCAGAGCTTCGAGACTTCAACAGACGGCTTCTTTGGCGGAATACCGTTCGGGGCCACCGACTACGGCACCGTTACCATGGTGGCGAGTGGGACCGGTGGCATCGCCTCTCCTGACGGCTCAAGCCACGCAATCTTGGAACAAGCCCCCGTCGGTAATCCGGACGGGTCTGGACCGTTCACACGCTTCGACGCCTATCGCGACGACTTCGGCGAGGGTTTCGTCACCGAGATCCAGATTTACCTCGATACAGCCTGGGCTCTGGGTGAAGGCTTCGACTACTCGGTCGCAGCCAACGGTCAGGATGGTAACCATCAGCGTGATTTCATCTTCCACGTGACCAAGGATACATCGACGGGCGATCTCCTCGTCGGCGCCTCGAACAACACGAGCTTCGATCCTGACGAAGAACTGGAGAACGGCAATCACGCCGAGATTACGGCCTCGGGCTGGTACACGTTCCAGCATTTCTTCTTCGATGCCGGCGATGGCACGCTGGCCGTTGCGATGAGCGTCTTCGATTCCGCCGGCAATCACGTCTTCACCGAAGTTCGAAATGATGTGTCGGATACCATCGCCACGGAAGTGGGTGGTAATCGTTACGCATGGTTCACAAACATCGACGTGACTGGCGGCATCGCAGTCGATGAGGCCAAGATCGCCTTTGCCGAGCCGGTCGGAATTACGCGGGACGGGGACGCCGACCCCAATACATTGACGGGCACGGTTTTTGACGATGTCCTCAATGGCAACGACGGCAATGACACACTGATCGGCAAAGACGGCAACGACACCTTCAACGGCGGAGACGGCATCGACACCGCCGTGATCGCCGACAACGGCGGTGCTCCCTTCGATCCGAACGACTTCGATTTCTCCGGCCTCTTCGTGATTGGTGGATCGATTTCAGGAACTGTGACCGGGCCAGATGGCACGGAGACCCTCGACAGCATCGAGGTTCTGGAGATAGCTAATACCGGATCATCAACGTTCATCGTTCTGAATGGCACATCGCTGCAAGCCGCGATCGACGCGGCTGAGGCGGGCGACACCATCATTCTTCAGCCTGGCACCTATACCGGCGACTTCAATATCCCGGCCGGCAAGAACGGACTCACCATCCTCGGCGCGTTCGAAGGCGTCTCCGGCTCCGACAACAGCCGCGACATGGTTGACGGCGTCGGCGAGAGCTCCATCGACGGTCGCCTTGCCATCCTGTCAAATGATGTCACCATCGACGGTATCCGTGTCGAGGACGGCCTTTCAGGCCCACCGTTTGACTTCGCTGGCATCCAAGTCCAGGGCGAGAACGTCACGATCACCAATTCGTTGTTTTACCGCTCCGGCACCGTTGACGATGACGGCTCACGAGCGATCGTCAATGCTATCAATCAGGCGGACGGTCTGACCATTTCTAACAACGCCATGACCGGCTGGCAGTCTGGCACCTTCATCAACGGCACCAACGACGTCACTATCAGCGGCAATCTCTACGACGGCAACTCGCGGGGCGTCTCCGCCGACGCCTATCCCGGCGGCAACAGCAACCTGCAGGTTACCGGCAACACATTCGACAATCTCATTGAGGACATGGGTTTCTGGGGCGACGCGGCAAGCTGGAACGGCGCCAGCCTGATCGACCAGAACACCTTCAACAAGGGCATCTTCGACTACGATCCCGCTGACAATTCCGCGCTGATTGGCGCCAACAACGTCTTCGTTCCGGGAGCGGTGACGATCCAGGGCGGCGATGACACCGTCTACACCTCGATCCAGGAGGCGATCGACGCCGCCACGGCGGGCGACACGATCATCGTCAGCAATGGCGAGTACACCGAGGACATCACGCTGAAGAGCGGCGTGAGCATCATGGGTGAGTCGGAAGCCGGCGTGATCATCAACGGCACGATGACGACCCCGGCCGGTTTCGCCGACGCCACCATCGAGAACATGACGGTCCGGAATGTCGGCGACACGATGCTCCTGGACATGACCGGGACGACCTCGGTCACCGACATCGTGTTCGAGAACGTCACCTTCAGCCTGACCGACGACTTCACCGGCGCGGTCGCCATCGGCAATGGGCAGGGTGTCCTTCCCATGGCGATCAACGACGGCGGCGATGCTGATGATGCGGGCCTGACCTTCCTCAACGTAACGATGGACAGCAACAACTTCGAGGCAGGGACGACGTCCTTCATCTACACAACGACCGAGAGCGTTGGCGGCGCCAAGATAGTGCTCGACGGGGTCAATCTTGTCGGAACTTCGTCCGGCGGGCCGACCGGTCTCGGCGCCCAATGGAACATGAACGGTGAGGATTCCTCCTTCGTCGAAATCGTCAACTCCAACACCTCGGAGGGCGGCAACTTCTACGTCTCCGGCTTCCTCGGTGTCCTGATCGACGGTAACGTGTTCGATGGGCTGGGCGTTGCCCTAAACGGCGTGAAGGACGCGACAGTCACCGACAACATCTTCCAGAACATCGACGATGATCTGTTCGCTGGCGGCACACCAGAGCAACACCGCGGTCTCGCCATCGAAGATGCCTGGGGCACGGACGGCGTTTCTGGCCTGATTGTCACCGGCAATACGTTCCAGAACATCGACGCCCTCGACGGCGCCATCGCCTTCCAGCGCTGGACCGACGGCACGCCGCCGAATCTCGCGACAATCGACCGTCTCAACGACGTCCAAATCGGCGACAACACGTTCCTGGGCCTTGGGGCCGGTGTGGTTCCGATTTTCGTCAACGACACGTACTTCGGCGCCGGGGCGGTGATCCCTGCGGATCTCGACGCCGATCAGTTGATCATCGGGACCGATGGCAACGACACGATCAACGACAACAGCGCAGGCGGGAGTGCGATCTTCGCCGATGCCGGCAACGACACCGTTAACGCTGGCTCGGGAGACGACAATGTCAACGGCGGCGACGGCGACGACGATCTCAATGGCGGCGGGGGCAAAGACACCCTCGACGGCGGTGCCGGAACCAACACCCTGAGGGGCGGTGGCAACGACGACACCTATATCGTCCGCACTAACAACGATACCGTCGATGAAAGCGGCACAAGCGGCATAGACACCGTCCTGTCCGAGATCTCTTACACGCTGGGCAACAACGTTGAGAACCTGGTGTTGACGGGGGCAGGTCCGCTAGACGGGACCGGCAACGGCCTTGACAACGAAATCACCGGCAACGGCGACGAAAACCTGATCAAGGGCGGGTCCGGCGCGGACCTCATTGACGGCAAGGGCGGTGACGACGACCTCCGTGGTCAAGGTGGTGATGACACGATCGAAGGCGGCGGCGGTAATGACACGCTGAACGGCGGTGGTGGCAACGACAAGCTCACTGGCGGCGCCGGTAACGACAACTTTGTCTTCGACGCCAAAGGCGGGAACAATGCCGATAGGGTCACCGACTTCAAGGTCGGAACCGACCTGATCCACGTCGACAAGGACGCCTTCAAAAAGATCGGACCGAAGAACGACACCCTGAAGACCAAATTCTTCGAAGTCGGCAACAAGGCTGACGACAAGAACGACCGCTTCATCTACAACGAAAACAACGGCAAGTTCTTCTACGATCAGGACGGCAACAAGAATGGCTTCGACAAGGTGCTCGTAGCCAGGCTCGACAAGAACCTGAACCTCTCGGAGGACGACATCTTCGTCATCTGACGACCGGCATTTTCGAGGTTCGCCTCGAAGGGCCGCCCTCTCGGGCGGCCCTTCTTCTTTGGACAACCCGATCGTGGCCTTTCGGAGCGCTTGTGCCCGTGGGCGCAAGTCTCATAGTGTCGGGCCCATGGAAGTGATCGAGTTACCTGAGGACGTCAGCCTGCTTGCGACCGCCTTGTGGGAGTGGGCGGTCGAACTGGTCCCGCGGTTGTTCGCGGCGATCCTGATCCTGTTTTTCGGTTGGCTGTTCGCCCGCTGGGCGAGCCGGACTGTCGCCAACCTGGCTCACAAGACCGACGCGATCGACCGGACATTGCGGCCGGTCTTTGCGGCTATTGTCCGCTATGGCATCCTGATCCTGGTGATCGTCGCCGTTCTGGGGCAACTCGGCGTCCAGACCACGTCGATCCTCGCCGCCCTCGGTGCCGCGGGCCTGGCGATCGGCCTCGCGCTGCAAGGGACGCTCTCCAATATCGCTTCCGGGATCATGCTGCTCTGGCTGCGCCCATTCGGCGTCGGCGACTACATTGAAACAGTGAACGTGACTGGCACGGTCGAGGAAATCAGCCTCTTCCATACGCGGATTCGAACGTGGGATGGCATCTACAAGTTCGTTCCAAACGCTCAGTTGTGGAATGTGACGCTGACCAACTACTCCCGCAATCCGACGCGGTTGATCCTGATCGATTTCGGCATCAGCTATGAGGACGATATGGCCGAAGGCCGTCGGGTCCTGGTCGAGACCGCCGAGCGTCACGAGGGCGTTCTGAAGCAACCGCCGCCGGTGGTGGTCCCGACATCGCTCGCCGACAGCGCCGTCGTTTTGCAGCTGCGCGCCTGGGCTCCCATCGACGACTTCTGGGCCACGCGCTGGGACCTGACCCAGGCGGGCAAACGCGACCTCGAGGCGGCGGGCATTACGATCCCCTATCCGCAGCGTGTGGTTCACATGAGCACCCCCGATCGGAATGGCGCCGACGTGGCGACCCTTCCCGGCCCTGCAGCCTCGACGAGTTCGGGAAAGTAATCCTAGACCGACATTGACCGAGAACCTCGGATTTGCGCCAATTCGGTGGCGCTATCCGGTCGTCACTCGTCTGTCATAGAATCGTAATGTGTGAGTCATGGCAGAAGGTTATGCGGCCGGGTCCCCTGCCTCATTGCCATGAAAGGGCTCCACCGACATGACCATATTGCGCGTTAGCGCGGCCGCCGCTGCGCTCCTCGCCTGCACGGCTTTGACACCGGCCTCCGCCGCCGTCTTCAACCGCGTCGCGACGTTCCACGTCGCGGACAACGCCGCGCCCGATGCCGACCCAACCGCTGAAACGGCCGCCGAGATCATCGCTGCAACGGGTGACGGCAACACCCTGATCTATTCGGACAGCCCCGGCGAGCGGCTCGGGATCATCGACATTACCGATCCGACATCACCCATGGCCGGCGGAACCATCGCGCTCGACGGCGAGCCGACATCGGTTGTCATCGCCGGTGACAAAGCTCTGGTCGGCATTGTCACATCGGAGTCCTACACTACACCGTCCGGCCACTTGGCGATCGTCGACTTGACCTCGAAGGCGACCGTCGCGACCTGCGATCTTGGCGGACAACCGGACTCGCTGGCGTTGTCGCCCGACGGAAGCTTCGTCGCGATCGCGATCGAGAACGAGCGCGACGAAGACCTCGGCGAGGGCGGCCTGCCGCAGCTTCCGGCGGGTAACCTCACCTACTATCAGGTCGCCGCCGACGGCACCGTTGATTGCGGCACGCAGAAGGTCGTCGATCTGACCGGACTTGCCGAGGTTGCCCCGGAGGACCCGGAGCCGGAGTTCGTCGACATCAACAGCGCCAATCAGGCCGTCGTCTCCTTGCAGGAGAACAACCATCTTGCCATCGTCGACCTGACGACAGGCGAGGTCGTAAGCAGCTTCTCCGCGGGCGCGGTCGATCTCGATCAGATCGATACGATGGAAGAAGACGCAATCACGCTGAACAGCTCCCTCGCCGGGGTGGTTCGCGAGCCCGACGCGATCAAGTGGATCGGCAACGATCGCATCCTGACCGCCAACGAGGGCGACTGGAACGGAGGCAGCCGCGGCTTCACCATTTTCGACACCGACGGCAACGTCCTCTACGACAGTGGCAACTCGGTCGAGCATCTTGCGGTGAGCCTCGGCCACTACCCAGAGGGCCGGTCCGAGAACAAAGGCAGCGAGCCGGAAGGCGCGGAGGTTGGCGTCTATGGCGACGACACGTTGCTGTTTGTTGGCCTCGAGCGCGCCTCTCTGGTGCTGGTCTACCAGGACACCGGTGCCGAGCCGACCTATCTCCAGGCGCTTCCCGGCGGCATTGGCCCGGAGGGGCTCGTCGCCATCCCTGATCGCGACCTTTTCGTTGCCGCGGCGGAAGTCGACTTGGGGCCCGATGGTGGCATCGGCTCGGTAGTCACCATCTATCAGCGCATGGATGGCGAGTCCAACTATCCCCAGCTGGTCTCTGGTGCTTCCGAGATGGGCACCCCGATCCCATGGATGGCGGTGTCCGGCACGGTGGCCGATCCGAGTGAAGCCGGCAAGCTCTACGCGGTTACCGACAGCGCGTCGTCCGTCGCTCGTATTCTGACGATCGACGCCACGCAGACACCGGCGTTGATCACCGCCGAGGTGACGATCACCGACGGCGGCAATCCGGCAGCCAATCTCGATCCGGAAGGCATCGCCATGGCTTCGGACGGGACCTTCTGGATCGCCTCGGAAGGCAATCCGGAGCGCGACGAAAACAAGACCAACTCGACCCTCCTCCACGTCGCCCCGGATGGCGCCATCCAGGAGGTCGTGACCCTTCCGGAAGCGGTTCTCGCGCAGGCCAAGCGCTTCGGCTTCGAGGGTGTCGCCGTCACCGGCTCGGCCGATGATCAGACTGTCTGGGTCGCCGTGCAACGCGAATGGAACGACGACCCCAAGGGCTTGGTCAAACTGATGGCCTATAAGCCATCTGACAAGAGCTGGTCGATGGTCCACTACCCGCTCGAGACGCCCGAGGCGGGCTGGATCGGCTTGTCCGAGATCACCGCCGTCGGTAACGATAGCTTCCTGGTCGTCGAACGCGACAACCAGATCGGCCCGAACGCCAAGGTCAAGCAACTGACCTATGTGTCTCTCGCCGATATTGCCCCCGTAGCGCCGGGCGCCGAAGCGATCCCGGTGGTCGAAAAGGTCGTCGTTCGCGACCTGATCCCCGACCTTCTTTCGCCGAACGGCTATGTGATGGACAAGATCGAAAGCCTCGCCGTCGACAGCGCCGGCAACGCTTTCATCATCACCGACAATGACGGTGTCGATGACCATTCCGGCGAGACCGTCTTCATCAATATTGGGCCGATTGACCTGCCGATGTAGACGCGAATTCAAGACTAGAAAGGGGCCCGCACGGGCCCCTTTTTTCGTTTGGGGTACAGTGGCCGGCTTGGGCTACACCGCCTTCAGCTTCGTCTCGGGCATCGAGCCAACCCGACCACCGACCAACTTGTTGACGGCTGACACATAGGCCTTCGCCGAGGCGATCATTGTGTCGGTATCGGCGCCGCGACCGGTGACGATCCGGTCGCCTTGACCGAGCCGAACGGAGACCTCCGCCTGCGCATCGGAATCCTGAGTCACGGCGCCCACCTGATAGAGCTGCAGGGTAGCCTCATGTGGCGCAATCGATCGAATGGCCGTGAACATCGCGTCGACGGGCCCGTCTCCAGTGGATTCGTGGGTGATGTGCTCGCCGTTGATGTCGAGCGTCACGATAGCCTTCGGCGCGGTCCCGGTTCCCGCGATCACAGTGAGCGCGACGAGCCGCATCGCCTCCCCCGCCTGGGTCATCTCATCCTCGACAAGAGCCTCGATGTCCTCGTCGAAGATGTGCTTCTTGCGGTCCGCGAGGTCCTTGAAGCGCCGGAACGCGTCCTCGAACGCGTTATCGCCGAGTTCAAAGCCAAGGGCGCTCAGCTTCTCCCGAAACGCGTGGCGGCCGGAGTGCTTGCCCATGACCAGGGAGGATGACTTCACCCCGACATCCTCGGGTCGCATGATCTCATAGGTCTCGGCGTTCTTCAGGACGCCATCCTGATGGATTCCGGATTCATGGGCGAACGCGTTCTTGCCGACGATTGCCTTGTTGTACTGAACCGGGAACGCCGACGCCGCCGAGACCAATTTGGAAGCCCGCATCAGCATCGTGGTGTCGACATCGGTGTAGTATGGGAAGTGGTCGCCCCGGGTCCTGATCGCCATGACGACTTCCTCAAGTGCCGCGTTGCCCGCCCGTTCGCCGAGGCCGTTGATCGAGCACTCGATCTGACGCGCACCGCCGACCACACCCGCCAGCGAGTTGGCAACCGCCAGACCGAGATCGTTGTGACAGTGCGTCGAGAAAACAACCACATCGGCGCCGGGCACGCGTTCGATCAGCATCTTGATCAACGCTTCGAACTCGGCCGGCGACGTATAGCCGACAGTGTCTGGAATGTTGATCGTTGTCGCACCGCACTTGATCGCCGCTTCGACAGTCCGGCACAGGAAATCAGCTTCGGTCCGCGTCGCGTCCATCGGTGACCATTCGACGTTATCGGTGTAATTGCGCGCCCGCGTCACCGAGGAGACGACCCGTTCATGAACCGCATCTTCGTCGAGCTGGAGCTGATATTGCCGGTGCAGTGGAGAGGTCCCGATGAAGGTGTGGATCCGGTTTTGCTCCGCGTGCTTGATCGCATCGGCGGCACGATCGATATCGGCGGAGTTCGCCCGCGCCAAACCGCAGACCACGGATGTTTTGACGAGCTTGGCGATTTCGCTGACCGCCTCGAAATCGCCGTTGGAGGCGATCGGAAAGCCTGCCTCGATGATGTCGACGTTCATCTCGTCGAGAAGCTCGGCGATCTGGAGCTTCTCTTCTAGCGTCATCGACGCGCCGGGTGATTGTTCGCCGTCGCGCAAAGTAGTGTCGAAGATAACGACGCGGTCGCGTTCCGCCGTTGCCTCGTCCTTGGTACTCATGGGTATTGCCCTTCTCGGTGTCCGGCCCGGTTTGTTTGGCTATCTCGGGCGCTGATGGGTTGCTCTCTGGTCGACGCATCCCCTGAGTGCCCGCCCGATGCCGGGCAGCCGACGCTCAGGGGCGTCTAAGGAGCAGGTCGAGAAGAAGGAGCGATCCGGACGCACGCCGATCGCTCCCGGCCAAGGCCGGGGCGTTTACGACGAAAACATCGGATCCAGTCATGGTGACTCCTGCCGCGGCCGCATCAGTCCTGCGCCGCGAAACGCGTTTTAGCCAACAATCACGCAACAGGGCAACTGAAAAAAAGTTGGTTTGACTTACGGCCGTCAGTGAAACGCTCGAGCCGGATGTCTCTGACACACGGCGCGTCAGATCACCTCAGGTGTTGAAGGCAAGCACCGCGAAAAGGATCGCGAAAAGCGCAAAGACACCAGCGAAGGGACCGAGTTTCCGGAGGCGCCCCGACAAAGCGACATTGCCGGTCGCGCGAATCTCCCGAATGGTGACATGCACCATGATCGCGATGATGGTCAGAATGACCACAAACGCCAGCTTGACCCAGAAGAGCACCGGCAGGTTTTCGACGCCCTGCCACGCGGTAAAGATCAGGATGGCGCCCGTGACCCAAAGAACCAGCAGACCGATCCCCGATACGCCGGCGAGGATCGGCGGAATCGTCCGTAACGCGGCCGCTCCGTCCGGCGAAGCCGACACGGCCTGACGAGAGATCACCATGTTGGCGATGCCTGGGGCCGTCCCCATGATCATGCCGACGAAGTGGGCAAACAGCAGAATATCATTCAGCCATAACATCGGTGTCGCCTCGTTTTACGAGCGGATAACCTCGGTGGGCCAGCATCTTAGCACCGATTCGGTGTCGACGGGACGGTCGCGAGGTGCCTCAACCCGTCGGCCGCAAAGCCCTCCGGAGCCGGAACTCGTGCCAAGTCAGCCAAAGAACGACGATATCGAAGACCGTTAAGCCGGCGAGCCACGCGGTAAAGACCACGCTGAGTTGATAGCACTGATACGCGATCAGCGCCGCCAGCGCCGCCATGAATAAGGGGAACGCCCAGGCGTGGTTTCGCAGGATCATGATCACCAGCACGATCTCAACGACCCCGTGGCTCAACAGATAGACCGTTGCCGTGGTCTTCTGGTCGATCGAAAACGATTCCGCCTGACTGACGATGAACGCGGCCACCGCATCATCTGGGTGCGCAAGTAGTTCGTGCTGGACCAAAAGGTGCGCCAGCCGCTCAATTGTCGCGCTGGGCACAAAGTACAGGGCGAGGCCGACGACCAGTTCGAGGACGCTGTGAGCGGCTTTCAGAAACAGGCTGTAGCGGAACAGCCTCCGGAGGATCGTCTCGCGTTCGTCGCGTTTATCGACCGCCGTTCCGACCATTGTCCACCCTGACGATGACAGCGACGACGATGACAACAAATCACGAGGGCGGAAAAGAGGACGAAGGGCTAGAGCGACAAGATTCCTCGTGCGACAACGACCGCGTCACCGCTCAGTCGAGCGGCCTCAACGCCGCCGTCGTTCATGTCAATCTCCAGTCCAATCAAGCTCGGCCGGCCCATCAAATATCCCTGCTCGACCGTGTATCGGTGACTGCCGCCCGGGGGTTGATCGAACCGGGCGATAACGCCCGCCAATGCCGCGACCGCAGATCCGGTCGCCGGATCTTCGTCGATGCCGGAAAACGGCGCCAGCATCCGAGCGTAGAAGTGGTGATCGGCCGCCGTCGCTTCGCGCGCATAAACGTAGAAGCACGGCATGTTGTCCGCCGGGAACAGTGCCTCGCAAAGATCGAGGCGCAGTCTTGCCCGGTCGACCGTCGCCTGATCGCGGACCGGCACGAAGCAATAGGGAACGCCCGCATCGAACGCAGATGGAAGGTGGTTCTCCATCCCGATTTCCGCGCTCGTCAGGTCAAGCGCCGCCGCCAGGCGATCCTGATCGGCCGGAAGATCGGTGGCAGTCGGGAGCTTCGGCAGGTCGAACGTGCAATGCCCGATCTCAGCATCGCGCAACGTGACCCCGCATCGCACCGGCCCGACCTTTTCCTCCATGACGAACATCATACTGCGATCGTCTACCCCTGACGCGCGCTTGGCCAACGCAAGCAGAACCGCAGTTCCGACCGTCGGATGCCCTGCGAAAGGAAGCTCGACCTTAGGCGTGAAGATGCGGATCGCGGCGGCGTGGATCGGATTCTGCGGCGGCAGAACGAACACCGTCTCCGATAGATTGAACTCCCCTGCGATCGCCTGCATCCGTGCCGTACTGAGGCCGGTGCCGTCCTCGACGACCGCAAGAGGATTGCCGGAAAGCGCCGTGTCGGTGAAAACGTCGAGGATGGCGAATGAACGGGTCACGGTTCCCCTCGATCAGTTCTTCTCCTTGTCGACAAGTTTGTTGGCGGAGATCCAGGGCATCATCGCGCGCAGCCGCTCGCCCACATCCTCGATCGGATGCTCGTCGTTGAGCCGACGGGTCGCCTTGAACCGCGGCAGACCGGCCTTGTACTCCCGCATCCACTCGGACGTGAACTTGCCCTGTTGGATGTCGGCGAGGATCCGCCGCATCTCGGCGCGGGTGTCGTCATTGATCACCCGCGGACCGGACAGGTACTCACCGTACTCCGCGGTGTTGGAGATCGAGTAGTTCATGTTGGCGATGCCGCCCTCGTAGATGAGATCGACGATCAGCTTCACTTCGTGCAGGCACTCGAAGTAGGCCATTTCCGGCGCGTAGCCGGCCTCGACCAAAGTCTCGAACCCAGCGCGGATAAGCTCGACCAGACCACCGCAGAGAACGACCTGCTCGCCAAAAAGATCGGTTTCACATTCTTCGCGGAACGTCGTCTCGATGATGCCGGACCGACCGCCGCCGATCGCCGAGGCATACGAAAGGCCGAGATCGAGCGCGTTGCCCGAGGCGTCCTTCGCCACCGCCACAAGACACGGCACGCCGCCGCCCTTCTGGTACTCCGCCCGCACCGTGTGGCCGGGGCCTTTCGGCGCGATCATCAGGACGTCGACCGTGTCCTTCGGCTCGATGAGACTGAAATGAACGTTCAGGCCATGGGCAAAGGCGAGCGCCGCACCGTCGCGAATGTTGTCGGCGATGTGGTCGCGGTAGATATCGGCCTGCAGTTCGTCGGGCGTCAGCATCATGATGAGGTCCGCCCATGCCGCGGCATCGGCAACCGACTTCACCGCAAGCCCCTCGGCCTCGGCCTTGGCGGCGGAGGCCGACCCCGGACGAAGGGCGATCGCTACGTTTTCGACGCCGGAGTCACGCAGGTTCAAGGCGTGGGCGTGTCCCTGACTGCCGTAGCCGACGATGGCCACGTTCTTTGACTTGATCAGGTTCAGGTCGGCATCGCGATCGTAGTAGACACGCATCGTTTTCCCTTTTTCTTCGGAGTGGTTGCCCGGGCCAAATCGCCCGTCAGACGGGAGGTTGGCGCTGGTTCTAACCGCCAGCCGGTCGCGGCGCAATGTGCCAGACCGGGCAATCGATCGACACTGGATCAGAGTCCATATTTTTGTGGCCACGCGGCGGCCGGACCGCCCAGATCAGCCGCCGCCTGCCGGATATCATCACCAAGCAGTTCGACGAGGCGCGCGCGAACTGCCTCGGACATGCGTGCCGGCGCGTCTTTGCCCTTGCGATTGAAGCTTGGCGGGAGATCGCCGCTCGGCTTGCCCGGATCACCACCGAGGAAGGCGATCACATCTCGGCGGAAGCCGGCCGCATCGGCCTTGAGATCGTCGAAGAAGAAGAGACCGAACGTGTCAGAGGGACCGGCATCCCGCCAACGGGCCACGTTCCGTGAGACACTGGAGTGGCGGAGACCGCTGCCGGTCTGGATGAAGTGCTCGACCGTGTCGAGGCTCTCCACGTTCCGCCAGTTCTGCTGCCCGGCGATCATCCGGTAGTGCGACCAGAACCGCTCGATCGGTTCTCGCGCGATGAAGATGATCCTCGCCTCGGGGAACCGCTGCCGCGCTGCTCGGACCTTGTCCGGCGCGATAATCGAATAGGTCGGTGTGATGTCTCCCGACCGCCGATCTCCCCTCGGATTGAAGAGCCGGGCGTAAAGATCGTAATCGAGCGGCTTCTCACGAAGCCAGATCAAAGCCTCGAGCCAACGGACATCCACTTCGTTCAGGGCGCGCATCGACGAGTCGGTCAGCTTGCGGTTCAGCCTTGCGAGGTTCCGGCGCGCCTTGCGGTGCAGCGGACCGGCCCATTTCACATGGATGTTTTCGTTGAAATAGTGGAGTTCCTTGATAGCCGGCATCCAGAAATCGGGATGACGATTGAGCTGGTCGAACAGCCAGCGGGTCCCGCCCTTCTGCGCCCCCACACAAATGAAATCGGGTCCCCGGGTGCTGCCAGTCCGTAGTAGATTCGGCATCTCTATTGGCACCGAGCGGCGCCCGAGAACCCGCGCCGCTGCGTTGCTGAACATGCTCACCGTAATACGCCTCGGACCGGTTTGAGGCTTACTTCGCCAACCCTGATCAAAGACCATACCTCCCCGGCCAGTCCGCCGCGGCTCCTCCGAATTCGCGAGCGGACGCTTCGAGTTCGGCGGCGAGATGCCGTCCGAGCCGCTCCCTGAGCGCGTCCGATAGCGGCTTCTTCTGCGGGTTGCGCTTGCGGTTGAAGCCCGCGGCAACGGTGCCGCTTGGTTTCGCGGAATCCGCACCAAGAAACGTGAGAATCCGGTGCCGCAGATCGATAGGGTGGGCCATCAGGTCGTCGAACAGGAAGAGCCCGAATTGTGACTCCGGCACATAACGCCGCCATCGAGCGACGATGTCGGTTTGGTAGGTGCGGCGCGCGACGAACTTCTTGTCTACGACGCGCATGATTTCGGCGTCGTCGAGGTTTGGATCGAGACTGCCTTTACGCATATGCATGATGAGCTGCGACCAGACGCGCTCCACCGGATCGCGTGCGATGAAGACAACCTTGGCCTCCGGAAACCGCCGCACGACCCTGGCGATCGCCTCCGGTCGCAGAATGCAGTAGTCGGGCGTGATGTCGCCGGCGATCCGCTCCCCCTTCGCTGCGAATAGCTTCGCATAGGCATCGGGATTTCGTCGCCGCCAGGGCAAGTCGATGTAACCTTTGAGAAAACCGATGTCCTCGCCGTTCAGCGGCCGCATGCTCCGCCTGGCTCGGCGTTGGTTGAAGCGGTTCAGGTTTGTCTCGGCGCGCGCAATGAACTTGGCCGCCCGCGGCGACGGACGCCGCCGGTCGAAATAATGGAGTTCCTTGATCGGTGGCATCCAGAAATCAGGGTGAAACTGAACCTGATCGAACAGCCATCGCGTCCCCCCTTTCTGAGCGCCGACGCAGAAGAAGTCAGGCCCGTCGCTCCGGGGGGTAGGCACCGGTTTCGCTGGTTCCGGCCTCCCGCTCGGCGGTGTGGCCTCTCGAGATTGCAGGCGAGCCGTACTCAAACGCACCTTCTCCACTGACGACTGGCTCGCCATGGCTGCATTGGTCATGGTGCCAGAAACTGCGGGGCCCGACTGGCCCGTCGAAAGCCCGACACTGATTGTCAGGGCGGTCGTCACAGGTCAACTCTCCTGCGGCGAATTGCCGTCATCGACGCGGCGGCCAATAGATTTGATCCGGAGCACCGCTTCCTGCTAACGGTCATCAGTCCTGCGAGTGCCGTGTCCGGCGAACCTGCCGGCCTCAAGCCACCGCCAGCGGCGCATGTCGCTCTCTCACCACTAGACTTCCAGGTTCTACCGCTTTGCATGTCGTCAAATCCGATAAGCTGCGCCTGATCTACGTCACCAATCCGAAAGCCGCGTCGAGTTCCATATTCAAACTGATGCTGGCGCTTTCGGGAGTTCAGCCGAACATGCCAGCCAGAAAGGCGCTGCGGCGAGACTCGTTCAAGGCGATCGCCAGGGATGCTGGCGTTTCAAGGATCAAGTTTTCTCGAAAACGGGCTCGCCGCTTTCAGAAACGACACGCAAACTACACATTCTTCACGTTTGTTCGCGATCCCTACAGCCGATGCGTGTCCAATTACTATAATAAGCTGAATCGTGTCGCGAAAGAATACTCAAGAAATGACTACTACTTCGCCAAAGCGATGCAAATCGCCAGCGGGCCCGCGGCTTGGTCGAGCCACCTGCGCGGTATCGCTTTCCTGAAGAAACGCATCTCGTTTGAAGACTATGTCCGCCTGCTTCGCGAACACGGTATCGATTTCAGCCATCACTTCGGGCTTCAGCGCACGGCGATCAGCTACAACGATCTCAAGTTCGATTTCATCGGCAAGGTCGAGTCGTTTGACTACGATATCGATGTGCTGCTGGGTAATGCTGGGGCGGCGCGAACGAATGACGACAAGCCTACGCGGGAAAACGTCTCCAGCGGCAAGCAGGACATGAACGATCTACTGACAGACGATCTGAAGCGGGCAATTTACGCGATGTATCAACCCGACTTCGAAACGTTCGGCTACGATCGAAGCTTCTGATGCCTCGCGTCCGTCGCGCGGCTCAGATGATCTCGCCGCAGGCGTGACGATAACGCAGGACGGTATCCGCCATCCCGAACCGAAGGGCGTCAGCGGTTAGCGCATGACCAATGGAGACCTCGGCCAGGAATGGCACGGCGGCAACTAGCGGCGGTAGATTGTTGAGGGTGAGATCGTGCCCTGCGTTAACGCCGAGGCCCGCCTCCCGCGCGGCTGAGGCCGTCGCGACAACGCTCTCCAGTTGGCCCTTCCGGTCTGCTTCGCTAACCGCGGCTCCGTATGGACCCGTGAAGATCTCAATGCGATCCGCACCGACGTCGCGGGCGAGTGGCGGGCTTGCCGGATCGGGATCGATGAACAGCGACACACGCATGCCACCGGCCTTCAGCCGGGCGACGATCGTCGTCAGGAAGTCGCTGTGCGCGGCAATATCCCAGCCGTGGTCTGAGGTCGCCTGTCGCACGTCGTCAGGCACGAGAGTCACCTGTGCTGGCCGGACGGCCTCGACGAGCTCGGTGAACCGCGCGTCCGGGTTACCCTCGATGTTGTATTCGCGATCAGGAAACGAATCCGCGATCAGCGCAGCCAGTGCCGGAACATCGTCGCGTCGTATGTGCCGTTCATCGGGCCGCGGGTGAACGGTCAGACCGGCCGCGCCGGCCTCGAGTGCAATCCGACCGATATCGACGACGCTCGGCCAGGGTAGATCGCGACGGTTGCGCAAGTAGGCGATCGCATTGATGTTGACCGAAAGCTTGGCAGGCATGGCGGAATGCCGCTCCTTATTCCGTCATCGCCTCAGGACCACGGTTCATTGCCGCGACACCCGTCCGGCAGACTTCGATCAGCCCCAGTGGCTCCATGATCGAGATGAACTGAGCGACCTTGTCGGTCCGGCCGGTCAGTTGGAAGATGAAGTGCTCGGTCGATGCTCCGACGACTTCGGCCCGGAAGGCGTCCGCGATGCGGAGCGCCTCAACCCTATGGTCGCCGGTACCGGCGATCTTCACCAAGGCGAGTTCCCGCTCCAGCGGATTACCCTCACGGGTGAGATCGTCGACCGAGTGGACCGGCACGAGACGCTCGAGCTGGTTCCGAATCTGGGCAAGCACCATCTGGGTGCCGCTCGTCACGATCGTGATCCGCGATAGGTGCTTCTCGTGCTCCGTCTCCGAGACGGTGAGGCTGTCGATGTTGTAGCCCCGGCCCGAGAACAGGCCGATGACGCGCGCGAGAACGCCTGGCTCGTTATCGACCAGCACGGACAACGTATGTCTCTCGAACCGGTCGTGCCGCTCTTCGATGAAATAGGCCGATGCCGGCGGTGGAACTGGCGCCCGCCGCTTGCGGGCGGGCGCCTTTCGCGTCGTCTTCGCAGCCGGCTTGGTTGCCGCGCGCGATCGCTTGGTCGCCGGTTTGGCGATGCCCTGTTTAGTCCGCGTCATCAGACCAGCACCTTGCCTGCCGCGCTGATCGCCTTGCCCACGGCTTCGTCGTTGGCTTCCTCGGGCAGAAGCATCTCGTTGTGGGCCTTGCCTGACGGGATCATCGGGAAGCAGTTGGCAAGCGCCGCGACCCGGCAGTCGAATAGCACCGGCTTATCGACCGCGATCATTTCAGCGATCGCGTCGTCCAGTTCGCCCGGCTTCTCGGCCCGGATGCCGACGCACCCGTAGGCTTCGGCGAGCTTCACGAAGTCTGGCAGCGAGTCCATATAGCTGTGCGACAGCCGGTTACCGTGAAGAAGCTGCTGCCACTGCCGGACCATCCCCATGTACTGGTTGTTGAGGATGAAGATCTTGATCGGCAGGTCGTGCTGAACCGCCGTCGACATCTCCTGCATCGTCATCAACACGGACGCATCGCCGGCGATATCGATCACCAGGCTCTTCGGATGGGCCACCTGCACGCCGAGTGCCGCCGGCAGGCCGTATCCCATCGTCCCCAGCCCGCCCGAAGTCATCCACCGATTCGGCTCGTCGAAGCCGTAGAACTGAGCCGCCCACATCTGGTGCTGACCGACTTCGGTCGTGACGTAGGCATCCATGTCCTTGGTCGCCGCATAAAGCCGTTCGATGGCGTATTGCGGCATGATGATGTCCGCGTTCTGCCGATAGGCAAGGCCGTCACGGGCGCGCCATTGGTCGATCTGCTTCCACCAGGCCTTGAGCGCCGTCTTGTTGGGCTTGTACTGCTCGGCCTCCCAAACGGCCAACATATCGTCCAGCACCTCGGCAACATCACCGATGATCGGGACGTCCACGCGGATGTTCTTGTTGATCGAAGACGGATCGATATCGATGTGGATCTTCTTCGATCCCGGCGAAAACGCATCGATCCGCCCGGTGATCCGATCGTCGAACCGTGACCCCACCGCGATCATCAGATCGCAGTCGTGCATCACGTTATTGGCCTCGTAGGTCCCATGCATCCCGAGCATGCCGATCCACTGCGGATCGGACGCCGGATACGCGCCGAGGCCCATGAGTGTCGATGTGATCGGGTAGCCGGTCCGCTTCACGAACTCCCGTAGCAACTCCGTTGCGCGCGGCCCCGAATTGATGACGCCGCCACCCGAATAGAACACTGGCTTCTTCGCTTTGGCTATCATCTCGACCGCTGCGTGAATCGCATCCGGATCGCCCTTGGTGCGCGGACGATAGGTCTTGTGCTCGATATGGTTCGGGCCGGTGTAGGTACCTGTGGCGAACTGGACGTCCTTGGGGATGTCGACAACCACGGGACCGGGACGACCGTGGGCTGCGACATAGAACGCCTCGTGCAGAACCCGTGACAGATCGTTGACGTCCCGCACCAACCAGTTGTGCTTGGTGCAAGGCCGGGTAATGCCGACGGTGTCGCACTCCTGGAAGGCGTCGTTGCCGATCAGGTGGGTGGGCACCTGCCCCGTCAGGCACACCATCGGGATGGAGTCCATCAGTGCGTCGGTCAGCGCCGTCACCATGTTGGTCGCACCGGGTCCCGAAGTCACCAGGACAACACCCGGTTTGCCGGTCGATCGCGCGTAGCCTTCGGCCGCATGACCGGCCCCCTGCTCGTGGCGCACGAGAATATGGTCAATCTGATCCTGCTGGATGATCTCGTCGTAGATCGGAAGGACGGCACCGCCCGGGTAGCCAAAAACGTGCCCGACGCCTTGATCGATTAGGGCCTGGACCACCATCTCGGCGCCGGTCATCTGCGCCCCGTGCTTGGCGGATCGCTTGGTTGCCGATCCATTCTTTTGCCGTTTCATCTCATCACCTCAGTACGCCCGACTGTTTCACGTTCTGCCATAAAAAAAGGCCCCTTGGGGGCCCGTTTGCGCACCACCTGTCGCGACGGCCTAAGCCATCGTGGCGGTGCGCTTCGATACTACGAGGATCGTTGACGTCATTTCGGATGTCTCTTCGAACTGCGGTGCAACATAAGCGCGCGGTCTCACCGGGTCAACCGACTTCCTGCCAGTCGGCCGGCGAGACGCGCAACCAATCCGCCATGCGGCCACGGAACCATGTCTCCTGACGGCGCGCGTAGCGCCGGGTCTCTGTCTTCACCCCGGCGAGCGCTTCTTCGAGCGAACACCGTCCGGCCAGGTGATGGGCGAACTGCCGGACGCCGATCGCCTTCTTCGCTGGGAGATCCCCCGGCAACCCCCGCGCCATGAGACGCCGGACTTCGTCGAGCGCTCCCGCTGCCAGCATCGCGTCGGCCCGCTCGGAAATACGGGCATGGAGCCAAGCTCGGTCCGGCGCGATCACCACGCGCGGCACCGGATCCGCGAGAACCGGCTCGACGTGAGCCTCCGCCCGCCATTCCGACAGCGGCTTGCCGGTTTCCTCCAGCACCTCCAGGGCCCGGACGATACGGCCACGATCCGATGGGCGAACCGTTGCTGCGCCTTCAGGATCGCGGGCGACCAATATGCGGTGCAGCTCTGCGCTATCAGTCTTAGCCGACATGGCGGCGATGCGGGCGCGCACCTCGGGCGAGATTGGCGGTACGGAAGCCAGCCCCTCCGTCAGAGCGGCGAAATAGAGTCCCGTCCCGCCGACCACGACCGCCAGTCGCCCCTCGGCTTTGGCGGTCGACAGAACCGGCGCGACATCGGCCAACCACTGTCCGGCCGAGTACCGCACCTCGGCCCCGACGTGCCCGTAAAGACGATGGAGGATCGCGTCTTCGTCGGCTTCGCTTGGCCGCGCCGACAGAACCCGCAGGTCGCGATAGACCTGCATCGAGTCCGCGTTGATCACAACGCCGCCGTGACGTCGGGCGATCAACATGGCCAGCCCTGATTTGCCGCTGGCGGTCGGGCCGGCGATCAGGATTGCAGATGGCCGCGGGGCGAGCAGCCGCTCGATCGGGTGCAACAGATGGGTGTCTTGTTCCGACATGACCGGCTCCGTCGCCACGCTGATAACATGGCGACGGGCGGCCGAGAACGCGACCGCGGTGGAACCGGTCGCTTTCCGACCCGCTCAGACCACGAAAAGCTCGTCAAAACTGAAGAGCCCGTTGTCGAAGCGGAAATTCTCGATCTTCTTGACGTCGAGATCGGTGACCCCGCTGTCGGTGATGTTGCCGGCCGTGCCACCATTGTTGGTGAAGGTGAAGTCGCCCGAGTTGCCGCTCAGTACCAGCGTGTCCTCTTTCCGGCCGCCGTTGACCAACCCGGTGCCGCTGTGCAGGTCGAAGAGGTCGTCACCGGAAAAGCCCTTGATGTGGACATCTTTGACACCGGCTGTCGCTCCACGAGCGTAGACGGTGTCGTCGCCACGGTCGAGCGAGATGGAGTAGTCTTTGATACCGTAGGACTCGCCGCCGATCGCGATGTCGGCGCCGATGCCGATGACCTCGTCGTCCCCGCGGCCGGTGGAGATCGACCAGCCGTTGCCGTCGAGGCCGGTGCCGAAGGCCTCGGACGGGGTTCCGGTTACCGAGATCGAGACCTTGCCCTTGATCTTGTCGCTGTCGGGGCCGGTGGTGAAGGTGGTGTTGTAGATACCGCTTAGGGACCCGACGTTGCTGCCGTCCCCGGCTTCCGCGAAAACCCGTCCGATCACCTTGCCTCCCTCGTTGATGAAGATGTTCGAGTTGCTGATGCCACTGCTAGCGCTGACATCGCTGTTTATCCCGCCGCGCACCTCCACTTCGCCCAGTACATTGTCACGGCCCTCCCCGGTGAAGAGGAAGACATTGTTAATTCCCGAGTTGTTCGACAAGTCATCGTTCTCGCCGCCGATTTTGGTGACCCGGCCGATGATCGTGTCGGAGTCGTCGAAGAGGCTGATGAAATCGCCGTTGATGCCCCGGCTGTTGCTGGCGTCAGAGGTCAAAGCTCCTTCCGCTACCGTCGTGATAGACTCGCCGATAATCACATCGCGTCCCTTGTCGGTGTCGATGGCGGCGTCGTTGATACCAATGGCGCCGCTGCCATCGCCGCCGTCGGCGATGTCCACCACGACACGGCCGCTCACGATGTCATCGCCGTGTCCGGTCTTGAAGCGCCCCCCATCGATGCCTTGTCCGGTGCCCTCAGCGCCGGCCTCTATCGACACCTTGGCCTTGCCTTCGATCAGATCGTCCCCGTCCCGGGTGCGAATGCTGGCCCACTCACCGTCGAATCCATCGATTCCCTTGGCAAGGCCCGCCGGTCCGCCGACCATGCCGGAGATCTCCGCAACGCCGATCACCCGATCATCGTCGCTGCCGCCGGTGACGTTGGTGAAGAACAAGCCCGTCGCGTCGGGGCCCAACCCCGACTGCGCGATCGCCTTGCCGCGAACGAGATTGTGGCCATGGCCGGTTTCGATGTCGGCATTGGCAATTCCGACGGCGAACGCTCCACTGTCAGAACCGCCCTCGGCGGAGGCGAAGCCCTTGACCTTGTCCTGACCGCCCTGCGTTTTGACCAAGCCGCCCTGGAAGCCGAAGGCTTCGATGGCGCTGGATCCATCGTCGGTCGCGATCACCGATCCCTCGATCCGATCCCCGGCCTTGCCGGTCTTGATCGACCCGTCGGTGTTGTCGATGCCGAATAGAGCGAGGTCGCTATCTTCCCCGCCGTCGACCTCGATGTGACCGAGGATCTGGTCGAGGCCTCGACCCGTCAGGATCTCGCTATTGACGGTGTTGTTCGCCAGGCCGGTGATCGTGACATTGACGGAGTTGCCAAGCGTCGCGGTCAGGCGTGCTTCGATCAGATCACTGCCGCTAAGGGCCTTCACCAGGTCTTCGTTGAAGATGCCGACGGCCGGCGACAGGTCCGGCGGGATAGTCAGCGTGTCAGTGAAGTTGGCGACGTCAGAAAGGTCCGTGAAGTTGAAAGTTGTAAGATCTAGCATTGTCGTCTCTCTCTAAACTTGTTGCCGGGCTTTCGCCGGGCGTTCTATCCATGGCTCCGTATAGACAACCGCAGGTTTTTGACTGCGACCCGCGTCACACGGCCGCATAGTGGCGGCCACGTGAGGGATCGGACCTGACGGTTGCCCGACTTGCCGCTCGCCTTGGGGCCGGCTATCAGGACCGCGGGTGGCCGCGGGGCGAGCAATCGCTCGATCGGGTCCAACACGCGGGTGCCTCGTTTCGACATGACCGACTTTGTCGCCACGCTAATCGCACGGCCCGGCAACGACGCCGCTCTCGGTGCGGCGCTTGCGGTCGCGACCGACTTTGCGCCCGACCCTTGGGTCACCTGGCTGAGCGAAGGCGAAGCCGTCGACGTTGCGTTTTCCACCGGCGACCCGACAAGTGCCAACGCGGCGATAGCGGCTGCGGTCGCCGATCACCCGGTCGACGTTGTGGTTCAGCCGGCCGCGCACCGGCGGAAGAAGCTGCTGGTCGCTGACATGGACTCCACCATGATCGGCCAGGAGTGCATCGACGAACTGGCCGACTATGCTGGCTTCAAGCCGCAGGTTGCCGCCATCACCGATCGGGCGATGCACGGCGATATCGCCTTCGAGCCGGCGCTTCACGAACGCGCTAGCCTGCTTGCCGGCCTGTCCCGCGACGTCATCGCTGAGGTCATCGCTGAACGGATCACGCCCAACCCCGGCGCACACACCCTGGTGACAACCATGCGTGCCAACGGCGCGACCGCCGTGCTGGTATCGGGTGGCTTCACCGACTTCGCCGAGCCGATCGGGGAAATGATCGGTTTCGACGTGGTCCGCGCCAACCGCCTCAACGGCGAAGACGGGAGCCTGGACGGCACGGTAGCGCTTCCGGTGGTCGGGCCAGATGCCAAGCGTCTTGCGCTGTTGGAAGAAGCGGAGCGTTTGGAAGTCGCCCACGAAGATACGCTCGCGGTCGGCGACGGCGCCAACGATATCGCCATGGTGTCGGCGGCTGGGCTCGGTGTTGCCTATCATGCCAAGCCGAAACTCGCCGACGTCGCCGACGCCCGGATCGATCACGCCGACCTGACCGCTCTGCTCTATCTGCAAGGCTATCGGCGCGACGAATTTGTCACATGATCGAGACCGAACGCCTGAGACTCCGGCAATGGCGAGACGCCGACCGGGCTCCGTTCGCCGCGATGAATGCGGACCGGGACGTCATGGCCTATTTCCCGGAGCCATACACCCGGGCGCGATCCGACAGCTTTGTCGATTCGCAGATGGCCCACATTGAAGCGCACGGCTGGGGCTGGTTTGCGATCGAAACACGCGAGACAGGGGCGTTTTGCGGCTTCGCTGGCCTGTCCCGTCCGGGGTTCCAGGCACCCTTCATGCCCGCTGTCGAGATTGGCTGGCGACTGGCGCGGCCGTTCTGGGGAAAGGGCTACGCAACCGAGGGCGCTCGCGCCACGATTGCCCTGGCCTTCGACGACCTCGGGATGGAGTCGCTCGTGTCCTTCACAACAGTCGAGAACCGTCGATCTCGAGCCGTGATGGAACGATTGGGGATGCGACGCGATCCGTCTGAGGATTTCGATCACCCGCGCATTCCGGTGGGGCATCCCCTCGCCCGCCACGTTCTCTACCGCTTGTCCGAGAAGGACTGGCGCCCATAACGAAAAGGCGGCCGATGGCCGCCCTTTCGATCGAAATTCGGTGAAGCCCGGTCAGTTGATCGTCACCGCCACGAAGCGGAGATCGCCGTCCTTGTTGGCGAGCAAGAGCAACGCCGACTTGCGACCATCGGTCTTCAGTTGATTGACCCGCGACTCGACCTCTTCCGGTGTCGCGACCGGTTCCTGAGAAATCTCCAGAATCACGTCGCCGGGCTGGACTCGCTTCTCTTCCGCCGCGCTACCCGCGGCGACCTCGGTCACCACGACGCCGCTCACTTCCTCGTCGATCTCGAACCGATCGCGGAGCGTCGGCGAAAGGTCGGATAGGGAGAGACCGAGCGGTCCTTCGAACACTGGCGGCTCTTCCGCTTCTTCCTCGGCCTCGTTCGACAGCGCGGCCAACTCAGCCTCGGCCTCCTCGAGCCGGCCCAGCTTGACGGTAACCATCTGCTCTTCGCCGCGGCGCAGTACCTTCACCTCGACTTCCTTGCCGACCGGCTGATCGGCGACCATCCGAGGCAATTCGTGCATCGCATCGACTATTTGGCCATCGAACTGCAAGATGACGTCACCGGGAAGAATGCCGGCGTCCGCGGCCGGCCCCTCGTCGGTCACGCCGGCCACCAGCGCACCGACCGCTTCGGCCATCGACAGGCCCTCGGCGATTTCTTCGGTGACTTCCTGAATGCGGACACCGAGCCAGCCACGACGGGTTTCACCAAATTCGCGAAGCTGCTGGATCACATTCACCGCCGTGCTCGACGGTACCGCGAAGCCGATACCGATCGATCCACCGGTGGGCGAAATGATCGCCGTGTTGATACCCACTACCTCGCCGGCCATGTTGAACAGTGGGCCGCCGGAGTTGCCGCGATTGATCGAGGCGTCGGTCTGGATGAAGTTGTCGTAGGGTCCCGAATTGATGTCGCGGTTGCGCGCCGAGACGATGCCGACCGTCACGGTTCCGCCCAGCCCAAACGGATTACCGATCGCCATAACCCAGTCGCCAACCCGGATGCCCTCCGAGTCGCCAAACGGCAACGCGCGTAGCGGACTTTCCGGCTCAACCTTGAGGACGGCGATATCGGTCTTCTCGTCGCGACCGACAAGCTCGGCCTTCAACCGCGATCCGTCCGCGAAATTCGCGGTGATTTCGTCGGCGCCCTCGATCACGTGATTATTGGTGATGATGATGCCGGATTCGTCGATCACGAAGCCCGAGCCGAGTGACTGAACCCGCCGGGGCCGGCGGTTGTTGTCGTCACCCGTACCTGGTCGCTGATCAAAGAACTCGTCAAAGAACTCTTGGAACGGCGACCCGTCCGGCAGGCGCGGCGCGGGGACGTTGCGGGATCCGGTGACCGTCTGACTGGTCGAGATGTTCACCACCGAATCGAGCAGCTCGACCGCGATGTCGGCGACCGATTCCGGGCCCGGGGGGTCGTCGTCAGCCGACGCGTGCCCGGCGAAAGCCAGACTGGCGCCAATCAGCGCGGCGGCGGCCAATCTTCGGGCTTCGCCAGTCTTGACGGCGAGTCGTGACACAACGGACATCGGCAATTCTCCTGCAGATACGGCGGCATTCTCCGGACGCGGAGGCCGGCGCGCAATCGAGATCATGCCTGAACTAGGGCGAAACCGCGACCACCGAAAGGATCGCGGTATCCGTTTCACTCGATCGTGATGCTTTCGGCATCCGGCACCGGCGCATCCTCGACGACCAGCGTGGCATCCGCGTCGGCGGCGGGCTCCACGACCGGGGTTAGGATTTCGGCCGTCGACTCGACCGGTTCATCCGCAGCCGGTACGGCGGCCGTGTCGGCAGGAGCAACCTCCGCCGATCCGTCCGGTTCAATCAATGGAACCGCGGCCGTTTCGTCCGACTCCGGCACCTCTTCCGCCGGCGCGGGGACACCGACCGGGGTCGTACCCATCGCGCCGTTGAAGAACCGGAAGAACTCCGAGTCAGGCGAGATCACGAGCCGCGTGTCGGACGTCCCGCCAAGGCCTTCCTGATACGCCTGCATCGACCGGTAGAAGGCAAAGAACTCGGGATCGACACCGAACGCCTCAGCGAAGATATTGTTTCGCCGGCCTTCGCCCTCACCACGGACCCGCTCTGACTCCTGGTTGGCTTCGGCAACGATGACCGTCGCCGTGCGTTCCGCCTCGGCGCGAATACGACGTGCCTGCTGCTCACCCAGCGCCCGAAGCTCGGTGGCTTCCCGCTGACGCTCGGTCTGCATCCGCTGGTAGATGGCCTGACTGTTGGCCTCCGGCAGGTCGGCTCGGCGAATCTTGACGTCGACGACGTCGATGCCGAAGTCGGCCGCCTCGCGATCCACCCGCTCCGTGATGCGCGCCATCAGATCGGAGCGCTCGTCACGCACCAGTTGGATGAACGTCGCGTCACCCAACACTTGTCGCACCGCAGAGTTGAGCAGAACGGACAGTCGTGAGTCCGCGATCGGCACAGAGCCAACCGACTGGAAGAAGCGCAGCGGATTGACGATTTTGTACCGACCGAATGCGTCGACGACCAACCGTTTCTGATCCGACGCGATCACCTCGAGCGGCGGCGAATCCAGGTCGAGAATCCGTTTGTCGAGATAGACGACGTTATCGATCAGCGGCAGCTTGAAGTTAAGCCCGGGCGACGTCACCACGCGGACCGGGTCGCCGAAGCGAAGCACCAGGGCCTGCTGGGTCTGTTCGACGATGAAAAAGCTGAGGTAGAGGATGAAGCCGGCAATCGCGATGATGACCAGGCCGATCCCGCCAAAGATCCCGCGGCGCATTAGTTGCCTCCTCCGGTGGTGCGGCGCTCAAGCGAATCGAGCGGCAGGTAAGGAACCACGCCGGAGCCGGCACCGGATTCGTCGATGATCACCTTGCTCGTGTTCGAGAACACGTCCTCGAGCGTTTCCAGATACATGCGCTGACGCGTCACGTCCGGCGCGGTGCGATAGCTGTCGTAGACCTGCGTGAACCGGTCCGCCTGACCTTGCGCTTCGTTGGTGATCCGGTCGCGGTAAGCAATCGCCGCCTCGGTGATCTGCGATGCCTGACCGCGCGCTTCCGGGATGATCCGGTTCGCGTAGGTCTGCGCCTCGTTCTGGAGACGCTCCTGATCGGCCCGAGCCGCCTGGACGTCGCGGAACGCGTCGATAACTTCGCTCGGCGGGTCGACCTTCAGAAGCTGGACCTGATTGACCTGCACGCCGGACCCGTACTCGTCCATCGTTTGCTGGATCAGTTCCTGGACCTCGGACTCGGTGATCTGACGGGCCTGGGTCAGCAGCGGCTGAATGTTCGAACGACCGACAACCTCGCGCATGGCGCTCTCGGCGGCGGCCTTCACCGAACCGTCCGGGTCTTCCATGTTGAAGAGATAATTCCGGGCGTTGCCGATTTCCCAGAAGACCGAAAAGTCGATGTCGACGATGTTCTCGTCGCCGGTGAGCATCAGGCTCTCTTCGGGAATGTCGCGACCGCTATTGTTGGTGTCCTCGCCGAACTGGCCGATCGTCACCCGGTTGACGCGCGTCACCCGTGGCGTGAACACGGTTTCGATCGGATACGGGAGCCGGAAGTTAAGGCCGGGCGCCGCCTCGCGATTGTATTCACCGAAGCGAAGAACGACGCCTTGCTCGTCGGGCTGGACCCGGAAGGTGAAGAACTGGAACGCCGCGAACACAACGATCGCTGCGATGATCCCGATCACCACCAGGCGATTGACGCCGCCGCCTCCGCCACCAGGGAAGACGTTTTTCAGTCTGTCCTGACTGCGCCGCAGCAACTCTTCCAGATCCGGAGGCGTTGGGCCGCCGCCGCTGCCGCCTCCACCACCGCCTGAATTACGAGGAGGCTGGCCCCAAGGACCGCCGCCGGTGCTCTTCCAGCCGCCACCGCCGCTGGACTGGTTGTCCCAGGGCATTTCGCTCCTTTCCGAAGCTCTACGGATCGCCCGAAAAACGCTGCGATTCCGCCCTATCCTAGTGTGGCGCGGGTTATAGGCGACTTGCCTATGGGTTTCAACGCGCCGGCGTCGGGCGAAACCGCCGGATTGCCATCAGATGGTGCTGCACGGGCTTTGTGTCAAATCAAGGACCGGCGGGTGGGGCACGATCGTAGACCACAAATCGCGTCGCTGCCGTATCGCGCTCCCCCGCCGGGACGTCTTCCGACGTCGTCTCCTGCCAGTCTGTCGGGTCGATCGCGGGGAAAACCACGTCTCCGGCTGGGCTCGCTTTGACATGGGTGATGTAGAGTCGATCGGCGGCCTTCATCGCCTCGGCGTAGACGGCGGCTCCTCCGATGATCATGACCTCAGTCACATCGTCGGCGTCGTCACCGGCCAATGACAGCGCCGCCGCGAGGCTGCCGGCGGTCTCCGTCCCGCTTGGCCGGTTTTCGGGACGCGTGGTCATGACGACGTTGCGTCGGCCGGCCAGCGGCTTGCCGATCGATTCGAAGGTCTTTCGACCCATGATCACAGGCTTTCCAATGGTCAGTTGGCGAAAACGTTTCATGTCCGTGGACAGGCGCCACGGCAGTCGTCCATCGACGCCGATCACGCCATTGTCGGCGACCGCGGCGATAATGGCAACGAGCGGACGTTTCGTCACGGCAGCCTACACCGCGACCGCGGCCTTGATGTGCGGATGCGGATCGTAAGCGACCAGGGTGAAATCGTCGTAGACGAAATCGAAGATCGAGCTGACATCCGGATTGATCCGCATGGTGGGCAACGGCCGTGGGTCGCGGGTCAGTTGCAGCCGCGCCTGCTCGACATGGTTGCTGTAAAGGTGGGCGTCACCCAGCGTGTGGACAAAGTCGCCGGGTTTGAGGCCGGTGACCTGGGCGATCATCATCGTCAGCAGCGCGTAGGACGCGATGTTGAACGGGACGCCAAGGAAAATGTCGGCGGAGCGCTGATAGAGCTGACAGGACAGCCGCCCGTCGGCGACGTAGAACTGGAACAGGCAGTGGCACGGCGGCAGCGCCATACGATTGACGTCGCCGGGATTCCAGGCCGTGACGATCAGCCGGCGCGAATCCGGGTTCGTGCGAATGCCGTCAACCAGGTTTCGAATCTGGTCAATCGTCCCGCCATCGGGTGTCGGCCAAGCGCGCCATTGGGCACCGTAGACCGGGCCGAGATCGCCGTTTTTGTCCGCCCACTCGTCCCAGATCCGGACCCCGTTGCGGTTGAGGTAATCAACGTTGGTGTCGCCGGCGAGGAACCACAGCAGTTCGTGGATGATCGATTTGACGTGCAGCTTCTTGGTGGTGACCAACGGGAAGCCGTCGGCGAGGTCGAAACGCATCTGATAGCCGAAGACCGATCGCGTCCCGGTCCCGGTCCGGTCGGTCTTGACCGCCCCGTTTTCAAGCACCAATCGCATCAGGTCGAGATACTGCTTCATACGTTGCGCAAGGCTCACCCAGCGAGAATCGGCCTAGGATACCACGCTGCTGACGGCTGCTCACGAGCCGGCGGCGATCTCCACAGGCTCTTACTCCGCGGGCACCGGCTGGGGCGGTGGACTGCGTAACAGCGACCACGCGAGCCCTGCGGTGATGACGCCACAGACTGCCATCCCGACCACCATCGGCAGCGGCGATCCATCGGCGAATACCACGACCAGAGCTGTCATCGTCGCTCCGGCCAGCATTTGTAGGGTTCCGAGCAGTGCCGACGCGGTGCCGGCTACCGGTCCGTGACGATCGAGGGCCAGCACAGCAGTGGACGGCATGACAAAGCCGAGCGCGCCGAAGCTTGCGAACAGCATCGCCCACAAAAGCACCAGGCCCGCGCCGACGGTGATCGTGATGACGAACAGCAACAGCGTCAACGTCGCGAACACTGTCGTCGCCACGAGGACGACCCGTGCCAGACCGAAGCGCGCGCCAGCCCAGCCATTGAACTGGGCAAAACCGATAAATGCCACCGCATTGCTCGCGAAGATGAAGCTGAATTGCAGTGGCGTGAGGCCGAAGTAGTCGATGAAAAGAAACGAGGCGCCCGTCAGGTATATGAAAAACGATGCGATGCCGAAGCCACCAATCATGGTGATGCCGATGAACGCTGAATCGCGCAAAACGCGACCGTAGCCGGCAAGAATGTCCTTGGCATTGCTGGCCATCTGCCTCTCCGGCGGGCGAGTCTCCGGGAGAGCGAACGCTGCGAGCGCCAGGACGGCGAGACCGACGCCGGACACAGTCCAGAAAATCGCCCGCCACCCGATCGCCTCGGCGACCAAGCTGCCGGTCAGTGGCGCCAGCATCGGCGAGACACTGAATACCAACATGATAAGTGACATCAGCCGGGCGGCGTCCGGACCGCTGTGCAGATCGCGAACCACCGCGCGGGGTATCGTCATACCGGCACACGCGCCGACACCCTGCAGGAACCGCATGGCAATCAGCGTCTCGATGTTGGGAGCCAGAGCGCAGCCGATCCCGCCGATCACGTAGAGAGTCAGGCCCACGAACAGTGGCCGGCGACGGCCGTAAATGTCGGCCAGCGGCCCGTATATGACTTGACACAAGCCGACCGCGACGAAGAACGCGAGGACGCTCGCTTGGACAGCCCCGGGATCGGCAGCGAGGTCGCTACCGATCGCCGGCAACGCCGGCAGGTACATGTCGATCGCGAAGGGTCCGACGGCGCTGAGCAGGCCGAGAACGACCGCGGTGCGCGCAAAGCGAGCCATGGAACGACCTTGAGTATCGCGGATGACGATCGAAACGGCGCACGATGGGCAGCTGCCGAAGCGCCCTGTCGCCAGACAACACCGTACTAAACGCTTGGCGGACTGAAAGCCACCCTCGACATCCACCGGTTCGCGGTCAAAGCCCGAAACGCCGCCGGCTTCCCATCGCGGCCCCGAATCCCTATATTCCTTAGCGCTGGAGTGATCCAGCTATGGCGATAAATGGCCATCGTAATAAGCTCTGCGGACCCGGGGGCAGTACCCGGCGCCTCCACCAGAGCCCGTCAGGACAGACAGCGGGTTCCGGTGGGGGCGAAATAGGATCGACGAGGGTGTAAAGGGTGAGCTTTCGCTCGGTATGGTACCCGCCGTTACCGGGCCAAACATATAGTTGCCAACGACAACTATGCAGAGGCTCGCCTCGCTGCGTAATGCAGTGATGCTACCTCATCTCAAGTCCTTGCGATTTGCATCGTAAGGCGGGGTTCGGAGGCACCTGGCAACAGAAGCCTCCACTTCGACTTCGGGGTCGCCAGGCTCCAATCGGTATCGGGGTCCATGGCTGAAGATCATATTCGCTACGATATCCTTGCACAGGACGCGCTACGCGGCGTTGTCCGCAAGGTGTTATCGGAAGTCGCCCGCACCAGTCTGCCGGGCGAGCATCATTTCTTCATCACATTCGCCACCCACGCGCCGGGCGTCCGCATCTCAAGCCGGCTGCTGGAACAGTATCCGGAAGACATGACGATCGTCATTCAGCACCAGTACTGGGATCTGGCCGTAACCGAGCACGCCTTTGATGTTGGTCTATCCTTCGATGGCATCCCGGAACGACTGCACGTCCCGTTCACCGCGATAAAGATGTTCGCTGACCCATCGGTACGCTTCAGCCTGCAGTTCGAGATCGCGTCCAAGCCGGGCGCCCTGCCTGGCGAACGACCCCAGGTCCTCGACGAGACCGAACAGAACCAGGACGCGGTCGATCAGGTCGAAACGGCGCAGACGCAAGAGCCGACGCCGCTTCCGGTACCCGCGGCGGAGGCTGGCGAAACACCCCAGCCGGACAACAGTCCCGACGAGGCTGACGGCACGGAAACCGCCGATGAGGCCGAGGCCCAACCGGGCGAAGCAGAGGTGGTCAGCCTCGACGCCTTCCGCAAGAAGAACTGAATCCCATGGGTAAACGGTCCCACTTCCAGCCGCCACGCGATGCGACAGCGGCAACCCGCACCGAGTCCGACACCTTCGGGCCGATAGAGGTCCCGGCCGACCGCTACTGGGGTGCCCAGACCGAGCGGTCGATCCGCAACTTCCCAATCGGTGGCGAGCGCATGCCCGAGCCGGTTGTTCGCGGTCTCGGCATCATCAAGCGGGCCTCGGCCGAAGTGAACATGGACCTCGGGCGCCTTGATCCGACGATCGGCAAGGCAGTCGTCGACGCCGCCCAGGAGGTGATCGAAGGCAAACTCGACGCTCACTTTCCGCTGGTGGTCTGGCAGACTGGATCGGGAACCCAGTCGAACATGAACGCCAACGAGGTCATCGCCAATCGCGCGATCGAAATCCTCGGCGGTGCCCTCGGGTCCAAGGACCCAGTGCATCCCAACAACCATGTCAACATGAGCCAGTCGTCCAACGACTGCTTCCCGAGTGCGATGTACATCGCCGGGGTGGAGGAAATCGTCCATCGGTTGATCCCCGCGCTGCAGAAGCTGCGCAACGCGCTGAACGACAAGGCCGAGGCGTGGCGCGACATCGTCAAGATCGGTCGTACCCACACCCAGGACGCGACTCCGCTGACCCTCGGCCAGGAGTTCTCCGGCTACACGACGCAGATTGAGAACGGCATCGCCCGCATCGAGATGACGTTGCCGAAGCTGATGGAACTCGCCCAGGGCGGTACCGCGGTCGGCACCGGCCTCAACGCACCGGAAAGCTTCGCCGAGCGGGTCGCGGACCGGGTCGCCGCCATCACCGGTCTGTCCTTCACCTCGGCACCGAACAAGTTCGAAGCGCTTGCCGCCCACGACGCGATGGTATTCACCCACGGCGCCATCAACACGGTCGCAGTGTCGCTGTTCAAGATCGCCAATGACATTCGCCTGCTCGGCTCAGGGCCGCGCGCCGGGCTTGGCGAACTGGCGCTGCCGGAGAACGAGCCCGGCTCGTCCATCATGCCCGGCAAGGTCAACCCGACTCAGAATGAGGCGATGACCCAGGTCTGCGTCCAGGTGTTCGGCAACAATACCGCGATGACCGTGGCCGGAAGCCAAGGACACTTCGAGCTCAACGTGTACAATCCGGTGATGGCCTACAACCTTCTCCAGTCGACCGACCTCATGGCGGAAGCGGCCCACGCGTTCACCGACAACTGCGTCGTCGGCATCGAGCCCCGCCACGACAATATTGCCGCTGGCGTGGAGCGCTCCTTGATGCTGGTGACCGCCCTTGCCCCGAAGATCGGCTACGACAAGGCCGCCGAAATCGCCAAAACGGCTCACAAAAACGGCACGACCCTGCGCGAAGAGGCGACGCGGCTCGGCTACGTCACCGCGGAGGAGTTCGACGCCATCGTCCGTCCGGAACGGATGATCGGACCAAGCTGATGGCCGCGAAGATCGTCAATCTCCGCCGAGCGCGCAAGGCAAAGGCGCGCCGTGACAAGGAGTCCAGGGCTGAAGCAAATCGGCAGTGGCACGGATTGTCGAAGATCGAACGTCGCGCGCTCGAAGCCGAGCGCGAGAAGACAGCGCGCCATCTCGACGAGCACCGCCGCGATACCGACGACGCCTAGCATGCTCGGTCGATGAAGCGGTCGATCACCATCGCCGGCCACCGCACCAGCATCTGGATCGAAGACCCGTTCTGGCATGCGCTCGGTGAGATCGCATCGGAACGCGGCGAAAGCATCGCAACGACAATTGCATCGATCGACCGCGGGCGGTCGCCGACGGGCAATCTGTCATCGGCGATCCGCGTGTTCGTTCTCGATCACTATCGGCGCGCCCCAGCCTCGGGCAAGCCGTGACCGCTTTCTGTGGTGTTGTTAGTTCGCCGTCGTCGGCGTGATCACCAGCGGACGGGCGTCGGTCGGCAGCACCGGGACGACATCGATCAGCGGAACCGGCTCCACGGTCGTCGTCGCCGTGTCACGATCGGGCCTCAGCCGTGGGATGATCGGCGGGTTGTCGGAAATCGGGATGACGTCGCGCTCCGACGCCCTGTCGCGCGCCGCGTCGCCGCTGTCGAGCGCGGCGTCGGTCGGTGTCGAGTCGCCGTCGGTCCCCCCGGCGCGACCCGTCGCCGAGCGCTCGATCGGCGGCCAACCATCAGGTAGAGCCGCCGCCCGTTCCGCCGCGTCTTCGGCGGCAGCCCGCGCGGAAGCCGCGGTTTCCCTCGCTTCCGCCGCGCTCGCGCGCGCTGCTTCGAGAGCGGCGAGAACCTCCTCGGCAGCCCCAAGCGCGCCAGCCTCTGCCTGTCGTTTCTCGTCCACCACAACCGTCGCCTCAGCCACCGCCTGATTGGCGGAATCCAGCGCGTCGCGGGCCGCAGCGAGCGCCGTTTCGGCTTCCGTTCGTTGGGCTTCCGCTGTCGTTAGGCGTGCCTTCGCGGTGGTCGCTGCTTCGTTCGCGGAGGTGAAGGCTGCAGCGGCTTCGGCACGTGCGGCCTCCGCTTCGGCGACAGCGGCCTCGGCCTGCGCCACGTCTTCATCGGCGGCGGCAGCAACGGCGGTCGCAGCTTCCACCTCCGACGCTGCTTGATCCGCACGATCCCGCGTTTCCGCGACCAGCCGTTCCGCCTCTTCGACCGCCGCATCCGATGTCGCCACTTTCGATTGGGCGGCCTCCGTCTTGGCCGACTCCGACTCGACGGTGGTCCCGGCTGCAGAGGCCATAGCCGTCGCGACCTGCGCCTTTGCCTTCGCTTCAGCAGCGGCTGCACGCGCCGCGTCGGTAGGGGCGACCAGCGAATCGGCCTCCTCCGACGCCTGGATTGCCGCCGTGCGCGCCGCCTCGAGCGCTGTCGTGGCATCGGCGACCCGATTCGTCGCCTCGGCCGCCGACAATTCCGCCTCGCCCAATGCTGCATCGACCTCGGTCGCTTCCGCCTCGGCCTCGCCCAATGCCTGTTGGGCAACTTCCAGGGCGTCCGTGTTATCGACCGGCTCGCTTTCCGGTGCCAGCGTGACTTCCGCGACTAGCCGTGCAAGCTCATCGCGAATCCGTTCTTGGGTCTCGGCAATCGCGTCCCATGCCTCGCGGGCATTCTTGAGCCGGTCATCCGCAACCAGCGCTTCGCGCTCCGCATCGGCGAGTTCCGCCTCCGCCGTTGTGATTGCTGCTTCGGCTTGCTCCGCCAGACTCTGCGCCGCGGCAAGTGTCGCTTCCGCGACTTGGGCAGCCGCTTCCGCTTCCTCGGCCCGCTCCTTGTTCGTGGTTGTCCCAGTTTCCGCTTCGACCCGTTTGGCGATCGCCGCCTCCTCGACCTTCAACTGAACCGTGAGCGCGGCAGCAGCAGTGACGGCTTCCTCCGACACCGCCTCCAGAGCCTCCGCGGCGGCGTCTGCCTGATCCGACAGCTCGTCGGCATTGGCCCTGGCCCCATCCAACGACGCGCGAGCCGACGCCGCGGTGTTCCGCGCGGCTTCAGCGGCGGCCGCCGCAGCATCGTATTGTCCAACCGCGGTACTCTCACGTTCGCTCGCCGAGGCAACCTCGGCGTCGGCATTGGAGACCGCTTCGGCGGCTTGTGAAACAGCTTCTTCAGCATTGGCCAACTGCGACTCGCCATCGACGACCGCTTGTTCCGCTTCGGCGGCGGCTTGCTCAACCGATGCAAGATCGCGGTTCGCACTGGCAAGCGTTTCGCTGGCCGCCGTTTGAACACCTGCCGCACCGGCGGCCCGCTCTGTGGCAAAATCAACTGCCTCCTCGGCCTCGGCAGCGCGCGCCGCCGCCGCTTCGGCTGACGCGGCGGCTTCGTCGGCCTCGTCAATCGCTGCGAGCTTCGCCGTCCGCGCCTCCGTCATTCGATCCCACCAGGCAACGCGCTCTACCTCCGCCGCGGCCGCAACGTTGATGCCACGCTCCAGTTGAAGCCCGTCGATATTGGCAGCGGCAATCTGTCGGGCTTCGCGCGCCAGTTGCTCCTCCCGTTCGCTGCGTGCCGCGTCCTCCTCAAGCTTGCGCCTAAGGCGATTCAGCCGTTCACGCTCCAGCCGCGCCTCTTCTTCCAGGATCAGGATTTGCTGAATCCGCGCTTCCTGCCGAATGTTGAGGTATGAGTTGAACTGGAGCACATCAAACAGCCGCTCCGGCGAACCGATCGGGCCGCGAAACACCAGACCAACTTGCGGCGGTGGGCCTTCGTCCTCAACGTCGCCGGACTCGAGCGTCAGCGTCCAGTCGCTGTCGATCTCCAGAGTATTGAGGTCAATCGCGGCGCTTCCAGTCGTCCCGGCCGCATCCGTCGCAACGGCTATGTTCTGTATCCGAACCGTCCCCGCAGCAATCGAGAACGCCGCCTCGGCCGCGCTGAAGGCCAGTGACCCGCCGTCGATGTAACTGGCAAACAGCTCGCGGAGCTGATCCTCGTCGAACTGTTGTCCGCGATCAGACGCCCGAATGACCAGCGTGGCGGCACGCGGATTGACATAGCGCGCTTCGCCGTCAGTGACCGCCAACGTCCCCCCGCCCGTCAGGGATGAGATCAGGCCCGCGGGTGACCGACCGGTTGCTTCGAAATCCGTCGAAAAGTCGAGCGTTCCAGTCGCCACCGCTCGGCCCGCCCGGCGCCAGATCACCGAATCGAGCGACGCGCCGACAAGACGAACCCAACCCGACACGTTCGCATTGCCGCCGACATTCCCGATCGATAGGCCGCCGACGACGCCTCCGCCGATCATCTCACCGGACTCCAGCGCGATGTCGACGCTGTTCGGCTCCAGGGCGAGTTTGAGCGTCGCGTTGGCGACATCCAGCGTGTTGTCGATGATCAGACGACGCGTTGTCACTTCCAGGTCCGCCGCCAGCCCACCGTAAACGGGTTCACGGAACGGCTCCCGCGACCAGGGCTCCTCGGAATTCTCACTAGGCGCCGGCGCAAAGCCCAATCCGAGGGACGCGAGCCACTGCAAGTCAACCGATGCCAGATCGAGCCGCCCGTTGTCGATCTTCAACCCTCCGGCCGAGCCTTCGGCCAGTCGCAAAGCGCCGGTGACCCGCTGGCCAGCAATTTGGCCGTTCGTCCACGCTAGGTCGGCGGACGCCCCCAGTGTCGCAACATTGCCGGCGATCTGGACACGGGCGCCGGACTCGGTCCCAGGGACCGTGACACCGAACAGCCCGAGCAGCGGCGCCGCGTCCTCGACTTCGAGGGCATAGGCGCCTTCGAACTTCGGCGGCAGATCGGCGGGGAGGATGAGCGTTCCCCCGGTCTCGAACTTGAGATTCCCGAAGGTGACCTTTCCTTCAGCGTCGAGTCCAATCTCCGGGACACCCGATGCTTCGAAGTCGATCCGCGCGCCGCCGATTTCCACATCGCTGGCGTCGAGCCCAGCCTGTCGCGCCACGGCGACGGCATCGTAGGACGTTAGCGAGCCGGCGATCCGCACCCCGCCGGATCGCCATTCGGTTGGCGCACCAATCAGCTCAACGGTCGTGTCGAAACGCGACGCGCCGGCCGAGCCTCGAATGATCAGCTGGGAGTTGGGCGCTCCGTTCTCGGCGAAGGAATCAATCGTCATCGACACGGTCGTCGCTTCGAGCGCCGGCGCCGTGCGCATCAGCCACTGCGAAAACTGAGTATCCGGCGCCAGGCGGTCGACGATCCGGGCCAGACCGATGAGCGAACTTGCGGTGAGTTGCGCCTCAAGCCGACCCAGCGGTTGGGTCAGCACGTCCTCGATCTGCCCACGGGTAACCTCGAAGTTCGCACCGCCGATATCACCGATGATGATGCCGTTGACGGTCAGGTCGTTGTCGGCAAAGGCAGCATCGATCTGGACGTCCCGCATGGTGACATCCTCGGTGGCAAGTTCGCCGGCGACCAGCTTGATCGCGTAGCTGTCTGCAATGGCCGCCGCGTCCGACAGATCGCGGCCGCCGAGGAGTTCAGCCAACGCCCGTATCTGGATGAAGTCGAGGCGATCGGCCCGCAAATCGGTCCGCAGGCTTCGCGTGTCCGAATCCCCGGACCGCGACCACGAGAAACCGCCCGCGACCGTCGCGTTGTCGATCCGGGTCGTCATGTCCTCGACGGCGATGCTGCCGGGCGTCACGGTCGCCCGGCCGGACAGCTCGAACGGCGCAAGCAGCCGGCCGGCACCGTCCTGACTGCGACCACGCCACCAGGCCGCAAAGGTAGCCGGTTGCCCGACCGCCAATCTTACCAAACCGCCGAAGCCGACCTGCTCGCCGGTCGACAATCTGCCGTCGGCCTGGAACGCAGCCTGCCCAGGAAGCCGCGCCTGCAATCCCTCGATCCGCCAGCCATAATCTTCGGGCCGGGCGCGAAACTTCACGTCCTGAATGACGTTTCCGCCAACCACAATGCCCGGAACGTTGAAGCGGACTTGTCCCGGAATGGTCGGCACCGGAATGCCGGAGAGCCATTCGACAAAGCGGTTTGCCGCGGCGCCCACTTCCACCGGCTGGGTGGGACCAGCCCCAAGCGACCGGTCGAGGTCGAGTTGGCGCGCTTGCATAGTAGCTTCGAAGCGAGCCTCTTCGCCGAGTTCTATGATCGCCGATCCGGCAAGGCTCGACGGTCTGTCTGGCGGCCCTTCGGAGAGGATCGCCTGATCGATCGCCAGCCGATCGCGGGTCAGAACGAAGCTGCCCTCGCTCCGCCAGCCAGTCGCATCGCCCACCCGATTCCCATCCGATATGACGATTTGGGTGAGATCGTAGGTGCCGGTATAGGACGGCCCGTCGGTCCCGCCTTGAACTACCCCGTCTGTCGATACTGCTATCGGCCATTGGCCTGGCGTGGCATCGAAGCGGACTCGCAGTGAACCGTCCGCCTCCCGAACGCCGGTCGCCACCGTAAACTGGACCGGCGTCCCGTCGGTCGCGTAGCTTCCGTCGATCCGCCAGGGTCCGGCAAGCGAGCGCGCTTCGATCGTCGCGCGTATATCCGCCAGGGTCACCGCGGCGCCAGCACCGGCGTCCGTGTAGATGATCGTACCGTCGGTGATCTGCACCCCGGACAAGACGACCGCCTGGGGATCGAGTGTCCGTGAAGCATCCGACCGCAGCAGCCAATCGACCTGACCGACATCGTCGACCGAGACGCGCACGGTCGGCCGGTCCAGTTCCATGGCGGTGACCCGAATCTCGCCCTGCAGCAGCGGCATCAGCTCGATGGTCACAGCGAACCGCTCGACCGTCATCATTGGCTGGCCCTCGGTGTCGCCGACCTTGACATCGGTGAAGGTCAGCGACGGCGCGGGTAGGATCGACGCATCGGCCGATCCATGCACGCGAACAGGCTGGCCGAGAATCTTCTCCGCCTCCGCCTCGAAGGTCGCCTTGTAATCGTCCCAGTTGATGAACCAAGGAGCGATCAGCGCCGTGAACAGCGCGATCACGACAAGGCCACCAACAATGATGTAGAGCCGGTTCAGCTTAGGTCTCCTTCCACGAGTCGCGCCCCGGCAGTTTCTACGGTACGGTCACGATCTTGCCCGGATTCATGATGTTGTCGGGGTCGATCGCTCGTTTGATGGCCCGCATCACATCAAGCCCCTTGCCGTGCTCCGTCTCAAGATACTTCATTTTGCCCTGACCAATGCCATGTTCGCCGGTGCAGGTCCCGTCCATGGCGATCGCTCGCATGTTCAATCGCCCAACGAACGCCTTTGCACGGCGAACCTCATCAGCGTCTTTGACATCCACCAGCATCGTAACGTGGAAATTGCCATCTCCGACGTGACCGACGATCGGGGCAACCAGGCCGGTTTCCTCGATATCCGCGGCCGTTTCGCTGACGCACTCGGCCAATCGAGAGATGGGCACGCAGGCGTCTGTCGCAATGCCGCTGGCGCCGGGGCGCAATCCCGACACCGCCCAGTAGACGTCATGCCGGGCTTTCCAAAGGCGGCTGCGCGCCTCTGGCGTCGTCTCCCAAACGAAAGTTCCGGCCCCGTAGTCGGCTGCGATCGCACCGAATGCTTCGGATTGCTCCTTCACCGAAGATGGCGTTCCATGGAACTCGAGGAACAATGTCGGCGTCTCCTCAAGATCGAGCTTGGAATAGGCGTTACACGCCTTGATCTGGAGGGCATCAAGTAGTTCGATCCGCGCCACCGGAATGCCGGTCTGCATAGTCATGATGACCGCCTGGCAGGCATCTTCAATGGTCTTGAACGGGCACACGCCCCCCGAAATCGCCTCCGGCAGACCATGGAGCCTGAGCGTGAGTTCGGTGATGACGCCGAGCGTGCCTTCCGATCCGATCAGCAGGCGGGTGAGATCGTAGCCGGCGGAGGACTTCCGCGCGCGGTGACCCGTCTTGACCACCGAGCCATCCGGCATCACCGCGGTGAGGTTGAGTACGTTGTCGCGCATTGTGCCGTAGCGCACGGCGTTGGTCCCCGACGCGCGGGTCGCAGCCATGCCGCCTATCGACGCCTCAGCCCCTGGATCGATCGGAAAGAACATCCCGGTGTCGCGAAGGTAAGCGTTGAGGGCCTGATGGGTGATTCCCGGCTCGACCACACAATCGAGATCCGCATCGTGAACCGCCACCACCTGATCCATCCGGCCGAGATCGATCGACACGCCACCGCCCGGTGCGTTGACGTGACCTTCGAGCGAGGATCCGGCCCCGAACGGGATGACCGGCACCCGGTGGTCCGCGCAAATCCGAACGATGTCGACGACATCGTCGGTCGATTCAGCGAACACCACCGCATCCGGCGGCTGGTTGGCGAGCCACGTCAGGGTGTGGCCATGTTGCCGCCGTGCCGCTTCGGACTTAACGAAACGCTCGCCAAACCGCTGCGCAAGGATGGGGAGAGCCACCGCTATTCCTGCGTCGTTGCGTGCAACAGGTTCGACCGCGACTGCAACTGTCATGGCTTGGGCGGGGCCTCCTGGTTCTGGTTGTCGGATGGACGTTACCAAGTGGCCGATTTGAGCCAAAGCGCTAATCAACGCGGATTCTCAATATTTCGAAACGCCGCCAAGCCCGATGGCAAGAAACGGGATGTCGTTGGCACCGATCCGACATAGAATCGACGGCCACGGGGATTCCAGCCATATGCCGCCAACCGTCCACCAGACGATGACCCCTTCGGAATGGGCACTGCTGATCGCACTGTCGGTTCTGTGGGGCGGCTCTTTTCTCTTCATAGCCGTCGCGGTCACCGAGCTGCCCCCCGTCACGGTCGTTGCCGTTCGGGTCGCGATCGGCGCCGCGCTACTTTATCTCGTCGTTCGCGCAGTCGGTAGGCAACTGCCAACCGGCCTCCCGATCTGGGCCGCTTTCGCGGGTATGGGCATCCTCAACAACGTCATCCCGTTCAGCCTGATCGCCTGGGGCCAGACCCAGATTCCGGGCGGCCTGGCGTCGATTCTCAATGCCACCACGCCCTTTTTCACCGTGATCGTCGCGCACCTCTTCACCCGCGACGAGCGCATGACCTTTGCTCGCGTGATCGGCGTCATCATCGGGTTTGGTGGCGTGGCCATCATGATGGGCGTAGACTTGCTGGCCGACGTCGGCCAGCATCTATGGGCCCAACTCGCCATTCTCGGCGCGGGGCTGAGCTATGCGCTCTCGGCAGTTTACGCCCGACGTTTCTCCCGACTCGGTCAGCCGCCGCTGGTTTCGGCCGCCGGCCAGTTCATCGCCGCGGCGGTGATGATGATCCCGCTGTCGCTGGTCTTCGATCACCCCTGGTCCCTTCCGGCACCAAGTTGGCAGGTCGTCGGCAGTGTCGTCGCGCTCGGGGCGCTCTCCAGTTGCCTCGCCTACATCATCTATTACCGCATCCTCGCCACGGCCGGCGCGGTCAACCTGATGCTGGTGACGTTCCTCGTTCCGGTGAGTGCTATCCTGCTCGGATCGCTGGTTCTCGGCGAACGCCTGTCGGCGCACCATTTCCTTGGCATGGCCGCGATCGGCTTCGGCCTGGCGGTGATCGACGGCCGGCCGCTGGCGACCCTGCGCCGGCGTCTCGCGGCCTGAGCGAGCACCCGATTGCTTGAGCCGGAGGATGGGGACCGCTAGTGGTGGCGGATGCTGCCGCGGATTCCCATCCTAGCCCGGACCTTTCGCCAGTGGACGGTCCCCAACCTCAAGCAGTTCGCCGACGACCGCCAGCCGGTGGTTTGGCTGCTGGCGCCACTCGTCGGGCTGGCGACCGGCATCGCCGCGATCCTGTTCCGGCTGGCGATCGGGGCGGTGCAGTGGCCCTGGCTGCAGACGATAACGGAGAACGTGGCCGAAGCCGCCCGCGCCCAGCCGTGGTGGGTGCTCCTCCTCGCCCCGGCCGTCGGTGGCCTAGTCGTTGGCCTGATCCTGCAATATGCGCTCACCGCCAAGCGCACCGGAGCGGTTCCCGACGTGATGGAGGCGCGAATCCATGCCGGCCGCGGCCTCGGTTTCCGCCAGGGGCTGATCAGCGCGGCGGCGAGCGCCGTTTCTCTCGGCTCCGGCGCCAGCGCCGGCCGCGAGGGACCGATCGTCCACCTCGGCGCGGTGATCGGTACGACGCTCTGCCGCAAGCTGCATCTGCCCGACGCTGCCCGACGCACCCTGCTCGCCTGCGGCGTGGCCGGCGGGGTCGCCGCCTCGTTCAACGCACCGATCGCCGGTGTTCTGTTCGCCCAGGAGGTGATCCTTGGTCACTTCGCCGTCGGCAGCTTCGTCCCGCTGGTGCTCGCTTCGGTGATCGCGACCATCGTTTCGCAGGCATGGTTCGGCGACGTCGCCGCCTTCACCGTGCCCGCCTACCAGATCACCTCCTATCTTGAGATCCCGGCCTTCATCCTTCTCGGCGTCATCGCCGCCGTCGTCGCCATCGCCTTCCAGCTCGCAATGATCACCACCGACTGGATCGCCCGCAATATCTCCATGCCGCTGGTCGCCCGGCCTGTGGTCGGCGGCCTGCTGATCGGCGGTCTGGCGATCTGGTTCCCCGAGGTACTCGGCGTCGGCTACGACACCACCGACGCGGCACTGAAGGACGAACTGCCGCTCGCCATGATGCTGGCGCTGATCGTCGCCAAGACCGCGGCGACCGCGATCGCGCTGGCGTCGCGCTTCGGCGGCGGGGTATTCTCGCCGGCACTCTATCTCGGCGCGATGACCGGCGGTGCCTTCGGCCTGATCGCCGCCTCGGTGTTTCCCGCTTTCGGATCGAGCGAGGGGCTCTACGCCATCCTCGGCATGGGCGCGGTCGCCGCGGCGGTGCTTGGCGCCCCGATCTCGACCATCGTCATGGTGTTCGAGTTGACGGGTGGCTTCGCCCTGTCGCTGGCGCTGATGCTCACCGTGTCGATCGGCAACGGACTCTCCTACGCGGTGCTCGGCCGTTCGTTCTTCCAGGCCCAGCTTGAGGCACGCGGTTACGTGGTCAAACGTGGGCCGCACCAGGTGCTGATGAAGCAGATCGTTGTCGCCGACTTCATGACCCGGATCGGCGATGGTGAGTCGAGCGACCTGCCGGAGGACGCGGGCGAGACGGTGCTCAACCCGACCGACACGCTGGAGACAGCGTTGCGCGTTTTCGATTCATCCGGTGCCGAACGGGTTCCGGTGGTCTCACCCGGCGACCGCGACCGCCTCGTCGGCTGGGCGACCCAGGTGGCAGCACTCGCCCGCTACAACAAGGCGCTGATCGACACCAGCGTCGAGGAGCACCAGTAGGGGTCCGTCCGCTTACTCGAACGTTTAGTCCTCGCTCTCCCCCTTTTTGTTCCTCGCCAGCCAGGCGTTAAAGGTGTCGCGCAGCGCCGCTTCGTCCTTGCGGAACAGGAAGACCTTGTCGTCGTGGGTGTACGGTCGGTCGGGATGGACGGCGCAGAGCCCCTCGCCCTGGTCCTGCTTGTAGACCGCTTCGATCGCGTCGGTGAACATGACGTCGGCCCGGTCCTCCAGCAGGTAGGTGAAGGGGAGCGTGTTGTTGGGGACGATGATGACCACGGCAGCGTCGATCTCGTTCAGCGCGAACTGCTCGTTGGTGCCGCCGCGATTGGTCACCACCCGAGTGTCCGGCGTGTCGATGGCGGCCAGCGTCGCATGGGTGCCTTCCTCGCCGCAGCGCACAAGGGCAACCTTGCCGGTGACGCCGACCGGATCGGACACGAGCGCCTGTTCCGCCCGCTGCGGTGTGCGCGAGATGCCGCCGGCCGCCATCTGGAACTTGCCGGCGATGAGATCGTCCATCAGGGTCGGCCACGTGGTCGGCACGAAGGTGACGGTGTAGCCCTCGGCCGCCGCGAAGGCGTCGACCATGTCGATGGCGCGGCCGGCGAAGGTGGTGGTATCGGCATCGTAGCTGGTGAGCGGCGGATAATCGCCGGCGGTGCCGACGGTGAGTGGCTCGTCGGCGAATGCCGGCGTCGCGGCGAGCAACAGGGTGAGTGCGATCGTAAAGCGCATGGGTGGGGTCCGATTGGGGCGGCGATCCGGTTGCAACGCTAGCACGGCGGTCATGACAATGCCGACACCGCGCCCCTTCTTCCGCCCCTCGAACCGCCCCACATGTTGCTATAGTGTTCTCCGACGTGAAAAAGATTCGGGACTGAGACGCGGCCCGTGACTGGTTCCTCAGCCAAGAAAGCCATGCCCGACCCCCAGAACAACGGAGCGTCCGGTGCGCCCGGCGACCCCGGCTATGACGACGCCTATGCCGGGCATCTGCCCGAGCATGCGGTCGACCCGGACGCTGCCGGCGAAGGTTGGGAGCCGCACGAGACGAACGACGCCGCGCCGTGGGACAACAGACCGTCCGATGCGGCCGGCGACGGTGCACCTCCCGCCCGGCCCGCCGGCCCCGGCATCGCTGCCCGTGCCATGGGCGCCCGCCGCGATACGAGCTACCTCGACCGGCTGAACCCGGAGCAGCGCCGCGCCGTCGAAACCCTCGACGGGCCGGTGCTGGTGCTCGCCGGCGCGGGCACCGGCAAGACCAGCGTGCTCACCACCCGCATCGCCCATCTGCTCGCCACCGGCCGGGCGCGGCCCTACGACATCCTCGCCGTCACCTTCACCAACAAGGCGGCGCGGGAGATGAAGACGCGCGTCGGCCACCTGATCGGCGGCGTGGTCGAGGGCATGCAGTGGCTCGGCACCTTCCACTCGATCGGGGCGCGGATGCTGCGCCGCCATGCCGAACTGGTCGATCTCAAATCCGACTTCACCATTCTCGATACCGACGACCAGATCCGGTTGATGAAGCAGCTGATCCAGGCCGCCGGCATCGACGAGAAGCGCTGGCCGGCGCGCCAGCTCGCCGGCTGGATCGACTCGTGGAAGAACAAGGGGCTGACCCCGGACAAGGTGCCCGTCGCCGACGCCCACGCCTTCGCCGACGGCCGCGGGGTCAAGCTCTACGCCGCCTATCAGGCGCGGCTTAAGGTGCTGAACGCCGCCGATTTCGGCGACCTCGTGCTCGAACCGCTCCGCATCCTCCAGGCCCATCCGGATGTGCTCGCCGACTATCACCGCCGCTTCCGCTACATGCTGGTCGACGAATATCAGGACACCAATGTCGCTCAGTACCTGTGGCTGAGGCTGCTCGCCCAGGGCCACCGTAACATCTGCTGCGTCGGCGACGACGACCAGTCGATCTATGGCTGGCGCGGCGCCGAGGTCGACAACATCCTGCGCTTCGAGAAGGATTTTCCCGGCGCCACCGTCATCCGGCTGGAGCGCAATTATCGCTCCACCGCCCACATCCTCGGCGCCGCCTCGCACCTGATCGCCCACAACGAAAGCCGGCTCGGCAAGACGCTGTTCACCGACGCCGCCGATCCCGACGCCGATAAGGTGTCGGTAGCCTCGTCATGGGACTCGGAGGAGGAAGCCCGCGCCGTCGGCGAGGAGATCGAGCAGCTCCAGCGCCAGGGTCATGTGCTCAACGAGGTGGCGATCCTGGTGCGCGCCTCGTTCCAGATGCGTGCCTTCGAAGACCGGTTTGTGACGCTGGGCCTCAACTACCGGGTGATCGGCGGCCCACGTTTCTACGAGCGCCAGGAGATCCGCGACGCGCTCGCCTATTTCCGCGTCGTGGTGCAGCCGGCCGACGATCTCGCCTTCGAGCGGATCGTCAACACCCCACGGCGTGGCATCGGCGACACCACCGTACGGCTGCTGCACGCGCGGGCGCGCGCCGAGTCGATCCCGCTCACCGAAGCCGCCGCCGAGATGGCCGAGACCGACGAGATCAACGCCCGGGCACGGACATCGCTCAGGCAGCTGCTCGCCCAGTTCGACCGGTGGCGCGAGCAACTCGCCGCTCTGCCCCATACCGAACTTGCCGAGATCATCTTGGAGGAGTCCGGCTACACCGAGATGTGGCAGGCGGACCGCTCGGCGGATGCGCCGGGGCGGCTCGAAAACCTCAAAGAGCTGGTCCGCTCGATGGACGAGTTCGAGACGATGGGCGGATTCCTCGAGCACGTGTCGCTGGTGATGGACGCGGACGCAGAGGGGTCCAATGATGCGGTGTCGATCATGACGCTGCACTCGGCCAAGGGGCTGGAGTTCGACACGGTATTCCTGCCCGGCTGGGAGGAAGGGCTGTTTCCCTCGCAACGCACCCTTGACGAAAGCGGCCGCGCCGGACTGGAGGAGGAACGCCGCCTCGCCTATGTCGGCCTCACCCGGGCGCGCAAGCGCGCCTATGTCCGCTTCGCTTCCAACCGTCGGATGCACGGCTTGTGGCAGACGTCGATCCCGTCGCGCTTCCTCGACGAATTACCGGAGCACCATGTCGACGTGGTCGAGGAAACCTCGTCCTATGGCGGCTATGGCATGAATAGCTACGGCGCCAGCCGCTTCGACCTGCGCGATCCGTTCCAGAACACCTACGACACCCCCGGCTGGCAGCGGGCGCAGAAGAACAAGGGCCGCGGCGGCAGCGACGAGGCCTCGATGGGCGGCTACGGCACGTTCTCGGGACCGAAGTCGACGAGCAAGATGATCGAGGGCGAACTGGTCGCCAAGAGCGTCATCGGTGGAACGTCGGAGTATTCAAAGGGCGAGCGGGTGTTCCACCAAAAATTCGGCTACGGCCAGATCGCCTCGATCGACGGCAACAAGCTCACCATCGATTTCGATAAGGCCGGCCGCAAGCGGGTGCTGGACAACTTCGTCGAACGGCATTGAGGGGTCGTGCCGACACCTGCGCGTCCACTCTCATGATCGGCGCCGTCCTGTTCGACCTCGACGAGACACTGTTCGATCGCACCGGATCGCTTCGCGACTTTCTTGCGGATCAGCATCGCCGGCACGCGCCGCTGCACGGTGCTGGACCGGAGGATTATGTCGAGACGTTTCTCAAGTTGGACCGCCGCGGCAAGACAGCGAAGTCGATCGTTTATCCGCGGCTGCTGGAGGCGCTCGGCGTCGCCCAGCCGAGCCTGCCATCAGTGTTGAACGACGAGTACGAGCAGGATTTTTGGCGGTTCGCCCGGGCGTTCGACGGCCTGGAACAATTGCTGGCCGATCTCGATCGTCGCCGGCTCCCTGTCGGCATTGTCACCAACGGCCGGACGCGCGGCCAAACCGCGACGATTTCCGCCCTGTCGCTCGATCGCCTGTCGGGGACCTGCCTGATCTCCGAGTCGGAGGGCGTGCGTAAGCCCGACCCCGAGATGTTCCTGCGGGCGGCAGCGCGCCTCGCCGTCGATCCGACCGACTGCGTGTTCATCGGCGATGATCCGCACGCCGATATCGTTGGCGCCAAGCAGGCAGGGATGCGGACCATCTGGTTCTCGAATGGCGTCAGCTGGCCCGAAGATCTACCGGAACGCGCGGACGCAGACGCTTCGTCCCTGCCTCAGGTTCTCGATGTCCTGGATGGGTGGCTGCCTTTAGAAAGGTAACCGCGCTAGGCGGAGTAACTGCCTCTCACATCCGTCCCAGCACAACGACGTCGCCCTCCGGCGTCGCCTCAACCACGACCATCTCGCCGGATCGGGGAAAAACTCCGGTCAGCGCCGTGATGTTGACCTGGTGGGTAACGAGGACCGCAGGGCCGGCTTCGGTCGTCCGAGCGGCGAGCCATTCGATCAGTGCCGCGGTCTGGTCGGGCTCCCGGTCCCGATTGCGGAAGAAGGAGTCGAGCGCCGGCAGATTCTCGACCGGTCCAAGATCGAGCAATTCACCGGTTTCCAGACACCGGCACCACGCGCTCGACAGGATATCGGCTTGCGTGATGCCATTGGCACGGAAGGCGTCACCGATCGCCCGTGCCTGCGCCCGACCTTCCTCAGACAGATTTCGCTGGGTCGCGCAGTCGTTGACATCGAAGTCGGCCGGATCGCCGGTCCCCGGCGCCAAAGCGTGGCGCATGACGACCACGGCGGCCCCATCGCCGATCGCCGCCCAAAGATCGTCGTTCGCCGAAGCCCCGCGCGGCATCAACGCCACGGCTGCGAGCCAGATTGTCAGACACGCCATCGCGGCGCCCAGGAAACGACGGACAATCGGATCGACGCTGCGGGTTGGCATCGAGACCGACAGCATGAGGTACCTCCCTGTTGGCTTCGCTAGGGCCCGGTTGCGCAAGTCGTCTCCAGGCAAGCGGGAAGAAGGGCTGGCCGAACCGCTCCTATCTGCCAGCAACGAGAAGCTTTGCCCCAATCACTCGGCCGGCGGGTCGTTGATCGACGGTGCGCCGGGATCCTGCGGCACGGTTGAAAAGTTAGCGTGGGCGACGACCAGCCAGACGTCGCCTTGTTTGCGCAACACGGTGAGCCGGGGACCGAAGGCGTCGACGGTCACTCCGTCGACATCCTTGATCGCGTCGACAGTGTAGCGAACCACCATCTGATCGCCGGTCGCCGTGGCAAACACGTTTCGCATCGGCGGGACAGCCTCAAGCGCCGGCAGGTCGGTGAGGTAGTCTTCGAGCGCATGGACAGAACCATCGCCACGCACGATCTGGAACTCCGGTGCCGAAAGCGCCCTGACCTGATCCGGGTCGCCCGATGCCACCGCCGCGATCCAGGCACCGACCGCCGCCTCTCCCTCGGCGTTCAGACCTGCCGCTTCCGCCGCCTGGGCAGGCGCGGTGGCAACCAAAACGATCGCGCCCGCCGTGGTAATGATCATGGTGAGCACAAAACCGAAGATGGCTCCGCCAAGACCCCATGGTTTGCGTGTCATCGCCCGCTTCCTTTCGCGAAGGTTCACTCCAAGGATAATCGTCGCCGCACCGGGCCCCTTGGATGAAACCTTACTCGGCGGCCTCCTCCTCGAGCGCCTTCCTGACCTTCATGGCGGCCTGCCACATGGGGATCGCCTGGAAGGCGGTGACCATGTCGTAGTCGAGTGCAATGCTGCCCTTGTCCATCGGCACGTCGCCCGATCTGCTCTGGAACCACTTCATCCAATCGTCTGTCCCCGGCACATTCAGCACCAGCACGCCATCCTCCTTCGGTGCGTTCGAGCCGGGCGGAACGGCCGTCGACGGCGGATAGGCGATCGTCGGATACAGAAACGACTTCATCGGATATTGCGCCGTTGAGTGACACCCGAGACACCCCGTCGACACGATCCCTTGCGGGTAATATTGGCTTCCAGCCCATGCCGGCGACGCCAGGGCACCATCGTTGGGCCCGGACAAGCGACCGTCCCAGGCGAGCGTCGATCGCGAGTACTCCGGTGCGTCGGGATTGACGTAGCTCTGTTTCAGCAGCGGGTTGGGTTGCACACGGGGCTCAAACGACGCCGGATCCGTGTTGATCACATCCGGGTCTCCGCCCCATGTGGCGCCGAGAACCACCATCTTGTCCCAAATGTCGGAGCCCGGTGCGTCCTTGTCGTACACAAGTGTCGAAAACACCCAGCCGGTCTCGGGCGCGGCGACCTTGTCCTTTACGATCATGTCGAACTGCATGAAGTAGAGGTTGGTCAGCGAAGGCAGGTTGGTGCTGCCGTCGGACCCGTTGTTCGGGCACTTTGAGGACTTCGACTGGCCCGAGCCGTTGCCGATGTTGAGCGTGCTGTAAATCGGCCAGACTGCGGCACCTTCCATTGGCGCCCAATCGCTTCCGCAGGCGGTGACAAACGCGAACTTAACGATGACGCTCCCGTCAGCGTACTGCGTCGACTCACCGTCGAACACCGGGGCGAAAGCGCGTTCCCGTGTGGTGCCCCAGATGTCGCCAATGCTTTTGGCCGCGCGGGCGTCGTAGGCCATGTACACATAGGTTGTCAGGCTGATGTCTTGGTCGAGGAGCGTCCCGGCGGGAAATTGAGAGCCGACGATCATCCCATGGATCGGCTCGCGTTCCGTGCCGATCCAGATCGACTGCCACCAATCCTCCTCCTGAGAATTCCAGTTCTCATAATCCAACAAAAGCCGCTTCATATCATTCGCGACATAGCCCTTGAGCGCCTCGACATAGGCCTGGGCATTGTCGAGCGTAATCGGACCGTTGTTGGTAACCTCCTTCCAAGGATAGTCGCCCTCCTCGGGAAGCTCGGTGGGGTAGTCGTGACGAAGCTGGAATAGCCGCCCATCGTAGACATCCTGGGGTGGAGCCGGAATCGCCGAGTTGAGGAACGGATCGATGGTCAAGCGTGCGTCAGCGCGGTTCTTCGCGGCATTGGTCACGAAGGGTGCCTTACCGACCACATCCTGAAGCTGTGGAGGTTCTCCGGCATCATTGGCGAAGCCCAATGTGACCGTGGCAAGCAGAGCCGTGCTGAAAGCTAGCGAGCGTCGCAATCAAACCTCCTCTGGGACAAAGCCCCACTCAAGCCTGAGACGGGGCAATCCTAAGCAGCGCGTAGGCGCTTCGCGCTTAAGCGATGAAGTTGTGGCATCGCAGACAGGCCTTGTTGGCCTCTCTCCGTCGATCGCACGCCGCCGAGATGTCACTGCCAACTGTCATCCGGTCTACGCTGCGAGTACGGTTCGTCTGTCGACTGCCGCGAGCTGTTATTTCGTTCGCGATTGCCGCCAGACTAGGACAACACTTTCGTCTTCACAATCGGCGTCCGTCCAAAATCCTGCGTCAATTTCGACGGAACCATTGCACGTCGGCTGGCCTGGGCGTAACTGCCGGCGACAGGGAGGAGCACCCATGTTCATCGCCGTTCTGGTCCGCCGGCTGAAGCCGGGTAAGACCTATCGCGATTTCGTCGAGGCCTGGTATCCGGACAAGGGCTTTGGGGTTGGCACCACCGGGCCGGTTGTCGCCTGCAACGTCCATGACGATCACGAGATCATCGTTACCGCGACGATCGATGTGCCCGACGAAGCGAGCCTCAAGGCGATCCTCACCCGGATCGCGGATCAGGAAGCGATTCGCCATGACCGGATCGCCGAGGTGATCGAATCGACGACGCTGCGCGGTTTCTATGAAGTCACCGACACATTCGACTTCTCGACCGACGCGACCGTAGCGGCGGGGCGTGCCAAGGCTTTCCCTGCCGCGTCATGACCTGGACGGCGACGCTCACGGTTTCGGAACCCGCCGCGCGGGCGCTAGCCGACGCGATCGAGGATGATCCGGTTTTGGCCGGGACAGCGGTCGATGGGGTCGAGACCGGCCTGAACCGCTGGCGCGTGACGCTCTATTTCGAGCACAAGCCCGACGCTGCCGAGCGCAACGCGTTGGCTTCGCTCGCGGCACAAGCGGCCGGTGATGGCAAACCCACCATTCGGATCAGTTCACTGGACGACGCCGATTGGGTCGCCAAGAGCCTCGAAGGCCTGCGACCGATCCGCGTCGGCCGCTTCGTCGTTCATGGGGCCCATGACCGCGACGCGATCCGGATCAACGATATTGGTATCGAGATCGAAGCCGGTCAGGCGTTCGGCACGGGCCATCACGGCACCACCGCCGGCTGCCTCGCGGCGATCGACCAGCTGGCGAAACGCCAGCGGATCGGCAACGCCCTCGACGTCGGCACCGGTTCCGGTGTCCTCGCTATCGCCATGGCCAAGACGCTGCGGGTGCCGGTCCTCGCCAGCGATATTGATTCGACCGCGGTACAGGTAGCGGCAGCCAATGCACGGCTAAACGCCGTCGCACCGCTGGTGCTGACCGTGCAAGCGGCCGGTGCCGACCGCGCGGCGTTCGCGACACCGCACGGCTTCGATCTCATCGTCGCCAACATCCTAGCGGGACCGCTGATCACGCTTGCGCCATCGCTCCGGCGCCGACTGGCGCCGGGCGCCACGCTCATCCTATCCGGGATATTGGTGCGCCAAGCAAACCGGGTCGCCGCCGCCTACCGGGCGATGGGTTTGCGGTTCGTCCGGGCGGATACCATCGAGGGCTGGACGACGCTGACGTTTCGACGCGGTCCCTAGACCGGGAAGCGGCCGCGACCAGCTTCCTCGACCGCCAGCTTGTCGTAGCCAAAGGTAGCGAGCGCGGCGTCGTCGAGGCCGAGCAAATGCGCGTTGATGCTGCGCCGAGCCGGCGCCTCGCGAACGACCGTGGCACGGCCGAGAACGCGCCGCGAGATGCCGCGGCCGGAGACCGCGCGGCCGCCGATGTCACCGGGAATCTTGATCGTCATGGTCGTCATCCTTCACTAAAACGCAACAAAAGTCCTCTCCTCCGGCGCCAGAGATAGGCTTCGAAGCGATTCGAGAGAAGCGGCGTAACGGCATGACTGATATGTGTTTTTTGCAGCGCACTGTCATCATCCTGCAATGCACAATTCCGCCACGAAAAGGCCGGCGCCGCGCCACAGGTCTTTCGATTTGAAATCGCTCCGACCGACCCGTAAAAAGGCGCGATGAGCGAAGCACCAGACCTTGGCCAGCGGCTCGCCGATTTCCGCGCCGAACTGCAACGCGGGGGGCTGACCGGCTTCATCGTCCCTCATGCCGACGAACATCAGAGCGAGTACCTGCCAGCCTCGGCCGAGCGGCTGGCGTGGCTGACCGGCTTCACCGGCTCGGCCGGAACTGCGATCGTCCTTGCTAACGAGGCGGCAATCTTCGTCGACGGTCGCTACACTCTGCAGGTCGGCAGCCAGATCAACGAAGCGTTGTTCGCGCCCCAGCATCTGATCGACACGCCACCGCCGGAATGGCTGAAGGAGCACACGGGCGAAGGCGACCGGATCGGCTACGACCCGTGGCTGATGACCATCGCCGAAGTCGGCCGCTTCGAGAAAGCCTGTGTCGAAACCGGCGCCGAATTGGTCGCGATTGATTCCAACCCGATTGACGCCGTCTGGACCGACCGGCCGGACCCGCCACTCGGCGCCATCAGCCTCCAGTCGGACGACCTTGCCGGCGAGCCGGCGGACGCGAAACTGGCGCGGCTGGCCGAAGCCCTTGACGAGGCCAAGGCGGACGCCACCGTACTCGGGCTTGCCGACGCGGTCGCCTGGACGTTCAATCTGCGGGGCACGGACATCGCCCACAATCCGGTGGCGCTCGCCTGGGCGATCCTGCGACGCGACGGCAAGCCGACGCTGTTCGTCGATTCGCGCAAGCTATCGAACGCGGTGCGGTCGGCGCTCGCCGAACACGCCGACATCGAGACGCCCGACGCGCTGCCGCAGGCGTTGGCCGAACTCGGCAGCGCCGGCGCCCGAGTCCTCCTCGAGCCGCGCTCGATGGCTGCCGCCGTCGCGGCAGCCGTCACCGACGCGGGCGGCACGGTGGTCGAAGGGGCCGACCCGACGGCGCTCCCCAAAGCGCGCAAGAACGCGACCGAAATCGCCGGCGCCCGTCGCGCCCATATCCGCGACGGCGCGGCGATGGTTCGCTTTCTCGCCTGGCTCGACGCGACGGTGGGCTCCGGCACCGTCGACGAGGTCCTCGCCGCCGAAAAGCTCGCCGGGTTCCGTGCCGAAACCGCCCTAGCCGACGGCAGTGAACTCGCCGACCTGTCGTTCGGCACCATCTCCGGTGCCGGGCCGGACGGCGCCATTGTCCACTACCAGGTCTCGCCGGAGACCAACCGCAAGCTCGAACCGGGCACGCTCTACCTGGTCGATTCCGGTGCGCAATACCGCGACGGCACCACCGACCTGACTCGGACCGTGGCGGTCGGCGAACCCACGGACGAAATGCGCGACCGATTCACGCGCGTTCTCAAGGGCATGGTCGCGGTCGCCACCGCGCGCTTCCCGGCCGGCACCAACGGCATCCAACTCGACGCCTTCGCCCGCCGCGCCCTGTGGGACGCCGGCCTCGACTACGATCACGGCACCGGCCACGGGGTCGGCTCGTTCCTGTCGGTGCACGAAGGACCGGCCAACCTATCCAAACGCGGCACGATCGCTCTGGAACCGGGCATGGTTCTCTCCGACGAGCCCGGCTACTACAAGACTGGCGCCTACGGCATCCGCATCGAAAACCTGGTGCTGGTCACCAACGCCGAGGCGATCCCCGGCGGCGACCGGCCGATGCTCGGTTTCGAGACGCTGACGCTCTGCCCGATCGACCGACGGCTGATCGATCCGCGACTCCTGACCATCGCCGAACTCGACTGGATCGACGATTACCACGCCCGCCTGCCTGACGCGCTCGGCCATCTGCTCGACGAAGATGAGCGCACCTGGCTTGCCGCGGCGACCCGACCGCTCAGTTGAACCAGATCGCCGAGACGCCAAAGCTGCCCTCGAAGGCACCGATCATCGCCTCCCACTCGGCGGCAGTCGTCACCGGACCGTCCTCGAGATAGGGCAGCGCCGCCGGCCCGGTCAGCCACAGGATCAGATCGAACGCCTGCGGCTCGTCGAAGATTCTCGCAAGGTTGAACCCTTGGGCGAAGCGCCAATGAGGGGCGAGCTTCTCCCCGTCGATCACCGCTTCAGCTTCATCGAGGACGGCGCGCCAGGCAGCGATCCGCTCGCCGTTGACCTGGACGGAGGCGAACGGACTGGTCTGGCGCGGATTGGGCAGCCACTCGCGATCGTCGTCGGTCTCGGCTTCGATCGCCAGCCAGTTCTCGCGGCTCAAGCCGATCATCGCCTTGATGTGCTGGCGGACCGCCGCCATCCGCTCCGGTTCGGCGACCGGCCAACGGATATGGAAGAACGAGATCAGGTCGGCGATCGGCGCGCCTTCCGCGTACATCGGATTTGCGCTCGGCCCGACCAGCGCCGCGGCAAAGGGCGACTCGATCTTCGGGAAGAAATGCGGAAAACCGATCTCGAAACTCTCCTGCCAGTCGTGGGCGAGCCAGAACTGACTGAACCCCATCAGCACGTTGGCGTAGCCGCGCAGCCAGATCGCGTCGGCCTTGTCGAAGGCAAAGACCAGGGTCTCGGGCATGTCGTTATCGCCAAGCCCGGTCACCCGCTGAAGCACAGCGATGAACCGCTCGTCGTCGCTCACCGTGCCATCACCGTCGGCGTCGTAGCGCAGCTTGGTCAGGTCGAGACGCAGCTTGACGCCGCCGTCACCGACCCCGGCAAGGGTTTCATCGACCAGCGCGAGGTCGGTGACAAAACGGTCGAGCAGCCCACGAAAGTCTTCGTAGCTGATCGGCTCGGGATCCGGGTTGACCGGCACCGGCAGGCGCAGCACCGGCACCATCATCGACCGCTGCGGTGATTGCAGTCCGTAGCGATAGAGGCCCTGCGACAGGGTCTCGAGCGCCGCCACGAAGCGGATGGCGCCAAGTCCCATGCGGGCGTCGTCATTGCCCGGATCGGTTTCGAGGACAGCAGCAAGCGCGGCGTCGCCTTGGGTCAGGGTTCCGGCTTCGAGATGGCCGACGGCGATCTCATTGGCTGCCTCGTCGGCAAGGCTCGGCGAAGCCAGCAGCAACATGGCGAGCGCCACGGCGCGGTGCAAACGAGTACAACAAACGCTCATAAGTCTCTGCCAAATAAGGGGAAATGAGTTCGGTTTGATACCGCCGACTTTACTGCCGCACCAAGATCTGGCGGGCGACGAAGGCGTGGGCGCCCGGCTCGAAATAGATCAGCGCCATGGTATCGTTGTTGAGCAGCGATCCGGTCCAGACGCTGGTATCCTCGCGCTCGACAATAGTGAGCGAGACGTTGTCCCAGCCGACGATGCCGGTGAGCGGTTCGGACGCCACGCGAACCGGTTCGTCGCCGACGCGGAAGTCAGGATCGTCCTCGCCGACCTCGTGCTCGGCGCGACCGGCGAACACCGCGCCGTCCTGCATGTCGATGATGAGCTCCGCCCGCGGCAGCGTGTCGACGATTTGGGTGCCGAAGGCGCCTTCCGCCTTAACCACGACCCAGGTGCCGACCAGATCGGGCGGCGCCCCGCTGGCGTCCTGGGCATGGCCGGCGGCGGTGAAGGCCATAAAACAGATGGCGGCGGACAGGGCGGCGACGATCTTCATGATCAGGCTCCAATCGAGAAATGGACACGAGGAAATCGGCGAGGCTACAGACGCCGTCCCGCCCGCCTCTGTCAATGATGCGGGTCTCAGACCAGCCCCGTCGTCGTTAGCCAGCGAGAACGCCGGCCAGCGTTTCGGTGACCGGAATGTGGCCCGGAATCTGGGTATTGGTGTGGTGGAGCGCCGCCGGCACGGTGACATCAATGGACAGACATCGGGACGAATTGAGGCGGCCAAACGAATCCCATTCGCCCATCACGTCGACGATGTTGGTGAACCGGTCGGGCAGGTAGATCGCGGCGCTGATCGTCACGATGCGCGTATCCGCCGCAACCGGCGGCCTAGAGTCATCAGAGATCGCGAACAGCGCCTCCGACAGAACCAAGTTGCCCTTGGAGTGCCCGGTCAACAGATCGAACGATAGGCGCTTGTCGCGCAGCAACGCGATGACTGCCTCGGTGTCCTTGCTTGTCCGCGTCAGTCGGTCAGTGGCGACGGCACCGATGGACGACCCCGAGCCCGCCTCGCAGGGATCGCGGCTGCGATTGGCGTAGCCGAACAGGAACCAGCCGCCGAGCGCCTCGGAGGCGAGGTCTGACAGGCCATAGCCGGAGACAACGGCTGCAACGGGCGCACCGGTGGCATCGGCAACATTGCGGGCGAACGCTGCCGACCCGAGTGCCGATGATCCAACACCTGCGACGGCGAGGCTTTTTGCCGCCGGTTTGGTCTTGACGAGATCGTCGGCACCGGAGCAGACGCGGACATCGCCCTTCCCGCTCGGCGGGACGTAAAGGATCGCCCCCTCGCGCGCGAGCCATGGGCTGATCGCCCGGGCCTCGCCATCGCTGATCACGCCGACATCGTAGAAAACAGCATCGAGCGCCGCGTTGCGGCGTCGCACACCTTCCAGCCAATAGCCGTTCGAGCCCGGCTCCGTCTGGGGAAGGGCCGTGGCCCGCGCGATTTGAACCTGTTGAAGCGTCTCAAGCGATGAATGCATCGGCCTCGCCTCCATCGGTTGTGCACTGCATGATGATCTGATGGCGACAGGTGTCAACGGGTGAGGTTGTAGGGGAGCTGCCGCGATGCGCGAGCAGGCATCGATATCGTCGATCCCCCTTCCCCGTCAAACATAGGTCATCGCCTGCACAGATTCGGGGCAGTCACAGGAGTGCCGCCGCTTATCTGGAAACGGCCAACCTAGATTCTCGCCACGATTATCTGCGACGACAAGTCGACGCGAGCGGAGTTCAGCTTTGTATCGAGCAGTCCATCTGGCGCTTATGATCTTGGGCTGGGTCGGTTTGGTGCACTCAGCCTCGGCTCATAGCCCCTACTTCGGGCAATCGCGCGAGATTGTCGCCGAAGACGGGAGTCGATTGACACTGAAACTGCTCTACGGCGACGGCATATTCTTTGCCGACCCCGTCCAGCCGGTGGTTATTGATGACGCGGACAAGATCGTTGCCGCCGGGCCGGTCGGCTTACTGCTTTACCTCGATTGCCATGATGGCTCCGCCACCCCGACAGGCTGCCGTTTATATGACCCATTTGAGGGACGCGTGCACACCCTCGACCCGGATGCATTCGAGATTCTTGGCGAACTCACCGAGGGCAGGCCGGCCAACTACCCCGATCGTCGTCTTCACACGGGTTTCGCGACCCGCGACGCATCTATCCTCGAGAGAATTTCGTTTGAAGCCAGGAATGTTGTGAATAAGCCAATCGGCTTCGCCTTTCTGATGCTGTGGCTCATTGTTATCTGGACACTCCTCCTGTCGCTGAAAATCGCCCCCGAGAAGTGGACGACCAGATCTGGCACGTTCTGGCTGGCAAAGACGGTCGGTAAGCTCGTTTACGCTCTCTTCCTTATGGCCGTTCTAGCTTACATAGGTCTGATAATTCCTTTCTCCTGCTTCTTCCTGCTGACCGCCGTTGTCGCAAGCGGAACCCTTTGCCTGCTTGTAAAATTGCAACTCCGACGCTGGCAAAAACAGGCTCGAGCTTCAGCGTCAGCTTCTGCGTAGCGGGGCCTCACAGCGACGCACTTCATTCAGCCCGCACCGACCAAAGCGAGCCAGCCGTCCTCGTCGATGACCTTGACGCCGAATTTCTCGGCGTTTTTCAGCTTCGAGCCGGCGCCGGGACCGGCAACCACCAGGTCGGTCTTCTTCGACACTGAGCCGGAGACCCGGGCGCCCAGGCGCTCGGCCATCGCCTTGGCTTCGTCGCGGGTCATCTTCTCCAGAGAGCCGGTGAACACGACCGTCTGCCCTGCCACTGGCGAGTCGACCTCCGCCGCCTCCGCGTCCTCGATGGCGACCTGCGCGGTCAACGCCTCGACTAGGTCGCGGTTATGCGCCTCACCAAAGTATCGGGCGATCGCCTCGACGACGGTGCCGCCGATCTGGTCGACGGTATCCATCTCCTCGCGGGCCGCTTCATCGCCGTTGGCGATCTTCAGCGCCGCATCGTGGAAAGCGCCCCATGATCCATAGGCCCGGGCGAGCACCCGCGCGGTGGTCTCGCCGACATGGCGGATGCCGAGGGCGTTGACGAAGCGTTCCAGCGGGATCGTCCGCCGCGCTTCGATGGCCGCGAATAGATTGCGCGCCGAAACCTCGCCGAAACCCTCGCGATCCTTGAGTTTCTTCTCGTTCGCCTCGTCCCGCGACCGGAGCGTGAAGATGTCGGCCGGTGTGTCAATCGGCAGCTCGGCGTCTTCGTAGAACATCTCGATCTGCTTCTCACCGAGCCCTTCGATATCGAACGCGCGGCGCGAGACGAAATGGCGAAGGTGCTCCTTGCGCTGGAATGGGCAGGCGAACTCGCCGGAACAGCGGCGGACGATGCCGGCACCGCCGGTCGCCGTCTCCTCGCGAACGATCGGCGTCTTCAACGGACACGGGCAGACCGTGGGGAAGGCGAAAGGCTTCGCGTCCGCCGGGCGAGCGTCGAGATCGACCGACAGGACTTGCGGGATGACATCGCCGGCGCGTTGAATCATCACCGTATCGCCGACACGAATATCGATGGGGTTGCCGTCTTTGTCGACCCGGAGCGGCTGGCCGTCGCGGCCGAAACCGCGGATGTAGTCCTCGTTGTGGAGCGTCGCGTTGGTGACGACCACACCGCCGACGGTGATCGCTTCGAGCCGCGCCACCGGGGTGAGTGCGCCGGTGCGGCCGACCTGGATGTCGATCGCCTCGAGCACCGTCATCGCCTTCTCGGCCGGGAATTTGTGGGCGATCGCCCAGCGGGGGCTGCGGGTGCGGAAGCCAAGCCGCGCCTGCAGCGCCAGGGAATCCGCCTTGTAGACGACGCCGTCGATATCATAGTCGAGACCGGCGCGCTCGCGCTCGATGTGGCGGTAAACGTCGAGCGCCTCGTCGACGGTATCGCAGCGCTTCATCAGCGGGTTGATCGGGAAACCCCAGGACTGAAAAACCTCAGCCATGCCGAACTGGGTGTCCGCCGGCATGGCGGTCATCTCGCCCCAGGCGTAGGCGAAGAAACGCAGCGGCCGGGTGGCAGTGATCGCCGGATCCTTCTGGCGGAGCGACCCGGCTGCGGTGTTGCGCGGGTTGACGTAGAGCGGCTTGCCGGCCACTTCCTGGGCCGCGTTGAGAACGGCGAAGTCCTTCTTGCCGAGATAGATCTCACCACGGACCTCGACGACGTCTGGCACCTTGCCCCGTAGTTTCTGGGGGATGTCGCCAATGGTCCGGACATTGGCCGTCACATCTTCGCCGGTGACGCCATCACCCCGCGTCGCGCCGAGCACCAACACGCCCCTCTCGTAGCGCAGCGACATCGAAAGGCCGTCGATCTTGGGTTCGGCCACCAGCTCGATCGGCTTGTCCGCCGGCCAGCCGAGAAAGCGGTGCATCTGGTTGACGAAATCGCGAACATCGTTGTCGTCGAAGGCGTTGTCGAGAGACAGCATCGGCACCGCGTGGCGGACGGTGGCGAACTTACCGGTCGGTGCAGCGCCGATCTGGCCACTCGGGCTATCGGCGCGCTTCAGCTTGGGAAAGCGAGCCTCGATCCCAGCGTTGCGCTGACGCAACGCGTCGTACTCGGCGTCGGTAAGCGTCGGTGCGTCGTCCTGATAATAAAGCCGATCCGCTTCGGCGATCGCCTTGGCCAGATGGGCCAGTTCCTCGACCGCTTCGGGCTCGGTCAGATCGTCGACGGGTTTGGGTTTCTTGGCGGGCATGACTTTGGTGGCGTTGATTTACAATCATTCTACCCGCGAAAGCATGCGATTGAAGGCGCGTCTTGTCAGCAGATTTGGCGCCCTCCGATCAAGTCGGGCGGGCTTTTCCTAGACTCGGATTGCTCGCCTCTCATGGTGCGGAGCACTCGATGTCCGGGGTTGTGTCGGTGTCGTGCGTCTTTCGAGGCTCGGGCTCTCGCCCTCGCACCTCAAGATGAGGACGATGATATCTGGCTTGACGTGTGCCAGCCGTTGACTTGCCACCAACATCCTCATGCTGAGGAGGCCGCGAAGCGGCCCTCGAAGCGCGCGATCCCAAATCGGTCCCCTCACGCCGCCCCGAGGATCAGGCGATCAGCGGCGGCGCGAGCCTCATCAGTGATGGTTGCGCCGGCAAGCATCCGCGCGATCTCCTCACGCCGGGTTTCGCCGTCAAGCCGGGCGACATCGGTTCGGTTGGCACTTGCCTTGCGATCATGGCCCTTGGCGACCAGCAGGTGGCTATCGGCGCGCGCCGCGACCTGCGGCGCGTGAGTGACCGACAGCACCTGAACGCCATCGGACAGCCGCGACAGGCGGGCGCCGATCGCATCAGCCACCGCACCGCCGACCGCCGTATCGATCTCGTCGAACACGAGGGTCGGGGTGGAGCCGCGATCGGCTAACGCCACTTTGAGGGCCAGCAGAAAGCGCGCCAGCTCGCCGCCGGAGGCGACCTTCATCAGCGGACCGGGGTGGGTGCCGGGATTGGTCTGGATCATGAAGGCGGCGTCGTCGATGCCGGTCTCCGACACGCGCGCCGGATCGGATTCGACCGTAACCATGAACGCGGCCTTTTCCAGTTTCAGTGCCGGCAGCTCGGCCGCTACCGCCTTCTCGAGTTTCCGTGCGGCGCGCTTGCGTCGTTCGCTGAGAGTTGCCGCCTGCTTGTCATATGTGGCGCGCGCCTCAGTCACCGCCGCATCGAGGGCCGCCAGCCGCTCGGCGCCGGACTCCACTGCGTCCAGCGCTTGCGCCATGGAATCGGCCAGGGACGCGAGCTCGCCGACCGCGACATTGTGCTTGCGCGCCGCCGCTCGCAACGCGAAGAGCCTCTCCTCGGTGCGCTCCAGTTCACCCGGATCGGCGTCGGTCGCCGCCGCGGCGGCTTGGAGGGCGGTACCGGCCTCCTCCAAAGCCACCAACGCCCGGTCGAGTGCGGCGATTGTCTCGTCGAGTAAACCGGCCGCTTCCGGCGATTTGCGTTCGAGCCGGCGGATCAGTCCGGCGAGCGTCGGCACCGGGCTAGCATTGCCGGACACGAGCTCGTGCGCCTCGGCGACATCGCCGGCGATTTTCTCTGCCCGCATCAGCACGGCCCGGCGATCGGCCAGCGCCTCCTCCTCGTCGGGCTCCGGCGCCAGGGTCGCGAGTTCGTCGACGGCGGCGCGGAGATAATCGGCCTCGGCCGCAGCGGCAACGACCTGCTCGCGGAGCGCCGCGGCATCGGCTTCCGCCTTGCGCACGGCGCGGAAGGCATCGGCAACCGCTGCGGCGGTAGCGTCGAGCCCGCCGAACGCATCGAGCAATGCCCGATGGATGCCGGCATCGACCAACGCGCGGTCATCATGCTGGCCGTGGATCTCCACCAGCGTGGCACCGATCCGATGCAGCAGGTTCACCGATACAGGCTGATCGTTGATGAAGGCACGGCTTCGCCGGTCGCCGCCCTGGACCCGGCGGAGGATCAAATCGCCGTCGGACGGGATGTCCGCCTCGTCGAGCAGCGTCCACACCGGGTGGTCTGCGGCTGGCGCGAACACCGCGGTGACGTCGCCCTGCTCCGCCCCGGCGCGCACCAACGCACTGTCGCCGCGGCCGCCGAGCGCCAGCGACAACGCATCGAGCAGGATCGACTTACCGGCGCCGGTCTCGCCGGTGAGAACGGTCATGCCTTTGGTGAAATCGACCGACAGCCGATCAATCAAAACGATATCGCGAATCGAAAGGGCGACGAGCATGGCAGCCCGACTTTAGCTGGTGCGGTTCCCCACCGAGTCACTGATCTCGCCGCCAAAGTCTTCCGGCTGGACGCCGCGCTCGTCGAGAAGCTCGTAGGCGTCCTTGTACCAACTGCTGTTGGGGAAGTTGTGGCCGAGCACGGCGGCAGCGGTCTGGGCTTCCCGCACCAGACCCATCGCCAGGTTGGCCTCGACCAAACGCTGCAGCGCTTCCTCGACGTGGCGGGTTTCCGGATAATCCTTGACGACCACGTCGAAGCGATTGATCGCCGCAACATACTCCCGACGTTCGAGGTAGTAGCGGCCGACCTGCATCTCCTTGCCGGCGAGCTGGTCGCGGGTGGCGATCACTTTCTTGCGGGCGTCCGCAGCGTATTCGGATTCCGGATAGCGGGTGGTGATCTCCTCCATCGCCCGCATCGCCTTGATCGTTGTCTCCTGGTCGCGGGTGACGTCCTTGACCTGAGCGAAATAGGACTGGCCCATGATGTATTGGGCGTAGGCTGCGTCTTCGTTGCCGGGATAGAGGGTGAGATAACGGTTGGCCGTGGCGATCGCCGTATTGTAGTCGCGGCGGCGATAGCTGGCGTAAGCCGACATCACCAGCGATTTCCGCGCCCACTCCGTATAGGGGTGCTGACGATCGACTTCGTCGAAGCTCTTGATCGCATCGCCGAAGTTACCGGCGTTCATGTAGCCGAGGCCGCGATTGTAGAGGGAGCCGGCCGGCGCGTCGTCCTCGTATGCCGCAAGCGTGCCCTCGATCGACTTGTTGCAGGCCGCAAGCAGCACCGGCAAACCGATGATAGCCACCGCGATGGCCGCGGTGCGCCAAACCGGACGGCGCGTCTCGTTTTTCGGTGCGATGATCTGCATTTCCACTCAAGTCGGCGAAAAAGCCGAATCGCCCCTGTTCACCCAACCAAAGAAAGCGGCATTGTCGTACCGTACCTGCGGTGCAACGCCAACCGTCCACGTCGACGGAAGTCGCATCCTTTTATGGCAAAACGGCGAAAAAAGGGTTTCCGACCGGTAAACGGTTCAGGAAACGTCGGGGCCGAACGCCGCAGCGGCAAGCGCCGCCGGGAGTTCCCCATGGCCGGTCTCGCGCCGCGCCGGCAGTTCCACGATACTCCAGGCGTCGCGATCGGCAAGCAGCGCTTGGAGCGCCATGTGGTTCAGCTTGTGGCCACCGCGATACGAGCGATAGCAGCCTAGGATCGGAGCACCGGCAAGCGCCAGATCACCGATGGCATCAAGCGCCTTGTGGCGAACGAACTCATCGGTGAAGCGCAGCCCTTCCGGGTTCATGATCCGGTCTTCGCCAATGACCACCGCATTTTCCAGCGATGCGCCGAGGGCGAAACCCCTCGCCCAGAGATTCTTTACATCGGCGTAGAAACCGAACGTACGGGCGCGACAGACCTCGTCGCGAAAAACCTTGCCGCAGACATCGAAACCGAAGGCCTGGCGACCGACCAGATGATTGGCGAAATCGATCTCCACCTCGATCCGCTGGCCGTCATGGGGGACGAACTCGGCGAAGCTCTTGCCCATCTCGACCCGGATCGGACGCTCGATCCTGATGTAGCGACGTGGGGCCGACAGGTGTTCGACCCCCGCCTGATCGACGGCGTCGACGAATGCCTCTGCGCTGCCGTCCATGACCGGCACTTCCGGACCGTCGACCTCGATCGCGCAATTGTCGATATCGAGAGCCCGCAGGGTCGCCATCAGATGCTCAATCGTGGCAACCGATGCACCGGACACTCCAATCGAAGTGCAGAGATCGGTGGCGTTCACATAACGGAAGTCGGCCGGGATCTCACGATCCCGGCCGTCCTCGAGATTGGTCCGGTTGAAATAGATACCGCAATCCGCCTCGGCCGGATGCAGGGTCACTGAAACCTGCTCACCGCTATGGACACCGACTCCCGACAACGATACTCGGTTGCCGAGCGTCGTCTGCGTCCCCGTACGCCGTCTCGCCATGCCCGCGGCACCCGCCCCTTAAGTTTCAGTTCCTGCCGCTTTCGCGGCCCTTGGCGGCACTTGGGCTTCGTATTTCCGGCTTGAGCTTCGTTTTGCTCCGCTCTACCTGGCCGGTCCCACTCATTCGCCCCAGCGCCCTCCTCGCAGTGCACACTAGACCTGTGGCCCGGGATCGCAAATCACGCTTGGTTACACTCTGTTACGGCTGACGACGTAGTTTTCGGAAGTATTTTCAAAACGTTAACGCCCTCCGCCAGAGCTGCCAGCGGAGGGCGTTAACAGGTGTCGCGGTCTCAGTTGGCCTGGCGGCGCAAGAACGCGGGAATCTCCAGCTCGTCATCGACCGGGCGATGATCGCGCGGCTGCGGCCGGCCATGGATGTCCAGTTCCGCTTGACGCGGCCGATATTGCGGATCGCCGGCCTGTGCCCGCGGTTGTGGCGGGCGCTTGGCGTACTCGCTCTGCGGCGGAGGCGGCGCCTCGGTCCGCGGGCGCTGCGGTTGCCTTGCGGCCGGTGGACGCTGCGCCTGCTGGCGTGGCGGTTGTTGCGGGCGTGGCGCCGCCTGGGCATTGGCCGGCGGGCGCTGAACGCCTTCATCCTCGCGACGGCCGAGCCCCACATTCGCCAATCGCTTGAGCAGGCTGAGGGGACCGCGATCGTCTTCATGCTGCGGCACCTCCGCCTGCTGCTGCGCTTTCAACTGGCGCTGGGCGACAGGCGGAAAGTCCTGGACACGCGGCATGCGCACCGGCGGGGCATCGGGCTCCGGCGGAATGAAGGGAGCTTCACTTGGCGGAGCTTCGGCCGCGGGCGGTGGGCTGGCCTCGGTCTCCGCGTCGAAGGCGCCTTCGTCGTAAGCCGGCTGGGCCCGTTGGAGGGGCGCGATGGTGACACCGTCGTCGCCGGCTGCCTTCGCCACCGGGCGTGCCGCCGGTTGGGTTGGAGCCGGCGCGGCTTGAGCGACAGCGGCCGGGGCCTGGGCCGGAGCGGGCGTAGGCGTGGGCGCTGCCGCCGCCGGCGTCGGTTTGGGCTGGACCGCGTTGGCCACCGCTTCGGTCGCGATCGCCGCGGCTGGCCGCGCCGGCGTTGGTGTCGGAGCGGCTGCCGGCGTCGGTGCCGGTTTGGCGGCCTCGACGCGCGCGGCCGGACGCAGGCGCTGGCTGATGTCAGCAGGCCGGCTGTCAGCGGTCGGCGCATCTTCCAGTTCCGCATTGTCGATGCCGGTTGCAACCACCGAAACCCGGATCACGCCTTCCAGCGACTCCTCGAACGTCGCGCCGAGGATGATGTTGGCGTCGGGGTCGACCTCCTCGCGAATCCGCGTCGCCGCCTCGTCGACCTCGAACAGCGTCAGGTCCTTGCCGCCGGTGATCGAAATCAGCAGCCCCTTGGCACCGCTCATCGATGTCTCGTCGAGGAGCGGATTGGCGATCGCCGCCTCGGCAGCCTCGATCGCGCGGCGGTCGCCGGACGCTTCGCCGGTCCCCATCATCGCCTTGCCCATTTCGCGCATGACCGAGCGGACATCGGCAAAGTCGAGGTTGATCAGCCCCTCCTTGACCATCAGGTCGGTGATGCACGCCACGCCGGAGTAGAGCACCTGGTCGGCCATCGCGAAGGCATCGGCGAAGGTGGTCTTCTCGTTGGCGATGCGGAACAGATTCTGGTTGGGGATGACGATCAGGGTGTCGACACAGGCCTGCAGGTCGACGATGCCCTGATCGGCGACCCGCATGCGGCGACCGCCCTCGAACTGGAACGGCTTGGTGACCACACCGACTGTAAGAATGCCCTGGTCACGAGCGGCACGGGCGATGATCGGTGCGGCGCCGGTTCCGGTGCCGCCGCCCATGCCGGCGGTGACGAACACCATGTGTGAACCGGTGAGATGGTCGCCGATCTCGGCGATCGCTTCCTCCGCTGCCGCGCGTCCGACTTCGGGTTGCGATCCGGCCCCGAGGCCCTCGGTCACCGCGACGCCCATCTGAATGACGCGCTCGGCTTCCGACGAAGACAGCGCCTGACTGTCGGTGTTGGCCACGACGAACTCACAGCCGATGAGGCCGGAGCGAATCATGTTGTTGACCGCGTTACCGCCGGCACCGCCGACGCCGAACACGGTGATCTTCGGCTTCAGTTCCTGAATCTCCGGCATTTGCAGATTGATCGTCATGGCACCCTCGTTGTGACCCCTGTTGGCCGTTTGCGTTCCGCCGGCCTCTTCCTCGATGTCGGGCTCCGCCGCCGCGGGGGCCCGTGCCGCGCTACCGGCCCGCTCAAAAGCTCTCCCTGATCCAATGGCCGACCCGGGCGAAGTAACCGCCCGTTCCGGTCATCGCCGGACGCCACGATCGCCCGGTATCGCACTGTTCCATCGTCGCGACCTGCGGATAGATGACGAGGCCGGCTGCCGTTGCAAAAGCCGGACCGCGCGCCAGTTCCGGCATCCCCGCAATCCCGAGCGGACGGCCGAGGCGGACGTTGCGGGCCAGCACCCGGCGCGCCGATTCCGCCAGTCCGGTCAGTTGGCTGGCGCCACCGGTCAGCACCATGCGGCGCCCGACCAGGGCCGCGAAGCCTGAGGCGTTGAGGCGGTCGCGGGTGAGTTCGAGAATCTCCTCGACCCGGGGCCGGATGATGCGCGTCAGCGCTGACCGGGGGACGTGACTGTCCATCTCGCCGTCGTCGTGGCCCATCGCCGGAACGGTAATGCTCTCGCGCTCGTCGACCGCGCTCGGCAGCGCACTGCCGTGGACGGTTTTCAGGCGCTCCGCGACATCGAGTCGGGTTGAGAGACCCCGGGCGATGTCGGTCGTGATGTGTTGCCCGCCGATCGCGATCGAATCGACATGGACGAACTGGCCCTTCATGAATACCGCCAGCGTCGTCGTGCCGCCGCCGAAGTCGATGCAGGCGCAGCCGAGTTCAGACTCGTCGTCGACCAACACCGACAGCCCGCTGGCGTAGGGTGTCGCCACTACTCGTTCGACCGACAAGTGGCAACGGGCGATGCACAGATCGATGTTGTCGAGCGGCTGGGTATCGCCGCTCACCATATGCATATCGACCCCAAGCCGCTCGCCGACCATCCCGCGCGGATCGGCGATACCGGCGTCGGCGTCGAGCGAGTAACCGATCGGCAGGGCATGGACGACGGAGCGGCCGTCGCTGACGGAATGGCGGCGACCGGCGGCGAGCACGCGACCGATATCGGAGTCCTCGACCGTCTTGCCGGACAGGGCAACGCTCGCCGAATAGGTCTCGCTGGCGAGACGCCCGGCCGAGACGTTGACGATGAGCGAATGAATGGTGAGCCCCGCGCGTCGTTCGGCGGCATCGACCGCAAGGCGGATGGCGTGCTCGGCAGCGTCAATGTCGACGACAACGCCGGACTTGATGCCGCGCGAGCGTTGATGGCCGATCCCGAGCACCTCGACTGCGTGGGTCCGACCGCCGAGCGACTCTTGACGCTCGTCCGCGGCGAACGGCTTCACCCGTGCGATCAGGCAGCAGATCTTGCTGGATCCGATGTCGAGCACGGAGACGATGCTCGACCGGCGACCGCTTGAACGCTTTGACGACTCGGAGGGACCGAACAGCTTCATCACGCGCCGGTCCTTCTGGTGCCGCGGTCCTTGAGCAGGGCCTCACGCGCTTCGAACCCAGTCTCGGTGAGGCGGAAAACCAAGCGGTTCGGTAGACGGAGATCGACCGCTGCGATCTCGCGCGACAGGATGCCGTGTCCGTCGTCGAGAGCGACGACCTGGATCAGCGCCGAGGCTGGGTCCTCCTCCGGCAGGAAAATCTCGACGCCGTTGACTAGGACGACGTTCCAACGACGACCGGCAACCAGTACCCCTGCTTTGACGCGTGGCGCCAAGGAGGGAAACTCGTCGAGCAGGGAGGCAAAGGCTTGCGCCTTCTGCGCTGCCCCCTCGCCGACCACCATGGGCAACACCGAATGACGGCCACCGACGTGCTCGGTGATGATATCGCCCTCAGCGTCAACCACCGAGACGACGCCCTGATATTGCCAAAGCGCGTAAGGTTCGCGTTCGGCAATCGCGACCTGCAGTGTGTCGGGATAGAGCTTGCGGATGACGACCTGCTCGACCCAGGGCAGCGCCTCAACCCGCTCCCGGGCGGCGATCGCGTCGAGGGTCACGATCGACGGATGCGGGCCGATGGCGAGCCGGTCGAGAATGTCGACCTCGGACGTCTCGCTTTGACCGCTGATCTCGACCTCATCGATGGCGAGCCCTGCCCAGGCGGTGGTCGCGGATACGACTGTCTCCGTGTGTCCGCCGAGGGTGACGCCGGCGATGCTGGTGGCGGCGGCAAACACAGCGAGCGCCTTCAACCCGGCGTGGCGCGGCATCCGCCACTCGCGCGAAAGCAGGACGCGGGCCGGCCGACGGAGAAAGCGCGGCAGGACGACGCGACGGATCGGACGCATTCCATCCGATCGTTCGTTCCGCTCCGTCTCTGTCTGCGTCGCTACCGGCCGCAAGACGCGTCCTCCACCATCCATCGCACCAGGGCCTGAAAATCCATGCCCAAATAGGCGGCCATCTCCGGAACCAGGGATGTCGCCGTCATGCCGGGCTGGGTGTTGACCTCGAGGCAAATGAGGTCCCCCGTCCCGCCAGGGCGATCGTCGTAACGAAAGTCGGCGCGACTGACGCCTCGACAGCCCAGGGCCTGATGAGCCCGCAACGCCAACATCCGTATGTTTTGGTAAACATCTGGTAAAATTTCGGCCGGAAGAATGTGGCGAGAGCCACCGATCGCGTACTTGGCGTGGTAGTCATACAGTCCTGTTTCCGTAATAATATCAATAACTTCAAGCGATTCGTCGCCACGGACACCACAAGTTAACTCGCGTCCGCCGACGTAACGTTCGACCATCACCAGATCGCCGAAGGCCCAATCGTCCGAAAAAAGCTCCTGTGGCGGATGAGTCGCGTCTTCCTTGACGATGAAGACACCGAAGGTGGAACCCTCCGCCGGCGGCTTGATCACATAGGGCGGTTGCATGAGGTGGGACTCGGCCGCTTCGAGCCGATGCACCAGGATCGGATCGGACACCGGAATGCCAGCCGCCCGCATCACGTCGTTGGCCTTAGGCTTGTTCATCGCCAGCGACGAGGCCAGCACGCCGGAATGAGTGTAGGGGATCGCCAGGATTTCGAGGATGCCCTGGATGCAGCCATCCTCACCGAACGGACCGTGCAGCGCATTGAAGGCGACGTCCGGCTTCAGCCGGGCCAACACCTCGGCGACATCGCGCCCGACATCGACACGCGTCACCTGGAAGCCATCGGCCTCCAGCGCATCGGCGCAGGCGTTGCCGGACGACAGCGACACCGGTCGCTCGGCCGACCAGCCACCCATCAACACCGCCACATGACTCATTCTCGACCTCCCCGCCGATTCGCGGCGGAACTGAAGGCCGAGACTATGGAGAAAAGTGGTTAAGAAGCGTTAACCACGATCGCGATTGTTGGCCACGGCGGGGCTAATGTCGGTTTCGGAGAAATCGTTGCCTTTGAACAACAGCGGCTCGCCGCAATCCTTGGCGAGTGCGTAGGCGAAGCAGTCGCCGAAATTGAGATTGGCGGGATGGCCGCTACCGCGGCCGAAGTCGCGATAGGCCTCACGGGCGATCCGCGCCTGGCGCTCGGTGACAGGTTCGATGACCATTTCGGCCGCCGCGAGGAAGTCGTCAAAACGGCGGCTGAGAACGGGATCTCTGCTCCCATCAACAACGATGGATGCTTCGAGAAGAGACGCGGCCGAAAATCGATTGACGTCTTGCTCGTCGAGAGCCTTGAGGAATGCTGCGCGCTCCGCCTCTTTGCGAACGATGGCGACAACCACCGACGTATCGACGATCACTTGGGTAAACCCGTTTTCTTGTCGTAGAGCAGCTCGTCGTGGTCGATTGTGTCGTATGGTGGCTTGAAAAGCGGCGCCATCTCGTCAGCGATGGCAATCATCTTTTCCAAACGTCCCTGCGTCTGGCGAAAGCTGGCAATCCGCTCCCTGACCGCCTTTGTCACCGCCTCCGTCTTGCCCTCGCCGGTGAGTTCGGCGAGTTCATCGATCAGCCGGACTGTTTCCGGATTTTTGATGTTGATGCCCATGAAGGTACCTTTCTACCCTTATCAGGGTAGATGTATACCCAACCCCCGATAGTATCAACCTAAACCAACGATATTCCGGTCACCCCTCACCCAGAAACGGTGCGACGGTGCGGTTCCCAGCAAATCGGCCGACCCGGCGGATTTCCCATTCGAGACGGATGCCGCTGGTGTCCAGCACCCGCGCCCGCACCGTCTCACCGAGCCGCTCCAAGTCGTAGGCGGAGGCGTCCTGGTCGTTGATCAGGAAGTTGCAATGCTTCTCGGAGACCATGGCGCCGCCCACCCGCAGGCCGCGGCAGCCCGCAGCATCGACCAGTTGCCACGCCTTGCCGCCCGGCGGATTGGTGAAGGTCGAACCGCCGGTCTTGTCACGGATCGGCTGTGCCGCTTCGCGATGGGCGTCGACGGAGTCCATCGCCGCCTGGATCGCTTCGGGATCGTCCGGCATTCCGGCGAAGACCGCCTCCGTGAAGATCAAGTCGCCAGGCGTGGCGGAATGCCGATAGGAGAAACCCATCTCCTCATTGGTCAGCGTGTGGCGCTTCCCAGACCGATCGACCGCATGGGCTGCGACCAATCGTTCGCGGGTCTCGACACCGTTGGCCCCCGCGTTCATCCGTAACGCCCCGCCGACGGTGCCGGGGACGCCATGGAAAAAGGCGAAGCCGCTCAGGCCTTGGTCGCGGGCGAAGGCGGCGAGGCGCTTGTCAGGAAGCGCCGTGCCGGCGCGGATGTGGTTCCCATCTTCGCGGACCGCGTGCCCGAAGCCTTTTGCCGTCAGTCGAATGACGACGCCGTCAATGCCGCCATCGCGGACCAATAGGTTCGACCCGACGCCAATGACCAACACCGGAACCGCCGGATCGAGCCGCTGCAGGAATAGCGCCAGGTCGTCCGCGTCCGCTGGCTGGAACAGAACCTCCGCCGGTCCGCCAACCCGAAACCAGGTGAACGGCGCTAGCGGCGCGTCCACCGATATGCGGCCGCGGATACCCTCGGTGTCGATAGCGTCAATCAGAGGCATCGACCGCCCTGCCGTGATCGGGTGGTCGTGCGTCGATGCCCGCGCCATCCAGCCATGTCGACAACACCCGCCGTCCGGATTTCACGGTGGCTGGTCCGAAGCGGATCGCCTGTTCGCGGATCGTGACCGGATCGATTCCAGCCACGCCGAGTTCAACCGTGTGACCAACCAGCCAAGGCTCCAAGCGATCGGGGTCGACCTCGAGGTGGAACTGCAGGCCGAGGATGCGCGAGCCGAGCGCGAATGCCTGATTGGGGCAGACATCGGTGTGTGCCAAACGCTTCGCCCCGTCCGGCAATGCCACGTTTTCCCCATGCCAGTGGAGCACCGGAACATCGGTGAGCGGCGCCAGGACAGAGTCCCGACCCGCATCAGTCAATGCGATCGGCGCCCAGCCAATCTCGCGTGCGGGCGCTTTCGATACCTCAGCGTCGAGCGCCCGGGCGATCAGTTGGGCACCGAGGCAAACACCCAAGGTCGGTCGATCGGCGGCCAGCCGAGCCCGCAGAGCCCTAATCTCGGCTTCGAGAAACGGATACTGGCCCACGTCGTTGACGCTGATCGGGCCGCCGAGAGCCACCACAAGGTCGGCGTCCATAATCGCGAATTCGTCGATCGCGTCGGTTCCGACATCGAGATAGCGGAGGTCCCAGCCGCGCTCGGCGAAAAGCGCGGCCAGCAGCCCAACGTCCTCGAAGGGGACATGGCGAAGTGCAAGGCAGGCGACCATGGCGACCGTTCTATGACGCGGGGCGGAGCGCCGCCAGTTCCTCCGGCAGCGCGTAGGCCCATTGGCTGATCGAGCCGGCGCCGAGGCATACGACCGTATCGCCGTCACGGGCAATCTCGCCAATCATCGGCGCGAGATCCTCCCGCGCCGGTAACAGTCGTGCGTCGCGATGGCCGCGCGTCTTCAGCCCCTCCACCAGAGCGGCACCGTCGAAGCCTTCGATCGGCGCCTCGCCCGCCGGATAGACCGGCGCGACCACGACCGTGTCAGCGTCGTTGAAGCAGGCGCAGAAACCGTCAAACAGATCGCGGAGCCGCGTATAGCGATGGGGCTGGACCACCGCCACCACCTTGCCCGGCGCAACCGACCGCGCCGCTTTCAGTACGGCGGATATCTCCACGGGATGGTGGGCGTAGTCATCGAAGATCTCGACGCCTTCCCAGGTACCGGTATGAGTGAAGCGCCGCTTGACCCCGCCGAACCCGGCAAGGCCGGAACGGATGGCATCGTCGACGACGCCGAGATGATGGGCGATGGCGATGGCGCCGGTGGCGTTCTGGACGTTGTGCTCGCCGGGGATCGCCAGCGAGAGCCCATCGATCCGCCGCGACGGTCCATCCATGCGATCGCGAATAATCACCGAAAACAGCGTCCTGCGATTTTCGACATGGACGTCGACAAAACGAACGTCGGCCTGCGGGCTGGCGCCGTAGGTGATGATCCGCCTGTCCTCGATCTGGCCGATCAGCGACTGGACCTCGGGATGATCGATGCACATCACGGCGAAGCCGTAAAACGGCACATTTTCGATGAACTGGCGAAACGCCAGCCGGATAGCGTCGAAGTCGCCGTAGTGATCGAGATGCTCGGGGTCGATATTGGTGACCAGAGCCACGTCGATGGGTAGCTTCACGAACGTGCCGTCCGACTCGTCGGCCTCGACCACCATCCAGTCGCTTTCGCCGAGCCGCGCATTGGTGCCGTAAGCGTTGATGATCCCGCCATTGATTACGGTCGGGTCGAAGCCGCCGGCATCCAGCAGCGCGGCGATCATCGACGTGGTGGTCGTTTTGCCGTGGGTGCCGGCGATGGCGATCGCCTGTTTGAGGCGGGTAAGCTGCGCCAGCATCTCGGCGCGGCGAACCACCGGGAGCAACCGCTCGCGTGCCGCCTCCAGTTCCGGATTATCGCGCTTGATCGCCGACGACACGACAACCACCTGTGCCGCCCCGAGATTTGCCCCGTCGTGGCCAATGGAGATCGATACGCCCTTGTCGCGCAGGCGCTGGACGTTGGCGTTTTCGGCGATGTCCGAGCCCTGAACGGTGTAGCCGAGATTGACCAGCACCTCGGCAATGCCGCTCATGCCGATGCCGCCGATGCCAACGAAATGAACCGGCCCGATGTCCCCGGTCATGGTCATGCCGGCGTTCTCTCCACGCGCTTGTCCTTCGCCACCCGCTCGACCAGATCGGCGAGGTTTTCCACTGCATCCGGTTGGCCGATGCCCCCAGCCGCTTGCGCCGCTGCCTGCAGGCGTCCCGGATCTGTGATTCCTTTGGTCAGGTGCTCGGCCAGCACCGTGGGGGTCATATCACTTTGTTCGACCATCCACCCACCGCCGGCCGTGGCGAGAATTGTCGCATTGGCCTTCTGATCCTGATCGAGCGCATGCGGCAACGGCACCATCATCGCCGGGCGTCCGATCACGGCGAGTTCGGCGACCGTCGAGGCACCGGAGCGCGAGACCACCAGATGACTCCAGGCAATCCGCGCCGGCATGTCGTCGAAGAACGTCTTCAGTTCGGCTTCGACGCCGAGTGTGCGGTAGGCCTCGGCGACCCGGTCGAGGTCTTCCGGTCGGCATTGCTGAACGATTGTCAGCCGGCGGCGGTGATCCGCGTCGAGTTCAGCGACCGCGGCCGGTACGAGATCGGAGAGGAATCGGGCACCCTGGCTGCCGCCGAACGCCAGTAGCCGAAACGGCTTGTCGTCGGTCCGTTCGGGATAGGGCGTCTCCGCCGCCTTCCGTACAGCCGCGCGGACCGGGTTACCGGTCTTCACCGTGCGTTGGCGAAACGGCTCCGCGCCCACCACGACGTCAACCGCCGTAGCGATCGCGGTCATGTGCGGCGCGAGGAAGCGGTTGGCGCGACCGATCACCGCGTTCTGGTCGTGGACGATTGCCGGAACGCCGGCACGCGCCGCCGCCAGCATCGGCGGTACCGTCGGGTAGCCGCCGAAGCCGATCGCCACGTGCGGCCGCGTCCGCGCCACGATGCGCCGGGCGGCGAGATATCCCCGTGCCAAGCGAAACGCCGCACGCAACGCGGTCAGCGGATTCTTGCCCGGCGTCGCTGACGGGATGATGTGGATCGCTTCGGCCGGGAAATCTGCCGACAGCGCGTCGACCCGATGATCGGAGGCAAGGTGAACGGTCCAGCCCCGCGCCGTCAGCGCGCGGGCCAGTGCCTCGGCCGGAAAGAGATGGCCGCCGGTCCCGCCAGCCGAGATCAGGACGAGCTGCGTCACGTCGGTTCCGCTCACGCCGGATCGGGGACCGGTTGCGGAACCGTCGTGCGCGGGAGGCGGCGAATGGTCTGCGGCCGCCGCCGGGTCAGCGCCAGCACGAGCCCCATGCCGAACGCCACCGCGATCATCGACGATCCGCCGTAGGAGATGAACGGCAGGGTCATGCCCTTGGCCGGCATGAGGTTGAGGTTCACTGCCATGTTGATGACGGTCTGGATGCCGAACAGCACCACCAGACCGGCAGCCGCCAGTCGTGTGAACGACTCTTCCTGACGGATCGCACCGGACAGCCCGCGGATGACCACCAGCATGAAGACGATGACCAGACCGATGCAGACGATGACGCCGAACTCCTCCGCCGCGACCGCGAAAATGAAGTCGGTGTGCGCGTCGGGGAGAATGCGTTTGACCGTGCCTTCGCCGGGGCCGCGCCCGAGCCAGCCGCCCTGCAGGATCGACTCGATCGCCTTGTCGATCTGGAAGGTGTCGCCGGACTGGGGCGATAGGAACCGATCGACCCGCCCAGCGACATGCGGCAGCATCATATAGGCGGCAACGACACCGCCGATCGCGACGAGGCCGAGAAGCGCAATCCACAGCCACGACACGCCGGCCATGAAGAACAGCGCCCCCCAGGCGATCGCGACCAGCATGGTCTGGCCGAAATCCGGCTCGGCGATCAGCAGCGCGACAACGATGCCAAGCAGGATCAGAGCGAACAGGTTGCCGGGAATATCCGGCCGCCGCGCGTTCTCGGCGAACAGCCAGGCGACGATGACGACGAACGCCGGCTTGACAAACTCGGACGGCTGGATCGACAGACCCATGATCGAGATCCAGCGTCGAGAGCCGTTGATTTCGGTGCCGACCACCAGCACCGCCAGCATCAGGATCAGCGATATGATGAGCAGGACCAGCGAGGCCCGCCGCGCCTGTTTCGGGGTGAGGAACGACGTCGCGATCAACACAGCCAGCGCCGGCAGGAAAAAGATCAGATGGCGGTGGATGAAATGGTAGCTGTCGAAGCCGAAACGCTCGGCGACCGCGGGGCTCCCCGCCAGCGACAGAACGATGCCGCCGATCATCAGGGTGATGAACCCGGCGAGCAGGCGGCGGTCCACTGTCCACCACCATTCGGAAAACGGACTGCGATCGGCGCGACTGACCATCAGGCTGCCTCCTCCCGGGCTTCGACGCCATCAAGCGACAGCGCCGCGGAGCGGAACGCGTCACCGCGCCGCTCGAAATTGTCGAACTGATCGAACGACGCGCAGGCCGGTGACAACAGGACCACCGGCTCCGTCGCCCGATCGGCGGATGCGTCACGGGCCGCCTGTCCCACCGCCGCGACAAGCGTGCCTGATCGCTCGAAGGGAACCTCGCCGTCGAGGGTTTCAGCGAACACGTCCATTGCTTCGCCGATCAGATAGGCCTTGACGATGCGCGGGAAGAAGGACGCCAGCTCGGCGATCCCGCCCTCCTTTGCCCGGCCACCGGCGATCCAATAGATGCGATCGAAACTCGCCAGCGCCTTAGCCGCCGCGTCGGCATTGGTCGCCTTGGAATCGTTGACGAACAGAACTCGGCCGAGGCGACCGACCTCCTCCATCCGGTGATGGAGTCCGCGGAAACTGACGAGACCTTTGCGGATGTCCGCGCCGCTCAAGCCCAGGGTTTCGGCAGTCGCGACGGCCGCCGCCGCGTTCTCGCCATTATGCACGCCGCGCAGCGCCGGGGTGCCGGCGATCGGCGCGACGTCCTCCGACGCTGCCGCATCAGCGCGCCGCAAAGTCACCCCCTCGACGAAATACCCCTCGGCCAATGGCCGCCGCGCCGAGACGCGGATGACTTTGCGCCCGGATCGCTCGAGGCGATCAGCAATCGCCTGGGTCGGGCCCTCGTCGACACCGATGATGGCGATATCGGCGGCAGCGACGAGACGCTCCTTGATCGCGGCATAGCGGGCGAAGGTGCCGTGCCGATCGAGGTGATCCGGCGTGATGTTGAGGAGAACACCGATCGACGGGTCGAGGCTGGGGGCCAGATCGATCTGGTAGGAGGACACCTCGATCACGTGGAACCGGCCCGTCGCCGGCGGCTCGAGGGCGAGCACCGGCGTGCCGATGTTACCGCCGACCTGGGCATCCCGGCCGGCAACGGCGAGCAGGTGACCGATCAGGGCGGTCGTCGTCGACTTGCCGTTGGTGCCGGTGATAGCGACGAACGGCGCATCGGGAACGTGGCGGCGGCGCTCGCGACAAAAGACTTCGATGTCGCCGATCACCTCGACCCCGGCAGCGCGGGCGCGACCGACGGTCCAGTGCGGCGCCGGATGAGTCAGCGGTACGCCGGGCGCGAGGAGCAGCGCGGTGAAGCCTGCCCAGTCCGCGTCTCTCAGATCGGCGACCGGGATGCCGTCGGCCTCGGCGTCGCCAACCCGATCGGGACTATCGTCCCACGCCACGACGTCCGCCCCACCAGCGATCAACGCGGCAGCCGTCGCACGACCGCTGCCGCCCAGTCCGAAGACCGCGACTCGCTGATCGTTGAAGCTGGTGGCCGGGATCATCGCTACCTGATCTTCAGTGTCGAGAGGCCAAGCAGCGCCAGCATGACCGCGATGATCCAGAAGCGGATAACAATCTGCGGCTCGGTCCAGCCGAGGTGCTCGAAGTGGTGGTGGATTGGCGCCATTTTGAAGACGCGGCGGCCGGTGAGCTTGAACGAGGCGACCTGGATGATCACCGAGACGGCTTCCAGTACAAACAGGCCGCCGATGATGGCGAGCACGATCTCGTGCTTGGTGGCGACCGCGACCGCGCCGATCAGCCCGCCGAGCGCCAGCGAGCCAGTGTCGCCCATGAAGATCGCAGCTGGCGGCGCATTGAACCACAGGAAGCCGAGCCCGGCGCCTATGACCGCGCCGCAGATCACCGCCAGTTCGCCGGTCCCCAGCGTGAAGTGAATCTGGAGGTAGTCGGCGAACACGGCGTTGCCCGACAGGTAGGCGATCACCCCGAAGCTCGCCGCAGCGATCATCACCGGAACGATGGCGAGGCCGTCGAGGCCGTCGGTCAGGTTCACCGCGTTGCCGGCACCAACAATGACGAACGCGGCGAGCGGCACGAAGAACCAGCCGAGATTGACGATCACATCCTTGAAGAAGGGGAAGGTGAGCGCCGTCGACAGCGGCGCCTGCCCGACCATCGCAACGAGATAGCAGGCGATCAGGGCGATCACGAACTCGATCCCCAGTCGAGCCCGGCCGGAGAAACCCCTGTGGGTCTGGCGGGTGACCTTGAGATAGTCGTCGTAAAGGCCGATCAGCCCAAAGCCGAGGGTGACCATCAGGACGATCCAAACGTAAGCGCTGGAGAGATCGGCCCACAGCAGGGTCGAAACCACCAACCCGGACAGAATCATCAGGCCGCCCATCGTCGGCGTGCCCTTCTTGGAGACCAGATGGTTCTGGGGGCCGTCCTCGCGGATTGGCTGGCCCCCGCCCTGGCGCATACGAAGCGAGGCGATGATGGTCGGGCCGAAGACAAACGAGAACAGCAGCGCGGTGACCGTCGCGCCGCCGGTGCGGAAGGTGATGTAGCGAAAGACGTTGAGGACGGAAATCTGGTCGCCGAATTGGCTCAGATAATGAAACATCAAGCGATTTCCCGTCCCTGCCCACCGCCCGCGTCAGCCGGTGGCGCCCCGAACCGTTCCTTCAGCACGGCCGCCAGCGGCCCCATGCGGCTGGCGTTGGAGCCCTTGATCATCACCACGTCCCCCGCCCCGAGGATGTCGGCAATCACCGGCTCGAGCTCCGCCGCGGTCTCCGCATAGCCGCCGCGCTGCGATTCAGGCAAGGCATCCCAGAGCGCCGCCATCATCGGTCCGGCAACAAAGACGGCATCCACCGCCGCTTCCACAAGTGGCGTCGCGAGGCCGGCATGCATCGCCGCAGCCTCGTCGCCGAGTTCACGCATCTCGCCAAGCACGGCGAACCGCCGGCCGTTCGGGCCCGGGGTGGCCTGGCCGAGAAGGGCGATCGCCGCGCGCATCGACGCCGGATTGGCGTTGTAGCTCTCGTCGATCAGCGTCGCGATCCCGTTGGGCACCTCGAGCCGGTGCCGGGCGCCGCGGCCGGGCTCCGCACCGATTTGGCCAAGCGCGGCGGCACCACCTTCCAGGTCGGCGCCGAGCAACGACGTCGTGGCGAGAACGGCGAGGCTATTGTGGACCATGTGGCGACCGGGCGCGCCAAGCTCGTATGCGATCTCCTGGCCGAGGATCGTCGCGAGCGCGCTCGACCGATCGGCGCCAAGATCGACGTCCTCAAGCCGGGCGTCAGCCTCCGGGTGCTCGCCGAATGAGACAACCCGCTCGACGCCCGCCGCCTGCGCCAGCGACACCAACAGATCGAAATAGACGTTGTCGCGGTTGAGCACCGCGGCGCCACCCGGTGTGACGCCGAGGAATATCTCGGCCTTGGCGCGGGCGATGCCCTCGACACTGTCGAAATATTCGAGATGAACCGGCTCAATGGTGGTGATGATCGCCACCTGCGGCTTGACCAGCGGAACCAGCGCGGCGATCTCGCCGGCATGGTTCATCCCGATTTCGAACACGCCGAAGCGTTCCGACGGCCGCATCCGTGCCAGCGACAGGGGTACGCCCCAGTGATTGTTGAACGACGCCGGCGAGGCATGCACCAAGCCGCTCGGCTCCAGCGCGGCGGCGAGCATCGCCTTGGTGCCGGTCTTGCCGACACTGCCGGTGACGGCCGCGATCCTGGCCTGGCTGCGGGCCCGCGCCGCCTGGGCGAGTGCCACCATGGCAACCAGCACGTCGTCGACCACCACTAGCGAGCGGGAAACGTGGCCGAGCGAGGCGAGCTTCGACTCGGAAACGACCGCAGTCGCAGCGCCGGCACCCAGCGCCATTGATACGAAAGCGTGGCCGTCGAAAGTGTCGCCACGAATGGCGAAGAACACATCACCGCGGCTGATCGTCCGGCTGTCGATCGAGATTCCAGTAACCACCTCCGGGGCCGGTCCGACCGGGCGCCCGTCGATCGCTTTTACGAGTTCCTCGAAAGTCCAGAGCGTTTCCTCGGCTGTCACTACGCTGCTTCCTCGGCTGCCAGGGCTGCAAGCACCACCTGATGATCAGAGAAGGGGCGCTCGTCGTCACCGACGATCTGGCCGGTTTCATGACCTTTGCCGGCGATGCACAGCACGTCGTCCGGCTCCAGCATTCGAATGGCAGTGGCAATCGCCTTCGCCCGGTCCGCGATCTCAATCGCCTCGGGCGCTCCCTCGCGGATCGCGGCACGGATCATGGCCGGGTCCTCGTGGCGCGGATTGTCGTCGGTCACGATCACGACGTCGGCTACAGCGACCGCAGCCTGTCCCATCAGCGGCCGCTTTCCGGGATCACGATCGCCACCGGCGCCGAACACGACGAGGAGCCGCCCCTTGGTCATCGAGCGAAGCGCCGCGAGAGCCGCAGTAATCGCCTCCGGCTTGTGGGCATAGTCGACAAAAACCGGCGCGCCATTGGCCTTGCGCCCGACCCGTTCCAGCCGACCCGGCGCGCCCTTAAGCCGTTCGAGCTCGGAAAAGGCGGCGTCCGGCGACACACCCGCGGCGATCGCCAGACCGGCGGCGACCAGCGCGTTCGACGCCTGAAACGCGCCAGCCAAGGGAAAGAGCACGTCATACGGTTTTCCGAAGGCCTCGAACTGAAGGCGCTGACCGGCCACATCGGGTTCGATGGCGGTGACGCGAATTTCGGCCCCGGCGCGACCGATCCGCGTCATCGCGATCCCGCGACGCCGCACGACCTCCGCGACCGCGTCGGCACGAGCGCCGTCCATGTCGATCACCGCGACACCATCGGCCGGCAGGATCACCTCGAACAGCCGTAGCTTGGCGTTAAGGTAGTCAGCGACCGTGGCGTGGTAGTCCATGTGATCGCGGCCGAGATTGGTAAACCCCGCGGCACGAATCCGCACACCATCGAGGCGACGCTGGTCCAACCCGTGGCTCGACGCTTCGAGCGCGGCGTGGGTGACGCCTTCGCGGGCAAGCCGATCGAGCGTCTGGTGAAGCGCGATCGGATCCGGCGTCGTATGATGACCGTAAGCTGACCATCGCCGGCTGACCACGCCGACCGTCCCGAGGCTCGCACCCTCCTGCCCGACCCCGGCGAAGATTTCGCGGACGAACGAAACGACCGACGTCTTGCCACTCGTGCCGGTGACCGCGACAATCGTTTCCGGCTGCAACGGATGGAATCGCGCCGCCATCCGCGCCAGCGCACGACGCGGATCGGCGGTGCGCAATACCGGCACGGCGACATCAATCGCGGCGTCTTCGGCGGCCAGCACGGCGGATGCACCGGCGTCTACGGCGTCACCTGCGAAGCGCGCACCGTCGACAGCTACACCCCGCAGGGCGGCAAACAGAAAGCCGCGCCCGACCGCGCGGCTATCCGACGTTATCCCCGTGATGTCGATGGCACCGGCCCGTGGAGGAAGGCTCAGATCGGTGGCGACGAGGTCCCCGAGAAGCATGGTCCGCGTTTGGTTCGCGTGTGAGGTTCGAGACGTTGCATCAGTTTGACACGAGCACAATGCCGTCTTCGCCGACGGTCCGCGGCTTGACCCCGAGGAGCGCCGCCGAGCGGCGGATGATCGCGCTGACGGTGGGTGCGGCGTTCCAGCCGGCCGTGACGCCGCCACCATCTTTCGCCCGCTTCGGCTCGTCAAGCATGACCAGAACGACGTATTGCGGGTCGTCCATCGGAAATGTGGCGAGGAAGGAGTTCAACCGCTTGTCGTCCGAATACCGGCCGTCGACGACCTTTTCCGCCGTTCCGGTCTTGCCGCCGACGTTGTAACCGGGCACGGCGGCGCGGCGGCCTGAGCCCTTCTCGACATTCATAGCGAACAGGGTCCGCATATGTCGGCTGGTCTCCGGCGAGACCACTTGCCTGGCGACCGCATCCGCCTCCGCCCGGCCGCGCGGCAGAAATGTGGGCGGGATCAGCTTGCCGCCATTGACCAGCGCCGCATCGGCGACCGCCACCTGCAGCGGAGTCACCGCCAGGCTATGACCGAAGGCCACGGTCATCGCGGTCACCTCGGACCATTTCTTCGGCACGATCGGCCGGGCGACTTCCGGCAGGTCGGTGGCGACCTTGTCGAAAAAGCCGAACCGTCTGAGATACGCCTGCTGGCCTTCCTGGCCAACCGCCAGAGCCATCCGCGCGGAACCGATATTGGACGAATAGATAAACACTTCGGGCACCGTGAGGACACGGTATTTGCCGTGGAAATCGTTGATTGTGTGGCCACGTACACGGATCGGCTTGGTGGCGTCGATGCTGTCGTTCATCGTCACGGTGCCGGAATCGAGCGCCATCGCGAAAGTGAAGCTCTTGAAGATCGAGCCGAGCTCGAACGCCCCGGCCGAAATCCGGTTCAGCCGATCGGGCTTCAGTGCGTCCGCCGGCTCGTTGGGGTCATAGTCCGGCAGTGAGGCCATCGCCAGAACTTCGCCGGTATGGGCGTTAAGGATGATCCCGCCGGCGGCGATCGCCCCGTAGCGCTCCATCGCCTGGGCCAGCTCGTCGCGAACGATGTGCTGAACGCTGACGTCGATCGACAGCTTGACCGGGTCGAGTTCCTCGCCCCGGGCGAAGCCGGCGGCATGCAAGTCGGCGAGCCACCGGTCGTCGACGTGTTTCTCGATACCGGCGATCCCCTGGTTATCGACATTCACGGCGCCCAGAACGTGAGCGGCAGTCCGCCCGCCGGGGTAGAAGCGCCGATTCTCGGTGAGGAAACCGATACCGGGTACCCCCAGGGCATGGATCTTCGCCCGCTGTTTCGGCGTGATCTCGCGCTTGATCCAGACAAAGCCGGCATCCCCGGTGAGACGCTTGCGCAGTTTGGCCGTATCGATGTCGGTGAGTACGCCGGTGATCAGCTCCGCCGCCTCGTCCGGATCGATGATGTTGCGGGGTTCGCCGTAGAGCGAGGCGGTCTTGATGTCCGCGGCAAGCACCTCACCGTTGCGATCGATCAGATCGGGACGGCTGGTGGCGATCGCCGCATTAGGATCGACGTAACTATTGCCGGCGGCCGGCTCCATGATGCCGAAGCTGACCAGGCGGCCGATGATGACGAGGAAGGCGAGCGCGAACACGCCCATGGCAACCCGTATGCGGGTGCGCATGGCAGCGCCCGGTGTCGGCGATCTAGCCAGAACCGGTTTGGTGTCCTCAACGGACTCGGGGAAATGGTCGAAACTGGTTTCGCTCATTGGGTTGCCTCTCCCTCGGCGGGAAGTGCGTCGGCATTCGGCGTTGTTGCGGCCTCGGCCTCCGTTTCCGTCGGCCGCAGGGGTATCTCGTCGAGAGTCGCGACCTGCTCGGCGGAGAACGGTTGGAGTCGGAAATGATCGTCGTACTTGGCAATCAGCGTCTGCAGCCGGCTCGGCTGGGTGAGTAGACTCCACTCGGCCTTGAGCAGAGCGATCGCCTCGCGCTCTCGGGCAACGTTGGCGTGGAGCCGCGCGACTTTGTTGGCGGTCTCCTCGGCTTCGTGCTTGAGGTTGTAGGTGACGATGGCGCCGGCGATCATTATGCCGAGCAGCAGAACACTGAAGATCCGTCCCATCGTCACATCCTCCCCGGCCAGTCCGGGACCGTCGGAACCCCGATCGCGGCTTTGTCCAAATCCCGCGGAGGCGCCGCGGTCCGTCGGCCGGCCCTCAGCCGCGCCGATCGCGCGCGCGGATTCGCCTCGATTTCCGCCGCCCCTGGCATGACCGCCTGCCGTGTCAGAAGCTCGAAGGTCGGTGGCGCTACGGTGGTCTCGGGTGTGTGACGCGAGCCGCCGGACCGGGTCGCCGAACGCTCCGCCAAAAAGCGCTTGACGATGCGGTCTTCGAGGGAATGGAAGGCAACGACCACCAGCCGGCCGCCGGTCGACAACACCCGTTCGGACGCGGCAAGCGCTTCGGCGAGTTCGTCGAGCTCGCGATTGACGAAGATGCGGAGCGCCTGAAACGTGCGGGTTGCCGGATGGATGTCGCCGGGTTTGCCGCGCCCGACGGCACCGGCGACGATGTCGGCGAGATCTGCGGTGCGGGTGATCGCGCCCTTGGCCCGGGCGCGACCGATCGCAGCGACGACGGCGCGCGCCCGGCGCTCTTCACCGAGCACGGTGATCACCCGGGCAAGATCGCGCGGCTCCATGCCGTTGACGACATCGGCGGCGGTTGCGCCGGTATCGCCCATCCGCATGTCGAGTGGGCCATCAAGGCGGAAGGCGAAGCCCCGATCGGCCTCATCGAGCTGCATCGACGAGACGCCGACGTCGAGGACGACCCCGTTGACCCGCTCGTGACCGTAAGCCACCGCCAGCCGGTCGAGATCGGCAAACCGCCCCTCGATCAGCGTGAGGCGATTGCCATAGGTCTCGGCAAGCGGCCGGCCGCGGACAATGGCGCGTGGATCGCGATCAATCGCCAAAACATCGGCGCCGGTTTCAAGGATACGGCGCGTGTAGCCGCCGGCCCCGAAAGTGCCGTCGATAATGACCTCACCGGCGTCGGGCGCGAGAGTCTCCATGACCTCGTCGAGTAAGACAGGGACGTGGCGGGCCGGTCCGCCAGCGACACGATCTTCTGTGTCGCGGCCCGCGATCATTCCCCTGCTCCCTTGGTCGCGCCCGATGCGCGGTGAGTGGAGCCGAGCGTCTTGCGCAGGTCGCGCAGCCGGTTCTTGGCCTCTTCCCGGTACGCGGCAAAGCGCTCCGGCTCCCAAATCTGAAACTTGTATCCCTGACCGACGAAGGTGATCCGGTCGCCGATCCCCGCGTGATCGCGGATCGTGTCCGGCAGGACCATCCGGCCTTCGCGGTCGTATTTCAGGATCTCGCTCTCGCCGATCAGCGTTGTCGACAGGAGCTCATGATCCTCCGAGAACGGCTCGAAATTGGCCAAGCTGGCGCGGATGAATTCGCGGAATTTGTTGCCACCGGCGTCGACAGCCTGACGGTCCAGGGTCGGGCAGCAATAGAGCCCGTCGAAACCGTCGACCGCCAGCACCGAGCGGTAGGACGCCGGAATCGAGACCCGGCCCTTGGCGTCGAGCTTGTTGGTGAAGGTCGAAACGAACTCGTCCATCGCCCCTGTCTGCCTCGCCGCACGACCACTTCCGGTCGCGATCCCGCTCGAAGGCTACCGAGACGCGAAACCCCCTGAAGGCATTGGCGAACCTCCGGGCTCCTGCTGGCGCCCCCGCGATCGGCCGGAAAATCAAGCTTCCGCCCATCGCTTGGGATTACATGGGATACCATGGGATTTGACGGTCCGTCAACGAAGTGCAGGACCCAAGAGGCATAAAATTTATCGTTCGTTAGGCTTAAGAATTGATTTGCCCCCTCAAGATAGAGTGATCGATGCGCGTTACTGCCTACGGCGATGTCAATCTCGGTCGTTGCGCGGACTTCTTGAAAAGCGTCGGCGGTTTTGTCGAGGGCGATATTCGCCTTGGCAAGGCGCCAACACCCTTCTCCACAAACCGAATGCTGACGCTCTCGACGCCGAATTCGCCGCGCGCATCAATGTCGACACGCTTGTCGGTGAGATTTTCGGCGGGAGGGGCAAGGATGATCTGAAAATCAAGGGCGCCGCCGTGGTGGACGGTGGCCGAGGTAAGGACGCGATCGAAACCGGCAAAGGCAGGGATCTGATCATCCACAGGGATGGCGATGGCAAGGACACAGTCTTCGACTTCAAGCCAGGTAAGGACGTCCTCGACCTCTCCGACCACGGATTCTCCGGCTTTAAGGATCTCAAGTCGGCGATGACGGACAAGAAGGACAAGCTGATCATCGACCTGCCCGGCAAGGACAAGATCGTCCTTGAGGACATCAAACTGTCCGACCTGTCGTCCGACGATTTCGTCCTTTAGGATTGATGTCTCAAGAGAGAGGGAGACGACAAGAATGGCGGACACCGACGAGGTGCTGGCGGCGGACGAGACGTTCTTCGCCGCGCTCAATGCGATATTCCAGGGTGACATCGCACCCATGGAGAAGCTGTGGTCCCACCAGAGCGACGTGATCTACATGGGCCCGCAGCCGGACCTGTTCGAAATTGGATGGAAGGTCACTGACGCCGATTGGATCAAGCAGGCGGCGATGAAGCTCAGCGGTTCGATCGAGGTGGTCGATCGACACATGACAATATCGGGAGACATGGCCGTGGTGCACCATCGTGCTCGAAGCTCTAACCTTGACCAAAGCGGCGCCCCAGTGACCTTCACCATGCGCGGAACCAACGTCTTTCGGCGCGAAGGCGGAACCTGGAAGATGATCGCCCATCATTCCGATCCGCTGCCGTTCAGCTTGGGCTTGTAAGATTAGGCTTCCGGCTGCTTCGGTGGCCGATGTGGCGGCGCCGCCGCCCTGTTCGGACGACGGCGCCTCATCGATACCAGTTGGCCTGTAAGCCGGGTTCTGTGTCGCGGCGTTGCCGCCACGCTACGGCCATTCCTCTGCGACGTCCGTTGCCGAACGCCTGACGCAACCTACCCGGACGACTGACCCGGAAACCGGCCTGAGGGAAGCCCTCGCGTCGTCCCTATTCGGTCTTGCTCCCGGTGGGGTTTACCGTGCCGGTCCCGTTGCCGGTTCCGCGGTGGGCTCTTACCCCACCCTTTCACCCTTACCGGCCGCCGAAGCGGCAGGCGGTTTGCTTTCTGTGGCACTGTCCCTGGGGTCGCCCCCGCCGGGCGTTACCCGGCACCGTGCTTCCATGGAGCCCGGACTTTCCTCCCCGGCTGCCTTTCGGCGCTTGCCGGAGCGGCCGTCCGGCCAGCTGGCGCTTCAGACATAGGCATCGGCCTCGCCACCGGTCAAGGTGCGTTGGGCAACGCAGCAAGCAGGGCGTCGAGGGTCGCCACCGTCGACCCATCGGCGAGGCCGTCCACTTTGCCCGGTCGAAAATGGCGCTGGAACGCTCGAACCACCGCCTCGGTCCGGGCGGCATAGGTGCCGTCGACCGCAATGCCATAGCCATAGGTGGCCAGCCGCGACTGGAACGCGGCCACCGCTTCGCTGTCCGAGCGGTCGATCGGTACACTGTCCGCTTCCGATACCGGCGGGACCCAATGGCCAATACCGGCCGCATGGAGTTCTTGCCAGGGGAACAGTTCGCCTGGGTCGTCCTTGCGCTCCGGCGCCGCATCGGAGTGCGCCAACACCCGCGCCGGCGGGATCGGATTACGCGAAAGAATGCCGGCGCAAAGGTTGATCAGCGCGGCGATCTGGGGGGCAGCAAACCCGCGATAGCCGTGTTCGTGGCCGGGATGAACCAGTTCGATGCCGATCGACCGGGAGTTGATGTCGGTCTCGCCGGCCCATGAAGCCCGCCCGGCGTGCCATGCCCTCTGTCCCTCGTCGACGAGTTGAACCGTGCGCCCGTCTTCGAACACCAGGTAGTGGCTGGAAACGGCGGACTTCGGATTACAGAGCCATTCCAGTGCCCGAGCACCGCTGGTCATGCCGGTGTAATGGATGAGCAGGATATCGACCGGTTTGCCAGTCGCCCGCGGCCCATGGTTCGGCGACGGGCACTGCTCGATGATCGCGGACGATGACATGGCGCTCGGTGTGAGACACGCGACGGCGACCGTCAACCGCGCTCACGCTTGATCCGCTCCCAGGCCTGGTTGATCGCGGCCTCAAGGTCCGTCCTCCGAAAGATCTGCTGAAGCAAGCCACCGAAAAGCAACTAGATCAATTTCCACACCACTAAATTGCTACACTTCACATATTCTGGTAGTACTCCCCATGCTCGGTACGACCAGTTGTTGCAGAGATATTGTTCCTTTGACCGTGCCGATGCGCAAGCTGGGAGGCACCATTGGCAAAGCTTATAGGCGACAGCGGAAACAACGAACTTGTCGGCACAAATGGCGACGACCTTATTCGTGGCAAGGGTGGGAACGATCTACTCAAGGGTCGCGGCGGATTCGATCGGCTTGAAGGGGGGGCTGGAAACGACATCCTCAGAGGTGGCGATGATTTCGATATCCTGATCGGCGGCCGTGGCGACGACATACTAAGAGGAAACAACGACGACAGTGTCGAGTACTCACAGGAAAACGGGGGCGGCGCAGTTACCGTCAATCTCAAGACCGGCGTCGCAACGGATACCTATGGCGACACCGATACCCTCATCGATATCGACGAGATCTTCGGTACCAATCTTGGTGACTATATCGAAGGTGGCGACGGCAATCAGTTCTCTGACAACGCTTTTCGTGGGCTTGGTGGCAACGACACACTGATCGGCGGCGGCGGCTTCGATCTTCTCTATTATGACAGTGACGTCGACTTTGGCGGCGCGGGCGCGGTCACAGTCGACTTCGCTCTCGGCAAAGCGACCGACGGCTTTGGCGATGAAGATACGATCTCGGAGTTCGAGGGCGTCATAGGAACGAGCAAGGCCGACACGCTCCTGGGCGATGACGGTTGGGCCAACTTCTTCCAGGGGTTGGCGGGAAACGACACCATCGACGGCCGAGACGGCTTCGATATCCTCGACTACACCAACGACGACAACGCCGGCGGATTGAGCGGCGTGTTTGTCGATCTCGGCGCAGGGACCGCAATTGACGGGTTCGGCGATACGGACACGATTTCCAACATCGAACTCGTACGCGGGACCCGGTTCAAGGACACACTCAAAGGCAGCAGTGAAACCGATGAGCTCTTGGGGCTTGAGGGCAAAGACACACTCAATGGCCGTGGCGGCATAGATTGGGTTGATTACAGTTGGGACGTGCGTGAGGGCGGCGCCGGGAAGGTCGAAGTCAACCTCACCAAGGGTGAGGCAATCGACGGCTTCGGCGACAAGGACAAGCTCGTCAACTTCGAGAACATTCGCGGTTCAGCCAGAGCGGACAAGCTTGTCGGCGATTCCGGGGCGAACGAGATCCAGGCCATGAAGGGAAACGATGTCATAAACGGTCGAGGCGGCTCTGATACCGTCGACTATACACTCGACAGTTTTTACGGCGGTGTCGCGGCGGTCGAGGTTAACCTCGCAAAAGGCAAGGCGACAGACGGGTTTGGTAAGACCGACAAGCTCATCAAAATCGAAAACGCGCGAGGAACAGCTAAAGCGGACACACTGACCGGAGACAGCAAGAAAAACAAACTGGAAGGCCTTGAGGGAAAGGACAAGCTCAAGGGCAAGGGTGGCAACGACACTCTCATCGGTGGCGACGGCAACGACATCCTGATCGGCGGCAGCGGCGCTGATAAGTTCGTGTTCGACACGGCGCTCGATGCCGGATCGAACGTCGACAAGATCAAGGATTTCCAACTCGGCCTAGACAAGATCGTGCTCGACGACGATGTATTCACCGCCCTCTCTCCGGGTGCGCTGAACCCCGGTGCTTTCGTCCTCGGTGCAGCCGCCGGCGACGCAGACGATCGCATCATCTACGATGCGTCGACCGGGGACCTGCTCTATGATGCGAATGGCCAGGACGGACCGGGTGCAGTTCTTTTTGCGCGATTGGAGGTAGGCTTGGCATTGTCGGCAGGCGACTTCGAAATCGTCGCCTGATCGTGGCCGATGGTCGCCGTCAACCGCGCTCACGCTTGATCCGCTCCCAGGCCTGGTTAATCGCCGCCATCCGCTCGTGGGCGAGCGCCACCGCCTCGGGCGGAACCCCGCGGCCGAGCAGCCGGTCCGGATGGTTTTCGGCGGCGAGGACGCGGTATTGGGCAGCGATCTCGGTCACCGTCAGACTGCGCTCTACGCCGAGAATCCGGTAAGGGTCCCCCTCTTCCGGCACCACATGCCGGGCCGAGATGCGATCGAAGCAATCCTCCGAGATGCCGAAGATCTCGGACACCCGCTCGAGATAGGCGAGCTCGGCGGCGTGCACCGCCCCATCCGCGCGGGCAATCGTGAACAGGCCATCGACCACATCCTCCAGCGCTTCGTTATCGCCGTCGAACAAGATCGCGATCCTACGGGCATAGGATTCGAAGCCGGCGACGTCCTTTTTGGCGAGATCGAACAGCCGTTCGACGTGCGCGGTCTCGGAGTCCGGTGTCACAAAGAGGCGCTGGAACGCAGCCACTTCGTCGTGAGTAACGACGCCGTCGGCCTTGGCCATTTTGGCCGACAGCGCGATCAGTGCCATGGAGAACGCCACCTGACGCCGAGTTTCACGGTCGCCGATACCGCCGAGGGCGCTGCTGACCCAGTCATAAAGGGCGCCCACGGCATCGACGCCGCTTTCGGCCGCGTCGCCGATCCAGGTCCACACGCTCACGGCCGCACCTCAGTGCCGGTCGCTCGCGACCGGTACGATCGTAAGGGATGCGGCAAAGCGATCAGGGCTTGGTCACCGTCAGGTTGTCGAAGCCGAAGGCGGCGACGCCATCCGGCGGCGAGGCGGCGAAGATGCCGATCTGCTGGCCGTTGTCCGGCGGCGTTCCCTCGATCTTCTCAAATTGCTGATCGTTAACGTAGAAGATCGCCTGGCTGCCGAGGGTTGTCACCCTGAGTTCGTTGATCGCGCCGTCGCCTTGGTTGGCGCCTTCGGCGTCGCGCCACTCGACCTGAGGCAGCCACTTGCCGCGCTGGCGCCGCCAGACCGACGCCTTGCCGTTGGGAGCCAGCTCGAACACGTAGAAATTGTTGACGTCGGTGTACCAGAATACCAGCCCCGCCTTGGATTCCAGCGGATCGCCCTCGGCGAGCGTGGTCATCGTGACGCACATATCGATGTCGTCATAGAGGTTGGCCGAGTTGGCCGACCAATAGTAGGTGTCGGACGGCGGTCGCACTTCCAACTGGTTATCGACAACCCGGAAAAAGTCCGTCTCACTGCCCCATGTGGGTTGCAGCCGCTCGAACCCGTCCTGATAAAGGATTGTCGTGCCCTGGCACGCCGCCTGAACGCCACCAACTGCCCCCACCCAGACAAGCCCGGCGACGATGACTGACGCATACTTCATTACCGCATTCTCCACCCAGACCGCCCCGTCGGCCGGAAATCTAGCGGGCGCCGATCGCAAAACCTAGACCTAGAACAAAAGAGCGTCGGTTCGCGCCGATCAGCTCCGCGGATTTGCTATGGTCCGCAAGGGGAACACCAGAAATCATGCGACCAAATACCACCGGCAAATGGGACTTCTGGGTCGACCGCGGCGGCACCTTCACCGATATCGTCGCCCGCGATCCCGAGGGACGGTTGAGCACGGCGAAACTCCTGTCGGAGGATCGGGCCGAATACCGCGATTCCGCGGTCAACGGCATCCGCAAGCTGATGGGCGTCCCGTCGGGTGGCTGGATCGATTCCGATGCCATCGGTTCGGTCAAGATGGGCACTACCGTCGCCACCAATGCGCTGCTGGAACGCAAGGGCGACCGGGTGCTCTTGCTGACCACCAAAGGCTTCCGCGACGCCCTCGAAATTGGCTACCAGGCCCGGCCGAACATCTTCGCCCGGCGGATCATCAAGCCCGAGATGCTCTACGACCGGGTAAGCGAGGTCGACGAGCGGGTTCGCGCCGACGGCACGGTCGAGACACCGCCCGATCTTGCCGCGGCGCAACATCATCTCGAGGCCGCGTGGCAGGCGGGCATCCGGTCGGTGGCGATCGTCTTCATGCATGCCTGGGCGTGGCCGGAGCATGAGCGTCAGGTGGCGGAACTTGCCCGCCGCATGGGTTTCCCGCAGGTTTCGGCCAGCCACGAGGTGTCGCCGCTGATTAAGCTGATCGGCCGTGGCGACACCACCGTCGTCGACGCGTACCTCTCGCCGCTCTTGCGCCGCTATGTACTCAAGGTGGCGCACGAATTGAGCAGCCCGCCCTCGACCCAAACCGTGCGGCCGCCAGACGGCGAGCGTGCCGACCTCGGTCCGCGGCTGATGTTCATGCAGTCGTCCGGCGGCCTGACCGACGCCAACCTGTTTCAGGGCAAGGACGCGATCCTGTCAGGCCCGGCCGGCGGTGTGGTCGCTGCGGTCGAGACGGCGAAGCTCGCCGGCTTCGGCAAGGTCATTGGCTTCGACATGGGCGGCACCTCCACCGACGTCTCCCATTTCGACGGCGAATATGAGCGCGCCTTTGAGACCGAGGTCGCCGGCGTGCGCATGCGGGCACCGATGATGCGGATCAACACGGTCGCTGCCGGTGGCGGGTCGATCCTCAAATACGAGCAGGGTCGTTTTCAGGTCGGGCCGGCCTCCGCTGGTGCACAACCAGGGCCGGCCTGCTACCGCCAGGGTGGGCCACTGGCCGTCACCGACGCCAACCTGATGGTCGGTAAGCTTCTGCCCAAGTACTTCCCCCATGTCTTCGGACCGCGCCGCGATCAGCCACTCGATGCCGACATGATCGCCGACCGCTTCAAGGCCCTGACCGAGACCATAGGCGACGGCCGAGCGTCCGAGGACGTGGCCGACGGCTTTCTCAAGATCGCGGTCGAAAACATGGCAAACGCGATCAAGAAAATTTCGGTCCAGCGTGGCTACGATGTCACCGAATACGCGCTGAACTGTTTCGGCGGCGCCGGCGGTCAGCACGCCTGCATGGTCGCTGACACGCTCGGCATCAAGACCGTCCTGATCCATCCTTACAGCGGCGTTCTATCGGCCTACGGCATGGGGCTTGCCGATATCCGCGCCACCCGCAACCGCGCCGCGATGTTGCCCCTCGACGCCGACTTGTCGCTTGCCGACGCGGTCGCGACCCTGGAAGCGGAAACCGTTGACGAGCTTCGCGGCCAGGGCGTCGCCGACGCTGAGATCACCGTCTTCGCCCGCGCCCATGTCCGCTACGATGGGACCGACATGACCTTGCCGGTCACCGTCGCGGAGGCGCCGTTCGCGGCCGGGAAAGCGCCTACGCTGATCCCGCCGTCGGAGATCGCCGACACCTTCGTTGCCCTCCACCGCAAGCAGTTTGGCTTTGCGTTCGAGGACAAACCTCTGATCGTCGAGTCGGTGGAAGTCGAAGCCGTGGGTGGCGGCGCGGACATCGGTGAGCCAGAGCTCAACATCACTGAAGCGACGCCGGAACCCGATGAAACGACACGATTCTTCACCCAGGGCACCTGGCACGACGCCGGCGTTTTTCTCCGCGAAAACCTGAAACCGGGGGCGCGGATCATGGGGCCCGCGCTGATCATCGAGCCGCATCAGACGATCGTCATCGAACCGGGCTGGCGCGCTACCGTTACGTCCCACGATCACATCGTCCTCGACCGGGCCGTTCCCCTCCCCGCCCGCTCGGCGATCGGGACCGACGCCGATCCGGTCATGCTCGAGGTGTTCAACAACCTCTTCATGTCGATCGCCGAACAGATGGGTGTAACGCTGCAGAACACCGCCTATTCGGTGAACATCAAGGAACGGCTCGACTTCTCCTGCGCGGTGTTCGACGGCGACGGGCGGCTGGTCGCCAATGCGCCGCATATGCCCGTTCATCTCGGTTCGATGGACCGGTCGGTCGAGACCATCGTCCGCCTGAACGAAGGCGACGTTCACCCGGGCGACGTGTTTGCGCTCAACGCCCCGTACAACGGCGGCACCCACCTGCCGGACATCACCGTCTGCACGCCCGTGTTCGCGGAAGCGGATGCGACCGCTGACGATCCGGGGCCGATCCTGTTCTGGGTCGCCTCGCGCGGCCACCACGCCGACGTCGGCGGAACCGCGCCCGGATCGATGACCCCGCGGGCGACCAATGTCGATGAGGAAGGCGTCCTCATCGACAACTTCCGCCTGGTCGAGGGCGGCCGATTCCGGGAGAAAGAGCTCGTCTCGCTGCTCACCGACCACCCCTGGCCATGCCGCAACGTCCCCCAGAACATCGCCGACCTGAAAGCCCAGATCGCCGCCAATGAGCGCGGTGTGTTCGAGCTCCGCAAGATGGTCGATCACTTTGGCCTCGACGTGGTGCGTGCCTATATGGGGCACGTCCAGGATAACGCGGCGGAGAGCGTCCGTCGGGTGATCGACGCCCTGCATGACTCGTCCTTCACCGTGAAGACCGATCAGGGCGCCACGATTTCTGTCAAGATCACCGTCGACCGTGACAAGCGCGAGGCGACCGTCGATTTCGCCGGCACCAGCCCTGAACAGCCGACCAACTTTAACGCCCCGGAACCGGTGACCCGCGCCGCGGTGCTCTACTGCTTCCGCCTGATGGTCGACGATCCGATCCCGATGAATGCCGGATGCCTGAGACCGATCAACGTGGTGATCCCGGATCGGTCGATGCTGTCGCCGCGATATCCGGCAGCGGTCGTCGCCGGCAATGTCGAGACCAGCCAGCAGGTCACCGATTGTCTTCTCAGCGCACTCGACGCGATGGCGGCGGCGCAGGGGACGATGAACAACCTCACCTTCGGTAACGACCGGCTTCAGTACTACGAGACGATCTGTTCGGGCGCGCCGGCAGGGCCGGGATACGACGGCGTCGATGGTGTCCACACCCATATGACCAATTCGCGCCTGACCGATCCGGAAATACTGGAGTACCGATTCCCGGTTCTCTTGGAGGACTTCCACATCCGCAAGGGGTCTGGGGGCAAGGGGCGCTGGACGGCGGGGAGCGGAACCGAGCGCACCATCCGTTTCCTCGAAGCGATGGATTGCGCCATCCTCGCCTCACACCGCACCGCGCGGCCCAACGGGTTGGACGGTGGCAACAATGGCGAAACCGGCGCGACCGCAGTGCGACGCGCAGACGGGCGTATCGAACCCCTGGAAGGATGCGATCAGACCGTAGTCGAACCCGGCGACGCAGTGATCGTCACCACGCCGACCGGTGGCGGCTACGGCAAGGCGTGATCGCTACTGCTGCTGACGCTTCAGCAGCATGAAGCTGGCGACGGCATGGTCTCCGGCTTCGGCGGCGAGGCAGCGCATGGTCTCCTCGTCGATGAGGTTGCACTGGAATGTCGTCGTATCGCCGATATCGGCGAGGATGACGAACGGACCGGTGCCATCGACCGCACCGATCAGGTTGGTGGTCTGTCCGCGCAGCGGTGTGCCGGAATGGGTGCCCGTCTTCGTCTCTTCTTTCGGAACAAGTGTGTGCGTCGCCTTGAACACCGAGCCGGTTTGGTCGGTGATCTCGAAGACGTGGCTGGCATAGTCCTGGGGATGTTGATTGACCGTGCCGTCGGCCAGGATCGTCGTTCCCAGGGTGACCGACCACGTCCCGGTCAGGTCCGGGATTCCGTCATCAGCGACCGATAGCGACGGCGTTCCCGCCAATACCAGCGCGGCCGTCAGCGCTAATCCCAATTTCCGCATGGTAGCGACCCTCCTGTGTTCCAAGTATCGAACCGAGCCTAGCACTGCCCGGAGGCGGTGCGCATGACAAGATTGAGGCGTTAGCCGTAGCGCCTAGCGCGGCTTCGCCGAAAAGAAAGGCGACCCTTCGAACGACGGCGGCTGCTCGGTCAGCAGTATCTGATCCGGCTGGCTGATCCCGCCCGTGTAGGCCTGCGCCAAACCGTAGCGCGGCTGACCGGGAAATGCCGCATAGCGGGCGCCCTCGAACGGCGGCCGGGCGGGCGGTGTCATGCTTGGCTTAGGCTTGCAGTAGGTCGATGTACCCGACTTGCCGTGGCGGGCAAGGTCAACGTGAAAATGATCGGCGTGATAAGCGGCGCCGGGACCGAGCGTGGTCTTGAAGGTTTTACAGGCGCTGGCGAAGACTTCGCGGAGAAAGGCGCGCTCGTCCGACCGGCCGCGCCAGCCCGATTTGATGGTCACCACCCGGCCGTTCGCCAGCTTGAACGCTGCGATGTCGATGGCGTTGCCGAAGGCGTGCTCGGACAGCGCGGCGCCGCGCTTGTTGTTGCGGGTGCGGCAGCTGTAGCTGGAAACCTGCCGAATCTCGACGATCGGCATGCCGAAATAGGCGAACGATGCGGGCTGGACCGAGTGGCGCATCCAATATTCGAGCGTCGCCTTGATGGGGCAGTTGAGGGTCGCGCCCGGCCCGACACCGATGGTGCCGTCTTCAAGCGCCTGAACCTTCAAAGGATAGTCGAGACCGCAGGTGCCGCGGCCGTTGATCGCGCTGGCCTGGCGGACGAAATAGGATTGTGGTTTGTGTGCCATGCACGCGCGCTCGGCTTGGCCGCGCCACGCATCGCGCCGCTCGAAGCCGAGAAAGTTCAGGGCACACCCGCCGACCCCAAGACACAGAACGGCGGTCACCGTCAGATACGCAACGCGACGGAGCATGCCGGCACCTTGGCGCAGGCGGGATTAAGGAAGAGTCAAAAGCCTGCGTTTACGGGTGCCCAACGCGGCGGCTGAGATGGGCAGCGCAGCAATCGGCTTGGGGATCAATCCGCGCCCGGCGTCGCCGTGTCGGCCGGGATGATCTCCGGCTCCGCGGTCACCGGCGGTGTCGCGCCGTCGGCAGCGGCCGGCGTCGGTGCTGGTGTGGCTGCCACGGCCGGAACGCCACCTTGCGGTGGCGGCTTGCACATCTTCGGCGAGCCGTCCGGTGCGAGCTGTGCCAGGTCCATATGAATATGGTTGTAGTGCAAGATGTTGCTGCCCGGCCCCAGGGTCGTGGTGAACCGCTCGCAGGCGCCGGCGAACACCTCGCGGAGGAACGCCTGCTCCTGTGCATCGCCCTTCCAACCACCCGCAATGGAGAACTCACGGCCGTTGGCGAGTTTGAAGCCGGCGATATCGAGGGCGTTGCCGAAGGCGTGCTCGGAAAACTCCTTGCCGAAGTTGTTGCGTTTGCGGCAGGCGTACGCGGAGATTTGCTTGATCTCCACCACCTTGGAACCGAACTTGGATTGCGCCGCCGGCTGCACCGACCCAGCGATCCAATCTTCGAGCTTGTCGGTCAGCGGACAGCCGATCGTTGCCTTGGGGCTGACGACCACGGTGCTCGACGACAACGCAGAAACCTCCAGCGGGAAGTCCATGCCGCACTCGATCTCCTCGACGATCGCGTCAACCTGGACAATGCTGTCGGACAGTTCGCGTGTCGCCATGCAGGCGCGCTCCTTCTCGGCGCGCCAGCCGCCGCGGCCTTCCACTTCGGTGAACTGGTACTCGCCGATATTGCATCCGGCGAGCGCAAACGCGCCGATCGCCAGAACCATGGACCGGGGTCCGATCCCCGCGAAACGCCTACCCCTCAAAGCTGTCACGGAAAGCCCTTCTGTCACCCATACCGACGGCGGAATTGACGCAGCCGTTTCCGCCTTTTTCGCGGCGGCTCCTCGTTAATCCGCCATTGTTTCCAGCGACGCAAGGCTTTCCGCCGGGCCGGCCGCCTCGAACGGCGTGGTCACTTCGACGAAGGTGTCCGGGTAGAAGCCATTGAACCGGGTCCGGAGCGCCAGCGAGTAAGCACCGATGTGGCCAATCTCGATCCAGTCACCGGTACCGACCGTCTCCGGCAGGTAGAAGGGCCGCGACAATATGTCGACGGAATCGCAGGTCGCGCCACAGACCTTGAACGGAACCACCGAGTCCGGATTGCCGGCCCGCTTGCGCCGCGCCGAATCCGGTAACAGGCGAGCCGGCAGGGTGATCTTGCCGGTCCAGGAGTCGGACAGCGACGCCCAGATGCCATCGTTGATGTAAAGCCGCCGCCCCTTGCGCAGGAGCACCCGGACGATCAGCGAGAACGAGCGGGCGACAATCACCCGCCCCGGTTCGGCAACCAACGGGATGTCGTCGAGACCCCATTCGCCGATTTCCGACACGATGCCGGTGACGAGAGCCTGGGTGTCCTGCCGCGGCGGTGGCGCCTGTCGCGGGTCATGACCATAGGGCGCCGGAAACCCGCCGCCGATATCCAGCAGCGCCAGTGGCACGCCGGCCCGCGATCGCACCCACGCCACCGAAGCGATCGCCCGTTCGTAAGTGCCCGTGTCGGCGACCTGGCTGCCAACGTGGAAACACAGCCCGACCTTGAAGCCGACACCATAGATGCGCTTGACCAGTTCCACCGCGTGACCCGGCGCAGCGCCGAACTTCTTGGAGAGCTCGTAGGCCGCCTGGCCGCGCACGGCAATGCGAACTAACAGCGTGATTTCTTCCGGATCGAGATCGAGGCCTCGCACGATCCGCAAGATCTTGGCGACCTCATCCTCATGATCGAGCGCCAGAACGCGGATACCGTAGCGTTCGAGCGCGAGCCTGATGTCCGACTGGGCCTTGACCGGATGGGTGTAGAGCAACTCGGCATTGGCATTGACTGCTCGGGCGGCCTCGAACTCGGCCGGCGACGCCACGTCGAAACACGAGACCCCCGCCGACGCCAGGGTATCGAGCACCATTGGCTCGCTGTTGGTCTTGACCGCGTAGGCGGTCTTGCCTGGAAACGCCTCGACAAAAGCCCGCGCGTCGGCCGCCAGAACGCCTGGACGAAAACAGTAGATGGGCTGGTCCGGGCGCAGGGACTGAACGACCTCGCGCGCCGCTGCGAACCTCTTCATCCGCGGTCTTCCTGCCCCTTCCCCCGGCGGCGGCCGGTCACCTTTCAAACGCTAGCAGCCGTGCCCCGGTAGCGAAACCAGCGTTTGCCAGACGATGGCTGCGACAACCCTCCGCCAGAGCCGGAATGGCCGAACCCGATCAGCTTGGCAACACTTTTTTGCCGACCGCGACCACAGACAGGTGTCGTGTGCTTATAGAGAGTTAAGCGGCATTCTTAGAACACGGAGAGAGCGCCGGTTGCAGCGCAGCATACAATTCGCTTCGCCGATACCCTGTGCGGGGCTAAAATAGCGGCAGTCTCATTTGGAATGGAGGCACCCTTATGAGCCTAGCCCGCCCGATCCATGTGATCATCGTGTGCGCCGCGTTCGTCTTCATCGCCGCTGTTGTTGTGGGCGCTGTTTGATACTCGCCGGGTCTTGAGTTCCAGTTCTTTTCGTTGCCGGGTGCCGGGAACCAGCGCCCGGCTTTGTTGTGTCCGGGGGGCGGGCTCACCGATAGAAGCTCGGCATGAACAGGACGAGCACGGCGAGGATTTCCAGCCGGCCCATGATCATCGCCAGGCACATAATGATCTTGGCGGTGTCGGGCAGGCTTGAGAAGTTGCCGTCGGGTCCGATCACGTCGCCGATGCCCGGGCCGATGTTACCGATCGCTGACGCAGCGATCGACAGGCTGGTCTCGCCGCCCATGCCGAGCGCCGACATGATGACCGCAATCGCGGCGAACGACACCAGATAGAGGAAGACGAAGACGCCGACCGAGCCTGCCTGCTCGTCGGAGATCACCCGATCGCCGTAGCGGATCGGTGCTACCGCATGCGGATAGATGGTCCGCTGGATGTGCTGCTTGACCACCGCGTACATGACCTTGAAGCGAAAGATCTTGATCGCCCCGGCGGTCGACCCGGTGCAGCCGCCCATGAAGCTGAGCGCGAAGAACCAGACGGCGGCGAACGTTCCCCACTGGACATAATTGGCCGACGTGTAGCCGGTGGTGGTAGCGATGGAGACCACATTGAAGGCTGACTTGGTCAGCGCCCGGCCGGCCGGAAGAGTCTGCGACAAGAGCATCCACACCGAGAACACCACGACCAGAACCACCAGCACCACCAGGAAGGTGCGCACCTGCGGATCGAACCGCTCCTTGAAGGCGCCGGCGCGCAACATCCGCAGCAACGCCATGAACGGCAGCGCGCCCAGGATCATGAACAGTATCGCCGCCCACTCCAGGGCAGGCGAATCGAAGTAGCCGAATGACGCATCGTGGGTGGAGAACCCGGCCGTGCAGATGGTGGTCATCGCGTGGTTCAGCGCGTCGAACGGCGTCATCCCCAGCATCCAGTAGACGAAGAAGCATGCCGCGGTGAGGATCAGGTAGATTTCGACGATCGCCGTCGCGATGCTCCGCATCCGCGGCAGCGCCTTTTCGGAGCGCTCGGTGAACTCGAGACGGAAGAGCTGCATCCCGCCGATCTTGAGGAACGGCAGGATGACGATCGCGAAGCCGATGATGCCGATGCCGCCGATCCACTGGGAGGTCGAGCGCCAGAGCAGAACCGACGGCGCGGTCTGATCAAGGCCGACCATGACCGTCGCTCCGGTCGTGGTGATCCCCGAAACCATCTCGAAATAAGCATCAACCGGCGACAGACCGACCGGCTCCGCCACCAGAGGTATCGCCGCGAAGGCCGGCACCACGATCCAGGCGACAACGGTGAGCAACGTTGCGTCGCGGAACTTGAGGTCGAACGGGCGTCCTCGTGTGGTGAGCACGCAGGCGCCAGCGACTAGTGCTGTGATGGCGGCCGAAACGCCGAACTCCTGCGCGTGGCCATCCTGGGTGGCGAGCGCGAACAACGCCATCACCCCCTCGCCCGCGGCAATCGCGAACAGGATCCAGCCCAGGGTCAGAATCGCCGGCCAGATCTGGGGGAGCATGATGTTCCGTCGCCGCCTTCTAGCGCTAGTATGCCGGCCGTTCGTTTGCGCCGTCTGGTTTATCCCAGATGCGCGACAGTCGCCATGCGGCCAAAACGCCGGCTAAATCGGGCTTCTTGTCCACCGCGCTACTGCGATGGCGGCGGGTTGCTGATCAACCGCGGGCCCGCCGCCCAGAAGAGATTGTCGATCGCAAGTTCCTTCGCGGCTTTGAGCACCGCCGCATCGGTCCCGAGCGCGGTGGTGACACTGCCGCGCTTTTCGTCGTAAGGGGCGCCGCGCATCGCCGGGTCGCGCCAAAGGCCGGTGGTGATGGTCACGCCGCGATAGACGAGTTCGCCATCGACGCGGGACAGATTCATGCCTCCCGACGATGAGCCGCTGGCGTCGCAATCGGACCGATAGAACGACGTGATGCTGGTCGACACCGGCACCCGCCGGATGGTGCAGGGCTGGACGACGGGGATCTCGTTGGGAACCTCCTTCTCCATGCCGGCCGGGTGGGCGGTAACGACGATCAACTTGTCGCCGGCGCGCACCGGCGCGTCCTCGGCAACCGGAAACGGCTCGGCCCCTTCGATCGGCCTGACCAGGGGTACGATCGCGAAATCGTAGTTGGACCCGGGCCGTGGCGGCACGGCCCCGAATCGTGCTGCCTCCGGAACCAAGTCGACCTGAACGAACGGCTCCTCCTGGTTTTTGAAGAAGCAGTTGGACCGCCGCAGGCCCGTCGTCGGGTCGAAGAAGACGTGGCCGGCGGTAAGGATCTGATTGTTGGTCAAGAACAGCGCACCGGAGCCCAGCGACGGGGTCGGACGGAAGCAGCCGACATAGCCGGAGACCTTCCGAATCCGCGCGATTTCGTCATCCGAAAGACCGAGTTGCGGGCCGAGCACCAGCAGCGAGTCGCGATCGTCGGTCCCGTCGATGATGTTCGCCGACGCGGGTACGGCTAACGCTGCGCCGACCAGGGCAGCGCCGACCAAACGACCCAACGGTGTGAGACCATGCCCCATCAATCCTATCCTCGGGCACCGTGACGACCAGCGCGGGAGATAACCACAGGAGATGAGCGATTGGTATTGGTCCGGTCGTTTTCTCGGCGGGTGCGGCGGAAGCGCAACGCCTGTCGGCACCCGCGCGCATTGGACTGCTAAGGCCCGGTCTATGGAACGCGGGAGGTACCCTGGCCGGCCCGGTCGTAGCAGCTTTCAGGTCGCCGATTGGCCGCCCAATTCCGACGCTTCGATATCCTCCAGGCTCCGGCCCTTGGTTTCCGGGATGAAGCGGTAGACGAAGATCACCGCCAGCAGGCAGAACCCGGCATAGAGCAGGAACGGAAAAGCGTGGTTGAATACGGCGATGAGCCAGGCGTTGGAATCCATCTGTGCGAAGGTCTGGGAGACCGCGACGTTCGCGAGCCAGTTGGCCATAAGGGCAATCCCGACGGCAGTGCCCCTAATGCGGGCTGGAAAGATCTCCGAGAGAATCACCCACGTCACCGGCCCTACCGCAACCGCGAAGCCCGCCACGTAGCCGATGACGAGCAAGATCAGTAGCGGTCCGACCGCGTTCAAATAGATGGCGACGCCGATAATCGCGATGCAGATGCCCATAATGGCGAATCCAATCAGCATCAGGATCCGACGACCAAACTTATCGACCGTGAACAGGGCCACCAGCGTGAATGTCAGATTGGCAACGCCGATAATGATGGTCTCCAACAACGCGAAGTCGGCGCCCGCACCGGTCACGGTCTCAAAAATCTGCGGCGCGAAATAGAGGAGCACGTTGATACCGCTGACCTGCTGGAACACCGCCAGCAAGACGCCGATCACGACGATACGGCGCACGGCCGGTGAATACCGGGAGCCCGTTCGAGTCTCATGGGTGTCTTGAATGTCGCCCATGTTGTGGAGCTCGTTCGCCACGTCGGTGGGTGCTAGGATTCGTTTGAGAATCGCGGCCGCTTTGTCCCGCTGTCCGTGAAAGAACAGCCAGCGCGGACTTTCGGGCACCGTCAACAAAGCACCGAGGAGAATGGCCGCGGGCACGGCTTGCGACGCGAACATCCAGCGCCAGCCATAAGCGATGTCCCACTCCACCGTGCCGGATGTAGCGATCAGGTAGTTGACGAGATAGACCAGCAGCATCCCGACGGTCAGGGCAAGCTGGTAGGTCGAGACCAGCCCGCCCCGCAGCCGCGCCGGCGCGACTTCCGACAGATAGAGGGGAGAGACCACGGAGACGATCCCGACGCCGATGCCGCCAATGGCTCGCATGATAAGCAGCAGGGCTAAGGAATCGGCCATCGCCGAACCGATCGCCGTGCCGAGGAACAGGATCGCGGCAACGATCAGGGTCAGCTTTCGGCCGAAACGGTCGCTGGCTCGGCCGGCGAAAGCGGCACCGAAGGCGGCCCCGACCAGCGCCGCGGACACGGTCCAACCGACAGCGGCGGCACTCAGATTGAAATCCTGGCGAACGTAAATAATCGCGCCGGAGACGACAGCGGTATCGTAGCCGAACAGCAGCCCGCCGAGCGCGGCGACAACGACCAATCGCAACAGAAACAGGCGTCTGGCTCCGGCGTCATCGCCGTAGTCGATCGATTCGGTCTGCACGCCATACTCCCGCCGCCGGTATCGGTGGACCTTAGCGGTAGCAAAACGCCTTTGCTACGCCGGGGACACGAGCCAGCCGCCTTTTTCGCTTTTGCGCTGAATTGGGCTAGTGTCAGCGCCTGTTAGACGTTTTTTGGGAGGAAAGCGCACCAATGTTGACCAGACGCGATCTTCTGCTCGCCGCAGGCGCCGCACCCTTGGTGCTTGCAACCTTGAGCCAAGCCCGGTCGGAGGACGCGTTGACCGTGTTGATTCCGCATCCGGGCGGCGCCTTCGAGGCGATCATGCAAGCGGTCTCCGAACCGCTCTCGCAGGCGCTCGGCCGTGACGTGGCGATCAAAGCGGCCACGGGCGATGGCGGCTGGGTCGGCGTCGATCAAGTGGTCCAGGACGAAACCGGCAGCGTGGTCATTGTCTCGTCGACGATGAACCTGGTGATGAAGCAATACTCCGGCGGTCGCGAGTTCAGCCTGGCTTTGCTCAGTCCGGTGGCCCAGTTCGGAAGCGGCTATGGGGTCACGTTGTTTGCCCGACAGGGCGCCGACTATGCCAGCTGGTCGGCGCTCAAGGATGCCGCGGGCCAGCGTACGTTCACAATGGCAGGTGCGGGGCCACAATCATCGTTCGCGGTCGCCGAGAAGATGCTCGGCAAGGTACTCGACGCCAGCTTCACCGAAGTCCAGCGAATTGGCCCACAGGCGATCTTCGATGCAGTGGTAAATGGCGAGGCGGAGCTTGGGATCATCACCGATCCCTTGATCACGACGTTCAACGACGCGTCCAGCAGCGACGGCGTCGTGCCGATCGTCAGCTTCGGCACGGAACGCTCGGCCGCCCATCCGGACACACCGACGTTAGCCGAGATCTCTGGCGATGAAATGCTTGGCTTCACAATCGCCGCGGCACTGTTCGGAAGCCAGTACATGACCGAGGCCACGGTCGAGGCCATCGCGCGAGGGCTGGCCGACGCGACATCCACGGCCGCGTTCGCAAGCACAGGTTATCCCACGGAGATCGAGCCCAGCGCATCGGTCCGCGAACGCTATGAGCGCGAGCTCGCCCTGCTCGAGGCCCTCGATACGCCGTGAGGGTGCGTGGTTTACCTCGACACGTCGTCGCGGCCGGTCATGCTGCTGCATCCCGCTGCGGCTGATAGTTGAGGATGGGCGCCAGCCAGCGCTCAGCCTCTTCCACCGTCCAGCCCTTGCGCGCTGCGTAGTCGGCGACCTGGTCGGCCTCGATCCGGCCAACGCCGAAATAGTAGCTGTCGGGGTGAGCGAAGTAGAGGCCGGAGACCGACGACGCCGGCCACATGGCGTAGCTCTCGGTCAGCCGGATGCCGGTCGCGGCTTCAGCGCCGAGCAGGTCGAACAGTGTCTGTTTCTCGGTGTGGTCGGGCTGCGCCGGATAGCCCGGCGCCGGACGGATGCCGCGATAGCCTTCGGCGATCAGCTCTTGCTTTGAGTACGCCTCGTCCGGCACGTAGCCCCACAGTGTCTTGCGGACCTCTTCGTGCATCCGCTCGGCAAACGCCTCGGCCAGCCGGTCGGCCAGCGCCTGGCTGAGGATCTTGGAGTAGTCGTCGTTGGCCCGCGCGAACCGCGCTGCCACCGCCTCCTCGCCAATACCCGCCGTCACCGCGAAACCGCCGACGTAATCGGCGCCGGCGCCGATCGGAGCGACGAAGTCGGCCAGCGCCACATGTTTGCGCCTGTTGCCAGACCGGGCGATCTGTTGACGCAAGGTGTGGAGCCGCGCGCGCTCCGTCGACCGCTCGTTGTCGGCGTAAACGACGATGTCGTCTCCCTCGCGGTTGGCCGGCCAGAATCCGACCACCCCGCGCGCGGACAGCCAATCCTCGGCCACCATCTTGCCGAGCATTGCCTGGGCATCGGCGAAAAGCGACCGCGCTGCTTCGCCGACCTTGGGATCGTCAAGAAGCAGCGGATAGGTGCCCTTGATCTCCCAAGCGGCGAAGAACGGTGTCCAGTCGATGTAAGGGACGAGGTCGGCGACCGGATAGTCGTCGAACACCCGGGTCCCGATCAGCTTCGGCGCGGGCGGCGCATAAGTGGACCAATCCGGGGCGAACGCGTTGGCACGGGCGTCCGCCAAAGACACACGCCGCTTCTCCGCCAGCCCGCGCGCGTGGTTTTCCGCGACCTGGCGGTATTCATCGCGCACCGCAGCCATGTAGTCGGCGCGGCCGTCGCCGAGCAGGCTGCCGGCAACCCCGACGGCGCGGCTTGCGTCTAGTACGTGTACCGTCTGGCCGCGCTCGTAGTTCGGGTCGATCTTCACCGCCGTGTGCACGCGGCTGGTGGTCGCGCCGCCGATCAGCAGCGGCACATCGAAGCCTTCCCGCTCCATCTCCGCCGCTACGTGGCACATCTCGTCCAGCGACGGCGTGATCAGGCCGGAGAGGCCGATAATGTCGACTTCCTTGTCGCGCGCTGTCTCCAGGATCTTGTTGGCCGGTACCATGACCCCAAGGTCAATGACCTCGTAGTTGTTGCACTGGAGCACGACGCCAACGATGTTCTTGCCGATGTCGTGAACATCCCCCTTCACCGTAGCGAGCAGAATCCGCCCGGCGAGGCTGCTGCCGCCAAGGCCCTGCTCCGCCTTCTCCTGCTCCATGAACGGCATTAGGTAGGCGACCGCCTGCTTCATCACCCGAGCCGATTTCACCACCTGCGGCAGGAACATCTTGCCCGAGCCGAACAGGTCGCCGACCACGTTCATCCCCGCCATCAGCGGGCCTTCGATCACTTCGAGCGTCCTGACCGCGCCTTGGCGCGCTTCCTCGGTGTCGTCCTCGATGAAATCGGTGATGCCCTTGACCAACGCATGTTCCAGCCGCTTCTCCACCGGCCATTCGCGCCAAGCGAGGTCGACCTCGGTCTTGGCTGCACCGCCACCCTTGAACCGCGCGGCGGCTTCGAGCAGCCGCTCGGTCGCGTCGTCCCGCCGATTGAGCACCACGTCTTCGGCGAGGTCGCGGAGTTCAGGATCGATGTCGTCATAGACCGGCAGCGCGCCAGCGTTGACGATCCCCATGTCCATCCCGGCAGCGATAGCGTGATACAGGAAGACCGCATGCATGGCGGCGCGGACCCCCTCGTTGCCGCGGAACGAGAACGACAGATTGGAGACGCCGCCGGAAACATGCGCGTAGGGCAGGTTCTGCCGAATCCACCGGGTCGCCTCGATGAAGTCGACCGCGTAGTTGTTGTGTTCCTCGATTCCCGTCGCAACCGCGAAGATGTTGGGGTCGAAGATGATGTCCTCCGGCGCGGTGCCGACCTCCTCGACGAGAATGCGATAGGCTCGAGCGCAGATTTCGGTCTTGCGCTCGAATGTGTCGGCCTGGCCGGTTTCGTCGAAGGCCATGACGACCACCGCCGCCCCATAGCTGAGCACCTTCGCCGCCTGTTCACGAAACTGCGCCTCGCCCTCCTTCAGCGAGATCGAGTTGACGATCGACTTGCCCTGAACGCATTTCAGCCCGGCCTCGATCACCGACCACTTGGACGAGTCGACCATCACCGGCACGCGGGCGATGTCAGGTTCGGCCGCCATCAGGTTGAGGAAGGTCGCCATCGCCGCTTCAGAATCGAGCAGCCCCTCGTCCATGTTGACGTCGAGGATCTGAGCGCCGTTGATGACCTGGTTGCGGGCAACGTCGAGCGCCGTGTCGTAGTCGCCAGCGGTGATCAGCTTGCGGAAGCGCGCCGACCCGGTAACGTTGGTGCGCTCACCGATGTTGATGAAGGTCGCGGTGGCTTCGGTCATGGCGAAATCGGTTGCTCTACGCGGGTCCGGTATCAGGCCCTACGCCGCCTCGAACGGTTCGAGCCCCGATAGCCTGAGGCGCGGCTTATCCTCCGGCAGCGGACGCGGCGCGACGCCTTCGACAGCAGCGGCTATGGCGCTGACATGTTCCGGCGTGGTCCCGCAGCATCCACCGACGACATTGACGAGCCCGGAACGAGCGAATTCGCCGAGTTGCTCGGCCATCGCCTCGGGCGACTCGTCATACTCACCGAACTCGTTCGGCAGACCGGCGTTCGGATAGGCGCAAGTCAGCGTGTCCGCGGTCCGAGCGATCTCGTCCATGTGGGCGCGCATCTCGGCCGCGCCGAGGGCGCAGTTGAGGCCGATGGTGAAGGGCTTGGCGTGGCGGAGCGAGTACCAGAACGCGGTCGGCGTCTGGCCCGACAGCGTCCGCCCCGACCGATCGGTGATCGTCCCGGAAATCATGGCCGGCAGGCCGACGCCCTTCTCGCGCGACACCTCGTCGACAGCAACGACCGCCGCCTTGGCGTTGAGCGTGTCGAAGATCGTTTCGATCAGGATAAGGTCGGCGCCACCGTCGATCAGGCCGCGGGTAGCTTCGCCATAGGCCGCCACCAGATCGTCAAAGGTGACATTGCGGAAACCGGGATCGTTAACATCCGGCGATATCGACGCGGACCGGTTGGTCGGCCCGATCGTGCCGGCGACGAAGCGCGGCCGCTCGGGCTCGTCAGCGGTGACTTCGTCGCAAGCCTCCTTGGCCAGCCGCGCCCCTTCCCTGTTCAACTCGTAGGCCAAGTCCTCCATGCCATAGTCGGCCTGGGCGATCGACGTCGAGGAGAAGGTGTTGGACTCTACGATGTCGGCGCCGGCGCGAAGATATTCCACGTGGAAGCGACGAATGTGCTCCGGCTGGGTCAGGTTCAACAGGTCGTTGTTGCCCTTGAGCTCGCTCGGCCAGTCGGCGAAACGCGACCCGCGAAAATCCTCCTCGGTCAGTTTCAGCGACTGGATCATCGTTCCCATCGCACCGTCGAGCACCAGGATTCGCTTGGCGGCGGCGCTCCGCAGTCGGTTTTCGATATCGCTGATCTCACGCATGGTCATAACTCCGCGATAAACTCGAGACGGTTGCCGAATGGATCGGCGGTGAAGAAACGTCGACGACCGGGTATCTCTTGCGGCGACGCCCAAGCTACGTCGTAGCCGGCCTCCGCGATCCTCTTCGCCGTCGAATCGATGTTGTCGACCCGGAACGCCGGATGGGCCTTACGAGCTGGTCGAAAATCCTGTTCAACGCCCAGATGGAGTTGCTGGCCGCCGGCGGCAACCCAGAGGCCACCACGGGACTTCAGCGCCGCGGGCTTATCGATCTCGGCCATGCCGAGGATGTCGACGTAGAAAGCGCGGCTCCGATCCTGGGAGCCGGGCGGCACCGCGACCTGAACGTGATCGATGGCCGTCACCGTGAACGCTGCCTTGGTGTCTGTGCCGGCGGTGTCTTTCATGGGGAGGACTCGTCCTGCCACGGATCGATCCAGACGACACCGGTATCGGCGATGTCGCGCACATTACGGGTGACCAGTGTCAGTCCGCGGTTGATCGCGGTGGCCGCCAGCAGCGTATCGACAACCGGACGCGGCCGATTGGCGGCGAGCCGACCCCAAAGGCTTGCGATTGTCGAATCGACAGGGAGCAGGGCATCGGCATAAATCTCTTCGAGCCCGTCGACCCACGCGCTCAACCGTTCCGCATGAACTTGATCGTGACGCCGCCGGATTTCCACGCCCTTGCGAAGTTCGCCGATGGTGAGAACGCTGAGAAACGCCATCTCCCGGGGGACTCGATCCAGAAAAGCGGAGACCCTTGCGTCCGGCCGGGCGTGCGTCGACTCGGAAACGACATTGGTATCCAGCAGGTAACCGCGATCCGTCATAGATCGACTGCTCGCCCGGTATCTTTCGAACGCTCCAGATCAACGCCCTCGAACGAGGGCCCGCTCTTCAGATAGTCCACTAGACTTGGCCTTTGTCGCCGGAGAGCCTCGTAGTCGGTGATCGAAACAACAACAGCCGTCGGCTTGCCGTGTTTGGTGATCGTCTGCGGTCCATCCCGAGACACCTGTTCGAGGAGCTCGCTGAACCGCGCTTTAGCCTTTTGAATCTGCCAGGTGGTCATTTCACCCTTTCATGACTAGAAAGGTCATAATTTATGATCCTTCTAGTCATTTTCAAGTCGGTCACGCCGCCGCCTCCTGAGGCCTCGGGGCTGGCTTAACCGGGCGCATGCCGAGCAAATGGCAGATCGCGTACACGAGATCGGCGCGGTTCATGGTGTAGAAATGGAAGTCGGTGATGCCGCGATCGACCAGGTCGAGCACCTGTTCGGCGGCCACCGCCGCCGCCACCAGTTGCCGGGTCGCCGGGTCGTCGGCGAGCCCCTCGAACCGGTGCGCCAGCCAATCCGGCATCGAGGCACCGCAGTTCCCCGCGAAGCGGGCGATGCGGTTGAAGTCGTGGACCGGGACGATGCCGGGCACGATCGGGATCGCAATGCCGGCGGCGCGGACCCGTTCCAGGTAGTCTTCAAAACCGTCATTGTCGAAGAAGAACTGCGTGATCGCACGATCGGCGCCGGCGTCGACCTTGCGTTTCAGCATTTCGATGTCGGCGGCCGGACTCGGACTATCCGGATGCTTTTCCGGATAAGCCGCCACCGAAATCTCAAAGTCGCCGAGGTCGCGGATTCCGGCGACGAGTTCGGCGCTGTTGGCGTAACCGCCGGGATGCGGCGTGTAGGCACAGCCGGCGCCCTCGACCGGATCGCCGCGTAACGCGACGATGTGGCGGACCCCTTCTTCGCCATAACCCCTGACGATCGCATCGACATCCTCACGCGTCGCACCGACGCAGGTAAGATGCGCGGCCGGGTGCAGCGCGGTCTCCCTCAGGATCCGGGTGACGGTCGCATGGGTCCGTTCCCGGGTCGAGCCGCCGGCCCCGTAGGTCACCGAGACGAAGGCCGGTGCCAGGGGTGCCAAGCGCTCGATCGACTGCCACAGCTTCGCTTCCATGGCCGGTGTCTTCGGGGGGAAGAACTCGAACGACACATTGAGATCGGCGCACGTGCTCGGCAAGCGGCTCGCCCGTTCGCTTCTGGCATCCATCACGCTACCTCCCGTCCCTCACCGCCGGCGATGACCATGCGCTCATCTCGCGCCAGCCACAGGGTCACCGTCAGCGTATCCGTCTTGCCGCCCGGCAGCGCCACGGCGCTCTCGAGTGCGAGCCCTGCCGCGCCAATCCACTGTCCGACCTGATCGCGGTCGAAGCCCAGGCGACGATGGGCATGATCCTCTCGCAAGAATTCCATATCGTGGGGTGCGAAGTCGACGATCAGCAGGCGACCCCCGGGTCGCAGAATCCGCGCCGCTTCGGCCAGCGCACGCTCCGGATCGTCGAGGAAGTGGAGCACCTGATGGACAACTACTAAGTCGAAGGATTCGCGGGTCAGCGGCAGATTGTAAATGTCGCCGAGACGCACTTGCGCGTTGGTGATGCCGGCTCGGTCAAGGTTGGCCCGCGCCACGGCGAGCATATCGGGTGAGGCGTCGATGCCCACCGCGCGGCTGTAGAGCGGATGGAGCAGTTCCAGCATCCGGCCGGTTCCGGTCCCGAGATCGAGCAGGCTGTCGAACGACTGGGAGCCCAAGGCCTCGGCCACCGCGGCCTCGACGACATCCTCGGCGACGTGGAGGGCGCGGATGGTGTCCCATTCCTCCGCGTTGGCGGCGAAATAAGAATGAGCCGCCTCGGCGTGTTCTTGCTTGGTGAGCGCCAACCGCTCGCGGTCGCGCGCCAGGACCAGATCGCTCCGGTCCGTCGCCGACAGCAGATCGGTCACCAGCCGCCGGCCGGGGCCCGCTTCAGTCAGGCGGTAGAAGACCCAGGCGCCTTCCGGGAACCGGTCGATCAAAGCAGCGTCCGCCAACAACTTGAGATGCCGGGAAATTCGCGGCTGCGACTGGCCGAGAATAGCGGTGAGGTCCTTCACCGAAAGCTCCGCTTCTCCCAGGAGCGAGAGGATCCGGAATCGGGTCCCCTCCCCCGCCGCCCGCAGGGCGGTCAGCAATGCCTCGACAGTATGGGACTGTTCCATGATATTCCGCCAGTTGACCGCGCATATATACATATCTTTATATCTCCTGCAAGATACGGCCGTATAGGACCGCGGGTCACCTTGACATGTGGTCCGTAATAAATAACCGTGCGGTTAAATTATGGAGATGCGTATGCCCGTTTCCCCCGCGGTCACGACCGTGTTCGGTGCCCTGTCCGATCCGACCCGCCTGGCTATCGTCGAGCGCCTGCTCAAGGAAGGACAACGCTCCGCCGGCGAGATCGCGGCGCCGTTTTCGATCAGCAAGCCGGCTATTTCGAAACACCTGCGCGTGCTGGAGGATGCCGGGCTGATCGAGCGACGGGTCGACCGCCAGTGGCGGGTCTGCCGGGTCCGACCGGAAGCGATCCGGGTCATCGACGACTGGATGACCGAATATCGCTCTTTCTGGGAGGGGTCGTTCGACCGTCTGGAGAAACTGCTTGCCGAACCCGAGGAAGGGGAACCGACCAATGGCCACCACGGAAGCCAATAACGCCACCGCCGTCCGCGAGGGATCGGAGGCCGACCGGACGCTGGTCGTCGAGCGCGTCTTCAAGGCATCGCCCGAGCGCGTCTTCAGCGCCTGGACCGACCCGAAAATCCTGGTCCAATGGTGGGGCCCGGAAGGATTGCACACCCCGGAATACACGATGGACGTGCGCGAAGGCGGCGCCTGGCGGACGGTGATGATGAATGACAAGGGCGAGTCCCATACCGCGTCGGGGGTCTATCAGGAGATCGCGCCACCCAACCGGCTAGTGATGACTTGGGCCTGGGAGCAGCCCGATGGCAGCCGCGGCCACGAAACAGTGGTCGAACTCAGCTTCGAGCCGGCCGAGGACGGAACCCGGCTCACGCTCACCCAACGGCTCTTCGCCAATGTCGAGGCCCGCGACAATCACCGCATGGGCTGGACGTCGAGCCTCAGTTCGCTTGAGACGTTCCTGTCGAATTGATCCCGCAACCTACCTGATACCGACTCGGCCGGGGCACGCCCGGCCGACCGAACCATAGCTAAAGCTGCATACGGTAGAACAGATCGAACATGATCCACAGGCTGCCGCCGACCATGATGAAGATGAGGAAAACGGCGAACGCCATCACCAGCAGGTTCTCCAGCGGCGTCTGATGGAGCCGCATGTGGAGAAAGAAGCGTAGGTGAACCAGGACCTGGATCACCGCCGCGATCGCGATCACGACCAGCGATGACAGGCGCGGCAGAAGGTCGAACGCGACGATCCCAAACGGGATCGCCGTGAGCACGATCGCCAGGACGAAGCCGATGAGATAGGAGCGCAGCTCGGGCGCTGGCGTGCTGGTGGTATCGGTCATCCCAACACTCCCGGCAGGTAGACAATCGAGAAGATGCCGATCCAGACGATATCGAGGAAATGCCAAAACAGCGCCAGTCGCGACAGGCGCGAGGCGACCGGGCGGGTCAAGCCCTTCACTGCGATCTGAACGACCATTACGATGATGCACAGAATCCCGACGCTGACATGTAGCCCGTGGGTTCCGACCAGAGCGAAGAAGGCGGAGAGGAACCCGCTCCGATCGGGGCCGGCGCCTTGCGCGATCATCCCGACGAATTCCCAGATCTCCATGGCCACGAAACCGAGGCCGAGCACCGCGGTGACCAGCAGCCAGAAGATCGTCGTTCGTTGCCGCCGCTCGAACGCGGCGACACTCGCGACGCCGAACGTGGCGCTGCTGAACAGGAGCAGCATCGTCTCGGCGAAGGCGTGGGGCAGACTGAACAGATCCTTGCCGGTCGGCCCGCCGGCAGTACCGACGATCATCACGACGTAGGTCGCGAACAGCAGCGCGAAGATGACCGCGTCGGTCATCAGATAGAGCCAGAAGCCGAAGGCCTTATCCTCGACGTGTTCGGCGGCGGCCGCCGCCTTGACGTCTCGCGGGCGAAGCGTGGCGGGCGTACTCACGTGGCGGCCCCCGGCACGGGCCGGCCCGAAACCTCCGTGGGCGTGTCATCGCTCTGCGGCGGTGCCTTCGCCATCTCCTCGAAGCGCTTGTTTTCGAGCACCTCGACCGCGAAGTCGGGAAAGATCCCGTCGGTGTTGTCGTCGCTGGAGCGGATGATGATGACGATGGCCGCGGCCACGGCGCAGATGATCGCCAGCCACCACATGTGCCAGACCATCGCGAAGCCGAGCACGAAGGCAATGCCGCCGATAACGATCCCGAAGGGGCTGTTCCGCGGCATTGCGATCGGCTCGTAGTGATCCGGTCGACGATACGCATCGCCGCGCTGTTTCATCTCCCAGAACTCATCGCGGCCGTGCACGGTCGGAATGACCGCGAAGTTATAAGGCGGTGGCGGCGACGATGTCTGCCACTCGAGCGTCCGCGCATTCCACGGATCGCCGGTGTAGTCCCGCAGCGCCTCGCGGTTGCGAATGCTCACCACGATCTGGACGATCAGCGTGATCAGCCCGAACAGGATCAGCACCGCACCTGCGGCCGCAACGACCAACCAGGGCTGCCACGCGGCCGTCTCGTAGTGTTCCATACGCCGCGGCATCCCCATGAAACCGAGGACGTAGAGCGGCATGAACGCGAGATAGAAGCCGATCACCCAGCACCAGAACGAGCGCCGCCCCCACTTTTCGTCCAGCCGGAATCCAAACGCCTTGGGGAACCAGAAGTTCAGGCCGGCGAAATAGCCAAACAGGGCGCCGGGGATCAGCATGTTGTGGAAATGGGCGACCAGGAAGGTCGAGTTGTGCATCAGATAGTCCGCCGGCGGCAGCGCCAGGAGGACACCCGACACGCCGCCGATCACGAAGGTGACGATGAAAGCGAGGGTGTACATCATCGGCACTGAAAACCGAATCCGCCCGCGGTACATGGTGAACAGCCAGTCGAACACCTTCACCCCGGTCGGCACCGCGATGATCATCGTGGTGATGCCGAAGAAAGCGTTGACGTTGGCGCTCGACCCCATGGTGAAGAAGTGGTGGAGCCACACCGTGAACGACAGGAAGGCGATGCCGCAGGTGGCGTACACTAGGGAGGTGTAGCCGAACAGGCGTCGGCTGGAGAACGTGGTGACGATATGGGAGTAGATGCCGAACGCCGGCAGGATCAGGATGTAGACTTCCGGATGCCCCCAGATCCATAGCAGGTTGGCGTAGTTCATCATGTTGCCGCCGTCACCGGCCGTGAAGAAGTGCATGCCGAACACGCGGTCGAGTTCGAGCAGCGCACCGACAACGGTGAGCGCCGGGAAGGCAAATGCCATCAGGATCGCCGTGCAGAATGCCGTCCAGGCGAACAACGGCATATACATGAGCTTCATGCCGGGTGCGCGTTTGCGCACGATGGTGACGATGAAGTTGATACCGGTGAGCGTCGTGCCGATGCCGCTCAGCAGCACGGCCCAGACCCAGTAGTCGACCCCGACGTAAGGGCTGTACTGGATCCCCGAATAGGGGGGATAGGCGGTCCAGCCGGCGGTCGAGAACTTGCCGATCACCAGCGACACCATGATCAGCGCGGCCCCGGCAGCGGTCAGCCACAGGCTCATCGCGTTGATGTAAGGGAAGGCGACATCCCGCGCGCCGATCTGTTGCGGCACCACCAAGTTGATCAGTCCGGTGAGAAACGGCATCGCCATGAAGAACACCATGATGGTGCCGTGCGAGGAGAAGATCTGGTCGAAGTGGTCGGGCGAGAGGTAACCGTCCGAATTCAGCGCGATCGCCTGCTGGCTGCGCATCATGATCGCGTCGATGAAACCGCGCAGCAGCATGATCAGCGCCAGCGTCACGTACATGATGCCGATGCGTTTGTGGTCGACGCTGGTGAACCATTCGCGCCAGAGATAACCCCACGCTTTCAGCCAGGTGATTGCCGCAGTCACCACCAGCGTCCCGCCGACCGTGATGATCGCACCGCCCATGGCGATCGCCGAGTAGAACGGTAGGGCGTCGATCGTCAGCCGTCCGAACATCGTGCCGCCCTTACCCCGTTATTGTGCCGGCGCGGCGCAGGTCATGCCGCAGTCGTATTTCAGCACGATTCGCTCGTACAGCCCGTCCGCCACCGACGAGTAGTGGGTGACCGGATGATCGATGCTTGGCTTGGCGAGAGCGTCGTAGGCTTCGTCGCTCAGGGATTCCGCGGCGCCTTTGACTTCAGCGATCCACGCGTCGAAATCAGCCTGCGTCATCGCAACTGCCTCGAAATGCTGATCGGCAAAACCATCACCGGAATACTGCATGTTGCGTCCGACAAACGTGCCCGGCTCGTCGGAGAGGAGATTAAGCTGGGTTTGCATGCCGGCCATCGCATAGATCTGACTCCCCAGCGCCGGGATGAAAAACGAGTTCATCACCGTGTCGGAAGTGATCTTCAGCGTCAGCGGCGTGTCGCTCGGAAACGCCAGCTGATTGACCGACGCCACGTCCTGGTCGGGGTAGATGAACAGCCACTTCCAGTCTTGTGCGACCACCTGTACTTCGAGCGGCTCGTTGTCCGACTCGATCGGTTTGTAGGGGTCGAGGGCGTGGGTAAAGATCCAGACATGAATGGCGATAGCCAGAACGATAATCGCCGGGATGATCCAGGTGACGGCGTCAACTTTGGCTGAATCCCAGTCCGGATCGTAGCGCGACTTTGTGCTGGTCGCCCGATACCGCCACGCAAACACCGCGGTCATGACGAACACCGGGATGATGACGATCATCATGATCCCGAAGGCGCGGAACAGGATGTCGCGTTCCCACTGGCTGATCGGTCCCGCCGCGTCAAGGATCGGCGCGTTTTCGAAGGTGCAGCCGGCGAGCAACAGCGCCGGCGCGCCCACGAACAAAACCGGCAATACTCGACGAAACTGCACAGCGCCCACCTTCAACTCACGCGATTCGCCAAACCCGCGGCGACCCTAGCACGTCAATGATACCCTTCGCTCGTCGTGACTTTACCGTGACGCAGGAAGGTCCAATAGACGAATACCGTGTAGCCCAGAATGATCGGCAGCATGAACACAACGCCGATCAAAGTGAAGACCTGGCTGTCGGGCACCGCGGCGGTATCCCACACGGTCAACGATGGCGGCACGAGGTAAGGGAAGGTCGAAATCGCCAGTCCCAGATAACAGAGAATGAACAGCACGATCGATGCGATGAACGGCCCAAACGAATGGCCATGATCAATCCCCCGCCACGCCCAGTAGGCGGTGAGCACGGTGCCCGCGGGGAGCAGCCACAGGAAGAATATCTGCGGCGTATCGAACCAGCGCTCGTAAATGCGCTCGAAGCCGAGCGGCGCCCACAAGCTGATGATCGCGATGAAGATCAGAATGATGAGGAACAGGACGCGCGCCTGTCGTCGTGACCGCTCCTCGAGTTCGCCGTCGGTCCGCGCGATCAGCCATGTCGCGCCGAGGAGCGCATAACCGAACACCAGCCCGAGGCCGCATACCAGTGGAAAGGGCTTCAGCCAGTCGAGTGGCCCGCCGGTATAGACGCCGTCAGTGGTTTCGATGCCGCTGATGAGATTGCCGAGGATCACCCCTTGCGCGAACGCCGCGACCAGCGACCCGCCGAAGAAAGCCGCATCCCACGCGCGGTGCTTGGGTTTCGATACGGCGCGGAACTCGAACGACACGCCGCGGAAAACGAGCGCCAGCAACATGACGATCACCGGCAGGTAGTTGGCCGGCATGATTGCGGCGTAAGCGGCGGGAAAGGCGACCCAAAGCCCACCGCCACCCAGGATTAGCCAGGTTTCGTTGCCATCCCAGAACGGGGCGATCGAATTGATCATCCGGTCGCGATCGGCCTCGGCGCTGGCGAAGGGGTAGAGGATGCCGATGCCGAGATCGAAGCCGTCCAGCACCACATACATCATCACCGCCGTAGCGATCAGACCGGCCCAGATGACGGGGAGATAGAAGCTCAGGTCTTCCATGGCTCAGCCTCCCGAAGCCGGTCCGGCACCGGTCGCCCCGGTCAGCGGACGACTCGGGAGACCCTCCAGCGTCACTTCGGCGGGTGCGGGTCCCTTGCGGATCAATCGGTTCATGTAGATCAGCCCAGCGGTGAAAATGATCACGTAGACGATGACGAACAGGGTCAACGACGTCGCGACCTGAGCGGCCGACACCGGCGATGCGGCGTCCTTGGTCCTCAGGATACCGGTCGCGACCCAGGGCTGGCGCCCGACCTCCGCGACGATCCAGCCGGCGATCACCGCGATGAAGCCAAGCGGCCACGACCACGAGACAAGCCTAAGGTAAAATCGCGCGCCTTCCAGCCGCCCGCGCCACAACAGGAATCCGCCCCAGAAGGCGAGCACCAGCATGATCAGCCCGATACCAACCATCAGCCGGAAACCGAAGAACGGCAGGAGCGTAGGCGGACGATCTTCGACCGCGAAATCCTGGAGACCTGGAAAGCTGCCATCGACCGAGCGGGTAACGATGATGCTGGCGAGACCGGGGATCGCGACTTCGTAGAGGTTCCGCTCCTCCTCATCCGATGGGATCGCGAACAGAACCAGCGGCACCGGCCCATGATCGCCAGCTTCCCACTTCGCCTCGATCGCGGCGAGCTTGGCCGGCTGATAGCGCCAGACGTCGCGCCCAGATTCGTCACCGAGAATGATCTGCAGCGGCACCAACACGATCGCCAGTCCAAGCCCCATCCGCACCATGGTTCGCGCATGCGCGACATGCTCGCCGGCCAGCAGGTACCGCGCGCCGGTCGCTATCACCACGAAGGCCGTGGTGATGTACGCCGCCGTCACCATGTGCAGAAAGCGGAAGTGGAAGGTCGGACTGAAGACGATCTCCAACCAGTTCTCCGGTACCGCGATGCCGTTCTCGATGGCGTGACCGGTCGGATACTGCATCCACGAGTTCGCCGACAGGATCCAGAACGCGGAGAACAGCGTGCCCACCGCGACCAGGATCGCGGCGGTGACGTGCAGCGCTGGCGGCACTCGGTTCCAGCCGAACAGGAGGATGCCCAGAAAGGTCGCCTCGAGGAAGAAGGCGGTCAGAACCTCGTAGCCGATCAGGGGGCCGACCACGTTGCCGACGACATGGGAGAAATGGCTCCAGTTGGTGCCGAACTCATAGGACAGCACGATGCCCGAGACCACGCCCATGCCGAACGACACCGCGAAGATCTTGGTCCAGAACTTGGCGAGGTCGCGGAAATGGTCTTCGCCGGTCCGCCGCCAGATAACGAGCAGGGTGGCGATCCATGCCGATAGTCCAATGGTGAAGGATGGAAAGATAATGTGGAATGCAACGGTCCAGGCGAACTGGATCCGCGCCAACATGACCGCGTCTAGTTCCATCGTTCGGCCCCTTGTGAACGAGTCGCGTCAGTCGGGCCGACTCTTATCACAATCCGGCACGAACCTTCACCGCTAGGCGTCTATGTCTTGACCGCCACGACAAAGAGTCGCGGGAATCGCAAAAGCACGCGGCCATCCACCAAAAGCGGATGCGATGCGGCAATTCGCTCGCGGTAGGCATCGACGAACGGCGCTTCGTCTTCCGGCTGGAGACGGTCGAGGTAGGGGCGCAAGCCCGATCCCTTCAGCCAAGCGACGATCGCATCGTGATCGTCCAGCGGGTGATAGTAGACGGTGTGCCAGACATCGACCTGCGCCGCGATCGGCTTGAGCGCGTCGTAGTATGCGGCAGGTTTGGGAATGGCTTCCCGCTCGATCGGTTCCGCGAACCGATCGCGCCAGGGACCATCCGCCGCGACATCGGCCATCGACCGATGGGTCGGCTCGTCGAGGTTGTCGGGAACCTGCAACGCCACGACGCCGCCCGGCGCACACGCCGCCAGTAGCCGCGCCAGCACGGCAAGATGATCCGGGACCCATTGCATCACCGCATTGGCGAAAACCAGATCGAACGGCGCCGACGGCGTCCAGGTTTCCACGGCCGCTTCCGTGAACCGGACCCCCGGCAATCGGTCGCGGGCCTTGGCCAGCATCTCCGGCGAGCTGTCGAGTCCGACGATCTCAGCGTCGGGATAGCGGGCGAGCAGAAGCTCGGTCGAGTTACCCGGCCCACAGCCGATATCGATGATGCGCCGTGGTCGATCGATCGGCACTCGCGCAAGCAATTCCGCCGCCGGACGCGTTCGCTCGTCCTCGAACTTCAGATACTGACCAGGTGACCAATCCGCCATCGTCAAGCACCTCTCGCCTTCCGTTTTGCCACCTTATAGACCGAAGCGCGACGCCGTGACATTCTGCCACTATCGGTATGCTCCCGGGGGCACGTTGGCTGTAGACGCGAAGGAATCCGAGGTCTCCGCCGGTCGCGGCACCGGAGCGGAGCCGTATGCCGGGACCTGGATGTCGATCGTCGTCGCTGGGTTGATTTGCGGCATTCTGGCGGTCGTTCTGTCGATCGGAGTCGGCAGCCTGCTGTTCTCCCGCGTCCTCCCGCAGTTCCTTCCCATATCGATCGGCCTCGGGCTTGCTGCGACAACGGTGATCGCGTTCGTCGTTGCGCTGACGAGTTCGATCCGCGGCGCGGTGGCACCGGTCCAGGAAGTGCCAGTGGTGGCCTTGGCCGGCGTGGTCGCGGTCGCCCTCGTCACTTTGCCGGCCGGCGCGTCCAGCCAGACCGTGCTGGCAACCGCAATTGTCACCGTCGCAATGTCGTCGGTGCTGTCGGGTATTGCCGCCTTCGTTCTTGGCCGGCTCAATCTCGGCGCTCTGATCCGCTACGTCCCCTATCCGGTGATTGGTGGCTTCCTGGCCGCTACCGGCTGGTTCGTCGTGATCGGCGGCCTCGGCCTGCTCGTCGGTGAAGCGCCGCGTTGGGATAACGCGTCCGACTTCCTCGTGCCGTCGACTTCCATCAACCTTTGCCTTGCGGTGGTGCTGTTCGCCGCGCTGGTGGCTGTTGAGAAGCGCGCGTCCAATGCTTATGCGCTCCCCGGACTCGTTATCGGCGCGCTGATCGCGTTCAATCTCGTCGTGTTCGTTGGCGGCATCGAACACGCTGACCTGCACGAGATAGACTGGCTCGTGAGCGTGCCTGTCGGCGGGGTTTTGTGGCCACATATCGATCCCTCAGATCTGGTTCATGTCGACTGGAGCGCTGTCGCAGTAAGTCTGATCAGCATGCCGATCATGGTGTTGATGACCATCATCGCGCTTCTCCTGAACGTCACCGGCATCGAGCTGGCGATCCGCCGGGATGTCGACCTCGACCGTGAGCTCCGCTCTGTCGGCTCCGCCAATGTTCTCGCCGGCGCGATCGGCGGCGTACCGGGCTTCCCCGCGGTTTCGCTCACTCTGCTGGCCCGGCATCTGGGCGCGCCTTACCGGGCGGTCGGCGTGCTGGTCGCTGGCGTCACCCTCACAGCGCTGATCATCGGCGAGGTGTTGCTGGACGCGGTACCGACATTTCTCCTCGCCGGCCTTCTGATGTGGATCGGTGGTGGCCTGCTGGTCGAGTGGCTGGTGCGATCCTGGCAGCGCCTCGACATCTGGGACTATGCGATCATCGTCGCCATCTTCGCGGTTATCGTTGTCATCGGGTTCGCCGAGGGCATGATCTTCGGTCTGATCGCCGCGGTCATCCTGTTCGTGGTGCGTTATGGTCAGGTCAACGCGGTGCGCGTGGCGCTGACCGGACGCGAGCTTCAGAGCAGCACGACGTCGGAAGAGCGCCAACGACTGCTCACCGTTTTTGGCGATAGGATTCTGATCATCCGGCTTCAAGGCTTCCTGTTTTTCGGGACGGCCGACCGGCTTCGGGCGGCGCTGGGAGAGCAGACCGCCAGCGAAGGCAATGGGCACATCCGGTTCGTGGTGATCGACTTCGCGCGAGTCACCGGCATCGATTCATCGACGATCTCGAGCTTCACCCGCCTTACTCAGATCGCCGAACAGGCGGGATTCCGCATCGTCCTCAGCGGTTTGTCTCCTGCTCTACGCGAAACCATCGAACGAAGCGACGTAGCGAACGCGCTGACGATCGAGACGGATGTCGACGCGGCTTTGAAGCGATGTGAAGACGCGCTACTTGCCGAACTGAAGCCGGGCTTCTCCGACGCGCGACCACGGCCGATCGCTGAACTGCTTGGTTTGATCGTTGGCGATGCCGATACCGCGGAACGCCTGATCCCGTACCTGACACGCAAGGAGGTGCCGGCCGGCACGATTCTGGTCGAGGAAGGTGCTGCATCCGACGATATCTTCATGGTCGAGTCGGGACATGCTGCGGTCGAAGCCGTCAGCGGCGTTAACAAGCCTGTCCGTCTCGCCCGAATCGGCCCGGGAGCGATCGTTGGCGAACTCGCCTATTACCTGCGCGAACCGCGAGCGGCACGCGTAACCAGCGAAGAGGACATGGTGGTGTGGCGCCTCAGCCGCGAAGCGCTCGAACGCCTGCGTACCGAGGCCCCTGCTGATGCCTTGCGGTTTCACGAGTCCATGGCTGCCATGCTATCGCGTCGCTTGGTCGGTACGAATCGCGTGCTGACGTTTCTCGCGGATTGACGATGGCATCAGACAATCGCGGCGGGGTCGCTTCATCGCCCGCAGCCGGCAATCGTGTCGGCGCCACCGGGCTGGCGTGGAATCTTTCCACCGGAACCATCTGCGGATTCCTGGCGATTGTTCAGTCGATCGGTTTCGGCATGCTGCTCGTCGGCAGCGAAGCCCTGTCCTTCGTCCCGACCGCCGTCGGCATGGCGTTGTTCTCAACGGCGGTCATGGCCGCGATCGCGGCGCTGACCAGCGCGACCCCGGGCGTCGTTTCGATCGCGCAGGGCATCCCGATCACAGCACTCGCCGGTCCGGTGGCTGCGATCATCGCGGCAACGAGCGCGAGTGCGACAGACATTGATACCGCGGCGACCATTGTCGTCGGCGTTGCCCTTGCCACCATCGCCATCGGTTGCACCGCGCTGCTCCTTGGCGGTTTGCGGCTTGGGCGATTTGTTCGCTTTGTCCCCTTCCCCGTCATCGGGGGCTTTCTTGCAGGATCGGGCTGGCTGATCTTTCTCGGCGGCATCGGCGTCGTGGCGGGAGAACGGCTCACGTTCGCCAACGTCGGCGCACTGCTCGACCCGCACAGGCTGGCAATGTTCGCGGTGGCGTTCGCCTTCCTCGCGCTCGCGTTCCTGCTGCGAAATCGATATGCCGTTGCGGTTGTCCTGCCAATGGTCACGCTTGCGGCGGTAATCCTGTTCAACGGTGTCGTACTGGTCGCCGGTTTGGATCAGGAAGCGCTTCAGGCATCAGGCTGGCTGATCGCCGTCGCTGACGGTGGCGCGCTCTGGCCGCCGATCGCACTTTCCGACATTGCGTCGGTCGACTGGGGCGCTATAGCCGGTCAAGCTGCCGCTTTGCCGACGGTCGCCGTATTGACCGTGATCGCTGTTCTGATGAACGCCACCGGCATCGAACTCGACGCCCGTCGGGATGTCGACCTCGATCGCGAGTTGAGGTCCGTTGGCCTGCAGAATCTGGCCGGCGGCCTCGGCGCCGGCATGCCGGGGTTCCAGTCCGTTTCGCTCACCGCCTTGTCCAACCGGCTTGGCGCCGGCTCGCCGATTGTCGGCCTCATCGTCTCGGCGTTGTGCGTTGCCGCGCTGGTCCTCGGCGACGACGTCCTGTCGATCGTTCCGACGCCGTTGCTGGGTGGTCTCCTGATATGGATCGGCCTCTCCCTGCTGGTCGCCTGGCTCGGCCGCGCCTACAACCGCGTCTCGCCGCTCGAATACGGGGTCATCATTCTGATCTTCGCCGTTATCGTCGGCGTGAGCTTTGCCTGGGGTATCCTGGTCGGATTGATCGCTGCCGCCGTCCTGTTCGTGATCGAGTACGGGCGTGTCGAGATCGTCCGCTACATCATGACCGGACGGGATTACCAGAGCAGCAACGAGACATCGGAAGCGCGCCGCGCCGTTCTGCGGACTGCGGGCGATGCGATTCTTATTGTCCGGCTGCAGGGGTTCTTGTTCTTCGGCACCGCCGACCGTCTGCGCAAGCGGATCGAGCGGCGTATCGCCGACCAGATCGATGAGCCGGTCCGTTTCCTCGTCGTCGACTTCCAGCGGGTGACCGGCCTGGATTCCTCGACAGTCGTCGCCTTTACCCGGCTCGCTCAGGCAACGGACGTTCGCGGCTTCAGCCTCGTCTTCTGCGACACCAGCGACGCGGTCGAAACCGCCCTGCGACGCAGCGGTGTCGAAGTGGAAAGTGAAAACGTTCGCTTCGAGAGCGATCTCGATCACGCGCTTGAATGGTGCGAGGATCACCTGATCGCCGCCGTGGCGCCGCAGGTCGCGAGCGCTACAATCGTCCCCGTCGCGGACCTCGTCACGGACGTGGTGGGCGATCGTCAGGTTGCCGAGTCGATCCTCCCCTATCTCGAACCCATCTACCTCGAGGCCGGTTCGGCATTGATCGAGGAAGGTGCCCCGTCGCCTGATATCTTTTTCTTGGAAACCGGACGGGCGTCGGTCGAACTCGGTAACGGGAGCAACGACAAATCGATCCGGGTCGCCACCGTCGGCCGCGGGTCTATCGTTGGCGAACTCGCCTTCTATCTCGGCCGAAAACGGTCCGCGTCCGTGATCGCCCGGTCTCCGCTGGTCGCCTGGCGTCTGTCAGCCGACGCGCTTGACCGACTGTGCGACACCGATCCCAAGACCGCCGTCGCCTTCCATCGTGGCATGGCGCGCATGCTCGGCGACCGCCTCGCCGGGACCAACCAGCTGGTCCGCCTGCTCGCCGACTGACCGGTACCCGATCGGACGGAGCGTCAATCGGCTTGCTTGACAAGGCTCACGCGAAACGGTTGTTGAATTGTCGCGGGTCGGATGTGTGGCGGCGACACGACGCGGCGGTGGGGGCTCTCGCACGAGGGCAGACAGTCGATTTATCGGAGGCAGTGAAGGAAACTATGGCGTCGCGAATTCGAACCCTTTTGGGCAAAGGATACACCCTCGCAATCGTCCCGCTGATGACCGCAGTCCTTTTGGTTGGTGCGCCCGCTGCGGCTGCCCCGAACAGCGCGGACGTCGATGTTCTGAACCTGCCGAAAGATCATCGCTGCGGGGAAGAGCTCATCGCCTATCGGCCCTATGCCGCAGCTCAGGAGCGGACATTGTTCGGGCTGATGGAGCTACACAACAAGCGCCGCGTCTCGTGGCGCCAGAGTTGGCCTTGTCTGATGAACCTGGTCGAAGCGGGTCTCGCCAATCCAGGCGACGAGGCCGTTTACTCCTTCGCTCGCGACCAGATTCTCTATTTGCTGGCCTACGATCGGGTCCGATTCTACACCGTCGGCGACTCAGCAAGGTTGAGACTGGCCGATATCACCGACGACAAAGGTGTGATCGCGTTCGACACGTTCGATCGCGTTTATTACGCGAACGATTTTGACTTGGCCTACAACGCCATGTCGCAGGTCGAGCTGGGACTATTCTTCATCACGGCCAGCGAGAAGATCCTGCAGCAACCCGATCCGGATGTTGCCCGCGCGGAGGAGTTCCTCACCCTCGGCAAAGCCGTCCTCGACGTGGTGCTCGACCCGTCAACCGACAACGGATTGCGGACGCGGATTCCGTGCGACCTGGACGCGGAACGGGATTGTTCCTTTTTCCACGGCGTCACCAGCATTAACCGCGACGACCCGCGCAAGGGCGGCACGCTCAACAAGCACTTCAAGGCGATGATGAACCTGCTGGACGTGGCCACCAGCCTTAAGCGCGTCGACGCGCTTCGGCCGGAACTTGGCGTTGGCCCGGACGCCGAGCGGTATGAGAAGGCAGCGGTCGAAGGCTACAATCAGCTGATCTATTCGAGCGGTAACACCGAACCAGAACGGGCGCCGAACTTCATCGATTTCATGGCCAAGGATGAGGACGGGAGGCCGATCCGGAGCAGTTGGCTGTACTATTCGATCAATCAGCTGAAGCAGCGCCCCTACTTCCTCAAGAAGCACAACAAGCACCGCAACTGCGCCTACCACATCGTCGATCTGACCATGTTCGACAAGGTCCTGACCCGCATGCCCGACTACGTCGATCTTGAGGGCATTCTTTCTCCGCGCCCCGACCTGGACGACTCGCTGCTCGGCTTCATCGTCGGAACTTATGTAGAGAAGCTCGACGATGGTGGCATTTACACGGACTCAGAAACGGTCAAGGGCGGCAACTATCTCGCTTGTCGGGAGGATCACAAGGCGCCAATGGACAAGGATGCCCTGAATCGCCTTACCGACCTTGTCGACAACGCGCAGCCAGCCGCCGCCAACTGACGAGCGACTACTGCAGCGGCGTCGAACAGATCATCCGCGTGTGGTTCTGATTGATGTGGCAGTTCATCGGAATCGGTCCTGCCGGGATCGGATAGGTGTAGCCGGCCGCTGCCGCGATATCGGCGGCGACCGCAGCGGCCGCCGGGTGGTTGGCGAAGTAGGGATAAGGATAATACGCCCGGCACTCAGGCGCCTGCGGGGCGTGATAGCAATACGGCCCGGGCGGCGGTGGCGGCGGGTAGTAGCCGGCTTGATGCTTCGACTTCCCCTTGTCGATGAAGACCGCAACGTTGTCCGCGCTCGCCGGCAACATCCCCGACAGAACGGTGACGTCATAGCGCAGCGATGATCCGTCTGCTTCGGCGCTAGTCAACTCGACGATCGCCGGGGCATTGGCCGTGTCGCCGAGCACGGACACAGCCGCGTTCGGCGGGTCGCCTGCGAAGGTCCCGTTCGGCGCCCGCCACAGTGAGGCAAACGCGGCGTTGGAAAACTGTCCGCTCATCCGATAGGGCCGATCGGTGAAGAACACGGTCGCCGGGGCGATGTCGGTGAGAGTCAGCGTCTGCCCGTCGAACGTCATGCCACCCGCCTGCTGCACGTAGTCGAAGCTTGGGCCGGTGTTATAGGCGACCGGCTGTTGCGCTTGGGCGGTGACGTTGGAAACGAAGACGGCGCATGCGGCACCAATGATGAGTGGAACGTGGCGCATCGAGAACTCCCTGGTTAATCCAACGGGCTGAGCGGATTGCCATCATGGTTGTATCGCGCGGCAGCAAAACGGCAAAGCGGCGCGGTGGCGATGACACGCATCACAGCGGTTGTCCCGGAGATCGGAGCCGACGTGGAAAACCCGCCGACCGAAGCCGACGGGTTTGTCGTGGCCAACCGCCGGGCCTGACTAGGCCTGGCCGGTACAGAGGCTTCAGAGACCCATGCAGTTGGCGTAGTACGTCACCGTTGCCGGCCAGTCGGTGAAGACACCGAGGACGCCGACGTCCTGTGCCAGGACGTGGAGCTTGGCGTAGGTATCGCCGCTGGAATCGGTCACCTCCGCGACGGTCTGATAATACCAGCCGCCGCCGTCGGTCAGCGTACCGGAGCGCTCGAGCGTCCAGGTGATTATGTCGAGGCCGGCCGCCTTGGCTTCCTTGGCATAGACCGACGGCACGATCTTGCCGTCCTCCACCGCGACCAGCATCCACATCGGCGGAGCGATGATCTTCACGTCCTGGTCGGCCAGCGCCTGCATGCTCTGGTCCCAGGTAGCCGGATCGGTGTGGTCGAAGCTGTCGATGTTGTAGCGATCGTCGAGATAGACCGCCTGTTCGCCGAAGTCCGGATCGTTGGCGATCCAATAGAGCACGTCCTCCAGATTGAACGACTGAGCGTAAACGTCGGAGGCAGGTACGCCGGCTTGCCTGTATTCATCGATGAGCTGCTGGGCGTAGTCCTGCTGGGTGTAGCCGCCCTCGAACGGCATTTCGACGCTCGGCGTCTTGAGTTCGGGCGTAAACTTGGCACCGAGGCTCTTGAAGAGATCGATGCTCTCCTTGTGGGTCATCAGCGTGCCGGTGCTGGCGTAGAGATCGGTGCGCCAGCCGGCGGTGCCGTCAAGGTATTCCTCGACGGTTGTCGCATCCGCGTTGGCGGCGTCCATCTTGCCCTTCAGCGTCCGGAACTCCGCGAGCGTAATGTCGCTGGTGCAGCACTTCGCCTCGGCCTTCTTGCCGGTGGCGGTATCGGCCGCGCTGAACGGCACCGAGCACTTGTTGGCAAGGTCGGTGGCGAGGATGTTGGTGGTGGTGTGCAGGTCGCACTGGGAATGGCGGCAGACCAGTTCACGGTCCTTGGTGAAGGTCACGTCGCACTCGAGAATGCCGGCACCCATCCGCGCGGCGGCCGTGTAGGATTCCACCGTGTGCTCTGGAAACTGCATCGGCGCGCCGCGATGGCCGATCGAGAAATCGGTCTTGAAGAACGGGCCCGCCGCGCATTGCTTCAGCGCCTCCTTCATCTCGCCCTCTTCCATCAGATCGACGAGATAGAATGGTCGCGGACCGAGCTGAACGCTCGGATCGTTCTCGGCCGCGATCGCGAACTCGACGGCGGCAAACGACACAACAAGGGCGGCGGAAACCGCGCCGAGCAACGAGTGTTTCACGAAGACCTCCATGGCGATCAGACGCCAGCCAGACGGGCGGCGAAGGTGAAGCAAACACGGAGGCAATGACGGCGCGGTCACCGTTCGCTGACAGATCGGTGACGCGACGATGACGGTTTTGAGCACCACCGGCGGTGATCGCTCTGCCGTTATCTCGGGCCCAGTCGCGCCCGCACCTTGTCGCTGTCGAGTTCACGAACGGCCTTGCGGCCGATCCATCGGCGGGTCGTGTTGTCGGACTCGGCGAGCGTTCGGGCTGTGGTGAGCGCCGCAGCGTGGAGAGCAGGGTTGCGCTTGCCGACGGCCCGGAGCGCCATGTCGACGCCCTTCTTGACGAAGTTGCGGCCGTCGTCCGCGGCCCCCGCGATCAGCGTCAGCGCATGCTGAAACCGCGCGTCGGGCGCGGCCTTGTCGTGGGCCGACAGCGACCAGATCAGCGCGAACGCCGCGCGCTTGACGAACTCCGGCTCGGCGCCGGCCCAGGCATCGACCTTGTCCCAGGCATGAGCCGTCCGGTCGAACAGGCTGAAACAGGCAGTGTCACAGATCGCCCAGTTGTCGAAATCGGCGACCCAGCGCTCCATCTGATCCGCCGTTACCAGCGCCGGATCGTCGACGAATACAGCAAGCGTCCGCGCCTCGTACCAGCCCGTCTCCCACAACGACGCGGCGAGCGCATGGTCGGTCCCGATCGCCTTGGCCTCCTGCTTGAGCACGCCCATCGCCACGCCGAAGGCGCGGTCGTTGGGGATCGCGTAGCGGGTCATGTCGGCCCGCCCCTTGGCGCTCCCCTCGCGCTTCAGCCAGGTGAGAACAGTCGTGGCGGTGTTCATTTGACCGGTCCTGTATTCACCCGCGATTAACCGACCTGTGCCGGCCCAACTCCAGAGGCTGCGCGACAACGGTTATCTGGAATTTGTGTCCAGAGCTGACGTCGCCGGACTCCGCGGAACACGGCCCCGACCATCAGGAAGTGGCGCGATCTGGCACGCGGGAGGAGCCGGCGCTTTCCTCTGGCACTAACCCCGCTACCTGTCCACGGCCAAGAGCACGGACAAGGAGCTTGGAAAGCCCCCGAAGCGTATGGCGTTTCGACCACGTACTTCGAGAAGTTGGAGCCGCGCATCCTCGGCGACTGTCCGGTCCTCGTTTTCGCGATGGAGCCTGATTTATACTTGGAAGACAGACCGTAACTTTCGGCTACCCAAAGTCATAGACCGTTACCGCAACACCGCGCTGCACCAAGTTATTGATGATCAACGGCTCGATGCGATCCCAAGTGCCGCCTGCCAGGCCGCAGCCGATCCGCGGCATGTGAACACTCGCTTCGTCAGCCAGGGCGTAGTCCGCCAATCTGGAGAGGCATTTGGTTATTGCGCTGTACCGCACCGGTGGTTCCTTCCCAGGCGAGTCCGCTCGGCGCGCAATTCCGTGCTGGCCGACCATATTCGCGACCGACAGAGTCTCCGCCACCGATACGATCTGGATCGCGCCGAGTTCGAAGTTATTGCTGTCCCTGCCCCGATACCACTCCCGAAAGCACTTCTCGGGCTCTTTCCAGCGGCGCGAAATCGCAACAACAAAACCTGCCCCCCATGCGCCAATGTCGTTGCACACATGAGCGATGATCCGGCGATCTTCGCCGACTGGGTTGGTAGCGTCACCGACTACGTACGTAATGGCCACGGTAACCCCTACCTTGTCAGCCGCTTGTACTTGACCCTTCGATGGTCGACCGCGTCCTGGCCGAGGCGGCGGACCTTGTCGGCCTCGTAGTCCGCAAAATTGCCCTCGAACCACTCCACGTGACTATCGCCCTCGAACGATAGGATGTGGGTGGCGAGGCGGTCGAGGAACATGCGGTCGTGGCTGATCACCACGGCGCAGCCAGCGTAGTCCTCGAGCGCGTCCTCCAGTGCTGCCAACGTTTCGGTGTCGAGGTCGTTGGTCGGCTCGTCAAGGAGGAGCACGTTGGAGCCCTCCTTCAGCAGCTTGGCGAGGTGGACCCGGTTACGCTGGCCGCCGGAGAGCGAACCGACCTTCTGCTGCTGGTCGCCGCCCTTGAAGTTAAAGGCGCCGACATAGGCGCGCGAGTTCATCTCCCGCTTGCCAAGGCGGATGACGTCGTTGCCGCCGGAAATCTCCTCCCACACGGTCTTGTTGCCGTCGAGGTCGTCGCGGCTCTGGTCGACATAGCCGAGATGGACGGTCTCGCCGAGCTTGATCGCGCCGTTGTCCGGCTGCTCCTGCCCGGTGAGCATGCGGAACAGGGTGGTCTTGCCGACGCCGTTCGGGCCGATCACCCCGACGATGCCGCCGGGCGGCAGGTTGAACGACAGGTCGTCGATCAGCAGCCGGTCGCCGTAGCCCTTGGAGACATGGTCGACCTCGATCACCGTCTGGCCGAGCCGCTCACCCGGCGGGATGATGATCTGGGCGGTGCCGGGCGCGCGCTCCTCGTTGCGCCTGAGCAACTCGTCATAGGCGCGAATCCGGGCCTTTGATTTCGCCTGCCGGGCGCGGGGGCTGGCGGCGATCCACTCGCGCTCGCGGTCGAGCGCCCGCTGACGAGCGGCCTCCTCGCGGCCCTCCTGCTCCAGCCGCTTGGCCTTCTTTTCCAGATAGGCCGAGTAGTTGCCCTCGTAGGGGATGCCGCGGCCGCGGTCGAGCTCAAGGATCCAGCCGGTGACGTTGTCGAGGAAGTAGCGGTCATGGGTGACGATCAGCACCGAGCCCGGAAACTCGCGGAGGTGCTTCTCCAGCCACGCCACCGACTCCGCGTCGAGATGGTTGGTCGGCTCGTCCAGCAGGATCAGGTCCGGCGCCGACAAAAGCAGCTTGCACAGCGCCACCCGCCGCCGCTCACCGCCGGAGAGCTTGGTGACGTCGGCATCGTTGGGCGGGCAGCCGAGCGCGTCCATCGCCTGCTCCACCTGGCTGTCCAGGTCCCACAGGTTCTGGGCGTCGATTTCGTCCTGAAGCTTGGCCCCCTCCTCCGCCGTTTCGTCGGAGTAGTTCATCATCAGTTCGTTATAGCGGTCGAGGATCGCCTGCTTGGCGGCGACGCCTTCCATGACGTTGCCGAGCACGTCCTTCTCCTCGTCGAGTTCCGGCTCTTGGGCCAGGTAGCCGACGGTGGCGCCCTCGGCGAGCCAGGCCTCGCCGTTAAACTCCTTGTCGAGCCCCGCCATGATCCGGAGCAGCGTCGACTTGCCCGAGCCGTTGGGGCCGAGAACGCCGATCTTGGCGTCCGGATAGAACGACAGGTTGATGTTTTCGAGGACCTTCTTGCCGCCACCATAGGTCTTGGTGAGGCCCTGCATGTGATAGATGAACTGGCGCGCCATGATGCTCGTGCGTGTGTTGTCGCCGGGCCGGTCAGCGGCGCGCGGCGCTCGTTTGGATTGAACGGAAGCCGGCGCCCTTCTAGTCGATCGGCCGCGGCCCCGCAATCGATACCGCGCTGTCCTTGCCCCACACCTTGTAACGCCGCCGCCGGACGCTACCTCTATTGCCGTCCGTTCGAACCGCCGAAGGTCCGGCCTTTGCGTCTCCGCCGCATCCTCCTGTTCGTCGCGATCGTCGTCATCGCTGGGCTCGGGTTCCTGATCGTCCGCGACGGCGTCCCGTCACTCCGGATCGCCACCGCCTACGCCGCCAAGCAAACCTGTTCGTGCCTGTTCGTCGCCGGCCGCGATCTTGCGTCGTGCCAGGGCGACTACAATCCGTTCACGGCCCGCTGGTTCGCCTGGGACCCGACCGAGCAAGCGGTCACTGTCTCCTTCGCCGGGCTGATATCGTCGCAAGCGACCTACGCCGACGGCAATGGCTGCCGTGCGGCTCCGTAGCGGCATGCGACGGGTGCTGATCGCCGCCACGGCGATCCTCGCCATCACTCCGGCCGCCGCCCTCACGCCCCTGCCGCCACAGCCGGCGGATGTGCCATGGCCGACCGAGACCTGGGCCACCGGCCCGCTGCCGCCGGGCACCGATGAAGCCGCCCTCGACGCCGCGCTCGCGGTTGCACTCGATGGCGAACCCGACGCCTATGGCAACACCAGCGCAGTGATCATCGTCCAGGGCGGCCGGATCGTGCGCGAGCGTTATGGCGCAGATTTCGACGCCGATACCCGCATGATCTCGTGGTCGCTGGCCAAATCGTTCACCCAGGCCATCGCCGGCGTTGCGGTCGAGCAGGGCCTGATCGACATCGACGAGCCGATGGGCAACAGCCGCTGGGCCGCGGACGATCCGCGCGCGGCGATCCCGTGGCGGCAGTGGCTCACCATGACCGACGGCCAGAGCTTTCGCGAGGTCCACCTCTTGCCGAGCCAGACGGACGTTGGGCCGATGCTGTTCGGTGAGGGCCGGCACGATGTCGGCGCCTTCGCCGCGGCCCTACCACTGGAGAACGAGCCCGGCACCACCTGGAACTACAACAGCGCCGGCATGAACCTGATCGCCGATGCACTGACCGACATCGTTGCCGGCCCCGACGCCAGTCCGGAGGAGCGGCAGGCGGCGATGCGCGCCTGGATGGACGCTGGCCTGTTCGACCCAATCGGCATGACCAGCGCGATCCCCGAGTTCGACGCCGCCGGCCTCTTTCTTGGTTCGTCCTTCGTCTACGCGACGGCGCGCGACTTCGCCCGCTTCGCCCTGCTCTACCTGCGCGACGGGCAATGGGACGGCGCCCGCGTGCTGCCTGAAGGCTGGGTCGACTTCGCCCGCACCCCGACCGCCGCAGATTTCTACGGCGCCGGCTGGTGGGTCGGCATGCCCGGCCGCGATATCGCCGGCGTCTTCCGCGGCTCCGGTCGCGGCGGCCAGGTCATGCTGCTGGTGCCGGAAAAGGACCTGATCGTCCTCCGCCTCGGTAACAACGAGGGCCTTGTTGACCGCCGCGCCATGTGGACCTGGATCGGCCGCATGGTCGACGCATTTCCGGATGAGGGGTAGTGCGCTATCCGTGTCGTCGAGCCCGTCGCCAATCTCCAGGGCCGGAAGCGAGGCAACATGCTCGATCGAGGCAGTCCTAACGCGTAAATGTATTCGCTACCCGTTTCGATACGTTGATGTAAGAAAAAAAGATCAATGTCGGAATGATCTGGATCGCAAACGCAATCAGGAAAGGCGTTATACTTAAGTCGATACCAAGGGAAAATACCAAATATTGGATCAGAGGCGATATCCAGTACAGGATTAGCACTGATTTATACAATCTAGGAGCATTGCTTTTCTTCTCGAAGAATCGAATCGCCACGTAAATAATCCACAGCGCGAACACGAGCGACAAGCCGATCAGGATGTGAAGGGCGGTTTTCTCGGGACTGCTGCCCTCCATCGACAGGACTTCGATTTCGGTCCCGATGCTGGCGAAGATGGCCAACGGCCCCAGCACCAATTGCGCTGCCGGGATTACCAGCCAGCCGGTGATCCCCTCAGGACGGCCGTCTCGCTGGCGCTGGCGCCGCGCGTGGATTGCGACCAGCACCCAGACAACCACGACCAGTAGCAGCAGACCGGCGAGCAGCCACACTGCCCAAGTGATTTCGCCCCCCAAGATCGATTCCCCGCTCAGCCACAACCCGGCGTCATTCTGTCGGACCCCCGGCGGTAAGTCCAGACGAGGCATCTGCGCAGGGACAGATCACGCAGCCCTGATCATCCCCTCACCTTGCGGCTTCAGCGACCAAGCACAACGGCCGAATTTTGGACGCGTTTATCCTTGCCGCACAGTGCATCCTTCTAGGCTCGGGCTTGCCTGGTTTGCTCCACCGGTTTCCATCCACTCTCCGTCATCCTCCGACTTGAACAGAGGACCCATCGAAACCGTTGCGCCGACAAAGATCGTGATGCCCGCCTTGACGCTTCACGGCCAAACCGCGCGCCCGCTAAAAAGGGCCTTCCGATCAAGTCGGAGGGACGACGCGGAGCGAGGTCCCGGTGAGAGGATGGCTGAATTCGCAGCGACTTATTGGCACGCAACGGAGAATGTGTAGGCGATCGGCTCGGCGGTGAGATCGAGCTCGATCAGACCGGTGGCGTTCTGATAGGCGCCGAGGCCGCCGAGGATGGCAACGTCCAGCGACTGCGGACGATGATCGATTTGATGAAAGTCGAACTTGGCGCCATGTATGAACCGGCCGAACAGAACGCCGTGTTCGTCCTCAAAGGCATACTCGCCCATGTAGGCATCGTTGCCTTCGTCACTCCGCTTCAAGACGGTGGTGTGCCACATCGCCTCGACCGCTTCGGCGCCCGCGGCGGTGTGCAGGGTGATCCGCCCCGTGCGCGTATCGCCCGCCGTAGCGCCATCCGTGCCGTGATCGAGGGAGACGACCTGGCGGTCATGGCCAAACAGATCCGGATCAGCGCATAGCCCCGGATCTTCCGCCACCGCGATGGGCGGAAACGCGATGATGGTGACGGCAACAAGGGCGGAGCGCATGGTTAACCTCAATCGATAAAGTAACGACGCGGTCCCGTAGCACACCTGCACCGTCTCACAGAAGCGACATGTGGCAGCTTTACGCCCACCGCTCATTCCCGCGGAAGCGGGAACCAGATGGGGCTAGTCAAAGGACTGGGTCCCCGCCTGCGCGGGGACGAGCGACCGGACTCAGGTCCGGGTGGATTTCGATCGGTACCGCCCCTTCCCGACCCTCCCCGCACGGGGTGAGGGAACCCCGGTGTCGTGATGATCGCGACATGGCCGCTACGTCCCACCGCTCATCCCCGCGCAGGCGGGGATCCAGTCTGAGCTGGGCCCGCGACTTTGGGATTCCCGCTTTTGCGCCCCCTCTCCCGGTTTGCTCCGGCTGTCCCACCCACTCCTCCGTCGTCCTCCGGCTCGACCGGAGGACCCATCGAACCCGATGATCGGATGCAAGCCATCGTCGCGCGTCCACACCTCATTGCCAAACCGCGTGCGGGCGACACCGGGTCCTCTGGTTAAGCCAGAGGACAACAGCTTGGAAAGCTGCACGCGGATACACATCAGAATCATCCGCCCGCCCTTCCCTCGCCCCAATGATTCGACCAGACTCCGCCGTCAAAGGGCCTGATTCTCGATGCCGATTCGCCGTCTTGCCGACACCATGGTCAACCGCATCGCCGCCGGCGAGGTGGTCGAGCGGCCGGCGAGTGTCGTCAAGGAACTCACCGAAAACGCCGTCGATGCTGGCGCCACCCGGATCGAGGTGGTTACGGCCGGCGGCGGGGCGGCGCTGATCCGGGTCAGCGACGACGGCGCCGGGATCGCCGCGGATGACCTGCCGCTGGCGGTGGAGCGCCACTGCACCTCCAAGCTCGACGACGGCCTCGACGCCATCCGCTCCTTCGGCTTCCGCGGCGAGGCGCTGGCCTCGATCGGTTCGGCCGCCCGCCTCACCGTCACCTCCCGCCACCGCGACGCCGACGAGGCCTTCGCGGTCACGGTTGAGGGCGGCCGGGTCGGCCCGGTCCGCCCGGCGGCGCTGTCGGCCGGCACCCGGGTCGAAGTCCGTGACCTGTTCTTCGCCACCCCCGCGCGTCTCAAGTTCCTGAAGTCGGAGCGGGCCGAGGCAGCGGCGATCACCGACGTGGTCAGGCGGCTGGCGCTCGCCCATCCCGAAATCCGCTTTGCGCTCTTCGGCGGCGACCGCAGCGCCCTCGACTATCCTGCCGCGACCGGCGACGACGCGCTCCGCACCCGCCTCGGCCAGGTGATGGGCCGCGATTTCATCGACAATGCGCTCGCCATCGACGCGGTCCGCGAGGGCGCCCGGCTCACTGGCTATACGGGCCTGCCCACCTTCAGCCGTGCCAACAGCCTCGCCCAGCATCTCTTCGTCAACGGCCGGCCGGTGCGCGACAAGGTGCTGCTCGGTGCCGTGCGCGGCGCTTATGCCGACCAGATGAAGAGTGGCCGCTATCCGGCGGCGGTGCTGTTCGTGACAGTCGACCCGGCCGAAGTCGACGTCAACGTGCATCCGACCAAGGCCGATGTCCGCTTTCGCGATCCCGGCCTGATCCGCGGGCTGATCGTCGGCGCCATCCGCGAGGCGCTCGCCGGTAGCGGACCGCGCTCGTCGTCGACCGCCGCGAGCGCCACCATCGCCGCTTTCCGGCCGGGCATGTCCCGCCCCAGATCGAACCCGGCGGCGACTGCATGGCAGGCACCGCTTCCGGCAAGTGGGAGGGCCGCGCCGGCGATGGGTTTCACCGAACCGGCTCAGGCGGCCTACACGCCGCCCCCCTCGGCCGATGTCCGCGCCGCTGATCCGGTCCCCGACGCCGCCGCCCATCCGCTCGGTGCCGCCCGGGCTCAACTGCACGAGACCTATGTGGTCGCCGAGACCGACGACGGCCTCGTCATCGTCGACCAACACGCCGCCCACGAACGCCTGGTCTACGAGCGGCTGAAACGGGCGATGGACGAAGACGGCATCGCCCGGCAGATCCTGCTCATCCCCGAAGTGGTCGACCTGCCGGCCGACGATGTCGGTCGCCTGATGGCGCGCGCCGCCGACCTGGAAACCCTGGGCCTGGTGCTGGAACAGTTCGGCCCTGGCGCCGTCGCCGTCCGCGAGACCCCGGCAATGCTCGGCGCTATCGACGCCGCGGCGCTGACCCGCGATCTCGCCGAACAGCTCGCCGAGTGGGATACCACCGACGGCCTGCGAACCCGGCTCGATCAGGTGGCCTCGACCATGGCCTGCCACGGCTCGGTGCGGGCCGGGCGGCGGCTGAAGCCGGAAGAGATGGACGCGCTGCTCCGCGAAATCGAGGCAACGCCCAACGCCAGCGAATGCAATCACGGGCGGCCGACCTATGTGGAACTCAAGCGCACCGACATCGAGCGCCTGTTCGGGCGCCGGTGACCGGCGTCCCGTGACCGTCGAAGGAAGGTCCCGTTGAGAAAACTGCTGATCGGACTCCTCGCTCTTGTCGTCATCGTTGTCGGCGGACTGCTCGCCTTGCCGCTGTTCATCTCGTCCGACGCGGTGAAGAACGAACTCATTGCCCGCATCGAAGCTGCCACCGGCCAACCGGTCAGGATCGACGGCCCGGTGTCGGTGAGTGTCCTGCCCACCGCCAGCCTGTCGGCGGAGGGGATCGGCTTCGGCGCTGCTGATGGCGGCTCGGAGGCCTTCACGGTCGATTCCGTGGCGTTCGGCTTGAGCCTGATCCCGCTCATCTCCGGTGAGGTCGAGATCGATGCGGTCACCATCGAGCGGCCCCGGATCGTCGTCGCCGTCGATGAAACCGGCGCCACCAACTGGGACCCGGCGCCGGTCGCCGGCGATCCGCAAAGTATCGAGGCGCTGATCGAATCGACCCCAGGTGGCGCCGAGGCACCAGTAGCGGACGCGCTCACCGCTTTGGAGCGTCTCACCATCCGCCGGGTCAACATCGTTGACGGCACCCTCATCTACCAGGACGTCGCCAGCGGCACGACCGAAACCGTCGAGGCGCTCACCCTTGAAGTCTCCATGCCGGAGATGGTGGGCGCCGGCAGCGCCGAGGGTCAGTTCACCTGGGGCGGCCAGACTCACCAGATTGCGCTCAGCGTCGGCGAGCGGCCGGTCACCACGCTGCTCACCAACATACCGGTCGAACTGACCTTGGGGTCGGCGAGTGGCAGCGCCAAGCTGGCCGGCACCGCGCTGACCGACACGGCCCTGTTCACCGGCGGTCTTGAGGCGAGCGGCGACTCGCTCGCTGGCTTCCTCGCCGGTTTCGGTGCGGCCCTGCCCGAGGCACCGGCCTTCGCCGACTTCGAACTCTCCGGATCGGTGGCGATCGACGATGCCAATGTCCTGGTCGAGGCCCTGGAGGGCGAGATCGGCGGCACCGCAGTCGCCGGCGGCATGCGCATGGCCTACGACCGGGCCCGGCCGGGGATCGGCCTTAAGCTGGCGCTCGGCCGCCTCGACACCGCCGCGCTCGCCCCCGCCGAGGAAACCGAAGCGGAAGACGAACCGCTCGATCTTTCCGCCCTCGGCCTGTTCGACCTGAACGCTGACATCACCGCCGCCGAAATCGTTCTCGGTGACGCTACGCTGACCGATCTTGGCGCCGATGTGAGCGTGGCCGGCGGCGTCCTCACCACCACGATCCGATCCGTCACCGTCTCCGGCGCGCCCGGGAACGGCACGATTACCGTCGACGCTCGCGACGCCGTGCCGGCGATCTCCGGCACACTAAGGCTCGACGGCCTCGATGTCGGGGCGCTGGCCGCATTGGCCGGGACACAAGCACCGGTCACCGGCACGGCCGGCCTCGACGTCGCCTTCCGCACCGCCGGCGCTATGCCGGACGCGCTGATAGCCAACCTCGAGGCGAGCGGGTCCGCCTCGCTCACCGACGGCACCGCCACTGGCCTCGAGATCGCCGATTATGTCGGCGGCGATGCGGCCGCCGACCGGATCGACGACATCGACGTCACCGCCCGGTTCGAGTCGCTGGGCTCCCCGGTCAGCCTCGACGGTGCCCTGACCTGGCGCGACGAGCGGTTCACCATCGCCGCGCGCGCCAACGCCAGGGCGCTGGTCGAAGGGGCCGAGTCGGAGGTCTCGCTCAACGCCTCCTCCAATCGCGTCAATTTCGGTTTCGCCGGCGTCGCCAGCGCTGACGGCTTCGGCACCGGTAAGGTGGCGATCGCCACCCCCTCGCTGCGGGACCTGCTCGCCTGGATTGGCCAGCCGATCGCGCCCGGCGGCGGCCTCGCCGCCTTCTCCATCGACGGCACGGTGGCGCTGGCGCCCGATCGCTTCACCTTCGACAAGACCGCGTTTTCGCTGGACGCCTCGCGCGGCATCGGCACCGGCGAGATCGTCTTCGCCGACAAGCCTGAGGTGAAGGCCGGGCTGGCGATGAGCGTCCTTGACGTCACGCCCTATCTCGAGGCCTCCGGCGCCACCACCGACGCCGGCAGTGGCGACGCGGCGATCGATTTCGGCGGACTCGGCGCCGTCGACGCCAGCCTTAACCTCCGCGCCGAATCGATCATCGCCGACACCGTGACCATCGGCCCGTCGGCGCTCACCGTGCAGCTCGCCGGCGGCGCCCTTGAGGCGAGCCTCACCGAGATGGCGCTCTACGAAGGCGCCGGCACGGGCGCGGTGCGGATCGACGGCGCCGGCGGCACGCCGACCGTCGCGGCATCGTTCCAGCTCCAGGACGTCGCCGCCGGACCGTTCCTGACCGACGCGATCGGCTTTCGCCGTGTCGAGGGCCGTGGCGACTTCACCTTCGCGCTCCAGACCGCCGGGGCCAGCCAGTCGGCGCTGCTCACCGGCTTGGCCGGCGATGGCGCGATGGAGATTCGCAACGGCGCGATCCTCGGCATCAACATCCCGGCGATGCTCCAGAACCTCTCCGTCAACACCTTGCTTGGCTGGCGGCCCGGCAACGACCGCACCGACTTCAGCGAGATCAACGCGACCTTCATCATCGCCAACGGGGTGATGACCAACGACGACCTGGTGATGGCCGGACCGGAGTTCGCGTTGAACGGCGCGGGCACCATCGACCTGCCGGCCCAGAGTATCGCCTATAGCGTCAACCCGCAGGTGGCCAATCGGAAGGGCCAGCTCAAGGATTACGGCGTTCCGGTTCGGATCGAGGGCCCGCTCGGCGATCCCAAGATCTATCCGGAGGTCCAGGGCATCATCCAAAATCAGGTTCAGGGCGTCCTGGAAGATCCCGAAGGCGCCCTCGACCAGATCCGCAACGTCGGCGGCGACCTTTTCGGTGGCGGCGACAACAAGAAAGACGAGAAGAAAGCGGACAAGAAGAAGGCCGATCAGGACGGCGGAAAAAAGAAAGACGACAACAAGAAAAAGTCCAAAAAGAAGGACAAGAAGGACGGCGATGAGAAGGAGACGTTGACCGATCAGGTCCTCGACCTCCTGCAGAACCAATGAGACCCGGTTCCGGCTTGCCGTCCAACCGGTCGAGCCACTAGGGTAACTCCCATGAACAGGATCGAACGCCACGGCCGTGGCGGCGAAGCGCGGCTTCGCTATCTCGACGGCGATTTCCAGGTGATGACGCCGGGCACCTTCGTGCGCTGTGCGGTGACCGGTCTCGACATCCCCCTCGACGAGCTCAAATACTGGAGCGTCGAGCGCCAGGAAGCGTATGTCGACGCCCCCTCGTCCCTCGCCCGTAAACTGGAAACCGGCGAGGACTGAGCCGGTTCAGCCGGTCGCGGTCGCCGCCTTGCGGCCAGCCTCCGCGATCATTTCGTCGATGGCCACCGGGTTGTCGAAGTCGAGCGCGACGGGAAACGCTTCCGCCCGCTGGCGAAGGTCGGCGAGCGGCCCGTCCTCACCCGCGAGCCGGACGCGGTCCTTCTCCGTGGTCACCAGCCGCAACCCCTGCCGGTCCGCATCGGCGATCAGCCGAGAGGCGTCCGCCGCGGTGTAGCGGTGGTGATCCGGGAAGGCGGCGGTCTTGATCACGGACACACCGGCGGCGTCGAGGCTTTCGAAGAATTTCGCCGGCCGGCCGATCCCCGCGAAAGCCAGCACCGAGGTATTGCGCCATTTGCTGGCGCGCCGTGGTCTGAGCATCGCCCGCAGTACCGAGCGGCCCTGCCGGGCAGCGGTCCGCACCAGCGGTTCAGCGCGATCGCCATCACCGATTACCAGAAGCGCGTCCGAGCGCTGGAGCTGCACGTCGAGGGGCGCGCGCAACGGGCCGGCGGGCAGGACCAGGCCGTTGCCGCTGCCGGCGCCCGCATCGACACAGACCAGGGTGATGTCCTTCGCAAGCGACGGATTTTGGAACCCGTCATCCATGATGATGAGGTTGATGCCGTGGTCGAGCATAAGCCGAGCCGAGGCGGCACGGTCGCGCCCGACCGCCGTCGGCGCCACGGCCGCCAACAGCAGCGGTTCGTCGCCGACATCCGCCGAACGATGCTCCGCGGTAACCAGCAGCGGACCACGTGCCGAGCCGCCATAGCCCGGCGCCAGAAAGCCCGGCCTGAAACCGAGGTTCCGCGCCCGGTGCGCCAGCGCGATCGCGGTCGGCGTCTTACCGGCACCGCCGACGACGAAGTTGCCGACGCAAATGACCGGAACCGGCGGGCGGAACTTGGCGGACCGCGCCATCCGCCGCGCCGCACTACGCGCCCACATCTTTGAAAGCGGCCAGAGAGCCCGTGCGGCGAGGGTTGGCCGGTCCCGCCACCAGAAGGCAGGCGCCGTCTTCACCGAACCGGTTCGAGCCGCTCGGCGTCGACCGCCCGCCTGTTGGCCAGCAGGGGATGGAGCGCATCCACCGTCCGGTCCAGTGCGCCACCGAAAGGTTCAAGCGCCGCCTGCGCCGTGGAGACGTATTGTTTGCGCAGGTCGGGATCGCCGAGCAATGCCTGCGCCTGCCTGGCGAGCGCATCGGCGTCGGCCACCTGCCCCATCGGCAGCGCCGCGTCGAGGGCTTCGTAAACCTGATGGAAGTTCTGGACGTGAGGTCCATGCAGCACCGCCGTCCCCAGGCCCACCGGCTCGATCGGGTTCTGACCACCATGCGCGATCAGCGATCCACCGACGAAGGCGACCGGTGCAAGCCGGTAGAACAGCCCGAGTTCGCCGAGCGTGTCGGCGACATAAATGTCGGTCTCCGAACCGATCCGTTCGCCGGCGTCCCGACGCGCAACGCGCAGTCCGCGGCTGGCCAGCATCTCAGCGACTTCCACGCCGCGGTGCGGATGGCGCGGCACAATAATCGTAAGAAGTCGCGGCAGCGCTTTCGCCATCGTCGCGTGCGCGCGCGCGATGCTTTCCTCCTCGCCGTGGTGGGTACTAGCCGCCAGCCAAGCCGGCCGGTCGGCGATCTGCGCCGCGAGGTCTTCCATCGCATCTGGAATGACACCGAGGAGCGGCGAATCGAACTTCAGGTTTCCCGAGACCGAGACGTTGGGAACGCCGAGAGACGCATACCGCTCGGCATCCTTCTCCGATTGGGCCAGACAGACGCTGATCCGGGAGAATATCGCGGCGGCGACCTTTTCGTGACGCTTCCAGCCTTCGAAGGAGCGTTGCGATAGTCGGCCGTTGATGACGGTGAGCGGGATCCCCTTCTCTTCAAGCGTGACGATCGCTTCCGGCCACAGTTCCGACTCGACGAACATCGCCATGTCCGGACGCCAGTGGTCGAGAAAGGCGCGAACGTAGCGGCGGATGTCGATCGGCGAGAACTGGTGAACGGCGCCCGGCGGCAGCTTCTCGCTCGCGACCTTGGCGGCAGTCACGGTGATCGTTGTGAAGACGACGGAGCGGCCGGTGGCGGTCAGCCGCCTGATCAGCGGCATGACCGCATTGGTTTCGCCAACGCTCGCCGCATGGATCCAGACGACGGACCCCTCTGGACGAGGGGCCGAGGCCCGGCCGTACCGTTCGCCCAGGCGTGCGCGCACCTCCTTACCGCGCGACACCCGGTACGCCAGCATCAGCGGTGTGAAGGGCCAACCCATGATGCTGCCGAGGGCACGGTAGAGCGTCAGGGCAAGGGGTTTCGGCGCTTCAGGCATTGCCGCCATCGACCATCCGATAGGCGCGTTCGGTCGCCTCGTTGAGCGACGCTTCGACCGCCCGCCGTGCCGACTCCAGCGTCTCAGTGTCAGCGTCGGTCGCCACATCGATCGGCGTTCCGATCGCGCAGACAGCGCGGCTGAACGGCAGGTTGATGGTCGCCCGGTCCCAGCTGGTCACGTCGATCCGACGGCTTGAGGCGTAGGCGAGCGGCAGGATCGGCCGGCCGCTCGCCTTGGCGAGCGCGACGACACCCTTGCCGGCCCGACGCGCGGCGAGATTGGAGATGTCGGCGGTCATCGTTACACAGGCGCCCTCCTCGAGGGCCGCCCGCATCTCCATGAACCCGGCCATGCCGCCCTTCTCCAGCATCCGCGATGGATTGCGCGCTGTGGAACCGCGGATCGTCCTGATGCCCAGTTTCTGCGCGACCAGAGCATTGATCTCGCCGTCGTGATGTCGCGAGATCAGCACCCGCGCGTCGAAATCGAAGATGCGGGCGAACGGCAGCATGAAGTGCTGACCGTGCCACATGGTGAAGATCACTGGTGCTCGGGGAACATAGCGAGCGTAGGCGTCGGGCGGATCGAAGCTGATCGGGCTCGTGCGATTGACGAGGCGCAGATATCCGGCGACGAGCCCGGCGATGGATCGTTGGACGGAAGGGCTTCGCAGCACCCGGGTCGACAGGCGCGGCTTGCGGCGGTTTCGCTTCGCCGCTGGCTGATTTCTCGCGGCGACCGGAGCCGGCGGTTCGGCCGGTTTTGTCCGCGCTTCGGTTTCGGTTCGGTTAAGCGAGTCGACCATTCACCACCCGGATGTCGGAAGCCTAGCTGCCTGATCTCAGGACCCGGTCGCTGGAGCCGAGTCGGTCTCCGGATCGAGCAGGCGATGGAGATGAACGATGAAGTAACGCATCCGCGCATTGTCTACCGTCGCCTGGGCCTTCGCCCTCCAGGCATCGTAAGCGGTGGCGTAGTTCGGAAAGATGCCGACCACGTCGAGCGCCGCCAGGTCGGTGAAGCGAATCCCTTCGATGTCCGCGAGTTCGCCGCCGAAAACGAGATGGAGGAGTTGTGGTGTGGGATTGTTGCCGTCGGTATGTGTATCGGCCATCGCTGCCACCCGGCTCCTTCCGTCCTCGCTCACCGGGCGTCCCCGACAATGTCGACGATTTGCCCGAAAACCTCAGGAACCGAGGCCACGAGCATAGGACGACAGGTGTCCCGTTGATTGTAGCGCAGTAGGTCGCCCGAAAGGTCGGTCAGCCGCGCCCCGGCTTCCTGCACCAAAAGGTCCGCAGCCGCAAGGTCCCAGTCCCGCGAATCGGCGCTGACGATGGCTGCGTCGACTTCACCTTCGGCAACGAATGCAAGGCGATACGCCAGCGAGTTCACGTACTTCCGCCGAATCGGCCCGGTCACCCCCTCGATCCGAGGGATGAACCGCCGCGGTGTGACCCAGCGGGCGTTGGCCAGGGTCTTCGGATGGGCGGCCGCTAGCCTGCCGCCATTCTCGTAAGTGCCACCCTCCGCTGTCGCCCACCATGTTTTCTCGACGGCGGGGGCGATGAGCGTCGCAGCCACGGGCCGGCCCTCGTTCACCACCGCCAGCGAAACCGTCCAATCCTCGCTGCCCCTGACGAACGCCTTGGTGCCATCGATGGGGTCGACCACGAATGCGTGCGATCGCTCGAGGCGATCGGGGTTATCGGCGGACTCCTCCGACAGCCAGCCGTAGTCCGGACGAGCCCCGCACAGCGTGGTCTTCAGGAACTTGTCGACGGCAAGGTCCGCCTCGCTCACCGGCGAGCCGCCGTCCTTGGTCCAGACTTCCGGGTCCTTGCGGAAAAAGGAAAGCGCGATGCGCGCGGCTTCGGCGCCCGCCTCTTTCAGCAGCGCGACATCCCCATCATGGGTCGCGTCGGCCACCGTCAGCGCCCGGCCACCGTCATGCCCTCGATGGCGACGGTCGGCGCATTGGTGGAGAAGCGGTACTCGAGATCGGACGCGGGAGCGAGACGCCGGAACATGTCGGTCAGGTTCCCCGCCACGGTGATCTCACTGACCGGCTCGGCGAGCTTGCCGCCGCGGATCGCAAAACCGGCGGCGCCCCGACTGTAGTCGCCGGTCACCAGATTGGCGCCGTGACCGATCATCTCCGTGATGTAGAGCCCGTCGCCGATCTCCGCCATCAGCGCCTCCGGCGTCTTGGGCCCAGGCAGCAGCGTCAGGTTGGTCGACCCTGGCGACGGGTTGCCGCTGTGCCGCCCCGCGTGACCGTTGGTGGCGAGCCCGAGTTCGCGGGCTGTTGCCGAATCGAGCAACCAGGTGGTCAGCACTCCGTCCTTGATCAGGTCGAGCGCCTCGGGGCGCACCCCCTCGCCGTCGAACGGCCGGGACGCCAGCCCCCGGCGCCGGAACGGATCGTCGGTGATCGTCACGCCGGCATCGAACACCGCCTCGCCCAGTTTTTCCCGGAGGAAGCTGGTCTTCCGGGCGATCGCCGAGCCGTTGATCGCGCCGGCGAGATTGCCGATCAGCCCGGTCGCAACCCGCGGATCGAACACCACCGTCGCCGTGCCGGTATCGTACTGATGCGGATTGAGCCGCCGCACGGTCCGTTCGCCGGCGATCCGCCCGATTTCCTCGGGCGCTGCGAGATCGGCCTTGTGGGTGCGCATGTCGTACCAGTAGTCGCGCTCCATCGCCGTACCGCTGCCGGCGATCGCCGACGCCGACAGGCTGAAACGGGAGGCGAGGTACGAACCGACGAAGCCGTGCGAGGTGGCGAGCACCATGCCGCCGAGCGACCAGCCGGCACTGGCGCCGCCGGAATTGGTGACCCCGTCGACCGCCCGCATCGCGTCTTCCGCGGCGAGCGCCGCCTCGGTCAGTTCGGACGCCGGCGGCACGGTCTCGTCGAGCAGGTCGAGGGCGTCGCTCTCGGTGTCGGTGGCGAGCCGATCGGCGTCGGCGAGGCCGGCGAATTGGTCGTCCGGCGCCACCCGCGCCATCGCTACGGCGCGCTCGGCGAGTTCCGCCGGATCGGCGAGTACATTGGCAGACACCGTGGCGGAGCGCTTGCCAACGAACGCCCGTAGCGTGAAATCGTCGCCCTCCGCCCGCCGGGTCTCCTCGGTCTTGCCGAGCCGCATTTCCACCGACAGCGACACGCCCCGCACGCATATGGTGTCGGCGGCATCGGCGCCGGCTTTGCGGGCCGCCTCGACGAGTTGTGCAGCGCGGTCGGTCAGGTCGGATTGATCGAGAATCTGGGTCATGGGGGCTCCTAGGGCTTCCATCTATGGCCAGCGCGGTTTCGGGGCAAGCGACATCACGTCAATTTGCCCTCACGGTCGGTCCGCGCCATATGAAACGACACCATCGTCGACCGGATCGACCAACCGGCGAACCCAGGGCCATCCATGGCAGAACCCGACGCCGGTCCGGCGCCCGAGAAAGCTCGCTTCGTCACCGGATCGACCATGCGTCACGTGCTGGTCATGGCCGGTGCCGGCGCGGCCGGCCTGGTGGCACTGTTCGCCATCGATTTCATCAACCTGTTCTACATCTCCCTGCTCGGCGATCCGAGCCTCACCGCGGCGGTCGGCTACGCCACCACGCTCCTCTTCTTCTACACCTCCGTCGCCATCGGCGTGATGATCGCCGCCACAGCCCTGGTGGCCAAGGCCCTCGGCCGTGAAGACCGGCAGGGTGCCCGCGAGCTCGCCGGCTCCTCCATCGTCTGGATGCTGGTGATCACCGGCGGCGCGACGCTCGCCACCCTGCCCTTCGTCGACGGCATGGTCCACCTGATCGGCGCCCGCGGCGAGACCCATGCGGTCGCCGCGCTGTTCATGTGGATCGTGATGCCGACCACCCCAATCCTGGCGCTCGGTATGTGCCTCACCGGACTGCTGCGCGCCGTCGGCGACGCCCGCCGGTCGATGTTCACCACTTTGACCTATGGCCTGGTGGTCGCCGCCCTCGATCCACTCCTGATCCTGGCGCTCGGTTGGGGCGTGCCCGGCGCGGCGATCGCCGCGGTCGCCGCCCGCATCGCCATGGTCGCCTATGCCCTCCACGCCCTGCTCGTCCATCACAAGCTCATCGCCCGTCCGACACTGGCCCATACGCTCCGCGATTTCCGCCCGCTCGCAGCGATCGGCGGCCCGGCGATCCTCACCAACATCGCCACCCCGGTCGGCAACGGCTACGTCACCGCCGCCATCGCGCCGTTCGGCGATGAGGCGGTCGCCGGCTGGACGGTGGTCTCGCGGCTGATCCCGGTCGCCTTCGGCGGCCTGTTCGCATTGGCTGGCGCGGTCGGGCCGGTGCTCGCCCAGAACTATGGCGCCGAGGCCTATCACCGCGTCCGAGGCGCCATGAACGATGCGCTGACCGTCAGCACCATCTACGTTGTGGCGGTCTCGGCCCTGCTGCTCGTCGCTCAATCGCTGATCGTCAGCGGTTTCCGGCTGACCGGCGAAGCCGCCGACATCGTCGAGGCGTTCTGCACCTATCTCGCGATCACCTTCGTCTTTGCTGGCGGCCTGTTCGTCTCCAACGCCGCCTTCAACAATCTTGGCTACGCGACGCTATCGACCCTCTTCAACTGGGGTCGCGTGACCCTTGGCGCGGCGCCGTTCATCTGGGTCGGCGGCCAGATCGCCGGCGGCGACGGGGTGGTTGCTGGCTTCATGATCGGCGGCGTCCCGTTCGGCATCGCCGCGATGGTGGTCTGTTACCGGGTGATCGGCCGGCTCGGCGAGGAGCGGCCGCGGCGATCGTTGCGCGCCGCGATTGCGGGGCTGCTGCCGGCCCGGCGCGGTTCAACCGCCAACAACTGACGCTGACAGCGCTCGGTCGAGCAATCGCTTGACCTCGTCCTTGGCCGGCTCGGCCCGCGCCACGATCTTGCGGACTTTCAGAAACTCAAGCACCCGCGCCCCGACCGGCGGGCGAATGAGGATGTCCGGCGGGCGCGATCCACGCATCTTCTCCGCCATCAGCGACTGCATCAGCAGTTGGGTCGCACCGAACATCGCTTCCATCGACCCCGGCAGTCGGTCACCGGACGAGACCGGCCCGCCGACCACGTCGACCGCCATCACCAGATCGACATCGTCTTCGATCAGGTCGAACGGCAGCGGATTGGTGATCCCGCCATCGATCAGCACCCGGCCAGCGAGCCGCACCGGACGGAACACGATTGGCAGCGCGGCCGAAGCGGCGAGCGCCGGATGGAGCGGGCCGGTTTCGAGGCTCGCCGCGTCCCAGCCGTAGAAGTCCGTGGCGACCACCTTCAGCGGAATGCGAAGATCGTCGAACGACAGCGGCAGCCCCTCGGGCAGGAAGGTTTCCATCGTCCGCCGGGCATCGATCTGGCCGATCGCGGGCCCCGCATCGGTGAACCAGTCCTTCACTCGCTTCGGCCTCAGCCGCCATAGCCGTGACAACACCTCGGTACGGTTGGTGAACAGACTGACCGCGTAGTCGCGGATGTCCGCACCGCTCATCCCGGCGGCGTAGCCGGCACCCATGATCGCGCCGATCGACGTGCCGGTGATGATCGACGGCCGCACGCCCATCTCGTCGAGGGCTTCCAGAACCGGGATATGGGCGAAGCCGCGGGCGCCCCCACCGCTCAGAGCCAGCCCGAACCGTTCCACCGTCACGCCGCGGCGTCCTGCCGGCGGAGGGCCGACTCGATTGTCCGCTTGACCGCGTCCTTCGCGGTCGCGCTCTCCTCCATGATCGCGATCGCCTTCGTGAAGTCGAGGATATGCGATGTCGTGGTCGGAAGCCGGATCAGGACGTCCGGCTTCCGGTCCCCCTTGGCCTTCTCCATCATCAGCGCTCGCATCAGCAGCGAGGCGGCGCCAAACAGCGACTCGATCGCCCCGGGCACACGCGACGGTGTGCCGGTCGGTTCTGTGATCACATCGGCGGCGATAACGAAGTCCACGCCCGACAAGCGATCGAACGGGACCGGATTGGACAGACCACCATCGACCAGCACCCGCCCCTCGGCAACCACCGGACGGAACAGCAACGGCACCGCAGCGGAGGCTGCGATCGCCCGGATCAGCGGTCCGCGCTCGATCACCACTTCGTCGCCGGAGTAATAGTCAGTCGCGACCGTCTTGAAGGATATGGGCAGCGCCGACATCGCTTCGGGGACATTGTCCGGCAGAAATGACTCGAGAACGCGTTCGAGATCAGACTGTCCGAGGCCGATGCTTATTTCCCTGATTGCCCTCGGCCTAAGCTGCCACAGGCGACTGATGAACCGCGAACGGTCGCTCAGCAAATCGGTAACGTAATGCCGGATGTCCGCGCCGCTCATGCCCGCGGCGTAGGCGGCGCCGATGACCGCGCCCATCGAGGTCGCCACGATGGCCGTCGGCCTTACCCCCATTTCGTCGAGGGCCTCGAGGACGCTGACGTGGGCGAAGCCCTGCGCAGCGCCCCCGCCGAGGGCGAGGCCGATCGTGGGATCGTTGCCGTCTCGCTGATCCGGCAACATCGGCGACGTCACCCAGTTGGCTGGCCGACGCGGACGATCGTCATGTCGCCCTCACCGAACAGACGCGCAGCCGCGCGGCGAACGTCGTCAATAGTCACCGCCGAGATTAGGTCGTTGCGGCGATCAACATAATCGATCCCCAAATTGTCGAGCTGAATCGCCAGAAGCTGGCTGGCGATCGAGCGGGAGGTATCGAAGCGAAGCGGATACGAGCCGATCAGATAGGCCTTGGCGTCGGCAAGTTCCTGCTCGGTCGGGCCTTCCTTGGCGAAGCGGCTGATTTCGTTCTCGATCAGCGCCACCACTGCATCGGCCTGGTCACTGCGCGTTGAGGTGCTGACGAAGACCAGCCCGCTATTGTCGAGTGGCGCGAGACCGAGCGAAATGGAGTAGGCCAGGCCACGCTCCTCGCGGACTTCTTCGTAGAGGCGCGAGGTGAAGCCGCCGCCGCCGAGAATGTAACTGGCGACCGAGGCGGCAACGAAATCCGGATCGTCCCGCTGCATCCCGTTGCCGGCTAACTGGATCAGGGTCTGGGGGATCGCCATCGGAATATCGATACTGTCGCCGACCTCCGGATCCACGTCGGCAAGCCCAACGCGGTTCGCCTTGGGCGGCAGGTCGCCGAAAACCTCGTCGAGTAGAGGGGCCAGCGATTCAGCGTTGATGGCGCCGACGACGGCGATCTTCAGATTGTCGCGCGCGACGATCTTGCCGAAATAGGTCCGCAGGTCTTCAACGGTGATCGCGGCGACGCTGTCGGCGGTGCCTTCGCTCGGCTGGCCATATGGATGATCGGGGAACAACGCCTTCATAAGCGCCGTGCCGGCTTGTTCACCCGGATCGTTCTCGTCGGCGCGGATATTGGTCAGGATCTGCGCGCGAATACGTTCAACCGGCTCCGGATCGAAGCGCGGCTCGGTCAGTGCCAGCTCGAGCAGCCGGGCCGCCTCGTCTTTGTCTTCGATCAGGGCGCGCACCGACCCGCGGAACGTGTCGCGGCCGGCATCGAACGACAGGCTGATGCTGTTATCGGTGAGCGCCAGTTGAAACGCCTCGCTATCGAGCGGCCCGGCGCCTTCGTCGAGCAGGCCGGAGAGCATGTTGGCGACGCCGGGCTTGTCGGCCGGGTCCTGCGCCGTCCCTCCGACAAAAGCGAACGACATGGCGATCAGCGGCACGGCGTCTTCCTGGACGAGCCAGGCTTCGATGCCGCCCGGGCTCACCACCCGCTCGATCGACGTGGCATTCGCGCTCGAAGAGCCAACCACAGCGGTCGCGACAAGGCCGGCCAGCAGGGCCAACCGGTTGGTCTTGATCGACAGAAGTCCAAGCATCAGGAACGACCCTCCTCGGTGCTGCCGATCAGGTAGCCCGTGACCGATCGTTCTGGGATGAGGTATTTGCGCGCCACTGCGGCAATCTCGTCTGATGTCACCATCTCGACTTCGGCTGGCCAGGCCTGAACGTCTTCGATCGTCTGACCGGCGACCAGTGCCGTGCCGAACACGCGGGCGAGCGATGCATGGCTGTCCTGGGCGAAAATGGCGGCGGCCCGAACCCGGTGTTTGGCCCGTTCGAGTTCTTCGTCGGTGACGCCGTTGGCGGCTATGTCGGCGATTGTGGCTTGGATCTCCGCCATTAGCGTATCGAGGTCGACATCGCCGCGCGGAATGCCGAACACCCAGAATATCGTGTCGCCGAAAGCATTGGCCCGATAATAGACGCTGGCTGCGGTCGCGATACCGTCATCGATAACCAGATCGCCATAGAGGCGGCTGGTCGGACCGGAGCCGAGGATATCGGCGAGGATGTCGAGAGCGACCGCCTCGCCCGGCTCGGCAGTGGCATAGGACGGCGCCAGATAGACGCGCTGAACCATCGGCTGGGTCACGCGCGGATCCTCGTGCGTCACCGTTCGTGCCGCGAGCGGCTCGGGCTCGCGGGGCCGGAACCGTTCGGGCTCGGCCCGCTGCGCTACCTGCCCATAGGTCCCCTCTGCAAGGGTTCGCACCTCGTCCGGCATCACATCGCCGGCGACGATGACGATGGCGTTGCTGGGGGTGTAGAAGCGATCGTAGAATGCCAGCGCATCCTCGCGGTCGAGGGTCGCCATCTCATGGGCCCAGCCGATGATCGGAATACCGTAGCCGCTGTTCTGGAACAGTGTCGAACCGATCGCCTCACTGAGTTGCGACGAGGGCTCATTGTCGGTCCGGGTTCGCCACTCCTCGAGGATGACACCCCGCTCGGTGGCGACTTCCTCATCCGTCAGCACGAGGTTGGCCATACGATCGGCTTCGAACGCCATCATCAGCTCGAGATGCTGCTTGGCGACAGTTTGGTGGTAAACGGTAGCGTCGGCGCTGGTGAAGGCGTTCTCGCGGCCGCCGACCGAGTTGATCATCTCGGAGAACTCGCCGTCCGGATGGTTCTCTGTGCCCTTGAACATGAGATGCTCGAGGAAATGAGCGATCCCGGATTTCCCCGGCGGTTCGTCGGCGGCCCCGACCTTGTACCAGATCATGTGGGTGACGATCGGCGCGCGATGATCGGGAATCACGACGACCTGAAGGCCGTTGTCGAGGAAAAACGATTCGACTTGGTCGGCAAAGGTCGGCGCCGCTATCGCCGCTGAATGGCCGATCGCCCAGGCCAGAACAAAGGGAATGGCGGCCCAGGCTCGTCGGATCATCAGCGTCTTCTCCTGTGGTCGGTCGCGCGTGACGAACCCTCGATATAGGAGAGGCCGAGTGCGAAGGCCAGTTGCCGGATGATTACAATCGCTTAAGAAACACGAGCTGCGACTCGCCGACCGGTCGGGTCTCGCAGACCTCGAGGCCTTCGATCTCGGCGATCTCGGCTGAGCGCCGTTCCTCCAGGATGCACAGCGCCTCCGGTGTCAGCCATCCGCCGCCGAGCGCGGCGCTAAGCGCCCGCTCGCCCAGCCCCTTGGCGTAAGGCGGATCGGCAAACACCAGCGAGAAGGGCGCAAGCCCGCTCAAGGCGCCGAGCCGGGTCGCATCCCGGCGATAGACCTTTGTGGTCCCGGTAGCGCCGACCGTTTCGATGTTGCGGCGAATCAGCCCGCGAGCGGTCGCGTCCTCCTCGACGAACAGGGCGAAGTCCGCCCCCCGCGACAGCGCTTCAAGACCGAGCGCCCCGGTTCCGGCGAACAGATCGAGCACCCGCGCTCCGGTGACCGGATCGCTGTAGCGATGGAGGAGGATATCGAACAACGTCTCGCGGAGACGATCGGAGGTCGGCCGAATCGAAAGCGTCGCGGGCGACACCAGGCGTCGCCCCCGTGTCTCACCGCCGACGATGCGCATTTCGAGGGCGTCGCGGTAGTGTCGGAGGGGGTGTCGCGGGGCGTCGCAGGGGTGCATCGAAGTCGGCCCCGGCCTGTGCTGCGAGCTTGGTGCCGAGCTGATCGCGGAGCACCTTGCCGCGGATTTCGCGCACCGCCCCGGTCTCCAGATCGCCGAGTTGGAACGGACCAAACGACAAACGAATCAATCGGTTAGTGGCAAGGCCCAGATGTTCGAGGATGCGCTTCACCTCCCGGTTCTTGCCCTCGCGCAGCCCAACCGTCAGCCAGGTATTGGCGCCCTGTACCCGGTCGATCGCTGCTTCAACCGGGCCAAAGAGCACACCATCGACCGCGACGCCTTCTCTCAACGATTCCAATGCGTTAGGGTCGACCACGCCGTGCGCCCGGACCCGATATCGACGCAGCCAGCCGGTCGACGGCAGCTCCAAAACCCGCTTCAAACCGCCATCATTGGTGAGCAGCAACAGCCCCTCAGTGTTGATATCGAGCCGCCCAACCGCCATCACTCGCGGCAGATCGTCCGGAAGTGCTTGAAAAACCGTCCGTCTTCCCTCCGGATCGCGCGCCGTGGTCACCAGCCCGCGCGGCTTGTTGTAGAGCCACAAACGCGTGCGTTCCCGTTGCGGCAGCGGCTCCCCGTCCACCGCGATCCGGTCCCCCGGCCCGACATTGCGCGCCGGCGAGGTCAGCACCGAACCGTTGACGCTGACCCGGCCATCAGCGATCCATCGCTCCGCGTCGCGCCGCGAGCAAAGCCCAGCGCGGGCAAGCACTTTGGCGATTCGCTCGCCCTCGGGCGGTGGCTGTGTCGTGGTATCCGAGACCATTGTCGCGCTATAGCAGAGGCATTCCAGCGGGGCGAGAGATGGTAGCCTTGACCGACCCGGAAACGCCGATGGACATTGCGCTTGCGGAAGCCCGCGCGGCGATGGACCGCGGCGAGGTCCCGGTCGGTGCCGCAGTGGTCCTCGACGGCGCGATCATCGCCCGCGACGGCAACCGGACGATTGAGCGCGACGATCCCACCGCCCATGCCGAAATGTTGGTTATCCGCGCCGCTGCCGGCGCCGTCGGGTCACAGCGGCTGACCGGCGCAGACCTCTATGTGACGCTCGAACCGTGCGCAATGTGCGCCGCGGCGATTTCGTTCGCGCGCATTCGACGGCTCTACTTTGGCGCCGACGACCCGAAAAGCGGTGGTGTCGACCACGGTCCTCGGTTTTTCTCGCTCGGTACATGCCACCATGCGCCGGAGGTCTACTCCGGCATCGCGGAGAGCGAATCGGCCGCGCTGTTACGTCGGTTCTTTGCCGAAAGGCGATGAACCGCGATCAGCTGTCGGCAGGGGCCGCGGCTTCCGGGTCCTCTGCTTCAGCCGTTTCGCCGGCCTCCGGCGTCGGCTCGGCCGGCTGAGCCGGCTTCTTCTTCCGGAAGAACTGCCACCATTTCTCATCCTCGGCGGCCGCGAACTCCTCCGGCGCCGTCGGATCGGGGACCCGATAGTTCGCCGGCGGCTCGTCCAGGCGGGTGCGGACCGGATTGCCCTCGGCATCGACGGCGCCCGCCCGTCCGGATTTGGCACGCGCGAACAGCTTCTCCGCCTCGTCTTTCGCCCCTTGCATCTGCCGCCACTGCTCTTCGGCGCTGTTCGGATCCTTGCTGCTCCTACGCACCGTTACGGGCTTCGACGGCAGCCGGAAGCCGGGATCCCTCAGGACATCTTCCTGGGTCTCCGCCGACTTGGCCGGTCGGTTCGCCAGGCGCTGTTTCTCAGCTTCGTCTGGATCGTTCGGCCAGTTCGCGGCCGTCGCGGTTTCGCCGGGTTTGGGCAGCGTGTCGGCCGAGGGCGGCGCCACGATCCCGGGACGCGGGCTGTATTCGATCGGATCGCTTCTGTTGCTGGCGCCGAGGCTCACTAGACCGGTGATATCCTTGACCGTCTGCTTGCCAGGCGTGACGCCCGTCCCATAGGTCGTGCAACCGCCGAGAACGATCGCCATCACCAAAACGCCGGCGGCCGCTCCGTTTTTCGGCATTACCCTGATCATCCCGGCGGTATCCCCCTTCGGTCGCTCCGACCCAACGATTCCCACCAATCGGTGAAGAAATCGGCAAAATTCCGGCGGAACATGCTGAAACACCTACAGGATACAGGTGTTGCCGACAACCAGATCACAATCCAACACCGGCGAGCGCCTCGTCCAACGCGCTCCCGGGCGCTGCAGTCGACAGGATCGCCCGGGCATCGGTGCAATCCTGATGCATCGCGTCGATGAGGGCGTCAACGCTGGGAAATTTGCGTTCTGGCCGGATCCAGCGGTGGAAGCTGACGATGATGTCCTCGCCGTAGAACTCTTGGTCATAGTCGAAAACGAACACTTCAAGGAGCGGCGGCCCGTCGTCGAACTGCGGTCTACGGCCGTAGCTGGCGACGCCGGGGCGCCGGACGCCGTCGTTCCGCGCCAGAGTGACCGCGTAGATGCCATGACGGAGCCGGCAGTTCGTCGCCAGATGCATGTTGGCGGTCGGGAAACCCAACTCGCGCCCACGTTTCTCCCCATGAACGACGGTGCTGATAACGAACCAGCGATAGCCGAGAAGCCGGTTCGCCTGTTCGATATCGCCGGCAGTCAGAGCAGTCCGAATGGCCGAAGAGGACACGCGGGCGCCAGCCTCGTCGGTGACGGGTCCAACCACCGATACGCCGTAACCGAGCCGCTCGCCACCAGCGGCTAGGCGCCCCGCGGTTCCCGCGCGCCCACGGCCAAAGCGAAATCCCTCACCGACGATCACCGAGCGAGCGGCGAGGTCTCCGGCAAGTACGTTCTCTTCGAACGTTTCGGGGTCGAGCTGCGAAAACGCCTTATCGAACCGCGCCGTCACGACTGCATCCACACCGAGAGCAGTCATCAGCCGGGCGCGTGCCGGCGGCGGGGTGAGAACGAACACCGGCTCATCCGGGCGAAAGAACGTCCGCGGATGGGGATCGAAGGTCAGAACAAGTGCTGGCGATCCGCTGCCATGGGCGCTCTCGACGGCACGGCGTATGAGGGCGGCATGACCGCGGTGAACGCCATCAAAGTTGCCGATAGCGACCGCGCCGCCTTTCATCTCCGGTGGCACACCGTCGAGCGGATAGGTGGGAAGGCCGTGTCGCAAGGCTTCGGCGGTGTCAGGCATCATTCAAGGTCCGAGAAACGCGGCGCAACCTGACCGCTCACGCGGAACCGGTCAAGACGGCCACGGGTGCGATCTACCAGGCGAGGTGGGGAATGAACGCCCGAACGCTGAGCCCGGCCTCGTCGAGCGCGCCGGCGACTTTGCTTGCATCCGGGTCCTCGTGCGGACCAAACCGGTCCGCATGAATCCCGGCGGTCACGAAAAGAGCATCGAGGCCGACGTCCGTAGCGCCGCGGAGATCGGTTTCCAGCGAATCGCCAACGACCAGAACGTCATTGCCGGAAACCCCGGTGCCGGCCAGGTCCGAAAACCGCGCGAGAGCCGTATCGAAGATCGGCCGATGCGGTTTGCCGAGGAGGATCGTTTCGCCGCCAAGTTCCCGATAGGCGTCAGCCACGCCCCCGGCACACCAGACCAAGCTGTCGCCACGCTTGATCACCTTGTCGGGATTGGCACACACCATCGGCAAACCGAGATCGAGCCAACGGGCGTAGTGATCAGCGTAGTCCTCGGGCGTTTCGGTCGTATCGTCCGGCAGCCCGGTGCAGGAAACCAACTCGGCGTCGGCGGCATCGACAATTTCGATGTCCAGGCCATCGTAGGTTGGAAGGTCCCGATCCGGACCGAAATGGACGACTTTGAGGCCGGGACGTTCGACAAGAAAGCCTCGTGCAACCCCGCCGGAGGTGATGATGTCATCGAACGTTCTGTCATCGACGCCATGGCGCGCGAATTGCGCCAGCACCTGCTCTTTCGGGCGCGGTGCATTAGTCACGATCACGACATGCCGCCCCGCCGCCCGGCACTTTCGCAGCGCATCGAGCGCCGGCTCGTGAGCCATAACCCCGTTATGGATCACACCCCACGCATCGCAGAGGATGCAGGTGTAGTCGTCAACGATCTCAGAAAGACCGCGGATTCGCGGCGGAGGGCGATTGGCGGTCATGAGGACGGCGGCTACCGGGTCATGGTGGCGGCGTCAACCGGCAAGGCGATGAACAGACCGCATTTCTGAACGGTTCGTTTACCCTATTTCCCGATCATCACGACCGGGCGTGATCGCGCCGAACCAATGCAGGGTCGCGGTGCCAGACCACAATCGACTGCCTCAGCCTATCGATGTCTTCGTGGTCGACCGAGACCCGAGCCAGCGGCGCGTGCTGATCGACATGATCGCGGGTCGGGACGGGAGCCGGTATCGGGTCGCCGGATGCGAGACGCCCAGCGACCTGGCCGCTGCGGGCCGCAGTCTTTCAAAGGCCGTCCTGATTGCGGATGTCGAAACCGTCGGCGGGCCGCACCGCATCGCCGACATCGTGCAGGCAGCGCCCCGGCTGATCGCGACCAGTGCCGCGGGGTCCCTCAATGTCGCGGTCGCCGCGGTGAAGGCGGGTGCTATCGATTTCCTGCCCAAGCCGATCGGCGCTAAGGCCTTGATTGCCGGCCTCGAGACCGCAGTCGCCTCCTGGCAAACGGAACGTCGCAATACGCCGGGGCCCAACGAAACAAAGGTCGAGACAAATGCGACGGATTTCGCCGGCTTTGTCGGCCAGTCCGCCGTGATGCAGGCGATCTACGGGCAGATCCAGCGGATGGCTGGCTCGCGGGCGCCGGTGTTTATAACCGGCGAAAGTGGAACGGGCAAGGAGCTCTGCGCGGCCGCGATTCATGCCGAAGCGGGGCTCGGCCATCGGCCGTTCGTGGCGATCAACTGCAGCGCCATTCCCGCAGAGTTAATCGAGAGCGAGATCTTCGGGCACGTCCGCGGCGCCTTCACCGGGGCGTCCGACGATCGGGCCGGCGCGGCCGAACTCGCGGATGGTGGCACGCTCTTCCTCGACGAAATCGCCGAGATGCATCTGCCGCTTCAGGCCAAGTTGCTGCGCTTCGTCCAGACCGGTCGGTTTCGCCGGGTCGGGGGCACCGACGAAAAGCAGGTCGATGTTCGCGTCGTTTCGGCGACCAACCGGAACCCTCAGGACGAAGTCGATGCCGGACGGTTCCGGGCGGATTTGTTCTATCGGCTGCACGTCCTGCCGATCCATCTGCCCCCCTTGCGAGACCGGCGGGGCGACATCCTGGCGCTGGCCGAGCGCTTTCTGAGACGCTTCGCCGAGGAGGAAGGACGCAGCTTTCGGGATTTTCATCCCGCCGCCGCCGCGACGTTGGAGGCTTGCCCGTGGCCCGGCAATGTCCGCCAACTGGAAAACGTCATTCGCCAGGTCGTCGTGCTCCACGACGGCGGCTTGGTCACCACCGACATGCTGCCCGACAGCCTGCTAGACGTCGCCGTTCCCATGGCCGAAGCCGATGGGCCAATACTTCCGTTTCGCGAGCAGGAACGGCGGATTATCGAAACCGCGCTCGCGGCGTTCGACTGCAACATCCAGCGTGCTGCGGCTGCCCTTCAGATCAATCCTTCGACCATCTACCGCAAGCGACAGGCGTGGCTTGAGCAGGACGTCGCATAGCGTCCGCCTGTTTTTTTAGCTTGACGCTTGTGGAACAAACCGGAATTCAATGATTTGGCTATGATTTTGCTGCGGCGCATCGCTTGATCGGTGAGCGCGCACGACAATCAGGGGGTGAGATGGGTCCGGCAACACTCCGGTCAACCATAAGCTTGGCCATCGGTCTCGTGTTCACGGTACCCGCCGTGTCTGGCGAGATCGTCGACCAGGCGGCGCGGGCTGAAACCCTGTTGTCTCGTGGTTATGCCGCGCCGGCGCTTTCGGCTTTCGACCGTTCAGCCGACGCCTTCTGGGTGCAATCGCCGCTCCAACTCAGCACCGCCGTCTTCGCCGATGCGGTGGAGGGTTACGCCAACTACACGCCACGGTCGGATGCGCCGTTCGAAACCGGCGAAACCATGACCATCTACTTGGAGCCGTTCGGATTTGCCTACATGGCGACCGGCGACGCGTATCAATCAGCCGTCGCCGCCGACATCGAAATTCGCACCCCCGGCGGTCTGATCCTGGCGAAGTCGGACGACTTCGTTCGGCTCGAATGGCAGGGACGAACCCAGCGCCACGAAGTGCACGCGTCGATCGCCCTACCGCTACCGCCGCTCAAGCCCGGCGCTTATCTGATCGAGCTCACCCTGAGGGACGAAAACTCCGACAAGACGGTGATGACCGAACTGCCGTTTTCGATTGCCGAGCAGCCGGCACCGGGTTCAGAAACCGAATAGCCAGATTTCCGCCGCTCGACGCTTTTTGACCGCTCACTACACCGTGATTGCTTGACAAGTAAAAACAGCGTGACTACATCGCCGGCGCGCGCCTAGCACTCACCGGACGAGAGTGCTAGCAATCTATTTGAGGAGCCCGGGAACGGGCCTAACGTCCAGAAGAGGAAGAGAAAACTCCATGAAATTCCGTCCTTTGCACGACCGCGTGGTCGTACGCCGGGTCGAATCCGAGGAGAAGACTGCCGGCGGCATCATCATCCCGGATACAGCTAAGGAAAAGCCCCAGGAAGGCGAGATCATCGCCGTCGGACCGGGCGGCCGCGACGAGACCGGCAAGCTTACGCCGCTCGACGTCAAAGCTGGCGACCGCATCCTGTTCGGCAAGTGGTCCGGCACCGAGGTCAAGATCGACGGTGAGGACCTGCTGATCATGAAGGAATCCGACGTGATGGGTGTCCTTGAAGGCAAGGCCGCGACCCGCAAGGCCGCCTGAAATCACCACCTTCGCCTCATCACATCCTAGACATCAAAGGAAAGACAGCACATGGCTGCGAAAGACGTAAAATTCTCCACGGATGCGCGTGACAAAATGCTGAAAGGCATCGACACGCTCGCCGATGCGGTCAAGGTGACGCTCGGTCCCAAGGGCCGCAACGTCGTCCTCGACAAATCGTTCGGCGCCCCCCGCATCACCAAGGACGGCGTGACCGTCGCCAAGGAAATCGAACTTGACGACAAGTTCGAGAACATGGGCGCCCAGATGGTCCGCGAAGTCGCTTCGAAGACCAACGACGTCGCCGGTGACGGCACCACCACCGCCACGGTTCTCGCCCACACCATCGTCAAGGAAGGTGCCAAGGCGGTTGCCGCGGGCATGAACCCGATGGACCTCAAGCGCGGCATCGACCTCGCCGTCACAGAGGCGGTCGCCGATCTCGGCAAGCGGTCCAAGAAGATCAAGACCTCCCAGGAGATCGCACAGGTCGGGACCATCTCGGCCAATGGCGAGAATGAAATCGGCGCGATGATCGCCGATGCCATGCAGAAGGTCGGCAACGAAGGCGTCATCACGGTCGAGGAAGCCAAGGCGCTCGAGACCGAGCTTGAAGTCGTCGAGGGCATGCAGTTCGACCGTGGCTACTTGTCGCCCTACTTCATCACCAACGCCGACAAGATGGTCACCGAGCTGGAGGACCCCTACATCCTCCTCCACGAGAAGAAGCTCTCCAACCTCCAGGCGATGCTGCCGGTCCTCGAGACCGTCGTTCAGTCGGGCAAGCCGCTCCTGATCATCGCCGAGGACGTCGAGGGCGAGGCACTCGCGACGCTCGTCGTCAACAAGCTGCGTGGTGGCCTCAAGGTCGCGGCCGTCAAGGCGCCGGGCTTCGGCGATCGTCGTAAGGCGATGCTCGAAGACATCGCGGTACTGACCGGCGGTCAGGTGATCTCCGAAGACCTCGGCATCAAGCTCGAGAACGTCACCCTACAGATGCTCGGCCGCGCCAAGCGCGTCAACATCTCCAAGGAGACCTCGACGGTTGTCGACGGCGCCGGCAAGAAGAAGGAGATCGAGGCCCGGATCAACCAGATCAAGGCCCAGATCGAGGAGACCACCTCCGACTACGACCGTGAGAAGCTCCAGGAGCGTCTTGCCAAGCTCGCCGGCGGCGTTGCCGTCCTGCGGGTTGGTGGTGCCACCGAGGTCGAGGTGAAGGAGAAGAAGGACCGCGTCGACGACGCCCTCAACGCCACCCGCGCGGCGGTCGAGGAAGGCATCGTTCCGGGCGGCGGTGTCGCTCTCCTGCGTGCCAAGAAGACGGTCGGCAAGCTGTCGTCCGACAATCCGGACGTCCAGGCCGGCATCAACATCGTGCTCCGGGCGCTCGAGACCCCGATCCGCCAGATTGTCGAGAACGCTGGTGTCGAGGGCTCGATCGTCGTCGCCAAGGTGCTGGAGAACAAGGCCGACGCCTACGGCTTCGACGCCCAGACCGAGCAGTACAAGGACCTGGTGTCGACCGGTATCATCGACCCGACCAAGGTCGTCCGCACTGCTCTGCAGGACGCGGCTTCGGTCGCCGGCCTGCTGGTCACCACCGAGGCGATGGTCGCCGAGCTTCCGAAGAAAGAAGCTCCGCCCGCCATGCCTCCGGGTGGCGGCATGGGTGGCATGGACTTCTAAGGTCCCGTCATCATCGCATAAGATCGAAAGGCCGCCTTCGGGCGGCCTTTCTTTTTGTGTCAATCCACGACGCTCGCCGTTTCCTGATTGAGTTCACCAGACGAGATGAAGCACAATCGGGCATCGACTCGGCGAGCCTCGCCAGAAAACGGATTCTCCCGCGGAACGAGCGCAGTCTCACCTTCGCCAACAGCGATTATCTGCTCGGGCCGCAAACCCGTTTCCTCCCAGTTGGACGGACGCGCACTTGTTAAGATTGCGTTCTTCACGGCTCTTGCCCGCTTTTCTGTTAGCCTGTCATTGTAAACGACGTCACCGTTTTCACTCGCTCGCCCAATAAGGACGAGGTAGGGCTTGCCCACTAGTTTGCTTCGAATTTGCGCCAACACGATCTCGTCGGTCCACGCTCGGAATACCGCTTCCAGGCTCCGCCAAGACTCCCTTGATGTTCGGTTTGGCAAGAGTTGGTTGTCTTCGGGACCAGCGAGCGTCCACCCCCCGTTTATGAATTGAAGCCCCGATGTATCGCTCCAACGCGGTAGCTCCGGTGAACATCGCTCCCATCGATCACCAGTCGCCCAAGCGTATGAATGGTCTGGAAGATTGACCACTATTGCGGGAGGCTCGGGTGCCTTAGCACCATAAGTCGCTAACAAAACACTCATACCGGCTAGCAACTCCGAAAGAGACTGTCGAAGTTCGGACGATGCCCTGGGGTACTCCCCGTTGATTTGCTCGACCTGCACCGCAATACCGTCAACTACCTTGCGAATGCCTTCAACAGCCTCGACGAGCGGCTGGGAGTGTGGAGATTGCACAGCGGTCAGTGGCTCACAGTATATGAAATCACCATCAACGAAGGTTTCGCGTATATACTGCAGTTCCTCTTCTACGTTACTTGAAGCCGGTCGATTTCTTGCCGTCGGACAAACTGAGGCAATGATCTGTCGGACCGCGGGAATACCCTTCGCTCTAGGCAGAGCGCCCGCCGAGATCCAGCCTTTCACATCTTCTCGTCTGACTACTCGAATAGGATGAATCCCATCCGAAACTTCAGAATCACGGGAAAGGAAGTCGTAGAGAATCAGGTGGTTGCCATAACCCACAATGCGAACCATCGGCCGAAGATAACGCTCTTCAGCCTTCAGCTGCAGAATAACGAGATCTGGCTTTTGGCTCGCCAGAATAACGGCATCTCGCATCGTCTAGGCGCCGTCACGCATTGCGCCAACCATCTGCCCAAATCGGTCGCCAGCAGACCAACTTGGGTCAACCGGCCGCCCAACGACTGACTCCGGAGGCCCAGCGGCTACCCGTATGCCCTCACCTTCAGCTGACGCCGGACCTGATGGGACGAGGGCGACTCGGGTGTGGGTGACCACATGATCAATGTACGCGTCTACCCGCGCAGGCCCTATCAGCAGAGCTACGAAGAAAACTAGAATCACCACTCCCCAGGTAAAAACAAGCGGCTTCCTACCAAGATATCCAGCGGCCTTTGATGCCTTCGGCTGAACACGGTTCAGGAAAGCAGAAAAAAAGTCCCTCAGCGACGTCCTGAAAAATCGCCAATATGGAGTTTCCTTTTTTAACCAAGGGTATTTCTTTCGAAGGGCGGACGCCCCGAGGAAACGGCGCCGGCTCTCTCTCCTCAAATACACACCCCGCTCAGTTGACAGGGCGGACCCAGGCGGAGCGATTTGCCTGGTATCACGTTCTTCTCGGCCGAGTTCTCGTGCGCTTGCGAAGAGAGCATCGTGGCGGCTCTTCACCAAGATCCGATGGGTGAGATAAGAGAAGAACACCAATGCCAACAGGACGGAAGCCAGCAACAGCGCATCAAGCAGGAGGCTGAAAGTTTGCCACAGTGCTTCAATGCTCATAAAGAGACCCGACGGAAAATGATCAGCGAGATCGAAAGTTGCGGGCGGATCAAACCCGAGTTTGCCGGCGAGAAGTGCATTAAATACAAGCCCAAGAAGCGCAAAGAGTGTTACGAAGGGCAACAACCACTTAACGATTGGCGACAGGGTATCTAGGAACCCCTCAACTCGCTGTACGATCGACATTTTTCCACCCCCAGTACAATTTATTTGCCCCACAGTACCACACTTCTAAAGTGTTATCATATAGGTCGATCACCTAAGCTGGCGCCCCCTCGTGTCGACCGGTATCATCGATCCGACCAAGGTCGTCCGCACCGCTCTGCAGGACGCGGCTTCGGTCGCCGGCCTGCTGGTCACCACCGAGGCGATGGTCGCCGAGCTTCCGAAGAAAGAAGCCCCGCCCGCCCTGCCTCCGGGTGGCGGCATGGGTGGCTGGACTTCTAAGGTCCCGTCATCATCGCATAAGATCGAAAGGCCGCCTTCGGGCGGCCTTTCTTTTATGTTGTAGTCAACTTCGAACTCGAAGACTGAAAGCCGAGTCTCCGGAACACCCGAAAGTACACATCGTCCAAATGTTATTTGGCGCAGCCATGTGGTCTCAATGCTTCTTACAGAAGGGAGGGTGCTATGCGAGTGAAACTGTTTTCTGCCATCGGAATCGGTACGTTTGTCTTGATCGGAAGCGGTCCGGCGTTTGCCGACTGCAGTCCGATGGAACTTTTCGCGCCCGGCGCCGAGCGCAACGCGCAATTCGCGGATCTCGATGGGAGCGGCGGGGTCAGCGTTGGCGACCAACGCTTGAGCCGGCACGCGCTTGTCGGTCCGGACGGCAGTCCCGTGGGCACGCGCTACACAGTGACGAGCGTGGTCAGCATTGACGACGAGGGCAACGCGCATCGATCGGGCGAGTACATCTTTGTCCTCGACGACGGCGTAATCATCGCCACACGGCCGGGCGAAACCCCGCACTTCCAGGCGGATGTCGACAACACCGACACCCGGCTCTCGCCGAAACACGACGTTCCGCGGATCATCACCGGGGGCTTCGGGGCGTATGAGGGCGCGACCGGCACATTTACAACCACCCGGGGCGACGGCTTCGATACGCTCATAGTGCTCGACGTCGCCTGCTAGTAGAGCCCTGGAAGGCGTCCGGCCGCAGCGACCTTAACGGGACGCCGACGCTCGCGTTGTCTCGGCGCTGTTGTCCAGCGCCGCCGAAGGAGATGTCGAAATCGACGTCCCCATTGCAGTAAGCGCCGCGCGCAGCCGGCGGACCATGGCGTTGGTCACCGCACCGGCGAAATCCGGGTCGTCGCTGACCAGAGCCTTAACCAAAGGCGCACTCAGCGGGATGAGCTCGGTTCCGCGATTTGCGGTTGCCGTACAGGCCCGCGGCTTGCCGTCGAGCAGCGAGGCGACGCCGAACATTTCCCCCGGACCGAGAACCTCAATGGCCATGTCACCGCAATGCAAGGCAACTGTCCCGCGCCGCACAACATAGGCCCGATCGCCCTCGTCGCCGGCGGCATACAGTACGCGACCGCCGAGCAGCGCAAGGATCCCGAGGTCCGCGCCGGCCAGAACATCGACGTCAAAAATCGCTTTCGCCATTCAAAAATACTCCCTGTCTCTCGTTGTTATCTCTTATCTTTTGAATTCGCCGTCGCCGCGCGTCTGCCACAAAGGCTCCGCGGCATCGGGCTCTCTCCTTTTGGTTGCACGGGTTCATAGCGGAGGATGGTTGAGAGTTTGTGGTCGAAGGGTGGCGGGACGGCGAAGAATTGTTGGTAACCTTGCCGATTTCATAACGATACGGTAGTGCGACGCACAAATGGCGCCCGGCGCCGCTGATCGCATTTCCCGGGACACTCCCCATGTCGGCCGACCAGACCAAGATCAAGGCGCGCCTGCCGCGCGGTTTCAGCGACCGCGCCGCGACTGATATTCGCGCCACCGAGGCGATGGTGGCCACGATCCGCCAAGTCTACGAGCGCTACGGCTTCGAGCCGGTCGAGACGCCGTTCGCGGAGTACACCGAGGCGCTCGGCAAGTTCCTGCCGGATCAGGACCGCCCCAACGAGGGCGTGTTCTCGTTTCAGGACGAGAGCCCCCAAGAGGCGCGGAGCGGCGGAGCCGCGACAGGGAAGGAAGGAGAGTGGATATCCCTGCGGTATGACCTGACCGCGCCGCTCGCCCGCTACTATGCCGAGCACCAGCGCGAGTTGCCAAAGCCCTATCGCAGCTACCGGTTCGGCTGGGTTTTTCGCAACGAGAAGCCGGGACCGGGCCGCTTCCGCCAGTTCATGCAGTTCGACGCCGATACGGTTGGTGCCGCCTCGCCCGCCGCTGACGCCGAGATGTGCATGATGGCCGCCGACACGATGGAGGCGCTGGGGATCCCCCGCGGTCAGTACGTGATTAAGGTCAACAGCCGCAAGGTGCTCGATGGGGTGATGGAGGCGATTGGTGTCACCGACGAGCGCCAGAAGCTGACGGTCTTGCGCGCTATCGACAAGCTGGATCGGCTGGGAGTCGAGGGCGTTCGTCAACTCCTGGGAGAGGGGCGTAAGGACGATAGCGGTGATTTCACGAAAGGCGCGGGCTTACCGGAGTCGGAGTCCCAATCCATCATCGATGTGCTTGCGTTGAGCCAATCCGCCGCCAACGCGTATCGCGGGAGTTCCTCTGTCGATACATCGAGGGTGGACGATCAGTATCTTTCGGACCGTCGAGCGAAGATAACATTTGAACTGATTGAGTCCCTGAATGCGTCACACAGTATTCAGTCGTCTACAGCAAAGGAGCTTCAGGAAATCTGGAGCACGGTGAAGGCGGCAGGCTACGACGATGGCCGGGTTTGGATCGACCCCTCCGTCGTCCGCGGCCTTGAGTACTACACCGGCGCGGTGTTCGAGGCCGAACTGCTGGCCGAAATCCCCAACGAAAAGGGCCAGCCGGTGGTGTTCGGCTCGGTCGGCGGCGGCGGCCGCTACGACGGCCTGGTCGGCCGCTTCCAGAAGGAAGACGTCCCGGCCACCGGCTTCTCTCTCGGCGTGTCGCGCCTCCAGGCAGCCCTCGCCGCCCTCGGCCAGATCGACACCAAACCCGCTCCCGGCCCGGTGGTCGTCACCGTCATGGATCGCGACCGGCTCGGCGACTATCAGCGGATGGTGAGCACCCTCCGCAGCAAAGACATCGCCGCGGAACTCTATCTCGGTTCGTCCGGCGTCCGCGCCCAGCTCAAATACGCCGACAAGCGCAACGCCCCCGCTGTCGTCATCCAGGGCGACCAGGAGCGCGACCGCGGCGTCGTTCAGATCAAGGACCTGGCACTCGGCAAGCAGCTCGCCGAAGCGGTCGCCGACAACCGCGAATGGCGCGAGGAACGCCCCGGCCAGTTCGAGGTGGCGGAAGACGAAATGATCGACGCCATTCGCCGGATCGTCGACGCTGACGGTTAGCGCGACCATGTCCGTCCTCGCCTCCCCGCCGTCATGGCCGTCCCCGGACTTGATCGGGGATCAGTCCCGGCCATCCACGTCTTGCCCGGCCGTCCGATGACCGACGCTGCGCTGCGTACGCTGTTCGTCGATGCCGGCTACACGTTCGTCGAGCCACCGATCGTGCATCCGGCCAGTGTCTTCGTCGAACTCGCCGGCGAGGATCTCCGCCGCCGGCTGTTCCTGACCGCGGTGAACGGCACCGAGCTGGCGCTCCGCCCCGACTACACCATTCCCGTCTGCCTCCATCATCTGGCGACCGGCGCGAGCCAGCGCCGGGCCGATTACGCCTATCTCGGCCCGGTGTTCCGCCAGCGGCAGGACGAGCCGTCGGAGTTCGTCCAGGCCGGGATCGAGTCGCTCGGTCGCCGCGACCGGCTCAAGGCGGATGCCGATGTCATGGGACTGGCGTTGCGCGCCACCGAGCAACGCGGCATCCGCCATCCGATCGTCCGTATCGGCGACGCCGCCCTATTCGACGCCCTGCTGAAGTCGCTCGATCTCAGTCGACCGTGGCAGACCAAGCTTGCCCGCACCTTCGGCGAGAGCGATCGCCTGAAAGCGATGATCGCCGGCGCGACCGCGTCCAAAACGAAGCGTCGATCGGAGTCGCGCCTCGGGCGGGCTGCCGCGAAACGCCGCGCGTCCGATCTGCTGGCCGCTGCTGGCTTGGCCGTCATCGGCGGTCGCGATGCCGACGAGATCGCCACCCGCTACGTCGAGAAGACCGCGCTCGCCAAGGGCATCGACGCGACGAGCCGGCGACGGCTGACGGAGTATCTCGCGATCGACGGTCGACCTTCTGAAGCCCTCCTAACTATGCGCGCCTTTGTCCGTCGCAACCGTCTGCCGATGGACACCACGCTTGATGCATTCGAAGCCCGCCTCGACGCCTTTCGCGACCGCGGCATCGATGTCGACCGGATGACGTTCGCGGCCGACTTCGGCCGTCGCCTCGACTACTACACCGGCTTCGTGTTCGAGATGCACCGCACCCGGAAACGCGGCGAGAAGCCCATCGTCGGTGGCGGCCGCTACGACCGACTGCTGGCGATGATCGGCGACGGCAAGTCCGTTCCCGCCGTCGGCTTCGCCATGTGGCTCGACCGGTTCGGGGTGGACCGATGAGCGAACCGCTGGTCATTGCGATCCCGTCGAAGGGACGACTTCAGGCGGACACCAAGGCGCTGTTCGCTGCCGCCGGTCTCGAGATCGCCCAAGCCGGGCCAGAGCGCAGCTATCGCGGCACGGTGAACGGGCGGCGGGACGTCGAGATCGCCTTTCTCTCCGCCCCCGAGATCGCTCGCGAAATCGGCGCCGGCGCCGTGCACGCCGGCGTCACCGGCCGCGACCAGGTCGAGGAGAAGATCGCGGACTGGGAAACGCAGACGGACTACGTGGCGCCGCTCGGCTTTGGGCGATGCGACGTCGTGGTCGCGGCACCGGAAGCCTGGATCGATGTCGAGACAATGGAAGATCTGGACGATGTCGCCGCGAGCTTCCGCCCGCGCCACGGCCGACGGCTGACGGTCGCCACCAAATACATCAACATCACCCGCCGGTTCTTCGCCGATCACGGCATCGCCGACTACCGGATCGTCGAAAGCCTCGGCGCCACCGAAGGGGCGCCGGCTTCGGGGGCAGCCGACCTGATTGTCGACATCACGTCGACCGGCACGACGCTAAAGGCCAACGGCCTTAAGATCCTGTCGGACGGCGTGATTCTCAGGTCCGAGGCGACGTTGGTGCGCAGCGAAACGGCCGACTGGACGGCAACACAGCGACGCGAGCTGGCCGCGATCGTCGCCCGGCTGGAGAAAGCCGCAGCCTGAGCCGAGTCGATCGACCCGGTGCCACCTGTCGGTCCCCTCGCCTCAGGTCGACAAAAACCGCAATGCTGCATTGCAATAACAGCGCTTTTTCGTGAAGCCGGCCGGGCCTACATCGCGCTCATCAAGGAGCGCAGATCATGTCCCGTTTTTCAGACCTCATCACCGGCTTCTCCGAGCACTACAAGGCCGCTCGGTATAGCGAAGTCCTCAACCGTATGACCGATCGCCAGCTCGCCGATATCGGCGTGTCCCGCTCGGAGATCGGCCAGCAAGCCCGCAACATGGCCCGTAGGAGCTAGACCAATGTCAGGATTCTCCAACTTCTTCGGCGGCATCGCCGACGGCGTCCGCGCTGCCCGCCTCTACAATCAACTCGACCGGATGAGCGACCGGCGTCTCGCCGACATCGGCCTCAGCCGCGAGGACTTGCCGCGCAAGGCAAGCGAGTGGTCATCGCGTCGCTGAGCGGTACACTCAGACCGACTGATCCTCTGTGACCAAGGGCGGCCACTGGCCGCCCTTTCGTTTTCAGGATGGGCGCTTGAACCGACGGCGTTCGTCTTCTACCACCTCGCGAACGAAGCAGCCCTCGACGTGATCGTTGACGATCCCGACTCCTTGCATGAACGCGTACATCGTCGTCGGCCCGACGAAGCTCCAGCCGCGTTTCTTTAAATCCTTCGACAGCGCGGTCGACTCAGGCGTCTTGGCCAACACGCGAAGCGTGTCCCAATCGTACGTCTTCGGCCGCGAGGCGGGATCGGGCTCGTACCGCCAAACGAAGGCGGCGATCGAGCCTTCTTCCTTCACCAGCTCCTTCGCCCGCTTGGCGTTATTGATGGTCGATTCGATCTTGCCGCGGTGCCGAACGATCCCCGCGTCCTGGAGAAGCCGCTCCACGTCCTTGTCCCCGAACCGGGCGACTTTGTTGAAGTCGAAGCCGGCGAACGCTTTTCGGAAATTCTCGCGCTTGCGGAGAATCGTGAGCCAGGAAAGGCCGGACTGGAAGCCCTCGAGGCAGATCTTCTCGAACAGCCGGATGTCGTCGGCGACCGGACGGCCCCATTCGTTGTCATGGTAAACGATGTAGTCGTCGTTGAGGCCGCCCCAGAAGCACCGAGTCTTGCCATCCGCGCCGACAATCAGACCATCAGACTCACTCATATCCTACCTCTTGGTTGCGGCCGGTGTCGCATGGTTCACGCGGCACGAAAACGCCCTCAACCAACCGATACTGACAGGGTCTGGCAGCAACTCTGATGGAATTGAGGCCGAAGGCTCACCGCAACTTTACTCGCCGCCGGTTGCTTGCCACCCCCGAGTCCCGGTAACCTCTGTTCGCGAACTTGGGAAGGGCCGGTCGTCCGGCAGGGTGGGGAATCCCATGTTGATGAAAAGACTGGCAGTAGCCTTAGCATTTGTCGGCGCCTTTGCGACCGCGGTACCTGCGGAAGCTGGTTTCTTCCGCGACCTGGTCGCGAAGATGCAGTCGAACAGCGCCGGCTCCTACTATCCGGATCAGGTCTCCAAGAATCGCATCGCGCCGTTTCGGTATCGCCGACAACGGGTCGACTATGAGACCAAGCAGAAACCCGGCACGATCATCATCGATACCCGGAAGCACTACCTCTACTATGTACTCGGCGAGGGTCGGGCGATCCGCTATGGGGTCGGGGTCGGTCGCGATGGGTTTGGCTGGAAGGGCACGGTGAGCGTAGGCCGCAAGGCCGAATGGCCGGCCTGGGTGCCGCCGCCAGAGATGATCGCCCGCGAACGCAAGCGAGGGCGGATTCTGCCGGCCCGCATGGAAGGCGGCCCCCGCAATCCGCTTGGCGCTCGTGCCCTCTATCTCTACCAGGGCGGTCGCGACACCATCTACCGCATCCACGGCACGTCCGAACCTTGGACCATCGGGCTCAATGTCTCGTCAGGCTGCATCCGCCTGCTCAACCGAGACGTGATTGACCTCTATAACCGCACCAAGGTCGGCGCCAGGGTCATCGTTCTTTAGGCTGATCGCACAGATCGCAAGAAAGGCCGGGCTCGTTCCTGGCCTTTTGTTTTGGTCGAGAGGGTGGCCGCGCTACTCGATCAGCTTGTAGGCTGGCAGCGTCAGAAACGCTTCCAGATCGTCGGCCGTCGACAGTGACCGGAAAAGCTCAATCGCCTCGGGGAACCGGCCAGCGGCATAGTTGTCCGCGCCGATCTCCTGCTTGACGCGGTCCATCTCCTCGGCAAGGCACCTCTCGAACAGGTCCTTGGTAGCGGTCTCGCCGTCGTCGAAGACGGCCTGGAAGTGGAGCTGCTGCCAGATCTGTGAGCGGCTGATCTCCGCCGTCGCCGCGTCCTCCATCAGATTGTAAAGCGGCACAGCCCCCCGCCCCCGGAGCCACGCTTCGATGTATTGAACCCCGACCCGAATGTTGTCGCGTAGCCCCTGGACGGTCCGTGTTCCCTCGTGGACCTCGAGCATCTCCTTCTGCCCAACATTGACGTCTTCGCGCTTCTTGTCGAGCTGGTTCGGGCCGGGCATGTATTCGTCGAACACTGTCATCGCCACCGGCACCAGGTCCGGATGGGCGACCCACGTGCCGTCGTGGCCGTTCTTGGCTTCCCGCTCTTTGTCAGCGCGCACCTTGGCGAACGCCGCTTCATTGACCTCAGGATTGCGACGATCGGGGATCTGCGCCGCCATGCCGCCCATGGCAAACGCGCCCCGGCGATGGCAGGTCTTGATCAGGAGTTCCGAATAAGCGTCGAGAAACGCCTTGCCCATCACCACCTGACTGCGATCGGGCAGCAGGTAGTCGCGGTTTTTGCGGAGCGTTTTGATGAACGAGAAGATGTAGTCCCAGCGGCCGCAGTTCAGCCCGGCCATGTGATTCCGGAGCTCGTAGATGATCTCGTCCATCTCGAACGCGGCCGGCAGCGTCTCGATCAGAACCGTTGCCTTGATCGTCCCCTGCGGAATACCGACGACGTCCTGTGCCCGCAGGAATACGTCATTCCACAGCCGCGCCTCGAGATGGCTTTCGAGCTTGGGGAGATAGAAGTATGGGCCGCTGCCCTGGGCCAGTGCCTTTTTGGCGTTGAGGTAGAAATAGAGCCCGAAGTCGAACAGCGAGCCCGATATCGGCGCGCCGTCGATCAGCAAATGATCCTCCGGCAAATGCCAGCCGCGCGGCCGCACCAGCAGCACCGCCGGGTTGTCAGAGAGCGTGTAGTCCTTGCCGCTGACCGGGTCGACGAAGTCGATAGTTCCATCCCAGCGGTCCTTCAGGTTGATCTGCCCTTCGACCATGTTGGACCAGACCGGCGACGAGGCGTCCTCGAAGTCGGCCATGAACACCTTGGCGCCGGAGTTCAGCGCGTTGACGATCATCTTGCGGTCGACCGGTCCAGTGATCTCCACCCGGCGGTCCTGAAGGTCGGCCGGGATCGGCGCGACCGTCCAGTCATCCTCGCGGATCGACACGGTTTCGGGCAGGAAGTCCGGCAAAGCGCCGTCGTCATAGAGTCGTTGGCGAACCTCGCGCCGCGCCAGGAGCTCCCGGCGGGTTGTCTCGAAGGTGCGGTGAAGATCGGCGAGGAAAGCGAGCGTCTCGTCGTTCAGGATCTCGTCGTAGCGGTCGCCCCAGCCACCACGGATTTCAACACCGGGCACCCCAGTCTGCTTCGCCTGTTCGCCTGACATGCGCTTCGTCTCCCTTCACGCCGGAACGATCCTTGTATGGCACAGCCGTGGGCATGACTGAACCACAGGTATTCCGCGGCGCTTCGGCGCAGTTTCGGGACCTCTATTCGGCGGGAACTACCTCCCGTTCGATGTCGGAGAGCGGCTCGTCGTCGAGTGTCGCTTCGAAGGCCTTAAGACGCTTGTAGATCGAGATCAGTTCGACGATGGTCGTCCACGAGTTCACTAGGAACTGGAACGAGGACTCAACGCGTCCGAAGGCGCGAATAATCTGCTGCATTACCCCCAGAGTGAAGCCGGCGGTGAGGATTGTCGGTGCCAACGCCACATAAGGAACAAGCACGCCAGCTTGAAGGTAGGCGTAACGGGCTACGTTGAAATAGAGATAGTTCAGGTAGATGCGGAAGTAATTGCGCCGAACATTGCTGAAGAGATCAGACAACTCCGGCGGTTGTGCCCGACCGGCGTGATCCTCACCGAAAACCAGCTCCTTGCGGTACGCAGCTTCCACACGCTGATTTCGGAATTCAAGCCCGGGAAGCCGTATGCCGGCGAGTGCCAAAAGGGCGGTGCCGAAAGCCGACCAGATGATCGCGACGAACACCAGAGCTTGAGGGACCTCGCCGACGATCGGTAGCACTTTCACAAAGCTCGACAGCCCCCAAAGGATCGGCAAGAAAGCAATCAGCGTCATGACTGAGTCGATGAACCGTACGCCCAACGACTCGACGATCGCGGCAAAACGCATCGTATCTTCCTGGACACGCTGAGCGGCACCCTCGATGTGCCGCAGGCGCTGCCAGTGATCGACGTAGTAGTCGTTCATGGCCGTACGCCAGCGGAAGACATAGTGGCTGGCGAGAAAATGGGTGACGACCGCCACCGTTATCGCAACCATGGCTATCCCGGCAAAAGTCGCGATCTCAACATAGAACGCTGACGGCTGGACTGAGCCGGCCTCGTCGAGCGCTTGTTGGACCATGTCGTAGAACCGGCCGAACCACTCGTTGATCATCACATCGACTTGCACCTGGAACCAGGTGACGAAGATGATCACGGCAGAACCGATCACCGACCAGCGAAACCACTTATGCGGCGCCGCGCGTGCCCAAAAAGCGCAGAAGATCGCGCCGCAAATGAGCATGTACTGGTAAACCCAGATGTCGATGGCGATCCTTTCCGCCGTGTTGAACGCGGCGACCGTGGCTTCGTCAGCTCCCTCGGGCAACGGCACCGGAAAACCAAAGCCAAAAAGACCTCCAATGCTGAGGGTCCGACCCCAATCATCGGCGAACAAGTACCAGGCGGCCATTGCCACCGCTGTCCACAGGACAGCGGACCCGAAAAACAGCTTTGGTTTGGGGAAGAACGAGTGAAACACAACAAACGCCTCGTGGTTCGGGGAAAGCCTGCGGGCCCGCCGGTTTGTCCGACAAAGCCGTTCGGGCCACGATGGTCGAAGGCTCGGCCCACCGCAATCCCGGATCACCCGGTTGTGACATCTGTTGAGAGCTAGCCGTTACGCACGTAACGGCTCGTGACGTCGCCGGGTGAGGCCAAACACGCGGAGCGCGATTGGATAGATCGCCGTTGGTTACGCTAAGGTCATCGTCCAGCTGTCGAAGGGAGGCGCGCGATGGCCAAGAAAGCGACCAAAGTCGGCAATGGGCAACCGCCCCAAATCCAGGCCGGCGATGCGACCCGCATCCTCAACGTTCATCCCGACCTGCCCGACTTGCGGGACCGGACTTACCAACCGGCTCTGCTCGATCTGCTGGTGGAGATCGGCCCGCCGCATCCGGCGGAGTCGCCAATCCTCGATCAGGGCGTGGAAGGCGCATGCACCGGATTTGCGCTGGCGGGCGCGATCAACCTCTTGCGGAGCCGCCGCAGCATCCTTCAGCAACTGCCGGCGCCGAGCGATCTGGTCAGTTCGAGAATGCTCTACGAGCACGCCAAGCTTCACGACGAATGGCCGGGCGAAGCCTACGAAGGGTCCAGCATCCGTGGCGCCCTGAAAGGCTTCTTCCATAACGGGGTGTGCGAACAACGACTGGCGCCATACGTGATCGGACAGAAGAACTGGCGCTTGACCATCGAGCAGGCGAGAGACGCCCGGAATACCGGGCTCGGTGCCTACTATCGCCTCCGACCCGAGATTATTGACTACCACGCGGCGCTGAACGAAGTCGGCGCCGTCTATGTCTCGGCGCGGACCCACCGCGGCTGGTCCAATCCAAGGAACGGCGAGATCGCCCACTCGACCGTTCACGAAGGCGGTCATGCGTTCTTCATCGTTGGCTACAATGCCGACGGGTTCCTGATCCAGAATTCATGGGGACCGCGGTGGGGCGGCTATCAGGGCTTCGGCGGCATCGCGCTGTGGACCTATGCCGATTGGGCCGAAAACATCCTCGACGCGTGGGTCCTAAGACTGGCGGTGCCAACCCCGGACGCCTTCGACCTCACTCACGTTCCAGTTCAGTCCGACAGCGCTTCGAGCGCCCGCTTCCGGCAACGCCCGACGCCGCGGCGCAAGGACATTCTCGGCCATGTCATTCATCTCGACGATGGGGAACTGGTCGAAGCCGGCCGATACGCGACATCGCTCGACACCATCAGGGAAACGGCGAAGTTCCTGAAGAAGGACGCCAGGCGGGAGGAACCGAAATACGATCACCTCGTCTTCTACGCCCACGGCGGGCTAAACAGCGCCAAGGCTTCGGCGCGCCGGATCCGGGCGATGAAGCCGGTGTTCAAGCGCAACCGCATCTACCCGATCCACTTCATGTGGGAGACTGGTTTTTCCGAGGAGATCGGCGACATCTTCGGCGACATTTTCCGCCGGAGCGAAGCCCGCGTCGGCTTCATTCCCGACGCCCTGGACTGGACCATCGAGCAGACGTCGCGGGGTGTCGGCCTACGGTTGTGGCGCGAGATGAAGCGCGACGCGTCCCGCCCGTTCGAGAGAAACGCCGGTGGCTGGGCAGCCGTCCGCGAACTGCTCAAGGTGAGCGCCGCGTCTCCGCGCCCGCTGAAGATCCACATGGTTGGGCACAGCGCCGGCTCGATCCTGCTCGGCGAGTTGATCCGAACCTGGTCGGCGCTCGCCGGCGGTGAGGCGCCCCCCATCGCCAGCGTCAGCCTCCTGGCACCGGCCTGCACCACCGATTTCTACGACAATGTCTACCGGCCGGCGATCGGAACCGGCAACGTCAAGGGGATCATCAAAAACATCGTTCAGTACAATCTCATCGATACTCGGGAACGGGACGATACCGTCGGCCCGTATCGAAAGTCTCTGCTTTATCTCGTGTCGAACGCATTCGAAGAGAAGGACAAAACGCCCCTGCTCGGCATGGAGACCGGCGTCGATTCGCTGATCGCGCGGAACTCGCTACCGAAACGACATACGATCCACTACGCGGGCCGCAACTCTTCACGCACCGACAGCACGACCCATGGCGGATTCGACAACGATCGGGCGACCATGAACGACGTGCTCACCACCATTCTCGGCAAGAAACCCAAGCGAAGCTTGCGGTTTCAGCCGGATGAGATGGAGGGCTACTGAGCCGTTTCGGCCGGCGTCTGGAGATGGCTCAGCCGATCCGGCACGGGCCCGCCATAGGCCCAGTCGAGCAGTTCGACGGTGTGAACGATGGGCAGGTCGGTGCCGCTGCCGATCTGGGTGATGCAGCCGATATTGCCGGCGGCAACCAGGTCGGGCTTCAGGTCTTCGATGTGACCGATCTTGCGGTCGCGCAGTTGCCCGGCGATTTCCGGCTGGAGCAGGTTATAGGTGCCGGCGGAGCCGCAGCAGAGGTGGCCCTCGGCCGGCTCCAGCACCTGGAAGCCGGCTTTGGCGAGCAGCGTCTTCGGCGCCGTCTTGACCTGCTGTCCATGCTGGAGCGAACACGCGGCGTGGTAGGCAACGGTTAGCCCGATGTCGATCGTGGGCACCCCGAGTTCCAGCGTCTCAATGTACTCCGATACATCCCTCGCCAAGGCCGATACCCGCGTCGCCTTCTCGGCGTAGTCTGCGTCGTTGCGCAACATGAACCCATAATCCTTGACCGTCGTTCCGCATCCGGACGTGGTCACAAGGATCGCGTCAAGGCCGCCATTGTCGAGGATCGATACCCAGGCGTCGATGTTGCGCTTGGCTTGGTCGTGGGAGTCGTGGGTCCGGCCCATGTGATGGACGAGCGCGCCGCAGCAGCCTTCGCCCTCGGCCAGCACCACCTCAACGCCCGCACGGGTAAGCAGGCGGATCGCTGCGTCGTTGATGCCCGGATCGAGCACCGATTGGGCACAGCCCCTCAGGATGACGACCCGGCCGCGTCGCTCGCCCTTTGCCGGAAAGACGCCGGGGCGGTCGCTATCGGATCGCGGCGGCAGTTTCGTCGGCGCCAGGGCCAAGGCAGCGCCGATCCGCGCCATGCCCGGCGCCCGGACCGCGAGCCGCGCAAACGGCCGAAAGAACCAGGCGGTGATCAGAGCGGCGCGGAAACGAGCGGGGTAAGGCAGCACGGCCGCCAACCCCCGCCGTATGATCCGGTCGAACCAAGGCCGGCGGTAGGTTTCGTGTATCCGCGCTCGGGCATGATCGACGAGGTGCATGTAGTCGACCCCCGAGGGACAAGTCGTCATGCACGCCAGACACGACAGGCAGCGGTCGATGTGGAGGGTCACTTTCTCGCTTGCCGGTTTGTCGGCCTCGAGCATGTCCTTGATCAGGTAGATCCGGCCCCGCGGACTGTCGAGTTCGTCGCCGAGCAGCACATAGGTCGGGCACGTTGCTGTGCAGAATCCGCAGTGGACACAGGTCCGCAGAATCTTCTCCGAGACGGCGGTGTCGGGATCGGCAAGCTGAGCCAGCGAGAAATTGGTCTGCATGCGTAGAGCTAAACGCCGGCGTACATCCGGCCGGGGTTGAGGATGCCGCCGGGGTCGAAGGTTGCCTTCATTTTGCGGGTGAGGTCAGCGATCGCGTTCGCCGACGGCTCGAACACGTCAACAGTTGTGCGAATCGCGTCGGGAGCCCTGACCAAGGTCGCATGGCCGTTACGACCGTTCAGAGCGCCGCGAACGACCCCCGCACCTCCATCCGTGCCGGCGTCCGGCAGCGCAATCCAGACAAGCCCACCGCCCCAATCGTACAGAACCTGGCAGTCGAGTTGCTCGGACACCGCCGCGGCAACGGCCGGCCCGTCGCTGGGCTTGACCGATACCTTCCAGACAACCGAATCCACTGAAGCGGTAAGGGTCGAGAGGTCGCCGACCGCCTCCCAGCAAGCCTGGGACTCCGCTGGGTCAAGCGTTGCATCGACACCAAATGCGGACAGGACACCCGTGAGATGATCGGTTCGCTCTTTGACCGATGCAGCAAAGCCCTCGATCCGAACCCAGGTGCGCGCATCGCTGTTTCCGGCCGGTCGGTGCGCCGCCCCGGTTACCGTGGCGGTCGACCCGAGCGCCGCCGACAGCGCCGCCACGGCTGCCGCGTCATCCAATCCGTTGATCACTAGCGTCGCCTCCGTCTCCGGTATCGGCTGAATTTTGAACGTCACCTCCGATAGAACCGCCAGAGTCCCGTGCGAGCCGGCGAGGAACTTGGCGAGGTCGTAGCCGGTGACGTTCTTCATCACCCGACCACCCGACTTGATCACCTCGCCGCTGCCGTTCACCGCCCGGATGCCGATCAGACTATCCCGCGCCGCCCCGGCCTGAATACGCCGAGGTCCGGAGGCATTGGTCGCGACCACGGCACCGATGGTCGGCGTTCCTTCCGATGCGTAGAGCCGTCGTCGGTCGGTGGGCTCGAAGGCGAGCCGCTGGTTCTCTGTGGCCAACACGGACTCCACTTCGGCAAGCGGCGTCCCCGCCCACGCTGCGATCACCTGCTCAGCCGGCTCGTACAAGGTCACGCCGGTGAGTCCGGCGGCGGAGAGCGTCGCCGCCGCCTGCACGGGACGGCCGAGGCCGGCCTGCGTGCCGCCACCAGCGACCGCAACGGGCTCACGCCGCGAAGCGGCGTCTGCAATCGTGGCGGCGAGTTCCTGTTCCGTTGCCGGCTGTTGAGCCGGGCTCGTCGTCATATGGCCGCCCCCGTGGGGCGACGCTTCAACTCGCCAGCGGAGTGAAGTGAACGCCGAGATAGTAGGGCCAGACTATGATCGCCCAGAGGCCGCGCCAGAAGTTGAGATCGAGAAATCCAAGGGTGAACAGCCAGCCAGCGAACCACACGAGGCCCAGCGAACCGTGTTGATCGATCCGTATCCGTTCCATGGCAGATATCCTGAAATCGTCGTGGCCTTACAGCGTTGATCTGGAACAAGGACGTCATGGCCGCCGGCAGGCCCCTGCCGGCCGCGCATCAAGCGGAAACACCTTGGCTGGATTGAGCCGCCAAGCGGGATCAAGGGCTGTCTTGATCCGAATTTGTTGATCAAGGTCAGCCGAATCGAACTGAACACCCATCAGATCGCGCTTCTCGATGCCGACGCCATGTTCACCGGTCAGGCAGCCACCGACTTCCACGCACAGCTTGAGGATATCAGCGCCCGCAGCTTCCGCTTTGGCCAACTGATCGCGATCGTTCATGTCGTAAAGAACCAAGGGATGCAGGTTGCCATCGCCCGCGTGGAAGATGTTGGCGACCGACAGCCCATAGCCGGCGCAGATCTGCGAGACTCGGCGGAGCACGCCGGGCAACGCACCGGTGGGGATCACGCCATCCATGCACATGTAGTCGGAAATCCGGCCCATGGCCCCGAAAGCCGACTTACGCCCCTTCCAGATGGCCGCGCTTTCGGCCTCCGACTTCGATACCTTCACCACCGTCGGCTCGAACTGGCTCGCCGTGCCGGTGATCCGTTCGATCTGATCGGCGATTTCCGCCTCCGAGCCCTCAACCTCGACGATCAGCAATGCCTCAACGTCAAGCGGGTAGCCGGCATGGGCGAAGGCCTCGCAGACCTTGATCGCGGGCTTGTCCATGTACTCGATCGCCACCGGCACCACACCGGACCCGATGATCGCGGCAACGCAGCCGCCGGCCGCCTCGGCTGACGAAAAGCCCATCAGCATCGGCCGGGCGCCGTTGGCAGCCCGAAGGATGCGCACCGTCGCCTCGGTCGCGATGCCCAGCTGCCCCTCCGACCCGATGATCAGCCCGAGATAGTCGTAGCCGGCCGCGTCGAGGTTTTCGCCACCGAACCGGACCACCGTCCCGTCGACCAGCACCGCCGTCGCCCCGAGGATGTTGTTGGTGGTGACACCGTATTTCAAACAATGGGCGCCGCCGGAATTCATCGCGATGTTGCCGCCGATGGTGCACGCCAGTTGGCTGGACGGGTCGGGCGCGTAGAAGAAGCCCCGGCCGGAAACCGCGTTGGTGATGTTGATGTTGGTGACGCCGGTTTCGACCCGCGCCGTCCGATTTTCGTAGTCGATCTCCAGGATGCGATTCATCCGCGACAAACCGACGACGACCGCGTCCGGTGACGGCAGCGCACCACCGGACAGCGAGGTTCCCGCCCCGCGGGCGACGACTTTCGCCCCGACCTCGTCTAGGAAGCGCAGAACCTCGGACACTTCCTCCGTCGATCCCGGCAACGCTACCGCAAGTGGCACCGACCGGTAGGCAGTCAGCGCATCGGTCTCGTAGGCGCGCCGTTCGTCCTCGGAGCTGATGACATGGGCCTCACCGAGAAGCACCCGCAGGCCAGCGACGATCTCGTCGCGGCGGTCGACGATAGACTGGTCGACGGGTGGCATCCGGATGGCGGTCATGATCGGCTCACGTCTCTTTTCCTTGCGGCATGATAGCCAAATGACAGAATCGCGCCAGCACGCTACCATCCTGGCCTATCGACCAAGCATGGCCGGACCCAACCAGCCATGATCATCATTCTAGCCGGCTGGGGATATGGCGGAAGACACCGAACGGCGGCCGCAGGTCGCGCTTTTCGTCACCTGTTTGGTTGACCTTTTTCGTCCCACCGTCGGTTTTGCCGCCGTTCGGCTGCTGGAGGCCGCCGGCTGCGACGTCACCGTGCCGAAGGCACAAACCTGCTGCGGCCAGCCGGCGTTCAACTCCGGCGACCGCAAGAACACTCAAGCGATCGCGCGACAGGTCATCGCGACGTTCGAGCCCTACGATTATGTCGTGGCGCCGTCCGGGTCCTGCGGCGGCATGCTCAGCCACCACTACCCGAGCCTCTTCGCGGACGATCCGGCGTGGCAGCCGCGGGCCGAGGCGTTCGCGGAGAAGGCGCACGAACTGGTGAGCTTTCTTACCGATGTTCGCGGCATGACCCATGTCGACGCGCAATTCGCCGAGACGGTGACCTACCATGACTCATGCGCCGGGTTGCGCGAGCTTGGCATCCGGGATCAGCCCAGGCGCCTCCTCGATTCGGTCGAAGGCCTGGATCGCGTCGAACTCGAGGACGCCAATGTCTGCTGCGGTTTCGGTGGCACCTTCTGTGTGAAATACCCGGATATCTCCAACGCCATGGTGGAACGGAAGACGGAGAGGATCATCGAAAGCGGCGCTCAGACGTTGCTCGCCGGAGACCTCGGTTGCCTGATGAACATGGCCGGGAGGCTGCAACGCGAGGGCCGCAGCGTCTCAGTCCGGCACGTCGCCGAGGTGCTGTCCGGATTGACCGACACACCGCCGATCGGCGAAGCGCGGGAGTAACGCAGAGTTCACTCTAGTGTCTGATTCCAAATGGCGAGTTGCAACGCGCACGGATGCCGAGGCCATCGCCGAGATCTATAATCAGGGGATCGACGACAGGGTCGCGACCTTCGAGGTCGATCACCGGTCGGCCGATGACATCCTGAGCTGGTTCGATCAGGACCGGCCGGTTGTCATTGTCGAGCGGGATGGTGATGTCGCCGGCTATGCCGCGGCGTTCGTCTACCGTGACCGCCTCTGCTATTCCGGCGTCGGCGAGTTTTCCGTCTATGTCTCAAGGAATTACCGCGGCCGGGGCATCGGGCGTGTGGCGCTCGACGGGCTGATCGCGCATTGCCGGGAGCGCGGATTCTGGAAGCTTCTCTCCCGCATCTTCCCGGAAAACGAAGCCAGCCTAGCGCTTTGCCGGGAGGCCGGGTTCCGTGTCGTCGGCACCTATGAGCGCCACGGAAAACTCGATGGCGACTGGCGTGACGTCATCATTGTCGAGAAGCTGATCGACGATACATCCGGTGACACGTTGGGTCCAAATCGGTGAGCCAAATGACACAAACGCGCGGAAGCCGCCCCCGCGGAACCATCTCGTCTCCGCGCCACCCTGCCCGCCAAGGCGCGAACCTGCGCTGATCTATCCCGGCCGGGGAGGTTCCGCGACCCGATCGTTTGCCTGTATGACAAGTGGTGTGACGCGCTGCCGGCTTGCCGGCGCAATTGAGGCAATTGATGGAAATCCGCTCGGAAACCTTCAAACAGAACGCCCGCGACGCGCTGGCGGACGAACATCTGCAGCGTGCGCTCGGTAACGTCCGCGTCGGTTTCATCGAGAAGCGCGCCAAGGCGGTAGCGGAACTACCAGAGTTCGATGCGATCCGGGACATGGCGCGCGACATCAAGAACCATACGCTCGCGCATCTGGACCTCTACCTGGAAGCCCATGAAGACCGGGTGCGGGCGTCGGGTGGCGCGGTCCACTACGCCGAGACGGCCGCCAGCGCCCGCGACGTCATCCTGTCGATCTGCCACCGGGTTGGCGCGAAAACCGTCACCAAAGGCAAGTCGATGATCGCCGAGGAGATCGGTCTCAACGATTTCCTCGAGGAGAACGACGTTACGCCGATCGAGACCGACCTCGGCGAGTACATCATTCAGCTCAGGCACGAAACCCCGAGCCATATCATCGCGCCGGCGATCCACCTGACCAAGGACCAGGTCGAGAAGAGTTTCCGCCACGCCCATACTGACCTGCCGGACGACCGCGACCTTTCCGAGCCGGTCGAGCTCCTCGGCGAAGCGCGATTGATTCTCCGCGAGAAATTTCTGGCAGCCGACGTCGGCATCACCGGCGCTAATTTCCTGGTCGCGGAAACCGGGACATCGGTGATCGTCACCAACGAAGGCAACGGCGACCTCACCCAAATTCTGCCGCGGGTCCATATTGTCGTTGCGTCGATCGAGAAGATCGTGCCGACGCTGAACGATGTCAGCGAAATCCTGCGCGTCCTCGCCCGCTCCGCCACCGGTCAGGACCTGTCGGTCTACACCACCTTCTCGACCGGTCCGCGCCGCCCCGGCGACCCGGACGGACCGGACGAGTATCATGTCGTCATCCTCGACAACGGCCGCTCGGAGATGCTCGGGTCCGAATTCCGTGACGCGCTGCGCTGTATTCGCTGCGGCGCTTGCATGAACCACTGCCCGGTCTACCAATCGATCGGTGGCCATGCCTATGGCTGGGTCTATCCTGGCCCCATCGGTGCCGTGCTGACACCGGAGTTCATCGGCGTCGACCAGGCCGGTAATCTTCCCAATGCCTCGACCTTCTGCGGGCGATGCGAGGAAGTCTGCCCAATGCGGATTCCGTTGCCGAATCTGATGCGCCACTGGCGCGAGAAGGAGTTCGAGCGTCACCTGTCACCCGCCACGGTGCGCACCGGCCTCGGTGTCTGGGCGTTCTTCGCCAAACGCCCACGGCTCTATCAATGGGCGACGCGGCTGGCGATGCGGGTGCTGGCCAATCGCGCCTTCGGCCGGGGACGGCTCAGCAGCCTGCCGCTCGCCGGCGGCTGGACCAAATACCGCGAATTCCCGGCGCCGGAGGGGAAAACGTTCCAGGCCCAATGGGCCGAGTACCAGCGGCATGCTTCATGAGCGACCGGGACGTCGTCCTTGGCAAGATCCGCCGCGCGCTGTCGGTCGACGGTGGCGACGTGGGTCGACGCGCCGTCGTCGTCGCCAGGCTGGAGAACGCGCCGCGCGGGATCGTCCCGGAGCGCGGTCAGGTCACCGGCGAGGCGCGGATCGAGTTGTTCGCCACCATGGCCGAGAAGGTGTCGGCGACGGTTACCCGGGTCACCGATCGGGTCGATATTCCGCGGGTCGTCACCGAGTTTCTCCGCGACCATAATCTGCCGGCCTCGCTACGAATGGGCGACGATCCGCTGCTCAACGACCTCCCCTGGTCGGTGACGCCGATCGACATCAGCCATGGCCCCAGCGGCGGCAGCGATCCGGTCGGTATCAGCCACGCCATCGCCGGCGTCGCCGAAACCGGCACGCTGGTGCTGACGTCGGGCACCGACAACCCGACAACGCTCAATTTCCTGCCCGAAACCCACGTGATCGTCGTACGGGCCGAAGACATTGCGGGCGACTATGAGACCATATGGGACATGATGCGGGAGCGCTGCGGCGAGCGCGAATTGCCGCGAACGGTCAACTTCATCACCGGCCCGTCTCGCTCCGGTGACATCGAGCAGAAGTTGCTACTCGGCGCCCACGGCCCGCGGCGCCTGCATGTCGTGGTGGTGGGGTAGACGAGCGAGTCTCACCTCCCTCAAACGTCACCCGACGAAAGCTTGGCCCAACCCGATCTGTTTCCACCCCTTCCGCCACCGGGTTCCACCTACGCCACGTCTTAGTGGAGATTCAACGGACGTCGCCCTCAGCTGAGAGCTTGCTCCCCTCATGCTGAGGTGCCGCCGAAGGCGGCCTCGAAGCGCGCATGTCGCGGTCAACTGCCTGCCGAATCTGATCCGCCCGGCAAGCACACCCAAGCGGTAACCCGTGAACCCGCAACGCCTATTTCTTCGCCTGGCTTCGCCTCATTCGCGCCTCCAGCCCGCGCACCAGCAGCGACAGGCTGATGGTCATGACCAGATAGAGATAGGCGACCACGTTGTAGGTCTCAAAAAACCGGAAGGTCGAAGCGGCGTAGACCTTGCCGAGCTGGGTGATGTCCTGCACACCCAGCGCCGAAACCAGTGCCGAGTCCTTGATCATCGCGACAAAGTCGTTGCCGAGCGGCGGAAGCACTGTTCGCACTGCCTGCGGCAACACGACCAACCGCATCACCTGCCGCCGTTTGAGCCCCAGCGACTCGGCCGCCTCGATCTGGCCGCGCGGCACGGCTTCGATCCCAGCGCGGAAGATCTCGGCGATGAAGGCGGAGTAGCTGATCATCAGTGCGACGATCGCCCGCCAGGTCATATCGAAGTCGCGCACGCTCATCGCCGGCCACCAGCCGGTTTCGATCAGGCCGGCGAACAGCGAATTCCACAGGACGACGATCTGCGGTGCACCGACAAAGGCGATGTAGAACAGCAGCACCAGAACCGGGATGCCGCGGACGATCTCGATGTAGAACGTCGCGACCTCGCGCAGGATGCGTCGCTTCGACAACCGCCCAAGCGCGACGACCAGGCCCAGCATGGTCGCAAGCGCGAAAGCGACGAACGAGACCCACAGCGTGACCCAGACGCCCTGGCGCAACGCGTTGAAGATGATCCGGTAATTGCCATCCGCGGCGATCAGCCAGGCGAACAGAACGCCGAGCAGAACGATCGCCAGGAGCCAGTAGGGAAAACGATCGGCAACGCGGAAGCGGCGCCGCGAGACTGTTCCGTTGCTGTCGGCCTGATCGGTCAGCGCGCCCGCTCGATCACTGACCGGCCTGGTACTCGAAGAACCATTTCTGGTTCAGGGCATCGATCGTGCCGTCGTCTTTCATTGACTGGATCGCGGCATTGATCGGCTCCACCAGGTCGGAGCCGGGCGTGAAGATGAAACCAAACTCCTCGCTGCCCAATGGGCCGCCGACCACCTTGAACGAATCCGGCGAGGCGCCGATGTAGCCCGCCGCCGACGTCGCATCCATCAACACCAGGTCCACGTCGCCCGAGTTCAACGCCTGAACCGAAGCACCGAATGTTTCGAACAGCTTGATGCGCGGATTATCCTCCTTGCCGTCGAGAACGTCATAGACGGCGGTGTAGAAGTTGGTCGTCCCCGCCTGGGCGCCGACAAGAAGGCTGTCGTCCGTCGCGAACGTCTCGGCATCGGCGAACCGGTCCTCATCAGCCCGAACCAGCATGAATTGCTCGGAGACCATGTAGGGCTCGGAGAAATCCACCTGGGTTTTGCGCTCGTCGGTGATGGTGATGCCGTCCATACCGATGTCGAACTGCCCTTCGCGGACCGCTTGGATCATGGTGTCCCAACTCGACAGGTTCCACTCCACCGACAGGTTGAGGCGCTTGGCAATCTCGTTGAAGGCGTCATATTCCCAGCCGATTCCTTCGCCGGTCTCCGGGTCGGCAAAGTTGAGCGGGGTATAGGCGTTCTCCGTCACCGCCTGAACCGATCGCCCGCCAAGGTCCGGCAACTCGGCGGCACCAGCTTGAACCAGACCAGCGGCTCCGAAAGCCAGGGCAATCGCGAGTGTACGTAGCGTGGGCATACCGCCTCCCTCCGTTGATAGCGTCCTACACCGATCCTAACCGCCGCCGCATCGATTGACGACTGGCTTGATGAAAGTGCCAAAGCGGCCTAACTGCCGTCGACGGATTACCTGGAGTGGCACGCTCGTGTTTCTTGGCGAATCAGCGATTCCCGACGGTTTGCGCATCTACGCGATCGGCGACATCCATGGATGCGATGCCATGCTAGCCGAGGCACATGAACGCATCGCGCGCGATCTGGCAGGGCGGCCGGTGGCGGATCACCGCATCTTTCACCTTGGCGACTATGTCGACCGCGGTCCCGATTCGGCCGGCGTTCTGGCCCGGCTCAGCGCATTGCAGGCGAGCGACTCGCGATTCACCTGTCTTCGCGGCAATCACGACACGTGGCTGCTGGAGTTCCTGTCCGATCCGCAGCATGTCGGGCCGTCCTGGCTCACCTACGGCGGCGTCGAGACACTGGCGAGCTATGGCATCGACGCGGCGCGGCCGGACTTCACCGGCCGTGGCCTGTCATCGCTCTCGGCGCGATTGGCCGCTGTATTCCCGCCGGAGCATCGCCGTTTTCTCGAGGCATGCGCGCTCACCGCGCAGGTCGGCGACTATTTCTTTTGCCACGCCGGCATCCGACCAGGCGTGCCACTCGCCGAGCAGATCGAGGACGACATCATCTGGATCCGCGAACCATTCCTGTCGGACCGTCGCGATCACGGCGTCATCGTCATCCACGGCCATACGCCGGCCCCCCAGCCCGAGATCAAGCCAAACCGTATCAACATCGATTCAGGCGCCGTCTTCGGCGGGCCGATGACCGTTCTCGCGCTGGAAGGGCGCCAGCATCATTTCCTGTCGTAGGCGCCATCACAGAAAAAGGGGCGCCCCGAAGGGCGCGCCCCACCCATCTTCGTTGAAACGTGACTATTCTCCACGCGGCTGTGGCACGATTCGGATGTAGGGCTTCGGTGATTTCCAACCATCCGGCCAGATCTTTTCCGCCGCTTCGTTGGTGACCGACCCAGCGATGATCACGTCGTCACCTTCCTTCCAGTTGGCCGGCGTCGCGACCTTGTGGTTGGCGGTGAGCTGGAGTGAATCGACGATCCGCATGATTTCGTCGAAGTTCCGACCGGTGGTCATCGGATAGGCGAGCATCAGTTTGATCTTCTTATCCGGCCCGACGATGTAGACCGTGCGCACCGTCTGATTGTCCGCCGGTGTCCGACCCTCGGAGGAATCGCCGGCTTCGGCCGGCAGCATCTCGTAGAGCTTGGAAACCTCAAGCTCCGGATCGCCGATCATCGGGAAGTTCGGGGCCATCCCCTGGGTTTCCTCGATGTCCTTGGCCCACCCCTCGTGATTGCCGACCGGATCGACGCTGAGGCCGATGACCTTGACGTTCCGTTTATCGAAATCCGGCTTGAGCTTGGCAACGACGCCGAGCTCCGTGGTGCAGACCGGGGTGTAGTCCTTGGGGTGCGAAAACAGGATCCCCCAGGAATCGCCGAGCCAGTCGTGAAATCGGATCGGGCCTTCGGTGGTTTCAGCTTCGAAATCGGGGGCCGTATCGCCAATACGCAATGCCATCTGTCGTCTCCCTCGTGAACGGTAGTGGACCGGATTTATGCCTGTGCCAAGCTTCGATCAAGGCAGCAAATGCCGGTGATCGCGCCCGACATAGAACATCTGGTTCGCCGTACCCCATGGGACGCAAAACGGCTTCCGGAAGCTATGCAGCAGCGGCCGGAAGGGAAATGTTATCGAGCGAGGAAACAACATGGTCCGCCAGTGCATCGATGATCGCCGAACTTGGCCGGTTCCAGGAGCGAATCAGACCGATTTCGCACATCGGTAGCGCCGGCATTCCATCCGCCTCGCCGAGAACACGCATTCCCGGTCGCAGGGCCGACTCGGCCAACGCCGTGACCGCCAAGCCGGCGGACACCGCTGCGCCGACCGCGGTGGAGTTGCTGCTTTGGTAGAGCACACGAAACTTGCGGCCGCTTTCCGTCAGCGAATCCATGGCCGCGGCGCGCCAAAGGCATGGCGGCTTGAAGAGCGCCAGTGGCAATACCTCCTCGTCCTCCGGGGCATGATGGTTGGATGAAACCCAAAGCAAGGGTTCGCGCCGCACCACTTCAACCGCTCCCTCGCCGCAATTGGTCACAATGGCAAGGTCCAGGTCGCCGCCTTGGGTGAGCCTGATCAGATCGAGCGACTGCTCGCAAACCACCGATACCTCGACCTTTGGATTGGACCGCGAGAACCGGGCGAGCACCTCCGGCAGGAACCGTTCCGCATAATCATCCGGCGTTCCAAGCCGGACGCTCCCCGACAACTCGGTCTCATCGAAAGCGGCAATCGTCTCGTCGGACAGCCGTATGATGCGCCGTGCGTAGCCCAGCAACCGCTCCCCATCGTCTGTTAGGCGCGAGGCACGGCCTTGGCGCACAAACACCGGCTTGCCGATACGCTCCTCCAGACGCCGCATCTGCATCGATACCGCCGATTGGGTCTTGAACACGGCATCGGCGGCCTTGGTGAAACTGCCGGTTTCCGCGATCGCCACAAAGGTCCGGAGCTGATCCAGGTCAAGGCTGGTAGCCATCTCGTTGCTCCCTTCGAAACATCAGGATCTCTGATGACGAATATAAGAAACATTCGTTGGAATGATCAATCGGTACGATGCATATTTCGGGTGTCTCAAGCGCGATCTGAGGCCGATAGTGCCCCGGAACACGCGCTGACCCACCTACTTCAGGAGCGTCGTCATGACGACCGTCGATCTTCACAGGCCGGCCTCTGCCGGTGAAAAGCTGCTGCGCGCCATTCTTCTGCCGGGCGCCCGTGCGATCGCGGTGCTTCGAGCTTATCGGAATCGTCGCGCGGTCGCGAACCTCCTCAGTCTCGATCCGCACATGCTCGGCGACATGGGCGTAACGCCACACGACGTCCGCTCGGCCCTGGCGTCGCGGATCACCGACGATCCGTCGACTCACCTGGCGTCGTTGGCGCAGGAACGCCGCGCCGCGCGCACCGCACAATCGCGAGAGCGCCAACGTCGCTTATCAGGCGATTCGCCCGATCAAGCCCGACCCACGAACTGACAGAGCCGCAATGTCCCCTGGGGCTCTGGACACTGGCCCGCCATTTTGGCGGGCCTTTTTTGTGGCTTTCTGCCTTGCCTAAGCCGCTGCGCGAGGATATCCGGCGCGAGTCATGGCGCGCTACGAATTCCGGACCACCCGTCTGTTCGTCGAGACCGATCTCGCAGCCGACGCCCTCGTTCCCCTCGACCGCCAGCAGACCAACTACCTGACCAATGTCTTGAGGATGAGCGAAGGCACTCCGGTCCTGGTGTTCAATGGCCGCGACGGCGAATGGCTGGCTGGCTTGCGCCAACAGGGTCGGAAGGTCTTCGCGCTTGAAATCGGCGAGCAGCAGCGGGCGCAGCCTCCGGCGCCCGATCTCCACTATCTGTTCGCGCCGCTCAAGCAGGCGCGCCTGGACTACGTGGTCGGCAAAGCCGTCGAGATGGGGGTCGGGCGCCTCCGCCCGGTCATCACCCAGCACACCCAGGTGACCAAGCTGAACCGAAACCGCGCCGAGGCGAACATCATCGAAGCGGCAGAACAGTGCGGCGTGTTGGCGGTGCCGACCATCAACGATCCGCAGCCGCTCAACGGTTTGCTCGATTATTGGCGCCAGACCGATCCGGAGCGGCGAATCGTTTTCTGTGACGAGGGGCATCCCGGCGATGATGCCATGACTGCGCTGACCGGCCTGCCACCCGGACCACTCGCCGTCCTCGTCGGCCCGGAAGGGGGATTCTCAAACGCCGAGCGCGATCGGCTCCTCGGACTCCCCTTCGTTTCGCCGCTTCCCCTGGGGCCGCGTATCCTGCGCGCCGACACGGCGGCGGTTGCTGCACTTGCTCTTGTCCAGGCGACGGTCGGCGATTGGTCTCAACGCCAAGACCAATCACCATCGGCGACCACCGTGGCCAGATGAAGCGGCGCGCAACGGCCCCCGAAACGTCCTGCGCGGGCTGCGACGATAAGCCGATTGCCCCGATTGCCGGACGCCAACCGCGCCGCTACAGTGGCGCCTCGTTTCTCATGGAAAGATCGTGAATGGCCCGCGACGTCACCGATTCGACGCCGATCGTTTCGCGCGACCAGCTCGTTGAAGCGCTGTGTGGCGGTTGCAAGCCGGCGAGCGAATGGCGGGTGGGCACCGAGCACGAGAAGTTTGGTTTCTACCTGAAAGATCATGCACCGGTCCCTTACGATGGCCCTCACGGTATCCGACAGTTGCTGGAAAGCATGGCGTTCCTCCTGGGCTGGAACCCGATCACCGACAACGACAACATCATCGGACTGACCGATCCGACCGGACAGGGAGCGATTACTCTCGAACCGGGCGGACAGTTCGAATTGTCCGGCGCTCCACTCGATACCATTCACCAGACCTGCCGAGAGGTGAACGGCCATCTCGCTCAGGTCAACGAATGTGCCGAACCGCTTGGCATCGGTTTTCTTGGCCTCGGCGCATCGCCCGTCTGGACGCTAGCAGAGACCCCGCGCATGCCGAAGTCCCGGTACGACATCATGAGCCGCTACATGCCGACCGTCGGCCGGCATGGCCTCGATATGATGTATCGGACCTGCACCATTCAGGCGAATCTCGATTTCTCCGACGAAGCCGACATGGCCATGAAGATGCGCGTCGGTCTCGCGCTCCAGCCGATCGTCACCGCTTTGTTTGCCAACTCGCCGTTTACCGATGGTCGACCGAACGGCTATCTCTCCTGGCGCTCGGAGACTTGGCTCGACACTGATCCGCATCGCACCGGCATGCTGCCGTTCGTCTTCGAGGATGGCTTCGGCTTCGAGCGTTACGTCGACTGGGCGCTCGACGTGCCGATGTATTTCGTCAAGCGGGGCGACATTTATTACGATGTCGCCGGCTCGTCGTTTCGGGACCTACTCGATGGCAAGCTCAAAGCGCTGCCGGGTGAAACGGCGACGATGTCGGACTGGAACAACCACCTTACCACCATGTTTCCGGAAGTCCGTCTCAAACAGTTCATCGAGATGCGGGGTGCCGATGGCGGCTCAGGCCGGAGGATCTGTGCCCTGCCTTCGTTTTGGGTCGGCCTCCTCTATGATCGCACCGCACTTGAGGATGCCTGGGCGCTGGTTCGCGACTGGTCGGACGAGGAGCGTCAGGCGCTCCGTGAAGCGGTGCCCAAATCCGCTCTTGCGACGACCTTTCGCAACCGAACCGTCCTCGACATTGCCCGCGACGTTGTCTCCCTGGCTCGCGAGGGGCTTCGACGAAGGGCCAGTTTGGATGAAGATGGCCATGACGAAACCATCTACCTCGCATCGCTCGAAGAAATCGTCGCCAGGGCCGAGAGCCCGGCCGACTCGCTTCTCACGGCCTACGAGACCCAGTGGGCCGGCGACATCGACCGCATCTACACCGACTATGCGTATTGATCGCCCTCAAGGCCGCGCCGGTGATGGCACTTTAGGGTGTGAAGCTCCGATGTTTCTCAAAAGGGAGGCAAGCCCATGACCACCAAACAAGGGGCGGCCATCCGCGACATTCTCGTCATCCTCGATCGCGGCGATGAGCAGCGGTCGGCCAAGATCGCGGCGGATCTCGCGCGGCAAGCGGGGGCGCACCTGACCGGGCTCGCCGTGGCGCTGGAACCGTTCATCCCGACCTACACGATCGCCGCCGCCGTGCCCGCCGATTTCCTCGCAACTGCCCGCGAGCAAAGCTACACGGACGCCAAGGAAGCGCTCGCCCGATTCGACACAATAGGCCAACAGGCTGGCGTGGCGGTCGAATCCCGGCTTGGCGAATCGGTCAGCGGAGACGGCTTCGCCGCGGTGGTGCGCAACGCGATCCTCGCCGACGTCGCGGTAGTCGGGCAGCACAATCCCGATAAGCCTGAGCCACTCCGAGAGGCGCTCATCGAAGCGCTGTTGTTTCAGGCCGGCGTGCCAACCCTGATTGCTCCGTACGCGGGTTCCGAGGACTTCGACACGGACGTGGCCGTGGTCGCCTGGAACGGAAGCCCGGCGGCGGGCCGCTCTGTCCGAGCGGCAATGCCGTTGCTGTCGATGGCGAAGGAAGTCGTCGTGGTTATCGTCGACGAGGGACGCCCGATCGCTGGCGAACCCGGTGCCGACATCGGTGCGTATCTCGCACGGCACGACCTAGCGGTCACGGTGCGCACGATCGACAACTACCCCGGTGGTTCTGGCGAGGCGATCCTGTCTTTTGCGGCGGACGCGCGTGCAAGCTGGTTGGTGATGGGCGGCTACGGCCACAGCCGGTTGCGCGAGTTCCTTCTCGGTGGCGCGACCCGCCACATTCTCGCCAATGCGACCTTGCCGGTCTTGATGTCGCACTAACGGACGCAACCGCCGCCCTTGACCGCGATGGTCGCAGGCGGCACCTGTTGGCCATGCCTGCCCCTGCCCCGAATCTTCTCGAATACTCCGTCTCCGAGATTTCCAACGCCGTGAAGCGCGCCGTCGAGGATGGCTTCAGCTATGTGCGCGTGCGTGGCGAGATTTCGGGCTTCCGCGGCCCGCACTCATCCGGCCACTGCTATTTCTCTCTGAAGGACGATCGGGCCCGCCTCGAAGCGGTGGTGTGGCGGTCGACCGTGCCGCGGCTCCGGTTCAGGCCCGAAGAGGGAATCGAGGTGGTCGCGACCGGCCGCCTCACCACCTTTCCCGGCCAGTCCAAATATCAGATCGTCATCGACGCGCTGGAGCCGGCTGGTGTCGGCGCGCTGATGGCGCTGCTCGAAGAACGGCGCAAAAAGCTAGGCACCGAAGGCTTGTTCGATGCGGCGAGAAAGAAGCCCCTGCCCTACTTGCCGCAGGTCATCGGCATCATCACATCGCCAACCGGCGCCGTCATCCGCGACATCCTCCATCGCCTTGGCGACCGGTTCCCCGTCCGGGTGCTGGTGTGGCCGGTCACGGTGCAGGGGGAAACCGCGGCCGGCGAGGTCGCCACCGCAATCCGAGGCTTCAATGCGCCGGCGCGGGACAGCGGTTGGCCGCGCCCAGACGTCCTGATCGTCGCCCGCGGCGGCGGCAGCCTGGAGGATCTCTGGGCCTTCAACGAGGAGATGGTGGTCCGCGCCGCGGCCGCATCGGCGATTCCGCTGATCGCCGCTGTCGGCCACGAAACCGACACGACCCTGATCGATCACGTCGCCGACCGCCGGGCACCGACCCCGAGCGCCGCGGCGGAGATGGCAGTCCCCGTCCGCACCGAACTGGTTGCCGACCTGCGCGCCCTGGCGGCCCGGCATAGTGGTGCCATGGGCCGCATTGCCGAGACGCGCCGGCGTAATCTCGCTGCTGCGCTGCGCGCGCTACCGAAGCCGGACGACATTGTCGCCTCGCCGCGTCGGAGCATCGACGACCTCGGCGTCCGGCTCGGTCAAGGCTTGAGTGCGAACGCCCGCGCGCATCGTCTCCACTTCGAACGAAGCGCAGCGCGCCTGTCGGTAGCACGGCTCGAAGCCCTCCTTCGACAAGCGAGCGATCGGCTGCAAAGTCTGGCGCAACGACGGGACACGATGGTGAGCGGACTGAACCGCCAGCGCCGCCTTGCCCTCACCGCTCAGGCTGACCGACTTCGACCCGAACCGATCACCAATCAGATCAATCGCGACCACCAGCATCTCGCCGCTGTGGCGACCAGTCTGGCGCGCGCCCAAACCGTGTTTGCTGCACAACGGAAACGCGATCTCGCGGCTCTCGGGACGCTGCTGAGGAGCGTCTCATATCGCAACACGCTGGCTCGTGGCTTCGCCCTGGTGCGCACCGACAAGCGGCCCATCCATTCCGCGTCCCAGGTGACGAGCGGGGACGGCCTCGAAATCCAGTTCCACGACGGCAATGTGTCGGCGGTAGCGACCAGCGGCAAGCCGCGCCGCAAGGTGGCCAAGCCGCCACCTGGAGACGATCAAGGGCGCCTGCTCTAGCCGGGCGACAACCTGTAGCGCATGACGTGGCGGCGCTTGCCGGCACGACCGATATCCTCGAACCCGGCACGCGCGAACACCGAGATGAAGCCCATGAAGCGGTAGCTCGGTGCGTCTCCCGGGATCGGATAGGCCTCGACCACGGTGGCGCCGCGATCTCGCGCGTGATCGACCGCCGCCGCGATAAGGCGGTAGATCATGCCCTCGCCGCGCCGCCGGCGCGGAACGTAGAAACAGGCGATCGACCAGATGATCTCACCCGGCTCGGCCGGCGGCCCGCCAAGATTGCGATAGGTGTCGCGGGGCGCCACCGACACCCAGGCAAGGGGCGCGCCGTTCTCATAGGCGATCAACCCGATCGGCGTTCCCGCGTCAAGCCGGGCCATCATCTGCGCCTTTCGGCTTGCACCGTCATTGTGCTTCGCCTCGGCCGGTGTCCGCCGCCAGACCATGCACCAGCAGTATTTCGGCGCCCCGCGAGACGAGAACAGCGTCTCGAAATCGCCACGGGTGTCGGCATCGACGGCCCGGAAGGTCAGTCCATCGTCATCGGATTGGTTCACATCCGCTCCCGCTTCGGCGCTCGGCGCTACTTGCGAAGGCTCCGAATATAGACGACGAGATCACGAACCGTGTCAGCAGGGACGATGAAGTTGGGCATGGTCGGATGCGGGGTCTGGAAGAACGAGACCAGAGCCAGTTCCGACATGCCGGGAACGTTGGCGACTTCGGAGAACGGCGGAGCGCCGAAATAGGGGCTTGCATAGTCGCCCCGGTCGATGGCGTGACAGTCGGCGCAATTCTCCTCGGCAAAGGCATAGCCGCGTTCGGCGTCGCCGAGTTCGACGGCCGAAGCTGTCGTTACCGTCGCGAATACAAACAATCCGGCAAGGATATAGCGCATTGAATCAACTCCGCATTCCGGCGACACGGTCACCGGTCCTGGAGCGCGCGGCATTGATTCAGGTCAGAGGCGAAAACCACCCGCTACTCAACGAACACCGTCACCCGGTCGGAACGTCCGGACGCATCGACTACTGACAGGGTGACATAGCCGGCGCCGTCGGGTTGCCATAACTCGGTGCGGTCGAACGGTTTGCGGGCGAGCGGGACGCCGTTGGCGAAGAAGGTGAACGGCGGCGCGCCGTTGCGAACCTTGATAGCGAGTGGCTCCGGATCGCCAAAGCGGATACCGAGATCGACGGCGACACCGTTCTGTGGAAAGGCGATCTGCGGTCCGGCGTCCTCGGCGACGACCGCCGCGTCCGGGTGACGAAAACGCCGCAGTGGTGGCGGCAGCGAGGCCGTGTTGGCCACCAGCACATCGGCCGGTGCAGGCGGTAGGAGCCGGCGGTGCGGTCCAAGCCGGCCAAAGGCCTCGAACAGGATCGGTGCGGCGGTGGTCGCCCCCGAGACCCCGGACACCGGGGTGCCGTCCGGCCGGCCGATCCACACGCCGATCACGTGTGCCCCGTCGAAACCGATCGCCCACGCATCGCGGTATCCATAGGAGGTTCCCGTCTTGTAGGCGATCTGGTCCGGCGATCCGGTCACTGGCGGTGGCACATCGGCAAGGATGTCGGCGACCTGCCAGGCAGCCGATGACGTCAGGACCGAAGAGCCGGCCGCGGCACGCCCGTCGCCCTGCGCCTCGCCAAAGGTAGACCGCAGCGGTACAGCCTCGCCGCCGGCGGCAAGCGCGGCGTAGAGGCCAACCAGATCGCGCAGGCTGACGCCAACACCGCCTAGACCGATCGCCAGTCCCGTAGCGGATGCACGCGGCAACTCTGGTGTTATCCCAGCGCGCTTCATCCGCGCCAGCAACCGCGCTGGACCGACAGCATCGAGCACCACGACCGCCGGGATGTTCAGCGACTGCGCCAGCGCCTCGCGGATCGTCACGGTGCCACGGAAATCGCCATCGAAGTTTTGCGGCGCATAGCCTCCGAAGCCGGTCGGTCGGTCGTCGATCAGGCTCGCCGGGTGCGCCAGACCTTCTTCGAACGCGAGCCCGTAGATCAGCGGTTTCAGTGTCGAACCGGGTGACCGTGGGGCCCGGGTCATATCCACATGGCCGGCGCGGGCGTCGTCCAGGAAACCGGCGGATCCGACCGACGCAAGCACGTCTCCGGTATGATGATCGGCGACCAGGATTGCGATCGACGCGCGCTTGCCGACCGCGGCCACCCGATCGCGGGCGAGCGCCTCCAGCCCGGTCTGCAGATCGCGATCAATGGTCAGCCGGTGAACCGCAGCGTCGGGCGCCGCCGCCACCGCTTGATCGGCGAGGTGCGCTGCGTGCATCGGGAAGAATCGCCGCGCCGTTGGCACCCGGTCGCGTTTGGCGGCCTGTGCTTCCTCGGCGCTGACCACGCCGGTCGCCACCAGCCGGTCGAGCACCTGGTCGCGTGCCGCGCGCGCCGCGTCAGGGAAGCGATCCGGCCGTCGCGCTTCCGGCGACTGCGGCAATGCCACCAGCAACGCCGCCTCGGCGACCGTCAGTCGCCCCGGCTCCTTGCCGAAATAGGCGAGCGTCGCGGCGCGGATGCCTTCGAGGTTGCCGCCATACGGCGCCAGCATCAGGTAGAGATCGAGGATAGCGTCCTTGTCGAGATGGTGCTCGATTGTCCGCGCCATCAGGATCTGGCGGAGCTTGGCGCTGGCCGAACGGGTCGGCGCCTCCTCGATCAGCCGGGCGACCTGCATCGTCAACGTCGACCCGCCGGAGACGATCCGTCCGCCGGCGGCAACGAACTGCCCGGCGGCGCGCCCAAGCGCCCGGTAGTCGACCCCGTGATGATCAGCGAACCGCCGGTCCTCGTAGCCGATCAGCATGGCGATGAAGCGTGGATCGACATCCGCCTGCCGCGCTGGCAGCCGCCACCGCCCGTCGGCGATGGTGAAGGGCCGCAGCAGCCGTTGGTTTCGATCGAGCACGACCGTCGACGTGGCGACCGCGGCCGGGTCCGGCGGTATCGGCAAACGCGACTCGATATCGGCGACCAGCCAGGCGACCAGCCCGGCAGCGGTCAACCCGACCAGACCGAGGACACCGGCCCCGACGAACAGCCGTCGTCGCCAGCGGCGCGATCGCTCTTTCATCGCTGCTTGAGCCACGGTGCCCTCAGCGGGTTGGACCGACCACCTCGACCGAACCCGCGGTGGTCCTCGCACGTAGATACGGCCGGTACATGTCCTCGACCGTCGCGCCGGGGTGGACGAACACGCCTGGCGACACTGCCCGCATTGCATAGGCGACCTTGAAGGCGAGCGCGTCTCCGTCCCTGCGGTCGAGGGCGGCGACGAACCGATCGGTCCGCGCCTCGGTGTGGCTGGCATTGCGGCTCACATCCAGCCACGGGAACGAACGCACATCGCCGCTCGCGGAGATGTTCGGGTTTTCGATCTCGTAACCGGCCGGCACCGGGTCGACGACCATCACCTGACCCTCGCGGTCTCGATCCCCCGTGACCGTCACGACGACCACCACCCGCTGGTTCTGCCCGACCGTGCCGATGTCCATCGGCTCGCCGTCCGGAGTGAAGAACGCCCGCTCGATGGCGAAGCCCTCGCCACCGGCCGGCTCCGGCGTCCTGGTGACACCCGTGGTGGCGACCATCGCCTCAAGATTGTCGTCGTCGAGATTGGTGATCCGCACCGGTGACGCCTCGATCCGTGACTGGCCGTATTCCCTGAACAGTGGGCCGGCGACGGAGGCCCCGTCGATCTCGAAGCTGGAGCGCTGGGCGTCGTCGATCAGCGCCGCCGCAGCGAGAAGCATCCACGCGTTTTCCTGGGTGCTGGTGTACCGGCGGCGAGCGTCGGCTTCCGCCACGTCACTGGCGAGTGCCTGGAGGTCACCGACGCCGACATTGGTTTCGGCCGCCAGGGTCAGGACCGCCGCGGTGTCGCGCAATGGACTGCCGTAGTCTCCACGCCATGCGGCACTACGACGGCCGTCGAGATCGGAGATCGCGGCGCGGAAAGCGTCTGCAGCGCGACGCTGCTCGCCGTAGAGCGCGAGTGCGGCGCCGACCTGGGCCTTGGCGAGAGCCGTCCCGAAGTTGTCGATCTTGGCTTCGGCATAGTAGCGGAGGTCGCCGAGCGATGCCTTGCCGTTACGGGCGAGGACGTAGAGCGTGTAGGCGACATCCTCGCCGCCGTTCTGGAAGTCGTCGGCATAAGCAATGCGGTTGGCGAGATTGTCGAGGGCCAGACGAAGCGGTAGCGCCGGCACGTCGTAGCCCTTTTCGTCAGCCCGGGTCAGGAAGTCGGTGACGTATGCGTCGAGCCACAGGTTGCCGCCACCATAGGGTCCCCACAGCCCGAAGCTGCCGTTCGCCGACTGATTGGCGAGCACGCCGGCGATCGCTGTCTGCACTCGCTCCCGTACCGCCGTGTCGGACGCGACCCCGATCGAAGCCGCCACCGAGTCGAGATAGACCAGCGGTAAGGCGCGGCTGGTTAGCTGTTCGGTGCAGCCATAGGGGTAGCGGTCGAGCGCGGCCAAGATGCCGGCCACATCGAGCCGACCGGCACCGCCGATCGAGACTGTCACGGTGGCGGTGTCGGGCACATATTCAGCCAGCGGTTCCGTATCGACCGTCAGGGTACCTCCCCCCGCCAACTCCACCACGTTTCGGCGGGTCACCGGTTCGCCCGGCGGGCGAATGCCGAGCGCCAGCGTCTTGGCGAAGCTCTCGTCGTCCGGCGTTTCCAGCACGATGTCGATGGCGTGGTCGCCGACCGCAATCCCGCTGATCGGCAGATCGAGGCGCACCTTGCCGCCCGATTCGAGCGACAGCGTGCGCGTTCGGTCAGACGCTGACAGTCCGACGCCCGCATCAAGGTGGACCGACAGCGCGTAATCACCGCCGACGCCGGCCACGTTGTCGATCTCGATCAACAGACGCGACGTATCGCCGGTCCTAAGGAAGCGGGGAAGGCTGGCGGCCACCACGACCGGATCGCGGACCAGCACATCCTTGGCGGCATGGCCAACGCCGGTGCGCGACCACGCCATCGCCATGACCCGCACCGAACCGTTGAATTCGGGCAAGTCGAACGAAATCGTCGCCGTACCCTGGTCGTCGAGGGCGACGATACCGGAATAGAACGCCACCAGCTTCTCCGTCGGCGGCGGTGCCGCGAGGCGGGTCGGCGCACCGTCGCCGCCCGACCGGATCGTTCCCGGCACACCCTGCATTCGGTCGATCAGCAGCCCGTAGAGGTCGCGGATATCGGTGCCGAGCTTGCGCTGACCAAAGTACCAGTCATCCGGCGCAGGCGTCTGGAAGTCAGTGAGATTGAGGATACCGACATCGACCGCAGCGACGGTCACGAACGCCGGCTCGCCCGCCGGCAGGTTGTCGACCGTCACCGGAATCGTCATCGGGCCGCGCGGCTGGATCTCGTCGTCAACGCCCAGCGACACCGCGAGGTCGCGATCGCCGGGGGCAACTTTGGCCCAGGCGAGGCCGAGGGCGCGGGCGGGCATGCGTCGGGCCGGCACGTCCATCGGCCGATAGAGCGATGCGGTTACGTAGGCGCCGGCGCCCCAGGCCCCGGTCACCGCGAGGTCGACCGTGGTGCCCTCCTCCGGCACATCGACCGCCATGGTCGAGATCAGCCGGTCGTCGACCACGTTGACCAAAGCGACGCCGGCAAACCGCGGATCGAGGCGCAGCTTGGCTGTATCACCGGCGCGGTAGGCTGGCTTGTCCAGGGCCACCGCCAGCACGTCCGGGGTCTCCGACCCTGCGGCGGCGATCGCCCAGCCGGCGCGGAAGTCGACGCTGGTCGCCGCCGGCACAGCGCCCGACCGTTCGACCGTCAGTCGGTACCGTCCCCAGTCGACATTAGTCGAGACCGGAACGGAAGCCGCTGCATCGGTGGCGACCTCGCCTGACGCAACGCGCCGTGGGATGGTGATCAGTTCGTAGTTCCAGTTCCCCCCGGTCCGGTACCACTGATACTCGGTTTCGATCCGGTCGAGCTGCCACGACAGTGTTTCGCCGCCGAGGCGCGCACCGTCCGGCGACACCAAAACAACGTCGAAGCCGACCGTCGATCCCTCATCGACTTCGTCGCCATCGAATTGCGGCTTGACGCCGATCATCGCCGCCGATGGCGTCACCGGTAGATCCAGCGTCCGCTCCACCGCCCGTCCGTTGGTATCGGTCAGCCGCACGATCGCCTTGCCGGCAAGCGGGCGCGTCGTCACCGGCAGCGGATCGGGAAGGCCAACGTCGAGCGTGGCGTGGCCAGTCGTGTCGGTTGTCGCGACCAGATCGATGGGACGCCGGAGCGGACGGACCGGATCGTCGGCGAGGCCAAAACGGTAGCCCGAAAAGCCGTCGCGCGAGCCGGACGCCCGGACCTCAATGTCGCCGTCCACGGACAGGCCCGGTGCCGGCGCGCCATAGAGATACCGCGCCTCGAGATCGACGGCGACTGGCGCGTCTTCGGTGAAGGCCGTCGCGTCGCTCGACAAGGTGAAGGCCAAGCGCTCGGGAACGAAGTCCTCGACCAGGATCGCGGCTTCGGCCAGCGGCGAGCCCTCGGGATCGGCGTAGAGTTTCGCCCGCCACGATCCGCGCATGGCGCTGTCTTCGAGCGGAATCGAGATCGAGTAGCCGCCGAGGCCCGCGTCGGACAGCGTGTCGTTGAGGTATTCGACACCATCCGGCCGCTCGATCACCAGCGTGATCGGCAGGCCGGGAACGGCGATCGCCTGGGCATCGCGGACTAGCGCGGTGAGATGCACAGTTTCGCCCGGCCGGTAGATTCCGCGTTCGGTGGTGATGAAAACGTCCAGCGGACCCGGCGCCGGCCGTCCTTCCACACCACGATCGGAAAGGTCGAACGCCGCGCGGGCGAGATCGAGGAAGGCGTAGTCACCCGCCGCGGTCGATACGTCGACCATTTGTGGCGTCGCGCCGCCGGTCCCACGCGCCAGGCCGGGCGCGAATACGGCGTAGCCGGTGTCGTTCGTCACCGCCTCGCCCAGGATGTCGTTATTGGTGGCAACCAGTCGCAGCGTCGCGTCGGTAACCGGTTCGGCCGTCGACAGCGAGCGGACGAAGACATGAACACCGTCGCTGCCGGTGAGCGTCGTCAGCCCCAGATCGGAAACGATGAACCATTGGGTAGCGAACGTCCCCCACTCGTTCGGATCGAGCTCGGCACGGGCGGTGATGGCGTAGACGCCCGGTCGCATCGTTTCCACCGCCTCACCGATCGGGATCGCCGTCGTCACGGTCTGGTTGAGCTCCGAGTCGATGAGGACTTCGCCTTCCCAGACTTTCTCGCCCTGTTCGCGCGCAATCGTCTGAGCGGCGTAGGGCGCCAGCGCCCGGAGGAACTGGTTGTCGCGCAACGCGCCGGCGAGCCCGCGCTCGCCGATCCGGTAGACCACGGCTTCGGCGACATCGGCGTTGACCGAAGCCAGCGGGATGGTGGCATCGTCGCCGGCCGGCAAAACGTAAGCGTTACCTGCGAACCCGACCCAGGGGGCCCGGTCGCGAACGAAAATGTCGAGGCTGACTGGACGCTCCAGTACCTCGCCGTCGGCCGCCGGGAGACCATTGCGCAAGCGTACCGCGTAGCGGGTACCGTGCGCCACGCCGTCGATGCAGATCTGCCGGGTCTCCCGCTCGATCGCTAACCCTGCCGACGGTTCCACCGTGACAAAGTCGGCGAGTTCCGGCCGGTTCACCGGCAGGTCGTCCGAAAAGGTGACGCAAATCCTGGGGTTGGCGACGTCGGCATCGACCTCGTGCGACGCCACGCGGAACCCGTGCTCGGCGATCACGTCTTCATAGGCTCGGCGAACCGAGTTGTTCTCCCGAATAGCGAGGCTGGCTCGGTAGGCGCGATAGGCCGGCTTCCAGACTTCCCGCAACCGGAAGCCGTCCCCCATCAACGCTAACGCGCTCGCCTCTTTGATCGGTTCGTCGGCGCGGACATAGGCGTTGATCGCCGCCGCCGTTCCATCGGCGTAGGCCGCCCGACGGTCGGACCAGTTCTGCGGCGTGCGCGCAACGCTGGCGGCGGCGAAATCGAGCCACAAACCGGAGTCGTCGTCCGCCACCGACAGCGCCCGCCCGGCGAAGATCGCTGCACCGCTATAGTCTGCGTTGCGGTAGGCTTGGGCGGCCTCCTCGCGAAGCGACTCATACCCGGCCCCGGCGGCGTCAAACCGTGCGGGCAGCGAAACCACCAGCGACCGAGCCTCATCGAGGTAGGCATCGGGCACGAACTCGAGCATCGCCAGCCGCTGGTCCTGAAGCCCCGGCGTCAGGTCGATCGCGTCGACGACCCGACCGGCGACCGCACCTTCCGCAAAGGTGAGGGCGCTGAAGTCGGACTTGAGGAAGCACCAGTTGGCGCTGGTGTTGAACGTGAAGGCCTTGCAGCGATCGTCGGCGAGACACGCGCTGTGGCAGGCCTCCAGGGTCGTATCCTGTAGGGTCGTATGGTCGAAGCCAGTGTAGTCGGCGTTTTCGGTTTCGATGATCCTCGGTTCGGCCGAGGCGGCCAATCCTGAGAGCGCCAAAACGGCGATGGCACAGGTTACCGAACGGACGACGTCGCGCATGGATCGCTTCCTCCCGCTGCCGTCCCGCCCCGGGGACGGGCCGAACTCTATGCGTTGAGCGAAGGCGGGTAAAGCGACTGGATCACACCGTCACAACCGTTTCGACCGGACCGTTACTGCGTCGCGACCGAAACCGATTCGTCATCGCTCAGGGACGAGACGGCGCCGTCGACGACCCCTGTGACGACGACATCGCCAATCGCGAGCCCGTTGCTAACGACTGCCGCATTGTCACGCTTTTCGCCGACGGTCACGTCCACCTTTGTCACTGTCTCGGAAGTGCTGTCGTATTTGAACACCGAATCGGAACCGCCATCGCTCCCGGCAATGATCGCCGACAAGGGCACGAACACGCCGATCGCTTCGGGCGGACCGGGCTCGATCACCGTGACAGTAGCTTTCATCCCGGTGCGGATCGTGTCGGGAATGACCATGAGACTCACCCAGCCGACAACGGTGCCGCCGCTTTCGGTTTCGTCTGCGGCGATCGCGGCGACCGTGCCGTCCACGGTCAGGTCGATGTCCGGAATTGCGATCGACACCGCCTCGTTGACGCCGATTCGTTCGAGGTCGGGCTCAGCCAGATCGAGCGACACACCGACGCTGTCCCAAGCGTAGGCGGTCGCGACCGTCTCCCCGGCCCCCACCGAGTTGAACGCGGCGGTGGCGATCGTGGCAACCACCCCATCGAAGGGCGCGAGGATTTCGGTATCACCGATCAGACGCCGGGTCGCTTCGAGCGCGACGCGGGCCTCGTCGACTCGCAATTGGACCGCCTCCAGCTCCTGCTGAAGTTGCTCCGGATCCGGTGGCGGGACAGGCTCGCCCTCGAGCAGACCGAGGCGTTGGATATCCGCCTCTTTGGCGGCCAACGCGTCACGTGCCTTCTGGAGCTCGGCTTCCGCATCGCGGATGGCGCCTTCGACCGGTGCCGGATCGAGGCGCGCGACGGGCTCGCCTGCGCTCACCGCCCCTTCGGCATCGACAACGATGGCTTTGACCGTACCGGCGATCGGGAACGACAGGTCGACGATAGTATCGGACTCCACCGTCGCGTCGAACGTTGGCGGCGGCTGGAAAGCGGTCTCAGTGATCTCAGCGGTCTCGACGGTCGGCGCCCGACCGCAAGCGCTCAGGAACACGGCGAACACGACCGCCGAAGCCGCCAATGGCGCAACCGTTCTCGTTGCCATGCCGATGACCCCGCCTCGCCCGCGCTGCCCGATGTCGTCCTGCACCACATCCTAGTGCGGCTGATTGGTGCCACAACACCAGTGAGGGTTCATGCCTATCTTCTATGCATATCCAAGATATGATTACAAAATAGGCAGATGCTCCTTGTTTATGCCACAATGGATGGCCCGCATTTCGAGCCCGCCCCAACGAGAGTGTCCTATCCCAGCCGAGAATCTGCAAATGAAGCGCCTCCAATCGTCTTGGTACGCTTCTTGAACACTGTGAATTGCTGCGCGGCGCACAGGGACGCGCCAAATCACAGGAGAACGAGTTCTATGGTCATGGATTGGGGAAGTGTACGAGGGCTGGCGCTCGCCGGCGCACTCGGCGCGGGGACGGTGTTGGCTGGGCCGCTGTCAGCGTCGGCGGACGACGAGACCATCAAGGTCGGCGTGCTGCACTCGCTGTCGGGCACGATGGCGATTTCGGAAACGACGTTGAAAGACGTCATGCTGATGCTGATCGAGGAGCAGAACAAGAAGGGCGGTGTCCTCGGTAAGCAGCTTGAACCGGTCGTCGTCGACCCTGCTTCGGACTGGCCGCTCTTCGCAGAGAAGATGCGCGATCTGGTCTCGGCGGAAGAGGTCGACGTCGTTTTCTGCTGCTGGACGTCGGTATCGCGGAAATCGATCCTGCCGGTCGCCGAGGAACTGAACACCGTCGTGTTTTATCCGGTTCAGTACGAGGGCGAGGAAAGCCAGCGCAACATCTTCTACACCGGCGCCGCGCCGAATCAGCAGGCGATCCCGGCCGTCGACTATCTGATGAATGAAGAGGGCGTCGAGCGCTGGGTGCTCGAAGGCACCGACTACGTCTATCCGCGCACCACCAACAAGATTCTCGAGGCCTACCTCAAGAGCAAAGGTGTCGCCGACGAAGACATCACCATCAATTACACGCCGTTCGGCCATGCCGACTGGCAGACGATCGTCTCGGGCATCAAGGACTTCGGCTCGGCCGGCAAGAAAACCGCCGTGGTTTCGACCATCAACGGCGATGCCAACGTGCCGTTCTACAAGGAGCTCGCCAACCAGGGCATCGATGCCGCCGACATCCCGGTCGTCGCGTTCTCAGTCGGCGAGGAAGAACTCGCAGGCATCGACACCGAGCCGCTGGTCGGCCATCTCGCCGCCTGGAACTATTTCCAGAGCGTCGATACGCCGGAAAACGCCGAGTTCATCGAGACCTGGCAAGCCTTCATCGGCGACGAAGACCGGGTGACGAACGATCCGATGGAAGCCCACTACATCGGCTTCAACATGTGGGTTGAGGCCGTCGAGAAGGCAGGAACCACCGATGCCGACACGGTAATCGACGCGCTGATTGGCGTGTCGGTGCCGAACCTCACCGGTGGTTACGCGACCATGATGGCCAATCACCATCTGACCAAGCCAGTGCTGATTGGCGAGATCCAGGACGACGGCCAGTTCGAGGTCGTTTGGGAAACCCCCGGCCTGGTGGTTGGCGACGAATGGTCCGACTACCTCCCCGACTCCAGGGATCTGATCGCCAATTGGCGGGCGCCGATGTCCTGCGGCAACTTCAACATCGCGACCGGCGAGTGTGGCGGTAAAGGAGGATCGTAAGCGTCTGCGATGCCTTGAGGCCGGCGAACGCGCCGGCCTCTTTTTTCCACCGCCCTTGGGACCAAGGCAGCCGAGCAGATGCTGAAACTCATTCGCTTCGTCGGTGCGTTCTGCTTGTCATTTATGCTCGCGGCGGCCGTACAAGCGGCGGATCTGCGCATCCTCATCGATGGGCTCGCCGAAGGCGGCTACGCGGAAACCGAAGCCCAGATCGGCGCGCTGGCCGCCACCGGCGACCCGGCCGTGGCGCCGGTGTTGGAGGCGCTTGCCGAAGGCGACGTCTACGCACGGAAGTCCGACGGCGCCGTGTTCATCACCGAGAAGGACGGCCGAAGCTACGTCCTGATCGACCCTCTGTCGGGCGAAACCGTCGAGACCCTGTCCTCGGGTGCGATCGACAAGGTCCGGGTCAACAATCGGCTGCGGCGATCCATCCGTACCGCGCTTGGCGGGTTGACGTTGATGAGCCCCGACGCAACCGTTCGGCGCGCCGCCGTCGAGGCCGTATTCCAAAGTCGCGATCCAAGCGCCATCGAATTGATTGAAACCGCGATGGCGGCCGAAGAGGACGAGGCGCTCGCCCAGTTGATGCGCGAAGCGCGCGCCGCCGCTATCCTCAATTCCGACTTCGCCGAAGCCGACAAGATCGCGGCGATTGAGGTCATCGAAGCCCGCAGCGGCCGCGATGCCTTGTCCCTGCTGATACCGCTGACCGAGATCGAAGGCGCCATCAGTGAGCGCGCCGCCGCGGCCGTCGCCAGCATCGAGGAAGAACTCGCCTTCTGGGACGCGATCCAAAATGTCTGGTTCGGCCTGTCGCTCGGGTCGGTGCTGCTGCTCGCGGCGATCGGCCTCGCCATCACCTTCGGCGTCATGGGCGTGATCAACATGGCCCATGGCGAGATGGTGATGATTGGCGCCTATACTACCTTCGTCGTTCAGGAGATCATCCGCACCAACGCACCGGGCCTGTTCGACTCTTCACTGTTTCTCGCGATTCCGCTGGCCTTCCTGGTCGCCGGTGCGGTCGGCATCGCCATCGAGCGCGGCGTGATCCGCTACCTCTATGGTCGGCCGCTGGAGACCCTACTTGCAACGTGGGGCATCTCACTGATCTTGCAGCAGGCGGTGCGTACCATCTTCGGTCCCACCAATCGCGAAGTCGGCACACCGTCATGGATGTCCGGTTCGTTCGAGCTCGGCCTGATCCAGATCACCTACAACCGGCTGGCAATCATCATTTTCGCGATCATCGTCTTCGCCGCCTTGCTCGTGGTGCTGAAGCGCACGTCGCTCGGCCTGCAGATGCGCGCGGTCACCCAGAACCGGGCGATGGCAAGCGCCATGGGCATCCGCACACCATGGGTCGACGCACTGACCTTCGGCCTCGGGTCCGGTATCGCCGGCATGGCCGGCGTCGCGCTGTCGCAGATTGACAATGTCAGCCCCAATCTCGGCCAGAGCTACATCATCGACTCGTTCATGGTGGTGGTCTTCGGCGGGGTCGGGAACCTGTGGGGCACGCTGGTCGGCGCCTTTTCGCTGGGCATCGCCAACAAGTTCCTCGAGCCCTACGCCGGTGCCGTGCTCGGCAAGATCCTGGTGCTCGTCTTCATCATCCTGTTTATCCAGAAGCGCCCACGCGGTCTGTTTGCGCTGCGGGGCCGGGCAGTCGAAGCATGATCGGATCGTTCTTCCGCAACGGCTTCGATCGCAACACCGTCATCGTCGTGGGTTTGCTGGTTGCCGCAGCCGTGGCCGTCCCGGTACTCAACCTCTCCACGTCAACCGACAGTCCTTTCCACGTTCCTGACTATGCCGTGCCGTTGGTCGGCAAGTATCTGACCTACGCCCTGCTGGCGATGTCGGTCGGGTTGATCTGGGGTTTCTGCGGGATTCTCTCCCTCGGGCACGCTGCCTTCTTCGCCCTCGGCGGCTACGCCATGGGCATGTACCTGATGCGTCAGATCGGCTCGCGCGGCGTGTATGGCGACCCGGTGCTCCCCGACTTCATGGTCTTTCTCAACTGGCCCGAACTCCCGGTCGCCTGGTACGGCTTCCAGCACTTTCCGTATGCCCTGCTGATGGTGGTGCTGGTGCCGGGGTTGCTTGCCTTCGTGTTCGGCTGGTTCGCCTTCCGCAGCCGCGTCACCGGCGTCTATCTGTCGATCATCACCCAAGCGATGACCTTCGCCCTGATGCTCGGTTTCTTCCGCAACAATCTCGGATTCGGCGGCAACAACGGTCTGACCGATTTCAAGGACATCCTCGGCTTCGACATCCAGGCACCGGAAACACGCGCCGCCCTGTTCGCCGCGTCCGCCTTGGTCCTGGCTCTCGCCTATATCCTGTTCAAGGCGATTCTGGCTTCCCGGTGCGGCAAGGTGCTGGTGGCAATCCGTGATGCGGAGAGTCGGACCCGGTTCCTGGGTTATCGGGTCGAGCACTACAAACTCCTGGTCTGGACCCTGTCCGCGTGCACGGCCGGAATCGCCGGTGCCCTCTATGTGCCCCAGGTCGGCATCATCAATCCGAGTGAATTTGAACCGGCTAACTCGATCGAGGTCGTGGTGTGGGCGGCCGTCGGTGGTCGCGGCCTGCTGGTCGGGCCGATCGTCGGTGCGATCGTCGTCAACTTCGCCAAGACCTGGTTCACCACTGGCGCCCTCGCACCCTATTGGCTGTTCGCTCTCGGTGGTCTGTTCATCGCCGTCACCCTGTTCCTGCCTAAGGGGATTGTCGGCACCATCGCCGATGGCTGGTCGGCGCTCGCCCAGCGACGATCATCGGCCAGGGCGGAGTCGGGCGTTGCCCCCTCGCGACCCGACGGTCCGCCCGGCGGCCGGCTCAACCCGGAAGCGGCAGAGTAAACCGATGGCGCCCAAAGAAACCGACGCGCTGCTCTACATCGACGGCGTATCCGTCTCGTTTGATGGCTTCAAAGCACTGAACGAGTTGTCGCTGTTCATCGACAAAGGCGAGATGCGGGCGATCATTGGCCCGAACGGCGCCGGCAAGACAACTATGATGGACGTCGTGACCGGCAAGACCCGGCCAGACTTCGGCACAATCCTATTCGACGGCGACATCGACCTGACAAAGCTCGATGAGGCCGCGATCGCCGAACTCGGCATCGGGCGCAAGTTCCAGAAGCCGACCGTGTTCGAACAGCAGACCGTCTGGGACAATCTCGAGCTCGCACTGGCCGGGCGCCGCGATCCCCTCAGTGCATTATTTCAGCCCGATGGCCCTAAGGAGCACGCCCGGATCGAGGAGTTGCTCGGCATCATCCGCCTCGAATCTCAAGCCCGCGAGAAAGCGGCCAATCTCAGCCACGGCCAGAAACAGTGGCTGGAGATCGGTATGCTGCTCGCCCAGGAGCCGAAGCTCCTGCTGGTTGACGAGCCCGCCGCGGGCATGACCGACGCGGAGACCGAGGCGACCGCCGATCTCCTCAAGGACATCGCCCAGGAGAAATCGGTGGTGGTGGTCGAACACGACATGGCCTTCGTCCGCGCGCTTGACGTCAAGGTCACGGTCCTTAACGAAGGATCGGTGCTGTCTGAAGGCTCGATTGACCACGTCTCGGGTGATCCGAAGGTGATCGAGGTGTACCTTGGACGGTGAGATCTTCAATACCGCCGCGACGACAACGCACCCGGCCCTCGGCGGCTGCGGTCCCAATGTGCGGCGACCATTGACTCGATGCCTGATCCGCGCGACGTCTCAATCTGCGGTAGAGCGAGCTTGTTTCGCCGCTCCCGCGGCATTAGGGACACGGGGGGTCGACAAGCCGATGCCTTTTCTCATCATGATTGCCGGTGCGCTTGCGGCGGCGGCGTTCTGGTATTTCCGCATGCGCGGGCCGGCAGACACCGCCTCGGATGTGATCAACGCCGCTGGACACGCCAAAGGCGCTATCGCTCGCCGACGATTCCGGCGCAAGGTCGAGGGTGCGACTCTTGCCGGTGTCGACGACCCAGGGCTTGCCGCAGCGATCTATCTGGTCAGCCTGGCCGACGCCGGATCCGGGATCACCGACGACGCTGAAATCTGGATCGCGGGCTGGTTGCGCGACACGGTGGCGTATGACGATCCCGTCGAGGCTGTCACTTTCGGCAAATGGGCAGCCCGCGAGGTCGTTGACGTCAATGAGGTGGGCCGTCGCCTGATGCCAATCTGGCGCGACCAACTCGATGGCGGACAACGCCAGGAACTGATTGCCGCCGCAACGAAGGTGGCAACGCTTGATGGCGAACCAGAGCCCGCCCAGTTGGCGGCGCTCCGTCGACTGAAGGACGGCCTGACAAACTGATGCCGAGTTCAGCCATGCTCGCTGCGACTGATGTCGACCTTTTCTACGGCGCCGCGCAGGCGCTGCGGCGCGTTTCGCTCGATGCTGAAATCGGCAAGGTGACCGCCCTGATGGGTCGCAACGGCGTCGGCAAGACCAGCCTACTGCGGGCAATCGTTGGCGAGCAGCCGATCGCCAACGGCGAAATCCGCCTCGACGGCAAGCCGCTCGGCCGCTTGGCACCCCACGAGCGGGCGCGGCTTGGGATCGGCTACGTCCCCCAGGGGCGGGACATCTTTCCGCTGCTGAGCGTGAAGGAGAACCTCGAGACCGGCTTCGCGCCGCTGCCGCGCGGTAAGCGGTCGATCCCCGACGACATCTTCGAACTTTTCCCGGTGCTGAAGTCGATGTTGCGACGCCGCGGTGGTGATCTATCCGGCGGCCAGCAGCAGCAGTTGGCGATCGCCCGGGCGCTGGTCACCCACCCGCGCCTCCTCGTCCTCGACGAACCGACCGAGGGCATCCAGCCGTCAATCATCAAAGACATCGGCCGCGCGATTCGATGGCTGCGCGACCAGGGGACCATGGCGATCCTCTTGGTCGAGCAGTATTTCGACTTCGTCCACGAACTGGCCGACACCTTCGCCGTGATGGATCGCGGTCAGATCGTGCTCTCCGGCAATCGCGATGCCATGGACCCGGAGACGGTGCGCGGCCATCTGACGGTTTAACCGCACCCTCGGGGCACGTCGCTCCTACGAGCCCACAACCGCATCATAGGCTGCGACGATCTCCACCGCCCGTCGCCCAACCTCGGCGGTGATCATCCCCGGCTTGAATAGGTTGGTGCCAATGCCGAACCCGACAACGCCGGCCGCAAGATAGTCACCCATGTTCGACGCGCCGACGCCGCCGACGGCGAGCAGCGGGACGCGCGGCGGCAGAATTGTGGCGATCGCCTTGATGCCGCCAGGCCCCAGCAAGTCGGCGGGAAAGAACTTGAGCGCGTCAGCACCGGCATCGATCGCCACATGCGCTTCCGTTGCGGTGAAAACGCCCGGAAACGAGGCGAGGCCGGCAGCCTTGGTCGCGGCTATCACCGCGGGGTTGGCGTTGGGCGAAACGATGATCCGCCCACCGGCGGCAGCGACCGCGGTAACGTCGTCCACCGTCAGCACGGTCCCGGCGCCGACCACCGCCCGGTCGCCGGCCGGCTCCGCCATCGCCGCGATGGAAACCAACGGATCGGGCGAGTTGAGCGGCACCTCGATCAGCCCGATGCCCGCCTCGATCAACACGTCGAGCACCGGCTCGGCCTCGTCGGGCTTCAGCCCGCGCAGGATCGCCACCAGCGGCCGGTGGCCGGCGAACACCGTGTCGGTCATGGCTTGTCCTTTCCGCCGAGAAATCCGAGGCTTCGGGCGATCTGCAGCAGTCCGTCGATCACCATCCGACGCCCATCGATCGCCTCCGTTTCGTGCCCGGCGATGGCCATCGCCCGGTGATAGGCTTTGGTCAGTGTCCGCGAACCGACGATCGCGATCCGCCCCCCACCCGGGATCAGCCCGGAATCCCGGGCCGCCACGATCTCGCCGCCGATCACCAGCCCGGAGAGGTATGCCCGGTTGTCGACCGGCGCCGTATCGTCAAGCAAATGGCGGGCGCGCACCGAGAACACCGCGGAGAGGAACGGCACCCGGCGCTCAACCGTTCGGCGCACCCCGAGAGCGAAGTCCGGCAGGATCGCCAGGTTCTCGTGCTCGGCATCGACAGAGTGCCGCAGGAACGATTGGTGGGCGAGGAGATCGAACAGCTCGCCGGTGAAGAACGTCTGAAAGCTCTGGATCGCGCCATTGCCAAGCGCGGCCCATTTGGCGTGGGTCCCCGGCAGGATTGCCAAGCCGTCGAAGCCGCCAGGCCGCGACAGCAGCCCGACCATCTGGGTTTCCTCGCCGCGGATCACGTCGCCATCGCGATCCTCCGAGCGCACCATAACACCCGGCACAATCGCCACCGGCCGACCCGCCGTGGTCTCGAAGCGAATGGTGGCAGCCGCGAGTTCATCCGGGGTCGCGGGGCAGCCGATGTAGGGCGCCTCGCGCCAACCCTGGCGACTGCCGATCATGCCGGCCATCACCGCCGGTACCACTGGCCAGTCCTCGACCAATCGCTCGAAGGCGGCTTCGTGTTCGCCGGGTTCGAGTGTGCCGATACCGTCGCTGCTGTCGGCCTCGGCAAGGCGGACGCCGTCGCCATCAAGCAGCTCGGCCCGGAGCCGGCTCGTCCCCCAATCGACGGCGATCAGCTGTGCCGTCCCGTCCGCCGCCATGTATGCCCCTCGTCGTAATCCATGTTGCTTGAAACGCGCCGCTTGTGTGGCACCAAAGCGCTGGCGTCAAGCGGGCTCAGCGGCGGGGGGCGGGGCCGGTGGATTCGCGGATCACCAGATCGACCGGCCACAGCTCCTGGATCGTCTCCGGGCGACGGCCGGCGAGGAGATCGATCGCGAGTTCGGCGACGCGGGTCCCGGCTGCGCGGATCGGCGATCGGGTGGTGGACATCGCCGGCACCATGCGATCGGCATTGAGGAACGGGAAGCCGTCGTCGTGGGCGATGATTGACACGTCCTGGCCCAGTTCGAGGTTCGCCGTGCGCAGCGCCCGGAACGCGCCCAGCGCCAGCATCATACTGCCGACGACAATAGCGGTGGGTTGCGGGTCCTCGGAGAGGAAACGCTCGGTCGCGAGATACCCGAACTCGTCGGTCATCGCCCCGTTGGCGACCAGACGGCGATCGACGGCAACGCCGACAGCTTTCAGCGCATCGCGGTAGCCGCGCTCGCGATGAACCGCGTAGCTGAAGTCAGCATCACCATTGATAAGTCCGATGCGGCGATGACCGAGATCAGTGAGATGCTTGGTGGCGTGCCGGAAGGCTCCCTCGTTGTCGATATCGAGCCAGGCATGGGGCACGTCAACCTCGGTGCGGCCATGAATGATGAACGGAAATCCTACTTGCGCCAGGAAGGCGATCCGCTCGTCCTCGATAGTCGGGCTCGACAGGATCATCACGTCGACGCGCGTGCCCGACGCCATGCGGCGATAGCTCGCCATCTCGTCGTCAGCGGAAGCGGGTGAGAGAACGATGTCCATTTCGTCCTCGACAAGCCGCTCGCCAATCCCGGCGAGGAACTCAACGAAATGGGGATCGACCAGCAGATTCTGGTCGGTGGGCATTACGGCTCCAACCGCACCGGCTCGCCCGGTCGCCAGCCGACGGGCGCTCGCGTTCGGTCGGTAGTTGAAATGCCGCGCGGCATCGAGAACCCTTTGACGGGTCTTCTCGCTGACCTCTGGATACCCGTTGAGCGCGCGGCTGACCGTTGTCTGCGACAGACCCAGCCGCTCGGCGAGGTCCTTCAGCTTGATCAATCCGCTCTCCTCCCACGCCATTCAAAGCGCTTTCAAGTTCAGACGCAAGAGGCAACCCACACGGCAATCTACAGACGTATCAGTCACTGCAGCAGGGGCGCGTGAATCCAACACGACCGGCGATGTATTTCGCCTGGATCAGCCGATTCACAGGTATTCATACGACTTTTGGGCCATGGGATAAGCCATCCAGCCCAAGCGGCCGTACTTGACCGACTTGTCTTTCTCGGCCATGATATTTCTCAAAGCGCTTTGGAAATCTATCTGCCTTTTTGACGGCAGGGCGCTTTCGAGGGAGGATGGCAACGACGGCGAGCGGCCGTGTCGCACGTGCAGACGACAGCCGTTCCTCCGCCACTCATGAAGCCTTCAGGGAGGTTTGCAGCATGAAGCTTCGTAACGGTCTTCTGACTTTTACCGCCGGCATTGCCCTCGCCACTGGTGCGGCGTCGGCACAGGGATTTTTGATTTTTCCGGTCGGCGAGGATTCGCGTTTCAACTGGCAAAGCTACGAGGATTTTGCCGCGGCCCATGACCTGTCCGGTCAGACGCTGACGATCTTCGGACCGTGGCTCGGACCGGACAAGGATCTGGTCGAAAGCATGTTGGCTTACTTCGAGACGGCAACCGGCGCCGACATCCAGTACGCGGGTTCCGACTCTTTTGAGACGCAGATCGTCATCGACACACAGGCGGGGAGCCCACCCAACATCGCGGTCTTCCCGCAGCCCGGTTTGGCCGCCGATCTTGCCTCGAAGGACGACCTGGTCGAGCTCAGCGATGAGACCGAGGCCTGGCTCGAGGCGAACTATGCCGCTGGCGAGTCGTGGGTCGACCTGTCGAGCTACGCCGACGAGAATGGCGATGTCGAGCTCTTTGCCTTCCCGTACAAAGCCGACCTGAAGAGCATGGTCTGGTACGTGCCGGAAAACTTCGAGGACGCCGGTTACGAAATCCCCGAGACAATGGAAGAGCTGAAGGCGCTGACCCAGCAGATTGTCGACGACGGTGGCGTACCGTGGTGCATCGGTATCGGCTCGGGCGGCGCGACCGGTTGGCCAGCGACCGACTGGGTTGAGGATCTGATGCTCCGGACCCAGCCGCCGGAAGTCTATGACCAATGGGTCACCAACGAGATTCCTTTCAACGATCCACGCGTTGTGGAAGCGATCGAGGAATTCGGTTGGTTCGCCAAAAACGAAGACTTCGTTGATGGCGGGGTGGAATCGGTGGCGTCCATCGACTTCCGCGATAGCCCACGGGGTCTGTTCTCGTCGCCACCGCGCTGCTACATGCATCGGCAGGCTTCCTTTATTTCGTCGTTCTTCCCGGAAGGGACGGAACTGGGCGCCGACGCCGACTTCTTCTACTTCCCGGCTTATGAGTCGAAAGATCTCGGGCAGCCGGTCCTCGGCGCTGGCACACTGTTCGCGATCACCGAAGATTCGGAGGCCGCCCGCGTCTTCATCGATTGGCTGAAGACGCCGATCGCTCACGAGGTGTGGATGGCACAGTCGGGCCTGCTCACCGCCCACAAGGGCGCCAACCCAGAAGCCTATGCCAACGATCCGCTCCGGAGGCAGGGAAAGATCCTTCTCGACGCGACCACGTTCCGCTTCGACGGTTCGGACTTGATGCCCGGTTCGGTCGGCGCTGGTTCGTTCTGGACCGGTATGGTGAACTTCATCGGCGGCGAAAGCGCCGAAGACGTCGCCAAGGCGAACCAGGACCAATGGGACGCGATCAAGTAGGCAATTGAATCCCTAGACAATTCGAACCCGGGCTCCAGAGCCCGGGTTCTTAACCGGCGAAACAAGCCGGTGGTCGTCAACCGATAGCGGTCGTATGATCAACTAAAGACGTTCCCGACAGAGGGGCGTCAGGGGGAAACGATGCAGCAGCTCTTCACTGCTCTTGTGGCCATCGTCGTGGGCGTCGGCGCCTGTGTTTTGTACTACTTCGCCGCCAACTGGATCCTGGACCTCGTTCTGCCGTTCCGCGACTCCAGCCCGCGCGCCGTCCGGAACCAGAAGATCGCGTCGGTGATCCGACCGTGGCTGTTCCTTTTTCCCGCCCTGTTCGTGCTTGGCCTCTATCTCGTCTATCCGGTTATCGAGTCTGTCCGGCTATCTTTTTACAACGCAAACGGCTCGGAGTTCGTCGGCGTCTCCAACTATGTCTGGGCTGTAAACGACGACGAATTCCAACAGTCCATCTTTAACAACCTGCTGTGGCTGATCGTCGTTCCGGCCGCCACCACCAGCCTCGGCCTGGTCATCGCGTTTCTCACCGATCGCATTTGGTGGGGCAACATCGCCAAGAGCCTGGTCTTCATGCCGATGGCGATTTCGTTCATCGGCGCTAGCGTCATCTGGAAGTTCATTTACGATTTCCGTGGGGAAGGCGTCACCCAGATCGGCATCCTCAACGCGATCGTCGAAGGCTTCGGCGGCTCACCGCAGGCCTGGGTCGCCATTCCGTTCTGGAACAACTTCTTCTTGATGGTGATCCTTATATGGATTCAGACCGGCTTCGCCATGGTCATCCTGTCGGCCGCCTTGCGCGGTATTCCCGACGAGACCATCGAGGCGGCCATTATCGACGGCGCTAAGGGCTGGCAACTGTTCTTCTACATCATGATCCCTCAGATCTGGGGGACAATCGCGGTGGTGTGGACGACCATTACCATCCTCGTGCTCAAGGTCTTCGACATCGTCCTGGCGATGACCAACGGCCAGTGGGACACGGAAGTTCTCGCCAACCTGATGTTCGACTGGATGTTCCGTGGCGGCGGTGACTTCGGCCGCGGCGCTACCATCGCGGTGGTGATCATGGTGGCGGTCATACCGATCATGATCTGGAACATCCGGCGCGCAAACGCCGAATTGAGGGCCCGCTGATATGGCTTACCGACGCCGACGCGCAGGAGCGAGTGGACGTTCAGGAAACGGCATCGTTCACGCCGCCGTTCTGTTTCTCGTCATCTTGTGGGTGTTGCCGACCTTCGGCCTGCTGGTCAGTTCCGTACGGGACAAGGACCTGCTGGCGATCTCCGGCTGGTGGACGGCGCTGACGACCACCGACCGAAATGAGGTGGGCCGAACCGACCCGCCGGCGGATCAAGTCGAGGAAGGTGCGAGCTATGTGCTTGCCGGTAACCTGTTCGATGAAGCCAGCGGCGCCACTGTTGTCCGCTTCGGTGTCTCGATTCAGGATCCGGAAGCGTTCGATACCGGTGAGACCGCGGAGACCCGAAACGGCGGTTCGCTGACGATCAATTCGGACGGAAGCTACCGGCTCACCTCGCCCGAACCGTTCGAGGGATCGCGCGGCCAACGCATCTTCTATACGGCCGCCTTCCCGCCCGACTTTACCCTCGCCAACTACCAGGAAGTGCTCAGCTCCGAGGGTATCGGCCAGTCGTTCATCAATTCGCTCACCGTCGCCGTCCCGGCAACCGTCATCCCGATCCTCATCGCCGCCTATGCCGCTTATGCCTTGGCATGGATGAAGTTCCCCGGCCGCGCGTTGTTGTTGTCGCTTGTCGTCGGGCTGCTGGTCGTTCCCTTGCAGATGTCGCTGATCCCCCTGCTCGAGCTCTACAACGGTATCGGCGAATTCTTAGGCGTCCCAGCCAAGACCTATGTTGGGATATGGCTCGCCCATACCGGCTTCGGCATGCCGTTGGCGATCTATCTGTTACGCAATTACATCGCCGGGCTGCCGGGCGAGATCATGGAGTCGGCCCGTATCGACGGCGCCAGCGATTTCGACATCTTCATCCGCATCATCCTGCCACTGTCGATGCCGGCTTTGGCGGCGTTCTCAATCTTCCAGTTCCTGTGGGTGTGGAACGACCTGCTGGTGGCGATGGTCTTCCTCGGCAACAGCGACGATCAGTTGGTCCTTACCGGCCGGCTGCGCGAACTGCTTGGCTCTCGCGGCGGCAACTGGGAGATCCTCACCGCCTCTGCCTTCGTCTCCATCATTGTGCCGCTGATCGTGTTCTTCTCACTCCAACGCTTCCTCGTCCGCGGCTTGCTCGCGGGCTCCGTCAAAGGCTGATCAAGGTTACGCACCATGGCTGCAGTAGAACTCACCGATCTCAAGAAATCCTTTGGCAACGTCCACGTGATCAAGGGGGTTGATCTCGATATCCAGCAGGGCGAATTCGTTGTCTTCGTCGGCCCTTCGGGGTGCGGGAAGTCGACGCTATTGCGTCTGATCGCCGGGCTCGAAGACATCTCTAGCGGCACGCTGAAGATCGCCGGCGACGTCGTCAACGAAGTGCCGCCGTCGAAGCGCGGCATCGCCATGGTGTTCCAGTCCTATGCGCTCTACCCGCACATGAGCGTCTACAACAACATGGCCTTCGGCATGAAGCTCGCCCGTGCCAGCAAGGAAGAGATCGACCAGCGGGTCAAGGCAGCGGCCGATATGCTGCAGTTGACGCAGTTGCTCGATCGGCTGCCTCGGCAACTCTCCGGCGGCCAGCGCCAGCGCGTCGCCATCGGCCGCGCCATCGTCCGCGACCCGCAGGTGTTCCTGTTCGACGAGCCCCTGTCTAACCTCGACGCCGCGCTGCGCGTGGCCACCCGCATTGAGATTGCCAAGCTCAGCGAACGTATGGCCGACACGACCATGATCTACGTGACTCACGATCAAGTCGAGGCGATGACGCTGGCCGATCGGATCGTGGTGCTGAACGGCGGCATCATCGAACAGGTCGGCTCGCCGATGGAGCTCTATCTCCACCCCGACAATCTTTTTGTCGCCCAGTTCATCGGCTCGCCTGCGATGAACGTGGTGCCATGCACGATCGAGACCGGGGGCGACGCCGCGACAGTCCGTCCCGAGGGCGGCGATATCGTCCACACCCACGTCGGCGTTCCGGAGAGCTCTGCAGGCACCAAAGGCATGCTCGGCGTTCGGCCCGAGAATCTGCGTCTCGCCGATGGCGGGGAGACGATCTTCTCCGGCCCTGTCGACATCGTCGAGAAGCTCGGCGAGGTGACCCTGCTCTACGTCAACACCGGCAAGCCCGACGAACCGGTGCTGGCGAAACTGGAGGGCATCGCCAACATTAAGCGCGGCGACACCGTCCGCCTCACCGCCTCACCGGGCGACCTGCACGTCTTCGACGACAAGGGCGTCGCGTTCAGACGCCGGCCGACCACGCATTAGTCACAGGTTGGCGACGCTCCGATCCGGGGCGATATCCACTTGAGCGCGCCTCAACGCCAGCGTTCTTAATAGACGCCGTGTAATCCCGATCATCGCCCCGGCCGGCCCGTCTTGGCGGGTCGGCGACGGCTTTTCTTCTGGTCGGCGGGGTCTTCGTCGGAGCCGATGCCCGGACGGTAGCGGCGGATCACCGGCTCTTGCCCAAGCGGGGTTTCCACGTCGGTGCCGGGACCCATCTTGCCCAGTTCCGGTTTGTGCGGCCGCTCCGCCTGCGGGATTTCCTCGCCGCGGCCACCCATCTCGTCCAGGGTCGGCTTACGCGGCCCCTTTCCGAGCGGCACCTCGGTGCGCTTGACCGTCATCTCGTCCAAGGAATTCTTGCGCGGCCGCTGGGTGGCCTTGCCCCTGCGTCTCGATGCTGCGCGCGCCCCCTCACCCGACCCGGCTCTCGGCGCCGGGCCACCCTCTCCCACGACGGGAGAAGGGGTGGCGGCTGGCCCATCGGGCGCGTCTGACGCGGCGCCACCGATGCCACCATCCGTCTCTCCGCCGATGGCGAGATCCATTTCCTCCAACCGCTTGATCTCGTCGCGCAGCCGCGCCGCTTCCTCGAATTCGAGGTCGGCAGCCGCGTCGCGCATCCGTTTCTCCAGGTCGGCGACGGTGGCCTTGAGGTTGTGGCCGAGGAAGGCGCCCTCGTCCTCGGCGAGCCCGGTCTTCACCGTCACGTGGTCCTGTTCGTAGACCGACGACAGGATATCGCCGATCTGCTTCTTGATGCTCTCCGGCGTAATCCCGTGCTCGGCGTTGTAGGCCTCTTGCTTCTCCCGGCGGCGGGCGGTCTCGGCCATCGCCCGCTCCATCGAGCCGGTGACCTGATCGGCATAGAGGACCACCTTGCCGTCGACGTTGCGGGCGGCGCGGCCGATGGTCTGGACCAGCGAAGTTTCGGAGCGCAGGAACCCTTCTTTGTCGGCGTCGAGGATCGCCACCAGCGCGCATTCGGGAATGTCCAGCCCCTCGCGCAGCAAGTTGATGCCGACCAGCACGTCGAACGCGCCGAGGCGCAGGTCGCGGATGATCTCGATCCGTTCCAGGGTATCGACGTCGGAGTGCATGTAGCGGACCCGCACCCCCTGCTCGTGCAGGTACTCGGTCAGATCCTCGGCCATGCGCTTGGTGAGCACGGTGACCAGCGCCCGATAGCCGCGCTGGGCGACGTCCTTGACCTCGCCGAGCAGGTCGTCGACCTGGGACTTGGCGGGGCGCACCTCGACTGGCGGGTCGATCAGGCCGGTGGGGCGGATCACCTGTTCGGTGAACACGCCGCCGGTGCGGTCCATCTCCCAGCCGCCGGGGGTCGCCGAGATGTAGAGCGACTCCGGCCGCATCAGGTCCCACTCCTCGAAACGGAGCGGCCGGTTGTCCATGCATGACGGCAGGCGGAACCCGTATTCGGCCAGCGTCGCCTTGCGGCGGAAGTCGCCGCGATACATGGCGCCGAGCTGGGGAACGGTGACATGGCTCTCGTCGACGAACACCAGCGCGTTGTCGGGCAGGTACTCGAACAGGGTCGGCGGCGGCTCGCCCGGCTTGCGGCCGGTGAGGTAGCGCGAATAGTTCTCGATGCCGGCGCAGGAGCCGGTCGCCTCGATCATCTCCAGGTCGAAGCGGGTGCGCTGCTCCAGCCGCTGGGCCTCCAGCAGCCGCCCGGCGTCGGTCAACTCGTCGAGCCGGCCGCGCAGTTCCTCGCGGATACCCTTGACCGCCTGGGCCAGTGTCGGCCGCGGCGTGACATAGTGGGAGTTGGCGTAGACCTTGACGGTCTTGAGCTCGCCGGACTTCTGTCCGGTGAGCGGATCGAACTCGGTGATCGACTCGATCTCGTCGCCGAACAGCGAAATCCGCCAGGCGCGGTCCTCAAGGTGGGCCGGGAACAGGTCGACGGAATCGCCACGGACGCGGAACGTGCCGCGGCGGAAATCGGCATCGGAGCGCTTGTACTGGAGCGCCACCAGGTCGGCGATCAGTTGACGCTGGTCGATGCGCTCGCCGAGGGTCAGCGCGAAGGTCATCGCCGTGTAGGTCTCGACCGAGCCGATGCCGTAGATGCACGACACCGAGGCGATGATCACCACGTCGTCGCGTTCGAGTAGCGCCCGTGTCGCCGAGTGGCGCATGCGGTCGATCTGCTCGTTGATCGACGATTCCTTCTCGATGTAGGTGTCGGTGCGCGGGACGTAGGCCTCCGGCTGATAGTAATCGTAGTAGGAGACGAAATACTCAACCGCGTTCTCCGGGAAAAACGACTTGAACTCACCGTAGAGCTGGGCGGCGAGCGTCTTGTTGGGGGCAAGCACGATCGCCGGACGCTGGGTCTCCTCGATCACCTTGGCCATGGTGTAGGTCTTGCCCGAGCCAGTAACCCCGAGCAGCACCTGATCACGCTCGTGAGCGCCGACCCCCTCGACCAGTTCTGCGATCGCCTGGGGCTGATCGCCCTTCGGCTCGAAGTCGGAGACAATGCGGAGCGGCACGCCGCCCTCGGACTTCTCCGGCCGCTCCGGGCGGTGCGGCACCCAGGTCTTGTCACGAAACTCCGGCCGGCCGGTCTGGATCAGGTCCGACAGCGCCTGGACAGTAGCCGTGACACTGGACTCCGGCAGCTTCGCCACGTCCTCCAGGGCAACGTCGAGACCGGGCACCGGGTTGAGGCCGGCGGCCGCGCGTTCCTTGGCCGTGCCCTTGCCACCCATCGACGTGCCACGGGCGGTGCGTAGCGGCTTGGCCGGCTTGGTCTTGGTATCCTCAGCCGCCTCGGGCGCGGTAAACGGCGCCTGCGGTGCTTCAGCAAATCCGGATTTTTTGGTGCGGGGCATGGTCCGAATATGGGCGATGCCACCGGCAAAGGCGAGAGGGGTGGCGGGCCCATTTTCGCGGCGTGTTGACAGGGGCTGTCAGGAGGGGGTGGTCAACGCGGACACCACTGGTCTCCTCACTTGACGGAGAAGGCATTTATTCCTATAGTTGCAGGAATCCAAAGGAAACAACCGTTGAGGAACGAACATCAGGCGGCCCCCTAACATCAGCACATCCGCGTGACCGTTACCTAGATTGTCCGCTCGTCGACCATGTTCGGAGCCAGAGCCATGCGACCCACCTGTACGCTCATTTCTATGACCGTGCCGAACTTACTGAGTGCGCTCGTCGTCGTTGCGGCAACAACCGCCACCGCCGAGGATCGGCCGGCGATCAGGCTCTATGAAAGCGGAGAATCACTGACTTTGCGGGCAGCCGACCTTACCGAGGCGGCGGTCAAGCATACGCCGAACGGCCAACCGATCCTTACCATCGACTTCGGCGGCCCTGACGACGAAAACATCCACACATTTACCTCGGGTATCGTCGGAGGGCGTATCGTCGGGGTTTTTGACGGCGTGGCCTGGATGACCGATATCAGGATTCCGGAGCCAGTCCCGGGAGGACCCAGCCAGATTTCCGGCGTCGACAAAGCCGCCGCGGAAGCCTTCGTCGCCAAGCTCGATAGCCTGCGGGCCGATCCCGCGGCGCGGGACACACCTATGATCTTCATGTTCGAACAAAGGGCTACGATCGATATCATGCGCGATGACATTGTCGATGTCGCGATCGACAACGGTACCGTCACCGTGTGTCTCGACCCGTCGACGCTCCTGGCGCTCGAAGAACTCGACGAACCGGACCGCGGAGTGTGGCGACTGACGCTCGCCGACCGGATCATTGACGACTGGGACTATCAGGCGAACGAGCAGGAGTGCCCACTGCACCTGCACGGCGTCGACGCGGCAACCCTCTCCGAAGCCGGACTAGGCGGCTAAGCGACCGTCATCAAGGCGACACACATCGGGGGCTTGAGTCGGCGGGCAACCGATCACGCGAGACCGACATGACCGACGACAAGGACAAATCCGAATCGACCCCAAGCGCCGACGAGGACGCCGTCCAGAAGGAGGAGCGCGCCGACGTCGAGGAACGTAAAGAGGCGATCGACGAATTCGTTTCGATCGATATGCCGCCGGCGGCCGCCGGCGAGATCATCGACGTCGACAAGCGGCTGAACGAAGAATCAGAGACCGAGAAGAATCTCGAAGACGGTAACTAGCGGCGATAGCGCTGAACCCGTCTCGCCAGCGCCTCAAATCTGCGAAACAGGAGAGGCAAAGGACCCCTCCTGTTTACAGTCGTACGCCACCCTTAAGCCCGAACCGTCAGGCGTAGAGATCGCCGAGGTCGACGCCCTTTAGGACGAGGACGGCGTCGTCATCGAAATGTGAACCTGACCCCCGATTTCAACTCCTCGGCAGCTGCCTTGGCTTTTGACAGCTTGCTCACCTCCTCGCCGTCGAGCGTCACGCCGTCGAAGACGATGCGATCGACGCCGACTTCAAAGTCGAGGATAATGTCCTTGTCCGACTCCGCCGTGAACAAGAACTGTCCTCGCCGTCACCGCCCCTGAGTTTGTCCTTGTCGGCACCGCCGGAAACGAGGTCATTGCCGCGCCCACCGTTCACCTGGTCCTTGTCGGTACCGCCGAACAGATTGTCGTCGCCGCGACCGCCCTTCACGACATCCTTGCCGGCTCCGCCAAAGCCATCGTCGTCGCCGCGCCCACCGCGCAGCAAATCGCGGCCGTCGTCGCCGATCAACGTGTCATCGCCGTCCCTGCCGATGAGCAGATCGTTACCGTGATAACCAAACAGGCCGTCCCAGCCGTCCGTTCCCTTGAGCTTTTCGGACGCGTCGGTTCCAAAGAAGTTGGTAACCCAAGGATTGGCGGCGACACCGATCGTCGTGGCAACGCCGATGCTTGCACCCGGCTCGCCCTGCTCATCGAAAACCATGATTTCGATCTGCCGCAAGGCAAGGCTCGGATCGTCGCTCCGGGTCTCGAACGTCATCGACCGAAGGATCGCCTGATAGTCGGCTAGTGACGCTTCGCCGGATAGTGTCAGTTTACCGGTCTGGGGGTCGTAGTCGGCATCGACCGGCGATTCCTTGGAGAGGGCCACCTCGATGATATCGGCGATGTTGAGCCCGCCGACAATCTTGACCGTTGCGCCTCACAGCACCGTCGAGTCGTCATCGGCAATGGTCAGATCCTTGGCGAACGCGGTGGCCGGCCCACCCTCGAGGTGAGCCAGGCCGTGTGGGAAAGTCTTGCCGTCCTCGTAATAGGCAACCGAGCGCGGGCGGTCAGCGACGTCGCTGACCAACACCCTGGACATCGCGATGATGGTTTCGCCTGCATCCTTGTAGTCGCCATCACCGTTGAGATCGGTGAGACGAACAACATTGTCCCGCTCCGGGTCGGAGGCGTTGCTGGTAATGATCACGTCGCCGTGTTTGCCGGCAGCAATCGAGAAGCCGGCAAGCATGCCGAAGCCGTCGGGCATGAAGGTCTCATTCCAGACCTCCACGGCTTCCTCCTGCGCATCGATCGAGCCAGACCCGTCGAGATCGGTCAATCGGTATATGCTTCTCGGGTCACCGCTCAGGCTGTAGGTGAGGATACTGCCGTCCTGGGCGTCGATGGCGAAGTCGACGGGCGCGCCGAAGCTCTGGTCCTGGTCGATGAAGACCGTCGCCTCGCCCGCATCGATCACGCCGTTCTTGTCGACATCCTCAACGCGATAAATCACGTCCGTGTCGCCACCCACCGTATCGGACACATAAGCGACGTCACCGACGAATGTGCTTTCGAATGCCGACGATGAGACGTTGAGCGTCTGCAGGTCGAGCCAAACCGTGGCTTCGCCAATATCGTTGGCGTCACCGTCATTGTTCAGATCCTCGGTGCGGTAAATCGCATCGAATGGTCGCGGGTTTGAACCACCGGGGACACCGGCGTTGACGATGTAGATAGCTCCGTCGGGACCCTGGGCGACACCCTGAGGCGTCGGCAGCGTGAAGCCTTCGGCGTTCTCGGCGTCGGAGAACCAGACATTGGCCTCGTCGGCATCGTTGGCATCGCCATCGCCGTTGAGATCGCGCAGACGGTAAACTGTGTCGGTATCGCCATCAGCGGCATAAACATAGCCATCGGAGGCTTGGTAGATATCAAAGACGTTACCGGTCGGACCGACCAGGCCACTGGCGTTGGACCCATCGAAGAACACTTCATATTCGCCCGGATCGACGGCATCCCCATCGCCGTTGAGGTCGCGGAGCAGGTAGATCGTGTCGTTACCCTGATCCCCAAAGAGAACTTGCCCCAGCGACTGATAGGCGGGCGTAAGCGTGAGTGTCGGCGCGGCGGCCATTTCTATACCCCTTTGATATTACTGAGCAATCAGGCCGATCGAGCCAATACGACCAACGCCTTTGCGGCGGCAGCCATATTCCGACTAATACAGTAGAGTCAATGTAATTATTTTCGATTTATAAAAATTCAGAGTTAAAACAATCAGATGATGTCACAACTTAAGTATTATTGTTCTAATTTCAAGTTGCTTATCATTCTATAGGCTTGTGTCATCTGCTCGCTGGTTTCGGCTCACAGCGGGCGATGTTGACCCGGTTCAGCTATTGTCCCCGCCACCAGACGGAGGAGTGCGATGCTCGTCGATGGCGTGATGCTGTTGTGGTTCGGGCTGGTGGTGCTGTCGGTTGCGTTCGTGGCGATCGACATCCGCACGACGCCCGAGAACCCGGTGATGAAGTGGGGGTTCGTCCTTATCACCCTCTATTCCGGACCGTTTGGGGCGTTCTTCTATGTGCTCGGCTGCCGCGAGCCATTGCCCGGGCTGCACGAGCGATACGTGGCGGCGCGCTGGCGCCAGGTGCTCGGCTCGACCATGCACTGCGTCGCCGGCGACGGAGTCGGCATTCTCGCCGGCGCCGTCATCGGATCGGTCGTGCCGTTGTCGGTGCCGATCGAGGTGGCGCTCGAATATGTGCTCGGCTTCGGCTTCGGCTGGGTGATCTTTCAGTCGCTGTTCATGCGCGAGATGTTCGGTTCGTTCGCCGCTTCGTTGAAAGGCACGTTCCGCTCCGAGTTGCTGTCGATGAACTGCATGATGGGCGGGATGATCCCAATGTCGGCCCTCGCCTGGGCCGGCTCGGCCGCGGCACACGACCCGACCGAACCGCTATTCTGGTTCCGCATGTCGATCGCGCTGATGACGGGGTTCGTCGTCGCCTATCCGATGAACTGGTGGTTGGTCGCCAACCATCTGAAGCACGGCATGATGACCGTGCGCCATCCAAACGACCCTTATGCCCACAAGGAGCAAACCGCGATGACGATGCCGAAGCGTCCGCCGGTGACCACACCGTCGATCGCGGTCATGACCGTGGTGTCGATCCTGGTGCTCGCCACCGGCGTTGCGATCGCGTGGGTCTTCGGCGGCCTGACCCAATAGAGGAAGGCCGAACGCTCGTCAGGGCTTGCTGATGCGGTGAAAGTGGATGAGCGGTTGCTCGTCCGAGCCGATGTCGAGCGCGATGATGCCGTCAGCGACCCGTATGTAGGTCCCGTCGGCGCGCGTGGTCATCTCGTCGGAGGCACTGCAGCGGGCCATCGCCGCCTCCCCGACCAGTTGGTCGTCTACCGCCTGGGCTGTATCGATGAGGATTGCGTCGGGATCGGCAGTTTCGCAGAACGCGAATTTGGTCGACTTGGTCGCGATGCTGTAGGTGCCGTCATCATTGGCGAGAATCGCCTTGCGGTCGATTGAGCCGTCGTGGGGGTCGATGCCGATGTAGAAGCCCGCCCATGAGTCGGCGCCCGCCTCATCCGGCCCCAGGCGCTGAACCGAGATCGTCCGACCGGAGGCCGGGAACGACAACGTCCCGGTCTCCGTATCGAGTGTATACGTCACATCGTTCAGGTCCAGGTGATCCCCACCTGGTCCGGTGCACCAGAGGGCGCGCTGCGAGGCCACGAGACTCGCGTCGACAACGGTCGCGGTGCCATTGATGACCGCGCCGGGATGCGCACCGTCGCACGAGCCGAAGCGCGACGCCTTGACGTGAACGGCGTAGCTCGCGTCCCCCGTCGGCACGACCGATATCCGGTCAATCGAACCATCCCGTTGGTCGATGCCAACGTAGAAGCCCGCCCAATTGTCGGCCTGGGCGGTCGCTGATCCGATACCAAGGGTGAGCGCCATCGCCGTCACCATCCGCGCCATCGTCATGCCGTATCTCCTCGTCCGGACGAACCATCGTCGGCTGCCGCCAACAAGTCAGGATCACCATAACGAAGTTGCGTGACGGATCGTAGTCACAGGTCGGATTGCGCTTCGGCGGCGTACGTATTGCCGCAAGGCCACACGCCGGCTACACAACGCGCCGACATCGCCCAAGCAAGGAAGGACTGCCGTCATGATTCTCGTTACCGGACACGTGCGCGTCGCGCCGGAGCATGTCGACGCGTTGCGCGACGCCATGCGGGCGACCCTCGAGGCGACGCGCAACGAAGATGGCTGCATCCTCTATGCCTATGGCGAGGACGTCCTCGACCCGGGGCTTATCCGGATCGTTGAGCGCTGGCGCGACTGGCCGGCGCTGGAAGCCCACGGCAACGCTCCGCATATGGGCCCGTGGCGCGATGCGCTGGCCGGCAAAGTGCTGGAGCGCGAGGTGATCGCCCACGAAGCCGGCGAAGAACGGGCGCTTTAGTTCAGCGCGGCAACCGCCGGAGCGGTTGCTTTGCGGTGCGGGAGGCTCTTCTTTTGCCCGCGCCAGCGAGTCGGTCAGCCGCTCGCCGCGACAGCCGCCGGCGCGGACTTGGGCTGCACGACCGCGTCGTAGTCTTCCATCAGCGTCCGGGTGATCTCGCCGACCGTAAAGCGATGCGAGCCGATCTCGGAGACGGGCGTCACCTCGGCTGCAGTCCCAGTGAGGAAACACTGCTCAAACTCCGGCAGTTCCTCCGGCATGATCGCCCGCTCGACAACCTCGTAGCCACGATCGGCGGCGAGATCCATCACCGTGCGGCGGGTGATGCCGTCAAGGAAGCAGTCGGGTGTCGGTGTGTGCAGGACCCCGTCCTTGACGAAGAAGACGTTGGCGCCGGTCGCCTCAGCGACTCGGCCGCGCCAGTCGAGCATGAGGGCGTCGGCATAGCCCTTCTCTTCGGCCGCGTGCTTCGAGAGGGTGCAGATCATGTAGAGGCCGGTCGCCTTCGCCAAAGACGGCGCGGTCGCCGGATCGGGGCGCCGATACTTGGCGAGGTCCAGCCGAATCCCCTTAAGCCGCTGGGCCGCGCCGAAATAGGACGGCCACTGCCAGACCGAGATCGACAGATGAATCGTGTTCTTCTGCGCGGAGACGCCCATCATCTCGCTACCGCGCCAGGCGATCGGGCGAACATAGGCATTGGCGTGACCCTGTCGCGCCAGCAATTCGTTGGTCACCTGGTCGATTTCGTCCGCCGACCACGGAATCTCGAAACCAAGCATCTGCGCTGACCGGTGCAGGCGGTCGGTGTGCTCGCGCAACTTGAAAACCTCGCCGCCATAGGCGCGCTCGCCCTCGAACACGGCACTGCCATAGTGAAGCCCATGGGTGAGCACATGGACCTTCGCCTCCGTCCAGGGAACGAATTCGCCGTCCATCCAAATGACGCCGGGGCGATCATGAAAAGCCGGGCCGGCCATCGTTCTCTCTCCTTGAAATCGTAGCACCACAGACAAGCCATATAAGCGAGTCTACAAGCTGCAACGCGGCTTGGCAGTATTTTGCGTCGCAACCCGATCGTCGATATTGTGCCGCGGTCATTCCTTCGCGGTCAGACTTCGCAAAGCCGTTATCTCGCCGCGCTGCGATACGGAGTATCAAGTGACGAAAAATATGTCAACATGGCTGACATAAATTTCAAATCCGGTTCAGAGCCAGCAATGGCAACGGCGACGCGGACGACCAGTCTGGTCGACACGCCGCTGACGATAGACGACCGGCCGGAGATCACGTTTATCGAGCTCCTGTTCTTCGCTTACCGGGACTTCATTTCCGACCCGGACGCGGTGCTCGCTGCTTACGGCTTCGGACGCGCGCATCATCGGGTGATCCATTTCGTCAACCGCCACCCGGGCATTCGGGTCGCCGACTTGCTCGACATCCTCAAGATCACCAAGCAGAGCCTTGGGCGCGTGCTGAAGCAGCTCATCGATGGCGGTTTTGTCGAGCAGATGCAGGGGCCAACAGACCGTCGGCAGCGCCTGTTGTATCCGACCGAAGCGGGCCGGGCCCTTTGTCTGCGCCTGATGGCGCCCCAGGAGCGACGCATCGCCGCGGCACTCAAGGCGCTCTCGCCGCATGAGCGCAAAGTGGCAGAGCAGTTCCTGCGCCAAGTCATCGACAGCGACGAGCGCGAGATGGTCGACCGACTGATCGAGTCATGAGCGACCTCGATGCAGCGATGCCCGATGAGACGGGGCCCGCGGACGTTGCGCCACACCTGCTGGTCATCGACGACGACAGCCGGATCCGCGATCTCCTCACCCGGTATCTGGGCGACCGCGGTTTTCGGGTGACGGCCGCGAGCGACGCCGCCGATGCCCGCCGGCGCCTGGAAGGCCTCGCCTTCGACCTGCTCATCGTCGACGTGATGATGCCGGGCGAGACCGGCCTGGAACTGACCAAGAGTTTACGCGAAACCAGTGACGTGCCGATCTTGATGCTGACCGCGCGCTCGGAAGCGGACGCCCGCATCGAAGGTCTCGAACACGGAGCCGACGACTATCTCGCCAAGCCGTTCGAGCCGCGCGAATTGCTGCTCAGGATCAACAATATCCTCAAACGCGGTCAGCCGCCGGCGACACCGCTCATCGAAGTGGTGCGCTTCGGCCCGTTCGCCTTTAACCGCGAGAAGCTGGAGCTGCGGCGCGGCACCGAAATCGTCCACCTGACCGATCGCGAGCGTCAGATGATGGCAATCTTCACCACCGCTCCGGGCGAGACCGTGCCGCGGGCGGACCTTACCGCCAGTGGCGGGCCCTCCGGCGAACGCACGGTGGACGTGCAGATCAACCGGCTGCGCCGCAAGATCGAAACCGATCCGACCAATCCGCTCTATCTTCAAACCGTTCGCGGTATCGGGTATCGGCTGACCATCGCGCACTAGTCCGGCGAAGGAGCCGGCAGGGATGCAGATCGCATGACCACCGCCGTCGAGACGGGACCGCCCCCGCGCCGCGGTATCCGCGCCGCCTACCGTCGCTTCGCGCGGCGGCTCGGCGATGCGATGCCGAAGGGCCTCTACGCCCGGTCGCTGATCATCATCATCACCCCGGTTGTTGTCATCCAGACCGTGGTCGCATTCGTCTTCATGGAGCAGCACTGGCAAACCGTGACCGCCCGCCTGTCGGCGGCCGTGGTGGCGGACATCGCGGCGATCATCGACGTGCTCGAGACGTATCCGCAGGACCCGGATTTCGAGGAGATCACCCGAATCGCCCGCCAGAACCTCAACCTGAGGATCGCGGTGCGACCGCCCGGATCGCTACCACCCGCCGGTCCGAAACCGTTCTTCTCGCAACTCGACCGTAACTTCAGCGAAGAGATCACGAGGCAGATCGGGCGGCCGTTCTGGATCGATACGGTCGGGCGCTCGAACCTGGTCGAGATCCGCATCCAGCTCGACGACCACATCCTGCGTGTCCTTGCCCGGCGGAGCCAAACCTACGCCTCCAACTCGCTGGCCTTCCTCACCTGGATGGTGGGCATCAGCGCCATTCTGCTGACCATCGCCATCATCTTCCTGCGCAATCAGATCCGTCCGATCCTGCGGCTGGCCGCGGCCGTCGACGATTTCGGCAAGGGCCGTGAGGTCCCTGATTTCGCCCCACGCGGGGCACGCGAGGTTCGCCGCGCCACATCGGCTTTTCACGAGATGCGGGAACGGGTCGACCGCCAGATCGAGCAGCGCACCGCGATGCTCGCCGGCGTCAGCCACGATCTGCGCACGGTGCTCACCCGGTTCCGCCTGCAATTGGCGCTGGTCGAGGATCAGGTCGATGTCGAACCACTGGTGAAGGACGTCGACGACATGAACCGCATGCTCGAGGGCTATCTCGCCTTCGCTCGGGGCGACGCCGACGAGGAGACTGCGCTGACCGATGTGGACGTGCTGCTGCGCGAGATCGGCAACGACACCCAACGCAGCGGCCACGAGGTCACGATCGCGTTCGCCGGTGACCCGATCGTCAGGGTTCGGCCGCAAGGCTTCAAGCGATGCATCACCAATCTGGTTCACAATGCTCTGCGCCATGGCGCTCACGTCAACGTCACCGCCACCCATGACGGCGGCCTGCTGATCGTGCATGTCGACGACGACGGCCCCGGCGTGCCAGCGGACGAGCGAGAGTCGGTGTTCAAGCCGTTCTATCGCGGCGATGTCGCCCGCAATATCGACGAAAGCGGCACCGGGCTTGGCCTCGCGATTGCCCGCGACGTGGCGCGGGGACACGGCGGCGACATTGTCCTCGGCACCAGCCCGCTTGGCGGTCTCAGGGCGACGGTGACGATTCCGGCGTAGGTCTCAATAAAGCCGGCCGCCGTCAGGCACCTTGCGGTCCGGCACGATCAGCATCACTTCGCCGTCGGCGTCCGGAAAACCCAAGGTCAGCACTTCCGACATCATCGGACCGATCTGCCGAGGCGGAAAATTGACAACAGCGGCAACCTGGCGGCCGACAAGGTCTTCACAGGTGTAGTTTCGCGTGACCTGGGCGGAGCTTTTCCGCGTTCCGATCTCGGGGCCGAAATCAATGACAAGCCGGAAGGCGGGCTTGCGCGCCTCGGGAAACGGCAACGCTTCAACGATGGTGCCGACCCTGACGTCGACTTTCAGAAAATCGTCGAAACCGATCGTGTCTGTCATGGCCGCTCCCCTCCTGTCGGAAGGCGGCCCTAGCATGGAGCCCAGGCCGGGAGCAACGCCGTGAGCTCCCTCAGGCGGCGGGCGCCGCATCGCCGGTTGGGCGGCTGCCGCGCCGGCCAAATCCGGGGATGATTGTTTGCAGGTCACACAGCATCTTCATGCCGCGTTCGCCACGCCGCAACGCCCGATCGAGGGCGGCCATGGTCCGGCCGAGATCGGGATCGTCGTCCTTGAGCCAGGCGCGCATCGCTTCGGCGTAAACTAGGACGAGCCCCTTGGCCGCGATTCGTCCTGGCAGGCCGGACTCTCGCAAGCCAGCGGCGGATAGCGTCCAGCGCTGGGAGCGGAGCGCCAGGCGGTGCAGCACCATCGCTAGTGCCGGATCGCAACCGGCCGCGCACGCCATCCGCCGAATCGCGGGCTTGTATGGCGTGAGGGCATCGAAACGGCGCATCATCACTTCGAACAGCCGGTCCCGCGCCGGACTTTCCGGATCGGCCGGCCCCTCCGCGAGAACAGCGAGATCAATCTTGCGGCTGAAGCCAGCGAGAATGCCGAGCTTGCCGGCATAGACCTCTCGAAGCTGCGCCAGACTGATGCCGGCGCGATCCGCCACATCGGCCATGCCGATGTCACCGAAGTCGCGTTCGCCGGCGACCGCCATGAACGCGACGATAATTGACTCGCGGATATCGGCCGCGGTTTCCTTGGCGCCACGCGTGTCCCGCTTTGCCGCTCTGGCCATGATCAACGATCTCCGTGTCTGACGACGATTATCTTACGCCGAGACCATGACAACGGCGAGGCGAATCGTCAGCTATCGAGTTCCCGCGAGCGGCGGGTGGCCTCTGCCACAGCTCGAATCATCAACGGAGCAATCCCGTCATCGGCCATCAGCACCGACAACGCCGCCGCCGTCGTTCCACCCGGGGACGTCACGTTGCGACGCAAGTCCGTGGGCGTCAGCTCAGACCGATGGAGGAGTTCGCTGGCACCAGTCACCGTTTGCCGCGCCAGCTGCAGCGCAAGGTCCGGCGGCAATCCAGCTTCCACTGCCGCTTCGGCCAGGCATTCGGCGAGCAGGAAGACATAGGCCGGCCCCGAACCGGACACGGCAGTCACCGCATCGAGTTGCGCTTCGTCGTCGAGCCAGACCACGTCGCCGACAGCGGCGAGCAACCGATCCGCCATTGCGCGGCCGGCCTCGTCGACTCGATCGTTCGGGACGGCGGCGGTGATTCCGCGCCCGACTTGCGCCGGTGTATTCGGCATCGACCGGACTATGGCCGCCTCGCCCAATCCCGCCGCCAGCCGCGCGATGCTCGTGCCGGCAGCGATTGACAGAACCAAGGTATCGGGCTGCATCACCGGTCGCAGACCGGGTAGCACCGTCTGCATCATCTGCGGCTTGATCGCGACGACGACGACCGCCGGCGTTATGTCGGCGGGTGCAGCGTCATGCACTGCGATCCCGGCGTCAGCCAGCAACGCGGTGCTGTCAGGTGGCGGGTTCGGGTCAATGACCTTAACCGACGAAGGATCAACGCCGCCGTCGAGCCAGCCTTTCAGCAGGGCGGCACCCATCTTGCCAGCACCAACCAGCAGCAGCGGACGCTGTGAAGAAGGGGACGTCATCGCCGGCCGGCCAGGCTCACGCCTCGCCGACGGTCTCGAAGAGCGCGCCTTCCAGCGCTTCGGAAGCGCTCTTGCCGGCCCAGACGACAAACTGGAACGCCTGGAAGTAGCGGTCGCAGGCCTCGATCGCGGTCACCAGCAGGCGTTCGACCTGATGCGCGTTCGGCTCCACGCCGCCGGAGAGCAGCAGCGCCTGGCGGAACATGATCACGCCCTCGGCACTCCACAGATCGAAGTGACCGATCCACATCTGCTCGTTGACCATAGTGAGCAGCCGCATGACCTCGGTAGCCCGGGTCTCGGGAACCTTTAGATCGAAGGCGCAGGCGAGGTGAATCGCTTCCTTCTCCTCGATCCAGGAGAAGGACACATGGTAGTCCGACCAGCCGCCTGCGACCGAGACCGTGATCTCGTCGTCGCCGGCCCGCTCGAACGTCCAGTCGTTCAGCGCAGCGATGTGCTCGATCACATCGACCGGATGTGACTGGCGCTCTTGTTCGATGTCGATGAAGGTCATGTGAACCTGCGACGGTTATTTCAGGAACTACCGTTTCGCCGCGCACGCGCGACATTCAAACGAGCAGTCCGGAGACATCGAGCCGCCACCGAATCTCCGTTGCGATTCAGTATATAGGCCGTGGATTCGCAACCCGCCAAGGGCCGATTTCATATCCGCCCAGTTTTCAACAAATGGAAAAAAGGCTGACCTTTCGCCGGCTTATGTTTCCGAGTCGGACGCATTTGTTGTGGTGGGCTTGATGTTGCTCTCGGTCGTTGCCGGTTTCTCGCTTGTTTGCGACCGGGCAGCCGGCTTTGCAGTTTGTGCTTCCAGCTTGGCTTCGAGCTCGTCGATCCGCGCTGACAACTTCTCGTTCTCCGCCCTTGCGTTGGCGGCTAGTTCACGGACGGCGTCAAATTCTTCCCGGCGCACCAAGTCGAGATCCGCCGCCCAGCGCTCCGCTTGGCTGCGAAACGCCGTTTCGGCCTCCCGGCGCACGCCCTGTGCCACATTGGCCGCGTCTGTCATCAAACGGGCGAATTCATCGAACATGCGGTTGGAGGTCTGGGTCATCATCACGTCTCCAAATGCCGCTCAACGGCTCAGCGATACTATGGTGACCGCGTCGCGACACCGCAACCCGCCGCGATCCGGCCTTGCGGGAGCCAAACGCATCTGAAACAAGGCCTAGTCCGGCTTAAGACGCGTCCAACGCGCCAGGGCGGCACACAGAGGAATGCGATAGCGACGCTCCGATGCCGACGCAAGGCCTCACGCTTCCGGCCATCGATCCGGTTTTGATCGAAATCGGCCCGTTTGCGCTGCGCTGGTATGCGCTCGCCTACATCGTCGGCATCTTTCTCGGTTGGTGGTATGCCAAGCGCCTAGTCGCCAACCAGCGGCTGTGGGGACCGGCCGGCTCGCCGATGAAGCCGACCGACATCGACGACTTCGTCATTTGGGCGACGCTCGGCATCATCGTCGGCGGCCGGCTTGGCTACGTGCTTTTCTACGATCTGCCACGCTTCATCGATCATCCGATGGAGGTTTTCGCGCTCTGGCAAGGCGGTATGTCGTTCCATGGCGGCTTTCTCGGCACGGTGCTGGCGATGGTGATCTTTGCCAGGGTGCGCGGCATCCCGGTCTGGTCGCTGATCGACGTGATCGCGCCGTCGGTAACCTTCGGTCTGTTGCTTGGAAGGCTGGCCAACTTCGTCAACGGCGAGCTTTTCGGCCGCGTTACCGATGTTCCCTGGGCCTTCGTCTTCCCGCTAGGCGGTCCCCTGCCCCGCCACCCGAGCCAGCTCTACGAGGCAGCGCTCGAGGGTGTCGTCCTGTTTATCCTGCTTCGGTTTCTCACCCATGGCGGAAGCAAATTGCGATCGCCCGGTTTCGTCTCAGGCGCCTTCGCCGCCGGCTACGGGGTGTTTCGCACATTCGTCGAGTTTTTCCGCGAGCCTGACGTTCAGATCGGCTACCTCGCCGGCGGACTGACGATGGGAATGCTTCTGTCCATCCCGATGATCATCGCTGGTGTGTGGCTGATGGTCCGAGCCTCGCGTCGGACAACCGCAGCCGAAGGCGCGGCCGCCGAGTGACGCCGCTGGCCGAGAAGCTGGCGCGACGCATCCGGACCGACGGGCCGATCACGGTCGCCGACTATATGGCCGCCTGCCTCGGCGACCCGGAATATGGCTACTACCTCCACCGCGAGCCGTTCGGCCGCTCGGGCGACTTCATTACAGCGCCGGAAGTTAGCCAGATGTTCGGCGAGCTGATCGGCGTGTGGTCGGTACTGACCTGGGATGCAATGGGCCGCCCCAGTCCATTCGTTCTCGCCGAACTCGGACCAGGCCGCGGTTCCCTGATGGCCGATTTGCTCCGCGCCGCGCGGGTCCGCCCGGGTTTCGCCGAGGCAGCACACGTTCATCTGGTCGAAACCAGCGACCGGCTACGCGCCGTTCAGGAGACATCCCTGGCACCGCTCGCGCTTTCGAACCGGCCACAGTGGCACGCCGGCGTCGACTCGCTTCCCCCCGCGCCGACGATTGTCATCGCAAACGAGTTCTTCGACGCTTTGCCGATCCGGCAGTATGTCCGCGATGGCCGGGGCTGGGCGGAGCGCATGATCGGCATCGACGCCAACATGCGCTTGATCTATGGCCTTCGCCCGCTCGCCAGCCCGCCACTTAGCGCGGTCGGCTCCGGGCCAATCGGCTTCGACCCGTTGACCGAAGCGGCGTCCGAGCCCGCCGACGACGCGGTAGCACATTGGACAGTCGAAGTCTCTCCCGCCGCGGCCCCAATCGCCGACGCAATCGCGCGACGACTGGTCACGGATGGCGGCGCCGCGCTGGTGATCGACTATGGCTATCGTGGGCCCGCCGTCGCCGACACCCTTCAGGCGGTGCGCCGTCACCGCTACGACGATCCGTTGGCGGCTCCGGGCGAAGCCGACCTCACCGCCCATGTCGACTTCACCGCCCTCGCCGAGGCGGCAACAGCGGCGGGAGCGACCGTCCGGCCTTTAGTCGCCCAAGGGGCATTCCTCGCCGGCTTGGGGCTGGCCAACCGCGCCAACCGTCTGGCGGCCGGCAAGGATGCCACCACCCAGGCGAAGATTCGCGCCGCCGCGGAGCAACTCTCCGGGGCGGAGGCCATGGGCAAGCTGTTCAAGGTCCTGACGTTCTCACAACCCGACCTTGCGCTTCCCCTGTTTGACGGCGATGATTCCCTCGTGTGGCAGGACAGTCATTCCGATGCTTAAGTCAGGACGCGTCTCGTGGAGCGGCGAAGCGGTCAAGCCGCGACCGCTGACCCACGGCCTTCTCGATGCGCTCCCCGGCATTCGCTACGGGTTCTTCACCCGGGAGGGCGGTGTCTCCTCAGGCCTTTACCGCAGCCTCAATTGCGGGGTGGGATCGCGGGACGATAAGGCGTTCGTCTTCAAGAACCGCGCCCGCGCGGCACGCACTCTCGGTGTTTCCCATGATCGTCTGGCCACGCCGTTTCAGATTCACAGCGCCGAGGCCGTGGTTGTCGACGAAGTCTGGGACATCGGCAGGGGACCGAAAGTCGACGCGGTGGTCACCAAGCGGCGGGGGATTGCCGTCGGTGTTGGCTCGGCGGATTGCGGCCCGATCCTGTTCGCCGACCCCCTGGCGCACGTCGTCGCCGCCGCGCACGCCGGCTGGCGGGGCGCCCTTGCCGGGATCGTCGAGGCGACGGTCGCTGCCATGGAGACGCTGGGCGCCCAGCGCGAGCAGATCGTGGCCGTCCTGGGCCCGACCATTTCGCGAGCCAACTACGAGGTCGGTGCCGACATGGTCGCCGTCTTCGAAGCCGCGGACGAAGAGAACGCGCGCTTCTTCAGACCCTCGAAACGAGATGGCCACGCGATGTTCGACCTGCCGGGCTATATCGTCGCACGGCTGTTCAACGCCGGAGTTCTGGGCACCGATATGGGTCTATGTACCTATGCCGACGAGGAGCGATTCTTCTCCTATCGTCGGGCGACGCATCGTGCTGAAGCAGACTACGGGCGCCTTCTGTCGGCGATTACGCTGGTCTGAGCGATAACCGGACCGTAACCGGTCCGCGCTTAGGGATGACAGGTTGTCTTTCGACAACCGAACCAAGTGGGGATAGGCACGCGGGGGAGCGTGTCGAACTAGGGCTATGAGTTTGAGAGGCTGGAACCGCCGGAAGGTCGCGGTTCTGATGCTGGCACTGACGTTTCTCGGCGGCTGCACGGCTTCACGATTCGGCGCTGGGAGCCAATCGGCGCCCCCGCCGGTTCAAGGAGATGCGGCGGTCTTCGCGTTCGCTCCGATCGAGGGCGTTCCCGTCCCGATTCTTCAGGCCCTGTCGGCCGCACTCAACCGGGAAGCGGGGGCCCAGCGTCTGAATGTGGTCGCCGCCAACGATCCGTCGCGAATCTATCTGGTGCGGGGCTTCCTCTCTGCCGTGGTCGACGGTCAGTCGACGCGTCTGGTCTATGTCTGGGACGTGGTCGACAACAACGGCGCCCGGCTGCACCGAATCAGCGGCCAGCAAGCCGGCGGCCAACCGAGCGGGGACCCGTGGACCGGCATCGGCAACACGACGGTCGAACTCGCGGCAAGGCAAACCGTGACCGATCTCAAGAGATGGGTGGAAAGTTAGCCGGGTGGTACCGAAGACGGCGGATTTCCCGTTGCCAGTGTTGTCGTCGCTTTGTTACATACCGGCGCCCGCCCGGCCGATGATCCACTCCGCCGGGCTTTGACATTCCATCGGCCGGAACCGGCATGAAGCTCGTCGCAGGCAATTCGAACCGCGCCCTCGCCGAGGCGATCGCCGTTTACCTGGAAACGCCGCTGGCCAAGTGCATGGTCCGGCGCTTCGCCGACCAGGAGGTGTTTGTCGAGGTGATGGAAAACGTCCGCGGCGAGGACGTCTTTGTCATCCAGTCGACCAGCTACCCGGCCAACGACCACCTGATGGAGCTGCTGATCATCATCGACGCGCTCCGCCGGTCGTCGGCCAAGCGAATCACCGCTGTGCTCCCCTATTTCGGCTATGCGCGCCAGGATCGGCGCACCGGCTCGCGCACGCCGATCTCCGCCAAGCTGGTCGCCAACCTAATCACCGAGGCGGGCGCTGACCGCGTGCTCACCCTCGATCTCCACGCTGGCCAGATCCAGGGCTTCTTCGACATCCCCACCGACAACCTGTTCGCAGTCCCGGTGATGTCCCGTGACGTCAAGGAACACCACGATTTCAACAGCGTCACGGTGGTCTCGCCTGATGTCGGTGGCGTGGTCCGCGCCCGATCGATGGCGAAACGGCTCGATGCGCCACTGGCGATCGTCGACAAGCGCCGCGAGCGCCCGGGCGAAGCAGAAGTGATGAACGTCATCGGCGACGTCGAGGGCCGCAACTGCCTGCTCCTCGACGATATCATCGATTCCGGCGGGACGCTCTGCAACGCCGCGGAAGTCCTGATGACGATGGGCGCGCAATCGGTGCTCGCTTATTGCACCCACGGGGTGCTGTCCGGCGGCGCCGTCGCGCGGATCACGGCGTCGAAACTGCAGGAATTGGTCATCACCGATTCAATACAGCCGACGGCGGCGATCGAAGCCGCGCCGAGCATTCGGATTTGCAGCATCGCCAACCTGATCGGCGAAGCCATCGCCCGCACCGCACACGAGGAGTCGGTGTCGAGCCTGTTCGACTAGGGCGATCGTGCAGACTGTACGTGGTCGTCGCTGATCAAGGCGTCGAGATACCGTAGCAATCGCTGATGGATCGCATCGCGTTCCGCGTCGCTTTCCGGGCCCCGCTGAAGGATTCGAAATCGAAGAATCAACCCGGCGAGTTGCGTTGCGATCAGGATCGCGCGGGCCCGCGCATCGCCCCCTCCAAGCGCCCTAGCGAGCGGGTCAACCGCCTGTGTCTCAAGCGCGTTCGTCAGTAGCGGTCCAACCTCAGGGTTCGATATCGACCTCAGCAAAACGACAAAAGGATCGAAACCCGGCTTGGGCGCGGTGTTGACATACGTGTCCGCCAGCCGATCCGCCAGATCATCGATCGGTTCGTTGAGAAACCGCTCAAGGCTCAGATATGGCAGAACGGCTTTCTCAAAGAGACCCAGTTTAGAGCCAAAGTAACGCGCGATCAGGGCGATATTTACCCCGGCGCACTCAGCGATCTCGCGGGTCGTCGCGCCGTCGTAGCCCTTCTCGTGAAACACCTTTTGGGCGCAGACCAGAATCCGGCCGGCCGTCGCTTCGGCATCTCGTTTGCGTTCTGCTTCGGGATCAGACACGGCGCTGCTCTTTTGTAATCATGCGTTGACTTTGTCGATCTGATATGGATAGTAATCAACTGATTACTATCCATATCGGTCCGATTGGGGCGTCGGGCCTGCCAGCGTAACAAGAAGGAAGCCCTTGATGTCGAACGCATCTCATAGCCCGAAGGGCGGCTCGGCCAAAACCGACACGATGACCCGGCGGTCGATCCTGACCACGGCGGCCGGGCTTGGCGCCGCCGCTGTTGCCGGCCCGGCGGCAGCGCAAGCTGCTCAAGCATCAGACGAATTCACCGGCAAAACCGCCTTCGTAACCGGCGGCGCCCGCGGCATCGGTTACGCCTGTGCGGAAGCCCTGGCGCGCGGTGGCGCGAACATCGTTCTGTTCGACATTGCCGAACAGATCCCTGAAGTGCCCTACCCACTCGCCTCGGAAGCTGACCTCGCATCGGCGAAGTCGAAGATCGACGCACTGGGCGTCGGGTGCATCGCCATCCAGGGCGACGTTCGCGACGGCGCTGCGCAGCAAGCGGCGGTCGATCGCGCCCTCGCTGAATTCGGTAGCCTCGATTTCGCGATCGCTAACGCAGGCATCACCCAAATCGGCCCATTAGCGTCATTCACGGACGCGGAGATGTCGCTGGTGCTCGACATCAACCTCAAGGGCGTGATCAAGACGGTTCAGGCGGTGACGCCGGCCATGCAGGAGCAGAATTCGGGACGGATTGTCCTGATGTCATCGGTGACAGGCCGGACCGGCAGTCCCAACTTCCCGATCTACTCTGCTTCGAAGTGGGGCGTGATCGGGATCGCCAAGAGCACCGCCATGGCCTTGGGCCAATCGAATGTGATCTGCAACGCGGTCTGTCCGACGCTGGTTCACACCGGACTCCTGGATAACAGCTACATCTTGTCGAACATCGTGCCCGGCCAGACCTTGACCTTCGAGCAATTCAATGAGGCGGCAAAGAGCCGACATATGCTGCCCGTCGGCCTCTATGAGCCCTCGCGCGTCGGTGATTGCGTCAGATTCCTCTGCAGTGAATCCTCCGCCATGATTTCAGGCGATGTCGTCGATATCGGCGCCGGCGCGAACGCGCAGTTCCCAGCCTGATCGGGGGAGGGTCGCCGGCGGATCCAGATTTGGCAGCCGGCCGATCCCGCATTGCGCCCGGCCCCGACATCGTCTATATCGCCACCGGCCGCGCCGACACCCCTGGAGGCAACGCGGCCCGCATTCGCCAAAACGGCGAAACCTATCAAAACCGACAGGAGTTGTCCGATGAGCGCCAACTATCAGCTCACGGCGACGGTCCGCGAAAAGGTGGGCAAGGGGGCCGCCCGCGCCGTCCGTCGTCAAGGCCAGATTCCCGCCGTGATCTATGGCGGTAAGGAACCCCCGATCGCGATTTCCCTCCCCGATCGCGACGTCTATTTCAAGATTCACGGTGGCGGCTTTCTCACCACCGTCGCCGAGATCGATGTCAACGGTAAGAAGATCCGCACCCTGCCGCGCGATTTTCAGCTCGATCCGGTCACCGATCATCCCCTCCACGTCGACTTTCTGCGGGTCACCGAAGGCGCGGTGGTTACCGTCGAGGTGCCTGTGCAGTTCATCAATGACGAGGCCTCGCCCGGCATCAAACGCGGCGGCGTGCTCAACACCGTCCGCCACCGGGTGGAACTGATCTGCCCCGCCGACGCGATTCCCGACCATATCGTCGCCGACCTCACCGGCATGGATATCAACGACTCGCTGCACATCTCGGCGATCACTCTTCCCGACGGCGTGACGCCGACCATCGATCGTGACTTCACCGTCGCGACGATTGCGGCACCGGCCGGCATCAAGGAAGAGATCCGGGCCGCCGCCGAAGCCGCTGCTGCCGCCGAGGCCGAAGGCGCCGAACCCGGTGCCGAGGGCGAGGCACCGGCCGAGGGCGAAGCCGAAGGCGGCGAGAACAAGGAGTAAGGCGGCCGCCGCCACGGCTCGTCGCAGGTTTAGAGATGCTCTTGATCGCCGGCCTCGGCAATCCTGGCGGCCAGTATGCCGGGAACCGCCACAATGTCGGCTTCATGGCGGTCGACCTCATTCACGACCGCCACGGCTTCGGGCCGTGGCGGCGTAAGTTTCAGGGGCTGGTTTCCGACGGTCAGTTCGGCGGCGAGAAGTGCCTGCTGATCAAGCCGCAGACCTACATGAACGAATCCGGCCGCGCCGTCGGCGAAGCCATGCGCTTCTTCAAGCTCGACCCGTCCGACGTGCTCGTCATCCACGATGAAGTCGATCTGGCGCCGGGCAAGATCCGCATGAAGGCGGGTGGCGGCGTCGCCGGCCACAACGGTCTGCGCTCCGTCGGTGGCACCATCGGCAACGACTTCCGTCGCCTCCGGATCGGGGTCGGCCATCCCGGCGTGAAGGACATGGTGCCGATTCATGTGCTCCACGATTTCGCCAAAGCCGACAAGGACTGGCTCGCACCGCTGCTTGATGCGATCGCCGATCATGCACCGCTGCTCGCTGCCGGCAACGATCAGACGTTTTCCAATCGAATCCACGAGACCCTGGGCAAGGATCGGTCGGCCAAGGCAAAAAAGCCGATGAAAGACAAACCGTTAGCGACTAAACCTGAAGAACCGCAGAAACAATCCGATGCGGCCGATGACGGTCCGTTGGCGCGCAGTCTCAAGAAGCTGTTCGGCCGCTAGAACCAGTCCATCGGCCACACGTTTTCTAACACCGGTTCGCAAAAGCAGCGCTCCCCCGAACGCGTTTTTCATCTCGAAGGCATCATCATGGGCTTCAAATGCGGCATCGTCGGTCTGCCGAATGTTGGCAAATCGACCCTCTTCAACGCGCTGACCCGAACGGCCGCGGCGCAGGCGGCCAACTATCCGTTCTGCACGATCGAGCCTAACGCCGGGGAAGTGGCAGTGCCGGATCCGCGGCTCGACGCGATCGCGGCAATCGCCAAGCCAGCGGAAATCGTGCCGACCCGGATCAACTTTGTCGATATCGCCGGGCTGGTGCGCGGTGCGTCACAAGGTGAAGGGCTCGGCAACCAGTTCCTCGCCAACATCCGCGAAGTCGACGCGATCGTCCACGTGCTGCGCTGCTTCGAGGACGGCGACGTCACCCATGTGGAGGGCCGGGTCGATCCGGCCGCCGACGCGGAGACCGTCAACACCGAACTGATGCTCGCCGACCTGGCCAGCCTGGAGAAGCGGGTGGTGCCGCTACGCAAGCGGGCGCAGACCGGCGACAAAGAGGCCAAGGCCGAAGTCGCGCTGATGGATGCCGCGCTGGCCGAGCTCACCAACGGCCGACCCGCGCGGCTCGCGGACATAGCCGAGACCGACAGGGCCGACTACGAGGCGCTGAATCTTCTGACCACCAAGCCGGTGCTCTACGTCGCCAATGTCGACGAGGGGTCCGCCGCGACCGGCAACGCCCTTACCAAGCGCGTGACGGAAATGGCGGGAGCCGAAGGGGCGGGCGCCATCGTCATCTCCGCCGCGATCGAGGCCGAGATCGCCCAGCTCTCCGACGCCGAGCAGCGAGAGTTCCTCGAGTCACTTGGTCTCGACGAACCGGGCCTTGATCGACTGATCCACGCCGGCTACGACCTCCTCGGCTTGATCACTTTTTTCACCGCCGGCCCGAAGGAAGTACGCGCCTGGACTGTGGAGAACGGCACCAAGGCGCCCCAGGCGGCCGGCACCATCCACACCGATTTTGAGAAGGGCTTCATCCGCGCCCAGACCATCGCCTATGACGATTTCATCGCGCTCGGCGGCGAACAGGCGGCCAAGGAAGCGGGCAAGGCCCGCGACGAGGGCAAGGACTATGTTGTGCGCGACGGCGACGTTCTGCTCTTCAAGTTCAACGTCTAGCGCGCCGGCACGTATCGCTCGGCGAAACCCGACGGCACCATCAGCACGACGGCGATGGCGATCCCCCAGGCAACGATGGCGCCGATGCTCATTCCGGCAGCTAACGCGGTGCCGAGGACGAAGGGTGCGAGCGCCGTCATCAGCACCATGTACATCGACACCGCGCTGCGAACCGTGCCGAGCATGTCGACGCCGAAGGCCTCGGCCCACATGGCCGTGAACGTCGTCTTGGCGATCCCGCCGGTGACACCGAACAGGGCAAAGGCGACCGGCAGCGCCCACGAAGCGCTGACCGCGCCCAACACCGCGAAACCGCAGAGGAACGGGATCGGGTGAAAGACGAACAGCCGGCGCGCCGATGTCCGATCGATGATATAGCCGGAGACGAACAGACCGACGACACTGGCAACCGCCAGAACGGGGAAGCTCGCCGCCACCAGCCCACCCGACCAACCGCGGATCGCTGCGATGTTGGTGATGTGGAACATGATGGCGGTCGAATAGAACGGCAGGATCGCCATGGCCGGCAGCACGCACCAGACATAGCGCGAGCCGACCACCATCTTCAGGCCAACGATCAGCCTTTTGAAGGCGCCGTTGCCGGCCCCCTCGCTGCGCGGCGAGCGGGTGATACCATACAGCAACCATTGGGTCAGCGGCAGCAGAACAAGCAAAGCGACGGCGCCGATAAGGGCGTAAGTCGGCCGCCAGCCAATCGCGGCGATGCCCGCGACCACTAGCGGCGGAAACACGACTTCGCCGAGGGGCAAACCGAGCGCCGTGATGCCCAACGCCCGGCCGCGATCCCGGTCGAATGTCCGGGCGGTCGACGTTGCCTCGACGTGAACCATCAGGCCCTGCCCCGTCAGGCGCAGCAGATAGATGCCCACAAACAGCCCGGCCGGCCCCGGCGCTGCCGCGGTGACGAAACAGGCGACGCTGAGACCGACGATAACCGCGGCGCTGAAATGGACCAGACGCATGTGGTCGATCCAATGGCCGACGAAGAGCAGGGTTCCGGCCGAGGCCAGCGTCGCGCCGAGATAGAGCGCGCCGATCGAAGCGGGCGACATGCCGAAGGCCTCGCCAAAGGCAGCAACGAACAGCCCGATGCAGAAGGTCTGGCCGGGAGACGAGTAGAACGCGTGCAGGGCCGCAAAAGCCAACGGCCGCGCATGCTGCCGGGCGAACGAGAACATTGTCGCAAAAGGGAGCGATGGTGGGACCACTCAGCTATAGAGCATTCCCTTGCGGGGCGAAACGCCCCACCGCGCCGAAGTGGTTGTTTTAGGTTGTCGGCGCTAGCTCAGCGCCTCGTTCTGCTCGAGAATCCAGTTCAGTACCAGCCGCCAGTCCATCATCCGGATCGGCGTGCCATGAACCGCGTCCGTTCCCTTGAACAGCTCAAAGCGGATGGGATAGCCCGGCGCTGCAGCCTTCACCTTCTCCATGAACAACTCGGACGTAGGCCACGGGACGGTCGGGTCGGCGCTGGCGTGACCGATATAGATGGGGATGTGTTTGCTCGGATCGGTGAACACCGGCTGATCGAAGAATCCGCGATCGACACCGCGCCCGACCCTCAGCGGCCCGTGGAGAATGATGCCGTCCAGCAACTCGACCGCCTCTGGATCGGACATCAGCCGGTAAATGAGCTGGGCGCCGGTCGAAGCGCCGGCGATCACGATCGGAGCGTCGGGCGAATTCTTCCTGTAATAACGCATCAGCGCCTTCATTTCCTCGACGCCCCGTCGCCCGAAATTGGAGAAGTCCGGCGTGATGTAGACACCGTCGTTGCGCCACATCAGATTCTTGACGCGATTGAAGTTGCCACCGAAGCGCAGGTCTTCCTGGGCCAACGTCCGATCACCGTGACGGCCGTGAAGGTAGATGACCACCATCTTGGCATCGCCTTCGGTCTGACCGACCCCGACATAGCGAACCTTGACCTTGTCCTCGATGGTCAGGTCCTTTTTGGCGTCGTTGACACTGAGATCGACGAATTTGTCGTAGGCTTTCTTCAGGCGGATTTCGTCGCGGCCACCGACATCGCGGGCGTCGTCGAACTCCACAATGACCATACTGCCGCTATGGGCTGTCCCGAGAATGCGCGGGTACTTGAACAAATCATCCTTGTATGGCTCGAGCCGATAGGCTTCGGCCGGCGTCACCGCGAAGGCGACCAGCAAGGCAAACAGGAAGGACGTCCATTTCATCGTGCGGTCTTCTCCCGCGAGCGTTCGTAAATACCAATAAACGCATCCACCGACGTCCGCGCAATCGCCTCGCCGACCAAATCAAGCGGGAGATCGTCGAGTTCACGGAATCGGACGCAGGATTTGCCGATATCCATACGTTTGCCGGTCGCCTTGTAGGCGGTCTCGAACCAGTTGGCCGTGCCTCCATCGGCATAGATGTTGGTGAGATAGACGGCCATGTGGCGTTTCTGGGACGCCAGCGCTGCGTACATCAGCGGTTGCTTGTTGTACGTCTTCGGATAACGGCTGAGTGGGATCACGTAAGAGACCATACCGAACGCCATGGTCTCCTCGTAGCCGTCCGGCAGGTTGTCTCTGATCACGTCGCGCACGGCGGAAAGCTCCGCCCGACGTTCAGGCGGCAGCCCTTCCAGATAAGCTTCGACCGTCTTCGCGGTGCTCTGAACCACTTCTCGTCCGCCGATCCGAAACCCCCAAGTCGGCGCCATCCTGCCGCGCAACAAGAGAAAACGGAAGCCTCCCAACTCGGTTTTTCGGAGCGATTTGACGCCGCGCCCTGTTTGCCCGACGCCACCTCTGGCCGATCGCCTTCGCGATGATAAAAACGCCGCATGGAGTACCAGCTGACATCGGCGGTTCTCGCCGCCCATGTGGGCGCCGGCCTCATCGGTGCGTTCGTCGCCTTTCCCGCGGCCTTTTTCGCGCGAAAGGGATCGCCGCTTCACAAAAGCGCTGGTCGAGCCTTTGTTCTGGCATTCGTCGTCATCTGTCTCACCAGCTATGCCCTGGATTTCCAGGAGCTAACCGGCGTCGACATCTATCGCTGGTGGGCCGATCCCAACATGTTCCGTTTGGGGTTCGATATGCCAATCGACATCAAGTTGGTCCAGACGGCAGCGATCACCACATTCGCCCTCTATTTGGCAGTCTCGGGATGGCGCATGTGGGCGCGGCGGCGACGTCACGCCGCCGGACGATCAGCCCCGCTTGATGTCGTCTTGGCGATGGCGGCGCTCTTCGCCGTCGGCGCGTTTGTGATTGCCACTTGGAAATCGGCCGACTGGTTCTCGGCCGAAGGCCAGAGCGTCTCTGCATTGTCCACCGAACACCTGGTCATTCTTGCTCTCGGCCTGGTCGTGGCCGGAGAGGCGTTCCTCGACCTTCGCTCGATCCTCACCCGTCGCGCCCCCCGCTACTGGTGGTTCGTCCATATGCGCAGGATGTTGCTGGCCGAAGCCGGACTGCTCGCGGCGATCGCGCTCAGGTGCTGGCCGGCGCCGGATGTCGGGCTCGGCATGGCGCTGCCGGTGGCAGCGTTTGTCCTCATCGGGCTGGTGATGACGGTCCGCGGCCTCCGCGCCGCCTATCCCAACTGACTCTTTGCCGTTTCGGAATGCTAGGGTGCATCGCCGGAGACGGATTCGCCCATGGGGAAGAAATACTTCGAGGACTTTTCGGTTGGCGATGTGTTCGCCCTGCCCGAACGCCGGGTTGAGCGCGGCGACATCATCGCCTTCGCCGCTACCTACGACCCACAGCCTTATCACCTCGACGAGCGGGCACCGGCGACCGACCTCGGCGGCGGTTTGTCGGCGTCTGGATGGCACGTCTGCGCCCTGTTCATGCGCATGCTCTGCGACGGCTTCCTGCTCGAAACAACCTGTGCCGGTTCACCGGGGATTGAGACCTTGAAGTGGCGGCGGCCGGTCCGACCCGGCGACCGCCTGAAGGGCCGATCCAAGGTCCTCGACGCGCGCACCTCCCGGAGCCGCCCCAACCTCGGGATCATCCGGTTTCGCCACGAGGTGGAGAACCATGGAGGAGAAACCGTGATGTGGCTTGAAGGGCCGATCCTGTTCGAGCGTCGGGCCACACGATGATCTACGAAGCGATCACCGTCGGCGACACCCACGACTTCGGCACCAAAACCTTTACGGCCGAAGACATCAAGCGCTTCGCGACACTCTACGACCCGCAGCCATTTCATGTGGACGAAGCGGCCGGTGCCGCGAGCCTGCTCGGCGGGCTGTGCGCCAGCGGCTGGCACACCGCGGCGGCGATGATGGCGCTACAGGCGCGCTACCTGGCCCGTTTGGCGGAGCGGCTGGCACCGGGGCAGCCGCCCACCCTCGGCCCCTCCCCCGGCTTCGACAATCTGAAGTGGATCAAGCCCGTTTATCCCGACGACACGATTACGTTCAGCGGACTCGTCGTCGCCAAGCGAATCTCGGAATCCCGCCCAGCGTGGGGAATCGTCTCGGTCGAGACGACCGGAACCAACCAAAGCGGCGAGCCGGTGTTCAGCTACACAGGGCATGTGTTCGTGGCGCGGGCTTGAGAACTTCACGAACGCGCTTGCCTGAGTTCGCGCGCCATCCGCACTGAATCGCCCCAAGTCGATAGCCAGATCACCGCGTCCGTCGCACGGAAGATGAACCATCCCAAGGCCTTAGGCCACCACCCGGACATCGTGATGCGCTCTGCCGCGTGGTTGAGGTGCGACAGCTCCTCGTCCTGAATGCCGAGGATCATGTCACGTAGCTCGGTATCGCGGCCGCTCAGGAAATGGAGCTGATCCGACATATGACGATGCACGGCGCTTTCCACTTCCGCGGTGCAAATCCAGATGCCCTGCCGTCCCATGATCGCTGTGAAGAAACCCAGAACGTAGCCGCCATTGCCCCACAGCGCCATGATTCGGCAGGGTCGAGCTCCCCTCGACGACATTGCCTCGCGAAACGCCGCACAGTGCTTGACCTCATGAGAAAGCGTCTCTTCGAGAAACGGAACTACATCTTTCCATAAACGACGGGCGACCGCGATTTGCGCGCGGTAAATTCGGATTGCGCCGTGCTCGCCCGCGTGATTGACCTTGAGAATCCGCTTGACCGTCAAGCCATCGCGCGTCTCCGGATCGATCATGGCCGTCGACATCCTCGTTGACCTTACTCCAGCGGCAGCGGCTCCTGCGGCGGATCGCGCTCGGCCCGCGCCTCCCAGGCCCTGAAGTCCGCGTCGGCGGTGACCGCGGCCATGTAGTCCTCGCAGATCGGGTCGAGACGCACACCGTAGGTCCGGAATCGGGTCACGATCGGTGCGTACATGCCGTCAGCGACGGTGTAGTGGCCAAAGAGCCAGGGGCCATCACCGTCGCGGCCCCAGTTGTCCCGCGCCTGCCGCCAGATCTCAGCGACCCGAGCAATGTCGGCCTGGGCGTCGGCATCATTGATCACCTTAGGCGTGCGGGCGAGCAGCGCCATCGGCAAATGTTCGCGCAACGGTCGGAAACCGTTGTGCATCTCAGCCGAGATTGAGCGGGCGAAGGCGCGGGCGATCGGATCGGAAGGCCATAAACGCGCCGCGGGAAACGTGTCCGCAAGATACTCGCCAATGGCAATCGAATCCCAGACCTTGATCTCCCGGCCATCGCGCCGGTGAACCAAGAGCGGCACCTTGCCGGTCGGCGAAACCGCGTTGAGCCGTGCTTTGTGATCGGGAAGCCGGTAGCGGATCAGCGTCTCCTCGAACGGCATCCCGGTTTTCTTGAGCGGCAGCCAGGCGCGTAGCGACCACGACGACACTTCCCGGTACCCGATGTAGATGTGGAGATCGGCCATAAGCTCAGTGTCCTTCGAAACTGACGAGGGTGTGGACGGCGACGTCTTTGCTGGCCAAGCGGGCCGCGCCACCGATGTCCGGCAAGTCGATGACAAAGGCCGCGGCGACCAACTCGCCCCCCGAACGACGGATCAGTTCGATCGCCGCTTCTGCGGTGCCACCCGTTGCGATCAGATCATCGATCAGAAGCACCTTGGCGCCGTCATGGATCGCGTCAGCGTGGATCTCGATCGTGTCGATCCCGTACTCAAGGCTGTAATCCTGGCCGATCGTTTTCGCCGGCAGCTTGCCCTTCTTGCGGATCGGAACGAAGCCGCGGCCCAACTCGTGGGCAACCGCGCCGCCGAGGATGAAACCACGTGCCTCGATCCCGGCGACATAGTCGATGCCGGCGGTCAGAAACGGCCACAGGAGGCCGTCGACTGCTGCCCGCAACCCTATCGGGTCGGCGAGTAGCGTGGTGATGTCGCGAAACAAGATGCCGGGCTTGGGATAGTCCGGAATCGTCCGAATCCGCGATTTGAGATCAACGTCGCGCGTGACCATGGACCCGCCCCGCTTTCGATTGGATATCTGCGCGAGCGCCCTTCTTATCCCAACGCTTCGTCAGCGCGAAGCCGTGGTCTTTCGAACGATCTCGCGGATGTACTTGGTCGCCGAGCGGTAGTGGCTGGGACCGCTCGACTCGGCCCAGCGGCCAACAGTCCATTTGTTGGTCCAATCATAGATGCCGGTGCCGTAGAGGGTCTTTTCGTCGATATCTTTGAGACACGCCATCAGGTCCCGGTGCGCCTTTTCCAAGCACTTCCTTGCCTCTGGCCAGGCGACATCACGGGTTTCCTCACGCACCTTGGCGTTGTAGGCCTTGAGCTGATTCCACTTGATACCAGGCGCCGGCGTCTCAACCGTCTTCCCGGCAACACCGTCGCGATACCAACCGAGAAACAGACCGATCCAATGGACCCGGTGGAGGACGGTGTCCTTGATCGTGATGTCGTCGTCGGGATGCGGCGTCGCCGCCAGATCGGCGTCGATGCCGTCAAGGGCCGCCTGCAGCTTGGCAAACTCCTTCTCGGACAAGGCAAGCAGGTCGGCCTTGGACGTTGCCGCCATCGACGCTGAATCCTGGCTGCGAACCGGAACGTTCGTCAGTGCGCGACTTTGGCCCAGACCCGCTTCTTGGTCAGGTACATCAGGCCCGCGAACACCACCAGGAAGATCATGACCTGGAAGCCCAGTCGTTTGCGGGCGACCAGATGCGGCTCTGCCGTCCACATCAGAAACGCCGACACGTCTCGCGAGTACTGGGAGGTCGTCTCGGGCGATCCATCACTGTAGGTGACCATGCCATCGAACAGCGGTTGCGCCATCGCAATCGACGTGCCCGAGAGGAAATAAGGGTTGTAGTGGGTCCCCGGAGAGACTTCCTTACCGGGGGGCGCTTCCTCGTAACCGGTGAGAAGCGCGTAGACGTAGTCCACGCCAGCTTCCTGGTACTGAGTGAAGAAGTCGATCACGGTCCAGACCGGCCCGCGCTGCACCCCGCGTGCCTTGGCGATCAGCGACAAATCCGGCGGGACGGCACCGCCATTGGACGCGGCCGCCGCTTGTTCGTTGGGGAAAGGCTCGGGGAAACGATCCGACGGAATCCCCGGACGCTCGAACATGTCGCCGAACTCGTCCGGACCGTCGATAATCTGATACTCCGCCGCCAGGGAGCGGATCTGCTCCGGGGTGAAGCCAGGGCCGCCGGGTTCGGCGAGGTTACGAAACGCGACATACTTAATGCCGTGGCATGCTGCACAGACCTCCCGGTAGACCTGGAAGCCGCGCTGAAGCTGCGCCGGGTCGTAACCACCGAACACACCGGCGAAACTCCAGCTGAGGAGTTCCGGCTTCTTCAACGGGTAATGGGATTCGTCGTGTTCCTCGGTCTCTTCGTCGATCCTTTCGACCTCGGCCGGAGTCTGTTCCGCGTCCTGGGCCGCGGCCGGAAAAGGCAAACCACTCAAGCCAAGGGCGACGATAGCGGCCGCACCGACGACAGAGCTTCGCGACAGCAGGACGGAAAGGGTCGGCAAATGGCGCACGGTCACGTCCCTTATTCGGCAGGCTGACTGACCGGCTCGCCGGTCGGCCCGTCCTTCTTGAGAACGGATTCGGAGATACTGGCCGGTAGTGGCTTCGGCCGCTCCATCAGACCGAGGATCGGCAGGATCACCAGGAAGTGGAGGAAGTAATAAGCCGTGAGGATGCGGGAGGCGATGACGAAACCGCCTTCTGCGGGCTGCGATCCGAGATAACCGAGGCCGATGCACACCAGCACGAAAATCCAGAAGAACTGACGATAGATCGGCCGGAAGACCGCCGAGCGTACCCGCGAGGTATCAAGCCACGGCAGGAAGAACAGCACCGCGATGGATGCGAACAGCGCAATCACGCCGAGGAGCTTGTCCGGAATGGCCCGCAGGATCGCGTAGAACGGCAGGAAGTACCATTCTGGAACGATGTGGGCCGGCGTCTTCAGCGGGTCGGCGGGAATGTAGTTATCGGGATGGCCGAGATAGTTCGGCAGGAAGAAGACGACCCAGGCGAACAGGATCAGGAACACGATCGTCGCGAACATGTCCTTGATCGTCGCGTATGGGGTGAAAGGCACCGTGTCCTTCTTCGACTTGACGTCGATGCCGAGCGGATTGTTTTGGCCGGTCACATGCAGCGCCCAGACATGCAGGACGACCACGCCGACGATCATGAACGGCAGGAGGTAATGCAGTGAGAAGAAGCGGTTGAGCGTCGCGCTGTCCACCGCGAAACCGCCCCACAGCCATTCTGTCACCGCGGTGCCGACGAAGGGGATAGCGGTGAACAGGTTGGTGATCACCGTCGCCGCCCAGAACGACATCTGGCCCCACGGCAAGACGTACCCCATGAAGGCGGTGGTGATCATCAGGAACAGGATGATCACGCCGAGTATCCATAGCACTTCGCGCGGCTCTTTGTAGGAGCCGTAGTACATCCCCCGGAACATGTGGATGTAGACGGCGAAGAAGAACAGCGACGCGCCGTTGAAATGGAGGTAGCGCAGCAGCCAGCCGTAGTTGACATCGCGCATGATGCGCTCAACTGCGTCGAACGCCATTGCCCCGTCGGCGACATAATGCATGGCGAGCACGATGCCGGTCAGGATCTGAGCCGCCAGCAGGAACGTCAGAATAGCGCCAAAGGTGTACCAGTAGTTCAGGTTGCGCGGGGTCGGGTAGGCAACAAAAGAAGAATGGGCAAGGCCCATGATCGGCAGCCGCCGCTCGAGCCAGCGGGCGCCGCGGCCCTTGGGTTGATATGTCGAATGACCTTCCATCAGAACCCTCAGCGCTAGCCGATCCGGACCTGGGTATCGGAGATGAACTCGTACGCGGGGATTGGCAGGTTCTCCGGCGCCGGTCCGACGCGAATGCGTCCGGCCGTATCGTAGGCGGAGCCATGACAGGGACAGAACCAACCGCCAAAGGCGCCTTGCTGGCCAAGCGGAACGCAACCGAGATGGGTGCAGATGCCGATCTGGATCAGCCAGGCTTCGCGACCTTCTGTACCGCGATTAGCATCGGTGGCGGGCGCATCGTCGGGCAGGTTGGCATTGCGGGCCAGCGGATCCGGCAGGCTCTCGACCGGCACAGCGGCCGAGTCTGCGATCTCCTGCCCGGTCCGGTGCCGGATGAACACCGGCTTGCCGCGCCACATGACCGTTAGCGACATGCCGGGCTCGAGCGACGAAACGTCGACATCGACCTGGGCCAGTGCCAGGGCAGCCGCGTCCGGGTTCATCTGGTCAACGAAGGGCCAAACGGTCAGAACCGCGCCGACACCAGCGACCGCGCCGGTGGCAACGTAGAGAAAATCGCGGCGGCTCGGCTCCGGTGCGTCGGCGGTCTCGGTGTTCGCCAAGTTTCGTTCCCCTCAGAAAGCCAGCTTTCGCCCATGCTTTGGACGGGAAACCCCCGGGATTCCCATCAGTGGGTTTGTTTAGCCAGCGGGATTGGAACTTGTCCAGTGGAGCGAGCCGGAATGCGCACAATGTCGCGGACCGAGGTGGTGGCGGGTTTCGGCGATCTTTGACAGGCCCACACCAATCTTTCGCCGTTGCAGGGATAGATCACAATGATCAAGCCACATCCGCCGCCGGCAGTTCCAGGTCGAGAAAGCCGCCGGACTGATGTTTCCACAACTGAGCGTAGATGCCGCCCTGGCGCAGTAAGTCTTCGTGTGTCCCGACCTCGACGATTCGGCCGTGATCGAGCACCACCAGCCGGTCCATGGCCGCGATCGTTGACAAACGATGGGCTATGGCGATCACCGTCTTGCCCTGCATCAGGCGATAGAGGGACTGCTGGATCGCCGCTTCGACCTCCGAATCGAGCGCAGAGGTTGCCTCGTCGAGAATCAGAATCGGCGCGTCCTTAAGCAGGACCCGGGCGATCGCGATGCGCTGGCGCTGGCCACCGGAGAGTTTCACGCCGCGCTCGCCGACATGAGTGTCCAGCCCGAATCGGCCCTTGATGTCGGCGAGATCGGCGATGAAGCTGTCGGCCTCGGCCTTTCGCGCAGCCTCGACGATCTCTTCCTCCGCGGCGAGCGGCCGACCATAGGCGATGTTGTCGCGGACCGACCGGTGAAGTAGCGAGGTGTCCTGGGTCACCATGCCGATCTGTCGACGCAGTGATTCCTGGGTCACCGTGGCAATGTCCTGACCGTCGATCAGGATGCGCCCGCCTTCGAGGTCGTAGAAACGCAGCAGCAGATTGACGAGCGTCGATTTGCCGGCGCCCGACCGTCCGACCAAACCGACCTTTTCGCCCGGCGCGATGGTCAGTGAGAAGTCCTCGATCACCTTGGTCTCGCGACCGTAGTGAAAGCGTGCGTGATCGAAGCGGATTTCGCCGCGCTCGACTGTCAGCTCCTTGGCCGCCGGCTGGTCAACCACAGCCACCGGCTGGGCGATCGTGTTGATGCCATCCTGGACCGTGCCGATGTTCTCGAACAGAGCCGCGATTTCCCACAGCACCCATTGGGACATGGCACGAATGCGCATCACCAGACCGATGGCGACGGCAATCGCCCCAAGGCCAATGATGTTCTGCTGCCAGCCGATGATGGCGACGGCAGCGATCGCTGTGAGGAGCAGCGAGTTGGCCAGATTGAGGCAGACGGTGAGCTGGGTGACCAGCCGCATCTGCTTGTGGACGGTCACCATGAACTCGTCCATGGCGCCGCGGGCGTAGTCGTGTTCACGCCGGGTGTGGGCAAAGAGTTTGATCGTCTGAATATTGGTGTAGCTGTCGACCACCCGGCCGGTCATCTGGGCCCGGGCGTCGGCCTGATCCTTCGAGATCGCCTGCAGACGGGGAACGAAATAGACCATGATACCGATGTAGGTGAGCAGCCAAACGATCAGCGGCACCATCAGCCACGGGTCGGCCAGCCCCACAAAAGCAAGCGTCCCGAGGAAGTAGACGACGACGTAGACAAAGACGTCGAGCAGCTTGACCACGGTCTCGCGAACCGACAGCGCGGTCTGCATCACCTTCTGCGACACCCGCCCGGCGAACTCGTTGTTGAAGAAATCGAGGCTCTGGCCGAGCACGTAGCGGTGCGCCAGCCATCGTACCAGCATCGGGAAATTGCCGTAGATCGTCTGATGCATGAACAACGAGGCCAGAAGAGTGGCGATCGGAAAGACCACGAGGATCACCGCCGCCATTCCGATCAGGCTCCAGGCATGATCCTGGAAAAACGTGGTGCGATCGGCTTCGGCCAGCCAGTCGACGATGTTGCCGATGAAGGCGAAGAACACGACCTCCAGCACCGCGATGAAGGCGGCGAGCAGCGACATCAGCACCAGGGCCGGAACGAACGGCTTGGTATAGTGCAGGCAAAACGCCAGCAGCCCGGTAGGTGGCGCACTCGGCGGCGCCTCCGGATAGGGGTCGATCAGTCTCTCGAATCTCGTAAACATCATCGTCACCAAGCAATCGAAGTCGCGGCCCTATTCGGCCGCGACCGCTTCATCCGCTTCCGCGCCCAGGAAACCACCGGACTGGTGTTTCCATAGCTGGGCATAGATGCCGTCATGCGCCAGCAATTCGCGGTGCGACCCGGTTTCAACGATACGCCCCGCGTCCATCACCACCAGCCGGTCCATCGCGGCAATCGTCGACAATCGATGGGCGATGGCGATCACGGTCTTGCCCCGCATCAGCCGGTACAGCGATTCCTGGATCGCCGCCTCAACCTCCGAATCGAGGGCGCTGGTCGCTTCGTCGAGCACCAGGATCGGCGCATCCTTGAGCAGGACGCGGGCAATGGCAATCCTCTGCCGCTGGCCACCTGACAGTTTCACGCCACGCTCGCCGACATGGGCGTCGAGCCCGGCTCGGCCGCGACTGTCGATCAGGTCGGGAATGAACAGGTCGGCGTGGGCCAATCGGGCCGCCGCCTCGACCTCCGCATCGTCAGCCTCCGGCCGGCCGTAAGCGATGTTGTCGCGAATCGACCGGTGCAGCAGCGAGGTGTCCTGCGTCACCAGCCCGATCTGGCGTCTCAGCGACTCCTGGCTGACCTTGGCGATATCCTGACCGTCGATCAGAATACGGCCGGCCTCGAGGTCGTAGAAGCGCAGCAGCAGGTTGACCAGCGTCGACTTGCCCGCACCCGACCGCCCGACCAGTCCGACCTTTTCGCCCGGCGCGATGTCGAGCGACAGGTCCTCGATGACACCCTTGGCCTTTCCGTAATGGAAGCGGACATGCTCGTAGCCGATGGCGCCGCGCTCGACGTGCAGCGCCGGCGCCCCAGGCTCATCGACGAGGGTGTTGGGCTGAGCGATGGTTTCCATCCCCTCCTGCACCGTCCCCATCGCCTCGAAAACGTTGATCGCGGTCCACATGATCCAGCCTGACATGGTGGAAATGCGGATGGTCATGCCGCTGGTCACGGCGATCGCGCCCAGGGTCAGCTCGCCGCCGACCCATAGCCAGACGGCCAGCGCCATGGTGCCGGCGATCAGCAGGCTGTTGGAGAAAACGACGGAGCCATTCATGACGGTGATCAGGCGCGTTTCGGCTCTGAGCTTCTCGTTATGGTCGTCGATCGCCTCGCGCGCGTAGGTGTCCTCGCGCGCAGCGTGGGCGAAAAGCTTCACCGTCTGGATATTGGTGTAGCTGTCGACCAGACGCCCGGTCAGCGTCGACCGCGCTTCGGACACCTCGGTCGAGCGGTCGCGAATGCGCGGCACGAAGAAGACGAGGATGCCAACGAAAAACGCGATCCAGACAACCACCGGCAAGGCCAGGCGCCAGTCGATGTCGGCAAACAGGATCACCGCGCTGGTCGAATAGACCGAGACGAACCAGATCGCCTCACACGACTGGACCACCGATTCGCGAACGGACGGCCCGGTCTGGACGATCTTCGATGCGATCCGGCCGGCGAAATCATCGTTGAAGAAACCGACCGACTGACGAACGACGTAGCGGTGGTTCTGCCAGCGGACGAGATTGGTGAAGGATGGCACCAGCGTCTGATCGATCAGCAACTGCTGCAGCATGATCATCACCGGCCGCGCCAGCACAATGACGAACGCCATCCATAGGAAGACGCCGCCATAGTCGGACAAGAGGTCGGCCGGACTGGTGTCCTGCAAGAGATCGACGATCGAGCCGACATAGTCGTACAGAGCGACCTCGATGATGGCGACCATGAACCCAGCGGCCAGCAAGCCAACCAAGCCGGGCCAGACCTGCCGGGTGTAGCGCCAGTAGAAGGCGAGCAAGGTCGGCGGCGGCATCGACTCGTCGTGCCGACGGAATGGATCGATCAGGGTTTCGAAGAACCGAAACATGGGAGCACCTGTGGCAGAGTTACGCCCCGCCGGCACACGGCCGGACGCCGTCGCGCGGGTCGACGCTCTGCGTTGAAGTTGGAACGGGCGCGAGTCAGGACCGGGAGCGGTCGCTGCCCCGCGAAACGTCTATCGAAGAAGGATGAAGTGGGGCGGTGTTAAAAACCGTCCGCCGGCCGACGATAGCGCACGACAACGGAGCGAATGATCGACATACTGCTTCTCATTCATGCCTCCTTAGGCCGCGCGGGCCGACTCGTGTCGTAGAAGCCCGAAGCTCTACACCTGTCGCGTTATCGTTTCAACCCAAAGCGGCATAAACAATCAGGCCGATTCGACGGTGTGATCGCCGCGCAACAACACCTACCGGCTGGGCATGCTACAGTCTGCGACGACTCAGACATCGCTCAGAGGTGACGACATGCTGGTTGGATTGTTGAATGCAATCGACCGGGGCTTTGCTGCTTTGGCCGACCCACTTCTCCTCGCCGCCCGGCTCCTATTGGCCTGGAATTTCTTTCCGGCTGGCCTCGACAAAATCCAGAACTATGCGAGCACGGCCCAGTTCATGGAGTCTCAGGGCGTTCCGGCGTTTCTGCTGCCCTTCGTTATCCTGCTCGAAATTCTTGGGCCGATATTCCTGACGGTCGGCCTTCTAACTCGCCTGACCGCTCTCGCCCTGGCGGTATTCACCGTCCTGGCAGACGTTATCTTCAATCGCGGCGACACCAGCAGCACCGGGCAGTATCTCTACGAATCCGAGCTGACCATGGTCTCCGGGATGCTTGCCCTGATGGCCGTCGGTGCCGGCAAATGGGCGCTGGACGCGCTTCGGACCCGTCACTCAGCGGCGGCCTGATCGGCCGGCGCGTCAAGACCCAGGAAGCCACCAGACTGGCGGTGCCACAAAGTGGCGTAGAGGCCGCCGCGACGGAGCAATTCTTCGTGGGTGCCGGTCTCGACGATCCCCCCCTCGTCCATCACGATCAGCCGGTCGAGCACGGCGATGGTCGACAAGCGGTGGGCGATGGCGATCACCGTGCGGCCGGCCATCAGCCCGTAGAGCTGCTCCTGGATCGCCGCCTCGACTTCCGAATCCAGCGCGCTGGTCGCTTCATCGAGAACGAGAATCGGGGCGTCCTTCAGCAGGAGCCGGGCAATCGCCACCCGTTGGCGCTGGCCGCCAGACAGCTTCACGCCGCGTTCGCCGACCTGGGCGTCGTAGCCGGTGCGTCCGCCGAGATCGCGCAAATCACCGATGAAGTCATGGGCGTGCGCATGGCGCGCCGCAGCGACGATCTCCTCCTCGGTGGCCTGCGGTCGGCCATAGCGGATGTTATCGCGCACCGAGCGGTGCAGCAGCGCGGTATCCTGGGTGACCATGCCGATCTGGCTGCGCAGCGATTCCTGGGTCACATCGGCGATGTCGTGACCGTCGATCAGAATGCGGCCGCCTTCTAGGTCATAGAGGCGCAGAAGCAGGTTAACCAAGGTCGACTTGCCGGCACCTGAGCGGCCGACGAGGCCGACCTTTTCGCCTGGCGCGACGTCGAGCGACAGGTCTTCGATGACACCGCCGTCGTCCCGTCCGTAGTGGAAGCGGATCGACTCAAAACGGATCGCACCGTCCTTAACAACAAGATTACGCGCCGCCGGCCGGTCGATCACTTCGCTCGGACGGCTGATGGTCTCGATGGCATTCTGCAGCGTGCCGATGTTTTCAAACAGCGATGTGATCGTCCGCAGGATCCAGGCCGACATCTGGTTCAAGCGGATCACCAGGGCGCTTGCCATGGCGATGCTGCCGACGCTGATCGCCCCCGTCGACCACAACCAAAGTGCCAATCCGGCGACCGCGAAGATCAACAGGCTGTTGATGATGCTGAGCGAGGTCATCATCAAGAGAATCGCGCCGGCCAGCCGGCGGAAGGCGCCCACTTGCCGGACAAAGCCATCATAGGCGAAGGCGTCCTCGCGTTCGGCGTGGGCGAACAACTTGACCGCTTGGATATTGGTGTAGCCGTCGACGATCCGCCCCGAGAGCCCGGAATTGGCCTCCGCCAGCGCCTGCGAGCGCTCGCGAACCGGCGGCACGAGCCGGACGATGGTGACCGCGTAGGCGGCAACCCAGAACAGGACCGGCACGATCAGCCACAAGTCCAGCCCGGCGAACAGGATCAGGATGCCGACCAGATAGATGATCAGCGTCCACACGCCTTCGACCACGTTGACGACACTTTCCCGCAATGCCGGGCCGCTCTGCATCACCTTCTGGGCGACACGACCGGCGAAATCGTTCTGGAAGAACGACAGGCTCTGGCGCAGGACGTAGCGGTAGCTCCGCCAACGGACGAGCGCCGTCAGCGACGGAACGAAGGCTACACTGGTGAGACCACGCGACAAGAGCACGCTCGCCGGCCGGATCACCAGCACCACGACCGCCATCCCAGCGAGCAGCCAGGCGTGGTCGCTGAAGAAGCTCGCCGGTGAGGTCGCCTCGGTGGTGAGGTCGACCAGCTGGCCGAGGAAAACGAACAGCGCCAGTTCCGACAGGGAGGCAATCAGTGAAACGATGATGATGGCAGCAAGAAGCCCGCGAACCGGCGCGATGAAGTAGCGATAGAAGGCGAGCAGCCCCTCCGGCGGCCGGATCACCGGCGCCTCGACGAAAGGATCACTCAGATTAGCAAGCCACTTCAGCATCGGTTCTCTATTTTCCGCGCGGCTCTGGCGCACACACCATCGGCGCTCCATAAACTAGGGCCCGGGCGCAGCAAGACACCCGAGAGGCCGGCATGATCGCGATCGCGCTCTATCAACCGGACATTCCCCAGAACACAGGGAACATCCTGAGGCTCGGCGCCTGCCTTGGCGCCAGCGTCCACATTATCGAACCGGCCGGGTTCGACATGTCCGACCGAGCCCTGCGACGGGCCGGCATGGACTACATCGCCGCCGTCGACCTTCGCCGGCACACAGGATGGGCGGCGTTTGTGAGTTGGCGTGAGTCGCGGCGGATAATTCTTCTTACCACACATGCGGACGTGGCTTACGCGGATTTCACCTTTCGCGACGACGACGTGCTGCTGTTCGGGCGGGAAAGTGCCGGCGTCCCCGAGGAAATCCACGCCGCGGCGGACGCGCGGCTGCTGATTCCGATGCGATCCGGCCTGCGCTCGCTCAATGTCGCCGCCGCCGCGGCCATGGTATTGGGCGAGGCCCTCCGCCAGACCGGCGGTTTTCCAGTGACAACCCGAGGCCCCGAATGACCGATCCCGCGCCCACCCTTCCGGCCGACCTGGAAGACAAACAGGCCCGCGCCTCCGCCTGGTTTGCCGACCTGCGCGATCAGATCACAACGGCGTTCGAGGCGATTGAGGACGATCTTCCGGACGGTGCGCCGCTTGCCGACCAGGCGCCGGGGCGGTTCGTGCGCACACCCTGGGACCGCAAAGACCATTCCGGTGCGCCCGGCGGCGGCGGGGTGATGGCCGTGATGCGCGGACGGGTGTTCGAGAAGGTTGGCGTTCATGTGTCCACGGTGCATGGCGAATTCTCGCCCGAGTTTCGCAAGGAGATTCCCGGTGCGGAGGAAAACCCGGCGTTTTGGGCGAGCGGCATCTCGCTGATCGCCCACATGCAGAATCCGCATGTCCCGGCGGTTCACATGAACACGCGCATGGTGGTCACCAGCCGGCAATGGTTCGGCGGCGGCGCGGACCTGACGCCGGTGCTCGACCGGCACCGGAGCCAGGACCATCCCGACTCGATCGCCTTCCACGCGGCGATGAAGGCGGCGTGCGATGCCCACCCAAGCGGCGACCACGACCGCTTCAAGGCCTGGTGCGACGAGTACTTCTTCCTGAAGCACCGCAACGAACCACGCGGCATCGGCGGCATCTTCTACGACTGGATCAATACCGGCGATTGGGAACAGGATTTCGCCTTCACCCAGGCGGTTGGACTGGCGTTTCTCGACGTCTACCCAGGGCTCGTCCGCCGGAATTTCGCGACGCCGTGGACTGACGCTGAGCGCGAGGAGCAGCTGGTTCGACGCGGTCGCTACGTGGAGTTCAACCTGATTTACGACCGCGGCACGATCTTCGGGCTGAAGACCGGCGGCAATGTCGACTCGATCCTGTCGTCGATGCCGCCCGTGGCAAAGTGGCCTTAATTCGGGCTATGGCGGCTCAACGCAGCCGCTGAACGCCGTCAATGTGAGCTGCCACGTTCCCGCGTGTTTTGTCATCACGTGCCGGTAGCCATAGACGGCGCAATCGCCAAGGAAGCCGTCGTCTATGCGGTGCTCCCATTCGGCGGTGATCAGCGCTGAGTTCGTGTTGAGCGGGACGGCGAAGGCGCCATCGATCAGTGCGCTCTCGGTCCAGTCCATACCCCGCAACGTTTCGTGATAGAGGTCGATACCGTCGGCGAGCTCTTCGTCGCTGGTGACGACGTGCCGTTCGCCATCGGTCAGGTAGATAAACGGATAGTGAATGAACGGCCGCACGTCCTCCATGCTTGGCTCGTTCTCATGATAGAGCGCCGCGTATTCCAGATACGCGTCGAGTGCTTCCTCCGCAGCCGCTTGGCTGTCTTGCGCGGCGGCGAATGCCGCAACCGAGGCAAGACCCATCGCGGTCGAAAGACAGAGAACGTTGATCAGCCGCATTTCACACCTCCTCGCAAGCCCATCTCAGAACGCGACCGCCGGAAGGTCAACACCGAGGTCAAGCGGCTACGCCGGAGTCTTGGGTTCCCATAATTCGATGCGGTTGCCCTCCGGGTCGCTTAGATGAGCGAAGCGGCCATTGGGATAGTCCGATTCGTCCACCTCGACGGCGATGCCGGCGGCGCGCAGCTGGGCAACCATCGCGTCGAGATCGCTCACCCGGAAGTTCACCATCCACTGCTTGTCGGCACGGCCGAAATAGTCGGTATCACGCGGAAACGGGGCGAACACGGTCTCGCCCGCCGCCTGGGTCCAACACGGCTTGTCGTAACTGTCCGGCGTTCGGGTTACGCCCAGATGGGCCTCATACCAGCCGGCAAGCGCGTCGGGGTCTTCGGCCCGGAAGAACACGCCACCGATGCCGTCGACCTTTTCCATTGGATCAGCCCTGCTCCGCCGCAGCCGTCGCCGGTTCGTCGGTTTCTGAGGCCGTCCCTGCCGGATCGAGGTCGGCGGGCGAGATCAGCACCGAAAACGCCTCGCACCAGATAACAACGCTGGGAAAGTCAGCGAGATCCACCCCCGCCGGGATTTCGTAGCGCTGGCTGCCCTCGAAAGCACGCAACTGGCCGAGATCCACATACATGGTGTCAACGACGTCTCTAGAGTCTCGAATATTCGCTTTCGGCACCAGATAGACGTGGTACTTCGGCCCCGGGCCAACCTCGAAGTCAGGCTCGAGGAAAACCGTCCGCTCGTACACGCTGACGCCACCGCTGCCGTAGTGGATGGGATCGGATGGGTCGGCGTGGATGAAAGTGCCGGTCGCCACCAGATTGGAGCGATCGGCCGCTGTCAGCATCTCATTGGCCGCCGGCGGCGGAAACAGGAACGGGTATGCGAATAGTCCGACGGCGACACCGAACGCAGAACCGACGACGCCGCCGAACAGGAAGACGGCAACCGTCTTCCACATGCGTTTGACGCGATTTCTTCTTTTCCTCGCCATGCGGCGGAAGCTAACCGAATTCCGGACCGCGCCCAAGTCTTATTGGGCAACACTCACCATCTGCTGCAGCCGGCGGCGCAATGCGTCCTCGTCGGGCTGAAAATCTGACTCGATCCACCAGGACTCGATCGATCGCAGCAACGATCCGACCGCCGGCCCGGTGGCGACTCCCAGCTTCCGGACGTCCGCTCCCGTCAATGGAAAAGCCGGGACCGCCCAGCGATCAGGAAGGCTAAGGAGCATTTGCCAAGCCTCGTCGTTGTCGCCGCCCGCCGCCCAGGCGAAGCCGAGCGCTACGGCGTCACGCCACGCGTCGGCACCACAGCGATAGAGCATCCGCTTCGCAGCGTGCTCGGTCATCGGCACGGCGATTTTGCGCGCGTTGACGAGGGCGCTGTCCATTCGTTCGCTCTCGGCATTCGAAAGGCGAAGCCGGTCAGCGAGACGCTCGACGTCGTCCTGAACCCGACATCCCAACGCGGCGAGGCGCAACGCCGCACCGCTCTGCGGGGCAAATGCCGCGAGCCGCTGAAGCGGCCCGATATAGCCGACTCCACCCAGTACAACGCCGAGAACACCGGCGTCCTGCATGATCCCGGCGATCTCGGCAGCTCGCCCACCGAGGACCAGCCGCCGCATCTCCTCGCCGATCCGCTCGGCCGACAGGTCGCGCAACGAATGGCGCGCGCGGATCGCGGCAGACAGGCCGGCTGGATCGAGCGGCCCGGACGCGAACGTCGCATTGAAGCGAAAGAAGCGGAGGAGCCGCAGGTGGTCCTCGGCGATGCGCTGATCCGGATCGCCGATGAAGCGGATCAGCCGAGCTTCGATGTCCGGCAACCCACCGAGCGGATCGTGAACGTGCCCCGTGGCATCAACCGACAGCGCGTTGACGGTGAAGTCGCGACGGCGGGCATCGGCGGTCCAGTCGTCTCCAAACCGAACGACCGCGTGGCGCCCGTCGGTTTCGATGTCCTCACGCAGCGTGGTGACCTGGAACCCGATGCCTTCGGCTACGACGGTAACGGTGCCATGCGAAACGCCCGTCGGGACGATCTTCAGGCTGGACTTGCCAGCCTGTTCGATGACCGAATCGGGGCTGAGCGGTGTGGCGAAATCAACGTCGCCGACCGGAACGCCGGCCAGCGCATCGCGGACCGCGCCACCGACGATCCGCGATGGTGGGCCATCGGCATCGAGTATCTCGAACACCGTTCGCACGGCCTTTGCCTGGAACCAGTCCCGGTTCGCCAGGTTCGGAAGGGCTTCGGCCATTGAGCCGCCTCGGCGTTAGTCGAAACGGCCGGGAACCAACTCGCCGTCAATGAATTGAGCCGGAACATAGGTGCTACCCGGCGGCGCACCGGTGAATTGCACGAAAACGACCAGCGCGGCAACCATCAAGGCCGCACCGCCCACAGCCAACCAACCGATCGTTTTCATCGTCCAGTCGCCAGCGTTGTTGGCGGCGCCACGGGTGGCGAACAGCCAAGCGACATACACGCCGAACGGCAGGAGAAAGAACAAGAGATTGAACGCGATAATGCGACCCATCAGACAAAGACCTGCTCGTACAGCTCCCTAATGATCCCAGCGGTGACGCCCCATATATAGTGCTGCTCGAACGGCATCTCATAGAAGTACCGCCGCTTCCCCCAAAATACCCGGCTGGTTCGCCGGTGATTGGTGGGGTCCATCAGGAACGCTAGCGGCACTTCGAACGCATGATCAACTTCTTGCGGGTTCACCGTGAGCCGGTGGGTCGGGGAAACCTGCGCTACGACGGGGGCGATTCGGAATCCTGTTCGGCTCAGATACGGCGGTAGGGTACCGAGGAGATCCACGGCGGATGAATCGAGACCGATCTCTTCGCGGGCCTCCCTCAGCGCCGCCGCCGATGGACTGTCGTCGCCCCGGTCAATCTTGCCGCCGGGGAAGGCAATCTGCCCGGCGTGATCGCTGAGATTCGCTGTCCGCACCGTGAGTAACACGGTAGCTTCCGGCTCCCGAGCGACGATGGGAACCAGCACCGCCGCATCGCGGTAGGACACATTATGGTCGGCGAACTCGGGATTGAGAACGTGATCGCCGCGGACGACGCCGTCCTGGATCGTGCCGAGCCGCTCCGTCAGCAGGCGGAAAAAACGTGTGGGGGCGTAGGGGGATGGCGGGTGAGACACGTGCATCCGGAGACGATATCACGACGCCGACGATCGTCACCCTGAACCGGCGCGGCAAAAGAAGCCTCTACGGCCATTGTTTCGCCCGGCTTTACCCTATGTCATGATGGGGCGGGGCGTGACGTCGATCGTCCGGGTTTGGCCTACTGTTGGGCCGCCGGCCGTGTAACACTGGTGAATGGTGACCCGATTTGCGGGTCGGAACCTGAGGGAGCGCCACGTCCTCCATGAGTGCATTGACCCAACCGCCTGCCGTCGACCCGGACAAAATCCTCGTCGAAACGGAAGCCGCGGTCGAGAAGATCAAGGCCGCGCGGTCAGCGATTGCCAAGATCATCTACGGCCAGGAAACCGTCGTCGATCGGGCCCTCATCACCATCCTGGCGAGCGGGCACGGACTGCTGATCGGCGTGCCCGGTCTGGCCAAGACCAAGCTGGTCGAGACGCTTGGTACGGTGCTCGGGCTCTCTTCGGCACGGATCCAGTTCACGCCCGACCTGATGCCGTCGGACATTCTCGGCTCCGAGATCATGGACGTAGGCGCCGATGGCAGCCGCGCGTTCCGGTTCGTCCCGGGACCGGTGTTCACCCAATTGCTGATGGCCGACGAGATCAACCGGGCGAGCCCGCGCACGCAATCGGCCCTCCTCCAATCGATGCAGGAACATCACGTTACGGTCGCCGGAGCCCGACACGATCTACCAGCGCCGTTCCATGTGCTCGCGACCCAGAACCCGCTCGAACAGGAAGGCACCTACCCGCTACCGGAGGCGCAGCTCGACCGGTTCCTGTTGCAAATCGACGTGCACTATCCGGATCGCGATGCTGAACGCAGGATGCTGTTTGAAACCACCGGCGCAACGGAAGGCCAGGCCGAGGCTGTGCTCGACGCGCCCGGAATCCAGGCGATCCAGCGGTTGGTCCGGACGATGCCGGTGGGCGAATCGGTGGTCGAAGCCATCCTCAACCTGGTGCGTTCGGCCCGTCCCGGCAGTGGCGACGCCAAGCTCGACGAAACCATCGCCTGGGGTCCAGGCCCCCGCGCCAGTCAGGCGTTGATGCTCGCGGTCCGCGCCCGGGCGCTCACCGACGGCCGTCTGGCCCCATCGCTGGACGACGTGGCCGACCTCGCCGAGCCGGTGCTGAAGCACCGCATGGCCCTGTCTTTCGCCGCACGCGCCGAGGGTTTGACCGTCAGCGACGTCATCGCCGATCTGAGGGCTAAGATAGGCTGACGATGGCCAACCCGCGATCCGAGGGGCGGAGTACCGGGTCAATGCACGGCACCCTCGCCGACGCGAAGGGCGTGGCCGCTGGGCTGCCCGATCTCCTTGTCGAGGCCCGGCGCGTGGCGGCAACCGTGATCGCCGGCTGGCACGGCCGACGGGTCGCCGGTCGCGGAGAGACATTCTGGCAATTCCGGCCGTTCCTGCCTGGCGAAACGGCATCGAGCGTCGACTGGCGCCGGTCTGCCCGCGACGATCACTACTACGTCCGTGAGCGGGAATGGGAAGCCGCCCATATGGTGTGGCTATGGGGAGACCTGTCACCGTCTATGGCATTTCGTTCCCGGCTCTCGACCGTGTCCAAGCGCGACCGGATGCTGGTGCTGATCCTCGCCGTAGCCGAGATGCTGGCGTTGGCCGGCGAACGCGTCGGGCTGATCGGCGAGAGCGATCCGATCCTTTCGCGAAACGCCGCCGAACGCGTGGCCGAGTTCCTCGCCCACGCCGAATCGAAGCCGCCGGACTTGCGGCCGCTTCGTCGCTTCACGGACATTGTGCTGATCGGCGATTTCCTCGATCCGATGGAAGAAACCGAGACGCGCCTCGATGAGATCGTGCGCAGCGGCGCTCGGGCCCACCTGGTTCAGGTGGTCGATCCGATCGAGGAGACGTTCTCTTACGCCGGTCGCACCGAATTCATCGATCCCGAAAGCGGCGCGCGCCATGTGGTGAGCCGGGCCGAGTCCTATCGTGACGACTATCGCGACCGGTTGGCGGCGCTACGCGACCGACTGTCGGCGATCTGCCGCCGGCTTGACTGGAGCTTCCTCATTCACCGGACGGATCGGCCGGCCACCGAGCCGCTGCTAGCCCTGCACGCGCGCCTTACCGACCGGCAGTCGCCATCGCTCTCGCTACCGATGGGTCAGGCAGCATGAGCGGTCTGCCCTTCGCCTTCGCCTATCCGCCCATTCTGCTGGCGCTGCTGGTGCTGCCGCTGATCTGGTTTCTGCTGCGAGTGACGCCGCCCAAACCGAAGACGGAAACGTTTCCGCCAACCCGGCTGCTACTCGAGATCACGCCCAAGGAGGAGCAGCCGGCCCAGACCCCGTGGTGGCTGATCCTGTTGCGCTGCCTGATCGCCGCGGCGCTGATCGTCGCGCTCGCCGGACCGATCTACAAGCCGAGCGCGGACCGCGCCGCGGGTTCCGGTCCGTTGCTGGTCGTGGTCGACAACGGTTGGGCATCGGCACCGAGGTGGAGCCGAACCGTCGACACCGCGCGCCAGGTCATTCGCGACGCTGAAGAAGATGCACGGCCGATCACCGTGATCGGTACCGCCGACGGCACCGGCCAGGAGTTGGCACCTGGCGACGCAGCGGAGGCACTGCGCCGGCTCGACGCCATGGCGCCGCGCCCCTATGCCGCCGATTATGCCGCGCTGACCACCGCGATCGACGTCGCCCGCGGCGAAACCCCGTTCGGCGGAGTCGCCTGGCTGTCGGACGGCCTCGGTGGCAACGCGAACGCGGCATTCGCTGGATTCCTGAGCAATGCGGTGGACGGCGACATTCTGGTCTACGCCGATCCCGATCGCGACATCGTCGGTCTGGTGCCACCGACCGGCGGCGCCAGTGCATTGACCGTGCCGGTGGTCAGACAAAGCAGCGGCCCGACGACGGCTGGCTTCGTCCGGGCGACGGACATCCGCGGCCGTTCGATCGGGGATTTTCCGTTTACGATCGCTGGCGACGCCACAAGTGGAAACGCCGAAATCGACCTGCCGGTCGAACTCCGCAACGACATCGCCCGGCTCGAGATCGTTGGAAACGAGACCGCCGGGGCGGTTCAGTTGTTGGACGAACGGTGGCGCCGCCGTCGCGTTGGCCTCTTGTCGGGCGCCGCAGCCGACACCGCGCAACCGCTGTTGTCGCCGCTCTACTACATCGGCCGCGCCGTCGAGCCGTTTGCTGACATTTACGAGCCGCGCGACGCCAACGCCGCGGTCGCCGTTCCGGAACTGATCGACAGCGGCGTGTCCATCATCGCCATGGCCGACATCGGCACACTGCCTCCAGAGGTCGAAGATGAGGTCAGCCGGTGGATCGCCGAAGGTGGAACACTGGTCCGGTTTGCTGGGCCACGCTTGGCGACTGCGACCGACTCGCTGGTCCCGGTTCGGTTGCGCCAGGGCGATCGCGTGCTCGGCGGATCGCTCACCTGGCAGGAGGAACAGCCGTTGGCGCGATTCGCCCAAACAGGTCCTTTTGCCGGTCTCGACATCCCCGCGGATGTGCTGGTCAAGCGTCAGGTTCTCGCCGAGCCCGACGGAACCCTCGCCCAGCGCACTTGGGCAGCACTTGACGACGGCACGCCACTCGTCACAGCAGCGCCGTTCGGTGACGGATGGCTCGTCCTCTTCCATGTGACGGCCGACACGAGTTGGTCGAACCTGCCGTTGTCGGGAACGTTCGTCGACATGCTTCGTCAGGTTGTGGCGTTCTCGTCGGCCGCCCGAGCCGAGCGCACGCCGGAGAGCCAGAACGATGTCGCCACGGTGCCGCCATTTCGGCTGCTCGACGGCTACGGTCGGTTCGTCACGCCTGGACCGGACGCCCAGCCGATCCCAGCTACCGGTGCCGAACCGGTCCCTGGGCCCAACCATCCGCCCGGCCTCTATGGTACCGAGGAGGGGTTCCGGTCGCTCAACCTGTTGTCGGAGACCACGGCCCTCACACCGCTCGACCTGTCGATAATTCCCGACGCAACAGTGATCCCCTATCCCGATGAAACACCGCTCGATTTGCGGCCCTGGCTGTTGGCACTGGCGTTGGCGCTGTTCCTGGCCGACGCGCTCGCCGTGCTGTGGCTGAACCGAGCCTTGACCTTCCGCCGACCGCAGGCGGCAGCGACCATCTTGGCGATCGCGATCGCCGTTGGGCTAGCGTATCAGCCAACGCCCGTGTCGGCCGATGACGAGGCGGATCAGTTCGCTGTAGATGCCGTTAGCCAGACGCGGCTCGCCTATGTCGAAACCGGCAATGACGAGATCGATACCGTCAGCGCCGCCGGCCTCAGAGGCCTGACCCGCATCCTAGCGGAACGGACCGCGCTTGAGCCGGGTGACCCCATGGGAATCGATCCGGCGCGCGACGAGCTTGCCTTCTATCCGCTGCTTTACTGGCCGATCGACGCTGACGGTCCATTGCCCGACTCCGCGACCATGGCGCGAGTCGAAGCCTATATGCGGCAGGGCGGATCGGTGCTGTTCGACACCCGCGACCAGCTCGAAAGGTCAACCAGCTTCGGCAGTTTCAGCGGAACGCCGGCGGTCGAGCGGCTCCGCGAGATGCTGGCAAGCCTCGACATCCCGCCGCTCGAACCGGTACCGGGCGACCACGTGCTGACCAAGGCGTTCTACCTACTCACCGAATTTCCCGGGCGATATGCCGGTGGACCGCTGTGGGTCGAGGCGATGGCGGATGAGACCGCCCGCACCGACCGGCCGGCGCAGGCCGGCGACGGCGTGTCGAGCATTCTGATCACCGAGAACGACTTCGCCGCTGCGTGGGCGATGAGCGATGATGGTGAACTCCTCTACACCACCGTCCCCGCCGACCCGATCCAACGTGAAATGGCGTTCCGCACAGGGGTCAACATCGTCATGTACACCCTGACCGGCAACTACAAGGCCGATCAGGTTCACGTCCCCGCCCTGCTTGAACGGCTTGGCCAATGAACTGGTCCTTGTCGCTCGAACCGTTGCTACCTACCTGGCTGATCGCCGGCGCCGGTATCCTTGTCATCGTCGTGATTGTCTTCGGCATCTGGCAACGGATGCGCGGCGCTTGGCTGCGAGCGGCTGCCGCCGTGGTGCTGTTCGCCGCCCTCCTCAATCCCGTCGCGTTGCGGGAGGATCGCGAACCGCTTCCGACCGTGGTAGCGATGGTCGTCGATCAGAGCGCCAGCCAGAGCCTCGACGACCGTGACGCGACCACATCGGCAATGCGCGAGGCGTTGGAGGCGAGGCTCAGCGGGTTCGACAGCATCGAACTCAGAACTGTCGTCGCTGGCCAGGACGGCGGCGGCACGGTCGACGGGACGCTGCTGTTCGAACCGCTCGCCACCAATCTCATCGATGTGCCGCCCGAGCGGTTTGGCGGGGTTATCGTCCTGTCGGACGGCCAGGTCCATGATGCCCCGGCCGATGCCGATGGGCTCGGCGGAGGCGCGCCGGTTCACGTCCTGATCTCCGGCCGCGACAACGAGGTCGATCGTCGGCTGGTGATCGACGCTGCGCCACGATTCGGAATCGTCGGCGAACCGCAGACCATCCGGTTCCGGGTTGTCGACGACGGCGATACGCCGACTGGAGCCGCGGTCCGGGTCACGGTCAGCCGCGACGGCAATCCGCTCTCCAGCGAAGTGGTGACCGCCGGCCAGGCAGAATCCTTATCCGTGGAAATAACCCACGGCGGCCCCAACATCCTCGAGTTCGAGGCGGAGCCGCTCGACGGCGAACTCACGAACATCAACAACCGCGCCGTCGCCACCATCGAAGGGATCCGCGAGAATCTCCGCGTGCTCCTGGTTTCGGGTGAGCCCCACTCCGGCGAGCGCACCTGGCGGAACCTCCTCAAGTCCGACGCGTCGGTCGATCTCGTCCACTTCACCATCCTTCGTCCGCCAGAGAAGCAGGACGGCACGCCGATCAATCAGCTATCGCTGATCGCGTTCCCGACCCGCGAGCTGTTTTCGGAGAAGATCGAAGAGTTCGACCTGATCATCTTCGACCGCTACCGGCACCGGGGCGTCCTGCCGATACTCTACTTCGACAACATCGCTCGCTACGTCCGCGACGGTGGCGCGGTCCTGATCGCCGCTGGTCCCGACTACGCCAATGAAGGCAGCCTCTACGACACGCCGCTGTCGCCGGTCTTGCCGGTGGCGCCGACCGGGACCATCACCGAGACGCCATTTCACGCCGAGGTCACCGAGACCGGTGACAAGCATCCTGTCACCCGTGGTCTCGAGGGGGCGTCGTTCGACCCGCCCCGCTGGGGACGCTGGTTCCGCGTCATCGATGTCGGCAGCCCCGGCGGCGACACGATCATGTCGGGCCCCGATGAGAAGCCGCTGTTGGTTCTCAACCGGGTCGACGAAGGGCGGGTCGCGCTCCTGCTATCCGATCACGCCTGGCTGTGGGCGCGCGGTTTCGAAGGCGGCGGCCCCCACGTCGATCTGCTCCGCCGTCTCGCTCACTGGCTGATGAAAGAGCCAGACCTTGAGGAAGAAGCGCTGCGCGCAGTGGCCAACAATGGCGAGTTGGTGGTGGAACGCCAGACAATGGCCGACGAGACGCCGCCGGCTACCGTCGTCACGCCGTCGGGCGCGTTGGAGACGCTGCCGCTCGAAGTTGCGGCACCGGGACTGTGGCGCGCCGTATTGCCGGGCGAGGAGATCGGGCTTTACCGGGTAGAGCAGGACGGGCGCCGTGCATTCGCCCATGTTGGCGCGGCCAACCCGAAAGAGTTCATCGACGCCCGGTCGACGACCGCCATCCTGTCGCCACTGGCCGAGGAAACCGGCGGTCGCGTGGCGCGCATGGCCGACAGCGACGGCAACCTCGACGTCCCCAGGATCGTCCCGATCAGCGGCGGCGCGACATTGTCGGGCGCCGATTGGATGGGAATCCGCATGACCGACGCGAGCGTCCTTAAGGGCATCGTCCGCGTCCCACTTTTCGGCGGTTATGCCGGTCCGGCCGCGTTCCTGGCGCTGCTGGTTCTGCTGCTGCTTCCCGGCCTGACCTGGTTCCGCGAAGGACGCTAGTCCGAAGAACCCTGCGGTTCGGGCGCGATACGGCGCGCCGGGCCGGACAGGCCCTCCAAGGCTCCGGGAACCAATTCGGCGGCAAGCACCCGATCGGGATCCACCGGCGACGGCAATATCACCGCGCGTCGCGGCAATGCCTGGAAGCCGAGCGGTGCGTAATAGGGCAGATCACCGACCAGAAGGATCACCCGATGGCCGGCTTCGCGTGCGGCTGCGACCGCCATCCGGACAAGGGCTCGCCCCGCTCCCTGTCCCTTGAAGGCCGGTTTGACGGCCAGCGGGCCCAGCAGCAGCACCGACCGTCCGCCGATCGTGATCGGCGTCAGCCGCACGGAGGCAACGAGTATCTGCTCGGATGTGGCGATGAAGGACAAAGCCGGATCGTGAGGGACGCCTTCCCGCAGCCGAAACGCAGCGCGGGCAAAACGTCCGGGACCGAAGGCCTCGGCGTGCAGGGCCTCGATATCCGTGTGATCGGCAAGGGTTTCGGCGCGATAGTCCAGTGTGTCGGCTTTCATGGCAGGCGGTCCGGTCGGAGGCGTGGTTCACCCGCCCGGCCACCTGTTACGCTTTCGTTTTTCTATTCGCGAACGGAGCCCGGTCGGGCGGCGATGGCTGGAATGGCACCAGCTGACATCGTTCGTCGTCGGAGACGCTTCATGGCCATGAGACGGTTGCCTCGTTTGGAGGCCGGCCCGATACCACTTCGAGCGGGTGCCGTAAAGCGCCCCTACCATTCGTCAGCCGGTCGCCCCCCGTTCATGATCTCTGACAAGCGGCGCCGGGTCCCGACGCTGGTACCCTCAGGCGGATCGTCCGGGGCGAAAAAGCCGCTGTCGGCGATCTCGGCGTTTCGCGGCGGCGGTTGGACCTGTGACCAGGACCGGCACAAGAACAAGGCGACGTGATCCCGCTGCAGGCCCTGCCGGTTGAGATAGAACCCGAAGAGTTCGGGCGGGCTGTCGAGGCGGATGCCACCTTCCTCGAGCACCTCGCGTTTCGCTGCCTCAGCGGCGGTTTCGCCCACCTCGACCGCCCCACCCGGCAGGTACCAGCCGGCCACATAGCCGTGCCTCACCAGGAGGATACGTCCATCGGCATCAAAGACCGCGGCCCGCGCGCCGAGGGTCATTCCACGACGGAAGCGCGAGAAGAACAAATATGGCCGGATCAACAGACTGCGTGTGAGCGTGGCCACTCCAGCGGGACTCCTTCTGCTCACGATCGTGTCGGCTACGCGGCCAACAGTCCGACTGGCGTCACCAGGGCACGATCCCTATAACCGTCTCGCCCGAACCAGGTTCGGGTATTGGAGCATTTTCGATCAGATGATGTTTCCCAAACCTTGACGCTGAGATCGACGCGGCCACGGGTTTAGCCGGACTTGTCCATGACAGCCTTCACGCTTGCCCACCTCTCCGATCCGCATCTCGGCCCCCTGCCCGCGGTTCGCTGGCGCGAACTCGTATCCAAGCGAATCCTCGGCTACGTCAACTGGCATCGGCGCCGTGTTGGATCTCTTGGTCGGAGAAATCTCGACGCGCTGGTCGCCGACATCAAGGCCGAGCCGCCCAACCATATCGCGGTGAGTGGCGACCTCATCAACCTCGGACTCAAGGCCGAGAGCGATGCCGCCCGCCGCTGGCTCGACCGTCTTGGCGATCCGGAAGACGTTACCGTCGTTCCCGGCAATCATGATGCGTATATCCCTGGCGCGGCCCGTATGGTCGGGCACGGGTGGCAACCCTTCATGCGCGGCGATAACCAGCCGGCGGGACCGACCAGATTTCCCTTCGTCCGGCGCCGAGGCCCAGTGGCGATCATCGGCGTATCCACGGCGGTGGCGACGGCGCCATTCATGGCCACCGGCCGCATCCGGCCATCCCAATCGACCCGTTTGGCCCATTTGCTCGCCGAACTTGGTGAAGAAGATCGGTTCCGGGTTGTCGTCCTCCATCATCCGCCAGCGATCGGTTCAACAAAGTGGCACCGCCGGCTGATCGGCGCCGGTGTTTTCCGCCAGGCGATCAAAAAGTCCGGTGCGGAACTCATCCTCCACGGGCACAACCATCGGACCGCGGTCGACAATGTCGCCGGACCGACAGGTCCCGTCCCGGTCGTCGGCGCGACCTCGGCGTCGCTTCATCCCCGCGACGGGCTACCCGGCGGAAGCTATCTCCGGTTTCGTATCGCGTCGACCAGGGACGGCTTCATCTGCGATATGACCGAACACGCCCGGCGCCAAGACGATGGGCCGGTCGAGGTCCTGTCAGAGCGCCGGCTTATCGGCCGTGGCGCTAGCTGAAGGGAACCCGCAACCAAGCGTAGGCGAACAGCCCGGCGACACCGATTAGGACGCCGAGCAGGAACGCCGCCGCGATCCATCCATGGCTGCGACGGTCGGGAGTCTGGGCTGTCGGGGACGTTGGTGTCGGACTCTCCAAGGAACGGACGCGCGCCTCGCGACGCGGGAGCGTTGTCGGCTCCCTGCCACGTTGAACGACCCAGTCCGCCTCGATCGCTCGCTCCCGCTCGACAATCCGTTCGGCGATGTAGTCCGTGACACAGTCGGCCATGGCGTCGACATCGGCGGTCTCGAGGATGATCGTCCGGCCAAGCCGGGTGTCCTTCAGGAACCGGTATGTCCGCCTGTCTCGACCCATCACCACGAAACCGGTCATATCCACCCACAGCCGAGCCGGGACGCCCGCGGCTAGGCTCACCATGAGCGAGTCGTTGCCTTCCGGGATTTCGGCCAACACCCCCCTCAATGCGTCGACCAGCATCTCCAGCCGGGCGCGTTCGGCATCCCGGAGTTCCACCACCACATCGGAACGTTCGGCCTCGGCCGTGCGGACGCGACGAATGGCCGATTCAAGGCTCCGTACGTTGCCGGTCCGACCTGTGCTATCGCTGGTGTTATCCATGACTCGTCCGTTGTGGCGCGATCGATACTGGTTACCGTTGTGTTAGCAAAATCGGTCAGGTTTGACACCTTTGCGGCCCGGGCTACACACGAGAAAGGAGGCGTCGGCATGGGACAATCGTCAAACGCGGTTAACCGCGTTACCGCCGCTGCGAAGGGCCTGGGCCTTGATGTAACGCCGCGTCTGATGCCAGAGAGCACACGGACAGCCGAAGAAGCGGCCGTCGCTTGCAGATGCACTGTAGGACAGATCGTCAAGTCTCTGATTTTCAAGGAAAAAGACAGCGACAAGCCGCTTCTGTTCCTGGTTTCGGGAGCAAACCGGGTCCACGAGAAAAGAACGGCCCGAACGATTGGCATGGCACTCGTCCGGCCCGACGCGGCTTTCGTTCGCTCCGCGACCGGCTTTGCCATTGGCGGCATCCCGCCCTTCGGGCACGCACAAGCTATCGTGACATACGTCGACCGGGACCTGCTGCAGTACCAGACGGTCTGGGCCGCGGCGGGAACGCCTTACGCCGTGTTCTCGGTATCGCCTGAGCGGCTCGTCGCTGTACTCAACGCCCCGACGATACCGGTCACCTGAAGCGTCTCGGGTTCAGGCGCGATCCTTGAGCGCAGCTTCGACCGCCGCGCGCCGCGGCATTGGCTCGACCGCACCATAGGCCTCAGTCGATAGCGCCGCTGCCATATTGGCGTAGCGACCCGCGTCGAAGGGATCGCCGGTGCGCAGATACTCGGCGAGGAAGGCCCCGTCGAACATGTCGCCCGCACCTGTCGCGTCGACATGGCGGACGGCAATCGGCGCCATCCGCTCGCGGCGTTCCTTGGTGGCAACGACGGCCCCGTCTTCACCCAGGGTCAGCGCGACGATGCGCGCGCCCATCGACAGGTAGAAGTCGACAATGGCGTCCGGATCGGTGAGGCCGGTCAGGTGACGCGCATCGTCAAGCCCCGGCCGCACGATGTCCGCCAGGGCGACCGCCGCATGGATGATCGCCCGCGCCCGATCAAGCGGCCAGAGCCGCAAACGCAGATTGGTGTCGTAGGAAACGGTCACCCCCGCCGCCCGCGCCATCCGCATTGCCGCGAAGACCGCATCGGCGGCGCTTGACGAAATCGCCTGGCTGATCCCTGACGCATGGACCACGCGCGCCGACTTGATCATGTCGCCGGGGATGTCTTCCGGTGTCATCCGGCTGGCAGCCGACCCGGCCCGCATGTACGAAAACACATGACCGGTATCGTCGTGTGAGATGAAGTAAAGGCCGGTATGGGCGACCGGGCTACGCTTCACCGCGCTGGTGTCGACGCCCTCGTCCTGCCAGAGCCGCAGAAAGGCGTCGCCGAACTGGTCGGCGCCGACCGCGGTGACATAGCCGACGCTGGCGCCCTGGCGTGCCGCGGCGATCGCGCAGTTCGACGTGTCACCGCCATATCCCCGGCGGTAGATGGACTCCCCATGGGGCTGGTTGAGTTCGAAAAGTGGTTCCCCGATAGCAATGATGTCTGGCATGGTCCCCGTCGCGGCTTGGACTGATCCCAGCCTCATCGCATATTCGGGCGCGCGCGGGAAACCTCCGACCTTCGGTAACCGGCGCTTCACAGCCGCGACGAGCACCGGTTATCCTCGCCGGACATTTCAAACGGCGACGATCATGATACGTGGCGTTCTTCTCGACCTCGCGGGTGTCCTCTATCTCGGCAACGCGGTGCTGCCCGGTGCAGTGGAAGCTATCCGCCGGCTGCGTGACAGCGGGTTGCCGGTGCGGTTTGTCACCAACACCACCCGAACCGCAAAAGCAGGCGTCGTCGAGCGCTTGCACGGCATGGGTTTCACGATCAGCGCGAGTGAGTTGTTCACGCCCGCGGAGGCGGCCCGGACTTGGCTTCTGGCGCGCGATGCGACGCCGCATCTATTGGTTCATCCCAACCTGGTTGGGGACTTCGCCGGTCTTGAGGGCGGATCGCGCTCTGCCGTCGTTGTCGGCGATGCCGGACACGCGTTCACCTATGAGACCCTGAACACTGCCTTTCGCGCCCTCATGGACGGGGCTGCGTTTCTGGCGTTGGCCAAGAACCGCTACTTCATGGACAGCGACGACGCGCTGAGCCTCGATGCGGGCGCGTTTGTTGAGGCCTTGGAGTATGCCAGCGGACAACCCGCGATCGTTCTGGGAAAGCCCGCGCCGGACTTCTATGCGGCAGCGGTCGTCGCACTCGGTTGCGATGCTGCCGATGTGGTGATGGTCGGCGATGACGTGGAGGCCGATGTATCCGGAGCGCTGAAGACAGGGATCGGCAAGGCGTTGCTGGTGCGGACCGGCAAGTACCGGCCCGGCGCCGAGGCTGATGCCGACCCGTCACCGACCGCCATTGTCGACGATATCGGTGCAGCGGCCGACTGGATTCTGGCCGAGCGAGGCCAGGTGGATTCGAAGCCTCGCTAGCGAACCCGGCGCGCCAGGGTCATCCCGTCCCCGACCGGCAGCAGCACCGCATCCACCCTGTCGTCCTTGGCAATCTTGGCGTTCACCCCTCGAATCGCGTCGACCGCCCCGCCGGACTTGCCTGGATCGGCAACATCGCCCTCCTGCAGCATATTGTCGAAGGTAATGAGCGCGCCGACCGGAACCAGCCGCAGGCAGGCCTCGTAGTAGTCGTCGTACTCGCTCTTCAGGGCGTCGATGAAAACCAGGTCGAAGTGGTCGCGAAGGCCCTCGCCCTCCATTGCCGCAAGGGTCTCCAAGGCCGGTGCGAGCCGCAGGTCGATCCGGTCGACGACACCCGCCTCTTCCCAGTGTTCCCGACCGATGTCCGTCCATTCCTTGCTGACGTCGCAGGCGACGATCCGGCCACCGGGCGGCAGCGCCAGGGCCATCGCCAGCGCGCTGTAGCCGGTGAAGGTTCCGATCTCGAGGACGTTCTTCGCACCGGTCATCCGGACCAGGAAAGCGAGGAACGCGCCCTGTGCTGGTCCGATCTGCATGATCGCCAGCGGCAACGGCGCGGTGCGCTTACGTAGCTTGGTCAGGACCGGATGCTCCGGTCGATGAGCCGCGACGATGTAGTCATCAAGGCGTTCGTCGAGGCCGATGGATCCGCGTGCCATGGTTCAACCTTCTCGTTTGCGGGACCGGCCTATAGCACACGTCACCCTGACCCGGAGCTTTCTGCCTTCCGCTCCCGGCGCGCAAGCTCTCTCAGCCAGAGGGCGGCCATCACCAATGCGATCGTGACAAGCTGGAACGCGACGCGATAGTCAAACGCGACATCCTCGAACGACTGCCTCTGGGTGGGCTCCACTACGAAATAGAGGGCGAGCTGAGTGATTGCGGCAACGAAGAACGCGACGAACCCAATCGGCAGCGCCAAGACGAAGCCGTACACGACGACCAGATTCACGACGAGGTAGAAGACGTCGAGGATCTGCCACGGCAGCGGGGCGGATGCCCAATCGAACCCGCTCATGCCGGTGATGTTCAGGACTCGGACAAAAGTGAAATACGCGTAGGCTAACGCGATCAGCCACAGAATGATCCGATACGACCAGTATGCCATGCACACCCTTAACGCATTGGATGGACGCCGTTTTCAAGGAAACCGCCCGCTCTCGCGGTGTTCACGATGACTCCGACCGATCACCGCATTTTTCTTACGAACAAGTGACGTGACCGTGAGGCCCCTTAGCGCCTATCTATAGGATCGAGCCATCCGCAGCGACCGAACCAGAGCTGCAAGGGATACCATGAGCAAGACCAAAGCCATCGCCGAGAAACTGCCGTGGACCGACCGGGCGGGCCGGTTCTCGCCGTTGAAGGCGACGACGCTGATTCTCGTCAGCCTGCCGGCGCTGTGGCTGCTCTACCGCACTGTTTTTCTAGGCCTTGGCGCGCGGCCCATCACCGAAGCGATTCACCGGGTCGGCGACTGGACCGTTTATCTTCTGCTCATCACATTGGCCGTTACGCCGGCTCGGCGGCTCTTCGATATGCCCAAGCTGATTCACGTCCGCCGCATCCTTGGGCTGTCGGCGTTTTTCTATATCGCCCTGCATTTCGTGTTCTACGTGATCGATTCGAAGTTCGATGTCCTCTTCATCGGCTCCGAAATTGTTCTCCGCGTCTATCTGCTGATCGGTTTTGCCGCGATGATCGGTATCCTGCTTCTCGCCGTCACCTCGACCGACGGGTGGATCAAGCGGTTGGGCGCAATGAAATGGAACCGCCTGCACAAGGCGATCTACGTGATTACCGCGCTCGGCATCCTGCACTACTACATGCAGTCGAAGGTCGACGTGAGCTCACCCGTGCTGATGACCGGTTTCTTCTACTGGCTGATGGGGTATCGGATGATGGCCAAGCGCGGCTACAAGGAGGGCCTTGTCCCCCTCGTCGTGCTTTCGGTCTCCGCCGCGCTTCTTACCGCCCTGACCGAGGCCGCCTGGTACGGGATCGCCTCCGGCGCGCCGGCCGATCGGGTCCTGCTCGCGAACCTCGATTTCTCGTTCTCAATCCGCCCGGCCTGGTGGGTGCTGTTCACCGGTCTCGGCGTGACCGCGGTCGCCGAACTTCGCAAGCGGCTGAGGATCGGCGGCTCGCCCCGCGGGGCCACCCCGGCCGGTCGCACTGCCTGAACACGACATTCGGGCCCAACGCCCGGGTTCGCAGCCGTCCGATTTTCCGCTATGAGTACCGTCGGGTCGGCTATCATGACCAATAGCCATCCAAACGGTCATCGCAGGCGGCGGGGAACGAACAATGCGACGAGCAGCAACGGCGGCACTCGTGTGCATGATTGGCGCGGCAGCGGTTTCTGGTTGCATGGCAACGCGGGCGGAACGCCTGGCCGTGGTCGGTGGAGCAACCGGCGCAACGGTTGGCGCCGTGGCCAGCAAATCCGTCGGCGGCGCGGTGATCGGCGGCACGGCCGGTGCGGTCGCGGGCTACGCGATTGGCAAGAACACCTACCGATGCTGGCGCACCAACATTTTCGGCAAACGCTATCGCGGCTGGTGTATCGGCTGAGCGCTGCGGCGCCCTCACGCCGGGCGCGGTTGACGTCCTTTCGCTATTCGACTCCCCAAGTGCCGATCGCTCGTATATCAACGGGCGGTCGTTTTGACGCGCGTGACAGGGGATCAGCATGGAATTCGAAAAGCGGCGAGTCGGTCGGACCGATCTGGAACTCACCACATTGGGCCTGGGAGGCGCAACACTCGCCGGAAACCTGGCGCACCTCACCGACGCCGATTCGAAAATCCTGATCCTCCAAGCCTATGATGCCGGCATCCGCTACTTCGATACGGCGCCGTTTTACGGTTACGGTCGCTCCGAGCGACTGATGGGCGACGAGTTGCGCGGCCTTGATGACTGGATTTTGTCAAGCAAAGTCGGGCGCCGCCTTCGCCCCGTTAAGGAAGCGCAAGACGTCAACGATGCGTGGCGCCGCCCGCTACCGTTCGAGCCCTATTTTGATTACAGCTATGATGGCGTCATGCGGTCTTACGAGGACAGCCTTCAGCGCCTGGGTTTGAACCGCATCGACATCCTCTACATTCACGATCCGGACACCTTCACCCACGGCGTTGATGTCCAACCCGAGATGCATGCCAGGGCAATGGACGGCGCGCGGCGGGCACTCGAAGAGCTGCGTCGGACCGGCGAGGTGAAGGCCATCGGCCTTGGGGTCAACGAGGCGAAGCCGATCGCCGACGCACTCGAGCATGCACAATGGGACTGTTTCCTGCTCGCCGGGCGCTACACGCTGCTCGAGCAGGACCCGCTCGACACCCTGCTCCCGGCCGTCGAAGCTCATGGTGCGTCGATCGTCATCGGCGGGCCATTCAACTCTGGCGTTCTCGTCGGTCGCGAAACCTGGAACTATGTGGACGCGCCCCCGGAAATAATGACCCGCGTGAAAGAACTGGCGCGGGTCTGCGATGCTCACAACGTGCCACTGGCAGCGGCGGCGCTGAAGTTCCCGCTGGCCCACCCGGCGGTCGCGAGCACGATTCCCGGGCCGCGCTCGGCCGAGGAGTTGGAACAGATCCTCGAATGGTGGCAGCTCGAAATCCCCGGATCGTTGTGGAGCGATCTGAAGAACGAGAAGCTGATCCCGGAGAACGCGCCGGTCCCCGTTTAGCGAACACGAGCGCAGCCGGTCAGTCGGCTTGGCTTTGCGCCGGCCGGGCAGTATCTGTGTCGGAAACTCGCACGAGACACATGAGAGAACCGTTGTTCATGGGTGTCGACGGCGGCGCGACCCGCACCCGCGCGCGGTTGCACGACGCCGACGGAAAGAAGCTGGGCGAAGGCTCGGCCGGTGCCGGCAACGCCCGCCTCAAGCACGACGCCATCGCCGAGGTTCTTCAGGCCTGTCGAGCGGCGGCGATTGACGCCGGTTTGGAGGAAGCCGATCTCGGCCGTGTTCATGCCGGCCTCGGCCTCGCCGGCACCCAACAGGCATGGGACCGCGACTTCGTGCTTTCGCAACCGCTGCCGTTCGCCTCCGTGGCGGTCGACACCGACGCCTACACGGCCCTGCTCGGCGCCCACAACGGCCGCGATGGTGCGATTCTGATCGTCGGCACCGGCTTCGCCGGACTGGCGTTCGTCAACGGCGAGCGCATCAACGTCAGCGGCTGGGGCGCGGACATCGCCGACGAGGGCAGCGGCATGATGATCGGGCGCAACGCCATCCGCCGCTCCTTGTGGGCGCTGGAGGGCATGGCGCCGATGACGCCGCTGGCGGAAGCGGTACTCGACCGTTTCGATCACCACCCGCCAAACGCGGTGGAGTGGGCGGGCACGGCGACCCCTGGCGACTTTGGCAGCTTCGCACCGCTCGTCTTCGAACATGCGGACAAACGCGATGCCCTAGCCATGCCCATCGTCGAGGACGCTGCGCGCGACGTGTCGCGCGCTATCGCGCGCTTGCTCGAGGTCGGAGCGCCTTCGGTAGCGATGATCGGAGGCGTTTTCCCGCGCATTCTTCCCTGGTTGCCGCCGCCCTATCGAGCTGTTTGCGTCAAGCCGGAACGCGACCCGGTGGACGGTGCGATTCTGATGATCAAGCAGGCCCTCGAAGCTAAGGCCGGCGACCGGTCCGCTTGAACCAGCCACGGCCGTGTCGTTTCACCGTTGAGATAATGTGAGGTCCGATGAGCAGCGAAACTGATGCCGAGCCGTCGACGACCCTGATGCTTCGCGAAACCGCCGAAGCCCCGGCGGTGGTCGCTCGGCTGATCGAAGCGAACGAAAAGACCTGCGCCGACCTCGCAGACCGGCTGAAGGCGAACCCGCCGCGCTTTGCCGTCACGTGCGCGCGGGGCTCCTCCGACAGCGCCGCGGCGTACGCCAAGTACCTGCTGGAACTCCACCTCGACACCGTGGTCGCCTCGGTCGGGCCATCGGTGACTTCAATCTACGGCAAGCAACCAAGAATGGCAGGGGCATTGTTTATCGCGGTGTCCCAGTCCGGTCGGAGTCCCGACTTGCTGACACTTGCCGAGGCCGCCCGTGCCGAACAGGCCATCACCGTTGCGGTGGTCAACGACACGGAGTCACCCCTCGCCGATTTGTGCGAAGTTGTGCTTCCGCTCCATGCCGGGCCGGAGCGAAGCGTCGCGGCGACCAAGACCTACGTCGCCTCGCTGGCCGCCCTCTTACAGCTTGCTGCCCACTGGAGCGGCGATACAGCCCTGATGAGCGCGGTTCACCGGCTCGCCGACGACCTGAACGATGCGCTGGCCTGCGACTGGCGCGAGCCGCTGCCGCTTCTTGCCGACGTCGACAGCCTGTACGTGGCCGGGCGCGCGCCCGGCTTTGCCGTTGCCCAGGAGGCCGCGCTCAAGATGAAAGAGACCTGCGGTCTCCATGCCGAGGCGATGAGCGCGGCTGAGATGCAGCACGGTCCGCTGGCGCTGGCCGGCCCTCGCTTCCCGGTCATCATGTTCAGCCAGCGGGACGAGGCCTTGCCCTCGCTGACAGACATAGGGCGGCAGTTGGTCGATCGGGACGTCCCCGTCTTGACCGCCGGCCCGGCCGAGATACCGGGCGCGATATCTCTCCCGGCGGTGACCGCGATCCATCCATTTGCCCAGCCATTGGCCCTGATACAGAGTTTCTATCCGCTCGCGGAAGTCCTTTCTCGCACACGCGGCCGCGACCCGGATCGGCCTCCGAACCTCAAGAAAGTGACGGAGACGCTGTGATGGCGACGGAGGCTGAAGCAGCAGCCAGGACAGCTCTCGTTGGCGCTCGCGTCTTCGATGGAAACCGGATCCGCAATGGCACATCCGTGCTGATCGACGGCGACCGCATCGCCGCAGTCGTGTCAGATGGGGACGTACCGTCCGACTATCAGCGCCAAGACGTCAGCGGACTGATTGCACCGGGATTCGTCGACATACAGGTCAACGGCGGCGGCGGCGTGATGTTCAACGATCACCGAACCATCGAGGGAATCGCTGCGATCGGCACGGCGCATAGGCCCTACGGGACGACCGGCTTTCTGCCGACGCTGATCACCGATACCCCTGACGTCATGGCCGAGGCTATTGCTGCGGTTCAGGACGCTCTCGCGCGTGGCGTTCCCGGCCTGCTCGGCGTCCACATCGAGGGCCCGTTCCTCAACCCGGTCCGGAAGGGGGCCCATCGCGAAGACTATATCCGTCCGATCACCGAAGACGATATCGTCGCGATCGCGGCCGACTCACGCGGCGCCACCATGCTGACGCTGGCGCCTGAGATGGTCCCTGTCGATGCGGTCCGCCGTCTTGCCGATGCTGGCGTGCTTCTCGCCGCCGGCCATACCAAGGCGACCTACGATGAAATCCAGGCGGCGCGCCGTGCCGGTCTGACCGCGTTCACCCATCTCTTCAATGCCATGCCGCCGCTCACCGGGCGTGAGCCCGGCCCCGTCGGCGCTGCGCTTGATGACCCACAAGCGTGGTGCAGCGTGATCGTCGACCTCCATCACGTTTCCGCCCCAAGCCTAAGAGTGGCCATTGCAGCGCGGGGCTGGGACAGAACGATCCTGGTCACCGATGCCATGGCGTCGGTCGGATCGCCGGACGATGCGTTCGATCTTCACGGCCGAACGATCAGCCGGTCCGGCGGCCGGCTGACAATGGCCGACGGCACCCTGGCGGGCTCCGACCTCGACATGGCGACCGCCGTGCGCAACTGTGTCGAGGAGCTTCGATTACCGCTCGAAGCTGCGCTACACATGGCGTCGCAGGCGCCGGCGGAGTTCCTCGGGCTCGGGAATGAACTCGGCCAGGTGACGCCAGGCTTCCGGGCCAGTCTTGTGCTTCTCAACGACGCGCTCCAGGTTCGTGAGACTTGGATTAGTGGGCGCAGCAGTGCGCAGATCGACGCGGTAAACGCTTAACCTCAACGCAACTGCCGCCGACCTCGGCGTCCGGCCTTGCCAACCGACCCTCCATTCCGACCAAAAAGGATCGAAACACGTTGACCGGGTTAACCTACGAAATCTGCGTCGACTCCATCCGTGGAATCGTCGCCGCGCGGGATGCCGGCGCGCAACGCGTCGAGCTGTGCGCCAGCCTTATCGAGGGTGGCACCACGCCCAGCCTCGGCACTGTTCTCGTTGCCCGTGAAATCCGTGACATCGGACTCCATATGATCATCCGGCCGCGGGGCGGTGATTTCTGCTATGCGCCGGAGGAACTGGTCGCGATGGAAACCGACATCGCGACGGCGAAGTCCGCCGGCGTGGATGGCTTCGTGTTTGGCGTCCTCGATCCGAATGGCGCCATCAACGTCGCGGCCAACCGGCGCCTGATCGAACGCGCGCGCCCGGCCGCCGTCACATTCCACCGCGCCTTCGACATGACTCCCGACCCGTTCGCCGCCTTGGAAACGCTGATCGAACTCGGCGTCGATCGTGTCCTGACGTCTGGTCAGGAACCGGGTGCGCTTGAAGGCGCAGAGACACTCGCACGGCTAGTCGAAGCCGCCGGGGATCGGATCGTCGTAATGCCGGGCGGCGGGATCACGGCGAAGACCGTTCATCGGGTTGTCGCCGAGACCAGGGCCCGCGAGATCCATTTCGCCGCGATGGCACCGGTCGAAAGCGCTATGCGGTTTCGCCGCGCCGATGTGTACATGGGGGGAGAACTCCGCCCAGCGGAATACGACCGGATGGAGACTTCGACGCAGGCCGTTGCGACGGTCATCGCCGCCGCTGAAAAAGTCGGCCGCTAAGCGGCCGGGTTACGCCGCTGCATCCTGCTGGTCGGGAAGATAACCGAAGCGTCGCATCGTCGCGCCGTGGGCAGAAACGACGCGGTCGACTTGTTGGTCGGACAGCACGTCGCGCCACTGGCCGGGCCGCCCGACCCGGAAGAAGGGATTGACGGCGCTTTCTGAACGCTCGGCAAAACCATCTGCCGCTTCCTTGCTTTGCAGGTTGTCGAATCGTGTCAGCGCGATCGCCTTGTCGAGCTGCTCCGGTGTCGCCTGCATCAGAAGATGCCGGGCGATCGCGGCGAAGCTTTCCGCCGGCTTGTCATGCAGATCTTCATAGCGAACGACGAGGATCACAGGATGGGATTGATCGGTCCAGCTACGAACATGCTCCGACCATGAGCCGGTGATGACGTGGACATTTTTCCGGTCGGTCGCAACGCCGAACCCCGGCGTCGCCATGTCCTCAATCACCCGATCGATGTCGACATCGCGGAAGCGGGCGAACGAGATCGCCACGTCGAGCGGATTGCGAAGAATGTACACCGCGCCGGCGCTCACTCCCATGTTGATCAGCGGGTGACCATGATCGACAGCGTTGGCGTTGTGGGTCTTGATGAACACCGGACGCCGCAGCCGAGCGACGATGTCTGCCTGCACGCGGGGGCGAACCGCCGCAATCTCCGCCTGCGATGCCCGGAACGCCGGCTTGCCGAGCAGGGGCTGGTACAGCTCGGCGGCGCTCTCGGCGGCCGAAAATGCCTCGATCGCGTTGATGTCGAGGTCCCCGTAGTCGGGATCTCGCAGGACATTGACCAACGCATGGATGAACGCTCGAGTCCAGGTATTGCCGGACCGTGGATACGAGGCGAGCCATATCAGGCCGCGCGGCTTGTTCTTGTTGAGAATGATCATGATCGGTTTTGCCGCACTGTCAGTTCGGCAGATAGCCGAAGCGGCTCATCTGCTCGCCATGGTCGGAAACGATCCGATCAATCTGTTCGGGTGAGAGAACATCGCGCCACTGGCCGGCCTTGCCCGCCCGGAAGAACTGACCGCTATATGACGGCCGCTCGATGAAGCCGGTCGCTGCTTCCTGGGCCTGGAGACGATCGAACGACGACAGGGCCAGCGCTTCCTCGACCTGTTCGGGCGTCACATCCAGGCGCAGGTGACGAACGATCGCGTCGAACTGGTTACGGGTATCGGCCAGCAAGTCCTCGTAGCGCACGACATGAACGACTGGCGGAGAGTTCGTGGTCCAGCTTCCGACATTCTCCGTCCAAGATCCCCAGATTTCCTGCGCTCGTATCTCCACCGTTGGCGAGGCGTTGAGCGACGCTCCCATCGATCGGATCGCTGAATCCAGGGAGACACCTAGATAGGACTGGAGCGATACCGCGACATCCAGTGGATTGCGAACGATGTAGATCGCGCCGGACGAGACCGCGCGGTTGATCAGAGGCTGGTCGAACACCCGGCCGAGGAAGGAGTGAGTTTTGACGAAGATGACCCGGTCTTCCTCATCGACCATCGCCTGCTGCACTTTTGGACGCGCGAAGGCGATATCGACCGGATCGGATTCGAGGATCGGCTTTTCCATGAAGCGCTCGAACAGATCGACTCGGCCGAACGCGACCGTGCTGGTCCGCGACAGGGAATCGAGATCGTAATCCTCCAGCGGGCGCCCATCCGCCATCCGGAACAGATGGTGGAGAAACACGCGGATCCAAGTGTTGCCGGATTTGGGATACGACGCGATCCAGACGATTCCCCGCGGCTTGGCGGGATCGAAGGTTATCATGGGCGATCGATTTCCGTTTCGCTCAGGCGGCGGCCCGCGCGATCGCCGCGGCGAGGTCGTCGACGACCGCCGAAATCGCCTTGGCGTCGTCACCCTCGGCCATGACCCGGATCACCGGCTCGGTGCCCGACGCGCGTACCAATACTCGGCCGCTCTCGCCGAGACTGTCGTTCAGGTCGCTGATCCGCTTGCGCACCTCAGCATCGTCGAGCGGGCGCCCGCCGGTAATCCGTACGTTTTTCAGAATCTGCGGCAAGGGCTCGAACAGATGGCAAACCTCGCTCACAGAACGGCCCTCTTCACGCACGACCGCCAGCAACTGTAGCGCCGCTACGAGGCCGTCGCCGGTTGTGGTGTAGTCGGAGAGGATGATGTGGCCCGACTGTTCGCCACCAAGGTTGTAACCATCGCGACGCATGGCCTCGGCCACATGGCGATCGCCAACTGCCGTGCGCACCAGTCCCACGCCGATGCCGGCGAGGTAGCGCTCGAGACCAAGGTTGGACATTACCGTAACGACAATTCCGGGCTGGGTCAGCCGGCCGTTGCGCGACCAGGATGTGGCGATCGCCGCCATCATCTGGTCACCGTCGACCAGGTGACCGCGTTCGTCGACGACGACCACACGATCGGCATCACCGTCGAGGGCGATGCCGATATCGGCGCGCACCTCACGCACCTTCGCGGCCAGCGCTTCGGGCGCCGTCGAGCCGACCTCGCGGTTAATGTTGAAACCGTCGGGGTCGACACCAAGCGAAACGACCTCCGCACCGAGTTCCCAAAGCGCCAACGGCGCGACCTTGTAGCCGGCACCGTTTGCGCCGTCGATCACCACCCGCAGCCCGTCCAGAGACAGGGTCCGCGGCAGCGTCCGCTTGGCGTACTCCACGTAGCGGTCGGTAACGCTTTCGATCCGCTGCGCCCGCCCTAAGGCCCGCGGTGCGGCCAAGCGGTCGCCAAGGTCCGCATCGATCAGTGATTCAATACGCGCTTCCGTCTCGTCAGACAGCTTGGCGCCATCCGGGCCGAACAACTTGATGCCGTTATCGTCAAACGGATTGTGCGAGGCGGAGATCATCACCCCGAGATCGCAGCGCATCGAGCGGGTCAGCATGGCGATGCCCGGCGTCGGCACGGGGCCGGTCAGAAGTACGTCGACGCCAACGGAGAGGAATCCGGCCGTCAGGGCGTACTCGATCATGTAACTCGACAGGCGCGTATCCTTGCCGATCACCACGCGGTGCCGGTGATCGCCATTGCGGAAGACGACGCCGGCGGCCATCCCCACTTTCATGGCAACATCCGGCGTGATCGGCGGCTGGTTGGCGCGGCCGCGAATCCCGTCGGTGCCGAAATATTTACCGGTCATATACTTCCCCGCAGGCCTCACGCGGCCCTGTTTAGCGCGATCGTCTGTCAAGTGCGTTGAAAAAAAGCAAACCGACGAAACATCACTTGAGCGGCAGAATTGGAACCGGTCCGGCGCACCATCGCAGGCTTTGAAACTTCCACATTCTCGCGGTACCGCCCGCCCGGTCTCGTCGTATGAGCTCCGCGCCCGGAATGTCCTGTGTGCCGCCACGCCTTTGCTTGACAGGGTTTCGGCCCCTTCCTTATATGCCATCCGCTCCCGGCGGGCAGCGTGGCGGAGTAGCTCAGTTGGTTAGAGCAGCGGAATCATAATCCGCGTGTCGGGGGTTCAAGTCCCTCCTCCGCTACCAAATTTCCCAACAATTTCAGCCAGTTGAAATGACAGATAGGCCTCTCGGTCGACGTCTGAGCGCAAACTGAGGCCGGCAGGGGGCGTTCGCCTTGCAACGCCGCGCGGCAACCCGCCGCCGATCGACGCAGACTTGCGGACCTCATTCCTGCACGACGGTGACGTTGCGCGCATCGATCCCGTCGGCGATGTCCGAATCGCGAATGGTCAGCGTCCCCGGACTGTCTCCGGATTTCGCCATCCGCAACCCGGTCTCATCGCCATCGTCGTTATTGGCGGTCCTGGTTCCTTCGACCACCACGTCGAGATTGCCGGCATCCTCCTCTTCCATGCGGACACCATTGCCGCCATTCATCGTGGCCACCACGTCGAGCACCCGTCCATCCACGTCGCCAGCGCCGGATTCCGACACGCGAATACCGTCATCCGTGTTGTCCTCCGCATCGACCTCGAAGAAGACGACGGCGGCCGTGCCGTCATCCAGTTCATCCAGGTCCACGCCCTCATCCAAGTTTCGCCGAGCCTCGCTGTCCACCATCGTCGTCTGCAGGTCCCCGGGGCCGGCCTCGTCGATGTCGAGGCCATCGTCGAAGTCGATTACAAACGCGTAGGATTCCACGCTGCCTGACGGGTAGAGCGCAACCTCCCGCTCAAAGCAGCGGTCATCCGGAGACCCGGTGATCTCGACAGGGATATCCGCCGGCGATGCAACACCGTCATCGAATTCGGCCTCGTCGTTCTCCGGCAGCAGCGGCGTCAGCAAATCGCCATCGCAATACCCACCGTTGTCGACGAAACTGCTGTTGACGATGGTGGCGACGACGTCGCCGGCCTGCCCCTCGTCCAGCTCGACCCCATCGGCGCCGACGTCCGAGAAAAGCGAGTCATAGGCGGTGAACTCAATATCGCCAGGGCCCCGCTCGTCGATCCGGATACCGTCGGCATCGAAGACGCCGTTGCCCACATCGCTAATCTCCACCTCGGCGAGGCGAACGAGAATCGAAGCCGCCGATCCCTCACCGCCACCGCCACTGCCGCCGCCGCACTCGTCGGCAAGGTCGCAATCCGAGACGTGCACGCCGTGATAGGCGACGCCGGACAGCGAAACGCCCTCGAGCACAAGCTCTACTACACCATCCTGGTCGTCGCGGACGTCGATGAAGATCCCCTTGCCGCCCTGGCCGGATGAATCGCCGCGACTTTCGATGTCGAAGTCGCCGGGGCCCTGGAAATCCAGGTCAACGACAGTGAGGTCGGCTCCTTCGCTGAGCGTTAGCAGCGTTTGGTTCTCGTCTGACCAGACGGTCTGCCCGTCGCCGAAGAGGGTCAGCGGCGCGACCGGAATAGGTCAGGGTGGAGGAGATCCCGATATCGTTCCTGGTGACGATAACGATCGGGACCGGCTCGTCGTGCGCCGCGGCCTCGTTCAGCGCGGCGCGAAGGGAGCCGGGCCCGCTGTCTGCACCGTTGGTGACGATGATCGGGTTTTGGGCGACCGCCGTCCCGGGTATCAAGACGGACGCCACCGCAAACGACAGCCAACGGACCCTGTTCGCATTCGATTTCCTGAAATCCATGTCCAACCCCTCCTGTCGATCGCCAGCGTGGCTCGCCTAAATTCTAAGCCGCTTAAGCAAAGTTATGTGACACACGGTTGAAATGCGCCAGAGCCACGCAATCCTTGGCCGTCGCTGTCTGACATGCACGGAACCGAAGCAGCCGGCATGAAGCTTTGGACTAGGGTTTTGCAGCGCCGGGCTTTACCGGTGGCTGCTTCGCCACTTCCCGCCGCATAGCGGTCAGATTTTTCTTGTTGTTACTGAGCAGCACCTGCATCGCGGCGCGGGCCGCGTCCGGTTCGCGGCGGTTGATCGCCTCAGCAACGACCCGGTGCTCCTCCAGAAACTCGATGATCGCGTAATCGGCCTTGATCGCTAGGGCGAAGTTGGCGCGGAGTACCGCCACGACCGTGCGCAACATCCCCATCAGCAGCCGATTGTGAGCTGCCTCGAACAGGCGGCGATGAAACAGGATGTCGGCCTCGACGGCCTTTTGCGGCTCGTGGAGATGCCGTTCCATCGCCTCGAAGGCTTCGAACAGGCGGAGAATCTCCGTCGTTGTCGCGAACTCGGCAGCGAGTGCGGCGACCTCTGGTTCGATGATGAACCGCAGGGTGCTGAGTTCGTCGACAAGCTGGTCGCGTTGGTCCTCATGGGCGAGCATCCAGCCGATCACCGACTGATCGAAGTAGTTCCAGTCGGCCGCGGGCTCCACAGTCGTGCCGGAACCGCGCGACACCCGCACCAGCCCGTTGGCGGCCAGCACCTTGACGGCTTCGCGGACGACGTTGCGGCTGACACCGAAGACGCGTGCAAGTTCGGCTTCGGGTGGCAGAACGGTGCCCGGCTGATAGGTCCCGCCAACGATCGCTTCGCCGAGCCGGTCAACGGTCTGCCCGACCAGCGACGGCGGCTTCGGGGCACCGATCGCAGTTCCCGTAACGTCGGGGTTCGGTGGATTCCAGGCGGCTTCTGAGCTCATTCGACTACAATGATGATGGCGCGCCGGCGACACCACGGATGATCGCGACCGCGCGGTCGGCGAAGGCCATCGCCGGCGCGTTGGTGTTGCCCGACGGGATCAGCGGCATGGCGGCACAGTCGATGACCCGCAGGTGCTCGGCGCCCCGTACCCGCAGACTGAGATCGGTGACGGCCATCGGATCGTCGTCGCGACCCATGCGGGCCGTCCCGATCGGGTGGTAGTTGGTTTTGACGGTGGTGTTGCAGTAGCTCCGCAGGTCGTCATCGGTGACGATCTCGGCTCCGGGCAACATCTCGCTGCCGATGAGCGAGGCCGCCGGCTCGGTCGCAAGGAGTTCGCGGGCGAAGCGAAGCGCGGCGAGTGACAAGCGGAGATCGTCAGGCTCGCCGAAGAACCGGCAATCGACCAGCGGCTTCTCGGCCGGATCGGTCGAACGCAGGCGCACACTGCCGCGCGCCTGCGGGCGCAACAGGCAACAGGTGAGCGTCACGCCGTGGGTCGGCTTGTGATCGGTCACGTCGCGATCGAGATAAACGATCGGAGCGCAGTAGAGCTGGATCATCGGCCGGTCGCTGCCGTCCGGGTCGAAGAACAGACAGGCTTCGATACCCGTCGTCGTGACCGGGCCGGTGCGGAAGGCCAGATACTGGAGCCCGTTGCGGATCATCGGCCAGCCGGTGTCCTCGCCGAAGTACCCGACCGCCCGGTTGGTGGTGGCGATCACCGGGACTTCGTGATGGTCCTGGAGGTTCTGGCCGACGCCGGGCAAATCAATGGTGATGGCGATATCGTGCTCGCGCAGGTGATCGGCCGGGCCGACCCCGGACAGCATCAGAAGCTTGGCGGTGTTGTACGTTCCGGTGGCGATCAGCACCTCGCCGTCGGCACGGGCCTGTTCGGTCTTGCCATCGACGACATATTCGACGCCGGTGGCGCGGGTGCCGTCGAAGAGGATACGGGTCACCAAGGCATCGGTGACCACGGTCAGCTTCGGGTCGTCCACGACCTGCGATAGGAACGACCGAACCGCGTCACTGCGCTCGTGTCGACCGATGGTATGCTGCATCAGGCCGACCCCTGCCTGCCGTTCACCGTTGAAGTCGGGATTGTAGGGAACGCCGCAGCTCTGCGCGGCCAGCGTGAACGCCTCGGTCATCTCGACCGTATGGCCGGGATCGGAGACCCACAGGCTGCCGGCGATGCCGTGATAGGCGTCGTTGTATTTGGTGTTGCGCTCCATGGCGCGGAAATGGGGAAGCATGTCGGCGTAGGACCAGCCCGAGTCGCCGCCGAGAAACGCATCCCAGCCGTCATAGTCCTCGCTCTGGCCGCGCATATAGACCATCGCGTTCACCGCACTGCCACCGCCGAGCACCTTGGCCTGCGGCACGATCGGTGCACGGCCGTCGAGCTGCGGCTGCGGCACGGTCTTGTGCATCTCGAGAAAATCGTCGCGGGCGAGATATTTGAGGTAACCGGCCGGCATCCGCATCAGCCGCGCATAACGCGCCGGACCGCGCTCGATCAGCAGCACCCGCGCGCCATGATCGCGGACCAGCCGGGTCGCCGCGACACAGGCTGCCGATCCGCCGCCGGCGATCACATAATCATACGCCATCCCGCACCTCCTCCCCCGGCCGGCGGATGCGTTTACCAGTGGCGGCGTCGAAGATGAAAACGGCATCCCGATCGAGAAGAAGATCGACGCTCTGATCGAACACCGGCCGCTTGTCGAGGTGACCGAACGCGGTCACCGTGGCCTCGCCGATGCTGACCACGACCAGCAGGCCGGAGCCGGTGTACTCGACCGCGAACACCGTTCCCGACAGGTTGCCCGAACCGGGATCGGCGAGCGCGACCGCGTCGGCCCGGAAGCCGAGAACCACATCGCCGGCAAGATTCTGCGGCCAGCCCTCCAGCCGAACGGAGGGATTGGTGAACACGCCCCCGTCCATTCGACCGTGGAGCAGATTCATCGGCGGCGAGCCAATGAAGGTTCCGACGAACAGGGTCTCCGGGTCGCTGTAAATCTCCTCCGGCGAGCCGAGCTGGACGATCTGCCCTTGGTCCATCACCGCGACACGAGTCGCCAGCGTCATCGCCTCGATCTGGTCGTGGGTGACGTAGACCGTCGTCGTCTTCAGTTCGTGGTGAAGATGCTTCAGCTCCGCCCGCATGTTGACGCGTAGGATCGCGTCAAGGTTGGAGAGCGGCTCGTCCATGAGGAACAGGTTTGGCGTGCGCACGATCGCCCGGGCGAGCGCCACCCGTTGCCTCTGGCCGCCGGACAGCGCCCGCGGGCGACGGTCGAGATAGTCTTCGAGATGAACCTTGGCGGCCGCCGCCTTGATCCGGTTCCCGAGTTCAGGCTCGGGGATTTTGCGGAGGCGCAGGGGGTATCCGATGTTCTCACCGACCGTGAAATGCGGATAGAGCCCGTAGTTCTGGAACACCATGGCGATGTCGCGATCGCGCGCCGGTCGGTCGTTCACCCGCTCGCTGTCGATGAAGATATCGCCGGAGGTGACCGGTTCGAGGCCGGCGATCATCCGCATCGTTGTCGTCTTGCCGCACCCGGAGGGCCCAAGCAGGACGAGAAATTCCCGATCGTTCACGGTGAGGTCCAGATCGCGCACGGCTGTGACCGTCCCCCAGCGCTTCTCGATGTTTTTTAGAACGACTTGGACCAAGGTGTCGGCATTTCCTCTTTTGTCGGGTGTCGATTCACCCTCGGTTCGAGGGTCGTCACGCCTTCTCGTTTGACTTAGCATATCAAAACATCCTATCAATCATAGCGCAACATCCTATCATTCGGTCACGGATGTCGAATGATGGAATGATGGCGCCAAAATCGTAGCGGCGCCCCGAGGAGACGTTTCCGAACAGACAAGTGTCTGTCGCCCAAGCGGAGGAGAAGAAATGACCCGTTCGATCAAACCGCCGGCCGGCGGAATGCATCTGCCGATTTCCCGCCGGAGCCTAATGCGCGGCGCCGCCGTCGTCGCTGGCGCCGGTGTCTTCTCGATGCCGATGAGCAAGCTGCTCGCCGCGACGTTCGAGGAAGTGGGCTCACAGTGGACATCCGCCGACATCGACTGGAAGTCGCAGGATGGCAAGACCATCGTGCTCGGCGCAGTTCAACATCCGTGGACCGAAGCGATCACGCCGCTGATCCCGCTCTTCACCGAACTCACCGGCATCAACGTCGAGGTCCAGACCCAGTCCGAAACCGAGTACACCGCCGAACTGCCGGTGAAGCTGGGCTCCCGAAGCGCGACGCCAGATGTGTACATGGTGTGGGCGATCGGTCAGGCGATCACCGCCGGATGGCTGGAGAGCCTCGACGGCTTCTATGACAACGATCAGCTAAGCGACGCCACCTGGTGGGAGGGCGACGATCTGTTCCCGTCGGCCCGCTCCTTCCAGGTTTGGTCGGACGGCATTCGCTACCTGATGCCGATCACCGCCGAGTCCCAGGTTTTGTTCATCAACGAGCCGATGCTGATGGCGCAGGGGTTGTCGGTACCGGCCACTATGGACGACTTCGCCAGCACCGCCGCGGCGATGAACACCGGCGACGTCGCCGGCGTGGCTATGCGGGCCAAGTCGACCGGTGACAGCACGTGGCCAGCCGGCGGCTTCATCTTCAGCTACGGCGGCGCCATCATCGATCTTGACGGCAAGTCGGTGATCAACAGCGCTGAAGCGGTCGCGGCCATGGAGATGTATGGCGGTGTCCTCAACAACTCGGGCCCGGTGGGCATCAGCAGCTATCAGTGGGTCGAGTGCCTCAACGATTTCATGGCCGAAGCGGTCGCGATGGGCTGCGACTCGTCGAACTTCGCCACCGACATCGCCAATCCGGACAAGAGCGCGGCAGCCGGCCACACGATCTACGGCACCATCCCGCAGGCCGGCGACAACCCGATCAAGCCGAATATGTGGCACTGGACCGCCGGCATCAATTCGAACTCGGCCAACAAGGAAGCCGCATGGCTGTTCCTGCAGTGGGCGAGTTCAAAGCCGACCGCAGCGCTCGCCGCAGCCGCCGGTCTCGCCACACCGCGGGCATCCGCCTGGGCGACCAGCGCTTTCGAGGATCGTTTCGGCGCCCAGGCCGCCGAGGTTGCGCTCAACAGCCTCAAGTCTGGCGACGGCGATCTCTTCAAGGCGACCTGGTTCCATCCCAAGGGTCCGCAAATTCTCGACGCCTTCGGTATCGCGATCAACGAGATCGCCACCGGCGCCAAGGATGCCAAGACCGCGATGGACGACGCCCAATCGAAGATCGAGGCGGCGCTCTAGGGTCGCCTCACCGAACGGCCAAAACGGAGCGGCCTCCGGGCCGCTCCCGCCATCCGACCGATCGCAACCCCGATGACCGCCCAAGCCGCCCGCGAACGGCGCCGTTTCGTTCTCCTCATGCTCACGCCGGCAACGGTGTTGCTGGTCGGGCTGACCATCATCCCGTTCGCGATCAGCGTCGCGTTCTCCTTCTCGAATTATTCCCTCGTCACCCCCGACGACTTCGCGTTCATCTGGTTCGAGAACTACGAGCGGATGTTCGCCAGCGCGGAATTCTGGAACGCGCTGAGGGTGACGGTGATCTTCACGGTCGCTGCGGTCGCCGTTGAACTGGTGCTCGGCGTCGGCATCGCCGCCCTGCTTCATCACGAAACCCGCGCCGTCCCCTTCCTGCGGATCGTCTATCTGTTGCCGCTGGCGATCACCCCGGTCGCCGCCGTCTTCACGTTTCGGATCATGCTCAATCCGAGCCTCGGCGTGTTCAACTACCTGCTCAAGCAGATCGGTCTGCCGCCACAGGACTGGCTCGGCACGCCGGCGATGGCGATTGCGACACTGGTTGCCGTCGATGCCTGGCAATGGACGCCGTTCATCCTGTTGATCGCCGCTGGCGGGCTCGCGGCGATGGACCAGGAACCGCTGGAGGCCGCGGCGATGGATGGCGCCGGTCCGGTGACCAGTTTCTTTCACCACACCCTGCCGATGCTGTTCCCGTATCTGGCGGTCGCGATCGTCTTTCGGTCAATCGACGCGTTCAAGACATTCGACATCATCTTCGTGCTGACCGGCGGTGGGCCCGGCATCGCGACGCGAACCCTCAACCTGCTCGCCTACAAGCAGGGCATCGAGTTTCTGTCGATGGGCTACGCCGCGGCGCTGGCAATCGTCATGCTGATTTTCACGATCATCGCCAGTCAGGTGTTCCTGCGACGGATCAATCTGTTCCGGCCAAGGGCGACGATGTGAGGCGCCGATGACCGACACGCATCAGCCTCTGCTTAAGCCGCTGTCGAAACCGACCCGGATCGGCCGCGCGCTTGCGCCATGGCTGCGGCGGCTGGTGCTCTGGGTGTTTGCCCTGTGGTGCCTGTTCCCGATCTACTGGCTCATCACCATGAGCCTGAAACGGCAGGTCGATGCGATCTCGCGCACGCCAAGTTTCATTTTCCAGCCGATTTGGGACAACTACCTGGCGGTGCTCGCCAGCGGCGAGGTGTGGGGCTACTTCCAGAGCTCGGCGATCATCGCCTTATGCACCACAGCCCTTTCGCTGTTGCTTGGCACGCCAACCGCCTACGTGATCGCGCGCTACCGGTTCAGGGGGAACGCCGACTTCGGCTTCTGGGTTTTGTCGACGCGAATGACGCCGCCGGTGGCGATGCTGATTCCGTTCTTCGTCTTCTACGTTCAGACCGGGCTGTTCGACACCTATCTCGGCCTGGTGCTTGCTCATGTCGCCTTTGTCATCTCGATTGTCGTCTGGCTGATGAAGGGGTTCTTCGAGGACCTGCCAACCGAGTTGGAGGAAGCGGCCTTCATGGACGGAGCGACACGGTTCCAGGCATTTCGCCAGATTTGCCTGCCGGTGGCGCTCCCCGGCATCGCTGCGGTGGCGATCCTCGCCTTCCTGTTTTCATGGAACGAGTTCCTGTTTTCGCTGGTGCTCGCCGATCGCATCCAGCCGGTGCCGGTCGGTCTCTACAACTTCGTCGGGTATCAACAGATCCGCTGGGGCGAACTATCGGCCTCGGCCGTTGTCATGCTGGTGCCGGTGCTACTGTTTGTGTTCGTTTTTCAGCGCCAGTTGGTCCGGGGGCTGACGCTCGGTGCGATCAAGTAACTCTGGTCTCGCAGGACCTACCGAGGAGAACAGACGGATGAGCCGAAAGCTCCGGTCGCAGTCATGGTTTGGCGGTCAAGGCAAAAACGCTTTCATTCATCGCAGTTGGATGAAGAACGGCGGCTTGCCGGATGATGTATTCGATGGTCGGCCGGTGATCGGCATCTGCAACACGTTCTCGGAACTCACCCCATGCAACGCCCACTTCCGTGGACTCGCCGAGCACATAAAGGCGGGCGTTCTGGAAGCCGGCGGGCTGCCTCTCGAGTTTCCGGTTTTCTCATGCGGCGAATCGAACCTGCGGCCGACGGCGATGCTCTTTCGCAATCTCGCCTCCATGGATGTCGAGGAAGCGATCCGCGGTAACCCTATCGACGGCGTCGTCCTCATGGCCGGCTGCGACAAGACCACGCCGTCGTTGCTGATGGGCGCCGCGTCCTGCGACCTGCCAACGATCCTGATTTCCGGTGGGCCGATGCTCAACGGCAAGTTCCATGGCCGCGACATCGGCTCTGGTACGGACGTCTTCCGCTTCTCCGACGAGGTCCGCGCCGGAACCATGAGCCTCGACGAGTTCACGGCTGCGGAGCGCGCCATGTCGCGGTCGCCCGGCCATTGCATGACCATGGGAACCGCGTCGACGATGGCGTCGCTATCCGAGAGCCTCGGCGTGACCTTGCCCGGTAACGCGGCTTTCCCCGCGGTCGACGCCAACCGCGCGCGGCTGGCACGGCTGACCGGCCGTCGCGCGGTGGCGATGGTCAACGACGATCTTCGCCTATCGCAGATTCTCACCAGGACCGCATTCGCCAACTCGATCCGGATGAACGGCGCGATCGGCGGTTCAACCAACGCCGTGATTCATCTCATCGCTATCGCCGGGCGGATCGGCGTCGACCTCACCCTCGAGGATTGGGACCGGCTCGGCCGTGACATCCCAACCATCGTCAACCTGATGCCCTCGGGTCAGTACCTGATGGAGGATTTCTGCTACGCCGGCGGTATCCCGGCGGTGATGAAGGAGATGGCCGACCACCTCGATCTCGACGCGCTCACCGTGACGGGCCGATCGCTCGGGGAAAATATCGCCGATGCGGTTAACGAGAACCCCGACGTCATCCGGCCACGAGATCGCGCCTTGGTCGCCCATGGCGGTATCGCCGTGCTGGGCGGGAACCTGGCTCCCGACGGCGCCGTTCTCAAGCCATCTGCCGCCACACCTGAATTGCTTCAGCATCACGGCAAGGCTGTGGTCTTCTCGTCGATCGAGGACTTTCGCGCCCGGATTGACGATCCCGACCTCGATGTCGACAAGGACTCGATTCTGGTTCTGCAGAACTGCGGGCCGAAGGGTTATCCGGGAATGGCGGAAGTCGGCAACATGCCGCTACCGCAAAAGCTGCTCAAACAGGGCGTGCGCGACATGGTGCGAATCTCCGATGCGCGGATGTCGGGAACCGCTTTCGGCACCGTCGTGCTCCACACCGCGCCCGAGGCAGCGGCCGGGGGCCCGCTGGCGCTGGTTCGCGATGGCGATATGATTACCCTCGACGTTGCCGGGCGCCGCCTGCATCTCGACGTCGACGACGCGGAACTCGACGCTCGGCGAGTGGAGTGGGAGCCCCCGCCCCCGGCGATGAACGGCGGTTACCAGTCGCTCTACGTCGAGCACGTGCTTCAGGCCGACCGTGGTGCCGATCTCGACTTTCTGGTCGGCTGCCGTGGTGCGGCGGTTCCGCGCGAGAGCCACTGACCGCTACGGCAGCTCCCTGATCATGTAAGTCTGAGATCCTTTCAAATCGCGATCGTCGGCGAACCGAAAACCCACTGCCTTATAGAACTGCTGCGCGTCCAAATTGGTCGGTCCCACGTCGAGATGCAGGCCCGGCACGCCAGCTTCGGCAAGCTTGTCCATGAACAAGCGCATGCAGCGTCGGCCTAAGCCCTTACCCCGCGCGCGCGGCAATAAGTCGATGTGGCCGCAGGCCGGATAGCGATCGAGCGAGGTGAGATCCGTGTAGTGCGGATGATGAATGAACCGCCGGGCCCAGTCGCTCCCCCGCCAGGCGTTTTCGTCCGGACCCGGATCGATCAGGCGTTCGCGCAATGGTGGGAACCACTCAGACTCCAGCCATGCCTCGAACGCCAATGTATCCGGCGCGCCCAACACGTAGCCGCAAGGGCCAGTCGCATCTTCGGCCATGAAGGCGAAATCGGGCGCGAAGACCTGATACGGTACTGCATAGATCAGGCCGACAAGATCGGGGGCGTCTTCCCGCTCGGTCGCATCGTCGCCATTGTTGGCGGTCTGAACGCAGATGCGTTTCAGTGCAGCGTGATCCGCCACCATCGCCGGCCGGATGACGACATCGGCGCTATCCGTCATCATGGTAATATCGGCCCTGATCGTCTCGCTTCAACAGTTCCTGGATACCCACTGTGAAACCGCGACGATAGAAATTGTGGATGTGCTCATCGCCCGGGAACCAGGCATCGGCTGCTGGTTTGTCATTCAGCCAGCCGAGATAGGCAACGAGGTGGGTGATCTCTTCGCGCGCCTCCCAAAGATAGGGGTGAAAGGCATGAAAGAGGTCCCGGTCGGCGATCTCGGTCATGCATGTGAACAGCGTCGCGATCCGGTCCCTTAGTCCGGTGAGTTCGGCATAGCCGGCTTGCCAGATCGGATTGTCGGTATCCGGGCGATGGCTGGCGAGAAGTGCGCGGCCCACGTCGAGCAGACGATCGATCTCTGGTCCGCACGCGAAGGGTTGATAGAACAACTCGACAAGTAACCGGATCTCGTCATCGGTCATCGTCTCGGGTGGATCGTGATAGGCAAAGCGAAACGCCGGTCGCCAAACTTCGATCGCCTCATCAAGCCCGTTCTCCGGCGTGTAGCCTGGATCGTTGAGGAAGCGCCCGGTCGTTCGCACCGGAACGAAATTCGCCGCGAATTCGTTGTTGGGATTGGTGATGTAGCCGGCGATCAACGGCAGGATGTCCGCGTTGCGCCCGCCGAGCGGCCCGGCGCAAACGCGACGAACGTCATAATCGTTAGCGTGGAAATTCTCCCAGATCACCGGCTTGCGGCGGAGGATCGCGCCGATCTCGGCGAGAGATGCGGCGGTGATTTCCGGCGAGACGATCTCCGGACCGGTCCAGAACACGCCGATCTCGGGATCAAGAGCGGTACCGATTTCGTTCAGGTACGGCGAGGCCGTCACGTCACCGCCGGCGAAGCGCGCGCAGTATTCGGTCGGACAGAACAACACCGTGCCGTTGATCGGGCGTAGGTGCTCGACGACCGCGTTGGCGACGAAACACTGCGCAGCCGCGAAAGATGCGAACCGACCCCGATCGGCCTCCGGCAACCGGTTGGGAATGTCATCGAACAACAGGGTGAAGTGCTCGATCCCGATCGCGGTCAGCTGATCGAATCGCCGAACGATCGCCTGCATCTCGGCGGGATCGGAGTAAGTGATGTCCAGGCAGGGAGCCAAGGCAACGTTGAACGCGACGCCGCGTGCCTTCGCCGTCTCGGCCAACGCGGCCAAAGCGTTTAGTTGCTCGTCGCCATAGGGTTCCCGCCACCGCGCGCGAATGTGGATGTCGTCCTTCGGCGCGTAAACGAACGTGTTCATACCCGCCGCGGTGATCCAGTCGAGCATGGTGAGCCGTTGGTCATCGCGCCATGCGCGCCCGTAGAACCCTTCGATGACACCGGTCAGCATGGTTGTCCCTATTCGATGGCCGTCGCCGACAGGCCGGCGATCACGTGGCGTTGCAGGAGAAAATAGAGGATCAGGATCGGCACAGTCGTGATCGTCAGCGCCGCGAACACCAGCGCATAGTCTGTGCTGTGATAGCCATAGAAGCGGATCAGGCCGACTGGCAGCGTTCGCTTGTCCTCATCGACGATGAACAACAGCGCGAACATCAGTTCGTTCCAGATGTTGATCGTGTTGATGATGATCATGGTCAGCATCGCCGGCCACACCATCGGTACCGACACGTGGAAGAAGATCTGCCAGACATTGGCGCCGTCAAGCAGCGCCGCTTCCTCCATGTCGGGCCGGACCGAATTGAAATAGCTGCGCATCAGAAACACGGTGAGCGACAGCGACCACGCAGCGCCCGGCAGGATCAGCGCCCACAGGGTGTTGAGCAGGCTGATGTCGCGCAGGATCGTGAACAGCGGAATGGCAACCACCGGCGGCGGCAGCAACAGGCCGATCAGCAGGACCCGATACAGCGCCCGCCGTCCGGCAAACTCGAGCCGGGTGAAGGCGAAGGCGGCCGCGGTCGCGAACAAGACGCTGATGGTGACCGCCGTCGCGGTGACGATGATCGAATTGAGGTACAGCCCGCCCAACCCGCCGACGTCCCAGGCCTCGGCAAAATTCTCCCAGCGCCATTCGCCCGGCAGCCCAAATGGCGAGCGGAATATCTCCCGGTTCGACTTGAACGCCGACAGCACCATCCAGACGGTCGGATAGAACATCGCGGCGACAACGACCGCGGCTATGGCGAGTTGCAGCCATTCGCCCGGACTGCGCCGACGCTCAGTAGCGGACAACATTGCTGCGTTCGGAGAAGCGGAGATAGACCAGCGAAACGCCGACCACGACGACCGCAAGGATAACGGTGAGCGCCGTGCCGTAGCCGAGCTGGTTCTGGTCGAACGCCTGCTTGATGATCCAGGTCGCGGGGACTTCGGTGCTGTTGAAGGGGCCGCCATTAGTCATGGCGAAGAACAGATCGAAACCGGCGAAGCCGCCGGTCACCGCCAGCAGGACGCAAACGAAGACGTTCTGTTTCAGGAGCGGCAGGGTGATGCTGAAGAACTGACGGATCGGCGAGGCGCCATCGAGGGTCGCCGCCTCGTAGATGTTGGTGGGAATCCGCCGTAGCGCGGTGAAGAAGATGATCATGTAGAAGCCGGCGAACCGCCAGCCGGATACGAAGACGATCGCAGCCAGCGCCGTCGACGACTGACTGAGCCACGGCTGCGCGAGCGAATCAAAACCGACGAACCGCAGCGCCGAGTTGAGCAGACCGGTTCGATAATCGAGGACGAACGCCCACAACACACCGGCGGCGGTCATCGACAACACCATCGGCGAAAAGAACATGCCTCGCATCACCCCGAAGCCGCGCCGGCGCGAGTTCAGGAGCACCGCCATCGCCAGTCCGAAAGCGACCTCCACCACCAGCGTGCCGACGATGTAGATGACGACGTGAACGTACGACATCAGGTGGACGGTGTCGGCGAATGCCCGCCGGAAATTGGCGAGCCCTACCCATTCCGGCGCCGTGAAACCGTTCCACGAGGTGAAGGCATAGTAGACCGCCGATGCCAGCGGCAGCAGTACGAAGGCGCCGAACAGCAGAATCGCAGGCGCCACGAACAGGAGGTTCGTGGCGCCTGACGCTATGGGGGCGGAGCGGTCCTCGCGCGGGCGTTCGGACACGCCTATTGCTTACCCATCACGGCCAGGGTTTCGTCGATCCATTCGAGCGCTTCGGCCGGGGTTCTTTCGCCACCGGCGACAAAGGCGGCCGCTTGGTAATACGCCTCGGCGACCGGCACCGGATAGGTGGTGTCCGGCGGCGGCACCATCGAGCCGGCATTCGCCAGCATCGCGGCGATCGATTTGGTCTGGGGATCCAGGTCGGCGACGTCATTGACGCCGTCCACCGGGCTGAGCAGGCCGGCTTCCGCCCACAGCTTCTGGCTGTCCGGCGACGTGAAGTGCTTCAGGAACGCAATCGCCTCATCCTGGTTCTCACTCTGGTCGTGAATGATGAAACCGGTCAGCGTCCCGATCACGCTATCCGCGCCGGGGTGGTTCGGATCGATCACCGGCGTGTCGAACTGGTCGTAGGCGAAGTCGTCTTCGGCAAGCTCGCCGGCCGAGGAGACGAGCCACGAACCGATCGGATGCATCGCCGCGGCGCCCTGGAAGAAGCCGGCCATCGCCGGGTCGGCGCCGAGGCCGGGCATGTCACGATTGAAGGCACCGGCCTCGCGCAGTTCGTCAATCAGTTCCAACGCACGCAGGAAACCGGGTGTGTTGAAGGAGCCTTCCTGCTTGAAAGCAGCTTCATACTCTTCCGGCGGAACCACGCGGGCGGCAATATGCGACGCCCAGTTGCCGAAGGGCCAGAGTTCGTTGTTGCCCTGGATGATCGGTGTCTCGCCGGCCTCGGCAAGGACTCCGACTAGGTCGACGAACTCCTGCCACGTACCTGGCGGCTCGATACCGTACTCGGCGAAGATATCGGTGTTGTACCAGATGGTGTTGGTCACATCGAGCGACGTCGGGACAAGGCGTGGCTTGCCATCCACGAGCGTTCCGGCACCGGCCGTCCACACCGACTCGATAAACGTATCGCCCCATCCGTCCGCCAGCGCGTCGGACAAATCCATGGTGTAGCCGGCCTCCGTATCACGCTGGACCGGGAATCCCGCCCATTGGAAATAGATGTCCGGGATGTCGGAGCTCTGAAGCTGGGTGATCAGGCCGGTGTCTTGGTAGAGATCGTCGTCGAAGACGATCTGCTTGACGGTGATATCTGGATTCGCCTCTTCGAAGTCCGCGACAATCGTGTCGAAGGCGTCTCGGTTGCTCCCACCGGTCATCGAGTGAGTTATGCGCAGCTCGGTTTCCGCCACCGCGCTGGTACCAATCAGGAGCGCGGCGCCCAGGCCGGCGAGTTTCACGGTCAATCCCCTCATCGCGGTCATCCTTTCTGTGCCGACAACGATCACGATTGGTATGTTATTGGTTTAGTCGACCGTGTCCAGAGAATTAGATGGTTCGCTATAATTTTCGAAATCGGCTTGCGAATGTGCGACCAAAATCATACCAGTGGGTCGTCGCGATCGGAACGGCGGCGGGAGCGCTGGTGATCAATTTCGACTCGATCTCTGAACGACTGGCGGCGCAGCATGGTCCTCTGACCGATCGTTTGCGCAGCACTCTTGCGTCCGCCATCGAAGACGGCCTGATCGAACCTGGCGAAGCCTTGCCATCGGAACGCGAGCTCGCCGCCCGCCTCGACGTCTCCCGGTCGACGGTCCGCCAAAGCCTCAAGGATCTGGCGGACATGGGCTTGGTGACGACGCGCCCCGGCGCCGGCACCCGCGTTATCGGTCGCATTCCCAAGGCGCTGACAAGGCTCTCCGGTTTTTCGGAGGATATGCGCCTGCGTGGTCTGCTGCCGAGTTCCAAGGTGCTCGAACTCGCGATCGGCCCGGTCCCGTCCGATACCGCGTTTCGGACCGGGTTGCCGCTCGACACCCTTACACTCGCCTTGGTCCGTTTGCGCTGCGCGGGTGGCGAGGCGCTGTCCTACGAACGCGCCGTCGTGCCCGTCGCCTGCGTCGGTGACGATTACGACGGGTCGGGCTCACTCTATGAGCGGATGGATGAAAAAGGCGCCCGCCCGCGTCGGGTCCTGCAGCAGCTCGAAGCGGTAGGGGCCAGCGACGAGATCGCCGAGCTACTCGACATCGGGGCCGGCGCGGCGGTGTTGAAAATCGCGCAGGTCGGCTACGGAGCCGATGGGACCGCGGTCGAGGATGCGGTGAGCTGGTATCGTGGCGACCGCTACCGCTATGTCGGCGAAATCAGGGGCTGACGGCATGGTCGGGCTGCGATTCGCTTACCGGGATCAGATCGTTGCCCTGATTGACGAAATCGTCTCGACTCAAACGGAGGCTCTGGACGCTGCCCGGGACGCCGTCATCTCAACACTCGCAGCGGACCGTTTGGTCTATGTCGGCGGGAGTGGTCACTCCCACCTCCTCGCCGAGGAGGTATTCTACCGCGCCGGTGGCATCGCGGCCGCACAGGCAATTCTCGATCCGGCGTTGATGCTTCACGAAGGTGCCCGCCGGTCAACCTTGCTGGAACGCGAGGAAGGCCGCGCCGCCGCCCTGCTGGCTGACTATGACATCGGGGCCGGCGATACCGTGTTCATCGCCTCCAACTCTGGCCGGAACGCATACCCGATCGAACTCGCCTTGATCGCCAAGGAGTTGGGCGCCAGGACCATCGCCATCACCTCGACCCGTCACGCCAAAGAGGTCGCGTCGCGGCACTCGTCGGGACAGCGCCTGCTGGAGGTGGTCGACATCGTCATCGACAACGGCGGCGCCTATGGCGACACATCCCTGCCAATACCGGGACGGGCGGTCGCCATGGGGCCGACCTCGACTGTCGCGGGTGTCTTCATTCTAAACGCTGTCATCGCCGAGGCAGTCGCCGCCCTTGCCGAGCGCGGTATCGAGCCCGATGTCTACCAGAGCGCCAACGGCGAGGGCGCCGAAGCGGCGATCGAGAACATCATCGCCCGCTGGTCGCCCCGCATTCGTGGTCTGTAATCCAATTGCAAATCGGCGCGGCTCACCATCGACACCAACGGTTCTATGGACTAGGAACGCCGTCGACCGGAGCGAATGACCGCGTCCGGATGATATGCCCTCGTGCCGTTCTTGACTGCTCCCTCGTGGCAAGACCCGGCTCGCGGACCGGTGACAAACGCGAGTGTCTTAAGTCCGTTGCCAGCTGCCTCAAAGACGAAAAAGACGTGGAGCGGGCCCACCATTGCGGTGCGACCCGAAATGCTCGCGACCGGCGACACCCGCGGGCCGGATTTCATCTGCATCGGCGGCCAGAAGGCCGGCACGCGTTGGCTCTTCGATCAGCTGGATGACCACCCGCAATTCTGGATGCCGCCGATCAAGGAGCTACACTATTTCGATCTTTCCGATCGATTCATGAAGGCGGCGACGCCGATCTACGAGCGCGCCAAGATAGGCCTGCCGGAAGCGAACCGTAAGCGGAAGCGCGCCAACCAAAGGCTCATCACCGAGGAAGACGTCAACTGGTTGGAGGCCCGCTTTTGGCTGCACGGCAAGCCGATCAATCTCGACGAGTACGCTCGGCTGTTCAACCCGCGTGGTTCGCGGCTATCGGGTGACATCTGCCCGCCATACGCCATCATTCCGGACGAACGTGCTCGCTCCGTCCGCGATCACTTTCCGAACACGACCATCATCTACCTCGCCCGCGATCCAATCGAGAGGCTCTGGTCGCAGTACTGCATGAATGTGCGCCGGTTCGATCGACCCAACCCAACCGACCTCGCCCAGGTCCGGTCGTTTGTGGAGAAGGGCACCGGTTTACGTCACTCGAAGATCACCGACGTACTGGCCCGATGGCGCACAGGTCCCGAAGACGACCGCTTTCGCCTCTACTTTTTCGACGATCTGAAGCGTGATGCCCAGGGTCTGCGCCGACGTATCGTAAACGAGTTGGGCGCGGACGATGTGCCACCCTCGACCGAACTTCCGGCGGACTTCAACCGCAAACAAAAGCAGGCAAAAGTCGTCATGTCGGACGAGGTCCGCGCTTATCTGATTCCGCTGTTTGCCGACGAAATCAGGACGCTGGCTGATGAGTTTGGTGGTCCTGCAGTCGACTGGAAGAACAAGCACGGCCTGTAACGGCTTGCCTCCGTTTCGCGGTTAAACCTGCCAGCTCTCCGGTACCTGGGATCCGAACTGCTTGAGGACGAATGCGTACACATCGGCGTGGTGGGCGCGAACGTTGCTCCAAACGGCGGGGTCCGGTTTCGCCACCGCGGCGCCTTTGTTGGGATTGGCGACAAGATCGACATCCAGGCGGCCGATACCAATGAAATCGGCCAGTCGCTCCATCTCCTGCGCAGAAAACAGCGTTTCGAAGAAACCGAAAAAAATGTCGTCCCGGGGGAAAGCCTCAAGGAGGTTCCTGACCGTGTTGTCGTATCCGGTCCGTGCGTCGATTTTCTTTCGGTCGATGCTTCGCCGGAAGAGATGCTCGGCCGTGACGTCGCGCCCGCGCCCCGTCGCTTTTTTCGCCTGCATTCGACACTGCGACCAGACGCGCTCGACCGGATCGCGCATGAGAAAGATCGCCTTGGTCGGATAGGGCAGGAACCGTCGTATGTAGCCAAACTCATTGGCGGAAAGCACCGAATACGATGGGCTGATCTCGCCAAGCGCGCGATGGTGCGGCCTGAGCCGGGACTGAAAATATGCGAGGTAGTAGTTCTCCCCGCAATCCATAGCGATGCGCTCGAAGTCGACCTCTGACGTGACCGCATCACCCTTCTTCTTGACCAAGTTCGTGAGGAGCTTGGCGGTTTCACGCGGCGCGAAGAAATCTGGATGGAAACGCCGATCCCAATAGTGGAGTTCCTTGATTGGCGACATCATGATGTCTACCTGCGCCGCCAGTTGCTCGTGGAGCCAACTGGTTCCGCACTTCTGTGCACCGACTCCGAGAAGGAAGACCGGATCAGTCATTCGGACGAGCACACGAAACCGGGTATGAGCCGGCAACGGATCGAAGTCCGGTCCGATCGATGATCATCCCATCAGCCGTCGCGCATACTACGTTCGATAATGTGGACCCAGGCCTCCACATACTTCTGCTCAGTGAACGCCGCGACACTTTCCGGACCGCGGTCTCCCAGCCTGTTTCGCAGATCAGGGTCCAGAATGAGCTTCTCCAGAGCAGCCGCCAACCCCTCGGCGCCCTCATTCCGCTGGACCATCAGGCCGTTGACACCATCCTTCACGAACTGATTTACGCCGGCGCAGTCGGCAAAAGCAACGACAGGTACTTTCAGGGCGAGCGCCTCTGCCGGCGCCAATCCAAAGCCTTCAAAATGCGCTGGGTGGCAGAAAATCGCAGATCTCGCATAGACTTCGCCGAGATCGGTGTGGTGGCCGCCCAGCTCTACTGAGTCCTGTAGACCCAATGCCGCTATTCGACGTCTGACCCGTCGGCCCTGGGGTCCGTTGCCGTAGATCAGGACCCGCCAGTCGGTGTGTTTTTTTGCAATGCGTCCCCACGCCTCGACCAAGGTCAGGTAGTTCTTGACCTTTGAGACCCGACCAACGGCGAGGATGATTTTATCTCGTTTTTCTTGCGGTTGGTGCCGCAACACCCGGTTCGACACATAGTTGGGTACAACCACAATCCGGTCCTGAAGCGAGGCCGGGAACCACTCTCCGAATTCCGGAAAAATCACATGGACAAACTTCGCGTAGCGGAGTGCGGACAGGCGGAGTTTGCGATCGTGTGGATTCGAGCTCCAACGTTTCGGGTCACGATAATCACGCTCCGGAACGTTGTGGTTGGTTGGCACGACGCGCGTGCGCGTACCCTTGGCGGCGAGAAGGGTCGGCGTATTGGCCGGCGGAAGAAAACTGATCGCGACATCGGGCCGTGCTCGACGGAGATAGCCGCGCACGGCGCGAACGATCGGGTCCTTTTTCAGATGCCAGTCCGCAGCCTGCCGAACTGATCGCGGAAAGCGCTTTGAGGTCAACCACTTAAGTGGAAACCGGTGTGAGCGACGATGTCGCGGCGCCAGCGCGATCAAATCCACCTCGGGGCTCAGGGGATAGAAAGGCTCTCCATCCTCTTCGTCGAACGTTACGCATGTGACTGAATAACCGCGCTCGGCCAGCATGTTCGCGAGCTCTACGAAGATGCGTTCTGCGCCCCCGCTTCGTCCGACGAGGTGGGAGATCACCATGGCGATCTGACGGCTGCTTGGAGGTGCGGCGGGATCGGCGCCTTGCGACTTCGTCGCCTCAGCCTCAACGCTTCGCGACAGGGGCGATGCGGCCGTCACAGGAATATTTCAGCCGTCAGCTGCGCGAACCGCCGGGCCGACATGCCCGCGTACTCGCTACGATCCTTGATAGGCGCCGCACTAAGCGAAGGAAACAAGGGGGCCGGCCTGTCACCGGCGAACTGCGCTCGAACCTGCTCGTTCCCCACGTCGAAAGAAGCGCAGAACGCCTCCAACTCGTGCCTCGGCACCCAATCCGTATCGTCGATCAGGCCACCCGCCCTCGCACGTTTCCACAGCTTTCCGACCGCCGCGTCGAGATGATCCATGTCGACCCTGGTTGCGTTGAGAAGGCGCTTGTACTCGACCAGCTCCAACGGGAGAGATGGGTTCGCGACCGATTTTCTTCGCAGGTCAGCCACTGCCACCCCAAGTTGCTGGAAGAACGCGTCGATCAGACCCTTATCACGCAAATCTTCATAGACCTTAACATCGACACGGCCAAAGACGTCGGCAAACGGCTCGAGCTGGCGGTGGTACTCGAAATCCTGCCGCTCCTCGACAAGGAACTGCCGAAATGGTGCCGTGTAGCGTTTAGCCCTCACCTTCTCCTGGTACAATGACCGAGCGAATCCATCCTGGCGACGAAGCACTGCCACGACCACGACGTCATCCAGCTCCAATACGTCTCTGAGGTGCTCCACATAAGCTCGGCGTTGCTGCCAGTAATCTCCCTCGCCGAGAACGTGACGGTATATCGGTTCAGCGCTGATAAGGACGTCTTCGCCGTCGCGTCGACGCTGCCGGATCGCCTCGGCGAAACGCAGGGCATCCTCGGGCCGGAAACCGCCGCGCGGTGCGTTGGCCACCGCATGCGAAAAATGGTGGTGGCCGTACCGGCTCGGGCGACCGATTTCGGAGTAACCCGGATACCATAGGCCACGGTTGCGCAGCTTCCGACGGGGCGCGTGAGCGAACTTCTGTATTGCCGTCGTGCCGGTCTTGTGGCTGCCGATGTGGAGAAAAACAGTCATGAAACGCGCGGTGTAGGATCCGACGCACGCAAAGCGAGCGGTCTGCCCGACCGGCGCTCCCGGCAGGGTCACCGCTCAGTATCACGGTGATCCGACCTTTCTCAAGCGTACACCTCACAGGTCACCACAAAACCGCGGCGTACCCCGAACCTGGCTCCGTCAGAACGAAACGACACTGAGAAAAGCCGAACGCAGCCGGCCGAGATTACTCCGGCGCGTCGGCCGCCAGACCGACCTCCTCCACCATGAACCGCGAGTGGAAGACGAGGCCCGCGGCACCGATCGCCTTGGCAAATGGACCGACATCGCCGAGGGCCACCGACGGGGCCGCTGAGCCTAGTTTCAGACGATCCTTCAATTGCGCCGCCACCCGATCGATCAGCGATCGGGCAACACTCGCCGGAAGCCGCCCACCGACGATGACGTTGTTCAAGTCGACAAAAGCACAAAGGAATGCGATCGCGTCAGCCAGGCTGTCGCCGCAAGAGTTCACCCAGCTATCGAGCGTTTCGCCGAAGTTCGACCAGTCGCCTTGCGGCGAGAGCCAGATGCGGTCGGGTTCCAATCCGGCATCCCTCAGCGCGGTGTCCAAATCGGTCAACGAAACCAGCCCGGTAGCGGTGGAGCCTTCGGCAGGGGTGGCACCCCTGCGGCCGGCATAAACGTGATGGTTAAGGACAAGGCGGCTCGCCGACTCGTACCCGACGAAGAAGTAAGCGAAATCACCGATCGTGCGTGCGGCGCCGAAAATAAGCTCCGCGCCCGCGGCGGCGGTGACGTCATTTTGGATGTAGACCGGCAAACCGGTCGCGGCGGCCAACGCCGCTTCGAAGCCGACCACGTCCCACGCGTTGGAGCCGTCGATCCGCCCCCCCTGCGGCCACATCTCGATGTCGTTGGCAAGAGCCACCCCAATGCCGACGATCCGATCCCGCTTGGCCGCTGGCAGCGTTGCGATCGCCGTTCGCAGATTTTCCACGAGTTGCGCGATGATCGCGTCGGGTGCCGGGGACGCATAGTGGTGACGCAAGTAATGGCGCTGGGCGCCGACAAAGTCGATCAGTACGAGATCGGTGACATTGACACCGACCTTCACACCGACGGCAAAGGCGCCGTCGGGATTGAGCGCCATCGGCGTGGACGGGGGCCCGACTCGTCCGCGTTGAGCCTTTCCGGCCAGGATGAGGCCGTCGCGCTCCAGCGCCCGCACGATCACCGAAATGGTCTGCGCCGAAAGCCCGCTGAACCTGCCGAGCTCCATGCGAGAAAGACTGTCATGCTGCCGCAGGAGCGACATCACCAATCGCTCGTTATAGGTGCGGACACTGGTCTGATTGAGCCCCCCGCCCCGGTCGGCGACACGCAACGCGGGCGGCGGAGCAAAACGCAGGTCAGGCAAATGTCGCCTCCCTTTTCAACGTAAGGGAGGTGATATGCGCGACGCCGGTCAATCCAGCCATCCGATTGCCTCGACTTCCTCCGCCATCGCGGCACCGAGCCTAGCATGCCCGGCCTGATCGAGGTGGAATCCGTCGACTTCACTCGACTCGACCACGGCTCCCGCATCGAAAAAATGAACCTCGTGCGCCTCGGCGATCCGCTCGTACTCGGATGCCAGGGCGAGGGATTTCTCTCGACCGCCAGCGAACACCGCGTCCCAACCCTTCAAGTCTTCCAGAATCGGGGGCGGAGCGACGATCATGATCTCCGGGGTGCGCAAATCGGGCCCCGACGGCATGGCCTTGATGTCGAGGACGAGGGCCCCCATGCCCATCGCAATCTCCGATGCGGGTTTGTTGAAGCGGACCTTAAGGTCATTGGTTCCGAGCATCAGGATCACGAGGTCGAGCGGTTTGTGACTCATCACACAGGGGCGCAGATAGGTTCGGCCGTTCTTCTCGGCGCCCTCGATTGGATCGTCGTTGACGGTTGTTCGACCGCTAAGCCCTTCCTCGATCACCAGCCAGTTGGAGCCGAGCGCCGCGCGAAGGACTCCGGGCCACCGCACGGTCGGTCCATACCGATCGTCGGGACGGTTGGCGGTCGTTTGGCCATAGGTGTTCGAGTCCCCATAACATAGCACCGATCGCATCGCTTCCTCCGTCATCCTCATTTTTATTCAATGATTCTAGTAGGTTGATACGGAGGTCTACCGTCTTCCACCGCTGCCCTTCAAGGTGGCGACCGCCACTCACGCTAGTGGTGGCATGGACCGATGTCAATTAGTCATTCAACTTGAATAATTATTGACAGACGGCGCTCGGGCATGTTTGGTCTCTGATCAGGCGCGGGCGATATGCATCGGCTTATGCCCAACGATAGCGGCCGAAACGGCAGCTCAAGCGCCGGTTCCAGGATGGAGGAAACCCAAATGACCGTGATAACGACAATGAAGCGGATATCGGGGAGAGCGGTACGCGCCGCGGCGGCATTAGGGCTCGCCGGCGTGATGCTGACAAACCTTGGCGCATTCGGCCCGAGCGACGCCCGCGCCGATGATGAAGGCCCGATCATCGCGGTCAGTGGCCCGCTGTCGTGGCCGTTCTTTGCCGCGGTGAAGCAGGGCTTCGATGATGCCTCGGAGCTGTTCGGACTGGACTATCAGTATGTTGCCGTCACCGACACGGCAAACATGACCAGCGATTATCCGCGACTGTTGCAGCAGGCGATCAGCCGCAACCCGCGCATGCTGCTGGTCGGCGAGTTCTTTCCTGACGGAATGGACCCTCTGATCAAGGAAGCCACGGCAGCGGGAATTCCTGTGCTGATCCACAACTCCGGACAGACCCTGTGGCAGGGGAACGGGTCCCTCGGCTTCATCGGCGAGGATCCTTACCAGATGGGTTATAAGGCCGGTGAAATCCAAGCCGACGCCGGCGTCAAGAAGGGCCTCTGCTTCAACCAGGTTCCGGGCAACCCGACCGTCGAAGCGCGCTGCACCGGTTACATCGACGCCATGGAACAGGCCGGCGCGGAAACCGTGTACCAGACGATCGGGACCGGCGACGCGACCAACCCCCAGGCGATGATGCAGGCGATCAAGGGGACGCTCCAGGCCAATGACGGCATCGACGGCGTCTACACGCTGAACGCCGTGCCTGCGATCAGCGCCTTGCGCGCAGTCGAGGATGTCGGCCGTAAGGGCGAAGTCATGATCGGCACGGCGGACCTGTCAAACGAGGTGCTTGAGGCGATTAAGGCCGGCGATATCGCGTTTGCGATGGACCAGCAGCCTTACCTGCAGGGCTTTATGTCGATCCAGGCTGCTTATCAGTACCTGAACTACGGGCTGCATCCGATTGGTCAGGTCACCACCGGTCCCCTCATCATCGATCAATCGAACGTCGAGCGGACCCTGGAGGTCAACAAGCAGTTCTCCGGCGTCCGCGGCGCATCTTGATCAAGGAGAGCTGAGACCATGGAGCCGGCCGGAACCCGCACCTTCAGCAGCCTTCGGCCGGCTGCTACCATCCGCGTCGATGACGCCACCCAGACGCCACACCGCCGGTCCGCACTTGTCGCCATGAAGTCGATTCTGCACCGGCCCGAGTTCGGCGCTTTCGCTGCGTTTGTGCTGACTTATCTGTTCTTTGCCGTCGTCACGACCGGAACCGGTTTCGTTTCGATCGACGGCACCGCGGGATGGCTCAACCTTGCGGCCGAGTTGGGCATCGTCGCGATTCCGGTTGGCCTGCTGATGATCTCCGGCGAGTTCGACCTGTCAATCGGTTCGACGGTTGGCGCGGCTTCGATGGTCGTCGCGATCGCCACCAGCTTCTACGATATGCCCATCTGGCCAGCGATCGCGCTTGCGCTCATTCTCGGCGGCGCGATCGGCCTCGCCAATGGGCTCGTCGTGGTCAAGACCCACCTCCCCTCCTTCATCGTAACGCTGGCGACCAACTTCATTGTCATCGGCGCGACGATGGGATTCTCGCGCCTCATCGCTAACGTGACGTCGAGCTCCATCGTCCAGTCCGAGTCGGCCCGCGCTGTGTTCGCCGCGCGCTGGGGACAGGCGAACATCTCGATCCTCTGGTGGGTCCTCACCGCGCTTGTCTGCGGATGGCTGCTCGGCCGAACCGTCTTCGGCAACTGGATCTACGCGACCGGCGGCAACCTGCAAGCGGCCCGCGGCGCTGGCGTTCCGGTCGAGCGCGTCAAGATCATCCTGTTCATCATGACCGGGGTCGCCGCCGCGTTTGTCGGCGTCCTGCAGGGCGTCCAGTGGAATTCAGGCAATTCGACCTATGGCATGGGCTATGTGTTCCAGGCCCCGATCGTGGCGGTGATCGGTGGTGTTTTGCTCGGGGGCGGGTACGGCTCGGTCTCCGGCATCTTCATCGGAACCGCCATCTTCGGCGTCATCTCGACAGGCATCTTCTACACCGGCTGGAGCACCGACTGGATTAATCTCTTCCTCGGCGTTCTGCTCGGCGCGGCGGTGCTCGCCAACAACTACGTCCGCCGTCTGGCGTTGACGGCGCGCTAGGGGTCATGGCCATGCCGCCTGCGCCGCCGCTGATCGAACTCCGCGATGTGTCAAAGTCGTTCGCCCGCATCAGCGCGCTGGAAGATGTCTCCATGGAGGTCATGCCGGGCGAGATCCTGTGTCTGCTCGGCGACAACGGCGCCGGCAAGTCGACGCTGATCAAGATCCTGTCCGGCTACCATCAGCCGACGTCCGGAACGCTCTACTACCAAGGCGAGGAAACGCGGTTTTCGGGGCCGCGGGACGCCCGCCGCTACGGCATCGCGACCGTCCACCAGGACGTTGGCAGCATCCCGATGATGAGCGTCGGCCGCAACTTCTTCCTCGGCGCCGAGCCGACCAAGGGGCGCGGTCCGTTTCAGCGCTTCGATGCCGCCACGGCCAACAGCGTCGCCCTCGAACAGATCCGCCGCTTCGGCATCACCCGCGTGTCCGACGGCGATCAACTGGTCGGGACCATGTCCGGCGGCGAACGTCAGGTGCTCGCCATCGGGCGTGCGATGTATTTCGGCGCGAAGGTGTTGATCCTCGACGAGCCGACCTCGGCGCTCGGGGTAAAGGAAGCCGCGATCGTCCTGCGCTTCATGCGCCAGGCCCGTGCCGAGGGCGTCGCGATTGTGTTCATCACCCACAACGCCCGTCATGCCATGGCCGTCGGCGACCGTTTCGTCGTCCTCATACAGGGGCGGGTTGCCGCCCGCTTCAACCGCGGCGACAAGAGTCGTGAGGAAGTGCTGAACCTGATGGCCGGCGGCGAGCAGATGGCTGAACTCGAGGAAGACCTCGGGGACATCGACTAGTGGAACGAATTTGACATTTGAGTCCCATGTGCGGCCAAGCTCTCGCTCAAATGTCGAATTCAAAAGTTCCACTAGAAACATAGACTTGCTAGTGGTTCTTATGACTCCGACATTTGCCTGAGCGGGTGTTGCAAGGGGTAGCAAATGTCGGAGTCGAACCACTAGGGCTCTGGCTGCTTGAGCCGCCCGTTAGTCCAGCAATCGGCAACCGGCCTCGATGCAGGCGCGCAAAGCCCGCGACGTCGCGGCCCCATAGATCCCGTCTACCGGCCCGGGATCGTATCCATGCTCGGCCAACGCGGCCTGATACGTCCGGATCTGCTCCTCGCCGCCCGCGTCCATCGCACGCTCAAAGGCAGCAACGGCATCGTCGGTGCGGCCAAGCGCGGCGATGATGTGGGCCTGGGTGTCGATGGCATGCACGTCCTGCGGCGCGATGCTTAGGGCCTGCTCAACCAGCGGCTTTGCCTGTTCCGGATCGTTCGACAAATAGAGCGCCCAGGCAAGCGCGTTGTAGCCGCTGTGCCCTTCTGGTTTGAGGCGAATCGCTTCACGGAGGTCGGCGATTGCCGCCTTGGTGTCGCCCTTGTCCAGATAGGCATGCGCTCGGCCGGAATAGGCCGAGGATGAACTCGGACTAAGGCCAATGGCGGTGGTGTAGTCCTCGATCGCCTGATCAAGATTATCGCGCTGCCGGTAAGCTAAGCCACGATTACGAAAGGCGGCAGCGTAGTCTGGTTCGTATTTGATCGCCTTGTCGAAATCAGCGATGGCGCGATCGAGTTCGCCTCTTTCTCGAAACGCGATGCCCCGGCTGTTGTAGGCGGAGCTGTACCCACGTTCGAGCGAAATCGCCAAACCATAGTTGGCGATCGCCTTGTCCAAATTGCCTTCAGCACGATAAGCACGCCCCAATTCGAGGTAGGCTTGGGCGTATTCGTCATCCAACTCAAGCGCCCCGCGTAGATCGCGAATGGCAGCTTCGACGTTGCCGCTGCGTCGATTGGCAACAGCCCGGTTTTTGATCGCTAGAAGATATTCCGGATTGAGACTGATCGCGGTGTCGTAGTCGGCGATGGCGCGATCGTATTCGCCCTTTTCGCGGTAGGCGTTGCCACGGTTGTTGAACAGCCATGAGCCCTTGGGGTTGATGTCGACGGCGGAGCTGTAGTCCGCGATCGCCTGATCGAAGTCGCTCTTATCATAGTGAGCGATACCGCGCTGGTTGTAGGCGCCCGCATAGTTTGCATCTAGACGGATCGCTGCATCAAAATCTGCGATTGCGGCGTCCAGTCGACGCATTGTTTGGAGCGCGCGACCTCGGTTGTAGTATGCGAGCGCGAAATTCGGATCTATGTCGATCGCAGCGCTATAGTCCTCTACTGCGCGATCCAGGTTGCCTTTTTTGCTGTAGGCAAATCCGCGACCGTTGTAACCCCTCGCATTGCCCGGCTCCAATATCAGAGCAGCGTCATGGTCGGCTAACGCTCTGTCGAGGTCTCCTTTCCGTCGATGGGCAACACCACGGTTCCTCAGCGCGGCGGCATAGTTTGGATCGAGCTCAATGGCCGTGTCGAGGTCGGCAATTGACAGATCGAGTTCGCCTAAATCCAGGTAGGACAGGCCACGGTTGTTGAAGCCATGGACATAGCTGGGATCAAGGCGGATTACTTCGGTGAAGTCGGCAATGGCCAGTTGAAGCTGACCTTGATCTCTGTGTACCCGTCCCCGGTCGTTGTAAGCGTCGACGTAATCCGGGTCGATCCGGATTGACTCGCTGAGATCTCGAATTGCCTGTTCCAGCTCGCCCTTCTTTTTGTGGGCTAAGCCCCGGTTGCGAAAGGCTACGGCATATTCAGGGGCTATCTCAATTGCCAGGCTGTAGTCTTCAATCGCCCGGTCAAGATCCTCCATCGCGAAATAGACATTGCCCCGATTGTTCACTGGCCAGGCGAAATCCGCGTCTAAACTGGCCGAACGGCCGTAGTCCGAAATCGCCTGATCGAACTCACCCCTTTCTTGCCGTAGCAATCCGCGGTCATAGTAAGCGCGGGCGTTTTCAGGATTGATGTTGATGAGGGCGCTGTAGTCCGCAATCGCGCGGTCGTGCTCGCCTTTGCGCTCGTACGTCTTGGCGCGCTGGCGGTAGGCAAACGCGTTGTCGGGTTCGAGGCCAAGGACGGTGTCAAAGTCGGCGATCGACAGATCGAGCTCACCGAGATCCCGATATGCGACGCCACGGTTGTTGTAAGCGTAAACGTAGGTCGGATCGATGCGAATCGCGGTCGTGAAGTTTGCGATGGCTGGGTACAATTCGCCCGTGTCTTTCAACGCCGTGCCGCGATCGTTATAGGCATCGAGAAGTTCCGGATCGAGGCGTATCGCCTCAGTGTAGTCGGCGATTGCCAGGTCGAATTCTTCTTTTCGGTCGTAAGCGAGGCCACGATTACGGAAGGCCACCGCGTCGTCGGGATCGTGGCGGATCGCCACGTCGTAGTCGGCAATCGCCTCATCGATCATCCCCTGATCGAGATGCGCGTTACCCCTGTTAAGGTAGGCCGACCGATACTGCGGATTAAGGCGAATTGCCTCATCGTAATCGGCAACCGCTCTGTCAAAGGCACCTTTCTGCCGATAAGCCAAGCCTCGGTTACGATGCACGACCGCGTAGCTGGGATCGATACGCAGCGCGGTGTTGTAGTCAGCAATCGCGCGGTCGACCTCTCCCTGTCTTCTGTAGATGTTCCCGCGGTTATTGAAGGCCCAGGCGAAGTTTGGCCTAATCCGGATGGCTGCATTGTAGTCAGCGATCGCTTGATCGAGCTGGCCCTGACTTTGATACGTCAGGCCGCGATCGTTGTAAGCGTCGGCGTTCTCCGGATCGAAGGCAATGGCGACATCAAAATCGGCAATTGCTGCCAAGGGCAGACCATCGTTCCTCTTGGCGAGCGCCCGCTGAAGGTAGGCGTCTGCGTCTTCCGGAGCGCGTCTGATAACAGCGCTGAAGTCGGCGATCGCGCGGTCGTTTTCTCCTCTCAGGCGGTGGACTTCGCCGCGATTCCTATAGGCGGAAACGAGATCGGGATCGAGTTCGATCGCCGCATCGAAGTCGGCGATGGCAAGCAGATCCTGCCCTTTGTCCCAAAAAGCCGCGCCCCGCTCGTCGTAAGCGGCGGCGTATCCCGGTTCCAGCCCGATGGCCTCGGTGAGATCTTGTATGGCGCTGTCGAGACTGCCTTTGAGGCGATATGCCGAACCGCGCGCATAATAGGCATCCGGGTCGTTGGGATCGTAGAACAGTCCGTCGCCAAAGCTGGCGATCGCCTGCTCGATTTCGCCTTTGTCTTTGTAGACGAGGCCGCGATTGAAGAACGCAAGCGCGAAGTCATGGTCCAAGTGGATCGCCATTTCAAAGTCGGCGAGCGCACGGTCGTAGTCGCCCTTCCGATAATAGGCCAACCCGCGATCATGAAACGTCGCCGCGTAAAACGGATCGATGTCGATCACCGAGTCGTAGTCGGCGATCGCCAGATCGAGTTCGCCCCGTTCCAGAAGGGCCAGTCCGCGGTTGAAGTAGCCGGTGGCATCGTCGGGGTCGATCCGGATCGATCGATCGTAGTTGCGGATCGCCTGATCGAGATCGCCCTTGCGATAATAATCGATCCCGAGGTTGAGATATCCGATCGCGCGTTCGGGCTCGAGACGGATCGCCTCCTGATGGTCGGTGATCGCCTTGTCGTATGCGCCCTGGCGACGGTGAGCATTACCGCGGCGGTTGTAGGCACGGGCGAATTCGGGGTCGACCGTGATAGCCGTGTCGTAATCGGCAATCGCCTTATCCGGCTGGCCCTTATCGACATAGATATCGCCGCGATTGGTGAATGCGCCGGCGTCTTCCGGATCGAGCTCGATGTACCGGTCGAAATCAGCGAGCGCGCGGTTCAGCCGCCCCTGGTAGTAATTCGCCAGTCCACGGTTGAAGAACGCAGCCAGGTTCTCGGAATCGAAGCCGAGGACGATGTCGTAGTTCGTGATGGCGCGGTCGAAAGCGCCGAGTTGATAGTACGAGTTGCCGCGTTCGAGATGGTAATACGCGGCGTTTTCGTCCGAGAGTTCGACGTTGTCGATGCAGTGGTCGTAGAGCGTAACCGCTTCCGCGTAATCGCCGGAGACGCGCGCCTGGTCTGCCGCAAGACACGCGAGTGTGTCTTCCGAAGTGTAGGAGAACGGCGTCGAGAGCAAGCTTGCCACGACGGCCGTTCCGATGGCCGAAATCATTTCCTGCTGCCCAGAATCCCCTGTTGCCCCGCCCCGGGCTGAGCACCAAGCTATGATGGCAAGCTGACCGTGCGCAACACTGCAGGTTCAAAATTCGCGGCCGCGCGTTTTGTCGCCATTGTGACCATCGTCACAGGCGGCCTCCGACGTGAAATCTATAACCCCGCACTCGCTCGCCCGCGCGAATTCTAGGTGCATCGAGCGCCAAACGCTCAAAACGCAGAAAATTATGCCTATCGGGCCCCTTATCCGTCCTGATATTGCGACGCCATCAGTCCCCTGCGGTTTGTCCGCCCGCATAGAGATAAAGTCATGACCGGAATCTACGAAGACATCCTCGGAACCGTCGGCGACACGCCCGTGGTTCGGATCAACAAGCTGGCGCCGGATGGCATCGACCTGTTCGTCAAGCTCGAAGCCTTCAACCCGATGGGATCGGTGAAGGACCGTCTCGCCCTCGGGGTGATCGAGGCGGCGGAACGGGACGGGTCGCTGAAACCCGGCCAGACGGTGATCGAAGCGACCAGTGGCAACACTGGCATCGGCCTTGCCATGGTCTGCGCCCGCAAGGGGTACCCTCTGGTCGTCACCATGGCCGAAAACTTCAGCGTCGAGCGCCGCAAGCTCATGCGGTTCCTCGGTGCCAAGGTCATTCTGACCCCAGCCTCGGAAAAGGGCACCGGCATGCTCGCCAAGGCGATCGAGCTTGCCGAGAAGCATGACTGGTTCCTCTGCCATCAATTCGAGAATGAAGCGAACGCCGACATGCATTCGCGTACCACGGCGCCGGAAATCTTGCGCGACTTCGACGGGCGCCGGCTCGACTACTGGGTGACCGGCGCCGGCACGTCCGGCACACTCAAAGGCGTGTCGCGCGTTCTGAAAAAAGAACGCCCCGAGACCAAGGTGATCGTCTGCGAGCCGGACAACGCCCCGATCATCGGCAGCGGCGCGCCCCAAGCCTACCTGGACAACGGCATGCCGGCGAAAAGCCATCCCTATTTCCGGCCCCATCTCATGCAGGGCTGGACGCCGGACTTCATCCCCAAGCTCGCTCATGACACCATCGCGGCCGGCTGGATCGACGAGGTCGCTCCAATCAAGGGCGACGACGCCTTGGAGTACTCGCGGCGGCTGGCGACGGAAGAGGGTATCTTCTGCGGCATCTCCGGCGGCGCCACTTTCGCGGGCGCCATGGCGATCGCGGAGCGCGCACCGAAAGGGACGGCCATTCTCTGCATGATCCCCGATACCGGCGAGCGCTACCTCTCCACCCCGCTGTTCGAGGACGTGCCGGAGGACATGACCGACGCGGAAAAGGAGATCGCTGCCTCGACGCCGCGCTATCGTTTCGATGTCGCGCCGGAACCACCGCCGGCCGACGGGAAGGCCGCGCCCGACGCCGCCACCCCGAAGGCGGTTGCGTTCGTCGATCAGGTTGTGACCTCGACCGATGAGCCGGTGGTGCTTTTCGCCCTCGAATGGTGCGAGTTCTCGTGGTCGATCAGGCGCATGTTCGCCGATATCGGCGTGGCTTATCGATCCGTCGATCTCGACTCGGTCGACTATCAGGAGGACAACTGGGGCGGCGACATCCGAGCGGCGCTGCGCGAGCGCATCTCGGTCCCGACCATCCCCCAGGTTTTCGTCGGCGGCGAACACATCGGCGGCTGCACGGAAACCCTTGACGCCTTCAACAAGGGCCGGCTGCAGTCGCTTCTATCCGACAGCGGTCTGTCGTTCGCCGCCAAGGACGTGGATGCCTATTCGTACCTGCCGAAATGGGTCCATCCGCGCTGACCGCGATGGCCCGCTCGGTCGGTCTAGGCTCGGCGCAGCCGATCGAGCGCGCCCTGAAGGATGTAGGCCGCCGCCATCTTGTCGACCACGGCCTCTCGCCGCTGGCGACTCGCATCGGCCTCGAGCAGGGTGCGGGTCACGGCTGCGGTCGACAGCCGCTCATCCCAGAATGCCACCGGCAAGTCGGTGAGCTTCGCTAGGTTGCGTACAAACGCCCGGGTCGCCTGAGCCCTCGGCCCTTCCGATCCGTCCATATTGATCGGCAGGCCGATCACGAGGCCCGCGATCTGCCGGGCATCGCAGTGATTGAGAAGCGCCGCCGCATCATCGCGAAACTTGGTCCGCCGGATCACCGTCAACGGTGTCGCCACGCGGCGACCGGCATCGGAGACGGCGAGACCGATCGTCTTGGTGCCGAGGTCCAGCCCCATCAGCGATCCGTCCGGCGGCAGGACCGCGAGCGGGTCGGCCTGGCTTAAGTCGGGCATGCCGGTTTCCCTCTGGTGTTGGCTCGCGGAGTGCGAGACAAGGTGTGGCCATGCTTTCGGAGGACAGTCAATGAAACTCACGTGGTTCGGCCACTCCGCTTTCCGGATCGATCTCGATGATGCCGTCATCATGATCGATCCGTTTCTGGCCAACCCTACCTTCACCGGCGACCACGCCGCCGCCTATGCCGACACCACCCATGTCGTGCTGACCCACGGGCATGACGACCATACGGGATCGACCGTGGAAATCTGCAAGGCCACCGGCGCGACACTCGTGGCGTCGTTCGAAGTCTGCCGCTTCGTGGAAGGCCATGGCATCGATGACTACAGCCCGCTGAACACCGGCGGGCGCGTCGACTTCGGGCCATTCGCGGTGGCGTTCGTGCAGGCGTGGCATTCGTCGGGCACGGTCGTCGAGGGGCAGTCGGTCTATCTTGGCAATCCCAACGGCGTCGTGATCGAAGCCCCCGGCGAGAAGACCCTCTTGCACATGGGCGATACGGATATCTTCTCCGACATGGCGCTGATCAACGAGATTTACGCACCGAAGATCGGTATCGTTCCGATCGGCGACCGTTTCACCATGGGACCGAAACTCGCCGCCATGGCCTGCCGGCGGTTCTTCGCCTTCGACACGATTGTTCCGTGCCACTATGGGACGTTCCCGGCCCTGCATGGGACGGCCGAGGATTTCCTGTCCGAGATGGGCGACGAGAAGGATCGGGTCCTGATCCCGGAACGTGGGGTCGCGACAACGCTGTAGCGGCAGCGCTTTCTCAAGTCAGACGATCGGCGAAGTCGTCCGTGGCAGCGACGATCGCCTCGGCGATGCCGACATCGGCAGTGGAGTGGCCGGCGCGTGGCACAACGACGAGCCGCGCGTTGGGCCACGCCTTGGCCAATTCCCAGGCGGTGACCAGCGGCGCCATCAGGTCGAGCCTGCCTTGAATCAATTGGCCAGGGATTGCCGACAGCTTGTCCGCACGCTTGAGCAGGATATTGTCCTCCAGCCAGGCAGCGTGGTGGAAGTAGTGTGTCACGATCCGCGCTCGCGCCATCCGGTAGGCGGGGTCCGACCAGCGGCTTGGCCTGGCAGCATCCGGATCGATCGAGACCGAGACGGCCTCCCAGTCGTGCCAGTCCGCGGCCGCCTTCTCCCGCACCGCCGGATCGGGATTGGCGAGATGTCGATAGTAGGCCGCGACGAGATCACGGTCTTGGGGCTCGACGGCCGCGCCTTGGCGGAAGCGTACCCATTGTTCCGGAAACAGCGGCGCAATGTCCCGGTAGAGCCAATCGATTTCCGACCGGCGCGTCATGGTTACGCCGGCAAGAACCATCGCCGTCACCCGGTCCGGATGCTCCTGTGCGTAGACGAGCCCGAGCGTAGATCCCCACGAGGTTCCGAAAATCAACCAGCGGTCGACCTCCAGATGATGTCGTAAATGCTCAAGGTCGGCCACCAGATGTCCGGTGGTGTTCACCGACAAATCGACGTCGGCATCACTCGCATGCGGCGTACTCCGGCCACACTGGCGCTGATCGAAGAGAACAATCCGATACCGGCTCGGATCGAAGAAACGACGAGAGCCAGGCGAGGATCCGGAGCCCGGGCCGCCATGCAAGACGACCACCGGCAGACCATCGGGATGACCGGAGACCTCCCAATAGATCCGCTGGCCATCGCCGACGTCGAGCATGCCGTGATCGTATGGGTCGATTCCGGGGTAGAGCATCGGGCGCGGGCGGATCGAGTAACGGCTTGGGCGATCACGCCCGACTACTGTGACGACGGCGCGGACGCAACAGATCGATCATGCCGCTGACGCGCGCTTTCGGGCTGAAGTATCGATGAGCGGCTGATCTGCCGGATGGAAATTGGTTCAGTCGCGATATTGCTGGATACGCGTCGTGCGCAGTCCGGCCAGCCCGTGCTGGTCGATCGATTTCTGCCAGGACAGAAATTCTTCGACCGTGAGGGTATAGCGGCTGCACGCCTCTTCGAGGCTCAGTAGCCCGCCGCGAACGGCAGCGACCACCTCCGCCTTGCGGCGGATCACCCATCGCTTTGTGTCCCGCGGGGGAAGATCGGCGATCGTCAGTGGGCTCCCATCGGGCCCGATCACATACTTCACACGCGGACGAACCTGATCGGCCATTCTACTCTCGTACTCGTCCTGACCCGTCCAGGCCCGCGACGGTAGAGGGTCGGCTTTAAAATTTGCCTAAGTAGCCCGCAACAATTCGGTAAGATTTGTAAAGGCTTGCAGGCCGGAGCCGCGAAAAACGCCGGCCTCTCGCCTTGAAGCGAACCGGATCGCCATTATAGTTCAATCGTTTCCAAGGCCCCTGAGGCGATCGCGCGGTACGGCACCAGAAATCTTTTTTCATGCGTTACGATCTGAACCTCCCCGGCAGGCCTGAAGATACCCGTGTGGTCGTCGCCATGTCGGGCGGCGTCGATTCATCGGTGGTCGCCGGATTGCTCCGCCGCGCTGGTTACGATGTCGTCGGCGTTACCCTGCAGCTCTACGACCATGGCGCCGCGACCCATCGCAAGGGTGCGTGCTGTGCCGGTCAGGACATTCACGACGCACGGCGGGTAGCCGAGGCGCTCGGCATCCCGCACTACGTCCTCGACTACGAGGAGCGCTTCCGCGAAGCCGTCATCGACCCGTTCGCCGAAAGCTACGCCGCCGGCGAGACACCGGTGCCGTGCATCGCCTGCAACCAGACGGTCAAGTTCGCCGACCTGCTCGACACTGCAGAGCAGCTCGGCGCCGATGCGTTGGCGACCGGCCACTATGTACGCTCCGAGCCCCATGACGATCACCGCGCGCTCTACCGACCCGTCGATCGTGAGCGCGACCAGAGCTACTTTCTGTTCGCGACGACCCAGACCCAGCTCGACTTCCTGCGCTTCCCGCTCGGCACGCTCACCAAGGCCGAGACCCGCGCCGCCGCCCGCGATCTCGGCCTGCCGGTCGCCGAGAAGTCGGACAGCCAGGACATCTGCTTCGTCCCCAACGGACGGTATGCCGACGTCATCCGCAAGCTCAGGCCAACCGCTGCCGAGCCCGGCGACATCGTCCATCTCGACGGCCGGGTGCTCGGCAAGCATGATGGCATTATCAACTATACGATCGGCCAGCGCCGGGGCATCGGCATTGCGCTGGGCGAACCGCTCTATGTCGTCCACCTGGACCCGGAGGGGCGGCAGGTCATCGTCGGCCCGCGCGAGGCACTGGAGACCCGTCGACTTCATCTGCGCGCGGTGAACTGGCTGGGCGACACACCCATGGTGGACCTGCCCGCCGATGGCATCGATCTCTACGCGCGGGTGCGCTCCACCCGGCCGCCGATGCCGGCGCGGATGATCGTGGAAGACGGGCACGTCCTCGTCGATCTGACGTCGGGCGAGACCGGCGTCGCACCTGGGCAGGCCTGCGTCTTCTACGACAGTGAGGGCGACACCGCGCGTGTGCTCGGCGGCGGCTGGATCGAACGATCGGAGCACGCGTCCGAAGCCGAGGTCGCACTGCGGAGGCTCGTCGAAGCCGATACCGCGGCACCGGCGTTGTAGGAGCGGATATGGTCGAGCCCAAGGGCGAAGCCAACGCGCCCACAGTTACGCCGAAGTCCGACATTGAGCTTGCTACCATCGACGATTCCCATGTGGTCGCCGCCTATGCCCGCTGGGCGCCGATCTACGATCGTGTCTTCGGTGCCTTTACCGCTCGCCCCTGTCGGATCGCCGTCGCCGAAATGAACAAGCTGCCGTCCAGCCGGGTCCTTGAGGTCGGGGTCGGCACCGGTATCTCTCTCCCGCTTTACGACCGGAAGCATCGCGTCGTCGGCATCGATCTCAGTCGCGATATGCTCGACATGGCCAACAAGCGCGTTGCGACAAGCAGCCTCGACCATGTCGAGGCGCTCGAGGAAATGGACGCCGGTCAACTGGTTTTTGAGGACCAAAGCTTCGATGCGGCGATGGCGATGTTCGTCATCACGGTCGTGCCGGACCCGCAGCGGGTGCTCTCCGAAATCGTCCGCGTGGTAAAGCCAGGTGGGCGCGTGATCCTGGTCAGCCATTTCTCGGTCGACAAAGGCCCGCGCGCCTGGGCCGAACGGTGGTTGTCGCGCTTCTCATCGCGCCTCGGCTGGCGGCCCGACTTCCCGATCGATCAGGTTCTCGGCCGCCCTGAACTCAAACTCGTCGACCGGCAGGCCGTGAAGAGCTTCGACATCTTCACCATGCTGGTGTTCGAGCGGCTTGAGGGCCCATCGCCCTGATCGCATGCAGGCCTGAGCATCAGTTGCCGGGCGCCGGTGGCGAACGTCTCCTCACCCAGTCGGCCGCCATAGCGCATTCATAAACAAATGCAATCGGTTGACTTCGATCCTCGCATCGTGATGGTAGCGAAGACCGTGGCGGCTCTGGCACGTGGCGCGTTGTGCGGAGCGAAAACGGCTCTAAGATCGCAGAAGCGACCGGGCAAACCGGCCGTGGGGACATCAGGAGGAAACGCATATGTCCAAATCGTCCGCCAATCGATTGCGTCTGGCTCTGGTTGGCGCTGCCGCGACAGCGCTGGTTGCAACCGCGGGAAGCGCCTTTTCGCAGGAATTCACCCTGCGCATGCAGACCCACTACACACCGGAAAACATGTCGGGCCAATTGGCCCAGTCGTTCATCGATGATGTCGAGGTGATGTCGGGTGGGCGCGTCAAGATCGAAATGTTCTGGTCATCGTCCGTGGTCGGTTCGACCGAAGGCTTTGACGCCGCGGCCTCCGGTATCCTCGATGGCGAGATGCACGGTGCCGCCTACCAGACCGGCAAGAACCCTGCCTTCCAGTTCGTCGGCGATCCGATGGGCGGCTACGACAATCCCTATCAACTCTACGGCTTCCTCTATCATGGCGGCGGTCTCGATGCGGCCAACGAACTCTACAATGCGCACGGTATGCACCTGGTCGGCTGGTGGGCTGCCGGACAGGAGTCGATGTCCTCATCGACACCACTCGCCGGTCCCGATGACCTGAAGGACTGGAAGTTCCGTTCGCCGCCCGGCCTCGAAACCGAGATTTTCGCCGAACTCGGCGCCTCCCCGATCGTGATGGATTTCACCGAGATCTTCACGGCGCTGGAAACCGGGATCATCGACGGAGCCGACGCATCGTCGCTCGCCAATAACGTTGGCCTCGGCCTCTACGACATCGTGAAACACGCGACGTTCCCTGGCTTCCATTCGATGCCGATGGACCACGTCACGTTCAACCTCGAGGTCTGGAACGGGTTGCCTGAGGATATCCAGCGCATCATCGAGGTCGCGGCCCAGAAGCTGGCGCTCCAGACGACGCTCGCCTTTGACGTCGCCAACCGCGAAGCGGCGGCCGAGCTGGTCGCGGAGGGTGTCACGCTCTACGATTGGAGCTCGGAAGATCGCGCTGCTTTCCGCCAAGCCGCTCAGACGGCCTGGGAAGGATGGGCCGAAAAGACACCGGAAGCCCGTGCTCTCGTCGATGCGCACAAGGCCTGGATGAAGCAGATCGGCCTCCTCGACTGACGTCTCCCGTGCGATTACCAAGATGCCGTTTGGCGAGCCCTAACCGGCTCGCCACGCGGCTTCTTGAGCCAACGGGAGATCACCGATGACGACACAAGGGCAGAGCGTCTGGCTCGGTTCGGCGCGGCGGCCGGTCCGCCTGGCGATGATCGGCTTCGTCGGCGTTCTTGCCATCCTGATCGTCGGCCAAATCGCTGGTGCGCTGTTCTTCGACACCGGCTTCGGGATGAAGGAGTTCCTCCAGCCCCACGAGCACACGATCGTTCTTGTCACCGAAATCGTCGGCGCACTCGCGCTGCTCTTCACCGGTCTCTACTTCTCCGACATTCGTGGCGCAATCGAGCCGGAGCCCGATGGCTTTTTCGACATCGTCAGCCTGGTCTGCGCCCGTATCGCGATGGTTGCCATCGCGTCAGTGGTTTTCGTGATGTTCTACGAAGTCGTGTCGCGCTACGTCTTCGACAAGCCGACACTGTGGGCCAACGAGCTGTCGCTTTGGATCGCCGGGTTCGTCTTTCTGCTCGCCGGGCTCTACGCCATGCAGCAGCGTAGTCACATCCGCATCTACATCATCTACGACATCATGCCCCGCTGGATGCGCAAGACATCCGACGTGGTTTCGGTCGGGCTGATCTGGGGGTTCACCTTCGCTCTGATCTGGGGCGGCTACAACGAAGCCCGCGATAAGTTCTTCCGGATGGAGACATTCGGCACGGCCTGGGACCCGCCGATCCCCGCGACCGTCAAGCCAGCGATCCTCATCATCATCGCGATGGTGGCGATCCAGGCGCTGTCGAACCTGATCGCCGACTGGAACAAGGCGCCGGAGTCGCACGCACCGATCGAAGATATCGACGAGACCGAGATCGAATTGATCCGTCGGACCCTCAAGGACTGATCCGATGGACATCGGCACACTTTCGCTTCTCCTGCTGATCGCCATGTTCGTGCTTCTGGCGATCGGCATGCCGCTCGGCTTTGCCTCGGCGGCGCTGGCGGTTGGCGTTCTGATCCTGAAGTTCGGCCCGGACCTGCTGTTCAGTGATTTCGGCCGCGGTCCTCTCGCGGTGGTCGCCCAGTCGATCTACCGACAGATGACCAACTACGTCCTGATCTCTGTCCCCTTATTCATCTTCATGGCGGCGTTGCTGGAGCGATCGGGGATCGCCAAGGCGGCCTATGACTCGCTTAATGTCTGGCTGTCGCGGACCCGCGGCGGCATCGCCATCGTCACCTCGGTGCTTGCGGTGATCATGGCGGCCATGTCCGGCATCATCGGCGGCGAAGTGGTGTTGCTTGGCCTGATCGCGCTGCCGCAGATGCTGCGCCTCGGCTACAATCAGAACCTCGCGATCGGGACCATCTGTGCGTCCGGCTCGCTCGGCACCATGATCCCGCCGTCGATCGTCCTGATCTTCTACGGGCTGATCACCGAGACATCGATCAAGTCGCTGTTCACGGCGTCCTTCCTGCCGGGCTTCATGCTCGCGTCGTTTTTCATCATCTACATCATCGTCCGAACCCGGCTGAACCCGGATCAGGCACCGCTACCGGAGCCGGATCCCGAGATGCCGCAAGGCGCCGAAAAAGGCACGCTGTTCGCAAGCTTCATGACGATCATGGTCGCCGGAGCAACGGCGCTGCTGCTGGTTCGGGCATTGTTCCTGACGGTGACAGGAGCCAACGCGATCGTCGAGGGGGTCGAGCCGCCGCCGCTCGGCACGGTCGCTCACCTGCCCTGGCTGATAGGCATACTGATCATCGCCATGGCACTCCTTTTCTTCGTGTTCGGACGAGCGCGAGCCGCGCAATCGTGGGACATGGGCAAGGGCCTGGTGCCGCCGCTGGTCGTCATCGGCGTCGTGCTCGGCTCGATCTACGGCGGCGTCACCGGCATCACCGAAGCGGCAGCGATGGGCGTGGTCGCTGTTTTCGTCATCACCGCATTGCGCCGTGAGATGTCGTTCGACGTCGTCTGGGACGCGTTGATGCGCACGATGAAATCGACCGGCACGATCATCTGGGTCACCATCGGCGCCGCGTCGCTCGCCGCCGCCTATACGCTCTCCGGCGGACCGACCTACGTCGCCAACCTGATCGTGGGCTGGGAGTTGCCGACCATGGGCGTCATCCTGGCGATGATGCTGATCTTCCTGATCATGGGCATGTTCATGGACTGGGTCGGCATCGTCCTTCTGATCATGCCGGTGTTCCTGCCCATCGTCGTGCGGCTGCCGGTCGAGGAACTCGGCTTCCTCGGCGGGATCGATCCCAAATTCGTGGCGATCTGGTTCGGCGTGTTGTTCACCATGAACATGCAGGTGAGCTTCCTCTCGCCGCCCTTCGGTCCGGCCGCGTTCTACCTCAAATCGGTCGCGCCACCGCATATATCGCTGACGGATATCTTTCGCGGCTTCCTGCCGTTTATCTGCATCCAGCTTCTGGCCCTGGCGGTGCTCCTCGCCTATCCGGGAGTCGTCACCGTCCTGCTAGGCGACTAACGCCTCTGGCGCGGCAAGTCTCGATCGTCAGTGGATGTCCGGCTCGGGGATCGGTTCGGTTCCGGCCAGGAAGTCGAAATCGCAGCCCTTGTCGGCCTGCTGGATATGCTGGGCGAATAGTTGATTGTAGCCGCGCGGGTAATCGCGTTTCGGCGGTTGCCACTCTTCCAGCCGTCGAGCGATCTCCGACTCGCGCACTTCGAGTTCGAGTGAGCGCTTATCGACGTCGACCGAGATCAGGTCGCCGTTGCGCACCGCGGCGAGCGGGCCACCGACATAGGCTTCCGGGGCCACGTGCAGGATGCAGGCGCCGTAGCTGGTGCCGCTCATCCGCGCGTCGGAAATACGCAACATATCGCGCACGCCTTGCTTGAGGAGCTTGCGCGGGATCGGCAGCATCCCCCATTCGGGCATGCCCGGTCCGCCAACCGGCCCGGCGTTCTGCAGCACCAGGATATGATCCGGCGTCACCGGAAGATCGTCCCGATCGATCGCCGCGTCCATCTCGTCATAGTCCTTGAACACCAGGGCGGGACCCGAGTGCTTCAGCAGGCGCGGTTCGGCCGCCGACGGCTTCATGACCGCGCCGTTGGGTGCGAGGTTGCCGCGCAGAACGGCCATTCCAAGCGCATCGGACACCGGGCTGTCGAGTGGGCGAATGACCTCGCTGTTGTAGGTTCCGGCACCGCCGAGCGCCGCGCCCAGGTCGGCACCGGTGACCGTCATCGCCGACAGATCGAGCCGATCGCCGAGTTCGCGGAGCAGCGCCGGCAGCCCACCTGCGTAGTAGAAATCCTCCATCAGGAAGGCCCCCGACGGCCGGACATTGGCGAGCACCGGCACTTTGCGCGCGACCCGGTCGAAATCGTCAAGCCCGATGTCGACCCCGGCACGACCGGCCATCGCGATCAGATGGATGATCGCGTTGGTCGAGCCGGCCAGCGCCATCTGGACCACCAGCGCGTTCTCGAACGACGCGCGACTCAGGATGTCCGACGGCTTCAGATCTTCGCCGATCATCGCCACGATCCGGCGACCGCATGCTGTCGCCATGCGGGCATGGCCCGAATCCGGTGCCGGAATGGATGACGCACCCGGCAAGGTCATACCCAGGGTCTCGGTGAGCGCGGTCATCGTCGACGCCGTGCCCATCGTCATGCATGTGCCGTAGCTACGGGCGATGCCCGATTCCATCGCTCGCCACTCGTCTTCGGATATCTTGCCGGCCTGCTTCTCGGCCCAGTATTTCCAGACATCGCTGCCCGACCCCAACACCTCGCCGTGATAGTTGCCGCGCAGCATCGGTCCGGCAGGCATCACGATGGTCGGCAGGTCCATGCTGATCGCACCCATCAGCGTCGCCGGCGTGGTTTTGTCGCAGCCAGCCATCAGCACGACGCCGTCGACAGGATGCGATCGCAGCAGTTCCTCGACCTCCATCGCGAGCATGTTGCGGTAAAGCATCGTGGTCGGCTTGACGAAGGTTTCCGACAACGACAGCGCTGGAAGCTCTACCGGGAAGCCGCCGGCTTGCCAGACACCCCGCTTGATCTCCTCGGCCCGCGTTCGGAAATGGGCGTGGCACGACTGCAGATCCGACCAGGTGTTGATGATCGCCACCACCGGCTTGCCCATGAAATCCTCATAGGCGTAGCCCATCTGCAAGGTGCGAGAACGATGACCGAAGGCCCGCAGCCCGCTGGAAGCGAACCAGCGGGCGCTGCGGAGTCCGCGATGCGACTTGCCGTTGCTCATCAGGATTTACCTTCTACGAGTCGCTCGATCGTTTCCAGATATTGAGGTTGCCATCCTTGGCGAGCGTGTCGATCTCGGCAAGCTCCGTATCGTCGAAGCTGTTGTTGCCGAGTCCCTCCGCCAGGTGAACGATCTGCTCAGGACGACTGGCACCGATCAGCGCCGTTGTCATGCGTGGGTCGCGCAGCGCCCAGACGATGGCCATCTGCGCCAGCGACTGGCCGCGACGCTTGGCGATCTCGTTGAGGCCGCGGATGGCGTTGAGGTTTTCTTCGCTCAGGAACCGATCCTGCCAGGCCGGTGATCCGCTGGCGCCGCGGCTGCCCTCCGGCACGCCCGACAAGTAGCGGTCGCTGAGAAGGCCCTGGGCCAGCGGCGAGAAGCATATGCAGCCGATACCCTCGTTCCCGAGCACGTCGAGCAGCCCGTCATCCTCGATCCAGCGGTTGAGGATTGAATAGCTTGGTTGGTGGATCAGGCAGGGCGTGCCGAGATCGCGCAGGATAGCCGCGGCCTCCGCGGTCCGCGCCGCGTTGTAGGAGGAGATGCCCACATAGAGTGCCTTGCCCTGCCGCACGGCCGTGTCGAGGGCGCCCATGGTTTCTTCCAGCGGCGTCTCAGGATCCATCCGGTGCGAATAGAAGATGTCGACGTAGTCGAGCCCCATCCGCTTGAGGCTCTGGTCGAGGCTCGACAGCAGGTATTTGCGGCTCCCCCATTCGCCATAAGGGCCGGGCCACATCATGTAGCCAGCCTTGGTCGAGACGACGAGTTCGTCGCGGTGATCGCGGAAGTCGGCGCGCAGGATATCGCCGAACTGCTCCTCGGCCGAACCGGGTGGCGGACCGTAATTGTTAGCCAGATCGAAATGGGTAATGCCGTGATCGAATGCCGTCCGGCACATCGCGCGGGCGCGATCCTGCAAGGCGTTGTGGCCGAAGTTGTGCCAGAGACCGAGGGAAATCTCTGGCAGCTTCAGGCCGCTGCGCCCGGTTCGGCGGTAGGCGATGCGCTCGTAGCGTTCAGGTGACGGCTGGTATGTCATGATTGGATTCCCCGTCTGGCAGGATCGTGAACAGGCTCGACCGTCTTTGCTCGGCGCACGGGCGGGACGGCGGAAGGCAGCGCCGCGGACCCGAGAAATACGGGTCGTGTCGAGCCGTCGGTTCGAGGCGAGCGATGGGCGGTAGGGCCATTATGGTAGCCGGCTGATCATGAGTCGACAACCGACAAAGCGTTCGAACATCGGCCAACGGCTCGGCTCATGCGGACCTTTGAAACAGAACGACCCCGGCGAGCACCAGTCCGACGGCGAGCAACCGTAATGGATCGAGCCCCTGGCTCTGGTACGGTCCGAAACCGAACCAGTCGATTGTCATCGCCATGATCATCTGGCCGGCGACGATCGCGGCGAACAGCCCCGCGGCCCCGAGGATCGGCGCGAGCCAAAGCGTCGCGGCGACGAACACCGTACCGATCGACCCGGCGAGCCAGAGATACCAGGGCACGGTGCTCATCGCCGTCCACGAGATCGGCTGGCGGGTGGCGATCACGTAGCTGAGCGCCACCAGAAAGGCGACCAGGATCGAGATAAAGGCAGCCGCGAACGGGTTGCCCAGCCGCCGCGCAACCTCGGCGTTCATGCCGGGCTGCAAGGCGATCAGTGCGCCGGCCCCGATGGCGGCGATCACAAACGGCCATTTCGACATATTGGTTCCCCCGAGTGTCCTAATCCGCCGGATGGCGCCGACCGATGGCGCCCGACGCTTTCAGTTTCTCGATCTCGGCTCTGGTGTAGCCGTGTTCGGAAAGAACATCATCGCCGTGGGCGCCGAGTTGCGGCGCCGGGCGATCGTAGCGGAGCGGCGTTCCGGACAGGCGGATCGGCGTGCGAACCGAAGGCACCGACCCACCACCGGTCCGTTCCAGCGACAACTGCATCCCCCGGGCAACCATCTGCGGATCGGCGAACACGTCCGCCACCGTGTTGATCGGCCCAGCCGGCACATTGTGGCTGACGAGCTGATCGATCAGCTCGCCCGATGCGAAACGAACGGTCCGCTCGGTCAATAGCGGGATCAGCCGCTCCCGGTTGGTGACCCGCTGACTGTTGTGGGCGAAGTCCGGGTTGTCGGCGAGCGTCGGGACACCGAGCACGGCTGTCAGGCTGCGGAACTGATCGTCGTTACCGACCGCGATGTTGACGAACCCGTCGGCGGTCGGGAACGCCTGGTACGGTACGATGTTGGGGTGAGCATTGCCGAGCCTGCGCGGCGCCTTGCCCGATACCAGATAGTTCAGCGCCTGGTTGGCGAGCACGCCGACCAGGCTGTCGAGCAGGGCCATATCGATGTGCTGCCCCTCGCCAGTCCTGTCACGGTGGGCGAGCGCCGCCTGGATGGCGATGACCGCATAAAGCCCGGTGAAGATGTCGGCGAAGGCAACCCCGCACTTCATCGGCTCGCCGTCGGCCGCGCCGGTGACATCCATGATTCCGCCCATCCCCTGGATGATGAAGTCATAGCCCGGACGGTGGGCATAGGGGCCGTCCTGACCGAACCCGGTGATCGAGCAGTAGACCAGCCTTGGGCAAGACAAGCGGAGGCTGAGATAGTCGAGACCGTATTTGGCCAGCCCCCCAACCTTGAAGTTCTCGATCAGGACGTCAGACCGCTCCGCCAATCGGCGGACCACAGCCTGACCGTCGGCGGTCTTGAGGTCAACGGCGATCGAACGCTTGCCGCGGTTCGCGGCATGGAAATAGGCGGCGTCCGTCGATCCGTCGGAATTGGCGACATCAGGCGGCCCCCACGACCGGGTCTCGTCGCCGGCTGGGCTTTCGACCTTGATGACGTCCGCGCCGAGATCGGCGAGCAACTGCCCGGCGAACGGACCGGCGAGCACCCGGGCCAACTCGACCACCTTCAGCCCGGCGAGCGGCGGCTCGGCGTCCGGCCTTTCTCCCTCCGAAGCGATCACGCCTCGACCACCCCTCTGATGATCGCTGCCCACCTCACGTGAAAGCCTGGATACCGGTCTGCGCCCGCCCAAGGATCAGCGCGTGAATATCGTGGGTGCCCTCGTAGGTATTGACCGCTTCGAGGTTCAGAACGTGCCGGATCACATGATACTCGTCAGCGATGCCGTTGCCGCCGTGCATATCCCGGGCGAGGCGAGCGATGTCGAGCGCCTTGCCGGCATTGTTGCGCTTGATCAGGCTGATCGCCTCCGGCGCGGCCGCATCGCGATCCATCAGCCGACCCACCCGTAGCGCCGCCTGAAGCCCAAGCGCGATTTCGGTCTGCATGTCGGCGAGCTTCTTCTGGATGAGCTGGTTGGCCGCCAGCGGCCGGCCGAACTGCTTACGGTCGAGAACGTATTGCCGAGCCCGATGCCAGCAGTCCTCGGCAGCGCCCATCGTTCCCCAGGCGATGCCGTAGCGGGCGCGATTGAGGCAGCCGAACGGACCGCTGAGGCCGCGAGCACCGGGCAGGAGATTGGCGTCCGGCACCTCGACCTTGTCCATGACGATCTCGCCGGTGGTCGATGCGCGCAAGGAAGCCTTACCCTCGATCGCCGGTGCAGTGAGGCCGGCCATGCCGCGCTCCAGCAGAAATCCGCGGATCGCGTTGTCCTCATCGGCGGCCTTGGCCCAAACCACCATTACGTCAGCGATCGGCGCATTGGTGATCCAGGTCTTCGTTCCGGTCAGCCGGTAACCGCCGTCGATCCGCTCCGCCCGGGCGGTCATGCCGCCGGGATCGGAGCCATGGTCGGGCTCGGTCAGGCCAAAACAGCCGACGATCTCGCCGGAGGCCAGCCGCGGCAGGAATCGACGCCGCTGTTCTTCTGTGCCGTAGGCGTGAATCGGATGCATGACCAGCGATGACTGGACGCTCTGCGCCGAACGGTAGCCTGAGTCGACCCGCTCGATCTCCCGCCCGACAAGCCCGTAGATGACATAGCTCGCTCCGGCCCCGCCGTAGCTCTCGGGGATGGTCGGCCCGAGCAGACCAAGCGCCCCCATTTCTTCGAAAATCGCCCGGTCGAACCGCTCGTGGCGAAACGCATCGATCACCCGCGGCAGCAACTGATCTTGCGCGTAACTCCGCGCGGTGTCCCGGACCAGGCGTTCCTCCTCGCTTAGATCGTCCTCGATGGCGAACGGGTCCGCCCAGTCGAACCGGGCCGCGCTCGGTTGGCTCGTTTGTGCGGCGACGGACATGACTCACTCCTGCAAGGCGGATTCGCCTGCACAATAGAGAAGTGAGCGGAGAAAGCCGACCGGTTCTGGCGGTGGGCTTCTTCGATTTGGCGACGCGCTAACTCTGGAACTATTCCAGAATAAATTCTGGAACTGTTCTAAAATCAGAAGTTTAGATGTCTTCTAACAAGACGGTTTCACTTGATTCTTGCGTCAAAACCCTCTGTAAACGAATGGTCTGCCGTAGAAGCCGGGTCCGAAAATCGTCGGAATCGGTTGAGCGATAGCCTGCTGCGGCACCACGTGTCAGGTCGGGTCGTGTCCCGTTTTCGACCTCTCGACGGGCCGGATGCTCGCCGCAGCGGAGACCAGACTTTTGACGCCCATCAATGCCCCGCACCACGCAATGGACAAATCATCGGGGGAACCTCAGCCAGACGGAAAAGACATGACGCCGACGGGGAATATTGTGACGTTGCGGCCCCCCGCCGCCGACACCGCTCCAGCCCGCACCACAGACGCCCCCGAAATCGTTCGGATCGGACCGCGCAAGGCTCCTGACCTCCATCGGACGCCCTCGCTTGTCGTTGAATCGGCGTCGCGTCGCTACCGTTCGGTACCGGCGCTCGACTCTGTGTCGTTGTCTCTGTCCCCTGGCGAGATCGTTGCGCTGGTCGGCCATTCCGGATCGGGGAAATCGACCCTGCTGCGACTGATCGCCGGCCTCGAACGGCCGGATGCCGGCCGAATCCTGATCAACGGGAACGAGGTCTCCGGCCCCTCGATCTTCGTGCCGCCGGAGCGGCGCGGAGTCGGCATGATGTTCCAGGATTATGCACTGTTCCCGCATCTGACCGTCCTGAAGAATGTTCTGTTCGGCGTCCGCGGGCTTCCAGCGATCGACGCGCGCGCTGCAGCCCTTCAGGCGTTGACCCGAGTGGGGTTGCGCGATCGCGAAAACGACTACCCGCACATGCTCTCCGGCGGCGAGCAGCAGCGCGTTGCGCTGGCCCGTGCTCTCGTCCCCCAGCCCAATCTGCTGCTGATGGACGAGCCGTTCTCCAACCTTGATCGTCGCACCCGCGATGTCATTCGCGATCAGACCGGCGCGGTGCTCCGCGAAAGCGGCACCTCATCGATTCTGGTCACCCACGATCCCGACGATGCCATGCGGGTCGCCGATCGCATCATGATGATGCAGGCCGGGCGCATCGTACAGTCCGGCACGGCGGAGGAATTGTATCGCCGGCCGAAGTCTCTCTCTGTCGCCCGGTTTTTCTCCGAGCTCACGGAAATAAGCGGCGTGCGCCGCGATGGCGTCGTCGACACGCCGGTGGGCCGGTTCCCGGCGCCACCCGGCGCCGACGGTGATAATGTCATCGTCTGCGTGCGGCCACGCGGCATCAAGCTCTTCGACCACACGATCGGTCTGCAGTCCGGCCGTGTGCTCTCGGGGCAGTGCCTCGGCGACACCGTTCTCGTCGACATCGCGGTGGAGGGTCTCGATCAGCCCCTGCGGGCGCAAGTGCCGGCCGATGACGCGCCCGCGCCCGGCCACCTGACCGGGTTCGAAGTCGACACCGACGAGGTGCTCGTCTTTCCAGCGGACTAGCCGGCAACCAGCGACCGGATATCTCGTTCGAACGCGTCGAGATACGTGCGGAACCACACCGTATAGGTCTCCGGATGCTCCGCCATGTCGCGCTGAAGGTCGTCGACGGCAACCCACCGCCACGCGCTCACCTCGGCCGGATCCGGCCTCGGCTCACCGTCGAAACGGCCACCGAAGACGTGGACAAATTCGTTTTCGATCAGGCCGTTGGAGACCGGCGCCTCGTAGTGGGTGACGAAGAGCGGACGAAGCGGACAAGTGAATCCCATCTCCTCGTCGAGCCTGCGACCGGCAGCTACCGCCACCGGCTCGCCGGGTCGTGGATGGCTGCAGCAGGTGTTGGTCCACAGATCGCCCGAGTGATACTTGCCGGCGGCACGGCGCTGCAGCAGCAGGTGCCCGTCGGCCCGGGCGACGATCACCGAAAGGGCGCGATGCAGGGCGCCGCGCCGGTGCGCCTCAAGCTTATCCATCGTCCCGTGTTCGCGATCGGCGTCGTCGACGAGGATGACACGATCGGCGTCGGTGGCGTTCATGACCCGGACACGCGCCTTATCCGGGCACCGGCAAGCTGATGACCCACGCGATCCCCAGGACGCCTGAGAGGATCGCGGCCAGGTACCAGCCGCGGCGGAGGCTCGCCTGTGAGCGTACGATCAGGCGGTCAGCGATCATCGTGGCGAGCAGAACCGCACCCGCCAAAAGCCCCGGGACCAATGTCACCGGGTCGTTGCCGAACATCGCCGGGGTCAGCGCAAGGAGACCGATGCTGAGCGCCAGGCACCCCCATGTCACGCCCAGCGAGCGCGCGACGCCGAGCCGCTGCGCTAGACCTTTGATGCCATACGCCGCGTCACCCCGGATGTCCGGGATCGTGTTGGCGAGATAGAGTGCTAGGGCGATCAGAGCACCGAGCGGGAAGCTGGCGAGCAACACCGGCGTGAACCGGTCGACGGCAAGGAAGCCCCATACCGGCAACGCCGGAATGCCGATGGCATAGGGGACCCAACTCCAAACCGTTCCCTTCAGCCAGATGTCGTAGGCCAACCCAGATGCCAGCACCATCAGGGCGACTGCGGCGACCGGCAGGCCGAGGATCAGCGACAGCAGCACCCCGATCAGCCCGGCACCGACCGAAATCGCGAACGCCGTCGACGGGGAGATGTCGCCGCGAGCGATCGGCTTGTCGGGCTTCGTTCGCCGGTCAAGGTCGACGTCGAGAAAATCGTTCATGCTGCCGACCGAAGCCGACACCAGGAACACGGACGCCGCGACCAGAACCGCGCGTCCGACCATCGCGCCATCGGACGCAATCAGCGCGAAGGCGAGCCCCGCCGCGCTGTTCATCACCGCGGGGAAAAGGTGAATGACGAGCAGGCCGCCACGCAGCCGCCGAAGGGCCGGGTGCGTACGCCCGCCCGACGAGTCGCTGTCGGCAGACTCGCTCATCAATCAACAGGTTCCGCCACCAAGGCGGAAACGATCATGCAACGGGTTGGACACTTGCCGATCCTCACGCTTGGCCTAGGGGTTTAGCCAACAAAGGTTCCAGTCTGAAAGCGATTTTATGGTTCTCGGGCTTCGAAGCACGTTGGTGAGAAAGCGGCGTCCGGTCACCCTATTTGCATCGAAACCGCACATATCAGGCTCGCCGGCCGACGCGTTCGCTGATATCGTCTTGTGCGCGGCTCATATTTTCGCTGAAATCCGCATCGTCAGTATCGACATCGGAGGAACGAGCAAATGATCTCGAGATTGATTGCCGTCTGCCCGACACGCCAGCTGCGTTATGCCTGCGCCGTTTTTGCCACGCTCGCGGTTGTTCTATCCGCACCGATGCATGCATTTGGCAAGGAGATAAATCTAGCCTGCGAGGAGGTTAACGCCACATGTAGCGGCCACCATCTCATGCCGGGAGGCTCGGAATTGATTATCCATGCATGGTGCGACCTGCTTTCGCCGACCTTCAACAAGGACCGCGCAAAAATGTCGTGCAACATACCGGGTGGGAACACCAAAAAGATGTACTGCAATCCGCCAACGTACTATGCGGCGGGAAACTACTGGGACTGTCAATGTTTCAACCATTCGGCAAACGACCCCAAGGTGCAGTACGCCATACGCTGCGGGATCTCCGAGTAAGGTCCGGACCCTATTCGATTCACCACTGAGCCCGGCGGCGCGTCGGCGAGCAGCCATGGCGGGCTCCGTCGTATCGGATCGCGATGTATCGATGGCCGATCGCCTGTCGAGCGCTACAACCTACCGCGAGGATTAGCGGTTTCGTCGACAGGCGCGCTTGGGCTAGTCTGCCTGCCGGGGCAAGGCCAAGCGCCGGTGGGATCAGTGATGCAACAACCGATACCGCGCATCGGGCGGTTTTTGGTCGCGTGCAGGCCGCGGACGCCTGCGGGTTGTCTGTCATAGCATGGCGAGCATCGTATCCGTCGGTACGGCGGTGCCGCCCCATGTCATGCCGCAGTCGCTCGCCCGCGATATGGCCGGCGATCATTTCGGCGGCACGATCGCCAATGTCGACCGCTACCTTCAGGTCTTCAAGAACGCATTGGTCGACCAGCGCCACTTCTGCGTCGCGCCAGACTGGTTTACCCGCGACCACACGCTCGAAGCCAAGAACAACCTCTATCTCGACTGGGCTGAGCGCCTGACCGCCGAGGCGATCGAAAGGGCGCTCGGCAGTACCGACATCGACCCCGGCTCGATCACCCACATCGTTCTGGTGTCGTCGAGCGGTATCGCTACGCCCAGCCTCGATGTGGCGCTGATCAACAAACTCGGCCTCGATCCGCGAGTGCGCCGTCTGCCGCTGTTCGGGCTCGGCTGCGCCGCGGGCGCCGCTGGCCTGGCGCTCGCCGGAACCCTGGCTGGCGATTCAGCCGACACCACCGTGCTGCTCGTCTCGGTCGAACTCAATTCGCTCACCTTCCAGCGCGACGACTTCGCTAAGTCGAACCTGGTCGCCGCCAGCCTGTTCGGCGATGGCGCCGCCGCCGTCGTCGTGCGCGGTGGCGACGATGGCCCCATTGTCGTCCTCAACTCGACCACCCTGCTTCGGCCGCGCACCAACCGGCTGATGGGCTGGGAGTTCGTCGACACCGGCTTTCGCGTCCTCTTCTCGCGCCGGGTGCCGGAAACCATCCGCACCATGATGCCGGAAGCGGTGGCGAACGCCCTCGCCGGCTCGGGGGTCGGCACCGACCAGGTCTCGCACTTCGTCTTCCACCCTGGCGGCACCAAGATCCTCGACGCCTATCAAAAGAAGCTCGACCGACCGGCCGAGGACTTCCGCGCGAGTTACTTTGTGCTCAGCCAGTACGGCAACATGTCGAGCGCGACGGTGCTGTTTGTGCTTGACGAGGAAATCCGCAATAGCCCACACCGGTCCGGCGACTACGGCCTGCTCGCCGCCTTCGGCCCCGGCTTCTCCGCCGAGGTCAGCCTGCTCCAGTGGCGGTAGCCGGCACGCCGTCCTCTCCGTGAAACCGTTCGCCCGCGAAGGTTCCCGACATGACCAAGCTCTTCGTGATTGCCCAGGGGGGCGGCCCGACCGCCGTCATCAACCAGACCGTCGCCGGCGCGGTGCTCGCCGCGCGCGAGAAATACCCCGACGCCCGGTTTCTCGGTGCCCGGCACGGGGTGCGCGGTGTCGCCAGCGGTGATTTTGTCACCCTGTCGGAGCTCTCCAAGACCGACCTGATGCGCTTCGCCAACACCCCGAATTCCGGCCTCGGCAGCACCCGCGACAAGCCGGACGAGGACTACTGTCAGCGCATTCTCGCCGGTCTCGACCACGCCGGCGCCAGCACCTTCATCTATATCGGCGGCAATGACACCTCGGGCACGATGGCGATCCTCGAGGACGCCGCCGGCGACGCCATCCACTTCATCCACGCGCCGAAGACCATCGACAACGATCTGGTCGAGAATGACCACACGCCCGGCTTCATGTCGGCGGCGCTGTTCGTCGCCAACGCCTTCCTCAGCGTCGATCTCGACTTCCGGGCGATGCCCGGCGTCTATGTCGGCATCGTCATGGGCCGCCACGCCGGCTTCCTCACCGCCTCCGCCGCCGCCTGGCGCCGCGACGAGTCCGACGGGCCGCATCTCGTTTACCTCCCCGAGGTGCCGTTCACTGAGGGTCAGTTGGTCGGCGACATCAAGCGCGTGCTCGACCGCCACGGCCGCTGCGTCATCGCCATGTCGGAGGGAGTGCAGACCGCCGACCACCGGCCGCTCGCCGAATCTCTGATTCCGGCCCACCTCCATGAGCGCGACGATCACGGCAACCTGCAGCTTTCCGGCGGTGACCTCGGCCAGGCGCTGAAGCTCGCGATCAAGGACGACCTGCCGGGCGTGCGCGCCCGGGTCGACACCTTCGGCTATCTCCCCCGCGGCTTCCTTGGCACCGTCAGCGACATCGATCGGGCCGAAGCCTTCGCGGTCGGGCGGTACGCGGTGGAAGCGAGCGAAGAGGGCAGCGGCTCGGTCGCCCAGCAATATGAGAACGGCAAGACCGTACTGAAGCTGGTGCCGCTCTCAGCCGTCGCCAACAAGACCAAGCGGATGCCGGACGACTTCATCACCGACGATGGCTGCCACGTCACCGACACCGGCCTTGCTTATCTCCGCCGCCTGCTACCCCCCCGCCCTGACGCCTGGACACCGTTCGTCTGAGGGTAGTGCATTTGCCTGTTCGCTTGCGGCGAGCGGGGGAAGCAACGTCTTCCGTCGCAAAAAAGGGGACCCCGTTGCGCTGCCATGCGTGCTTCGAGGCTTCGCTTCGCGAAGCACCTCAGCATGAGGGCGTTGATTACGGGGTCGCGCTCGGAACGGCACATTCGCGCTCTCCTAAACCGCAACGCCACGACCTCATCTTGAGAGCCTGCCCTCGACCCGATCGGGGGAGCTCGGGCGCAAGCCCGAGCCTCGAAGGACGCACGCCCCGACGCCGATATCGACACCACCCCTCACCCTTGGGTCAGTGAGCGTCTCGGCTGCGGACGCCAACCCACGCGCTCGTCCCCGCGAAGGCGGGGACCCAGTCCAACGCTTAACCCCTGGGGCCGGCCTGGACGGCGCGGGCTTCCGCCAGCCGTTCCTCCGCCACACGGACATCGTCGATCAGTCGTGCCGAAACCACACTGATCAGGTAGTAGGCGAATTGCGGCTGCTGCAGCACTAGCGCCTGCACCTTACGGGCATCGACCCGCCGGAGCCGGCAGTCCTCGATGCACAGCGCGGTCGCGGTTCGTTCACCGGCCGACGAAAACACGCCGACCTCGCCGAAGATGTCCCCGGCGCCGATCTCTGTGTCATAGATGTCGAAACGGATTCGCCCCGACTCGACGACATAGAGGGCGTCGGCCTGTTCGCCTTGTCGAAACACCGTTTGCCCGGCTCGGTAGGAGACCGGCGTGGAAAACGGGATCAGCCACCCGATGTCATGGTGCGCCGCTGTCGCCGAACGGATTGTCGAGATCAACCGGGTCATCTCGTAGAGCCGGTAGACATTGATCGGCAACAACACGGCGTGAAGCAGCAACACCGGTTCGAGCCCGTTCAGCCAGCCATACGTCATGAAGGCGACGTTGCTGCTGATTCCGAGGATCCGCAGCGGCACCATGGTCCGCATGAGGAAGGTCGCGAACACCAGCCCGGCGGCGACAAAGCCGATTGCCTGGTCGAAGTCCTCCACCTGGGTCTCCCTGTCCGTCGCGCTGTTTTTGCGGGCGCGTTGTTGGCAAGACTAACAGAGGATGGATGGATCGGGTGACTGCCGATCGTGGGCCGCAGAACCGGACACGGAGCCCTCGTAGTGGGGGTCGGACTTTCCGGACAGCACCCCGGGACGGCCACCGACGGCCGGCGCGGGCGCCGACTTCTCCACGTCGGTCCGATAGAGATACGTTTCTCTCATGGAAGCCATACTCTTCCCATGACAATAATCCCGAGTTCTATGACAAAAATCCCAGGCAGGGGAGATTTGTACCTGTGGTGGAGCGTGTAGGTAGGAAAACCGTGGGCGAGGGCCAACTTCTACGACGTAACCGCCGAAGTTTGGGCCATGCCCGGCCCCGCAATCCGGTCCCCCGAAGTGACTGAAAGCGCCGCCGGAGCGATGGCCCTCGATCCTCGCCGTACCGGGCATACAATCTTTGTCAATAGCGGCCAGTTACGCCGATGGGGTCTCAGACTGCACCTTTTTTCCGCAGGTAACGGTCAACGTCGCCCACGCAATCACGACCAAGAATACCTATCAACATTCCTTTCTTTTTCTGACATTCTCTAATTAAGAATTGATATCTCGATCTTTCGATGAAGTTATTCGTAATCGCCCAATAATAATCTAATTCGTCAAACATCTTATCACTAATCAAATACCTCGACTGATCGTAATTACTATCGTCACAAAATAATCCATTGTCTACCTGATAATCAATTAATTTTAAACATTCACCATCAAAAGAACCTCTGTCTTCTACGAAACAATGATCATAGTATCGATTTCTATTAGACATATGTCGCATTTTACAACGCAAATACGGATTATTTAAATATTCCCAAATAATTTTATGGTGTTTTTTGAATTGCTCGTGGACAGAGTGGATTATTTTATCTCCAGTCTGCGCCTTAGTTATAAAAAAAGTCGCACATAAATTATCCTCTGACATAAATGAATCGTTTACCCGATCAACAACGCCTCTTTCATTTTGTAAAAACTCGTCAAACGCTCGAATTTCGGACGTCGTTTTATAGATAATTTAAATCTTTCTTCCTGATTACTGCGAATATCCTTTCCATTTTTCGTTTCGCACTTAGTGAATTTGATGATCTGGTCGGCAATTTGCCCACGTTTTTCATTCCACTCCTCAATTATTAAGTTATATTTTTCGTAGTTTTCGTGGAATTGAACTATTTCGTTATCTTTTATATAGGAGTACATTCTCTCTGTAATACCGCGTCTATTTACTAGTGCAGTCTGATATTCCGACTTCATTTTAGAAAATTTTTGGTCGGCGGCACTTGGAACTGAATTAAACAAGCTTAGTTCGTCTTGTATTGCCACGACTCCCTGTCTGAGTAGAAGTAGAGGGATGCTGACAACAATGAGTGTGATAAGTGCTGTTAGCGCGTGATCCCGGAATGCTTTTCGCGGTTTTTCGGGAACCGACTGTACTGTCCTTTGTCCGTATAGGAAGCCCAATGCGAACGCTATAACTGTGGCCAAGGTGCGCATTTCACGTGACCCCGTTTCTGCCTACCTACGTAGCGGCAATCGCATTAATCCTCTCGAATGCGCTAGTGCACTGTATGGTTGCATAAAACCGTACTATGACACAAGGGAAAGAGCAAGCGCCCAGCCCCCCCTCACCCCGGTTGCGGCCGGGCGGTGAGTTTGCGGATCGCCGGGGCGCCCCAGGTGAAGAGCAACAGTATGAGCCCCAAGGCGGCGGTCGCGGTGACGATGTAGAACGGCAGGCGGATGTCGATCGACATCAGCAGGCCGCCGATCAGCGACATCACCCCGCCGGCGAGGCAGAAGACCGCGGTGGTCACGCCCATCACCCAGCCCTGATCGGCCTTGTCGACGCTGCTCGAAAACAGCCCGAGGATCGTCGGGTACGACACCCCGAACAGAACATAGAAGAAGAACACCGGGACAAAGACCAGTATCGCGTTCGGGGTAAGCACGAAGGCCAGGGAGCACACCACCATAACCACCAGACTGACACCGACGATCGACCGCTTTTCGACCCGCGCCTGAACCGGCTTGACGAAAAACGTGCTGCTCATCGCGAGGCCAATCCCGATCACCAGCATCGCCACGCTGCCACCGACGACGCCGTAGCCGAAGGCGCTGGTCAGGTAGTTGTCGATGAAGACGTAGAAGGTGACGTTGGCGATCATGAACAGCGCGTAGACCGGCAGAAACCGCAGCACCAGCGGATGCTGGGTCACCTGCCAGAGGCTGTCGGTGATGTCGCGCGGCCGGAAGACGAACCGCTTCCGCTCCTTGCGGATGTCGTGGAAGAAGGCGAGCACCAATATCATCGCGATCAGCACCAGGACGAAGGCGGCGTAAAACGGCAGCTTGAGGCTCGCGATGTTGCCGATGAAGATCGGATCGGAGAGCAGCGCGCCGATGATCGGCCCGCCGACCAGACCGAAACTGACCCCGGTGACGATGTAGCCCATGTTGCGATCGCGGTCGGCATCGTCGGTGCTGCCGTCGATCATCGCGGCCTGGGCAATCGGCTGGTTGCCGGCGGTAAAGCCGGTGATCGCGCGGCCGAGGATCAGGAGCCACAGGCTGTTCAGGTAAAGCGACAGGATGGTCAGCGCGTAGCCGGTCAGCGCACCGCCAAGGCAGACCAGCAGCGCGTTCTTGCGGCCGATCGAGTCGGAGACCCGCGCGACGTAGACCACCCCGAGGAACCAGGAGAGGAAGAAGATGCCGATCACCAGCCCGTAGTCGAAATGGCGCCAGGCCGTACTGGTGCCGGCGGGAAGGAAGCCGGACGACGGGTCCATGACCAGGGTGTTGATGATCGGGAAGACCAGCCCCTGGCCGATCAGGTCGACGAAGACGACGAACATCAGTGTGATCTTGGCGATCACCGGCATTGCGTTTCTCCCCGAAGCCGAAACCCGCGCAGAATCAGGGGCTCAAGCCATGAGCGAAGTATAGGGTAGCGCACCGTCAGGCCAAGCGAGCTATGGCGGGGATGCCTGTTCTACGCTGAAGCACTCCGCGTTGACGGTGCCGTGAACCAACCCAGGGCCGAGGCCCCGCTCAATCTCGACCGCTACCCGCCGAGATCCGCTTGCAGGCGATCGAGGGCGGCGCGGGCAGCGTCATCCATCTCACCGTCCGGCTCCGCCTCGAGGTAGCCGCGGCCGATGAGATAGCGCTCGATGCCGGCGATCACCTCGCTCGGATAATTGCCGGGCTCGTCGCGGAACTGGTCGAACGTCCAGGTGTTGCGCGCCTCTAGGGCACGAACGAAGAGGTCGGTGGCGCGGCGCAGATTCGGCTCGGTACCAAGACCGTCCTTATAGGCGACGCCGAGATTGTGCATGGCGATGGTATTGCCGAGATTGGCGGCGCGTGTGTACCACTCGAGCGCCGCTTCCTGGTCCGCATCGGTGCCGATCGCGTTGGAATAGAAATACGCCAGCGACGCCATACCCTGGGCGTTGCCGGCTTCGGCGGCGCGAACGTACCAGTCGAAGGCGGCGGTCATGTCGGCCTCGATGCCGTTACCGTTCTCGTAGATCAGCCCGAGATTGGCCATGGCGATCGCGTTGCCGGCGTTGGCGCCACGCTCATACCACGCGCGCGCCAGTTCCATGTCCTTCTCCACGCCCCAGCCGACCTCGTACATGAAGCCGAGATTGGCCATCGCCTCTGCATTGCCGATATCGGCGCCGCGGCGGTACCAGTCGAGCGCCGCGTCATAGTCGACCTGGCCGCCCTCGCCGTTGGCGTAGAGGTAGCCGATCGACGCCATCGCCGGGCCATTGCCGGCCTCCGCCCCCCTCAGATACCAGGTCCGCGCCTTGACCTTGTCGATCGGCACGCCGCGGCCGCCATCGTAAAGGTAGGCGAGGTTGGCCATCGCCGCCGCGTTGCCGCGCGCGGCCGCGACCTCATACCAGTGCCGCGCCCGTTCGAGGTTCTCCGGCGTGCCGCGGCCGTACTGGTAGAGTATGCCGAGATTGTTCATCGCCGCACTGTCGTCGCGCGCGGCCGCTCGTTCGTACCAGTCGCGGGCTACGCGATAGTCGCGACGCACCCCCTGCCCGTTCTCGTAAAGCAGGCCGAGATTGACCATTGCCGCGCCATTGCCGAGCGCCGCCGCGTCCTCGTAGAGCTGCCGCGCCTGGACATAATCGACCGCGACGCCACGGCCGTAGTTGTAAAGCCGGGCGAGATTGTTGATGGCCTCGTGGACACCCTCATCCGCCGCGGCTTCGAACAATGCGCGCGCCTCGTCGAGGTCCTGCGGACCGCCGAGCCCGTCCTGATGCAGGAGGCCAAGCGCGTTAGTGGCGACCGCGTTGCCGCCCGCCGCCGCTCGGCCGTACCAGTGGCGCGCCGCGTCGAAATCCGTCGGTACACCCGAGCCGGTCTGGTAGAGGGACGCGAGATTGCTCATCGCCGCGACATTGCCAGCGTCGGCCGACCGGCGGTACCATTCGTGCGCCGCGTCAAAATCGGTGACGACCCCCGCGCCGCTGGCATGCAGGAAGCCGATATTGCTCATCGCCGCTGAACTCCCGGCCTCTGCGGCGCGGGTGTACCACGCCATCGCCGCGCCGTAGTCTCCGCCGGCGTGGTAGGCGCGGCCGAGCTGGAAAGCGTAGCGGCGTTCGTCGGGCGCGGCGTCAACGGCCTCGGTGCAGGCCGCAACCGCGACATCGGCGACCAGCCCCAGGAGTGCCAGATCTGTGCCGACGGCGGCTATGGGCTTATCCGGATCATAGCCGTGCGCCGCCAGCCGGTTGCATGTCGCCTGTGGCGTCTCGCCAGGCAGCACGGCTCTGAGATCGACGCGCGCTGCGGACGTGGTGCCGGACCCGTCCCCTGCGATCTCGGGGAGGTCGACGGTCCGCCGGTCGCTGTCCAGCAGCGTCTGGCGGGTCGTCGCGCCGGCGGTGCAGTAGACGCCTCCGGCAATCTCTGGCGTGCAGAACTGCAGGAAACCGTCCCAGGCCTCGACCGTACCGAGCCTCTCAGCCCGGCGGAACGCGTCGGCGATCTCCGCTGGAGTCGGCACCGTCGGTCGTCCCGCGCGGTCGAGAGCCGCCACGACGTCGGGGTCGGGGATCAGTGGCCCGTCGACATCGGTGGGGCCATAGACCACCGGTGTGATGATGCCGTCGGTGGTGGCGGTAACCTCGCCATGGACCCGATCGAGCAGGGTCGATAGCGCGACGCTGTGGGTCTCGAGATGGGCGAGCCAAGTCTCGGCATAGACCCCATTCTCGTCGACCATGGCGATGGGCCCCGTAGCCGTCACCACTGTTACGGCCCCCGTCGGCTCGACCGGCGTGGCCGCGTCGCCAACCTGGCGCCTGCCGAGCGCCGACGAAAGCGACGCAGCCGCCGCCGAGGCCGGCGTATCGAGAATCACGAGACGAACGTCGCGGGCGTCATCCACGGCCGCGATCAGGCGCGAGACCGGCACGCCCTCGTCGTCGAGATGGCTGTTGCTGGCAAGTCGTGCATCGACCGGCAGGATGTAGTTGATACCGTCGCCGGCCAGCGCTCGACCGCCGAAATAGACGACCGCGACGGCGGCATGCTCCACGTCATCCTCAAATTCGCGGATCGCCTCGCGCAGCGTCGGGCCGTCCGCGTCTGTGAGATGGATGACAGCGAAACCGGCGCCGGTAAACGTGTCAGCCAGATCGGCGGCGTCTTCGGCCGGATGGGACAAATTCGGACCGGTCGGGTAGGCACCGTTGCCGACGATCAGGGCGACGTGCTCGGCAGCACCGGCCGGCAGCAGCCCGACCGCAAGCGCGGCAGCAAAGCCAACAAGACGAGAGCGTTCGACGATGCTTCGGGCCATGTTCGACATCCATCAAGCACAGGCATCAGCGATCGATCCACGATACTCGTGGTTCGGTTTGTCGACAAATCAGCGTCAGGCCGGCGATTGTGTGACTGGTTCGTGCAACGCGGTTGACCGCGTCACGATGTTTCGATATAACTAGTTTTATGGTTACTTCGATTGAAGAAGCGGCGGTGGGCTTTGCCGCAATCGGCTCCGAGGCCCGACTGCAGGTGCTCCAGACTCTGGTCAGAGCCGGCGAAAACGGCTTGACCGTGGGCGATATCCAGGCCCGGTCGGGGATGGCCGCGTCGACGCTGGCGCACCATTTGAAGTTTCTCGCCTCGGCCGGCCTGATCGACCAGGAGAAGGTCGGGCGGGCGGTCGTCAACCGCGCAAACTACAATCATCTCAGTATGTTAGCAGACTACATCCTCGACCAGTGCTGCGCCGAGGAAGACCGCCCAAGGATCGCGACGCTATGACCGACGCCATCGAGACACCCCTTTCGACGCCCGGCGACGCCGCCGCGACATCGCCCCGACGCCCCCGCGACACCGGTGTCGGGCGCCGACATCTGCGACGCCTGCTGACGCCGTGGACCATCGTCATCCTGACCCCACTCCTCGTGCTGGCATTGGACCCGACCAATCTCGGGCCGGTGGTCGGCTTCGCAGCGCGGGCATTCGCCGGCACCCTTCCCTACATCGCCTTCGCCGTGATCCTGATCGCCTGGCTCAAAGCCGCTGGCGCCGAGGCGGTGGTCGGCCGCGCCTTCCAGGGCCGCGAGACCCAGGCGATCATGCTCGCCGCGCTGTTCGGCGGACTGGCGCCGTTCTGCTCGTGCGAGGTGATCCCGTTCATCGCCGGCCTGCTCGCGGTCGGCGCGCCGCTGTCGGCGATCATGGCATTCTGGCTGTCGTCGCCGCTGATCGATCCGCCGACGCTCCTGATCACCGCCGCCGCGCTCGGCTGGCCGTTCGCCGTCGGCAAGGCGGTCGCCGCGGTCGCGCTCGGCCTGTTCGGCGGCTTCGCGGTCAAGGCGATGGTCCGCGGCGGCCTGTTTGCCGATCCTGTCCGCGCCATATCGACCGGCGGCTGCGGCTGCGGGCCGTCGCCATTCAAGGGCAAGCCGGTGTGGCGGTTCTGGACCGAGGGCGCTCGCCGCGGCGTGTTCCGCACTGAGCTCGCCGAGAACGCGCTCTTCCTGGTCAAATGGCTGGCGATGGCCTACGTGCTGGAAGCGTTGCTGGTCACCTACGTGCCCGCATCTCTCATCGCCGGGGTGGTCGGTGGCGACGGCGTCGGCTCGGTGGTGATCGCCGCGCTGGTCGGTATGCCGGCCTACCTCAACAGCTACGTCGCCCCGCCGCTGCTCGCCGGGCTGATGGAACAGGGCATGGCCGCCGGCGCGGCGATGGCCTTCATGGTCGCCGGCGCGGTGTCGTCGATCCCGGCGATGGCAGCGGTGTGGTCGCTGGTGAAGCCCGGCGTGTTCGCGACGTATCTTGGGCTTGGGGTGAGCGGCGCGATCGTCGCCGGCCTGATCTTCCAGCTCGCGATATGAACGGCACCGCGACCGTTACGGTTACCGTGGCCGGTGACGCCGGCGGTCGATATCTGCTCGCGCCGGTGGGGATCCAGACACCGGAGACGACGCCGCTGGGTTTCGCGGTCGAAGGCGCCGACTTCCGCCTGACGGGCGAAAGCGAGACTGGCCAGATGGCGGCGCTGATCGCGCCCGCCAGGGAACCGGTGATCCTGACCTATGCCGTCGCCGACGGGCCCGGCCCTGGGTATCCCGAGGCACTGTTCGCGCCGCGCGACAACCGGTTCACCCGACCGGCCGCGGCGCTGGCCGATGACGCGCGGAACCTCGCCGAAACCGCCGGCGGGGGCGCGGCCGGCATCGCCGCAATCGTCAACCATGTCGGCCAAAAATTCCGCTACGCCCATCCGGAGGTTCGCTTCAACGACGGTGCCGACGCCGTGCCGCATCTTGCCTGCGGACTGACCGAAGGCTCCTGCGTTGACATCAATACCTACCTGATCGCCTGCCTGCGCGCCGCCGGATACGAGGCCGGCTACGTGACCGGATACTTCTTCCCGGCCGAGAAGAACGGCACCTGCGACGACATGCATTGCTGGGTGGTCACCAGGCACGGCGGCCGTGTAGAGGCATGGGACATCGCCCACCACCTCAAGCTCGGGACCCGCACGGTGCAGCCGGGGCTGAACCCGAAACCGGGCACTCGGGTCGCGGTCGGCCACTCCATGGGGCTGACCTTTCCGGCGCTCGGGATCGCCGACCTCAAGCTCCTCGCCGAACCGGTCTGGGTCGATGCCGAGGGCGGGACTGCCGCAGCCGAGGTGACGATCCGGCTGGAGCGGAGCGAGGTCCTGGCGCGGACGGGGTGACCGGAGTCAACAGGCCTCACGCCGAGGCCGCCGCGAAACGGCCCTCGAAGCACGCCAACTTGACGCCGAACGCGTTTGCGGTTCCACTGACGCACACTGGAGAGGTCGCATGGCACCCGAACCGAAAGCGGGTTGAGCGCTGGCCACTCATGCACTTGAACCTAATAGACTGGACCACTCGTGCGGCGCTGATCGAAGCCTATCAGGCGCGAAGCGTGTGACGTCTCGCCAGCAATACCAAAGGCAGTATCGGCAACGAGAGAAGAGAGTGAAGGGATTTGCTATGAGCACAACTGGAATAATGCGCTTAGTGTTGGTTTCGGTCCTATCGCTGACAATGGGTATAGGCGCTGCACTTGCCGGCCAAACAGCGGCTACACAAATTCTCGACCAACCGACGACCAACTTCAAGAAGGACGTTAGAGTCAACGTAGATCAGACAATTGTCTATATACCGACCCAATGCAAGAAAGAAGACGGAACAATAGTAATGCCTAATGCGTCACTCAGTTGTTCCCATAACAATGGTTATTGCCAGACCGCACCGGACAACCATGTGCAAAACACTAGAACCTGTAAATGTGATCTTCCGAAATACGAAGAAGGGAACCAGACTTTTACTGTGTCGTTTAGCTGCAACTGGAACTGATTCCCTAGCCACCTGTCACTTGACGAGACCGTCCCGACCGTTGAGCCGCCCAGGGGGCGGCTTTAGGTGGCGGAGAACTGACGGTCAGCGCCCGGATCGCGCGGGGTGTTTTGGCCTTGCCCCCGGTGCGAGGTTCCGCGCACCCTCAGGCCAGGGCGGGTTTAACTAGCCGAGGCGCGAACTTAGACTTCGCAAAGCGCTCGATTAGCACTATATCTCCCTATTTACCAGGAGGAGGTGGAGCATTATAGCAGTTGACTTCATAAGTTATTGTATATTTTATGTTCTGGTTTTTGTGATCACAATCACACTCAGCATATTTGCCAACGACAAATGCCGAATTGTTTTGGCATGTAATAAAAATTGGCGCGCCCTTGGCTTGGCATGTAACGTCCGGTGCATATGTCTGATTGTAACTATCTGTACACACGCCTCTTATGACATATTGTCCGACCGCTCCGTGAACCTTGTTATTGCACGATCCTTGTGATTTGGTGCAATTCACGAGGTCGTTATACGCGAATGCCGGTGCCGGCAGGTATAGTGCCAAGACCACTATCGCTATAACCATCCTGATCATGGTGCCCTCCGTGACGAGACCTAGAGTCGCAGCCAAATTTATGTAAGCACAACGTTGCTCCGGGCGGAAGGCTGACCTGGCTGGAACCTCCAGTCTGCCGCCGGGGTGCTACCATAGCATCGAACCTTGGAGTGACCCGACAACGACCACGCCGACGTCCTCCGACTTCACCGGATGATAGGGCGCGGCTTTTTTGCCAATAGACATTTAGTTCTTTGCGGCGCACGCAATGCCTGTCGACATATCTAGCGGAGATACCAAGTTTTTGTTATGACAGATACAATTAATTTGCTGACTATTGATATTTTGCTTGGTACAGGGGTCGTTCCCCTCGCTCGCGTTGTTGTTCCACTCGCAGGTTGGCATGCTGATGACCGTATTGGCCTTGGTACACTTACCAACAACGGTGGAATGGGAATCGACCTTGACTTCGTATTTGTTCGGGCCACAACTTGCGGAGCTACAGTTTAGATTATAGTTTGTATAGGCGGCAGCCATCGTAACGCCGAGCAGTAAAAACGAAACAAGGTAGACTGCTTTTGTCGCTGCATTCATGATCTTCCTCATTTCATTTACTCCTCTCAAAACGAAACCGCTGCACTCACTGGTTTAGCCGTTCACGCCATGCAGTCAGCCGATGCAGGCGCGTAAAGACGCGGAAGACACGACTTCTGGATTACGACGTGATCGTGTGTGACCCGTTTCGGTTTGTCAAACAGCCTTGGTGAAATATTAGACGGCTCATATCGAGCAAACGTGATCTGATCCGCTCGCGCCGTGGCTTCTCCCGCCGCGAGAGGGAGATGCGCCACGACATCGCCGAGCGTTCACGTAGGGCGCTAGTCCTTCGCCATCCGTCGACCTCTGGCTTGATCGGAGGACCGGTGCGGTCAGGCTCGCAACTGGGCAGTCAGGCGCCGGACTGGCGCACCCTTACCTGTATCGGAGCGACAGGTTTCGATGGGTCCTCTGGTCAAGCCAGAGGACGACGGAGAGTGAGTTTGCCCGATGTACTCTTCTGCTGGCAGTAACACCCCTCACCCTTTCCCCCTCCCGAAGGGGAGAGGGAAGAGATGGCGCCGCCCTGCGTGCTTCGAGGCTTCGCTTCGCGAAGCACCTCAGCATGAGGAGGATCTCGGCAAGTGGACGGACGTCGCGGCGACCCCCTCTCCCCTTGCGGGAGAGGGCAGGTTTGACTTGGCGAGGGACGAGCCTAGGCAAACCGGGTGAGGGGTTGGATGTTGACGAGTCATCGATTCCGCCAACGCCCCTCACCAAGCTCGGCTAAGCCGGCTCCGCTGCCAAGCCTCGCTATCCCCCGATCAAGTCGGGGGCAGGCTCTCTCCCGCCGGGAGAGGACACGCGCCGATCGGCCCCGGGGGCAGGCTCCCGCAAGGGAGAGGATACGCCCCTCACACGGCTCCGAAAGCAGGAGTTAAGTGGAGCGGTGCCAACGCACCCTGCCGCACCCTGCTTCGAAGAGCGCCGCGCGGCCGTGATCAGCAAGTCGACAGCGAAGCACGAAGGTAGCGCGCCGCACCGCTATCGCGGCGCGATTTCCCAGGTGATGGTGGCGTTGGCGGTGATCTGCTGCTGGCCCGGCATCACCGGCACCGAGTCCGACCTCCGACGGACCTCGGCCACGACGGACATCGGCATGGCGCTCGAGGCGTTGACATCGAGGATGCGGACGAGGCGGAGGCCAGCGGCTTCGGCCATCAATGCGCCGCGTCGGCGGGCCTCGGCGATCGCCGCGGCCAGCGCTTGATCGGACGCGGCCTGGGGATCGGAGATGTCGAAGCGGATGCCGCTGATCCGGTTGGCGCCGCTCGATACCACCTGATCCAGGACCGCACCGGAGTTGGCGATATCGCGGATGGTGACCTGGACGGTGTTCGACACCTCGTAGCCGACGATTGTGTTGGTGCCTTCCGAGTCATAGCGCAGGATGCTCGACCCCTCGCCCTCGAACAACGGGGTCACCGAAAAGCCGCTGGTGCCGATATCGGCCTCGTCGATACCCTCCGCCTGGATGGCGGCGATGACGTCGCGGAGGTCGGCGTTGTTGGCGCTGAGCGCCGCGCGGGCGGTCTCCTCGCGGGTGACGACGCCGATTGTGACGATGGCGATGTCGGGGGTCACCGACACCGATCCCTCCCCGCCGGCATTGAGGGTGGGGATGCGAGGCTCCGCGGCGAGGGCCGGCGCCGAGACGCCGAGACAAAGAGCTAAAGCAAAGACGATTGGTTTCACGGGACGTGGTCTCCTTGGTCGACCTCGGCGCGGACCCTGTCCCGCCTTTTGGACCGCAATGGGGCCGATTGCCGGCGGGTCCGAATTCTCCTATACGGGGCCCGCCTCATTCCGGGCCTGTAGCTCAATGGTTAGAGCCGGCCGCTCATAACGGTCTGGTTGCAGGTTCGAGTCCTGCCGGGCCCACCATCTTTACTTGCGCGCCGCCGTCGCCCGCCAACCCGGCGCGCGGGTTCCGGTTCGAAGCTCCCTTCTCGCCTCCACCATTGACTTGCCCGCCGCCGTCGTCCGCCAACCCGGGCGCGCGGGTTGCGGTTCGAAGCTCTCTTCTCACCTCCACCATTGACTTGCCCGCCGCCGTCGCCCGCCAACCCGGCGCGCGGGTTGCGGTTCGAAGCTCTCTTCTCACCTCCACCATTGACTTGCCCGCCGCCGTCGCCCGCCAACCTAGGCACGCGGGTTCCGGTTCGAAGCCCCCTTCTCACCGCCACCATTGACTTGCGCGCCGCCGTCGCCCGCCAACCCGGCGCGCGGGTTGCGGGGCCAGCGTCGTCTCGGATGCGCTAGCAGGTTGCAGTCGGCTGTTGTTCCCGTCTGTTCCAAGCAATCTAAATATTATCCTTAATGCCGACGGTTCGATTGATTACTAGGATTCTCCAAGAAATCATATAATATATATATCGCAGCAACTAAGAATGGGCCGTGTCGGACCTGACACACGCCGTTCCCGACACGGCTTGAAGCGAAGCAACGACGGGAGTGAGACGCGATGCCCAAGCAAAAGGACGACGTGTTTGCAATCGGTAGTCCGGCCATCACGTTTTCTAAACCCAACCAGAAGTGGAGGATCGAAAAAACGGTCACAGTCAGCTCGGACGTCGACGCTGTCTTCAGCGAGTACGTGGGCAGCACTCTTGTCAACAAAGGACACATCCAAACACTTGGCGGCGACGGTGTCTTATTTGTTGAAAACGAAGCCGAAGTCGTCAACAAAGCGACGGGCCTGATCGCGGGCGACAACGGCGTTCGGTTTACCGGCACCGACAACGTCGAAGCGCTGCTTGTCAATGACGGTCAGATCGTCGGAACCAACGTCGGGGTGTGGGATCTCGGCAGGGGAGATTTCCGAGCCGAAAACCACGGCCAGATCTTCGGCACTAATGTTGGTCTCGAGGCTAATGCGTCAGGTGCTGGCTCGACATCGGGCCCGGTCATTCACAACTACGGTTCCATCGAGTCTGAAGCGACAGGCGTCAATGTCGCTGCTGCCCCTGGCCTGCGCTGCAAGATCGTCAACCATGAAGGTGCGGTGATCAAGGGCAGCACCCTCTCCTCCGGGATCGGAGACGGCGCGGTCCACAACGCGATGGGCGACATGATCCTCATCAACAAGGGCAAGATCAAAGGCGACATCTTCAGCGCGACGAGCGGCAAGGACACGATTACCAACACCGGCAAGATCAAGGGGACGGTGTTGCTGGGTTCCGGTAACGACACGCTCGACAACCGCGATGGCAAGATCACCGGTTACATCACCGGAGAGGATGGCAAGGACAAGCTCATCGCCGGCGACGCCAAGGAGAAGTTCTTTTTCGCCATTCCGGCCGACGGTACGAACATCGACCGGGTCAAGAAGTTCGAGTCCGGTAAGGACAAGTTCATCTTCGCTGAAGGGGTCTTCGGCGACCTGACCGACGGACCTTTGGCCAAGTCCGCCTTTCGCAGGGGCACCGAAGCCGAAGACGACGACGACCGCATCATCTACGACAAGGACAGTGGCAAGCTCTACATCGACGACGACGGCGTCGGTGGAAATCCGCATTTTCAGTTTGCCAAGGTCGACCCCGGCCAGACGCTGAAGTACTCAGACTTCACCGTCGAGTTGTTCGCCGCCTAGCGCCGAACACCGCACCCTCGGAGCGGTGAAAAAACGCCGGCGGGTGGACGGCGGCAGCGCGTATTTCGACGCGAACGGCAATGTCGACGGCGGAGAGGGTCTGTTCGCCGAACACGACCCCGGTCAGAAGCCACAGTCCTCCGGCTTCACCGTCGTCGCCTGACGAGCGGGGGTTCCGTTTCCTCCCCGCCCCTGCTCATGGATGCTCGTCGATAAACTGCTGGACGTTCTCGCGGGTTGTCAGGACGGCATCCTCAAGTTGGACCGGCGGAACTTCCTGCCCGGCCATGAGTTCGAGGGCCATGTCGACCGCCAGCCGACCCATGGCGCGGGTCTTCTGGGTGGCGGTCACATCGAGGGTACCGTCCTTGATGGCCTCAAGGGCGGCAGGATCGCCATCGAAGCCGGCAATATAGACGCGCTGCGGGAGGTTGGCCGCCGCCACCGCCCGGGTGGCACCCTCGGCCAGCGTATCGGACTGACCGAAGATCATGGTGACGTCGGGATGCGCCGCGAGCAGCTCCTGCGCCATCTGGAAGCCTTCGTCCTGCGACCAAATCTGGCTCGACCGGTCACCGACCAGCATGACGCCCGGGACCCCGGCCATCGCTCGGTTGCACCCTTCGGTGCGGTCCACCTCCGGCGTGGTCCCCACCTGCCCGCGCAGGATAATGAGCTCGCCTGCGTCGCCGGCGAGCGCGAACAGGTACTTGCACACCTCGTACGCCGCCGCGTCGCTGTCGCTGGCGATGAAGGTGTCGCCGGGTTCGTCCGGCGGGTTGCGGTCAATGTTGACTACCGGCACGCCCTGCGCCCGCGCCAGCCTGGTCGGCAGTGCCGCGCCCTCGGCCTCGGCCGGGATGTAGATGAGCGCGTCGATGCCCTCGGCGAGAAGATCGCGCACCTGGCTCGCCTGTTTCGCGCTGTCGCCCCCCGGATCCACGGTGACGACCGTCAGCCCCTTCTCGGCGCCATACGCTTCGACCGACTGCTTGATTTGGTTGAAAAAATCGGCCTCGAGATTGGCGACCGCGAGGCCAATCGTCCGATCGTCGGCGTTGGCGTGGCCGACACCGGCGACGGCCAGCAGGATACTGGAGAGAACGCCAAGCAACCTGCGAGGGAACGGAATCCTGAGATGCATGTGTGTCTCTCCCCGACCACCAGGTCTTCGAGTGCGTGAGATCCGTATTCGCTCTCTTCGCATACATGCTTTCGTCCAGTCCGCAAGAGCATCGGCGGACGTCCGGGCGGCGGCAAAGCGACGAAGACGCCCCCCGCGTTTCCCGCCGCCCTGGCATCACGCTATGCTTCGCCGTGGCGGGCGTTTCCGGAGCGTCCGTTCGAGCGAGGGAGGAGACCGTGAAGCGTATCCGTGTCGAGGGACCGAACCAGGTCGCGCTGGAAGACGCCGACACACCGCAGATCGGCCCGGAGGACGTGCTGATCCGGGTCCGCGCGACCGGGATCTGCGGCTCCGACGTCGCGATCGTTCACGGCCATATGCCCTACTTCACCCGCGGCCTCGCGCACTACCCGGTGACCCCCGGCCATGAATGGGTCGGCGAGGTGGTCGCGGTGGGTGACGCGGTCGCGGGCTTCGACGAAGGCGATCACGTGGTCGGCGAATGCAGCGTCGGCTGCATGGCCTGCGATCGCTGCCTGGCCGGCAACTACCACCACTGCGAACACCGGACCGAAACCGGTATCCTCAATCGCGACGGCGCCTTCGCCGAATATATCGGCTTCCCGAGCCTGTTCCTGCACCGCATCGACAAGGCGGTCGACCTCAAGGCGGCGGCGCTGGTCGAGCCGACGGCGGTCGCCTTCAATGGCGTGAAGGCCGCCGACATCAGCCCACGGGACTATCTGGCGATCCATGGCGACGGACCGATCGGGCTCTTGATCCTGATGGTCGCCAAGGCCTTCGGCGCCAAGAAGGTCGCGGTGGTCGGCGCGACGCCGTCACGCCTCGCGATGGCCGATAAACTCGGCGCCGATATCGTCATCGACGCGACCAAGGACGATGTGCCGGCGGCCCTGGCCTCAGCCGGCGACGGCGCCCTGCCCGATGTGGCGATGGAGGCGAGCGGGGTACCGGCCGCGGCGACGATGGCGATCAACACCGTTTCGCCCGGCGGGCGGGTCGTGGTGCAAGGCCTGTTCGACGGCCGCGCGATGCCCGACTTCGACATGGATCACGTGGTAATCAACGAAATCGCCATGCGCGGCGCACTCGGCAGCCCCAATATCTGGCCGGACGTTATCGCCCTGATCGAGGCTGGCCGGGTCGATCCGGCGGCGATCGTCACCCACGCGCTACCGCTCGACCAGTTTGAGGCTGGCCTCGAAACGGCCAGCAATCGCGACGGGATCAAGGTGGTGGTGACCCAATAGCCCGCGGAGAACGGTCCGCCCGACGCGGCGGCCGCCGAGCGCCTTCAAGCCGCTCACCGGAACAGCGCCGTCTCCTGCTCGCCACGAGCGAAGCGGGCAAGCTTGGCGAAGAAATCCTCGAGGATGAACCGCACGTCGATGGTCTCGTAGACACGGATCGGCCGGTAGAGGCCCGGATGCACATATTGCATCGCCGCGGTGAACTGCGGCGCCGGGCGCCAGTCGGAACGGCCACCAAACGGGTTCATGATGACGCTGAGCGCCGGCGTGTCGCCGAGCGAGCGGAACTCGATTGGCCCGGAGTGGGAGGCGGCGTTCCAGGCGATGAGCTGGTCGACCAGATACCTGCCGATCGCACCGTGCGGGGCGACCCGCTCCATCAATTCGGCGTAGCCGACCCCGATCATCCGGTAGACCGGCATCGGAATCTGCCACACCACCAGGGACGAGCGGAACACGACATTGGCCGCGGCGATGTCGTTGGAGAGATTGTACTCCCAGCCGCCCACCGGCCATTCGCCGCCGCCGATCCAGATCACCCGGACGTTGCGCTCGGCGATCTGCGGCTCCATCAGCAATGCTGAGGCCATATCGGTGAGCGGGCCGAGAAAGGCGACGTGTAGCGGCCGGTCGTCGTCCTTCATCGCTTCGCGGACGATCAACTCCGCACCCGGCGACGGCGACGGCGTTTCGGGATCGGGAATGGCGTTCTCGGCGCCGTCGGCGACGGTGACCTGCCCGGTGAGGTCCATCAGGTCGAGCAGCTTCATCACCTCGTCGTGGCTGTCGCGCATCGAGTGGGGCGACTTGGCGGTGCCGAAATGGGCCGGGACGACGCCGTGAAGCTCGAAGGACGGGGTCAGCAGCGCCTGAACGATACAGTACTGATCGTCGGCCTCGTTCCTGGCGTCGGTGTTGACGATGACACGCGCCATCTTGTGGGGCGGCAAAGGCATGGGGCGCTCCTTCCGGGTGGTGCGACGACGGGTGGCTGCCCCTTACGACGTTATGATACGCCTTTGTCACGTGTCGCGATCAACCGGCCGGCAACATGCGGTGACCGTCGCCCGGCGGTCGGAAGACGCGCCAGTGCGGCATCTCATCGTGTCACATCGTGCTGATACCGAGTATTAGCAACTTACTTTTCCGTAGATTGTATATTTCGATCCCGGATTCTCAAGCGGCGCGTTGCATTGGCACCTTTTGTATTCACCATACGTCTCGACGTCTTTGTTGGGGCACTTCATATCAGGTTCCGGACTGCTGCATGACAAACTTTTTGGAATATACGGCGCCTTGCCGGGGATAGTACATTGAGTCTGCAGATAGTAGATCGTGTTAGTATCCGCATCGAAAGATAAATTAATATCACAGGATGATTTATTACACGTTCTAGTGTACGTCACTCCGGCGTTCACGCTTGATTGAAAGCCCGCACTGAAAAGTACAGCTAAGATGAAAGACGCGATGGACACCTTCACGAGATCACTCCTTTATTGATCGAGATCACAGCCACGTCCGCCGCGAGGCGCGGGCGTCGATCCGATGTCTGGGTTGGCTCCGACCCAGCCGGGCTGTCGCCGAGACGACAGTCTCGATCGGGCCTGGAGCACCGGTTAGGGCAAGTTTATGAGCCGCGACCGCCAAACTCCAGCGGTTGTTTGAGCGACCCGCGACCCGAGGTCTCGGCCAGCCGATCAGTCGCCCGCGACAATTTCGGCGATCAAAGTCCATAGATGATAGAGCGAACTCGCCGGCACGGTGGTGGCGATCGCGTTGCCGTCGGCATCGAACGCGTCGCGCCAGGTCCCCGGCGGGGTGTCGGCGAGATACGTGGCGAGCAGCGCGCCAGCGAAATCCTCTGCGGCCTCGCGGTGGTTGCGGTCGCCGGTCGCCCGGTACTGCGCGAGATGCGCCTTGATCAATTCAACCTGGGACCACAGGCGGCGGGTTTCGTTGACCGAACGACCGGCGGTGTCGACTTCGAGGACGAGGAACGGCGAGCCGTCACGCCGGCCGAGCCGTTCCGCCGCCTCGAGCAGCGCCGGGCAGAGATCGTCGGCGGGGGCGTCGGCCCAGGCCGCGTAGCGGCGGATCAGCCACACCCACTCGGCCATGTGGCCGGGGTCGAGCCGGTCCGAGCCGAAGTCGGCGCCGATCTCCCAGCGCGGCCCGAAGAATTCGCGGATAGTGCCGATCCGCTCGTCGAAGAACGTGGTGCGAAACGAGCCGAACAGTTCGCCGGCGCGGGCAACGTGGCGGGGGTCGCCGGTGATCGCGGACAGGGCGAGACAGGCCTCGAACAGATGCATGTGCGGGTTCTGGCGGCGTGGCGTCGTGCCGAGATGATCCTCGGCCCAGCCGCCAGCAGGTGCCGCCAGCGTGCGGTCGATGACGCCCAGTGTCCGTTCGATCCCGGTGCGATAAGCCGGGTCGCCGGTCGCTTTGAGAAGCCAGGCCTGGGCGAGCAGCACGCAGGCGTGGTCGTAAAGGTCGCGGATCGGATCGACCACCGCGCCGGCGCGCCGGTCGATCGCGCGGGCGTAGCCGGGCTCGTCGCCGTCGATCCAGGCGGTGGCGTGGAGATTGTGGAACGCCCGCTCGGCCTTGCCGAGCGCATTGGCCGGCGCATGACCAGTAACGGTCGCGTGGGCGAAAACGTAGATGACCCGCGCCGCGGTCCGGGTGCGAACGATGCCGGTGGTGTCGGGGCCGCCGTCCAGCGACAGCGCTTCCATGAACTGCCCGGCGTCCTCGTCAAAGCCGACCGACGCCCAGAGCGGCAATGCATCGCGAATAAAGGTGTCGGCAAGGCGGTCGAGGGACATGGGTGGATGGGAAGTCTCGATCGGGGAAAGGTGCGGCGGTTCTAGACCGTGTCCTCGCCAATAGCGACATCGATCTGGGCGGTCGAATGAACGGGCGGACACGGCCAGCCATATCACGACCGGCGGATGCAGCGATCGCTAGCGCTCCAATGCGTAAATCATCTGCTCCTGCCCGAACCGGATGAGGCGCCGCTCAGGCTTCATGCCCACCTTCTCCAGCACTCTGCGGGACGCCAGGTTGGCGCTCTGCGTCTCCGCGACGACTCGCGACAGGCCAAGTTGCCGTTCGGCATGCACCAGCAGCGCTCCGACCGCTTCGGTCGCATAGCCGCGCCCCCAATAGGCCGGCGACAGCAGATAGGAGACCTCCGTGTCATCGCCGTCATGGTGATCATGGAGAAAGAGCACACCGGCCAGACGTGCCTCGCCGCGTTGGCGGACCGCCCATACCCGGCCCCGTGCGCTGTCTCTCACATACGCATCGAATATCGTGTCGGTGCGCGCCCGCGCTTTGGGACCGCCCAGGTACCGCCAGACTCTCGGGTCGACAAGGAGCGCCGCGACGGCATCGCGGTCGTCGCCGATGATCCGGTCGAGGATACATCTCGGGGTGAGCAACGGCAGTGGCACTCCGGTCATTCGCATTCAGGCTCCACCGGTGGGTTCTCCCACTGGGAATGGGGATTCATGATAGGCTCGACCAGTCGAGATCAAGAGCCCGAGGGCATGGCAGAACCGATCGAACGCGAAACACCGTCGCCGCAAGAGAATCAAGATGCATCCTCTACGCACGACCCGCGTCGTGCCGCGGTGCTCGAACGGCTCGACCGGGTCAACGACCCGGAACTCGACGAGTCGGTGGTGGCGATGGGCTTCATCGGCGACCTCGTTGTCGATGGCGGCGACGTGCGGGTCGATTTCCGGCTACCGACCTATTGGTGCTCGGCCAACTTCGCCTTCCTGATGGCCGAGGACATGCGGATCGCGATCGAAACCCTGCCGTGGGTGACCCGCGCGACCGTCACCCTCGACGACCACTTCGCGGCGAGGCGGATCAACCGCGGCATCGCCGAGAAGCTGCCCTTCGAGGAGGTGTTCGCCGACGAGACAGCGGAGGGGCTGCATCGGGTCCGTGTCGTCTTTCGGGAAAAAGCCTTCCTCGGCCGTCAGGCGGCTCTGCTCGATGCCCTGCTGCGCCGGGATAGCGCGGCGCGAACGCTTGCCGTCTCGATGGCGGACCTCGAACGGCTGGTGCACGACGACGATGAGGAGATCGCCACGGCGGCCGCCCGGTACCTCGCCGCGCGGCGCCACGACGGCGGCCGGGCCGAGCCGGACGACCCGGCCTTCACCACCCTCGAAGGCACGCCGGTGGGCGAAGCGATGCTCGCCGATCACCGCCGCGCGACACGCAGGGTCCTCCACGCCGCGCGGGCCAATGCCGAGATGTGCCGCATCTATCTCGAGGAGCGCTACTCGGACGCCCCACGATCCCAATAGGGTGGAATCTTTTTCCAAGACGCCGGCGCCCGGTATTGGTAGCAAACCCGCCAGCCTATCGAGTGTCGGAGAAAGCGCGTGGCGGAAAACGGGGTGATCGTGGTCGGCGGCGGCCATGGCGGGTCGCAGGCGGCGGCGAGCCTGCGATCAGAGGGTTACGAGGGGCCGGTGACCCTGGTCAGCGCCGAGGCGGATATCCCCTATCAGCGGCCGCCGCTCTCCAAGGCGTTCCTGAAGGAGCCGGATCACGATCTCCTGCCGCTTCGGCCCGAGTCGTTCTATGAGAAGAATGCGATCCGGCTGGAGCTCGGCGTTCACGCCACGGCGCTTGACCTGAGCGCGCGCACGCTGACGCTCGGCGACGGCCGCGCGCTCCCTTCGACCACGTGGTTCTCGCCACCGGTGCCCGGCCACGGATACCGCCGATCGAAGGCGCCGACCTCGACGGAGTCTTCGCCCTCCGCGAGGCCGAGGACGCCCGACAAATCCGGCAGAGGCTCGGCGCGGCGCATGACGTGGTGGTGGTCGGCGGCGGGTTCATCGGGCTGGAGATCGCGGCGACGGCCCGCCTCCTCGGCAAGACCGTGACCGTGCTCGAGGCCGCCGACCGGCTGATGGGGCGGGTGGTAGCGCCACAGATTTCCGAGCATTTCCTCTCGCTCCATCGCGGCTGGGGCAGTGATGTCCGGCTGCGGACGCCGATCGGGCGCGTCGTTGGCGAGGCCGGCCGGGTCGTCGCCGTGGAGACGACGAACGGCGACCGCATCGCCGCCGACATGGTCATCCTCGGTGTTGGCGTCGTGCCGAACGTTGAGCTCGCCGCCGATGCCGGGCTCGCCGTCGAGGACGGCATCCTGGTCGACGACACCATGGCCACCAGCGCCACCCACGTCCTGGCGATCGGCGATTGCGCCGCCTTCGAGCATTGGGAGCTCGGCCGCCGGGTCCGGCTGGAGTCGGTCCAGAACGCGGTCGACCAGGCCAAGACGGCGGCCAAGACCATCGTCGGCCGAACGGAGGCCTATCGCGACGTGCCGTGGTTCTGGTCGGATCAGGGCGACGTCAAGCTGCAGATGGTCGGGCTCTCCAACAACGCCACGTCCAGCGTGGTGCGCGGCAACCCGCAGGATAGCGCGTTCTCCGTTTTCCATTTCGACCACGAGCGGCTTGTCGCCATCGATTCCGTGAACCGTGCTGCAGACCACATGGTCGGTCGACGGCTGCTCGCCGCCGGCCTGTCGCCGTCGCCGGAAACCTGCGCCGACGAGAGCGCCGATCTCAAGGGACTGGTTGTGGGACAAGGGCGGAAGTGAGCGACGCCCAAGTCACAGGATCGTCAATGGAGCTTGGTGATCACTTTGAACAGCTCAACGACACGAAAAAGTTGAACAGCCCCGAAAGTGTGGGATTATTGCATCGACACACGCGATAGTCGCCTTCCACGTAGGAATCACCAGGGCATACGACTTCGATCATCGGGGTGCTGCAATGCAGGGCTTTCGGGACGGGCTCGCCATATTCGTTCTCACATTGAGACCTTATATAGTATATACGAGCATCGACTTGGTTCGGAATTTTCAGTCTTTTACACTCGGTATAGCTACACGACACATATATGTCATGGCCAGCCGTGGAGGGCGCCACACTCAACAACACGATCCCCAACACAAGACTCGAAGACTTGAATATCATGATCGTGCTCCTCTGTTGGGCAGTCGCTTGCGGCCAGTTGTTAGCGGGGACACTCCATCGTCAGGAAGAAATTGATATCATAATTATTAATCGGATTATTGCACTGGCATGTACGATAATCGCCGTCGACGTACGAGGAACCAGGGCATTTCACAGTGACTTTTGGGCTACTACACTTCAAACTCGTCGGAACTAACCGTCGCCCGTCAAGCCTCTCGCATTGAGTTTTAATATAATATATATGTGAAGCGACTAAATTGCTCGAGATCTTCATACGCGTACATTCGAGCTTTTCGCAAACTGCATACAGATCATACCCCGCAGATCGCGCGTTGATTTCAGTTGCTGTGGCCGTAGCTACAAAAAAAGCAGCCAACAGCCCCACGCACAAAGACTTCAAAGCCAACACCTCAGTTCCGCCTACGCGACAACTACTCATCTTATAAACGCGTTAGCTCTGAGGTACAACCCAAACGGCACGGCAGCTGCACTCACTCCGATGGGAGTTTGCCGAAATCCTGCAGGCGTTTCTCGGCGGCGCCGCTGGCCGGTTTACGGGCGCCGCACAACACGGCGCCCGGACAGGGTCAGGACAGCAGGCCCTTGACCACGGTGCTCGCTTTGCCGAAGTCCATGCGGCCCTGATAGCGCGACTTCAGGGTCTGCATGCACTTGCCGATATCGCGGAGACCATGGGCGCCGGTCTCCTTGACCAATTCGGTGCACACCGAACGCATCTGCTCGTCGTTGAGCTGCTGCGGCATGAACTCTTTGATGATGGCGATTTCCTCGCGCTCCTGCTCGGCCAGGTCGAGGCGGTTGCCCTCCTCGTAGGCCTGCGCGGAGTCGAGCCGCTGGCGGATCATCTTGGCGAGAATCGCGAGCACGTCCTCGTCGCTCACCGGGTCCTTGCCGGCGCCACGCGCGGCAATGTCGCGATCGGTGATCGCGGCGTTGATGAGCCGGAGAGTCGAAGTCTTCCGTTTGTCCTGATCACGGGTGGCCTGTTTGAGGGCCGCACCGATCCGCTCACGCAGCATGAGAACCTCCTGAAGACGCGACGCGAGAGGATACCCTCGCTCTATCGCGGGCGCAACTTTCATCGCGCCTGTAAGTCGTTGATTCAATTGGACTTTGAAATTTCGTCCACAGTTGACGCGGGGGCATCGCTTACCTAAGTTGCGCGCGCGGTGTTGCGCGTGTCGCCCGCCGTCGTCGACGTTGTCGGCTATGCATATGGTTCCAACCAGGTGGAAATCAAGATGGCCGAAACCGGCTGGCATGACTCGCGCCCGACTGCCCTCTTGCTGCTTGCCGACGGGACCGTGATCGAAGGCGCCGGGATCGGCGCCGAGGGCGAAGCGACGGGCGAGGTCTGCTTCAACACGGCGATGACCGGCTACCAGGAGATCCTCACCGACCCCTCCTATGCCGGCCAGATCATCACTTTCACCTTCCCCCATATCGGCAATGTCGGCGTCAACGAGGAAGACATCGAAACCGTCAACATGGCGGCGGCTTCGGGGGTGCGCGGCTGCGTGCTGAAGGCCGACATCACCGACCCGTCGAACTACCGCGCTGCCCGCGACCTGGATCAGTGGCTGAAGGCGCGCGGTATCGTCGGCATTGCCGGGATCGACACCCGGGCGCTGACCGCCCGCATCCGCGAACACGGTATGCCCAATGCGGTGATCGTTCACGACCGCGACGGCGCGTTCGACCGCGCCAGGCTGGCTGGCGTGGCCCAGGCCTGGCCGGGGCTTGTCGGCATGGACCTCGCTAAGGACGTGACCGCCGCGCAGTCCTACACGTGGGACCAGACGTCGTGGCAGTGGGGCAAGGGCTACGGCGAAATGACCGAGCCGCGTCACCACGTGGTCGCCATCGACTATGGCATCAAGCGCAACATCCTGCGGCTGCTCGCCGACCACGGCTGTCGGGTGACCGTGCTGCCGGCGACCGCGACCGCCGAGGACGTGCTCGACCGCAAACCGGACGGCATCTTCCTGTCCAACGGACCGGGCGATCCCGCCGCCACCGGCGATTACGCGGTGCCGACCATCCAGGCGCTGGTCGATTCCGACATCCCGGTCTTCGGCATCTGTCTTGGCCACCAGATGCTGTCGCTGGCACTCGGCGCCGAGACGGTGAAGATGCATCAGGGCCATCACGGCGCCAATCATCCGGTCAAGGATCTGACCACCGGCAAGGTCGAGATCACTTCGATGAACCATGGCTTCGCCGTGGATACCAAGACGCTGCCGGAAACCGTCGAAGAGACCCATATCTCGCTGTTCGACGGCTCGAATTGCGGCATCCGGCTCAAGGATCGGCCGGTGTTTTCCGTGCAGTACCACCCGGAAGCCTCGCCCGGCCCGCGCGACAGCCGCTACCTGTTTCAGCGCTTCGTCGATCTGATGGACGCGCGCCGCTAGCGCGCGCGCCGGCAGACGGAGCGACTGACCCAGGCATTGTCACCGATCTCGCTATGGATGAAGCGAATCGTGTCGGCATCGACGATTGTGCCGACGTGGCGGTGGAGGTCCTTGAAGGCGACCATTTCGATCGACCGATTATCCCAGCCGATGGCGCCGAAGACCGTCACCTTGCCCGAGAACGAAGAGACGCCTTCCTGATTGCCTTGGGCGCCGCCCGATGGCGGCAAACTCCAGTACATCTCGGTGGTGAACAGGCCGTCCTTCAAGTCGCTGATGGTGAACGTATAGGTCAGCGTCGTCCGCTCGCCGCGAATGATCATCGGCGCCGGGTCGCAGGCCCACTTGCCGGTCAAGTCGGGGATGTCTGCCATCGCTGGTCCTGCCAGAACTGACGTCGTGGCGGCCGCCGCCATGGACAGTACAATCCGCATGAACCTCCCCGCGATACCGATTTTACGGAGCCAATCGAACGCCCGGCCCGCCGCCCTTTGGAGCATGGGTGCAGCCAGCGAAACAACCGTCTTGCATAGTGACCAACGACACAAGCTTCTGTGACGGGCGTCAAAGACAACGGCAACCGGGTCACCTATCCAGGGGACACATAGAGGCGAAGCGCCCCCGTCAGGCGTGACCGGAGAACGGTCACGTGACAGATTCGGGTGTTGCGCCCGCCGTCGGAGCGCCCAAATCGGCTTGAAGCCGAACGCGCATTTGTTCGCCATGCCGTTGGACGGCAATGGTTTTTTCTCCCGTTTCCGATCCCCTGTGACGCCGGTCACAGACAGTAATGGCCAACTGGCGTAGCACCCCCGGCCTAGACCGGCATCAGTTGATCGATGCTTTTTGGGACGCGACCGATAGTATAAATCGTCGCGATAGGGATGCTGCGTCTTGTATTCGCTCATGCAATGTGGGCGACCAAACCATTAGGAGCGAGAGACATGGCTAAGCGTATTGGCACGAATGGCGACGACAAGCTAAAAGGCACGAACAAAAACGACATCTTGAAAGGAAAGGGCGGCAACGATCTAATCAAAGGCAAAAAAGGAAACGATAAGATTTTCGACGGTGGTGGCGATGACACCGTTTTCGGCGGCGACGGCAAGGATAAATTCTTCGCCGGCAAGGGCTCTGACGATATGTACGGTGGCGCCGGCAAGGACAAGTTTTACTACGAAGGCGGGAAGCTTGGCGACGACCGGATCAAGGACTTCGAGCCGGGCAAGGATAAGCTCTATATCTCAAAGTCGTACGGATACAACTCTGTCAAGCAAGTCATTGACAACGTTTCCCACAACAGAGACGATTTTCGCGTTGATTTGAGTCTTGATAAAGATGGATTTGGCAAAGGCAAAGAAGGTTATCAAGTTCATCTCGAGAATTACGCAGAAAATGGTAATCTCAAAGACCTTGAAGACGATATCATTTTGATCGCCTAATCATATTACCATTCCTACTGCCTCTGCTGGGTCGCGCGTTCCGCGCGCGATCCAGCATTTTATTGCTATTATTGATCAAATCGATCAGAAGAATTTTTGTTTTCTTATTCATTCGTGAGGCCCGACGATGGTTACGAAAGTCGGGGACAAATCTGCTTCGGGTTGCTGATCGATCTCGGCGGCGGCAATCATGTTCATCTCGTCGGACATAAAAAAGAGATCTTCAACCCTGAACAACGATATCCTCCTGATCGGGTGAACAACACCGGCGATTCTGGGAAGCGGAATCGATCCGGTTTCTCTTTTCCGGCATTTCGATTTCCCCTATAAGCGGCGTCCAGTCCAAACCCTTGAACCGTCACGCCCCGGTCGGCCCGCCGCCGGGGCGTCTTTACGCCGCGCTCATGCCCAAACGCACCGATATCCAATCCATCCTCATCATTGGCGCCGGGCCGATCGTCATCGGTCAGGCCTGCGAATTCGACTATTCCGGCACCCAGGCGGTGAAAGCCCTGAAACAGGAGGGCTACCGAGTCATCCTGGTCAACTCCAATCCGGCCACGATCATGACCGATCCGGAGATCGCCGATGCCACCTACATTGAGCCGATCACCCCGGAAATCGTCGCCAAGATCATCGCCAAGGAGAAGCCGGACGCACTGCTGCCGACCATGGGCGGCCAGACCGCGCTGAACTGCGCGTTGTCGCTGCGCCGCGATGGCGTGCTCGATAAGCACGGGGTCGAACTGATCGGCGCCCGTGCCGACGCCATCGACAAGGCGGAGGACCGGGAGAAATTCCGCGAGGCGATGCACAAGATCGGGCTGGAGACGCCGCGGTCCGAGCTTGCCCATTCCCTCGGCGACGCGCTCGCGGCACTCGACAAGATCGGCCTGCCGGCGATCATCCGCCCGTCCTTCACCCTCGGCGGCACCGGTGGCGGCATTGCCTACAACCGCGAGGAGTACCTGGAAATTGTCGAGCGCGGCCTCGACGCGTCGCCGACGACGGAAGTGCTGATCGACGAGTCCGTCCTCGGCTGGAAGGAGTACGAGATGGAGGTCGTGCGCGACAAGCACGACAACTGCATCATCGTCTGCGCCATCGAGAACGTCGACCCGATGGGGGTCCATACCGGCGATTCGATCACCGTCGCTCCGGCGCTGACGCTGACCGACAAGGAATACCAGATCATGCGCGACGCCTCGATCGCGGTGCTGCGCGAGATCGGAGTGGAGACCGGCGGCTCCAACGTCCAGTTCGCGATCAACCCGACCGACGGGCGACTGATCGTCATCGAGATGAACCCGCGGGTGTCGCGGTCGTCCGCGCTTGCCTCCAAGGCGACCGGTTTCCCGATCGCCAAGGTCGCGGCGAAACTCGCGGTCGGCTACACCCTCGACGAGCTGGAAAACGACATCACCGGCGGCGCCACGCCGGCTTCTTTCGAACCGACTATCGATTACGTGGTGACCAAGATCCCGCGCTTCGCCTTTGAGAAGTTTCCGGGCGCGGAGCCACTGTTGACCACTGCGATGAAGTCGGTCGGCGAGGTGATGGCGATCGGCCGGACGTTCTCCGAGTCCCTGCAAAAAGCGCTCCGTGGGCTCGAGACCGGACTTAAGGGCCTCGACGAAGTGACCATCCCCGGTCTCGGCGAAGGCGACGACAAGAACGCCATTCGCGCCGCGCTGGCGAGGCCGGAACCGGGGCGGCTGCTGACCTGCGCCCAGGCGATCCGGCTCGGCACCTCCATCGACGCGATCCACGCGGTCTCCGGCATCGATCCGTGGTTCCTGAGACAGATGCAATCGGTGGTGCAGTCGGAAGACAAGGTCCGCGCCTTCGGCCTGCCGCCCACCGCCGGCTCGCTGCGCGGCCTGAAGGCGCAAGGCTTCTCCGACGCGCGGCTCGCCGAACTCGCCAACACCAGTGAGGCGGAGGTCAAGGCGCTACGGACCAGGCTCGACGTTCATCCGGTCTACAAGCGGATCGACACGTGCGCAGCCGAGTTCGCCTCGCCGACCGCGTATCTCTACTCGTCTTACGAAGTCCCCTTCGCCGGCGCGACGGTCAGCGAAGCGGAGCCCTCCGATCGGAACAAGATCATCATCCTCGGCGGCGGCCCCAACCGGATCGGTCAGGGGATCGAGTTCGACTATTGCTGCTGTCATGCCTGTTTCGCGCTGGCCGACGCCGGCTTCGAAACCATCATGATCAACTGCAATCCCGAAACCGTCTCGACCGACTACGACACCTCCGACCGACTCTATTTCGAGCCGCTCACCGCCGAGGATGTGCTCGAGGTGGTTCGGGTCGAACAGTCGAAGGGCACCCTGGTTGGGGTCATCGTCCAGTTCGGCGGCCAGACGCCCCTCAGCCTCGCCCACGCGTTGCAGGACGCGGATGTGCCGATCCTTGGAACCGCGCCGGACGCCATCGACCTCGCCGAGGACCGTGATCGGTTCCAGCAATTGATCGCCAAGCTGGGGCTCCGGCAACCGCGCAACGGCATCGCCCGCTCCGCCGAGGAAGCCCGCGATATCGTCGAGGATATCGGCTTCCCGGTGGTGATTCGACCGTCCTACGTGCTCGGCGGCCGGGCAATGGAGATCGTGCGCGACGCCTCGCAGCTCGACCGCTACATGGCCGAGGCGGTGGTGGTGTCGGGGACCTCGCCGGTCCTCATCGACTCCTACCTGTCCGACGCGATCGAGGTCGACGTCGATGCGCTCGCCGACGGCTCCGACGTCTTCATCTGCGGCATCATGGAGCATATCGAGCAGGCCGGCATTCATTCCGGCGACTCCGCCTGTTCGCTGCCGCCCCATTCCCTCGGGGCGGACGTCCTTGCCGAACTCGAGCGGCAAACCAAGGCTCTGGCGCTGGCCCTCAACGTGCGCGGCCTGATGAACGTGCAGTTCGCCATCAAGGGCGACGATATCTATGTGCTCGAAGTCAATCCGCGGGCGTCGCGGACCGTTCCCTTCGTCGCCAAGACCGTGGGCGTGCCGTTCGCCAAGATCGCGTCGCTGGTCATGGCCGGCCGTCCACTCTCCGACTTCGACCTGACGCCGAACGGGATCGCCCATGTCGGGGTCAAGGAGGCGGTCTTCCCCTTCGCCCGCTTCCAGAACGTCGACACGCTGCTCGGGCCGGAAATGCGCTCCACTGGCGAGGCGATGGGCCTCGACCGGGACTATGCGGTGGCGTTCGCCAAGAGCCAACTCGCCGCTGGCGGCGCGGTGCCGACCGACGGAACCGTCTTCGTCTCGGTACGGGACGCCGACAAGCCCAAAATCGTCGAGACCGCCAGGCGCCTGCACTCGCTCGGCTTCAAGCTGATCGCGACCGGCGGAACCCAGCGATTTCTGGAGGCCGAGGGCATCCCGTGCACACGGATCAACAAGGTGCTTGAAGGCCGCCCGCACATCGTTGATGCTATCAAGAACGGTGAGGTCCAGCTCGTCTTCAACACCACCGAAGGCGCGCGTGCCTTCTCCGACAGCCGGTCGCTCAGGCGCGCCGCGCTGTTGCAAAAAGTCCCCTATTACACGACGATTGCGGGAGCCGGGGCGGCATCGCTGGGGATTGATGCCTACAAACACGGCAGTCTTGAAGTCAGGCCGCTCCAGTCCTATTTCACCGCGGCTTGATCAGAAACGCGAAGAAACGGGCCAAGGTGCGGAATTCTTTAAGAGAATTTCGCTGGTATGGTATAGTTGACCGATTGGGCGACCGGAAAGCATGAGGTTCTGAGGTGATGGAAAAGATTCCGATGACCGCCGCCGGACACGCGGCGCTGGAGTCGGAGCTCAAACGCCGGACCGGCGAGGAACGGCCACGGATCATCGAACTGATCGCCGAGGCGCGCAGCCACGGTGACCTGTCCGAGAACGCCGAGTATCACGCCGCCAAGGAAGCGCATGGCCTCAACGAAGGCCGCATCATCGAGCTTGAGGACCAGCTGTCGCGGGCCGAGATTATCGACGTGTCGAAGCTGACCGGTTCGAAGACGATCAAGTTCGGCGCGACCGTCACGCTGATTGACGAAGATACTGAAGAAAAAAAGAAATATCAGATTGTCGGCGACGTCGAGGCCGACGTGAAGTCTGGCAAGATTTCGATCTCCTCGCCGATCGCACGTGCGCTGATCGGCAAGGGCAAGGGCGAGACGGTCGAGGTTACGACCCCGGGCGGCGCCCGCTCCTACGAAATCGTCAGCATCCGCTACCGCTAGACCGCTTATTCGCCGAGCGTTTCCAACGCCTGCCGGTCCCGGCGCGGATCAACACATCCTGCCCAGCCGGTCCCTGACTACACTCAAATGGTGTGGATTATTCAGTGAACACGGTCACACCCCGCCCCTACGTCTCGCGCTAAACAACGTTCACATTTCGCGTCGATGACCCGCGGCGGCGAAGTGGTTCTTCTAACATTTTTCAGAAGGCCATGACCCGATGGACCGCTTGACCAAAACCTAGTCGCCTTGCCGGCTTCGGCCCGTTATCGGGTCGAGCTTTTCAACATCTCGCATTCTTCTGCGTACAGGCGCCGCGCCCGCTGATTCACAGCTCTAGAGGGCATTTGCGCCTGATACACTTGAATTGAAAGGAGCCACGCCGTGGCCGATCCGATCCTGAAATCCGTCACGATTCGCCCCGCTCGTTTGAGCGATTCGACCACCCTCCGGCAGATGCACGAACAATCCCTTCGGGTCCTGGCCGCCGATTGTTACACGGAGGCCGAGATTGACGCGTTTCTGGCGCATATCGGGACGATGGACGATTTCCTGCTGCACGAAGGCACCTACTATGTGGTCGTTCACGGCGATGCCATCGTCGCATCCGGCGGGTGGAGCCGAAAGATGCCGAACTACGCGGTCGTCTCTGGCGGCGACCGGCCGCCGGTGACGCTCGGAGTCCCAAAAATCCGCTCGATGTTCGTTCATCCGATGTTCGCCCGGCGCGGATTGGCGACTCTGTTGGCACGCAGGGCGGAAACCGAAGTCGTCGCAGCGGGTTACGACGAGATCGAACTCACCGCGACGCTCTCGGGCGTGCCGTTTTACGCGGCCCTCGGCTACCAAAACGTGCGGCTCTACGCCGCCCATTGCCCGGGTGACATCGTCGTTCGCGGCCAGGTCATGCACAAGCGGCTGTCGGTAACCGACATCGGCGACGATTCATTGCCGGACTCCGCTTCCCATGCCGACGCATTGTGAAACGGCGCGGCACACGGCCAGGGGAGGGAAATGTGACGGGGAATGAGCTATGCACTCCTTGCAGACCGTGGCCGTGAGTCCCTAAATTCCGCCGGTCACTCGTTTCTGAGTCGCCGGCGGCAGTCGCCGCTCCAAAAGCCTTAATCTCAGGGAGATCCTGGCATGCACGCCAAGGTCATCATCGTCGGCTCCGGCCCGGCCGGGTATACCGCCGCCGTCTATGCCGCACGCGCCATGCTCGAGCCGGTGCTCATCGCCGGCGTTCAGCCCGGCGGGCAACTGACCATCACCACCGACGTCGAGAACTATCCCGGCTTCGCCGACCCGATCCAGGGTCCGTGGCTGATGGAGCAGATGCGGGCGCAGGCCGAAAACGTCGGCACCAAGATCGTGCCGGACCACATCAGTTCGGTCGACCTGTCACGCCGACCTTTCCGTCTCAACGGCGATTCCGGCGAGACCTACACTACCGACGCCCTAATCATCGCCACCGGCGCGCAGGCGAAGTGGATCGGCCTGCCCGGCGAAGAGAAATTCAAGGGCTTTGGCGTCTCCGCCTGTGCCACCTGCGACGGCTTCTTTTACAAGGACCGCGAGGTGGCGGTGATCGGCGGCGGCAATACCGCGGTCGAGGAGGCGCTGTTCCTCACCCACTTCGCCTCGAAGGTCACCCTCATCCACCGTCGCGACGAACTGCGCGCGGAGAAGATCCTGCAGAACCGCCTGTTCGCCAACGACAAGATCTCGGTGATGTGGGACACGGTGGTCGACGACGTTGTCGGCGATGAAGGTCCGCCCCTGTCGGTGACCGGCCTGAAGCTGCGCAACGTCAAGACCGACGCGACCAGCGAGTTGCCTGTCGGCGGCGTGTTCGTCGCCATCGGTCATGCGCCCTCGGCAGCATTCCTGGGCGACGCATTGCGGACGAATCCCGGCGGCTATGTCTGGACCGCGCCAGATTCGACAGCCACGAACGTACCCGGCGTATTCGCCGCCGGCGACATCACCGATGACATCTACCGCCAGGCGGTGACCGCGGCCGGGCTCGGCTGCATGGCTGCCCTCGAAGCGGAGAAGTTCCTGTCCGAAACGGCCGAGGACACGGAGGCAGCCGAGGCGGCCGAATAGCCAACCGAGGTCGATGCCATGGATTGGGACAAGCTCCGGATCTTCCACGCGGCCGCTCAGGCTGGGTCGTTCACCCATGCCGGCGAGGCGCTGCACATGAGCCAGTCGGCGGTCAGTCGCCAGGTCGGCGCGCTGGAACAGGACCTGGGCGTCCCGTTGTTTCACCGCCACGCGCGCGGCCTGATCCTTACCGAGCAGGGCGAGGACCTGTTCCGCGCCGCCAACGACGTGACCATGAAGCTCGAGGCGGTGCAGTCCCGCCTGACCGATTGGTCGGAACAGCCGACCGGCCCGCTCCGGCTGAACACCACGGTCGGCCTCGGCTCGACCTGGCTCACCGACCGGATTCACGAGTTCATCGATCACTATCCGGACATCAAGCTGCAACTGATCCTCGACGACGGCGAACTCGACCTCAACATGCGCGAGGCCGACATCGCCATCCGGCTACGTCAGCCGACCCAGCCGGACCTGATCCAGCGGCGGCTGTTCACGGTGCACATGCACCTCTACGCGGCGCCCGAATATCTGGAGCGTTTCGGCCGGCCGGAATCGCTTCAGGACCTGGATGACCACCGGATCGTCACCTTCGGCGTGCCGGTCCCCAACTATTTGCGCGACGTCAACTGGCTCGAGGTCGCCGGTCGCGAGTCCGGCGAGCGGCGCACGCCAATCCTGCGGATCAACAATCTTCTGTCGATCAAGAACGCGATCATGCGCGGCATCGGGATCGCGGTTCTGCCCGACTATATGGTCGAGGGCGAATCCCGCCTCGAACGGCTCCTGCCGGACTCCGAGGTCCCGAGTTTTTCGACCTATTTCGTGTATCCGGCGGAACTGAAGAGCTCGGCGCGTGTGCACGTCTTCCGAGATTTCCTGCTGTCAAAGGCGCAAAACTGGTCATTTTGACCGGTTACGCATGCATTGTTGCATTTTTGCCCCGTGTGACACTTTATTTACGTCAACGGCAACATTCGCCTGCACAAACCTTCGGCAGTTGTACAATGAAGCGTCGATGCGGTGATTCGTTCGTCAATTCCTCCCTACGCGCGAGTGGTCGCATCGTCTGTTCCCCTCTGGAAGGTTTGTCGCTCGCGTTGCTGATGCGGCAAAGAACTGCCGGGCCACCAGGCCCGGCCTTTTCTTGAAACCAACCCAAACGCGAACCGGCCCTGAACGGGTGCAGGATCCACCTGCCGCCCCGGTGGACGTCTCGACCGCGTCGCCTCCTGTGCTATAGGTGGGGCAAGCATCTCGAACCGGGCGAAATCGCCTAGCGGCATCACGCCTGGCGACCTTCCGATCCAAAAAGAAAATGGCGCTGACCGCGAGCCGGACCGGTTCGGGCTCGACGGTCCCAGGGAATGGAGCGAGCAATGATGACATCTTCAGAAACGGGCGGAAAACGAGTGGTTGAGACTGAGGACATTACCCGACCACCGCGCGAATGGGTCGAGGCGCTGCAGGACATCGGCGCGGCCACGGCGAGCAGCACGCTGGCGCATATGGGGGTCCGCAACCCGTTCATCGTCGGCCCCCTCGCGCGCACGGCCGGCCGGGCCATCGCCGGGCCGGCGCTGACGCTGCAGTTCATGCCGAAGCGCGAGGATGTCTACAGCGAGGACGAGTACGCCGAGCCCGAACTGCAACTCCACCGTCACGCCCTCTACCACACCCAGCCCGGCGACATCGTGGTCGTCGACGCCCGTGGCGACATGACGAGTGGCATCTTCGGCGACATGATGCTCACCTACTTCAAGGGCAAGGGCGGGATCGGCGTGGTCATCGACGGCTGCATCCGCGACTACCCGAACGCCAAGCGCCTTGACCTCGGCCTCTGGGTTCGCGGCCTGACCCCGAACTTCCACACCCAGACCGACCTCATGCCGTTTGCCGTCAATCAGCCGATCGCCTGCGGCGGCGCGTTTGTGATGCCGGGCGACATCATCGTCGCCGATGACGACGGCGCGGTGGTTGTGCCTGTCGCCCTCGCCGAGGAGGTCATCGCCCAGGCCTCCGAGCACCACGGTTGGGAGGGCTTCTCGCGCCAGCGGCTTCTCGAGGGGGGCGAGCTTCGCCGTTACTACCCCCTCTCCGACGAGGCCCGGCCCGAGTACGAGGCTTGGCTGAAGGAGCAGTCCGAGGAGGAGTAGCGCGCGGGCACTCCCTGTCGCCCCGCCGGCCGGCGCCCGCCCGCGTTCCGGCCGGCTTGATCTTGGCCGCCTGCGCCGACGCCTCGCCGCACGGGGCGCCGCATTTCATTCGATATCCGGAGACCGACCGTGCCGAAAACCCGCATCGAGGACATTCGCGTCACCCCGATCGCCTTCGCCGACCCGCCGCTTCTCAACAACGCCGGCTGCCACGAGCCGTTCGCTCTCCGGTCGATCATCGAAGTGGAGATCGAGGGTGGAATCGTCGGGCTCGGCGAATCCTATGGCACCACGGCTGTTCTTGACGGCCTCGCCGCCGCGGCACCGAAGCTGATCGGCCTCGACGTGCTCGATCTGAACGGGCTCTGGCGCAGATGCGGCGAAGCGATCGCCGACGGGGATCGGCGCCTCTCGCCCCGTGTGGTCGGCGCGGTCGAAGTCGCCTGCTGGGACGCCTTCGGCAAGGCAACCGACCGGCGGGTATGCGACCTCCTCGGCGGCCAGGTGCGCGAGACCGTGCCGTTCTCGGCCTATCTGTTCTACAAGTTCGCCCGCCACCATGGCGCGAGCAAGGGCGACGCCTGGGGCGAGGTGCTGACCCCTGAACAGATCGTCGAAGAAGCGCGCACCATGATCGACGCCCATGGCTTCGAGGCGATCAAGCTCAAGGCCGGGGTGTTCGAGCCGGAGGAAGAAATCGCCGCGCTTCACGCGCTGCGCGCCGCGTTTCCGGACGCGCCGTTGCGGATCGATCCCAATGGGGGATGGCATGTGCATACGACGCTGAAGCATCTGCCGGAGCTGACCGGGCTGCTGGAGTATCTCGAAGACCCGACGCTGGGCATTCCGGCAATGGCGCTGGTGCAGGCGGCAACCGATATTCCGCTCGCGACCAATATGTGCATCGTTCATCAAGACGACCTGGCGCCCGGTCTTTCGGCCGGGGCGGTTCGGGTGATCCTCTCCGATCATCACTATTGGGGCGGCCTGCAGGCCTGCCGCGAACTCGGGCGCATCTGCGAGGCGTGGGACATCGGCCTGTCGATGCACTCCAATTCGCATCTCGGTATCAGCCTGGTGGCGATGGCGCATCTCGCCGCGGCGACACCGAACCTCACCTATGACTGCGATACCCACTATCCGTGGCAGGTCGACGAAGTGATCGAAGGTGGCAAGCTCGCGTTCGAAGATGGATCGCTGCGGCTACCGGACGGGCCGGGGCTCGGCGTCACGTTGGATCGCGCCGAGCTCGCCCGGCTGCACCAGACCTATCTGGACTGCGGCATCACCGTCCGCGACGACGCCGGCGAAATGCGCAAGCACTGGCCGGGCTTCGAGGCGACCCGTCCCCGTTTCTAGCGAGCGCCGATCTCGGGCGCTCGCCAGCCGCCTACACGTCAGCCCTTCACGCCACCGACCGTCAGCCCCTCGGCCAGGAATTTCTGGGCGTAGATGTAGAGCACCGCCACCGGGATCGCGGTCAGCAGCGAGGCCGCCATCAATTGCCCCCAGGGCAGGATGTCGCCGACCACCATCGACTGGAGGCCGATCGGCAGCGTCCGCAGCGACTCGCTGGTGATGAACACGAACGCGAACAGGAACTCGTTCCAGGCATTGGTGAACGCGAACAGCGCGACCGCCAGCAAGGCCGGCGCGGCGAGCGGCAGGGTGATCCGCCAGAAGGCGTAGAGCCGGCTGGCGCCGTCGATCATCGCCGCCTCTTCCAGCTCGACCGGGATCGACCGGAAATAGCCCATCATCACCCATGTTGCGAAAGGCAGCAGGAAGGTCGGATAGGTGAGGATCAGCGCGGTGTAGGTGTTGATGATGCCGAGATCGGTCAGCGTCTGATAGAGCGGAATGAACAACAGGGTACCGGGCAGCAGATAGGTGATCAGCAGGAAGCTGGTGAGCATCCCCGCGCCACGGAACCGGAGCCGCGACAACGCATAGGCGGCGAGTGATGCCAGCACGACCGATATGATTGTACTGACCGTCGAAACAAAGACCGAGTTCCCAAACCAGACCAGGAATGGCGTATCCTGAAGCAGGGACGTGTACTGGCCAAGCGTTGCCGGCTCGGGCCAGAAGATCGACGACCGCTCGCTGATCTGGGGTGTCGTCTTAAACGAAGTCACCGTGACCCAATAGAACGGGAACAGAACGAAGATCATGATCGGAACCATGAGCAGCAGCCGCATGGTCAGGCTCATGCGCTCGCGTCCCTGGCTCTTGAGGAGCGATCGGTCGGCCGAACCGGTGACCAACCGGCTGACGAGCCGACCGAGCTTCTCGAAACCATCCGCAATCAACTCGAAGGGCAGGAACAACAGATCGAGAACCTTGCCCATGGCGCGGCCCGAGAGCTTAAGAATCCGATCGCCGATGCCCGGCGCCTTTTCGGTCGCGGATTGGCGATCGTCGTGTCGCATGAATTTGGCGAGTAGCCAGATCAGCACCGCCATCAGCGGCGCAACGCTGAAGGCGATCGCTGCGCCCGGGCCGTATTGCAGCGATCCGATCGCTTTCTCGTAGGCGAGGATCGAATAGAGCCGGGTTGCGCCGCCCGGTCCACCGCCGGTCATCAGGAAGATCAGGCCGAACTGGTTGAAGGTGGAGATGAACGACAATAGCAGGACGACGACGATCACATAACGTAGGCCCGGCAGCGTCACGTTCCGAAACCGCTGGACGACGTTGGCGCCGTCGACCTCGGCGGCCTCCAGTTGCTCGCGATCGATCGCCTTCAGACCAGCGAGCAGCAGAAGCACATAAAACGGAATCCCCTTCCAGACATTGACCGCGATGATGCTCGGCATCGCCAGATCGGCATCGGACAGCCAGCCAAGCGGTTGATCGATGATCCCGGCGCCGACCAGGATCGGGTTCAGGCCGCCGAAGATCGGATCGTAGATGCTCTTCCAGGCCAGGGCGGTGACGATCTCCGGAACGATCCACGGCAGCAGAACGATCCCCGTCAGCACGCCACGGAAGGGAATGCGGCTGTTGAGGATCAGGGCGATGGTCATGCCCGTGATGATTTTCATCGTCAGCGACCACAGCGTGAACCGGATCGTGTTCTCCATCGAGAAGATGAAGTCGCTGTTGGTCAGCAGCCGCTCATAGTTCCTCAGGCCGACATTGACCGTCTCGCCAGTGAGAAAATTCAGGGACGTGGTGCTGAGGTAGATGGCGTTGATGAAGGGCCACAGAATGAGCCCGACCATGATCAGCACCATCGGCAGCACGAATGGAAACGCGACCTTCCAGTCCCGCCCGAACAGGCTCTTGAGACGCTTGCTTTCGACATACCGCGTCGACCGCAGCGGCGGCGTACTCAATGGGGCGGTTTTTTCCATCGTCATGGCTTGAGATCACCCACCTGGTCTGTCGTCTCGCTGCGCAAGGCTGAAAGTCTCGTTCCGAAGTGCCGTATCGTTCTTATCGGCAAAGGGCCCGCGACCGGACGCGACAGTGTCTCCGTCGGACGGGAGCGGGGTGTCGAACATGGTGTGATCTTGAGTTCGTAAGGGCGGCTTGCGCCGCCCTTACGGGAGAGATTACGGCTGCATGATGCCGCCTTCTTCGAAGATTTCGATGATCTTCTGATTGGCGTCGGTGACCGCGCCGGCGGCGTCCATCCGCCCCGAGATCACGTTTGCCATCATCTGCTCGACGACGCCCTGCGCGCGAATGGCGTCGATCGCGGCACTCGGCTTGGCCGGCCAAGACGCACCGATGAACGGATCGGTGACACTGACCTGTTCCTTGATGATCGCGAAGTTCGGATCGGCCGCGATCAACTCGTCGGTCCAGAGGTTTTCATAAGCTGGCATGAACAGGCCGCCGGCGACCTCGGACATCGGCACGAAGTTCTTCGGATCGAGCAGGCTCAGTGCCAGCTCCTTGGCGAGGTCGACGTTCGGCGCGCCCTTAAAGATGGTGAGCCAGCCGCCGGTGTTGCCGCCGTCGCGGCTGTCGCCGTTGTTCGCCGTCGGCGCTCTGAGAAGCACGATATCCTTGAAGATCGGATTGTTGTCGCGCTTGGCCTGGGCGTAGACGCTGAAGGCGTTGTGCGTGTAGCCGATGTTGCCGGCGAGATAGGCTTCGTTGTTGCTGATGTCGCCCCAGCTTTCGATACCCGGCGGTAGCATCGGTGCGAACCTGCCATTCCGATCGTAGGTCTCCGCCAGCCATTCGACCGCTGCCAGAGTCTCCGGCGAATCGAACTGGACGATCAGGCCGCTCTCGTCGGTGTAGTGCCCACCGAACGCCAAGATCACGCTGTTCAGGAAGCCATAGCCATCACCGCTCTGGTTCGGGGTGGCGCCCCATCCCCAGAACTCGTTGTCCGGATCGGAAATGGCGAGAGCGGCGGTGCGGCGATCCTCGTAGGTCGTAAGGCTTTGAGGATCGATACCCTTTTCCCTCAGCTTGTCGCCACGGATGAAGTATCCGGTGGTGGAAGCCAGGAACGGAACGCCCCGCCACTTGCCGTCGAACTGACCGTTCTCGGGCGCGACGATGCCCGGCATGATGTTGCCGTAGCGGCTGACCGCCTCGTCGACCACGTCCGTCACGTCCTCGAGCAGATCGAGGAGCGTCATCTGCGCGATGCTAACGTTGGATGTGTAGGCGATGTCCGGCGGGTTCCCGGCGCGGACCGCGGCCGACATCTTGCCAAGGAAGTCGCCGAAGGACTCCGGATTGGTGGTCGAGATGTCGAGTTGGGCCCCGTTGGCTTCCGCGAATTCGATCACCGTGTCACGGAAACGGGTCTGAGCCTGTTCGAAATACTCGGTGCGGTGAATCACCGTGAGTTTGCCGGCCGCGCCTTCCGGCAAGTCGGCGTCTTGTGCGAAGGCCGGGATCCCACCGGTCGCGAGCAGTCCGGCACCGGTCGCGGCGGTGCCGCGCAGTACGTCCCGACGACTGATTTTCTTCGAGCTCATGGTTGGTCGTTCCTCCTGATGGGCGTTTGTTTTGTCGGGCGACGGTCGAACAGACCGTCGCAGAGTTCGAATTCTGAAATCCGCATTATGAGCCGATGATGTCTTCCGTCTGCACCTCCCTTGACGCCCCGATGCATGCATTAACTGTACGCCGAATTTGGTCAGCGTCAATTTTCGAGCGGATCGGCACCGGCGTTCGGCCGTCCGCAAAAATTGCATCGCCCGTAACCGACGTCCGATCAGAACAAACGACCCAACGTGTTGCCGCTTCGTCGGCGCGCACGCTATCGTAACCAAGGCACCCTTGCCAAAGCCCGCCACCGACACCGCTTGAGATCCTGTTTTGCAGCGCACGATTATTGTCGCCTTCGCCATCCTCGGCGCCCATGCTCCAACCTTGGCGCAAAACGCGCCGGACTCGGTGGTGACCGGGACCGTGCCGTTCGAGATGCGGGTGGTCGCCACCGGCTTGGAGAGTCCGTGGGAGGTCACCTGGGGGCCGGACGGACATCTCTGGGTGACCGAACGGACCGCCGGCCGAATCGTCCGTGTCGACCCCGCCGATGGAGAGGTGACCAAGGCAATAGAGATCGACGAGGCGTCGGCTCCCGGCGGCCAGGACGGGTTGCTCGGCCTCGCCCTTCATCCCGAGCTGCTCCAAGGCACCGGCAACGACTATGTCTACACGTCGTACACCTACCCCGATCCGGCGCGCGGCCCGGACGAGACCGTTCCCGACGAGGCCAACCCTTATCGCTATCTCTACATGAAGATCGTGCGCCTGATGTTCGACCCCGACACCGGCACGCTTGGCGAACCGGTGGAGATCATCGCCGGCCTGCCGGCGAGCAACGACCACAACTCGGGCCGCCTGAAGATCGGCCCGGACGGCAAGCTCTACATGGCGATCGGCGATGGCGGGAAGAACCAGCTCGGCAACTGGTGCCTGCCGATCGAATCGCAGCGCCTGCCGACCGCCGCGGAGATCGATGCCGGCGACTACATCGCCTATCAGGGAAAGTCGCTGCGGATGAATCTCGACGGTTCCATCCCCGCCGACAATCCCGACATCGACGGCGTGCGCAGCCATGTCTACACCTACGGCCACCGCAACATGCAGGGCCTCGCCTTCGCGCCCGACGGAATGCTGTACGGGTCTGAGCACGGCCCGAAGTCGGACGACGAGGTCAACGTCCTCGATCCTGGCGAGAACTACGGCTGGCCGCACATCTCCGGTTTTCGTGACGACATGGCGTATCAGTATGCGCGCTGGGCGGATGCGACAACGCCGTGCGAGGACCTCCGCTTCAGCGATATCGACATCGAGCCGAGCGTACCAGTCACCGACGAGAACGCCTGGCCGGGCGAAGCCGAGGACCCGCTGGCGACCCTATTCACGGTCCCCAGCGACTGGTCCTTCACCGATCCGGCGTGCGACGGCATCCACTTCATCTGCTGGCCGACGGTGGCGCCGTCGAGTATCCACGTCTACCAATCCGGCGGCGGTGGCGTCCCGGGCTGGAGCCCGTCGCTGCTGGTCCCCACGCTGAAACACGGGTCGCTTTACCGCATCCCGCTAACGAACGACGGGCATACCCAGTCCGGACCCATCGAACGGTACTTCCAGTCCGAAAACCGATTCCGCGATATCGCGATCGCACCCGATCACCGCACCATCTTCGTCGCGACCGACTCCGGCGGCATCGCCCAGGCGCTCGATGGCGGGGTCGCCTTCGAGATGGAGAATCCGGGCGCGATCCTGGCTTTCACCTATACCGGCGACAGCGACCCGGAACCGGCGGGCGGCGGCGACAGGACCGATCTCATCATCGACGACGGCGCCGATGTCCGTCGCGCGGCGATCGAAGGCGGTGTCTTCACCGAGGCCCAGGCCGAGCGCGGCCGGCGCGCCTATGCCGCCCATTGCATCACCTGCCACGGACCGACCCTGGCCGGCACGCCCTACGGCACGCCACTCGCCGGCGACTATTTCGCCAAGCACTGGGCCGGCCGATCGATCGCCGCGCTCTACGATCACTCCCACGACACCATGCCGCCATCCCGGCCGGCCGATCTCACCGACCAGGCCTACGTGGACATCGTTGCTTACGTCCTTCTCACCAACGGCCGGGCAGCCGGCTCCGTCGAACTGCTCGCCGATGCCGCCCATCTGAACAGCGCGACCATCGGCGACTAGCGTAGCCGACGGCCCGATCTTTTCCGGCGCGGCCCAAGGCGTGGGGGCCGCCGCCGACCTCGACCCACCCGCGCGCCGTATATCGCATTCCAAGGGAGAACCGCCGCAGATGGCCAATCCAACCATTCGGGACATTCGCGTCATCCTCACCGAGCCCGACAACATCAGGCTCGTCATCGTCAAGGTCGAGACCTCGGAGCCGGGGCTCCACGGCGTCGGATGCGCCACCTTCACCCAGCGGCCGAGCACTGTCGCCGCGGCGGTCGACGACTATCTCCGTCCCTTCCTGATCGGCCGTGACGTCGCCGATGTCGAGGACATCTGGCAGTCGAGTTACGTCTCGTCCTATTGGCGGAACGGGCCGGTTCTCAACAATGCGCTGTCCGGCGTCGACCAGGCGCTGTGGGACATCAAGGGCAAGATGGCAAACATGCCGGTCTATGATCTGCTCGGCGGTAAGGCGCGGGAGGCGGCGCCGGTTTACGTGCATACCTCCGGCGAGACCCACGAGGAGGTCGGCGACAAGATGCAGGCCTTCATGGAAAAGGGCCACCATCACATCCGGGTCCAGATGAGCACGCCAGGATACGCGACCTACGGCAACAAGGGCGCCACGGCCGGAACCGGCACCGCCGCCAACCGGGACGTCTCGCAGGGGCCGATCGCCGTGACCTCATGGCTGCGCGATTACGACGACGGCAGGCTCCATGCCCATCCGGGCGGCGTGTTCGAGCCGAAGCCCTACATGCGCTCGGCGATCGGCCTGTTCGAGTACATCCGCGACCGGTTCGGCTACGGCGTCGAAATCCTCCACGACGTCCACGAGCGGCTGCCGCCGATCCTCGGCGTCTGGTTCGCCAAGGAGGTGGAGAAGTACCAGCTCTTCTTCCTCGAGGATTTGTTCTCGCCCGAGGACAATGACTATTTCCGGATGGTGCGGGAGCAGTGCGCCACGCCGATCGCGATGGGCGAGCTTTACAATTCACCGCACGAGATCATCCCGATGATCAAGGATCGGCTGATCGACTTCCTCCGCATGCACATGTCCCAGATCGGCGGCATCACACCGGCGAAGAAATTCGCGGCAATGGGCGAACTGTTCAGTGTGCGCACCGCCTGGCATGGGCCGGGCGATACGTCGCCTGTCGGCCACGCGGCGAACCTGGCCCTCGACATCAACAACTACAATTTCGGCATCCAGGAAGCCGCGTTGTTCGGCGAGCGGACCAAGGACGTCTTCCCCGGTTGCCCGGAACTGCGGGACGGCATGATGTGGCCGAACGGCCGGCCGGGCCTCGGCATCGACGTTGACGAAGCGCTGGCGGCCAAGTTTCCGTTCAAGGAACGCGCCTTCGGCGGCGCCTGGGATACGGTGCGCCGCGCCGACGGCAGCATGGTGAAACCATAGGCTTCGCCGCGCTGCACCCGCGAGCCAATCGGGAAGCGGGGGCTCGTTCACCCGAGACACACGCGTTTCAAATGTCGTCGAATTGACACCTCTGGCCGTGGCAGTCTACGGTCGTGACATATCAGAGGCTGGGTCGCTCCTTTGAGGAGCACGAACCGGTTCCGGGGAACGTCGAACTTGGTGCGGCAGGTGATTTTCACCTGCGCGGGGCAGGATGAGTAAAAACGCGTGACGAGTGATGCGTCGGCGGGCGACACAGAAACCGCAGGTCCGGCCCACGCCTTCGAGGGCTGGGATCGGACTGCAACGTTACAGTTGACCCAGGCACCCGCCGCAGCGGCTCGTTTGACTCCACGCAATTCGTCCCGACACATTCACCGCAATCGACGGCGAGCCCCCGTGGTGTTCCGTAGCACGCCAAGATTGCAAGAGTATCGCCTACTCAGACTCTGAAACCGAAAGGGAGGACTCATCCAAATGATACGACTGAAAGCTGGCCTCGCGGCCGCTATGGGCATGGCTGTGGCGATGGCGTTCACGCCATCGACCGTACATGCCCAGGCTGAATCGGGCGAGATCGTTCCCGATCAGCCGCTTGCCGAGGTTCCGCGTGAAGACACGCTGATCCTGGGCTGGAGCATCCTGCAGACCGCGCTGGGCGTCACCAATCCCTGGTCGTTGCCCGCCTACACCCACCAGAACGGCAACGGCTTCTCCTGGGAGCCGCTGATGTATTTCGGCATCTTCAGCGACCAGGAGATTCCGTGGCTGGCCAACAGCATGGAATACACCAACGACGACTTCACGGCGCTGCGGATCGAGCTTAATCCGGACGCCAAGTGGAGCGACGGCGAGCCGGTAACGGCCGAGGACGTTGTTTTCACGTTCGACGGTCAGATGCAGTACAACGTCCTGAAACATCATGAGAACTTCAATCAGTTCGTCGAGAGCTACGAAGCGGTCGACGATCATACCGTTGACGTCACGTTCAAGATTCCGGCGCCGCGGTTCAAGTTCCAGGTGTTGACCCAGAAGTTCGACACCGGGATCAGCATCCTGCCGAAGCATGGCTTCGACGGGATCGAGGATGCGACCCAGTATGCCGGCGGCACGGAGATTCCGCATTCGGGGCCGTACAAGACCGTCGCCTGGAACGCCAACCAGCGGATCATGGATCTGCGTGACGATTGGTGGGCCGCGGAATCGGGCCTGAACAAGCTGCCCGACGTCAAGCGCATCGTCATCGTTAACCTCGGCGGGACCGTCGGCCAGAGCATGGACGTCGTCGCCCAGCGGCTGGTCAACAACGAGATGGACTCCGCGCTCGACATGCGCAGTTCCGTCATCGGCAACATCCTGGCGCAGAATCCGGTCATCACCACCCACACCGGCGACTCGTCGCCTTATGGCTATCTCGACTGGTGGCCCAACTCGCTTTGGATGAACACCAAGCTCGAGCCTTTTGACGACCCGCGGGTGCGGCGTGCCGCGAGCCTGCTGATCAATCGCGAACTGATCAACGAGCTCCTCTACGAAGGCGCCGAGATCGCGACGATCTTCCCCTTCCCGCTCTATCCGGGCATCGTCAACTTCGTCGAGTCGGACGACGTCCAGGCGCTGATCGAAGAGCTCGATCCGGGCCGGTATGATCCGGACGAGAGCGCCCGCCTGATGGAGGAAGCCGGCTTCACCCTGAACGGCGATGATCTGTGGGAGAGGGATGGTGAAACCATCAACGCGTCGATCGCCGGGTTTGAAGGCATCCACAGCGACATCGTGCCGATCCTGGTCGAGATGCTGCGGAACGGCGGCTTCGAGGCGTCGATCAACTTCGGTGCCGACGCGCTCCAGCAGATGTCCGACGGCGCACCCGGGTTCTACATGTTCGGCCACGGTGCCAGCCTGAAGGACCCCTACACGACGCTGGAGCTCTATCACAGCCGCTTCAGTGCCCCGGTCGGTGCAAGTTCCGGCGTTGGTCGCTTCTCGCGGTACGACAACCCCGAGTTTGACGCCATTCTGGATCAAATGGCGCCGCTATCCGCGGAAGATGAAGGGTTCCACGAGCTGGCCGTACAGGCCCTCGAAATCTACTGGCGCGATCAGATCGACATTCCGATCATCCAGTGGCTCCACCGGATCGCCTACAACCAGACCTACTGGACCAACTGGCCGACCGACGAGAACCTCGGCCTCGGCATGAACGGTGCCTTCTGGGCGTTTACCGGCATGCCGATGATCGCCAATCTTGAATCGACGGGCGGCAACTAGCCGACCCGTGACAACAACGGGCGCGCGCGAAGGCGCGCGCCCGACCCATGTGCGCACCGGAGTCTTGGAACAACCGATATGATCGCATTGGTGGTCCGGAGGGTCTCGTTTCTGTTCGTCGTCATCTGGACCGCGTCGACGATCACGTTCTTCGTTCCACGCCTGTCCGAACGAAATCCGATTCGCGAGCGCTTTGCCGAACTCGCCCGCACCGGCGGCTTCTCACCGGCCGACCTCGAAGCAATTATCGATTCATTCTCAAAGCAGTTTGGGTTGGATAAGCCGCTCTTCCAGCAATATCTCGACTACATATGGAGCGTTGTGCGCCTCGACTTCGGCTTCTCGCTCAACAGCTATCCGGCAACCGTCACCGGGCTCATCGCCCAGTCGCTGCCGTGGACCATCGGTTTGCTGCTGGTCACGACGATCATCAGCTTCGTCATCGGCAATCTCTTCGGCGCGATCGCCGCCTGGCCCCGCGCGCCGGCGTGGTCGCGCAATTTCGCCCTGCCGTTCGTTCTGTTCATGGGCGTGCCGCCCGTCCTGATGGGCGTGTTGCTGGTTTTCTTTCTGGGCTTTCAACTGCAGTGGCTGCCGCTGGGCGGCGCCTATTCGATCGGGATCGTCCCCGAGTGGACCCTGACCTTCGCCCTCGACATGCTCAGGCACCAGGTGCTGCCGGCGCTGGCGCTGATCCTCGGCACCATCGGCTTGTGGGTGCTGACCATGCGCGGCATGGGCATCACCATCCAGGGCGAGGACTATGTGAACTTCGCCGAGCACAAGGGGCTGAGCGGCTTCCGCATCTTCAGGGACTATTACCTGCGCAACGCCCTGCTGCCGCAGGTGACTGCCCTCGCCCTGGCGCTCGGAACCGTGATCACGTCGGCGATCATCGTCGAGGCGATCTTCTCGCTGCCCGGGGTCGGGCTGCTCCTGATCAACGCCATCAGGGCGAATGATTTCCCGGTGATCTACGGCATCGTCCTGTTCATCACCATTTCCGTCGCCGTGCTGATGACGCTGCTCGAGTTCCTGTACCCGATCCTCGATCCGCGCATCCGCGCTCAATAGGGAAAACCCGCCGTGTCCGCCACGACGATGGAATCCGAGCAGGGACTGCAGCCAAGCTCGCTCGTCCTTCTCCTGCGGTATCTGCGTCGCAATGTCAGTCTGTCGATCGGACTGATTTTGCTCGTCCTGCTGGCGGCCTTCACGATTATCGGGATGCTGATCATCGACCCGAGCGATGCCTACCCGCTGTCGGTCAGGCCGCGGCAGCCGCCAAGCCTGCAGTATCCGTTCGGCACCGACTTCTTCGGCCGCGATTTGTTCGCCGGGATGGTGGTTGGTACCTGGCAGACGGTCGTCATCGGGGTGCTGGCCGGTGGAGTCGGCACGCTGATCGGCGTCGTGCTCGGCTTCATCTCGGCCTACTTCGGCGGCTGGATCGACGCCTCGGTCCGCTCCACCTGCCAGATCCTGATCCCGATCCCGGCGATCCTGATCCAGATCGTGATCGCCGGATCACTCGACCCCCGCGACGTCACCATCGTGACGCTGGCGGTCATCATCGTGATCCTCGCCTGGATGGGCCCGACACTGGTGATCCGCGCTCAGGTCCTGACCATGAAGGAACGGCAGTTCGTCGCCGTCGCCAAACTCTCCGGCGTCAGCGACACCGGCATCATCTTCAAGGAGATTTTCCCGAACCTTCTGCCGTTCGTGGCGGCGGCGCTGGTCGGTCAGGTCTTCATCGCCGTGTTCGCATCCTTCTACCTCGCCGTGCTCGGTCTCGGCCCATTGCGCGAGCCGCTGCTCGGCAACATCATCTGGTCGGCGCAGTCGCAAGGCGCGTTCTTCAACGGCTGGTGGTGGTGGCCCATCTTCCCGTCGATCATGATGATCCTGATCCTCGCGACCCTCGCTCTGATCAACATGGGCCTTGACGAACTGGCGAATCCCCGCGTCAGGAAGACCGAGTAGCTATGGACAACTCCGTTCTCGTGGAAAATGACGTCGCGCGGCCGGAGGCCAAGACCTCGGTGAAAGCGACGACGGCAGCACCGGTCCTCCAGGTCCGCAATCTGGAGGTGACCTACTACACCGATGCCGGCCGCGCGAAGGCGCTCGACGACGTGAGCTTCACCATGCCGGCCGGCCAGAAGATGGGCATGGTCGGCGAATCCGGATCGGGCAAGAGCACCCTCGCCCTCGCCATGATGCGGATGATCAAGGAGCCCGGTCGCATCGAGCAAGGCGAGGTCGTCGTCGACGGTACGGACCTCATCTCGCTCAACGAAGAGGACATGCGCCGGGCCCGGCTCAGCAAGATCGCCTACATCCCGCAAGGGGCAATGAACTCGCTCAATCCGGTGATGCGGATCGGCGCACAGATGGTCGATGCCGTCCAGTCGCACCTGCCCAACGAAAAGGCGGCCGCGATCAACGAGCGCTGCATGCATTCGCTGGCCTCGGTCGACCTCGATCCGAAGGTGTTTCGGATGTACCCGCACGAACTCAGCGGCGGGATGAAGCAGCGGGTCTGCATCGCCATCGGCATCCTGCTGCATCCGCAGGTGATCATCGCCGACGAGCCGACCAGCGCGCTCGACGTGGTGACCCAGCGCCAGGTGATGGAGACGATCGACCGGGTTCAGGCGAAAATCAACGCCGCCGTGATCCTCATCGGTCACGACATGGGCCTGATGGCGCAATTCGTCGATCGGGTCGCGGTGATGTACGCCGGGCGACTGGTGGAAGTCAGCTCGGTGCGCGAGATGTTCACCGACCCCAAGCATCCGTACGCACAGGCACTCATCAGCAGCCTGCCGAACCTGGAGAACAAGGGCGTCTTCCAGGGCATTCCCGGACTGGCGCCATCGCTTCTGAGGCTACCGAGCGGTTGCGCGTTTCATCCGCGCTGCTCGAAGGTCATGGACATCTGCAAGACCAAGCGTCCGGAGGCAACGATCCTGCCGGGCGACCGTTCCGTCATGTGCCACCTCTTCGACGGGGAGGCGTGACATGGGGAACCTGCTCGAACTCCACGAAGTCACCAAGGTCTATTCGCGCGGCCTGATCAACGCCAAGGAGAACGTGGCACTGCGCGACTTCTCGCTGACGCTGAAGGACGACGAACCGACGATCCTGACCGTCGCCGGCGAGAGCGGCAGCGGCAAGACCACGCTGGCGATGCTGCTGCTCGGATTCATCGAGGCCACCAAAGGCCAGATCCTCTACGACGGCCGCGACATCAGCACCCTGGAGGGCAAGGAAAAGCTCGCCTATCGCCGCGAGGTCCAGGCAGTATTTCAGGACCCGTTCGCGGTGTTCAATCCCTTCTATACGGTCGACCACCTGCTCACCGTCCCGATCCGCCATTTCAAGCTCGCCAAGTCGAGGGCCGAGGCGCGGGACAAGATGGAGGAGGCGCTGACGGCGGTTGGCCTCCGGCCGGAGGATGTCCTCGGGCGCTTTCCGCACCAGCTTTCCGGCGGCCAGCGCCAGCGGATCAACGTCGCACGGGCGCTGCTGCTACGGCCGCGCATTCTGGTCGCCGACGAACCGGTTTCGATGGTCGATGCGTCGCTGCGGGCGAGCATCCTCGAGACGCTCCGCAATCTCCAGCGCGACTACGGGGTATCGATCATCTACATCACCCACGATCTGACCACGGCGTACCACATCGCCAAGTCGATCATCGTCCTCTATCGCGGCGCGGTGATGGAGGCCGGCGACGTCGACGCGGTGATCAAGAATCCGCAGCATCCCTACACGCGCTTGCTGGTCGACTCGATCCCCTGGCCGAACCTGGACCAGCGCTGGGGCGAGCATTCGATCATCGCGCGCGAGGCGAACGAGGACAGCGATGGCTGCCCGTTCCGCGGCCGGTGCCCGTCGGCGATGGACATCTGCAGCACGCGCCCGCCGCTTTTTGAGATCGGACCGCATCAAACGGCGGCGTGCTATCTCTATGAGGAGAAGCCCAAGATCGTCCCCGATCGCGTGTCGGAGCTGCTGCCGGTCTGATCGGCCGCTTGTGTGCTACCCATCGGCCGACCGTCGAACCCGAACGTTCCGGTGTCGCGCCGCCCTCGAACGCGAAGTGAACCACGATGATTGAAATCGCCGAAATGATCAGCCCCGAGCCCTCGCCGGTTTGGAAACTCGCCAAGCAGGCCGGGGTCGACGCCGCGGTCGGTGGGCTCCCCTTCAACGACCTCGCCGACGGCGAGGCGGCGTGGGACTACGCGCCGCTGAAACGGATGAAGGATCGCTATGAGGCGGCTGGCTACCGCCTCGCGGTCATCGAGGCCCGACCGCCGCTCAATCTCGCCAAACGCGGCTTGCCTGGCCGTGACGCGGAAATCGAGACGGTCTGCACGTTGCTTGAAAACATGGGCAAGCTCGGGATTCCGGTCTGGTGCTACGAGTGGATGACCGACTTCAATTGGGTCCGCACCGACCTCGCCAAGCCCTCGCGTGGCGGCTCGGTGGTCACCAGCTTCGACGCGGCCGATGTCCCCGACGATATCACCGACGGCGAGCCGATCAGCGAAGAGGAGCTGTGGACCCATCTCGAATATTTCCTGAAGAAGGTGCTGCCCGTCGCCGAACGCGCTGGCGTCAGGCTCGCCATGCATCCGGACGACCCGCCGCTGTCGCCGATCCGCGGCGTCGGGCGGATCATGCGCAGCGTCGAGAACTTTCAGCGCCTGCTCGACCTCGATCCGAGCCCGATGAACGGCATCACCCTGTGTCAGGGTAACTTCACCCTGATGACTGAGGATCTCCCCGGCGCGATCCGCCAATTCGGCGACAAGATCTTCTTCGTTCATTTCCGCGACGTGAAGGGAGATCCCTCCCACTTCGAGGAGACCTGGCACGACGCCGGCAAGACCGACATGCTCGCCTGTATGCGCGCCTACAAGGACATCGGTTTCGACGGCGTTCTTCGGCCCGATCATGTGCCGACCGTCGAGGGTGACAGCAACGACAATGCCGGTTATTCGGCCTTTGGCCGCCTCTATGCGATCGGCTACATTCGCGGTCTGCAGCAGGCCGTCTACGCAGAATAAGGTTTCCGTCCATGAAGATTGCCGTCACCGGTGGCGCCGGCCGTATCGGTCGTGCCATCACGGAGCAAGCCTTGCGTCGGGGAGACGACGTGGTCGCCATCGACCGCGTTCAGGCGGACGATGTGCGCGAACAGGATCGCCTGCGGCGCGTCACCGCCGACGTCGCCGACTACGACAAGCTGGTGGAGGCTTTCGACGGGTGCGACGCGGTCGTCCACATGGCGGCGATCCCCGCCCCGGGCAATCACCCCGACCATGTGGTGCACAACAACAACGTGGTCGGCAGCTACAACGCTTTGCGGGCAGCGGCCGAACACGGCATCGAGCGGGTGTGCCAGGCGTCAAGCGTCAATGCCATCGGCCTGTCCTTCAGCCGCGATCCGCGGTTCGATTATTTCCCCGTCGATGAGCAGCATCCCAACTACAACGAAGAACCGTACAGCCTGTCCAAATGGATATGCGAGCAGCAGGCCGACAGCTTCGTCCGCCGCTACGAGGGCATGCGGATCGCCAGCATGCGGTTCCACTGGGTGGTGCCGGAGCGATCGATGGCGAGCGAGCGCTTCAGCGAGGATCATCCGCGACCCGCCAAGCATCTGTGGGCCTACACCCGCTTCGATGCCGCAGCCCGCGCCTGCCTCCTCAGCCTCGAGGCTGACTTCACCGGACACGAAGCGTTCTACATCATCGCCCCGGATACGTCGGTCGACGTTCCGAGCCTGGAGCTCGCGGAAAAACACTTCCCGGACGTGCCGATCCGCGGCGATCTCAGTGGTCGAAACAGCTTCTTCAGCACGGCGAAGGCGGAAAAACTGCTCGGCTGGCGGCACGACGAAGAATAGGCGCCGGCTGCACAGAGCGGAACCCGCAGACTCCGACCCTCGCGCCCTACATGAAGAGGCGCTGGTCTTCCATTCCGGTGTAGAGGTCGGCGACGTATTCCGTGTAGCCGTTGTAGAGCCGGGTCGGGATTCGCTCGTTGGTGGCCAGATCCCGTTCGGTCGCCTGGCTCCACCGCGGATGCGCGACCTCCGGGTTGACGTTGGCCCAGAAGCCGTACTCAGAGGGGCCGAGTTCCTCCCAGAAGCTCACCGGACGCTCGTCGGTGAAGGTGAACCGGACAATCGACTTGATCGATTTGAACCCATACTTCCACGGCAGGTGGATGCGTATCGGCGCGCCCATCGACTTGGCGACCGGTTTGCCGTAGGCGCCGGTGACCATGAAGGCCAGTTCGTTGTTAGCCTCCGCCATGGTGATCCCTTCGACGTAGGGCCACGGATACCAGATCTGCTTCTGGCCGGTGGCGACGTCGGGCATCATGAAGGTTTCCATGCGCAGATATTGCGCATCGCCGAGCGGATTGGCGTACTTCACCAGCTCGGATACCGGGAAGCCGGTCCACGGCACCGTCATTGACCAGGCCTCGACGCAGCGGTGCCGGTAAAGCCGCTCCTCCAGCGGCATCCGCCGGATCAGCGTATCGAAATCGGTGGTGATCTCTTTCTCGACGAGTCCGTCGATCTTCACTTCCCAGGGCCTGATCGGCAGCGCCTCAGCGGCTTCCCAGATGTCCTTCTGGGTGCCGAACTCATAGAAGTTGTTGTAGGTGGTGTTGATCGACTCCGGCGTCACCGGGCGCTCGATGGTGTATTTCGAGTTGCGCGGTGCGGGGTAAAGGTCGGCGGTGGGATCGGTCTCCGCAGCACGCCCCGGACGTGGCAACGCCGCGGCCGCCAGGCCAAGGCCGCTCGCGGCGAGAATCTGACGACGGTTGAAGTAGACGGACTCCGGCGTCGCCAGCCGCTCCGGTATCTCCCATCCTCTCTGTCGCTTCACGTACATGGCTCGGCTCCTACCGTTACTTCCGAAAAGACCTATGCCCGGTCGGACACACGATCAAATCACGATGGTGTGGGCGCCAAACCGGGCTTTCTCAAGCCGCCTTGTCCTTGGCAAACCGGGCTTTCTCAAGCCGCCTTGTCCTTGGCCCGCTCGATCACCTGGTCGGCCAGCTTGCCGGTTAGCTCCGACAAATGGTCGAACGCAGCATTGAACGTCCCCACACCGGCGGTCGCGGAGCGCAGCTCGATGATCAGGTCGCGGATCTCCGACTGCGGGATCATCGCTTCGACCACGTCCCAACCCGGCCAGCCGGGACGGGCGTCGAACCCGAGCAGCTGGCCGCGACGCTGGGAGACGATGCCGTTGACCCGCGGGGTGGCATCGGACGGCACCGCAACCTCGACCTTGAGGACCGGCTCCAGCAACACCGGCTTGCACTCCGGCATCCCTTCGCGCATGCCGATCTGCGCCGCGGTACGGAACGCCTGATCGGATGAGTCGACTGAATGGTAGGAACCGTCGGTCAGGGTTACCGCGACATCGACGACCGGGAACCCCAGCGGCCCCCGGTTCAGGTACTCCTCGATGCCGTCCTCGATCGACGAGAAATAGTTGCGTGGCACCGCACCACCGCTGATCGTCTCGGCGAAGCTGAAGCCGGCGCCACGGGGCAGCGGCTTGATGTCCAGCACCACGTCGCCGAACTGACCGTGCCCGCCGGACTGTTTCTTGTGGCGGCCGCGGATGGTGGTCGTGCCCCGGATCGTTTCTTTGTATGGCACTCGCGGATCGTGGGTGGTGACCGAAATGCCGTACTTGCCGGTCAGCCGTTCCAGCGCGACGCGCAGATGCATCTCGCCCTGGCCTTCCAGCACCGTCTCGCCCGTGTCCTGAACGTGAGTGACCTTGAGCGACGGGTCTTCCTCGACCGCCTTGGAGAGTGCCGACGACAGTTTGACGTCGTCCTTGCGCTCCGCCGACGATACCGCTGCACCGAGCACCGGCGGCGGCGGTTGGAGGGTGATGAGTTGGGCAGGCGCCGTCTTACCCGTCGACATCGTCCAGCCGGTCTGCGCGTCGTCGAGCTTGCCGAGCCCGACCGTTTCGCCGGCGGCAGCCGCATCGCGCTTGTTGGCCTGCTGGCCTTGGATCCGGAACAGGCCGGAGACGCGCTCGGTCGAGTCATCCGGTCCGGTAAGTTCGGCACCGTCGGCAAGCGACCCGGTCAGTACCCGCGCCACCGACAGCTTGCCGCCATGGGTGGTGTGTAACGTCTTGAGGATCTGGACGATGGTGTCCTCGATATCGTCGAGGCCGAGCCGCGTGCGGGTCTCGGCGATTCCCGGCGCCTCATGACGGATCGCCTTCAGAAGCCGGCCGATGCCGTTGCCGTTCTCGGCGGAACCGATCAGCACGGGACAGATGGACCCGGCGCGCATTTCGCGGACGAGGTCGGCGAAGATGTGCTCACGATCCGGCTGGATATCCTCCAGCAGTTGCTCCATCAGCCCGTCATCGTAGTCGGCGAGCGTCTCCAGCATGGTGAAGCGGGCGTCGGCCTCGCGGTCCCGATCGGCATCGGCCATGTCGATCAGTTCGCTCGCCGCGTGCTCCTGGTAGACGTAAGCACGTTCCAGCGCGAGATCGATGAAACCGGAGACCACATCGCTCTGCCAGATCGGGATATGGCGCAGCACCAGCGGCACGCCACTCGCCGGTTGCAGCGTCTCAAGGGTCTGGCGAACGCTGCCCTCGGCCTTGTCGACCTTGTTGAGGAACAAGAGGCGCGGGATCCCCTTGTCTTCCAGGCTCTTGAGGATGACCTGGAGCGCGGGAATCTTCTTCTCGTCCGCCTCGGCGACGACCACCGCCAGGTCGGCGCCGGCAAGCACCGGTTCGGCTTCATAGGAGAACTCGACCGAGCCGGGACAATCGATGAAGGTGAGTTGGTCCCCCATGAAGTCGGCTTCGGCGATATTGGTCTCCACGCTCATCTGATGGGCGCGGGCCTCGGGGGAGCCATCGCCGACGGTGTTGCCCTCGGCGATCGTACCCTGCCGGGTCACCGCGCCGGTGCGCGCGAGGATCGCCTCCAGCAGTGTCGTCTTGCCGCTCGCAAAAGGGCCCACGAGTGCGATGCACCGGGGCCCTTCAACCCTGCCGCTGTTGCCGTCCGCCATGAGTTTTTCTCCCCGTTCTCGTATTGTTCCGAGACGCCTAAGCCGCGCCCTTGCTTAATCGTCTCAAGGAACGCGGCGGCTGACAAGGGAGAAGATCAACCGGTGGAACAGCCACTCCCGCCGTGAGGGGAGAAGTGTCAGTTATCCCTTTCGTTGAGAACCATCCGCGATACACCAACGGCAAGGTTGAGTCCCGCCTGCGCCTGGACGCTCAATGGCTGCAACACGATGGAATCCTGCGATCCGCCGACCAGAACGTTGGCGCCGAGGCCGAGCAGGGTCGTTTCCTCGGCCGACACGCCGATGTATTCGCCGGCCAAGGAACCGGGCACATAGTCGCTCTGCGAGGCGAACACCGCCCAGATGATGACCGAGCCGGCGGTGATACCGACGTCGAGGCCGAACTTGCGGATATGACCGCTGTAGTGCTCGGTCGCCACGGTATCGGGCTGGAAGCTGCAGTTGATCCGTTCGTTCGAGGTAATCAGCAAACCGATGCTCGGCCCGGCGGCGCAGGTCAGGACGCCGACCTTCAGATGCCGATCGGACGCGATCGAGGACGATGTCATCGCCAGTCCGGCGACGGCGGCGACGCACCCTGCCACAAGCGCGGCGCGTGCTCCGGTGACGATACGACTGAGACGCATGGCGATTTACCTCCACGAAATGGGGATCGGTCGGTTTGGACGGGATAGCCTTACAGTGATTCCCGCCGGGCGAGTATCACCTGTCACGTGAGGCGCTGGTAAGGCAAACCGCCCGCTTTCGTCCGCCCCTTGATCGCGACCGTGCAAGCGTGCATGTCGGTGGCGAGGTGACCGCCGATGCTCGACGCCTACTCGCTCGGTCCGAACGGACCCTACAAGCTGACGCTCGACGCCGATACGCCTGTGCCCGAGGAAGCGGGCTGGGTCGACATGATGCGGCCGAGCCGGGCCGATGCCGCGTTCGCCGAGACCTTCCTTGGCGCCGAACTGCCGACCCGGGAGGAAGCCGAGGAGATCGAGTTCTCCAGCCGCTTCTACGCCGAGGACGGCACCGTCTTCATGACGGCGACCATATTGACCGGCGTCGATGCCGGCGAGCCGCTCCTCGTGCCCCTCACCTTTGCCGTTTCCGGCGACCAGCGGATCGCGACATTGCGTTACGACGACCTGCGCGCCCACCGCCAGTTTCTCTCCCGCGCCGGCAAGCCCGGCAACGCGTGCGCGTCGACCCCGGCCGTATTCCTTGGCCTGCTCGAGGCGGTGGTCGACCGGACCGCCGATGTGCTGGAGCGGATCAGCGGCGATGTCGACCGCATCAACCGCGAGGTGTTCGCCGCGCAACGGGAACGGCGACGAGCCCGCCGGCTCGACGAGCTGATCGACGATATCGGCGTTCAGGGCGATCTGGCCGGAAAAGCGCGGCTCAGCCTCGCCTCGCTCGAACGGCTGATCCAATACGCCAGCCTGAGCCTGCGCGGCGCCTTCGCCAAGGGCTCGAGCAAGAACCGGCTGAAGCTGATCGGCCGCGACGTGCGATCGCTGGAAGACCACGTGACCTTCCTCTCCAACAAGATCACGTTCCTGCTCGATGCCACCCTGGGCCTGATCTCCGTCGAGCAGAACGAAGTGATCCGGGTGCTGACTATCGCCGCGACGATCTTTTTCCCGCCGACTTTGATAGGCACGATCTACGGCATGAACTTCGTCGACATGCCCGAGCTTGGGTGGAACCTCGGCTACCCGTTCGCGATCGGCCTGATGGTCGCGTCGGCCGTGCTGCCCTATCTCTACTTCAAGCGGCGTGGCTGGCTCTGACGCGCCCGCCGCGAAGACCGCGCCAACCAGAGGGACACCGACATGAACGAATTGGCACCGATCCGCCGGAAGACTGCGAAAGACTTTCCGCAGGAGCTTCTCGACCTCTACGATTATTACGCCCACGGCAAGATCACCAAGCGCGAGTTTATGGCCCGCGCCGCCAAGTTTACGGTCGCCGGCATCACCGCCGCCGCCCTGCTCAAGGAACTCTCCCCGAACTACGCGCTGGCCCAACAGGTCGCCGAAGACGATCCGGACATCACGACGAGCCGGATCACCTACCCCTCCCCGAACGGCCATGGCGAGGTCAACGCCTATCTGGTGCGGCCGGCGGGCGCCGACGGCGAGCTTCCGGCGGTCCTGGTGGTGCACGAGAACCGCGGACTGAATCCCTACATCGAGGACGTGACGCGCCGGATCGGCAAGGCGGGCTTCATGGCGATGGCGCCGGATGGCCTGACCTCGGTCGGCGGCTATCCCGGCAACGACGACGAAGGCCGCGAGCTTCAGCGCACGGTCGATCAGGAGAAGCTGCTCAACGACTTCTTCGCCGGTTTCGAGTACCTGCTCGGCCGCGAGGACAGCACGGGCAAAGTCGGCGCGGTCGGCTTCTGCTATGGCGGCGGCGTGGTCAACGCCATCGCGGTCGCCTATCCCGAACTGGCCGCCGGCGTCCCATTCTACGGCCGCCAGCCCGACCCGGCCGACGTCGCCAGCATCGAAGCGCCGCTGCTTCTCAAATACGCCGAGCTCGACGAGCGGATCAACGAAGGCTGGCCGGCTTACGAGGAAGCGCTGAAAGCCGCCGGCAAGACCTACACGGCTCACGTCTATCCCGGCGTCAATCACGGCTTCCACAACGACACGACGCCACGCTACGACGCCGAGGCCGCCCAGCTTGCCGAGGAGCGGATGATCGCCTTCTTTAAGGAGACGCTGTCGTAACGTCCGACAACGGTTTCGCCTTCTTGCGCGCGTGGTAGGTCAACGCCATCGCGATGCAGTGGCGAAGCGGCGTTTCAGGAACCGGGCGGTTCGCATCGAACAGGATCGCCCGGTTGCCCTCGTAGGTGAGCTGATCCGGGTAAAGTTCCCGAAACGCCTCGACAAGCCGGGTCTGGCAGTGAACGTAGAGCGCGTACCGATGCGGCGCGCCTTTGACCGCGTCGATCCGCACGGTCGTGCCGCTGCCGGTCGCTTCGGTGAGGTAGCTCGGCTGGCCCCATTTCAGCGTTTCGGTCAACGGCCCGACGCCATCGGTGTCGGCGGCCGTCTTCAGGATCAGGGCCCTCAGCGCCTTCAGCTTCTTGCGCAGACGCGGCGGGTAGGAGTCGAACACCGCGGCGACCGCCGGATCGCCGACCGAAGCCGCGGTGGTTCGTTTGGCCATTGTACCGGCCATCGATCGCAGGGCCGAGCCTAGCGCAACCCGGCGCAGAACCGCTGGATGCGCGCGCACGCTTCCTCCAGCGCCTCTGTCGATGTCGCGTAGGAAGCGCGGAAGAACGGCGATAGACCAAACGCCGAGCCGTGCACGGCGGCGACGCCTTCCTCTTCGAGCAGCGCGGTGACGAACGCTTCGTCGCCGTCGATGGTCTTGCCGCCGGCGCTGGTCTTGCCGATCGCGCCTTCGCACGACGGGAACACGTAGAACGCGCCTTGCGGATTGACGCAGGCGATCCCCTTCGCCTGGTTCAGCATCGAGACGACCAAGTCGCGACGCTGGCGGAAGACCTCAAGCCGCTCCGGCAGGAAATCCTGCGGCCCGTTCAGCGCTTCGACCGCCGCCCATTGCGAGATCGACGACGGGTTGGTGGTCGACTGCGACTGGAGCTTGGCCATCGCCTTGATCAGCATCTGCGGGCCGGCGGCGTAACCGATCCGCCAGCCGGTCATCGCATACGCCTTGGAGACGCCGTTCATCGTCAGCGTCCGGTCCTTCAGAGCGGGCTCGACCTCGACCGGTGTCACGAATTTGATCCCGTCATAGACGAGGTGCTCGTACATATCGTCGGTCAGCACCCAGACGTGATCGTGGCGCATCACCACGTCGGTCAGCGCCTTCAGCGTGTCGCGGGTGTAGGCGGCACCGGACGGGTTCGACGGCGAGTTGAGGATCAGCCACTTGGTCTTGGGCGTGATCGCCGCTTCGAGCGCGTCCGGCGTCATCCGGAAGTCGTCCTCCGGCCGGGTCGGCACAATCACCGGCGTCGCGCCGGCGAGCGAAACGATCTCCGGGTAGCTCACCCAATAGGGCGCCGGGATCACCACTTCGTCGCCGGGATTGAGTGTCGCCATCAGTGCGTTGAACAGCACCTGCTTGCCGCCGGTGCCGACGCTCACCTCGCTGGTGTCGTAGTCGAGATTGTTCTCGCGCCTGAACTTGTCGACGATCGCCGCTTTCAGATCGGGGATCCCGTCGACGGCGGTGTATTTGGTTTTACCGTCGCGGATGGCGCGGACGGCAGCTTCCTTGATGTTCTCCGGCGTGTCCATGTCCGGTTCGCCGGCGCCGAGGCCGATCACGTCGCGGCCGGCGGCGCGCAGTTCCCGTGCCTTGTCGGTGACGGCGATCGTCGCCGACGGCTTGATGCGCGACAGGGAGTCGGCAAGGAAGCCCATGGTGCTCTGCTCCATCTGTTTGAGGCGCGCGGACCGTAGTGGCGCCGCGCCGGTTTCACAAGCATTCCAACGCGACAACGGGCGGAAACGCCTTGAATTCCCTTGATCGGGGCGATGACCGGATGAATTGGCCGCGACAGGAATTCAGACGACGGATCGGCGCCCGACTGACCGACGTGCCGGCCCCTGCCGCTCAGCCCAGTTCGTCTTCGTCGGTTTCGGCCGGCTGCTCGACCACGGCCTTCAGCTTTTCGAGGCCGGTCTCGTAATCACCGCCGATCATGTCGTCGATCATCATTCCCAAATACCGGGCGATCGGATTGTAGCCGAAATCCGTGGTGAAGGCCCAGGTGACGTTCGCGCCTTCGCCTTCCGGTGCGATGGTGACCCATGTGCTGGCGAGGCCCTGATCGCCAAAGTCGAGGTCGATGTCGACCTGACTGTCCGGGTCGAGGGCCGCGATGGTCATCGTCCCCGAGCCGACCTCGGGCATGTCGCTCTCCCAGCGCATCGTCTGGCCGACGCCATCCGCCGGGCCGGTGAATGTGTAGACGGCGTCGGGATCGCGCCCGTACCAGGGCGACCAGTCGTTGAAGCGCCGGAGATCGCTGACGACGGCATAAACCGCGTCCGGCGTCGCGGCGACCGCGATCGACCGGCTGACGATCGGCTGCCGCGGCAGGAAAAACCCGACCACCACCAGAATCACGATTACGGCGAGGATGGCGATCCCCGCCCGCCGAAGGACTTTCCTGCTCATACCCCGCACCTCGGTCTGGCCCCTTGCCCCTGACCAACCCGGTGAGCCGGCTATCGAAACCGCCTGACGACCGTGTGTGGGTCGTCAACGCGCTGCGGATTCGAAGACGGGCACGCGTCTCATGCCGCAAACGAGAGCGGCTCGCAAGACTCTGTAATCAATGTACCGTTCGCGCTACAACAGCCGCGGATCAGCCAGCGGCAGACGAGGAAACCGACCGAATGGCCCTTTTGGAACTCACCAACGTCTCCAAGCACTTCGGGGCGATCCATGCCCTCAACGACGTATCCGTCTCGCTGGAGCCGGGCGAGGTCGTCGGCCTGATGGGCGACAATGGCGCCGGCAAGTCGACGCTGGTCAAGATCGTCGCCGGCAACTTCCAGCCGACTCACGGCACGATGAAGATGGACGGCACCGACCTCATCCTGCACCGGCCGATCGAGGCACGGGAGCACGGCATCGAGATCGTCTATCAGGACCTCGCGCTTTGCGACAACCTGACCGCCGCCGCCAACGTTTATCTCGGCCGGGAGATCCGCAAGGGCGTCGGGCCGTTCAAGATCCTCGACTACCCGACCATGTACCGGCGCGCTGGCGAGCTGTTCAAGGAGATCAAGTCGGAGACCCGGCCGCGGGATCAGGTCAAGCAGATGTCGGGCGGCCAGCGTCAGGCGGTGGCCATCGCCCGGACCATGCTGTCGGAGGCCAAGCTGGTCCTGATGGACGAGCCGACCGCCGCGATTTCCGTGCGCCAGGTCGCCGAGGTGCTCAACCTGATCCGCCATCTGCGCGACCAGGGCATCGCGGTCGTCCTGATCAGCCACCGCATGCCCGACGTCTTCGCCGTCTGCGACCGGATCGTCGTCTTGCGCCGCGGCGTCAAGGTCGCGGACAAAGCGGTCGCAGAAAGCTCGCCGGAAGAGGTGACCGGCCTGATTACCGGCGCGATCGAGACCGCGTAGCCGACGAGCGGGTCGCGAACGCCCCTTTCCACCGGGGAAAGCGTATGCCGCACTATGCCAACCAGACCGAAGGCCTGCGATTCCGGATCGTGCTGGCGCCAGGCGTGGCGCTTGGGCCCGGCAAGGCCGATCTGCTCGAGGCGATCCGCGACACCCGTTCGCTCACCGCCGCCGCCACCCGGTTCGACATGAGCTACAAGCGCGGTTGGAATTTGGTGCAGGAGATGAACGCGGCATTCGCCTCGCCGCTGGTCGAGACCGAGAAAGGTGGTTCCGGCGGAGGCGGCGGCGCCCAACTGACCGACCTCGGCGTCTATGTCCTCGAGCGCTACCGGGCGATGGAGGCGGATGCCCGGGCCGCGATCGAGGCCGGCATCGACGACCTTCGCCAGCACCTTGCCGCATCACCGCACCAGGATTGACGGCCATGGATGCGGCGTGCAGACATGGCGTCGATATGTACAGTGAGCCATATCGATGACCTGGTCCAACACATTCGCCCGGCTTGCGGCGCTTTCCGCCGGCTTGCTCGCCGCTGGGACGGCGGCCGCCGATCCGGACGAAGGCCCAAGCGCTAAGGCCGAGCCGGTCGTCGTCTTCGCCGCCGCCAGCCTCGGCAACGCCCTCGACGACGTGATCGCCGCCTACGCGGAGGAAAGCGATCGGATGGTGCGCGCCAGCTACGCCGGCACCCCGACGCTCGCCCGGCAGATCGAACAGTTGGCGCCCGCCGACCTGTTCGTCGCCGCCGACGACGATTGGATGGACTATGTCGCCGCCCGCGACCTCATCGATATCGACAGCCGGCGAACCCTACTCGGCAACCAGCTCGCCCTTGTCGCCCCGGACGGATTCACCCCGGCCATCGATCTCGCGCCCGGCCTTGACCTCTCGCCTTACCTCGAACCCGATCACCGGCTGGCAATCGCCGACACAGAAGCGGTGCCCGCCGGGCGCTATGGCCGCGCCGCGTTGGAGTTCCATGGCGCGTGGGGTGGCGTCGCCGACCGGCTGGTTCAAACCGACAATGTCCGCTCGGCCCTCGCCTTTGTCGCCCGCGGCGAGGTCCCGCTCGGCGTTGTCTACACCACCGACGCCGCCGCGGAGCCACGGGTCGCCGTCGTCGGCGTCTTCCCGCAGGATAGCCACCCGCCGATCCACTATGATGTCGCGGTCACCGCTCAATCGACCAATCCGAACGCAGAAGACTTCCTCGCCTTTCTCGGCTCGCCAGCCGCCCGTTCGATCTTCGAAGCACACGGCTTCGCCGTCGTCACCGGCAGCACCTGAGGCACGACCATGTTCGCGCCCTTGACCGAACAGGAATGGTCCGCGGTCGAGCTCTCTCTACGAGTCGCCAGCCTCGCGGCGCTGTGGACGCTGCCTTTCGGGTTGCTGGTCGCCTATATCCTCGCCCGGTTCCGCTTCCCCGGTCGGGCGCTGTTCGACGCATTCGTCCACCTGCCGCTGGTCATCCCGCCGGTGGTCACCGGCTACCTGTTGCTGCTGGCCTTCGGTAGGCGCGGTCCGATCGGCGCGTTTCTGGAGCAGACCTTCGGCATCGTCTTCGCCTTCAACTGGACCGGGGCGGCGCTCGCCGCGGGAATCATGGGGTTCCCGCTGATGGTCCGGGCGATGCGGTTGTCGCTCGAGGCGATCGACCGGCGCACCGAGGCCGCCGCCGCCACGCTTGGCGCCAATCGGGCGATGGTGCTCCTGACGGTGACGCTGCCGCTGATGCTGCCCGGCATCCTCGCCGGGATCGTCCTCGCGTTCGCCCGGGCGCTGGGCGAGTTCGGCGCCACGATCACCTTCGTCGGTAACATCCCCGGCGTTACCCAGACGATCCCGTCCGCGATCTTCTCGTTCACGCAGGTGCCAGGCGGCGAGGCGGCGGCGCTGAGGCTTACGGTGCTCTCCATCGTCATCGCGTTCGCGGCGCTGCTCGTCTCCGAGGCCCTGTCGCGACGAGCCAGCCGCCGCGTGCTTGGCCAATGACGCTGGACGTCGACGTGACCGCCACGGTCGGCGATTTTCGGGTCGCGGCCGCCTTTCGATCCGAGGGTCACGTCACCGCGCTGTTCGGCCGCTCCGGCGCCGGCAAGACGACGCTGGTGAACCTGATCGCCGGACTGGAGACGCCGGACCGCGGCAGGATCGCCGTCGACGACATCGTGCTGATCGACACGGAGCGGAGGATCACGATACCGACCCACCGCCGGCGGGTCGGCTATGTGTTCCAGGACGCGCGGCTCTTCCCGCATCTCTCCGTGCGCGGCAACCTCACCTATGGCCGCCGCTTCACCCGTCGTGACGACCGCTGGGCGGACTTTGACGCTATTGTCGATATGCTCGGTATCGCGCACCTGCTCGACCGGCGCCCCGCCGGTCTTTCCGGCGGCGAAAAACAGCGCGTCGCCCTCGGCCGCGCGCTCGTCGCCAGCCCGCGTCTGCTGCTGATGGACGAGCCCTTCGCGGCACTCGACGAGACCCGCAAGGCGGAACTGATGCCCTACATCGAGCGGCTGCGCGATACCATGCGGCTGCCGATCGTCTATGTCAGCCACGCCATCGACGAGGTCGCACGCCTTGCCGATACGATGGTGGTCCTCGATGACGGCCGCGTCGTTGCCGACGGGGCGCTCAACGCCATCCTCGGCCGTGCCGACCTCTATCCCTATATCGGCCAGCACGAGGCGAGCGTCGTGCTCGATCTCACCGTCGGCGCGCCAGGCGACGACCCCGACGTCACCATCCTCGACCACCCCGCCGGTCGGCTGACCGTACCGCGCCTCGACAAGCCTCCTGGCGCTCAGGTCCGGCTGCGGGTACTGGGCCGGGATGTGGCCCTGGCGCTCGGCGATCCGGGGCCCATTTCGATCCGCAACCGGCTCTCGGCAACGGTTACCGGGATCGCCCCCGGGCGGCCGCCGATGCTCGACGTCACCCTCGACGCACGCGGCATGCCACTGGTCGCGGGCGTCACCCGCGAGGCCGCCGATGCCCTGGAACTGCGGCCTGGGCTGCCGGTTACGGCGCTGATCAAATCCGCCGCCCTCGATCGGACGAGCGGATCGGGAAGCAACACCTGACAGAAAAGTGACGCTGTCATTCTCCCCCAGGGTTTTCTTTGCCGAGCCGGCCGGTAAACTTGTCGTCGGGAGCTGGGAGACGACGGTTTGGGCCATCCGAAACGTCTGTACGGGGCTTTTTGCACATTTCTGGCGACGATCCTGGTTGTCGCCACCGTAGTCCCTGCGTCGGCTGGCGTTCGCACCACCACCCAGATTCGCTCCTACAACGTCAGCGGCTCGACGGCGAAATCGCTGGTCAACTATATGCGCCGCAATCCCTTCCGCGGCGATACCGGCGATGCGGTCGCCAACATCCGGCCGCACTACCGCCTGTCGGTTTCCACCAAGACCAGCGGCGGCACCTGCCGGCCGCGCGCCGTCAACCTCAATATCCGCTTCGTCATGACCTTGCCGAAGGCGCGAAGCGAATCGTCAATGGCGTCCACAACCCGCAACGCCTGGCGGAGCTTTGTGTCGTTCACCCGGCAGCACGAGAACACCCACAAGCGAATCTACATCCAGTGCGCCAACACCTTCGTGTCCAAGGCGCAGCGGATGACCAACAAGAGCTGCGGTGGGCTGCAGGCGTCGATCCGCCGGCTGCTCGAAGCCGAGAAGCGAGCCTGCAAGAGCAAACATCGCGCCTTCGATCGGCGCGACTACAACCGTATCTTCGGCCTCAGCCTGTTCAGGATGGCCAAGCGGCGGTAGTCGGCCGGGCGCCAAAACCGACCTTCGGGCGAGCGAACACTGCGTCAGCTTAGCTGCGCCGCGACGAAATTCTACCCGCTCAGCAATGCGCCCAGCACCCGTCCCGGCAATCCGCTTAGATTTACATTTTTTACAAAATTGGATCGATTGAGTCGAAGAAAAAACAGTCGTATATCAAAATTTTATCCTCTGCTTCCATAGAAATACTGACTATCTGCGCTAACTTCAGCTTGAGGCCGGGGCCGGAATCTCGTGATGATTTGCGAGCTGCCGCGATACAACCATGGACACTGCCGGCCTTACAAGCAGGAGCAGCTAGATGTCCGACGAACCAACGATAACAGTGGTTCCACCGAACCCGGAACCTGTGCTCGCCGCGGCTTCGACGCCCGGCTTGTCTGTCACTGAAGACACACCGCAGAACATCAAGACATTCCTGATCTCCGACAACGACCCGATCCTTCGTGTGGTGCTCACAAGTGACGCCTTGATGTCGCTGGCCTTGCTTACCGGCCTCAACTTTGAACTGGGCACGGGCATCAACGACCAGACAATGATCTTCACGGGATCGGTGACCGACATCAATGCAGCGATTGATCTGATCACCTACGCACCGACCCTCAATGACGAAGGCGGTGGCTTCATCAAGGTCGAGGTCAGCGACCTGATCAACGATCCGGTTTCGGGCACCGTCACTTTCGATATCGTCGCTTTGACCGATCCGCCCGAGATCATCTCCGACGGCGGCGGCGAACTGGCGAATCTCGCGTTCGCGGAAAACGCGATCCAGGTGACGACCGTGCAGGCGGAAGACCCCGACGAAGGCTCCGTCGTGAGTTACGACATCGTCGGCGGCGAGGACGAAACGGCGTTCACCATCGATCCCGTAACCGGCATGCTGTCCTTCGTCCAGGCACCCGATTTCGAGAATCCGACCGACGTCGGTGGCGACAATACCTACCGTGTCGTCGTCGAAGCCTCGGACGGCCTGCTCACCGACACCCAGGAGATCACGGTCACCGTCGGGGATGTTGCCGAAACGATCACCGGAACGCCCAATAACGATTTGCTGCCCGGCGACGTCGGCTCCGACGTCATCAAGGGCAAGGCCGGCGATGACGTCATCATCGGGTTCCTCGGCGACGATATCCTCATCGGCAATCGCGGCAACGACATCCTCTCGGGCGGGCCGGGCGATGACATGCTCAAGGGCGGCAGGGGCAGCGACAAGCTCTTCGGCTGGGCCGGCAGCGACACGTTCGTCTTCTCGGCCAAACCCAAGGCCAAGGCATTCGATACCATCTTCAACTTCGAAGTCGGCGTCGACATGATCCATCTGGACAGCAGCGTCTTCACCGCCCTCGGTGGCCCGGGACCATTGGCGGCACAAGCATTCGATACCGGCCGGAAGGCCGACGATGCCGACGACCGGATCATCTTAAGAAAGAAGACCGGCGAACTGTCCTATGACGAGGACGGCATGGGCGGCAAGGACCAGATCAAGATCGCCGAACTAGACCGGCGGCTGAAGCTCTCCGAGGACGACTTCCTGGTCATCTGATCGAAGCTGAGCAGCCCCGGCGGCGGGGATCCATATCCCTGCCACCGGGGCGCTTGCGCTCGGTTACGCCCCACACTCGCCGAGCTGCAACGCGATCAGCAGTTGGCCGGGACCTTCCCCTTGCCGCCAACCACCGTGACTTTCACCGGCGCGACGCCGGAGTGGATCATGCCGATCTTCTCGGCGGCGCCCTGAGTGAGATCGATGACCCGGCCGCCGATGAACGGCCCGCGGTCGTTGATCCGGACGACGACCGACCGGCCGTTGGAGAGATTCTCGACCCGAACCTTGGTGCCGAACGGGAGGCTCCGGTGCGCGGCGGCCATCGCCCGCGCGTCCATTTTCTCACCATTGGCGGTCTGAGTACCCATCTTGTACCAGGAGGCCTTGCCACATTGGGCCGCGGCCTCGGCCTGACTGACGAAACCAACCGCCGCAATCGACACAGCGACGGCCATTCCCAACGCGCGAGCGCGCGAATTCACTAACTCCAAAACGTCTTTCTTTCCTTCCAGAGAGCCGCACCGGCAAAACCGATACGTCCCCCAACCCCTTGTTGGTCGCGCCACCGATGGCGGACGCATTGGGGCCGTGTTCTTCTGGCCGATTGCGGCGCGAATGCGGCTTTTTCCGGTCACCGTTCCCTTCAGCCGGTTAAGGAGTGTGAAGGGAGCGTGCCCTCGCGCCCTCCCGTTGATTTGACCCCTCCCCGCGCTTGTCCGAAGCTGCCGCGCATCACGGTGGCGAGACCCTCACATATGACGTTGCGGCCCAAGCGAGCGAGACTTCGCCTGTCGGCTCCGGCCGCCGCGTTTGCCGTGGTCATCGCCGGAGCCGCCGCGGCAGACGACCCGCCGCCGCAACCTATTCCCATCGACCAGCGACCGGCCTGTACCGCACCCGACGTGGTGACCGGTGCCGGCACGGTCTGCGGCCTTTCGCTTGAAGCACGAGCAGCAGACGGCAGCGGTGAGCGGACCGTCAACGCCTATCTCGGCATCCCGTTCGCCGAATCGACCGTCGGCGAGAACCGCTGGGCTTCGCCGGTTGCCGTCGCCGCCTATGACGGCGTCCTCCGTGCCACCGCGTTCGGTCCGATCTGCCCGCAGACCGAGCCCTCGCCCAAGAAATCGCCGCAAAGCGAGGACTGTCTCAGCGTTAATGTGTGGGCACCCGCGGACGCTTCGGGTCCGCTGCCGGTCATGGCCTTCATCTATGGCGGCAGTTTCATCGACGGCTCGAGTTCGCTACCGATCTACGACGGCGCGGCGCTGGCGGCGAGCGGCCGGGCGATCGTCGTCTCGTTCAATTACCGGGTCGGCGCGCTCGGTTTCCTCGCCGGCGTGGCCGGGCTCTCGGGCAACTACGGCTTCCTCGACCAGCAACTGGCGCTGCGATGGGTGGCGGACAACATCGCCGGCTTCGGCGGTGATCCGGCACGGGTCACCCTGTTCGGCCAGAGCGCCGGCGCCATGTCGGTAGGCCTGCACCTTTTCGCCCCCGGCAGCCAAGGGCTCTTTCGCGCCGCGATCATGGAGAGCAACCCGTACGGCATGCCGTACCGCCGGCTCGCCGCCGCCGGTGACCTGACCGAGTCGCTCAGGCTCGAACTCGGCTGCGTCTTCGATACGCTTGCCTGCCTGCACCGTCAGTCGGCGGCGGCGATCGTCGCCGCTCAGTCCTCGGCGGCCCTCGGGATCAACCAGATCGTGGCCGGGTTCGGTGGTCAGCTCGCCTGGGCGCCGGTGGTCGACGGCACCGTGATCGCCGGCCAGCCGCTCGACACGCCGATCGCGCTACCGGTGCTGATCGGCACCAACCGCAACGAAGGCACCCTGTTCGCCGCGGGCCAGCAAGTGAGCCTGTTCGGCACCACCGAAGTCCTGCGTCTTCAGTACGACGCCCTGATCGAACTCTACTTTCCCGCCACCGCCCGCGCCGCCATTCGCAACCTGCCCCGCTACCAGCCGCGGTCCGGCGACAACACAGAAGCTTTGTCGAACCTGCTCACCGACTACCTGTTCACCTGCCCGAACCGGCTGGCGATGCGCCGCGCCGCGGCGCCGGTCTACGGCTACGCCTTCACCCATGTCCCGTCCTATGACGTGTGGCCCGAGATCGCCGCCTGTGCGCCGTCCGAGGACCAGGTCTGCCATTCGTTCGAGCTGCCGTTCGTGTTCGGCAACCCGACCACGGTGACCCGGCAATTGACCCCGCCCGACGACCGCTTCACGGCAGCGGAACAACGCCTGTCGGAAACCATGGCGGACGCCTGGCTCCGCTTCGCCGAAACGCTCGACCCCAATGCCGAAGGGTCGAGCGACTGGCCGGTGTATTCGGCGGGCGGCGCGGTCCGGGTCCTCGATACCACCGCGGCACCCGATTTCGCCGCCGACGCCCACTGCGATGTCTGGGACTCGGTCGGCTACACGCTCCCCGGTGTGCTGGCGCGAGTGACGGGCGTGTCGCGGGGGGAGTGACGTGTCCCGGGCTCCTTGGCATCGGCGGGGGAGCAGCCGATGCGGGCGACGCAGCCGCGCGTGCTTCGAGGGCCGCTCACGCGGCCACCCCCGATCGAGCCGGGGGCAGGCTCTCAGCATAAGGGCGGGGGGCGCAGATGGTTGGCGGTGACAAACCATGTTTTGATCAGCGACATGAAAGCCACCAGCCTCATCCTGAGGTGCGAGGGCGTCAGCCCGAGCCTCGAAGGACGCACGAGGTGTTTACCTGGCTCACGGCGCCGCCGTGCGTGCTTCGAGGCTTCGCTTCGCGAAGCACCTCAGCATGAAGAGGGTACGGTCTCCGAGACCGGTTGTAGTTTGCGGGTGTCGCTTGCCATTGGTCTTTGCCGCCAAACTCCAACTTCCTCATCCTGAGGCGCGAGGGCGGCAGCCCGAGCCTCGAAGAACGCAAAACGTGCTCCCTCTTCTACGACGCTGCCATGCGTACTTCGAGGCCGCGGTCGGCAGCACCACCCGCGCTCACGCCCCATCCAATCGCTCGATCAGCGCCATGGCGGCGGCGGGAGCGCGGACCTTGGCGCCGGCGATGAAGTAGACGAACACGTCGCGGTCTTCCTCCGGCGGCAAGACATCGGTGACGCGGGGGAGGTCGTCGGGGATGCGCCCTTCCGCGAAGGTGCGCGCGCGTTCGGTCCAGACGTCGAGATCGGAGACATCGTAGCCAGCGGCGAACTGCTCCTGCGTCTTCTGCAGGCGCAGATAAACGAACGGGGCAGTGACGTCGGCAACGGCGGGATAATCGTCGGAGTCGGCATAGACCACCGCGACGCCGTGTTGACGCAGGAGGTCGATACATTCGGGCACGAGGAAACTGCGGTGGCGGACCTCCACCACGTGGCGGAGCGGTAGCCCGCCCTTCTCCTTCGGCAGCAGCGCCAGGAACGCGCCCAGGTCCTCGGCGTCGAAGCGTTTGAACGGGGCGAACTGCCAGAGCACGGGCCCGAGCTTGGCGCCGAGCTCGGTGATGCCGCTGCCGAAGAACCAGTCGATGGCGTCACCGGCCTCGGCGAGCTTCTTCTTGTTGACCACCGCGCGGTGACCCTTGACCGAGAAGACGAAGCCGTCCGGCGTCTCGTCCCGCCATTTGGCGAAACTGGCCGCTGATTGGGTCCGGTAGAAGGTGCCGTTGATCTCGATGGTGGTGAGGTGCTCGCCGGCGTATTTCAGTTCGTCCGCTTGTCTCAGCCCATCGGGATAGAAGGTGCCGCGCCACGGCTTGAAGGTCCATCCGCCGATACCCGCTCGGATCATCATAAGTCTCCATTTTATTTGGGCGGAGCATACTCCGGATAGCGGTCGAGGATAGCCTTGCCGACTGGGTCCCCGCCTCCGCGGGGACGAGCGGTAGGAAGACTCAACGGCTTTGCGTCCTCCGAGGCTCGGCGCCACGCACCGAGCACCTCAGGATCAGGTCAGTGGAGGAGACTCACCGGGTGAGGCCGTTGGCGCAGGCTCTCGGGACAAGACCGTGCGCAGACTCTGAAGACAAGGCCGGGGCTCCTGCGCGCGGGGAATGCGTGGCTGGAGCGATAGCCGTCAGTTTCCCAAATCAACCACCAGGCGCGGCAGGACACGGCCCGGGATCGACGCGGACGGCGCGACGCCGTCGTCGACCCCGCCCATGCGGCGGTAGAACGGCACGGCATCGGGATCGGCGTCGATCGTCATGCCCACTGCGCCGAGGCGACGGGCTTCGGCGACCGCCCAGGCGAACAGCAGCCGGCCGAGCCCGCCGCGCAAGGCGTCCGGGTCGACGAACAGCTTGTCAAGCTCGGCGGTGTCGTCTTCCACCGAGACCTGGACGACCCCGGTCACCGCCCCCGCCTGCTCGGCCACCGCCACCGACGAGGTCGCAAGATCGATCGGGCGCAGGGTCAGTTCGTCCCGACACGCTTCCATGAACGCGGCGTCGTAGCCCCACACCGCCTTGGAGCGGATGCAGAGATCGGTCAGCGTCGGCAGGTCACCCTCGACCGCCGCCCGGAGGGTGATCGGTGTCGGCTTCGACCGCCCGGTACGCGGCTCGATCAGATCCCACCGGTTGCCGTAGAGATCGGCGAAAACCGCGACGGTGCCGTAGGGCTCGGCGCGCGGCGCTTCGCGGAAGACGACGCCGTTGGCGGAGAGCCGCGCGTGGTCGGCGGCGAAATCGTCGGTCTCCAGGAACAGGGCAACGCGGCCGCCGGTCTGGTTGCCGATCCGGCTCGCCTGTTCGGCATCGGCCGCCTTGGCGAGCAGCAGCCGGGTGCCATCACCCGGCGGCGCCACCACCACCCAGCGCTTGGTCTCCGAGAGCCGAGTGTCCTCGACCAGCGCGAAGCCAAGGCGACCGGTGTACCAGGCGATCGCCTCGTCATAATCGCGGACCACCAGCGCCACGGTGGCGATCGACTGGGGCATGGGGTGTCTGTTCCTCAGGGCCGTTCATATCGCGGGCCGATGCCTATCACTTCCGGCCCGGAATTGGAGCGGCGTGCGCCGGACGCGCTATGTGTCAGCGTTCGAATGGAGCGGAGGACTGGCCGATGAACACCTACATCGTACTCGCCAATTGGACGACCAAGGGCTTTGAGGAGATGAAGGAGTCGCCGGACCACCTTGAGCGTTTCAAGGAGATGGCGCGGGCTCATGGCGGGCGGATCGTGGCGTTCTACATGACCATGGGCCCCCACGACATGGCGATCATCGTCGAAGCGCCGGACGATGCGACGATCGCCAAGATGGCGATCAAAGGCGGAGCGGGTGGCGCCACGACGACCGTGACCCTGAAGGCCTTCACGGAAGCGGAATATCGAGAGATTGCCGCATCGCTCGACTGACACACGTGGCCGATCGCGACGCCGGCCGATCACCGATGACCGCCGCGACGGATATCTGATTGACCGCTATTAGCAAGTCGGCCGCAATCATGGTGTAACAGGACGTTCAGGCATCGGATAGCGCAGCCGGGGTAGCCGTGCAGTTCATCGACGAGATCCTGAAGGAAGCGCCACTGGTGGTGATCTTCATCACCGTCGCGGTCGGCTTCTTCATCGGCAAGTTCACGGTCGGCCGCTTCGTCCTCGGCGGCATCGCCGGCACCCTGATCGCCGGGGTGGTGATCGGCCAGATCGGTGTCGACATCGACCCCGGCATCAAGAACATCTTCTTCGCCCTGTTCATCTACGCGGTCGGCTATCAGGGCGGCCCGCAATTCTTCAACGCGCTCAACCCACGGACCCTGAACCAGCTCGCCTCCGCTTTCGTAATGACGCTGGTCGGTCTCGGCTGTGTGCTCGCCGCGGCGCTTCTCTTCGACCTCGATCGCGGCACGGCCGCCGGCCTCGCCGCCGGCGGGCTGACCCAGTCGGCGATCATCGGCACCGCCGGCGATGCGGTTGCCCGCCTCGACGTCTCACCCGACCTGATCAAGCAGATGCAGACCAACATCGCCGTCGGCTATGCGGTCTGTTACATCTTCGGCTCGCTCGGCCCGATCATCATGGTCACGTGGTTCTGGCCGTCGATCATGAAATGGGACATCCGTCAGGAGGCGGTGAAGCTCTCCAAGGTGATGTCCGGCGGCCGTCCGGAGCTCGATCCCGGCCAGTTCAACATGGCCTCCCGAGTGGGTGCCCGCTTCTATCACGTCGACAAAAGCTCCAAGGCGGTCGGCCAGACCGCACTCGACGTCGACCGCGCGCTCGATCTCGCGTCGGTCGAGGCCATCGTCCGCGGCGGCGAGGTCGTTCCGCTTGCCGATGACCTGCCGATCCAGGCGGACGACATCGTCGCGATCACCGGACGCGTCGAGGTCCTGCAGACCGCCGGCGAATATTTCGGTCACGAGGTCGTCGCGCCGGCCGACGTCGACCTGATCGAGGAAGAGCGTCGGGTGGTGATCACCAACCGCAAGATCAACGGCCATACGCTTCAGCAGATTCACGACCATGTCGACATCAGCGATCGGCGCGGCATCTTTCTGGCCGGTGTCAATCGCACGGGCGCGCCCATGCCGCTCTATCCGAACCTCGCGCTCCACACCGGCGACGAGCTTCTGCTGATCGGCCGCACCAAGGACCTCGACCGGGTCCAGGCGCAGATCGGCTACAAGATTTCCGCGGCGCGGGTCACCGACTTCGTCTTCTTCGGCCTCGGCATGGCGATCGGATTCCTGATCGGGCTGATCGAGTTCCGGGTGTTCGGCGTGCCGGTGACCATCGGCAGCGGTGGCGGCTGCCTTCTGTCGGGCCTGTTCTTCGGCTGGCTGCGCAGCGTCCACCCGGCCTTCGCGGCGCTGCCGCTCGGGGCGTCCAATTACCTGCGAGATTTCGGCCTTGCCGTGTTCGTCGGCGTCGTGGGCCTCAGCGCCGGACCGGCGGCGCTGACCACATTGGAGACCCAGGGGCTGACCCTGTTCCTGCTCGGCGTCGGCGTCACGCTGATCCCGATGCTGATCGTGCTTCCGTTCTCGTATTACGTCTTGCGCATCCGCAATCCGATCGAGGCGCTGGGCTGCATGGTCGGCGGGCGCTCGGCCAATCCCGGTTTCGCTGCGCTGCTCGACAAGGCCGGCAACGCCACGCCGGTGGTGTCGTTCACCGTGACCTATGCCGTCGCCAACGTGTTCCTGACGCTGTGGGGGCCACTGATCATCGGCATTATCAGCAAGAACCCGTCGTAGCGCGAAACGGCCGGCGCACGACATGAGCCATCGAGGAGCAAAACCATGAGCGACCGCGCTCAGGAAAAGGGATACGAAAAACTCAGCCCGTTCGAACTGAAGAACGAGCTGATCCGCCTGGCGGGCACCGATGCCGAGCGGATGATGCTGAACGCCGGCCGCGGCAATCCCAACTGGCTCGCTGACGTGCCGCGCCGCGGTTTGTTCCAGCTCGGCCTGTTCGCCCTCGACGAGGCCAAGCGGGCGATAGACATACCCGGCTTCGGCGGCTCGCCCGGCACCGAGGGGGTGCTCGAGCGCTTCAACACCTTCGTCACCGCCAACCACACCGATCCGGGCGTCGCGTTCCTCGACGACGCGGTCGCCCATGCCCGCGATCAACTCGGCATCGATGCCGGGGCGCTGGTGTTCGAACTGGTCGACGGCGTGCTCGGAGACCACTACCCGACGCCCGACCGGATGCTCGCCAACGCCGAGCGGATCGTCGGCGCCTATCTGGCGCTGGAGATGTGTGCCGGCGCGCCACCGCCCGGCCGCTTCGATCTGTTCGCCACCGAGGGCGGCACCGCGGCGATGGCCTATGTGTTCAACAGCCTTGTCGAGAACAAGCTGCTCCACAAGGGCGACAAGATCGCGCTCGGCACGCCGATCTTCACGCCGTATCTGGAGATCCCCCACCTCAACGATTTCGAGCTGGTCGAGATCGACGTCATGCAGGACGAGAACGGGCTCTGGCAGTATCCGGACGCCGAGATCGATCGGCTCGCCGATCCGGCGATCAAGGCGTTCTTCGTCGTCCACCCGTCGAACCCGACCTCGGTGGCGATGCACCCGGATACGCTGACCCGCCTCGCCGATCTGGTCGGCACCCACCGCCAGGATCTGATCCTGCTCACCGACGACGTCTACGGCACCTTCGTCAACGACTTCCGTTCGCTGGCCGCCGTGTGCCCGCTGAACACCATCCTGGTCTATTCGTACTCCAAATATTTCGGCGCCACCGGCTGGCGACTCGGGGTGATCGGTATCCACGAGGACAACGTCTTCGACAAGGCGATCGCGGCGCTGCCCGAAGCCGACCGTACGGCGCTGCGCCAGCGCTACAGTACCGTGGTACTCGACCCCGACAAGATGAAGCTGATCGACCGGATGGTCGCCGATAGCCGCGTGGTCGCGCTCAACCACACCGCCGGGCTCGGGCCGCCGCAACAGGTGATGATGACCCTGTTCTCGCTCTGGGGCCTGCTCGATCACGCCGCCGGCTACACGTACAAGACCGCGGCGCAGGGCATTGTCCGACGGCGCAACGAGATCCTGTTCAAGGCGCTCGACCTGCCGCTCCAGGAAGACGCCTACTCGGCCAATTACTACGTCACCGTCGACGTGCCGGTGGTCGCCGAGCAGCGCTACGGCACCGACTTTCGCACATGGCTGGTCGACAATCACGAACCGATCGATTTCGTCTGGCGCCTCGCCAAGGAAAAGGGCGTGGTGCTGATGGACGGCGGCGGCTTCGACGAGCCGGAGATGTCGGTGCGGGTTTCCCTCGCCAACCTGCCCGATGCGGCCTACGAGACCATCGGCAAGGCGGTGAGCGGCCTGCTCGCGGATTATCACAACGAATGGAAAGCGGGCGCGGGCGGCTGACAGTCGCGGGCTAGAACGGCCGACAGGCGAGCGCCTGATCGGGATAGAGCAGGATCACCTTGTCATCGCCGCCCTGGCCGAGGTCGGGGCTGAAACTGGTGGCGCCTTCGACCGTCAGGTGATCGCCGACCCGCACCCGCAGGCCGCCGCCGTTGCCTTCCAGCGTGAAGGTGCCGCCATCGCCGTCGACCCAGCATTGCACCCCTTGCGGCACCGCCTGGCAGCTCGCCGCGCTCGCATAGACGTCGCCGCTGTCCTTGACCGTGAAGCCGAACGACACGACGAAGTCTTGCACGCTCGCCGCGTTCCCTGGTCCGCTGTCGACGACGTAGAACGATGTGACCCGCTGTTGCGGATGGGCGGCCAGATGCGCCGCGTCGTAGGTGCGGGTATAGCAGGGCGGCGCCAGATACCGCGCGTAGAACGAGTCCGCCACCGCCGCCGAGGCGGGCAAGGCGATCACAAGTGACAGTCCGACAGCACGCAGCATGACCGCGATCATGTCATGCCGCCGACGCCCGGGCCAGTGGTGTTGGGCTGCCCACTGCCGTTGCGTTGGCGTCCTGGCCTACACCGTCGTCCCCGCCGACACCCCTGTCGTCCTGCGGCTTGACTGGAGGACCCGGTATCGTCGGCACGCTTGGGCAGCGCGCCGCCCAAAACGCCGCGTGCGCGGTACCGCGCCCTGTGCCACACTGCGTCGGAACGCGTGGGGCACTGGGGCGACGATGGCCGAAACCAACGACAAAACAAAAGGTTCCGAGGAGAAGCTGAGTCGGAGCACGATTCTCGGTCTGGGCGCGATGGCGGTTGGCATCTTCGTCGTCGCCAACGATTTCACCTCCCTCGCGGTTGCCCTGCCGGCGATGGAACGGGACTTCGGGGTCGATGTCACCACCATCCAGTGGGTCATCAACGGTTACGCCATGGTGTTCGGCGTGCTCATCGTCACCGGCGGGCGTCTCGCCGACATGTTCGGGCGACGCTTGGCCTTCTTCGTCGGTTCGGCGATCTTCGCCACCTTCTCGGTGATCGGCGGTCTGGCACCGGATGTTTGGGTCGTCCTTGCGGCGCGATTCCTGATGGGGGTCGGCGGCGCGTTGATGTGGCCGGCAACCCTTGGCATGACCTACGACCTCCTGCCGAAATCGAAGGCCGGGCTCGCCGGCGGCGTCGTCATGAGCGCCGCCGGGTTGGGCAACGCCGTCGGGCCGCTGATCGGCGGGGCGTTGACCGAGTTCATCAGCTGGCGATGGATCTTCTTCCTCAACCTGCCAGTGGCGGTTTTCGGCGTCCTTGTTACCCTCGCGGTGATTCCCAAGGACAAGCCTACCAAGGGCGATCACAAGGTCGACTATGCCGGCATCGCGGTTCTGTCGGCCGGACTGCTGGCGCTGCTGTTGGCGCTCGATGAAGGGACCGATCTCGGCTGGCTCGATGTCCGGATCATCGGCCTGTTCGTCGTCGCGGCGGTCGCCCTGATCGGCTTCGCCCTCATCGAACGGCGCATCGGCGCGCGCGCCCTGGTGCCGCGCGCGGTCCTCGCCAACCGGCAGTTCATGTTCGCCTGCATCACCGTGCTGCTGACGTCGGCGGTGTTCTTCGCCGCGCTTCTCTATGTCCCGCAATACATGATGAAGCAGCTCGGCTTCACCGCACTTCAGGCCGGGCTCGGACTGCTACCGGTGATGGGTGTGTTCGCGCTGACATCGTTCATCTCCGGGCCCGCCTATAATCGTTTTGGCGCCAAGATCACCGTTGGCTTTGGCGCGGCCATGCTGTCGGGCGGCATGTTCTTGATGTCGACGATCGATCCGGGCGCTCCCTATCCGGTGCTGATTCCGGGAATGGTGGTGATGGGCATCGGCGTCGGCTTCTTCTATTCGTCGACCACGACCGCGGCCATGACCTCGCTCGACAAGTCGCAAGGCAGCCTCGCCGGCGCGATCATCTACATGTGCCAGATCGCCGGCGGATCGGTCGGACTCGGGCTTAACACCGCAATCGTCGTCTCCAACCCGAAGCTGTCCGACGGCATCTCCAACGCCTTCATCGTCGACGGGCTGCTCGCCGCGTGCGGTTTGGTGATCGTCATCCTGTTCATCGGCGGTCGCGTCGACCGCACGGAACTCGCCAGCCTCATCTACCGCCACAAGGCCCACGGCTGATGCGCCGATTCGCGATTTTCATCGCCGCACTGGGTTGGCCGGCGTTCGGCCTCGCCAGCGACGTGGATGCCATCCACCAGCGCTATGCGGACTGGGCCGATGCCTTCAACGCCGGCGAGACCGACGGCGCCTGCGACCTGTTCGCCGCCGATCTGATCGCCACCGACCAGGGACAGCCCGAACGCGACTTCGACGCGGTCTGCGCGATCCTGCAGGATTCGCTCACCGACCCGTCGCGTGAATACCGCTACCAGATCGATGTCGCCGAGATTCTGGTGGAGGGCGACCTCGCCGTGGTCCGCGCCGACTGGTCGCTGTTCATCACCCCGTTCAACGTCGCCACCACCGAGCGCGCCATCGACATCCTGCGACGGGAGCCGGACGGCGCTTGGCGGATCATCCGCTCGATGTCATACGCGACCGAATAGTCCCGTGCTAAGCTCTCGCCACGGGGGCGTTCGAAAGAACCGAAGCGAGGCCATCCATGTCCATCCGTTCGACCATCGTCGCCGCGGCCGTGATTGGTCCGTGGCTTGTCCCGGGTGCCGCCCACGCGGCATCGTTCGACTGCGCCAAGGCCGCGACCCCGACCGAGCACGCGATCTGCGACAATCCGCAGCTCTCCAGCCTCGACGAACAGACCGCCGGGCTCTACTTCACCCTGATCTCCGGCGGTGCGCCGGACGCCACCGCCAGCGTCGCCGACGTCAAGGCCGAGCAGGCGAAGTTTCTCACCAAGCGCAACGCCTGCGGCGCCAACTACAACTGTCTGATCGGCGCCTATACCGACCAGATCATGTATCTGAATGCCGCCTCCGGCAAAGGCATGTAGGGCGCGGGCGTGCCGGTGCCGGGGGTGTGACGGCCGTCACTATGCGCGGCAAGCGATCCTGATATGAGAAACTGGTGGTTCCGCATCGGAACGATTGCCGCCATATCGGCGGTGTGGGGAGCGAATCCGTCGCTCTCCGGATGGACCGAAGGAAAAAGACATGGTTACCAAGATCTTCAATCCGGCGCCGACATTGCGTGGCTGGCCTTACGCCCGTCCGCCTCGGCAGCCAAGGCAGCCTCACCGCCGGTTCCGCTGATCGTGGCGGATACGGGCCCAACGGGCCCGACACCGGCGGCGAGTGCCGGCAATTTCCTGGCGGATGTGCCTGAAGGCGCCGCCGAAGAACAGTTCACCGATCTTCTGAAACGGCCGGGCGTGCGCATTGAGCGCATCGTCTCCGACGGCCAGGCCTCGCCCCCCGGCTTCTGGTACGATCAGGGTTGGGACGAATGGGTTCTGGTCGTCTCCGGTTCCGCCGGCCTTCAGATCGAGGGCGAGGCAGAGCGGCGGCTCAAACCCGGCGACTATATCCTCCTGCCCGCCCATACCCGTCACCGGGTGAACTGGACCGACCCCGATCGTCCCACGGTCTGGCTCGCCGTTCACATCGGCGAAGCGAACTGAGCTTCACGCTAGGGCCGGCGGGGCACCGCCGTGGGTGCTTCGAGGCTTCGCTCCGCGAAACGCCTCAGCATGAGGGCGTTGGTGCGGGTCTGGCCACCAGACTGGAGAACCATCGGCAGGCGGCCTCATCCTGAGGTGCGAGGGCTGATAGCCCGAGCCTCGAAGGGCGCTGAATCGTTAACCTTGTCCCCGTCATTTTGCGAGGCCACTTGTACGGCCGAATCTCGAAGAGCCTGCCCACGACCTGATCGGGGGTGCGAGGTCGCTTGTGCGGCCGAGCCTCGAAAGGCGCCCCACCGGCCGGGTGGTCCTCACGCGTGGCTTCAGCCGAGTCCGTGTCGCGCTACCCGCGAACGACGAACGAGATGCCGAAGGCGTGGGTCTTGCCGTCCAGTTGGTCGGCGTATTTGCACACGCATAGCGTCACCTTGCCGAGCGTCGAATCGTCGACCATCTCGTTAGTGAACATCGGCTTGCCGGTCGCCATCACCTGCTTGTCGTCGGCGCGGAGCGACTCGGCGTTATCCGCCCAGCGCAGATCGGCGTCGGTCTTGCCGACCACCGGCTCGCCGGCGAATTCGTCGATGGCGTTGTTGCCCCAGATGTAGCGGCCGTCCTCGTCCTTCACCCAGAGAAGGAATGGGACATGCCGAAAGGCCTCGAGTTCCTGAACGTTCATGGTCGCCTCCGTTTCAGCGAAGAGCTTAGCCGGTGTGCATCACACCGAAAAGACAGGTGTCACGCCGGATCGCCGCGGCTGACGATGACGAAGCCGCGGCTCTTGTCGTCGTTGTCGGAGTCGAGCGTGTTCATGGCGCCGAACAGGGCCTCGGCCGTGACCCACACCGGCGGATATTTGTAGCGCGAGACGTCGAGGATCAGGAAGCGGTCGGTGTCGGCGTCATAGGCTGCGAGCGGCGAGATATGGCCCCCGGTCTCCTGGCCCATCGCCTTGCGCAGGTAGTTGACCAGAACGAAGTGCTCGTCCTCGTCAAGCAGGGCGACAACCTTCGCGCGGAAGGCGTCCAGCGTCGTGTCGGATGCGTGGCTGACCTCGACGTCGAGACCATGCGCCGCCAGTATGCCGCCAAGCTCGTTGATGGTCATGCCGTAGGGGGGATTGACGATCGAGGCGGCCGGCTTCACCGCTTCGGCGGCGGGGGTAAAGATGTTCTCCTGATCGAACATCCCCCGCCCGACGGTCATGTTCGACGCCGGGCGCGGCACCTCCAGCGCATTCAGCACCATGGCGATGGCCGCCGGTCCGCAATAGGCGGGATTGATCTGGGTGGTGAAGTGGATGGACAGCGGAAAATAGTCGTCGCGCGCCTCCGCACCGATCAGCAGGTCCTCGCCGGCGGGCGAATTGAGGTCGACCAGCGAGTCGTGCAGCGGCAGGGTCTCCGCCTGCGCCTGAACCAGGCCCCCGATAAAACCCGCAACGATGAACGAAACGACACGACGCATGGGGCTTCCTTTCACGCAATTTGTCGGACAATTGCGCGGAAAGGGTGCCGAAATCAAGGGGTTGACGTCACTGACGGTTATAGGTCGCGCGGCTGACGACAGCGTTAGGACCGGCCTCGTAACTGACCACTTCGAGCGTATTTTCGTTGGTCAGCAGAAACTGGCGAACGGTGCTGTCCGGATACTCGACGACCGAATAGGTGGTGTCGTCGAGATTGAGCACACCGATGATGTTCTCCTCGGCCTCGGTGGTCTCGGCCTCGCCGTCATGGAGGCCGTGCTCATCACTGGCGAGCCCCCAGCGCATCACCCCGGTGAACACCGGGCCGTCGTGGGACGTGATCTCGATCTCCGCCCAGTTGCCCTCGCCGAGGGCAATGCTGGTACCGCGCGAGGTCTGGCCGGCGTAGGCGGTCGCCACCCAGGTACCAACCAGATTGACGTCGGCCTGGGCTTCTATGGCAGCAGCGGGACCGGTGAGGACAAAGGGGGCGGCGAGAGCGAGAGCGGCGAGGGTTGTTTTCAGCATAGGAGTCCTCTGGTCAACAGTAGGTGCGGGAATCGACGGCCTCGATCATGCCACCGAACGGCATGATCATGACACCCTAAGCGGCGCGGGCGGTCGGGATTGTGCGATATCGGTGGACCCGAGACAGGCCGGGCCATCGCGCGCGGCCACTTCACGATCGCTACCGGCGTCTGCTACATGCAGCGTCCCGGCAAGCGCTACCGCCGGCAACCGATGGAGGCAGCCATGCGCAAGCATCGCGACATCACCGACCTCCCGTCCTTTCGAGGTCACCCGTAAGCGGCGCAAGTCGTTCCCGTCCGAAACCCGGGTCAAGCGCGGCCAGCGCTTCGTCCATGGCGACGTCGAGCTGATCGAGAAACTCGGCCGCAACGCCCCCTGCCCATGCGGATCGGGCCGGAGATTTCAAGGCATGCTGCAGGCACTCCGGCCCCTAGCTGTATGACTGTATGTTCGACTATACAACGCTACACCAAATCCTACTTGCATAGTTCCATGCGGGCCGGTTCAAGCCAGCTACATCTAAAATGCGACCGCATCGCGAAACGGCGGAAACTCGGACTCCTTGACACCAATGTTGCTGAATTTGCTTGTGTGAGCAATTTTACCCCCACCGTTGTCTCACTATACATACCTTTACGCCCCAGGAGGTTCTTCAGCTTTTTCTTTCCATGAACCCCTTCACATACTTCCTCACAGCCACCGAATTCCGACTCGCATAGCTCGCTGTCCGCCAATATCCAATTTTCAATCATTCGATCACAACAGCAAACAACAAATTGTTCTTCCGGACAGCCGTGAATATCAACGAGAACTCGGATCAATTCCAACTCTAACTGTTCCGCTGTTTCAACACGGTTCTCCCGATCAAATATTACGTACACTGGATAATACTTATTGCCAAGTATTTTCCACAATGCGGCCACTCTAACTGCCATAGCCGACATCTCAACGCTATCGCCATTTGCCTCAATGCGTTGAATTGGGACCTTGCAGCCCAATCGCTTAAGAGCAAGTTGCTCCATATGGCCTTCCACCAGAAAAGCTGGATCAGGCATAAGGCAACGCACCCATAAGGTAGTAGTGACCAAGCCCAAATCCCGACTTCTTAATATGCTCCGCCAATCGTTCAGGTTCGCCTATTCTGACTGCTACAGATACGCCTTTTTCCATTGTCACCAAAATGACTTCTTCAGGCCTTGCCGCATTGAGAAGTGTTTCACTATGAGTTGTGATTATCGCAAATCTTTCCGTTCTATTTTGATTTGTACTTTCTCTCATTATCTCAATAACTTCCTTTTGCATATAGGGGTGTAGATAGTTTTCCGGCTCCTCTATTGCAAATATTGCTCTATTTGTCATGATCGATGTTACCAATGCCAGCCATTTTGCTGTTCCATCGGACATATTTTGGAGAGGTATTTCGATTTCTCCATCCTCAGAATCTATTCTGAACATAATTCGGATGAAATTCTCTATTTTGTCGACGCTCACCTGCATATCTATTATAGATTCGTTTACAATTTCCATCATAGAGAGCACTTCATCATACATACGCTTACTTAAAGTGGCAGGTCGCCTCAAGTATAACGGCGAACGTAGACGTTCCGGTCTTGCCACTACGTGTGGGCGCAGCTTGCTTTTCCACAAGGCGAAGAGAGTAGCTGCAGTGCCAGAGCCATCGAATTCAACACCTACGGGAACTGATATGTCTTCCCTATCCTTCACATTGCGAGGATGAATATTGTATGATCTTCCAGTAAACAGATCAGATTTAATCGCCCTCATCTCGGGGAAAAAATGATCTGATAGCTCAAGTATATTTCGAGAAGAAAGATCAATACGCTCGACTCTTCTTTCTATATGAGATATTCGAATTTTTCTATCTTGATTTTCCTCTACTGGAAAATAGTAGTAAGGAAGATTATTTGTACGAAAATCAATCTTCCTAATCGTAAAATTCGATGGAGAGTTGTAATTTGATTTGGAATTTACATGCAAATCCCACTGTATTTGATTAAATTTGTCTTTTTTCAACTATCCGGCCGCATTTAGATATGCTATTTTAAGTGTTTGACCCGCATAGTATATATAAGACTCCTCTTCAGATATTTTTATCTTGCATGAATATTCATAATACAAACCTCGATCACTATTTCTCTCGGATCGAAATGGGCTTTTTCTTCTAGTTTGCCCCTGTATTTCAATTTTTATCGGCGGGATTATGCAATCAGATGGTACTCGCTGAAAAACTGCAGATACGCCTCCAGACTTAAAAACTGCGTCTGACAGAGCACCCTCAATCATATAAGATAAAAATTCGAAGAAAGATACTATATTTGTCTTACCGGAACCATTTGGACCGACAAGGATATTCAAACCCGGCTTGATCTCGAGTTTGAAATCTGTCAAAGATCGATAACCGTCGACACGGATTTGGCGTAGCATTTGTTCCGTTTCGTAGCAGACCGGCGCGAAGCCGTCGGTGGCTGCAGTGCTAGGCGAACAGTAGCGTAACGTAGTTGATCGCGGAACTTCAATGGTGTGATTGGCCGGCCGCCGCATCGTGAAATTGCACTCACCCGTGGTACGTTCGCCGTTGCCCCTCCCCCATCCTCCCCTACCCCACACCCCTGAAATCTTTTTCCTCTCAGCCCCTTGGGTTTGAAATCGCCGGCTTCGTTCCCTGGCGTCGGACTGACTAGATTCGTTCTCACATTAGGCCGTCCCGACAACGGGCGCGTCGCCCGTGGAGACCACCGATGCCCGAAAGTCAGCGCAAGCTCAGTGTTTTTCCCGCCTTCCACAAGGTTGCCGGCCGGCCGGTGGTAGTGGTCGGCGGCGGCGAGGAAGCCGCGGCCAAGATCCGGCTGATCGCCGAGACCAAGGCCGAGATCGTCGTTTACGCCGAGAGCCTCGACAAGGAGACCGGCGCCGATCTGATCGCCGCCCATGGCGAATGGCGCGGGCGCGCGCCGGCGGCCGGCGATTTCGACGGCGCGGCGCTGGTGTTCGCCGCCACCGGATCGGAGGCGTCCGACGCGCAAGTCCGGGCGCTCGCCAAACAGGCCGGTGTACCGGTCAACGTGGTCGACCGTCCCGAACTCTGCGATTTTTTCACGCCAGCGCTGGTCAACCGGGCGCCGCTCGCCGTTGCAATCGGCAGCGAGGGCGTCGCGCCGGTGCTCTCCCGCCACGTGCGGGCGCGGATCGAGGGCCTGCTCGCGCCGGCCTTTGGCGATCTCGCCGGCCTCGCCGACCGGCTGCGCGAACGGGTGACTCGCAGCCTCGCCACCGTCACCGACCGGCGGCGGTTCTGGGCGCGGTTCTTCTCCGGACGGGTGGCGGAGAACGTGTTCGCCGGGCGGATGTATGAGGCCGAGGGCGAAGCGCTGCGGATGCTGGAGATCGAGCCCAACCTCGCCGGCCATGTCTCGCTGGTCGGCGCCGGCCCCGGCGCCGAGGACCTCCTCACGCTGCGCGCCCAGCGCACCCTTCAGGAAGCCGACGTCATCGTCTACGACCGGCTTGTGCCCGAGGCGGTCGTCGCCCAAGGCCGCCGCGACGCGCGCCGGGTTCTGGTCGGCAAGGCCAAGGGCCATCACTCCTTTTCCCAGGACGCCATCAACGCCCTCCTGGTGACCGAGGCGAAAAGCGGCAACCGGGTCGTTCGGCTGAAATCCGGCGATCCGCTGATCTATGGCCGCGCCGGCGAGGAGATGGCGGCGCTGCGCGCGGCCGGCGTGTCGTTCGACATCGTTCCCGGCATCACCGCCGCCTTCGCCGCGGCGGCCGAGACCGAAATCCCGCTGACCCTGCGCAATGCCTCCTCGTCGCTGGTGTTCGCCACCGGCCACGACGCGGACGGTAACACCCTGCCCGACTGGGCCGGCCTGGCGCTGGGCGGCGTGACGGTCGCCGTCTATATGGGCCGCTCGGTCGCCGGCAAGGTGGCAACACGGCTGGTCGAAGCCGGGCTCAAGGGATCGACTCCGGTGGCGGTGATCGAAAACGCCTCGCGGGCCGACCGCACCGCCTATGCCGGCCGGCTCGACGAGCTCGGCGTCCTCGCCGCCCGACCGGAGCTCACCGGCCCAGTGCTGATCATCATCGGCGACGTGGTGGCCGAAGGCGCGCTCGACGCGGCACCGGCGCCGCTCGCCGCCCTCGCCGCCTGACCGGGAGACGGAGCCCATGTTCAGAGCTGCACAATCCGGCCCGGCCAAGGCGATCACCGCCAACCGCCTCGACAACGGCCTCGTGGTCTTCCTCGATTCAAACGGCGGCTGGACCCTCGACATTGGCGAAGCCCGCGTGCTCGGCGACGACGAATTGGAGGAGGCGCTGGCTTACGGCCAGGCCCAGCACGACGCCCGCGTGGTGATCGAGCCTTATGCCATCGACGTGGAAGTCACCGATGGGGTGCCGATGCCGATCCGGCTGCGCGAGCGGATTCGCGCCGAGCGCGGCCCGACCATCGCCTATGGCGACGCCGAACGGGCGGAGTTGGCGGCGCGCGGAGACTGAAGGAACAAGAGGCGCGGAGCGCTCCCGGGTCGGTGCCCGGGACAGGCTCCGGCCCGACAGGGAAGTAACACAAGAGGCGTGGAAGGCTCCCGGGTCTTCGCCCGGGACAGGCTCCGGCCTGACAGGGAACTAAGGCAAGAGGCGCGGAAGGCCGCTAGGCCCGACAGGGAAACAAAAGATGTACCGCTACGATGAGTTCGATCAGGCGTTTGTTGACGAGCGGGTCGCCCAGTTCCGCGGCCAGGTGGAACGGCGCCTCAACGGCGAGCTGACCGAGGACCAGTTCAAGCCGCTGCGGCTGATGAACGGCGTCTATCTCCAGCTTCATGCCTACATGCTGCGCATCGCCATTCCCTACGGCACGATGAGCGCCGACCAGATGCGCATGCAGGCTTTCATCGCCCGCAAATACGACCGCGGCTACGGCCACTTCACCACCCGCCAGAACCTGCAGTTCCACTGGCCGGCGCTGAAGGACATCCCCGACATCCTCGACGACCTCGCCAAAGTCGAGATGCACGCGATCCAGACCTCGGGCAACTGCATCCGCAACGTCACTGCGGATCAGTTCGCCGGCGCGGCCGCCGACGAGATCGTCGACCCGCGTCCTTATGCGGAGATTCTAAGGCAGTGGTCGTCGCTCCACCCGGAGTTCGTCTTCCTGCCGCGCAAGTTCAAGATCGCGGTGACCGGCGCCGAGCGCGACCGTGCCGCGATCCAGGTCCACGACATCGGCATCCAGGCCAAGCGCAACGAGGCCGGCGAAATCGGCTTCGCCATCTATGTTGGCGGCGGGTTGGGCCGCACCCCGATGATCGCCCACAAGATCCGCGACTTCCTGCCGGAGGGCGATCTGCTCTCCTATGTCGAGGCAATCCTGCGCGTCTATAATCTCTTCGGCCGGCGCGACAACAAGTACAAGGCACGGATCAAGATCCTGGTCCACGAGACCGGCGCCGATGAAATCCGCCGTCAGGTCGAGGAAGAGTGGCAGCGAATTCGCCATTCGGCGCTGGCGCTTCCCGAAGACGAGGTCCGCCGCATCCAGGACTATTTTGCCGTGCCCGCCGACCTCGCCCCGCGGCCGGCGACAAGCGTCGTCCTCGACCGTGCCCGCGCCGCCAACAAGAGCCTCGACAACTGGATCGAACAGAACGTCGTACCCCACCGGATCAGCGGCCATGCCATCGCCACGGTGTCGTTGAAGCCGATCGGCGGCACGCCGGGCGACGCTACCGCCGACCAGATGGACCTGATCGCTGACCTCGCCGAGCGTTACAGCCACGACGAAATCCGCGTCAGCCACGAGCAGAACCTGGTGCTGCCGCATCTCGCCCTCGACGATCTGCCGGCGGTCTATGACGCGCTGGCCGAAGCCGGGCTCGCGACGCCCAACGCTGGGCTGGTCACCGACATCATCGCCTGCCCCGGGCTGGACTACTGCGCGCTCGCCAACGCCCGCTCGATCCCGATCGCCCAGCGGATTTCCGAGCGCTTCGACAACCACGAACGGCAGAGCGAGATCGGCGATCTCAAGATCAAGATTTCCGGATGCATCAACGCCTGCGGCCATCATCATGTCGGCCACATCGGCATCCTCGGCGTGGAGAAGAAGGGTGAAGAGTTCTATCAGCTCACGCTCGGCGGCTCCGGAGACGAAACCGCCTCGATCGGCGAAATCATCGGCAAGGGGTTCGCCAGCGACGAAGTCGTCGACGCGGTCGAGACTCTGGTCGACACCTACCTCGAACACCGCGAAAGCGCCGACGAGGACTTCCTCGCCGCCTATCGCCGGCTTGGACAAGCGCCCTTCAAGGACGCGCTCTATGGCACCGCTTGATGCCATCGCGCTGGCTGTGGACCCGGACAACGGAGTCCGGGCGGAAAGTGCTGCGCTGAACGCGCGTTATCCCGACCTCACCGCCCACGCGGCGGTGGAGCTCGGGGTGCGTGAATTGTTCCCCGGCAAGATATCGCTGGTCTCCAGTTTCGGTGCCGAGTCGGCGGTGCTCCTTCACATCCTGTCGGAGGTCGACAACACCGTCCCGGTGATCTTCCTCGACACCGGCCGCCTGTTCGCCGAGACGCTGGAGTACCGGACCAAGCTCGCCGAGACCCTTGGGCTCCAGGACGTGCGCACGGTCACGCCCGACCCGGACCGGCTGGCGGCGGAAGACCCGCACCGGGCGCTGTGGATGACGAACCCGGATCACTGCTGTCACGTGCGCAAGACCGAGCCGCTGCAGCGCGCGGTCAAGGACTTCGACGCGTGGTTCACCGGGCGCAAGCGCTTCCAGAACGCCAAGCGCGCCGCCCTGCAGTTGTTCGAGGCCGAGGGCGAGCGGATCAAGATCAACCCGCTGATCGAGTGGTCGCCCGACGACCTCAAGGCTTATGCCGCCAAGCACGCCCTGCCGCCGCACCCGCTGGTCGCCAAGGGCTACCCGTCAATCGGCTGTGTACCGTGCACCAGCCGGGTCGCGGCGAACGAGGATCAACGCTCCGGCCGCTGGCGCGGTCTCGACAAAACCGAGTGCGGCATCCACGAACCCACTTTCGGAACCGACGGCGGCGGCATATGAGGATAGGATTGTAATGGCCCTAGACGCCGCGATACCGGAAGACCCGATGCCCCTTTGGAAGAACGGCGATTTCGTCGACGACGACTGGACGATCATCGCCGACGACGCGCCCGTACCCGACGATGCGCCGGTGTTCGTCTCACTCGAGCGGTGGCGCAACGAACGGGACGCGCTCCAGCGCCGTAACGCGCCGGTCGGGCTGGTGTTCGCGCCCGACAGTGACTGGGACGACATCGTCGCCGACCTCGCCCACTTCCCGGCGATCGCGGTCGAGATGCGCAAGTTCGCCGACGGCCGCGCCTTCTCGATCGCCCGGCTGCTCCGTGACCGCGACGGCTACAAAGGCGAGATCCGTGCGGTCGGCGATTACTTCATCGACCAGGTGCCGCTGATGGCGCGGGTCGGCATCGACGCCTTCCAGACCGACGACGCCCAGCTCGTCACCGCCTTCGAAAAGGGCGAATGGCCCGAGGTCACCCGCTATCTCCAGCCGGCGCTCGGCGAAAAGGAAGTCCCGGCCGGCACCCGGCCCTGGACACGGCGGCGCGGGTAAAGGCGCGCATACTTTCGCCCCATGCTCGCCATCTTGCGGTGCAAAATAAATCGCGGTCCGGGCCGCCCATCATCTACGTCGACTTTGGCGTCGGTCGAATTTGGCCGATTGCTATATCTCCAATGAGAGAGAACAGGCAGCCATAGCGCGTATCGCATTCGCTTGGCCGGAACGGCAGGAAGTTGAACCCTAGCGGGAAAGGCGACGTCGATGATTTCACGGTCTTTACGTTGGATGCTGTTCGTTTCCTTAGCGGCGTTCGCCGGAACGCCGGCGTATGCCGAAACGGCGTGGGACCTGCCACTGGTGTGGCCAGAAGGCAATTTTCACGTCGAGAACGCCAAGGCGTTCGCCGCGGCGGTCGACGAGGCGACGGGCGGCGAGGTCGTCATCACGGTCCATCCGGGCGGGGCATTAGGCCTCAAGGGGCCGGAGATACTCGCCGCGGTTCGCGACGGCACGGTGCCGATCGGAGAGATGCTTTTGCCTCAGCAAGCCGCTGAAGAACCGCTGCTTGGTCTGGCGGCGAATCCGAACCTTGCGTCGAACCACGACGAAATAGCGCTTCTTCACAAGCACTGGCTGCCGCATGTGCATGAACGCGCCGTCGGGCATAATCAGAAGTTCCTTTACTTCGTTCCATGGCCAACGACCTACCTCTACGCCCAGGTACCTCTTGAAACGGTCGAGGACCTGCAGGCCCTCAAGGTCCGGACGGCGTTCGATGCCCTGACGGCCGCCTACGACCGGATCGGCGCGACAACGGTGCAACTCCCCTGGGGTGACGTTGTTCCGGCTCTGAACGAAGGTACCATCGACGCCGTCGCGACATCGGCGAGCTCCGGGGTGGACGGCAAGTTCTGGGAGCACTTCAGTTACATGTATGTGGCCCACTTCCTCCCGGCGTCGAACGCGGTATCCGTCAACCTCGATGCCTGGAACACGCTTTCGACGGACCATCAGGCGGCGATCGAAGACGTTGCGGCCCGGCTCCAGCCGCGATTCTGGGCCGTTTCGGAAGCCGAGGACGCGCTCAAGGTCAAGATCCTCACGGACAGCGGCATCGTTATCGCAGGCGAGCTGGCGCCTGTCCTGATCGATCACGTGCGTGCTGCGATGGAACCGATTTTGGACGAATCGGTCGAATCGATCGGTCAGCCTGCCGGCGCCATCGTCGAGGCCTTTCGCGCTGATATCGCCGATTAGTCGGCGTCAAATGTAACCCCGCCTGCGATGACCACGCTTCAGATGAGTAGGCGAAATCAGCCGCTCGGCGCCGCGACGACCTTCTGTCCGGTAATGGGCCCGCTCAAAGCCGGCTCCTCAGGGATCGGCCCAAGTGGATCGCCGTCGATCGGAAATAGAAAAAGGCGAAACGTTCCCGACAGGGTGTCCTGGTTCGTGTCGATCGTGGCGTCAATGTCGACACGACCGATCTTTTTCTCCGGAAACTGAGATGTGGCAAAGGTGAAATGCAAGACAACAGCGGATACGCGGATGATTCCGTCGGAGTTCGAAACGCCGCGCCAGGAACCGGTGGCTGCGCTGTAGGGCCCAAACCCGGTCACGCCGGCCTGATTGGCGTCGATTAGGACGGCTAGTGCCCCTTCGCTAAACGTCAGCAGGCTTCGACTGGTAACGTCTTGTCCCTCTGCCTTGCCCATATCGTTCGTCAGGAACGTTCCTACCGCCTCCAAATAATCAGACATCGATATGTCTCCGGTTTGAGCTCTTGCTCATGCGCTTAGCCCGCAAAGCTTTCACGGTTTTAAGTGGTGCTGGCGTCAGCTTGGTCCTCGCCACGCGGCCCGTCACTGTTGAAGATGGAGACGGTGACTTTCCAGGTACCGTCCGGCTGGCGCTTCAGGATGTTGACGAACTTGCCCTTCTCCGGCGGATTCGTGCCCGCAACGGCGAACGTTCCGATTTCATAGGCCATGTCGCCCTCGACACCGTACTCCACCAGTGCGTTGGTGTGAGTCCCGCCGCTGTCCTGGTCCATTCGGGATTGGTACGCTTCCTCGAACGCCTTTCGGCCCCGGACCATCGGTTGGTCAGGCGCCAGCAAGGCGACATCTTCTGAGAAGAACGCCGCGCACCCGGCAGCATCGCCTCGATTGAACGCCTCGTTGTACGCCGCGTGAAAATCCTCGAGCGTCTTCCGCATGTCCATGGTTGTCTCCTTTCGGCCCTATCGCTGCCAACCGACGCCATCGCATCATGGCCTGCTCGATACCATCTCCTTGAGCAGAATGCGTCGTAGCGATCGTACGAACTGAGGCGGGTGGGAGCATTAAGGCATCAGGGGGCGGCGACGTTTCTGGCTTCGGGCCAGCTCTCTTTGCGATATGCGCTCTCCCAGAACATCCATTCGTGCCACGAAGAGTGGATGAAGGCCGTCTGCATCGCCGATCGGATCGCGTCGCTCGATTGCGACGCCAGCCGGTCGGTCAGGTCGAGCATCTCTTGCACCACGGTCGCAAAGGCGTCACTGGCATAGGTGTCGATCCAGGCGCGATAAGGATGCTCGGCCGCCGCCTCGGCATGGATGGAAACGCCCACCCGCTGATAGATCCAAAAGCACGGCAACAGCGCAACGACCGCGATCGTAAACGGGTCGACCGCCGCCGAGCGAACCAGAAAGTTGACGTAGTGGTCGCAGGCGCGCGATGGCGGCGCCGCGGCGAAATCCTCCTTGGACACACCGTAAAGCGCCATGTACTCGGCATGCAGTTGCCGCTCGACCGCGATGGCGCCGTTGGCCGAACCGGCCAGTTGGGCGATGCTTTCGGCATCGGGAGCGTGGGAGGCAGCGAGCGCTAGCGCGCGGGCGAAGCCTTCGAGGTAGTGCGCGTCCTGAATGATGTATCCCCGGAAGGTCTCGAGCGACAAAGTTCCGACGGCAAGTTCCGCGTTGAAGGGCATGGTGCGGATCGCCTCCTGCAGGTCCGCGGTCTCCTCCCAGAGGTTGCGGGTGAAGCTCATCGGCGAACCTCCGTCCCGCCGCGGAAATCATTGAGAGGCCCATGACCGCTGCCCACGATCGGGCCGCCTAGACCCCGAGTGGCGATCGAGCCCCGAGCAGCCATCATGACGTCAGCCATCACGTTCGTGACAACATGGTTCGTAGCGATTGAAGGGTCTTGCATCCGCATCCCTCTGTGTTGTCGGCAGGGATGCAAACCGGCCAGCCGCGGAGGGAGCCGATCGCAACTTCCTCCGCCGGTATGAGCCGGTTCAGGTTCCAAGGGTACGTCTCAACCCGGCCGACGCCGGATGCCCCCGTTGCAGCTTCTGTCTGTCACAAATCCGTTTGAGCTGTCAAAGAAGCGAGACGCGGCTGGCAGTCCCGCTCGTCGGCAGGGCGTCGCCGTCGCGGAACCTTTTCGCGCCGAGATCACCGAGTAGTCGCGCCGGCGCCCACAGCCAACAGCATTCCCCTGCTCAAAGCAGGGCGACAGCTCAGATTGTATCGCCCATCAGCTATGACACGTCATAGCTCCGCGAAACCAGTTCCATTGTCCTATCAAGATCGGTATTAGCAGCCAAATTAACTTCGAGATCACCGGTTCCAAAGTGACCAATTTGTCGAACGTCGCGCATGTATGAAGGATCCAATTCCAATTCATCGGGATCAAGGTTGAGGTATATCTTTATTACTCTTTTTGTATTGTAAACCTGAACAGACGCGAAATTGCGATTCCTACGAAAAGCAATATAATGCTTTTGGGGATGAATCGACACATCTTCTCCAAGAGCTTTGGATCGGTTTAGCAGAGCGTCATAGAGGTCCTTAATTTGTTGCGGTGCTTTGTCGATTTTCTCACTCGCAGTAATGACCGCCTTCATCCCTGTAGTTTTTGTGCTGCCCCCATAACCCGGTACAGCTTCGTCAAGTTCCTCAGCCAATTGAGGTAACACCAAGAGTCGCCGTATGAGTCCCTCAACCGTATCTAATATTGTTGCCAATTGGTCCCTCGTCGGTGCCCAGCCGCGATGTGCGGCAGCATGGCCAGCTTGAACAACCGGATCCAATATGGTTCTTTCGTGATCAGAAATCTTTCCTTGGCCTTGCAAAGCTGCCAAGCCCTTAGCAAAACTACCTTGATCACCGACTGTCAAAACTATCAGTCGATCAATCAGTGTTCTCGAACCAAAAGTTGCCAAATAATACGACTCTGTTTGAAGTGATTTGTATATCTCTCCAAAAATCTTCACTAGTGTTGGATCAGGGAGATCATCAAACCACTCCGGCGCGACTCGATACGTGACTGGAGGAAAAATTGACTCGTCCCATTTCTCATCACTATCATTGTCATAAATAACGCTACCACTAAGGAATGACAATTTCACGAGTTCCAAATTTTCACAACCACAGCACTCCACAATGAGCATCCGTTGGCGATAAACGAGCACCTCGTCTTCGTCATTTTTGTTGTATTCTGCTCGAACAAAATGCTTCGTCCTCCCTTTGCAAACATTACAAAAGTATCGTTCGATCTTATTTTCCGCCATTGAGCTGTACCGCCGCATCCACAAGTTTGCTTGGCAGGCTAACACACGCTGCAATCAACTCCCAAGGAGTACGCTTTCTCAAATTGACTACAAGCAGCCGCCCTAGACACGGCCCATAAACAACCGCCCCTACAACACCCCCGCGCCGAGTTCCGCCGGCTGGGCGTTGGCGCGGAACATCCGGAACAGTTCGCGGCCGAGGCCGTATTCGTTGGCGGCGAGGTCGGCCGTCGCCGGCTCACGATTCACGAATTCCTCGTGGTCGGCCATGATGTTGAGCCGGCCGCGCGGCGCGTCGAGGCGGACGATGTCGCCGTTACGGAGCTTGGCGATGGCGCCGCCGTCGGCGGCCTCCGGGGTAACATGAATCGCCGCCGGCACCTTGCCGCTCGCGCCCGACATCCGGCCGTCGGTGAGTAGCGCCACCTTGAAGCCGCGGTCCTGGAGCACGCCGAGAGTTGGTGTCAGCTGATGCAGTTCCGGCATGCCGTTGGCGCGCGGTCCCTGAAACCGCACCACGGCGACGAAGTCGCGTTCCAGTTCACCGGCGCGGAAGGCCTCGCGCAGTTCCTCCTGCGAGTGGAAGATCAGCGCCGGCGCTTCGACCACCTGGTTCTCCGGCGCCACCGCCGAGACCTTGATCACCGCGCGACCGAGATTGCCGTCGAGCAGCCGCAGCCCACCCTCGGGCGAGAACGGCTCGGAAGGCTGGCGCAGCACCGTCTCGTCGCCGCTGGCCACCGGCGTGTCGGTCCAGACGATGCCGCCGTCGTCACCCAGCGCGGGCGTTTGCGTGTAGCCGCTTAGTCCAGTGCCCCAGGAAGTGGTCACGTCTTCGTGCAGGAGACCGTCGGCCAGCAGTTCGCGGATCAGGAATTGCATGCCGCCGGCCTTGTGGAAGTCGTTCACGTCCGCCGTGCCGTTCGGATAGACCCGGGCGACCAGCGGCACGATCTCGGACAGGTCGGCGAAGTCGTCCCAGGTGAGATAGATGCCCGCCGCCTTCGCCGCCGCCACCAGGTGGAGCGTGTGGTTGGTCGAGCCGCCAGTGGCGTGCAGGCCCACCACGCCGTTGACGATGGCGCGCTCGTCAATGACTCGACCGACCGGTGTGTATTCGTTGCCCTGGGCGGTGATCGCCAGGGCCCGGGCCGTCGCCAGCCGGGTCAGCGCGTCGCGGAGCGGCGTGTTGGGATTGACGAAGCTGGCACCGGGGATATGGAGCCCCATGATCTCCATCAGCATCTGGTTGGAGTTGGCGGTGCCGTAGAAGGTGCAGGTGCCGGGGGCGTGGTAGGACTTCGCCTCGACGTCGAGCAGGTCGTCCCACGAAATCTTCTTCTCCGCGTAAAGCTGCCGCGCCTTGGAGCGTTCGGGATTGGGGAGGCCGGTCGGCATCGGCCCGGCGGGGATGAACACCGCCGGCAGATGGCCAAAAGTCAGCGCCGCGATTAAGAGCCCCGGCACGATCTTGTCGCAGATGCCGAGATAGACCGCCGCGTCGAACATGTCGTGGGAGAGCCCGACCGCCGCGGCCATGGCGATGGTGTCGCGGGAGAACAGCGACAGCTCCATCCCCGCCTGTCCCTGGGTGACCCCGTCGCACATCGCCGGCACGCCACCGGCGACTTCGGCAACGCCGCCGGCCGCCCGAGCGGCGTCCCGGATGAGTTCGGGGAAACGCTCATAGGGCTGATGCGCCGACAGCATGTCGTTGTAGGCGGTGACGATGCCGATGTTCGGCACCGTGTCGCCGCGGAGCGCCGCCTTGTCCGCCGGCCCGCACGCAGCGAAGCCGTGTGCGAGGTTGGAGCAGGACAGGCGGGTGCGGTTCGGCTTGCGCTCGGCCGCCGCCGCGACCCGGTCGAGATACTGGCGCCGGCCGGATTCGCTGCGTTTGACGATGCGTTCGGTGACTTCCCCGATGCGGGCATCAAGGGCCATGGTCATGTCTCCATCTCATCCTGGCGGGCCCGGGGCCCGTTCGCCTCTCACGATACTTGCGGTTTCGCGCTTCGCCAGATGGCCGGCTGCCCATAGTTTCGGCAGCGCACCGTCCCATTGGATCGATCCGCCCATCCTCACGCCGCGCCCAAGCCATGGTATCGTCCGCACGCTTGGGCTCGGGGGATTGCCGTGGCGGACAAGGCGGAAAGCGGTGTCGTGCGTCTCATCCGGTTCCTGGCGCTCGGTCTGCCGACGGTTTGCCGCATCCTCGCCGTCGCGCTGGTGCTCGCCGCCATCGGCATCGCCTTCTTCGACATTGGCGGCTACCCCGATGACGGCGCCCGCGCTTCGACGGCGTTTGTCGCCGCGCTGCTTGCCATCGTCGCCATTGTGATCGGCTTCGCGGTTCCCGCCCTCGTCAGGCGCTTCCTGCCGCCGGGCTGAGTTTACCCCTGCTCGTCGTACCATGTGCGGCCGTCGCGCTCGATCAGGGCGACCGACGCCGACGGTCCCCAGGTGCCGGCGGTGTAGCCCTTGGGCGCCTCGTCGCCGCGCTCCCAGGCATCGGCAATCGGATCGATCCACTTCCATGCCGCCTCCACTTCGTCGCGGCGCATGAACAGGGTCTGGTTGCCACGGATGACATCGAGGATCAGCCGCTCATAGGCGTCGGGGCTGCGCACCTTGAAGGCCTCGGCGAAACTCATGTCGAGCGGCACGTAGCGCAGGCGCATGCCGCCCGGACCGGGGTCCTTGATCATCATCCACAGCCGCACGCCCTCGTCCGGCTGCAGGCGGATTACCAGCTTGTTGGGCTTCAGCGCCCCGGCGCCCTCGCCGAAGATCGAGTGAGGGATGGCACGGAACGCCACCACGATCTCCGAGACGCGGGTCGCGAGACGCTTGCCGGTGCGCAGATAAAACGGCACCCCCGACCAACGCCAGTTGGCGATCTCCGCCTTGATCGCGACGAAGGTCTCGGTGGTCGTGTCCGGGTTGTCGACCTCGCTCGAGTACGCGGGAACCGACCCTTCCGGCCCGGCGCCGGCGCGGTACTGGCCGCGCACGGTCAGCGCCGTGGCGTTGCCTTCGGCGATCGGCTTCAGACTGCGCAGCACCTTCAGCTTCTCATCCCGCACCGAGTCCGCGTCCATGAAGGCCGGCGGCTCCATCGCCACAAGGCAGAGGAGCTGCAGCAGATGGTTCTGGATCATGTCGCGCAGCGCGCCGGCATTGTCGTAGTAGCCGCCGCGTCCCTCGACACCGAGAGTTTCCGCGACGGTGATCTGCACATGATCGACGCTGGCGTTCCGCCACAGCGGCTCGAGCAGGGTGTTGCCGAACCTGAGCGCCATCAGGTTCTGGACCGTCTCCTTCCCGAGATAATGGTCGATGCGGTAGATCTGGCTTTCCTCGAACACCGATCCCACCGCATCGTTGACCGCGCAGGCGGAGTCGAGATCGTGGCCGATCGGCTTTTCGATGATCACCCGCGTTTCCGGTGTCACCAGCCCTTCCTGGCCAAGCCGCTTGCAGATGGTGCCGAACAGCTCCGGGCCGACCGCCAGATAGAACGCGCGGATCCGGTCGTCGCCGGTCTTCAGGGCCTCGGCCAGATCGCTCCAGCCGGCGTCGCCGGTGGCGTCGACCGAGATGAAGTGCAACCGGTCGAGAAACGAGTCGACCGTGGTGCCGTCACGCTCGGATTCGGGGACGTGATCCACAAGAGCCTGGCGGGTGTTCTCCCGGTAGGCCTCGTCGCTCATCGCCCGTCGCGAGACGCCGATGATCCGCCCGGTGCCCGGAAGCTGCCCGTCGCGGCATCGGTGATACAGCGCCGGCAGCAGTTTCCGGTAGGCGAGGTCGCCGGCGCCGCCGAACACAACCAGGTCGAAGGGCTCAACGGCGATGATGCGGCTTGTCATAAGGAGGCTGCTCCCGCTTTCCGGTTTTGGCGGTTGCGGTCTACACTGCCATGCGGGATTTTGGCAGAGGCATATCGAGAAAAAACGACATGGGGAGGGGTTGAGCATGGGGGAAGTCGAATGCGTGGTGCCGGCCGGCGACTGGACCGGTGAAGGGGCGGTCTGGCACGCCGGCGAAAACGCGCTCTATTGGGTCGATATCAATCGCCTGCTGGTCCATCGTTACGATCCCGAAACGAAGTCGACCCGAAGCTGGTTCTTCGATCGCCCGCCGGCCGCACTTGCCCTCACCGACCGCGACGACACCCTGCTGGTCGCCCTCGGCGGCGGTCTGATCCTGTGGCAGCCGGCCAACGACGCCCGGGCCGACTTCGCCGAGCCGGAGACCAACTGGCCGGATGCTCGGATGAATGACGGCCGCCCCGACCCGGCCGGCCACTTCTGGGTCGGCACCATGTTCAACAATATCGGCCCGGACGGCGCGACGATCGACATCGCCGACGAGGCCGCCGGCCGCCTGTTCCGGGTCACCGCCAACGGCGCGTCGACGGTGGAGAAGACCGGTATCGGCATCAGCAACACGTTCGGCTGGAGCCCGGACCGGACCCGATTCTATTTCGGCGACACATTGCTCAACACCATCTTCGTCTGGGACTACGATGCGGCAACCGGCGCCATTACCAACGAGCGACCCTTCTTCACCGGCTTCGATCGCGGCTTGCCGGACGGCTCGGTCATCGACTCCGAAGGTTACCTGTGGAATGCGCGCTATGGCGGTGGCTGCATCGTGCGCGTCGATCCGTCGGGCGCCGTCGACCGGGTGATTGACATGCCGGTCGACAACATCACTACCTGCACCGTCGGCGGTCCCGACCTGAAGACGCTTTACGTGACCACCGCCGCCAAGGGCGTGGCACAGCGTTACGGCGGCGGCCTGTTCGCGCTCCGGACCGACGTCGCCGGGCTGCCCGAGAACCGTTTCCGGCTGTCCGGCTGACCGGCGACATTCATCGCAGGTTCAGCAAGCCGGCCATAACAGTGCCGCCTTGCGCGGGAGAGTGATCGCGCGAAAAAGACAACGGGAATCGCCCATGGACAATCGCCGCCACGCCATCGCCGCCTCCGTCACCATCGCCGCCGTGATGGGTACGTCCTCGGCGCTCGCCGACACCCGGATCTTCTCGGCCAGGACCAGCGAACCCGACGTCACCATCGAACAGGCGTTCCGTAATGGCGAGGAATTGGCGATCGTCGGGCGCGGCGAGGACGACTCGACCCTGTTCCGCATCGACAGCCCGAGCACGCCGGTCGGCTGCGCCAACCGCATCGAATTCGTGACCTCGACCGGCGAAAAGGTCGAGCAGGTCGCCGACATGTGCGTCCTCAACTGGGCGGTCACGGTCGAGGTTGAACCGGCGATCGCCGAGGTGGAGGTCCCCGAGGTTCCCGATGACGAAGGCGAGGTTGTCGAGGACGTCGCCGTCGAGGATGAAGACGTCGCAGTCGAGGAGACCGACGACGGCATTCCGCCGCTGCCCGAAGGCGCCACCTTCAGCCAGGCGGTCACCGTTTCCACCGACGATCCGTCGGTCACCATCATCTCGGTCAGCCTCGACGACGAGCCGATGACCATCACCGGCCGCGAGGGCGGCACGGTCGTGTTCGAGGTCGAAGGCACCGACGAGGGCATCGTGTGCGAGCGCGCGGTCGGCCTGACGCTTTCCAACGGCTCGTCGGTCACCACCGACGCCAATATCTGCCTGAACGACTGGAACGTGGTCGTGGCGCTGGAAAGCGAGACCACTGTCGCCGACACGCCGGATTTGCCCGCCCCCGGTACGCCGACTGCGGTCGCCGGGTCCGACGAGGACATGGCCTGGATCTTCTCCAGCTTCGACGACGGCGCGACGCTGATCCGCGGCATTCCGGAAACCGACGCGACGGTGTTCTTCGCCAATTGCGAACGACGCTCCGGCGCCGTCCAGGTGACGCTGACCGACACTGGCGTGGTCGGCCTCACCCCCGGCGCCAGCATTCCGGTCCGCTTCTCCGCCGGCGGCTTCTCCCGCACCTATCCCGGCACCGGGTCGGTAGTCAGCGAGATGGACGGGGTATCGCTTCCCGAAGTCACCATTCCCGCCGACGATCCGCTGTGGCAGGCGATGATCCGCGAGACATCGCTCGGCGTCGCCGCCGGCGGCTGGGCGACAACCTATTCGCTCGCCGGCAGCGCCGGCCCGACCCGCGAGCTGGTCGCGGCCTGCGCCACCGCGCCGGCCGGCCCGACACCACCGCCGGCGACGTCCGGCCCCGGTATCGTCGCCAGCTATCGCTGCGACAACGGCTCGCTGATCTCGGTGCGCTACAACGGCGAGAAGGGCGTCGCAGTCGTCTCCGAAGCCGGCGCCCCGCCGCTCCGCCTCCAGTTCCAGCCCGGCGGCAGCAGAGCCCGCTACACCGCTGGCGAGGCCCGGCTGGTGGTGCGTGACGGCGGCCAGGTGCGCTTCGCCCGCTTCGCCGGCCCGGCCACCGCCTGCCGCCCGCGGTAGGGGCCCGTTCCGGGCGGGTCGCGGCGCCTCGTCGTCAGGCGACACCTCCCGTGTGCTGAGCCGGATAGCGACAGCCCCGCTCCCGACGTCCTTGGCGTGCGGCTAATTGGTCGCTTCCGTTTCTGGTGTATTGTGTTATCGGGGCGAGCAAATCGGAGGGCTGCCGCTGGCGACGGCCTGTCCTGATAAATGGCTGAACAAACGGCCAGGGAGCAACGTCATGCCCACGCAAACGAGCGATATTACCGTACCCATCGGCTCTGCCATCGAGTTTTCCAAGTCCGGTCAGAAATGGAAAATCGACAAGAACGTCAGTGTTGGCGCGACCGACACCGCAATCTTTAGCGCGTTCACGGACAGCACGCTCGTCAACAAAGGGTACGTTTATTCGGACGATGATGACGGTGCATTGTTCACCAAAAACAACGCGATGCTGATCAACAAGGACACCGGCCATATCAATGGCGGCTTTTACGGCGTGAGTTTCATTGCAGACACTCCGACGGATGCCAAGGGGTCCGTCGAAAATCACGGCAAGATATTTGGTGACACCGGGGGCGTACGCAACGCTAATTTGGGAGACTTCACCGTCGATAACCATGGCGAGATTTACGGCGACATCTACGGTATCTTTGCCAAAGCGCTATTTGCCGGCTCGACCTCTGGCCCGGTCATCAAGAACTTCAACTCTATCAAGTCCGATCAGCGCGGCATCTATGTTAATGTCACCGACTCCACCCTGCGATCGAAGGTCGTCAACCAGAAGGACGGGGTGATCAAGGGTGGCACATTCGACGAAGGCTACGCAGCCGTCTTCAATCAAAACGGCGACATGACCCTGATCAACAAGGGCACGATCAAAGGGGACGTTTGGAGTTCCACTGGTGACGAGGACGCCGTCACCAACACCGGCAAGATCAAGGGCGATGTCCGTCTCGGTTTCGAGGATGATAAGCTGGACAACCGCGACGGCAACATCACCGGTTACATCTTGGGAGGCGCGGGCAAGGACAAGCTCATCGCCGGCGACAAAAAGGAAAAGTTCGTCTTCAACGATCTGGCAGATTTTGATCGGGTGAAGAATTTCGAATCCGGCAAGGACAAATTCTTTCTTGCCGAAGGTGCCTTCGGCGACCTCACCGCGGGCCCTTTGGCCAAGTCCGCGTTCCGCAAGGGCACCGAAGCCAAGGACGCCGACGACCGGATCATTTACGACAAAGACACCGGCAAGCTCTACATCGACTCGAACGGCAATGCCGGCGGTGGGCAGGTCCAGTTCGCCAAGGTCGACCCCGGCCAGAAGCTGAAGTACTCCGACTTCACGGTCGAGCTGTTCGCCGTTTAGCGTCGAACACCGCACCCTCGGAGCAGCGGAAAAGACGCCGCCGGCTCAGCCGACGACATCCGATGGGTGCTTTGGTCACCGAAGCGTCGGGAAGGTGGTATACGTCCTCAATGGGCGATTAGGGCGCGCCGCCGTCAATGGCGCGCCTTTCCCATAGCGAAACATGGAGGATTGACGTCATGCCCAAGCAAAGCAGTGACATTTTCGTACCCGGCGGCACAGCGATCGAGTTCTCCAAGTCCGGGCAGAAATGGACAATCGAGAAGGGTGTCGAGGTCGGTGCGGTCGGCACAACAATATTCAGCGAGTTTGCCGATAGCACACTCGTCAACAAGGGGTACATCTACTCGTACGCCGTTTACGGCGCGTGGTTCACCGGAAACAACACGACACTCGTCAACAAGGAAACTGGCCTCATTAATGGCAGCCAGTTTGGCGTGCTTATCAGTCCAAACTTGGCTACCGATATCGAAGGGTCGGTGGAAAATTACGGCAAGATATTTGGCGGCTCTGCGGGCATCCATAATACTGCGATGCCTGATTTCACTGTAGATAATCACGGCGAGATTAACGGTTATGCATATGGTGTCCATTCCTTAGCATTGAACGTTGGCTCGACCCCAGGCCAGGTCATCAAGAACTTCGACTCCATCAAATCCGATATTTACGGTATCTATGTCACCAGCCTTGCCAGCTTGCGGTCGAAGGTCGTCAACCAGAAGGATGGCGTAATCGAAGGCGGCAAGATCGTCGATGGCGGCGCCGCTGTCTTCAATGGAAGCGGCGGTTTGAACCTTATCAACAAGGGTAAGATCAAAGGGGACATCTGGAGCCCAAGCAGCGCCGATAACACGGTCACCAACACCGGCAAGATCGAGGGCGGCGTCCGTCTTGGTTCCGGTGACGATGAACTGGACAACATCGACGGCAGAGTCACCGGCTACATCTGGGGGGCCGACGGCAAGGACAAGCTCATCGCGGGGGACAAAAAGGAAAAGTTCGTCTTCGACGACCTCACCGATTTCGACCGCGTCAAGAACTTCGAGTCCGGCAAGGATAAGTTCTTTCTCGATCAAGCCGCCTTCGGCACCATCGGCTTGGGACCGCTGGCCAAGTCCGCGTTCCGCAAGGGCACCGAAGCCGAGGACGCCGACGACAGAGTCATCTACCACAAGGACAGCGGCAAGCTCTATGTCGACGATGACGGGGTCGACGGCAACGGCCCGGTCCAGTTCGCCAAGGTCGACCCAGGCCAGAAGCTGAAATACTCCGACTTCACGGTCGAGGTATTCGCATAGCCATGAGGCTTGCCGCCCTGCACTCCAATCTGGCTTCGCGGCGCTGGCCGCTCGGCACGGGCCGGGCCCCTTAGGCCGTTGAACGAAACGCAAAGGAATAGATCATGCCCAAGCAAAGCAGCGATATATTTAACCCCGGCGGCTTCACCATTGAGTTCTCCAAGTCCGGCCAGAAGTGGACGATCGAAAAGGGCGTCGATGTCGGTTCGACCGGCTCGGCGATCTTCAGCGCATTTACGGGCAGCACGCTCGTCAACAAGGGGTACATTTATTCGTACGGCGGTTCTGGTGCGTTGTTCACCAAAAACAATGCGACCCTCATCAACAAGGAAACCGGCTTGATCGATGGCGGCCAGTACGGCGTGTTTTTTGTTCCGGACTCTCCTGCCGGCGTCAAAGGGTCGGTCGAAAATCACGGTATGATATTAGGCCTTCAGGCGGGGATATTCAGCCCTCTGATGGGAGACCTCACGGTCAAGAATCACGGTGAGATTTACGGCTTTCTCTACGGTGTTTACTCCGCAGGGTCTGAATCAGGCGCAACCTCCGGCCCGGTCATTAAGAACTACAATTCCATCAAGTCCGATTCTTACGGTGTACTTGTCGCCACCCCCAACCTCAGCCTGCGGACGAAGGTCGTCAACCAGAAGGATGGCGTCATCAAGGGCAGTACGATCGACCAGGGCGGCGCTGCTGTCTTCAATCCAATCGGCGACATGAACCTCATCAACAAGGGCAAGATCGTAGGAGACGTGTGGGTCACCAATTCCGACGAGAGCACGGTCGCCAATACCGGCAAGATCAAGGGCGATGTCCATCTCGGTTTCGGCGATGATGAGCTCGACAACACCGACGGCGAAGTCACGAAGAAGATCTTTGGGTTCGACGGCAACGACAAGCTCACCGCTGGAGATGCCAAGGACAAGTTCGTATTCATAGGCCCGATCAACGGGACGACCAACATCGACCGGGTGAAGAATTTCGAGTCCGGCAAGGACAAATTCTTTCTCGCGGAAGGTGCCTTCGGCGACCTCACCGCGGGCCCCTTGGCCAAGTCCGCGTTCCGCAAGGGCACCGAAGCCAAGGACGCCGACGACCGGATCATCTACGACAAAGACACCGGCAAGCTGTATCTCGAAGACGGTGTTGGCGGCAGCGCGCCGATTCAGTTCGCCAAGGTCGATCCCGGCCAGACCCTGAAATACTCCGACTTCACGGTCGAGGTGTTCGTCTAGTAACCGTATGCTCGCTTTTGCGGGCTCCTAAGGACGCCGCCGGCTCAGCCGACGACATCCGATGGGTGCTTTGGTCACCGAAGCGTCGGGAAGGTGGTATACGTCCTCAATGGGCGATTAGGGCGCGCCGCCGTTAATGGCGCGCCTTTCCCATAGCGAAACATGGAGGATTGCGATCATGCCCAAGCAAAGCAGCGATATATTTAACCCCGTCGGTCCGGCGATACCGTTTTCCAAGTCCGGTCAGAAATGGAAGATCGACAAGGACGTCAATGTCGGCTCTGCCGGCTCGGCGATCTTCAGCGCATTCACCGACAGCACGCTCGTCAACAAGGGGCACGTTTATTCGTACAATCTCTACGGTGCGTTTTTCACCAAGAACAACGCGACGCTCATCAACAAGGAAACTGGCCTCATCAATGGCCCGTTTGGCGTGGTTTTCGATCCAGACGTGTTGACCGATGTCAAGGGGTCAGTCGAAAATCACGGCAATATAGTTGGTTATCTCGCCGGCATCTATAATAGCGAGCTGGGAGACTTTACTGTAAAGAACTACGGCGACATTTACGGCTATGAAGACGGTATCTATTCCAACGCATCGAACGCTGGCTCGACCGCCGGCCCGGTCATCAAGAACTTCAACTCCATCACGTCCGATGAGCATGGTGTGTCGGTCGGTGCAAACGATCCCAGCCTGAGATCGAAGGTCGTCAACCAGAAGGACGGCGTGATCGAGGGCGGAAAGATCGAAGAGGGCGGCGCTGCTGTCTACAATCCAACCGGCAAGATCATCCTCATCAACAAAGGCACGATCAAAGGGGATGTTGACGTCCGGAATACCGAGAACGACACCATTACCAACACGGGCAAGATCAACGGCACCGTTATCCTCGGTGCCGGCAACGACAAGCTGGACAACCGCGACGGCAAGGTCACAGGCTACATCTTCGGGTTGGAGGGCAAGGACAAGCTCATCGCCGGAGACGCCAAGGAGAAGTTCGTCTTTCTAGGTGTCCTCGATGGGACGACCAACGTCGACCGGGTGAAGAAGTTCGAATCCGGCAAGGACAAGTTCCTTCTCGACAAAGGCAGTTTTCCCGACCTGGATACAGGCCCGTTGGCCAAGGCAGCCTTCAGGAAGGATATCGCCGCCCAGGACGCCGACGATCGGATCGTCTATGACGAGACCACTGGCGGTCTTTACTACGACGACGACGGTTTTGGCGGCGATCCGCAGGTCTTGTTCGCAAGGCTCGATGCCGGCCAGAAGCTGAAATACAGCGACTTCAGGGTCGAATTTTTCGAATAGCGCCGGCACGAGTCTGCCGGCACGAGGACGCACGCTAAACGTTCCTCGGACTCGGAGGTTTTTGCACAGCCTTCGAACCGCCTCGGCGTCGCCCTCTGGGACCCATTGGGCGGCCGCTCCGGTGGAGCCGTGGCACGCGCGGTTCCGAGCGGTCTCGGCCCGTGCGCCCAGCCGCCCGTCGGTGAAACCCGGTCCTCCGGTCGAGCCGGAGGACGACAGATGGATGAGGATCGCGCCCGGCGCAGTAGTGACGAGCGGCGGGGTCCGGTCAGGCCACCGGCGTTGACAACCGCCGCGAACTGCGCGACCCACGGGCTGGGCGGCAACGACAATTAGGCAGCGGCAAACGCCGATCCACGGCAAACAACCATTATTATTGGCACGGTTCGTTGACCTTCACGGCCTTCTTCCAGCGCTTCTATACGATCAACGCCGCCTTGTTGATTGCGCTAACAAATCTGTTTTCATTTCGGCTTTTCATTGCAACGCTGGCCTTCGCTGGGTCGATTGATCTCTTGCGAGTATGGCTCCACAAATCCATCAAAATAAATACGATTCGGCCATCGCTATCTTATCTTCTTCGCTACTTTTCTTTTGTTATTGCCTTAATTGTTGCGATTATCTTGGTTACACTGTGGTATTATGTCCCGGATATATGCACACCGGCGCTAAATACTCTGATCGAATCCAATATCGGAATCGTCGAGTCCCGTATGGCGGCGCTGGGGCCCGCATGCGACGTACCAAGGGGTTCGTTACTTGTCTGGACACAGGCTGTGCTGCCAGCGACCGTGTTGTTTATGATAGGCATCGATGGAATATTCTTCGATATAGATCAATCATCATTCATCCGTACAACAAAGAAAATCTCGAGATATAAACAAAGGAGTCCTGCGTTCATCCCAATGTTGATATTTTTATATATCATTATTTTTTTCATTGCCTGGATATCGAATTTTGAGGCGGAATCCGTTGGGTATAGACCGACCGTTCCTCAGTATCAAGTGAGTGTTTATGTTGCATTTATTGTTTTGATTTACCTTTCCACATTCACATCGAGAATTGTTCTTGCGCAGATAACAGAACTCGGCAAATTAGATTATGGCAGATAATTCTACAACCTGACCCGCGCACAAAACCGCACACGATTATCGATGCCTTCGAAGTCATCGCGATTGCGCTTATCGCAGAAATTTAGTTCATCCCGCCCCCCACGCCACGCTCCCCGTGACCGACCCGTCACAGTTGTGGAGTCTCTGCTGAGGCCACTGGCGTCGGCGGCAAAGTCGGCCTAGAAGGCCGAACCATGGTCGACATCGCCGGAAAATCCACAGCCATGCGAGGCGCATGGGCTGCCGAAGCCCGCGCGACCCTGGCGCTCGCCTGGCCGCTGGTGATCACCAACCTCAGCCAAGGGGCGCTCGGCTTCACCGATACGATCATGATGGGCTGGATCGGGCCGCGGGCGCTCGGTGCCGGCGTGCTGGCGGTGAACCTCTATTTCGCCTTCCTGATCTTCGCCATCGGCGTCGTCACCGCCACCTCGCCGATGATCGCCATCGAACTCGGCCGGCGCAAGCACTCGGTCCGCGACGTGCGCCGCACCGTCCGTCAGGGCTGGTGGGCAGCGATCACCATCACCATTCCGATCTGGATCGTCCTGTGGAATGCCGAAGCGCTGTTCCTGCTGCTTGGCCAGGACCCGGAGCTAGCGGCCGAGGCGGCGCGCTACATGGCAACGCTCAAATGGAGCATCCTGCCGTTCCTCGGCTATATCGTGCTGCGCAACTTCGTCTCCGCGCTGGAGCGGCCGCGCGCCGCCATGTGGATCGGCATCACCGCCGTCGCCGTCAATGCCGCCTTCGTCTACGTCTTCATGTTCGGCCGGTTCGGCATGCCGGAACTCGGCCTTGCCGGCGCCGGGATCGGCACGGTGATCGCCAATCTCTACATGTTCCTCGGCATGGCCGCGATCGTGTCGTTTGACCGGCGGTTCCGCCGCTATGCGCTGTTCGGCCGCTTCTGGCGCGCCGACTGGGCCCGCTACCGGGACTTGTGGAAGCTCGGTCTGCCGATCGGCGTGACCCTCGCCTTCGAAGTCACCATCTTCAACGCCTCCGCCTTCCTGATGGGGCTGATCGGCCCGGCGCCGCTGGCGGCCCATGCCATCGCCATCCAGGTGGCGTCGATCGCCTTCATGGTCCCGCTCGGGCTGGCGATGGCCTCGACCGTCCGCGTCGGCCGGGCCTATGGCGCCGGCAATATCGCCGGCATCGGCCGCGCCGGCTGGACCGCCTTCGCCATGGCGATGACCTTCGCCGCCTGCACCTCGGCCGTCATGTTACTCGCCGGACGCCCGATCGTCGGTCTGTTCCTCGCCCTCGACGATCCGGCCAACCAGGCGGTGATCGGCATCGCGGTGACGCTGCTGATCCTGGCCGGCTTGTTCCAGTTCGCCGACGCTGGCCAGGCTGTCGCCGCCGGGATGCTGCGCGGCCTCGGCGACACCCGCATCCCGATGATCTACGCCGGAATTGGCTACTGGGGCGTCGGGATCGGGCTGGGTGTCATCCTCGGCTTCCTCACCCCGCTCGCCGGCGCCGGAATCTGGATCGGCCTCACCGTAGGACTTTCGGCGGTGGCTATCCCGCTTACCTGGCGCTGGGCGCGTCGCGACCGGATCGGCCTGACGACGAAGCCGCCGCCTGACGCGCGCGGCTAGGCCTTGGCGTCCTGGCTGGCGGCTGCTGCCTTGGCCCCCGTCAAACGCACGACGAACCAGACCAGAGCCACCGCTTGCAGCGCGACCAGGACGGCGAAGGCGACCCGGAAGCCCGTCGCCGCATCAGTGCTCGGCCACAGGCTGGCGATGATCCCGAACCCGAACTGGGCTATCGCCGCCGCCAGAAACACTAGGATGTTGCCGGCGGTGACCGCCCGTCCGGCGCGCTCTTGCCCGAAGTGTTCCGCCAGCAGCGCGTAATTGACCATGACCACCTGCACCACGAAGATGTAGACGAACCACAGGAGAAGGCTCCGTTCGGCAATCCCGACGATAAGCGCAACCTGAAAAGCGATGCCGAGCGCGGCCGCGACGCCGATCACAAACGTCGCCGGTCGACCGATCCGTTTCCCCAGCGAAGCGAACCAGCCGCCGCAGAGGTAGCCGACGGTCATCGACAGCGTTACCGCGAGCAGATAGTGGGCGCTGACCTGCGGCGTCAGTCCGACGACCTTCTGGAACCACGGTCCGAACCATAAGCCCTGCATGGCGATGAAAACGCCGGCGTTGATCGCGAACAGCGGGGCGATGGCCCAGAAGAACCGGTCGCGGTAGATCGCAATCAGGCCCGAAACCTCGTCGCGGAACGAGGTCGGCGTCGCGACATTACGGTCACGGTAGAGCAGCAACACGATCGCCGCGACGGCGAATGCAGCAACGCCGAAGACGAAGCAGACGACCCGCCAACCGAATTCGCCTTCGAGGAATTTCGCCGGCGATGTCGCCAACACCGCGCCGAGACCACCGGCGGCGAGAATGAGGCCGTTGTAGTAGGCGATGCGATCGCGCGGGAACCATTCGGTGATCCCCTTGAACGCACCCATCAGGCCGGTCGCCATGCCGATACCGAGGAGCCCCCGGGCCAGTGCCAGCACGACCGGATCGGAAGCGAGCCCGAACAGGATCATGCCGATGCCGCCGATGACGAAGAACAGCGCGTGGGTCACGCGCGCGCCCCACCGATCGAGCAAGAGTCCCAGCGGTAGCTGCGCGAGCGCGAAGGTGATCAGGAAAGTCGCGGTGATCACGCCGAGCTCGGCGCTGGTCAGACCGAGTTCGGTTTCCAGCGGATGGGCAAGGATCGCGTTGATCGATCGGGTGCCCATGGCGACCGCGTAGCCGAGCCCGAACGGCAACATCACGATGAGCCACCGACTCCGCCCACCGGCCGATTGATCCATACTCACCTCTTCCCGAATCCGCCCCGATGGCCGGAGCCTAGCGCCCGTGTTGGCGCGGGCCAAGCAAGGGGCGGACCGCGCCACCGGCGTCTTCACGCCGGCTCCCTCCCTAGGGTGGTGATACCGGTTTCCCTCCCCCCTTGCGGGGGAGGGTCAGGGAGGGGGGTGCGGTGGGAGAATCGCCGCGCGTCCAGCCCTGGGCGAAGGTTGCGGGCGCACCCCCCTCTGGCTTCGCTACGGCGCGCTTCGCGACGCCAAGCTCCGCCGTCTCCCGGCAAGGGGAGAGAGGGGCGTTTGAGCGCGGCGTGTCGTTCCGCGGAGAAATCCCCGTGCGGCGGGAGGGAATCCGGCGTCGTCGTGGATCGCTATCCCTCCTCATGCTGAGGAGCTCCGCGTCAGCGGAGCCTCGAAGCACGCTGGCCGGCCGGCAAACTGGACACTGAACGCGTCTTTCGAAGCTCGCCGGACTGCGCGGTCTCACCCCCGATCAGGTCGAGGGCAGGCTCTCAAGATGAGGCCGGCGCGGCGGTCCTTCCCTCCCAAACGGACTGCGGAGCGGGAACGGCCCGAAGGGCGGTGGGTGGGGTGACCGCGACCGGCCCAGCGGGTCTTCGCAGACTTGGCACAACCGCGGGGACCGAAGGGCCCCACCCGTCCGGCGCTCTGCGCCGGCCACCCTCCCCGGCTCCGGGGAGGGACGCGCGGGTTGCCAATGCTTCCGTATCCCAGGAAGCCACGACCGTCACCGCTCACCTCACCACGGTCCGCGACAAGAAAAGCGCAGCGGTGAGGCTGCGATCCCTCCCCGGATTTCGGGGAGGGGGGACCGCCCGTAGGGTGGTGGGTGGGGTGACCGCGACCGGCTCAGCGGGTCTTCGCAGACTTGGTACAACCGCGGGGACCCGAAGGGCCCCACCCGTCCGGCGCTCTGCGCCGGCCACCCTCCCCGGCTCCGGGGAGGGACGCGCGGGTTGCCTATACCTCTGCGTACCCCAGGCAGCCGACCAACGCTCACCTCACCACGGTCCGCGACAAAAAAAGCGCAGCGGTGAGGCTGCGATCCCTCCCCGGATTTCGGGGAGGGGGGACCGCCCGTAGGGTGGTGGGTGGGGTGACCGCGACCGGCCCCTACCGCGCGAACGCGCGGAACGGATTGTCGCGGATGAGCGTGTCGATGGTCGTCCGGTCGACACCGCTCGCCTCTAGCTTTGGCAGGAAGGTGTCGACGAGATAGGTGTAGGGCTTCGGCGTACCGCCGCCGGGTTCGGCGGGATCGTACCAGCCGCGGTCGTGGCTGATGAGCAACTGGTCGCCGAAGCCGGCGTCGAGCACGTTGCGGATCATGTCGAGATTGTACGCGTCGGTGTACAGGTTCGGGTCACCCCAGCCGCCGATGCCGTCGTTCTCGACCCACGCGCCGCGCCGTGCCGCCTCCAGATGCAACGCGAAGTCCGGTTCGGCCTGGGTGTGGATCCAGATGAACCGGGAGGCGGTGTAGCCGGCGTCCTCGAGGATGTTCAGCTGCTCCATCACCACCCGGCCGCGGATGGTGTGGCTGCCGATCACTGCGTTGGTCCGGGCGCCGGCGCGAGCCGCCGCGCGCAAAATCTTGGCTTCGGTGTCGGTGATCCCGTCGTCGCCGGCGCTGATCTTGATCCACGCAGCCTGGACGCCACTGTCTTCGATCCCCTCCTCCAGCTCGGCGATCATCCACTCGGCCAGCGCATCCTCGCTCCACTCATGGCCGAACGGCGGGACCCATGGTTCGCGGTAGATGCCGGTCGGCACCACGATCGGAAAGTCGGTGGCTTCGGAAACGGCCCGGTCGATGTCGGCGCGGCGGCCGACCCCGATCGTCGAGCACTCGACCAAGGCGGTGAAGCCTTGCGCCTTGATCCGTTCGATCTCCGGCGCCATCAGCCGGATCACGTCAGCCGCCTCGCCCTCGCCATAGCCCGGCTTGTCCCAGGTCCTGAGGTCGACGAAGACGTGCTCGTGCGGCAGGATCGGACCGAGGTCCTCGGCCCGCTTCGGCCCGAGCGTGGTGATCAGCTGTGCCATGGTTCAGTCCTCCTCCGTCTCGCCGAACAGGCCGAACTGCGCCGCCTGCCCGGCCGGCGCTTCCAGACCGAGGTGACGGAACGCGTTCGGGGTGAGCAGGCGCCCGCGCGGCGTGCGCTGGACGAAACCCTGCTGGATCAGGAACGGCTCGACGATCTCCTCGATCGCATCGCGCGGTTCCGACAAGGCGGCGGAGATGGTCTCGATCCCCACCGGACCGCCGCCAAAACTCTCCGCGATCAGGGTCATGTAGCGCCGATCAAGGGCGTCGAGGCCGAGGGCGTCGACTTCGAGCCGGCCAAGCGCCCGGTCGGCGGCGGCGGCATCGATCGGGTCGACGCCTTCGACCGCGGCGAAGTCGCGAACCCGCCGCAGCAGCCGCGTCGCGATCCGCGGGGTGCCGCGCGAGCGCCGGGCGATCTCGGCCGCACCGTCGTCGGTCAATGTTGTCCCGAGGATACGGGCGCCGCGCCGCACGATCCGCTCCAGTTCCGCCGTCTCGTAGAAATTGAGGCGCACCGGGATCCCGAACCGGTCGCGGAGCGGCGTGGTCAACAGTCCGAGCCGGGTGGTGGCGCCGACCAGGGTGAACGGCGCCAGCCCGATCTTGACCGAACGCGCCGCCGGCCCCTCACCGATGATCAGGTCGAGCTGAAAGTCCTCGAGCGCCGGGTAGAGGATTTCCTCGACCGCCGGGGCCAGTCGGTGGATCTCGTCGATGAAGAGCACGTCGCGCTCTTCGAGATTGGTGAGCAGTGCCGCGAGGTCGCCGGACTTGGCGATGACCGGGCCGGAGGTGGCGCGGAAATTGACGCCGAGTTCGCGCGAGACGATCTGCGCCAGCGTCGTCTTGCCGAGGCCGGGCGGCCCGACGAACAGCACATGGTCGAGCGCCTCGCCTCGTGCCTTCGCGGCATCGATGAACACCTTGAGGTTGGCGCAGGCCTGGGGCTGGCCAACGAAATCCGCCAGCCGCTGCGGCCGCAGCGTCGCGTCCCCGTCTTCGTCCCTGGCTTCGGGCGCGACAAGGCGGTCGGTCATCAAGTCATTTCCCGCCGGGTCCGTGGCAGGCATGAGTACCAGCAGGTCACCGTCGCGCCGATGCACCCCAGAAAAGTGGCGGGGTTGCCAATGGACCAACCGTCAACGGTCCAATCGTCAACGGTCGCGCCAAGGAATCGCCACCAAGTGAAACCGGCCACGGCGCCAACCACGACCGCTAGCCAGAAGCTGGAGCGGCGCCGTCCGAAATCCAACACGGCGAAGAAAATGCCGGCGATGCCGGCGGGGAGAGCGCCGATGAGCAAGGCTGGCCAAAGAGCAATTGGAAATATCATCGCTAGCGGGATGAGAAGTGGCCAGTCTTCCCCCTGCGCGAAGATTATCTGCAGTCCAATGTACAATAGTATATAGCCCAAGCAGAATACCGGACCGAGGACGACAAAGACAATCGGCGTGACGACGGCACGAACCACCGCCCTGTCCCAAAGCTTGTCGCCCAGATCCGTAGGCTTTGTCGCCACGAGGTTCTCGCTCCCGTTCATCGCCCGACCGGCGTGGGCGACATTGGATACTCCAATTCGATTTCGTCGCGAATGGGGATGCCATAGGCGCCGATCTCGGGAATGCTCGGCTTGATCCGGCGGCTTGCCGCGATCGCGCCCGCATGAACCGCCACGATACGGAAACCCCGTCGCTGATAGAACCGCAGGGCGTCGAGATTATCGTTGGTGGTGATCAGCCACAGCCGCCGCGCCGCTTGGTCGCGGGCCGCCTCGATCACCGCGTCAAGCAGGCACGAGCCGATGCCGCGTCTGGCTTCCAACGCGTCAAGGGTGACGATCTGCCAGTCCGGCGTCGCGTCCGACCAGCTGACGACGCCGACGCAGCGGTCGCCGTCCATCGCGCGCCGCGCCTTCAGTTCCGCCCCGGTCCACACCACGCCACGGCTGACCGCACCCGGCGCCCCCCAATGCTCGGCGATGAACGCGGCGAGCCAGGCCGGATCGTCGACGGGTTCCGGCGTCAGTGCGCTCATGGCTCGGGGCTCACCACTCGACCATGCGTCGTTCTCCGGCTAACGTTTCGGCCATGCTCGATGACGACACCGTCCGCGCCAATCTCACCGCCCAGCGCCGGGAACTGGAAGCGCTGAGCGCCGGGAGCGCCGAGGCCCGCAAGCCGGTCGCCCTCGATCAGCAGAGCGTCGGCCGCCTGTCGCGGATGGACGCGCTGCAGGGCCAGGCGATGGCCAATGCGGCCGAGCGGCGGCGCACCACCGAGATTGCCCGGATCGACGCGGCGCTGCGCCGTCTCGACGACGGCACCTATGGGGAATGCCTGCGCTGCGGCGAGGAGATCGCCGAGAAGCGGCTCGAAATCGATCCGGCGGCGACGCTGTGCGTCGCCTGTGCCAGGAACGCTTGAGGTCACGGGTCTAACCCGCCAGAGCTGGCAACGCTGTTCGCCGAAGCAGTTGGGCGCCCGGGCGCCCAAAGCCGCGATATCTTCCAGACAACCACTGCCGAAAGGACTGAAATGCCGACGCCCGCTGCGAAAGACAGAAACACGAACGCAATTGGCAAAAAGAAGAAACCGACAAAAAAACAAAGCGCGAAATAAAACGCACCACCGCAGATGAGTCCTGCTGCTACAGCATTCCGAAGCGTCGACCCCGTGTCTCGATCCTCGATTGCGATGACCAGACCGACGGCCAAAGCGGGCACCACACCCGAACCCGCTCCATAAGCCGCAACGTCGTTCAATGCCAATTCGGGAGAAACAAGGAACCGCCCAAACTCACTAACTACTAGGATCCCAACTAGTCCGCCAATCGTCGGGCCCAAGACCGCAAACGCCAGCACCGTGGAGGCGAACCGAAGCGCAGCGGAGGCCCGCGCGCCCATCACCGCGCCAGTTCCTTCAAACCGAGGCGGATCAGCTCCTCGGTCGCCGCACCCTCGCCCGCCGACCGCGCGGCGGCGGCGACGGCGGCGCTGGCCTGAACCTGCGCGTAGCCGAGATTGACCAGCGCCGATACCGCGTCGGCGACCGGCTGTGGCGCGGTGCGCTCGGCGAGGTCCGCCTGCAGCCCGACCACCGCCGGGTCGGCCGAACTATAGGCGGGCGCCTTGTCGCGGAGTTCGGCGACGATCCGCTCGGCCACCTTCTTGCCGACGCCGGGCGCCCGGCCGAGTTGCGCCCTGTCCTGCAACGCGATCGCCGTGGCGAGGTCTCCCGGGGTCATCACCCCGAGCACCGCGATCGCCACCCGGGCGCCGACCCCCTGGACCGTCTGCAGCAGCCGGAACCACTCGCGCTCCAGATCGCTGGCGAACCCGTAGAGCCGGATCATGTCTTCGCGGACATAGGTGTCGATCGACAGCGACGCCGCTTCGCCCGGCGGCGGCAGCGCTTGCAGCGTGCGCGGCGAGCAATGGACCAGGTAGCCGACGCCGCCGACGTCAACGATCACCCAGTCATCGCCATAGGAGTCGATGATGCCCTTGAGCTTCCCGATCATGGACGGGCGTCCGGGGAGATGATGTCGAGCGATGGAAAGTACGTACGGTAATAGCCCCGGTCTCGGGAGAGGAGCCGATAGCCACGCACCGCGGCGTGGGCCCCGATGAAGAAATCCGGCAGCGGCGAGGAGCGCTTTCCGCCGCGCCGGCGGTACTCCAGAAACGCCACGCCAGCCATGAAGGCCGCGTCCCAGGGAACACTCTCGCGCCGATAGCGATCAGGGACCATCGCCATATCAAGCGATTCCAAAGTCTCGAAACCTGCGGCCAATTCCGCATAGATCACCTGATTGATAACGAGCGATCCCTCGTCACCGGCAGCGGTGATCATACGATCAGACCAGGCGAACCAGACGGGATCGTTGTTGGCGATATCGAGCAGAACGTTGGTGTCGACGAGGACGTCAGTCATCGCCGCGAAGCAACGCCATGATCTCGTCGGTCGTTAAGTGCCGATTGCGGGTTGCGGTATCGCGAAGCGACTCGGCAATTTCCTGACCACGCGTCCGGCCGGTCTTCGAAGCCGGTGCCCGCTTCAGGGTCACCACTTCGCCCTTGATGCCGAATGCGACCTCGCTGCCTGGGCGGATTCCGGCTTTGTCGCGGATGGCCTTGGGTATGGTGACCTGCCCCTTGCTGGTAACCCGCATCTGCAACTCCAAAGCAATTCTTACCTTGAGAAGTAAGAAATAGAACATTTGGGCAACAAACGCAAGGATGGCCGGATCGGAGAGGGACGGATTCGTCCGGGTCCAGATTGGTGCCGGATAGCACGCTGGGAGCCTCCTGACAGGTAGCTGTCCGCAGCGGTTTGCTAGCAGTCGGTCTCCCTCAAACACACTTCGGAGACCAGACCCATGAGTACCATCTCGATCGAAATCGCCCCGTTCCGGCGCGCCGCCGGCACCAGCCAGAGCGCACTGGACGCAGCGTCCCGGCGGCTCGAAACCGACTTCCTCGAAACCCTGCCCGGCTATCTCGGCCGGCTCGTCCTCCAGCAGGGCGACGACCGGTTCATCGATCTCGCCATCTGGGCGAGCCGCGCCGACGCCGACGCGGCCGGCGAGAAGGCTAAAACGAGCGAGACCTGCGCCGCCTATTTCGCCTGCATGGCGGACGCCGATCCCGACGCGCCCGAGGCCGGGGTCGAGCACTATGCGGTGATAGCGGCGTTCGGTCAGGCGCGGACGTTGACCGAACTCGTCCCAGCCTAACCAACCGCCTGCCGCCGCGCCGCCGCCGCGGTGCGGTGGTGGGCGTGGCAGACCGCGATCGCCAAGGCGTCGGCCGCATCGTCGCTGTCGAAGCGGGCGCGCGGCAGGAGCACGCGGACCATCGCCCGGATCTGGGCTTTGTCGGCGTGGCCGACGCCGACGATCGTCTTCTTGACTGCGTTGGGCGCGTATTCGGCAACGACGATCCCGGCTCGGGCGGGCACCACTAGGGCTATGCCCCGCGCCTGACCGAGTTTCAGCGTGGCCGCCGCGTCGCGGTTGACGAAGGTCTGCTCCACCGCGGCCTCGTCCGGCGCATGATCGGCGACGATCGCCGCGAGGCCGTCGTGAAGGGCCAGGAGCCGTACCGCCAGCGCGCCGTCGATCGGCGCCCGCACCGTCCCGGCGGCGATGAAGTCGAGGGCGTTGCCGCGCATCGCCACCACGCCCCAGCCGGTCCGGCGGAGGCCGGGGTCGATGCCGAGAATGCGAATCGCCGCGGTCATGAAGTTGATACCTAACCGCGTTCACCGTCGGCGGCTACCGATGTTTGGTGCGCTGCGCGTGCAGGCAAATCCGAGATTGCGTAGGAACGTTTTTCCGGGCAGCTTGCATTACCGAAACGGGTTCGACGCCTTGACACCGAAGACGACCGCTCTGCTTCTCGCCACCGCGTTCGGCCTCACCGGCACGACGGTAGCGGCCGACGATCCGCCGGTGCCGATCATTATCTCGACCGACACGGCGACGGGACTGATCGGCGGATGGGTGCCGGGCGCCAGCGACGTCGACGACGGCCTGGCCATCGCGATGGCGATCGACTCGCCGCGCCTCGATGTTCGCGGCATCGTCGTCACCTGGGGCAACACGTTCGTCGATCCGTCCTACACGGTGGCGAAGCGTATCGTCGATGGCATGGGCACGTCGGTCCCGGTCGTCCACGGGGCTCCTCGGGCCCTGCCGCGAGATCCGATGAGCAACTATGAAGGGACTGCGATCACCACGGCTTGCCTCAACGACGGCGTTCGCTTCATGGCCGGGGCGCTCGAGGCGGCGTCGGAGCCGGTCACCATTATCGCGATCGGCCCGCTCACCGACTTGGCCTGCCTGGCGGTGAATTATCCCGACGCGATCGGCAACATCGAGCGCGCCGTGGTGACCGGCGGTCGCGATCCTCACCAGAGGCTTGAGATCGCCGGCATCCGTATCGGTGACTTCAATATGGCGATCGACATACCAGCGGTGAAGTATCTCCTCAACGAAACCACCATCCCCATCCGTTTCATGTCCTACGGCCTGACATCGAGCTTCCTCGTCCCGTCGTCCGATCGCAATGTCCTTTGTCAAAGCACACTGCCGATCGCCACAGACTTCCTGTGTCCGGCGCTCGTGCCGTGGATCGATCAATGGCGGGACACATTCGGCGAGGACGGCTTTCACCCGTGGGACCAGAACGCCGTGTTCGTGACCGCCGAGCCGGATGCGTTCATCTGTGAGCCGGCCCAATACACGATCGTCGACTGTTCGAAAGGCGACTGCGCCGGACACGAGGCCCCGCTGCCGTTCCTCGTGGCCCTTGAGACCGATCAGGTCTGGTTGACGCCCGACGGCGATTCCGATCGCATCGAGATGTGTCGATCCTACGCCCCGGGCGACGGGAAAGCCCGGTTCAGCGAAGCCATCTACGCGTTCGCACGGGACAAGCCCCAGTAGCTTCCGGACAAGACCTGACAACACCGGCACGAAATCGTGTTAAGGCGCCGGTCCCTGCCGGCCATACAGCCGATCGCCCATCCACGGATCTCCCATGTCCTTCGACGTTGCCTACCTGGTCGCCATCGCGGCGGCGCTCGCCGCCGGATTCGTCCGCGGCTTCACCGGCTTCGGCGCGGCGTTGATCTTCGTGCCGGTGGTGGCCGCTGCCTTTTCGCCGAAGCTGGCGGCCCCGGTCCTGCTGGTTCTCGATTTCGTCCTGACCCTTCCGTTGCTGGTCAAGGCGGTCCGCCTGGTGCGGTGGCGAACGGTGCTGCCGGCGGCGCTTGCCGCCATGGTCACGGCGCCGATTGGCGCTTACATGCTGACCACCGGCGATCCGGTGACCTTGCGGTGGGTGATCACCGCGATCGTTGCCGCCCTGCTCGTCCTGCTGGTGTCGGGCTGGCGCTATCACGGCGAACCGCACCCGATCCCCTCCATCGCGGTCGGGGCGAGCGCCGGGGTTCTCGGCGGCATCGCCCAGGCGTCGGGACCGCCGGTGATCGCCTACTGGATCAGCGGGCCCTATTCGATGGCGGTGGTGCGCGCCAATATGATCTGCTTCTTCGCGACGATCAGTCTGTCGAGCTTCACGGCTTACTTCTGGAACGGCCTGTTCTCGTGGGAGGTGGGGGAACTGGTGCTGATCTTGGCGCCGGCCTACGCCGTTGCCGTGTTCGTCGGCGCGCGGATGTTTCAAAGATCAGGCGCCGTCGCCTATCGCGGGCTCGCCTATGGGGTGATCGCCCTTGCGGCAATCCTGAGCATGCCGGTGTTCGACGGCGTCTTCGACTGAGACCGGCAGCGCTCAGGCCGCCGTCAGTTTCTCCATGATCGCGTCGGAGACCTCGAAGTTCGCATAGACCTCCTGGACATCGTCGTCGTCCTCAAGCGCCGCGACCAGCTTCATCATCGTACCGGCCTTCTCTTCGTCGAGGTCGGTGGTCGTCTGCGGACGCCACACCGCCTTGACGGTTTCGGCCTCGCCGAGCGCTGTTTCCAGCGCCTTGGCGACATCGCCAAGGTCGGTGAAGGAGCATGTGATGACGTGGCCATCCGCGTCGCTCTGGACGTCGTCGGCGCCGGCTTCGATCGCCGCTTCGAGCACGGCATCGGCCGAACCGGCCTCCGGCTTGTAGATGATCTGGCCGACCCGATCGAACATGAAGGCTACCGAACCGGTCTCGCCGAGGGTCCCGCCGTTCTTGGTGAAATAGGACCGCACCGCGCCCGCCGTGCGATTTCGGTTGTCGGTCAGTGCCTCGACCACCACCGCGACCCCGCCCGGACCGTAGCCCTCGTAGCGGACTTCCTCGTAGTTCTCGCCATCGACATCGCTCGCCTTCTTGATCGCCCGCTCGATGTTGTCCTTGGGCATGTTTTCCGAGCGCGCGTTCTGGACCGCGAGCCGGAGCCGCGGGTTCATCGCCGGATCGGGCATCCCCATCTTGGCGGCGACGGTGATCTCCTTGGCGAGCTTGGAAAACACCTTGGACCGGCGCGCGTCGGCGGCGCCCTTCTTGTGCATGATGTTCTTGAATTTCGAATGGCCGGCCATGGGCAACTCCGGAGTGGCGGTCCGCCGGCTCACGCGTCGAGCGGGCGGCGGACGAACAGAGAAAAATCGTTGATGGCCGCGGGTTATACGTCCGCGGCAGCGTGAAAGGAAGGGTCGGGCGGCAGTGCGAGGCGTATTCGGGTCGACCGATCAATCGACCCAGAACGACGGAATCGTCTCGCTCAGCGCACCACCTAGCCGCACGGGCGCGACCGCAGTCGCCAGCCCCGTATTGTCGTCGACCTCGACCGCGAGGCCCGACAGCGTCGCCGGGCCCCGCGACGGGCTGAACCGCTCGCCGGGCACCCGGGTGAGAAACCGGCGGAGCGGCTCCTCCTTGTCCATACCGATCACCGACTCGTAGTCGCCGCACATGCCGACATCGGTCTGGTAGGCGGTGCCGGCGGGGAGAATCCGATGGTCGCTGGTCGGCACATGGGTGTGCGTGCCAAGGAGCAGTGTCGCCCGCCCGTCGACGAAATAGCCGGCCGCCTGCTTCTCGCTCGAAGCCTCGGCGTGGAAATCGATCACCACCGCATCCGCCTGCTCGCCCAGTGGACAGGCGGCGAGTTCCCGGTCGAGCGCCGCGAACGGGTCGTCGAGCGACTCCATGAAGATGCGGCCCATCACGTTGACCACCAGCACCCGCGCGCCGTTGCGGGCGGTGAACAGACCCGAGCCGCTGCCCGGCGTTCCGGCCGGATAGTTGGCCGGCCGCAGGAACCGCTCTTGTCGGTCGGCGAACACCAGTGCTTCGCGTTGATCGAAGACGTGGTTGCCGGTGGTGATCGCGTCGGCCCCGGCATCCACGATCGCCTGATGAATGTCCTCGGTGATGCCGAACCCGCCGGCGGCGTTCTCGCCGTTGACGACGACGAAGTCGAGACGGCGATCGGCGACCAGCGACGGCAACTGCTCGACCACCGCGTTTCGCCCCGCGCGTCCAACGATATCGCCAAGAAACAGAAGCCGCATTGCGCCCCCTCACCTACCGCCCGCGAAAGTCGAGCACCTCCGCGTCGGTCACCACCCAATCGAGCCTGATGTCATGGGGTTCCAGCGGGATCGGGTCAACCTCCTGGACCGCGAAGGCGATACCGACGAGATGCGGCGCCGCGCCGGATGCCCGCATCGTCGCAATCGCCCGATCGTAGTGGCCCTTGCCATAGCCGAGCCGCCCGCTGTCGCGGTCGAAGCCCACCAGCGGCACCAGCAGCGTATCCGGGGAGACCACCGGCGCCGACGGTGGCGGCTGACGGGTGCCGAAGCCCGCCGGGACAAGCGGGGCAGCTTCGTCATAGCTGCGGAACACGATGGTCTGCCGATCCTCGAACGCCGGCAGCGCGATGGTCGCGCCCTGGTCGCGCAACGCTGCCATCAGCGGCTGCGGATCACATTCACTGCCGATCGGCAGGAAGCCGGAGACACAGCGCGGCGCGAGCGCGGTCATCAGCGGTTCCGCTTTCCGATGGATGGCGGCCGATCGGTCAGCCCGCTCCGCCGCCGATAGTTCGTCGCGGCGGGCGAGCGCGGCCCGCCGCAGGGCAATCTTGGAACGGGCGGCCTGTGGTGCCATCGGCGAGGTTGGGCTGGGCTCTGAGGAAGGAAAGCGAAGCCGTGAAGTCGGTGGAGTGTGCGATCCCGGAGACCTACAGAGTAGGTGGGCGCCGTGTGCATGAACCCACGAGCTCGCGCAGGGACAGCTCCCGTTAGGATCGATAAGGCCCCGGGGATAGTTACTCCTGCCGGGCCCCACAGCCTCGCCTGGGGGCAGATATAGAGGTCGCCGCGCCGCGGCGCCAGAGGCTCCGGTCGCTCAGTCGGCGTGGCCGAGCGGGTCGGTGCCGCGCAGCCGTTCCGCCACCGCCTCCAGGCGGTCGGCCAGCGCTTCGAGCGAGCGGGCGACCGTGGTCTCGGCCCCTTCCTGCCGCTCGACCAGCGCGGCGCGGGCTTCCTCCAGCCCGGCGATCTCACCCTCGAGCACGCTCAGGCGGCGCTCGGACTCGGTGTAGTTGTCGGCCATGGTGATCGCCGCCATCACGGTGAGACGCTGATCGCCGATCTCGCCGAACTGGCCGCGCAGCTCCTCGATCGTCTCGTCGAGCTGGCGCCCGAGCGCGGCGAGGTGTTCCTCCTCGCCGTCATTGCACGCCATGCGGAAGGTCTTGCCGCTGATGGTGACGTTAACTTGTCCCATGATACGCCCCTACTCGTCAGTGACTGTTCCGCTCGAGCACGCCGCGGATGGTCTCCATGGCCGATACCAGGCGACGGGAAACATCCTGGTTGGCCTCCTCGATCCGGCCGGAGCGGGCTTCGGCCGCGTCCAGCGCCTGGGCGAGCCGCGACCGGTCGGTGCCCAGTTGCTGCAGCTCGCTCTCCAGATCCGCGATCTTGCCGGCATGCTCCAGGCGCTGGTCGACAGCGCCTTCGACCCGGCCGATCGCGGCTTCCAACCGCGCCAGAGCGTCGTCCAGAACCGTTTCACCGGCCATGCGGACCTCCCCTCGGGCCCATCAACTCCCCTACGGCGGCTAAGGATTTGGCCCGCCGCACCTCCGATCGATAGGCCCCGCGAATCGAAGGCGCGTCAAAGCATTGCGCCAGAGAGATTAGGCATTACCCGAAGAATGCGTCAACGATGAGGACGCGACCTAAGATCCGGTTTCGCGGCGGCCGCCACCGGTTCGCATTGACTCGCCGAATCCACCTGCTATGTGTCGCCAAACCTCGGCCGGTCCGGACCCAAGAGGTTGTGGCGATCGACACCGACCGGGCCGCAAAGACAGTTTGCAGCACACTGCCCGGTACCGGAATCGACAGCCCGAACATGACTGATCCTGCCAAGCACCAGCGTATGGCGAACGCAATCCGCGCGCTCGCCATGGACGCCGTCCAGAAGGCCAATTCCGGCCATCCCGGCCTGCCGATGGGCGCCGCCGACATCGCGACGGTGCTGTTCACTCGGTTTCTCAAGTTCGACCCGACCGAGCCCTATTGGCCCGATCGCGACCGCTTTGTCCTCTCCGCCGGTCATGGGTCGATGCTGCTCTATTCCCTCCTCCATCTCCTCGGCGTCGAGGAGATGACCATCGAGGAGCTTCAGAATTTCCGCCAGCTCGGCTCGAAAACCCCGGGCCATCCCGAGAATTTCCATACCGCCGGTGTCGAGACGACCACCGGACCGCTTGGCCAGGGGCTCGGCAACGCGGTCGGCATGGCGCTGGCCGAGCGGCTGCTCGCCGCCGAGTTCGGCGATGACATTGTCGACCATCGCACCTACGTGATCGCGTCCGACGGCGACCTGATGGAGGGCATCAGCCACGAAGCGATCTCGATCGCCGGCCATCTCAGGCTATCGAAGCTGATCGTGCTGTTCGACGATAACGGCATCTCCATCGACGGGCCGCTGGCGCTGGCCGAGTCCGGCGATCAGGTGGCCCGGTTCGAGGCGGCCGGCTGGGAAGCGACCCGCATCGACGGCCACGATCCGGAAGCGATCGCGGCGGCCATCGAGGCGGCGCACGGCAACGACCGGCCGACGATGATCGCCTGCAAGACGACCATCGGCCACGGCGCGCCGACCAAGGCCGGTACTGCATCGTCTCACGGTTCGCCGCTCGGCGACGAGGAGATCGCCGGTGCCCGCGAGGCGCTCGGCTGGGAGTATCCGCCGTTCGAGGTCCCGTCGGACATCCGGGACAGCTGGCGGATCACTGGCCTGAAGGCGAGCCAGCTCCGCAAGGACTGGGCCAAGCGGCTGGCCTCGATCGACGCCGAGCAGCGCGCGGAATTCGACCGGCGCATTCGCGGCGACCTGCCGGCCAACTTCGACGAGGCGATCGTCGCCTACAAGAAGACGCTGGCGGCGGAGCGGCCCAAGGTCGCCACCCGCAAATCGTCGGAGATGGCGCTCGATGTCATCAACGCGGTGGTGCCCGAGACCATCGGCGGGTCCGCCGACCTGACCGGCTCGAACAATACGCGGTCGCAAGGTTTGACCGCCGTCAATGCCGACGACTTTTCCGGCCGCTACATACACTGGGGTGTGCGCGAGCACGGCATGGCCTCCGCCATGAACGGGATGGCGCTTCACCGTGGCGTCATTCCTTATGGCGGTACGTTTCTGGTCTTCAGTGACTACGCGCGGCCGGCGATCCGGTTGGCCGCCTTGATGGGCAACCGGGTGATCTTCGTGATGACTCATGACTCGATCGGCCTCGGCGAGGACGGACCGACCCACCAGCCGGTCGAGCAGTTGGCAGCATTGCGCGCCATGCCCAATCTCCTGGTGTTCCGCCCCGCCGACGCTGTCGAAACCGCCGAGTGCTGGCAACTGGCGCTGGAGCGCCGCACCAGCCCGAGCATCATCGCGCTCACCCGCCAGGGCCTGCCGACCGTCAGAACTGAATTCGAAGAAGACAACCTTTGCGCCCGCGGCGCCTACGAGCTGTCGCCGACCGATGACGACGCCAAGGTGTCGCTGTTCGCCACCGGCTCGGAGGTCGAGATCGCGCTCGCCGCGAAGGTCCTGATCGAGCAGGCCGGCCACGCGGCACGGGTGGTGTCGGTTCCGTCGTTCGAGTTATTCGCGGAGCAGAGCGAGGACTACCAGGCCGAAGTCATCGGCTCGGCGCCGGTCAAGGTCGCCATCGAGGCGGCGGTCCGGCAGGGCTGGGACCGGTTCATCGGTAACCGCGGCCTGTTCATCGGCATGGACGGCTTCGGTGCCAGCGCGCCCTACAAGGCGCTCTATGAAAAGTTCGGAATAACGGCGGAAGCGGCGGCAGAGGCGGCACTCGACCGCCTTTCGGTGCTCGCCTGATTTGTGAGTGGAGAGAACGACATGACCGTCAGGGTTGCCATCAACGGGTTCGGACGCATCGGCCGTCTGGTTCTGCGCGCGATCATCGAATCCGATCGCAAGGATATCGAAGTCGTCGGGGTCAACGACCTCGGTCCGATCGAGACCAACGCTCATCTGCTGCGCCATGACTCGGTGCACGGCAAGTTCCCGCATACCGTGACGGTCGACGGCGACACGATGGATGTCGGGCGCGGACCGATCAAGGTGACTGCCATCCGCAACCCGGCCGAACTCCCCTGGAAGGAGCTCAACGTCGATATCGCGCTGGAGTGCTCCGGCGTCTTCAACTCGAAGGAAAAGGCCTCCGCCCATCTCGAAGCCGGCGCCAAACGCGTGCTGGTCTCCGCGCCGGCGAGCGGCGCCGACAAGACCATCGTCTTCGGCGTCAACGACGAGCAGCTGACCAGCGACGACATCGTCGTGTCCAACGCCTCGTGCACGACCAACTGCCTCGCGCCGGTCGCCCATGTGATGCAGCAGACGGTTGGCATCGAACACGGCTTCATGACCACCGTGCACTCCTACACCGGCGACCAGCCGACGCTGGATACGCTGCACAAAGATCTCTACCGGGCTCGCGCCGCGGCGCTCAACATCATCCCAACATCGACCGGCGCCGCCAAGGCCGTCGGTCTGGTCCTGCCGGAACTGAACGGCAAGCTCGACGGCACGGCGCTGCGCGTCTCCACGCCGAACGTGTCGCTGGTCGACTTCAAGTTCGTTGCCAGCCGGCCGACGACCGTCGATGAGGTCAACAACGCGGTGAAGGAAGCGGCCGCGTCGAACCGGCTTTCCGGCATCCTCGGCTTCACCGAGGAGAAGCTGGTCTCGATGGACTTCAACCACGACCCCCACTCCTCCACCTTCGCCATCGACCAGACCAAGGTCATGGAGGGCACCTTCGTTCGGGTCGTCGCCTGGTACGACAACGAGTGGGGCTTCTCGAACCGCATGGCCGACACCGCCGTCGCGATGGGCAAGCTCTGACGAGAGGCCGCAAATGGCTGCCTTCAAGACCCTCGACGACGCGGAGCTCGCCGGCAAGCGGGTGCTTTGCCGGGTCGATCTCAATGTGCCGATGACCGCCGGCGCGGTCAGCGACGACACCCGCATTCGTGCGGTGGCGCCGACCATCGCCGAAATCGCCGACAAGGGCGGGCGGGTGATCCTGCTTGCCCATTTCGGCCGCCCCAAGGGTCAGCCCAATCCGGATATGTCGCTCGAACCGGTGGTCGCTGCAGTGACAGAGGTGCTCGGCCGCCCGGTTGGCTTCACGCCGGCGACGATTGGCGAGACCGCGAAAGCGGCGGTCGACGCGATGAAGGACGGCGAGATCGTACTGCTCGAAAATACCCGCTTCCACGCCGGCGAGGAGAAGAACGACCCCGAGCTCGTCGCGGCGATCGCCGAACTGGGCGATCTCTACGTCGATGACGCCTTCTCCGCCTCGCACAGGGCCCATGCTTCGACCGAGGGACTGGCCCACCGGCTTCCGGCCTATGCCGGTCGCGCGATGCAGAAGGAGATCGAGTCGCTGGAATCGGCGCTCGCCCATCCGGAGCGCCCGGTGGTCGCCGTCATCGGCGGCGCCAAGGTGTCGAGCAAGATCGATGTCCTGGAGAACCTGACCGGCAAGGTCGATGCTCTGGTGATCGGCGGCGGCATGGCCAACACCTTCCTGCTCGCCAAGGGCGTGTTGATCGGCCGCTCGCTGGCCGAACCAGACCTGGTCGAGACCGCCAGGCGGATCATGGCGGCCGCCGACAAGGCCGGCTGCGAGATCGTTCTGCCGGTCGACGCGGTGGTTGCCGTTGGACTGGAGCCCGGTATCGACAGCCAGGTAGTCGACATCGACGCGGTGCCCGACGACCAGATGATCCTCGACATCGGGCCGAAATCGATCGCCACCGTCGAGAGCTGGATCAACCGGGCACGGACGCTGGTCTGGAACGGACCGCTCGGCGCGTTCGAGGTGCCGCCGTTCGACGCAGCGACCGTCGCCGTGGCCCGCCACGCCGCCGACCGCACCCAGACCGCCGGGCTGAACTCGGTGGCCGGCGGCGGCGAAACGGTGGCCGCGCTCCATCACGCCGGCGCGGCCGAACGCTTCGGCTCGATTTCCACCGCCGGCGGCGCCTTCCTGGAGTGGCTCGAAGGCAAGGCCCTGCCGGGTGTCGAGGTTCTCCGGCGCGATCGATAGGCATGCCGCCCGCCGACCTCGCGATCCGCCCGCTCCGCCAGGAGGACCGGCCGGCGTGGGCGATGCTGTGGCACGGCTATCTCGGTTTCTACGACGCTGCGCAATCGCCGGACGACACCGACATCGCTTGGGCACGGCTCAACGATCCGCACGAACCGATGTTCGCGCTCGGCGCGACTGTCGACGGCGACCTCAAGGGCATCGCCCACTGTCTCTTCCATCGATCGTTTTGGACGCGCAGCGACTATTGCTATCTTCAGGATCTGTTTGTCGCCGAAGACGCCCGTGGCGGCGGCCTGGGACGGGCGCTGATCGAGGCGGTCTATGCGCGAGCCCTTGAGGCCGGCGCGGGGCGCGTCTATTGGCTGACCCAGGAAGACAACCACGCCGCCCGCGCGCTCTACGACAGGATCGCATCGCGGACCGGCTTCATCCAATATCGCAAGATGCTGTGAACAAGGGGAACAGAATGGCCGAAACACTGGAAGACATCGCCGCCCGGATGGTCACCGGGGACAAGGGGATCCTCGCCGCCGACGAAAGCACCGGCACCATCACCAAGCGCTTCGACACCATCGGCGTCGAGTCGACCGCCGACACCCGTCGCGACTATCGCGAGATGCTGTTCCGCAGCGACGAGGCGATGCGCAACTACATCTCCGGCGTGATCCTTTATGACGAAACGATCCGCCAGTCGGCCGCCGACGGTACGCCGCTGGTCGACATCATCGCCGGCACCGGCGCGGTCCCGGGTATCAAGGTCGACACCGGCGCCAAGCCGCTTGCCCTGCGGCCGAACGAGAAGATCACAGAAGGGCTCGACGGCCTGCGCGAACGGCTGGCCGAGTACTATGATCTCGGCGCCCGTTTCGCCAAATGGCGCGCGGTCATCGATATCGGCGACAAGCGTCCGACCTATCCTTGCATCAGCGCCAACGCCCATGCGCTCGCCCGCTACGCGGCGCTCTGCCAGGAAGCGGGGATCGTGCCGATCGTCGAGCCGGAAGTGCTGATGGACGGCCCCGATGCCAGCCATGACATCGACACCAATTACGACATCACCGAATGGGTCCTGAAGACCGTCTTCATGGAGCTCTACTTCGCCGGTGTTCGTCTCGAAGGCATCGTGCTCAAGCCCAACATGGTCGTCCCCGGCAAGAACGCCGCCGACCAGGCGTCGCCACAGGCGGTGGCGGAGAAGACGGTCCGGGTCCTGAAGAACTGTGTGCCGACCGCGGTGCCGGGCATTGCGTTCCTCTCCGGCGGCCAGAGCGACGAGCAGGCGACCGAGCATCTCAGCCTGATCAACGACCTCGGCCCACTGCCCTGGGCAGTCACTTTCTCCTACGGCCGGGCTCTCCAGGCCGCCGCGCTGAACGCGTGGCAGGGGAAGGTCGAGAACGTGCCGGCCGCCCAGCGCGCGTTCCTCCATCGCGCCCGCATGAACAGCCTCGCGGCGGCCGGATCGTGGACACCGGACGCGGAGAAACAGGCCGCGTAGCCGCAAGGGCTTGTATTGGCGTAGACTTTCCGGAAGGCTTGGGTGCGAATATCTTAACCGGAGCCGACTAAGCCAATACATATGACCGCGGGCGACCGAGGAGGCCGCGGAGAAAGCCATGCCTGACACGGACGACGATCGCTGCCGTCTTTGCCTGGTGGTTCCCGCCGGCGCTGATCCGGTCGTGTTCGCGCCGCTTCTCCGCGACGCCCTTGGCGGCGGAGACGTTGCCGCGGTGATTGTCGCCGGCAGCGGCGGCGAACTGGCGGCGATGGCCGCCGCGGCGGTACCGATCGCCCAGGCCGAGGGCGCCGCGGTCCTGGTTCAGAACGACCGCGAGGTCGCCGAACGGATCGGTGCCGACGGCGTTCACCACGATCAGGGCGCCGAAGGCGCGGCCGCTGTCGTTGAGGCGTTGCCGCCGGGTCGTATCGTCGGTGTTGGTGGCTTGAAGGACCGCCACCAGGCGATGACCGCCGGCGAAGCCGATCCGGACTATGTCTTCTTCGGTTTGCTCGATGGCGACCGTGACGACGCCATTTTCCCCAAGGCGCTCGACATGGCGGCGTGGTGGTCGTCGATCTTCGTCGTGCCTGCGATGGTGATGGGCGGGCGCACCCCGACCTCGGTGTCGGAAGCGGCCAATATCGGCATCGAATTCGTCGCGTTGCGGGACGCGGTATGGACCGATCCGGCCGGGCCGGCCGCCGCGGTCGCAGCAGCGAACAAGGCCCTGGTCCGGGTCGGGGAAGCGGCCCAATGAGACCCGCCGCCCTTGCCGCCGTGGTGATCCTCGCCGCCCTTCCGGCCGCGCTTGGCCAGGACAACCCGATCGTACTGACCCCACCGGGGTTGGAAGCGATCCCCGCACCACCACCGGAGACGCCGGTCGTCCCGCCGCCGGCCGTCACTGCCCCGACGACAGCCGCGCCGGCCATCGCCCTGCCCGCCGTGGCGGTCCCGTTGCCGCGGCTAAGGCCGCAGCAGGCCACCGCCCTCCGGGGACCCGATACGCCAACCTTGCCGAGCACTGGCTTCGACGCCGCGCCGCTACCGACCGATCTCGACAGCGGCGACGGGGCCACCGAGCCGGTCGACAACGCGGGCGATCTGGCGTTGAGGGCGCCGCCAGGGCCGCCGAGCGGGCCCGATCGCGCCTATGGCGCCTTCCAGCGTGGCCTCTATCTCACCGCGTTCGAGCTGGCGATCCTGCGGGCGGAACAGGGCGACACCGCCGCTCAGACGCTGATCGGCCTCATCTACGAAGGCGGCTACGGCGTGCCCCAAAGCCTGCCCGACGCCTTCGCCTGGTATCAGCTTGCTGCCACCGCCGGCGACCGCGAAGCCCAGTTCGCTCTCGGCCTTATGCACCTCCAGGGCCGCGGAACCGATCTCGACCGGTCGCAGGCCGCGGACCTCTTCGAACAGGCGGCGCGGCAGGGCCAGGTCGACGCGATGTACAATCTCGGCCTGTTTCATCTAGAGGGCGAGGTCCGGCCGCGGAACCCGGACGTGGCGGCCGCTTATATGCGGCGCTCCGCCGAGGCGGGCAATCCCGACGCCCAGTACGCGCTCGCTCAGATCTATGCGCAAGGGCTTGGCGTACCCGTCGACGACGACGCCGCGGCACGGTGGCTCGGCTCGGCAGCGCGGCTCGGCGTCGTCCCGGCCCAGGTGGAATACGCGATCCGCCTTGCCAATGGCCAGGGCATCGCCAGGGACGATACCGCCGCCTCCCAATGGTTCGAGCGCGCCGCCAACGCCGGCGATCCCATCGCCCAGAATCGGCTTGCCCGCATGCTGGCGATCGGCGCCGGACAGCCCGCCGATCCGGTCGATGCGGCCAAATGGCATTTCCTCGCCTCCGACGCCGGCAAGCGCGACGACTGGCTCGACGCCTTCGTCGATGGACTGACCGGAGATCAGCGGCAGGCAGCCGTGGCCGCCGCGCAACGCTGGCCGGCCGACTGACCCCGCCCTCCGCCGACCGCTTGAAACCGCGCGGGAAGTATGGTGGACACGGCCCGGCCGCGCAGTGCGGCGCGGAGGTCTCGCATGGCGCGCACGGCGCTTCTCAATGTCATGGTCAATGCAGCGCTCAAGGCCGGCCGCGGCCTGGCGCGCGATTTCGGCGAGGTCGAAAACCTCCAGGTGTCGGTCAAGGGCCCCGGTGATTTCGTCTCGGCCGCCGACAAGCGGGCCGAAGAGGTAATCATCGGCGAACTGGCCAAGGCGCGACCGACCTACAGCGTTCTCGCCGAGGAGTCCGGCACCACCGAAGGCTCCGACACATCCCACCGCTGGATCATCGACCCGCTGGACGGCACCACCAATTTCCTGCACGGCATTCCGCTCTTCGCCATCTCCATCGGCCTCGAACGGGAGGGCGTTATGGTGGCGGGTGTGATCTACAACCCGATCATGAACGAGCTGTTCGTCGCCGAGCGCGGCGCCGGCGCCTTCCTCAACGACCGGCGTCTGCGCGCTGCCCGCCGCAGCGACCCGACCACCTTCGTCATCGGCACCGGCATGCCCCAGCTCCATCGCCCTGGCCAGGACGAGTACCTCGGCGAACTGCGCGCGGTGATACGTAATGTCGCGGCGGTGCGCCGCCTCGGCTCGGCTGCGACCGACCTCGCCTGGACCGCGGCGGGACGCTACGACGGCTACTGGCAACACATGGTGAGCCCCTGGGACGTCGCCGCCGGGATCGTCATCGCCCGCGAGGCCGGCGTCATCGTCACCGATGCGAGCGGCGGCGACACGATGCTCGATGGCGGCGGCGTGGTCGCCGGCAACGAAACCGTGCACCGCCAGCTTCTCGGCTTCTTGTCCGAACCGTCATAACCGCTGTCCCTCCCGATCGCCTCGGGCACCTGATCGGCCGAACGCCGCGATTTTGCCGTTTCTCTCTGCTCGCAAATCACGTTAAGTATCGCGAGGATCGAGAAAGGGCTTAGAATCTTGCGTCTATTCGGACGAGGCCGCGCGCGCGAGTACGATCCGTACAAGCTCGCCACCCCGCAGATTTATCTGTGGCGGATGATCATCTTCCTGGTCATCACCGGCTTTATCGCTTTGATCCTCTGGCGCCAGATTTATCAGGCGTTCCTTGCCAATCCCGGCCTCAACGGCGTGATCGTCGCGGTCCTGATCATCGGCATCCTGCTGTCCTTCCGGCAGGTCCTGCGCCTGTTCCCCGAGATCCGCTGGGTCAACACCTTCCGCATCGCCGAGCCTGGCCTTGAGGTCGACCGGCCGCCGGTCCTGCTGGCGCCGATGGCGACCCTGCTCGGCGACCGGATCGGCCGGATGGCGATCTCGACCCAGACCATGCGCTCGATCCTCGATTCGATCCTGATGCGGCTCGACGAGGACCGCGACATGTCGCGGTATCTTGTCAGCCTGCTCATCTTCCTCGGCCTGCTCGGCACGTTCTGGGGCCTGCTGCAGACCGTCTCGGCGGTCGCCAACACGATCCAGAACCTCGACGTTTCGTCGGGCAGCACCGGCGTCATCTTCGAGGAACTGAAGGCCGGGCTGACCGACCCGCTTGGCGGCATGGGCACCGCTTTCTCGTCCTCGCTGTTCGGTCTCGCCGGCTCGCTGGTGCTTGGCTTTCTCGACCTTCAGGCCGGCCAGGCCCAGAACATGTTCTACAACGACCTTGAGGACTGGCTGTCGACCGTCACCGACCTCGATCCGGAACTGATGGACAGCCGCGGCGCGTCCACCACCGAGGATATCCGCGCGGCCATCGAGCGATTATCGCGAGCGATTCAGGAGGGCGGCCAGGACGGCGGCTCGACCCAGCGGGCGACCACCGCGATGGCCAATCTCGCCGAGGGCATCCAGGGTCTGGTCCAGCACATGCGCAGCGAACAGCAGGTGATCCGCGGTTGGGTCGAGACCCAGTCGGAACAGCAGCGCGACATGCAGCAACTGCTGGAGACGATTTCACGGGCGCTCCAGAACCCGGCGGGTGAGTGATGGCAGCAACGCTGCGCGCGCGACGGCCGGGGCGCACGGAGTACTGGCCGAGCTTCGTCGACGTTCTCACCAACCTGCTGCTGGTGTTCATCTTCCTCCTGTCGATTTTCGCGCTGGTGCAGTTTCTGCTGACCCAGGAGGTGTCGAGCCGCGACGAGGTGCTCAACCGGCTGAACGCCCAGATCGCCGAACTGACCGAGCTGCTCGCGCTGGAACGCGCTGGCCAGAGCGAGGTGACCGAGAACCTCGCGACGCTGCAGGCGAGCCTGTTCGCCGCCGAGTCGGAGCGCGACCGGCTGCAGGGGCTGCTCGACAACCAGTCCGACGCCGCCCTCAACGCCGGCGATCGCGTGGCGCAGTTGACCGCGGAACTGGACGACGAGACCGAGGTCAGCCAGCGGGCGTTGGCGCAGGTCGAGCTCCTCAACCAGCAGATCTCCGCCCTCCGCCGGCAGATCGCGGCATTGGAAGACGCGCTCGACGCCTCGGAGGCGCGTGATCGGGAAAGCCAAACCCGGATCGCCGATCTCGGCCGGCGGCTGAACGTCGCCCTCGCCCAGCGGGTCCAGGAGCTTTCGCGCTACCGTTCCGATTTCTTCGGGCGTCTCCGCGAAATTCTCGGCGACCGGCCGGACATCGAAATCGTCGGCGACCGCTTCGTCTTCCAGTCGGAGGTGTTCTTCGAGACCGGCTCGGACGAGGTCGGCACCGAGGGTCTGACCGAGCTTGAGAAGCTCGCCGAGGCGATCGTCGAACTGAACCAGGAGATCCCGGAAGATATTCCATGGGTGCTGCGCATCGACGGCCATACCGACAAGCGGCCGATCACCAGCGGGCGTTTCGATTCCAACTGGGACCTCTCCGCCGCACGAGCGATTTCGGTGGTCAGCTACCTGATCGACGAGGGAATTCCGCCGGATCGACTGGTTGCCGCCGGGTTCGGCGAGTTCCAGCCGATCGAGGACGGCGAGACCGACGACGACTTCGCCCGCAACCGTCGGATCGAGCTCAAACTCACCGAACGCTAGACGGACGCGCTCCGCTTCGCTATATCCACGCCCGACCCGGCGCGCGGATTGCGGCGCCCACAGCTTCCAAGGCCGTTGCCATGAAAAAAGACATCCACCCCGACTATCACGAGATCAAGGTCGTGATGACCGACGGGACCGAATACGTCACCCGCTCCACCTATGGTGCCGAGGGCGACACCCTGACCCTTGATATCGACCCCAAGACCCACCCGGCCTGGACCGGCGGCGGCCAGCATCTGGTCGACCGTGGCGGCCGCGTCTCGCGGTTCAAGAACCGCTACAAGGGCCTGATGGGGAACTGACCGGTCTCACCGGTTATCGAAGTGAACAAAGGGCCCTTCGGGGCCCTTTTCATTTGCCCGCGATAGCGAAGGCCCGTTCGATCGCGCCGATCTGGCGGGCAACCGGATTGTCGCCGACGGCTTCGCCCTCGCCGGCCTCGAGCCGCCGCACCCGCGCCTGAAGGCGGAGTGAGCGCACGATGAGATCCTGCAGAGTTGCCGGCAGAGCGTCCCAGCCGGCTCCTTCCGTCGCCGTCGCGAGACCGGTGAGCTTGACCTTGGATTTCTCGGCATTCGCCCGCTCGGCCGACATCTCGCCGTCGTTCACCGCCCGCTGCAGAAGCAGCCACGACGCCACCTGCATCAGCCGGGTGGTGAGCCGCATCGATTCGGTCGCATAGGCGAGTGCACCGACCCGGCTGAGCCGCCGAGACTCCGCGCGACCATCGCCGTCGAGATAATCGGCGGTTTCCTCGACCAGAGTCATCCCTTCGCGAAACAGCGTCAGAAACGCCTCGGACCCGACCAGGCGTCGGGTGAATGGGATCGGGGTACCGGCGCCCTGCTGTCTTTCGGCCATGCCAACCATTCGTCCGTTTTTGGCCGCCGGCCGCGAACGGCGACGCAACGTGGCCCCAAAACCGGTGGTCTCATGGTCGGCGCGGGTGTGCAAGCACGAAAAAAAGAGCCGTGGGATGCACGGCTCTTGAAGTCTTGTACAGGGAGGCGTCAAACAGAGTGGCAGGAGCCACTCGAATCCAGATGACTGGATGACTGAGAGTAAACACCCGTAAAGCTTAAGGTTAGGTTAATCGGTTAATAGAACTTGTACCGAACCCCGGCCAAGGCGCTGTTTTTTCGTGGACACCGCCCTGGCAGTCGCCGGGCGGCTAGCGCTTGAAGAACGAATCGGCGACATCCGCGCTGTCGCGCTTGGCGGCGATGGCCGCCTCGATGCGCGCGATCTCATCCTGGAGCAGCGCGATGCGATCCGCGAGCTCCTCCAGCGACAACGGCGCCAGGTCTTCGCCGATCGCGTGACGTGGCGTCGATTTCGGTTGATCTTCGTCGTGCATCGCCGTCGCCTCCCCGTTCGTCCCCGCGCGGAAATCTAGCGTCGCCCGTCACGATTGTCATGAGGCCGGCGAACCGCTAGATCGGGCGAGATCAAGCCAAACCGAGGATATCCATGGCCGCCCTCCCCGACTCCATGACGGCAATCGTCATCCGCGCGCCCGGCGGTCCGGAGATGCTGGTTCCCGAATCGCGTCCGCTGCCGCAACCGGGAGACGGCGAACTGCTGGTCAAGGTTCAGGCGGCGGGGGTCAACCGGCCCGACATCATGCAGCGGCGCGGCCAATATCCGCCGCCTCCCGGGGCGCCGGCGGACATCCCCGGTCTTGAAGTCGCCGGCACCGTGGTGGGCCTCGGCGCGGGCGCGAGCCGCTTCGCGCCGGGCGAGGCCGTCTGCGCCCTGCTTCCCGGCGGCGGCTATGCCGAATACGCCAAAGTGCATGAATCGAACGCCCTGCCGATCCCCAAGGGTTTCACCATGCGCGAGGCGGCGGCGGTCCCCGAGACCTACTTCACCATCTGGCCGAGCATCATGGAGCGCGGGCAGCTTTCGGTTGGCGACACGATCCTGATCCACGGCGGCGCGTCGGGGATCGGCACCAGCGCGATCCAGCTGGCCAAGGTCGCCGGCGCCCGGGTCATCGTCACCGCAGGCACGCCGGAGAAGTGCGACACCTGCCGCAAGCTCGGCGCCGACGTTGCCATCAACTACAAGACCCAGGATTTCGTCGAGATCGTCAAGGCGGAGACCGGCGGCCTCGGCGCCAATGTCATTCTCGACATGATCGGCGGCGACTACGTCAATCGCAACTACGAGGCCGCCGCGGTCGAGGCGCGCATCGTTCAGATCGCCGTGCAGCACGGCGCCCGCGCCGAAGTCGACATCCGCCGGCTGATGATGAAGCGGCTATGGCATACCGGATCGACGCTCCGGCCCCAGTCGGTCGCCTTCAAGGCGCGCATCGCCACCACGCTTCACGAGAAAATCTGGCCGCTGTTCGAGGCACGGCGGATCGCCCCGGTGATCGGCTCCACCTATCCGCTCGCCCGCGCCGTCGATGCTCACGAGCGGATGGATGCTGGCGACCACATCGGCCGGATCGTGCTGACCGTCGCCGACGATTGAGGCTGACCGGGCAATGGCCACGACGCGGATTGCCACGCTAGCCATGGCGGCCTATATACCCGGCCATCCCCTTTCATTCGAATGTGGACAAAGCCTTCGCCGGGACGGCGAAGCAGCGGGAGAGGTCTATGAACACGCCGTTGATGCCCAAGGCGACCGCCGTATGGCTGGTCGACAATACTGCGCTCACCTTCGATCAGATCGCCCACTTCTGCCGGCTCCATCCCCTGGAAGTCGCCGCGATCGCCGATGGCGAAGCCGCCATGTCGATCAAGGGGGTCGACCCGATCCTTACCGGTCAATTGACGCGTGAGGAGATCGAAAAGGGCCAGAACGATTCGGAGTACCGCCTCAAGCGGTCGGAGAACAAGGTGCGGGTGCCGGTCGCCAAGCGCAAAGGCCCGCGCTATACGCCGGTGTCGCGCCGACAGGACCGGCCGAACGCCATCCTCTGGCTCCTGCGTAACCATCCGGAGCTCAAGGATGCCCAGATCATGCGACTGGTCGGAACCACCAAGCCGACGATCGAATCGATCCGCAACCGGACCCACTGGAACGCCAACAACCTGACGCCGCTCGACCCGGTGACCCTTGGCCTTTGCGCCCAGCTCGACCTCGACATGGAAGTCGAGAAGGCCGCCAAGGACGCGCCGGCCGAGCCTCAGGCTGAAGAAGGCGCCACCCTGTTGCCGGCGGCCGAGACCGCCATTGCGCCGGCCGAGCCGGTGGAACCGGCGTCGCCGGCTGCCGAGCCCGATCGCGGCGAGGAAGCCGACATCGAAGCCGACGCGGTTTTCGCCAAGCTGAAGTCGCTGAAAGGGCCGGAACCGAGCGCCGAAGACGACGCCTGACGTGGCGACACGCGCCTAGGCTTCATGGGTCATCCGGGCGAGATAATCCTCAAGCGTCCGGCCGGGAACACGCGGGAAGCGATCGTCGCCGAGGTTGACCGCCTCTGCGCGGTCGACCCGAAAAGTGCGGAAATCGTCGCGCAGCTCGCACCACGCCGCCAGCGTCCACACCTTGCCCCAAAAATGCAGGGCGAGCGGCCAGACGGTCCGTTCGCTGCCGCCACCGGTCGCGTCCTGATAGGCGAAGCGGACCTTGAGCCGCTCGTCGATGGCGCTGGCGAAGTCGTCGAGGTTGCGCCGCTCCGCTTCCTGGACGCGGAAGCCATGAGCGAAGATCGGGACATTCTCCGCGGCCCGCATCCGGTCCGCCGGCACCACCGCCCCGATCTTGACCAGGGCTTCGGTGGCCGCGTTGGCGAGCGATCGCCCGGCCCAGGCCTCGACCATGCGCGCCCCGACGATCAGCGCCTCGATTTCCGCTGGCATGAACATCAGCGGCGGCAGGTGATAGCCCGGCCGCAACAGGTAGCCGACCCCGGCCGCGCCGTCGATCGGCACGCCTGAGGTCTGGAGGTCGCGGATGTCGCGATAGACGGTGCGGACCGAGACCTCGAGGGACTCGGCGAGGCGCTGCGCGGTAACCAGACGGCCACCGCGCAGACGCTGGATAATCTCGAAAAGGCGATCGGCGCGCCGCATCGTCGATCAGCGGCCGAACAGGCCGATGCTATTGCCGTCCGGGTCGGTGCAATAAGCGAAACGCCCGGCGGGGATGGTAAAGATATCGCTGATCACCTTGCCGCCGCTCTCGCGCACCCGGTCGAGCGCCGCCTCAAGCGGATCCGGAGACGCCAGATGGATGGTGTTACCGGTGCCGTCCGCCGACGATTTGCCGGGATAGAGGTGGCCGGCAACGCTGCTTTTCTCGTCCTCGGCGACGAACATCGCCATCGGGTTCGGACCCGTGTCGTCTTCCTTCAGCTCGGTCTGAAGCACCGTGTTGTAGAATGTCTTGGCGCGTGCCATGTCGCTGACCGGGATTTCGAACCAGACCGCGAAGTTAGGTGGTGTGAACTTGGACATGCGTCCCTCCTGTGGTTGACGACGCGAAGGTCGCACACCCCTCCTGACAGCATTCTGTCAGGAAACGGCGGGAGGGTGAAAGCCCCGTTTGGCGATCCGCCGTGGCGCGGATTTCGATCCTACTCGGTCACCGGCACGGTGTAATTCAACGGCAGACGGCCGCCGTCCGCGTAGATTGTCTGGCCGGTGATGTAGCTCGCCTCGTCGGAGGCGAGAAAGGCCACGACCGCGGCGATTTCCTTCGGTTCGCCGATCCGGCCGAGCGGGGTTCGCGACAGAATCCGTTGCCGCGCATCGTCGTCGGCCAGTGTCGTTTCCAGCAACTCGGTGGCGATCGAACCGGGACCGACGGCGTTGACGCGAATGCCGTGCGGGGCCAGCGCCAGAGCCATCACCTTGGTCAGTTGCCCGACACCGCCCTTGGACACCGTGTAGGGGACCTGGTTGGCGATCGCGAATATCTCGTTCACCGACGACAGGTTGACGATCGCCCCTGGAGTCCCGCCCTCGGCGATCCGGTCGACCATATGCCGGGCCACCGCCTGCCCGCACAGGAATGCGCCCTTGAGGTTCACCCGGAGCACATTGTCGAAGTCCGCCTCGTCGACTTCGAGGAAGTCGGCCTTGACCAGCGTCGCCGCGTTGTTGACCAGGACGTCGATGTCGCCGAAGGCATCGATCGTCGCCGCCACGGTGTTGCGCACATCGAGCCGTTCGCCGACGTCGCATTCGATGAAGCGAACCGGGCCGAGGACGCTGAGTTCCTCGACCGCTTTCGGTCCGGTGGAATCATCGATGTCGGCGATCACCACCTGCGCGCCTTCTTCCAGAAAGCGCCGGGCGATGGCGTAGCCGATTCCCCGTGCGGCCCCGGTGACGATGGCGACCTTGTTGTCGAGCAGCATCGGCTCTTCTCCCCACTGAAACTCTGAACGATTGACCGACCCGCCCCGGGTGTTGCGCCAATGCGCAATCCACTATTATCCCACCTCGGCCGTCCGGTCGCCCGTCCCAATCCAGAAATCCATGATCGACAATCCCTGGTTCTATGCGGCCGCCGTTCCGGCCATGCTCATTCTCGGCCTGTCTAAGGGCGGTTTCAGCGTCCTCGGCCTGCTGACCGTCCCGATCCTGTCGATCGCCATTTCCCCGGTTCAGGCCGCGGGCATCACCCTGCCGATCCTGCTCCTTAGCGACATGGTCGCGCTCTATTCCTATTGGCGCCAATGGAGTTGGCGCATGCTCGCCGCCCTGCTGCCCGGCGCGCTGGTCGGCATCACCGTCGGATGGCTCACCGCCGCGTGGGTGAGCGAAGGGCAGATCAGGCTGATCGTCGGCGCGGTATCGGTCGCCTTCGCCTTGAACCACTGGCTCCGGCGCCGCGACGCACCGCCGGCACGCCCGACCGCGGCGCGCGGCCTGTTCTGGGGAACCGTCGCCGGATTCACCAGCTTCGTCAGCCACGCCGGCGGCCCGCCCTACCAGGTTTACGCAGCGCCGCTCCGTCTGCAGCCGCGCATTTTCGCGGCGACCTCGGTGGTGTTCTTCGCCATCGTCAACGGCGTGAAGGTGGTTCCCTATTTCTTCCTCGGCCAGTTCAACCCGGCCAATCTGATGACCTCGGCTGTCCTGTTGCCGCTGTCCATTCCCGCGACCATTCTGGGAGTCTGGATCGTCAAGCGGATCGATCCCAAGATCTTCTACGAATGGATCTACGTGCTGGTGTTCGTTGTCGGCGCGTTTCTGGTGGTCCAGAGCCTGCTCGGCATGGTCTGACCGAACGCGGGGCGGCCCACCGGCGCGAGAACCGGCCGGCCGCGATAGTTCGCGATCAGGTCGGGGGCGACCAGGGCGAACAGGGCTTCAACCCGACCGGCGTTGAAATCCTCGGTCCACTGCCTGAGCTGTTGCTCGATGGCCGCGGCATCGTCGGCGGCGCGCAGGCCCGCGGCATGGAGCGTCATAACGCCCAGAGCGACGACAACACGCAACAGGGTCGACCGGATCATGACGGCGGCCTCCTTTGTCGGCGTGCTGGCACGATTGGAGCATCACCGAGCCCTGTCAAGACGAGTGCGGTTCCCCTCGCCCTGCGTTCAGGATGCCGGGTCGAGCGCGCGCATCAGAAACTGATGAATCGCCCGGACCTTCGGCGTGCGGTGGTTGTCGCGGTGGGTCACCAGCCACAGCGACGCGGTCCAGTCCTCCGGCGGTGGGAACAGCCGGACCAACACCGGTTCGGGCGCAAGATCCCAATCGATCAACGGCGCGACCCCTATGCCGGCCAGCGCCGCGCCCCGGATCGCCTGGATCGTTCCGCAGCGAAACACGATCTGATCGTGCGGGACATTGCCGTCGACCCAGCTCGCCGGCCGGTTTCGTGGATCGGGATTGAGAAGCGAGAGATACCTGTGGCCGGCGATGTCCTCGCGCCGCGCCGGTGTCCCGAACCGGGCGACATAGTCGGGATGGGCGAAGAACGTCACCGCGATGGGGCGCAGCGGACGGGCGATGTTGTCCGGCTCGCGCGGCTCTGGCCCGGCGCGGACCGATATATGCGCCTCGCCATATTCCAGCCGGAGGCGGCGGCTGTCGGCCAGGAGCTCGATCCGAGTCTCGGGATACGCACGCTGGAAGGCGGCAAGCGGCCCGATCAGTGCATCGGTCAGTTCGGGCAGTGTCGTGATGATCAGCCGTCCCGTCACGGCCCTCTCGGGACTTTGCAGGCGATGAGACAACAGGTCGAACTGTTCGGCCGTGGCCGAGGCGACCTGCAACAGGATGTCACCGGCGTCGGTCGGTGTGTAGCCCCGAGAATGCCGCTGAAAGAGCCGCACGGACAGGCGTTCCTCCAGCGCGTTGATGCGGCGTAGCACCGTCGCATGATGGAGCCCGAGCACGTCGGCGGCGGCGCTCAACGTCCCGTGCTCTGCCACCGCCGCGGCGATACGGATGTCGTCCCAGTTTGGTCGCTGTGCATCCATACACAACAACTGTGCGGAAATCGGCCTTCCGTGCAAGCAGAAACAGCGCCATCTCCCTTCCACTCACAAGCAAAGGGGATACCGATGGAACGGACCAAATTCGGCTTCTACGGCCTGTGGGCCCTCAAGATCGTCGCCGGACTGGCGTTTATCGCTGCTGGCGCCGCGAAGCTGATCGGCGCCGAGATGATGGTGCAGACCTTCGAGGCAGTCGGCGTCGGGCAATGGTTTCGCTACGTGACCGGGATCATCGAGGTCGGCGGCGGCGCGCTCTTGTTCGTGCCCGGGCTGCAGGCCATCGGCGCCGTGCTGCTGACGGCGACCATGATTGGCGCAACGATTACGCATCTCTTCGTGATCGGCGGCAGCCCGGTGCCGGCTCTCGTCCTGCTCGTCATCACCGCGGTCATCGCCTGGGCCTATCGCCATCAACTCCCGGTCGGCGGCGCCACCGAACGGGCCTGAGCGGCGGGCTGACGGCTGCAGACTGCTCAGATGATGCCCTGCTGGCCGACGCTGGAAATCTGAAAGAACTGCGCCACCGCGACCAGCACGCTGTCGGCCGCCACCGCCGCCAGGATCAGCCCCATGATCCGGCTGAGAACGTTGGCACCGGCATCGCCGATCACGGCGATGATCGGGCGGGCCAGCATCAGGATCCCCAGCGTGATACCAAGCAGGAACCAGATGATGACCAGGTCGATGGCCGTCTCTGCGATGTTGAGAGAGTCGGAACTGTTGAGCAGAACCGAACCGAGCATCGCCCCCGGGCTCGCGATCGCGGGAATCGCAAGGGGGAAGACGGCGATGCTACGCGCCCGTTCCAGCGTGCCGATCTCCTCCTTGTCCTGCTCGGACTTGGGTGGACCGAAGATCATGGTCAGCGCGAACAGGAAGAGGACGATGCCGCCGGCGATCTGAAAGCTGGCGAGCGGAATGCCGAGTGCGTTGAGAAGCAGCCGCCCGCCGAACAGAAAGGCCGTCAGCACGATGCCGGCGACGAGTACGGCCCGAACAGCCATCATCGACCGGTGCTCGGGCTTCATATGCGCGGTGAACAGCAGGAAGATCGGCAGCGTGCCGATCGGATCGATCAACACGTACATCATCACGAACTCGTTGATGATGTTCTGGAGATCGATGTTCATCGTGAGCCCCCGGCGCGCGCCGCTTTATTGGCTCGCTGTTCGCGGCCCGCTTATGGAAGCCACAGGTCTATGAAAAAAGCAAAAACCCCGGATGGCGGGCTCTTGGCAGAAAACTCGCCGTGGTTGGGATCGACCGGTTACCGGGAGGTTGCCCGGCGATCGTTGGCTAGTGCAGGGTTGTCTTCAGCCTGGTGATCTCGTCCTTTAGTCGCAGCTTTCGCTTCTTGAGCTCGGATATTTCAAGGTCGTCAGACCCCGGATGCGCAATCGCTTCCTCGATTTCCCGTTCAAGCGCCTGATGACGCCGCTCAAGCTCGTCAAGATGCGAATTCATGGCCATCGGCAAGTGCCTCCTATTGACCCGACTGCGACACCAATCTGACATAAGTATCCTGCGCTGTCGAACAACACGAACTGTTGCTGCACCGCAGCAAGCGGGGTTTTCCACGCTTTCTCCGCATCGCCGCTTTTGACGCAAATGCGCCTTTTCTGACGCGAAATCCGTCCAGAAACCCGCGTTTGGCGTTCATCCGTAAGGGGCTTCGTGCTACCCTTCGTTGACGTGTTTGGAGGACAGACGGGGCACCGATGCCATCTTCAGATGGCCGGCGGATGTCGGCCGAGGAAGAGGAGCAGATTCGGCAGCAGCTTGCCGCGCTCCGCCAGGAGCATCGCGATCTCGACGCCGCGATTGAGGCGATGATCGAGTCAGGTCCGCAGGACACGGTGCGCATTCAGCGGATGAAGAAGCGCAAGCTTGCCCTGCGCGACCGGATCGCGGGGCTCGAGGACCAGTTGCTGCCGGACATCATCGCGTGAGCCTGGGCCTCTGTCACCACCGGCTTGCGGCACCGCATCGCCTACCTATAATCCGGATTCTCCTGCCGCCTTCGAGTTGGACCTTGCCTGTATGATCGATACGACGCCGCCCGTTGCGGTCCTTATGGGCAGCCAGTCGGATTGGTCGACAATGCGCCACGCGGCCGAGACCCTCGATTCGCTGGAGATCGACCATGACGACCGGATCGTTTCGGCCCACCGGACGCCGGACCGCATGGTCGCGTTCTGCCGGGGCGCCCGCGACGCAGGCTACCAGGTCATCATCGCCGGCGCCGGCGGCGCCGCTCATCTGCCAGGCATGTGTGCGTCGCTGACACCGCTGCCGGTGTTCGGCGTGCCGGTCGAATCGAAGGCGCTCAGCGGCGAGGACAGTCTCCTGTCGATCGTTCAGATGCCGGCCGGTGTGCCGGTCGGGACCCTGGCCATCGGGCGGTCGGGGGCCGTCAACGCCGCCCTGCTTGCGGCGGCCGTGCTTGCGCTGTCCGACGAATCCGTTGCCGGTCGCCTCGATGCATGGCGTTCGGCACGCGCGGCGGCCGTCGACGAACGGCCGGTCGACGATGGCTGACCTCCCTCCCATCCGGCCGGGCATGGTCATCGGCATCCTCGGCGGCGGACAACTTGGCCGGATGCTGGCCACCGCCGCGGCGGACCTCGGTTTCTCCTGTCACATCTACTGTCCCGATCCGAAAAGCCCGGCCTTCGCCGTCGCGGCAGCGCGCACCATCGCGCCCTACGACGATGCGGCGGCACTCGCCGCCTTCGCCGGCTCAGTCGACCTGATCACCTTCGAGTTCGAGAACATCCCGCTCGAAACACTGCACACCCTCGGCACTCAGGCACCGGTTCTGCCCGGTCCGATGTCGCTGGAAAAGACCCAGGATCGGTTGGTCGAGAAGGCGATGGTCGCCGAGCTCGGCATCGCCGTGCCGCCCTTCGCACCGGTCGCCGACCAGGCGGACATCTACTCGGCGCTGGCGCGCACCGGCCGTCCGGCCCTGCTGAAGACGCGTCGCCTCGGCTATGACGGCAAGGGGCAGGCGCTGGTGCGGGCCGGTGACGACCCGGTCGCCGCCTGGCGGACCATCGGCGAGAAGCCGGCGATCCTCGAAGCCTTCGTGCCGTTCGAGCGGGAGATATCGGTGATTCTCGCCCGCGGGCGCGATGGCGCGACGCGCGCCTTCGATATCGCCGAAAACGTGCACGCCGAGGGCATTCTTTCGACCTCCAAAGTCCCGGCGGCGATCTCGGCCGAGCTCGCCGAGGAGGCGGTCGCTGTCGCCCGGCAGATCGCCGAAGCCCTCGATCATGTCGGCGTCCTCGCCGTGGAAATGTTCGTGTCTTCCGACAACCGCACGCGGCTCCTGGTCAACGAGATCGCGCCCCGGGTCCACAATTCGGGGCACTGGACCATGGACGGCTGTACCTTCTCCCAGTTCGAGCAGCACATCCGCGCCATCGCCGGCTGGCCGCTCGGCGACACACGGCGGCACAGCGACGTGACGATGGACAATCTGATCGGCGACGCCGTCGACACCTGGCCGACAGTGGCGGCCGAAGCGGACGCTCGGCTTCATCTTTACGGCAAGGCGGAGACCCGGCCCGGCCGCAAAATGGGCCACGTCAACCGTATGCGTCCGACGTCCACGCGGTAGGCGCGTCGGCTTTTGACAGCGCGCCGCGCTCTCTGATAAGCACGGCCGCCCACGCAACAGGGATGCATCGTTGAGACGATCGACGGCCTCGCCCAAACCCGGTCCAAGTATGCGGCGCCCTGAAATCGCCGGTTTTCAGCGGTCGGGTGCAGTATGGGCGGGTTGGAATCAGGCGCGACATCCCTCTGGCGCGGGACCCCGACAGGATAAGGAGTGGCGGCGGAATGGGCGCAAGCCGGGCCCGTAGGTCGATCAGGATTCCCGCGGCGCTCGTTTTTGCCGGCCTCACCGCGTCCGCCTGTCAGACCGCGACGACCGCATTCGGGCCCGATGTCGACCCGGCGACCGGCTCGGCCGTTAACATCGGCTCGCTGTCCTCGGTCATCTCGCAGAACCCGAACAGCCCCGACGCCTATAACGTGCGCGGCAGCGCCTACGGCAAAGCCGGCAAGCTGCGCGACGCCATCGACGACTTCGACACCGCGATCAGGCTCAACCCGAGTTTCTACCAAGCTTATGCCAACCGGGCGCTGGTTCAGCGCCGGCTGGGACGCACCGACCTGGCGCTCGCCGACTACAACCGCGCGATCCAGATCAACCCGCAATACGACATCGCCTATATCGGCCGCGGCAACGTCTACCGGCAGCAGAACCAGATGGATCTCGCCCTGGCGGACTTCAACCGGGCCATTGCGCTGGATACCGCCGACCCGCGCGCCTACCACAATCGCGCCCTGATCTATCAGACGAGCAGCCGCCATCAGTTGGCGGTCGAGGACTTCTCCAAGGCGATCACCATGTCGCCGAAGAATGCCGAGCCGTTCGACGGTCGCGGCCTCTCCTATCTGGCGCTCGGCGACTACAAGGCGGCGCTCGAAAACTTCAACCAGGCGGTCAAGATCGACCGGTCGTCCTTTGCGGCGTGGACCAATCAGGGCATCGCGCTCGAGCGCCTCGGCGACCGCGAGCGTGCATTCGCCGCCTTCGCCAAGGCCGCCAACCTCAACCCCAACTACCGGCCGGCGACCGACGGCATGAAGCGCACCTCGCCGAGCAACCGGCAGCGCACCACCTGATCGTCAGTCAGGAGCGCTCGCGGTACGCGGATGGTGGGGCGCGCGCCTTAACCTCACCCGGGACGTGGAGGCCTTTATCTCCTGCGGAACCTGAAGGTCTTTCCGTGACCGCCGCAACCCACTGTCCGTCGTCCTCTGGCTTGACCAGAGGACGCGTCGAAGCCGCCGCTCCCGGCAACGACCTTGGCGCGCCCGCTGTCCGCGCCGCCTCAACGGATCCCGGCCATCCGGTCTGCCCGTAGGAGATGCAGTGCGTTCTTCGAGGCTCGGGCTTCCGCCCTCGCACCTCAGAATGAAGCCGGTGTTTTGAGCTCTGAGGCCGTCTCATCGGTCGAGAGAACGCGGCCAACTTCACCCTAAACGCCGGCACTTCGACCAAATCCTGAGAGCCTGCGCTTCGAATCCTGAGAGGCTGCACTTCGACCTCATCCTGAGGCGCGAGGGAAGCGAGCCTCGAAGGACGGGAAACGTTTCAAGGCGCGTAGACACCAACACAACGCCGGCCAGAGCTTGGCGGACCGGCAATGCCCCCAACCGAGTCAGCAACAAACCCGGCGCCGCACGACGCCGGGTCGATTTCTAGGGCCGATCGCCGCTACGGATAGACGTAGACGACGGTGTTGGAGCCGGTTTCGGTCAGCACGTTCTGGCCGTTGACCCGGGAGAAGTTGTACTTCGATTCCGGCACCGCATAGAGCGGCACGGTCTGCGGTAGCACAACGCCGGTGACGATCTCGCCCTGGACGTAGACCGTGTCGATGTCCTGCTCGGTTACGTAGGCCGACACGGCCTCCGGCGGCGTGATCACGGTCATCACGTCGGTGACGGTCTCGACGGTGCCGATGAACTCCGGCACCACGGCGTCGACCGCGGTGAAGTTGACGATCGGAATGCCGATCTCGTCCTGGGCGAGCGGCAGCACCTTGACCCCGGCGGCGCTGTCGTAGGCGATGTAGTCGGCGGCCGCCCAGCCGCGCATGTCACCCCAGTTAAGGTCGCACCAGGTGATCCCCTCGAGGCAGCCATGCACCTCGACGCGATCGTTGTGGCGGATCGTGGTCTCGACCGGATACTGCTCGCCGGGCCCGGTGCGAAGGTGGAGGTTGTTGGTGGCAAACGCCTCGAACGCGACCGCCGCCTGTCCGCCTGCCAAGACACCGACGAACGCCGCCGCGACCGTCGCCAAACGTGTAAGCTTCATTGTCAGCCATCCCTTCGCTGTTGGTGATCCCCGCCCGGCTCCCTCGCGCCGGAACGCGGGCGAATGCCCGATAGACATCACCGATACTAGCCCATCCGTGACGCTGAGGTCACGAACGATCGGGAACCGACAATCGTGGTAAACACGCCGCCCCCGGAAGCGCGGGTCAACGGCCCGTTGGGCCTGGCGTCCGCCTGTCCGGAGCCTGAGCGTCTTATGTCGCAAACCGCACCTGGCGTATGCTGTACCGAGTCACGCCGAGAGAAGCCGTCACGCCACATCATGGCACCCACCGCACCATCACTCACCACCATCGGCTTCGATGCCGACGATACCCTGTGGGAGCACGAGACGTTCTACCGGATGACGGAGGAGCGCTTTCGCGACCTTCTCGGCGATCACGCGGACGGCGAGGACGTGTTGGCGCGACTGCTCGCCGCCGAGCGGCGCAACCTTGCCCACTACGGCTTCGGCGTGAAGGCCTTCACCCTGTCGATGATCGAGACGGCCATTGAAGTCACGGACGGGCGGGTGCCGGCGCCGGTGATCGGCCAGATTCTGGAAGCCGGACGCGAGATGCTCTCCCACCCGATCGAAACGCTGCCCGGTGCGCGGGAGACCATCGAGGCGGTGACGGCGGACTACCGCGTGGTCCTGATCACCAAGGGCGACCTGTTCGACCAGGAGCGCAAGCTCGCCCAGTCAAGGCTCGGCGACCTGTTCGACGGCGTCGAGATCGTCAGCGACAAGACCGTCGACACGTACCGCCGGGTGTTCACCGATTACGGCGACGGGCCGCAACGGGCGATGATGGTCGGCAATTCGCTCCGCTCCGACGTTCTGCCCGCGATCGAAGCCGGAAGCTGGGGCGTCTACGTACCCCACGATCTCACCTGGGCGATCGAGCGCGCCGAGCCGCCGGCCGATCTGCCACGGTTCCGCCGCATCGACAGCCTGCGTGAGCTCGAAGGCGTGATCCGCGAGATCGACGGCGGCTAGACCCATCATCCCGTAGAAGCCGCGGCAGCTGCGGATCCCAGACCTTGTACCTCACGGTGGACCCACCACATCTTTTCATTCAGGATGAGAAACGCCGCAAGGCGGATCGATGGAGGAGCAAAGTCGTGGCGATCATCTCTCGGCTTTTTGTCAGCGCCGCCGCGCGCCTCGCCCGCGACCCGCGGGTGCGGGAGAAAGCCACCGAGGTCTTCCACACCCAGGTGAAGCCGCGCGCGGCCGAGACCTGGCAAAAGACCAAGCCCAAGCTTGAGGCGACGCGCGACGAACTCGCCGACATGGCCCGCAAGACCGATGCCCGCAACAATCCGGGCGCTTTCGCCGCGGCGGTGAAGAAGCGATATCTCGACCGCAACGACAAGGAATAGGCCGTGCCGATCCGGGGTCGCTTGGCGACCGCGGCGGCGGCGGCGATCGCTGGGTTGGTCAAGGCGATCGGGCTCACCATGCTGGCCGTTACGCTGCTGGTCGTGGCCGCGCCATCCGTGACCGAGGCGTCCGCCGACGAGGCGCATGCCTCAGCCGACGAACGGGCGATCCGCGACGCCGTCGATCAATGGATCGTGGCGCTCAACGCCATGCTGAACGGCGACCCCGAACCGTTCGCCGATATCTATTCTCACGCTGACGACGCCTACTACATGGGCGCCGAAGGAACCTACCGCGTCGGCTGGGACGCCATCTACGCCGACTGGCAGGCGCAGGCGGCCAAGAGCACCGGCGGCACGGTGACGGCCATCGACGTTCACGTCATGGTCTCCGGCGACATGGCGATGGCCGCTCACATCACCCGCGGCCAGGTCCGCACGCCGGACGGATCGATGAACGAGAACGACGTTCGCGAGACCAGCGTCTTTCGCAAGAAAGACGGCGAGTGGCGCATGGTCGGGCATCACGCCGATGGCATCCCCTACTGGGAAGAAGCCTTCGACCAATAGCGGTTCAGGCAACCGCCCGATCCGCCGTGATGTCGGCGATCGTCTCCACCAGCCAGACATGCAGCGGACTGCGCGCGTCGCGTCGGTGCCGCACGGCTGACACCGCGAAGGGCCGCACGGCAAATGGCACCGGCCGGCTCTCCAGCCCGAACGCGGACGCGAACCGTGCCACCAGCCGGCTCGGCAGCGTCGCCACCAGATCGCTGGCGGCGACGGCGGCGAGCGCGGGGAAAAACAACGGCACTGCCGCGGTCACCGCCCGCGTCAGGCCGAGCGGTTCGAGGCTGCGATCGACGATGCCGGTGAGGTCACCCGCCGGCGAGACCACCAGGTGGCGGGCCGCCGCGTAACGCTTGGCGGTGAGCTTTCCTTCAAGCAGCGGATGGCCTGGCCGGGTGACGACGGTGTAGGTCTCCTCGAACAGCGGCGTCGAGACGAACGCGTCGTCCCGCGCCCAGAAGAAGCCGAGCGCCAAATCGACGGCGCCTTCGGTGATCGCCCGCAGCGCTTCGTCGCGCACCAGCGGCCGGGTAACGACGCGGATGCCCGGCGCCGCCTCCGCCAGCCTGGCGATCAGCGCCGGAACGATCGCCGCGAGTTCGTAGTCGAAGGCGGCGATCCGAACGACCCCGTTGTGATCGGTGGGATCGAAAGGCGCCGGCCCGCGCAGGGACTGGCGCAGGATATCGACAACCGACCGGACCCGCGGCTCCAGCGCCCGGGCTACCGCCGTCGGCTCGAGCCCGTGCGGTTTGCGCAGGAAAAGGTCGTCGTCGAAAACCTCCCGCAGCCGCTTCAGCGAATGGCTGATCGACGACTGGGTCAGCCCCATCTGCTCGGCGACCGCCACTGCCTTCTGCTCTCGCATCAGTCCGAGAAAGACGAGCAGGACCGTCAGGTCCAGTCGCCTGATTCTCATTTCATCGATATCTGACATGAGTCGTTTTCGTTTTTCTCGATATCGATCGCGCTGATATCACCCCGGTCGACATCGATCAAGCGACCGCACCATGACCACGACCCAATCCCATCCCGACCATGCCGAAGCTGACGGCGTCACCGTTGTCGCCCGGCGCAAGGTGAAGCCCGGCTGCGAGGCTGAGTACGAGGATTGGCTGCAGCGACTGACCCGAGACGCCCGCACCCTGCCCGGCTATCTCGGCGCCGAATTCCACCGGCCGGGACCGCAGAGCCCGGGCGAGTATGTCAGCGTCTTCCGCTTCGCCACGGTCGCCGACCTTGAAGCCTTCGAGGACTCCGACCTGCGCGCCCGTTACCTGCGCGAGGTCGCGCCTTACGTTGAGGCCGACGCGGTCTGGCGGAAGATGACCGGGCTCGAGTTCTGGTTTTCACCGCCCGCGGGCACCGTCGTCGCCCAGCCATCGCCGTTCCGCATGGCGCTGCTCCTCGTCGCCGTCGTCTACGTCCTGGTGCTGACCCTGACGACGCTCGCCACCTGGACGATCGGCGACTGGCCGTTCGCCCTCCGCCTCATCGTCACCACCACGTTGCAGGTCTTCCTGATGACCTACCTGATCATGCCCCGCCTCACCCGCGCGCTGGCGCGGTGGATCTATCCCGCCATCAAGACCGTCGGCGCCGCCGACTGACCCCAAAAGGAGACTTCCATGACCGCCGCCATCGACACTCACGGCACGAAACGCGTCCTGCTGATCGCCGCCAACCCCGCCGTCTCGCCGGTCACCAACTGGCCGGTGGGTTTCTGGTGGGCCGAGCTCACCCATCCCTACTGGACCTTTACCGAAGCCGGCTACGCGGTCGACATCGCCTCGCCCACGGGCGGCGACCTCGCCGCCGACGGCTTCTCCGATCCGGAGGATGAAAGCGGCTACTCCGCCCACGATATCGTCTCGCTCGGCTTCAAGACGTCGGTTCAACACGCCGCCAAGCTGAAAGCGACCAAAGCGCTCGCCGACGTCGTGCTCGAAGACTACGACGCCATCTTTCTCGCCGGCGGTCAGTCGCCGATGGTCACAATGATCGGCGACGCCGACCTCCACGCCTTCGTCGCCAAGGCCTACGAAGCGGACAAGGTGGTCGCCATCGTCTGTCACGCCACCTGCGTGCTGCTCAAGACGACGCTGTCCGACGGCTCGCTGCTGATCAAGGACAAGACCTGGACCGGCTTCGCCAACGCCGAAGAGGCTTATGCGGACAATTTCGTCGGCCAAAAAATCCAGCCGTTCTGGATCGAGGACGAAGCAAGGAAGCTCGCCGACACCAACTTCGTCGTATCGGGCCCATTCAAGCCCTTTGCCGTGCGCGACGGCAACCTGATCACCGGCCAGCAGCAGTTCTCCGGCGCCGCGGCGGCAGACATGGTCGTGGAGACGCTGGGGCGGTAGGCGGACGGAAAGGTGGCGTCTCGAAGCGTGGGCCACCGGTTTCCCGGCGACCCACAGGCAGACGAAACCGATCCCTGGGACCGGCGATACTCAGGCGAGCAGGAAGTCGTCGGCCTTGAGTTTGCCGATCCCGACGCCTTCGAACGAGACGGTCTGATCGTCAGCCAAAATCAACGTCGCGCCGCCGTCGCCCTTGACGAGGTCGAGGTCGTCGAACTGGGCGAATTCGTCGAAATCGGTCAGGTCGACCTGATCCTTCTTGTCGAAATCGACGATCACGTCATCGCCGGCTTCACCCATCGCGAAAACGAAGACATCGGCACCTGCACCGCCTTCGAGAACATCGTTCCCGGCTCCACCGTTGATGATGTCGCTGCCGCGGCCGCCAACGAGTTGGTCGTCGTCGCCGTTACCGACGAGGGTGTCCTTGCCGCCCTGCCCGAGCAGCAGGTCGTGTCCGTCACCACCTTCCAGCAGGTTCGCGCCGTCGTCGCCGCCGATGCGATCGTAAGCGATGAACGCGTTGTCCTGCATCACGCCGATGTCGGAGTTGCGCTCGATGATATCGGACAGCGTGGTCGACCAGAGTTCGTCGAGCTCCTTGGCCGGCATGTCGCTCCCCTCGCTCCAATAGGGGTCGCCGTCGCGCAGCCGCGTGAACTGATCGATGACGATCACCGAGAACAGCTCGCCCAGCAGACCGCCGTTGACGTGATCCTCGGCAAGGCCGCCGACCCATGCGTCCAGCGCATCGACATCGCCGTAGACGGCTTCCAGCCCGGCGGCGAGTTCGGCGTTGGACGTGACATCGGCGAAGCTTGTCGCGCGATCAAGCCCAACCGCCTCCCGGAGGTCGTTGTAGCTGGCCACGCCAAGGTCGCGGCCGCGCTGGATGTTGAACGCCGGCAGGTCGAGGCCGGCGCCGAACAGAAACGACCGCAGTTCCTCGATGACGTGCGTGTCGACTTCCTGGGAGACGCTGTCGCCGAGGCCGCGCAGCATCGCGTCGAAGCCACCATCGGCGAGCGTATCGGGAGCGAAAAACGCGCCCAGCAGGGACAGATCGCCGGCGGCGCTGGTCTCGCCGTTTTCCTCCAGGCGCTGGAGCGTGGGATTGATCAGGCTGTGGCCGAAGCGAAATGCGGCGGTCGAGAACTCAACCGATACCCCCGGATTGACGGATGGATCGTAGCCGGAATAGGCGGCGATCATGTCCTCGCCGACCAGGATCGGCAGGAATTCGTTGTAGGTGATCGCCTGGATTTCGGTTTCGACGTAACTGCGCGCCGTCCAGTACAACTCCTCGCCGGTGAGCTCCGGGTTCTTCTTGGCGAGCTTGTCCACCCACCGGTTGTGCTCCCGAATGAAGAGCGTGTGGAGCGAGGTCAACGCCGCGTTTTCAGCCGCACGTACATCGCCGGCAAGAACACCGCCACCTGTGGAATAGAGCAGGCCGTTCTCGTCGATGAGCATCTTGCCGCCTTCGTCACGCAGCGCAGCGTAGGTGCCGTCGTCGGAGCCGTAGACCATCGACGCATCGATAAAGGCGGTGATTTCGTTTTCGTACTCCCGCGGTGTCGTGTCGCCGGTACCGTGCACCGGCTCGACCCGGAAAAACGGAATCTCGCCGCCCGCGAAGACCGGATCGTCGTCCGGGATCGCGATGGGCGCGTACTCCAACCCGCCGGCTTCGGTCAGATCGATGTCGTGGTCGATGAACTGGCCCCAGGCGAAGAGAAACGCGCTGGCGCCGAGTTCGTTCGGTTCGTCACCTTGCTGGGCAACGACCGCGTTGCTGATCTCGCGCGGATTCGGTCGACCGGCCTCGGCCAGCGCACCGATGCCGTCATCGAAGTTGGCATCGGCCAGTCGCAGCAACGACTGCCCGACCGCACCATGGTCTTCGTGTTCGGCGACGGTCCCCACACCGTCGACCGGACGCTCCCAGCCAAGAAAGATTCCACCTTTGCTTTCCCCGTCTTTTGCCATTGAAGTGATTCCCCGTCATTTGAGATGCCGACCGTCCATGGCCGGTGCCGACAGCGTGACCGGCCTTTGGGGCGTCCGGTTGCGGGGATTGGGGAATTTCACGGACCATGCCGTGGCGAAAACCTGCTGATTTCGTGTCCGCAGTTGCCGGTTAGAATGAGCAACGTCGCGCACGTCACCATCGACGCATCGCATTTGCGGTCGGACCCTCCACGCGTCGAGACTGATCAATAAACGAACAGTTGGCGAAGGCCGTCGGTTGGCTGGTCGTGGCCGCGCATTCCGTCTCACCGGAATGGCAAGACCGGATCGGAGGCTCTCCGGCTAGATCGCCGAGCCGTCGATCTCGCCGGGGTCTGGTTGCGGTAACTCGCTTTTGGCGATCCGCGGCCGGTTGCGACCGGAGAGTGCCGTCGGTAGCGGCATCCACGAGGCGAGTTCGCCGGCGGTGTAGGTGACCGGCGCGATGGCATCGGAATCGGTGGCGACCCAGCCGGGCTCGACCGCGTGCGCGGCTCTCGCCCAGCGGACCACATCGACCTCGGCCGGCCCCTGCTCGCTGGCGCGGATGGTCACCAGGATGCGCGAGCCGTCCCGCGGCGCGGTCGCCATTGGCTGCCAGTCGGCGGTATCGGGCTGGTTCATGGGCGTGCCTCCCGGACGCGTTGCCCGGGGCCAAGCATGAAACGCGAACTGCCGAAGGGCAAGCCCGCCCTACAGCGCCTTGACGATGCCCTCGGTCATCTTCTTGGCGTCGCCGAGCAGCATCATGGTGTTGTCGCGGTAGAACAGCGGGTTGTCGATGCCGGCATAGCCTGAGGCTAGCGACCGCTTGACGAACATCACCGTGCCCGCCTTCCACACCTGCAGGACCGGCATGCCGTAGATCGGCGAGGACGGGTCGTCCTCAGCCGCCGGATTGGTGACATCGTTGGCGCCGATGACATAGGCGACGTCGGCCTGGGCGAACTCGGAGTTGATGTCGTCGAGCTCGAACACCTCGTCGTAAGGCACGTTGGCCTCGGCAAGCAGCACATTCATGTGGCCGGGCATGCGGCCGGCGACCGGATGGATGGCGTATTTGACCTCTACGCCTTCCTTCTTCAACTCGTCCGCCATCTCGCGCAAGGCGTGCTGGGCCTGGGCCACCGCCATGCCGTAGCCGGGAACGATGATCACCTTCGACGCGTTCTTGAGGATGAACGCCGCATCGTCGGCCGAGCCCTGCTTGACCGTGCGCACCACGCCGTCATCATCAGCGGCCGCGGTCTCACCACCGAAGCCGCCGAGGATCACCGAGATGAACGAGCGGTTCATCCCCTTGCACATGATGTAGGAGAGGATCGCGCCGGACGAGCCGACCAGCGCCCCGGTGATGATCAGCGCCGTATTGCCGAGGGTGAAGCCGATGCCGGCCGCCGCCCAGCCGGAATAAGAGTTGAGCATCGAGATCACCACCGGCATGTCGGCGCCGCCGATCGGGATAATGATCAGGATGCCGATCGCCAGCGCGATCAGCGTGATCAGCCAGAAGAGGAAATAGCTTTCCGAGCCGACGAAGAAGGCGATCAGCACGATCATCAGGACCGCCAGCCCGGCGTTGATCGCGTGGCGCGCCGGGAGCAGGATCGGCGCGCCTGACATCCGCCCGTCGAGCTTCAGGAACGCGATCACCGAGCCGGTGAAGGTCATCGCGCCGATCGCCACACCAATCGACATCTCGACCAGGCTGGCGCCGTGAATGGCGCCGATCTGACCGATGCCGAAAGCGGCCGGATCGTAGAGTGCAGCCGCGGCGACCAGCACGGCCGCCATGCCGACCAGCGAATGGAACGCGGCAACCAGCTGTGGCATCGCCGTCATCGGGATGCGCCGGGCGATGATCGCTCCGACCGCGCCGCCGACCGCAAGGCCGATCAGGATGAAGAAGAAAGGCCCCCACCCGGGTGATGCCACCAACAGCGTGGTGATGATGGCGATCGCCATGCCGGCGATGCCGAACATGTTGCCCTGGCGCGAGGTTTCCGGGCTCGACAGCCCGCGCAGCGCTAAAATGAAGAAGACGCCGGAGACGAGATAGAGAAGGGCGGTGATGTTGGCCGACAGCATTACTCGATCACCTCAACGGTTTCGCCTTCAAACTCCACTCCCACGAAACTTGGATAGGCTTGCTTGAGCATGCTGATGTGCTGCACATTTCCGATGCGCATAAGATGCCAAACTCCGCCCTCGAATATCGCCAAAGTCTTGGACGATGTCCGAAACCGGTCCCCTTCCACGGCCATGATCGTTACGGTTGGAACTAACGCGTAGGACGTACCGTCGGCCAATTCGCCATATTCATTGTTGTCCAAATCCATGGCGACTTCTTCGAATACGGCCACTGCCATCGCCTCAGCGATCTGATCGAGCATGACCCTTTGGATGGCCTCGACAGGAGCGCCCACACTCTCTGCCAAGGAGCCCAGCACCTTCGGCGGTATCACATCGATGACAGTTGCCCAGTCCCCGGCCTCCGAGGCCGCAACAAAGCCCTCGACTTTGGACCTCAGTGCGTCCTTGTTCGCCTCCGTCAGATCTCGAGCCGCCACTGACGTTGCGCAACAAAGGGCGAACCCAACCAACAGCAGAATCGCCAACCGCGCTTGGAAACTGGAGGCGAAGCGGGGTATCGCGGCCGTCGTTCGAGCTGCCATCAACATCCGCTCAGCCCCTCTCTTTCTTCTTGTACATCGCCAGCATGCGCTGGGTGACGAGGAAGCCGCCGAAAATGTTCACCGCCGCGAGCACCAGCGCGACGAAGCCGAAGCCCTTGGACAACCAGCCGTCGGTGGCCGCATCGACGCCGACCGCGAGCAGCGCGCCGACGACGATCACCGACGAAATGGCGTTGGTCACCGACATCAGCGGGGTATGCAGCGCCGGGGTCACCGACCAGACCACGTAGTAGCCGACGAAGATCGCCAGCACGAAGATGGCGAGGCGGAAGACGAACGGGTCGATCGCCCCGCCGGTCACCCCGTGGAGAACGCCACCGGCGGCCTCGGCCGCCTGATCGGCGAACCCTTGCGCGGCGGTCGCCGCTTCGGTTGCCGTCTCGGCCGCCGCGCTCGCGTCATCGGCTGCGGCCTGCGCGGCCGCCGCGGCTTGGTCGGGGGTCATCTCCGCCATCATTCGCCTTCCTGGTCGCTAAAGGCCGGGTGCACCACGGCCCCGTCACGGGTGAGGTTGGTCGCCTTGACCAGTTCGTCGTCCCAGTCGACCGCCAGCGCTTTGGCGTCCTTATCGATCATCGTTTCGACAAACGCATAAAGGTTGCGCGCATAAAGCGCCGAGGCACTCGCCGGGATCCGGCCGGGCACGTTGAGGTAGCCGATGATCTGGACCCCGCCGACGTCGGCGATCTCGCCCGGTTTGGCGCCCTCGACATTGCCGCCGCGTTCCACCGCGAGGTCGACGATCACCGAACCCGGCTTCATCGAGGCGACCATCTCGCCGCTCACCAGCTTCGGCGCCGGGCGCCCGGGGATCAGCGCCGTCGTCACCACGATGTCCTGCTTGCCGAGATGCTCGGCGACCAGCGCCGCCTGCTTGGCCTGATATTCCGGCGACATTTCCTTGGCGTAGCCGCCCGCGGTTTCGGCCTGCTTGAACTCGTCGTCCTCGACGGCGATGAACTTGGCGCCAAGCGACTCGACCTGTTCCTTGGCCGCCGGCCGCACGTCGGTGGCGCTGACCACCGCCCCCATCCGGCGGGCGGTGGCGATCGCCTGCAAGCCCGCGACGCCCGCGCCCATGACGAACACCCGCGCCGCCGGTACGGTGCCGGCCGCGGTCATCATCATCGGCATCGCCCGGCTGAAGGCTTCGGCCGCGTCGACGATCGCCTGATAGCCGGCAAGATTCGCCTGGCTGGAGAGCACATCCATCGACTGAGCCCGGGTGATCCGCGGCATCAGCTCCATGGCGAACGCGGCGATACCGGCCCCGGCCAGTGCCTTCACCGCTTCGTCATTGCCGAACGGGTCGAGCGCGCCGATCACCAGCACGCCCGGCTTCAGATGCTGGATCTCGGCCTCGGTCGGCCGCCGCACCTTGAGGACGATGTCGGCCGATTCCAGCAGCGGGCCGGCCGCGTCGACGATGGTGGCGCCCGCCTCCGCGAAGGCAGCGTCGTCGATCCGCGAACCGGCGCCGGCGCCGGCCTGGACCGCCACGTCGGCACCGAGGCCGACGAACTTCTTCACCGTCTCGGGCGTCGCCGCGACCCGCGGTTCGGCCTCGTCGATTTCGGTCGGAACGGCGATCTTCATGGGCGATTCCGGTGTTGGCGGGACGGAGGCCGCTGACGGGTCGGACCGATGCGGCGGCGCGGACGCGACGCCTGGCGAGAACTAAAGCAGGAAGAATGCCATCAGGATCAGAACGACAACGACCGCGCCGGTGGCCCACTTGGTTATGCTGATGAAGCCGTCATACATGCGGACGTGATCGGCGTAGTCGGTGCCGACCTCGTTGGTGTCCTGCTCGGCCATGTGACCCTTCTCCTTGCGGACCGTGTGCGTGGGCGGGTTATAGCAAACCCTGCGACCGCTACAATCGGTCGAACAAGGACAAACCGCGGCTGGGGATGCGGACCTTTGTCACATGCACGCGACTGAAATTCCGATAGATTTGCAGCTTCAGGGTCGCGAAGCGGGCGCGATCGCCGTAAGACAGTGACTGGGAAGGGTGGCGCCCATGCTTAATCCGATTTCGATCCTCGCCGACAATTTCGGCAAATACCTGTCGGAGCACTATCTCCAGTACTTCGCCCACCGGAATCCGGAGTATGGCGCCTTCCTCGGCGGCTCGGCCCGGCTGGTGCTGGAGCGGATCGGCAATTCCGACGCGCTCTACCACAACATCGAGCACACGATGATGGTGACCGAGGTCGGCCAGCAGATCATCCGCGGCCGGCTGCTGTCCGAAGCCCTGACGCCGGAGGATTGGCTCCACTACACCTGCGCCTGCCTCGTCCACGATATCGGCTATGTCCGGGGCGTGTGCGAAGGTGACACGCCGGAGAGCATCGTGATCGACGAGGCTGGCGGGCGGGAAATGCCGCCGCGCGGCGCGTCGGACGCCTTCTCCTCGCGCTGGCATGTCGACCGCGGCAAGATCTACGCGCGGGAACGGTTCGGCGAATCCCGCTTCATCGACGCCGACCGCATCGTCGCCGCCATCGAGATGACCCGCTTTCCGGTCCCCGACGATCCCGTTTACCGCGAGACCCACAGCGAAGGGGCGCTGGTGCGGGCCGCCGATCTGATCGGCCAGATGGCCGACCCGTTCTATCACCGCAAGGCCAACGCGCTGTACCAGGAGTTCGCCGAAATCGGCGCCACCGAGATGCTCGGCTACGACAATCCGGCCGACCTGATCGACAAGTATCCCGAATTCTTCTGGGAGCGGGTCCAGCCGCTGATCGGCCCCGCGCTGGGCTATCTGGAGCTCACCACCGAGGGCAAGCAGTGGATCGCCTCGCTCAACTCCAACATCTTTCAGGTCGAACACCGCCGCGGCTTCGTCGGCCCGTTCCCCGGCGCGGCATAGCGCGCCCGGTAATCGGCCGCCTGGATCTCCCACCGGCTGCCCCGCGAGAGGCTGACACGCGGCATGAAATGAAAAGCGACCTCTACACCCTCATGCGCGACCTGGCGCAACGGCCGGCCCCGTTTTCGCGCTCCACGGTTCGCGACCTGTGGACCCGCCCCTGGCTTGCGAAACAGATGCTCGACTTTCACGTCAGCCAGGACACCGACCTCGCCTCCCGGCGGAAGACGACGATCGATCGAACGGTCGACTGGATCGACAGCGCACTTGGCCTATCCGGCAAAACCGTGTGCGACCTCGGCTGCGGCGCCGGCCTCTATGCCCGTCGGCTGGCGGCAAAAGGAGCCGATGTCACCGGCATCGACTTTTCGACCGGCGCGATCGCCTACGCTCGCGCCCACACGCCGGAACCGGTCCGCTACCGGGTTGCCGACTACCTCGCCGACGCACTGCCCAGCGGCTTCGATTTGGTCACTCTGATTTACTACGATTATTGCGTCATGCCACCGTCGCAACGCGCGGCATTGTTGACCCGCATGCGCGATATGCTCAATCTCGAGGGACACATCGTTTTCGATGTCGTTGGCATGGGCGCGTTCGAAAAGGTCCAAGAGCATACATCGATCGAAGAGCGGGCGATGGACGGTTTCTGGGCGGAAGGCGACTATGTGACCGTCAAGCGCGTGTTCGTTTACCCAAGCGAGAAAATCACGCTGGATCGCTATCTGATCGTCGAGCCCGACCAGCATTGGGACATCTTCAACTGGCTCCAGTATTTCACACCCGAGAGTATTGGCCGCGAACTGAACGCCGCCGATTTGGCCATCGACCTATTGGCCGGCGACCTGACCGGGCGACCGCTGGTACCCGATGGCGACGCTCTAGGGATTATTGCCAGCCGGCGCTAGACCGCGATTGTCGCCAGGTGGCGGTCGGCGGGCGTCGGCCACAACGCAACGGCGGAATCCACCGAGACACGACCGCAGCACGCAGCCCGTGCTACTATCGCCTCATGGTTTCGAATCCTGACCTGTGGCTCCGCATCAAGGCTCATGACTTTGACGAGCCCGAAGCGGTGTTCACGTTCACCGACCGGCTCGCCGCCGAGCAGGGCTGGACCCATGGATTCGCCCGGCGGGTCATCGAAGAATACCGCCGCTTCGTCTACCTCGCCTGCACCAGCGATCACGAAGTGACCCCTTCGCGGGAGGTGGATGCAGCCTGGCACCTCCATCTCACCGACACCCGCGACTACTGGGACCGCTTCTGCGCCGAGGCGCTCCGCCAACCGCTCCACCACAGCCCGCCTCGCGACGGCGAGGCCGAGGAGCAACGGCTTCGCGACGAGTACGGAACAACACTGGCGCTCTACCGGTCCGAGTTCGCGGAGCAGCCGGACACCGAGATATGGCCGCCGCAGGACGTTCGGTTCGCGCCTTGGGAGGCCGATCCAGGCGGTCGGCCCGGCCGATCGGGCCGCCTGGCCGACTATGTGGCCATCCTTCGCCGCGCCCACCCGGTGGTGAAATCCGTCCTCGTCGGCTTGGTTGCACTATCGACGATGCTCGCGACCATCGCCCTGTCGGGCGGGAGCGCCAGCGCGCTCATCGTCGCGCTGCTCGGCGCCGCGGGCGGGTTCCTGGCTTTCGGGCTGCTGTCCGGATCGTCGAAAGGCGGTGGCGAACGGAAACGTCGCGAGACTCCAGCGGACAAAAGCGGCAACTGGAGCGCCAGATAGCGGCTCCGGGCCTTGGGCGCGGCCTGGGCGGCGTAAAGGCCGAAATGGCCGGCCTAAAACTCCCGCCCGACCAACCGGTCGACCGACCAGCGGCGGCCGCCCTGGATCGCGATCACCAGGAGCACGACGGTCCACAGCGCCGAGAACTCGACGCCGTCGTCGTCGACGTAAAAACCGTGCGGCAGGTGGACATAAAGTGCCGCGGTCGCGGTGGTGATCGTCGCGGCAAGCGCCGCGGGGCGGGTGAGGAAGCCGATGGCGATCAGCACCCCGCCGATCACTTCGACCAGACCGACGGCGATCATGATCGGCACCGCCGGCTCGAGGCCGATCGCCTGGAAGAAGGCGATCATCCGCTCCTGGCTGCCAGTGATGCCGAACAGCTTCCACAGGCCATGAGGCACGAGAAACGCGCCGGCGGTGAATCGGAGCAGCGCGTAGGCGGGTTCGGTCAGCGCCCCGTAGAGCGGGGCAAGCGCGGGGATGATCGGACGCATGGGCCACCTCGGAGAACCGCTTCGTCCAAGGCTAACACGCGAGCCGGTGCTGTATTCGATTGTCGGCCTCCTAGAGGACGCCCTCAAGCCCGGCGGTTTTCAGCGCCCGCGCCTGGCGTTTCGCCAGCTTGCCCTCGTCGAAGTCCTCGATGGTCTCGGCGAAGATACGGTGGAAGTTGAGCTCCGCCTTCAGGTGCAGCATCACCGCGCCGAGGCCCACCGCGGCGCGGTCCATCAACACGAACTCGCGCGGGATGACGATCGTCGGGCCGGATTTCAGCGCCTGTTTCACCTGCCACGCCTCCTTGCGCCCATACGCGGACGGATCGATGCCGTCGGCGATGGTACGGACCCGATCGTCGAGGAGCGGTCCATAGATGAAGCGAGCCCAGATGTTGAGCGCGTCGATCTGCTCGTCGCCAAGCCCCTCGAAGCCCCAGCGCCGGTAAGCCTCGACGATCCGCGCCCGGTCGTCGTTGAGAAAGCCGTGGAACAGCTCGACCACGCCACTGACGAAACGGGCGTTGAAGACGCGGATGCAACCATAGTCGAGCAGGTTGATCCCTTCCGGCCGGCCCTCCTCCTCGAAGACGCTGTAGTTGCCGAGATGGGGATCGCCGTGAATGATCCCGTGGGTCGCGAACGGATGCCACCACGCTTTGAACAGCGCGGTGGCGATGCGGTTACGGTCTTCCAGGCTGTGATCGAGGAAGGTAAGAAGCGGGTCGCCGTCGAGCCAGGTCATGGTCAGCAGGCGCCCGGTCGACAGCTCGGGGATAACCGCCGGCACGCGGACTTGGCGCTCCGCCTTGAGCGCTTGACCATAGAGCGTGGCGTTCGCCGCCTCGCGCCGATAGTCCAGCTCCTCGCGCAAGCGTTCGGACAGTTCCTCGGCGATTTCGCGGGTATCGATCTCCGGACTGATGCGGCGCTGCACCGACATCAGGATGCCGAGCTGGTTGAGGTCGGCTTCCACCGCGGACTGCATGTCGGGGTACTGCAGCTTGCAGGCCAGCCGCTCCCCCTCGAGGCTGACCGCCTTATGCACCTGACCGAGGGAGGCGGCGGCCGACGGCTTCTCGTCGAACGACTTGAACCGTGTCTTCCAGTCCGGTCCGAGCTCAGCGCGCATCCGCCGCTTGACGAAGGCCGGCCCCATCGGCGGTGCCGAAGCCTGCAGCTTCTGCAGTTCCTCCGCGTATTCCGGCGGCAGGAGATCCGGCACGGTGGAAATCAGCTGGGCGAGCTTCATCAGCGGCCCCTTGAGCCCGCCGAGTGCCGCCATCAGGTCCGCCGCGTTGCGCTGGTCGGAAAAGTCGCGCCCCATTAGCCGGGCGCCGGCCATCTTGGCGGCGACGCCGCCGACATTGGCGCCGACCCGGGCGTAGCGGGTCAGGCGACGGGAAAAGCGGTTCTGTTCGGTATCGGGCGCGTCGACCATACCCGCCTATCTAGGGGGCGATGGGGGAAAGAGGAAGGCGTGGCGGTGTTCGGTCACACCAGCGTGCGACGCCAGATTCCTTCCCACTGCGACCATTGTCCGGTGGCCGGCCGTGTTCGCCAGGTCCGGTCGCGCCGCATCGGCAGCAGCGTGTCGAACCCGGGCGGGATCAGCGCTGCGATCTCCTCGCGGTCAAAGAAGTGGATGTCGAGCCCGTTTTTTGGCCCGGCGCGGTATCTGACCGTCAGCCCCCCATCCGGTGACCGCTCGCAAACATGATGATGATATAGGACGTCCGTGCCGACCGCGTTGACCCTCAGGCAAAACAAGCCGCCCGGATCGACCCGTTCGAGAGCGGCACGCACGTGCCGGTGCGCGTCGGCCCGGTTGCCGTGCTGGAAGACCTGAATACCGATGACCATCGCGTAGGTCTCGCCCGGTGGCAGTGCGCTGAGATCGCCGTGCACCAGGCGATGAGCGCGGCCGGGACGTCGGATCGCAAGTTGTTCGAGCGCAACCGCGGATATGTCGAGGCCGATCAGATCCAATCCGGCATCGACCATCGGGACGTAGTTTCGGCCGTTACCGCAGCCGATATAGAGGCCCAATCCATCGGCCACGCCAGTCTCGACGGCCTTCGCCAGAATGTCCCCGGCAAACGGCAATGGCGGCGCGGCGACATAGCGTCCCCTGCCGTAGTCGTCGTCCCAGGCCCCGGCCGTCCTGGCGCCGGCAAATCGGTCACTCATGGCAGGGCAGTGTAGCCCGAAGGGTCGCGGAATCCGACAACGGGCGGGGCTAACGTCTGCTCAGGCAGCCGGCCAGTTGTCGCGAATCCAGCGGGTCAGCCCGTCCTCGTCGACAAGGCCGGCGGCGAGGTCGCGGACGATGATCGTCGCGTCCTCTTGCTTCGGCGCGAACGGGACCCCGTTCAGGCGCAAGAACGTCGCAAGGCAAAGGAATGCAACCCGCTTGTTGCCATCGACGAACGGGTGGTTTCGCGCTATCCCAAACGCGTAGGCTGCGGCGACCTCGGGCAATTCAGCCCGCTCATAAGCCCACCTGTTCATGGGTCGATTGAGCGCCGATTCAAGCAGACCGCTGTCGCGCAAGCCCGCCGCGCCGCCGAACCGGCTGAGCTGACGTTCGTGAATCACAAGCACCTCGTCGATCGTCAGCCATCGCGGTTCGGTCATTTGGCGAGTTCGGTCAGCGTATCGCGGTACTCGTCCATAAGATCCTCCGCGATGGCCATAGCCTTATCGAACTCGGGATCGGTCGTCGTGAGCCGGACGCCGCCATCCGGAAGCTCGGTCACGTAGAGCCAATCGCCCTGCTTGAGCTTCAGTTCGGCCAGCAGTTCCTTCGGCAGGATCAGGCCGGTCGAGTTACCGATTTTCTTGACTTCAAGCTTCATGGGACCGCTCCGTTGTACAGACTGTACAACGTAGCGACGACGGCGCGATGCAACAAGTGGCGTTGCCGATCAGGTGGCGAAGGAGCGACCGGCGTTCGGTGGCGGCGCGGTGAACACGAGCCGGATGAAATCGCGGTAGAGCATCATTTGCCTGGGTAGGGCCTGACCGTCACGCGTCACCCGCGCCAGGATGATCCCACCGTCGGCAACACCGGACAGCATGTCGGCCAGATCCTCCAGCCTCACGTCGAGGCGCGGTGGATAAACCGCCGCGATCCGCTGCAACCGTGTCAGAAAACGTTCGCGCCACCCGAAGACAGCCTTGGCGTTGAGATCGCGAACTTCGCGGTCGAAAAGCTGCTCGTGGTAGCAGATCGTGGCGACCATGCATCCGGGATGGCCGTTCGGCAGATCGGCGAACACTTCAGCCAGCAGCTTCAATCCGATCAGGAAGCTGTGGAGTGGGTCTTCGTCGAGGCTGTCGGCGCGGGCAAAGATGTCGTCATAGATTTCCTCGTCCTGAGCGATGTAGCGCTCCAGCAAGGCCTTGGCGAGTTCGGTCTTGTCTCTGAAATGATAGAAGAAGCCGCTTTTGGAGATACCGACGGCGGCGATCAGTTCGTCGATGGACGTCGCTCCGAAACCCTTGGCGAGCACAGCCGCTTGTGCGACATCGAGGATCTGTTGCCGGGTATTCGCCGGTTTTGCCTCCTGATCGTCGCTCACTGCCATGCTCCCGCGTCGTTTCACTGTACCACGAGTTCACTTGACGCCCGGGTGGATCGCGTCCGTCGCCGACACCCGGCCGTTAGGCTTTGAAATATAGCGCAAATCACGAACGCCGGAGGCGTACCGCGAGTTCTCTAGTCCCCGCTCGAAGCGCCGGCTAACACCACCATCATCTCAAGGCAGCTCTTGCGCCCGAAACAATCCGCACGCCCGACCCTACCCGAACACGGCTCGTGAGTGTGAGATGGGGCGCCGGCCAACACACAATGGAGTAAACCAACCATGGTCACCGATAAACAAGGAAACCGGCTGTCCGCCGCCAGCACCGCGGATGCCGCCCTGTTCGATCAGGCTCTAGAAGCGTTCAACACCTATCGCGGCGACCCGGTCGCGGTCCTCGACACGGCCATCGCGGCGCGTCCGGATTTCGCCATGGGGCACATCCTCAAGGCATACCTGTTCGCGCTGGCCACCGAGCCGGACGCGACACAAGAGGCCAGGGCCATCGTCGAAGTCGCCAGATCGTTGGAGCTCGACGACAGGGAGGCGTCCCACATCGCGGTCCTCGATCTGCTGAACGCGGGGGAGTGGACGGCCGCCGCGGTCGCACTCGACCACCATAACCTCGCCTATCCCCGCGACCTCGTCGCGCTCCAGTCCGGACACCTCATGGACTTCTATCGCGCCGATGCACGCAACCTCCGGGATCGCATCGCCCGGGTGCTGCCGATGTGGTCGGCTGACGTTCCCGGCTATCCGATCGTCTTGGGCATGTACGCGTTCGGCCTCGAGGAGGCCGGCGACTATGGCCGGGCCGAGGAGGCGGGGCGACAGGCGCTCGATCTGCAGCCGCTCGACTGCTGGGCCCATCACGCCGTCGCCCATGTCATGGAGATGCAGGGACGCGCCCAGGACGGGATTGGCTGGATGAGCGCGCGCGAGCCTCATTGGACCGGTGACGACAACTTCTTCAAGGTCCACAATTGGTGGCACAAGGCGCTGTTCCATCTCGACCTCGGACAGACTGATGAAGTCTTCGCCCTCTATGACAACCGGGTGCGTGGCGACGATAGCGAGGTTGCGCTCGATCTCGTCGATGCCTCCGCCTTGCTCTGGCGCCTGCATGTGTCGGGTCAGGATGTCGGCGATCGTTGGAACAAGGTCGCAACCGCCTGGGAGCAACACGCCGACGGCAAGCTCTATCCGTTCAACGACTGGCACGCCGCCATGGCGTATCTCGGCGCCGGGCGGGAGTCGGACGTGGAGCGCATCCTGGCCACCTACCGGGATGCAGCGAATGACGACATCGAGACCAGCCGCTGGGCGCGGCAGGTCGCAGAGCCGCTGATCGCCGGGTTCGCCGCGTTCTGGCGCGGCGACTACGAGACGGCAGCGATGACCCTTCACGCCGTGCGGCACATCGCCAACCGTTTCGGCGGCAGCCATGCCCAGCGGGACGTCATCGACTGGACGCTGATCGAAGCCTCGATGCGCGGCAACCTGCATGGTTTGGCTGAAGGGCTTGCCAACGAACGGGTCGCGCTCAAGCCGCACAGCCCGGTCAACCGCCGCTATCTCGATCGATCGCGGCGCGCGGGCAAGCGCCCGCAACTGGCGGCCTGATCTGCCTCGACCACTCTGCGGAGCGGATGCTGACCTGTAACCCGCTTCGATTAACCCGCTTCGATCTGGGAACGCCTCCGGCCAGGCCGGGGGCGTTTTCATTGGCACGAACGTCGCAGATGGAGCGCTTGGCCGTCGACCAGGCTGGGTGTCAGCGCATCCGTCTGGCGACGAGATAGCCGCCGAGAGCCACCGCCGCGACGATCAGCAGGATCAGCACGACGATCATCACCGCAGCGCCGACGACCGCGCCGAGCGCGTTCCAGAACCCGACCGTGGCAATGAGGATGATCAGGAGGAGAAAGAAGAGAAACGGCATCGCTGACCTCGATTTTCGAGCCGAATGTCCAACCGAGTTAGGCCTCGCCGCGACAAAACGCAACGCGGCAAACGTCAACCATCGCCTCAGGCTTCCATCGCTTCGAGATCGCCGATCAGCCGGTCGATCACGTCAAGGCCGCGCTTCCAGAAACCGGGATCGCTGGCGTCGAGCCCGAACGGTGCGAGCAACGCCTTGTGGTGCTTTGAGCCGCCCGCCTTGAGCATATCCAGATATTTCTCCTGGAAACCCGCCTCAGCGTCCTCGTAGACGGCATAGAGCGAGTTCACCAGGCAGTCGCCGAAGGCATAGGCGTAGACATAGAACGGCGCGTGGATGAAGTGCGGGATGTAGCTCCAGAACACCTCGTAGCCCGGCTGCAACTTGATCGCCGGACCGAGGCTTTCGCCCTGGACGTCCATCCATAGTTCGCCAAGCCGGTCCGCAGTCAGTTCGCCGTTGCGGCGCTCGCCATGAACCGCGCGCTCGAAGCTGTAGAACGCGATCTGCCGGACCACCGTATTGATCATGTCCTCGACCTTGGCGGCGAGCATCGCCTTCTTATGGACCGGATCGGTGGTTTCCGACAGAACCGCCTGGAAGGTCAGCATCTCGCCGAAAACGCTGGCGGTTTCGGCGAGCGTCAGCGGCGTCGGCGCCATCAGCGGCCCTTGCGGCCCGGCGAGCACCTGATGGACCCCGTGCCCGAGTTCGTGGGCAAGGGTCATGACGTCGCGGATGCGACCCTGATAGTTGAGCAGGATGTAGGGGTGGGCGCTCGGCACCGTCGGATGCGAGAAGGCGCCAGGGGCCTTGCCGGGCCGAACCGGCGCGTCGATCCAGCGGTCGTCGAAGAACTGCCGGGCGATGTTGGCCATGTCCGGCGAGAACAGGCCGTAGGCGCCGAGCACGGTAGCGCGGGCTTCGTCGAATCGGATGGTCGGTGACGGGACCTCCGGTAGCGGCGCATTACGATCCCAGTGGTCGAGATGGTCGCGGCCAAACCATTTTGCCTTGAGGCGATAGTAGCGATGCGACAGCCGCGGATAGGCGCCGCGAACGGCGGTCACCAGTGCATCGACCACCTCAGGTTCGACCCGATTGGCGAGATGACGGGACGCCGCCACATCCTCGAACCCCCGCCAACGGTCGGAGATCTCCTTGTCCTTGGCGAGCGTGTTGGTGATCTGGGTGAAGAGCCTGAGGTTCGCCGCAAAGGTCTCCGCCAGCGCCTCGGCCGCGGCTTTTCGTTTCTCGGCGTCCGGGTCTTGTAGCAAGTTCAGCGTCGGCTCGATCGCCAGGTCCTCGCCGGCGACCGAAAACCGCAGGCTCGCCATGGTCTCATCGAACAGACGGTTCCATGCGCCGCGGCCGGTGACCGACTTCTCGTGGAAGAGCTGCTCGACTCGGTCCTCGAGTTGGTAGGGCTTTTCGCGGCGGATGTCCTCGAGCCACGGCCGATAGTGGCCGAGCGCAGGATCGGCCATCGCCTTGTCGAGCAATGCGTCGTCGATCCGGTTGAGCTCGAGCTGGAAGAACAGCAAATGCGAGCTCGCCGCGGTGATCTTCTCCTGCACGTCGCCGTAGAACTTCGATCGCGCCGGATCGGTGGTGTCGTCGGCGTGGAGGAGGCCGGCGTATGACATGATCCGGCCGAGGAGATCCTCCAGCGCCTCGAAGGCCTTGACGGCTTCGGCGAGTGCCTCGCCCGCGTCCGCGCCATTGGCAAGATCGACCAGCCTGCCCTTGAAGCGCTCTTCAAAGGCGATCGAATCGGCCGCCGCCTTGGCGAGCGCATCCTTTAGTTCTGGCGAATCCGACCCCGGATAGAGATCGTCCAGGTTCCACTCGGGCAGATCGCCGTATGGCTTGTCCTCGGTGGCGGCGAAGGGATCGGAAGGGGTCATCGTCGACCTTTGGGCTCTTAGAACTGTCGTTCGCGCTCATGCTCGGCGCAGCCGGTGCCGGTATCCGCGTCGCTTGTCAACACGAGCGGCCGGCGGCACCACCTTCAGGCACCGACGGGTGTATCCGAAAAGCCACACTACCGGAGGAGAGAACCCCAGCTGCGACCGCGTTCACTGCACGGCCGAAATGCGCCGGTAAACTCATTTTTACTTGGATCAACTAGGGTTGAAATGCGGCGACGGCTAGTCTCCTGGAGACGATGCGTATCCGTACGTCGGCAAAGCAGCGAGAGGCAACGGGCATGACATTCGATCGGGCGACTCGGATGGCGGCAAGTCTTGCCGTCCTGGCGTTGGTGACCGGCAGCGTGCATGCCTCGCCTGTGAGGGACACGGACGACGATCCAAAGGTCGTAACGCCCGTCGGCCCTACGCTGTACGGCCCTACGGTCGATGCCCGCACACTGACCATGCGGTCGCTCCTCGACACAGCCGCCGACGAGGATCTGATCGCCAAGGCCGACGCGGAGGCGATCGCAGCGTTCTACAAGGCCCGCGGCTTTGCCCCGGTTTGGGTTGAGGACGGCGCGCTCACCGATGATGCGATCTCCCTCATCGTCCGCATCAAGGACGCCAATACCGACGGCCTCGACCCGGTCGATTACCGCCTCCCACGTCAAAGCGTGGGGCGCTATCAGGCCGCCACGCCGTTGCGCGCCGCCGAGGCCGACCTGACGCTAAGCCAGGCGGTCATCGATTATGCCCGCGACGCCTATGGCGGCCGCCTCGAGCCGACCGAGCTCAGCGGCAATTTCGGCTATGAACGCAAGCACTTAAAAGCATCGGACGTCCTTGGCCTCGTCTCCCGGGCGCCCGAACCCGCCGTGGCGCTTGCCGCCTATAACCCGCCGCAGCCCGAGTTCGGGGCCCTCCGCGCCGCATTGGCGGATGCCCGGGCGAAGACCGCCGCGGAAGAGAAACCCGAGATTCCCGGCGGGCCGCTGATCAAGGCGGGCATGACCGATCTCCGTGTGCCGATGATCCGCGAGCGGCTCGAACTGGCCAGCGCGGTCGAGGACCCGAACCTCTACGGCGGCGATGTGGTCGCCGCGATCAAGGCGTTTCAAAAGCAATCGCGGCTGAAAGCGGACGGCATTGTCGGCAAGCGGACGCTCGCCGCGTTCAACCGGGGCCCGCGCAACGACGTCGCCATCATCCTCGCCAATATGGAACGCTGGCGCTGGATGCCGCGCCACCTCGGCGACTTCTACGTCCGGGTCAACGTTCCGAACTACAATCTCGACATCTACAAAAACGACGAAGTGGTCCACACGACGCGCGTCGTGGTCGGCAAGACCATTCACCAGACACCGGTCTTTTCGGACGAGATCGAGCATGTGGTCGTGAATCCGGTGTGGAACGTGCCGGCATCGATCGCCCGCAACGAGATGCTGCCGAAGCTTCGGGCGGGGAGCCGGCTTCGCGGCTACAAGGTTTATGCCAATGTCCGCGGCCGGTTTCGCGCGGTGAACCCCCGCACGATCAACTGGCGGCGGGTCAACATGAGCAGGATCCAGATCAAGCAGCCGCCCGGCTCGCGCAATGCCCTCGGCCAGGTCAAGTTCCTGTTTCCCAACAAATATGCGGTTTATCTTCACGATACCCCGTCGAAGAGCCTGTTTGAGCGTGAAACGCGCGCTTTCAGCCACGGCTGCGTCCGCGTTCATCAGCCCTGGGACTTCGCCGACGCCCTGCTCGCCCATACCCCCGGCGTCGAAGGCGAACGCCTGCGCAAGATGGTCGGCGGCGGCGAGAAATGGGTGAATCTCGAACAAACGATTCCCGTGCACGTCACTTACTTTACCGCGTGGATCGACGATCGCGGCAATCTTCAGGTGCGCGACGACATTTACGGCCACGACAAGCGGGTGGCCAAAGCCTTGGGATTGTCTTGAAAACGGCCAAAGCGCGGCAATCCGCCGGTTGCCTTCACGCCTCGTAAATGCCACGATCCAACCGTAATCGGATGACTCATGCCGGTCCCGGGTGGGGCTGTTGTCTCAAGTTGGTAAAGAGACGTTAACCTCGGTCCGGCAAGGTGCACCGTTAGGGGGGATTGGCCCCGACCACGGCCAAGGACGGCGACGGGATTTTGCTGACAGACGGGGTAAAGCAGGCGGGCGAGCGAGGACGGCGGTTGTGCCGGTCGCTCGTGAAGATCGGGGCCGGTGCGGTTGTCGCGCTTGGCCTCGTTGGAGCCTCTGCCTCGGCTGAAGAACGCTCCCTGACCCTTTACAACGCCCACACCAAAGAAAACGCCACGATCGTCTACAAACGTGACGGGCGCTTCGTTCAAAGCGGGGTGAAGGAACTCGACTATTTCATGCGGGACTGGCGGCGGAACGAGCCGACCAAGATGGACCCGCAGCTCTACGATATCCTCTGGGAAGTCTACCGCCAGACCGGCGCGCGCCAGCCGATCACCGTGATCTGCGGCTACCGGTCACGCGAAACCAACGACATGCTCCGCCGTCGGGGCCGCGGCGTGGCGCGGAACAGCCTGCACGTCAAAGGCCAGGCGATCGATTTCTTCATCCCGGGCGTTGACCTCGCCAAGATGCGCGCCATCGGCATGCGGATGCAGGCTGGCGGCGTCGGCTTCTATCCGAGCTCCGGCTCACCGTTCATCCACATGGACACCGGCGCGGTGCGCCATTGGCCGAAGATGAGCCGTCGGCAGCTCGTCAAGGTCTTCCCCGAGGGCAAGACGCTGCACGTGCCGTCCGACGGCAAGGCGCTCCCCGGCTACGCTCAGGCGCTGGCCGCTTACAAGATGCGCAAGGCCCGCGGGATCGCGGTCGCCAAGACCGGCGTCGTGCCGCCCGTGGCCGTCGCCGCGGCCGAGATGCCGCTACCGCGCTTGGCTCCGCTGCGCGACCTGCCGTCGGTGCTGATCGCCGCCGCGGAAACGCAAGCCGAAGAGCCGGTCGAGACCGATGGCACGTTGCTCGCCTATCCGCCCAAGGCCGAGCCGGTCGATCGTCGCGGCCGTTTCTCCGACAACCTGTTCGCCAAGGCGCCGCCTGCCCAGCCTTCCACCACCGTGCAGGTCGCCTTCGATACCGCCTACGGTGCGCAGACCGGCGCTCCGGTCGATCTGATCGCGGCATTGGTCAAACGCTACGGATCGGCCCAGCCGACCCCGGTTTCGGCGTCACGCACCGCATCGCTGCCGATCCGCCCGACCGCCGTTGTTTCCACGGTCGACGTCGATCTCAGCCGGCCGCTGCGCGCCGATGCCATCACCACCGCGGTGCTCAGTGGCGATGGCGACCGGATCGACGACACCGTACCGCCGGTGCTCGCCTATGCCTCGGCCACCGCCGAGCCGCAGGACGCCGAGCCGGTCGACCGCCTGACCGTTTCCGGCGTACCGCTGCCGCAGACCAATCCGATCCGGAACGTCGAAGCAAAGCCGGCCCCGGTTCTGGTCCAGCCGGTGCGGACCGCGCGCGACGACGCACTGTTCCCGGCTGATCTGACCCTCACCAAGCTCGACACCCAGAGCCTCAGGCTTTGGATCGCCGCGCCGTCGACCCGCGAAAAGCGCTATGCGCTTCTGACCGTCCCGGCATTCGACCGGACACCGGAATTGTTCGCGACGCCGCAGGCGGCGCTGGCCACCGGTTTCCGTAACCTCGGCGATCAGCTCCGCACCGACCGGTTCGACCGGTCGGCGGTTTCACCGCTGGTTGTCGACCTGAACGGCCCCCGGGTTCTCGCCTCGCGCTGAGGCGCGCAATTCACCACAAACAAACAGACGTGATTCGCGCGGCCGCGCGCTGTTGCTGCGTTAGGGCGTTGCTGATGCGTCTTCAGCCGGCCTGACTGGTGGGCTCGCCGCGCATGCCGAGCGCGTGGAGATAGAGGTCGAGAAGCGCCTCCTGTTCCTGGCGTTCGGCGGTATCCTGTTTGCGGAGGCGCACCACCTGTCTCAGGATCTTGGTGTCGAAGCCGTTTGCCTTGGCTTCCGCATAAACTTCCCTGATGTCGTCGGCGAGCGCCTGCTTCTCTTCCTCAAGCCGTTCGATCCGCTCGATGATCGAGCGTATCTGATCTCCGGCAATTCCACCCGTCTGCGCCATCCGTCGACTCTCCTGCACTTCCGCGGACACGCTGCTTGCCCGGCCGCGGCGCACCGGTCAAGGCCGGGCGGGCCTAATGCTGTGGCTTGTTCTTCTCGAAGGCCGCCTGCTGCTCCGGGGAGGCCTCGGTCTGGTATCGCGCCCGCCATTCCGCATAGGGCATCCCATAGATGATCTCGCGGGCCGCGTCCTTGTCGAGGGTAACGCCCTTCTCCTCGGCCGCGTCGCGGTACCAGTTGGAGAGGCAGTTGCGACAGAAACCGGCCAGGTTCATCAGGTCGATGTTCTGCACGTCGGTTCGCTCCCTGAGGTGCTCGACCAGCCGGCGGAAAGCGGCCGCCTCGAGCTCAGTCCGGGTCGCATCGTCGATATCCGCCATGGCGGCTGCCTTTCTCGTTCAGACTTGGGCGTGTCGGGATCAGATGGGATCGACCGGTCCGGTCCGCGAGCCGAAGTGGCGCACCTCGTGCACCTCGGGAAGCGCGTTCAGATCGGCGAGAATGGGCGCCAGCCGATCGACCCATTCGGCCACACCGTCGGGATCGGAGATCAGATCCTGGCGGAGTTCGATGAGGGCGTGGGCCAGACCGCGCCGGGTGCCATGCCGGTACATGCTGTCGCGAATCAGCGCGCCCGAATAGGGCTCGTTGTCGCCGACCATCAGCGTCTTGTCGGTGGCGAGCCGCTCCACCATCGGCAAAGCGAGCCGCGGATCGGAATCCCACAGAACGCCGATCTGCCACGGCCGCCCGCGTCCGCGCCACACGGGCGTGAACGAGTGCACCGAAACCAGCGCCGGCACGACACCGGCGGCCAGTGATCGTTCGATCGCCTGCTCCACCGCGGCGTGATACGGCTCATAGTATCGAGCCAGCCGGCGTTCGCGCTCCTCCGCATCGACGTGATGGTTGCCCGGCACGATCGCGCCGTCGGACAGGCGCATGATCAGGGTCGGATCGTCGGCGCTCCGATTCGGATCGATCAGCAATCGCGAGAACGTGGTCAGAACCGCCGGCGCGCCGAGCCGCTCGGCCAGGCCGCGGGTTACCGGGCCGGCACCCGGATCGAAGGCGATGTGACGGTCGAACTCCGCGTCCGGCAGGCCCAGCGTTCCGTAGTCCTCGGGGAGCCGGTTCTCGGCATGGTCGCACAACAGGATCAGGCCATAGGCCGGATCGCCGGGAATCGTGACACAAGGTTCGAAGACATCGCCGTCCGATCGTGGATCGGCGAGGTCGGGGGCAGCAATATCCATAACGCAATGATAGTAATCAGTGCCGCCGGGCACCATAGCCCTGGGCCGCGAAGTCGAGCCTTTGTGCCATGGTGACGCCCTCCGACAGACAGCCGACCCGAGCCCACCCAGATACCGGCCACGGGATAGCGCTGCCGTTTGCCGCCCTGCTCCTTGCCGCGCTGGCGATGGCGACATCGCCCATCTTCGTGCGGCTGGCCGAGATCGGGCCGTTCGCCAGTGCCTTCTGGCGGGTGGCCGGCGCGCTGCCGCTGATTTGGCTGTGGGCCGCCTGGGAAAACCGCGGCCAGGCCAATGCCGGTATCGCGGCCTTTCGGATGAGCGGCGCCAGCCTGGTCGCCGGGCTGTTGTTCGCCGGCGATCTGCTGGTCTGGCATCTCGCCATCCTCAAGACGACCGTCGCCAACGCCACGTTCCTCGCCATGATGGCGCCGGTTTGGGTGGTGCTTGGTTCGGGCCTGCTGATTGGTGAGAAAGTCGGCCGCGCCGGGGTCGTTGGGCTGCTCCTGTGTGTCGCCGGCGCCGCTGCGCTGGTCGGCTCCAGCGTATCGTTCGCGCCCGACCGGCTGGAAGGCGACCTCTACGGAATCGCCACCTCCGTGTTCTTCGGGGCCTATTTCATGGCGATCCGGGTCGCTCGCCGCACCGCCGGAACCGGTCAGATTCTCTTCCAGTCATCCCTGATCAGTGCGCTGGTCCTGATCATCGCGGCGTTCATCGCCGGCGACAGCCTCATCCCCGCCACCGGCGGCGGCATTCTCGCGCTGATCGGGCTTTCCTATTTCAGCCACGCCGGCGGACAGGGCTTTCTGGCCTACGCGCTCGGCCACCTTCCGGCGGCGTTTTCCTCCCTGGTCACGTTTCTCGGGTCCCTGGTCGCCGCCACACTGGCGTGGCTGATCTTCGCCGAGGCCTTATCGCCGATTCAGGCGGTTGGCGGCGTCCTGATTCTCGGCGGTATCTACATCGCCAGACCGAACGCGCGGCGGTCATGATCCTGCCGCCATTGCACTTCACCTGTTCGCCGCCTAAACGCTCGCTCGACCGGCTCGGGTGAGAAAAAAAGGTAATGAAATCAGCCCCAACCGCGTTGACATGGCAAAAGGCGACGAGCGATAAGTGCGATACTGAATAACCACAAGAACCGGTTCGCCAGCTCCGACCCGATGCGATCGCGCGCCTCCAGATCATGGCACCGGAAAGCGGTCGTCACCGCGAGCATTGCGCTGCTCGCGGCCGCGGCGACAGGCGCTTACCTCATGCTGCAGCCGGACGGCGGGCCGCAAATCCGAATCATGGAGGCCGGCGCCGCCCCGGATGGAGTCTCCGGCCTGACGGCCGAGACCGTCGCCGGCGGCTTGCGCCTGTGCAATCGGACAACGAGCCGGGTCGGCGTCGCTATCGGCTACAAGGAAGGCCGGCGCTGGACCACCGAAGGCTGGTGGAACGTCGATGCCAGCAGTTGCGAGACATTGATGGCCGGGCCTCTGGTCTCGCGGTTCTATTACGTTTACGCCATTGACTACGATCAGGGCGGGATCTGGGGCGGTAAGGCCGCGATGTGCACGCGCGACAAGATGTTCACGATTCACGGCATCGAGGATTGCGTGGCCCGCGGCTTCGATCGGACGGGCTTCTTCGAAGTCGACACCGGCGAGCAGCGTAGCTGGACCGTCCAGCTCACCGAACCTGGCGAAATCGGAACCGGTGGTCGATGAAACGGCGGCGCAAGGTCAAGATCCTTGCGACTCTCGGTCCATCTTCCTCAGACAAAGCCAAGATCAAGGCGCTGGCCGATTCGGGCGCGGACGTCTTCCGTATCAATATGAGCCACAGCGATCACCAGACGCTGCGGCGACTGGTGAACACGATCCGCGCGGTCGAAACCGAGGGCCCGCGGCCGATCGGCATCCTTGCCGATCTCCAGGGACCGAAGCTCCGGATCGGCAAATTCGCCCACGGCTCCATTGAGATCACGCCCGGCGACACCTTCACCCTCGACAGCGATCCGACCCCCGGCACCCAGGAGCGGGTCTACCTGCCGCATCCCGAAATCCTGGCGGCCATCAAGCCCGACCATCGCCTGCTGCTCGATGACGGCCGGGTCCGTCTGAGGGTTACCGAAAGCGACGAGACCAGCGCGAAAACATTCGTCGAAGCCGGCACCCGGCTTTCCGACCGCAAAGGGGTCAGCGTTCCCGACACGACCCTTGCCATGGGCGCGCTGACTGAAAAGGACCGGTCCGATCTGGAGGCCGCGCTCAACGCCGGCGTCGACTGGATCGCGCTCTCCTTCGTTCAGCGGCCGGAAGACCTTGCGGAGGTGAAGAAGGTCGCCCGTGGCCGCGCCGCGGTCATGGCGAAGATCGAAAAGCCGCAGGCGGTCGAACGCCTCGATGCCATCATCGACCAGGCCGACGCCCTGATGGTCGCGCGTGGCGATCTCGGCGTCGAGGTCCCGCTGGAACGCGTGCCCGGTATCCAGAAGCACATCACCCGGGCGGCGCGCAGCGCCGGCAAGCCGGTAGTCGTCGCAACGCAAATGCTGGAGTCGATGATAACCGCACCGGTGCCCACCCGGGCCGAGGTTTCCGACGTTTCAACAGCGGTATTCGAGGGAGCCGATGCGGTGATGCTGTCAGCGGAGTCGGCCTCCGGATCGTTCCCGGTCGAGGCGGTGGCGACCATGGACCGAATCGCCATCGAGGTGGAGCGCGACCCCAACTACCCCAACATCATCTATGCCCAGCGCGCCGAGCCGGAACCGACCATCGCCGACGCGATTTCCGCCGGATCGCGGCAGATCGCCGAGACCCTCAACCTCGCGGCGATCTGCTGCTACACCGCCTCCGGCGCCACCGCGATGCGCACCGCCCGCGAGCGTCCACTCACGCCGATCATCTCCATGTCGCCGGTCATCACCACCGCCCGTCGCCTGTCGATCGTCTGGGGGCTTCACTGCGTCGCCGGCAAGGAGCCGGATACCTTGGAAGAAATGATCGACCGGGCGTGCCAGGTGGCAACCCAGGAAAAGATCGCCGAACCGGGCCAGCGCATCATCGTCACCGCCGGCCTGCCGATCGGCACGCCCGGCGCGACCAACATGCTACGCGTCGCGTTTATCGGCAGCCACGGCGGGGACCTGCTGCGGAAGTAGCCGACCCGTCGGCTACAGTGCCTGACCCTCGTGGGTCGCTTCCAGTTCGGTCAGCGCTTTTTTGACCTCTTCGAGGTGAGGATTGACCGCCAGCGCTTCGCGAAACGCGGTCATCGCGCGCTCTTCCTCGCCGATGGAACGGAAGATCATCCCGAGCCCGCTCAGGGCTCCGAAATGGCGCGGCTCGAGTTCCAGCACCTTACCGATGTCGGCGATCGAGCGATTGTAGTCTTCGGTCAGGAAATGGACCGTCGCCCGCTTGTTCCACCCTTCGGCGTAGTCCGGCTGCATCAGCACGACGCGGTCGAGAAAGTCGAGCGCCCGAGCATGATTGTCGGCCTGCATGGCGGTCATCGACCAGTCCATCAGCAGGTCGACCGTCTCGCTGCCCGACTCCATCCAGAGGCGCAGAATCGCCCGCTCGGCCTCCTTCGCCGACTCCACGTCGTCGGTGTCGGCGAGTGTCGCGAACAGGGCGTCGATCCGCTCCGCCTCGGTGGGCGCGAAGGGCTCGGTACCCGCTTCTATATCCGGCGCTGGCGCAGCCGACTCTTGCGCGCGCGCCGGCTTCTCACCACCGCCCAGTATCAGGGCAAGCGCCAGCACGGCGCCAAACAACAGGTATCGCATGCGGCAAGGTTACCGCGTGCGAGGGTTTCGGGTCAAAACAAGCGGATGTGAAGGCCGGCGCGGTGCGCGCCGATCAGCCCTGGCGGGCCTTGAAGCGCGGGTTCGCCTTGTTGATGACGTAAACGCGGCCTTTGCGGCGCACAATGCGATTGGCCCGGTGGCGCTTGCGCAGCGAACGAAGGGAGTTGCGGATCTTCATCGGTCTTCCGGTGGCTCGACGGATCGAGCACATCGGCTCGAAATTCGGCGGGAACCTATGGACGCCGCCTCCCGATGTCAAGATTATCGCGGTTTTCGTCAGACTTCCTGACCGGCGGCGCGGCTCAGCAGATAGTCCCAGTCGTCGCCGGTCAGCAGCGTCCGGCTCATGGCGCAACCGTTACCGTCGAGCTCGACCACATCGACGATTGCATCGGCGCCATCGCCGAAGACGTGGGCGAAAACACCCGACACATCGACGGTCGCGAGGGACGCCTGACGACGCCACTCATCGGCAAAGGCCTGATCGAGCCCGTCGACCAGGGTGACGGTCTCGCCTCCGACCTTCAGCCGTTCGTCGTTGAGGCGACGAATCACATCGACCTCGGTCAGGCACCCGTTGGCACCGCTTCCCATTTCGGCGACGAACAACTCGACACCGGCCGTGGTCGGGGTCGGCAACAGCGCTTCGTCCATCCCCGGCATGATCTCGACGGTGGGACGCTCGCTGGCGAGGTTACCGCTGATGCTGGCGAACGCCACGGCTGCGGAAGCAACCACAACGCCGATAGCGGCTGCGCCGGAAATCGCCTTGGTGAGATGCTTGGCCATGGTTTGCCTCGTCGGTTCCGCTGCCGCCGGTGCGCGGCGTTTCGATAAGGTGAACCTAGCGAATCCCGCCGATATCGCTGTGAATGGCGCCACAAACAACTTCGAAGGTGTGACCGGGTTAACGCGCCGGGTCCGGCCAGCGCAGGTGCAGGTCGTCGACCACATAGGCGTGGGCATGCGGCCCCGCGCCGGCAAGATGAGGATGATCGGGGGCGAGATCCGGGTGGTCGTGCGCCAGTATCTCGGGATCGGGGCGCGGCCAGACCCATGACGCCATGGCCGTGGCAAGGGCGGCCAAACCGCCGAAAACGAGGAAGGTCGTTGGCATGCCGGCGGCCTCGCCAAGCCAGCCCGCGAGCGGATAGGCGACCAGCCAGCCGGCGTGCGACAGCGAAAACTGGGCGGCGAAGACTGCCGGGCGGTCCTCGGAATGCGAGGAGCGGCGCAGCACCCGGCCGACGGGCACCTGAGCCGCCGCGTAGCAGAATCCGAGCATCGCCCAGAGCGACAGCAGCGCCGGCCATAGCGCGGCGGACCCGGCAAACGCGAGCACCGGAGAACCGGCGAGCAGGAGGACCGCGGCTCCTGCCGCCGCGGCGATCATCACCGTGCGATCGCCCGTTCGTTCCAGCAAGCGCGGCAGCGCCAGGGCGGCGAGCATCGAACCGCCGCCGAAAGCGGAAAGGGCAACGGCGACCGCGGTGTCGTCGAGGCCGAGTATGCCGCGCACCAGCACCACCGTGTTGACCAGCACCATCGCCCCAGCGGCCGCGACCGCGAGATTGACGGCGAACACCCCGCGAAGCCGCGGCGTCTCGCGATAGACACGCAGGCCACGGGCGACGCTTTGCAGACGGTCGCGCCGAGCGTGTAACGCCGGAAGCCGCACGAGGATCACCAAAGCGGCGGAGAGGAGGAACCCGATCGCCGTTCCAGCGAATAGCCACGGGAAACCGACCAGAGCGACAAGTACCGCCGCCAGCGCCGGACTGAGCAGGTTTTCCAGATCGTAGGCGAGGCGGGACAGCGCCAACGCGCGGGTGTAGTCGCGCTCGTCGGTCAGGATGTCCGATATCGTCGCCTGAAAGGTCGGCGTGAACAGCGCCGATGCGGTCTGAAGCACGGCGACGATCACGTAGATCTGCCAGACGGCGTCGACAAAGGGCAGCGCCAGCACCAGGGCAGCTCGCACCACGTCGAGCGCGACCAGAAAGGTCCGCCGGGGCATCCGTGATGCGATCACCCCGGCGAACGGCGCGAAGCCGACATAGACGATCATCTTGATCGCCAGCGCCGTGCCGAGGACGACGCCCGCTTCGTCGCCGGCAAGTTCGAAGGCAAGCAGCGCCAGCGCCACGGTCATCAGGCCGGTACCCGTCAGCGCGATGACCTGCGCCAGGAACAGGCGGCGATAGGTGCGGTTTCGCAGAACCGTCAACATGACCCGCACCGTAGCGCGAGCCCCGCGTTGTCCGAAACCGGCGCCATGGAGAACTGGCGGCGTCCGAGCCGGCCGACTAGAACCGCTCCGCCCAGTCGGTGGTCAGGTCCTGTTCGAGGCTGAGCGCCCCTCGGCGCCACGGCTGCGAGGCTGGATCGATGGTCCTGACCCGGGGGTCGAATGCGGCGTCGAGAGCAGCGCGCTTCTCTTTGTCGTCGATGAAGATGGCAAACGCCAATCGGTTCCCCCTGGCTGTGTCGATGTACCCGGCGAGCCCGCGCGCATAGGCGATCGTCCCGGTCTTGACCCGCGCCGAACCTTCAACGCCCTTCCAGCTGATCTCCGGCAACAGTCCGTGGAAGTCGTCGTCGCCGATTGACCCCACAACGTCTTCCAGGATCTCGACGATCTGACGCGGCGTGGCGCGGGACGTTGACGACAGGCCGGAGTGGTTCTCGATCGCGAAGCCGGCCCAGTCGGCATCCGCAAGCCGCGACCGCCACCACGCGGTGATCGTCTCGGCCGAACCCTGCAACGACCTGCGGCGGTCGGTGACCGCCCGGGTGGCGGCCAGCCCGACGAGTTCCGCCGACAGATTGTTGGAGTAGCGCATCACGCCGCGAACGATCTCGGCAAGCGGCAAGCTTTCGTGGCTCACCACCACGCGCGCACCGTCCGGCGCGATACCGGGCTTCGGCTCGGGAAGTTCGACACCCTCGGTGGCGGCAAACGCCCTGAAAATCTCCGCGGTGATCAGAGAGGGGTTCCCCACTGGAAGCCAGTCCTCACCCCGCGGCTCGAGTTCGGGAGAGAGCAACCAAAGGTCATCCACGGGGGTGTGGGCACGGATAAAGGGCCCGGGCGGCGCCTCCTCGGCAAACGCTAGACCGATCGCGTCGATCGGCTGGGTCACGCCCTCGCTGACCGCGTTCACGCCGGCGGAGGGCTCGGCACTGCCCTTCTCCCAATTGAGGCGGACTCGGTTGAAGTTGACGGAAAGCGCGCTGACCCCGGTGTTGTACCCGGCGGCCTCCGGTTGCCGCGGATTGATGTACGGCGCCTCGATTAAGGCGCTGGCGTCGTAGAGGAAGTCACCGTCGATCGCGCTGATGCCTGCCTCGACCAGCGCCTTGGCCATAAGTTGAAGCTCATCGCCGGAGAGAAACGGATCGCCCCCGCCGCGCAGGACCAGCGTACCGGTAAGCGTGCCGTCCTCCACATCGCCTTTGACGAGAAGCGTGGTTTCGAACCGATGATCCGCGCCGAGGATCTCCAGCGCCGCGGCCATCGGCGGGATTTTGGCGACGGAGGCGGGGATGAACGGCTGATCGGCATTGTACTCCGCCAGCGTTTTTCCGGTCTTGAGATCGACGACCAGGTAGCCAACGTCATCGGGCGCGAACCCCACCCCCTCGATCTGCGCGACCGCGGTAGCCGGAGGGTCCTCGGCCGCAGCCGGTGGAGCGACGAGCGCCAGACCGGCAACCAGCGCCACAAGCAAGACCTTCATAGACCGCACTCCGGTCATCGCCTCAAACAGGGACATCGCATCGCAGATAGCGGCAATCCGCGCGCGGACCATAGGTCAACGGCTTCCGGCCGTCGATGAATCAGACCACACCCGTTCTGATGCGTGGCTCTCCTCGCGAAGGGTCCGTTTCGGCGCGCCTCGCCGACAGGACCGGTGACCTTTGCTCGGCCGATTGATAGTGGTTTGACGTGAAGATCGGTTGTCAGCACAAGCGGCGAGAAACCTCATGGAAATCAATGCCAGCGGGCAGCTTGTCGAGATTCCCAGCTTCCTGGCGTTGACACTCGGGATCGTCGTGTTCTTCCTCGGCGCCTTCCTGACGCGGCATGTGCGGTTCCTCAGCGACTACAGCATACCGGAGCCGGTTTCCGGGGGGCTGGCGACGGCGCTCATCGTCTGGGCCGCCTACGCCTGGATCGACATCGAAATCGTGTTCGACCTCGAACCACGGGACACCCTGCTCCTGTTCTTCTTCGCGGCCATCGGACTGAACGCGCGATTTTCCGACCTGATCGCCGGTGGCCGCCTGCTCGCCCTCCTCCTCGCCATGACCGTGGTCTTCATCGTCATGCAGAACGGCATCGGCTTGTTCGGGACGGTCGTTTTCGATCTGCCCAGTTCGGTCAGCGTGATGCTGGGTTCGGCGTCCCTGATCGGCGGGCATGGAACCGCGATCGCCTGGGGCCCGACGGTCGTCGAGCAGGCCAACTTTGAAGCCGCCGAGGAGATCGGCATCGCTGCCGCCACCCTCGGCCTGATCTGCGCCGCGCTGGTCGGCGGACCGATCGCCAAGACGTTGATCGAGCGGCGAAACCTTCAGCCGGTGGCAGCGGACGGACCCATCGTCGGCCTGCCGGAGACCAGGAAGGACGAAGAAATCAACCATTTGAGCCTGATGCGATCGATCCTGGCGGTGAACGTCGCGATCATCTTCGGCTACGCAGCCAACGAAGCGATCGCCGCGGCCGGACTGAAGCTGCCGCTGTTCGTCCCCTGCCTGATCGTCGCGATCATCATGTCCAACACCATCCCGGTGATCTTCAAGCGACTGCCATGGCCGGCGCGGACACGAGCGCTGGCGGTGATCTCCGACTACAGCCTGTCGGTCTTCCTCGCCATGTCATTGATGAGCCTGCAGCTTTGGACGCTGGCCGGCGCCGCCGGCCCGCTGTTCGTGGTGATGTTCCTGCAGGTCGCCGTCACCGTCCTGTTCATTCTGTTCGTCTTCTTCCGCCTGCTTGGCGGCGACTACACCGCCGCCGTGCTGAGTTCCGGCTTCGCCGGGTTCACGCTGGGCGCCACGCCCACCGCGATCGCCAATATGTCCTCGGTCACCAAGCGGTACGGGCCGGCGCCGCTCGCCTTCATTGTCTTGCCGCTGGTTTCCGCCTTCTTTGTCGACCTCGCCAACGCGGTGATCATCCAGCTTTTCGTCGGCGGCTAGCGCTCCGCCGGGGCCGGCGAAACGCGATAAAGCGACGGCCGACGCCGATCACACCACCAGGATCGGGGTGTTGACCGGCACGCGCTGGTAAAGGTCGATGACGTCCTGGTTGAGCAGCCGCACGCAGCCGCTCGACACCGCCCGGCCGATGCTCCAGTCCTCGATCGTCCCGTGCAGCCGGTAGAGGGTGTCGACGCCGTCCTCGTGGATGTAGAGCGCCCGCGCGCCGAGCGGGTTTTCCAGCCCCGGCGGCATGCCGCCACGCCATTCCTCCAGCTCCGGCTCGCGCTCGATCATCTCGGCCGGCGGCGTCCAGGTCGGCCATTGCCGTTTGGCGGCGATCATCGCGCGACCCGACCACTCGAAACCGGCCCGACCGATACCGATGCCATAGCGCAAGGCGGTCCCGTCGTCGCGGACCAGATAAAGCGCCCGCTCGCCGGTGTTGACGACCAGTGTACCGGGACGCTCCCCGGTCGGGTCCTTGACCACCCGCCGGTAGAAGGACGGATCGATCTTCCGAAGATTCGGCGCGGGAATCGGAAACCGCTCCTCCGGGATCGGCGCGTACATCCGCACATACGCCGGATCGATCGGCGGCAGCGCCGGGGTGGTCGCCGGTTTTGGTGTCGTGGTGCATCCGGCGAGCGCGAGCCCGCCGGCACTCACGCCGCCGAGCATGAACGCCCGGCGGCTCAACAAGGATTTGGTCATGAATGTACCGCGCTACAGGACGACGACCTTGGCGCCCACCGGAACGCGCTCGTAGAGCTGCTCGACATGCTCGTTGAGCATGCGGATGCAACCATTCGACACCGCCCGCCCGATCGACCGCGGCTCGTTGGTGCCGTGGATGCGGTAGTAGGTGTCCTTGCCGTTCTTGTAGAGATAGAGCGCACGCGCACCGAGCGGATTGTTGGGGCCGCCGGGCATGCCGTTGCGATACTTGGCGTACCGTCTTGGCGCGCGGCGGATCATGTTGTCGGTCGGGCGCCACGACGGCCATTTCGCCTTGCGGGCGATCACCGCCGTCCCTTTGAAATTCGCCCCGGCGCGGCCGACGGCGACCACATAGCGGGTGGCATAGCCGCCGTTCTGTACGTGGTAGAGGCGACGGTTGCGCGGGTCGACGACCAGGGTCCCGGGGGAATAGCCGCCATAGCGAACCCGCTTTGGCGCGAGTTTGGAATTGCTTCCGGTGTGGTGGGCAAGGGCGGGCACCGAGGACGCCGCGACCGCACCCAGTCCGAGCAGAAATGCTCTACGATCCAACATTGATGATAGCTCCTGTAATCTGAAGTCTCGGGCCGCCCTTAAGGGCGGAAACGGTCAGATTACAGAAATGGGGGGCCGCAATATCCGTGCAACCGGGGCGGTGGTCAGCCGCTCGCTCGAACGCGCCCACCAGACGGAGGTGGCGCGCGGCGCCGGATCGACAACGCTGGCAAGCACCGCCATGGCGAAGAAGGAGCACGAGCCCCCGACCCCATGGGACAGCACATCGCCCCGCGGCGACGCGCAGCCCGACTCGACCTCCGCAGTTGTCCGGTCGCAGACTTCCGTCCCGGCCGCCACCGTTTCCGCGGCAAACGTGACCGTGTGCACCAGCTTTTCCGTCTTGGCAAAGGCGTAGCCGTGGAGATGGCCAACAAAGGCCACCGCCAGAACGACAACTGCCAGCGCGGACATCATCCGTCTCATGGGTTGGAGCATATCATGCGGAATCGGGCGCTTCTGTTAAGCGCCGCCACACAAATCCGTGAGGTCGTCGGTGTTGGCGCAAGTGCTGCACGAAAGTCACACCTGCGATCGGCAGGCAGCCGCGGGCCACCACACCCGACTGGTTTGTCCATCTGGCGTTTGTTTTTGTCTGGCTGACGGCGGCGCGTTCACCCGTTCTCCGCCATCAGTGGCGCCGGACGGAGGGACGCGACCATGAGCCTGACCCTTGAAAACCGATACGACGAGGCGGCGTCCTGGTGGGGCGGCGCCATGGCGAAACTGGGATACCGCACCGCGTATACGGACCTCGCGCGACGGGCGCTCGGCGACCGGTTCTTTGCGACCATCGCCGACGTCGGGACCGGATCCGGCGATCTCGCCGCTGCGGTTTGCGACACCCGCCAGCCGCCCGACCGGCTGGTGCTCGCCGACAGTTCCTCCCGGATGCTCGATCAGGCGACGCGTGCCCTCGCCGGACGCGCGGCGGTCGTTGACGGCCACTTCGGTCCGCTCGACGCAATCCCCGACCGGGACGCATTCGACCTGGTGCTTGCCGGCCATGTCATCGAACATTTGACCGATCCGGAAGCGGCCGTCCGCCGGCTCGCCGATCTGGTCAAGCCGGGCGGCCTGATGCTGCTCATCGTCAGCCGCCCCCATTGGTGCCAGTGGCTGATCTGGCTGCGTTGGCGGCATCGCTGGTTCGCCGCCGGCAAGGTCCGCCGGATGATCGCCGGCGCCGGCCTCGAAGCGCCGGAGATCCTGCCGCTCAGCCACGGCCCGCCAAGCCGCACCAGCCTCGGCTATCTCGTGCGCAAGCCCCCTCGTTCGACCGGAGGACACTGATGTTGATCGCCATTGTCGATTTCCATGTTGCCGCCGAAGATCGGCAAGCCGCCATCGACTTTCTGATGGACGAAGCGCCGGCGATAACCGCCATGCCCGGCAATCGCGGCCACCGGGTCGTCACTAATGCCGGCACCGACACCCATGTCGGTCTGATCCACGAATGGGAGACCCCGGACGCCTTCGCGGCCTACCTGGCGTCCCCGGTGTTCAGCCGGTCCGGGGAGACGTTGCGGCCGATGATGACCGCGCCGCCGACCTCGCGCCGGCTGGTCGCCGAACCGCACGACGATTCGGCCGCCTGATCTGATACAACCTTCGGCCATGGACACGCCGGAAGCCTTCACCGTCTTCCAGGATTTTCCGCCGGCGCCGCAGCAGCCTTTCCGGATGGATCGGCACTACCTGCTCTATGCCAGTCGCGGCACCATGCGGCTCGAGGCGGACGGTCGCGACTGGACCCTCCCGCCGGCTCGCGCCGCGCTGATCGCGGCCGACAAGGAAGTGCTGATAACGCTGCCCCAGCCGTTGACCGCATGCTCGGTCCTCTTCGCGCCGGATTTCGTCGAGGCTCCTCCGGCGCCGCTGGCGGTGTTCGACATCTCCCCCCTGGCGCGCGAACTGGTGATGGAAACCCGCGCCTGGGGCCGCGACGCCGGACCGCTCAGCCCGTATGCCGCCAGCGTGTACACGACGCTGGCGCAAGTCACCTGGCGCCTGTCGACCCGGCCGAGCCCGGCGGTCATGCCTGCCGGCCAGAGCGAGGCCGTACGCAAGGCGCTGGAGACGATGCGCGCCACAATCGCCGAATCCGCGACGCTGGAAGGCATCGCCGACAGTGTCGGCGTGTCGCCCCGGTCGCTGACCCGGAAATTCTCCGCCGAGCTCGGCATGAGTTGGGGTGAGGCGCTCCGACGGCTCCGTATTCTCGAAGCCATCGGGCTGGTGGCCGGCACCGATATGCCGATCACCGAAGTCTCGCTCGCCGTCGGCTACAACGCGCTGTCGGCGTTCAACGCGGCGTTCCGCGATCTGACCGGCATGACCCCGACCGCGTATCGGCAGCGGAGCCAGTCAGCCTAGCCCGATCCCGCCACCGCGCCTCAATCGTAGGGCGTGCCATTCTTGTGAAAGAAGGCCCAGCGCCCGTCGGCACGTTTTTCGGCCTTCAGGTCGTCCTTGGGGTAGATGCCTTCGTCGTCAGGCAGGCGATCGCCCATTTCGAGAAACACCGCCGGCCGATCGGTTTCGTTGACAAGCTGGTGCGCCACGCCATTGGCGAGAAAGCCGGCGCAGTCGCCGGGCGAAAGCCGCACCCGCTCGGTCTCGGTCACCAGGGTCGGATGGCCTTCCAGCACGAAGATCATCTCGTCCTGAACCGTATGGCGATGAAGGACGGAGGATTCGCCGCCGGGCCGCAGGGTCGTGCGATTGACCCCGATGGTGGCCAGGCCGAAGAAGTCGCCGAGCGGCTGCTTCTGGCGCTTCAGCATCCGCGAATAGAACGGCTCCGGGTACGCCGACGGCTTTGCCCGGGGCGGCACCTTGTCGGCGGCGATCGCAATCGGTTTCGATGTCATCGGAAATCTCTCCAGGGTCAACGAAACGACAAGCGGAGCCTCCTCTAGGGCGCCGACGCCCTCGGGTCGACCCGATTCATGCGACTTGGAGGCGTCAAGCTAGGCCATTTCGACTGAAACCGTTACGCTGCAACGGTTCAAACCAGGCCACTGCAGGGGAGTAGGGACGATGTTCAGCCGAGCAGTTTTGCCCGCCATCACGTGCGTGATTGGTGTTGTCGCCGCGTCCAGCGCATCAGCGGACTGGATCCCCATGCCCGTTGGGGCGACTTCGGATTGGTTGGCCGAGGACGGTCGTTCTCTGATCTCGGCGTCGAGCTTCGGCAACGCGGACGGTTCGATCGTGATCACGACTCACTGGACGTGGGGCGATGACATGGTCCGTTGCATCGATCGGATATCGGCGGATCTGGAGGAAACCGAGTCCCGTTGCTTCACGCACGAGTGACCGATCCGGTCTCGTCACGCTCGCACGCCGACCAAGTCCTGATCGACGACCGCGGCCAGGACCTGGGCCGCCAGCACCGACGGCGTTTCGCCAGAGGCCGAAAAGGGTGCCTGATCTGCATCCCAAAATCGAGCCTGAGGTTCACTGAACGAGATACCACTAGGGTAATCGCCCTTTCGGGCATCGTAAGCCGTTGAATTCATTGGAGTGGATGGTGGGCGCGACTGGGATTGAACCAGTGACCCCTACGATGTCAACGTAGTGCTCTCCCGCTGAGCTACGCGCCCATCCGGCCGCGCGGCGGCGGCTTGGTCACCGGGCATATAGCAGTCGCCCGGAACCCTGTTCAAGCCCGGGCGCGGCAACCGCCACAGCTGATTATCGGGACGGCACCGCATTTTGCCGTGGAAGCGGTTCCAACGTCCGCCCCGCAATGCTTAGGCCGCCAGCAGTTTCTCCACTTCGTCGACCAGATCGCGAAGGTGAAACGGCTTGGACAGAACCTTGGCGGCCGGCGGCGCGTTGGATTCGGGGTTGAGCGCCACGGCGGCGAACCCGGTGATGAACATCACCTTGAGGTCGGGATCGAGCTCGGTCGCTCGCCGGGCGAGTTCGATGCCGTCCATTTCCGGCATGACGATATCGGTCAAAAGCAGCGTGAACGGCTCCTCGCGAATCCGGTCGTAAGCCGACAGGCCGTTGTCGAAGGACACCACGTCATAACCGGCCGATTGCAACGCTTTCACCAGGAAGCGACGCATGTCGTTGTCGTCTTCGGCAAGGAGGATTTTCGACATCATCCGCGTCCGAACTCGTTCCTGTCGTTTCTGCCGGGGCTCGGCCCGAATAAAGGATTCGGGGGGTAAAGATCGCGTGAACGCCTCGCGGCCCCGACCGGTGGACAGACCATACCAATATTGGCAACATCATGGTTTGCCATTGATGGTGACGAACCCCGCCACCCATGCCGACATCCGAGCGCCCCGCGCCCGCCTATCCCGCCTTCGAAGTCCTTTCGCCCGCGCGGCAGACCGTGCCGCTGGTGTTCAACTCGCCCCATAGCGGTCGCGTCTACCCGCCCGACTTCCTCGCCGCGTCGCGGCTCGACCGCTCGGCGATCCGCCGCTCGGAGGACACCTATGTGGACGAACTGTTCGCGGCGGCCAACAGTCACGGCGCGCCGCTGCTGCGCGCGAACTTCCCGCGGGCCTGGCTCGACGTGAATCGCGAGCCCTATGAGCTCGACCCGAAAATGTTCTCCGACCGGCTGCCGCATTACGCCAATGTCGGCTCCGTCCGGGTCGCCGGCGGCCTCGGCACCATCGCCAGGATCGTGTCGGAAAGCGAGGAGATCTACGACCAGCCGCTCAGCGTGACCGATGCGCTGGATCGGATCGAGGGTTACCACAAGCCCTACCACCGGGCACTCGCCGCCATGGTCGGCGATACCCGCCAGCGCTTCGGTCTCGCGGTCCTTATCGATTGCCACTCGATGCCGTCGGCCGTGCGCAACGGCCATTCGCGCCAGCGGCCGGACGTGGTGGTCGGAGACCGGTATGGAACCAGTTGCGCGCCCGCCCTGACCGGCCTGGTGATCGAGCTGCTACGCGGCTGCGGTTACGCGGTCGCGCGCAACAAGCCATACGCCGGTGGATACATCACCGAACACTACGGCAAGCCCGCCCGGGGCGTGCATGCCCTGCAGATCGAGATAAACCGCAGCCTCTACATGAACGAGCGGACGCTGGAACGAACCGCGTCTTTCGAGCAACTGCGGCTCAATCTTCTGAAGTTCATCGGCGATCTGGCGGACGCGATCGACGCGGGTCTGTTGGCGCCTCCCGCCGCCGCCGAATAGCGAAAATCGGACCGGAAAAGAAAAAGGGCCGCTCGTTTCCGAGGCGGCCCAAGTCTAGGGAGGAAACGCCCAAGGAGGGCATGCGGTATCGCTACCGCACTGCAACAATTGGATAGGTACGGCCTGAAATCAAGGGAAGGACGGTTGAATGGGCCCGCCAGTTTGTCGCAGACCGCCCAAAAGAGGGGACCGATACGCGGCGATCACGCCTGAAATCGTTTACAAATCAGTTGGCTATGCGCAAACTGGCATTTCAGTCAACCCGCTGTGCGAAATTTGCATAGCAGCTATACCGGAACCCTCAAGTGGACACTGAATCGTTTATCGCATTCTCAAACCGCTTGGCTGACGCTGCCTCTGATTCGATCATGCCTCATTTCCGGGCAGCCCCCTCGGTCGACAACAAGGCGTCGGCGGAGTTCGATCCGGTGACCGTCGCTGATCGCGCTGCCGAAGCCGCGATGCGGGCGCTGATCAACGATCACTATCCGGATCACGGGATCGTCGGCGAGGAGTATGGCAGCGAGCGCGCCGACGCGGATCATGTCTGGGTTCTCGACCCGATCGACGGGACGCGCGCCTTCATCACCGGCCTGCCGGTCTGGGGAACCCTGATCGGCCTGACCATCGAAGGGCGTCCCGCGTTCGGTATGATGGCGCAGGCCTTCACGCGGGAGCGCTATGCCGGTGATGGCGCGCGCGCTTGGTACACCGGTCCAGGTGGCGACCAGGCGTTGCAGACCCGATCCTGTTCGGCCCTGTCGGCGGCGATGCTCTTCACCACCAGCCCCTATCTGTTCGCCGAGGACGAGGCGCGGGCCTATCGGCGTGTCGAACGGGCAGCCCGTCTCGCCCGCTATGGCTGCGATTGTTACGCCTACTGCATGGTCGGATCCGGCCAGGCGGATCTCGTCGTCGAAGCCGGCCTGCAGAGCTACGACATCGTCGCGCTGATCCCGATTGTCGAAGGGGCCGGCGGCCGCCTGACGGATTGGGACGGTGGGTCCGCCGCAGGGGGCGGGCGGATCGCGGCCAGCGGCGATCCGCGCCTTCACGACCGGCTGCTGGAGGAACTCAATCTCGGCCTGGCCGAATAGTCCCGGCTGACCCGCACGATCGAGTAGGTCAGGAGCCGGGAACGAAGGCGTCGAACGCCGCCCAGAACTGCTCGCGCAGCTCGTCGCGCTCCATCATCAGCTCGTGCCGCGCGCCCGGGATGATCGACAGCGCCCCGGCCCTCAATTCCGTCGCCAACTGCTCGACCGCGGCAAGCGACACGACGCTGTCCAGCGTGCCGAGGAGCACCAGCGCCGGCACGTCCACGCCGGTGGCGAAATCCGGTTGATTGACCAGTGACATGGCTTGTAGGGCAGCATAGAGCCAACCGAACGTTGCCGGGCCGACCGCGATCTCGGGAACCTCCCGATAGATGGCCACGGCCCTGGCGAACCGGTCCGGATCGCTGGTCAGCGGATTGCCGTCGAACCGCCCTTCCTCAATCCACCGCGCGTTGGGGCGCGGAACGACCACCTCGCCGAGCCCCAGCGCGGTCATGATCGCCGACCCGGCAAGGAAGAGCCGCTGGCGGGACGGACGAACCGCAAAGCCGACAAGCGGTGCCGCAAGGACCATCCGATCGAACCGGGCGCGCCCGGCCTTGGCCGCCCGCAAGGCGACCAGCCCGCCGGTGGAGTGTCCGATACCGAAGTGCGGCGGCGGGCAATCGGGCAGCACGACCTGCTCCATGAACCCATCGAAGTCCCGGTCGTATTCGACGAAGCTGTCGATGTGCCCCTTCCTGCGGTTGCGCAGACGTCGCTCGGACCCGCCCTGCCCCCGCCAATCGAAGGTCGCCACCGCGAACCCGCGGCGCCGCAGGTCCTCGACGACCTCGAAATATTTCTCGATGCACTCCGACCGACCCTGGAGGACGCAGACGGTGCCACGCGGCCTCCGACGCGACGGGCGCCAGTGACTTGCGCGCAGCCGCACACCGTCGGTCGTCACGACCTCGCTCACGGCCGCACCGTCCGGTACGGGATTGGTTTCTATACCGTGGAGTTCCATTCGCCCGCCGCTTAGGATCCCGCGCACCCTGATTAAGTCAGTGACCGGGGGCACACAAGCGAGGCCTCCAAAACCCAAGCCGGCGGCGTTCGTGATGAACGCCGCCGGCAAGGCGAGAACCGGTATCGGAGGGGGGCGGGACGATACCGGCCTCATCTCGAGGTCGGCCGGAGAAGAACCTTTTGGCGAAAGCCCGTTCAACGACCGACCGAACCAACGCCCGCGACTTTGCACCAGGCCACCTGAATGCAATCCGAAACGTCCGTTCATCCGCCGTTCAGTTCCGCGCCGCCTTCCCGCCGCAATGGGTCTTGAATCTGAACGACCATATCCCCAAGTGAGCAGTGCGGACGCCTGACGGGTCCGCGGAACCCATTGAAAACTCGGCCGGATTGGCGCGTTTCGCGGGTTCTATCCATGACATCTGTCGCTCAAAGGAGGACGAATACATGCGCAATTTTGATCCCAGCCCTCTCTATCGCTCGACTGTCGGTTTCGACCGGCTGTTCGGTATGCTTGATTCGCTCGGTGGCCCCGATGGCGGCTCCCAGAGCTATCCGCCCTACAACATCGAACGGACTGGCGAGAACGCCTATCGCGTGACCATGGCGGTCGCCGGTTTTGGCGAGGCCGACCTTTCGGTCGAAGCCAAGGAGCATACGCTCACCGTGAAGGGCGAGCGCAAGGAGCAGCCGGACAACACCGAGAGCGAAGTGCTCTATCGCGGCATCGCCGCGCGGTCGTTCGAGCGCCGCTTCCAGCTCGCGGATCACGTGGAGGTACGTGGCGCGCAGCTCGAGAACGGGTTGCTCCACATTGATCTCGTTCGTGAGATTCCCGAGGCAATGAAGCCGCGGACGATCGCGATCAACGCGAAATCGCAGAAGCAGGTCGAGGCTGTCGCCGCGTAAAGCTGGCTGACAGAACTTCGATCGGAGGGCGCCCTTGAGGCGCCCTCTTTGTTTTTCAGCCTTTCCAGCCGGGCGCGACGATCGCTGCCAGGCGGTCAATGTCGTCAGCCTTGGTCTGGAACGACGTCACCAGACGAATCAGCACCTCGCCGGCACCCGGCCGGGCGGCCGGCGGTACCCCGTCGGTCGACCACGGGTAATAGATCGCGCCGGCGGACCGCAGCCGCGCGTCGAGGGAATCGGAGATGATCGCGAAGACCTCGTTGGCGGCGGGCGCGAAAGCCAGCCGCGAGTCGGGTCCGGCCCGCAGGACCTCCGCAAGCCGCGCCGCCATCCGGTTGGCGTGGCGCGCAAGCTGCAGCCAACGATCTTCGTCGAGATAGGCGAGGAGTTGCGCGGCGATCAGCCACTCCTTCGAAAACCCGTGACCGATCCGCTGCCGGGCGTAGCGGGTGTCGGCTGCGCGATCCGGATCGAAGAAGACGATGGCTTCCGCCGCCAGGCAGCCGTTCTTGGTGCCGCCGAACGACAGAACGTCGACCCCCGCCTTCCAGGTCAGCTCCGCCGGGGAGCGGCCGAGGCCGGCGACCGCCCCGGCGAACCGGGCACCGTCGACATGGACGGCCATGCCGCGCGCCTTGGCGACGGAGGCAACTGCCGCGATTTCATCCGTCGTGTAGGCGAGCCCTAGCTCGGTGATCTGAGAGAGGCTGACCGCGACCGGCTGACCGTGATGCACGAATCCCGCCGGAAAGCGGTCGAGCGCCTCCGACAGGCTCCGAGCCGTGAGTTTGCCGTCCGCGCCATCGATGCCGACGATCCGCGCGCCACCGCCGAGGAGAGCCACCGCGTTCGTCTCGTCGACCAAAATGTGCGCCTGGGCATGGCCGAAAACGACGCTGCCCGGACGACAAAAGGCGGAGATCGCCAACGCATTGGCCGCGGTTCCGGTGCCCACCGGCAGCACCGCCACTTCGCGCTCGAACAGGTCGGAGAAGCGCTGCTGAAGTTCCGCGGTGAGACGATCGGCGCCGTAGGCCGCGTGGGTCTCCCGCGCCGCATCGACGATCGCGGCGATGACGGCGTCGACCGCGCCGCTCCAGTTGTCGCTGGCAAACAGCATCGCGCCGCCTCCGGCGCACTGCTACCGGACTAGCGGCTGCGCCACGCGCTCTGGATCAGCTTGTCGAACGACAGCCAACCGGGACCGTATGCGACCAGCGCAAGCGCCATCGCGCCCCAGGGCAGTGTCTCTTTCTGCCAGGTGCCGGGATCGACCCCAAGCGCGGTGTAGGTCGAGAAGATCACCCCGGTCATCACCAGCAGGCCAAGCGCGGAGAGGCGCGTTGCGAAGCCGATCACCAGCGCCGCCGGCAGCAGGATCTCCCCAAGCGAAGCCGCCCACGCCGCCAGAACCGGAAACGGCATGTCGTACGTCGTGCCGAACAGGGTCGGCTTGTACAGGTTCTCGAACAGGAAGATCGTGCTGCTGGACAACTGCAGCGGTCCGTCCCACTTCGTCAGACCGGACTGGTAGAACGGAAGCGCCAGTGCCACGCGCAAGGCGAGCGACGCGATTGCCTGTATGAAGATCATGGTTTCCCCGTCTGCCCTCTGCGGGCGAAGCACGAACGCCCCGCCGAACCGGTCACGGCCGGTTCCCTGGACGTCGCACGTCGACCAGCGCGCCCGCTTCGATCAGACCGGCAAGGTTCCCGGCCAGATCGAAAGCCTGATCCGCGGCCGCACCGGCGGCCGCCGCCACACCTAGCGTTTCGCCCGCCATCAATGCGGTCACAAACGCCACGCCGCCGGGCGGAACGACTCGCACCTCGACCTCCGCATCCGGCCGGACGATGAGTGCATCCTCGCCGACCGAAAAGTCAACCGGTCTTGTTGGCTCGTCGCTGACGTTCATCCGCCAGATGGTGACGACCGGGTATCGCGAGCGAACCAGCCGGGCCGATGGATGGAGGTCAAAAGCCACGTTTGGCAACAGGTCTTGCGGGATCGCCGCCAGGGCCTCTGGGCTGATCGGGGTGGCCTCCGCCGCGTGATAGGAGGCGCGCCAGGCCAGCTCCAGCCTCGCCACGTCGGCGAGATAGGGGACCGAATCGGCCGATTCGAACCGCTCGATGAACTCCGGCAGCGTAGCGCCATAGTCAAGCAGCACCGGCGACGTCGGCGGATTGTCGAGGACGTACATCCGCGCCATCGCCCGGAAGAACGTCTCGCCGACCAGTTTCTGCACCGCCGGGAAGCCGGATGCCAAAGCGTTGCCGAGCGCGCTCAGCACGTTGTTGCGGTAGACGGCGAAACGCTGGGGCGCCGGAGCGCCGTCCGGACCGACGACTTCGGCCGGAATGCCGGCCGTCGGATCGCGTAGCGCCGCGGCGAACTCGGCCTGGACCTCAGACAGCGAGCGCAGCATCGGTCTTTGCCTGCTTCTGGTGGCTGGTCAGCACGGCCTCGACCCGTGTCGCTTCGGCGTACAGCGTCGGCCAGTCCGGGACGTCGTTGTCCCATTCGACCAGCGTCGGAATCGGGCCGGCGAGCGCGATGGCGTGGTCGTAGAGTTCGACCACCTGCGGATCGGCGGGCCGGTCGTGAGCGTCGATCAGCAGCGGATCGCCGTGGTCGTCCTCGCTCGGCGCGTAGCCGGCCATGTGGATCTCGCCGACGAGATGCATCGGAAACCGGTTCAGATAGTCGATCGCATCCCAACGCTGGTTGGTGCACGACACGTGAACGTTGTTGACGTCGAGCAGCAGGCCGCAGCCGGTGCGTTTCGCGATTTCGGAGAGAAAATCGATTTCGCCGATCGTGCTCTCCTTGAAGGCCACATAGGTGGAGGGGTTCTCGAGCAGCATGCGACGACCGACGGTCTCCTGGACCTGGTCGATGTGCCCGGCAACCCGCGCTAGCGATTCCTCGTCATAGGGAATCGGCAGCAGGTCGCTCAGGAACACGCTGTCGTGGGTCGACCAGGCCAGGTGTTCGGAGAACAGCCCGGGCTCGTACTGGTCGTTGAGCATCTTGAGGCGGGCGAGATGATCGCGGTCGAGGTCTCGGGCGGCACCGATCGACAGGCCGACGCCATGGAGCGAAAGCGGATACAGCTCGCGGATGGCGGTCAGATGCCGATGCGGCGGGCCGCCGGCGCCCATGTAGTTCTCGGCATGGACCTCGAACCAGCCGATGTCCGGGCGGCCTTCCAGAATGGCGCCATAGTGCTCGGGCTTCAGCCCGACACCGACGCGCGGGGGAATCGGGTCACGAGAGAATTGGGTCGGCGAAAAGGCCATTGGAACAGCACCCTTCTTCTGTATCCCGGACCGTGCGAAGCGGCCGGGCAAGCACCGAATATAGCGCCGATTGGGGCAAGGAAACGGACAGCGCGCTCCGTACCGGCCCAAGAAAAAGAGGCGGACGGAAGAACCGCCCGCCCCTTTTTTTGAAAAGCGAGCCGCTTAGGCCGGGCGCTGGATCGGCTCCAGGCTGCCGGGACCGAGCGGTGTCTCCATCGTGGTGCACGTGCCGGCCGGAACCAGCTTCCAGGCACCACCGTCGTAGTCGACGGTCGACGTGCCGGCGCAAGAGTTGTTGCCGGTGGCAGCGCAGTCGTTCTGGCCTGCGAGCGCAACGCCGTAGCATTTTTCCATGTCACCTTCCGCGGCGTGGGCCGGGACGGCAAGGGAAGCCATGGCAGTGGCGACAGCGCCAGCAAGTGCCGCAGCGGTGAGGGTCTTAGCAGTGGACATCGATTTCTCCTCTGTGTCCGGCCGATTGGCCGTTGATGCCGAGCGGCACGTGCCGCCCCGGGGTCCCAGCCCCACGGTGGTTTTGACCGCACCTCGGGTGATCGCTCGCCGCGACCCCGAGACAGGTGCACTGTGACGACTTCGGAAATAAATGGAAAATCAAGTGGGCGTTACGGTAGCGTCGCGCTGTACTCACACCTATGTGATCGCCCGGCTCGCCATAGGCGGCGATCGCCACCATGCCAACGATGCGCAAAGCGGCTTGCTCGACGAGTTCAAATCTGGCATTGTGGAGCAATTAGGACAGGACTACTGTCCAATCATGATCGGGGTTGGCACCGCCGCACATGGATACCGACCGGTCCCGGCACGGACCGGTTGATCTGGCGGAGCTTGTAAGCGAACGCGTTACGCCCCTGTGAAATGAGCGTGCTTCCTTCATAATGGGAGCCCGTGCCTTGTGAAAACAGGGCGCCCAGGCGAACGACCAGCCTCCGTCGACAGCAGACGATTGGGGTGGGCAGCGCACCGGGGCGCCGGGATAGTGCGGTAAGCGAGACGGGGAGCAACGATGAGGACCAGATCGGACATGAGCGGCACCGCAACCACCGCCCTGCCCCGCCCGGCTCTGCGCCCTGGCCAGCGCCCGCCGGCGGCCGGACTGTACGATCCCATGCGCGAGCACGACGCATGCGGCGTCGGGTTCATCGTCTCCTTGAAGGAGAAGTCCCACCGGATCGTTCAGAGCGGGCTCCAGATCGTCGAGAACCTCGAGCACCGGGGCGCGGTCGGCGCCGATCCGCTGGTCGGCGATGGCGCCGGCATGCTGGTTCAGATCCCGCACCGGTTCTTCGCCGCTGAATGCGACACGCTCGGATTCCAGCTTCCCGAGCCCGGCCGATACGGCGTCGGCTTCATCTTCCTCCCCCAGGACGACGCCGACCGGGCCATGCTGCAGGCGACCGTCGAGCAGGTCATTGCCGAGGAAGGACACACGGTCCTCGGCTGGCGCGACGTTCCGACCGACAATGCGTGTTTGTCCCAGGATCCGATGATCCGGGCCTGCGAGCCCCATCATCGACAGGTGTTCATCGGACGCGCCGCTGACGTGGCCGACGACGACGCCTTCGAGCGCCGGCTCTACACGCTCCGCAAGGTGATATCGGCGCGGGTCTACGCGGCCAACGACGGTTTGCGCGACGATTTCTACGTCGTCTCCATGTCTTGCCGCACCGTCGTCTACAAGGGCATGTTCCTCGCCGACCAGCTCGGCGCCTACTATCGCGATCTTCACGATCCGCGGTTCGAGTCCGCGCTTGCGCTGGTACACCAGCGCTTCTCGACCAACACGTTCCCGTCGTGGCGTCTGGCCCATCCCTATCGGATGGTCGCCCACAACGGCGAGATCAACACCGTGCGCGGCAACGTCAACTGGATGGCGGCCCGCCAGGCCACCGTGCGCTCGCCCTATTTCGGCGACGACATCTCCAAGCTCTGGCCGGTGTCCTACGAGGGCCAGTCGGACACCGCGTGCTTCGACAACGCCCTCGAATTCCTGATCCGTGGTGGCTACTCGGTCCCACAGGCAGCGATGATGCTCATTCCGGAGGCGTGGGCCGGCAACCCGCTGATGGATGAGGACCGGCGCGCCTTCTACGAATACAACGCCGCGCTGATGGAGCCGTGGGACGGCCCAGCCTCGGTCGCCTTCACCGACGGACAGCTTATCGGCGCGACCCTCGACCGCAACGGCCTGCGGCCGGCCCGCTACATGATCACCGACGACGGCGATGTGATCATGGCATCCGAGGCCGGCGTCATGCCCGTCGACGAGAAGAAGATCGTCAAGAAGTGGCGGCTCCAGCCGGGCAAGATGCTGCTCATCGACATCGACGGCGGCCGGATCATCGACGACGACGAGATCAAGGCCGAGTTGGCGCAGAAGCGTCCGTATCGCAACTGGCTGGCCCGGACCCAGATCGTGCTCGAGGACCTGCCGCCCGTCGCGCCCAAGGCGCCGCCGATCAACGGCACATTGCTCGATCGTCAGCAGGCGTTCGGCTACACCCAGGAAGACCTGAAGATGCTGATGGCGCCGATGGCCATCACCGGTCAGGAGGCCATCGGCTCGATGGGCAACGACGCGCCGATTTCGGCGCTGTCCGACAAGCCGAAGCTGCTCTACACCTATTTCAAGCAGAACTTCGCCCAGGTCACCAACCCGCCGATCGATCCGATCCGCGAGGAACTGGTGATGTCGCTGGTGTCGTTTATTGGCCCGCGGCCGAACCTGTTCGATCTTGACAGCCACGGCGATCGGAAGCGGCTCGAAGTCCGCCAGCCGATTCTGTCCAACGAGGACCTGGAGAAGATCCGGGCGATCGGTGAACTCGACGACAATCCGTTCCAGTCGAAGACCCTCGACGTCACGTTCCCGGTCGACCAGGGCGCCGGCGGAATGGGCGCGGCGATCGAGCAGCTTTGCCGCGACGCGGAGCAAGCCGTCCACGACGGCTATAACATCATCATCCTGTCCGACCGGACCCTCGGCCCGGACCGGGTGCCGATCCCGGCGCTGCTGGCGACGGCGGGCGTCCATCATCACCTGATCCGCGCCGGCCTGCGCACCGCGGTCGGCCTTGTGGTCGAGACCGGCGAAGCCCGCGAGGTCCACCATTTCTGTGTGCTCGCCGGCTACGGCGCCGAGGCGATCAATCCCTACCTCGCCTTCGAGACACTGGCCGCGATGAAGGGCGACCTGCCGGAAGAGGTCGACGATCGCGAAGTGGTCGAGCGCTATATCAAGGCGGTCAACAAGGGCATCCTCAAGGTGATGTCCAAGATGGGCATCTCCACCTACCAGTCCTATTGCGGCGCGCAGATTTTCGACGCTGTCGGGCTGAGCCAGGCGTTCGTCGACCGCTACTTCACCGGGACTAAGACCACCATCGAGGGCGCCGCTCTGGCGGAGATCGCCGAGGAGTCCATGCGGCGCCACCGCTCGGCCTACGGCGACTCGCCGGTGTTGCAGGATGCGCTCGAGGTCGGCGGCGATTACGCGTTCCGGCTGAGGGGCGAGTCCCATGTCTGGACGCCGGAGACCGTGGCAGCGCTCCAGCACGCGGCGCGCGGCAACCTGCCGGAGAAGTACCGCGAGTTCGCGCAGGCCGTGAACGAAGTCGACAGCAACCACCGCACCATCCGCTCGCTGTTCGTGATCCGCGGCGCCGAGGAGGACGGGCGGCAACCGATCGAACTCGACGAGGTCGAGCCCGCCGCCAACATCGTCAAGCGGTTCTCGACCGGCGCCATGTCCTACGGCTCGATCAGCCGCGAGGCACACACCACGCTGGCGATCGCCATGAACCGGATCGGCGGCAAGTCGAACACCGGCGAAGGCGGCGAAGAGCCGGATCGCTTCGTCCCGATGCCGAACGGCGATTCGATGCGCTCCGCGATCAAGCAGGTCGCATCCGGCCGGTTCGGCGTGACGACGGAGTACCTCGCCAACTCCGACATGATCCAGATCAAGATGGTCCAGGGTGCCAAGCCCGGCGAAGGCGGCCAGCTACCCGGTCACAAGGTCGATGCGATCATCGCCAAGGTGCGTCATTCGACACCGGGCGTCGGTCTGATTTCGCCGCCGCCGCACCATGACATCTACTCGATCGAGGACCTGGCGCAGCTCATCTACGACCTCAAGAACACCAACCCGGCCGCCGACATCTCGGTCAAGCTCGGCTCCGAGGTCGGCGTCGGCACCGTCGCTGCCGGCGTTGCCAAGGCGCGCGCCGACCACGTGACCATCGCCGGTTACGAGGGCGGCACCGGTGCCTCGCCGCTGACCTCGATCAAGCATGCCGGCTCGCCGTGGGAGATGGGCCTCTCCGAGACCCATCAGACCCTGGTCAATGAGGGCCTGCGCGGCCGCATCGCCGTTCAGGTCGACGGCGGTATCCGCACCGGGCGCGATGTGGTGGTCGGCGCGTTGCTCGGCGCCGACGAGTTCGGACTGGCGACCGCCCCGCTGATCGCCGCCGGCTGCATCATGATGCGCAAGTGCCATCTCAACACCTGCCCGGTGGGCATTGCCACCCAGGACCCGGTCCTGCGCAAGCGTTTCACCGGCGCGCCCGAGCACGTCATCAACTATCTCTTCTTTGTCGCCGAGGAAGTGCGCGAACTGATGGCCGGTATGGGCTTTCGCACCTTCGACGAGATGATCGGCCAGATGCAGATGCTCGACAAGCGAGCGGTCGTCGATCACTGGAAGGCGCAGGGCCTCGACTTCAGCCGCCTGTTCCACAAGCCGGAAGCACGGCCGGGGGTCGCGATCTATAACTGCGAGGAACAGAACCATCCGATCCACGACATCCTCGATCGCCGCCTGATCGCCGAGGCGCAGCCGGCACTGAACGAACGTCGGCCGGTGACCATCGACACGACCATCAAGAACACCGACCGCAGCGCCGGGGCGATGCTGTCGGGTGAGATTGCCAAGCGCTACGGCCATACCGGGCTGCCCGAGGACACCGTCGTCATCAACCTGACCGGTACCGGCGGCCAGAGTTTCGGTGCGTGGCTCGCGGCCGGGGTCAGCATGGATCTGACCGGCGAAGCCAACGACTATGTCGGCAAGGGTTTGTCGGGCGGCCGCATCGTCGTGCGCCCGCCGGAGGATTCCGGCATCGTTCCCGAGGAATCGATCGTCGTCGGCAACACCGTGCTCTACGGTGCCGTCGCCGGGCAGTGCTATTTCCGCGGCATCGCCGGTGAGCGGTTCGCGGTGCGCAACTCCGGCGCCGTGGCCATCGTCGAAGGGGCCGGCGACCATTGCTGCGAATACATGACCGGCGGCGTCGTCGTCGTTCTCGGCCGCACGGGGCGGAACTTCGCCGCCGGCATGTCGGGCGGCATCGCCTATGTGCTCGACGAGGACGAGGGTTTCGCGTCCCGCTGCAACATGTCGATGGTCGAGCTCGAACCGGTCAAGGAAGAGGACGACCTGCTCGAACGCCTGCATCATCAGGGCGGCGATATGGAATACATGGGCATGGTCGACGTGCTGTCGGACATGACCCGTCGCGATGCGGAGCGGCTTTACACGCTGATTTCGAACCACGCCCGTTTCGCCGGTTCGGCGCGGGCGCGCGACATTCTCGACAACTGGACGCATTACCTGCCGAAATTCGTCAAGGTGATGCCGGTCGAGTACCGCCGGGCCCTGGCCGAACTGGAGCGTCAGCAGCAGGAAGAAGAAGCCCCGCTGCTGGCCGCGGCCGGAGAGTAGACGCGGGCGATGGTCACGGACGGCGAGAAGGTCACGGGTGTCATTGTCGGCGTTGCGATCCCGGTCGCGGTGCTACTGGCCAATGGCGCGTTGAATGTCTTCTCCGTCATCCTGGGAGCGGTCGTTGGGACGTTAATCTGGCGTGGCCACCACAGACGTTCGCTCCGTCGATACTTCGGTATCGGACGCTGGGACGCCTGAGCGGGACACACGAAGAAATGGGGATATGGCGTGGGTAAGGTAACCGGATTTCTTGAGATCGACCGTCACGACCGGCGTTACGCGCCGGCCGCCGACCGTGTGCGCAACTACAAGGAATTCGTCATCCCGCTGCCGGAAAGCGAGACGCGGGATCAGGCGGCGCGCTGCATGGATTGCGGCATCCCGTATTGTCACACCGGCTGCCCGGTCAACAACCAGATCCCCGACTGGAACGATCTGGTCTATCACGGCGACTGGCACCGGGCGCTGCGCAACCTCCACTCGACCAACAACTTCCCCGAATTCACCGGCCGCATCTGCCCGGCGCCGTGCGAAGCCGCCTGCACGCTCAACATCATCGACCAGCCGGTCACCATCAAGACCATCGAGTGCGCGATCATCGACCGCGGCTATGCCGAGGGCTGGGTCCGCCCCGAGCCGCCGGAGACCGAGACCGGCCGCTCGGTCGCCATCGTCGGCTCCGGCCCGGCCGGGCTCGCCTGCGCCCAGCAGCTCCGTCGCGCCGGTCACACCGTGCACGTCTACGAAAAGGGCGCCTTCCCCGGCGGCCTGCTGCGCTACGGCATTCCCGATTTCAAGATGGAGAAAGAGAACGTCGAGCGCCGGGTCGGCCAGATGGAGGCCGAAGGCGTCGTGTTCCATTGCGGTGTCCACGTCGGCAAGGACGTCGACATCAACGAGCTGGTTGGTGGCCACGACGCGGTGGCGCTGGCCGGCGGCGCCGAGTTCCCGCGTGACCTGCCGATCCCCGGTCGCGAGCTCGACGGCATCCACTTCGCGATGGACTTCCTGCGCCAGCAGAACCGCCGCGTCAGCGGTGAGCCGCAAGGCGACGTCGCGCCGATTCTAGCCGACGGCAAGCACGTCATCGTCATCGGCGGCGGCGACACTGGCTCCGACTGCATTGGCACGTCGTTCCGCCAGGGCGCGCTGTCGGTGACCCAGCTTGAGATCATGCCGCGGCCGCCGATCAAGGAAAACAAGATGCTGACGTGGCCGAACTGGCCGCTGAAGCTCCGCACCTCGTCCAGCCAGGAAGAAGGCGCCGAGCGCGACTTCTCGGTGATGACCCAGTCGTTCGAGGGCGAGGACGGCAAGGTCACGTGCCTGCGCTGCATCAGGGTCGACGACAAGATGCAGCCGATCGAGGGCACCGAGTTCGACCTCAAGGCCGACCGTGTCTTCCTCGCCATGGGCTTCCTCGGCCCGGTCAAGGAAGGTCTGATCGAGACGCTCGATGTCGACCTCGACCCGCGCGGCAACGTGCTCGCCAACACCGAGGACTACCGCTCCAGCCTCGACAAGGTTTTTGCCTGCGGCGACATGCGGCGCGGCCAGTCGCTGGTGGTCTGGGCGATCCGCGAGGGCCGCCAATGCGCCCGCGCCATCGATGAATTCCTGATGGGCGAGACCACCCTGCCGCGGTAGGCCATCAGCGTCGACGAACTTCCCGTACCGCCGCGGAATCCGGATGCGCGGCCGCGTAGTCGTCCAACGCCTCGGCAACGAAGTCATACTGCTGGCTGTTCGATCGGAAGGACCAGCTTCCAGCTGAAATGTAGACATACATCGCCAAGATGAGGCCCGTCGGCTTGCCTTGGTCCGTCTGCGCGAACGCCTTTACGTCCTCCTGAACCTCCGGAGAGGACGGGCCAAACTCGAGAATCGCCGGCCCCAAGACCTCCGCCACATTCAGAAGGTACTCGTCCATTTGCTCGAGGATCTGGATCGCCGGAGTTCCGTCACGCTGTATCAAGGCCGCGCTCCACAGCACATCCTGATGCCATCCGGTCACCTGCGTCATTGAGTCCAAGGTTCCGAGGTCCGCCAGCAACGGCCCAATCGGCTGTCCGGATAGGTCCATAGGTGGTGGAAAGCTGTCGCCAGCGAAATAGAACAACACCGATGCGACTTCGCCGGTTTCGAGGCCGGATTCGATGGCAAACGCCTCGGCTTTTGGCGTATCGTCGGCGAGACTGAGGGCAACAACCGCAAACGACCGGACGCGATCATCCGTCATTGTCGCGAGCCAACTGTCGACGCGATCGGGGTTTTGCCGGAAGAGCGTTGCGAACTCACCGATGATGTTGCCGGATGCTTTGGCAAGCAGTTCCTCGGGCCAAGCGTTGTAGATTTTGATCGCTTGTTCGAGGTAGTCGGGATCGCCAAGACGTGATGGGTCCGGCTCGGCCTGTGCATTCGCATGGGTGAGAACGACGACGCCCAAGAGCAGCGCCCCGACGGTCGAAACAAACAGCCTGATCATTCGCTACTCCTTGGCGCGCCCATCCCATCCATCCTTCGATGGATTTATCGCGTCCGACGCCCCTGCTAAGCCTCAGGCCCGAAGACGAGCGCGGCGATCCGGCCGCGGCCGTCGACACCGAGCCGGGTCAGGATGGCGTGAACATGGTCCTTGGTGGTCGCGACGCTGATGTCGAGCTCCCGCGCGATCTGCTTGTTCGACAAGCCGCGCACCAGGCACATCGCCACCTGACATTGACGTTCGGTCAACCGGTCGAAGCAGGCCGGCCAGGCCTGTCGTTCGCGGGCGATCACCACCGGCAGGCCGACCCGTTCGCTCGCGCGAAAATCGATCTCGATATTGACCTCGGATTCGCCGAGCCGCGACAGCGCCGGCAAGGCCGTCCACGCGCCGGCGCTCCCCTCGGCGGCGGACAGCGCCGCGATCGCGTCCTGCAGCCGGTCGGTCACATCCAGTTCCAGCATCACACACTCCGGAGAAACCAGCGATGACAAGCGTCCCGATCGAGGTGAGCAACTTTTTTCTGGCGATGCAAGCGGGGCAGGTCGGCGCCGATGCGCTGGCGGCCTGCTTCACCTCCGATGCCGTCTACGAGGAACCGTTCACCGGCACGCCACGGCGGCACGAGGGCAAGGACGCCATCATGAAGGCGATGGCGCTCGGCTGGGAGATGCCGATGGTCGATACCCGCATCCGGATCGATCGCGCCGCCACCGTGGACGGCGAGGTCCACATCGCCTGGACGTGCTTTTCGCCGTCGATCCCGGGCGGCAAGGGCAGCGGCCTCAACCGCTACCGCATCGAGGACGGCCTGATCGAGAGCCTGATCACCACCCTGGACGAAAGAGGCTGACCGTGGCCAAGAACCCGGACGTCGATGCTTGGCTCGCCGACTACGACAATCCGATGAAGCCGGTCGTCACGGCCGTTCGCGACCTTGTGCTGGCGCGCGAGCCGCGCGTCTCGGAGACGATCAAATGGCAGGCGCCGACCTTCGTGTATCAAGGCAACATCGCCAGCTTCTTCCCCAAATCGAAGAAGCACGCCAGCCTGATGTTTCACAAAGGCGCCGAGATCCCGGGGTCCTTCCCCAACCTCGGCGGCGACGGCAAGGAAGCGCGCACCTTCAAGATCGACAGCCTGGCCGACCTGGAAGCCAAGGGCGACGAACTCGTCGGCGTTTTCACCGCCTGGTGCGACATGAAGGACGGCGCCTGATAGCCACATCGGGGTGCGTCGCTAACCGATCGCTAACCAAAGCGTGGTTACCAAAAGGGAAATAGTCCCTGAAGGAGGCCGCGTGCCATGGCAGCCAGCGACGATAGACGTGACAAAAGCGACAACGAAACCGGTAAGGATGCGGGTGCGTCCAACGGGAAGCCCGAGACCGGCACCAGCGCCGTCGGCTCCGCCCTCATGGTGGTCGATCCGCCGCGGAAGGGCGGTTCTCGCGGCTGGCTCCCGGCCCGCGCGGCGGTGATCGCGATCGCGGCGATCGCCGGTGCGGCGGGCGGCGCTGCCCTGTCGTTCGGTGCCGGCTATGGATTTGGCGTAGCCGACGCGCGGCAGCAGGCGGTGGAACCGACAGAGGCCCTGCGCGCCAGCATCCGCCAGCTCACCACCGAGATCACCGCCTTGAAAGCCGTGGTGACCAGGCCGCCGGCGCAACCGGCTGTTTCGACGGAGACCACCGGCTTGATCGCACCGGCCAGGTCACCCGCCGACAACTGGACGCTCTATCGCGTCCGCAACGGGCGCGCCCTGGTCGAAGGCAATGGCGGATACTACGAGGTGGCGCCGGGTTCGAACCTGCCCGGCCTCGGCCCGGTCCAGCGCATCACCCGCCAGGACGGCGCCTGGGTCGTCGAGACCCGCGCCGGCACGATCCGCCCACGCGGCTAGCGCTCAGCCGTCGGGACGGGGCCGGACCGCCGGCGTCGGCAGCGGCACACTGGCCTCAGCCGGGGTTTCCGGTTCGTCCGGCTGAATCGCGGCCAGCAGGTCGCCGGTGTCGTCCACCGGCGGCCAGGTGAAATTGTCGATCCGGCCGACCACACCCGGCAGGGCCTCGCCTCTCTCCACCAGACGGATTTGCGGCGTCACCGCGTCGTCTTCGCGCGGTGCCGGGAGCCGGCGGAACTGGCCGGTGATCGGATCGTAGAAGGTGGGCGCCGGCTTGCCGGCAAGCTCGACCCCGGCCCCCGGCTGGGGATCGGACAGCGACAGGATCGGACCGACCAGGCGCTTCTTGCCGTCCGGGCCGATCTCGATGGTGCTCGACAGCGTCACCGAGGCGAGCAGGTCGACCACGCCGCTGCCGTACCCGGTGGCGCGGCGAATGTCGCGCTCCACATAGTAGGCAAGCTTCCGCTTGCCGGCGCTGGTGAAGTTGACGCCGTCGCCGGTTCGGAGCGCCTTGTTCTGTCCCTCGATATCCGGCCCGGTGGTGATGAACTGGCCGCTGGCGTTGGTGAAGCCGTTCCAGACGTCGACGAAATGGCCGCCGGCCTCCTCGACCAACGGCCGGTAGAGCCCGTTGAGATAGGCGGCGTCGGCGATCGCCTCGGTACCGCGCATCGGCGGCGCGCTCACCCAGAAGAAGGGCCGGCCGTAGACCTCGAGCGTATCGGTCAGGCCGTCGATCCGTTGGGTATAGAGCGCTTCCCACTCCGATGACCTAATCGGGAAGGTCAGCGTGCCGAACCGCACGTCTTGCCGGTCGTTGGCGCCGAGGGCCACGACGACCACGTCCGGGGTTTCTTCGTTCAGGATACCCAGGATCTCCTGGGTCCAGTCATAGCGGTCGTTGCGGGCGAGGCCGGACGCCCCCTCGTAGCGGTCGACGACCAGCAGCCGGGGCTCCTTGGCCAAGGCCTGATCGAGCCCCCAGGCGATCCCGCCGGCGACGAAGTCGCCGATGACCAGGATCTTTCGCGCATTGGCATCCTTGGGCGCGACCTCCACCGTCTGCACCGCCGGCGCTGCGTTGCGCCGCTTCGCCGGACGCTTGCGGCGAACGGTGGTGGACCGCTTACGGGTCGGCGTGCGATTGCGGATCACCCGTCGCGGCTTGGCCTTGCGCGGCCCGAACAGCCGCTCGAACAGGCCGGGTCGCTTGCGCGACTGGGCGAGCTGGAATTCCTGAACGGTCTGAACCCCTTGCGCCGAAACCGGCTGCGTCTCGGACAGGACGAATGCCGCGCCGAGGAGCGCCGCCGACAATACGAGAAACGCCTTTCGGACCATCGGTGACCGGTCACTCTCTTTGTCGGCCGGGCCGATCCCGACCCGGCGCCCTTCGCGCGCCCCGCGAGACCTTACTGGTTTGCCTCGAGGTGCTTCAAGACCTTCACCGAATCCATGCCGTCGGGCACCAGCCCGACCTGAAGCTGATAGTCGCGGATCGCGCCGCGGCTGCCGCTGCCGATCTTGCCGTCGATCGGGCCGTCATAGTGGCCGCGCGCCGCCAGCAGCTTCTGCAGTTGTTCCTTCTCCGCGGTGGTCAGCGGCCGTTCGGTCCGCGGCCATGTGCGATGGAACGGATCGCCGCCCCGGACCCGGTCGGACAGGTGGCCGACCGCGAGCGCGTAGAAATTCGAGTTGTTGTAACGCTTGATCACGCTGAAGTTCTTGATCAGCAGGAACGCCGGACCCTGACCGCCGGCCGGCGCGTAGAGCGTCGCCGAATCGCCGGGCCGCGGAAACGCCTTGCCGCCCACCCGCTGGACACCGCGCTTCTCCCATTCGCCAAGCGACCGCGTACCGCCATTGCGGAGCAGCCCGAAATTGAAGCTGCGCGTGAATTCGACCTCGTAGCCCCAGGTCTGGTCGTCGCGCCAGCCCATCTTGTCGAGATAGGCGGCCGCCGAGGCGAGCGCGTCGGTCCGCGAGTTCCAGATGTCGCGCCGCCCGTCGCCGTCGAAATCGACCGCGTAGGCGTTGTAGGTCGTGGGGATGAACTGGGTGTGGCCCATCGCGCCGGCCCACGACCCGGTCATCGCATGATGCGCGACGTCGCCGCGTTGCAGGATCTTCAGCGCCGCCACCAGTTGCGTGCGCCCGAACTTCGACCGCCGGCCACCCTTGTAGGCGAGCGTCGCCAGAGAGCGGATGGTGCTCTTGACGATCTTGGGATTGTCGAGCACCGCCCCGTAGTGGGACTCGATGCCCCAGATGGCGACCACCACCTCGCGGTCGACCCCATAACGCTTCTCGATCGCGGCCAGCTCGGTCGCATGCGTCTCAAGCAGCTCGCGACCCTTGGTGACCCGCTCGTCGGTGACTGTGATATCGAGGTAATCCCAGATCTGGGACTTGAACTCGGCCTGCGAGTTCGCCTTCTTGAGCACGTCCGGGTCGGGGGAGAAATCGCCCAATGCCCGGTCATAGACCGCCCATGAGACGCCGGCCGACTTCGCCGTCGGCCAGAAGGAACGGACCCACTGCGATGGTGTCGCGGCCTCGGCCACGCCCGCCATGCCGAGAAGAACCAGGCCGGTGAGTGTCAGGCCCGCGCGCCGCCGCATGAAGCCGCGCAAAGCGTTGTCGGTGGTCATATTGCTCGCCTTCCGTCCGAGCTACCGCCGCCCCGAATCGCCCACTCTATAACATCCGGACCCGGGGGCGCGGCAAGCTTTGCTTAACGATGATGGTCGGCGAGAATTGGGGCGGAACGGCGTTAACGGAGGGTTAATCCACCACGAAATCAGTGACGATTGCGGCGGCTGAGCGCGTCTTCCCAGCGCAAGGCGCTTTCGACGATACGGTCGAGGTCGTCATGGTGCGGCGTCCACCCCAGCCGCTCCACGATCCGCTCCGGCGACGCGACGACGGCCGCCGGATCGCCGGCGCGGCGCGGACCGAGCGTGACGGCAAAGTCGTTTCCGGAGACGCGCTTCACCGTTTCGACAACCTCGAGCACCGAGAAGCCGCGGCCGTAGCCGCAATTGGCTACGAGGTTCGACTCCCCGGCCCTCAGCGCTTCAAGCGCGTCCGCGTGCGCCGCGACGAGATCGGTGACGTGGATGTAGTCCCTGACCCCGGTGCCATCCGGCGTATCGTAGTCGGAGCCGAAGACGGTCAGCCCGTCGCGCTTGCCGAGCGCCGCCTGACAGCTGATTTTGACCAGATGAGTCGTGTTCCGCGTCGACTCGCCGGTGCGCCCCTTCGGGTCCGCCCCCGCTACGTTGAAGTAGCGCAATGCCGCGTACCGCAGGCCGTGAGCGGCAGCCGCATCGGCCAGCATCCATTCGGTCATCAGCTTCGACCGACCGTAGGGCGATTCCGGGCGCAGCGGCGCGTCTTCGGAAACCGGGTAGGAGTCCGGCGTTCCGTACACCGCCGCCGTCGAGGAAAAGACGAAGTGCTCGACCCCGGCCTTTACCGCGAGCTCGATCAGCGTCCGGGACTTGGCCGTGTTGTTGGCGTAATAGACCAGCGGATCGGACACCGACTCCTCGACATTGAGCGAGCCGGCGAAGTGGACGATGGCGTCGATCGCATGTTCGCCGATCAGCCGGCCGATCAGCCCCGCGTCGCCGCAGTCACCCTCGACAAACACCGCCTCCGGCGCGATCGCCCAGTCGAATCCGGTCGACAGGTTGTCGACGACGATCACATCCTCGCCGGCATCGGTGAGGTGCCACACCATGTGGCTGCCGATATAGCCGCCGCCGCCGGTAACCAGAACGCTCATCGTGTCAAACTACGCCTTCTAAGGATCGACCGGGGGCCCCCGCAGCCGATAGCCGAGCGGCGGGCGAAAATAAACCGCTTTCGGCCACTGTGCTGCTATACCCGATCGCGAACCCCGAAGATCGACAGACGCGAGGACCCGTCGTGCCATCCCCGATCCGCAAAGCCGTTATCCCCGTTGCCGGCCTCGGCACCCGCTTCCTCCCGGCAACCAAGGCGATGCCGAAGGAGATGCTGACAGTGGTCGACCGGCCGCTCATCCAATACGTGGTCGATGAAGCGCGCGCGGTCGGGATCGAGCACTTCGTGATGGTGACCGGCCGCAACAAGGGCGTCCTCGAGGATCACTTCGACATCGCCTACGAGCTGGAAGCGACGTTGGCGGCCCGCGGCAAGACGGCGGCGCTCGAGGAGCTGAAGCGGGACAAGGCGCCGGCCGGCGCCATGAGTTTCACCCGCCAGCAGGAGCCGCTCGGTCTTGGCCATGCCGTCTGGTGCGCCGCCGACATCGTCGGCGACGAGCCGTTCGCGGTGATCCTGCCGGACATGATCCCGCGCGGCGAACCGGGCTGCCTCGCCCAGATGATCGCGCACTACAACGAGCATGGCGGCAACAGCGTGTCGGTGGAGGCGTGCGATCCTTCGGAGACGGCGAGTTACGGCATCGTCGGGCTCGGCGACCCGGTCGGCGATTCGTATCGCATGACGACAATGGTGGAGAAACCGGCGCCGGCGGATGCACCGTCCAACCTCTACATCACCGGCCGCTACATCCTTCAGCCGGAGATCTTCCCGCTTCTGGCCGAAGGGCGGCGGGGCGCCGGCGGCGAGATCCAGATCACCGATGCGATGCTGCGGCTGATGGAAACCCAGCCGTTCTATGCCTTCCCGTTCAAGGGCCGTACCTTCGACTGCGGCTCGAAGCTTGGGTTTCTCGCCGCGAACGTCGCCTTCGCCCTCGAACGCGAGGAGCTCGCCGACGACTTCGCCGCGGAAGCGCGGGCGCTGCTCAAGGCTGCCGGCAAGGACTAGAAACCAGGAGGTTGTCTTCCTGACGACAACCAAAACCTGCTAGACCACGGCAGGCAACGCGAAAGGCGGTTAACCCGGTGGCGACTGTTTCCAGTAAGCGAATGGCGACCATGGTCGGCGCCGGCAAGAGCGTGGACGGACCGGTCGACTCGGCACGTCGCACGGTCGAGTTCGAGCAGGCCGGCCTGGCGGCGCTTCAGGCCGCGCTCGACAATGGCCTCGCCGGACCGTTCACCGCGACCGTCGACCTGATCCGCGGGCGCAGCGGGCGGGTGGTGGTCAGCGGGCTCGGCAAAAGCGGCCATGTCGGCCGCAAGATCGCGGCGACGCTCGCCTCGACCGGTACGCCGTCGTTGTTCGTCCATGCCGCCGAGGCGAGCCATGGCGATCTCGGCATGGTCACCGGTGACGACGTCGTCTTGGCGCTCTCCTGGTCCGGCGAAACGGCGGAGCTGCGGAGCGTCGTCGAATATGCACGGCGGTTCGATATCCCGCTGGTCGCGATGACCGCCGACGCGACCAGTTCGCTCGCCCGGGAGGCGGATATCGTGCTGCTGCTGCCGCGGGTGGCCGAGGCCTGTCCGCACGGCCTGGCGCCGACCACATCGACCCTGCTCCAGCTTGGCCTCGGCGACGCCCTCGCCATCGCGCTCCTGGAGAGCCATGGCTTTACCGCGGAAGGCTTCCACGCGTTTCATCCGGGCGGCAAGCTTGGCGCCAATCTCAAATTCGTTCGCGACATCATGCACCGCGGCGATGCCCTGCCGCTGACCGCCGTCGGCACCGCCATGAGCGAAGGGATTCTGCTGACGAGCGAAAAAGGGTTCGGCTGCCTCGGCGTCGTCGACGACGGCAGGAACCTGGTCGGGATCATCACCGACGGCGACCTGCGTCGCCATCTCGGTCCGGGGCTTCTCGACCGTCGCGTCGAGGACGTCATGACCCGCTCGCCAAAGACCGTCCCGCCCGACATGATCGTCGGGGCGGCCATCGATATTCTCAATCAGGCGAAGATCACGGCGCTGTTCGTGGTCGAGGACCGGCGGCCGGTCGGCATCGTTCACATGCACGATCTCTTGCGGACCGGAGTCGTTTGACGCCGTCCGTCTTTGCGGACGGCGCCCGGGACACCGCGATCACCCGCCCGAAGCGGCGTCCTCTTGATCGACGGTCAGCACCGCGCCATCGTGCCCCGTCACGCGAATGCGCGTCCCCGACGGCAGGTCGGGACCGGTGATCCGCCACTTGGCGTCATTGACCCGGATCGTCCCGACACCGCCGACGATCGGTTCCGACAGGGTGAAAACCCGCCCGACGAACCGGTCCATCCGCCGGTTGAGCAGCGGTTCGTCGCTTTCCGTGCTGCGGGCGAAGAACCGTCGCCCGACGATCACGAACACCACGGATGAGACGGCAAAGACCAGCAGCCCGACCTGCCACGACAGATCGGCGAGGATCGACACCACGCCGGTGAAGACAGCCGCCAGCCCGAACCAGACGAAAATGTTGCCGGGAGCGAGAACCTCGATGCCCAGCAGCAGCAACCCGCCGACGATCCACGCCCAGGCGCCAAGGCCGAGATCGCGGATGAAATCGAGGATCACGAGTCGCCTCCGCTCCCTGCTGTCGGCACCCGGCCCGGCGGCCGGCGCACCGCGTCGTCCCCGAACGAGGCCCGGGCCAGGTCGGCGATACCGGTCAGCGATCCGATCAGCGCGGTCGCTTCCATCGGCAGGAGAAGCGTCTTCTGGTTCGGCGATGTCGCCACCGCCTCGATCGCCTGGGTGTACTTCTGGGCGACGAAGTAGTTCAGCGCCTGAACGTCACCCTTGGCGACCGCGTCCGACACCACCTCGGTCGCCTTGGCCTCCGCTTCTGCCGCCCGCTCGCGCGCCTCGGCGTCGCGGAACGCCGCCTCGCGGCGCCCTTCGGCTTCGAGGATCAGCGACTGTTTCTCGCCCTCCGCCTTCAGGATCTCCGAGGCCCGCTGCCCCTCCGCCTCGAGGATCTGGGCCCGCTTGTCGCGCTCGGCCTTCATCTGACGCGCCATCGCATCGACCAGATCCTTTGGCGGATTGATGTCCTTGATCTCGATGCGGGTCATCTTGACGCCCCACGGCGAAGCCGCCGCATCGACCACATGCAGCAGCCGGTCGTTGATGTCGTCGCGCTTCGACAAGAGCTCGTCGAGGTCCATCGATCCCATCACCGTCCGGATGTTGGTCATCGTCAGGTTGAGGAGCGCGTGCTGGAGCTGGTTGACCTCGTAGGCGGCGCGCGGTGCGTCGAGCACCTGGAAGAACACGATCCCGTCGGCCGAGATGGTCGCGTTGTCGCGGGTGATCACCTCCTGGGTCGGGACGTCGAGCACCTGCTCCATCATGTTCATCTTGGCCCCGATCCGGTCGATGAACGGGACGATCAGGTTGAGGCCCGGCCTCAGGGTGCGGGTGAAGCGGCCGAACCGCTCGATTGTGTAGTTGTAGCCCTGCGGAACCGTCTTGATGCCGGCGAACAGCACCAGGATGATCAGGACGACGATGGCGATGATGACCCAATCGAAGCCGAACATGACCAGTTCTCCTTATGCGAATCACGCGCGCAAGCAGCACGGCAGTACCACGTTGGCGCGCCGTGCTAGGAGTCTGGGGACTGTCGGTGCGGATTCAAAGGCGTCGACTGGCGCCGGGGCCCAATAACACCACTAGCATCGAATGACGGCAACGAGCTCGAATGGCCACCATCCAGCGATGAATTGAGCGCCGGATTAAGTATTCCTCGGACGTTTTCTAAAATGAAGCCAATAAATCCTACGCGGCCGATGGCTTGTCGCTGTTGAACGTAGATATGGCGACTTTCCACGAACCGTCCGCTTGGCGTTTGAAAATATTGAGGAACTTTCCCTGTGAGCCGTCCGAGATGGCAAACGTGCCGACTTGATAAATCAAATCTCCCTCGGTGCCATATTCTATCAACTCAATGGTGTGCTTGCTACCTTTGCTTTGTTCCATCCGCGACTGGTTGATGTCTTGAAACGCTTGTTTGCCTCGCACCAATGGTTGGTCGGGAGGAAGCAAGAGCAGGTCGTCGGCAAAGGATGCGGCACACCCTGCCGCGTCACCCTCGTTAAACGCCTTGTTGTAGGCGGTGTCGAAGTCTTCCAGCATCTTTTTGACATCCATGGCTTTCTCCTTGCGGTTTATTTGGCGCCGCTATCCCGTCAGCGACACAGCTAGGCAAACAATATTCACACCGGGCCGGGATTCTTCAGCTATCGTCGAATTGCTGAGTAAGTCGAATTGCTGAGTAAGACGCCTTCATGTCGTTCGCATTGCGGTCCGAGCGGATGCATGGTGCAACCTCGCCGCATCCGCGATGTCCGGATCGATGATGGGTCCTGATCCTAGACCCAGCCGGCCACTTCCCGCCGGACGAGATGCTCGATCAGCCGCATTCCGGCTTCGCTGTCGTTGAGACAGGGGATCGCCGCGTAGTCTTCGCCGCCGTTCTCACGAAAAATCTCGCCGCCACCGATGGCGATCTCCTCAAGCGTTTCGAGGCAGTCGGCCGAAAACCCCGGCATCACCACGGCGAGCCGTTTCAGACCACCCTTGGCCAGCGACTCGACGGTCTTGTCGAAATAGGGCTGCAGCCATTCGGCCCGCCCGAACCGGGACTGAAAGCACACCTTGAGCCGATCCTCCGACCAGCCGAGCGATTCGCGCAGGAGCCGGGCGGTCTTGTAGCAGTGGCAGTGGTAGGGATCGCCCTTGTCGAGATACTCCTTCGGCAGCCCGTGAAACGAGGCGATCACCAGTTCCGGCTCGAAGGCGAGCGTCGCCAGGTGTTGGGACACGCTCTCGGCGAGCGCTTCGATATAGACCGGGTCGTCGTGGTAAGGCGGGAGCGTCCGGATCGCCGGCGCCCAGCGCATCGACTGGAGCGCCTCGAACGCCGCGTCGTTGGCGGTCGCCGTGGTCGCCGCTGCGTATTGGGGGTAAAGCGGGGCGATCAGGATACGGTCACAGCCTTGATCTTTCAGCGCTTTCAGCCGGTCGCCGATTGCCGGCTCGCCGTAGCGCATGCCCCAGTCGACAACGATTTCGTCGCCGGCCAGCCGCTCGGCCAGCTTGTCCGACTGGCCGCGGGTGATGGTGATCAGCGGGGCTTCGTCCCGCTCGGTGTTCCAGATGGTTCTGTAGGCCTCGCCGGACTTCTGCGGCCGGGTGGTGAGCACGATACCGTTGAGAATGAGCCACCAGAGCGGCCGAGCCACCTCGATAACCCTTTGATCCCAAAGGAATTGTTTGAGGTAGCGGCGCATCGACCAATAGTCGGTGCCGGACGGCGAGCCGAGATTGGCAAGGAGCACCCCGACCTTGCCGAAGCGGACCGGCGGATGACCGGCCGGCAGGTGAGAGTCCGCTGACTTCAACGGCTTGGCGACGGGCTGGTCCATAGAACCATTCTGAAAGCGTTGTCGGTTCGAACATAGTCGCCGATGCGGCCGAGTCCACCGCCTGAGACACTGCGACGCCCTCGGCAGGCGGCCGGCACGATCGCCCCCGCGGTGGAGGGACGGATCAACGGATCATGAGGGCGGCGGGCTCGAGCCGCCGCTCGTGCGACCGGGTCCGAAGGGCGCACCCCGCCCTTCACCCCACCACCCGTCATGGCCGGGCCTGTCCCGGCCATCCACGTCTTCGCAACGATTCAGTCCCATTTCTACCGCCAGAGTTCGCGTGGATGCCCGGATCAAGTCCGGGCATGACGCTTAGGGGGCTCGCACCGATAGCGCGAGCCGCTCAAGGTAGCCGAAGGTCTGAAGAAGAAACATCCAAAGCCGCTCGTCCCCCGCGGGTTGGGGACCTGCGGGCGCTTCGATGCACCGACGCTCGCGCGACCGAAGAGCGCCCCCCGTACGACGGTGCCGGCGCCGGGTATCGACGGCGACGACATCAGGCTGTATCGAATGAACGCTATGCTACGATGATCCGCCCCGAAGCGGCGGGGTTCCATCATTTCGGAGAGGCCAAACATGAAACCGTTCGTCCGTATCGTCACGGCCACTGCCTTGCTGTCCCTGCTGACGGCGCCCGTCCTTGCCGATCAGGTCACGCTGACCTTCGTCCACACCAACGACATTGACCGGATGCAGGAGGATGACGGCCGCGGTGGCTTCGCCCGTCTCGCCACGGTAGTCGAACAGGAGCACGCCGAGGGGCCGACCTTCTTCGTCCACTCCGGCGATACGATTTCGCCGTCGCTGCTCGCCGGCCTCGACAAGGGCGCCCACATCATCGACATCCTCAACAACATGGATGTCGACGTGATGGCGCCCGGCAATCACGAGTTCGACTTCGGCCCCGAGGTTTTCCGCCAGCGTATCGATGAAGCCAATTTCACCATCCTCGCCAGCAACCTCACCGAGGCCGATGGCAGCCCGGTCGCCAACACCGTCGACACCCATATCGTCGAGGTCGAAGGGATCACGGTCGGCTTCTATGGCCTGACCACCGAGGACACGGTAACGGCGTCGAGCCCCGGCGACATCGCCATTGCCCCGGCGGTCGAAGTTGGCATCGCCAAGGCCGATGAACTGCGCGCGGCCGGCGCCGACTTTGTCGTTGGGGTGATGCACACGCCGATCGACGACGATCTGGCCCTGGCGCGCGCTGGCGCCGGCGACCTGATCCTCTCCGGACACGACGAAAATCTGCTCGCCCTCTACAACGGCCGCACCGCCCTGGTGGAATCGGAGGCGCAAGCGAACTTCGTCGTCGTCACCGACATCGCCATCACCAAGGAGGAAGAGGACGACGGCTCGTTCGACGTCTCCTGGCATCCGGCCTTCACCATCGTCGATACCGCCAATGTCGAGCCCGACCCGGAGATCGCGGCGCTGGTCAAGACCTACACCGACCGGCTCGACGAGGAACTGAAGGTCGAGATCGGTAGCACCGAGACGCCGCTCGACAGCCGCCGCGCCTCGGTGCGCACCCAGGAGACCGCCATCGGCAACCTGATCACCGACGCCATGCGCCAGGCGGTCGATGCCGACATCGCCATCACCAATGGCGGCGGCATCCGCGCCGATCGCGAATACGAGCCCGGCACAAAGCTCACCCGCGGCGATGTCCTCGCCGAGCTGCCGTTTGGCAACAAGACCGTCAAACTGGAAATGACCGGGGCCCAGATCCGCGCCGCGCTGGAGAACGGCTTCAGCGGTGTCGAGACGGTAGCCGGGCGGTTCCCCCAGGTTTCGGGGCTGACGATCGAGACCAATTACGGCCGCCCCGCCGGCGAGCGGGTGCTGTCGGTGATGGTCGATGGCGCACCGCTCGACGACGCCGCCACCTACACCGTCGCCACCAACGACTTCCTCGCCAACGGCGGCGACGGCTATGCGGTCTTCACCGAAGCCCCCAACCTGATCAATCCGGTCGACGCGACGCTGATGGCCTCGCAGGTGATCGACTACATCGCCGCCGCGGGCACGGTGTCGCCAACGGTCGAGGGCCGGATCAACGAACTCTGAGGGCGGGGTCCGGGCGCCAACTCTCCTCATGCTGAGCGCCTGCCCCCGGCCCGATCGGGGGTGGCCGCGTCAGCGGCCCTCGAAGCACGCACAGCGGAGCTGTCGGCGCTAAAGAACGCCCAGTCACCGCCGATCCCTTCGCGGTGCGTCCTTCGAGGCTCGCTCCGCTCGCTCCTCAGGATGAGGTCGTGGGGTGCTTGTCCAACGGATTTGCCCCTGCCGGATCGACCTAGCTCCGCTCACTCTGAGAGCCTGTCCCCGACCCGATCGAGGGGCGGGGACCCAGTCGCCGACGATGCGTCTCTCGCGGGGTTGGATTGCCGCCCCCATCAGGGTTGGATCCCCGCCTGCGCACGAATGAGCGGTGGGGGTTGCCGGCGGCGCGACCGGGAACGAAGGTTCCACCCGGCCCTTCACCCCACCACCCGTCATGGCCGGGCCGGTCCCGGCCATCCACGTCTGGGGCGCCGGTTGTGACCTGCTTCCATCGCCAGTGTTCGCGTCGATGCCCGGATCAAGTCCGGGCATGACGTTGGTGAGGTGGCACCGATCGCGCGGAGCCGCAACAGGCGGCGGAGGTGTGAAGCACCGCGCCAAAACCGCTCGTCCCCACGCAGGTGGGGACCCAGGCTTGGGTGGCGCGGGTTTTCACCGGACATGGATTCGCGCCTCCGCGGAATGAGCGGGTGGGCGGCCGCGGTCCTAGCCGATGCAAGAGAGTGGTCATGCCGGAGTTGCTCTGCCGCTCACCGACGGGGCATGACATGGCGACCGGCCGCGTATCGGACGAGACCGCGCCCCGAAGCACCTGGAGCGGTCTCACCTCCCACCACCGTCACCCCGACGGAAAGCCTGCCCCCGGCTCGATCGGGGGTCGGGGTCCAGGCAGGACGGTGTCTTCTGCTTCGCCGCTGAGTCCCGTGAACCGACATCGATGGATTCCGGCGTTCGCCGGAATGACGGTTGGTGGTTCCCCGGGCGGCCGGGGCATCACCGCCGGCTTGCTTCTGTCTCGCCGACAACCCCGGACATCCATGTCTCGCAGACCCGCGCGGGGCCTTCCCAGCCGGGTTCCAGGAACAGAAAGTGGGCGTGTCCGCGCGCCAGGTGAAACGTACCGTTCGAGCCGTATTTGTGCGCGATCTCGCGGCCGACGGCGTGGCGGACGGCGCGGTCGTCTTCGCCTGAGACGACCAGCACCGGGCAGGTGACCTTGTCGAAGGCGATCGCCGCTGCCCGGTGATCGTCGAACATCCAGAAGAACATTTCGAACATGACGCGGCCGGATTCCGGTCCGAACCGGTCGAACACCGCGTGCTGCGATGCATCGTCGAGCTTGTTCAACGCATAGGGTGCCATCAGGTCGAACGGCACGCGGAGCGGGGCCTTCCAGAAGGCGCCCATCTCCATGAAACTCCGCGCGACGGCGCGTTCGTCGTCGGTTTCCGGCAGCGTTCCCCTAGGGGCGTTGGGGTTGATCGCCACCACGCCGCTGGCAAGGCCGCGCGCCGCGACCTGCTGAGCAACCATAGCGCCGACGGCATGCCCCAGGATGATCGGCTTGGTCTCCAGCGTCCGGACCAACGCGGCGACGTCGTTGGTGTAGTCGGCGATGCTGGTGTTGGCGAAATCCGGGTCCGGGTCAGCTTTCGGGTCGCCGCCGTGATGGCGCAGTGCCGGTGTATGGCACGTCCAGCCATGCGCGGAGAACAAGGCCTTGTAATCGTCCCAGCACCAGGGACCGGCAAACGCGCCGTGAATCATGACTACTGTTTTTGCCATTTCCGGCTCCGAACGCTCTGCCTCGGACAGGCCAAGGCCCCATGACACCGCTGCCGGACTGTGTGTTGGTCCGGTCGAAGCGGAGGCGCGAACCATACAACGGAACACCACCGTCATGGCCGGGGCAAGAGGCGAGGCGCGCCGCCGGTGCGACCGGGATCGAAGGGCGCACCCGCCTTTCACCCCATCATCCGCCATGGCAACGGCTGTGTCACAGACGTCCAGGGACGGTGTTCGACTCCCACGGACGGTGTTCGCGTGGATGCCCGGATCAAGTCCGGGCATGACGTTGGTGGGAGTCACACCGATGGCGCAAGCGCTCAGGGCAGCTAAAGGTAGGCAGGCCATCTCCAACCGCTCGTCCCCACGCAGGTGGGGACCCAGTCTTGGATGACGCGGATCTGACAGGGGTCTAGATTCCCGCCGCCCGATCGGGCCGGGCGCAAGCTTTGCGGGAATGAGCGGGTGGCGTTGCGAGAGCGTCACGTGAGGCGCACGTCCTGGCCGTTACCGACACAACCCAAGGACCCCCATGACCTATTCCATTCGACGCCTGTCGCTGTCTGACATGGACCGCGCCGCGATTGTGCTTCGCACGGCGTTTGACGATGCCCTGCCGTGGCTGTCGGGGCTCCACACGCCGGAGGAGGATCGTGCGTTTTTCCGCAATCGTGTGTTTGTCGACGATGAGGTCTGGGGCGCGATCGATGGCGAAATCATCGGCATCATCGCCTTTCGTGAGGGCTGGATCGATCAGCTTTATGTCCTGCCGGGCCGGCAGCGGGAGGGCGTCGGCGAAAAGCTCCTGCAGGTCGCCAAGTCGACATGGCCCAGTCTGAAACTGTGGACGTTTCAGAAGAACCGCGCGGCACGGGATTTCTACGAGAAACACGGATTCGCCCCGGAGGAGATGACCGATGGCAGCGGGAACGAGGAACGCGAACCCGACGTCCTCTACGCATGGCGCCGGACCGGCTGACCTTACCGGCCAAGACACCGCGCTCCTGACGGTCGAAGGTGTGAAGACCCTCTCCAACCGCTCGTCCCCACGCAGGTGGGGACCCAGTCTTGGATGACGCGAACTAGGCGGGGTTCTAGGTTCCCGCCTCCGCGGGAATGAGCGGGGTTGTTGCCGGTGCGCGGATACCGCAGATCGCGTCGGCGCGACCGATTCGCCCTTCTCCCCGGCCCTCCCCCGACAACGGACCCGGGAGCCATCAATCCCGCGCGGCAAAGGCCTTTCTGGCCGCCGTGATGCCGTTCATAAAGGCGGGAACCCCGGCGTAAACCGCCATCTGCAGCATGATCTCGATGATCTCCTCGCGGCTGACGCCAACATTCATCGCCGCGCCGATGTGGAATTCGAGCTGCTCCGGGGCGGTGCCCATGGCGGTCAGCGCCGCCACGGTCAGCATCTCCCGCGTCTTCCGATCGATGCCCGGCCGCGACAGCACATCCGCGAACGCGAACCCGAACACCACCTCGACCAGGTCCGGTGAGACCGCATCGAGATCGGCGCTCACCGGGTCGACGATGTCCGCGTCGAGGCGTCGAAGGACCTCGAGTGCCTTTTCGCGACGGCTCGAGGGTGGTGGGTTGGCCATAAATTCGGTCCTTTCAGATTCTTGTCGATGCCGGGCAACACGTGCGGGCGACGTAAGGCGGATCGGCATTGGGCTTGCGCCGTCGCCCCATGTCATCGCACACGATCCGGTCGCCACCAACGGGCAGGCGACATCGGCCTCCTGTGCGGGAACGCGCGGCGGGCCAGTCCCTGCCGGGAATGAACGGCGGGGGTGGCGGAAGACACGCAGCGATGGGCCACGGCACGTCTCGTGCGCGACGCGTTTTGACCTACCGCCAAAATCCTCATGCCGAGTCTGTCCCCGGCCCGATCGAAGGCGGCCGCGAAGCAGCGAGCCTCGGGCACGCGCGACTGAGCCGTTGACAAGGGGAACACTGGTGCGTCCTTCGAGGCTCGGGCTGACGCCCTCACACTCAGGATGAGGCAGATATCGCTTTGTCTCAGGCGATCTACGCGTCAACCGCTCCGCCCGCCTGCCATCCTCATTTGCGCCGCCGCGTCTTCCTGACGAATCCACTCTTGTCGCTTGCAAGCCGGCCCTCATGCTGAGAGCCTGCCCCCGGCTCGATCGGGGGTGCGAGCGGAGCGAGCCTCGAAGGACGCGCAAGCAGTGCCACACGCCAACGCGCCCTCTCCACCCTTGCGGGAGACGGCGGCGCTTGGCCTCGCGGGCCGAGCCTTAGCGCAGCCAAAGGGGGTGAGGCGCCCAGCGCCTCGCGATCGCGATCGCGATTGCGATCGATACCGCGGGATCCCGCGTGCCGTAAAGCAACAAGCATGCGCTCTCCATCGTCACGTCCCGGAGTTTCGAATCGAGGCCAAGCGGTGACACCGCTATCCCTCCCCGGGGTACGGGGAGGGGGGACCGCCCGAAGGGCGGTGGGTGGGGTTTGTGAGTCGCGAAGCGCGCCATAGCGAAGCCAGAGGGAGTGACTAAGCGGTGACACCGCCATCCCTCCCCGGGCACGGGGAGGGGGGACCGCCCGAAGGGTGGTGGGTGGGGTTTGTGAGTCGCAGAGCGGGCCACACCGCGCCCTCCCCGACCCACCACCGCCAAAGTGAGCCCGGCGCCGTCCAAATGCCCGCGCCCTCTTAACGCCCGACCCAGCCGGTGATAACCCGAACCATCCACAGTCAGAGAAGGAACAGCCATGACCCGAACCCTGGCGCGATTCGTACTGCCCCTGGCCGCGTTGCTGACGCTGGTCGGGCTCGCCGCACACGCCAGCGATCGGACCACCACCCTGCGACAGGTGATGACCGATCGGCTGGTGATCATGATCGACGTTGCCCGTCACAAATGGAACACCGGTGCCCCGATCGAGGACCTCGACCGCGAGGCGGTTGTGCTCGAAGCGACCACCGAGCGCGCCGTCGCCGGCGGCGTCGATCCCGACCGGGCGGCGGCGATGGTTGAGGCCCAGATCGCCGCCGCCAAGATCGTGCAGTTCGCCCTGTTCGAGCAATGGCAGGCGGCGAACGCCGAGCCCTTCGCCGATGCGCCCGATCTGGTCACCGAACTGCGTCCGGAGATCAGCCGGCTGACCGCCGCGCTGATCGACGCGGTGGCGGCCACCGAGGCCGATCTGGCGGATTGCACCGTTCACGCGACCCTCGCCCCGGTCCCATCGTCGCTTGCCGATTTTCCGAACGCCTGGGCGACCGCGGTCGCCGGCGTGACGGACGGCGGGACCGACTGCGGCTGACCGCACTCGCGGGGCCCGCGCTCGCCGCTGCTTCATGACGGACGAAGCCGTATCGATCGTCGCCGGCATCCCGACCGGCCAGGAAGCCACCGCAGCCCGGCTCTATTGCGACGCCTTCGCCGCCAAGCTGTCGCCGTTCCTCGGCCCGCCGGAGCGCGCCGCCCGGGCGCTCGCACCGAGCCTTGCCACCGACCGCGCCATTGTCGCGGTGCGGGGCGGCGCGGTGATCGGCATCGCCGGCTTCAAGGTGGGCGGCCGCGGCCTGTTCGAACCGACCGTCCGGCAGATGATCCGGGCCTATGGCTGGAGCGGGCCGCTGCGGCTCTTGGCCCTCGCCGTGCTCGACCGCCGCGAGGCGCCGGACAGCCTGCTGATGGACGGCATCGCCGTCGACGCTGCTGCGCGCGGTCTCGGTATCGGCACCCGTCTGCTCGCCGCGATCCAAGATCACGCGCGGGCGCTCGGCCGAACCAGCGTCCGCCTCGACGTGATCGACACCAACCCCGCCGCCCGGCGCTTGTACGACCGGTTCGGCTTCGTCGCGGAACGCACCACGGGCATCGGCCCGCTCCGCATCGTCTTCCCGTTCCGGGCAACCACGACGATGCGTCTCGCGGTCGACACCGCGCCCCCTTAGAAACCCTCCAATCCCTTTGCATCGGAGCCCGGTTCGTGGTCTCCTTGGCCAAAGGCGGCGCTTGCGAAGCCGCCCTGGGAGGACCGCCGGGATGTACCAGACCGAGGACGGCAAGAAGCTTTTCGTCGTGGAGGGCCACGCCCATCTTTGGGACGCCCGGCAGGAAAACCGCCGCAACCGCTACGGCACCACCTTCATCGACGTCTTCTGGAACGGTCACAAGGGCCTGACCCCGACCAACCAGATCTGGCCGCGCGACCGGTTCGACTATTACGGCGTCGAGAACGCGGCGAAGGACCTGTTCGAGGACGGCTATTGCGATCAGGCCATCCTGCTGCCGACCTACCTCTATGCCTTCTACAAGCATGGCTTCAACACCACCGAGCAGTGCTCGGCGCTGAAGGAGGCCTATCCGGAAAAGGTCATCCTCGCCGGGCGGATCGACCCGCGCGAGGGCACGGCAGGCCTGGATCAGCTCGAAGCCGATCACGCCCGCTGGGGCTTCCGCAGCGTCAAGATGTACACCGCGGAGTGGCTGGGGGACTCCAAGGGCTATTCGTTGAAGGAGGATTCCGTCCACGCATATCTGGACAAATGCCGCCAGCTCGGCATCGACATCATCCATGTCCACAAGGGGCCGACCATCCATCCGCTCAACATGGATGCCTTCGACGTTCACGATGTCGACGACGTCGCCACCGCCTACCCCGACCTCAAATTCGTCGTCGATCATTGCGGCATTCCGCGCATCGACGATTTCTGCTGGATCGCTAACCAGGAGCCCAACGTCTATGGCGGCCTGTCGGTGGTCAGCGCCTTCATCTACCGGCGGCCGCGCTACTTCGCCGAGATGATGTGCGACCTCTTATGGTTCCTTGGGCCCGACCGGCTCATCTTCGGTTCCGATTACGGCATCTACAGCCCGAAATGGATCGTCGAGAAGTTCATGGACTTCACCTTCGACAACGCCACCGCGATGGAAGCCGGCACCCAGCTCAGCCTCGACGTCAAGGCCAAGATCCTCGGCCTCAACGCCGCCCGCCTCTACGACATCCCGGTCCCCGACGAGTGCTACCAGCCGGCCGAGAAGACGGCGGAAGCGGCGGAGTAACCGGCAACGGTCGGCGTCGCCGCGGACCGCCTTGCCGATCGCCGGGCTCCGGCGGCAACCGATCCGTCAGGTCAGGGGATTTGCAGAGCCTCAGATTCGGTCCACTCGCGAGCATGCTATGAAACGGCGCTGGAAAGCCGCGCTCGGCGGCCTCGGGCTCATCGTTGTCGTCGGGGGAGCGGCTTTCATGTACGTGCGCACCTATGAGCCCGACCGCACTCGTTATCCGGTCCGCGGCATCGACGTCTCTCATCATCAGGGCACGATCGACTGGCCGGCGGTGGCTGCCGACGATGTCGCCTTCGCCTATGTGAAAGTGTCGGAGGGCGGCGATCACCGCGATCGCGAATTCGGCCGCAACATCGCCGAGGCCAACCGGCTCGGCCTGCCGGTCGGCGCCTATCATTTCTTCACCCTCTGTCGCCCCGGCGCCGATCAGGCGGCGAACTTCATCGACGCGGTGCCGGCCGGCGCCGCCCAGCTGCCGCCGGTGGTCGATCTCGAATTCACCGGCAATTGCGCCCGGCGGCCGACGCCGGAGGCGTTCCGCGCCGATATCGAGGCCTTCATCACCCGGGTCGAAGCCGCCCTTGGCCAGCCACTGATCTACTACATCGTCGACGATTTCCGCGACGCCTATGGCGAGGTCCTCCCGCCGCGCCGGCTCTGGCGTCGGGCCATCTTCCACCAGCCCGACGCCGACGACTGGCTGATCTGGCAGTACCACCCCGCCGGCCGCGTCGCCGGCATTGACGGCGATGTCGACCTCAACGTGCTCGAAGGCGACCTCGCCGAACTGGTTGGCGGCGGCTGAGGGCGGCGGGCTCAGGCGTCGCCAATCCGACTCGCCCCTCGGGAGCCAAACCGCCTGCTCCCATCGAGGCCGGGCAAGGAGCCGCGCCTCCACAGGCAGGTCATGGCCGGGGCAAGAGGCGAGGCGCGCCGCCGGCGCGACCGGGAACCGAAGAAGGCCCCGGCCATCCACGTCTTGGCCCTCCAGTTCTGACGTGATGCGGTAAGGCCGCTCTGGATTCCCGCCTCCGCGGCATGAGCGGTGAGGAACTCGGCCCGCCGTCAGCGACATGAAGGACGCGGAGTTGTCATACTGGCGGAGACAACGCGATGCGCGCACCGCGGAGGCGAGATTGGCGCTGACGAGCAAGATAACGGCTTATGACGCCGCCTGGCCGGCGATGTTCGTCGCGGAACGAGAGCGTCTTGCCGCGGGTTTTGGTGCCGACCTCATCGCCATCCACCACGTTGGCAGCACCGCCGTGCCGGGGTTGGCGGCGAAACCGGAGATCGACCTTCTGGTCGAAGTGTCCGACCATCGGGATACGCCCCGGGTCGACGCCTTCATGCGGTCGTGTGGCTACGTTCGCGGCAAGGACTTGTCGCCCGGGCACCATTTCTACCGAAAAGACCGGGACGGCGTCCGCACCCATAAGGTTCATGTCTGCCCTTCTGGACACGAGCAAATCGCGAGGATGCTCCGGTTCCGCGATCTGCTTCGCCGCGATGCCGACCTGCGGCGCCGATATCAGAACCTGAAGTTTGCGCTGGAGACGGAAAGCGCTGGCATCGGCGAGTACCTGGCCCAGAAGGCTCCGTTCATCGATTCCGCTATCGGGCCGACGCCGACAGCTCGGAAGTGACCGCTTGGTCGACCTAAAACAACGGGTTCGACGGGCCTCACCCCCGTGCCGCAAACGCCAACCAACCCCTCCCCTTGGAAAGGGGAGATTGGAGGGGATCGAAGTGTCGAGATAGAGCTACTGACACCTTCGGTTCTTGCGTCTGTGCCGCCCGTGCGACCCATGACTCCAACGGCGCAACTTGACTGCTAGGGTGTGGCTTGCTTTGCCTGCATCCCTATGACGAAAAAACGCCCAGCATCGTCGGATGTAGCCAGACATCGTGCTCGACTCGCAGCCGAGGTCCAGCTGTTCGTTCAGCAATACGGGCGCAAGGCCCAGAGGCACAAGGAACCGAACGACCGAAACTTCGATCGCAAGGTAGCGAGAAGAATCCGGCGCCTGCCGCCGGAGGAACTCGACCGCCTGATGCGAGACGGTGAGGAATGAACACCAACTGGGTTTTGTCCCATCCGTCACGCAATCGTTCTGGATTCCCGCCTTCGCGGGAATGAGCGGTGGGAGAGGCAGGGGCCGACATAACTGGCATGATGCGTACGCTCCACAACCAGCGTGAGGCAGACAAACCCACGCCGCGTCGTCCTCTGGCTTGACCAGAGAACCCATCGAAACCGTTGCTCCGTTGAAGATCGGAATGCCGACCTTGGCGCTTCATGGCCCGGCCGTGGACCGGTGATGCCGGGTCCTCCGGTCTAGCCGGAGGACGACCGGTGGTTGAGAATTCTAATGCCGTGCGCAAACACCAGACCGCATGAGCGCAGGGGATGATGGGAGCAACCACAGCACCCCGCGCCCCCTACCCGGCCAGCACCCGCGTGGTCGGAAACGTAATCCGCACCAGCGTCCCCTGATCCGGGACGCTGTCGATGGCGAACGCCGCCCGGTTGGCCTCGACCAGCGCCTTGGTGAGCGGCAGGCCGAGGCCGGTGCCCTCGCCGATCCCCGAGGTCGCCACCTGACGGAACGGCTGCATCGCGGTCTCGATCTCCTCCGCCGTCATGCCGATGCCGGTGTCGCGCACCCTGACCACCACCGCGCCGTCGTCTTCCAGCGCCGTGGCGACAATCACCTGACCGCCCGGCTTGGTGAACTTCACCGCATTGGAGATGACGTTGAGCAGAATCTGGCGGAGCGAGCGCATGTCGGCGACCACGTTGGGCAGGCCCGCGGCCAGCGAGGTGCGGATGATGATCCGGTCGCGGTTGGCCTGCGGCTGCATCAGCGCCACGCATTCCTGGATCACCTCGTTGGCGGCGACGGAGGCGAAGTCGAGGTCGAGCTTGCCGGCCTCGACCTTGGAGAGATCGAGCAGGTCATTGACCAGGCTCATCAGATGCTCGCCGGAGAGATGGATATCGCGCAGATAACTGCGGTAGCGGTCGTTGCCGATCGCGCCGAAGCGTTCGGCCATCATCACCTCGGAAAAGCCGATGATGGCATTGAGCGGAGTCCGGATCTCGTGGCTGATCTTGGCGAGAAATTCCGACTTCTGGGCGCTCGCCGCCTCGGCCGCCTTGCGCGCCGCGATCAGTTCCTCCTCCACCGTCTTCCAGTGGGTGATGTCGCGGAGCACCGCGCAGTATTTGCCGGAACCCGCGACCCGCCCCATGGTCATGAACAGCGGGATCAGCCCGCCACGCGGCACCCGGCCGATCACCTCGCGGCCGTCGTTGAGGACGCTGGCGACACCGTTGGTCGCCAGACCCTCGAGATAGTCCTCGGCCGCCTTGTGGCTTTCCTCGGCGAGCAGGTCGGTGAACGGCCGGCCGCGCACGTCGTCGGTGGCGACTCCGAACAGCGCCTCGGCGGTGTGGTTCAATCCGTCGATGGTGCCGTCTGTGGCGATCACTACGACACCGTCGGTGGCGGTATCGAGGATCGCTTCCAATTCCCGGGCGCGCTCCGCCGCGGTGTTGTCGATGGGCGGCGGCTCATCGTTAGCCGGCTCATCATCGTCAACGCCGTCCTCCGCCCAGTCGTCCTCTCCCTCGATCTCGACCAGCGACAGCATCAGCGCGGTCGCCCCGTCCCAGGTGACCGCGTGGAGCTTGGCCTCGACGTCGAGTTCGGTGCCGTCGCGGCGCACTGCCTTCAGCAACCCGTCCTCGGTCGAGGTGCGCGGCCAGTCCGCGCCCTCGGCGAACACGCCGTCGACCCCGCCGGCCGCGACGAAGGCGTCGAGCGAGTCGTAGCCGAGCCACTCGAGCAGCGGCTGGTTGGCGAACAGGGTCGCCCCCTCGCGCTGGATCGCAATTCCGACCGGCAGCTTGTCGAGCAGCCCGGTATCGAAAGGCGTCGCGACCGACACCCGGGTGGCGGGGGCGTCGGAGGGGGTGTCGCGGGACGTCGCGGTGGGCGTCGGAGGGGGTGTCGCGGACGTCGCCGGGGCGTCGGAGGCGTTCAGTGCCTCGGCGATCCGGCGGAAGGCGTCCTGCTCGGTGCCCGACAACCGCGCCGGCAGGATCCGCGTCGGCGCGTTGTTGAGCGGCACCACGTTCGACGGCTGGGCCGCGTCATGGGCGGGTGGCTCTGTGGTGCCGGCGTCTTCGCTTAAGGCTTTGACATCATTTCGTTTATCGAGCCGCTTGTCCGGCCGGCGATCGTCCGAGCGGATGACGCCGAAGCCGCGATAGCCCTCGAACGTCCCGTCACGCGCGAACACCGGCAGGCCGGTGAGATCGACCGCCACCCGTTCCGGCTGGACGGCCAGCGGCCAGTAGACAGTGCGCTCGGCGAAGCCGCTAAGTGCTGACAAAACCTCATGAATTTCGCCCTCGGGATCGAGCCCCAGGCGGTCGGCTACCGCCCGCCACGTCTCGCCGATCGCCGGAACGTTGCCGATTCCGACCATTTCGGCCAGATCCGGCGCCACCAATGCGAACGCGTGGTCGCGGTCGGTCTGCCACAGAAACCGCCGCGCCGGGGCGGTCGAGTCGGCCGCCGGTTCCGGCGGCTTGTTGGACTCGGAAACCGCTTGCGTTTCAGTCACTTGGCTGGTCCGATCGATAGTCGCGGAGGCGGTCGATGTCGCCACGTCCGGCGGCCCGACGATCATCAGAAACGCACGGTCGGTACCGCTGCCGAAGCCGACGACACCGGCCTGCCGGGCGACCCCATCGACAATCAGCGGCGCCCGTGCAACCGGGCCATCGTCTTTTGTCGCTTGGTCGATGAGGGTGTCGATTTCGCCGGAAACCGCCGCCAGCCGGTCGTATCCGCCCGAAGCCCCAAGGACCGCGCCATCGCCATCGAGGATCGCGACCAGGCCGTCCTCGCCGGCAATCGCGTCGCACAAGCGTTCCGCCCGGGTCGACAACGATTCGCGCGGACCGGACTCGGGGCCGACTGCCAACAGGGCGCGGGCGTTGCGGCCGAGCGCCAAGCCGCGGCACGCGGCAGGGAAGGCCATCTGGCGAACCTCGAGATTGAACCGGAGGACTTCGAGCCGCGACCGGTCGAGCGGCAGGGACTTTGCGAGCCGGGAAAGGGTCCGCGCCGTGCGGCCACCCGGCGCGAGGCGATAGGCGAGCAGGCCGGTCATGTCCGCCGCGCCGAAAGCCGCGACCGCGGCCGCGTTCGCCCACAGGATCTCGCTGCCATCGCCCCGGAAGACAAAGGCCGGACGCGGCTCAAGCAGCACCGCGCCGACCGGAGGCAGGGCGGCAAGATCAAGGTAGGCCAATGTCTTGCCGTTCATCCGGCATTGCCCCGTCGTTCGTCGCCCGCCGCGCCGACCGACCTTCTCGTACTTAATTGACGGTTAATACAATGGGTCGAATCGTTGGTCCACGGCCGGCGCGGACCTTCCCCACAACGATCCTTGGTCTTGGTTAACGCGGGCCGATGGCAAGCGGTTCGCCAAACGACTATGTTGAGGTAAGGGTCATCATTCTAGCAGGGAGACACATGTCATGCAGCCGACACAATTCGAAATCCCCGATCAAATGCGGGACATGGCCGACAAGAGCGTCAGCGAGGCCAAGAAAGCGCTCGAGCAGTTCATCGAGGCGACCCAGAGCGCAGTGACCAAGGCCGAAGGCTCGGCCCGGACGATGCAGGAAGGGGCATCGGAGGTGAACCGGCAGGCGCTCGCGTTCGTCGAGGAAAACGTATCCGCTTCCTTCGATCTGGCGCAGCGGCTGGTCCAGGCCCGGACGGTGGAAGAGATCAGCGCGCTCCAGAAGGAGTACTTCGCGCGTCAGATGGCGGCGCTGACTGAACAGGGCAAAGCTATTGGCGCGACGATGGGCCGGGTGGGCGCCGAGGCTGTGGATAAGGCCAAGAGCTAGTTTAGCCAGAAGCAGCCATCCATTAGCCGTTGTCGGGCAGTCCGGGCTTCCGGGCGGCCATCGGCTTTCTCATCAGGGTTGCGGCGGAGCATCCGGTCCCGGGTGCTCCGCCTTCGCCGAGGCGGACGGCATCCTGGCCGAAATAAGTTGATCCGAACGACCCGGACAACCGACCCGAGACCGATAACCGCTCGTCTCTCGTGGCTCGCAGCCGCCGATTTTGTGCGGCGCAATAATCATATTGCAACGCACAAAATTCTCGTTATATAGAGTTTATCACCGGCGGCCTGTTGGGTTCTCGTCAGCCGCTGATCGATAACCTCTTTCTCAGGAGTTTCCGATGGCCACAGCCACGAAAGCGACCAAAGCGACGAAAACCGCGTCTCCGAAGATGACGGTCCCGACACTGCCGAATCCGTTCGAAGCCTTCAGCGCCAATCCGGCATCCTTCGATGTCCCGATTGCGATGCGCGAGTTCGCCGAAAAGGGGATCACCCAGGCGCGCGACACCTACGCCAAGATGAAGAGCGCCGCCGAGGATACTACCGACGTGGTCGAGGATACCTATGAGACGGCCCGCGACGGTGCCTTTGCGCTCGGCGCGAAGACGCTCGATACGGCAAGAGCCAACACCGACGCGACCTTCGCCTTCGCCAAGGACCTGTTCGGCGCGAAGACCATGGCCGAGATCATCGAGCTTCAGACCGCGTTCGCTCGTCAGCAGTTCGAAACGGCGACGGCCCAGTTCAAGGATTTCCAGGAATTCGCCCAGAAGCTGTTCGTGGAGACCAGCAAGCCGATGACCGCCCACGTCGAAAAGACCTTCAAGGACTTCCGCGCCGACTGAGCGAACGTTGACACATCAGATACCAGGCGGCTCGGACATGGTTCGGGCCGCTTTTTCGTTGGCATGCGAGCGGGCGAACCCGCTCGAAGGAGGCTCGTTCAAGACCGATCTCGCCCTTGAACGACGCGTGTATTGGCTTTAGTTTCCGCGACGCGAAACGCGCCTGTGCAGCCGTAGCTCAGTTGGTAGAGCGCCGGATTGTGGATCCGTAGGTCGCTGGTTCGAGCCCAGCCGGCTGTACCAAAGCCTTCACCTCATCCCGCCTTTTCCAAGGCGTCCCCATCGGCGTCAGCGACCTTTCAAACCCGACAGTCAAGCCAGGTAGCCGGTGCGCTCGAGGAACAGCCGGAGCCGTTCCGGGAACGGCAACACCTTAAGATACCGCCGGGGACAGTCCTCTATATCCTCGCCTGTTATGCAGACCTCCTCGCCGGAGTCGCTGGCGAAATCCCAGTTGGCCTCCAATGCCGCCAGAGCCTCCGTGCCTTCGCCGACCCGAATCTTCGCGGCGACCCAACCCGCCAGGTAGCCCGGTGAGGTCCAGCCGCCGTCAGGATCGGCGCTTGCCTCCAACTGGCGCAACCAGTCGCGATGGGCCGCGCGATACCGCGGCTCCGCGGACACGTCGCGGGCCTCGCCTTCCCGAACGGCGATCACCCGCAGCGGCGCCGCGCTACAGGCATAACAATCGAACTCATACAGAAACCGATTGTCGTAGGTGGCGATCTCCGCACTGCCGTCGCCGTCGAGGTCGCTAAGATAGCGGCCGTCGCCGTCGAAGTCGCCGATCGGCACAGCGATCCAGCGATCGCCGACCTGCTCGGCAACGATCACCAAGGTGCAGCAATGGGCGCCGCCGGAATAGCTGGTGAAGACCACCTCCGGCATCGCATTGGCGGTATTGAGGTCGGCAATCATGGCCTCGGTAGCCGGAAAGGCGAAGCCTGACGCTACGCCCGCTACTTCCAGCACAGGGTAGCCATCGACCGACACCGTCAACACCGGCGTGTCAAAGTCCGGATCGAGATCCGGACGACGGACCAGATCGATTGAAGCCGTCAGCGGTCCTGACGACACGGACGCGTGGCTCGCGCCTTCTGGAAAAACCGTCGTCGGGTAGGGTTCGGCCAGAACCGGTGACGCGACGATACCGCCGAGGCCCAGGGCCAGAGCGAAACCGAACCGCGCTGTTCGATAGTTTTCGGCGATGCGCAAACCCGTTCTCCGGTTTACCCGGCGGTCACTGTAAGCGGTTGCCGCGCCTCCGCAAAACCCCGAACTGGAAACCGCAAACGGGTCTGATAATCTACCGCAACCACTGTGGAGGAAGCATGATCGATACCCACGGCCTCAAAACAATCCGCCTCAACCTGGCGCGGACTAAGGATCACCCTCACGGCAGCGACCGGCATGGCTACCGCTTTACCGCACCGCTTGATGCGGACGGGCATCTCGACGCCGAAGGATGGCGCAAACATCGCGACCAGTGTCGGGTCGTGCGGTTCTGGGAAGGCGAGGAAGACGATATCGGCCATCTCGTCCATCGTCCCGGCGGATCATGGGGCTTCACCTATGACATCGAAGGCGACGAAGGCGACGAAGGCGGCTTCAAGCTCTCCAGCCACCGCTTCGTTCCCGGAGAGTACATCTCCATCCGTGACGACGAGGGCGAGCTTCATACGTTCACGGTGGTGACGGTCACCGACGTGTAGCGGCCCTGGGCTCCGCCCTGTCTCGACTATCAAGGAGCGGGCGCTTGCGACCCCTGAAGGTCATTGGAAGAGGCGCCGTGGCCGGTTTGGCGGCCATGGCGGTGCTCGCGACGCCCGCACGCGCCGAAACACCCATCCGTTTCACCCTCGATTGGGCTATCGAGGGACCGGCGGCCCCATTCCTGATCGCACGAGACAAAGGCTATTTCGCCGAAGAGGGGCTGAACGTCACGATTGACACCGGCAGTGGGTCAATCGAGTCGATCAACCGCGTCGCTTCCCGGGCGTACGACATGGGTTTCGGCGACCTAAGCGCTGCGATCCGGTTCAACGATCAGAACCCGACGACGCCGATCAAGCCGGTCTACATGGTCTACAACAAGCCGGCATTCGCCATCATCGGGCGCAAGAGCCGCGGCGTGTCGTCGCCGGCGGATCTGGAAGGCAAGACGCTCGGCGCGCCGGTCACCGACGCAAGCTTCACCCATTGGCCGATTTTCGCCGCCGAGAACGGCATCGACCCGGCCACTGTAGCAATTCAGAATGTTGGATTCCCGGTCCGTGTGCCGCTGCTTGCGGCGGGCAGGGTCGACGCGATCACCGGCTTCACGCTGTCGGCGTTGTTCGGGGTCATGGCGAGCGGCATCCCGGAGGACGATATCGTCGTGATGCCGCTCGCCGATCACGGTCTCGACCTCTACGGAAACGCCGTCATCGTCTCGCCAGCGTTTGCGGCGGATAACCAGCAAGCCGTCGAGGGCTTCCTGCGGGCCTTCAACCGGGCACTGAAGGAAACGATCGACGACCCGGAGGCAGCCATCGATCACGTACTGGCCGCCAACGCCCTGCTCGACCGCGAAACCGAACTTGCGAAGCTCAAACTGGCAATCGACCAGAACATCGTCACCGGGGAGGTCCGCGCCAACGGCCTCGGCGACGTAGATACCGACAGGCTGAATGATGCGATCGACCAACTCGATTCCGTCACCGCGTTCTCAGCTAAGCCACAAGCCGATATCGCCTTTGACCCGCGGTTCCTGCCCGCCCGGCAAAAACGCTTGGTCGACTAAAGCGACGACAGAGACTGCCCCGTTTCTCATCACGATCGTCGTCGATTGGCACCGCGAAGCCCATTGTTCGACGGCATAGAACTTGCAAATCCCGGCGCTTGTGCGCAGGCTTTGCGCGGTGCCACTTGGAGAAACCGATGCCGTCTTTTTGCTTGAAATCCCGGCCGCCCCGCGGCGCGTTCCTTGCCACCGTTGCCGTCCTGGGCTTCAGCGCCCCGGCGCTGGCGGATACCGACATCGACTTTTCGCTCGACTGGAAGTTCGAAGGCCCGGCTGCCCCGTTCCTGCTCGCCGAGGAGAAGGGCTATTTCGATGCGGAAGGCCTCGACGTCAGCATCGATACCGGCGCCGGTTCGGTCGAGCCGATCAATCGGGTCGCCTCGGGCGTCTACGATATGGGCTTCGGCGATATCAACTCAGTGATCAAGTTCAACGACCAGAATCCGGATACGCCGATCAAGTCGATCTACATCGTCTACAACAAACCGCCGTTCGCGATCGTCGGTCGCAGGAGCCTCGGCATTTCGGAGCCGGGCGACCTTGAAGGCAAGACCCTCGGCGCGCCGGCCCCCGACGGCGCCTACGCGCAATGGCCGATCTTCGTTGAGGCGAATGATATCGACGCGGACTCCGTCACCATCGAAAACGTCGGCTTCCCAGTCCGCGAGCCGATGCTGGCAGCCGGCGATGTCGATGCAATCACCGGGTTCTCGTTCTCGTCGTTCATCAACCTTAAAGCCAACAACGTGCCGGTCGACGACATCGCTGTCCTGCTGATGGCGGATCACGGCGTCGATCTCTATGGCAACACGATCATCGTCTCGCCGGCCTTCGCCGAGGAGAACCCGGAGGCGGTCAAAGGGTTCCTGCGGGCGCTCAACAAGGCCGTCAAGGAAACGATCGCCGATCCGGAAGCCGCGGTGGACTACGTGCTCGACGCCAACGCGATCCTCGACAAGGAGACCGAGCTCGAACGTCTCCAGATGGCGATCAATCAGAACGTCGTGACCGACGAGGTCAAAGAAAACGGCCTTGGCGCCATCGATACGGATCGAATGGATAGCGCGATCGACCAGATCGGCCTGACCTTCACCTTCGCCTCCAAACCCGAGCCTGGCGACGTGTTCGACCCGAGCTTCCTCCCGGCCGAAGACGAGCGCGCCCTGGACTAACGGACCGTTCGCGGAAACTGTGCGCGGTTTCGTCACCCTCGAGCACGTCCGCCACGCCTATGGCGGAACCGATGCGACGCTTGCCGTCGATGATTTGACGCTCGCCGTCGACCGTGGCGAATTCGCCGCGGTCGTCGGACCGTCCGGTTGCGGCAAGTCGACACTGATGAAACTGGCGACCGGCCTGCAGTTTCCACAGAGCGGGGTGGTCACCGTCGCGGGCGAGGTGGTGGACAAGCCGGTGAAGATCGCCGGCATGGCGTTTCAGGCGCCGACTTTGCTACCGTGGCGCAAGACCATCGACAACGTGCTGTTGCCGCTCGAGATCGTCGAGCCGCACCGTAGCCGTATCCGCCGTGAGCGTGATGCCTATCGCCGCCGCGGCGAAGACCTTCTCGCCCATGTCGGGCTCGAGGGTGCCGGCGAGAAGTATCCGTGGGAACTCTCGGGCGGTATGCAGATGCGCGCTTCGCTGTGTCGGGCGCTGGTGCACGAGCCGCAGTTGCTCATGCTCGACGAGCCGTTCGGCGCACTCGACGCATTCACCCGCGAAGAGCTGTGGTGCGTCATCCGCGACATCCACGCCGAGAGCCACGTCACCATCATTCTTGTCACCCACGACTTGCGTGAAGCGACCTTTCTCGCCGACCGCATCTTCGTCATGTCGGCGCGTCCCGGTCATATCCTGGTCGAGCGCAAGGTCGACTTCCCCCGGCCCCGCGATCTGGAGCTGACCTACACCGCTCCGTTCCAGGATATGGTGCACGAGTTGCGCGACCATATCGTCAAGGCACGCCAGTAATGCCGTCGTCGTTAGCCATTCGCGCCGCGCCGTGGTTGTTCGTCATCGGCATGATCATCGTTTGGCAAGGGGCGGTCGAAGTCTTCGCGATTCCGCAATTCGTTCTGCCACCGCCGACGGCAGTGGTTGGAGCGATCATCCAGTTCCGTGACGCGATCTGGTTCGAGTCGCTGTTTACCCTCGGCACGACGATGGTGGGATTCTTGATGGCCGTTGCCTTTGGCCTGGCCCTCGGCCTGTTCATTGGCTGGTCGCGCACGATCTACGCGGGGCTTTACCCGCTGATGATCGGCTTCAATGCGATCCCCAAGGTCGCCGTGGTGCCGATACTCGTCCTGTGGTTCGGGATCGGCGCGGTGCCGGCGGTGATCACGGCGTTCCTGATCTCGTTCTTCCCGATTGTGGTCAACGTCGCCACCGGGCTTGCCACCATCGAGCCGGAACTGGAGGACGTGCTCAAAGCACTCGGCGCCTCCAAGCTCGACATCATGCGAAAAGTCGGGATTCCCCGCGCCCTGCCTTACTTCTTCGGCTCGCTCAAGGTCGCAATCACTCTGGCGTTCGTTGGATCGGTGATCTCCGAATCGATCGCCTCCAACCACGGAATCGGCAACCTGATGCTCCAGGCGCAAGCCCAGTTCAACGTGCCGCTGGTCTTCGCCGGTCTGGTTATCCTCGCGGTCGAAGGCATCGCCATGTACGCGGTCATGGCGTGGTTGGAGAAACGAATGACTGGCTGGGCGCACCGTTCTACCGGTTTTGCGGCGACGTAGGCTTGCCGATCGATACTGCTCACTTGAACCTTGTCCAGGGTCCGCTGCCTGATAGGTTCAGGCGAGTTTCACCGACGGCGGTCCCTCAACGGACAAACGCATGATCAAACCTCGTACCGGCGGCCGCATTCTGGCCGACGCGCTCCATCGCAATGCGGTCACGCGCGCTTTCTGCGTGCCCGGCGAAAGCTATCTGGCCCTCCTCGATGCCCTGTACGATTCGCCCATTGCGGTCACGACCTTCCGGCAGGAGGGCGGCGCGGCGATGGCGGCGGAGGCCTGGGGTAAACTCACCGGGCGTCCAGGGATCGTGATGGCCACTCGTGGACCGGGCGCCACCAACGCCTCGGCCGGGCTTCACATCGGACGTCAGGACTCGACACCGATGATCCTGCTGCTCGGGCAAGTCGGGCGAGCGATCCGCGAACGCGAGGCGTTCCAGGAGATCAACATCAAAGCGTTCTTCGGGGAAGTGGCCAAGTGGGTCGCCGAAATCGACCGGACGGAGCGTATCCCCGAATTCCTGAGCCGCGCGTTTCACGAAGCGACCAGCGGTCGGCCAGGTCCGGTCGTGCTGGGACTACCGGAGGATATGCTTCGCGACGAAGCCGACGTCGCCGACGCGGAACCGTGGCGGCAAGTCGAAACTTATCCCGGCCTCAACCAGATGGCCGAGCTGCAGAAGCTGCTGTGGCGGGCCGAGCGGCCGATGGTCGTGCTCGGCGGACCACGGTGGACGCCCAACGCTATCGCCAGTGTCCGACGCTTCGCCGAACGGTTCGACCTGCAGATCGGATGCTCGTTCCGGCGGCAGACACTGTTCGACAACGAGCACCCCAACTACGCAGGAGATGTCGGGATCGGCATCAATCCGGCCCTTGCGGAGCGCGTCCGCACGGCCGACCTCCTGCTTCTCGTCGGTGGCCGCATGAGCGAAATGGCCTCGGCCAGCTATGGCCACATCGCTATTCCCGAGCCGGCACAGACCCTGGTTCACGTCCATCCCGGCGCAGAAGAACTGGGACGGGTGTATCGTCCAGATTTAGCGATCCACGCCAGCCCGGTTGCCTTCGCCGCCGCACTGGAGGGGCTCGAGCCGCCAACCGCTATCCGGTGGCGCGCGGAAACCGAAGCCGCCCACCTGGCCTATCGCAACTGGAGCTCTCCGATCGGCAATCCGGGCCCGGTGCAGCTCGCCGAGATCGCCGGCTGGCTGCGCGAGCGCCTGCCCGACGACGCGGTACTCACCAACGGCGCCGGCAACTACTCCGCCTGGCTGCATCGCTTCTTTCGCTACCGCCTGCCCGGCACCCAGCTGGCGCCGACTTCAGGATCGATGGGCTACGGGCTACCGGCAGCGATCGCGGCCAAACTGGAGAATCCGAACCGGATCGTGGTCGCTTTCGCCGGGGACGGCTGCTTCCAGATGACCGGGCAGGAGTTCGCGACGGCGGTCCAGGAAGATGCGCACGTCATCGTTGTCGTCGTTGACAACCGCATGCACGGGACAATCCGGATGCATCAGGAACGGGACTATCCCGACCGGGCGATCGCCACCGATTTGACCAATCCGGACTTCGCGGCCCTAGCCCGCGCCCACGGTGGCCATGGCGAGACAGTGGAGACGACGGCCGAGTTCGCAACGGCCTTCAACAACGGCCTTCACAGCGGCAAGCCTACCATCATCCATGTTCGGATCGATCCGGAAGCGATCGCACCCGGCCGAACTCTCTCCGACATACGCGGCTCAGGCAGCACCTGAACATCATTTCGTCGATCGCTTTCGAACGCTGATTGTTTTAGCCCTTGATACAACTTTGAGTTACTTATATAGTATAGAGCAACTAAAAGGGGCGTCGTTGCAGACGGAACGTCCCTGACTGAAAAACCGGGGAAGCGCCGTTGGCCAACATCGCCAACATCAACCGGATCAAGGGTCTCGAGGCACTGCAGGCGGACTGCGGCGATGCTTCGGAGATCACGATCGCGGTCCTCGACGGGCCGGTCGATGTCGGCCATGCCGCGTTCGAAGGTGCGCAGATGAGCATCGTCGCGGCGGGTGTCCGGGCCGCTGACACGGCGGCACCGAGCCGAACCCACGGCACCCATGTCGCCAGCATCCTGTTCGGCCAGCCGAGCGGACCCGTAACCGGAATCGCTCCTACATGCCGAGGAGTCCTGGTTCCGATCTTCTCCGATACGGCGGACGGCGACATTCGGCCGTGTTCGGAAGTCGACCTCGCCCGGGCATTGGAAGCTGCACTGGAAGCCGGCGCGCAGGTCATCAATGTCAGCGCTGGCCGTCTGTCCCACAACGGGACCGCTAGCCCTCACCTCCAGGATGCCGTTCGCCGGTGCATCGACGCCGGAGCGCTGGTCGTCGCAGCGGCCGGCAACGACGGCTGCGACTGCCTACAAGTTCCGGCGGCACTGCCCGGCGTGCTTGTCGTCGGCGCGATGGACGAGGCCGGCCGACCGGTCGGCTTCTCCAACTGGGGCGCCGCCTACCGCAATCGCGGGGTGCTGGCCCCGGGTACAGGCATCATCGGCGCGGCGGCGAGCGGCGGGACGACGCCAATGAGCGGAACGAGTTTCGCCACGCCGCTGGTCGCCGGGATATCGGCACTGATGATGGCGCGCCAGACGAAACGGGGCGCGCCGGCCGACGGCCAGGCGGTGATGCAAGCCATCGTCGACGGCGCCGACCGCTGCGACCCGTCAAGCGCCGATCAATGCGAACGCTTCCTTGCAGGCGCCCTCAATCTGGACGGAGCACTGCAACGCCTGGACGCCGAGGCGTCTTCCTATCAGCCGGCCGAGTCCGGCCGGCGACCCCAACACGCGAACGAGCCAATCTGGAGCAGAGCAATGGACCAAAACCACACTGATGCCCAGCAGCAAGGCGAGGGCGCCGCGATCCAGGCGATGGCGGAGCAACTGAAGTCGATCGAAGCCGCGGTGGCCGGCCTGACCCGGACGCTCGGCGGGCTGCAGCCAGCGGGATTGCCCGAGCCTGTCGCGCAACCCGCGGTCGCGACACCGACGGCGGTGGCCGAAGTACTTCCGCCAGCGTCCGAGGTGCGAACCGCCGTCGGCCCGTCGGTTTCGGATGCCGAAACGCTTCAGCCGGCCGCCTGCTGCGATGACTGCGCCGCGGCTGCCGGGCCACGGCAGCTTGTGTTCGCTCTCGGCAAGCTCGGCTACGACTTCGGCAATGAGGAGCGGCTGGATTCGATCCAGAGCCAGCTGGAGAACCGGATTTCGGTCGGCGACCGCCAACCGTCGGCACTGAACCCCGTCGACATGGTGGCGTTCCTGCGCGAGTCGCCACCGCATTCACCTGCGATCACGTGGACCCTGAATCTGAACGGGACGCCTATCTACGCGATCAAGCCGCATGACTACTATCTCGAGGAAACGTATGGGTCGCTGGTCGACGTCCTGGATGCTCAGACGAGCTCCGCGGTTGCCGCTGGAGATACTTCAGGCAGCCAAGGTGGACGAGGCTCAAGGAAGAAGCCGCCACCGCCGATCGAACGGATGTCGGTACCGGGTGTCATCACCGGTCAGGTTGAACTGGCTAACGGTCTGGTCATTCCGACAGTTCAGCCGGCGTTGGGCGGAATGGCTGCCTGGTCCACGCAGGCGCTTGTTGATGCACTCAGCCCAGCCGAACCAAAAGACTCAACCAGGAGGGACCTGGATGGCGCGCCCTTCGACCCGCGCCGTGGGCTTGAGACGTTCCTGAATCGCATCTACGAAGAACTGCGGAACCTTGGACGAGAGCCGCGCGACCGCGCGCTAAACTACGCCGCCACAAACGCGTTTCAGGCGAACGAGATCTTCGTGAAGATGCGCGACCGCAATATCCACATCGAGAAATTCGAGGTCATGCGGAGCCCGGTCATGCGGCCTGACTCGGATTGTTGGGATGTGAAGATGACGTTCTTCGATCCAACAAATCCGACCACGCGACCACGCGAAGTCTATTTCTACACCATCGATGTCAACGACGTCGTTCCTGTGCCGATCGGTAAGCCACGCCACTGGACGACGTTCTAGCAAGCCATCTGCCGTCGCGCTTTGCGTGGCAGCGCTTCGGCGGGTACGCGCGAGATATGCGCATCTTGGCCACGCATCAGGAGGATCGCCGTCGATCTTCAAGTCAGTCGAAGGAGACCATCATGAATATGCCCATTCAAGCTGCCCCCATCGACCGAGCAAACCGCTCGATCCTGATGGCCAAGGCGAAGCAAGGTGTCATGCCATCCGACTTATGCGACACCATTTGCGGTGCGCTGCCATTCCCGATGGGCGCCATCTGCAAAATTGTTTGTCCTCGGATCGCGGCCAGCCTCGGCGGATAGCGGCGGACCTCGCCCAACACACCCCGCCGGATCACCTGTCCGGCGGGGTGCTCAGTGTTTCACCGTTGCCGACCCTCAAACGAAGTCGAAGTCGACGGTGTCGAGCTGATTCTTTTTCAGCCCCTCGATCTTCAGTTTGTCCGAACCGAAATCGAGGATGACGCCCTTGTCGTACTTTTCGGCTGCTTTCTTCACCTGCTTGAAGTTCTTGGCGAGGTTGCTGTCGAGCGCGATGGTGTCCTTGTTGCGCTGAAAGTCCTTGATCGTGTCCTTGTCGTAGGTCTCGTTGAAGCGGAATGTGTCCGCGCCGTTGCCGCCCCAGAGCTTGTCGTTGCCTCGGTCCCCGTCGATGCGGTCTTTGCCCTTCCAGCCCGCGAGCCGGTCGTCAAATCGCGATCCGACCAACTCGTCGTCGGACCGAAACAGATACTTGACCAGTTGCTTGTCGTTTCCGCTGACGAGGATATCGGCGATCTTTGCCGCGTCGTAGTCGTCGCCGCCGGCGTTCCAGAACTGTTGCGGCGCCCCATTCTTGTCGATGACGACCTGCTCCACTCTTCCCTCCGGCATGCCTTCGATGGGGTAGGTGAACAGGCCGCGATATTCCTGAACGTACTTGCCGGACGGGACCTCGAACTCGAAAGGGCTGGTGTCTTCGATCGGGCCCGTTTGCGGTCCAACCCCCTTACCCTTGCCTGTCGTGTTCGCCGAAACGAAAGAGATGAATGCGGCCATAGCCTCCTCGCAGGTGCAATCAAGAGTGGTCCGTCATATGGGTGTGGTTACCGCGAACGGCCAGTCTCAACCGAACCCCATCGCCTGCTCGCCGCGATCGAGGATGATCGGAACGATCAAATCCTCTTCGTCTTCAAGATGACGGTCGAGAAGACGCAGCAAGCGATCTCCGTCGGTGGCATGGCCCTCGGCAAATCGACTCAACGCGGCATCGTCGGTCTCCGCCGCGCGCAGCAACACTTCCGCTGACTCGAACGCCGTCGTCATCGCGCCATGGATCGCCCCATGGTCTCCCTCGAGAACATCGAAACCGCGGCGAAGTCGCGTTTCTATTCCGCCCAGCAATGGAAAGAACTGAACGTCCTCGATGGTGTGGTGGCTTTCGAGACCACCGAGGAACCGGTTCAGCCGCCGTGGATACCAGAGGCGATAGTCGGCCGGGGACAAGGTGCCTTCGCGCAAGTCCGCATTGGCTTTGGTCAACGCCATTCCAAGCTGGCGAAACTGCTCGTGCACCGACAGCCAGAAGCGCGTCATCTCGCCGAGGTTGGCATGGCTCGGCCAGACGGCCCGGGGATACCGATCGAACAGCCACAACAGGTCGCGCGGCCAGCCGAGGCGCGTATCCAGATCGAGCGACCCCTCAGCGCCGGCGCCTTCGCTCATTTGACTGCGCTGTCTATTCGAGCGTCTTCAGGTAGGCGATAACATCGTCGACCTGATCGACCTCCAGGACGAAGACCGGCATCGACGGGTGACCGGTGATGATCCCCTCTGCCAATGCTTCCTGCAACGTTTCGACCGGGTAGCGCTCATGCAGGGTGCGGAAAGGCGGCGCAATTCCCAGCGGGCTGTCGCCGAAGCGGCCGACGGCATGGCACATGGAGCAGTTGGTGTCGACGAAGGTGAACCCCCGCTGTTCGTTGGGTTCGAGGGCGTGCGCGCCGCCGACGCCCGTCGCGAGGGCAAAGACCAAAACCGATACGCGAATCATAAGTCGAGATCCCCTGTTTCCATGCTGGGGTGATAGTAGCAGAAGCGCCCACCAGCGATGGTGTTTCCAGTTGTCGCGCGCGCTCGCCGCAAGGCCGAATCGGTCCGTTTCGACCGCTCGTCATTAATCACTTATCATACGATTGACCGGCGATGCCTCTTGCCTGACCGCCACAACTGGGCGATATCATATGTTTAGGCGACAATTGGCGTGCCAAGTGTCTGGCATTGGGCGGTACACGCCGGGAGACCCGGGCAGCGACCGGGCGAAGGGAGAGAGCGAACATGGCCGGAGTCTCGGTCCGCGACGTCTATAAGTCGTATGGCTCCGTGGAAGTTATCCACGGTGTGAACGTCGAAATCGGTGACGGCGAGTTCGTTGTCCTCGTTGGCCCGTCGGGCTGTGGCAAGTCGACCTTGCTCAGGATGATCGCCGGGCTCGAAGAGATCACGGGCGGTGAGATCGGCATCGGTAGCCGAGTGGTCAACGACCTGCGCCCCAAAGATCGCGACATCGCGATGGTGTTCCAGAATTATGCGCTCTACCCGCATATGACGGTCGCCAAGAACATGGGCTTTTCGCTGAAGCTACGGCGCGAAAGCAAGGACGTCATCGATCAGAAGGTCCACCAGGCGGCGTCGATTCTCGGCCTTGAAGAATTGCTTGATCGCCTGCCCAAGCAATTGTCCGGTGGCCAGCGCCAGCGCGTGGCGATGGGACGGGCCATCGTGCGGGATCCGCAGGTGTTCCTGTTCGACGAACCGCTGTCCAATCTCGACGCCAAGCTGCGCGTCCAAATGCGGACGGAGATCAAGGAACTCCACCAACGCCTCAAGACAACGACCATCTACGTCACCCATGACCAGATCGAAGCCATGACCATGGCCGACAAGATTGTGGTTCTGCGCGATGGCGTGGTCGAGCAGATCGGGTCGCCGCTCGATCTCTACGATCGCCCGGCCAACCTATTTGTCGCCGGCTTCATCGGTTCACCGGCGATGAACATCATCGAGGGCCACATGGGCACCGACGGCAAACCCATCTTCGTCGCCGAAGAGGGTATCGAACTGCCGGCACCGTCTCTGCCGGAGGCTATGAGCAGCCGGGCTACCACGTTCGGCGTGCGTCCGGAGCATCTGGTGCTCGCCGACGACGGTTTCCCGGCGCAGGTCCAGGTGGTCGAACCAACCGGCTCGGAAACCCAGGTGTTCATGAAGCTCGGTGGTCACGACCTTGTCGGCGTGTTCCGGGAGCGCGTGCGGGTCAACCCCGGCGAAACGCTTCACCTGACCGCCGACCCGTCGCTCATCCACCTGTTCGACGGGGAAACCGGCGCCCGGCTTCACCAGTAGCCGATTATCCTGCGGCGCCCGGCGTAAGGGCATATCGCGCGTCGACGACAAAATCGCCCGGCGGGTGTGGCTCGACGAAAAGGGCCAACGCGTCGATTGCGAGTGGCTGACCGAGGAAGGCGGCGAAACGCTGCCCGAGTGCCGCATGGAGAAGGTCCCGGTGCTCTACAGGCACCGGTCCGGTCAATGTCATGTGGAACCGGAATTCGTCGAAGACGTACGGGTAGCCCCACGTCTCAAGATATGTCCGTTGACGCGCGGAGAGGCGCTCTGGCCGACGACGCGCGATCTCCTCGGACGTCATCGCCGCCCGGAACGGCTCGAACACCCTGACGACGTCAGCGGCCAAGGCATCCACCTCAGCACTATCGTCCGCTGGCGTCAGCGCAAAGAACGGCCCAATCCGCGACAACGCGAGCGCGGGGATCGTGATCGCCGGACGTGGGACGGCAAACGCCGTCAGCGCCCGGTGCAGGCTGTCAGGACTTTCGCCAGCGGCGAACCGGAACGGCGGCTTCAGCGTCGCATGAAAACCATAGCGGCGCGGCGCCGCGGTAAGGTCATCGACCTCCCCATCGCCAAGACCATCGACGGAACCGCGCGGCAACGCACGCCGTCCGAAAGCGTCGCGACCGAGCCACGCCGCAGCCGCGACAACGAGCGGATGATCCGGTGGCGGCGTGAAATAGAGCGCGACCCGCGCATTGTTCATCACTTCACCGCTCACGAGCTGAAGATGACACGAGTACCTAAAACGCGACCTTATCGCCGCCCTTCAGCGACAGGATGGCCCGCGCCTCGTCCGGCGTGGCGACCTGCATGCCGAGGCCTTCGATGATCTTGCGGGCAAGCGTCACCTGCTCGGCGTTGGTGGTGGCGAGGTTGCCTTTGCCGGCCCACAGACTGTCCTCCAGTCCGACACGAACGTTGCCGCCCAACGCGGCGGCCTGAGCGGCGATCCGCAGTTGCGAAGAGCCGGCGCCGAGCACCGACCACTGATAGTCATCGCCGAATAGGCGATCGGCGGTCCGCTTCATGTGCGCTACGTCTTCCGGATGCGGACCGATGCCGCCGAGCAGGCCGAACACTGACTGGATGAAGTATGGCGGCTTCACCAGTCCACGCTCGACGAAGTGGTTGAGATTGTAGAGATGAGAGATGTCGTAGCACTCGAACTCAAAACGGGTGCCGTTGTCGTAGCAGGTCTCAAGAATGTACTCGATATCATTGAATGTATTACGGAAAACAAGGTCACGGGTCGCTTCGAGCTGCGGCTTCTCCCAGTCGAATTCGTACTCCGAATAGCGGTCGGCGAGATGGAACAGACCGAAGTTCATCGACCCCATGTTGAGAGAGGCGACCTCGGGTTTGAACTGCGCGGCCGGGCGCACCCGCTCGTCGACCTTCATGAACGGGCTGCCGCCGGTGGTGATGTTGATCGCCGCGTTTGTGCCCTGCTTGATGCGCGGAAGAAAGCGGGCGAAGGCTTCCGGGGTCTGGTCGGGCTTGCCGGTTTCGGGGTCGCGTGCGTGAAGATGGAGGATCGCGGCGCCGGCCTCCGCGGCCGCAATCGCCTCGCGGGTGATCTCGTCCGGCGTGATCGGCAGGTGCGGCGACATTGTCGGGGTATGGATCGCCCCGGTGATCGCGCAGGTGATGATGACCTTGCCGTCGACGGCCATACGCACGCTCCTTATTCCCCGATGTCCTTGGCCGCCCGGCGCTTGTGTGCGGCGAGCGCCATGAGCCGACGGTCACGCCACCTATGACGCTTGGTCAAATCTGCTTGGAGCAGCCGGGCTCGACGATCGCGTTCAACCGAGTCCACCACCGGGCCGGTCCAGTCGACCCGATGTCGGGTCTGTTCGAAGATGTTCTCGTAGATGCTCTGATAACGGGTCACGTAGTCGCGCACGCCGCCTGGCGCGTTCAGATCGATGGTTTCGAACGGCCCCATGAACGACCATCGGAGCGCCAGACCGTCGCGTAAGCCCACGTCGACGTCCTCGGCTGATGCATGTCCCTCGGCAACCAGCCGGAACGCCTCCTCGAGCAGCGCGCCTTGCAGCCGGTTCATGATGAAGCCGTCGAGTTCGCGCTTCATCACAATCGGCGCCTGGCCACAAGCGGCGAGAAAATCGGCGGTCCGGGTCACGACGTGCGGCGCTGTCCACGGCGCGGGCACGACCTCCACCGCCGGGATCAGGTAGGGCGGATTGAGCGGGTGGGCGACCAGGCACCGCGCTCGCCCGGCGAGGCCCTCCGTGAACAACGATGGCAACAGCGCGGAGGTCGAACTGGCGATCACCGCGTCCGCTGGCGCTGCTGCGTCCAGTTCGGCGAACATTGCCTGCTTGACGGCAAGGTCCTCCGGCACGTTTTCCTGAACATGCGTCGCATCGGCCAAAGCCTCGCCAAGGCTATCGGCGACATGGATGGCGTCGATAACCGCGTCCGGTTCGCGACCGCCGAGCAGGTCGTTTGTCTGAAGGTCCGGAAGGACGGCTCGGATGAACGCGATGGCGTTGGCCGGCGCTTCGCTGACGCCGTCCCAGAGCGCTACCTGGTGGCCGGCGCGTGCAAAGGCGATCGCCCACGCTCGACCGACAAGACCACAACCAATGACAGCAACCTTGACCATTCACAGCGCCTCCACGTTGCCGTCGACGCCAATCGACTGACCGGAAATGTTGGCACCAGCGTCGGAGAGGAGAAACGCAATCATCGCCGCTACGTCATCCGGGCTGACCATGCGACGAAGCGAGACCTTGGCAAGGTACTGATGTTCCATTTCGGCGACGGGGATGCGGAGCTGCGCCGCGCGATCGCGGATCACGCCCGCCATCCGCGGCCCCTCGACGACACCAGGCAGGATCGCGTTGACGCGGATGTTGTCCGGACCGAGTTCCTTGGCCAGGCTTTGCGTCAGGCCGATCACGCCGAACTTGGCGGCACTGTAAGGCGTTCGGAATGCATAGCCGTGACGACCCGCCGCCGACGACATGTTGACAATCGATCCGCCGCCAGCCTGTCGCAACATCGGCACCGCACGGCGAGCGCATAGAAACTGACCGGTCAGGCACACGTCGAGGCAGCGGCGCCAATCCGCCGGATCGATGACCTCGACACCGCCAGTCGGGCCAGCGATGCCGGCGTTGTTAATCAGGGCATCGAGGCCGCCCAGGGTGCTGTCCGCCGCCTCGAAAAGTCGATCGACATCCGCGTCGTCGGCAACATCGGTCTTCACGGCCACCACACCAGGGAGGTCCTGTCGGACCGTCGACAGTGCCGCGTCGTCGATGTCGCAGACGAGAATCCGCGCGTCGCAAGCGAGCAGCCGCGCAGCGATTGCGCGACCGATCCCGCTGGCGCCAGCGGTGACGACCACCCGTTGGCCCGCCAGACCAGCGGCGAGGTCCGAAACGCTGTTGATCACCGTTGTGTCTCGCCGACGGTGGACGTCATAGCCGATGCAGCCCGAGGCCGCCGTCGACATAGACGGCGTGTCCGGTCGTGTAGGGCAGCGCGCCGGCGGCGAGGCTGGCGACGGCACGGCCAACATCTTCCGTCTCTCCCCATCGGCGGATGTGGGTTTCACCAGCCTCGATCCGCGCGGAGAAAACGTCGCGCACGGCGATATTGATATCGGTCTTGATGAAACCAGGGCGGACTTCGTAGCAGGCGATGCCATGCTCGCCGAGCCGCATGGCGAACATCTGGGTCATCATTGGCAACGCGCTCTTCGAGATGCAGTAGGCGTTCTTCTCCGGCGACACCATCACTGCGTTGACCGAGCTGATGGTGACGATCGAACGGCCATCGCGCTTGTCGTCCTCGGCGAGCATCCTGCGGCCGGTCGCCTGGGTCAGAAAGAAAGGCGCACGCAGGTTGATGGCCATGACCCGGTCGAAGTCTTCCGGTGCCCCCTCGAGCAGATCGCCGCGAACCGCCATGACACCGGCATTGTTGACCAGGCAATCGAAACGCCCGAAGGCAGCGTAGACGCCATCGATCAACGATTCGTGGGTGGAGAGATCGGTAATATCGGCCTCGGCAAACACGCCGGACGCGCCGAGTTTGGAGATCGTCGCGAGCGTCGTATCGACCTCGGAATCCGCGACGATGTCGTTGACGACAACGTCGAACCCGGCCTCCGCCAGCGCGCAGGCTATGCCGCGCCCAATACCTCGCCGTCCGCCCGTAACGAGCGCGACTCTGCGATCACCCATTCAACGTCCTCCCCACCCGTAGCGCAGACCTCGGGTCCCTGGCAGGATGCCATTGCCAGCCATGCCCAACATGCGGTTGACACTCGTCAAAGCGCCCCGCCCCGTTCGTAGCCGATCCTGTCCCAAAGAGAAACGGAGACCGCACCTAATGGAATTCAAGCACGTTGAAACAGAGGAGATGCCATATCTTTACGTGGATGGCGTATCGGGCCGTGACCCGCAGGCCGTCAGCTTGGCGATGGGCCGTGCCTTCCGCCGCCTGATGGATTTCTTCGAGAACAGGGGGATTGCGCCGACCGGTGTACCGATGTCGGTCTACTACAACTACGATCCGAACGAGATGACCTTCCGTGCGGCCATCCCAGTCTCCGCGACCGACGCCACCAAAGCGGATGGCGATATCAAGGCCGACATCACCCCGGCAACCAAGGCCCTCGCCTTCACCCACGTCGGTCCGTATCGGGATTTGGGCAAATGCTATGAGTCCCTGATGACCTATGTCGAGGCCAATAAACTCGAAATCGCGCCACCGACTTGGGAAGCCTACGTCAACGATCCAGCCGACACGCCGGAGGATCAACTCAGGACGGATATCATCGCCAGTCTGAAGTAGGCCGCAGAGGAACGAACGGGCCGCGGCCCGGTGCCAGGGCCGGGGCCGCCCGTTGCTACGTCGTCGCCGGGTGGTGGAGGCGGTTGTAGACCCAAGGGCTCGAGCTTCGTGACGCCGTGGCCTTGGCCACGGCCAGCACACCCAGATCGGCCAGCGGCTCCAGGATGATCACGCTGAGGTAAGCAACGCCGAACGAACCGACCGAAGCGAGATTCTCGGCGCCAAACCCGCTGCCATAGAATGCCCAGAACGCCACCCAAGCGACCACGCCGCCCTGATAGGTGGCCGACAGTGCCAGCACTTGGCGGTACGAGACGTCGACATACGGCGTGTGGGCGGGAATGATGCGCCTGGCCAGAAGACTGATCGCCCACAGCGGGACGATCAGGGTCGTCACGTTAATCGCGTATTGCGGCAGATCGGCCGGCGCGAACAGAAGGCCTTGCAACAGCAATCCTGCTGCCAAGCCGACCGCCGCAGGTCCGGCGCCGAGGACGAGATAAAGTGTCGAGCCGAGGATGAAGTGGACTTCGGATACGCCGACCGGGAAATGCGGGAAAATCTCGAAGAAGCAGAAAACCAAGGCGGTTGCCGCCACGCTGCGGCCGAGTAGCGCCGCAACGCCGCCGTCTAGCCGTATGGTGTCGACCGCCATCTTGGCGGTCAGGCCAAACGACGCCGCGGCCGTCGCGTAGCTCAAAACGATCTTGGCGCCGACGACGACGCCGGGTTCGATATGCATATGGACCTCCTTCCCGCACCCACCGTGCGGCAGAGTTGATGTGAGACGCGTCGATGACGCGCCGGCCGGCGATGGCAGGTCTCCTGGCTCGCGGTTGGGGCGACACCCGCCTTCCCGGCCGGAACTGGCCAGTGGCATCATGGGTCTCGCCTGCCGCTCACAGTTGCGGGGGCAGCCACGGTCTCGGCCCCTTTTTTTGGGTATGCCTCACCGTGTTCCCTTTTCATCCGCCGTGCGATTCGCTTGGCGGAACCATCACCGCGAGAGTGTTACAGATGGTATGGGACTGCAAGTCGAGTGGGTATTGGCCGGCGACTGGAACGCTCAGTACTCGCGTTCGTAGGTGAGTCCGATCTTGCCGGATCCGTCGCCGCCGGCCTCGCCCCGCGCCTTCAGATTGCGGGTGAGGTCGAGGTCGATCGTCACCCGGCCGGTACCACTGGTGTCCTGCTCGACACCAAGGCGCAGATTGTCGTTGATGCGTTTGCCAATGCCCACCGTCGTGCCGCCGGACTCGTTCTGGCGGATATCGATGTCGTCCAGGCCGGTGATCTTCCGCGCCCTCGCGAACAGCCCGTCACCACGCGAAAACGCGCCCGAGAACTGACCGATCGCGTCGACAAGCTGGGCGGCCTGAAAGGCGGTCAGGCTGCCGACGTTCCGATCGAACAGGAGGTGCGAGATGATTTCCTCCTCCGGTAGTTCCGGTGTCGACGTGAAAGTGATTTCCGGATCGTCGGCCGGTCCGGTGACCAGAACATTGGCGGTGATATCGGACGCTCGCGTCGTCGCTTCGAAATCCAAGATCGGCACCAGATCGCCAGCAAAAGTCATCCTGCCTCGGGTGAAGTCGAACCGGCGTCCGAGCACCTCGATGCGGCCGCGCAGCATCTCGAAGCCGCCGACGGTGACGATGTTCTCCGTCGTTCCCGTGATCCGTAGCGATCCGCCGAGTTCGGCATCCAGCCCGAAACCGCGGACAATGATGGCCGACCGACTGGAACCGGCAACGGTGATATCGAGGTTCAGGCCGCCGCTGCTCTGCGGACCGCCGGCCGTGGGTGGTGGCGTCGGCTGGATCGGCGGCACGAAACCCGGCTCAACATTGATGTGCTCGACATTCAGCGCCACGCCACCACCGAAATGGTCGGGCAGGAGAACCTCCGCGCGAGCGATGTCGACCTGCCCGGTAATGGAGCCCGTTGTCATCAGCGGACCGGTGAGCGCAAGGCCGGCCGTGTAAGAGGCATCGATCATCGTGCCGTCGGAGTAGCGGCCATTACGAACGTCGATGGTCAGATCCGCCGGCAGACCGGCGGTTGGATCGACGGTGATGCGACCGCTGACGGTTATCGCGCCGCCCTGCGCCATCCGGCCGGTCAGTCCAGGGATCGTCGCTGTTTGCCCATCAAAGCGGATATCGCCTGCGACCCCGGCGACGCCGAACTTGGTGTCTGCGTCGACGATCGTGGCATCGGTCAGGCTCACCGTTCCCGAGATCGCCGACGGACCGGCGACCGAGACATCGATCCGGGCGAGCCCGCCGAGCTCCAGCTCACGGTCGGTGAACAGACCCAGGAGTTCCAGTGGCGCGCTGCCTTGAGCGCGCAGGTTCGGATCGCGGCCGTCGAAAGGCACCGAGCCCGTGACATCCAAGGCGAGACCGCCGCCGGTCAATCGGGCGGTCAGTGTTGTGGCATTCGCGGTCGCGTCGCCGTTCGCAGCGATCGACAATCCCGGCAGCCCGTTGCCGGTTGTCTGAGCGACGCCGAAATCCGTCCAGTTGATCTGCCACGTCGCCGTCGGGTCGGTGGTCGTACCGGTCACCGTTGCACTGCCGGATATGGTTCCCTGCGCGCGCAGGTCCGGCGCGAAGGTGTTGACGACCGACGCGGACACGGCATTGAGCCGGACGGCGAGGTTGAGTTGTGGCGAAGCCGTGCCGCCGACCGAAACCCGCCCGCCGCCGAGCGTCAACACGGCACTCTCGATTCTCACCTGATCACCAAACCGAATACTGGCGGGTTCGACGAGTGCCGCCCGGACGCCGGAAACCGCTCCGTCGAGCGACGTCAGGCGCAGGACCTGGGCGTTGCCGTCGGCCGAAAGCGATCCCGATCCCGATAGATCGAGGCCCGGCCCAGCGGCGGTTGCGGAAAACAGCGTCGTGCCGTCGTCAATGGTGGCTGAAACCTGGGCTCGGTCAATCTGCGTCGATCCTGCAGCAATGCCGGCCGCGTCGATGGTTCCCCCGATCTGCGGCATCCCGAACAGATCGTCGATGCGCACGTCGCCACGCGCGGTATCGACGACGATCGTCTCGATTGCAACGTCGCCGGCGTTGAAGTCCAGTGATGCCGTTTGGCGTCCATCGCTCGCGGAGAACCGGAGGTCGCCTTTCATCGATCCGCGGGCGTCTAGAAGCGCCAGCGCGGCAAGCGTCGTCAGGTCCGGCGCGTCGAGCGCCAGGGAGCCGACCAGAAAACCGTTGGGCGTCTGCTCGATCGAACCGGTGAGCCTGTTCTCCGCGATGGCAAGATTCACCGTCGGCAGCACAAACCGGCCGGTGTCTGAATCGAGCATTGCCTCCGCCGATCCACTCAGCGAGCGGCCGGCATAAGCGCCGGAGAGGGCCAGGTCGGCCCGCCAGCCATTGTCCACCGGCCCGCCACTCACTTCCAGTTCGGCGTCGGCGATCGGCTGACCGGCCAAGCGGCCATCGGCCACGCCGATCCGCACGTCAAAGGTTGGCCGGGCGAGCGCGCCGGAAACGTCCGCGGAAAAGGACGCGGCGCCGCTGGAGTCCGGGGCCAGCGCGGCGAGGTCGGTGACGTCGCCGGACAGTGCACCGGCGACGGTTCCGGCTCCGAGACTGAGGTCGCCACCCACGGTGAAAGCCGGCGCGCCGATCGTAAGATCGGTGACTTCCAATCCGTCCTCGCTGTCCGCCAAAGTCAACGCGAAACGGCTTTCGCCAGCGAGCAAGGACGCAGCCATTGCCGCACCCGGATCGAGGTCGGTTGCCGTTCCCGAGATCGAAAGGCTGATCCCTTCGGGGCCGAAGAACGTGCCGTTCGCATTGGCCGAAACCGCACCCGACAGAGGTTGGCCAGCAATGGGCGCCAGCTCGGCAAGATCGGCGATTCGCATCTGGACTTCGCCGGTGAGTTGCGCCGCCGACCCTTCGCCGGTGAAGAGCGCCTGGCCGCCCGCCGCCGACGCGTCGATATCAAGACTGGCCGACGCTGTCGCTGGATCAAATGTCCCGTCGGCGGTCGCCAGCAATGGCGCGGTGTCGGTTGCCGTCAGTCGCCCACCGGGCAAGTCGACGGCGTCGGCCTCGATCCGGATGGCGAACGGCAACGTGTCGGCGTTGAGCAGGCCGCCGGTTTCGGTCTCGACGGCGAGCGACAGCCCAATGCCGGGCACCGACATATCCGCAGTCGCCAGCCCCGCGACCTGGGCAACCAGATCAAGGCGGCGCCCTTCGCCACTCGCCGCGACACGGCCGGATGCGGTGAGGCCATCGATGGCGATCGAATCGCCGCCCGTTGGCAGCGTGATCGGGCGTCCGTCAGGCCGTCGCGCCTCGAGCCGTATTGACATTATCGAATCGGAGAAACCGTATTCGCCAGAAGCCGTTAGCCGAACCGTCTCAGTTGAGACGACGGTGTCACGGACACTGATCTGTGGGGTGTCGGTGTCGAGGCCGCTCCAGCCGACATCGGCGGTAAGTTCGATGCGGCCGGCGAGGAGATCTGTGAAACCCGGCGGAACCAGCTCGGCAAGGTCCCCCTCGCCATTGACCGTGAGGCGGAAGTCGTTGTCAACGTTGGTGAATCCGAATCGGCCGGAGAACCGGGCGTCGCCGTCGGACGTCAGGGAAACGGCGCCGTCGAGACCGTCGCCAGTGAGTGAGGACCGGGCGACGAGCCTGTATCCCGGGCCGGTTTCGCGGCCCATCAGGCCGAGGAGCACGCCGTCCGACGCCTCCTCGACGCTGAGGTCGACGGCCATCGACGCCCCGCCCGACGCCCGCGCGACACGCGCGGCCACAGTGCCGACACCGCTGTCGATCCGCGACGCATCAAGGCGCGCCTGAATTGCGCCATCCGATCCGAACGCAAACGCGCCATCAACGGCAAACGCCGCAGGACGGCCGACCAGGCCCGCACCGAGCTCCAGTTGTGTGACTGTCAGCGAGCGAGCGGCGAGCGGGATTAATCCCCCCTCCCCGCCACTGCCGCTGCCGGCGAGCACCGGCTCGCGATGGACCGCGACGCGGCCGGCCGCGATCGTATCGAACGCGAGCTGGCCGCGCAGAAGTGCCGGTGTGTTCAGATCGATCGCCAGATTGTCGATCTCGGCGAAGGTGCCCTGATCGTCGGCGAGGACGATCGTATCGGCGCCGAAGCTGAACGGCGGCCAGCCCGACAGCGAGCCGATCGACAGGGTCAGGCCGTCGCCCGATACGGTCCGCTCGACAAAGCCAGCGAGCATCGACCGGCCCGGCGGGGTCGCCAGCAGGACGAGCACCAGCGCCACCAGCGCGACAATGCCGGCAATCGCGATGGCGATGTAGCGGAGTGCGCGGCCCATAATCTCAGCCGGATCCTTTCGTTCGGCCCGTTCGGTCAGAACGCCTGACCAAGCCCGACATAGAGCGCGAATGAGGGATCGTCAGGGCCGGGATCTACCGGAACGGCAACGTCGACCCGGAGCGGCCCGACCGGGGTCAGATAGCGGATGCCGCCGCCAACCCCGACCTCGAGGTCGCCGATCTCCGGAACCATGTCGCGGTAGGCGTTGCCGGCATCGACGAAACCGACGACGCCGAACGAGTCCGAGATACGATAGCGGACCTCGCCGGACACGGCGAAGCTGCTGCGGCCACCGATCAATTCGCCCTTTTTGTTACGCGGACCAATGCTTTGGTAACTGTAGCCGCGCACCGACCCGGCGCCGCCGGCGTAGAGCCGCCGGTTGGCGGCAACATCGCGGACGTCATCGACGGCCAGAACCGCCGTCTGCACGCGACCGGCCAGGATGAAACGACGATCGCGGTCAAGCGCCCGGTAGGCGGAGAAGTCCTTGCGGAAGGTGGCGAACGGCTTGTCCTGAAGGAAGTCATAGGCCGGTGCCGCCTCGAAATGCAGATTGAAGCCGCGAGTCGGATCGAGCGCATTATCACGAGTATCCCAATCGATCGCGCCGGTGAGCGTGGCGATGAGATAGTCCTCTTCGGGGATCGCGTCTTCCGTCCGGGTGCGCTCGATCTCGACCAGCGCCGAGCCGCTGACGGTGTCGGAGAAAACGCGCGTCAGCCCGGCTTCGGTCTCAACCGTGGTCACTCGGTAGGCGTCGGTCGTCTCACGAAACCCATCAGCGCGGAGGGTGAAGTCGGTCATCGGATCGAATACGCCGGGTTTGCGGAACAATCCCGCGACGCGGAAGTCGGGTTCGTCGAAATCGCTGTCGAACAATCGCGAAACCTGGCCGTACAAGCGCAGCGATTCGGCGCCGCCCCACAGGTTGCGATTCGCCCAGAAGACCCCAACGATGGCCCCCTCGGTGTTGGAATAGTCCACACCGGCGCCGATCACCCGACGTTTGCGTTCGGTGACCACGATCTCGATCGGTATCGTGCCATCGGGATCGAGCTGAGCGCCCGGGATGACCCGGACGCTTTCGAAGACGCCGAGGTCACGGAGGCGCTGCTCGGCGCGCCGCGTGGTCTTTGGCGAGTACGGCGCGCCCGGATCGATGCCCGCGCGCCCGAGGATCAAGTCAGGATTGACCCCTTCCGCCCCGGAGACCGAGACCCGGCCGAAATCGGCCATCGGCCCGGGTTCCACCCAGATGCCAACATCAAGCGTACGGGTCGCATGGTCGGCGACCACATCGCTCTGGCCGACCGCGACAAGCGGATGACCGGCATCGCGCCATCCGGCAACGATGCGGTCCTCGGCGTCGATGATCCGCGTCGCTTCGGCGAGCTCACCGGGAGCGATATCGAGGTCTTCTAGTGTCAGGCCAGGCGGCAGCGGGCCAGCATTGACGGTGCCGAACACGAACTGAGCGCCGGCGATTACCTCGACGGAGACGCTGACCGGCTGGGCACCGATCGCGTCGAACGGGCTCCAGTCGGCGATTGGGCGGCCGTCAATGGTGATGAACACCTCGCCGGCGTAGCGGGCGTGGTTGTAGAGGACCGCGGTGAGCGCACCGACATCCTCACGCGACCGCGCTAGCAGCCCGACCAGACCGGAGGTCGGCGTGCGCCTGCGGGTGTAGAGCGACGAGGCATTACGGAGTTCGCGATCGAGCGAGCGGTTGCCGCCGACAACGTTGATCTCGAGCGTGTAGGTGACCGGGTCCGGGACGTTCTCTTCGGCATCGCTGGCCCGGGTGAACGGCCAGATGGCGAAAGACGGCGTCGCGGCGCCCACCAGCATCGCTGCCAGCGCAAACGCAACTGTCATGCGTCCGGACCATCCGAGGCGCAAAGCCATTCCGTCCTACCGTTTCCACGCCGTATAGCACGGCGTCCGGCCCATCCCGGCCGATTATCCGCCAGTTTACCAACAGAGCCCTGAATCACGAGTTTATAGGCAGGATGCATGCCACTGGCAGCCGCAGGGCATAGCCGGCCGAAATGGAGTAAGTACCTATCTTTTTGATTATATTGGGAAAAACAACTCCGCGGACAGGCCGAGGGGTGTGCTACTCGTGATCATTCGGGCCCGATCCAATCAGGCGGCGATACTCTTGGGACTTGAGTGCCTCGGCGATCTTCATCAACGCTTCACCATGATACTGAAGCGTACATTATCCCCGCTCAGGCAACCGCAAGGGTTCTACCGCAAACGGTGGTATGGGACTTGGGTCGGAGCCCAACCACGGAGGTATGAGATGGACGACAAGGAAGCGGTCCTAAAGGCGGATGACGCGTTCTTCGCGGCACTTAACGCTATGTTTGACGGCGATCTCGATTCCATGACATCGCTCTGGTCCCACGCCGACGACGTGGTCTACCTCGGCCCGGACAAGGTTTTCCTTGTCGGTTGGCCGGCCGTGCTCGCCGATTGGCAGCGTCAGGCCGCGCTGAAACTCGGTGGCCAGATCAAAACCGTCCAGCGGCATGCCACCATCGGCCAAGATGTCTCCGTCGTACACTGTACGGCAAAGGGCACGAACACCGGCCCGGACGGCAACAGCGTCGACGTCTCGATGCGCGGAACGAACGTGTTCCGCAGGGAAGGCGGGGCGTGGAAGCTCATTGCCCACCACTCCGATCCGCTGCCGTTCCTCGGCTAGTCACAACCGTCGGATCGAACGGGAAGCCTCCGGTGCGCCTCAAGGACTGCCACAACTTTCGCGACTTCCGTGAGTTGGCGCGCCGCCGACTACCGGGGCCGATTTTCAACTACATCGATGGCGCTGCCGACGATGAGACAACGTACAAGCAAAACACGCTGTCCTTCGAGAACGTTGATCTGGTGCCTGACGTCCTGCGGGGTGTCGAAGAAGTCGACATGTCCGTGACGGTGTTCGGGCGTGACCTCGCGATGCCGGTGTACTGCTCACCGACAGCGCTACAACGGCTCTTTCACCACGAGGGGGAACGCGCGGTCGGCGCAGCCGCGGCGAAGTTCGGCACGATGTTCGGCGTATCATCTCTCGGTACGGTGAGCCTCGAGGAGCTTCGCAGGGCACACGATACGCCGCAGGCCTATCAGTTCTATTTCCATAAAGACCGCGGACTGAACCGCGCTATGCTCGAGCGTGCCAAGGCCTGTGGTGTCGATGTCATGATGTTGACCGTCGACAGCATCACCGGCGGCAACCGTGAGCGCGATCTGCGCACTGGCTTCTCGATACCGTTCAGGTTGAACGCCCGCGGCATTGCTCAGTTCGCAGTGAAACCGGCTTGGGGCGTCAACTATCTGCTGCACGAGCGTTTTGGGCTGCCCCAGCTCGAAGACCACGTGGACATGAGCGGCGGGGCCATGTCGATCGGACGATACTTCACCGAAATGCTCGATCCCGCGATGACCTGGGACGATGCCGCCGAAATGGTCCAACAGTGGGACGGCCAGTTCTGCCTCAAGGGCGTGATGTCCGTCGAGGACGCCAGGCGCGCCGTGTCGATCGGCTGTAACGGCATCATCCTGTCGAACCATGGCGGCCGCCAACTCGACGGCTCTCGCACCCCGTTCGATCAACTTGGTGAGATCGTCGACGCGGTCGGCAATCAGATCGAGGTCCTGATGGACAGCGGCATTCAGCGCGGGACACATGTGCTGAAAGCGCTATCGATGGGAGCGAAGGCGGTCGGTATCGGACGCGCGTATCTCTTCCCTTTGGCCGCCGCCGGACAAGCTGGCGTCGAACGCGCGCTCGGCCTCATGCGCGCCGAAATCGAACGCGACATGCGTCTGATGGGCGTGCGCTCGATCGACGAGTTGTCCCGTACCAATCTACGACACGGCTTCTCGCTGGCGGGCTGATCTCTCCGCCCGGCGAGGGGACCATGGCACTACAGTCGAGTCGGTTCCCTCGCCGCCGTCTTGCGAAGCGACCTGGCCGGCCTGACCGTCACACAGCGATCTCGACCATCTGGTGGCCGGTGAGCTCCGGCACCTGAAACACGACCCGGTCTCCGTCCTGGCGGAAGGTCAGCGCCTCGCCGCCGGGGACGATCTTCACCGATGTTGCCGGTTCGTCGATCGCTACGGATACGTCGATATCGCGCAGGGTCACCAGATCCTGGATCGGCTGGACCTGATCGCCCATCAGCTCGCCGCGCAGGGCGGGCGTGGCGTGGAGCAAGTGGCACACATAGCGACGCTCCTCCGATTGGTGGCGCAAAGTCGCGCGGCCGGCACGCGGCAGCGATGTTTCGATGACGCTCGGATGACCGAGCGCGTGGCGGATGACCTTCTCGCCGATCTCGAGCAGAGCAACGAGACCGGTCTGCTTGTAGGCGGTGAACAGCGGGTGGGCCAGATAGACGAAGCCGCCCTTTTCCGATCCCGCGTCGAAGCCCGACGGCTCGGGCTGGTTGGGGGTGTTGCGGTGGCCGCTGAAGTGGCGCGGCGCGCGATCGAAATAGGGATCGTAGGTGTCACCGAGCGAAGCGCCCGGCTCGGCCTTGATCCGCTCCGACACCACATACATGAACAGCGGATTGTCGACGAACGATGCGCGAAGACCCTCGCGCGGCAGCAGGAAGTCACCTTCGCTGAAAGCGGGGGGACCGCGCCACTCGGCGCCGACATCGAACAGAAAACCCTGCTCCGGATCGATCCCGCTCTTGCCGGTCAACAGGACGCGGCCTCCGCCGGCGACGTAGGCGTCGATCTTCGCCTTCAGCTCGGGCGAGACCTCGATTACGTCAGGCAGGATGATCAGGCGATAGCCCTCAAAGTCGGACTCGAGATCGAGCACATCGAAGGTGAGCTTGCTTTCCAGCAACAGCCGAACGACACCTTCGTCGGCCTGGAAGCTCTTGGTGGCGCGACCGGCGATGCGCTGTCCCGAAGCGGCTTCAACGCTCATTACGCCGATCTCGGCAACGTTGCGCGATCCCACCGCCCACGGCTCGCGCGCCGCGACGTGGGCATAGGCGGTGCCGATCGCCTTATAGGACGACTTGTCCATCGCCCCGGTCGGATGAAGGTGATCGCCGATCGAGCACCGCGCACCCTGGGCGAGCATCGCACCGCACTCGTAGAGCAGCGCCTCCGGCTTCTTGTAGCCACCCATCTCGCCCCAGAGGTGATGGAACTTGCCGGTCATGCCAAGGAACGGAATATCGAGTGGCTCGATGTAGCGGGCGCTCACCGGGAAATGCTCGTAACCCCAAAAGGCGGTCGGCAGCGACTCAATCTCCAGATGGGTGAAGTACTTAAGGATGTCGCGGCGACCGCGGCGGATGTGACCGAAATTGAAGAACAGCGGCCGTTCCGCGTCGTATTTGCGCACCGCGCCGCTGACCCGCTCGAAGAACTCGATCTGGATCTGCTCGGTGAAGGTGACGCGATCGTCTTCATCCGTCCAGTCGAGCCCCTGCGCCTCCATCCGGGTCTGCACCCAGGCGCTGCACGAGATCATCGCGGCGCAGATATCGATGAAGATGCCGTTCCCGTCCGGGAACATCTGCATCACCTCCTCGACCTGGTCGCAGAGGTAGTCGAGATAGGGCGAGGCGAAATCCATGAACGCCCAGCCGGCTTCCATCGGCCCGCCCCACTGGCGCATCAGCGAACCTTCGGGCGTCACCACGCGCCAACCCGGGTGCTCCCGAGCGGCGAGTTCATCCCAACCGGCGGAGATGTAGATCGGCGCGTTGATGCCAGCGCCGTGGAGTGCGTCGATCTGGCCGCGCAGCAGGTCGAAGTCGAGATGGGGGTGCGTCTTGCCGACCTTGGTCGGGTGATAGGACCAGCCATGATGGCACTTGGCAAAGAGCGTGACCGAATCCACGTGCGCGTCAGAAAAGGTCTGGGCGAAGTCGGCTGGATCGAACTTGCTACCGATGCCGGGGATCAATTCAGAGGTATGGAAATCGAGATGAATCTGACGATAGCGCATGGGTCGCCTTTCTGGTGCTTGCAATAAGAATGTCGGTTGCGATCAGACCGCCGTGCTCTGGCGCTCGGGGAACCGGAGGGTCGCGCCGTCCGACGCGAAGACGAAAACGTCGCGCGGATCGATGGCGAGGCGCATGGTGGCGCCATAGCTTGACGCGGACTGATGGGCGCGATGGACGGCGATGTAGCCGTCCTGGGACTCGGAATCGACGGTGGTGAGCGGCCCGCCGTCGACATATAGCAGCGTCTCGCGGCCGAGGCTCTCCACCACCTTGACCGTGGCGTCGACCGTGACGGCGCCGTTGGTCACCTCTTCGCGGAAGCTTTCCGGGCGGACGCCAACGACGATGTCGGTGCCGATCGACGGCGGCGTGCCGTTTCCATCGGGCGCCGCGAGGCGCAAGGGCGCGGGTGCAACGGCGAGGTTCACGGCGACGGTCGAGTCATCGGTGCCGTCGGCGACGGTCGCCGGGAAGAAGTTCATCCGGGGCGAGCCGAGAAACCCGGCGACGAACAAATTGCCCGGCCGGTTGTAGAGATCGAGCGGCGAGCCGATCTGCTCGATCACACCATCGTTAATGACCACGATCCGATCCGCCATGGTCATGGCCTCGGTCTGATCGTGGGTCACGTAGATCATGGTGGCGGCAAGCTCGGAATGGAGCCGGCTGAGCTCGACGCGCATCTGGGAACGCAGCGCGGCGTCAAGGTTGGACAGCGGCTCGTCGAACAGGAACACGTCCGGCGAGCGGGTGATCGCCCGGCCGATAGCGACCCGCTGCTTCTGTCCGCCAGAGAGCTGCTTCGGCCGCTTGGCGAGATGCTCGGTGATCTTCAGCACCTCTGCCGCGCGAACCACCGCCGCCTCGACTTCGGCCCGCGGCCGACCGAGCATCTTCAGGCCGAAGCCCATGTTCTGGGCGACCGTCATGTGGGGATAGAGCGCGTAGTTCTGGAACACCATCGCGACACCCCGGTCAGCCGGTTCGAGGTCGGTGACATCGTGGTCGTTGATGAGGATGCGGCCGGCAGTGATCGCTTCCAGCCCGGCAATGATCCGTAGCAGCGTGGACTTGCCGCAACCAGACGGGCCGACCATGACGATGAATTCGCCCTGCTCCACCGTGAACCCGACATTCTCCAGCGCCTGGAAGGCGCCGTAGTGCTTGGTGACGGAATCGATGACGAGGCTCTGCATGGACAATGCGCTCACTTGCCGAGCCCCTGGAGACTGCGGACGAAATATTTCTGGGAGAAGAAGAAGATCAGGACGATGGGCACGATGGCGATCGACAGCCCCGCCATCACCGCCGGCCAGTCGGAGGTAAACTCGCTGGTCAGCTCGAAGATCCCGACCGGCAGGGTCTTGAGCGCCGGACGCGTCAGCATCAGGAGGGCCAGCAGGAACTCGTTCCAGATGAACACCGCCTGGAAGATCGAAGCGCTGGCAAGCGCCGGACCGGAAAGCGGCAGAATCACCCGGAAGAAGGTCTGGACCCGGTTACAGTTGTCGAGCCGGGCGGCGTCTTCCAGCTCGCGCGGGAAGTCGAGGAAGAAGGCGTAAAACAGCACCGTAGTGAACGGGATACCGTAGGCGGCATAGGGCAGCACGATGGCGAGGCGGCTGTTGAGGAGCCCCGCCCCGCTGATCATCTGGAACAGCGGCACCAGCACGCCGTGGACCGGCACGGCGAAGCAAACGACAACCAGCAGATAGATCCACCGCATCCAGCGGTATTCGGAGCGGGCGAGTACGTAGGCCGCCATGCCGCTGACGATGACGATGAGCAGCACCGACAGAACGGTGACCATCGCCGAGTTGAACAGGAAGACGCCGAGGCCGATGTCCCAGGCGCGCCCGAAGGCCTCGAAACTCAAGGAGTCCGGGATGCCCATCGGATTGACGAAGATCTCGCGCTTGGTCTTGAAGGCCGCGAACAGCATCCACAGCATCGGCAGCAGCACGAACAGCGCGTAGATGATGACGAAGCCGTACATCGCCAAGCTGAGCACACGGAAGCGGAGGATCTTTTCCATCGTCAGGCCCGCCGCGAATATTTGAGCTGAAGCAGGCCGAGGATCATCGCGATGATCAGCAGGCACACCGCGATCGTGTTGGCGTAGCCCATGTTCCCGAGGTTAAAGGCCTGCAGATAGATGTAGGTTCCGAACACCTCGGTCGCGTGGGCCGGGCCGCCGCGGGTGGTGACATAGATCAGGTCGAAGACCTTGAAGGCGCCGATCGAGGTGATCAGGACGGCCACGATCAGGATGTTCCGGAGCGACGGCAGGGTGATGTACCAGAACGCGCGGATACCGCGGGCGCCGTCGAGGGCGGCAGCCTGGTAGATCTCGTTCGGCACACCCTGCAGGCCGGCGAGGATCAGCACCATCATGAAACCGGTGTACTGCCAGGCGGCAACGACCAGGAACATCCAGATGGCGAGATCGGGATCGCCGAGCCAGCCGAGCATCGGCGGCGTCAGGCCGACGGCCTTCACTGCCGCGTTCAGAGGTCCGATGTTCGGATCGAGAATCATCAGCCAGATCAGGCCGACGGCCACCGATGAAATCACCATCGGCGCGAAGATGATGGTGCGGAAGAACGTGGAGCCGCGCCGGATCCCCCGATCGAGGATCGCAGCGAGTAGCGTACCGATGCCGATCTGGAGGATAATCGAGCCGAAAACAATGATCAGATTGTTGCGCAGCGACAGCCAGAACACCGGGTCGTTGATGGCCCGGACGTAGTTGTTGAAGCCGGCGAAGCTCCAACTCGGCGAGGTCAGGCCGAAGTTGAAGAACGAGCCGATAACGGTGAGGAGCACCGGGATCAGGATGAAGACCAGAAACAGCGCCAGGGCCGGCGCAAGCATCACACCATAGGCGCGGCCCGGCGTGCTCCGCTTGCGGGTGACGGTTCGCCGGGGCGCGACAATCGCGCCGGTGTGCTCGGGAGCCTGTACGGTCATCCGCCTTCAGAAGCCGTTATTGCGCGAGGTCCAAGCGGAACGACGGTACCACGAAAGGCATTTCGTGGACATCGCAGCGTGATCATCACGGGGGAGGATTGCCCGGCCGCGTCCAATCTGACGCGGCCGGTACAAATTTCGGGCGAAGAAGCTACAGGCCCAGCTTCTCCTTGGCTTCAAGCGCAACCCCGCGGATCTGGTCCATCGCCTCTTCCGGCGTCTTGGTGCCGTTCAGGATCTCGACGCCCGCATTGAGGTAGGCTTCCGAGACGCTGTTCTCGAGCAGCACGTCGAGGACGTTGATACCGCCGGAGAACGAACCAACATCCTTCACGATCCAAGTGAACTGCGGCGTCGCACCCTCGACGGTGTCGATGAGCGCCGGATTCGACGGGATCGCGCGCCGTGCCTCGGCGAACTTGGCCGACTGCTCGTCGTTGACGAGGAATGAGGCAAAGGCGACCGCCTCTTCGGGATTTTCGGTGTTCGCCCAGATTTGGTAGCCCTGCGGCACCAGGAAGTTGGCGTTGGGATCGCCGTCACCACCGGTGACCGGAGGCATGCGGAACATGGCGTAGTCGGTGAAGCCCTCCGAATCGAAGATGCTGGCGCACCAGGTGCCGCAATAGATCATCGGCGAAACTTCGGCCGAGAACATCGAACGGGTCGCTTCCGGTGATGTGGCATTCGGCGCGTCCTGCCAGCAGCCCGCCTCCTGCATGTCGAGAACCTTCTGCCACGCCTCGATGTATTTCGGGTTGGTGAAGAGCTCGTCCTCAGGCGCGGTCAGCGCATAGTCGGCGGCGGTGGCTTCCTCGCCAACCACGCGCTGGTTGAACATCGTGATGTAGTGATTCAGCTTCCAGCGTTCCGAGTTGCCGAGCGGCACCGGGACGATACTCGGATCGATGGCGCGGATATCGCGGCAAAGCTGGAGCAGGCCCTCAAAATCGTCCGGTGCGGTCAGGCCGTGCTCGTCAAAGAAATTGGTGTTGTAGTAGAAGTACTTCGAGACCGCGTCGGTCGGAATGCCGAAATTCTTGCCGTCCACCATGAACGAGGCTTGCCAGCCGTCGGACAGGTAGTTTCTGAAACCGCCGTCCCGGCCGCCGAGTTCGGAGATGTCCAGAGCGAGATTGTCGCGAACGAGGCGCGCCGCATCGTCACCCGACCAGTTGAAGAAGATATCGGGGGCATCCGACCCGACCAGCGCGACCTGAATGGTGGTCTTGTAGGCTTCGTTGGGGAAATCCTCGAAAACGACTTCGACGTCCGGGTTAATTTCCTTGAATGCTTCGGCGGCCTGAGCAATGAACTCAGGGAGCCCCTCGTTTTTCAGTGCCCAAATCTTGAGCGTCTTTGTTTCCGCCCCAGCGCTGCCCAATCCTACAATTCCGACGGCTGACAGTGCCAGCACCGACACCCTCGCCGCGCGGGCGAGCCTGCTGCCTGTGACGTTCCTCATCCCTCAACTCCCTTTGGTGGCGGGTCGTCCGTTGGCCCGCTCGATGGGTTGGTCACGCCCGGGTCGTCCCTATGCACGACAACCCGAAACGTTTAGACTTGCTAACATGTCAGAGAAGAAACGGCAACCGAGTCCGCCCGGGCGATCGCCGGAATGCGCCGAAAACCGAAGTTGGGATCGTTGCTAAACGTTTCCGGTGAGCACTCCTGATGGCAACGATCCGCGATGTCGCCCGTCACGCGGGCGTGTCGATCGCCACCGTCTCGGCGGCGCTTAATGAGTCCGGGCCGGTCAGCGCCGACGCGCGACGGCGGGTCTGGGAAGCCGTCGAAGCGGTGGGCTACGCGCCGAACGCCCACGCCCGCAGCCTGCGACTCGGCAAGAGCCGGTTGATCGGAGCGGTGGTCGGCGACGTGACCAACCCCTTTTGGGGGGCGATGGTACGCACCATCGAAGCCGTCGCCGAGAAAGCCCAGTACTCAGTGATCATCCGCAACACCGACGAACTGGCCGAACGCGAGCTGGACATTATCGAGCAGCTCCGTGCCCAGCGCGTGGCGGGGATCATCCTCAACGCCGCCGGCTCCGACGACGCCTATCTGCGCCGACTGCAACGGAGCGACCTCCCGGCCGTCGTGACCATCGACCAATGGCATCCCGATCTCGGTCGCGACTTCGTGGGCGTCGACAACCGCGCGGCCGGGCGCATGCTCGCGGAGTACGTCATTCGTCTCGGTCACCGGCGAGTCGCAGTGATCAGCGGTCGTAAGGGCATGTGGACGGCGGACGAGCGAATGAAGGGCGCGGTGGACGCGATGCGTGACGCCGGCATCGCGGTCGATCCAACCCTGTACATCCAGACCGACTATCGCAGCGATGCCAGCTATGCCGCCGCCACGCCCCTCCTCACCCGCCGCGATCGGCCGACGGCGATCATCGGCTGCAACAACGACATCACGTTCGGCGCGCTGCGCGCCACGCTCGACCTGGGGTTCCGCTGTCCGGAAGACATCTCCATCGCCGGCATTGACGAGGTGCCATGGTCCGGGCTGGTGCGCCCACGGGTAACGGTGGTCGTCCAACCAGTGGAGGACATGAGCCGGCAAGCAACGACGTGGTTGCTCGAGCGGATCACCGCCAACGACACCGATCAGCCACCGCCGCGACAGCGGGTGTTTGCGCCGTCAATCGTCCTGGGCGATTCCTGCGCCCCGCTATCGGCGACGGTCGCCCCAACCTGAGCCGATCGGGGCGGTTTCCATCAAGACTTCGTTCCCGTCGCGCACGGCGATTTGCTATACGAGAGCGCACCAAGCGACGCCAAACCATATATCAGGGGGAAACAACAATGCTTCTTGGCTTCAATCTCTTGCTCTGGTCGACCCACGTCACCGAAGAAGACTTCCCGATCCTCGAGAAGATCAAGGCAACGGGATATGACGGCGTCGAGCTACCGATCTTCGAGGGCGAGCCGGAGCAGTATCGGGCCGTTGGTCAGGCGCTGAAGGACAACGGGCTGCGAGCGACCGCAGTTTGCATCATGCCCAACGCGGACGCCGACTGCACCAGCTCCGATCCGGCGAAGCGGCAGGCCGGCCTCGACCACATCAAGTGGGCGATCGACTGCATGCAGGCCGCCGGTGGCGAAACCCTGTGCGGTCCGTTTCACCAGCCGCTCGGCATCTTCACTGGCGAGCCGCCGACCGACGAGGAACGGCAGAATGTTGCCGAGACCCACAAACAGGCAGCGGCTTACGCGGCGCAGGCCGGGGTGACCTTGGCTGTGGAACCGCTCAACCGGTTCGAATGCTACGTCTACAACACCGTGGCGGATGCGGTCGATCTGGTGAAGCAGGTGGATGCGCCGAACTACGGGATTCTCTACGACACCTTCCACGCCAACATCGAGGAGAAGGACCCGGTCGGCGTGATCGCTCCGAACGTAGCGTCGATCGCCCATGTGCACTTCTCCGAGAACGATCGCGGCACGCCGGGCAAGGGCCACGTGCCGTGGGCGGCGACTATGAAGGCGCTGAAGTCAAGCGGCTACGACGGCTGGTGCACGATCGAAGCCTTCGGACGAGCGCTGCCCGATCTCGCCGCGGCAACCATGGTGTGGCGGGACCTGTCCGCCTCACCGGAGGAGGTCTATCAATTCGGTCACGATTTCTTGCGCGATCAGTGGGCAAAAGCCTGAACCAAGGGGAGGACGAATCAATGAAAACCATCAAGGGACCGGCGATCTTCCTCGCCCAATTCGTCGGCGATGAAGCGCCGTTCAACAGCTTCGATTCGATCTGCGGCTGGGCCGCGTCGCTCGGCTACAAGGGCGTGCAGATCGCCGCCTGGGACTCGCGCCTCATCGACCTGAAGCAGGCCGCCGAGAGCACGACCTACTGTGACGAGCTCAAGGGCACCGCGGCGAAACACGGCGTCGAGATCACCGAACTCGCCACCCATCTGCAGGGGCAGCTGGTGGCGGTGAACCCGGCTTATGACGATGCGCTCGACGCGTTCGCGGCGCCGGAAGTGCGCGGTAATCCGGCGGCGCGTCAGGCATGGGCGATCGATCAGGTCAAGCTCGGCGCCCGCGCCAGCCGCAATCTTGGCCTCGACGCCCATGTCAGCTTCTCGGGCTCGCTGGCCTGGCCGTTCCTCTACCCGTGGCCGCCGCGACCGGCTGGCTTGATCGACGCCGCCTTCGACGAGCTCGCCAAACGCTGGCGGCCGATCCTCGATCTTCATGACGAACTCGGCGTCGACGTGTGCTTCGAACTTCACCCCAGCGAGGACATCTTCGACGGAACCAGCTTTGAGCGCTTCCTCGACCACCTCGACGGCCATCCGCGCTGCTGCATCAACTACGATCCGTCCCATTTCCGCCTGCAGAACCTCGACTATGTCGGGTTCATCGACGTCTACCACGAGCGGATCAAGGCGTTTCACGTCAAGGACGCGGAGCTGCGGTCGACACCGAAGCAGGGCGTTTACTCCGGTTACTCGGAGTGGCCGGAACGCGCCGCCCGCTTTCGTTCGCTCGGCGACGGCGATGTCGATTTCAGCGCAATCTTCTCGCAGCTCGCCGTTCACGGCTATGACAGCTGGGCGGTGCTGGAATGGGAGTGCGCCATCAAGAACAGTGAAGACGGCGCCCGCGAAGGGGCGACCTTCATCGCCGACCACATCATCCGAGTGAGCGAAGGGAGCTTCGAGGAGTTCATCGATCAGGGCGCCGACCGCTCGGCCATCGACCGCGCCCTTGGCCTGACCCGTTAACCCGGACGTCACGCCATGCCACAGGACCTGCCAGACGTGCCGACCCAACTGTCGATCGGTGGCGTCTGGCGGGACGGGTCGGCCGGTGAAACCATCGATGTGATCGACCCGGCGACCGAGGCGGTCATCGCCCGGGTGGCGAGCGCCAGTGTCGGCGACGGCCATGCCGCTCTCGACGCGGCCGACGCCGCCTTTGCCGACTGGGCGGCACGCACGCCGCGTGATCGCGGCGAAGTGTTGCGCAAGGCGTTCACGCTGATGATCGACGACCGGGAGCGGCTTGCCCGGATCATGACTCTCGAGAACGGCAAGGCGCTCTCCGACTCGCGCGTCGAGATCACCTATGCGGCCGAGTTCTTCCGCTGGTACGCGGAGGAAGCGGTGCGCAACATCGGCGAGGTTATGCACTCGCCGACTACCGACGCCCGTATCCTGGTTCACCACAAGCCGGCCGGCATCGCGGTGCTGGTCACACCGTGGAACTTCCCGACGGCGATGGGCACCCGTAAAATCGGACCGGCGCTCGCCGCCGGATGCCCGGTCATAGTCAAGCCAGCCTCGGAAACGCCTCTCAGCATGCTGGCGCTGATGCCGATCCTGGAGGAAGCCGGGCTCCCGCCCGGTGTCGTCAATGTCATTCCCACCCGTCACCCGGGACCGGTGGTCGACTCCCTCCTCGACGACATGAGGGTGCGGGTCTTGTCTTTCACCGGATCGACCGGGGTCGGGCGGACGCTGCTCAAGGCCGCCGCACGGAACATCGTTAATCCGTCGATGGAACTCGGCGGCAACGCGCCGTTCATCGTCTGCCACGACGCCGATATCGATGCGGCGGTCGACGGCGCGATGCTGGCGAAGATGCGTAACATCGGCGAAGCCTGCACCGCCGCCAACCGCATCCTGGTGGACGCCCGCGTTCACGATGCCTTTGCTAACAAGCTCACCGACCGAATGGCGGCGCTGGCCATGGGTAACGGTCTCGACAAGGGCGTCGCGGTCGGGGCGCTGGTGAGCAGCAGGGCGCGCGAGACTGTCCACGCTTTCGTCACCGACGCGCTTGCCAAGGGTGCGACGCTGCGCACCGGCGGTACGATTCCGCCGGGCTCCGGCTTCTTCTATCCACCGACGGTCCTCACCGACGTGCCCGACACCGCCGACTGCATCCATGGCGAAATCTTCGGACCTGTGGCGGTCCTTCAGTCCTTCGCCGACGAGGACGAAGCGATCGCCAAGGCAAACGCGACGGATCAGGGACTGACCGCCTATCTCTATACTCAGGACCTGAAGCGCGGACTGACGTTGTCGGAACGGCTGGCGTTTGGCATGGTCGGCTTGAACCGAGGCATCGTCTCCGACCCGGCTGCGCCGTTCGGTGGTGTCAAGCAGTCCGGCATCGGACGCGAGGGCGGTCATGAAGGGCTGATGGAGTTCCTCGAAACCCAGTACATCGCGGTCTCGTGGTGAGTCAGTCGCCCGACGCGTCGCCATTCAGAAAATCGTAGGTACGCGCCAACCGCTCCTGGAGATGAGCCGCATCAGCGCGTCGCCGATGTTGGCCGACGACGAAGAAGAATCCGACCTCCCGCGCGGCGCGTCCAAGCGTCTGCGCGATGGCCTGATCATCGCCCCGCGACAGATCAACGACCGGCATTCCATCAGGTATTGTCATTGAGCGATCCCCTTCAGCGAGTACACGGTAAAAGGGTGGTTGCGGTCGACATCATTGGGCTGCTACGCAGCAGTGATACCCATAGTGCGCCAAGGCGTGTCAGACATAAAACGGATGGATCAATGATCGTTTATCAAACCCGCCGTCATATTCTCGCCGCCGGCCTTCTGGCAGCGGCCACCGCCACCTCCGGTATTACCCCGGCCAACGCGGACGTCGACTTCTCGGGCAAGACCGTAACCATCGTCGTCGGCTATGGTGCCGGCGGCGGCTATGACACATTCGGACGGCTGGCGGCCGACCACCTGGGACGGTTCCTGCCCGGAAGTCCAAGCGTGATCGTCGAGAACATGCCCGGCGGCGGCGGACGACGGTCCATCGGCTTCCTCGCCGAAGCCGCCCCGACGGACGGGACGGTGATCGCAGTCATTCCCGCGACCGTTGTGTTCGACAGTGTCGTCGGCAACCTTCCCGAGGGCGTCACCGCCGATGACTTCACCTTCATCGGTCGACTTGGAACCTCCGTCGTGGGCGTTGCGACGTGGCACACAGCCGAAACAAAATCGGTGGAGGACGCAAAGCAACGGGCAACGACCCTCGCCGCAACAGGGCGCACGGCGAACTCGAGCATCATTCCGCGTGCCTTGAACGTCGTCGCGGGCACACAGTTCGAGGTCGTGGAAGGATACAAGGGTACGGCCGAGATAGTCCTCGCCTTCGAACGCGGTGAAGTCGAGGGCGGCCAGGTTAACATGTCGATCATGGAGCGAACCCATCCGGACTGGTATCCCGACAAGAAGATCAACTTACTGTGGCAGGTGTCGTTGGAACGCAGCGATGCATATCCGGAGGTCCCCGCGCTGGTAGAGTTCGCCGAGAACAAGGATGGTGCGGCCGTTCTGAGTCTACTCTCGGCTTCCGGATCAATCGGACGAAGCCTGGCAGGACCGCCGGGGATGGCGGATGAGACCCTGGACATCTATCGCACGGCGTTTGAGCAGATGCTGCGCGACCCAGACTATCTGGAGGATGCCGACCGCAGGAACATCCCCACGGATTCCCTGTCGGGCGAAGAGCTAGCGGGCATTATCGTTTCGGTACTTGAGGCGCCGACGGAAGTCGTTGACGTTCTCACGGAGATCGTCAAGTCGGACGATTAGCCGCCGATCAACGCGACCAAGGCTAAAGCGAGTTTGGCTGCGGCAAGTCCTGAGCGACGCCGGCTAATTCGATCAGACGGCCGATCGGTTCATCGGGAGTTTCACCGACAGCTTCCGCGAAACGGGCAATACGATCGGCAAAGTCACGTATGCCCGCAGGCGCGTAGACGCGCGCGTCGAAATCGATAGCGCAGCCATCCTGCTCGTTAGCCTCATCGAAGCGAACGACGACCCCGCGCGGCATCACGCGGTCCGGCGGCGGACAAGGCTGCACCGTCAGCCCTTGCAGCCGCGGCTGCGGATTCGGTGTCGCTGCCTGAACCCAGATCGGGTTCGGCGGTACGTCTGTGCCCTCTCGTCGCAGCTCTTCCGCGATATTCAACCACGGCCGCGTGCTGTGAGCATGGGACTCCAGAGCGCCTTGCTGGACGCTTCTCAAGTGTTGCCGGAATGTCATGTCTGGCTCGTATCGGAAAAAGGCAACGGCCAAACCAGCAAAAGGCCCAAACAGATCTAGCAGTTCATCCCGGTTCCGGTAGGTCAAAACACTGCCAACAACGACGGTTTTGGTGTCTATCAGTCGCGCGACAACAGGAATGACTAGGGCTAGTCGAGATACATAATATGTCGTCGCTGCTTCACGCGCGACTCTGTCGAGGCGGGTTGAGCAAGCGGGCTGAATACCCCACGCAATCCGCCCTTCGTTCGGTGCGGTTTTGCTAACGGCTTTGGCGCGCATGTATCGCCTGATCCACCTTTCCACCGGCTGGTCGATTTTCTCGATTTGACCGCGCCACCAGTTCGTGTCGGTGGCATTCCTGGTCCGATACTGCCACTGCGCATAATCCGCGTACTGGACCGGCAGCGGCTTGAAGAATGGCGATCGGCCGTCAAGACGGGCGCTATAAGCCATCTCCAAATCGCGAAAGAAAATCGGCCAAGACAGCGCGTCACTGATGATATGATGGTTGGATCTGATGAAGAGGTGCCTATTCGTGTCAAGCTGGGCCAGCGCGAAGCGCACAAGCGGCCCCTCGGTGAGGTCGAAAGGCGGTGATGAGGCGGCCTCCTCCCACAACTCCCGTACTAGGTCATCTTCTTCTCGATTGGCGAAGTGATTGATCGTCAACGGCGGCGCACCAATCGGATCCACAATCTGAAGCGGCTTACCTGCTTCCACGACAAAACGTGTTCGCAGGATCGAGTGGCGCTCGAAAACATCACTGCAGGCAGCTTGGAAAGCGGCTACATCAAGGGGCCCGTCTATCGCGTACAAACTGGTGCGCCACAGGCGGGCCGACTGGGCTGGCGATCGAGACTGAAGCCAGTATCGCATTTGCTGGTCGGACAGCCGCGTTTTCTCGCGCGCCAAATCGGCAACGAGCGGCAGCGCATCGGCGCGAGTCTGCTTTGCCAAATTATCGATGAAAGCCGCAAGCGCGGACAGCTCCGGATGATCGAGGAAAGCACCGAGCGGCAGCTCGACCCCAGTCACCTTGTGAATACCGGCTCCTATGACGGCGGCGATCAGAGAGTCGCCGCCCAGATCAAAGAAGTCTGAACCGCGGCCAACCTCCTCGACACGAAACGCATCCTTCCAAAGATTCACCAGCAGACGTTCTGTTTCCGTGGCCGGGGCCTCTGCGTCATGAGCAACGTCCGGTGCAGCCCATTCGCGAAGTTTGACGCGGTCGACTTTACCGTTTGGCGCACGAGGCAAAACATCGAGAGCAACAAACTTGCCCGGAGTAAGGTGCCCCGGCAAATGCTGCCGCGCCAGAGCGCGGATCTTATGCGGCGTGAGCGAAAGCCCCTGAAGCGGTGAAACGTACCCTACGAGGAACGGTTCACCGCCGATCCGCTTCGTCACGACCGCCGCCGCTTCACCGATGCCCGGCACCCTCGCGACAGCCTCCTCCACCTCAATCAAGTCAACGCTGATACCACGGATCTTGACGACCGTATCGCGACGGCCGCCCAGGACGATTGCTCCATCGTCACTGAAACAGGCGCGATCGCTACTGTGAAAGATTCGCCTACCGTCGGCATCGTCCGAGAAGGTTCGTTCGGTCAGCTCGGGATCGCGCCAGTAGCCAAGTGCGAGAAATCGCGACCGCATCTCGAGCGTGCCAAAGACGCCCGGTGGGCAATCCTCTCCGTGGTCATCAACAATACGGACACTCAAGCCGGTGGTCGGCCAACCGACTGGAGGCTTTTCCGTTGATCGATCACAGCCCCGCGGAAACGCGCGCTGAGCGATCGTGCCCGTCTCCGTCGCCCCCATGCTGGTCAAGACATGTGCGTTTGGAAAGTGATGCCACAAAGCCGAGATATCGTCCCAGGTGGCGGCGTCGGCACTGACTCGGGTCAACCGAATTCCCGGAAAAATAGTCTGCTCGTCCAAGGTCTTTAGGAAATGCCGGCAAAGGGAACTGGATGCGATGAGGACCGTCGCGCCGCTCTTCGCCAGCCAATCGGCAAGCCCGGTCACGCCGCGTTGAACCGCCGGAAACGGTATCAGCGTCGCGCCGTTGAGGAAGGCGCTGAACGCGGTGCTCAAGGCTTGGGCCCCCCATGGAGCACCGGTCGCCACGACGCGGTCACCAGGGGTCATCCCCATGCCGTCCGCGGCCATGCTCAACGCAACCCGCAATATCGATCCGTGGCTCCTCAGCACACCCTTGGGCCTGCCGGTCGATCCCGAGGTGTAGACGAGATGCGAGGGATCCTGAATCGTTATCGGCAGCGACGGATCGGAAGACTCCCCACCGACTAAGACCTCATCCAAGCGCAGCGATGGGACGCTCTCGCCCATCGCCGCAGTCGCGAAGGCGGCCGTTTGGTCGTCGACAAGAATGGCGCTGATACCGGCATAATCACAGAGTTGTCTGAGGCGCTCTGGCGGGTCATCCGGATTGAGGACAATCGCGACCCTTCCGGCTTTCAGCGTGCCAAGCAGCGCCGCATACATCGCGATCCTCGGCTCCATCAGCAACGCGATCCGGCTCTGCGCCTCCCCGTGCTCCAGCAAACGATGCGCCAGCCGATTGGCCATTCGGTCCAGCTCGGCATAGGTGATCGTTTCGGTTCTGGTCGTGACGGCCGGGCGATCGCCATACGCCCGCACAATAGACGCGAACCGCTCGGGAACCGACAGTCCCCGGTCCAGATCCGCCAGGGTCAGCGGCTCGACGGCAATCGGCTCGGCTAAGGACATTGTCTTGGCCACCCCTTCATCATTAACCGGCAGGATAGCAATATCTTGCGGGAAAGCGACATGCGCCGTCGAGAGGTAACGTCATTGGTCCAGCGCATCAGCGCGTCGCCGATGTTACAGACGAAGAAGAACCCGACCTCCCGCGCGGCACGTCCAAGCACTTGTGCGATGGCCCGATCATCGCCTCGCGACAGGTCAACGACCGGCATTCCATCAGGCATCGTTATCGATTCGTTCCCCTCAGCGAATACACGGGAAAAAGGGTGGTTGCGGTCGACATCATCGGGCTGCTACGCAGCAGCAATATCCATAGCGCGACAAGGCGTGTCAGACATAAAAACGGATGGATCAATGATCATCTATCAAACCCGCCGTCATATTCTCGCCGCCGGCCTTCTGGCCGCCGCCACTGCCGCCTCGGGTATCACCCCGGCCAACGCGGACGTCGACTTCTCGGGTGAGACAGTGACAGTCGTCGTCGGGTTCGGTGCCGGCGGCGGCTATGACGCGTTCGGCCGCCTGGCTGCCGACCATCTTGGCCGTTTCCTCCCCGGAAATCCGAGCGTCATCGTCGAAAACATGCCCGGTGGCGGGGGACGACGGTCCGTCGGCTTCCTCGCCGAAGCCGCTCCGACAGACGGAACGGTGATCAGTGTCATTCCCGCGACCATTGTGTTCGACAGCGTCGTGGGCAATCTTCCCGACGGCGTGACGGCAGAGGACTTCACGTTCATTGGCCGACTTGGAACCCTCGTCACAGGCGTCGCAACCTGGCACACGGCCGAGGCCAAATCCGTCGAGGAAGCGAAGGAGCACATGACCACTGTCGCGGCCTCGGGTCGCACCGCAATGTCGAGCATCATTCCACGGACACTGAACGCCCTCATCGAGACCAAGTTCGAAGTGATTGAGGGATACAAGGGTACCGCCGAGGGCGTCCTGGCTATGGAACGCGGCGAAGTCGACGCCACAACGATAAACACCTCCGTCATGGAGCGAACCCATCCCGATTGGCTACCCGACAACAAAATCAACCTCCTGTGGCAGCTTTCGCTTGAACGCAGTGATTCATACCCCGAGGTCCCCGCGTTGGTAGAGTTCGCTGAGAACAAGGGCGATGAAACAGTTCTCCGCCTGCTCGCGGCTGCCGGTTCGATCGGACGAAGCCTGGCAGGACCGCCTGGGATGGCGGATGAGACCCTAGGTGTCTATCGCGCCGCATTCGACCAGATGCTGCGGGATGCGGACTACCTGGAAGACGCCAATCGAAGGAACTTGCCAACCGATTCCGTTTCCGGAGAAGAGCTGGCGAGCATTGTCGCGTCGGTGCTTGAGGCACCGGCGAAAGTTGTTGATGTGCTCACAGAGGTCGTTAGCTCAGACGAGTAGCCGCCGGCCGAACGTCAGAGCGAGTTGGGCTCCGGTAGGTCCCGAGCAACACCGGCCGACTCGATCAGCCGGCCGATCGTTTCATCCGGAGCTTCACCGGCAGCTTCCGCGAAGCGAGCAATGCGATCGGCAAGGTCACGCATACCTGCCGGTGCGTAGATACGGGCGTCGAAATCAATCCTGCAGCGATGCTGCTCGTGGGCCTGATCAAAGTCGATGATTATGTGCGGGGGTACCCCACGCTGGCGTCGGTCATCGAATGCGAGATCGAGACCGGTCAAACGAGGCTGAGGCCGTGGCGTCGCTACCTGAATGCGCACAATGATGGGCGGAACGGCAAAGCCGTCGGCGCGGAGTTCTTGATAGATAGACAGCCACGGCCGATCGCTTGCGCCATGCGTCTCATAGAGCTGGCGCCTGATCGTTCGAAGATGCTGCCGGAAGGTTGCTGCCGGATCGTAAGAGAAAATCTCAGCGGTCAGAGCGGCAAACGGTCCGAACAAATCAAGCAACTCAGAGCGGTCGCGCCGAGTAGCGACGCCGCCGATCAACGCAGACCGACAGCCAGCGATCAGCGCGACAACCGGAACGGTGGTCGCGACTCGCGAGGCGTAATATGTGAGGCCCTCCTCAGTGGCCACGGCGTCAAGACGCGACGCGGTAACAGCATCGATCGCCCGAACCTGTCGCATATCGTCGGGGGACGCGGCGGCGGAGGGTTTACGGCGAAGATAGGGCTGGAGCCATCTATCGGCTGGCAAATCAGCGCCGGCGATGCGGGCCTTCCACCAGTCGTTATCTCGAGTGGCTGTGCTCAGACGGCGGCTCTGCCAGACAGCGTAATCGGCATACTGCACTGGCAACGGCGTGAACGACGGCGACGCGCCTTTCGTCCGCGCTTCGTAAGCGATATTCAGATCCCGGAAAAAGATCGGCCAGGACAAGGCGTCGCTGATGATGTGATTACTCGATCGAATGAAGGCGTGCCGGTCAGGCCCAAGCCGCACTAAAACGAAACGCAGAGGCGGCCCGGCCTTGAAGTCGAAGGCGTGCGCCCTTTCCTCAACGCGGAGCGCTTCCAGGCGCGTGCCCCGATCGTCCTTCGTTGACCAATCGATGACCTTCAACGGCGCCGACGACACCGGGTCGATCACCTGGATCGGCTCGCCAGCCTCCTCCACGAAGCGGGTTCGCATCATCGCGTGTCGAGCGACAACGTCATCCAGCGCGGACTGGAACGCGGATACATCCAGCGGGCCGGTCATCCACATGGTGGTCGATCGGGTGCCGCGCTGCGCAGCCATCGGCGAGCGTGGCCAGAACAACATCTGCTGATCGGTCAAGGGAGCCTTGCCGTCGGCAAGTCCCGCGACCAGCGGATGTTCCTCCGAATCGGAAACGGACCGGCGCGCGTCGATAGCAGTGGCGAGCGCGCTCAGTTCCGGGTGATCGAGCAAGACACCGAGCGGCAATTCGACTCCGGTCACTTTGTGGATGCCAGCTCCGATGACGGCGGCGATCAGCGAGTCGCCGCCGAGATCAAAGAAGTCCGAACTGCGACCGACCTCCTCGACCTGAAACGCGTCCTTCCAAAGCGCCACGAGCAGACGCTCCGTTTCCGTGACCGGTGGGTTCGCATCACGAGCGAGGTCCAGCACAGCCCACTCGCGAAGCTTGACGCGATCTACCTTCCCGTTTGGCGCACGTGGCAAGATGTCGAGACAAACGAACTTGCCGGGGGTGAGATGTCCTGGCAGATGCTCCCGCGCAAGGGCGCGGACCTTGTGTGGCGTGATCGAAAGCCCTGGAAGCGGTGAAACATATGCGAGGAGGAACGGCTCATCGCCGGTGCGCTCCGTGACGACCGCCGCCGCTTCGCCGATGCCCGGTATCTTCGCGACCGCGTCCTCAACCTCACCCAGATTCACGCTGTAACCGCGGATCTTGACGACCGTATCGCGACGGCCTTCGAGGACGATTGCTCCATCGTCGGTGAAATAGGCCCGATCGCTGCTATGAAAGACGCGTGTGCCGTCGGGTTCATCCGAGAACGTTCGTTTGGTCAGTTCGGGATCCCGCCAATAACCGAGCGCCAAAAAACGTGACCGGACCTCAACGGTTCCAATGACGCCCGGCGCGCAGTCCCGTCCTTGCTCGTCAACGATGCGAACGCTCAAGCCAGTGGTCGGCCGCCCGACCGGCGGCTTTGCGGTCAATCGGTCGCAGCCCGGCGAAAACGCCTTCAGGGCGATTGTGCTGGTCTCCGTCGCACCGAGGCTGGTCAAGACCTCGGCGTTCGGGAAACGATGCCACAAGGCCGAGATATCGTCCCATGTCGCGGCGTCCGCGCCGACCCGCGCCAACCGGATCCCCGGAAAGGTGGTCCCCTCGCCCAACGTCTTCAGAAAATGCCGGCATAGCGAACTGGATGTCATGAAAACGGTCGCGTCGCTTTCCGTCAGCCATTCGGAAAGGCCCGTCACACCGCGTCGAGCCGCCGGAAACGGCATCAGCGTCGCCCCGTTGAGGAGCACACTGAACGCTGTGTTCATCGCCTGGCTCCCCCATGGGGCAGTGGTCGCCACGATTCGGTCGCCGGCGGTGAACCGCATATCATCCGCTGAGGCGCTTAATGCGACCCGCAATATCGATCCGTGGCTTTTCAGCACACCCTTGGGCCTGCCGGTCGATCCCGAGGTGTAGACGAGAAGCGAGGGATCCTGAATCGTTATCGGCAGCGACGGATCGGAAGACTTCCCACCGACTGAAACCTCATCCAAGCGCAGTGACGGGACGCTCTCGCCCATCGCCGCAGTCGCCAAGGCGGCCGTTTGGTCGTCGACAAGAATGGCGCTGATACCGGCATAATCACAGAGTTGTCTGAGGCGCTCTGGCGGGTCATCCGGATTGAGGACAATCGCGGTCCTGCCGGCTTTCAGTGTGCCAAGCAGCGCCGCATACATCGCGATCCTGGGCTCCATCAGCAACGCGATCCGGCTCTGCGCCTCTCCGTGCTCCAGCAAACGATGCGCCAGCCGATTGGCCATTCGGTCCAGGTCGGCATAGGTGATCGTTTCGGTTCTGGTCGTGACGGCCGGGCGATCGCCATACGCCCGCACAATGGACGCGAACCGCTCGGGAACCGACAGTCCTCGGTCCAGATCAGCCAGGGTCAGCGGCTCGACGGCAATCGTCTCGGCTAAGGACACTGTCTTGGCCACCCCTTCATCACTAATCGGCAGGATAGCAATATCTTGCGGGCAAGCGACATCCACCCGGACTCTGGAGCACTTCGCGCCTCATAACACCCCGCCCAACGCGTGGCGAATATCCGGGAACGCGCCGCCGAGCACGCTGCGCGGCCAGATAACACCCAGGAGTTGGTCAAACAATAGCCAACAGCCGATCGCCAGCCCGGTCCCGAGCACGATGGCCGTGCGCCACTTTTCGCGACCCTCGACGCGCGCAAAGGCGATGCCATAACCGAACAGCGTCGGCAAAAGGCCAATCAGCCAAGCGGTTGCCACGACCCCGGCCAGCCAGAGGAAATAGACAAGACCGCGACCATAGACGACCGAGTCTGGCAGCGCCGCCTCGGCCGGATTGTTCGCTGTGCCGCTTGGGCCGAGACCAGCTTGAGCCGTCCCGTAGACGCGGCCACGCATCACCTCGACGACAAGATTGGCGACGGCGAACAACAGGGCCGCGATCGCTACGCTTTGTGGCGCTATCCGCGCCCGCCATGGCCAATCGTGCGAGATGACCAGGGCCGCCACCAGAACCAGGATGAAGCCCAAGCTGAACCATGCCTGGCGACCGAAAGTGAGCCCGGTACCGCGCTGGCGCAGAGCAGCGATCGTTCCGGCAACCAGGTTGCGCATCGGGCGGTACAAACCGTAGGCGGCGAGCGCCAGCATGAGCAGGACCACGGGCCGGAAAACCCAGGCGAAATCGTAAAGCTGGATGGAGATGAACAGGTAGCGCTCGACGAGATCGCCGAGCACCAGCCCGAGGATGAGCGGCGCGCGAGGCCAGCCAAGCTCGCGCATGAGCCAACCGAGCAAACCGGCACCGATGACGACCACCATGTCGGCCCAGGCGTGCTGGCCGCCGACATAGGCACCGACCAGCGCCAGGCCCAGTACGATGGGCAGCAGGATCGAATATCGAATGTCCACCAGCTTGACGAGATAGCCGCTGGCGAAGACGCAGATCAGCGCGCCAACGATCGTGCCGATCACCAGGCTGCCGATGATCACGTAGGTGACATCGAGGTCACGGGTGAGCATATCGGGACCCGGGACCAATCCATGAATCTGGAACGCCCCAAGGAGTAACGCCATGGATGCGCTGCCCGGCACACCGAAAGCGATGGTCGGGATCAACGCCCCGCCCTCGCGGGCATTGTTAGAGGATTCCGACGCGATCACGCCGCGAATATCCCCTGTCCCGAATGTCTCGGTATTCTTCTCGGTTCGCGCCGCATGGCCGTAGGCGATCCAGTCGATCACAGACGCCCCCATCCCCGGCACCGCACCGAGCGCCGCGCCGATCCAGGAACATCGCAACATCAGCCACCAGTTCCGCAGGACGTCGGTCAGCCCGCGCGCCTGGCCCGAGAGCGAGAAACCACGGTCGCCGGCGCTCTGCGAAATCTGCGTGCGGGCGATCATCAGCGCCGCCAACTCGGGCACCGCGAAGAGGCCAAGCGTGAACGGGGCAATCGGAAGGCCGTCCCAGAGGTACAGGGAGCCGGCCGTCCAGCGTTCGATACCGGCCTGCGGATCGACGCCGACCATCGCGATCAGCAGACCGAGCCCGCCGGCGGTCATGCCGCGCAACGGCTGTCCGCCGCTCAGCGCCGCCACCATGGAGAGCCCAAAGATGCAGAAGCCGAGCAGTTCCGGCGTGCCGAGGGAGAGCATGACCGGCCGCAGGATCGGAATCGACACCGCGAGAAGCACTGCACCAAACAAACCGCCAAGGGTGCTGGCGCTATAAGACGCCCCGAGGGCCCGGGCGGCCTGGCCCTTCTTGGCGAGCGGGTGCCCGTCCAGCACCGTCGCGGCGCAACCAACGGTGCCCGGCACGCCAAAGAACACGGCAGGGATGACGTCGGACATTGGGACCACCGCAGCCATGCCGATGAGCAGGGCCATTGCGGAGAACGGGTCCATCGAAAACGTGAAGGGGATGAGAACGGCGAGCGCCGTGAGCCCGCCAATACCGGGGACGAGACCGACAACAAGGCCCACCAGAACGCCGAGGAACAGGATCAGCAGCCGAGCCGGATCGGCGATTTCCGAAAGCGCCAGTCCTGCGGCGGTCAGGATATCCACGGGTCGCAGCTCGCCTCAGGCGCCGTTCTGCCGGGTCGGAATGACCGTCAGCCGGCAGGTTTGACGGCGAAGGTGTATTTGGCTGCTCGTCTTCGGAGCGAGCGTTTGCCCGGAGCTGACCATCCCGCGAATCCCCGTTTTGCTGCGCCAGAGGGGTGGATAACACAATCAAGCCAGGCGCGCGCGGCCGCCTATCCGGAAGCGATCGGTTCTGAGATGGCGAAACGATCCCGAGTGCTTTAAGGATGCCCTTCATCGTGGAAGTTCGGCCTCGACGGGTCGCGAAAACGGGGGCTATGGCAACATGAAGCTTCGTCCGGAGTATGAGCATCTCAGGGTGGAGGAAGTGGGTGAGGACAGGCTCACCGGCGGCCCGCCGATCGTTCTTTGCTGCGACGACAACTACGCCTTCCCGACGCGGGTGACGATTGCCTCACTGTTGTTGAATGCCCCTTACAGGGACTTCGAGATTGTCGTGCTCGCCAACGAGCTCGACACACCGAACGTGACAGCCTTCGACGTGCTGGCGCGGCGGCTGGGAAGTGCGATCACCATCGTGCACGTCACCGACGCGATCATGCCGGACGTCTTCACCAATCCGTACATCGCGCGGAGCACTTTTCTCAGGCTCCTGCTGCCCGACATCTTCGAGACCGACCGCCTGCTCTATCTCGACACCGATCTGGTCGTGCAAATCGACATATCATCGATCTGGCGGGAGTACCGGCCGGACATGATCGTCGGCGGTGTATCCGACCCGGCCGCCCGCGACTGGAAGCGCCGGCTCGGATCGACCGAGCCGGACACCTACATCAATAACGGCGTCCTCATGATCAATTGCGACGCCTGGCGGGGCGCTGACACCACGGCCCGTTGCCGCGACTGGCTTGCCGAACACGGTAACAATCGGCAGACGATTCTGGCCGATCAGGACACGCTCAACACAGTCCTCGCAGGAAGCATCTACACCATCGCCGACCACTGGAACGTCAACCGAAACATCCTGCGGCGGGAGCGGATCTCCGACGTCGGCGAACGCTACGACCAGGAAACCTTCCTCGGCATTTTCCATTTCAACGGTCCCCAGCCGAAGCCCTGGTGCCGGTGGGCCGATCCATGGTCGCAGGAGTTCTATCTGCGCTATGCCCGCATCGTCGGCCTGCCGCCGAACTACTGGGTCGAGGCGCGCTCGCCAGAGGAAGCACTGACCGAAGCCCGCTGGGCCGAGCAGCGCGGCGACATCCTCAAGGCCAATGCGATCTACCGGCGCACGGCCGAAGCGCTGATCGAAATCATGCAGAACCAGAACGCCGCGGCGGCTGAGCAACAGGCGGCCCCGGCTGTCGCGGACTGAGGATCGATTCGGGCGTTCCTCGGCCGCTCAGCTCACCAGGCTGCGGACATCGATCGGCGTCGGGCGCCGAGGCCGCTCTGGCGACTGCCGCGGCGTGACCGTGAGGGTGACCGAACGGTTGAACTCCCAGGCCCGATGTAGGCCGTGACTGTCCCGATCGGGGATGTTGACGGTCAGCGTCAGCTCTTTCTCGTCCATCGACTGCATGTTGGTGACAAGCTGAACCACCTTGTCGTAGAGCCGCTGGCGCAGAGGCAGTGGCAACTCGGCCTCTCTGTCGAGGCGGACGAGCATATCCTTCGCGACCCGATAAACCTTGCCGACCATGAAGCCGATGTCGGCGGATTTCTCGAAGAATCGCGAGCGCTCGGCTTGGTCATGGACGATAACGCGCTCGAACACCGACGCGTCGAGAATCGTCGGCATAACTCCGGCCGCGATCAGTCTTTCGTACAGCTCGAGATCCTCGCCGCCATAGTCGCGTAGCACTTCGTCGTAACCGAGCACCCGATCGAAGTCGCTCTTGTGAACGACGCAGGTTCCCTGGAACGAGTTCTCGTGATGAACCTTGGGCTGCGGCGGCTTGGCATAGGTGCCGGCTTCAAGCGCCTCGTCGACGGTGGCCACGAACGAGTCGGCAATGATCACATCGGCGTCGACAAAGATCAGGACCTCGCCGGCCGCCGCGTCGGCACCCGAATTCCGCGCATGGCTCGGATTGAAGCCACTCACGCCCTTCAGCCGAACCACCCGCGCGGCGGGGAAGTCCCGCGCCACGTGATCGGCCGTTCCGTCCGGGCAATCGTAGTCGACGACGACAACCTCGGCACCCGGCTGACGAAGCATCGCCGGCAGCGATTCGACGAGATGGTGCCAACGCCCCTTGCAGGTCGTGATGATCGAGTACTTTGGAGTCTGGCTCATTCAGCCGGGCGCGTCTCCGTCGCCACCGGCGGCGCGGCGCCCTCTTCGATCAGCTTGGCGAGCTCGGCGGCTGCGTCAGAGATCGTTTCGCAACGCAGAAACAGGCCGACTTCGATCTCGCGGCCGGTCGCTTGCTCGACTTCCATGGCCAGCACCACCGCATCGGCCGAGTCGAGACCGAGTGCTTCGAGGTTCGTTTCGGCCGTGATCTCGTCCGGCTTGATCCCCGCCAGGTCGGCGGTCTTCTCGATAACGATCTGGCGGACTTTGTCAGGTGCGGTCATGATGCTTCTATTCCCTGCGGATCGCGGCTACCGTCAACAGGAACCGCGGATAATTGCAAGCCCCTTGTCACGCTAGGTCAGGACAACGGGCATCGACTCCAGCGTACGGATAATCTTGCCTCGCGCCTGGACGGTTGGCCCCGCCAACGCCATCTCTGGCAGCTCTGCCAGAGCCTGCATGGCCGACTGGGAAATGCTGCGCGACATCTGCATGCCGACGCACAGATGGCGACCGGCACCAAACGTCAGCCCGACCCCTTGCTGGCTGTGCGGGCAAACGGATTCTGCGTTCGGCCCGAACTTCGACGAATCGTGATTACCGCCAAGCGGCGATGCCAAGAGACGATCGCCGGATGCCATCTCAACGCCGCCGACCGACGTGTCTCCGGTCGCAAAACGGCTGAGGAAATCCACCGGCGCACTGAAACGGAAGATTTCGTCGGCGAGCTCTCCCCATTGGGATTGTGGGATCCGCTCGTCTTCGGTTCGCGCCTCGTCGAGCAACCAGCGGACGGCGAAGGCAAAGCTCCCGCCCAGCGCATCGTTGCCCATCATCAGCATCACGCAGAAATTGACGATGGTCGCTTCCGTCTTGTCCGGCTCGTCGTCTGGCAACGCCCCCCGCATCGAGGCGAGCAGTCCGTCGGGCGAACGCTCGAGGATGGCCGGGGCCCGGTCTCGAAGGAGTTCAAGAACGTCTCTCAGCGCGTCTTCCATAATGCGCCGCTCACGGATGGAAATCTCGGCGTCTGCCGCCCACGACAGCCGGCTCATCGGGTAGAGGGTCGGACGGTCGGCGGCGTTGATGTCGGAAAGGTCGCATATGATTTCGAACAGAAGTCGATTGGCAAAGTCTTCCGCGAAATCGAAGCGCCCCTCGCGGCGCCCCTTGTCCAGCAGCCGGTCCGCGGCCGCCCGAAACCGATCCTGCACATTGGCAAACGGAGCGATCGCCTTGGCGAAAGTCCGTCGCATCACGGTGTGTGCATCGCCCTCGTAATTGAAGGCCATAGCACTGACAACTTTGATACTATTGGGAAAGTCGATTCCGTGGCGGTCCCGCAAGGCGAACCATGGCCGCAAGATGCCGACATGTGCCATGTGAGGATTTCGCAGCGCCGCGACAGCATCGTCGTAGCGCGCGATCAACCAGGCGTTGGATCGCGGCTGCCAGGAGATCGGACACGTCTCACGCAGGACGGCATAGTGCGGCGCCGGATCGCGCACGAACGAGTCGCTGCTGGAGTCGACAGGTGCTGTCGCCGGACGTTCGGTCATGATGGTTCCGCCTCCAAACCGGCCGACGCGCCCTTAATGGCGAGCGGCCGCAGCTCGCCGTCCCTAAAGAGACGGGCGACGAGCCGCCGTTTGATCTTGCCACTCGTCGTCCGGGGGAGCGCCCCGCGGCGCACAGCGGCCACGATGCCGGGCGTATACCCGGTCGCCCGGGTCACACCCTGATTGACGTTGCGGCAGATGGCGGCAAAGCCCTCACTCTCCAACGCCCCGGACTCGGCCTCGAATACGACGAGCATCTCTTCGGTGCCGCCGCTCGGTGTCGCGACCGCCGCCACGGCCCCGGCGTGGATCGCAGGGTCGGCCCGTTCCGCCGCGCTCTCGATATCGGCCGGATAGACGTTCTGCCCCCGTAGAATGATCAGTTCCTTGCGCCGACCGGTGATGTGCAGAGCACCGTCGGCAACGAAACCGAGGTCTCCAGTCATGACAGCATCGGTGCGGTTGCTGTCGGCGTCGGCGGAGACAAGTCGGCCCACACAAGGGCCGGAAATCTCGATCTCGCCGAGGACCCGCTCACCGCAGGGCTGCCCGGCTTGATCTACGATTCGAATCGAGACGCCACGCACCGGTGCGCCGAGGTCCACGGTCGCAACCTCTGATTCGTCATTGCCGACAGCCTCCACGACTGGACCGTTGAAGACGCGCGGGCCGCCCTGGCGTCGGCCGCTCGACACCAGCAGCGTCGCCTCGGCCAGTCCGTATGACGGCGCGAAGGCGGCCGGGTCAAAGTCGGCGCGGGCGAAGATGTCGCAGAAACGGGTCATTATCTCGGGCCAGACCGATTCGCCTCCACAGACCGCCGCCGTCACGGAGGACAAATCGATATCGTCGAGGCTTTCGGTCTCGGCGGCACGCACGCACAAGGCAAACGCGAAGTTGGGAGCACTGGTGATCGTCGCCCGCTCCTCGGTCGCCAGACGAAGCCAGCGGAGGGGCGACTGGAGGAAGAGCAGCGGATCCATCAGCGTCGACCGGCAGCCGATCCACAGCGGCGTGAGGATATGGCCCACCAAGCCCATGTCATGATGCAGCGGCAGCCATGAGAACCCACGGGTCGCGGCACTCAGCCCATAGGTCTCGACAATTGCCGCACAGTTCGCCGCGAGGTTCGCCTGAGTCAGGACCACTCCGCGCGGGGTGCCGGTCGACCCGGAAGTGAACTGCATCAGCGCGTCGTCACTCGCCTCGATCGGCCGCCGATTGCCGATCGGCACGTGATCGAGTGCTGCTTCCAAGGCAACGCCTCGCACATCTGGGTTCAGAAGCTCGGCGATCCACGGCTGGGCGAGCACATCCGCCGGTGCAAGAATCGCCTGGGGGCGAGCGGTTTCGATCGTCGATCGGATTCGCTCGGCGGCGCGCCGCGTGGCGACCGCCGGAACGGGGACGACGACGGCCCCAGCGTAAAGACAGCCGCACAAAGAGGCGACGAAGTCGAGCGGCGATGGACAGATAATCGCTACCGGCTGCCCGGCAACACCGTGCTCCTCCAGGGCGCCGGCAATCCGCCGCGCCCGATCATCGAGGGTGCGCCAATCAATCTCACGCGTCTGCGACGCATGGCGCCCGCGAAGACGGAAAGCGACATCGTGCGGTCGCTCCCGCGCATGACGCTCCACCGACGCCGCGACGGAGCGGACGCGATTGAAGCTCTCGTTGCGCGGCGGCGCATTCATCGCCGCGTGTCCTCCGAAGGCCGGTCGGGCCCGTACACGAAGTCGCGCAATACGTCCTCGAATTCGCCTTGTGCCAGCAATCGCGACGTGACGTCGTGCTCGCTTTGGCCAGCCAAAAGCGTGACGTCGACATTCGGCAGATCGGCGATGTGCATAGCATGCGGGCGATCGACGGGATTGGCGTCGCCGGCGTAGAGCTTGATCCGCTCTGGCCAGCCGCTCTCCTGCAGCATTGGTTTCAGGTCGACCAGCATATGCGGCGCGATCTGGCGCAACTCGGGGCGCTGGAAGAAGCTGCCGACCGGAACGGGACTGCCGATCGACAAGTCGGTACGGATGCTCATGCCAAGGAACGATTTCGCTTGCAGATCCATCGCGTAGCGCAATCCGGCGAACCCTCCGGCCGAATTCGCCATGACGTGAATGTCGTTGGCACCAAGGCCGTCGATCGCCGTCCGCAAGGCTTCCAGCAGCCCGTCATAGCCGCGCGCCACTGTCGCGAGGCCATCGAAGAAAATCAGCCGTCTCAGATCGGTCAGGTAGATGACGTGGGTGTTCAACCGCTTCAGAAACATGTGCAGCATCATCAGCGACAGCCAAAAGCGGGGATCGGCGCCGGTGAATACGACGATCACCTTGTTGCTGTCGCCGTCGTAACGGGCGGTATAGGCTTCGTGGCGACCGTCGATCAGCTCCGATCCCGCGTCGGTCATTGCCGCCAGATCGTTGAGGACACCACTGCGCCGGAGCTGCCGCGCCGCCGCTCTGAGCCGCTTCAGCCGACCGGTCAGTTGCGGGTTTTGACTGAGCCGCTCCAGCAGGGGCTCGGCCCGATCGATCATGCCCCAGGAAATCAGAACATCGGCGGCGATGTAGCGCCGGCGGTCAGTTGCCTCGGGGTCTTCAGCCCACCGCAGGGCATCGTCGAGAGTCGGAAGCTTCGCCATCAGTCAGAACCGTGGACAGGGTCGCGGGGCCATTATAACGCCAAGCCGCATTCGTCGCGTGCGACGTGATGTCGATATCCGGACTGTGTCAACCGATAATCCGCGCGGACCATACGCTCAATACCAAGAGAGCCCCGGGAGGGGCTCTCTCGTATCCTTTTGCCGATCCGATCGGATCAGAACTTCGATGTCCAACGGGCGGTTACGTTCTGCGAGTCGTAGCCCGACATGAACGTCCCGTCGTAGCGGAGCATCACATCGCTCGAACCGTTGACCTGATAGGTCCCGCCGACACCGACAAGCAGTGCATCCGCACCCGGATCGGAGCTGATCACGTCGAAGGTGGCGTTGCCCGGCGCCGAGGCGAACCCGGTGTGCACCTTCTGGGTGGTCTGATCGAACTCATGACGCCAGGCCAGCGACAGCTCGGGGGTAAGCGCGCCCCACTTGCCGTTGACGCGGACACCCAGGGTCGAGGCGAAGGACGAAGCGTCCGTACCGCGGACCTTGAGCGCTGCCCCGGTTCCGTTCGGATCCTTCTCGGTGAACGTGTCGATGTCGGCGCTGGCCAGGCCAAGGCCCAGGAACGGCGTCAGCATCGTGTTGTTCATCACGTCGAAGCGATGACCGACTTCGCCATAGGCCGAGACGACAGAGGCGTCGAAGTTGCCGTCCGGGTCCACCGGCGACATGCCGATGCCGACGTCGCGGTGGCTTTCGCCGCTATAGCTGCCGAAGCTGACGATCTTGCGCAGATACGACTTGCTGTTGTCCCAGCCACCGTAGAGCGCGATCTGGGCACCATCGTAGTCGATCGTCGCACCGTCACGGCCGCCCCACTTGTTGAAGTCCATATCGGAGCTGAAGTAACCGCCCGCCAAGCCCATGAACAGCTTGTCGTTGAAGGCATAGTCAGCGCCGACATAGTAGCCCTGCTGGGTCTCATCGTAGCCCGGCGCGTTTTCGTCACCGTCGTTGGTGTTCCAGCCGCCAGTGATCCGACCCCAGAGCTGGAACTGTCCCGGCTCGAAGCAAGAGTCGTAACCACGCTCGCCGTCTGAACCGGCACCCGGCAACCAGTTAAGACCGCAGTCCATCCGGTCGGTGACCGACGCGTTGAGGATGTTGGTCGACCAGAGCAGCGACTGGGCCATCTGGGCGAACTCGGCGCCAGACAGCTGATCCAGGGCGTCCTGGTAGTCCTTTTCGTTCAGCATGAACAGGTTTTCGACCATCTGGGCGAAGTCGCCATTGCCCGAGACCTTGTCGTAGACCTTTTCGATGCCGTCGCCGACAGACTCCTGATTCTTGGTCAGCCCCTTGACGTCGCCGAAGCCCTGGCGCTTGACCTTCACGTCGACATTGTCATCGCCGTCGTAGATCAGCGTGGTCTTCAGAAGCGCCGAATTGTCGACGACCTTGGTGAACTTGCCGTTGCGATCCTCGGCGTCGATGACGTTATCGTAGAACATCTTATCGTCGTAGAGGTTGTACCCGTAGATCGCCGAGAACGTACCCTTCAGGTTGGCCTCGTTCGCGTTGATCGTGGTGTACGCCCCGGCCGAGTCATCCGGCGAGAACTCGATCGCCAGCGTGCCCTTGTTGTTCATGTTGAACGTATCGACAAAGGCGTGAGACGGCCCGGCATCGGTAAACGGACTCGGGCCACCCATCACCCCGACATCCGGATTCAGGAAGACCAGCTTGCCGTCGGTGAAGATGTTGAGGGTGCCCTCAAGCACTTCATCCGGGTTGATGATGCCGTCGAAGTTGGTCTGGCCATCAATCACCGTGATCGAGTCGTCGCCGGTGATGTCGATGTTGCCCCAGATATTCGCCGGCTCGTCGTTCGAAAGGGTGATCTCGACCGTGTTCGGCGCCTCGGGATAGGCGATTTCGCCATCGAGGACCGGACCTTCGTCGGTGTTGATGGCGTTGCCGCGCTGGATGGTCTCGCCGCCGTCCGTCGAGTAGCCGGCCCAGATGTCACCGCCATCGTTGACGATCTTGGCGATGTTCTCTTCCTCTTAGAGGTCGAAGTCACTAAAGGTACCGGCAACCGCGATACCCGTCGCCGCCGCCTCAGGTCCTTCGGCGTAGGCGTAGATCGACCCCTTGTTGACTACCTTCATGTTGTTGGCAGCCGACGGATCGTAGATACCCACCGCCCAAGCGTAGCCTTCGTCGGCCTTCGCGGTCGCGATCGCCGAGATCAGACCGCTGGAAGTGTTCTTGAACTTGCCGTCCAGCATGCCCTCAGTGAAGAAGGCGACGCCGAACGCCGTCGCGGCGGCGGCCTCGTAGGTGGCGGCGGATGCCTTGGCCAGCGCCGTCGCGTAGATCAAGCCTTTGTTGACACCATCCAGCGTCACCGGCACCGACGGACCGCTGTCGCCGATGTCATAGCCAACGCCCTGCGCGTAGGCTTCCGCCAAGGCGAACTCTTTGCCCTTGGCGTTCGAATACGCGTCGGCCCAGATCGTACCGTCCTTGTCGTTGAGGAAATACCCCTCGCCGACGGCGCCGTCCGGGCCTGCATCGAAGTCGCTTTCGTAGCCCTCGGCTTCAGTATAGGCAGTTGCCCAATGTCCTTTGCTTTTGGCCTGCGCGGTCGCCGCCACCCAGCCGGTGTTGGTGAACTTGGACTTCATCGTCCACGCATCCCGTACTTCGTGCTGGACAGCTGTCGCGCTTGCGTCCGCATCCGCATAGGTGGCGAAGCCGTTGTTGTCTTTCGTCGCCTTGGCGTAGGCGTCGGCACTCACCCAACCGTCGTTGTTGACGACGTTCTTGGCGAGATCGCCATATCCTAAGAGCCCGCCGCCTATATAGCCGCTGGCGTACTGGAAAACACCGTAGGCATCGGAGTCGGATTCGGCGTCGTACCAAGCCTCCGCGAAAGACCATGCGGATGCATCGATGGTGCCCGTATTGTTGGTCTTGTTATACGTCGTCCGGGCATACTCGGCGTCCTGATCGACGCCAGAAGCCTCGGCATCGGCATCGGCCCTCATCGCGTCTTGGTTGTTGCCACCGAACGCTTTCGCCAAAGCGCTGCCGCTGATCCAGTCGGTGTTGTTGACCGTGTTCTTGGCAAACTTCGCTGCAAACAGTTCGCTTTCGTAAAAGCCGTATGCGTCCTGGTCGATGACGTCCGTTTCAGCACGCGCGTCGGAGTAAATACCACGCGATCTCGCGACGGCGTCCGCATAGACCGAGCCACTGTTATCGACGCTGTTGCGGTTCTTCCAAGCACCGTTCGCGTCCTGCTCAATTCCGGTCCCCGATGCATCGGCGGTGGCGTAGGTCGCGGCGCCGCCGCCCTTGCCAAAGGCACGGGCTAGCGCATTGGCGCCGATCCAATCGGTGTTGTTGACCGTGTTTTCGGCGAGGCTCGCGACGATCTCTCCGGCGCCGTTGTATGAGGCGTATTGGTCGATCCCATACGAATCGGCATAAGCGTCCGATTCCACCCAAGCGCGGGACAGCGCCCCGGCCTCGGCCTGAATCGTGCTCGTATTGCTGACCTTGTTCTTGGCGGTTTTGCCGAAGGCATCCTGATCGACGCCGGTTCCATCGACGTCCGCATAAGCATACGTCGCTGCCCCGCCGCCGGGGCCCAACGCCTCGGCCTTCACATAGGCACCGACCCAATCGCTGTTGTTGACAACGTTTTTGCCAAGCGACCCATCCGGAACTTTGGCCACATCATCGAATTCAAAGTACGCATCCGCGTGCTGGTCGATACCGATCGCGTCGGCATGCGCATCCGAATCGTACCACGCCTCGGACTTGGCTCTGGCCTCGGCGACAACGACACCACTATTGTCGACCTTGTTGGAGGCCGTGCGGGCGCTCCAAGCCCCTTGGTCGACGCCAGTGGCGTCGGCATAGGCGGATGCGTATGTCGCCTCATAATCACCCCGACCCATAGCTTTGGCCAGCAGGGTGGCGCTGATCAACTCGCTGTTGTCGACGGTGTTCTCAGCCAGTTCGCCGTAGTTGAACGGGAAGCCGCCACCGATATAGCCGTCCGCGGCCTGGCTGACGCCGAACACATCGCCATCGGCCCGGGCGGTGCTCCATGGTGGCGGCGGCCCGAATAGTGGCAACGGTTGGATGAACACCACAGGGAAAAACTCGTCCCGCGCCACCTTGGCGACGGCCTTGCCGCTGGCGACGATATCGCCGGAATTATATACGTCGTTGAAGACCGTAAGGCCGCGATCCGAACGCTGCACGACGCCAAACACACCGTCGACTCTGGCTTCGGCGAAGGTACCGCCGAGCGCTTTGGCATGCCCGTCGGCCATGATGGTGCCGGTGTTCTTGGAGAGCGTCCGCGAAACGAGCGTGTCGAAGCCGAATCCCTCGGCGTTCTGGGCGACACCGGCGACATAGGTCACGCTGGCGAAAGCCTCCGCCGGCTCGAATACGTCGTCGGGCAAGGCCCGAAAACCGAGCCGCGCTTCGGCAAACGCATCGCCCGAAGCGTAGATCGAGCCCTCGTTGACCGTCCGCGCCTTCGGATCGCGGCCTTCTGCGTACTGATCGACACCAAAGGTGTCGCCGGCCCGGGCGTCGGCTTGATAGGTGGCGGTCGCATCCGCCTCCGACCAGGCCCCAAGCTCGCCATAGTTCTTGGCAAGCGCGCGGGCCTTGTTTTCTACCTCAACATATTGCCCCACGCCGACCGACTCGGCACGGGCATCGGCATACTTGGCGCGCGCGTTGGATTCCGCGCTGCTCCAGACCCTTCCGTCCGCCTTGTTCTCGAACAGGGCCGAACCCTTGAAACTGTCGAAGACGTCCTGAACGCTGCCACCAGACCGCGCCCACGAAGCGGCTTCATCGCCGTGAATCACGAATTCCGAGGTCGCCTTGGCGCCGACATAGACGTCGCCGGAGTTGACGAACCGCGCGTGACTATTGAAGCCTTCGTTGGCCTCCTGGTAGCCGCCCGCCGCCTCGGCGAACGAACCGAGATAGGTTCCAAGCCAGAAGCTCGACTTGGCCTCAGCGACGACGTCGATCCGGCCGCTGTTCCTGATCCGCGCCATCACGTCCGGCGCATCGTCGACCTCCTGCTTGATGCCGTAGGCGCGCGCAAAGGAAACCCCGAACCCGGGACCGCAGCAAAACGGCGGAGGCCGAAGACTGATACCCTTGGCCACCGACCGCGTTGCCACGTCGATGTGCCCTGTGTTCCTCGCTGTCGCCTTGGCGGTCTCCGGATCCGGGTCGTCGCCCTCGAACGCGTCGACGTCCTGATTGATGCCGATGGCCGTCGAATTGGCACCCGCATAGGTGCCATGAAGCAGCTTGGCGCGCGAAACAACGTCGACATAAATGTCGCCGGTATTCCTCGCGAGGGCGGATACGTTGATCGCGTCGTCCACGGTTTGCTGGATGCCGGCGCCATAACCCTGCGACACCGCTTGATAGGTAAGCGCGGCGGCTCGGGCGTTGACCGAAGCCGAGATCAGACCCGAGTTTCTTGCGACCGCCCTGCCGATATCGGAAGAGCTTTCGTCAGATTGAACGAACTGGTCGATCCCGATAGCGGCGGCATAGGTGACAAACGCATCTTCGACCGCCCCAACCCGCGCACGCGCCTCAGCCAGGATCTTGTCGTTGTTAACGGCCTTGGCCTTCAGTTTGTCAGCCAGCGGCCCGTTGTCGTTCAGCTCCTGATAAATACCGAAAGCCCCGACGGTGCCGTAAGCCTCCTCGCCAGCAAAAACATCGGTCTCCGCGTAGGCGTCGATCTTGCTGTTGTTGGTGGTTTTGGCACGGGCCAGGTCGCCGTCGTCAAACAAGGTTTGATAGACGCCGAACGCCACGGCGTCTGCAGTAGCATCGCCAAGAACGTCGGCGGCGACCGCCCGGGCATCGGCGATAATCTTGTTGTTATTGACGATCGTCGTCTTTTCGCCGCCACCATCCGGAAGGCTCACGATACCGTAGGCAGTAGCCGAGACATCGTCGCCGCCAAAGAGAATATCGACCCCCAGCGCCCTTGCTTCGATCAGGCCGTTGTTGGTGGTCAGAGGAACGTCACCCTCGATGAGCAGCGCCGTCGCGGTCGCATTGTCGGTCGGGATAATGCCGTTCAGGGCGCGGATGACACCGTCCCCGGAGTTGACGAATTCGCCGATTTCAACGTCGGGCTCAATGTGGACCGCAAGCGAACCGGGACCGTTGAAGACGCCAGGGCTGATAGTCGCGTCATTGGTGAAGGTGCCAACGATTGTGGTTGGCACAATGTTCAGGAACGTCGTGTCGTCGATCCAATCCACGACCGCCGTCGTTCCAAAACTCAGCGTTGTCCCTGCCGAGGCCCGCCCCGCCAACGCCAGCGTAGCGATCGAGGCGCCGGTCAACAGAGCCGAAATTGCTTTTTTCGAAACCACTTGCGCCCCCTTTGGCGACCACATCAAAATCCCTCGAGTCCCCGCCCGAGGTCTTTGTCCACTGGCACTATGCCCAGATTCGCGCGGCAATCAAGGCAAAGAGCCGCCTTCTCGCCGCAAAGAAGCCATCGCGTGGCCCCAGGGCAACAGATGGTGGGGAAAGTTAAGGAGAGGTTACCCCGAGCGCATCAGCCAGCGGTTGAATCGCCGGCCCGTAGCGGCGCCAGCGCCCCACGGAGGTTGTATAAACCGGGCTCCGCACCTGGACGACACTGGCGGTGCGCACCGGCCGCGCCGATTCGTGGAACGCGAGGCAGGCGGGATCCCATTGAAGACCGACGAAGTCCACGAGCTCTCGCGACCTGTCCTCGAGATTCTCGACCACGTCCTCGTAGGCGATGGTGGCCATGATCCCTGGCGGCAGGATCTTTTCCCAGTGCGCCATCAGTTTCTGATACCGTTTGTAGTATCGTGAAAGCTCACCGAAATCGTAGCTGTGCGGCATGTCGTCCTTGAACAGCTTCGAAAATGTTGAAATACACGAGTCAACCGGGTTTCTCGCCGTATGGATGAATTTTGCATTGGGAAACATGACGTGGAGAAAGCCAACGAAATAGAAATTGGACAAAAGCTTGTCCGTCATTCGTTGCACATCACCGGCGAGAGCCGACTGCGTGTCGATATAGCCGTCGGCTACCAGCTTATACTGACTGGTATTCATCCGGGTGCCGAGTTCAGGGTATTTCGGCAGCGCCGGGAAGCGTGATCGCAGGGAGCCAAGGCGGCGGCTGATCTCCTTGGTCTCGCCGCCGCCATAGGTCTGCGGGTGGCTGGAGAGGATCTGCTCGATGAGAGTAGACCCCGACCGCGGCATGCCAACGATGAACACCGGCTTGTCTGACGGGTGTCCCTCGAACGGCGGGTTGGCGAGGAATTCCGCATCGTACGTCTCCTCGATCCCGTTGAAAAAGCTGATCGATTCCGCCTCTTCGTAGTCGAGTGTTGCCCGTTTCAATTTCGCGCCAGAGATGTAGTGATCGATCGCCTTCTCATGCTCGCCGACGTCGTCGTAGGCCTTGCCCATGGCAAAATGCAGGGCGGTGTAGCGTCGGTCCATCGGGTCCTCGGCTTCCTCCAGGACCTTCTGCATCTCGATGAAGCGGGGGTTGTCCGGTGTGTATTTCTCAAGGTCGGACAGATTGGTGTAGACGCCGAGCGCCTTGGGGTTGATCTCCAGTGACCGCAGCAGCTCGGCGCGCGCTTCGTCGAGCCGGCCCAGAGACTTCAGGCAATTGCCGTAGTGATTGCGCACGTCCCACAGTTCGGGATCGATCTCCAGCGCAGCCTCGTAGGCGGTAGCCGCCTCCTCGAAACGCTCGATGTCGTTCAGAACCTCGCCGAGCGTGGCGTGGGTCCGGGCGTTTCCGGGTTCGAGTTCAATCGCCACCCGACACGCCTTTTCGGCCGGTTCGAAGCTTCCCTTTTCAAGCTGAACCCGGGCGACCTGAAGCAGCGTCTCCACGTGCTGCGGATTGATGTCGAGCGCCGAGCCGAGCACCCGTAACGCTTCGTCACGTCGGTCAAGGCCGACTAACAACTGAGCCAGGTTGTTGTAGGCATCCAGGTAGCGTGGGTTGAGGTCGATCGCCTTGCGATAGGCGTGCTCGGCCTCGACCGGTTGATCCTGCTCGCGCAGGATCGTCGCCAGGTTGTTGTAGGCTTCGGGATAATCCTCCCGGATCATCAGCGCCTTCTGATATTCCTCCAGCGCCTCCTCGGTCTTGTCGAGCATCCGCAACGCGTTGCCGAGATTGTTGTGGGCCTCCGGATAGTCCGGGTTGACCGCGACCGCCCGGCGGTAGAAGGCGCACGCCTCCTCGTATTCCTTGCGGTCGAAGTGAACGATCCCGAGATTGTTGAGCGCCTGGAACGAACGCGGATCGAGCTCAACAGCCCGGTTCAGCGAAATCCCGGCCTCACGCAATTTGCCACGCTGGCGCTCGGTCTCGCCGAGATTGGCGTGGAACTGGGGATTGGTGTCATCCAGGCGAATGGCACGCTGGAACGCCTTGACCGCCTCGGGACTGCGACCGGCCGCAACCTGGATGGCACCGACGAGATTATGGGCCAGCGCGAATCGCGGTCGCACCTCGGCGACCCTTGACGCGATGTGGAGCGCGGGCTCGAGCTGGCCGGCATTGTAAAGCCGCAGGGCCTCGTCCATCGCCTGTTGGACCGAGACCTGGACGGGACGATTGGGGCTGCCGGCCGCGCGCGCCTGAGTCGCCGCCGACCGTCCGGGAGCAGGCGGAGGCGGTGAGCCGGGAACCGCCGGCCGGTGTCCGGCAGCCGCCTGAGCACGCGGGCGGGGTGCGCCCAGTGGCGGCGGAGGCGGAGGCGCCGAATGCGCCGGCGGTCGACCGGTCGTCGCCGGTTGCTCGGACTGCGCCGGTGGCGGTTCGCGCGGCGTGGACGCCGGGCCCGGGCCGAGACCGGCCGAAACATTGTGGCCAGTTGCCGGGTCTGCCCGCCCGGCGGTTGATTTCTTGGGATCGCTCATGCACTAGGCTCCGCAAAACGGGCGTCCGAGGGACTCGGTCCGGCCCGCTGGCTTTTCTGGTTGGTAGCGGCAATTGGCGACTGGTTGCAAGATACACGACCTGATAAGAGACCGCCGTGGCGACAGGGTACGCGGCGAGCCCGATGACTCAACGATTCGACACAGAAGGTAAAACGCGATGACAGGCTTCGATTCCCAAGCCGGGAAAGCAGTCGACAAGGCGGCGGATAGAGGTCCGAGTACGTGGGCCCGTATCAGCGGCACGCTGGCAGCGGTCGGCTTCGCCGTCGTGCTCGCCGGACCCGCCGAGGCCGTCACCCGCACCGAGCGGACGTTCGACGGCTGGACAGTGTCGTGCGTCGACGATGACGAGCAGCAGAAGCGCTGCACGATGTATCAATCGCAGGTACGAGCACAGGATCGCCAGCTGGTGCTGGCATGGGCCATAAGCCGCAACCAGGACAACGAGTTGGTCCAGACGGTGACGGTACCGTCCGGTGTTTCGATCAAGGAGGGCATTCGACTGTTCATTGGTGACGCCGATCCAGTGACACTTGGATACGACATCTGCGGGCCGCGTGTGTGCTTCGCCCGGGTGCCGCTGACGGACGACCTGGTGGTTGCGGTGCGAAGCAGCAGCCGGGTGTCCGCCAGTTACGTGCGCGGCAACAAGCAGCTCATGCAGCTCGATCTTGACGTTGACGGATTCGCCGACGCCTATGACTATTTCGTTTCGGAGCTGTCGTCGTAGATCGCCCTTTTGGGCTGACGGCGCGACGCTGACAAACCGGCGATATGTCTCAACGCGAAGACCCATATTTCGACGAGCGCGGCACGCAGCCGCCGAACCGTGATTCCGACGAAGACTGGCCCGATCAGGATCAGCGCTGGGCGCGCCGCGAACGGCCGTCGCAGGAGCGCCCTCCGCGACGGCCCTCGGCCCTGCGGCGCATCCTCACCATTTTGCTCGCGATCGTGATCATTCTGGTCGTCGTCGCTGGTGGGGGGTATCTGGCCATCATGCTGGGGTGGATTGACGGGACCCGGCTCGGCCTCGGCGGTTCGATCATCAGCCCGAGCCGGCCGACCCAAAATGCCGAGGTCATCTTCTCCGGCGATGCCGGTGCGCTCTCGGCCGCCGACGGCAACATCATCCAGGAAGATACGTCCGTCAGTCCACCGGTCGTCTGGCTGCGGTCAAGCCGGACATCCGCTAGCCCGGCGGGTGTTACCGAAGGCGTCTCGCTCGAAGTCCCCGCCTCTCTGCTGCCCCGCATCGAGGGCCGCGCTGTCCGCGTGACGATTTCCGCCCGAACTGGAAGCCGGGACGAGCCGACTCCCTTCGCAGCGGCCTTCTCGGCCGGCGATCGAGGCAACAGCGGCTGGATCGTGTTCGTGCCGAGCCGCACGCTCGATGACTACAGCTTCAACTTCCGGGTCCCGATCGGCGAGGTCGGCGATCCGGACAGCGCCAACTACATTGGCATCTGGTCGGACATCACCGGCAGTAACGCACCCCTGGCGATCGATCGTATCACCATCACCCCGCAATAACCGTGGGCCGGGACCTGCCCGCCTTTGCCTGGTGGGACGCGCTCTGTAGTTTGTAAGGCTCAACGGTCGCTCGCAGGAGAACGGCGATGGGCTTCATCGTGACCGCTGGCGAAATCCTGGTGGAGATTCTCGCTGACACGCAAGGACACGGCTTCCGCCAGGCGCAGGCCTTGACCGGCCCCTTTCCGAGCGGCGCGCCGGCTATCTTCATCGATCAGGTCGGCAAGCTCGGCGTCCCGTGCGGGATGATCGGCGCAGTCGGCGATGACGATTTCGGCTGGCTCAATCTCGACCGACTGAGGGCGGATGGCGTCGATATCTCGGCGATCACCGTCATTCCCGGTGCCGCCACCGGCTCCGCCTTCGTCCGCTACCGGCCGAACGGTGAGCGCGATTTCATCTTCAACCTCAAAGACAGCGCCAGCGGTCAATTGGCGATCGACGAGGCCGGAGTCACGTTGCTCGACAAGGCAACGCACTTCCACTTGGCGGGTTCATCGGTGAGTTCCGATACGATCCGGGAAGTCGTTCGGGTGATCGTCGAAACCGTGAAGACGCGCGGTGGCACCGTCTCATTCGACCCGAATGTGCGCAGAGAGCTGCTCGACAGCACCGAGGCGCGCACCTTCTTCGACTGGATACTGGAGCGTACTGACATCTTCCTGCCGAGCGGCGAGGAGGTCTTCCTGTTCACTGCCGCGAGCCGGCCGGATACGGCGGCGGCCGAACTGATAGCGCGCGGGATCCCGCTGGTGGTCATTAAGGATGGCGTGCGGGGCGCAACGGGCTACCGAGCCGACGGCTCGATCGCGGTGCCGGCCCACCGGGTGGACGAAATCGATCCTACCGGGGCCGGCGACTGTTTCTGCGCGGCCTTCGTCGCATGCCACGTCCTCGGCGAAAACCTTGAGGACAGCCTTCGTTATGCGAACGCGGCCGGGGGTCGGCAAGTGACGGTTCGCGGCCCTATGGAAGGAACATCGACGTTCGCCGAACTCGACAGCTGGATGGAAGAGACGCCGGTGCTCGACGCGGGTTGACAAATAGCTACGGATGCAATTGTCTGGCGCACTGTTGAGACCTATCAGATAGGTTTGGAGCGTGCAGGTACCGTCGAACGGCGATGAACACCGCAACCCGGGCGGACTGGTCCCGGCCGTGATGGCCGCGCTCCAGGCGCATATCCGGGCCAATCATCTTGCGCCGGGGGACATCCTGCCGAGCGAAAGCGCGTTCGCGGAACGCATGGATGTGTCACGCGCGGTGGTTCGCGAAGCGTACCGGTCGATGGCGACCCTTAAGCTGATCGACGTCGGCAATGGACGGCGCGCTCGGGTCTCGACCATGGACCCCAGCGTGCTCGCCGTCGTGCTCGATCACGTTGTGCAGACCGATCAGATCTCAGTGCAGCAAATCCTCGATGTCCGCCGTACGGTCGAGATGCGAACCGTAGGGCTCGCAGCGCTGCGCCGTACAGAGCCGGAGGCGGCAGAGATCGCACGGCTGGCCGCGGCGATGCGCGCCGACTTCGATCACGCCGATCAGGTCATGGAGCATGACATCGCCTTTCATGAGGCGATCGCTGCCGCCAGCCGTAACCCGATGTTCGCACTGATGATGGGCGCGTTCCACGTAGTCACCCGTGAGACGTGGCAGATCGGCTGGCGGGCGCGAGCGACTGATGGCGAGCGGATGGCATCGATCGCCTGCCACGAGGCGATCGCCCACAGCATCGCCGACCGCGATCGCGCCAGCGCCGAAACGGCGATGGCGGAGCACTTCGACAAGACGGTCACGATTCTGCTCGCGGCCGGGATCAACTGAGTGGGGGGCTACACGTGAAAATCACCGGCATCGAAACGATCCGCGTTGACGAGTTCCCCAACCTGCTGTGGGTGCGGGTCCACACCGACGCAGGTGTCAGCGGGCTCGGCGAAACGTTCCTGATGGCGGCAACAGTCGAGGCGTATATCCACGAAACCGTCGCTCCAAAAGTGCTGGGGCACGATCCGCTCGCCATAGACCGCCTCGCCCACGACCTCGTGCCCTATGTCGGATTCCGGTCGACAGGTGCCGAAATGCGCGGCAACTCAGCCCTCGACATCGCGCTCTGGGACGTTTTCGGCAAGGTCACCGACCAGCCGATCGCCCAGCTTCTCGGCGGGTTTTCCCGCCAACGCATCCGCACCTACAACACCTGCGCCGGAACCAACTACATCCGCACGGCAAACGGCCAACGCTCCGACAACTGGGGCCTCGGCAAGTCGGATTCTCCTTACGAAGACCTCGACGCTTTTCTCAATCGTGCCGATGAACTGGCCGAGTCGCTCCTCACCGAGGGGCTCACCGCGATGAAGATCTGGCCGTTCGACGTCGCCGCGGAAGAAAACGACGGTCAGTTCATCACCAAGGATCAACTCAAGGCGGCGCTCGAACCGTTCGAGAAGATCCGCAAGGCGGTCGGCGACCGGATCGACATCATGGTCGAGTTCCACTCGCTGTGGCAGCTCACACCAGCGATCCAGATCGCCAAGGCGCTCGCGCCCTACAACACGTTCTGGCACGAAGACCCGATCCGGATGGACAGCCTCGGCGACCTCCGGCGCTACGCCGACGCTTCGCCCGCCCCGGTCTGCGCCTCCGAAACGCTCGGCACCCGATTCGCGTTCCGCGATCTGCTGGAAACCGGCGCGGCCGGCATCGTCATGCTCGACATTGGCTGGTGCGGCGGCCTGTCGGAAGCGCGCAAGATCGCAGCGATGGCGGAGGCCTGGCACCTGCCGGTCGCGCCCCACGACTGCACCGGCCCGGTGGCACTCGCCGTCGGTACCCACCTGTCGCTCAACGCGCCGAACGCGATGATCCAGGAGAGCGTTCGCGCCCACTATCACACCTGGTACCGCGATCTGGTCACCGCGGTGCCGGAGGTGCGCGACGGCATGATCACGGTTCCCCCGGGGCCCGGACTCGGGCTCGACCTGGCGCCGGATCTTGCCGATCGCTTCACCGTGCATACCCGCGCCTCGACGCTGACCTAGAGGCGCGGCGACAGAGACCATGGTCCACCAAGGGAGGAGTTCCAAACCATGTCGAAACTGAAACTGCTGACCCTCACCGCGGCTCTAAGCGCCGGCCTTGCCACGGCCGTCGCGGCCGAGCCGCTCAACATCGTCTTCACCCACCACTCGTCCGCCTCCAATCCCTTCTGGCAAGCGGTGAAGAAGGGCTTCGACGATGCTTGCTCGAAGCTCGAAGCCAACTGTCAGATGATCTTCACCCAGACGGAGGGGTCGATCGACCAGCAATCCGCCAACATGCAGGCAGCGCTCGCTCGCAGCCCCGATGCGCTGATTACCTCGATCGTCGACAACCAGGCCTTCGATCAGATCATCGCCGACGCCCGCGCCAACGGCGTGATCGTCATCGCCTCGAATGTCGATGATACCGATGGCGCCGATGGAAGCGCGCGGCAGGCGTTCATCGGCCAGGGCTTTATCCCGGCCGGCTACTCACTTGGTAAGGCCATGGCCGAGTTCTTCCCCGCGGAAGGCCCGATCAAGGCGCTGGTTGGCGTGTCCGCGCCGGGTCAGAACTGGTCGGAGCAGCGTGCCGCCGGCGTTATCCAGTATCTTGAGGAATTCGCCGCCACCAATCCGGACCGCGAGGTGGTCATCGAACGCCTCGACACCGGTACCGACGGTGCTGTCGTCGCCGATCGCGTCGGCGCCTACCTCAACGCCAACCCGGACACGACCGTCTACTTCGACACTGGCTTGTGGCACGCCTTCGTCGCCCAGGTTCTCGCCGATCGCGGCATCGAGCCCGGCACCGTGCTGATGGGTGGCTTCGATATCGTCTCGGAGGTGCTGCAGCAGATGGAGGCCGGCTACATCCAAGTCCAGGTCGACCAGCAGCCTTACATGCAGGGCTTCATGCCGGTGATGCAGGTGTATCTCGCCAAGACCGTCGGCCTGTCGCCGAGCGATATCGACACCGGTCAGGGTCTCGTGTTCGTCGAAGACGTGCCGGAGCTGTGGGATCTCTCCCGCCAAGGCGTTCGCTAGCTGAAACCCTGATGTGGGGTGGTCCGCCGCCCCACATTAGCCGACCAGACAGGATATCGGCCGCGGATGAAGCGTCTCCTGAAAATCTATCTTGAGAAGCCCGAGCTCGCCGGCCTCGTGCTTCTCATCGTTCTGGTTGTCGTCTTCCAGATTCAGTCGGATGGCGTTTTTTTGAACCAGGCGAACTTGCGCGGCATCCTCGGCATTCTGCCCGAAATGGGACTGGTGGCGATCGGTGTCACGCTTTTGATGATCTGCGGCGAATTCGACTTGTCGGTGGGGTCCGTCTTCGCGCTGATGCCGATGGTGATGGCGGTGCTGATGGAGGGCGGGACGCCGTTTGCCCTCGCCTTCTGCGCAGGCCTCGCCGCCGCCGCCGCCGTTGGTTTCGTCAACGGCTTCGTCACCATCCGGTTCACTATCCCAAGCTTCATCACCACCCTCGGCATGCTGTTCATGGCACGGTCGCTGACCGTGGTGATTTCCGGTGGCTTCCCGCCGCTCCTGCCAACCGACCTGCCCAGGTGGCTGTTCACCGTCTTCGTTGGCCCCGGCGATCTGTTCCGCATGTCGTTCGTCTGGTTTGTCGGGATCGCGGTCCTGATGACCATCCTTCTCTCCCTGACCAACTTCGGTAACTGGGTGCGGGCGACCGGTGGCTTCCTGCCGGCGGCGAGTTCGATGGGTATTCCCACAGCCCGGGTGAAAATGGCGTGCTTCATGATCTGCTCGATGCTCGCCGGCTTCGCTGGAATGATCCAGGTGCTACGGCTCGGCACCCCTCTGCCGTCGATCGGCGAAGGCATGGAGCTGCAAGCGGTCGCTGCCGCCGTCATCGGCGGAACGGCACTCACCGGTGGGATCGGAACAATCCTCGGCGGGATCATCGGTGCAACCTTGATCCGCGTCATCGACAACGGCCTGGTGCTGAGTCAGGTCGATGCCAACTGGTTCAAGTTCGCGATCGGTTTCCTCACCATCTTCGCCGTGGTCGCCAATGCCTGGCTCCGGCGTCGCGCCAGGTTCATCAAGGTGGAGACCTGAGTGATGGCCGAGCCAATCATCTCCGTTCGCAACCTGCACAAATGGTATTCGGGCGTGCATGCGCTCAAGGACGTCTCGCTCGACGTCTACCCGAACGAGGCACTCGGGCTGGTCGGCGACAACGGCGCCGGCAAATCGACCCTGATCAACATCCTCTCCGGCGCTCAGCGTCAGGACGAAGGCGACATCCTGCTCGATGGCAAGAAGGTCAACATCGCCAATCCGCGGCAGGCGATGGATCTCGGCATCGAGACGATTTACCAGTACAATTCGATGGTCCCGTCGATGTCGATCGCGCGCAACGTCTTCATCGGACGCGAGCCATTGAAGTTTTCGATCGGCGGCATCGGCATCATGGACCAGCGCCAGATGCGCGACGACAGCGTCAAGGCGATCGCTGATGTCGACCTGCATCTGCGCTCGCCTGACGCCATCGTCGGCGAACTCTCCGGCGGTCAGCGCCAGGGGGTGGCGATCGCCCGCGCCATGCACTTCAAGTCAAAGGTGATGATTCTCGACGAGCCGACCAACCACCTGTCGGTGAAGGAGACCAACAAGGTCATCGGCTTCGTCCGCTCGCTCAAGGAGCAGAACGTCACCGGCATTTTCATCAGCCACAACATCCATCACGTCTTCGAGTGCTGCGACCGGATCGTGGCGATGGACCGCGGCGAGATCGTGCTCGACAAGCGGATCGGCGACACCGATATGGATGAAATCTACGACGTCCTGTGACGGACGCAGAGAGGCTTCAGCCGCCTACGTAAGGCCGCTCGAGGGCAACGCCCTCGCGCACGGTCAAGCCGAAGCCGGGTCGGTCGGCGAGGCGAACCCGGCCGTTTTCCGGCAGCGTCTCGCCTTCGAACAGATCGCCGAAGATCGGTCCGATGACGTCGCCGGCGGCGCTCATGTTGACATACTCGCAGAACGGAATGTGCGGCTGGGCCATGACGAAATGGTAGCTGTAGTCGCCCGATCCATGCGGGACGACCGGCGTGTCGTAGGCAGCGGCCATGGCGCTGATCCGCATCGCCTCGGTCAACCCCCCGACCCACGTCAGATCGGGCTGAACGATGTCGATGGCGCGACTTTCGAGGATCGCGCGAAACCCATACCGCGTGTACTCATGCTCGCCGGTGGTCCAGCGCGTGGTGGGGCAGCGCTCCTTGAGGATGCGATGCCCGTCGATGTCATCTGGGGACAGTGCTTCCTCGATCCAATGGATGCCGACCGACTTCAGCGCTTCTGCCAATGCGACCGCGTAGGTCACATCCAGCGACATGTAACAGTCGACCATCAGCGGGAAATCGGGGCCGACGGCAGCCCGATGCGCCGCCAGAAATTCGACATTGCGTCTCAGACCCGGCTCGCCTTCCGCCGGACCGTGCGGCAGCGGCACCTTGCCGCCCCAGAATCCTTGCGCCTTGGCGGCCTCCGGCCGGGGACCGGTGCAGTAGAGGCTGATCGCGTCGCGAGTCGCACCGCCGGTCATCGCGTAGACCGGCTCGTCTCGGAGGCGCCCGAGCAAATCCCATAGTGCCAGATCGACCGCCGAGACAGCCGCAGTGACGACCCCCTTGCGGCCGTAGGGAAGGCTGGCGCGATACATCTGATCCCACATACGGTTGATGTCGCGTGGGTCGCTACCGACGAGGAAACGGCGGAAGTGCTCCTCGATGAGAAAGCAGGCTGGCGGGCCGCCGAGCGCCGTCGCGACACCAACCGTGCCGCCGCGGCTTTCGACCTCGACGAGGATGGAGCCGAGGACCGCGATCCCCCAACTCGTCCGCGATGCCCGATACTCTGGATAAACGGACATCGGATTGGCGATCTGGGTGTCGATCAACCAGTGGCCGGCTTCCCGATCGTGGTAGTCGCCGCCCGCGCCGGAACTCGCGACGACAAAGGCGCGGATATCAACGATCTCGTCGCGGCGCATGAGTTTTCCTTCCTGACCGGCTCAGGCCGGTGTCGCGGCGAGACCGGCGGCGGCCCGGAACGCGGGATCGCGGACGTCCACCTCGTCGCCGGCGAAAGGCGTGCTCCCCTGCGTGCACAGAAAGACGACGGCCGCGGCCGGTTCGCGTGGGTGGGCGAGATCGTCGGGGGTGAGCGTCGCGGTTGGACCGATACCGGCGGCGCGGATGTCCGCCTGCATCCCGGTGTCGACGATCCCCGGCGCAAAGCCGAACACCCGAATGCCGTTAGCCTCGTGTTCGGCGGCGAGGACGCGGCCGAGCATGGCGAGCCCCGCCTTGGCGACGCAGTAAGCTCCCCACCCGGGAATCGCCTTTTGCGCGGCACCGGAGGAGATGTTGACGATGGTTCCACGACCGGCAGCCTCCATGGCGGGCAAAACCGCTTGAGCCATCATCGCCGGGCCGAGTAGGTTGATCTCGATGTTGGCGGCAATCGCCTCGTCGTCCGCGGCATGCAAGGGTCCAAGCGGCTGGATAACGCCGGCATTGTTCACCAGGATGGTGGGTGCACCGAATTCATCCTTCGTTGCCGCCACGGCCGCCGCGATCGATCCGGCATTAGCGACATCGCAAGAAACGGCGGCCGCTTTTCCACTGGCCGACTTGATCTGATCGGCAATCGCCATCGCACTGCCCAGCTGCCGCGCCGTGACGGCCACGGCCGCGCCGGCACCCGCGAGCGCTCGCGCGATCTCCGCGCCCAATCCCCGGCCAGCGCCGGTGACGATCGCGATTTCGCCGTCGAGCCGCATCAGTCCATGTGCCATTGCAAGGGGAGCAGGAACGGAAACCCGCGCCGCTCGTCGACTTCGATCTTCATGATCGGCGTCATCGACTCGCCCCAGCGCTTGTTGACCGGATCGTCCTTCAGCGCCGCGACGGTCGCATCGAGATCGTCGGTTTCGAAATAGCCGAACAGGGTCAGGCCGTGACGGAAGATCGAGTAGTTACGGATGCCTGCCTTCTTCAGCGCCTCGACCATCTCCGGCCAGATCTCGTCGTGCCGGCGTTTGTATTCCTCCTCGTAGCCGGGCCGGACTTCCAGCACCCAGGCGTAGTGGCTCATGGGGTTCCTCCAAGGTAGTCGTGAACGATGCGGCCGGGCACCAGGGTGAAGTCCGCCCGCCAGTGGAAACCGTCGAGCATGTCGACCACCGGCAGGCGGTGGACCGGCGCCTGGGCGTTCGGCCGGAGCTCGACTGTGCAGGGACCGCTCCAGCATTCGTGGACGACGACGTCGCTCAACCGACGGGCGGTCAATTGCCGGACCGCCGGGCGTCCGTCGATCTGATCAACCGCCTTGAGGTTGACGTTCTCGGCGAAGTCGAAATGGGCGGTCAGGCTGTCGAGCGTGTCACGGCGATGTTTGTAGGCCATCGTGCCAGTGATCACCGCGATGTCGTTGCGGGTGACCGTGCCGACCACAAGGTCGCCGCGGTGCTCGATCACCGGGTGGCCGAGCTTCTTCGGTTGTCCGTGGACCTCGCGTCCGTGCGTGACCCCCACATCCGACGACAGGAACAGATAGGGCGAGTACGAGCCGGCAACATCGGTGCCGGGCAGCCGGCAGCCGACCGAGACGTTGGACTCGCCGTACGGCCCGGTCCATTCGGTATCTGTCATCCGGTAGATGTGGGCGACAACCACGTCGCTGGTCGCCTCGAGCGGCGGCGGCAGGACGCGGGCCACGGCGGCTTCGGTCGTGCGCCACACCACGGTCAGCACTTCCACATCGCGGAAGGCAAAGGGAAACGGGGGGATGGTCGGCGCGTCCCACGGGGTCGAGAACCCCGGCTGGAGAATGTCGTCGACGGTTAGGCGGTCGATGCCGCCGCGGCGGAGGTCCTTGCTCATCCCGCCTCCCGCGGCGGCGCAACGCCATAGCCGGTGAAGCCGCCGGTGACGTTGATCAGTTCGCCGGTGACGAACGAGGCTTCCGGCGAAACGACATAGGCGACCGCCGCGGCCACATCGTCGGGGCGGCACCAGCGGCCGACGGGAATCGTCTTCAGGACCCGCGCCTCGAAATCCTCCCAGCTCAGTCCGAGCGCCGCTGCCTTTTCACGAAACTGCTTCTCCATTCCGGTCCCCGGCCCGACGTGGCCGGGGGCGACTGCGTTCACGGTGATCCCGTAGCCAGCGAGTTCAACGGCCAGCGTCTGGGTCAGCCCCCACACCGCGTTCTTCGACGCCATATAGGCCGCCGAGTAAGGATTGCCGAAACCGAGGCGGGTGACGATGTTGACGATCCGACCCCCCTCCGCCGCCATCATCGAGCGGGCGACGGCGCGGCAGGTCAGGAACGTCCCGCGCGAATTGACACTCTGAACCCGGTCCCAATCCAAGTCGGTCATGTCGACCACGAGCTTCTGGAGGTGAACGCCGGCCGAATTGACCAGCACATCGATCCGCCCGTGCTTGTCCAGAACCTCGCCGATCGCGCGGCCAACGGAACCCGACTCGGTCACGTTGATGGCGATGCCGGTCCCGCCGATCTCTCGCGCGGCATTGTCCGTCGCTTCCCCTTCGAGATCGGCGACCACAATCCGGTGGCCGTCCCGCGCAAGGCGCGCGGCGATGGCCAGGCCGATCCCGCCCGCACCACCGACGACGACGGCGACCGGTTCCTCGCTCACGCCACCTCCCAACCACGCACGACATCGCGAAGCCGGATCGTCTCGGTGAGTATGTCGTCGTACCAGGAGTCCATGTAATCCTGATGTGTGTATTCTAGCGCCAGGTAGCCGTCATAGCCGGCGTCGCGCAGCGTCGCCAGTTGCGCGGCCATGTTGAGGGTGCCCTTCTCCAGCTTAGTCTGAAGTTCGCCCGACTTCGCCTGACGCAGATGCATGTGGGCGGCATGCGACACGAGCGGATCGACCTCCTCCTGCCGGTAGCCAAGACAGGCGAAGTGGCCGTAGTCGAGGGTCAGCTTCAGACCCGGCACCTTGTCCAACAGCTCCAGCACGAGGGTCGGCGACTCCAGATAGGAATGGACGTGGGGCTCGATGGTCAGTGTGACCCCCGCTTCCGCCGCGATCGGCAGCAGACGTTTCAGGCTCTCAGCCGACTCGGCCAGCGCCTCGCGGCGCCCCTGCCCCGGATTGCAGATCCCCGGCAGGACGAAGATGACACCGACCCCGGCGCGAACGCAGAAGGCGACCGCCTGCTTCAGGTCGGCGGCATTCTGGTCGAGGAACCGCCGGTCGGCGAGGTTCCGGTCGCCGAGCGTGTTGCCGAACAGATGATAGAGGCACGGCAGTGCGACGCCGAATTCCAGCACCTCATCGGCGACCCTCTCCGGTTCGGCGAGGAGCCGCGCCTTGTCGAGGGCCGGGCCGTAGAAATAGCCGATATCGAGCCCGTCGATCCCCAGCACCTTGGCGATGCCCGCCGCTTCCCGCAGCGAACACGCCGGCAGCGACCAGGAGGTGAGGGTGAGTTTGAACGCCATCAGACCGCCTCCATGCGTCCGGAACTGGCCGACCGGTAGAGCGCGTCGAGCACCTCGACGGCGCGCATGCCGACGATACCGGACGCGGGATTGACCGTCGGCCTGCCCAGCGACAAGTCGACTAGGGCGCGCAGCGGACCGACGCACTCGTAAGCGCCGGCGTCCGGCGCGAGCGTCACCGTCTCGCCGGTCCCATCGCGACGACGCAATTCGACCCGCGCTCGCTCGATGTCGAACAGAAGCATGCCCTCCGAGCCGAAGACCTTGAGGTCGATCTGAACCGGCTCGCCCTTCGGCAGCGTCGCGGCACCGGAGAGCGACGCGGTTCCGCCGTCGGCGAACCGGACCGCGGCGGCATCGTAGTAGTCGACATTGGCGGGTGACTGTCCGGTGAGCGCGAACACTTCGGCCGGTTCCAACCCATCGACGACGCGGAACAACAGACCCAGCGCATGAACGAGCTGCCCCCAACCGAAGCCGCCGGCACGGGCCGGATCGGCCCATGTCGACGGCGGCGGCCGGAACATGGCGCCCTCGGTCTCCAGCATCGGCTGTCCAGCGAACAGATCCTCGAGCGCGTTGGCCATGTGGAGCACGACGTGTTCGACCTCGCCGACCCCCGGTGCGAGCCGCCGGGCTTCTTCGATCATCGGCCGAAAATTCCAGCCATAGGCCACGACGATCTGCCGATCGACCTCTGCGGCGCGGTCGACAAGCGCCCGCGCATCGGCCGCTGTCGTCGTCATCGGCTTTTCGACGAGGACGTGACAGCCCTTGTCGAGCGCTGCCATTGCGTGCTCGAAGTGGAGTGTGTGCGGCGAGGCGACGACGACCCCGTCCATCGGCACCGTGTCGAGCATTGCCCGGTAGTCTTCGAAGGCGTGAGGGACCGCGAAGGCCTCCTTGACCGCGGCGAGTTCTTCGGCGCCAAGCCGGTTGACGGCAACGACCTCGCAATCCTCGAAGCCGGCGAGCACCGGCAGATGATTGACCACCGCCCACCAGCCGGCACCGATCACGCCAATGCGGGCTTTGTCACTCATTCGGCGGCCTTCATCGCGTCGAGGGTCGATTCGTGGACATTGCGCATGTGCCGAACCATAGCGGTTTCGGCGGCGTCCGGGTCACGGGCGACGAACGCGGCGACGATTTCCTCATGATCGGCGAGCGACTGTTTGAGGACGCCGGGGGTTTCCGAGGCGATCCGTCGGTATTCCATGCCGAGCACGTAGAGCGAATAAGCGACGCGGATCAGAAAGGGATTGTCGGTCGAGTCCATGACGGTGCGATGGAACTCGAGGTCGGAGACCCGAAAGCCGAGTGGATCGGTGACGAGATCGGCCTGCAACACCACCATTGCCTGGAGGCGGGCGATGTCGGCATCGGTCAGCCGCTCCGTCGCTTTTCGTGCCACGCCGCCCTCGATCAGGCCGCGCGATTCATAGAGTGCATCGACGTTCTGAGCGTTGAGCGTGATCAGAAACTGGAGCGGTCCGAGCAGATCGGCGGCGTCCAGCGATGAGATGTAAGCGCCACCGCCCTGGCGTGATTTCACGACGCCGAGAATCTGCAGGCCGCGCATCGCCTCACGCAGGCTCGGGCGGCTGACCTGCAGCATTTGCGCAAGATCACGCTCCGGCGGAAGCTGGTCGCCCGGCTTGAGGTTGCCGGTCCGCACCAGGTCGAGGATTTTCTTCGCGACCTGATCGGCGACGGAATTCCGCTCGACAGGCGAAATGGTGGAGAGGGCATCAGCCACGGCGCTAATCCCCCAACGCCCGGGTGCGGATCGCGTCGAGACTGACGGCCAGCATCAACACCACACCGCGGGTCACGTCCTGCCAGAACGACGAGACGTCCATCAGGGTCAGGCCGTTGGCGAGCGTCCCGAGGATCAGGACGGCGAGCAACGTTCCCCAGACGCTGCCGCGCCCGCCATAGAGGCTGGTGCCGCCGAGGATGATCGCGGCGATGACGGTGAGCAGGTGGGTCGACGCCGCACCCGGCGCCGCCGCGCCGAGTTGTGCCGCGAGCATCGCGCCAGCGACCGCGCCACTGACACCGGAGACGATGTAGAGGATGACCTGAACCCGCTCGACCGGGAGGCCGATCAGCCGGCTCGCCTCGGCGTTGCCGCCGGCCGCGTAAACGAAGCGTCCGAAGCGGGTCTTGGCCAGCACCACCGCGAGCGCGATGTACGTGACCGCCATCAGGATGATCGGCACCGGGATGTCAAAGACCCGCCCCTGGCCGATCCAGTTGAAGCCCGGCACCATCAGCGCCCGGGTCAGCCCGCCGGTGAGGATGAGAGCCGCGCCCGAGACAATACTCATCATCCCCAACGTGACGATCAGCGGATTGAGGCGAAGTTTGGTGGCGAACAGGCCGTTGACCAAGCCGATGAACGCGCCGATGCAAAGTGCCGCTGCGACCGCCAGCCAGATCGGCACCCCAAGACCGTGAACGATGGCGATCGTCACACCGGTCAGCCCGGCGATCGCGGCGACCGAAAGGTCGAGACCACCGGCGATAATCAGCGGCGTCCCCGCCGCCGCCATCAGGCCGATGAACGCGACGTTCGAGCCGATCGCCAGCATGTTCCGCTGCGTCAGAAAAAACGGCGAGAGCAGCGAGAAGACGACAATCAGGGCGATATAGAAGATCAGCAGGATCGCGACACCCGACCAGGGTTTCCCGAGCAGTGCAAGCAGGCGATGGCGAAGCGTCGCGCTAGTCTGGTCGGTCTCGGTCGGGGCGCTGGTGACGGTCATCGAGAGGCACTCATGCGGCGTGGAATGCGGGATCGTTGACCGTGGCGGCCATCAGCGTTTCGGGTGCCGTGCCGCGGTCAAAACGGCCGACGATGCCACCCCGGTCGAGAACGATCGAACGGTCGCTGATACCGGCGACCTCCTCGACATCCGACGACAGAACCAGGACGGCGAGGCCGCGGTCCGCCAGTTCGCGCAGCTCCAGATAAATCTCGCGACGGGCCCCAACATCGACCCCGCGGGTCGGTTCCTCGAGGATGAGCAGCGCAACACCGTCGACCAGCCACCGCGACACGCATACCTTCTGCTGGTTGCCGCCGGACAGGGTGCGAATCGTCTGCTCAGGCCCGCGGGTGCGGATGCCGAGGCTTTCGATCCAGCGCTCGGCCTGTGCGGTTTCCTTGGCACGCGAGACGAACAGGCCCTGGGTGTAGCGGTCGAGGAAAGGCGCCACCATGTTATCGCGCACGGTCAGCTCGGCGATGATCCCTTCTTTTTTGCGATCGGCGGCGACAAAGCCGATTCCCCCGTCCTTTCCGAGTGCCGCCGAGCGGGGGTGGTATGGTTTTCCATCGAGGGTCACCGATCCGGTCGTCACCGCTCCAAGCGCGCCGTAAAGCGTCCGGCCAAGCACCTCCACTCCGGAGCCGATCAGGCCGAATACGCCGACGATCTCGCCGCGGCGGACGTCGAAAGAAACATCGTCAATGCGGCCGGGAACGCCGAAGCCCTCGACGCTGAGGACAGCGGTCGTATCGGCCTCGCCGCTCGCCGCCATGTCGTACAGGTCTCCGGCGATGCCGCCGAGCATGGCATCCAGCACCTCATCGTGCGACGCGGTCGCCGGATCGAACAGGCCGGCTTCGCGGCCGTCGCGGAGGACGGCAATCCGGTCGGAGATTTCGAAGACTTCGCTGAGGTAGTGGGAGATGTAGATCACCGACACCGACTGTTCCTTCAGGCGCCGGATGATTCGAAAGATCAGCTTGGCTTCCTGTTCCGTCAGCGCTGCGGTCGGCTCGTCCATCACCAGGATGCGCGCCTTGCCGGCAAGGGCCCGGGCGATCTCGACGATCCGCTGTTCGGCCACCGACAACCGCTTCACGGGCGCGTTCGGATCGATGGCGGAAAAGCCGAGTTGATCGAGGAGCTCGCGGGCCCGTGCAACCATGGCGGCGCGATCCACAACAGCGAAGCTCGGCCCCGATTTCATCGGCAGGTCGGCTAGCGAGATGTTTTCGGCGACGGTCATGTCGGGCATGACCGATATTTCTTGCGGCAGCAGCCTGACCCCGGCGGCAACCGCCGCGCGCGGCTCGGGGAAAACCACCGTCTCGCCGTCCACTTTCACGGTCCCCGCGTCACGCGTGTAGACGCCAGTCAGAATCTTGACCAGCGTCGACTTGCCGGCACCGTTAGAGCCGAGCAATGCCATGACTTCGCCGGGAGCCACCACGAGGTCGACCGTATCGAGGACCTTGACGCCGCCAAACGCCTTGTCGATCCCGCGCATCTCCAGGCGCGGCGTTTCATTCGGAGCGGTGGTTTCGGTCGTCATAATCGCGGATCGGATTGTCCGGCGTGCCGTGGCCCGGGGCACGCCCCGGACCACCCAGCCCTGACCTTTACTCGGTCGGGATTAGCTCGATCGAGTCAGCCATCTCTGGCGAGGCGCGGATTTCGGCAAGATGCTGCTCGAAGGCCGCCTGCGGGAAATTCAGCGCCATGCCCGCCCCGTCCGTGCAGGGGAAGTCGGGATAGAACTCGCAGATGTTCCCATTGTCGACCATGACATGGGTCTGCAGGACGGCTGGCGGCAGGTCGATGCCGGCAAGCTCGGCAAACGCCATCGGGATCAGGAAGTTCCCATAGCGCTCGGGGAAGTAGCCGACCGAAGCGACGAAAGCCGGTTCGTTGACCATCGTCTCGTTCTCATCCGCGCCCATGCCGACGACGATCAGATCATCCTCGCGGCCGCCCTGCTTGACGGCTCGCAGAATGCCCGTCGACGCCTGATCATTGATCGCGGTCGCCATGATTGGAACACCGTCCGGGATGCGGCCGAGCACGTTGTTGGTCTGGGCGAAGCTCTCCTCAAGCGTGTTCTTGGTGTCGATGACAATGACGTGGTCTTCCGGGAAGCCCTCGACCGCGGCGAGGAAGCCGGCCAACTGACCGCCGGTCCGCATCGCCGGAACGGCGCCGGACTGGGGCAGATCGCCAAGGATGAAGTAGCCTTCCTTCACCTTGTCGGCACCGAACTTGGCGATCGCCGCCTGGCCGAGATAGACGCCACCCATGTAGCCCGACCGCGGGTTGTTGGCGCCGAAGAAGGTGGCGCCCGGCATCGGGATATCGATCGCTGTGACGCCGATCCCGACCTCACCCATCTTCTGCATTATCGTCGCGCCGAAATTCGCGTCGGTCTGGAACTCGATCACATAGTCGACGTTGCGGTTGATGAAGCTCTCGGCGTTGGCAAGCGCGGTTGCGCCATCGAGCCGGTTGTCGGCCACGACGAGTTCGACGCCGGCGGCCTCGGCGTTTTCGATAATGCTCTGCTCGACCAGCGCCGCGAACGGAATATCGCGCTGCAGGTTGGCGAAGGCGATGACATATTGTTCGCCATTGCGCGGTGGGGAGACGCTGGCCGCCTGCTCCACCATCGCCATCAGATTCTCCGCCGGTAGCATCTCACCGGAGAAGCCGGTCGGCGAGAAGCCATGGAAATCCTGCGCAGAGGCCGCGCCGGAAAGAAGAGCGAGCGCCGCGCCAGCGGCCGCCAGTCTCAACGCCGAGTTCTGTTTCATCAGGTCTGTATCCTCCCATCGATCGGTTCGCCTCCACGCGAACCTGTTTCGAATTCTCGCGATGCCGACTTCGGAACCCTCAGCAATGCGCGAACCGATCGGTGCATTGACGCGGGCCCAGGCCGGCCAATCGGCCGACGAAAGCGCCGGGAACCTCTGAGATCGCGCCGAAACCGCGTTTCCTCCGGGTCACCGACCACTTTTCGTGGATTATTGGCCTGACCAATTGTATGCACAGACCAAGTGACCAATGCAACGGTCTTTGTCGTGCCGACAACGTTCGGTGACGGAGATCAAGGAAAACCGGGAGGACGGCACGATGAAGATCACGGGTATGGAGCCCTACGTCCTCCGTTGGCCGGAGCCCAACGACGCCGACCATGACCGCATGACGGTCCTGCTGCGGGTCGACACCGACGCCGGCGTCAGCGGCTGGGGCGAGGCGATCGCCATGTGGCCGGAAGCTTGCGCTGCCACGACAGCGATCATCACCGACGGGCTCGCGCCACTACTCGCCGGCGCCGACACGCGGGACACGACGGCCTGCTGGCAAATGATGAAGGCGCATACTTGGTGGTACGGCGAGGGCGGCATCGCCACACTGGCGCTATCCGCTATCGATATGGCGTTGTGGGACATCGCCGCCAAAGACGCCGGCAAGCCGCTCTACGCTTTCCTCGGCGGTGCCGTTCACCCGACTCTGCCGGCCTGCGCCAGCCTCCACGTCAACCATCCCACCATCGGCGATTCAGTCGCGGCGATTGCCGGCTACATCGATGAGGGGTTCCGATCGGCCAAGCTGGGGCTCGGCAAGCGCGGCGCCTCCCGCGCCGGTCGCGATCCCGAATACGACGTTGCTCTCGTCGAAGCGCTGCGCGAGGCGATCGGTCCGGAGCCCGACATCATGGTCGACGCCGGCAACGGCACCCGTTGGGACCTGGAGACAGCCATCGGCACCACGCGACGAATGGAGGCCTTCGACATCAAATGGATGGAGGAGCCGCTGCATCCGAGCGACATCGCCGGGCATCAGGCGTTCAAGGCCGGCGTGCGCATCCTCGTCGCCGCCGGCGAGCGGGAATGGGGGCTGGCCGGCTACCAGCGCTGGATCGACAGCGGCGCTGTCGACGTGTTCGGCATCGATCCGGCCCGCGCTGAGGGGATCACCGGCTTCCGCCAGATCGCTGCCGCGGTCGAGGACGCCGGCAGAATCGTCAACGCCCACGCCTGGAGTACTGCGGTGCTCACCGCGGCGAGCCTCCATCTTTCGGTGGCGACACGGGCCGCCATTCTCTTCGAACTGAAACCGATTCCGGGCCCAATGCAGTTCGAACTTGTCGACGAGCCGATCTGGCACGAGGACGGCCTTATCGCCGCGCCAGACCGTCCCGGCCATGGCGCCGAACCGCGGCCAACCGTGCTCGAACGCTATCGGATCTAGTCACGATCGCCTCGTTCGACCCTCCCGAACGCTATCCAACATTGCCCATACGAAATACCCCGAGACTGCGGGACACCATGTTGCTCGCGCCCGCACCGCCAGTCGACATCTTGACGAATAAAGTTATGCATGCATTATTTCACCAACGGTCGCCATGAGGGAATGCCGCACCATGAGTGTCGGTGTCTCCCCGAGAACGATAACAGCGAGCGCCGACACGGGAGGGATGATCGTCGACCGGGCCTATGCAGAGCCGTATGCACGCCGAGCCGCGATCATGCGGGTCACCGGAAAGACGATAAGGATCGGATGGCATCTGTAGACATCATCGACGTCACCAAGTCGTTCGGCTCCGTCGAGGTCCTCCACGGTGTCAATGTGCCGATCGCCGATACGGAGTTCGTCGTTCTGGTCGGTCCGTCCGGTTGTGGTAAGTCGACGCTGCTCAGGATGCTCGCCGGTCTGGAAAACATCACGTCGGGAGAAATCTGCATCAACGGCCAGGTGGTCAACAACGTCCATCCGAAAGAGCGCGACATCGCCATGGTGTTCCAGAACTATGCGCTCTATCCCCACGTGACCGTCGCCGAGAACTTGGGCTTCTCGCTGATGCTCCGGCGCACCGACAAGGCAATCATCGCGCAGCGTGTCACCGAAGCGGCGAAGATTCTCGGCCTTGAAAATCTCCTTGATCGCTACCCGCGCCAGCTCTCAGGCGGCCAGCGCCAGCGCGTCGCCATGGGGCGCGCCATCGTCCGCGACCCGCAGGTGTTCCTGTTCGACGAGCCGCTTTCCAATCTTGACGCCAAGCTGCGCGTCCAGATGCGCACCGAGATCAAGGAACTCCACCAGCGGCTCGGGACGACGACGGTTTACGTCACCCACGACCAGATCGAAGCGATGACCATGGCCGACAAGATCGTCGTGATGAACCACGGCGACGTCCGCCAGATGGGCAGCCCACTCACCATCTACGACAACCCGGCCGACTTGTTCGTCGCCGGCTTCATCGGTTCACCGGCGATGAATTTCATCGAGGGCACGCTCGCAGACGGGCACGTGGTCTCTGGCAAGACACGGTTGCCGGTCACGAGCAAGCATTCCGGTCAGGACGGACAGCCCGTCGTCTACGGCATCCGGCCCGAGCAGATAACGGTCGGCGGCGATGGGTTCGATGCGGAAGTTATCGTGGTCGAGCCGACCGGCCCCGAGACCCTGTTGTTCGCGCAACTGGCTGACCGGGAGGTGGTCGCCGTGATGCGCGATCGCTCCGATCCGCGCCCGGGCGAAACGGTGAAGCTCCAACCCAACCCTGGCGCGGCCATGCTCTTCGATCGGGAAACGGAGCTAAGGCTCTGACGAGAACTCCTCACCAATGCAACGAGAAAATGGAAAGGGAGAAACATGAAGAACCAGAAAATCAGCCGGCGGTCGGTTTTGAAGGGCACGGCAGCCATCGCGGCCACGGGCGCCGCCATGACGTTCGGCGATCGCCTGAACCTCGCCCGCGCCTGGGCCGCGGACTCGCCATTCCAGCCCGAAGAGGGCGCGTCGCTCAACATGACCCGGTGGAAGCGGTTCGTGCAGTCGGAAGACGACGCGTTTCGCGAAATCATCGCGGCCTTCGGTCAGGCGACCGGATGCAACATCACGGTAACCGAGGAAGGCTTCGACGACGTTCAGCCTAAAGCGTCGGTCGCTGCCAATACCGGCCAGGGTCCGGACATCTTCTGGACGATCTACTCGACGCCTCACCTCTTCCCGGAAAAGGCGCTCGATGTCACCGACGTCTGCGACTATCTCGGCAAGAAATACGGCGGCTGGGCGCCGATCGCCGAGACGTACGGCAAGGCCGGTGACCAATGGATCTGCCTGCCGGTCACCATCTCGGGCAACTACATCAACTACCGGAAATCGTCGATCGTCGCTGCGGGCTTCGAGGAGGTCCCACCGGACACCGACGGCTTCCTCGAGTTAATGAAGGGCCTCAAGGCCAACAATACCCCGGGCGGTTTTGCGCTCGGTCATGCCTCCGGCGACGGCAACGCCTGGACCCACTGGCTGCTGTGGGCGTTCGGCGGGACCCTGGTCGACGAGAACGAAAACGTCGCAATCAACTCGGCCGAGACCCGGGCGGCGCTGGAGTACTGCAAGGAGCTCTACCAGACCTTCGCGCCGGGCACCGTCGCCTGGAATGACGCCTTCAACAACAAGGGCTTCCTGTCCGGCGAGATTCACCTCACCAACAACGGCATCTCGATCTACGCAGCCGCTCAGCGGAACGCCGCCGAGGGCGACGAGTTGGCCGCCCAGATCGCGGAGGACATGGATCACGCCTTCTACCCGGTCGGCCCGGTGGGTGAGCCGACCGAGTTCCAGGTCTGCTTCCCGGTGATGGGGATGGGCTACACCGAGTTCCCGCAAGCGGTGAAGGCGTTCTTCGCGTACTGGATGGAGGCCGATCAGTACAACAAATGGATCGAGGGATCCGTCGGCTACATGACCCATACCCTCAACGCCTATGACGACAATCCGGTGTGGACCGAGGACCCGAAGCGTCTCGTGTTCCGCGATGCACCGAAGCGGACGTTGTGGGCCGGCTACAAGGGCCAGATCGGCGAAAACGCTGCCGCTGCCCTCGCCGACTTCGTCGTCGTCGACATGTTCGCCAACTACTGCACTGATCGCGAAACGGTCGACGGGGCGATCTCGATCGCCGAGCGACAGGCGAAGCGCATCTATCGCTAGGACCAATCAAATCGGTGGCGCCGGGTTCGTCGCGGCGCTACCGTTCTGGTGACGATCACTGCCGCGGCACACGGTAATGACCCAAGTCGTCAACTCTGCCCGACCGATCGCCCCCGAGGCGACGCTGTGGAGGCGGGTGAAGTCCAACCGGAATTGGTTGGGCTTCTGGTTCATGCTGCCGGCGATGGCGTTCCTGTTGCTGTTCCTCGCATACCCGCTGGTGCTCGGCATCTACATGAGCTTCACCGATGTCCGCATCGGCCGCGAAGGCGAGTTCATCGGGCTGGAAAACTATGCATGGCTTTGGGACGACCCGGTCTTCTGGCTGTCGGTCTTCAACACGCTGCTCTACACGACGGTCGCCAGCGTCTTCAAATTCGTGATCGGCCTTTATCTCGCCCTGCTGCTCAATCGCCATTTGCCCTTCAAGGCGATGATCCGGGCGGTCGTCCTGATTCCCTTCATCGTGCCGACCGTGCTGTCGGCGATCGCGTTCTGGTGGATCTACGATCCGCAGTTTTCGATCATCTCCTGGACCCTCAAGCAGTTCGGGCTGATCACCGAGAACATCAATTTCCTCGGCGATCCGTGGAACGCGCGGTGGTCGGTGATCTTCGCCAACATCTGGCGCGGCGTTCCCTTCGTCGCGATTACGTTGCTTGCCGGCCTGCAGACGGTTCCGCCGTCGCTCTACGAAGCGGCCACGCTGGACGGCGCGTCGCAATGGCAGATGTTCCGCAAGATCACCTACCCGCTGCTGACGCCGATCATCGCCGTGGTGATGACCTTCTCGGTCTTGTTCACGTTCACCGATTTCCAGCTCATCTGGGTGCTGACCCGCGGCGGCCCCGTTAACGCCACCCACCTCATGGCGACACTGAGCTATCAGTGGGGCATCCTTGGCGGCAAGCTCGGCGAGGGTGCCGCCGTGGCAACGGCGATGGTGCCGTTCCTGCTCGCCTGCATCCTGATCTCATTCTTCGGCCTCCAGCGCCGCAAGTGGCAGCACGGTGGTCGCGATGACTGACAGCCCGACCTTAGCAAGCCGCCGATCCGCCGCGGCGGTCGAAGATACGTCGGAGGGGATGAGCTATCTCGAGACTTTGCCGCGGCGGCTGGTGACGGTCTGGCTGCCGCTGACGATCATCCTCTTCGTCCTGCTGTTTCCGTTCTATTGGATGGCGCTTACTTCGGTGAAGCCGGACGCAGAGCTCCTCAACCTCGACTCGGCAAGCCCCTTCTGGACGACATCCCCGACGCTCAAGCACTACTACGCGCTGCTGTTCGAGACCGCGTATCCGCGCTGGCTGTGGAACACCATGTTCATCGCGATCTCGGCGACGATCCTCTCGCTGGTTTCCAGCGTGTTCGCCGCGTATGCGATCGCCCGGCTGCGCTACAAGGGCTCGCAGACCGTAGGCGGGCTGATCTTCCTCGCCTACCTGGTGCCGCCATCGATCCTGTTCATCCCGCTGTCGTCGGTGGTTTTCCAATACGGGCTGTTCGATACGCCGTTCGCGCTGATCCTGACCTACCCCACCATCCTGATCCCGTTCACTACCTGGCTGCTGATGGGGTATTTCCGCAGCATCCCCTTCGAGCTTGAGGAGTGCGCGCTGATCGACGGCGCCAGCCGTTGGCAGATCCTGACCAAGATCATTGTCCCGTTGTCTATTCCCGGCCTGATTTCGGCGTTCATCTTCGCCTTCACTCTCTGCTGGAACGAGTACATCTACGCGCTGACGTTTCTGTCGTCCGCCGACCAGAAGACGGTACCGGTGGCGATCGTCACGTCCTTCACCGACGGCGATGCCTATCGTTGGGGCTCAATCATGGCCGGGGCACTGTTCGGCTCGCTGCCGCTGGTGATCCTCTACGCCTTCTTCGTCGAGCATTACGTCTCGGCCATGACCGGGGCGGTCAAGGAATGAACCAACGAGTCGGCTATGTCGGCCTCGGAGCGATGGGCGCGCCGATGCTGGCACGCCTCGCTCGACACGCCGGCCAGGACGCCGTGTTCGGGTTCGATATCGATCCGGCGGTCCGCGATCGCGTCTGCGGTGACGCCGGCGCGACGCCGTGCGCATCGCTCACCGAGATCGCCGAAGCGGTCGACGTGCTGTTCTCCTGCGTCCCCAATGACGAGGTATTGCGTGCGGTCTATCTCGGTGAGGGTGGCGTTGCGGCCAACACGCGACGCGGCGGCGTGACCGTCGACTGCTCGACGGTCAGCCCCAAAACCACTCGCGACGTGCACAAGCGGCTTACCGAACTCGGCGTTCAGCACCTCGACGCCTCGATGCTCGGATCGGTGCGGCAGGCGAATGAAGGCACCATCAGTTTCGTGGTCGGCGGCGATGCCGGTGCGCTCAACCGGGTGCGCCCGCTTCTGGAGATACTCGGCGGGATGACCGTTCACTGCGGCGGCAGCGGCGCCGGCAATACGATGAAGCTCCTCCATCAAACCCTTGTCGCCAGTCACGCGGTCGCTGTCGGCGAAGCGATCGCGCTCTGCGAACAGGTCGGCGCCGACGCCGACATCTTCTACGACATCGTCACCAAAGGCACCGGTCTGGCCACCTCGCGCTATTTCGAGCAGCGGGTCCCCCGCATTCGATCCGGCGAGTTTTCTCCGCTCTTCATGCTCAAGCTGATGGCCAAGGACGCGCGGCTCGCCCGCGCCATGGTCGAATCGGACACCGACACCGGCGCGGTATTGCCGTCGCTGGACGCCGTGATCGCCGCCCTGACCGAAGCCGAAGCGCTAGGCTGGGGCGACGAGGATTTTTCAGCCGCCTACAAGGTCGCGGAGAAACGACTGAGGTCGTGACGTTGGTCGAGACCGAGCAGCGCCCGCGCCTCGGCCGGCGTTGCCGGGCGGCGACCATGTTCCGGGCAGAGCTCGACGACCCGCTGGACGAGCGCCGCGTTCGACGGCGCCAGCGTGTCGCGATCGAGCCGGATGTTGTCTTCGAGACCCGTCCGGCAATGACCGCCGCGCTCCAGGCTCCAGCGATTGAGGGTGATCTGATCACGGCCGATCCCGGCGCCGGTCCAGGTGGCACCGGGCAACAACCGCTCGGTCGTATCGACAAGGAAGTCGAAGATCGTCCGATCGGCGGGCAGCGCGTTGCGCACGCCCATGACGAACTGAATGTGCACGGGAGCGCTTAGGCCCCCGTCGGCGACCATCGCAGCAGCCTGGGTGATGTGGCTCAGGTCGAACGCTTCGATTTCCGGCTTGATGCCATAACGCCTCATCTCGCCGGCCAGCCAATCCACCAGGTCCGGCGGGTTCTCGTAGACGCGGGTCGGGAAGTTGTTGGACCCGACGGACAGCGACGCCATGTCGGGCTTGAGCGGGAGCATGCCGCCCCGCGCTTTGCCCGCACCAGATCGCCCGCCGGTGGAGAACTGGACGATCATGCCGGGGCAATGCCGCCGCAACCCCTCCAGCAACACGGCAAACCGCTCGGGGTCGGACGATGGCGACTCGTCGTCGTTCCTCACATGGCAATGTGCCAGCGTGGCGCCGGTTTCGAAGGCCGCATGAGTCGATTCCACTTGTTCCGCGACACTGATCGGGACGGCCGGGTTGTCGGCCTTGCGCGGAAGCGACCCGGTGATTGCTACCGTGATGATGCAGGCGTCGGACCCGGACCCTTCCTTGGTCACGGCGCGGCACCCTCATAGGCTGCCTGCAACATCGCCCTGACGTCATCGCGCGTTACCGGACGTGGATTGTAGTAGGGCTTCTCGACGGCCAGGTCCGCCGCTCGGTCGAGGTCGGCGGGCATGAGGCCGAACGCTTGGAGGTCCTCGTATCGACCCACCTGAAGCGAGAGCGCCCGCAATGCCGCCGGCGCATCGTCGGCGGCGAGCGCATCGCCGATCCGGGCCATCGCCTTCGGCGCCGCCTCGCGATTGTAGGCAGCCGCGTAGGGCAGCATGAGACAGTGGATGTCGGCATGGGCGAGATCGAACGTCCCGCCGAGGACGTGACAAATCTTGTGGTGCAGCGCCATACCGGCGGTAGCCAGACACACGCCCGCGAGCCACGCACCGCAAAGGGTGTCGGCACGTGCCTCATTGTCGTTGGATGTCAGCGCCTTCGGGAGACTGCGGGCCAGGCGGCGGATCGCCTCCTCCGCCATCATCGATGTGATCGGATTGGCCTCTTCCGCGTACAGCGCCTCAACGGCGTGGGCGATGGCGTTCACGCCGGACGGTCCGGCGACGCTTGGTGGTAGACCGCGTGTCAGATCGGGATCGTAGATGACGGTCTCGGGAAGTACTTTGGGGCTGGTCAGCGTGGTCTTTTTTCCCGCCTCGGTCTGACCCAGGATCGGTGTGACTTCCGACCCGGCGTAGGTGGTCGGAATGGCGACCTGCGGCAGGTCCGTGCGGTAGGCGAGCGCCTTGCCGAGACCGATGGTCGAGCCGCCCCCGAACGACACGATGCTGTCGGCCCGCTTCTCTCTCAGCACGGCGAGGGCGTGCTCGGTGACGTCGATCGGCGTGTGCATGCGGGCCCCGGCGAACACACCGGCGGCCCGTTCGCCAAGCGTCTCGGCGACAGCCTCGGCCTCCACCGCCCGCCCCGGCGTCGATAGCACCAGCGCGCGCGTGACACCGAGCCGGGCGACCTCGTCGGCAATCTCGGCGACCCGGCCCGCTCCGAAAACCACCCGTGACGGCAAGGTGCTGTAGACGAACCGCATTGCCCTCACCGAGCTCCGATACGAAGGCACGAGGGCATTGTGTTCATGAGATCAACAAGCGTATTGGCCTCCGCTCGTGCAGCGACGACGTGACTTCCAAACGCGTACTTGCGAGCAGTCCGACGTTTTGGCTGCAAATGCATATAATGTGTCTCTTTCTGTCAATTTGACGTTGGACTCCGGCGCCATCATGAGACTGCGCCAACAGTTGGCGATGAACAACTCAATCGACGGATTTCGGTGGCCGGGGGCACCCCCGGGAGCGTGACGCGCGACTCAGCGTGCTCTCTAGACGTGCCCGAAAAAGAATCCGAACGGGACCGGACCCGTCCGAGGAAGCGCCGGCAAGGCGCGTCAATCGCCGACCTTCGCGGGGGAAGGCGGTGCCACAGGGAGCAACTGGTATGACCCAACGCAAGCAGAAAAGCGGGAAATCGGTATCGCGACGCACGGTGCTGAAAGGATCGGCGGCCGCAGCGGCAACGCTGGCAACCCCCTATCTCGGCGCCTCCCGCGTCTTCGCCGCCAATCCGGTCGAGATTGTCCACTGGAGCTGGCTCGCGGCCTCGGACGGCGAGGTTTGGGCGCAGATGATCAACAATTTCAATGACGCCCACAAGGACAAGGGCGTCCAGATTCGCATGGAGCTGGTGCCGGAAGAGCAGTATGTCACCAAGGTACTCGCCGCCTCGGCGACCGGCCGCGCCCCCGATTTCGGCTGGGGGACCGCCGGCAAGGGCGCCCAACTCGCCCGCGACGGTGTGACGGTTCCCCTCGACGAGCTCATTCCGCAGGCCGGTCTCGACCTTGCCGACTTCACCGACAGTTCGGTCGCGGCGTCGCGCTATCCCAAGTACGGCGACGCGATGTTCATGATCCCGATGGATCTCATGAGCCTGCAGCCCGAAATCAACCTCGACCATGTCACAGAGGCCGGCCTCACCGCCGACACGCCGCCGAAGACCGGCGACGAGCTGATCGAGTGGGGTAAAGCCATGACCAAGCGGGACGGCGAAACCGTCACCCGCTCGGGCATCCTCATGACCGGGTCCGGCGTCCAGCCGACGGTCACCTGGGGGATCGTAGCGGAGCAGATGGGCTTCCGCCGCGCCAGCGACGACCTGAAGACCGCGGCCGTCAATCCCGAAGCGGGAATCGCGGCGATGGAGTGGGTGCTCGCGCTGTTCGATACCCACAATGTCTCGACCCGCGACGTCACCGATCGCTACAAGGCATTCGGCACTGGCAACGGCTCAATCTTCTGGACCGGTCCGTGGACCCTCAACGGCTATGTCGGCCAGGGCCTCAACTTCATGACCACGCCGTTCCCGAAGATCGGTGACGTCCAGAAGACCTATTTCGAGATGGGCGGGCTGGAACTCTACACCCAGCAGGATCCCGGCCGTCACACGGCGACCCTCGAAGCGATCAAGTGGCTGTCGGACAACAGTTTCCTGTGGACAACGGTCGGCCGTGGCGCTTCACCGCGCAAGTCGATCCTCGACCGCCCCGACTACAAGACGTCGGGGCACCCGTGGCTGGTCCGTGGTGCTTTCGTCGAGGGCATGGAATTCGCCACAATTCCGGAAGTGCCGGTCGTCGCCGGCCCCGAATTCACGATCTACTCAGGCGGCAACTTCCTCGCCCGCACACTGGAGGGTGTGTGGGCCGGCAACAAGCCGCCGGAGCAGGCAATGAGCGAATTACAGGAACGCTGGCAGGAAGGCCTCGACGAAGGCTGAGCTGACCAGCGTCCGGACGCCTGGCCGGATTGACCGCGATCCGGCCAAGCAGTCCTTGGAACGCGGGCTGAACACGTGACCGTCGCAGGCGTATTGACGCGTGAGCAGGCCGCCGGCCGCAGGCTCCCCGGCGAACCGAAACCGATCGACTGGATCGGTTACGTGTTCGTTGCGTTTTTTGCGCTGCCCTTCCTGATCTTCAACATCCTCCCGGTCTTTTTCGGCGCCTATGTCGCCTTCACCGAGTGGAGCATCATCGGCGCACCGAAGTGGGTCGGCACCGAGAATTTCGAGGACGCCTTCGCCGACGAATGGGTGTGGGTCGCGTTCCGCAATGTGCTCTTCTATGGACTGATCATCGTTCCGGGCGTCACCATCCTCGGCCTCGCCTTCGCTCTGTTCGTCAACAAGGGCTATCCGCTCTCCGGCCTGGCGCGGACCATGTTCTTCGCGCCGAACGTGGTCTCGGCGACGGTTATCGGGCTGGTCTGGGTGTGGCTGCTCGATACCCAGTACGGTCTCGTCAACAATTACCTCGGCGTCTTCGGCATCGGGCCGATCCCGTGGCTGACGTCGACCTCGTGGGCGCTGACCGGCGTTTCGATCGCGTCGATCTGGTGGGACCTCGGCCTCGCCTTCGTGCTGATCCTCGCCGCGCTCCAGGACATTCCCCGCGACCTCCAGGAGGCCGCCCGCATCGACGGCGCCAACGCCTTCAACCGGCTGCGCTTTGTCATCCTGCCGCATCTGCGGCCGGTGCTGTCGATGGTGATCACGCTGCAGCTGATCTCGACGTTGCGGATCTTCAGCCAGGTCTATGTCATGACCAATGGCGGGCCGGCGGGCGCGTCGTCCTCGCCCATTCACTACATCTACACGGTCGCTATCGTCCGCAATCTCTACGGCTACGCCTCGGCACTGGCGATCGTCCTGTTCGTCGTCATCCTCGGCGTCACCATCGTGCAGCGTTTCCTGATCCGGGAGACGAACTGATGCGCGCCTGGTTGGAACGCCGCAACATGACCTGGGGCGACGTGCCGGTTTGGCTGATCGGCATGATCGTCGCACTCGCCTGGGCGGCGCCGTTCATCTGGATGGTGTCGACATCGTTCAAGTTCCCGTCCGATGTCCTGACCGAGTCGATCGAGTGGTTACCCACCCGGCCGACCATCGAGAACTACGTAAAAATCTTCACCGGCTTTCCGGTGCTGCGCTGGCTTGCCAACAGCGTCATCCAGGCGACGGTGTCGACAACACTGTGTGTTTTCTTCGGCGCCATGGCCGGCTTCGCGCTGGCGCGCTTCCAGTTCCCGGGGCGCGGCATCATCTTCATGGTGTTCCTCGCCTCGCTGATGATCCCGGTCGAGGTATCGGTCATCCCGATGCTCCTCGCTTTCATCAAGGTCGGCTGGGCGAGCACCTATCAGGCACTGATCCTGCCGACCATTGCCAACGTGTTCTCCGTCTACATCTTCCGGCAGTTCTTCCTGACCTTCCCGAAAGAGCTGGAGGAAGCCGCCCGCCTCGACGGTGCAAAACCGTTCTGGCTGTTCCTGCTGGTGGCGCTGCCGCTCGCCCGCGCGCCGATGATCGCCGCGGCGGTGATCGTCTTCACCCTCAACTGGAACAACTTCTTGTGGCCGCTGCTCGTCACCTTCGACGAGAGCATGAAGACGATGCCGGTGGGCATCGCCTCGTTCGCGCCGGTGGTCGGCACCCACACTCAGCTCGAAGGCTATTCCGTCGCGATGGCGGGGGTCACCGTGCTGTCGATCCCCAGCCTGCTCCTCTTCTTCTTCCTCCAGAAATACTTCATCCAAGGAATCTCCCAAGGGGGCCTCAAGCAATGACCGTTCAATCGCCGCCCCCGATCCTCGACCGTCTGGCCGAGCTTGGCACCGGCGGCCCACCGCCAAGCATCGACTCGATCTGGATCGACGGAACGGCGCGCCCGGCGGACGGTGGCCAGACACTGGTTGTCGAGGACCCGAGCACCGAGTCGGTTCTTGCGAACGTGTCGCGTGGCGGCGCGGCCGACGTCGATGCAGCCGCCAAATCCGCCCGTGCCGCTCTCGATGGTTCGTGGGCGACGATCACCCCGCAGGCGCGCGGCAACCTGCTCCTCGCGCTCGCCCAACTGATCGACGACAACGCTGACCGCCTCGCTCGCCTCGAAACCCTCGACGTCGGCAAGCCATTGTCGCAGGCGCGCAGTGACATGGCCGGTGCCGCGGCGACACTGCGCTACAACGCCGGCGCCGCCGACAAGCTCGAGGGCATCTCGGTTCCCCTCGGACCGGATTTCGTCGACTTCACCGAGCTCGAACCGCTGGGCGTCACCGCCCACATCATGCCCTGGAACTACCCGCTCGGCATGGCGATGCGCTCGCTCGCACCGGCACTCGCCGCCGGCTGCACCGCGATCCTCAAGCCGGCGGAGCAGACGCCGTTGACGACATTGGTGCTCGCCGAGTTGGCCGTCCAGGCCGGCATACCGGCCGGTGTGGTCAATGTGGTCACCGGTCTTGGCGAAGAAGCTGGCGCCGCGTTAACCGAGCACCCGTCGGTGGCCGGCGTCACCTTCACCGGCTCGGTCGAAACCGGGCGGCGGGTCGGCGCGGCGGCCGGCGGCGCGTTGAAGCCCGCTGTGCTCGAACTCGGCGGCAAGAACCCGATGATCGTTTTCGACGATGCCGATCTCGAGCGGGCGGTAGAATCCGCCATCGACGGCGCCTTCGACAACTGCGGTCAGGTCTGCTCGTCCGTTTCCCGCCTCCTGCTCCACGCTCGCATCCGCGCGCCGTTTCTCGAGCGCTTCGTCGAGCGAGCCAGCGCGCGGCGCGTCGCGGCCGGTCTCGACGATGCCGATCTCGGGCCGCTGGTCTCTGCCGCGCAACACGACAAGGTCATCGGCCATATCGAGTCGGCCATCCGCGACGGGGCCCGCCTCTGCCTTGGTGGCGGGCGACCGGCCGGCATGGACAAGGGCCACTTCATCGCGCCCACCGTGTTCGACGAGGTCAATCCTTCGAGCCCGATCGCGCGCGAGGAGACCTTCGGGCCGGTGGTCACCGCTTTCGGTTTCTCCGACGAAGCCGAAGCTCTCGCCCTCGCCAACGGCCTCCCCTACGGGCTGGTCGCCGGTATCCACACCGCCGACATTGACCGCGCCCTCCGGTTCGCGCGCGGCCTTGCCGCCGGTTCGGTCTGGATCAACGGCTGGTTCATCGGCGGTGTCCAGGCGCCGACCGGAGGCATCAAGGACAGCGGCTTCGGACGCGAGCGCGGCCTCGCCGGCATTCACAACTACCTGAGCATCAAGAACATCGGCGTGCAGTTTCATCGCCAGGCAAACGCCGGCGACGACGCAAGCGCCTGATCAATCCGCAACCAGAACCCGCAGACACCAGGACAGCCATGTCAGCCATTACCGACATCACCCACCACGACATCTACCGCCATCCGACCCGCTGCGTGAACCAGATCGCAGCGCGTCGGTTGAAGAATGGCGACATCGTTGCGGTCTTCAATGAGGAACGGTTTCCGTTTCATCACGACAGCGGCCAGACGCTGATGACGCGCTCGACCGATGGTGGGGTTACGTGGTCGGAGCCGAAGATCATCCTTCCGTGGACCGATACGACCGGCAACTGGGACTGCGGCATCTGCGAGCTCGACGATGGATCGCTGATCGTCAACCTGACCATCACCGCTTTCTTCAAACGCGGCATCAAGACCGAGCAACCGTCCTGGAGCATGCATCCGTGGACCGAGGAGTGGGGCGACTGGACCTGGGCGTTCAAGACACAAGGATGGCTCGGCACGTTCGTGCTCAAGTCCACCGACGGCGGCGAGACCTGGTCGACGCCGGTGCCCTGCAACGTGCGCCCGTTGAAGCATGGTGGCTGCCGGCTCGGCTGCTGGCAGCTTCCCTCCGGCAGTCTGCTGATGGGGCTCTATGGGCGCATCCACGGATACGGGGAAGAAGGCGAAGGCGAGACGACGCGATCCGCACTGATCCGTTCTGACGACGGCGGTCTAAACTGGGAGTATTATTCGACTCTCGCCTTCGATCCGGCCTCGATCATCGACTACGAGGAACCGGCCCTCTTGCGGCTGAAGGACGGGCGGCTGGTGTGCTTCATGCGCACCCACGTCAATCCGAGCGGCGACGCCAAAAACATGGTGATGACCGTCTCCGAGGACGACGGTTTCTCCTGGTCGACGCCGAAGTGGACCAACATCTGGGGCTACCCGGCGGACATGATCGCGCTCGACGATGGTCGCTACCTGATGGTCTATGGCTACCGTCGCCCGCCCTACGGCGTGCGCGGCATCATCTCCGACGATGGGATCAGTTGGGACGTTGCCGACGAGTTCACAGTTCGCGAGGGCGGCATTCCGGTCGGCGCCGAAGGCGGTAAGCCCTCATCCAGCCTCGGCGGGGATTCCGGCGCCGGCGGTCACCGGGGCGGAGGTGTCCATGCCGACAATCCCGGGCTGTTCCAGCACATCGGCTACCCGACCGTCGTTCAGGCGAGCGATGGCACCATCGCTTGCTGCTATCACGAATGGACGGACGGCGAGACCCCGCTCCAGTTCCTACAGTGCACGCGGTTCCGGGTGTCATGACCGCCGCCCTCCAGATCGACCGCGAGGACGACCTCGATCACGGGGTGGTTCACAGCGATCCGGATTGCTATTCGGCCCACCCGCATCTGGCCGTTGCCGCTGATGGGACGTGGCTCCTGGTGTTTACCCAGGCGCCACGCCGGCCGGTCGTTCTGCATCCGCCGCTCGACCCGGCGTTTCGCAATATGATGATGCGGTCCGACGACGAGGGACGGACCTGGTCGGCGCCTGAGCCGGTCCCCGATGCGGGCTGGACCGGCGTCGAATGTTCCGGCCTGACGCCGCTCCCCGATGGCGGTGTCATCCTCAACCAGTGGCAGTTCGGATGGGTGCATCCTGACACCGATCCGACCGGTCACGAGCATTTCGTCGCGCCCCCGGCGCTTGCCCGCCTGCGCGCGCAGTCGCTGGAATTCATGGGGCTATATCCGAACGATCCGCCGAAAGACTTGCTCGCGCACTTCCCAAAAGCGCGGCGTGGCGGGCAATGCTGGATCCACCGTGCCCCATCCCCCTCGGCGCCGTTCGGGGCATCGGTCGAGATCGATACGTGGCCGTTCAGCGGCGGCTATGGCATGCGTGGCGGCGTGGTCCTCGCTGACGGGACGATCCTGTTGCCGCTTTGCGACGTGCCCCACTACCGCGCGGTGTTCGTCGTGCGATCGACCGACGGCGGACAGACCTGGAGCGCGCCGCAAATCGTGGCCGAGGCCGGCGATCAGGAGTTTGAGGAGCCAGCGCCGGTCCTGCTCCCTGACGGGCGCATCCTGCTGATGTTGCGCGAGAACGCGACACGGCGGCTTCACGCCGTCTGGTCCAACGACGGCGGACGAAGCTGGAGCCCGCCGCTCGACACCGGTATCGCCGAGTACCCGGCCGATATCATCGTGCTCGCCGACGGGCGCCTTGCGATGGCGGCCGGCCGGCGGCATCCGCCGTTCGGTGTGGCGTTGTATCTGTCCGATACCGGCGGGGAACAGTGGGAGGCATCGCTGACGGTCCGCGACGACCTCCCCAATCGCGACCTCGGCTACCCCAGCATCGCGGAACGGGCGAACGGCGATCTCCACGTGGTCTACTATGGTCGCGACACGAGCGGCGCGACATCGATCCTGTCAACGACGGTGCCGCGCGCCTGGCTCGGCACACGGGACAGACACGATGGCTGAGGTCGAACTCACCAACGTCGACAAGCGGTTCGGGTCCGTCGAGGTCATCCATGACGTCAGCCTGTCCATCGCGCATGGCGAACTGGTGGTGTTTGTCGGTCCGTCCGGCTGCGGGAAGTCGACGCTTCTGCGCCTGATTTGCGGGCTGGAGAATCTTTCCGGCGGCGAAGTTCGCATCGATGGGAAGTCGATGCGCGGCGTCGATCCAGCCAAGCGCGAAGTGGCGATGGTGTTCCAGTCCTACGCGCTCTATCCGCACATGACCGTCGCCGACAATATGGGCTTCGCGCTGCGGATGGCGGGGATTGGTAAGGCCAAGCGACGAAAGAGCGTCGAGGAAGCGGCGCGGATTCTTCGGCTCGAAGATCTGCTCGATCGGCTGCCGAAGGAACTCTCCGGCGGACAACGCCAACGCGTCGCCATCGGCCGCGCCATCGTCCGCAATCCGCAGGTGTTTCTCTTCGACGAGCCGTTATCCAACCTCGATGCCGAACTCAGGGTTCAGATGCGGCTGGAGATTCTCAACCTCCATCGCCAGCTGGGCGCGACGATGATCTACGTGACCCACGACCAGGTCGAGGCCATGACTATGGCCGACCGGATCGTCGTTCTGCGCAACGGCGAGGTGGAACAGATCGGCACGCCGCTCGACCTCTACGAGCGCCCCGACAATCGGTTCGTCGCCGGCTTCATCGGCTCGCCGCGCATGAACATGCTGACCGCGATGGTGCGTGACGTGACCGACGGAACCGCGTTGATCGTCCTCGATGGTGGCGACAACAGCGCCCTTCGCGTCGAGGTGGGTGACGCAGGTGTCCGAGCCGGCGACTCCGTGACACTTGGCGTTCGTCCGGAGCACTTTGTCCCCGTGGAAGCCGGCGCCGCAACGGTGAGCGCCGAGGTCGAGTTCGTCGAGCATCTCGGCGGCACATCACTCCTCCACGCGCCGGGGCATCCTGCCGGACCGCTGGTGGTGGAAAGTCGCGACGGGCCGCCGCCATCGGCCGGCCCGCAACGCTTCGGCATCGACCCCGCCAAGACCCATCTGTTTCTGAACGACGGCCGCGCCATTCCGCGCGCGCTCCAACTGGTGCCGGCACCGGCCCACGATTGACGCGTTGCACTACGCGACTTGCCAGTACCTCTCCGGCGGCGGGCCGTAGTCGATCAGCTTGCAGGAATAGACCGCCGTCTCGTCGAACGGATAGCGCGCTTCCATGTCGGGCGTGAGGGTCAGGCCGAGACCCGGCGCCGTCGGTCGCAACAACCGCCCATTCTCGATCCGGCCCTGATCGCCGATCATCTCGGCGCCGAGCGGAAAGGCGAGCATCGGGTACTCGACCAAATCGCCACCCGCGGCGAAGGCGGCATGGTAGCTCGCCATGATCGCCGCCGCGCCACCCCAGGCATGAACCACAACCCGAACGTTCTTCGGGCGGGCCGCGGCGAAGATATCCATCACCGCGCTGATCCCGCCGATCACCGAAGCGTCCGGCTGCACACCATCGTACACGCCGTCCTCGATCCGATCGATCATCTCCTTCGGCGTCGTGATGATCTCGCCACCATAGACCGGGACGTCGATGCGCGCGCGCAACGCCTTGAAGCCTTCGGGGCTGTCCGGCCCGATCGCCTCCTCGAGAAACACCATGCGCTGATCCGTGATGGCGTGCACGGCGTTGACATAGGCAACCACATCGTCGACCGGCTGGGGCGGATCAGCAAGATTCTGGCACATGTCGACGCCAACGCGGATGCCACGCTTGGCGGCTTCGTTCATCACCCAGACGGTGCGATGGATATCGCCCTTGACCGCCCGGATCTTGTAGAGGCCGATACCGAGCGAGGTGAGCAGGCCGAGCTCGCGGATGAACTGCTCCTTGGCATCGCAGCAGCCGCCGCTGCCGTAGATAGGGATCGACTCCGCCTTGGCACCGCCGAGCAAATCGAAGACGGGAACGCCCTTCGACTTAGCCTTGGCGTCCTGCAGCGCGGTCTCGAACGCGCTGATCGCGTGGCGCGCCGCACCCTGCAGCGACCAGTAGTCACAAACGCTGCGCAGGTCACGGACCCGGCGGTCGATGTCGAACGCGTCATGTCCCACGACATAAGGCCGACAGAGATCAACAATCGACCTGAACACCAGCGGGGCGAAGACCGCCATGTACCCCTCGCCGAGACCGGTGACACCGTTGTCCAACGTCACTTCGACCATGCCGATGGTGCGCTTCGGCCCGTTGGGAAAGCACTCCTTGATCTCCGGATCGTCGGCGTCGGCATAGGGCGAGCTGAGGAGGATGCAGCGCACCCGTTCGATGGTCGGCATTGGCAGCTCGTCGTTTAGCTGGAACGGCAGGTGTCAGCCGGCGGTGCCGACGCTGATCCAGATCGTCTTGGTCTGGACATACTGGTCGAGGGCCTCGGCACCGTTGTCGCGGGCCAGCGACCCGGAGCGCTTGTAGCCGCCGAACGGCGTCTTGATGTCTCCTTCGGAGAAGCCGTTCACCGACACCGTTCCGCACGGCAGCCGCCGGGCGAGATGAATGGCGCGGTCGATGTCGCGGGTGAACACGGTGGCATGCAGGCCGTAGTCGGTGTCGCGGGCAATCGCCAGGGCTTCGTCCAGACTGCTCACCGGCAGAACGCCCAGAACCGGACCGAAGATCTCCTCGCGGGCGATCGTCATCTCAGGCTTGAGGCCCGAGAACACGGTCGGCTGGATGAACGTTCCGGGCGCCCCTTCGGCGGAGCCGCCGGTGATCAGCCGACCACCTTCTTCGCCGCCGCGGGCGATGTAGCCCATCACCCTGTCTTGGTGCTCTTTGGTCACCATCGCGCCGATGTCAGTATCCGGGTCGAGCGGATCGCCAACCCGAAACGCGTTGGCGCGGGCGGCAACCCGGTCTGTGAACTCGTCGGCGAGCTTGGCATCGATGAGCTGGCGCATGTTGGCGGAGCAGTTCTGCCCGCCATTCCAGAAGGCCGACATCGCCGCGTGCTCGATCAGGTCGTCATCGAGCGCCGCATCGTCGAGCACAATGAACGGGCTCTTGCCGCCCATTTCCAGCCCGATCACCTTGAGGTTGCTCTCGCCGGCATAACGCAGGAAGTAGCCGCCGACCTCGGTCGATCCGGTGAACGAGACGATGTCGATATCGTCGTGGCGGCCGATCGCCTGGCCGGTGGTTTCGCCATAGCCGGGCAGGACGTTGAGCACGCCCGGTGGGACGCCGGCCTCCGCCGCGAGTTCCGCAAGCCTCAGCGCGGTCAGCGGCGTCTGCTCCGCCGGCTTGACCAGGGTGGAACACCCGGCGGCCAATGCCGGCGCCAGTTTCCAGGCCGCCATCAGCAGCGGGAAGTTCCACGGCAGAACAAGGCCGACCACCCCGGCGGGCTCCTTGACAACTAACGCAAGTGCGTCCTCGCCGGTCGGTGCGACCTTGCCGAATGTCTTGTCGGCGAGTTCCGCGTACCATTGGAAGAAATTCGGCACTTCATTGCCGATCTCGTGGAGACAATCGGTAATCGTCTTGCCGCTGTCGACGCTCTCCAGAACCGCGAGTTCCTCTGCGTGTTGGCGAACCAGGTCGGCCAGGCGCAGCAGGGTCGCCTTGCGCTCCTCGGGTGCGGCCCGCGACCAGGCGCCGTCATCGAAGACGCGACGACCAGCAGCCACCGCACGATCGACGTCGGCGGCACCGCAATGGGCAACGTTGGCGATCACTTCGCCGGTCGCCGGATTGATCGTCTCGAAGGTGTCACCGCTGGCCGCGTCGACGAACGCGCCGTCGATGAACGCCTTGGTCTGCGGCTTCAGCGCCGAGGCAAGGTCGTGGGTGGTGGTCTTGGTCATCGTGGACATCGGGACGAACCTCCAGGAGAAGCGATGAACGGCAAGAAACGTCAGGCCTTGGTGCGGCGCACCGAGATATGCCAGGGGATCAGCAACCGCTCCGCCAGGGTCACCGCGCCGAACAGCGCGAGCCCGAGGGCGGTCAGGAAGAAGATGCCGGCGAACGCGAGATCGGGGCGCATGTTGCCGGTGACGATCTGGATATAGAAGCCGAGCCCTTTGTCGGAGCCGATGAACTCGGCGATGGTCGCGCCGACAGTGGCGTTGATCGCGGCGTATTTGAAACCGACGAAACACTGCGGCATCGCTGCCGGCAGCCGGACCTTGAAGAAGGTGCGCCACCAGCCGGCACCGGTCGAGCGCGAGAACCGGGTCAGTTCCTCACTCAGTGAATTGAAGGCGAGGATCGCGTTCAGCACGATCGGGAAGAAGCACACCAGGACGACGATGATGATCTTCGGCAGGAGGCCGAAACCCAGCCACGAGATGAACAGGGGCGCGAAGGCGATCTTCGGCACCATCTCGAGGCTGACGAAAAACGGATAGATCGTCCGTCGCAGGATCGAGGAAAACGCGATCGCCAGTCCGAGTGGCAAGCCGATCACCACCGAGATCACGTAGCCGATCACTGTCTCAGAGCCGGTGATGTAGGTGTAGTAGATCAGGCGATCGATATCGGCCCAGCCCTTCTCAACGATCAGGCTCGGCGGCGTCAGGATGTAGCGCGGGATATCGAAGAGAACGACCGACCACTCCCACACCAGAAAGAACGCAACGAAGAAGGCCAGGAACATCCACGATCGGCCGATCCAGGCGCTGAGCCGGGACATGAGCGCCGGCGATTCAAATGACACCGTAGCCACGGAAGATCTCCTGAATGGATCGCTCATAGTCGACGAACGCCGACGAGTTCTTGACATCAAAGTCGCGGGGAAACGGCAAGTCGATCGAGATAATCTGATCGATCCGCCCCGGCCGCGGTGTGACCACCGCGATCCGGCTTGAGAGCTGAATAGCTTCCTCGATCGAGTGAGTGACGAAGATGACCGTCGGTTTCTGTTGCATCCACAGGCCCTGCAGGTCGCTGCGGATCGACTCGCGGGTCATGGCGTCGAGCTTGCCGAGCGGTTCATCGAGCAACATGATCTGAGGGTCGTGCACCATCGCCTGACAGAAGGCGGCCCGCTGCTGCATCCCCCCGGATAGTTCATAGGGATGCCTGTCGGCGAAATCCTCCAGATGCACGGACCGCAGCAGCATCGCGATGCGGTCGCGGAAGTTGGCAACGGATAAATTTCGCAGTTCTAGCTGGAGCTCGATGTTACCGCGCACGGTCCGCCATGGCACCAGCGTGTTGTCCTGGAACATGATGCCGATGTCGGTTTGCGGTCCGTCGACCGATCGCCCCTCCATCTCGATCGTCCCCACGGTTGGGGGCAGCAACCCGGCAATCATCAGCATGAGCGTGGACTTACCGCAGCCGGACGGTCCGAGCAGCGACAGAAACTCGCCTTCGGCAATGTCGAGGTCGACAGGCCCGAACGCATGGACCGCATCGGCCCCGGTGCCGAATGTCTTGCTGACACCCCGGAGTGAAATCAGCCCGGACACGACGTCAGCATAGGCGGTTACCGCCGGGACTGAGCCGGCGGTAACCGATAGGATCGTCAATTGACGAAGTCGTTGGTGTAGAAGCCCGCAGGATCGGCGTCCGGGTCGAGATCATTATACTCCTTCATCAGCCCGACCATGTCGGCCCAATCCGACGCGACATTGAGCCCGAGTTGCTTGTCGGCGTTGGCGTTGGAGTAAAGCACGCCCAACGTGACATCGAGCACTGCGCGGGCCTGCTCCTTGCCCTCGTCCTCGGCCATCGTCCCACCGACGATATCGGCCATGGCGTTCACCGCCGCGTTGGGGTCCGCCTCCGCCGCAGCATAAGACTTGATCGTCGCGTCGACGAATCGTTTCACCAGATCCGGGTTTTCGGCAACCGTATCCGTGTGAGTCGAGATGCAATAACCGACCTGGTTCACGCCATAGTCGGAATAGGGGAAGGTGACCGGGTCATCACCGCCATTCGCCCTGATCTCGGCCGGCTTGTCGTCGAGACCGCCGAGGATACCGACCGCCCCGCCCGAACCCTGCAGATAGCTCGACACCAGCGCGCCGTCCGGCACGTTGGTGAGGTTGACATCGTCTTCACTCAAGCCGGCATTGGCGAGCACGATCGGGAAGAAGGTGTTGACGCCGGCATTGGCGGTCGTCAGCAGCGTCTTTCCCTTTAGGTCGTCGATCGAGTTCACGCCGGAGTCCGGCCGGACGATGATCGCCTCGGTGCCCATGGCGTCAATCACCGCGACGGAGACCAGCGGCGCACCTTGCGATGCGAGCGAAACCATCGCCCCGCATGAGCCATATGCGAAATCGCTGTCGCCATTGGCGACCAGGCGGTGGGCGGAACTGGACCCGTTGCCGGAGCGGATATCGAGGTCGATGCCCGCATCGTCGTAGACGCCGCTGTCCTTGCCGAGGGCAAAACCGGCGTGCGAACCGTAGTACATCCAATTTAACCGAAGTCGGACATCGTCTTCCGCGGATGCGCTGCCGGCGACGGCGATGACGGCGACTGCCGCCGCTCCCGCGACCAGATGTCTGGCGTATTTCACGTAGGTCATGTTTGCTTCTCCCTTTTTGCAAACCGGGCGAACCGGCCCCATTCGGTCAGCCTTGTGCCTCGCTCGTCGTGCCGGCGTTCCACGGATAATGTGGCGTCGAGCCGACACGACCGGTAAGTCTCATGCTCGGCCGGAGCCCTGCGCCGACCGCAATTCCAGCGTCGCATCGGCGACAATCCGCGGCGCACCAATCGCCTTCATCATGGCAAGCGTCTTCGCGCGGTAGCGTTCTCGAATGTCCTGGGTCGGTGGCCGACAGCGGCTGCTTGGCAAGCCGACGAGTTCCATGCACAGCTTGTCGAGATAGCCGTCGCCGCTGGTGAAATCCTGCTCGATCTCGACCCAGAGCTTGTAGAACGGCATCGCTTCATCGACGAGCATGCGGCCGATTTCAGCGTAGTTGGCGGCGCGCACCTGATCGACCAGACGCATGCCCCACTCCGGCCAGAAATTGCAGTTGTGGACCTCGAAGGCGCGGGCGCCGAGTGCGGGCATCGCGCTGAAGGCAAAGAACAGGTTGTTGTCGATGATCGTGAACCGGTCGGAGAAGTGCGAGGTCATGTCCTCGAACTCCATCGCGTCGGTTCGCGGTGTCGCCCATTTCAGGCCGACGACGCTCGGAATCTCGGCCAACCGCTGGGCCATGTCGAAGGACAGGTTCGAGCTGGTCCAGAACGTGTTGTAGACGATGATACCGATGTCCGGTTCTGCCTCAGCCGCCGCACGGACGAAGGCTTCGAAGTCGCCCTCGGTGTGGGTGAAGTAGAAGGGACAGGACACCTGGATGAACTTGACGCCGATCTCGCGGGCGGCGCGCGCCAGACGCTGAAGCTCGAACGTGCTGGTGGTCTGCGCGCCCATTGCGACCGGCACGCGGCCGGCAACTTCGTCGACCACGATCGAGGCAACGGCGACGCGTTCGTCAAAGGTCATCGTCGAGAAGTCGCCGGCGGCGCCGGCGGCGAGAAACGTCGCGTAGTCGCCGGAAAGCCCGGCATCGATCAGGAAGCGGAGATGGGTTCTGAGCGCGTCTTCGTCGACCGGCAGGCCGGGCTCATCGCGAAACGGCGTCGGAATGGTGACGTAGCACCCCTCGAGCTCGGATTTCAGCCTCTCGCTATCCACCATTCACCTCACCCGATCCGGCACGAACTAACCCTCCCGCCGCAAAACGGCGGGTCCGAGCCGCGCGAAACGCGGGACCGGTTATCCTGATTGTTGCTTGCCGCTGACCGGCTTCGACCGTTCAGCACGATCCTATTGTCGCGCCGGCCGAACGGCAGGAATTGACCCGAAAGGCCATATTATTTACGCCTTTGGCCAGTTTGGTCGGAAAGCCGATGTCCGAACCCCAGACCAATCCACCGTCACCCTGCCCGCGCTTCAACTTGATCGTTGAGCCGGAATTTCCGCTGAACGCGCTGATCCTGGCGAGCGACGCGTTGCGGATCGCCAACCAGAACTCCGGGCGCCGGCTGTTCGACTGGTCGTTCGTTTCCTTCAGCGGCGAGCCGGTACGGGCAAGCAACGGCATGTGGTTCGGGGTCGACCACGCCATTGACGCCATGCCATCGGCGGATGTCTATCTCCTGTTCGAAGGCAACCTTCCGACACAGCACACATCGCGCGCGCTGCTCGGCCACCTCAGAACGGCCGCGCGCTTCGGGGCGATGATCGGCGGCGTCGACACGGGCGCCTTCGCCCTCGCCCAAGCCGGCATCATCGGCACCGAGGACGATCCCGAATTGGCACTGCATTGGGAGGCCGTGCCGACCTTCCAGGAACGGTTCCCCAACACGGAACTCAAGGACCAGATCTACCTGATCGCCAACAACCGCGCGCACTGCGCCGGCGGTGTTGCGACCCTCGACATGATGCTGGACCTGATTGCGCGGTTCAACGGTCAGGCGCTCGCCAACGAAATCGCCAACGCCCTGATCCACACCCGTCGTGACCCGGAAACGAAGCAGCGCGGCGACGGCCTGTCGGAGGTCGAGGTCAATGCTCTCCCCCTTCGGCTGGTGCGGCTGATGGAACAGAATCTTGATTTCCCGCTGTCGCTCGCCGAGCTTTCGGCCGAGCTCGGCGTCTCGCAACGCACGCTATCCCGGGTCTGCAAGCGCACGCTCGGCCAGTCGCCGATGCGGCTTTATCTTCACATCCGCCTGCAAGCCGCGCGCAATTTCCTGTTTTACGAGGAGTTCACGATCAAGACCGTCGCCGTCGCCTGCGGCTTCTCGTATCCGGCTGTCTTTTCAAGGGTGTTCAAGCAGCAGTTCGGGCAGACGCCGCGCGAATTCCGGGCCAAGCTCCGCGAAAACCAGAACCTTGCGGTGCGCCCGGAAATTCAAAGATTGATTTCCCGCCCCGCCACATCGGCGACTTAGCCGTCACCTAAGTGGTAGGGTACAAGGGTCCACCTCTAGCCGTTGATTCCGAATGACCGCCGCCGACACCAAAACCAAACCTAAATCCGATCTACAGACGATGCCGCTCGATCGCCTCGAAGCGGAGATCGGATCGTCACCGAACGGTCTCTCCGGCGAAGAGGCGAAGAAGCGACTCGCCAAGTTCGGCTTCAACGAACTTGCCGAGAAGCAAGAGAACCCGTTTCTCAAGTTCCTCAGCTACTTCTGGGGGCCGATACCCTGGATGATCGAGATCGCCGTGATCCTGTCGGCGGTGGTCGGCCACTGGGCGGATTTCGGCATCATCCTGGTTCTGCTCTTCGCCAATGCCATCATCGGCTTCTGGGAGGAGCACCAGGCCGGAAACGCGATCGCCGCTCTCAAGGCGAAGCTGGCAATCCACGCCAAGGTCAAACGCGACGGCAACTGGACGAGCGTCGGCGCACGCGAGATCGTCCCCGGCGACGTCATCCGCGTGCGTCTCGGCGATATCGTTCCGGCCGACGCGCGGCTTCTCGATGGCGATCCGGTCGAGGTGGATCAGTCGGCACTCACCGGCGAATCGCTGCCGGTCACCCGCAAGACCGGAGAGGCGATCTTCTCCGGTGCCATCATCCGCCAGGGCGAAACCGACGGCCTGGTCTATGCCACCGGCGCCAACACCTATTTCGGCCAAACCGCCAAACTCGTCGGTGAGGCGCACACGGTCAGCCACTTCCAGCGCGCCGTCCTGAAGATCGGCAACTATCTGATCGTGCTGGCCATCGTTCTCGTGATTTTGATCATCGCGGTTGCGGTTTGGCGCGGCGACCCGCTACTCGAGACGCTCCAGTTCGCGCTGGTGCTCACCGTCGCGGCGATCCCCGTGGCGATGCCGACCGTGCTGTCGGTCACCATGGCGGTCGGCGCGCGCCTCTTAGCCGGCATGCAGGCGATCGTCAGCCGACTGGCATCGATCGAAGAGCTCGCTGGGATGGACGTGCTCTGCTCCGACAAGACCGGTACGCTCACCCAGAACACGCTGACGCTCGGCGATCCGTTCGCGGTCGAAGGTGAGAAACCCGAGGACATCATCGCCGCGGCGGCGCTGGCATCGCGCGCTGAGGATGAAGACACCATCGATCTCGCGGTGATCGGTGGCGTGAAGGACAAGGCGGCTCTCGCCGGCTACACGGTCACTCATTTCCAGCCGTTCGATCCTGTCCACAAGCGAACCGAGGCGACGCTGAATGCAACCGACGGCACGACCGTCAAGGTCACCAAGGGCGCCCCGCAGGTGATCCTCGCCTTGAGCGACAACGCCGATGCCGTGAAGTCCGCGGTGACCGATGCGGTCGACGGTTTCGCCAAGCGCGGCTTCCGGTCGCTTGGGGTTGCCCGCGCCGTCGGCGACAAGGGCTGGCAGTTCCTCGGCGTCATCCCGTTGTTCGATCCGCCGCGGACCGACTCCAAGGAGACCATCGCTGCGGCGCACGATATGGGCGTCACGGTCAAGATGGTGACCGGCGATCAGCAGGCCATTGCCGTCGAGATGGCGAAGCAATTGGGGATGGGCACCGACATCCTCGATGCGGCGGTAATCAGCGCCGGCAAGGATGAAACGGTCAGCGCCGAGGACACCAAGAAGATCGAATCTGCCGACGGGTTCGCTCAGGTGTTTCCCGAGCACAAATTCGCGATCGTCGAGGCGTTGCAGAAGGATGACCACATCGTCGGCATGACCGGAGACGGCGTCAACGACGCACCGGCCCTGAAGAAAGCCGACTGCGGTATCGCCGTCTCTGGCGCTACCGACGCTGCGCGAGCAGCCGCCGACATCGTGCTGATGTCGGCCGGGCTCTCCGTCATCATCGAAGCGATCCGCGAGGCCCGCAAGATCTTCCAGCGGATGAACAGCTACGCGATCTACCGGATCGCCGAGACCATTCGGGTCATCCTGTTCATGACCCTGTCGATCATCGTCTTCAACTTCTACCCGGTGACGGCGATCATGATCGTCTTCCTGGCCCTGTTGAACGACGGTGCCATCCTTTCGATCGCTTACGACAAGGTGCGCTACTCGAAGACGCCCGAGAATTGGGACATGCGCAGTGTGCTCGCGGTGGCGACGTCCCTCGGCGCGATGGGTCTGGTCGAGAGTTTCGGACTGTTCCTGCTGGCGGAGCGGGTGTTCGATCTCGATCGCGACATGATCCAAACCCTGATCTATCTGAAGCTCTCGGTCGCCGGTCATCTCACCGTCTTCGTCGCCCGCACCCGTGGTCCGTTCTGGTCGATCGCCCCGGCGCCGATCCTGCTCGGCGCTGTGATCGCCACCCAGACGGTTGCGACACTGATCGCGGTTTACGGTGTGCTGATGACGCCGATTGGCTGGGGCTGGGCGGCGGTCGTCTGGGGCTACGCTCTAGTGTGGTTCCTGATCGAGGACCGGGTGAAGCTGATCGCCTATGCCGTCCTCGACCGCCGGCACGATGCCACACCCCCGCGCGCTGCACCGGCGCCATCAAAGGCCTGAGGTGGTTTGTTGACCATATCGATCAAGGACTACCGTGTACCGCCCGATCACCGGGTCGAGCTCGACAAGTGGCCGACCCGTGTGGCGCCGGTCTATCGCTCCAAGGACGATTATCGCGCGATCCTGGAAGATCATGTGGAAACGCTGAGCGAGTCGCAAAGATGCCTCGCCGCCAGCGAGACTTATGCTGTGTTGCTCGTCCTGCAGGGCATGGATGCGGCGGGCAAGGACGGGACCATTGCCCATGTCCTCTCCGGGGTGAATCCGGCGCACTGTCAGGTCGCCAACTTCCGCCAGCCAAGCAGCGAGGAGCGGCTCCACGACTTCCTCTGGCGAACGTCGAAGCAGCTCCCCGAGCGCGGCCGCGTCGGCATCTTCAACCGGTCGTACTACGAAGATGTGCTGGTCGTACGGGTTCATCCCGACCTTCTTGCCGCCACCGGCATCGATCCGAAAAAGGCCGAGCACGACGACTTCTGGCAGGCCCGCTACCGCTCGATCGTCGACCATGAAGCCCACCTCCATCGCAGCGAGACCCGGATCGTCAAGGTGTTCCTGCACCTGTCTTGGGAGGAGCAGCGGGAACGCTTCCTTGCCCGCATCGAGGAGCCGGAGAAGAACTGGAAGTTCAGCGAAGCCGACGCCACCGAGCGGCAGTACTGGCCGCGCTACATGAAGGCATACGGTGCCTGTTTGTCCGCCACCAGCACCGACCATGCGCCCTGGTACGTTGTCCCTGCCGACGACAAGGAGAACGCACGGCTGATCGTTTCGCAAATACTGGTTCAGACATTTGGCGACCTGAAACTCGAATATCCGTCGACCTCGGCCGCGCGTCGGAAGGAACTCAAGGCGATCGAATCGACCCTGAAGGCGGAAGACGGCCCGGGATAGCGACCGGCTCGCGACCGAGCACATCCCGGCGCTTCCGGGCAGACCTCGATGCGGCTACGGTGGGCGCGGACAGGGATTGGGAGAAAAACGTCATGTATGTCGTCGGCGAGGAAGAAATCGAAGCGCTGGCCAAGGTGATCCGATCGGGCCGGCTATTTCGCTACGACAACGGGGAGGAGTGCGAGCGCTTCGAGCGTCGCTACGCCGACTACATCGGCGTCAACCACTGTGGCCTCACGGTCAGCGGCACCTACGCGCTCTCGGCATCGATGATCGCCGCTGAGCTCGGCCCCGGCGACGAGGTACTGATCCCGGCGCACACCTACATGGCGACCGCCACCGCGGTTCTGACCACTGGTGCGATCCCGGTGATCGTCGACATCGACGAGAGCATCACCATCGACCCGCAGGCCATCGAAGACGCGATCGGTCCGCGCACCAAGGCAATCGTTCCCGTCCACATGTGGGGGGCGGCCTGCAACATGGAAGCGATCATGGAGATCGCCCGGCGCCGTGGGCTTAAGGTCATCGAGGATGCCTGCCAGGGCGTCGGTGGTGGGTACGAAGGCCGCAAGTTCGGATCGATCGGCGACATCGGCGCGTTCAGCTTCAACTACTACAAGAACATGACCGCCGGCGAAGGCGGCGCGATTACGACGTCCGACGAAACGCTCGCCGAGCGCGCCCGCTGCGCCATCGACCCCTGCCATTTCTATTGGACCGGCCGCGACGACGCCCTGAAGCCATTTGCCGGCAATGGCGGCCGCGCGTCGGAACTGGTCGGCGCCATGCTCAACGTCCAGCTCGACCGCATCGACGGCCTTATCGGCGCCATGCGCGCGGAGAAGCGTCAGATCATCGACGCCACGTCACGGCTCGGCAATCTCGGCTTGGAACTGTCGCCGATGAACAGCCCTGACTACGACTGCGCCGCGCACGTGATGTATCTGCTGCCGTCCGCCGAGCAGGCGGAACGGTTCGTGGAGGTATACCCGGTGGTCATCGCCGGTAAGACCGGCCGGCATACCTATACCGAATGGGACCAGGTGCTGATGGGCGCCGGCGCCGCCCATCCGGCGATGAACCCCTACCAGCATCCGGACAATGCCGAGTGCCGGCGGGACTACGACAAGGATATGTGCGCCCGCTCGCTCGATATCCTGAGCCGCACGATCATGATCCCGACTCACCCACAGCACACGGAAGCCGAAACCCAAGCGATCATCCAGAACATCGAGACCGCCAGCCGGGTCGCCTTTGGCGACATGGATGCATCGGAAGCGGCCGTTCGCTCGACCGAGACGCTTGACCCGAAGAAATTCGATATGGCCGGGACGCCCGAGGCGTAAGCAACCATGACACTGCGGGCGCTACTCAATTGCCCAACATCGCGCGGTAGTGGGCGGCCACGACATCGAACGCCTGCTTCTTGGTCGCCTTGTCTTCCGCGATGAGCCCTTTCCGGTTGAAGCCACCCTGGAGGGCCATCTGTCGGCGTTCGCTGCGGAAATCGTAGAGCAGCCACGGACAGACACCGCGCACGTAGTCGCACAGCGAGAGTACCGCGAACTGGTCGCGGTAGAACTGCGCCTGGCGTTCCTCGGTGAAAAACGTCGTCAGCGATCCGTGAAAGCCAGCGAGTGCGTCCGCACCGGTCTCGCTGATCACCACCGGCTTGCCCGGGTTTGAGTTCGCGAGCAGCGTTCGCAGCGGTCCGACATCAGGCTCGTACCAGCCGAAATATTCGTTGAGACCGATGATATCGAGCGCATCGGCCAAACGATCCTCGATGCGAAACGTTTCCCGGTTGATCAGGCACGCCGCGGTGACGAGCCGGCTCGGATCGGCCTGTCGCGCGGTGTCGGCCAGTCCGCTCATGAACTTGAAACGGGCATCGGTGTCCGCGTTTTCATTGCCGACACCCCACATGATCACCGAGGCGCGGTTTCGATCGCGGGCGATCAGTTCGAGCAACTGATTCTCGGCATCGGCATAGGTTGTGCGGTCCTTGAACCGGATCGCCCAGTAAACCGGAATCTCCGCCCACAGCATGATGCCGACCTCGTCGGCAATCTCGGCAGCACGCTCGTGGTGTGGATAGTGGGCGAGCCGGGCGAAGTTGCAGCCAAGCTCCCTCATATGCGCGAAGCGACGACGGAGATCAGCTTCGCTGGTGACGCGACCATGTTCGGCGTCGTCTTCGTGCACGCATATGCCGCGCAGATAAACATCGTCGCCGTTGAACAGTATCCGCTCGCCGTCGACCCGGATGTCGCGAAAGCCCACACGGTCGCTCACCCGGTCATCGCCGAAGCGGATGCCGACGTCATAGAGACGCGGCGTATCCGGCGACCAGAGGTCGGGAGCCGCGTCGATAATGGCGCCGCCCTGCCCGGCCTCGATCGGCACCGTCGCTGCGACCCTGAGCTCCGGCACGAACACGTCCGCATTGCCGTCGGCCCGGTCGGACAGCCGGACGGCGACGGCAATCCTGCTCCCATCGCCCCCGGGCGCCAGCGCAACGCTAACGTCGCGAATGAACACCGGCGGCAGCGCAATCAGGTCCACCTCTCGGAACAGACCGCCATGATTGAACCAATCGATGTGGTGCATCGGCACCCGCCGCGGGTCGCGACGGTTGTCGACGTTAATCTGCAAGCGGTTCTGTCCGGATTCGAGATGCCCGGTGAGCTCCACGAAGAACGGCGTCGAGCCGCCCATGTGCGCGGCAAGGAAGCGCCCGTTCAGGAAGACCCGCGCGGCGTAGTTCGCCGCGCCGACCCGCAGGACAACGCGGGCATCCGGATCGAAGGTGCTGCCGTCGATGTCGCGGGTGTACCAAGCTCCGCCTTCAAAGTAGCGCCATTCGGGGCGAACGGCCGTGAAACACGACGGCACTTCGATGGTCTCGCCGCCGCTTGCGTCGTAGTCGCGCGGCACCGGCCACGTCTCCGGCGGACCCGGCGTGTCCGCGAACCACCTCTGCCTGAGGCCTTCGTCAAACAGGTCGAGCGCGAACCGCCATGGGCCGGCGAGAGCGATCCGGTCGCGTCCGCCCATGAACACCATGTCGCGATGGCCGACCAAGGGTCGGTTGAACCGATCGCGATAGTGCTCATCGTGAAGATGGGCGAACGGATCGTTGTCGTCGTCGGTCATGTCACCCCGCCAAGGCGATAGCCGATCCCCATGCTGCGGCGGAACCGCCAGTGCCGCCAGCCAGGCCACAACACGTCAGCGGCCATGGCGATGGCGATCCAGCGGAACCAGGTGGCGAAGGTGTTGGAGATACCGTGCGGTTCCTCGTAGCCGCCGACCCAACCGTCCTGTCGGCGTACGCCCTCGCGTTCGTCGCAGAACCCGCCGTCCGGATTCTGCGCATCGAGCAGGGCGCCCACCATCCGATGCAGCCAGGTTTCGATGTCGCTGCGGCGATAGTCGGTGAGGAGCGCCGCGTGGGCGAGGAGATCGACCATATCCACGTCGATGCAGGCGCTGAACACCGCCGGATTCCAGGTCAGCGCATAGTCGATGGCTCGCTCATGATACGGAATCGGCCTGCGGCGGCTGTACCAGAGGTGATAGTTGTGAACCGCGCCGGCAACCGCTTCCAAACGCCGGTCGGGCTCGCTCTGGCCGACACCCCAGAAACCGGTGGTCGGCTCCTGTAGTCGATCGTGCCAGTCGAACAGGATCGGGAAGGTTGCTGCCGCTGCCCGCTGGTCCGCGGCGTCGCCGGTGCGCTCGATGCCGGCGAGGAAACTCGCCAGGTTGACGATGTTGTTCCCTTCCTGCCAGGGGTCGCGCAGATCGCGGTCGGCCAGCCACGCCTTGAGGTAGATCGGATCAAGCCATGGCCGCGCGAAAATCAGGTTCGGTATGCGATCGGGATTAAGCGCCTCGATCGCCGCCAGCGAGTAATTGGTGACGTGGAAGTCGATGTAGCGCCAGGTCTCGTCGCGGTCGGGTTTCTTGAACACCGCGGTGTCGTGCATGCCGGTCATCCGGAACCGGCCGTCCTCGGTCCGGAACGCCTCGAACCAGGCGACCAGGGTGGCGCGATCTTCTCCGTCGAGTCGGTCAAGGCCGTCGATCAGTTCGCGACACAGGATACCGTTGTAGGTGCCGGGCAGCAGGACGCCCGGCCACGCGTCGGCGTCATGGGCGTGACTGATCCGCATGACGCCTTTGGGACCACCGGCGAACGCGACACTGTCGAGCCACGTCAGTGTCGCGTCCCGCGCGGCGTCGATCCGCCGTTTCAGCGCGGCATCCGTATCGCTGTTCGCCACCGGCGCGTCCATCGCGCTCATCCCTTGACCGCGCCTTCGGCCATGCCTTGCATGACCCGCCGCTGCGACAGGAGGAACACGATCGTCACCGGGATCGTGGTGATCGCCGCCAGCCCCATGATGCCCTGGAAGTTGACACCCAATTCGCCGTTGAGGTTCAGGAGCGCGACCGGCAGCGTGTAGGTGTCGGGAGAGCGCGAGACGACCAGAACCGGAAACCACTGGGCCCAGTTGAGCAGGAACGTGATGATGCCAACCGTCGCGACGATTGGGGCGGCCATCGGCATCACGATGCGGGTCAGCGCCTGGACTTCACTGGCACCGTCGACGATCGCCGCTTCGATCACTTCCTTCGGGATCGAGCGAAAGAATTGCTCGAACAGGAAGAACTGAACCGGCCCCAGCGCCAGGAACAGGATGATGCCGGCATAGGTGCCAAGCAGCCCGATCTTGAACATGACGATGTAGACCGGGATCACGAGCAGCATGTACGGATACATGATGGTGGTCAGAAACCCGTACCGCAGGAAGGCGAAGCCCGGCAGCTTTGGCTTGCGCACCAGGGCGTAGGCGCCGATCGCGGTGACCGCGACGGCGATCACCGTCGAGAGGCTAGTGATCACCACCGAGTTGATCGCGTAGAGCCACAACGGCTTGCCGCCGATCATCGCGATCTCGCGGAACGCATCGAGGTTCCAGCTCTCCGGCCACAGGCGCAGCGGGCTGGTGAGAACCGCTTCGGTCGAGCGGAACGCGCCGAGAAGCATCCACCAATAGGGATAGAGAAAGAACACGCTGCACACGATCGCGGTCGCGTAGGCCAGGATGCGGGTCACAGGACGAACGGTCATCGCCAATCTCCCCGTTCGCCGATCCGGTAAGCGAGCAGCGCAAAGACGATGACGATGACAAACAGCACGGTGGCCATCGCCGTCGCTTCGCCATATCGCCCCTGGTCGAACAGCCGATACGCGTAGTAGCTAACGAAGTTGGTGGCGTCGTTCGGCCCGCCCTTGGTCATCACGACGATGACGGTGAAGGTCTTGAGGAACTGGATGACCGCATAGACCGTATTGATGATCATCGCCGGGCGGAGCTGCGGCAGGATCACCATCACCTTCTTCTGCCAGCTACTGGCGCCGTCAATATCGGCCGCCTCCTCCAGCGACCGGTCGCAGATCGCGAGGTTGGCCAGGAAAATCACGGTGTAGAAGCCGGCGTGATGCCAGAGCTCGGCGATCAGGATCGCCGGGAAGACAGTGGTTGTCGATGCGATCCCGCCAAAGGCAGGCAGGCCGACGAGTTCTAGTGCGGCGTTGACCGCGCCGAAACTCTGATCGAACAGCCAACGCCAGACGACGTAGCCGGCGACATCCGGCGTCACCACAGGCAGGAACATTGCTGCCTTGAAGAACAAGCCGCCGCGGCTGATCGCCGGCGAGTGCAGGAGCAGCGCATAGGCCAGGGCGAACCCGACATTGGCGACGACGGCGAGCAGGGTATAGAGCAGGGTTCGCCACAGCGAGTTCAGGAAGATCGGATCGCTCAGGATCGAGATGTAGTTGGCCAGCCCCACATAGGTGGGGTCCGTCCGCAATGCGGTCGCCGATTCGGTCAGGGATACCTGAATGCTGAGCAGGATCGGCCAGATGCCAAAGACGATCGTCAGAGCCGCGAACGGCAGGACAAAGGCATAGAAGGCCGGCGTGCGCCGCGCCGCGATCAGCCGCGACGCGACCGTGGCCCACTGGCCGACGGGGGGAACAGGGCGAGCGGCGATCCGCCCGCCCTGAAGACCGTCACTGCGAAGAGAGCTGTCCGGCAAGATCCCGCATCTCTTGCGCTGTCTCGGAGATGAACGCCTGCCAGTCTTCCGGCGGATCGGCGATCGCACCGAGCAGCTTGCGATGATAAGCGGCTTCCAGCTCAGGATAGAACGTATGGATCGACTCCGGGAAGTCGTAGGCGATCAGCGGTCCCTGTGCCCTGGCGAAGAACTGCCGCCGTTCGGACAAGTCGTCCACATCGAGATCGCCACGCACCGCGGCGCCGACGTTCTCCAACGATGCCTGCTGTGCAGGCTTCGACAGCATGAACTTGGCGAAGTCGATGGCCAGATCCTTGTTCGGCGAATTCTCCGGTACCGCGACGCCGCGCATACCGCCGATGACCACGAAGCCGCCGTCGTTACCGGTGTGACTCGGCCAGGGACCGACCAGAAAGTCACCGTTGAGCACGTCTTCGCCATCCCATTTGCGCACGTTCCAGTCGCCGACGCGGAACATGCCGCCGCGGCCGCCCTCGATCACCTGGTACATCTCGCCGAAGGAATGGTTGATGGTGTCCGGCGCAACAAAACCATAGTCGGTGAAGGTTCGCAGGAACTCTTCCAACACCGCCGCGTGCTCCGGCTGGTCGATGACGATGTTGCCGTCGGGATCGATCAGCGTGTGGCGCAAACCTGAGCCGAAGGTGAAGAGGTCGAGCATGTGGATGAGGTCACGAGGGTTCGCGGCTTGCAAAGCAAAGCCGAAGGTGTCGGCTTGACCGTTACCGTCGGGATCGCTCTCGTTGAACTTCATCGCGACGCGCTTGGCATCGTCCCACGTGGTCGGCAGCGACTCGCCAACCGCGTCGAACCAGCTTTTGCGGCCGCCGAATCCCATCTGCACCCGCTGAACCGGCAGGATGATCATGTCCCCGTCATAGGTTGCGACCCGTAGGTCGTCTTCGCTGAGGAAATCCTTGTCGTCGACCTGGGCCAGGACATCGCTGAGATCCATGACCCGGTCGGTCTGGTTCTGGATGCGGATCACCCGCTCGTAGTTGTTGTAGATCAGGTCCGGTGCCGTATCGGTGTTGAGGGCGCTGGTCACCCGCCCGAACCACTGATCGGTCGGGAAGCTCACCGAGGTCACCGTCACCCCGGGATGGTCCTCGGCGAACGCGGCGCTCATCTCCTCGAACCACTTGACGCCGTTGTCGCCGAGATCGTGCCAGACGACCAGTTCCGTGTCGGCGCGAGCCGACCCGGCCATGAGAAGCCCTGCCACCGCGGCCCAGGCCAACGCTTGTTTGCAGCGCATGCGATTTCCTCCCTTGGCTAAATCTTTCGCATTAGGTAAACGTTTAACCTATATGAGCTGGGTAAACGTTTAACCGCGAGTTTAGGCCGAGCGACCAAAAAATGCAACGACAGCGGTGTCAGACCAGGCAATGATAAAGAAAACTAAGGCAAAGCGGCAGCCGGCATCACCGATCCGAACGGTGTCGATCACCCAAGTTGCCCAAACCGCGGGGGTGTCGGTCGCCACCGTGTCACGGATCGTCAACGGCAACACCAGCAAGGCCTCCCCCGAGACGGTCGAGCGGGTACGCCAGACGGTGCGAGACCTCGGCTACCGCCCGATCAGTGCGGGCCGGGCACTCCGGAACCGGCAAAGCCATCTGGTCGGCGTCCTCGCCGCCAACGTCGCCAACCCGTCAATGGCAGCGATCGCCGCCTCGACGGAGGCTGCCCTGCGGCGTCACGGATTGACGATGGTGCTCTGCGACACCCACGACCGCGCCGATCTCCAGGACGAATATCTCATGGAGATGCGGGTCCAGTTTGCCCGCGCCATCGTCTTCCTCGGTGTCGTCGACAGCCCGAAGCTCGACGAATTCCGAAACGGCGCCATCCCGCTGCTCTTCGTCAATCGTCGCCCACCGAAAGGCAAAGCGTCGTTTGTCGGCATCGACAACCGCCAGGCCGGACGTGACGTCGCCGACCATCTCTTGACTCGCGGCATCAGCGATATTGCCGTGATCCACGGCAGTCTGGCGTCGTCGGCAACCGAAGAACGGGTTGCCGCCTTCCGCCAGGCGACCAAGGCTGCCGGGCATCCGCTTCCGCGCGGTCGGGTGATGGCCGGAGCGGAGGCCGATCACTTGGCAATCGGCGCTGACGCGATGCGAAAACTGCTTGAGCGTGGCCGACCGCCGCGCGGTATCTTCTGCCTTAGTGATCTGATCGCCTATGGCGCCCACCGGGTCTGCCGCGAAGCTGGCCTTAGCGTCCCCGGCGACGTCGACATCATCGGTTTCGACGACAATCCGCTTAACGAATGGATCGCTCCTTGGCTGACATCGGTTCGGGTGCCTTACGATGCCTATGGCGATGCCGTCGCCGACACGCTCAACGCGATGGCGGAAGGTGCCGACGGTCCTTCGGTTCTTCTCGATCACCAACTCATCGTGCGCGACGACGCGTAGCCTCGCGCCTACAAGCGTCGAACGTCGATGCCGGTGTCCGCGAACACCTGTGGGTACCGCTCACGCACCAGCGGATCATGGCCGGGTACGATCCGTCCGTCGTTACCGGCAAGCTCACGCAGCCGATCGAAGCCACGCAGCATCTGACCGACGTCGGCAACGATCGGGAACGGCTTGCGCTGCTCGAAGTTCTCGTAGTAGTGCGCGGCGTCGGAGGCGAGCACCAACGGACCTTCAGGGGTATTCACCCGCACGCTCTGCAGGCCCATACTGTGCCCCCCGATCAGGTGAACGGTGACGCCCGGCGCGATTTCTGCATCGCCGTCGTGGAACGTCACCAGCCCGGAATACACCCGCTTGACGGCCTCGCAGATGTGGCCCGCCGTGAACGGATGGCGCAGCGCCTGGTAGCACATGCATGGTCCTGTGGCGTACGCCATCTCGGCGGCCTGGAGGTGCAACCGGGCGCCGGCGAAGTCGGCGAGACCGCCGGCATGGTCGTAGTGCAGGTGGGTGACGATGATCGTATCGATGCTGTCGGGCGCGATGCCGATCCGCTGCAGAGCCTCGGGCGGATCGACAATCGTCGGACGACCGCGGGCCGCGCCCTCGGCGCTGTCATAGCCGGTGTCGACGAGTATCGTCCTGTCACGGTTGCGGATCACCCAGATGAAATAGTCGATCGGGTGAAGGGCCGAATGGTTGTCGTCCTGAATGAAGTTGTCGACCCGGCGCCGGTCGGTCAGCTCCGAATACTTGATGGCGAACACTTCATATGTGTCTGTTGGCGTCACCTGCTCCCTCCCCTCATGTAGCGATCGTCGGTGGTAGCACATTCGCTATGGCCGACGCGGCTGAGTCCGTCTCAGGGGACCGGAGCGTCAGCCGCAATGAGTCCCTTCTCCTTGAGTGCCGCCCATAATTCGCTCGGAATCTCGATACCGAAGGCCGCGACATTCGCCTGAACATGATTGGCGGTGTCGGCGCCGGGGATCACCGAGACAACGGCGGGGTGCGCCACCGGAAACTGCAGCGCCGCGGCCGCGATCGGCACATCGAAAGCGTCGCACACCGTTTCGATCGCCCGCACCCGTTCGCGCACCGGCTCGTCCGCGCGCTTATATTGATAGGTCGCCTCCGCGGTCGTCCCAGTCGCGAGAATGCCGGAGGCAAACGGCGCACCGATGATCACGCTAGCACCCCGCGCCTCACATAGCGGCAGTTCCTCGGCGAGCGCTTGCTGATCAAGCAGCGTATAAGGCATCGCGAGGACGAAGTAGTCGATGTCGAAGTGCTCGAGAAAACGGGGGATCAGGCCTGGCAGGTTGATTCCTGCGCCGATTGCCGCGATCTCGCCGGAGCGCTTGAGATCCTGTAGCGCGGCAAACCCGCCTTCCTGGTCAAGTTGCCGGAAACCTCCATCGACGCCGGCATCGGTCTTGCGGTGGCGCGGGTCCAGGTCGTGGATGGCAAGGCCATCGACGCGCGGCAGTCCCAGCCGCTGCAGGCTGTCTTCCCACGACCGCAGGATTGGGCCAGCCGAATAGTCGAAATGCGGCACGAACGGTAAGCCGCCCGGCCAGCGCTCCCGCCATTGCGAGCGCTCGAAATCGAAGCCGCGATCGGGGCGCTTGAAGACCCGCCCGACCTTGGTCGTCACAACGAACTCATCGCGCGGCTTGTTCCTGAGATACCGCCCGAGCCGATGCTCACTCTGCGTCGTGCCGTACCAGGGCGCGGTGTCGAAGAAGCGAATCCCGCTCACCCAAGCCTGATCGAGAACGCTATCGGATTGCGCGTCGTTCACCGACGCCTTCATGCCGCCGAGCGGACCGGTTCCGAGTCCCAGTGTCGGTACCGTTAGCTCACTCGCCCCCACCCGCTGCATCATCCATCTTCCCCGTTGGATATTGTTTTGGTCACCGCTTATGCCGCCACAGGCGCAAGGCGGCGCTGGATCGCTTCGCCGCACTCGACGGTGCTCGAGGTCCCACCAAGGTCGGGCGTCAGGCACTCGCCGGCCGACAGGACTTCTTCGACCGCGGTCCGAATGCGCTCACCGGCCTTCGATAGCTCGGCATTCCGGCGGCGCTCACCGAACCAGTCGAGCATCATCGCGGCGGACAGTATCGTTGCAATCGGGTTCGCGATCCCCTTGCCGGCGATGTCCGGCGCCGACCCATGCACGCTTTGAAAGCACCCGTGGCTGTCGCCGATCTCCGCGGATGGCGCCAGCCCCAGGCCACCGACGGTCGCCGCCCCAAGATCGGAAAGGATATCGCCGAAGATGTTTTCGGTAACGACCACATCAAAACGCTCGGGTTCACGCACCATGAACGTGGTCATCGCATCAACCAGAATGCACTCGGTCTCGACATCGGGGTAGTCCTCCAGCACCTCGAGCGCGACCTTGCGAAAGAACGCGTAACCGCGAAGCACGTTCGCCTTATCCACGACGGTGACGCGCCGCTTCCCGTCGCGCGGCGCGCCACCGCGGCGCCTTGCGAGGTCGGCCGCCTTCCGCACGACGCGCTCGATACCCTCGCGGGTCATAACGATGGTGTCGGTCGCGACCTGGTCGCGCAACAATGTCCCGCCGCCGCGCGAGGCGTAGAGCCCCTCGGTATTCTCCCGCACGATGATGTAATCGACCGGGCGCGACAGCGCCGAAGTGACCGCCGGCGATACGGTCGGCCAGGTCCTCACCGGTCGAATGTTGGCATAGAGGTCAAGGGTGGCGCGGGTCTTCTGAGAGAAGTCCTGCCCCGCCTCCGTGCCGTCCGGAAACGTCACGTCGGGTAGACCAGCAGCGCCGTGCAAAACCGCGTCGGCGTCGCGGCAACCCCGAAGCGTCTCTGGCGGGTAGGCATCGCCCGTGCTGCGGTAGGTTTCGGCACCAGCGGGATAGGTGGCGAGGTCGAGGTCGGCGACACCATCGACTGCCGCCTTGAGAACCTCAATGGCCGCGGCACAGACCTCTGGCCCGATACCGTCGCCGGGAACAACGGCAATCCGAAGCCGCTCGACCTCCATGGACTTTTCCTCGCTCTTTTTTGGGGAATCTCAGACAACGCAGAACCCATGTTATAGGCACCTGCACGCTCTTTGTGACCCCGTTGGCTTCATTGAGCATTGACGCCGGCGACAACGAGCGAACACACCTGCTTTCTGAACATCCAAACCCGGGAGATGGCGATGGACGGATTGGCAATCCGACCGGCGACACTGGACGATGTACGGATGATGGCGGACTGGGCGGCGGCGGAAGGTTGGAACCCCGGTCACGACGACCATCATGCCTTTTACGGCGCAGACCCGAACGGCTTCCTGGTCGGCTGGCAGGGTGACGAGCCGATCTCCTGTATCTCCGCCGTGACCTATGACGACACCTACGCCTTTCTCGGCTTCTACATCTGCCGTCCGGAATTTCGCGGCCGGAACGCAGGGTTCCGGTTATGGCAGGAAGGCATACAGCATGTCGGCGATCGCACGATCGGCCTCGACGGCGTGGTCGACCAGCAGCCGAAATACAAGCGATCCGGCTTCGTCCTGTCCGAACGCAACATCCGCTTCACCGGCGTGCTCGACACGACGCCGAGCGGCGCATCTGAGATCCGGGAGCTCACGGGACCGACCCCCGACCTGGTGGCCTATGATCGGGGCCTCGTGCCGGCCGAACGATCGCGGTTCCTGGCGCACTGGATCAACCCGGACCACCGGCGCGCCCTGGTCTGGCACGACGATGGTGCGATCCGCGGCTATGGCGTGATCCGACCGTGCCGAGTCGGCTACAAGATCGGCCCACTGTTCGCCGACCGACCGGAAATCGCCGACGCGCTGCTCCGCGATCTTGTGGCACCGGTCGGACCGGCAGAAGTCGCCCTCGACGTGCCCGAACCGAACGCCAACGGATTGGCGCTGGTCGAACGCTATGGCATGAAGCCGTCCTTCGAGACGGCACGCATGTATCGCGGCCCGGCGCCGACCTTGCCCCTTGACCGGGTGTACGGTGTCACGACCTTCGAACTGGGCTAAGACCTGCCGGATATGGACGACCGAGACGCTTTGGCCACATTGACCCGCTACGCTCGCCTCCCTTCCATCACGACAACGAAAGGCCCGTCATGCTTCGCATCACCACAATCGCACTGGGACTCGCCATGATCAGCGCCCCGCTTGCAGTTGCCGACGATGGCTGGATCGAGAAGACCAGCCCCCACACCGTCGCCGACACAACCGCGAAATTGACTGCCGCGGTCGAAAACGCTGGAGCCCGCGTCTTCGCCGTCGTGGATCATGCCGCCGGCGCCGAATCGGTCGAGATGGAACTCGCGCCGAACACCGCGGTGATCTTCGGCAATCCCAGGGTCGGCACGCCGCTGATCCAGGCCAATCCGCTGATGGGCTATGAGTTGCCGCTGCGGGTTTTGATCTGGGACGATGGCGGGACCACCAAGGTCGGCTATCGCGACCCCGCCGCGGTCGCCGCCGCCTACGACGTCGACGCCGCCGAGGCCGTGGCGATGGCCGCCGGCGCCATCGACAACCTCACCGGCGCGGCAATCGCACCCTAACGATTCACCTAGACTGGAGTTTTTTCTCGCATGCAGATCGGGTTCTTTACGTCGACCCTTCATGACCGTCCGCTAAGCGACGTTCTCGACTTCGCCGCAGAGGTCGGTTTCGATGCCGTCGAGCTCGACGCCGGCCGGCACGTGCGCGAACCGGAACGGGTCGCGGACGCGGTTGCCGCGGCGAAGAAGCTGGGATTGGCGGTATCGTCGATCGCGGTGGTCGGCAACCAGCTCGATCCGGATCGTACCAAGCGGGAGGCATTTCGGGCGACGACTGCCGCCTATTGCGAGGCGAGCGCCGCAGCGGGCGTACCCATAGTGATCCTCTTCCCCGGCTACGATCCGTCGATGAGCGAGGACGACAACTACGCCGATTTCGCTGCGCACGCACAGACGTTGCTGGCGGATACACAGGACTCGGGGCTGCAGCTCGCGCTGGAAAACTGGCCGGGCCCCGACAACCGCTTCATCGGCACGACACCGGCGGGGCTGAAGAAGTTGTTCGCCGCGATCCCCGACACACGGTTCGGGATCGAGTTCGATCCGTCCCATTTCGTCCGGTTGGGGATCGACCATATGCGGGCTTATGACGAGGTGGCCGACCGGGTGAAGATGCTGCATGCCAAGGACACCTCCATCGACAAGGAGGTCTTGCAGCAGGTCGGCTATCACGGCGAGAACTGGTGGCGATATCGACTCCCCGGCCGCGGCCTGATCGACTGGCCGGCGTTCATCGCCAAGGTGCGTCAGCACGGCTTTGACGGCACCATCGCCATCGAGCACGAAGACGCCGACTATGGCTGGCCGCGCGGCGACTGGTATGCGCGGATCAAAGGCGAAACCGAAGCGCTTAACTTCCTGCGCGAGTTGATGACGCCGTAACCGGCCGTCGTACTGTCAGGGTCGGGAGAAATAGACCGGGTTGGTCAGGGCGTGGACCTGACCGTCAGGGTCGAGCACCTCGACGGCGTACCAGGCGAACTGACCCTCGGGGCGAACGGTCCACCGCTCGCTCCGCTTTTCGTCGAGGCTGACCTCGTCGAGAACCTGAACGTCGGCGCCTTTGTGCTTGCTGCCACCAGCGATCAGCCATGCCATGGCGCCGGATGGGCAATCCTCAAACGACGCCTTGATCTCGGCGGTCGCGGCGTCGAACGCATCGCCCATCATCCCGGCGTTGCCGTCGGCAGTCTCAACGGTTAGCGACAGGCGCGGGCCGCTGCTGACGTAGGAGTGGCCCTGTCGGAGCGCTCCCAGGATCGCGTCTTCACTGAGCGCCTCGGCGTAAACATGGTTGTAGCCGATGCGCGCGTTGCTCGGGAACGGGCCATGGGTGTCGGAACCGGCGGTGGCCACTAGGCGGTGCCCCTGATTGAGCCAACGGTAGTAGAGCTTCAGAGCGTCTTCGTTGTTGCTTTCCTGGTCCCACGGGCCGTTCCAGACCTCGACCGCCGGCGCGACCCCCGGCATCATATCCGGATACTGCCACGTGCACCCCGAGCAGAACGGCTCGCCAATGCACATCGGGTGGGCGATGATGTAAAAGCCGCCGGCAGCCATGTGGCGCTTCGCGACATCGGCCATTGTGTCACCGTCGCGGACCCGCCAGTCCATCCATTCGCGCGGCCCGATCGACAGGCAGTGACCGGCGAACGTGGTGAGTTCCATGCCGCCGAGGGTCAGCAAATCGTCGTTCGCCATGCTGTCGCACTCGGCAAGCGCCGACACTGTGTTGTGATCGGTGAGGGTGACGAAATCCAGCGCCCGCCCGCGCGCGTAGGCGACAAAGTCGGCGACGCTCCACCGAGCGTCGGAATGGAGGGTGTGCCCGTGAAGGTCGCCACGATACCAGCCCGGGCCGCGGGGCGCGGTCGCGCCCTTCTGGAAGACCGGCGTGCGGAAATCGGACGGTTCGGTCGAGACATCGATTTCGAGCGTATAGCGCACACCACCGGGCGGCAGGATGCGGTGGGTGTCGATGAAGACGGTCCACTCTCCGGGCGTCAACGGCCCCGGCGTGTAGCCCGGTGTCGCGCCGTCCGGCGTCAGAAGGATCGCTTGGTCCGGATTGCAGTGACGCGCGCCACGGCCGGTTTCCGGATCGAACAGGCTGATGCTGACTTCATGGGCAAACCGGCCGGGCGCCGGCTGTTTCGGGTTATAGTCAAAGCGAATGCTGATCTGCTTGGCGCCGGGCGGGACATCGAAGCTATGGGGAATATGCCGGCGGGCGTCGTCGAGGGTCAGCGTGCCTTCGATGATCTGCGGCATGGTTCTGCTCCGGTGGCCTCCGACGGGGGCCATGCGGCTAGCGGATGTTTACGACGATAGCGTGAACCGATTTGCCGAGACGCCACCGTCGGCACCGCGCGTTGTCAAAACGCTGAACCCTGGCGCCAACGGAAATCCTGATCCAGGCGGCGGGCCCGTCTTGCCGCGATCTGGGACTTCACTCTGACAAGAAGGGCCTCAACACGTCCCGCCGATCCCGGCCATCAACAGATCGCGGCTAGAGGAAAAAAGGTCAAGCCGACGCCAGGATGGGCGGCCGCCTATTGCGACCGCCTATCGGATCTTACTGAGTCGCCTTGGCCAACTCGTTGGCCGCGAAGGCCTCGTTCATGACGGTGAACACCGATGTATTATCAACGAAGTTGCCATCCCATCCGTAGGTTTCACCCCAGAGCTCGGCAGCCTCGAGATCGGTGCGGGTGAAATCGGCGAAGAGCTCAGCGCCCGGTCCGATCGCCCAAAGCGGCACCAGCTCATTGGTGTGGTTGCGTGACGACCACTGGTAGCCCGGCATGACGCCAGTCCCGCGGTTCTGAACCGCGAGATACTCGTTGAAGACATCCTCGGTCGGGTTGAAACGGGCAGCCTCGAGCGCAGCGTCGCTGCGATCCGCCGAAACCGGGCCACCGACGCCGTTGGTCCAGGTGCCTTCGCCCCAGATACCCCCGCATTCGTGGTCGGAGGTGACGATCAGCAGAGTCTCGTCCCAGCTGGAGTTTTCCTCAACCCATTCGATGACCGCGTCCACGGCCAGGTTGAAGTCGATTTGCTCCTCAATGAAACGGGGCATGTCGTTGCCGTGCCCCATCCAGTCGACCGCGCCACCCTCGATCATCAGGAAGAAACCGTCCTCGTTCTGGTTAAGGACATTCAGCGCGCCGGGGCTCATTGTGGGCAGATCGGGCACCGCCGGATTATAGGCCATACCGGAAGGCGTATCCGCCTCGGGCAGACCGTCACGGCTTGCCTGCAAGGTAGAGCCGGCGCGCGCGATGCCGACAACACGCTCGGGCAGGTTTTCACCGGCTGCGAGCGCTTCGAAATCCGCCTTGGCGTCGATGAAGGCGAAACCGTTCAGGCCTTCCTCGCTGGTCAGAGCGGCCAGAGTCTCGGAGCCGCCGACAAAGCGATAGGCTTCCTCGTCCTCAGGCTCGATTTGGTTGCCACTGTTGTCGTAGAGCGGATGCCCGGCGCCCATGATGACGTCGAGGTCGCTCGCCACCATCTCGTTGAAAATATCGACGTAGTTGTTGCGCGAAGTGTTGTGGGCGATCACCGCCGCGGGGGTCGCGTGTGACACCATCACCGAGGCGACGGAACCCGCTGCGCGGCCCTGATCCATGGCGATATCCGCGATGGTGCGGAAGTTCTCCTTGCCGGTCCAGTCCATGTTGACGCGACCGTTCGATGTCTTGCGACCAGCCATGAGCGCGGTCCCGGCGGCGGCACTGTCGGTATATGACGTGTAGCGCTCACCCACGGGCGGCAAGTCGTTGCGCATGGTGTTCTCGAACCGTGTCCAACGGGTCGTAGGGTCGTAGCCCTGTGCGACCGCACCGGCGGCCAGAGACACATCGCCAGCGCTGGGCAGCACGTTGCCGGCGGCGTCAATCAGGTTCAGCGCGTGGTGGTCGAGGCCGAAGACGACGGGAGTCGTCCCGTCCGAGCGCGCGATCTGGTACGATTGCTGACCCGCAAGACCTTGGTAGTAGTCAGCGGCAAGCCAGCCGTTGAAGCCGATCCCATCCGAGACCATGAGGATAACGTTCTTGGCGCCTTGCTCTTGCGCGAACGCAGGCAGGGCAAGGACACCAGCGAGGGCAGTCGCTAGAAGCAGCTTGGGAGCAGTCACCGTCATCACCTTTCTGGTTCAACCGATGACTGCAGTGTGATTTTACATCATAACATGAGTATTACACTCAGGATTTTTTCGCGTGCTTCGAGGGGCGCGCGACACACCGCTTGGAGACCCCGGTGGGCCAGGTCCCGTCGCGGCCGAGGGCATGGTAACCGCGGCGCCGCATTCGATGTCGTCACGAACGATTAACTCTAAATGATCCCATACCCACGCTTCCGGTTGCCGTTCTTCACTGCATTTCGCATCGAATAGCGGACCATTAACATTGTGTCTTTGTTTTCAATGGATACTGACCACATACTCCTATACAAAGTGTTTCCGCAGTATTAGAAATCTGACACCAACATGAATTTTTGTCGTTACCTTCATTTTGAGATGCTTGGCATGTAATATTAACATTTTGACTAGAGCATTTCAGTGACTGCGGTCTTTGTCCATCGCAGGTCACCTGCATTTTCACTTGACCGTAACAAATGCGAGTGGGAAGAGGGCACGTTTCCGCTGGCGACTTTTGGTCATTTTGAACTTTTCCGTCATCTTCACAATAATCTTCCTTACAATTTCTATCGTATACTGAGGAACTCTGCGCCGCGGTGATCATTAAAATCATTGTGGCACTGACTAGAAAGAGCCGAATACTAAGCTTCGATACCGCGATTGCTAGCATTTATGCCCACCTCCTCATTCCCGAACGGGAAGCCCCAGACATTGATTAAGTCGACATCACCGGGTGACCGATTTTTGACGCGTCAGATTGAGCGACTTTGGCTTCCCCTGCAAGAGGCTCCAGCATCACAAACGCCCAAAGCAGAATCCCCACCACAATAGCTATGGCGAAGTCGATCGGGGCATGGCGGCTTTATTTGAGGTTAACATGTCTTGAGGCATCACTCGGTTCGACCGCCCATCAGCCGAACCAGGAGCGCGGCATGATCTTCCAGATCATTTTCGGCGGAGCCCTGCTCAGCCTCTCCGCTCTGTCCCACGTGTTGACCCTGGTGCTGACCGTCATCCTGATCCAGGCGCTTGGTCGGCGGCTTCCCGACCCTCGACTGATGCGGCATTCCGCCATCCTCATCGCCGTGGCCGTCGGCACCATCGTCGCCGGCCACACGGTCGTCGTCTGGGTCTGGGCTCTTACCCTCCAGCTTGCCGGCGCGCTGCCAACACTCGAGGAGGCGGTCTATTTCACGCTCGTGACCTACACCACACTCGGCTACGGCGACCTGATCCTTGGGCCCGACTTCAGGGTGTTTGGCGCCATGGCCGCGGTGACCGGGCTCTTGAACTTCGGCCTCAGCACCGCGTTTCTGGTGGCGCTGTTGGCGCAACTGTTCTCCGACCCGACAACGCTCGGCGGCAAGGTCGGACTGTCGACCCTGCGGCGTCGCTAGGTTCAGATTTCGCTAAAGCCAGCTATGCCTAGAGCGGCGCTGGATCACCGCACGGTTCATTTGCACTTGAGATGTGCCTTAATATCGTAGGTCACTTTCTGGCCTCCTTGATTGCATTCATAAGTAACAGAAGAATTATCATCTTTATCGAATTGACATATAATTTTAGCATTAGGGCTACTGACATACTGGTCATAAATCTTGCTACCATCACTGCACTTAATCGTCACGTACACTGGCCCGCCCTCAACGGCGTACCACGTATCTTTGCATTCGCCCCACCCCTTCTGGCAATCGAATTCTAAATCCTCGGCGGATGCTACTGACGGGATGCCCAGCACCAATGCCAAAGAAACGATAAGGTTCTTCATTGCACATCTCCTTTGGTCAGATCTATTTCACCGCGGTGTAGGGTCTTCCGACCTCGCTTCGAACCCATCGGTTCGCCTGAAAAGAACAAGCCAGCAGTTGGCCCACCTTCGATCGTGTGTCAGCAGGACCTGACTGTGACACGCGTTGTTTTTGTATTCTAGCGGTGAAGCTGAACACGTCAGCGACGAATGTGTCAGTGAACGCCGCCATCGTCGAACGCCGTTTTCGCCAGCAACCGTCATTGTTGCTTCGGCAACATCTCATCTTGTGGTTTGTGGTCAGGGTCGCACTCTGGATTGCCGGACGTCTGTGACCTTGTCGTCATCGCCGGTAAACGAGCCCCGACATTGGCGGGTAAGCGAGAGCGACTACCGCCCTATCCAACCGCCGTCGACGAGCAGGGTCGCACCGTTGACGTAGTCCGACGCGGCCGACGACAGAAACACAACCGGTCCGGCGAAGTCTTCCGGCCGGCCCCAGCGCGCGGCAGGAATGCGGTCGAGAATCGCCTTGGAGCGAACCGGATCGTTCCGCAGTGCCTCGGTGTTGTCGGTGTCGATGTAGCCGGGGGCAATAGCGTTGACGTTCACGCCCCGTCCGGCCCACTCGTTGCTGAATGCCATGGTCAACTGGCCGACACCGCCCTTCGACGCCGCATAGCCCGGCACCGTGATCCCACCTTGGAACGTCAGTAGCGAGGCGGTGAAAACGATCTTGCCGGAACCGCGCTCGACCATGCCGCGGCCGATCTCACGGGTCAGGATGAACTGGGCCGACAAGTTGACCTCGATCACCTCGTCCCAGATCGCATCGGAATGCTCAGCCGCCGGCGCCCGGCGAATGGTTCCGGCGTTGTTGATCAGGATGTCGACGGTCGGGTGTTCCTCATTGACCGCCGCCGCGAACGCCGTCAACGCGCCGCGATCGGCGAAGTCGCAGGCATAGCCGGCGAAGCGCCGGCCGAGCGCGATCACGTCCGCCTCCACTGCGCTCCCGGACGGTTCCAGCGTGGCGGACACCCCGACGATATCGGCGCCGGCTTCGGCCAGGGCGATCGCCATCGCCCTGCCGATGCCGCGCTTGCAACCGGTGACCAGCGCGGTCTTCCCGGACAGATCGAAGGAGGACAGAACGCTCATGGTCAGGCCACCTCGTTGCATTTGATCAGGGTCTTCATCGCCTTCGGATTGCCGCTGAGTTCGGCGAAGGCGTTGCCGATCCGGTCGAGCGACTGCACGTCGGTGATCAACGTCTCGGCATCGATCGCGCCGGAGGCGACCAGGCGGATCGCCTCCTCGTAATCTTCCGGCTCGTAGACCCGCGCGCCGATCATTTCGATCTCGCGCCAGAAGAACTGGAAGAGGTCGACCTCGGCCTTGGCCGCGTGGATCGCGACCATCACGATCCGCGCCCGGGTCGCAGCGACCGCGGTCATCAGATCGACGCCCGCCTGGGACCCGGACACTTCGAAGATGATATCGGCGCCCTTGTCGCCGGTCGTGTCGTTGATCGCCGCGGCGACGTCCACATCCTTCGGGTTCAGTGCGCGGAAGCCGAGCTTGTCGGCCATGTCGAGGCGGTGCGAGTTGATCTCGGAGACGGTGACGTTGCCGCCGGCGCGGGACGCGACCATCGCGATCAGCATGCCGATCGGTCCGCCGCCGATCACCAGCACGTCGTCGCCTTCCGCCACACGTCCGCGCCGCACGTCGTGACAGGCAACCGCCACCGGCTCGATCAGGGCGGCGTGTTCGAGCGGCAGGCCGTCGGGCAGCTTGTGAATGGTATGCGCCGGCACGGTCCATTTCTGCTGGAAGGCACCGTCGGTATCGAGGCCGAGGAATTTGAGGTTCTGGCAGATGTGCTGGTGGCCGCGGCGGCAGGCCGGACATTTTCCGCAAGGGTCGAGCGGTCTGACCACCACCCGATCACCAGGCGCGATGTCGACGACATCGGCGCCGACTTCAGAGACGATCCCCGACATCTCGTGACCGATGGTGCGATGATCACCGACACGCTTGTCCATGTGACCGAGATAAACGTGCAGGTCAGTGCCGCAAATGCCGCAATAAGCGACGTCGATCTGAACGTCACCGGGCCCTGGTCGTGTCGGCGTTGTTTGCTCCACCGAAAACGATTTGTTGCCGGTGTAGAAAGTCGCTGTCGTTTCCATCTCCTCCCCCTCAGGCCGCGAGATCGTTGGCCGACTCCAGCATAGACCAATCGAACGCGACTCCGATCCCCGGAACGTCGGGAGCAACCGCCCGGTGATCCTCCACAACCAGCGGCCGGGTCGTGTATTGATCGATGGGGAAGGAATGTACCTCGATCCACCCGGCGTTGGCTTGTCCGGCGACGAGGCTGACGTGCAACTCCTGCATGCCGTGGCTACAGACGGGCATGCCAAGCGCCGCCGCGCGCGCGGCGACCTGAAGCCAACCGGTAACACCGCCGCAGTTGGACGCGTCCGGCTGGATGTAGCTCAGTTTCGAGCGCCCAAACGCTTCGTCGAACTCGTGGATAGTGTGCAGGTTTTCGCCCATCGCCAGCGGCATCCCGGTCGCCTCGGCGATGCGGGCGTAGCCGTCATAGTCGTCCGGCACGATCGGCTCTTCGAACCACACGAGATCGTAGGGCCGGAACGCTTCGGCCGCGGCGATCGCCTGGTCGACCGTCATGCCGTAATTGGCGTCGACCATCAGGGCGACCTCCGGTCCGATCAGGTCGCGCACGGCAGCGACCCGCGCGACATCTTCGGCAAGATCCGGCTTGCCCACCTTGATCTTCACGCCGTCAAAGCCACGATCGAGATAGCCCCGGACGTTGGCGAGGAGTTTCGGAAGCGGGAAGTTGAGATCGATGCCGCCGCAATAGGCCCGGCAGCGGGTCCCAGCGCCGCCGGCCATCTTCCACAGCGGCTCGCCACGCTGCTTGCCGCGCAGATCCCATAACGCGATGTCAATCGCCGAGATCGCGAACGAGGCGATGCCACCGCGGCCGACATAGTGGACGTGCCACTGCATCGCCTCGTAGAGATCCTCCACTGCGTCGGCATCGCGACCGATCAGCATCGGCGCCAGGTCGTGCTTGACGAGCGCGTGGATCGCCTGCCCGCCGCGACCACCGGTATAGCTGTAGCCGGTTCCCGTCAGGCCGTTGGCGAGAGCCACTGTCACCGTGATCAGCTCGAAATGGGTATGATCGCCATGCTTGGCGTCGGCCATGACCTCGGGCAGCGGGATGCGGTACAGCTTGGCGTCAACCTGGGCGATCGGGCTCATCGGACAGGTTCGCTCCTCTCCCGCAAGCGCAGATCCCATGCGTCGCGTGATCTCAGTTTTAGTATGACTAAAATTGCTCGCGCTCCGATAGACTAGCTGATTTTCAAAAGAAACGCGAACTCCCAATTTCCTCCGTTCTGCTTTTTTGTATGTTTAAAAATGTGGCGGCTGACTTTTCCAGATTGGGAAATGGGGTGCTAGAACGAAGGTGCCGAATGAGGGAGGGCTACCTAAGATGAATCCGCGACCAAGGGCAACGGGGCCGCGACCGGCCGCGATGGCCCGCCCATGACCGAGACGTTCGACCACATCGTCGTCGGCGGCGGATCGTCGGGCTGCGTCGCCGCGGCGCGGCTCGCCAGCGAGGGTGGCGCCCGCGTGCTCCTGCTTGAAGCCGGCTATTCCCACCGGCACCCGCTCCTCGACATGCCACCGGGCATCTTCAAGCTGATCAACGGCTCCAAGTATATGCGCTACCACCGGACCACGCCGCAACCGCATCTCGACGGACGGGTCCACGATATCCCCCAGGGCAACGTGCTCGGCGGCGGTTCGTCGGTCAACGCGCAGGTCTATATCCGCGGGCGGCCATCCGACTACGACCAATGGGACGAGATCCTGCGCGGCAACAATGATGGCCTCGGCTGGGCCTGGCGCGACATGCTCCCCCACTTCCGGGGGATGGAGAGCAACAACCGCCTGCATAACGACCGGCACGGGACTGACGGTCCGATGCTGGTCTCCGACCCCGGTCACATCGATGATGTCTCGCGTTGGTTCGTCCAAGCGGTTCAGGCGCTCGGCGAACCGTTCAATCCGGACTTCAACGGCGTGACCCAGCGCGGGGTCGGCTTCTATCAATTCATGAACCGTGGCGGGAAGCGGAGCTCCGCCGCCTATGCCTACATCGCACCGCAGAAGAATAATCCCAACCTGACGGTGAAGCTTCAGTCGCCGGTGCAGAAGATTCTGATCGAAGGCGAGCGGGCCGTCGGCGTCGAATACAAGGATCGCGATGGTAGCACCCAGACCGTCCATGCTGACGGCGAGGTGATCGTCTCAGCCGGCGCCATCGTCACCCCGCAGGTGCTGATGCTTTCCGGCATCGGTCCGGCCGATCATCTCGCCGAGCACGGGATTCCGTGCATTGTGGATCACCCCGGCGTCGGCCAGAACTTCATCGATCATCCGGAAGTGCCGATGACGGCGACCGCCAATGGACCCTACGGCTATTTCAAGCAGGGCGAAGGCTGGCGGATGCTGTGGAACGGCCTGCAGTTCAAGTTGTTCGGCACCGGGCGGATCAACACTGCCGGCGTCGAGGCCGGCGCCTTCGTCAATCCGGACGATCCCGAGGCGCCACCGGCGATCCAGGCGTTCTGCGTGCCGATGGTCTATCGCGATCGTGACGCCCGCGACATCATCGACGAGGACTACGGGATCACCATCACCACGGTGGTGATCAAGCCCAAGTCACGCGGCGAGATTCGGCTTGGCTCCGCCGATCCGGCGGATATGCCGCTGGTCTCGCCCAATCTCCTCAGCGACCCCGATGACATGCGCACGATGATCGCCGGCCAGCGCTTTTTCCTGCGCGCCTTCGAGCAGCCGCCGCTCGCGAAGCGGATCGACCGGGTGATCAACCCGCTCACCGCCGACCGCAGCGACGAGGCGATGGCGGCCCACTGCAAGCGGTTCGTCAAGACCAACTATCACCCTGCCGGATCCGCCAAGATGGGCGCCGACGGCGACCCGATGGCGGTTCTCGACGCGCGGATGCGGGTGCGCGGCATCGACAAACTCCGCGTCTGCGACATGTCTGCCGTGCCGAACATCAATGCCGGTAACACCAACGCGCTGGCGATGGTGCTCGGCGACCGCTGCGCCGACCTGGTGATGGCGGACTAGGCCGGCCGTGCGATCGATCGCGGTGCCCGTTGTTCAGGGCGCGTCGACCACGGTCTCCTGATAGAGCTCGACCCGCCAGCCGTCATCCCGCCTGACCCAGACCGCGGACGAAAAGACCCAACGCGGCAGCGGCCGCCCGTCGTACGTTCCCTCAAAGGACGTATACAAGGTCATCAGGCTTCGCCCAGGCCCAAGCGGCCTGACGTTGACCTGGTGAGAGGCATGGCTCTCGATAAGGAGGGTGCTGAGGTTCGCCGCCACTTCATCCGGTGTCATTGCCGCGTGGTAGTAGGGGGTAATGAGCAGACCGTCTTCGGTCATGATCTGCTTGATCGTTGCGCCGTCGCGATCCACGAAGGCTTTCTTGAGCGTCTCCAGGGTCGCCTCGACCTCAGCCACCATTTCCGCATCCGATGCGGAGGCGGGCCAAGCCAACACAAGCGCGAGAACAATTGCTTTGAGGAAAGCAAGAAGCCTCAGGTTCATATCCGATTCCCCTTTGTCACCGGTCCGTGGCGGACGTCCAGGATTACAAGCAGCTTGCCGGTGCGTAGGCAAGGTCATGGCGGCTATGCAGACGCCGCGAGCCCGCTCACAAAAAGGCAGAACAGTAAGCCTCGTCCGAGCAGTGGATGCCCAGATCGATTGATGAGTCGCGCCGACGTGACTCAACCGTCTCGCCCTCCGGGACGGTGGCGGTGATGGCGCTACTTCTCCGTCGCCGTGAACACCCCATCCCAGTCCGCTTGCGGTGGGGTTTCCCGCCAGACGGCAACGCGGGAGGCGAAGAGGTCGTAGTAGGCATCGAGCGCCGTGACGCCGATCGCGCGGCAAGCGGCGATGGCCGCATCGGCGCCGTCCCAGTCCTTGGCCCGGTAGGCGGTGAGCATCGCGTCGTGCTTGGGCGCGAGCTTCGCGAGTTGTTCGGGCGATGCTTCCAGAGCCGCCTGCAAGGTGAACAACCGGCTCGGCTGCGCCCGGCCCTTAACGCGGATCACGTCGAGCTCCAGCACCGGTTCACCGCTGTCCGCCGCGGTCGACTCGCCGAGCACCACCGTCAACCCATACTGCTTCGACATCCCCTCGACCCGAGAGGCGAGGTTCACGTCGTCGCCGATCGCCGAATAGTCGAACCGGATCGTCGATCCGAGATTGCCGACGCAGCAATGGCCCGAGTTGAGACCGATGCCGATGGCCACCGGGCGATAGGGACGACCGGCCTCCTCTGCCTGGCGCCGCCACACTTCGTTGAGCCCGTCCATCGCCGCGGCCATATCCAACGCCGCCAGCGCAGCGTGGCGCGCGTGGTCCGGATCGTCGAGCGGCGCATTCCAGAACGCCATGATGGCGTCGCCCATATACTTATCGATCGTGCCGCGGTGCTTGAGGATGATTTCGCTGAGCGGACTGAGAAGATCGTTGATGAACTGGGTCAGTTCGTGCGGCGTCATCGTCTCCGAGATCGACGTGAAATTACGCACGTCGCAAAACAACAGCGTGAGGTCGCGGACTTCGCCGCCGAGCTCGAGACGGTCGGGGTCGGCGATGAGCTCGTCGACCACGGCCGGCGAGACGTAGTGCCCGAAAGCACGGCGGACTTCGCCCCGCTGCTGTTCGACCCGCCGGTAGATATAGAGCGTCGACGACCCCACCAGGGCGATCACGGCAATCGCCGGATACGTCGGATCGAGCAGAAGACCGGCATGCTGATACGCAAGCCAGGCGCCAATAACGACAACCAGAATGACGGTCCCGCCGAGCACCGCCGATGCGCCGGCGGAGATTCGTGGCAGGACGACCGCGAGGGCGATGCCGACGGCGAGGACGAACAGGAGCTCCAGAACGATCGCGTAGCTCGGGCGGGTCAGGCTCCGCTGCGAAAGCAGGTGCTCGAGCGCCTGCGCCTGGACTTCGACCCCCGGCAGCGATGCATCGAGGGGGGTCGCCCGCAGATCGTTCAGTCCTGCGGCGCTTGATCCGACCAGAATGATCCGCCCGGCGACATCGTTCGGATCGAATTCACCGGACAGTACCGACCAGGCCGGAATGAAGGCGCTCGGATTGGATGGTCGGAACTGGAGCAGAAGGGCGCCGTCGGCGTTGGTCGGGATTTCCAGCGCGCCGACCTTGATGTGGTTCAGACCGGTCGACTCACCGAAGGCAGTCTCGCCGCTGGCATTGGAGGCCTTGAGGATGTAGGTGCTTGCGCCCTGTGCGACACGCAGGGTCTCGGTAACGAAGGTCGGCACCAGTTCCTCGCCCTGCCGGTAGACCAACGGCAGCCGTCGCACCACCTGATCGCGATCGGGAATCCAGTTGATCGCACCGATGCCGGTCGCCGCGGCCTGCAACTCCGGCAGGTTGTTGGTTCCCCCGGCAAACATCGGAATGAACGGTCGCGGATCGTCGCCGGCCACCGCAAAACCGGCCTTGACCGGCACCGGTGCGCTGCGTCCGTCATTGGTGAGTACGGTCGCCAGCACCGTCGGCGTCCGGCCGATCATGTCAGCGAAAACAGCGTCATGGCTCGGCAGTTCGGCGAACAGCGGCTCGATCAGTTCCGCTTCCTCGGTTGACAGCCGCGCGACCAGTTGCTCGGGCGAGGTCTGGTCGGGCTCGGCGAACAGCACGTCGAAGGCGACCGTCGCGGCCCCGCCGGCGACCAAACGCTCCAGCAGCTCGGCCACCGTCGTCCGCGGCCATGGCCACTGACCGACGCGCGCCAGCGATTCCTCGTCGATGTCGACGACGCGGACCGGGATGTCGGCATCATAGGTCTGCGGTTCGAGGCGCTGATATGTGTCGAACGCAATGAGGCGGAGCGCCTGAAGAAAGAACGGGTCGGCGATCCGAACGACCGTGGCGCCGATCAGGACGACGCCGACAAGAACGACATAGGCCCAACCGGCTCTGACGACCACTTGGCACTCCTCAACAACCGTGACACGCCAAGCCTACCGTCGCGCGCCTCGGATCAGGCGACAACGCGGCGCGGTGCCGCTGGCGTCGCTCCATTAGCACACCGACCGTCAGATGATATCGAAATCGCCTTTCGAGAGCCCGGCATTGCCGAGCATGGCGATCGCCACCGCATCGCTGCTGGAACCGCCATTGGCATCCCAGAACAGCGTGCCCTTGTCGGCGCCGGACGTGTCGAACAGGAACACGCCCTTGTTGCCGGCATCGGTGTAGCCGGCAACGACGTCGAGCTTGACGAAGTTCGGGGTTTCTCCGGCCTTCAGCCCATTGCCGAAGCCCTTCGCCGAAAACTGGAGGACGTCCTTGCCCGAGTCGAAATCGGTGATCGTATCGACCCCCTCGTTCGGCGCGTCGAAGGCGAATTTGTCTTTACCGCCGCCGCCGGTGAGCGTGTCGTTACCCTTGCCGCCTTCGAGCTTGTCCTTGCCGTCGCCGCCTTTGAGGATGTCGTCACCGCCACCACCGAACAGCTTGTCGGCACCATTGTCGCCCTTCAGCGTATCGTTGTCGCCTTCGCCATAGAGCTTGTCGTCGTCCTTACCGCCCTTGAGGAGATCGTCGCCGTCCTTACCCTTGAGCTTGTCGTCACCACCGAGGCCGCTGATATCGTCATCGCGTTTTCCGCCTTTCAGGACATTGTCGTTGCCATTCCCCTTGATGGCCTTCGGCGCGAAGATGAAATCGTCGGCGGTCAATGAGCCCGCGTTGACGACTTCGAGGACGATCTTGCGTCCCGATCCCAGTCCGGTGATCTCCGTGTTGTTGCCGTTCTGGACGATCTTCAGGTCGCCGAACGAGACGGAGCGGAAATCGGTCAGATCGATCTTGTCGCTCTGGCTGCCGACCGCGAGGAAGTCCTTGATCGTATCGGTGCCGAACTTGCCCTCGAACACGAAGGTGTCGCGGTTGTCGCCACCCCAGGCTTTGTCCTTATCCTTGTCACCGTCGAAGTACAGCGTGTCCTTGCCGGAGCCGCCGGCGTATTGATCGTTCCCCTCGCCCCCGCGAAGGATGTCCTTGCCGTCCTCGCCGAAGAGCTTGTCCTTGCCATTACCGCCGAGCAGCGTGTCGTTACCGGAGTTCTGACCTGAGGCATTGCCCTTGCCGCCGACCAGTGTGTCCTTGCCGTTGCCACCCCTGATCGTGTCGTTGCCGTCATAGCCCCAGATCTTGTCCTCGCCGTCGTCACCGTCGAGGACGTTGACACCGTCGTCGCCGAGGATCGTATCGTTGCCAGTGCTGCCGATCACGTTCTCGATCTTGTGGAGGACATCCGTGCCGATCTCGGCTCCGGTGGCGAGCCCGACCTCCGTCGTCTCATCGGCAAAGCCGCCGAGCGCCATCAGCGCATCGAAGTTGCCCGGATCGCCATTCACCGACTCGCCGGACTGATCCTTCGGTCGCAGGTCGACTTTGACGCCACCCGATGTCTTCGAGTAGTCGACCGTGTCGCCGCTGCCGCCACCGCCGTTGTAGACGTCGTTACCGTCGCCCGCGCCGGCAATGATGGTATCGTTGCCGGCCCCGCCCTGGACGAAATCGGCGCCTTCGCCGGCGGTGATCTTGTCGTCGCCGTCACCCCCGTCGACCGCATCGTTCCCCGACGATCCGATCAGTGTGTCCTTGAGAAGGCTTCCGGTTATCGCGAAGCCATCACTCTGACCGCTGAGATCGATCTTGATGCCGGAGAGCGCCGCCGCGATCTGGAACGCATCCTCGGCCGATACCGCCTCGACATTGACGATATCCCCGTCGGCGGCGTCGTTGAGATCAGCCGACGTTCCGTCGAGGACGATCGTATCGTCATTGCCGCCGCCATCGACCTGGTCCGCACCGACAAAGCCGATGATCCTGTCCTGGCCACCCTGACCGTTAATGACATCCGCGCCGTTGCCGCCGGTGATCTCGTCGTTGCCGCCACCGGCGTCGATGGTGTCTTCGTCGGACGAGCCGACGATCGTGTCGCCTTGAGCACTGCCAGTGATCGTGAAGCCATCGCTCTGGTTGGACAGGTCGATCGTCACCCCGGCCGCGGCGAGAGCCGCCGATACGATCTCGACATTGATCAGGTCGCCGTCCGCCGCGTCGTTGAGGTCCGCGGAGGTCGCGGCCAAAATGAGCGTGTCAGTGTCGTCGCCGCCGTCGACCTCATCGGCGTCAACAAAGCCAATGATCTCGTCGTCACCGGCGCCGCCATCGATGGTGTCGGCACCGCCGGCACCTTCTATGGTATCCGCGACGGAGCTGCCGATCAGCGTGTTCGCCCCATCGTCGCCGGTGAGGTCCACCGGGCCGGCAGAGCCGCTGGCGTCGACGTTCTCAAACCCGGTCACCTCCGCCGCGTCGGTCGTCTGATCGAGGACATTGCCGAGATCGACAATCGCCGCTGCGTTGACCTCAAGCGTGTCGCCGCCGGCATTGTTACCGCCGCCGGCGACCGATACATCCGTTCCGTCATAGACGATCCGGTCATCGCCGAGGCCGCCGTCGAGCGTGTCCGAACCGCCCTTGCCGTCGATCGTGTCGTCGCCCGAGCCGCCGGTCAGGGTGTTGGCATTGGCGTCGCCGGTCAGGTCAACCGGTTCGTTCGCGCCCGCCCCGCTGGCGTCGACATGTTCGAACCCGGTGACGATCGCCGTGTCGTCGCTCGTCTGGTCGGCAGCGTTGCCGAGGTTGACGATCGCCGCGTCGTTGACGACCAGCGTGTCGCCGCCGTTGTCACCACCATCGATCGACACGTCAGCGCCATCGTAGACAATCTGGTCGCTTCCGCCGCCGCCGGCGAGGGTGTCGGCGCCTCCGCCGCCGTCAATGGTGTCGTTGCCCGACCCGCCGGTCAGCGTGTTGGCACCGCTGTCGCCGGTCAGGTCGACCGCGTCGCTCGACCCGCTGGCGTCGACGTTCTCGAACCCCGTTACGTCCGCCGAATCGCTGGTCTGGTCGGCGTCGCCAAGGTTAACCGTCGCCGCGGCATTAACCTCCAGCGTGTCACCGCCAACGTCATTACCGCCACCTTCGACCGACACATCTGTACCGTCATAAACGACCCTGTCATCGCCGAGACCGGCGTCGATCACATCGGCACCGTCGTTTACGACATCGACAAAGGTCGAACCGGTGATGATGTCGTTGTGGTCGCTGCCGGTGATCGTGAATCCGTCGCTTTGCTTCGACAGGTCGATCGTCAGCCCGGCTCCGGCCAGCGCCGCCGAGACGATCTCGACATCCTTCAGATCATCGTCGCTGGCGTCGGTCAGGTCGATAGACGTCGCCTCAAGTGTCAGCGTGTCGGTGCCCAACCCGCCGTCGACCTGATCTGCGCCCGAGAATCCAACGATCTCATCGTCGCCCTCACCGGCATCGATAATGTCGGCACCGTCCTTTATGACATCGACAAAGGTCGAGCCGGTGATGATGTCGTTGTGGTCGCTGCCGGTGATCGTGAACCCTTCGCTCTGGTTCGACAGATCAATCGTCAATCCGGCCCCAGCCAGCGCCGCCGACACGATCTCGACACCAATCAGATCGCCGTCGCTGGCGTCGGTCAGGTCGTTCGAGGTTGCAGCAAGGGTCAGCGTGTCAGTGCCCAACCCGCCGTCGACCTGGTCTGCGCCCGAGAATCCAACGATCTCGTCGTCGCCTTCACCGGCGTCGATCACATCGGCACCGTCTTTTACGACATCGACAAAGGTCGAACCGGTGATGATGTCATTGTGATCACTGCCGATGATCGTGAACCCGTCACTCTGGTTCGACAGATCGATGGTCACCCCGGTCGGCGGGCCGACGACCGCGTCAGCGCCAGCCGCCGACACGATCTCGATACCGATCAGATCGCCGTCGTCCGCGGTGTTCAGGTCAATCGACGTCGCCTTCAGGGTCAGCGTGTCGGTGCCCAACCCGCCGTCGACCTGATCCGCGCCCGAGAACCCAACGATCTCGTCGTTGCCTTCACCGGCGTTGATTGTGTCCGCCGCCGATCCACCGGCGAGAACATTGGCCACGTCGCTGCCAGTCAGCGAGACGGCGTCCTTCGACCCGCTGGCATCTACGTTCTCGAACCCGGTGACGTCCGCATTGTCGAGAAGGCCGCTCTGGTCGGCGGCGCCAAGATTGATCGTCGCCGCACCGTTGACGACGAGCGTGTCACCGTCCGCATCGTTGCCGCCGCCGGCAACCGTGGCATCCGCGCCGTCATAGACGATCCGGTCGTCGCCCAGGCCGCCATCGATCGTGTCCGAGCCGCCCTTGCCGTCGATGGTGTCGTTACCGCCCAAACCACTGATGGTGTCGGCATCGGCACCACCGGTCAGAACGTTGGCGTTGTTGTCGCCAGTGAGGTTTACCGCAGCCGCGGAACCGCTGGCGTCGACATTCTCGAACTCGGTAACGGTCGCTGTATCGCTGGTCGTCTGATCGAGGAGGTTGCCAAGATCGATCGTTACAGCGGAATTGACAACCAGTGTATCGGTGTCATCGCCACCCTTTACCGTCTCATCAGAGCCATCCCACACGATTGTGTCGTCTCCGGCCTTACCGTCGATGACATCGACCTGAATGCTGCCGGTGATGGTGTCCGCACCAGCCGAGCCAACAATGTTGACCCGATCGTTGTCGGTGGGGTTGGGGTCCCAGCCGACCAGAGTCCAGGCCGAGATATCGACCGTGGTCTGAGCGGAGACGATGGTGATAATGACGGTGTCGGTTCCGGCTGCCCCGACCACAACATTGGGGCCGGGAAGGGCATCGGAATCAAAGGGGAAGACGGCCACGGTACGCGCCTCGGTTGGTTGTTACGCTTCGGGCCGCCCGGCCGAAAACACCGCGCCTAGTTCGGGGGAGCTGGCGGCGGTGGTTCCGGTGTCTGTTCGAGAATGGTGTCGTCGAATGCCGATCTGGCGGTCGTCCTGCCGGTCTGGTTCGCCTTCCGCCCGGCGACAATGCCGCCGTCGCCACCCTTGGCGACGTCGTTGAGGGTCACCGACGTCACGTTGAACTCGACGGCGCCGGCAGCGCCGACCTCAACCGCCTGATTGATCCTCAACCGGAAGGAGCGGCGATCGACCCGCGAGGTGACCGTACAGTTCCCACCGGTGCACACGACCTTGGTGCAGTTATCCCGGGCGGCACCAGAGCGTGCCGTCGCCTCACACGAGGCATCGTGGGTGACCAACGCCGCCCCACCGCGCACGACCAAGGTGGCGACTGGGGTGTTGATGGTCGCGCCTTCGGTGTGGCTGATCTGGCCGCCGACGAAGCGAAGCGCTCCCCTCGTTAGGCTGGTGGCGAACGTGCCGCCGCTGGCGCCGGGGTCATAGACGAACTGGTCGATGACCAGATCGCTGTTCGGTCCGATGGTCATGGTCGACTTGTCGTTGAACATGACCTGGAGGGAGCCCGACCCGGTGGTCTGAATCCGCTCCCTGGAAACGATTTCGGTGCCGACCTGCAGCGTCCGGACGCTGCCGCCTGGCGGCGTGCCGGTGGACGACGGCCGCACGGCGGCAGCCGCACCGACGGTGTCAGCGTAAACCGCGCTCGACGTCAGGGCGAGGGCCGCCGCAAGGCCGACGCACACCATTCCGATGGTCTTTCGCTGGCGCATCGCTAACCTCTAGAATCTGCCTTGTGGCCCAACCACGACAGTCCAGTCTTCGTATTTGTCACGGTCAAGGTTGGATTTGTTCTTTGTATACTCCACGGCGACCCCGAGCGCCACGTTTTCCCGTACCGGGATTTCAAGGTCTCCGCCGACGCTCCACTGGCGATCCTTGCGCTTTGTCTTGAGGCCGGCGAATCGCTCGGTCGGTGCGATGCCGCGAAAATCCGTGTGGGCGTAGCTATAGAACGGCGTGACCGACCAGTTCTCGACGCCGAAGAGGTCGAAGCCGACCTCAAGGGCAATGGTGGCCCGATACTGATCGTAACTCTGGTAGCTCTTCCGTGCACGGTTCTCGTTATAGGCGATCCGCGACGACAGGTTGACGCTCTGCGCGAGCAGGGCGTTCATGTTGAGAGCATAGGTCGAGAGATCACCGGTCTGATCCCGCGCCGTCTCATAGTCGTCAGTGTTGTAGAAGGTCCGGTCCTTGTACTCGTATTGCGGCTCGACCCACCAGCCGTCGGAATAGGTGAAGCGCACCAACGCCCCGCCGCCATAGGCGGTCTGATACTCTTCGCCGCCCAGCATGATGGCCTGAACCAACCCGTATGGCTTGATCGACACCGTCCCGTCGGTCGATGCCAGACGCGGACCGGCGGTGAATTCGGCGAAACCGAGATCGAGGCGATCGATCTTCTCCTGGTCGGCGTAGTAGCCTGACAAGGCGGCCTCGAGGGTAACGTTGTCGTCGACCGGCACCGCCAGGCCGAGCGTCCCCAGAGCAAAGCTGTTCCAGTCCTCGACCGGTCCCTCGAACGGCAGCGGCTCGTTGAGGCCCAGCGCCACCGAGCCGCGATTGGCGTTGCTTTGATAGCGCGCGCCGACTTGGCCGAAGCCGCTCCAAGGCGACGGCCGCGTGGCGCGGTTCGCCTGTCGGAGCAGCGTCTCGGCCTCCTGGCGCTCCGCCGGCGTGATGCTGGCGAGGGCGAGCGCATCGGTCAGGTATCCGGCAGCTGCCGCGTAGGAATCGATTTGCGCATAGAGCCTGGCGGCTTCGAGCTGCAGGGCGGCGTTATCGGGATCGTAGAAGATCAGCCGTTCGACCGCGCCGATCGCCGCGTCGTAATCGTCGAGCTGAACGGCGATATCAATCAGGCGCCGGTTCAGCGCCTGGTTCGCCGGATCCGCGAGAAGCCTCTGGTAGACCGAATCGAGTTCCGATTGGAGCGCGGCCGAACCGACCTGCGCAGAGGAGGCGACCGGCTGCGAAAGCGCAAAAAACAGCGTTCCCCAAAAGAGGAAGCGTGGTCGCAGCATATGGTGCGGTCCCCAACCCGATACGATACTGACAGTCGGCGCCAATATGGCATAGCCGCCAGCGGTTAACCAGCCACGGCGCGGCTTAAATATCGTCCACAAATCAAGCGCGAACGCCGGTTTGGCCACCCCCAGCGGCGGTCAGGCGCAGTAGCTCGGAGGGACATCGAGCTGGGTGAATGTTTCCCCGAGCGCATCGCGGTAGGTCATGCGAAAAGCGACGCCATGATCGTTGAGGAAACGGATTTCCTGAGACCCTTCGCCACAGAACAAAGACCGAACCGAACGCATGATGAAGCCGTCGAACGCCGGGCGGTCAGCCTCGCGCATCGGCCGGGCGATCGTGTATCCAAGGTTGAGGGTCATGCCCTCCATATCGACGCTGGTCAGGGCGAACTCGGGGCCGGCTTCACGCGGCAGAGTCCCCTTGAGCCTTGCCGCGAAGTTGGCGAGGCGTGCCGCCACCTCACTCGCGGCGGCTTCGCCCACCGGTTCCTCCACATCCAGGCCGGAGTCGAGCGCCGGTGCTCCGGGCGCGGCCTCTTCGGTACCCCCCCAACCCATGGCGGCGAGCGCCCTGGAAGACGCGGTGTCGGCCAGGTGAACCATTGAGCGCATCGACGAATCGAGATCGCCGTCGTTGGAGAGAACCACCAACCCGCCGCCGCCGGCGACGGCACCGACGATGAACGACACCAACAGCGCGACGAATCCGAACCGTTTCGGTAGCCGGCGAGAATTGCGGCGTTCGTCGTCGAACCTGGGTAACTGGGGTTCGTCGTCATAGTCTTCGTCGGGCGGCAGCGCGTCGTCGCCCCGGCCCCTGCCCCAGATCGCCGAAACGATCGCCGAAATCAGAAGGAACACGAGCACGACCGCCACGGCAATGACGGTCACGACCAATAATGGGCTGTCCTGAAAGGTGACCCCGAACATGATCCCCGCTGATCCTGCGTGCGGTCGGGCCGATGTTAATCCAGCGCAATGGCGCGCGCCAGCGCCACACCACGGCCGGTGCTGACCGTTATCGCGCTTTGCCGCTGTCTCACAACGCTTTGAGTAGCAGGTGATCCACATCCGCGGGCAAGATGTCTCCCATGCGGCAAGGGCGAGCCGCGAAACGAATGGCTCGATCGGATACCTGAGACGTGACTCTTTCCCGCCGCGAAATCCTGTTTGGCGCCGCCGCGCTGGTCACCACGGCGTTGGCACCACGCTTCGCCCTGGCCGTTGACGATCCTCTGTCGATCTATGACAACCTGCTCGACCGCTATGTGGTGGTCGGCGACGATGGTGTCGCCCGCGTCCGCTACGCGGCGTGGAAGCGAAACGCCGACGATCTCGGACGGCTCAACGCGATCATCGCGGCGCTCTCGGATGAAGCGCCGTCGACGCTCCAGCCATCGGCGGCGTTCGCCTACTGGACCAACCTCTACAACACGCTGACCCTCAAGGTGGTGCTCGACGCCTATCCGGTCCGTTCGATCAAGAACATCAAAAGCACGGGAACCGGCTTCGACCTGAAGGCGTTCTCCGGGCCGTGGCGCACCAAACTGGTCGAAGTCGAAGGCGTGCCGATGTCGCTCGACGACATCGAACACGACACCATGCGCCCGACATTCCGCGATCCACGGGTCCACTATGCCGTCAACTGCGCGTCAATCGGCTGCCCGAACCTCAAGGGCACGGCGTGGCGGGCGGCGACGCTCGACGCCGATCTGAACGCTGCCGCGCGGGCCTATGTGAACCATCCCCGTGGCGTGACCATCCGGCGCGGGCGCTCGCTCCGGGTTTCCAGCCTCTATCGCTGGTTCAAGGAGGACTTCGGGTCGAGCGACGCCGGCGTTATCCGGCACATGCAGGGCTATGCCGACGAACCGCTGGCCTCTCAGCTCGGCGGCTTCTCGCGGATCGGCGGAACCGACTACGACTGGTCGCTGAACGATGCGTGACCACCCGATCGGCAACGATTGCCGATCAGTCCCCTTGTCCCGACAGGCGCGCCAGCGTCCGGATTAGGCCGGAGTGATCGAGGTCGCCGTCGCCGGCACCAAGCGCAGCGTTCATCAGCTGCTGGGTCAGTGCCGTGCCCGGAAGGCCGATTTCGAGCGCCCGTGCCGACTCGACCGCGAGGTTCATGTCCTTGTTGTGAAGCCGGATGCGGAAACCGGGATCGAAGGTCTCCTTGATCATCCGTTCGCCATGCACCTCGAGGATGCGTGACGACGCGAAGCCGCCCATCAGCGCCTCGCGCACCTTGGCCGGATCGGCGCCGGCGTTGCGAGCGAAGAGCAGAGCTTCGGCGACCGCCTCGATGGTGAGGCCGACGATGATCTGATTGGCGACCTTGGCCGTCTGGCCGTCGCCGATCCCGCCGACCCGAGTGATGGTTTTGCCCATCGTTTCGAACAGCGGTAGCGCCCGGGCGAAGTCGTCCTCCGAACCGCCGACCATAATGGTGAGTGCCGCGTTCTTCGCACCGACCTCGCCGCCGGACACCGGCGCGTCGAGGTAGCCGCAATTCTTGGCAGCGATGCGCGCGGCGAAGTCCTTGGTGGCGACCGGCGAGATCGAGCTCATGTCGATCACCAGCTTGCCCGGCGACAGAGCCTCTGCCACGCCGTTCGTCCCGAACAGCACCTCGTCGACGTCGGGCGTGTCCGGCACCATCAGGATCACCACATCGGCGGCGGTCGCCACCTCGGCCGGGGTCGCGCAGGCAGTGGCGCCCTGATCGACCAGAAACTGCGACACGGGTTTGACCCGGTTGACGAAAAGCTCGTGGCCTGCGGCAAGCAGATGCCCCGCCATCGGCCGCCCCATGACCCCCAGTCCGATGAAACCGATTTTCACGTCACACTCTCCTTGCAATCATCTGTGCCGGTCGGCCGGCCGGGTTTACGTCAATTCGACTACGAAGGCATCCCGCGGCGGCAGACTGAAGGTCTCGCCGTCGAAGGCAGCCCCGTCGCCGGCCCAGTGCACGGTGCCCGGCGTCACGGCGCCCCGGCCGAAGACCACGCGGCCCGACTGAGTCTGGCGCGTCGGGTTGAGGAACCACGCATAGGTGCGCCCGTCGCCCTCATGGATGCGCACCTGGATCAGCGGATTGTCGGCCCTGGCGTGCTGGGTCCGGCCGGTGAAGGCGAACATCCGGGCGAAGAACTGCCGGCCGGTTTCCGCTTCGTCACGATAGTAGCCGACCGACGGATGGGTGCCGATCAGCAACGTCCGTCCGTCCCCGTGTGTGTTCTCGACCATGGCGAGTCGCCCGTCGGTAAACGCCCCGCGGGCCTCACCGCTGGCCAGCGTATAGGACTGGAGGAAGCCGCCGCCGGTGAGCGTCAGCCCATCATGGGTGAAGCGAATCCGGTCGCCGATATCGGGCATGAACTCGACCTCGCTTTCGCGGGCGCCGAACAGCACGTCGAGACCGTTGTTGGGCTGCACGGTTCCCACCTTACCGCGATCGCCAAAATAGCCGGGGCAAGCTTCGGAGATCAGCGTGCCACCGGTTTCGACCCAGGCGGCCAGCCGCCGGGCATGTTCGCGGGTCAGCATGATCGGGTACGGGGCGTAGAGGGCGTCGTAGGAGTCCATGTCATCGATGTGAACCCAATCGGGCTGGAGACCATTGTCAAAGAAGCCGCGATAGGCGCCCCACATCGCCGCCGGATAGGTGTCGAACTGACCCTGATAGTTGAGGAGGTAGGCCCATTGCTGGGTCTCGGGCGCGATCAGAATACCGATGTCGCCACCGACGGGACGCGCCGCCATCACCGGCTTCTGCGCTTGGTCATTGGCCCATTTCGCCATGGCGCTCGCCATGTCTGACCGCGGTGTGCGCGAACCGTCCATACCGTAGGAACCGAAGGCGCCGAACAACGGGCCGTCGAGCAGCGGACGATAGCGCAGGTTCATGATGCCGCGGGCGCCGCCAGAGAACGACGTCATCGTCCAGACCCGGATGTCCTCGGGCTCGGCGACGCGGCCGTCCTCCTTGTCGCGACCGACCACTTGCGGCTGGATCCACAGCGGTCCACCCTGGCGTTCGGCGTGCCAGAACGGCTTGCCTCGCGACGCACAGCGGGTGAGATCGACGCCGTGAAAGTTGCGCCACGGCTGATTGCCCTTGCGCGCCGCGATCCAGGTGAAGCCGTAGGCCTCGACCTTGGAGGCCGCCAGCCAATCGTCGCAGCCGCGCGACGCCATGTCGGTGATCGCGCCGGACACGCCATGGGCGGCGATCAGGCAGTCCTGGTCGATCGCCCGGATCGTGTCGATCTTCCACTGCATCTGGTCGTAGTAGTCGTCGCGCTTGAAGGCGAGCCAGTCGAGGTTTTCGGGATAGGGTGCGGTCCGCGCCGGCGGCTCGATATCGTCCCACTCGGCGTAGGAATAGCGATACCAGGCGCGCGACAGCGTTTCGAGGTCGCCGTACTTGGCGCGCAGCCACTCGCGGTAGCGGGCTTTGGTGAACGGGTTGAAGTCAACGTCGGGCGAGTAGTTGCACTCGTTCCAGACGTCGTAGCCCCAGAACCCGGCGTGTCCCTTGTAGCGCTCGGCGAGCGCTACCATGAACTTGCGGGCCTGCTCGCGCACTTCCGGGCAGTTGAGCGTCAACGTGCCGGCGCCGCCGCTGTTGCCGGCGAAGCCGCCGGTCGCAGCCGACGGGCCCATCAGCGATGGCAGCGGCGTCCCGTCCCAGGTCATCTGCCGGCCGTGCGCGTATTTGCGCACCGCCCAGTCCGGCGCGGCGTGAAGCAGGATGGCAATGATCGTCTTAATACCGTTGTCCGCCGCCATGTCGAGCTGGCGATCGTATTCCTCCCAGTCGTAGGAGTCGGGCGCCCGCTCGATCGCGCTCCACATGAACCAGTACCGGAAGACGTTGAGGCCGTCTTCGGCGGCGATCCCGTAGTCGCGTTCCCAATCCTCGCGCGGCGGATTGGACTTGCGGAAATAGACCGCACCGAACGGTACTTGGGGGCCGGACTGTGGCATGAGTCATCCTTTCTTTCGACGATCGGAGCGGACGGACAGCGCGGTCCGCGGGGCAATTCGTTTGGGCCAAGGAGCCGGGCGGGAAGCGCCCGGCTCCAGTGGTCAGCGGTAGGGACGCATCCAGCTCAGGCCGGCGCTGGTGTCGGTTTGCGGCTTGTATTCGCAGCCGACGAAATCGTCGTAGCCGACGTCATCGATGGCAGCGAGCACGAAGGAATAGTTGATCTCGCCGGTCCCCGGCTCGTGTCGTCCCGGATTATCGGCGATCTGAATGTGGGCGATGCGGGGCGCCAGCCGCCGAAGGGTCTCGACCAGATCGCCCTGCATGACCTGGGCATGATAGACGTCGTATTGCAGAAACAGATTGGCGTGATCGACGCGCGCGAAGATGGCTTCCGCGTCGTCGGTGCGCGGGATGAAGAAGCCCGGAATGTCGCGGGTGTTGATCGGCTCAAGCACGAGCTTGATGCCGGCTGCGTCCAGCCGCTCGGCGGCGTAGCGCAGATTGGCAACCAGCGTTTCTTCAAGCACCGACCGTTCCACACCCTCCGGCGCGACACCAGAGAGGCAGTTGATCTTGGAGCACTTGAGCGCCAGCGCATAAGCGATCGCCGCGTCAACGCCGGCGCGGAATTCGTCGACCCGGTCCGGCAAGCAGGCGACACCGCGCTCGCCCCCAGCCCAGTCACCTGCCGGAAGATTGAACAGCGCTTGCGTCAAGCCGTGTTCGGCGAGCAGGCCGGCGAGGGTTTCGGCTGGAACCTCGTACGGGCTCATGTACTCGACCGCCCGAAAGCCATCCGCCGCCGCGGCGGCGAACCGATCGGTGAAGTCGAGGTCGGGATAGAGGAAGGAAAGGTTGGCGGAGAATTTCGGCACGTGATGGTTCCTTATGCGACGAAACGGGTGCGGTGGAGCATGCGCTTGTTACGCGGGTCGGGGTTGGGAACGGCGGAGATGAGGCTTTGGGTGTAGGGCTGTTGCGGCTCGGTGCAGATTTGCTCGGCCGATCCGATCTCGACGATCTTGCCTTTGTGCATCACCGCAACGCGCTGGCAGAAGTAGCGGACCACGGCGATGTCGTGTGAGATGAAGATGAAGCTGAGCCGTAGCCGCTCCTGGATGCCGAGGAGTAGGTCGAGGATTTGGGCGCGGATCGACACATCGAGGGCCGAAGTCGCCTCGTCGGCGATGATGATGCGGGGGTCGAGCGCCAGTGCCCTGGCGATGCCGATACGCTGCCGCTGACCGCCGGAGAACGCGTGCGGGAAACGCTCCATCGCCGCTGGATCGAGCCCGACCGTCTCCATCAATTCGCCGACCCGTTCCTCCAGCGCTTTGCCCTTGGCCCGACCGTTGACCAGCAGCGGCTCGCCGATGATCTGCTTGACCGTCATCCGCGGGTTCAGCGACGAGAAAGGGTCCTGGAAGATAAGGCGGACTTGGGCGTGGAACTTGCGCAGGTTTCGCTTGTCGAGATCGGTGACGTTAACTTCGTCCGCTGCGGCGTCGGGTCGGTAGATCACGTTGCCGGCGGTCGGGTCCATGATGCGCAGGATCAGCCGGCCGAGCGTTGTCTTACCCGATCCGCTTTCGCCAACGATGCCGAGGTTCTCGCCGTCCTCGAGATCGAAGCTGACATCGTCGACCGCCTTGAACGCGTGCCCCGGCGAGCCGAGCCACTGGCGGCCTGCGCCGAAAGCCTTGGTGAGACCGCGAACCGACAGCACCGCGCGCGGCGGCGATACGGGTTCGGAGGGATCGGCTGCGGACCCAACGTGCGCGTGGTGCTCAAGGCGCACCGTCGATTCTAGCAGACGCCGGGTATAGGGATGAGACGGGCGATAGAAGATATCGTCGACCGAACCCTGCTCGACGATCTCCCCATAGCGCATCACCGCGACCCGATCGGCGACCTCGGCGACAACGCCGAGGTCGTGGGTGATCAGGAGCATCGCCATGCCCCGCGACATCTGGAGCCGCTTGATCAGGTCGAGGATCTCAGCCTGGGTGGTGACATCGAGGGCGGTGGTCGGCTCGTCGGCGATGAGGATGTCAGGATCGCAGGCGAGCGCCATGGCGATCATCGCCCGCTGGCGCATGCCGCCGGAGAACTCGAACGTGTAGCGCTTCACCATGTTCTCCGGATCGGCGATCTCGACCTGGCGGAGCAGTTCGACGGTCTCCCGCAACGCCGCGCGCTTGTCCATGTGACGGTGGAGGCGCAACGCCTCGACGATCTGCGAACCGATGGTGTGGACCGGCGACAGCGAGCTCATCGGCTCCTGGAAGACGAGACCGATGCGGCCGCCGCGAACGTCGCGTATCTGGCGGCTGTCTTCGCCAAGCGCGGTCAGGTCGAGCGGCTCCGGGCCCGTCTTCAGGATGATGCGCCCGCCGGTGACCCGCGCTTCCTTGTCGATGATCCGCAGCAGCGCCCGGGCGGTCACGCTCTTGCCCGAGCCGCTTTCGCCAACTAGGCAGAACGTGCCGCCGCGGTGGAGGTCGAAGCTGACATTGCGGACGGCGTGAAGGATGTGAGTCCTGAGGTGAAAGTCGATGCTGAGGTTCTCGACGGTCAGCACGGTGTCGCCCGCGTCGGGGACGCTGCCATCGGGGCCGGGGGCAATCCGATCCTGCATCGCCTTATTGCCCGTACGGGTCGGCGGCGTCGCGCATGCCGTCGCCGAGGAAATTGAAGGAGAGCACGGCGCTGACCACGGCGGCCGCCGGCCAGATCAGGAGCCACGGCGCGGTCGCAACCGTTCGAATGTTCCTGGCGTCCTGCAACAGAACGCCCCATGAGACCACCGGGGGCTTCAGCCCTATGCCAAGGAAGGACAGTGCGGTTTCCGCGACGATCATGATCGGTAGGGCCAGCGTCACCACGGCGAGGATGTGGCTGGTCAGCGACGGCAGGATGTGGCGGAAGATGATGCGCGGCTCGCTCGAACCGTCGAGGCGCGCGGCAGTGACGAAGTCCTCGCCCCGCAGCGAATAGAACCGCCCCCGCACCTCGCGTGCCAGCCCGGTCCAGGCGAGCAGCGAGACGATCAGGGTGATGATGAAATAGACCTGGAGGGGCGACCAGGTGAGCGGCACCGCCGCGGCAAGCCCGAGCCACAGCGGGATGGTCGGCATCGACGAGATGATCTCGATGATCCGCTGCACCACGACATCGACCCAGCCGCCGTAGTAGCCGGCGAGCGCGCCGAGGACGATGCCGAGCAGCAGCGACATGGCGACGCCAACCAGGCCGATCGACAGCGACACCCGCGTGCCATAGATCAGCCGCGTCAAGAGATCGCGACCGAGCTTGTCAGCGCCCAACAGGTAAGCGGGCTCATTGGCGTTGACCGGCCCGAACAGGTGGACGTTCATCGGGATGAGGTTCCAGAGCTTGTACGCGGGTCCCTCGACGAACATCCCGATCGGGATGATCTTGTCCGGATCTTCGGTGAAGATGCGCCGCAGCGATTCCTGATCGATCTCGACTTGGTAGCCTTTGACGTGTGGCAGGAACCGAGATTCGCCGTCCTCGTCGGTGACGAAGAAGGCGAGGCTCTGCGGGGGCGCATAGCTGAACTGCGGCCGAGCGGTCTCCGGCAGCGATGGGGCCAGGAACTCGGCGAACAGGCCGATCAGGTAGAACACGACGATGACGATGCCGGCGGCGACCGCGACCTTGTTGCGGACGAATTTGTGCCAGATCAGGGTCCACTGCCCGGCCGCCGCGATCGAGCGGGTCTCGCCGCCGGGCTTCAGCGGGCTGATCGCGGGTCCGGGATCGTCCAGCTCGTCGGCCGGCAGCGGCATCGACATCAGTTGAACCTTATCCGCGGGTCGAGCAGCGCTAGCAGCAGATCGGAGATCAGCATGCCGATCAGCGTCAGCGCGCCGAGGAGCAGGATGAAGCTGCCGGCGAGGTACATATCCTGGGACACTAGGGCCTGGAGAAGCAGCGGTCCCGCCGCCGGGAGATTAAGCACGATCGCGGTGATGGTGATGCCCGAGATCAGCTCCGGCAGCACCCAGCCGATCGCCGAAACGAAGGGGTTCAGCGCAATCCGCACCGGATATTTCAGCACAACCTTGTATTCCGGCAGGCCCTTGGCGCGGGCAGTGAGCACGTAGGGCTTGCTCAACTCGTCGGTGAGGTTGGCCCGCAGGATCCGGATCAGCGCGGCGGTACCGGCGGTGCCGATGACGACCACCGGAATCCAGAGGTGGGCGAGCATGTCGAGGAACTTGTCCCACGACCACGGCGCGTTGACATACTCCGGCGAATAGAGGCCGCCGACGCTCTGACCGAGATAGCGGTAGGTCAGGTACATCAGCGTCAGGGCGAGGATGAAGTTGGGGATCGCGAGCCCGATGAAACCGAGCAGCGTAAAGACGTGATCGCCGATCGAATGACGGCGGACCGCCGAATAGATGCCGATCGGCAGCGAAACCGCCCAAACGAACAACAGCGACAGAATAGAGATCGACAGGGTCGGTCCCATCCGGTCCCAGATCAGATCGGCGACCGGCCGGTTCCACTCGAACGACCAGCCGAAATCGCCACGGAAGAGGATGCCGCCGATCCATTTGAAGTACTGGATGTAGACCGGGTCATCGAGACCGTAAGCGGCACGCAGGCGCGCGATCTCGGTTTCGTTGGCGACCTGACCGGCGTCCTGCATCGCCGCGATCACCGCGGTCAGGTAGTCGCCCGGCGGAAGCTGGATGATGACGAACGCGATGATCGACATCCCGAACAGCGTCGGGATCATGTAGAGGATGCGTTTGATGAAGTAGCGGAGCATCCCGACGGTCTCGGCTAATCGACCATGGTCGTCCCGACGGTCAGGGGATCACGCCCACGCAAAATGCACAACCTCCAACAACTCGAACGACGGCACATCGACGATCGCATAAGCGTCGTCCACAACCACCGGCCTTGTCGAGTCGGCAACGAGCAGGCGCGCCTGCGCAACACGCCGGCCCTCGGGCAGACGGATCCGCACCCTTTGCGGACCGCTCGGATAGAGCGACCGCACCGGTCCCTTCATCATCATCGGATTGGTGAGATTGAACAGAGAGACCGCCAGCCCGTCCGCGCTCTTGCGAACGGCAATATCGAGAACACCACCACCGTCGACGACGACGCGCGGCTCCTCACCAAGCGCCCAGCGGACTGCGTTGCCGATCAGTCGGCCATGGTCGGCCGTCAACACGTCCCAGAACACCGCGCCGATGTTAAAGGGGACATAGACGACCCGTCCGCCTTGCGGCGTTTCGCGGGCAACCACCGCCGGGGCATGCGGCTCCTCGCGCGGATAGACCTCCTCCATCGGCAGGTCAGGGAAGTCCGGAATGGTGAGGAACGGTGAGATCGTCCCCGGAGCGGCGACGACGTCGAGCGTTGCGGTCCCGCCCATGATCCGGCGTGCGTCGCCGAAGCCTTCGTTAACCGGGTGCGCGCCGCCAAGCGCGATGTAAGTGTTGCGCAACCCTTCGCGGGTCCGCCCTTGTCGGGTGACGCCGAACACGTCGGCAAGGCCGAGTTCGGCGCGCGGCTCACCGTTCTCGTCGCTGGCGGAGGTCTCGTAGGCGGCCACCATGCTGCCGCCGCGCTCCACATACGCCCGCAGCGCCTGGCACTGTGCGTCGGACAGGCATGGCGCGTTGGGGATCACCAGGACTTTGAACGCGTCGAGCCGGGCCGGATCAAGCGTCGTGTCGGAGATCATCTCGAACGGCAGTCGGGCCTCGACGAGGGCGTGATAGAAACCAAGGTCGTGATGCTCGGCGGCGCGCAGAGTCTCCCGCGCCTGATGCCGCAACGTGGTCGCCGGATCGACAACGGCGATGTCGGCTGTCGGCGTCATCGCCGAACAGACCGGCTCGATCGCCTCATCGATCGCGAAAACATCGATCACCGGCTCCACCCAGCGAGTGTCCGGCACGACGCCGTTAAACTTGGTAAACCACGGGCGCAGGCCGTGCGTCGTCCCGTTGGCGATCCAGCTCTGGATCTCCGGGCCGGTGGTGACCGCATCCTTCCAGCGGTGGACATCCTCCGGTCCGATCGAGGCGATCTGGACGACTGGTCGATCCGGGAACGAGGCACGCATTCGCTTGCCGTTGCGGCCAGATGTCCAGACCGGCTCGGTTCCCCGCCGCCCTTGATGATCGACCACCAGGAAGGGGCAGTACGCCTCGATGATGTCGAGGTCGAACTCCATCAGCGAGGCGCCGCTCATGTTGGGGATGAAGCGAACGTGCGGGCGCGCGGCCTTGGCGACCTCGTCCCAGTCGACGATGATCTGACTGAGCACCTGGCGCCGCCAGGCGACCCAGCTCTGCCACACCGGATCGTCGGGATCGGTGGTGCGCGGAAGCTCCTTGCCGCTGAACGCGCCAAACCGACTCTTGCAGGTTTCGCAGTAGCAGATGCCATGCCCCTGCCAGCGGTTGGCGAAGACCGCGTCGATGTCATAGTTGGCGGCGATTTCGGCAACCACCTGCGGCATGAACTTGGCGTTGTAGTCGCCATAGGCGCAGGTCACCCACACATCCGGATAGGCCCAATGCCGACGCGGCGCGCCGCTGGCATCACAGGCAACCCATTCGGGATGGGCGTCGGCCGCGTCCTGATGAATGGCGTGGGGATCGACCCGGGCCATGACGTGCATGCCGAGGTCCCGGGCACCGGCAACGAGATCGCCGAACGGATCGCTGTCGCCGAGATACTTGGAGACGTAGTGGAGCGGTACCTTGCTCGGATAATACGCGATGTACCCACCGGCGCTGAGGCATGTGGCGTTGGACCGGGTTCGCTTGAAAATGTCGATCCAGAAGTCCGGATCGAACTTGACGGGATCGTCCTCGGCGAGCGTCAGCTGGGTCCAGCGCGTGGCGGTCTTGTACCAGTCGGCTGCGCGCAGCCGCCGGTCGTCGGTCGAAACCGGAATGTCCATGTCTTTGATCTCGTCGTCGCCGTCTTGCTCTGTCCTTCCCGCCGGCTCTGGACGAACCGGCGGGAAGCATGCTGCCTGAAGTCAGCCTTTGAAGAACTGCTCCGGGCGGGAGGGAGCCGGCGTCGGCCAGCCGAACGAGTTCGGCATCACATCCATGGTGTTGACCATGTCGTTCTTGATGACGCCGTAGCCGTCCGGCGGCAGGCTGACGCCGAACACCAGGAACTGATCGGCCGCATTGTTGAGGAGCTCGATCATCATCTCTCGCTGCTTGGCCGGATCGCCGGTCGACAGCAGCGTGCGGTAGAGCTCCTGCTGGGCCTTGACCTCCTCGGGCGGCTCGATCGCCTCCGGATTGTCCGGGTCGCCGTAGTATTGCGCCCAGCCAGGTGCATACATGGCGTTGGCGTTGAACGGCACGAAGTAGCGCGCGTCAAGGATCGCCGCGATGCCGGCGTTGGCGCCGAACTGATGCGCGGTGGCGTCGTACTCACGCCCCTGCCGGACGCGGGTCTCCCACAGCGACCGATCCATGGTGCGGATTTGGGCGTCGATCCCAACCTCACGGAACATCGGCAGCGCGAGCTGGAACATGTCGACGAAGGTCGTGCGCGCTTGATCGATCTCGAAGATGATCGTCACCCGGCGGCCTTCCGAATCGAGGCGATAGCCTTCGTCGTCCTTCTCCGGCAGCAACGCGTCGAGGAGTTCGTTGGCCTTCGCCGGATCGAACTCCGTGTGCTGCTTGGCGAGGCGCTCGACGTAGAGCGGATCGCCCTCGACGATCGACGGCTGAGCCGGCGAGCCCTGCCCAACAAACACCCCGTCGATCAACGCCTGCCGATCCACCGAATGGGACAGCGCCTCGCGGAAGCTGCGTTCATTGAACAGCGCATTCTTGACCGGGTCGGGATGGTTCAGATTGAGCTGGAAAACCATCACGTTGGCGGCGGTGTTCTTGAGCGTATAGAAGCCGAAGTCGCCGGCCTCCTGCCCGTCGAAAAGAACCGGCTTGTTGACCGGCGTGCCGATGTACTGGTCCATCATGTCGACTTCGCCCTGGAGGGTCTTCAACAGGAGAACCTCCGGGTCGTTGACGATCTGATAGACGACCCGATCGAAGTAGGGCAGCTGGGTGCCTTCGGTGTCGATCTTGAAATAGTACGGGTTCCGCACCGCGATCGCCTGCTCGGTGTTCTCGCCGGGGGCGACCTCGAAGTCCCACGCCGCCAATGTCGGACGGCGGGAGTTCAGGAAGAACTCGTTGGCACCGGGTCCGAACTCGCGCTGAAACAAAGCGACCCAGCTATCGAGGCCCTGCTCCTGCGCCAGCTCATTGGCTTGCGGGTTGTAGTCGATGTGGAACTGCTTGAGGTAATGGGCCGGCGTGCGCACGATCTGATCGTTGTCGGCCCAGGCAAGCTGCTGGATGAAGACACCGTTCGGTTCCTTGAAGGTCACCTTGAACGTGTGATCGTCGATGATCTCGAGCGCGCCGAGCTCACCACCGGAGTTCCAGAAGTTCAGGCTGCCGGCCGCGATGTTGTCGTTGAGGACGACATCCTCGTACCAGAAGCGCACGTCCTCGGTGGTGAACGGTTCGCCGTCCGACCATTTGTGCCCTTCGCGCAGATGGAACGTGTATTCGCGAGAGTCGTCGCTGACCTCCCACGACTCGGCGACGTTGGGTTCGACGCCGGACCAGTCGGGCGTGAACCGGACCATCGGGTCATAGCCCTGGTAACGCACCAGCATCGACAGTCCGCCGGTACCCATCAGGGCGTGGTTCCAGTCGCCGCCCTGCTGCCCGGCCCGCTCGGTCGGGGTGATGACCAACGGGTTTGCCGGCAGCCGTTCGGCGATCGGCGGCAGGTCACCGCTGTCGACGAGCGGCTGTAGTGAGGTTGATTCCTGAGGTTCGACGGCGAAAGCCGACATAGACAGGGTGGCGGCCGCGACCAATGCGCCGACCGTCCACGCCCCGCGCGAAGCGAACAACATGACTCCTCCCGTTATCGCTTTTTGTGGCGAACAACTTAGCTTGATACTCTTGATTTGTTATGTAAAGCGTTATGTTCTCGTTAGGGAAAACGGCGCCGCCGGGAGGGGCGATGACAACCAAACGGGTCACGATGCAGATGCTGGCGGAGGCCACCGGGCTTTCGAAGTTTGCCGTATCGCGCGCGTTGTCGGACAAGCCCGGGGTCAGCGAGGCGACGCGTAAGCGTGTCCACGCGGCGGCAACGGAGCTCGGCTACCGGAAGCCAACGCCTGCCCACCGCCGCACCATCGGTCTCCTGTTCGACGACGTCCACGGCATCAACAGCGAGCTTCAGATCCAGTTGCAGAGCGGGGCGCGGCGTGAAGCGGAGCGGCTCGGCTTCGACCTGCGAGTTCACTGGACCTCTCACCGCCACGAATACATGGGCATGTTCGCCGACTGCGTCGGACTGATCGTGTCCGGCGTCGACGAAATCGAAAGCGTCAAGAAAGCCAGGTCGATGGGCATCCCGGTCGTCCGGCTCGGCTTCTGTGCGACAAATGAGGACGTGGACATGGTGGGTGGCGCCGGACACGAGGCCGGTGCCGCCGTCGCCGAATACCTGCTCGGGTTCGGGCACCGCGAGATCGCTTATGTTCACGGACCGCCTACCTTCAGGGGACGCTTCACCCGCTTCTATGGGCTGCAGCAGGCGCTGGAGGAGATCGGCGGGTGTACCCTGCACCACCTGACTTGGACCCACGACAACACCTTCCGTCAGGTCCTCGAGCAACGCCTCGACGGCGGCGCTTGGCCGACCGCCTACTTCTGCTCCCACGACGGTTTGGCGGTAACCGTGGTGTCGGAACTTCTGTCCCGGGGGCTGAAGATCCCCGACGATGTCTCGGTGATGGGTTTCGGCGATTTCGCCGCCGCGACGCAGGTCTCCCCGCCGCTCACCACCGTCCGGGTCAACGGCGAGGAGGAGGGTGCGACTGCCGTCAAGCTGCTGCGCGAACGCATAAGCGGCGAGCGGGCGTGGGCGTTTCCCATGCGCCTGAGAGTCCTCAACACACTGATCGAGCGCGACACGGTGGGGCCGCGGAAGCAGCTTGCGCGGCCCACGGCCAAGCCGGGACGACCGCGCCGCCGTGCGGCACGATGAAAGCGCTCCCGCTCGGTAGGTCGGATCACTGACGCGCGTCGTTGAGCGCCTCGCGATGCGCCTGCATGTGCTCGTACTGGTGCGAATAGACTTCGACCACATTGCCGAACGGATCGGCGCAGTAACACATACGGTATTCGGGGTGCGGCGGCCGTTCCCGCCAGAACTTTGAGAGCTGCTTCCCGCCGGTCTCGACGATCCGGGCGACGAGCCCTTCCACGTCGGGGTCGGTGACGCAGATATGGAAGAAGCCGTTCCGCCAGAACTCGACCATGTCGTCCCGCCTTTCGATCTTGGGATCGACCGGCTCGAACAGCTCGAGGCCGACACCGTTCGCCGAACTCATATGAGCAATCCGGAGGTGCTTCAGCTTTTCGCCGAGCACGTCCATGGTCTGGGCGCCGTTGGGATCGTCGGGCCGCAGGTCGAACGGCCCGGCCACCAGGCCGAAACCCATGACATCGCGATACCAGTCGATCGCCGCCTCGATATCCGGGACGACAGCACCGATGTGGTTGACTGCAACGGGTCTCGGCATGGCACTCACCTTTCGTGGATGTCTCGGCGTTCGCGCAAACGCCGAGGCGGTCGCCGACTGCTTTAGTTAGCGAAGACGAAGGCGCGTTGTTCACAAGATGAAAAATGTTCGATCCGGATATGCCGGCGGATGAGCGTCGATCGATCGTCTCAGTCGAATGTCCCGCTCACCAGGTCCCAGGCATCGGCGAGATGGGCCACCAGCGCGTCTTCGGCCGCATCTGGATCGCGCTCGAGGATCGCGGTGTAGATCGCCTCATGGGCACGGTAATTGTGTTGGTTGTCCTCGGGCGATCGCCGCATCCGCTCCCAGTGCGGTGCGAGCCATGACACGAACCCTTCATGCACCGCCGGAAAGATCGGATTGCCGGGTACCTTGTAGAAGACACGGTGAAACGCGGTGTCGGTCCGGTAGAAGTCATCCGAACTCGGGATCGCCGCATGGTTTTCGGCAAGCGCGCGTTTCAGTTCGCCGATGTTCGTCTTCGAGGCGTGCATCGCCGCCTCGCGGACAAGGCCGCGCTCGATGAACACCCGGGTCTGGTAGAGGTTCTCGACTCCGGTCGGATGGTTCAGGAGCTTGCGGATGATCGGCCCGGTGGTGTCGATGACCGTCTCGTAGCCGACCCGGCGGACGATCGGCCGGTACCGTGGCCGCGTTTCGATCAGACCACGGTTGGCGAGTGCGGTGATCGCTTCGCGTACGACGGTGCGGCTCGCGCCGAACTCCTCCATCAGCACCCGCTCGGGCGGCAGCGGCGCGGAATCGGCGAGCGTTCCTTCGGAAATCCGCCGCTCGATCGTCGTCACGATATGGTCGGCCGCGCGGCTGTCGCCCGACCCGTTCCGTCTTTCGCGCAAGAGGGTCTCCCGGTTGCTGAGGCGACGGCCGTTGCCTGCCGACGCCTCGTTGTCAGGTTTCCTTATCCGCTTTCGACCCACGGAAACAGGGCTGACCCGACGTCGATCCGCAAGCAAGCCAGTGCCGGCCGCGCGCTCGGGCGAATGGTCCGTTAGCGAAAGGATCAAACCTTCACCGAGCCGGCGGTCATCCCGGCGAGGAAGTACCGCTGGGCAATGAGATAGAGAAGCAGCAGCGGCAAGGACCCCAACACGCTCATCGCCATCATCTCGTTCCATTCGAACGCGTGCTGCCCCATCAGTAACTGGATACCGATCGGCACGGTTCTGAGGTCGGTCGATTTGGTCAGCGTGAGTGCGAACAGGAACTCGTTCCAGGAGAGCAGGAAGGTATAGACCGACGTGGCAACAATGCCGGGGATCGAGACCGGCACGATCACCCGCCAGAGCGCCGTCCAGCTCGATCCGCCATCGACGAGCACCGCCTCGTCGAGTTCCTTGGGCAGCGTGTTGAGATACCCGGTCATCAGCAGGATCGCATAGGGCAGCGTGAAGACCATGTAGGTCAGGATCAGCGCCAGGTAGGTGTCGAAAATCCCGAACGCGACCACCATGCCGAAGTAGGGAATGATCAGGGTGATCGGCGGCACGGTCTGGGTGCTGATCACCAGGAGGTTGGCGACTTTCTTCAGCCGGAACTCATAGCGGCTGAACGCGTAGGCGGCGAGCGTGGCGACGATCAGCGTCAGGAACGTCACGACACCGGCAACGAAGTAGGAGTTGATGAAGAACCGGATCTTCACCGGATCGCTGAAGATCGCTTCGTAAGCGGTCAGCGTAAACACATCCGGCAAGATCCGCGGCGGCAGCGAAAAGATTTCGGTGTTCGATTTCAGCGAACTGAAGAACATCCACAGGATTGGAAAACCGGCGAACACCAGCCCGGCGGCAAGGCCGAGATAGACGAACAGGGTCGTGGAATCGAACTTCCAGGCGCGGCGCTGTCTCATGGCCTGATCACTGACTGGCTTTCTGATGCTTGATGTAGAAGTAGGTCATGCTCATCGAGAGGATGAAGATGATCACCGCGCTTGCCGAGGCGAGCGAGAACTCGAAGCGGGTGAAGCCCATCTTGTAGGTGTAGATGCTCATCATCTCGGTCGCGTGGATCGGGCCGCCGCCGGTGGTCATCCACACCAGCGGGAACACCTGCATCGTCCAGATGAAGTCGAGCAGCGCGATGCTGACCATGATCGGCACAAGCTGCGGCAGCGTGATGTGCCACAGCTTCTGGGCCTCATTAGCGCCGTCGATGCTCGCGGCTTCGTAGAGCTCGTCCGGGATACCCTGAAGGCCCGCGAGCAGCGTGACCATGTAGAGCGGGTAGCCGGCCCAGATGTTGACGAAGGTCAGCGCGTGGATGGCGGTATCCGGTGACGAGAACCATTCGACCTTGAAGTCGATGACGTTCAGCGTCATCAGGATCGCGTTAACGACGCCATTCGGATCGAGGATCAGGCGCCAGATGATCGCGATGATCACGGCAGTGAACAGCCAGGGCAGGATGTAGAGCACCCTGAGGATGCTCCGAAGTGTCGGGTTGACCCGCCGCGAATTGAGCAGGAGGGCAAACGACAGACCGAGGATGAGGTGGAAGACCACGCTCATGACCGTGAAGTAGAGCGTGTTGCCGATCGACAGACGGAAGACCGGATCGGCGAAAATCTGCTGGAAGTTCTGTAGGCCGACGAAGGTCGGATTGGGGCTGAGGATCGCCCCGTCCATCACCGAGTAGCGAAACACCATCGCCATCGGGAACAGCATCAGCAGGAAGAACAGCGCGATAGCCGGGGCGATGTAGAGATACGGCCGCATCGCCTTGCTGTTCAGGCGGCCTCCGAAGAAGATGCGCGCGACACCTGCCGGAGATGACGAGCGGGTCACGAAGTTCACCATTGCGCCACCCTCCAAACGCTGGGCGACATGTCCTGCCGAGGCCTCATTCTAGCAAGCGGCGGCGATTGCGTAGACGTCGCGAAGCCTAACATCGACAAATGAAGAGCGACGCACCAGCCGGCGCGCCGCTCGAACGTCGGGTTTCTGCACAGTCAGCGGAAAAACCTAGAACTCCGCTTCCCACTTGGTCTGCGCCTTGGCAGCGGCTTCAGCGGCCGTCTGATTGCCGTCGAGCATCTGCTGAACCTCGACACCCAACTGACGCATGAGTTCCTCGGCCACCGGCAGGCCGACGAACTCGTTGGCGAGATAACCGTTCTGGAAGATCTCGAACGCGGTCGCGAACAGCTCGTCGGTGGTCACGAAATCAGGCTCGGCGTTGACGTTGCCCGGGAACGCGTTGGCGATCGATACCAGCTTGGCGTTCACTTCCGGGCTCATCAGATACGAGACGAGCTTGAACGCTTCTTCCTTATGCTCGCTGTTCTCGGCGATGCCGATCCCCCAGGAGGCATAGGGCAGCCCACGCGCGCCGTCGTAGCCGTCGACGGCGGGCACCGCGGTGATGGCGAAGTTGAGGTCCGGATTGCGGTCGCGGATGAGATTGATGTGCGCCAACGAGTCGACCATCATCGCGACGCGGCCGTTGACGAATTCCTCGACCTTGTCCTGCTCCTTCTTGGCGAAGGCGCCAGGCGAGATCAGGCCCTCATCGTACATGGACTGGACGAACTCCAGCGTTCCGACCACGTCTTGGTTGGTGAGATCGGGCTGGCCGTCCTTCAGCATGCTCTTGCCCGACGCCCAGACCCACGACATCACGTCGTTCTGGATGCCGTTCGGCGCCTGCAACGACAGCGGCAGGACCCAGCCATACTGGTTCTTCGATTCGTCGGTGAGCTTCCGCGCGGCGTCGACGAACTCGCTGCGTGTCGTCGGTATCGTGTCGACGCCTGATTCCTCGAGCAGGTCGACGTTCATGAACACCGGATAGACGAACGAAGCCACCGGGAACATGTAACTGTTGCCGTTAAGGCTGATGATCGCGGCGACCTGATCGGAATCGAAATCGGACGCTTGCATCAGCGGGTCCATCGCGGCGATGGCGTTCTGCTTGGCGAGGTCGTTCACCCACGCCCCGTCGAGACCGACCACGTCGCTCAGCGTCCCGGACGCTGCGCCGATGACGATCTGATCGCGGGTGGCGGCGTACGGGCCGCTGACCAGTTCGACGGTGATACCCGGGTTCTGCGCTTCGAAATCATCCATGATCTCGCGCAACGCACCGGCCGGAAGCTCCGGCTCCCACCACTGGATGAACTCGAGATTCGCCTCAGCCGCGGCGCCGGTCGCGGTGAGCGCAAGCGCAACAGCCGTCGACTTCAACAGCAGCACAGTTTTTCGGAACGTCATATCTTCCTCCCAGTTAGGCCCGCCTCCGCCTGGACGACGCGGACGCAGGCTCCTTCACTATCCAGACCAGCCCCGATCCGCCCCTCCCGCAGACCGCTGACTGTCAGCCCGCGTCAGCCTCCGACGGCCGGCCGAGCATCGACCCTACACGCGAGAAAACGCCTTATTCAAGCGAGAAAACGCAATGTTTTGCTGTTTTATCAGTGTATCAGAGACCCGTCAAGCAAGCCGGTCGCGCACGAAGTCGCATCTGGAAGCCAAAACGGAGGTGTCATTGCGGCCGGGACGGAGCCGCGAGTCGGCCGGCTGAGCAGCGCCCGCGCAGGGTGCCGCCCTTGAACGGCAACGGCGACGTAACGTGTTCTGATAGGATGCCCGGCGAGTCAGCCGGCGACGATGACCTCGACCTCGGCCTCGCCGAGCGCGACCATCAGGTCAGGAGGCGGCTCGGCATCGGTGACCAGCAGGTGGACGCGCTTCAGCGGCGCGATGTGGGCCAGAACCGTGGCGCCGAACTTGGCCGCATCGGCGAGCACGATGACCCGGCGCGCCGATTCCATCATCGCCGCGATCATCGTCGATTCCTCGAGCATGGTGGTTGAAAGCCCGGAGGCAGAGACGCCGCCGACGCCGATGATGGCGGTATCGGCGCTGATCGGACCGGCGTCCGCAAAGCCAACCGCGCCGATGGTGACCTGCAACTCCTGGCGGACGTGACCGCCGAGAAGATACACGCCCCGCGCGGTGTTCGGCAGCACCGCCGCGGGGACGCCGAGGTTATTGGTGACGATAGTCAGGTTGCGCAGGGCGCCCAATTCCCCGACGAACGCCCGGGTGGTCGATCCGCCGTTGATGATCAGGGTCTCGCCGTCAACGATCAGCGCGGCCGCGGCCTTGGCGATCCGCCCCTTCTCCGACGCCCGGGCATTGACGCGGATGGCGACCGGGGTGTCACGGTCCATGAACCCGTCGACGGGAACGGCGCCGCCGTGGGTTCGGGTGAGCAGGCCGCGGCTGGAGAGATAATCAAGGTCGCGACGGATGGTGTCGGTGGAGACCGCGAACTCGCTGGCGATCTCGGTCACAGTGATCGATCCCCGCGTCTTTGCCACCTTGAGAAGCTCGCTTCTCCGGCGCGCGGGGAGCGCAAAGTCGCTGTCTGCGCGACCGAGTTGCGTCGATAAGCGGGTTTTCTCTGCCGTAGGCATCCCAGACCCCGAGAGTTCCAAGCGACTCGGCCGCACGGTATCGCATTTCGCCGCCGATGCCAGCTTGACCTTGCTGTTTTACGCATCTAGTAAATGGCAATGAGGCTTATATTCGCATATAAATGCAAAAAAAAGCAATCCAGCGAGCGGTAAGGCGATGATATCCGGGAGGCGCTCAAGGCTTGGCGGGACGACCCGGTGCCGATGGCAAGGCGCCCGCAACGGCTCGCCATCCGGGTGGGCCGGACCGCGGCCGCTCAAACCAAGACGCGCCAGCCGGGCGGTCGACAAACCATGACAACGGCGCGCGCCTGGTCCGAAGCCTACACCGCGCTCATCGCGCGGCTGCCGGAACTCGCCAAGCGATCACGCCTGACCATTGGTGGCTTCAGCACCTGCGTCGACGTCTATCTGTCCTTCCACGAAACCGTCGGACCCTTAAGCGCCGCGGCCAACCAGAACCCGGACGCCGTGGCCCTGCTTGCCGAACTCGAGCGACGCGCGCTCAACGGGATCGGCGGCGAGTTGTTCGTCAATTGGCCGGGCGGCCCGAGATGGATCGACGATCATGTCACCGGTCGTCGCGCGATCGGCGGCACCAACGCTCAAGCCGCTTATATGCTTGCCGAACTGGGCGCCCGTTCCTTGATCGCACTCGAAGACCGCACCGCCGGCCAACTGACGGTGCTCCATCCCGATACGCTGGTGGCGAGCGACGACGGACTGGTGCCGATCTCGTCTCTGTCGCCCGCCGGTCGCGAGCGGTCGCCACACTATGTCTTCGAGTTCACGGCCGGCGAGACGATCGGCGAGCGCCGGGTGCCGCGCTCGTCGCGGACCATCGTTCGCTTCGATCACGATCCGCTGCAGCACGATGCCGCCTTCGTCCGCGCTTCGGTTCAAGCGGCGGCCCACGCCGGCGCAGGAGTCCTCTGCGGCTTCAACGAGATCGCGCCGGAGGACGCAGCGGCGGAGTTCGACTACGCCGCCGATACCGCGAGCGCCTGGCGCCGCGCCGGCCTCGAAATCGTTCACGTGGAACTCGGCGACTTCCACGGTCCCGAGCAACGGGATCAGACGCTCGAGCGGCTCATGCCGGTCGCGACGTCGCTGGGGATGAGCCTGTCGGAGCTCACCGATCTGACCCAGGCCGGTACATCGCCCGACGTGGCGGCCCAACATCTCGCCGAAGCGCATGCGCTGGAGCGGATCTGCATCCACGCCGACGACTGGGCCTTCACCGTGACCCGCGGCGATCCCGAGCGCGAACGCGAGGCGTTGATGATCGGTTGTCTGCTTGCCGCCGCGCGCGCCGCCGCGGGCTACTTCGCCGTTCCCGACCGACTGCCGGACGGCGCACGGTTTCGAACACCACCGCTGCCGCCCTCCCGGCAGCGCGACGGCTGGTCGATCGTGTGCTGTCCGGCCCCTTATCTGGAGAAGCCGGCCGCGACCATCGGGCTTGGCGACACGTTCCTCGCCGGCACGCTGCTCGTCCTCGGCGGATCGTCGAACGACGCGAGCGCGCAAGACCGGCCGCGAGCCGCATCGGCCCCGTCACCATGACCCATCGATCGTCGTCAACGCCCACCTCCGGGCGCGTTTCAATTCTCCAGCCTTTCACGAGGAGCACGCATGTTTCGCCTTGACACCAAGCTCGCCAAGATCCGCGCTGGCAACTACGCCAAGGGCGACTTCATCATCGCCGACGCCAAGGATGGCGACATGTCGAATCCGATTCCGGCGACCGGCCCGGTTCGGGATGCGGATGGCGCCTTCGTCCGTCATCGCACACGCGCGGAGTTTCTCGACGTCATTACCGAGATCGTTCGGCAGGACCAACTCGACATCATGCTGGTCTCGCCGTCGAACCTGGAACTGCTAACCGAGGCCGGCGCCTTCAAGGGCAGCGCGGTGAAGCCGGCGTTCAGGGCCAACGACACCTCCGACATCTGGGGTGCGCGGCCCAACGGCTACGGCAAACTCGGGCCGTCCAGGCCGTTCCGCACCCCGGTCCTCAAGGACATCGCCACGGCCGGCCTGTCGGACCTCGGCCTCTACTCGATCACCTTCGTCAACGACCTCGACGCCGATTTGCGCTCGCTCGAAGCGTTCAACGATTTCCGAGAGGACGCCGTCGCCAACGGCATCACCTACTTCCTCGAGGTGTTCAATCCCAACATCGATGCGGGCATTCCCAAGGAGGCGGTCGGCCAGTTCGTCAACGATAATCTGGCCCGCTGCCTTTCCGGGGTCCTGAAGGCCAAGCGGCCACAGTTCCTCAAATACCCGTACAACGGCCCGGCGGCACTGGAAGAACTGGTCGCCTACGATCCCCAGCTTGTTGTCGGCGTGCTCGGCGGTGGCGCCGGAACCCATCGCGATACCTTCGAACTCCTCTACCAGGCTGAGAAATACGGCGCGCGCGTCGCGCTGTTCGGCCGCAAGATCAATCTCGCCGAAAGCCAGGTCGACATCGTCGACCATATGCGTCGGGTCGCCGATGGCGAAATGATGCCGCTGGAAGCGGTCCGGTCCTATCAGGCCACCCTGAAGGTCAAGGGCATCGCGCCGATCCGCTCACTCGACGAGGACAGCGAGATCACCGAAGCCGTCCTCAGGGAAGCCGCCTCGGCGTAAACCAGAACCGGATCGACCGTGACCGCCGACGATCTAAGAGAAGCCCAGGCTGTGGAATCGATCCACGACGCCGGCGAACTCGCGTTGATGCGCTTCGAGCGACAGGTCCTCGCGGTCGATCGTGGTGCCACCGACGACACCGGCAGTGACGGGACCGTTGGCAGCGCGTTCCGAGATGTAGCGGAATCGGCCGTCGGCTTCGGGCACGACCGGTTCCTTCAAGATCGGAAGGAAGTACGAGAGACCCGAGTCTAGTGCCACGATGAAGCCGAAGCGCTTGGCGAAGCGGGGAATGAGCGCCGCCAGCAGCTGGTTACTGCGATCATGCAGTGCGCTCGCGCCACGCAACTCAGCCACCCGGGCGATGAGGGCGATGCCGTCGACATATCTGTTCCGGTCGCTGCCCGAGTCGAAAACCCGCACTCGGCCCCGACCCGCCATGTCCGGATCGGGCAGCGGCGCGTCGGTCTCGAGCCGTCCCTGAACGCGCCGAAGAACATCGTAGAACGGCTCCAGGCGCGCGCGAACCGGCGCCTCGAAACCGTGCTGGAAACGAATGTTGACCAGATCGTCCGGCGCTGCCCCATCGGGCGAAAAGGTCGCCAGCACGTCTTCGATCCCGACCGCCAGGAACGCCGACACCGCTGCGCGGGCGGCGTCGACCTGGTCGGCCATCACGTGGAGATCGTGCTCGACATCCAACAGCCCGCGGGGCTGATTCTGCAGACGGATCAGATGACCGAGCATGGGTTTCAATCCCGGGTCATCTACCAGATCCCGCGCGGCGAGCCCGGCACATTCGACGACCACGGGGGTCTTCAGCTCGTCGAGATCGTGCACGCGAACACCGCGCAGGATGCGGACACCGCGGCGGGTCACGACGGCGAGCAGATGCCGCATGAGGAGCGCCACGTCCATGAAGAAGATACGGTGCACGTGGGTGTTGTGCCGTACGTCACCGATGCGCATGCGCGCCGGCAAGCCATGCGGGACGTAGCCGAGACCGGCAAGGTTGGGCATCGGGTCGCGCTCGGACGAAAACAGCGACAGAAGCTCGATGTCGAACGCCTCGAACTCCGGCGCGGGCGGCTCGCCGAGCACGATCTGTTGATAGAACGTGTAGGAATCGACGAGGAGCTGCAGGTCCGGCTCAGCGCCGATCGAAAATGGCTCGAACAAGCCGCCGGCATTGTGACTGGTGAGATCGTCGAGGCGCTCGGCGACGATCGTCAAGGCGCCAATGCTGCCGGGATGCTGCGCGCGGTGTTCGGCAAGGGCAAAGGCGGCGAAAAGCCCCATCACCCCGCCGCCGAGGATGGTCACGTCGCGGGACTCGGCGCCGCGCCTCTCGAAATGCCGGAGCACCAGGTCGCGAATCCGCTGTCCACATCCCGGTGCCAATGTCCAACCGGTGCCCCCGTGACCGTAGCAGTGGATCAGGCAGCGGCCATCGGGGCGCTGCTCGGCGTCGAGGCGCAGGCCGCCTTCGCGGTACGGCCGCCGACAGACGATTTCGCGATGGGCATGCGGTGGATCGTCCGAAGGGGAAAGGGCGAGTTGCAGGAGTTCAATCTCGAGCGCGGATGAGTCCACCGATCCATTGCCTCCCGTGGCCACGAAACCTCAGAAGCGGTGAGCATAGGCGAGCCGGGAATCGCGGTCGAGCGACCTGGGACAGGCGGCCAGTCGAAATATCCGCCGGGTATCTTGGCGCGTGGCCCCTTTTGCGCTGTGATCCGGTTGGCGGTCGCTTCGAAGGCGGCCGCTTGTGACGATGAGGGCAGCGGAAATGGACCAAGACACAACGACACCGTGGTCGCCGAAAGACGCGCTGTTGACCTTGGAGCAACTCGACGATCGCCCCGCCATCCTTGCGATGAAGGGCGGTGAGGCGGTGCCGGTGTCAGGGACGGAGCTCCGTCAGTCCGTCTTCGGTGCGGCGGCGGTCCTGAAGGAGAACGGTGTCGGGCCAGGCTCCGTCGTCGCCATCTGGGCGCCAAATTCGCCCGAGTGGATTGCCGCAGCCCTCGCCTGCCATTTGCTCGGAGCGATTCTGGCGCCGATCGACGCGCTGGTGCCCGCAGACGAGGCGGCAGATCAGATCATCGCCAGCGGCGCGTCAGTCGCTTTGCTCGACGGCGACCCACCAGGCGCGCTGGGCGAGCGGATGACCTGCCTCGACCTTCGGCAGATACCCAGACACGAGACCGGTCCTCCGTTCGACGACCTCGATACCGATCATCCGGTCGCTCAGTTCCGCACCTCGGGCACCACGGGGCAGGCCAAGGTCTTCCGTCTCAACATCGGCAACATCGCCTCGAACGTTCAGGCGATCGCCGACACGGGGCTGGTCTCCACCGACGATCGCGTCCTGATGCCGCTCCCGTTGCACCACGTCTTCCCCTGGATCACCGCGACACTCACCTGCCTGACCGTCGGCGCGCCGATGATCCTGCCGGAAAGCGCCACCGGCCCCCATATCGCGGAAGCCTTGCGAACCGGCCGGGCGACGATCATCGTCGGCGTGCCGCGGCTCTATGAGGCGATGCTTACCGGCATCCGCGGTCGGATCGCGTCGCGCGGCCGCCCCGCCACCTTGATCTTCGACGCCGGAACCGGACTGGCCAAGGGACTGCGAAGCATCGGCCTCGGTGGCGTCGCCACCGCGGTGACGGCGCCCTTCCGGCGGGCGATCGCACCCGACCTTCGGCTGCTGGTGTCCGGCGGCGCGCACCTGCCACTGGAGATCGAGCAGGCCCTCGAAGCGATCGGCTGGGACGTGCGGGTCGGCTACGGTCTGGCGGAGACCGCCGCGTCGGTGACCGCGCCGTCGGCGGCCAAGCGCATGGGCTCGGTTGGCCTGGCCCTGTCGGGAACCACGATTCGGATCGACCGACCGGGCGACGATGGGACCGGCGAGATTCTCATCAGCGGCCCGACCGTCTTCTCCGGCTACATCGACAACCCGGACGCCGACGCCGAGGCCTTCACCGACGACCGCTACTTCCGGACCGGCGACCTCGGCCGCCTCGATGATGACGGCTTTGTCTACATCACCGGCCGCAAGAAGGAGGTCATCGTCCTGCCGGGCGGCGACAATCTCTATCCCGAGGAGGTCGAGAAAGCCTATCTCGACGATCCGCAAATCGGGGAGATCGGGGTGATGGACCGCGACGGCGCGCTGGTCGCGCTGATCGTGCCGGACCTCGCCGAGACGGCCAAGGCCGGCTGGATGAACGCCGAGGACGCGATCCGTGTCTCGCTCGGCAGCACCGCCAAGCGCCTGCCCTCCACGTGGCGGCTCGCCGGTTTCGCCCTGACTCGCGAGCCATTGCCGCGCACGCGCCTCGGCAAGCTGAAGCGATTCGAACTGCCGGAGCTTTACGATCGGGCCAAATCCGAGGGCTCCGGGCATACCGCGCGGCCGCTAAGCGCGGAAGACCGGCAGTGGATCGAAACACCGCCGCGCGATGCCGTCTGGGCGATCCTCGAAGGGCTTGACGACGCCCGGCCGTTCGATCTCGACAGCCACCTCCAACTCGATCTCGGGCTCGACTCCTTTGCCTGGATGACGCTCGGCGTGGCAATCGACGAGGCGACCGGAGTCCGGCTCGATGAGGCCGATGTCGCGGCTATCGCCACGGTGCGCAACCTGCTCGCCCGGGTCAGCGACAAGGCCGCCGGCGCCGGAAACGAGGGACCCGCCATGGCGGAGACTCTCGCCGCCGAGCGGGCGCGCTGGCTCACGCCGCGAACAGCCGCCGAGCGTGCCCTCGGCAAGGTGGTCGAGCTCGGCAACAGCGCCGTCATGCGCCTGTTCTTCCGCCTGCGGGTGCACGGAGCGGAGACGCTGCCCGAAGACGGGCCGGTGATCATCTGCCCCAATCACGTCAGCGATATCGATGCTTTCGCGGTGGCGGCCGCTCTACCTTCTAAGCTGCGGCGGCGGGTCGTCTGGGCGGCAACCCACGAGCGCCTTTTTAGCACTCGGTTCCGGCGTGCCTTCTCCCGGGCCGTACGGGGATTTCCGGTCAACGAGACGATGCCCAACATCGCGATCGAACTCGCGGTCGACAGCCTTGCGAACGACGGTGTCCAGGTCTGGTTTCCGGAGGGGTGGCGCTCCCCCGACGGCCGGCTTCTGCCCTTCCATCCCGGCATCGGCCTGATCGTAGAGCGCTCCGGGGCACCGGTGGTTCCCACCTTCATATCAGGCAGCGAGGAGGCATTGCCACGCGAGCGCGCCCTGCCCCGCCCCGTCCCGGTGACGGTCACTTTCGGCCCGCCGATCCCGGCGGAAACGCTAATCGCCAAAGCCGCGGACGATGCCAACAGCGCTCAGGCCATCGCCGATTCCCTCCGCACCACCATCGCTGACATCGCTAAGACGGACGGAGTGCAAACTCGAGACTCCTGAGATACCGGAGGGAGGCCGGCCCCGGCCAGCGCATGGGGGCCGACGTCAGGGGGTGATGCTGATCTTGAGATGATCGTGGGGGTCGCTGGTGAAGGCGGAGACCGTTTCTTCGAGCGGCAGCGACAGGGTGAGCAGCGGGGAGAGGGTCATGCGCCCACCGGTGATGATCTCCATCGCGATCCGGCAATCGCGGGTGCTACAGGCGGTCGTGCCGCTCACCGTCAATTCGCGATAGTGGATGAGGTTGGTTTCCAGTTCCGTGCTCGGCTGCGCCTTCGGCAGCCCGGCGAAGAAGCTGACGCGACCGCCGACCGCCGCCTGGCGTAGGGCTTCCGCTTGCGCCGCGTGTGATGGCGCCGCAACGATGACAACATCGGCGCCGCGCCCGGCCGTCTCCGCCATCAGACGTTCCGCGAGGTCGTCGCGGCGGACGTTAAGCGCCACGTCGGCACCGATCTCCCGCGCGATCGCCACGCGACGATCCCAGCGATCGGCGAGGATCACCTTGGCCGCGCCCTTGAGGCGAGCGAGCGCCACATGCAGCAGCCCGATCGGCCCGCCACCGACAACGAGCACCGTGTCGCGCGGACCGATCGCCAGCGGTTCCTGTCCCCGCACGACCGTCGCCAGCGGCTCGACCAGCACCCCCAACGCCGGATCGACCACGTCATCGAGCGCCATGATGTTGCCTTGTGCCACAGCCAGCGCCGGCACCAGCACATAGTCGGAGAAGCCGCCGTTCATGGTGATGCCGATCGCCTGGAATTGGCTGCACCGGTTGTTGTTACCGGAGAGGCATTCCATGCACTTGCCACAGCCGAAGTTCGGCGCGACGACCACCGGGCCGTCCGGCACCTCGGTGCCGGTCTCGTTGGCGACGACCTCGCCGACGATCTCGTGCCCAGGCACCCCCCTGGCACCGTCGGGGTAGTAGCGGTGGCCGCCGGCGAATATCCGCCGGTCGGTGCCGCACACGCCGCAGGCAAGCACGCGCACCAGAGCCTCGCCGGCCGCCGGTTTCGGCTGATCGATCGTCTCGATCCGCAGGTCCTGTGGACCGTGATAGACCGCCGCCCGCATGGTCGATACCGTCACATGACCTCCGCAATGGTCACCGACCGATCCTCCGCGATTGACCGCCGTCCGGCGAGCACCAGGGCCACCGCCCATCGGCCGTCCGCGCCGGAGGGCTCCGGATCGCGGCCCTCGCGGATGCAGTCAACGAAATGGCGCATCTCCTCGATGTATCCCCAGGCAAAGCGCTGCGGCCAGGTCCGGTAGATCGGCGTCCTCAGGCCGCCGTCACGATCGGTGCAGGCGACGATCGCCTGACCGCGCATGTCGCCGATCTGCATGATGCCCTTCTCGCCGACGATCTCGACCCGGGCGTCATAGCCATAGTCGCAGGGGCAGATGCCCGACACGCTGCCGAGCCCGCCATTGTCGAACCGCAACTGGGTCAGTACCGTGTCGTAGAAATCCGGATCGTCGACACCGCGGGCCTTGCCCTTGAAGTTCGCGGTCTCGCTCATGACCCGGATCGGGTCCGATCCCATCAGCCAGCGGACGCAATCGAGGTCGTGGCTGTTGACCTCGGCGAGCATGCCGTTGGACTTCGCCAGATCGCGCGCCCATGGCGGCGGCAGGCCGGGACCATGGGTGAGCGACTTGACCACCATCGGCTGGCCGATCTCCCCGCCTTCGATACGCTCGAAGGCGGCGCGGAACTCCGGATCGAACCGCCGCATGAAGCCGATCTGCAGCCGGACCCCGGCCTCTTCACAGGCGGCGATGATCGCGTCGCATTCGGCCAGCGACAGGGCCATGGGCTTTTCGAGAAAGACGTGCTTGCCGCCCTTCGCCGCCTGAACAGCCAACTCGGCGTGGGTGAAAGTCGGCGTGGTGATGACCACCGCGTCGAAGCCACCGTCTTCGAGGGCGTCGGCGATCGTCGCGTAGCCGTGTCCGGGGGCGAAGTCGGCTTCCGCCGCCTGACGGACACCCTCGTCGGCGTCGACAACGGCGGTGATCGCGGCGCCACTGAGATGTCGCGTCAGCGTGGCGGCGTGGACGCGGCCGGCGCGACCACCCCCTACCAGGCAGAAGCGAACAAGATCGGGACCGGTGGACGTGGTCATAGTGGGTCGAGCGCCTTCTGTGTGGTCTGATAGCGGGCGATGAGTGGCTGATACCGGCTGCTTTGCGACCCGGGGCGCGTCAGCGCGTCGCGCGGCCGAGACGCCCGGGCGGCCGTGGCTGCCAGATCGTCAACGACGCCAACGCCGTGGCCAGCCACCAGTGCGACGCCGAGGGTGCCGATATCGCTGCGGGCGAGACGGCGGTAGGGGACCGCGAGGACATGCGCCTTGATCTGGTTCCAGACGTCGCTTCGGGCACCGCCGCCGACGACCCGAGCCTCGACCCGTTTCTGGTCTGGAACGAGCCGCTCGAGAATCTCGAGATAGCCGGCGTATTCGTAGGCGATGCTTTCCAGTGCCGCGCGCAGGAAATGGGCGCGCTTGTGCCCCCACGAGAAACCGACCCAGGCACCGCGTCGGCCGGGATCGGCGGGGCAGACCCGGCCGCCGAGATGCGGCGAAAACGTCAGCCCGTCAGCGCCTGGTTCGATCTCACCGGCCTCCTCGACCAGAGCGGGGAGGTCGGCTGGCGCACCGTCATCGGTAGCGAACAGTTCGGCAAACCAGTCGAGCGCCAGTCCTCCACCACCGACGAAGGCGAGCGGATGCCAAAGGCCGGGTACCGCCGAACGCATGGTCAGAAGCGTCTGCTCCGCCTCATCGGCAACGAAGGTGTCGGTGCACCCGGCGAGCACCGACGCTGTGCCGGCGACGTCCAGGATCATCCCCGGCGAGACGATGCCGGCACCGAGCGCCGCGGCGGCAGTGTCACCGGTCCCGGCGACCACGGGGATGCCCTCGGGCAACCCGAACATGGCGCTGAGGCCGCCACGGGTTTCGCCGATGATCTGCCAGGGCTCGACGACCTTGGGAAGCTTCTCGCGATCGATACCGAGTCGATCGCACAACTCCGGCGACCAATCGCCCGATTGCGCATCGCTGCAGCCGGAGAAATGGAGGAAGGTGAAGTCCATAAAGGCTTGGTCGCCGCTGAGCCCCACCAGCGTCCCGGCGACGAAGGCCGACGGCGTGACGAAGCGGGCGATCCGCGCGTAGGCGTCGGGGCGTTCATGCGCCCACCACAACATCTTGGCGGCGTGGGCGCAGGTCGGCGGGCAGCCGGTCAACCGGGTGATCACGTCGCCATGGTCGCGCGCCAGCATCTCGATGTATGGCTGGCAGCGCATGTCGAGCCACGAGTCGTAGCGGGTGGCCGGCCGGAAATCCTCATCGACCGAACCGATACCGGCCATCTGACTGTCGAAGCCGATGGCGGCAATCGTTCCAGGATCAATGCCGCTGCCCTCTACAACGCTGCGGACGGTTTCGGCAGCGGTGCGGACGAATTCATGCTGATCCTGCTCGACCTGGCCCGGCTCCGGATAGGTTATCTCCAACGCCGCGCTGGCATCGGCCACCGCTTCGCCGTCGGCGGTGTAAAGCGCCGCTTTGGTGGCGCTGGTGCCGAGGTCGACGCCGATGAGATAGCTTGCCGGCACGATCTGGTGTTCCCTTCGCGAGCGTTAGCGCGTCTTCATCCGATTGCGGCGCCATTGGTCGAGGACCACCACCAGGATGATCACCACGCCCTGAACGACCCGCTGCCAGAACGGACTGACGTCGAGCAGGTTAAGACCGTTGTTCAGGACACCGATGATCAGCGCGCCGATCACCGAACCCAACACGCCGCCCTCGCCACCGAACAAGTTGGTGCCGCCGATCACCACAGAGGCGATCGACTGCAGCTCGCCGCCTTCGCCGAGCAGCGCGTTCGCCGAACTCAACCGGCCGGTCATGATCAGCCCGGCGATGCCGGCGCACAGCCCGGAAATCGCATAGACCATGATCTTGACCCGCCCGATACTGATGCCGGAGATGCGGGCGGCTTCGCGATTGCCGCCGACTGCATAGACGCTACGGCCAAAGCTAGTGTAGCGCAGCACCCACCAGGCGACCGCCGCCATGATCAGGGCGATCAGCGCCGATACCGGGAAGCCGAGCACGCTGCCGGTACCGATCCAGATCAGGAAATCGGGAAGCGAGGATAAGCCCCCTTCGGCCCGGAACGAGGGGATCGGAAAACCGCCGGTGGTCAGGAGTGCGAGACCGCGCAGGAGCGTCATCGCACCGAGCGTGGCAATGAAATCGGGGATGCCGAACCGGGCGATGATCAAGCCGTTGAACGCCCCGGCGATCACGCCGACCGCCAGTCCGATCACGATAGCCAGAACCGGATTGAACGGGCCGTAGGCGATACCGAAAACCTCGCCCGGCTGGGTCATCAACACAGCGGCAACGCAGGCCGCCAGGGCCGCGATCGCCGCGACCGACAAGTCGATACCTCCGGTCAGAATGACGAAGGTCTGGCCAATCGCCAGCATCGCGACAAAGGCGGATTGCCTGAGGATGTTGAAGATGTTGTCGACCGTCAGGAAGAACGGGCTCACCAGCGACAAGGCCGCCACCAGTACGGCAAGCGCGATCAGCGGACCGCCGCGCAGCAGGATTTGGCGAACGAGATCGCCCCGACTTGCCGTCGCTTCGAACCGACGCTCCCCGTCCGGCGTGGCAGCATCCTCTGTCGGTCGATCGGTCATTGTCGGCGATTTTCCTGTGTCGTCAGCTGGCAAGGCGCAACAGGGCCTCCTGGCTGATCTCGTCGTCGGTCAGCGCGGCAACGATCCGTCCCGCCCGCATGATGAGCACGCGGTCCGCCATGCCCTCGAGTTCGGCGGGCTCCGACGAGATCATCAGGATCGCCGCGCCCTCTTCCGCGAGCCTGGTCATCAGGGCGAAGACATCCGCCTTTGCGCCGACATCGATGCCGCGCGTCGGCTCGTCGAAGATCAGAATACCCGATTGGCTCGACATCCAGCGTGCCAGCACGATCTTCTGCTGGTTCCCGCCGCTGAAGTACATCACCTCGCGCGTCGGCAACGGCGGCTCGATGCTGAGATCGGTGATGTAGCGAAGGGCCTCGCTGCGCTCGCGCTTGCCTTCCAGTACGGACCAGACCGGTCGGGTAGCAAGCCAGGCCAACGATATGTTGGGCCCGACCGCGAACAACGGAACGAGGCTCTGGCGCCGGTCTCGGGAGATCAACCCCATGCCCAAAGCGATCGCGTCCGCCGGGCTGGCGATCGTCACCGGCTTACCGTCGATTGCGACAACCCCGGAGTCGGTGGCGCTAAGCCCGAACAGGACGCGGGCGAGATCCGCCTGACCGGCGCCCATCAGACCGTAGACACCGAGGATCTCGCCCTTATGGAGGCTGAACGATATGTCGTGCAGGCGCGGTTCCGCGGTGAGCCCGTTGACCTCTAGCGATGGCTGCCCGTGCTGGGTCGTCGATTTCGGAAACTGGTCCGACAGGTCGTGCCCCACCATCATGCGAACGATGGTGGATCGATCGGCTGCGCTGGCCGGGATCGTGTCGACGACCTGACCGTCGCGCAGAACGGTCACGCGATCGCCGATCTCCTGCACTTCGCTCAGATGGTGGGAGATGTAGACGATGCCGACGCCGCGTTGGCGCAGCGTGCGCACGACCTCGAACAGTCGGTGCTTCTCAGAGTCAGACAGGGCGGATGTCGGCTCATCCAGGAGCAGGATCGATGGCTCGCCATTGAGGACGCGCGCGATCTCGACCAGCTGCTGTTCGGCGACTTCGAGGTCGCGAACCGCACGGGAGGGATCGATGACCACACCGAGCGCTTCGAGGCTCTCCGCGGCTCGGCGATTGGCTTCGCGCCAATCGATCCTGCCAAGCGGCGTCTTCGGCATGGCGTTGAGGAACAGGTTTTCCGACACGCTGAGCGCCGGGACCAGGCACAATTCCTGATGGACGTGGCCGATTCCGAGTTCATGCGCCGTCTCCGGCGTCAGGCCGGGCACCGTCGTGTCGCCGATGGTGATCGTGCCGCTGTCCGGCTGGTAGATGCCGGAGAGAATCTTGACGAGTGTCGACTTTCCTGCCCCGTTCTCGCCGAGCAGGACGTGCACTTCGCCTGGGTTGAGGGTGAAGCTGATATCGCGCAGCGCCTTGACGCCCGGAAAGCTCTTGACGATGGAGTCGAGTTTCAGGAGCGGGGCTGCGGCGGTGCCCGTCATTGCGCGGTGTAGCCGCCGTCGACGCTGAGGACCGCGCCAGTGGCGTAGGCGGCCTCGTCGCTCGCGAAGTAGAGGATCGCCGACGCGATTTCGTCCGAAGTGCCGAGGCGGTCGAGCGGACGGCAGGACTCCAGCTCCCGTCGCCGCGCCTGCGGATCGGGGGCCGTGGCGAGCGCGGCGTCGACCAGCGGGGTGGCCGTCGTCCCCGGACAGACACAGTTGACCCGAACGCCACGCGCCGCGAAGTCGACGGCGCAACTACGGGTCAAGGCGATCATCCCGGCCTTCGAAACGTTGTAGGCGACCTGATTGGGTATCCCGACCAATCCGGCTTCGGACGAGACGTTGACGACGGCGCCGCCGGTCTTTTCAAGGTGCGGAACCGCGTACTTGATGCCGAGGAAGGCGCCGGTCAGGTTGACCGCCTGAACGCGATCCCAGTCGGCCAGCGACGTGCCTTCAGCATCGCCGAGCCTATGAACGCCGGCGTTGTTGACCAGAACATCGAGCCGGCCGAACGAGTCGACCGCCGTATCGACCAGTCGCTCGACGTCCGCTTCGTTGGCGACGTCACATTGGACGATGTGCAACGCTCCGCCAGCCGCCGTCACGTGATCGCGGAGCGGTTCGGCGGCACCAGGGTTGCGGCAGCCGACCGTCACCCAGGCTCCACGTTTCGCGAACTGATGCGCAGCGGCGGCTCCGATGCCGAGGGAGCCGCCGGTAACGATCACCGATTTGTCCTGGAAACCCATTGGGATGCAGTCGGATCCGACAATCAGGCGCTCAGTGTGGCAAGGCCGCCGCGGATGTCGAGCGGCGGCCTCACGTCGCGCCGTTATTGAGCCATCTGGCAGTCGGCTCGGATCGTGGCCCAGTCGATCTCGGGCAGCGCCGGGTCGGGATAGAATTCCCGGGCATTGTCGGCATAGGCGATCCGCGGCCGGATATCGAAAGTGGCCGGGATGTCCAGCCCGCACGCGGTCTGCACGCCGAACGCGGTGCCGTACCATCCCCAGTCGGCGAAGCCGTGCGTCGTCTCGGCGATGAGCCGCCCCTCGGCGATGCGCTCGACCGACTCAGGCGTCACGTCGTTAGTGAAAACAGCGACGTTGGTGTTGCCGAGCGATGGACCATTCTCCGCAGTCTCCAGCCGATCCGCCGCCTGCAACGCCAGCATCGCGCCGAGACCCATCTCGTTGGACGCAGCCCAGATGAAGTCTAGACCCTCCGGGTTCGACTGCATGAAGTCCTCGGTGCACTTGGTGCCCAACTCGCGGTTCCAGTCCGCCGCGCAGGTGGCGCCGACGATGTTGATGTTGGGATAATCGGCCATGACTTCATTGAAGCCATTAAGGCGGGCGGTGGAGAAGAACCCGCCGGCGATGCCCTCGATAATCGCACCGGTGGCGGAGATTTTTGCCTTCTGTTCGTCGGTAAGACCGCCGTAAAGGTCTTCCCAGAAAGCAAGGTCGAGGAACTGGCCGTCCTCGATGTCGACTTTCTCGCCCTCGCCGAGAACCCCCGGACCGCCGAAATAGTCGAGGATCGCATAGGCGGTCACCTTGGCGCCCTGCACGTTGTCGAAACCGATATAGGACACGACATCGACATCCGGGATTGGCTCCAGCAGATTGACGACGATGACCGGAATGCCGCGCTCGGCGGCTTGCCTCAGCGCCGGGCGAACGATCTCGACTTCGGTTGGCGAGATGGCGATGACGTCGACCTGCCGGCTGATCAGGTCCTCGACGATGCCGACCTGGTCGGCAAACGCCGTATGCGTCGCCGGCGAGCGGGTGATGACTTCGACGTTGAACCCGTTCTTGTTCGCTTCGGCGGCCGACGCTTCGAAAAAGCTGGTCGCGGTGGCGAACACGCCGGTCACATCCGGCGGCACCCAGCCGATCGTTACGTCGACGGCATCCTCGGCTTGTGCCGAAGCGATCGTGCCCAGGGCACAGATTCCTGCCGTGGCGAGCAGACCTATTTTCCTGCGGGTCATGGTGTTCCTCCCTATCGTAGTTGATCCACCGGTGGGTACGCGCGAACCGGGTGGTCATTGCAGCCATTCGGACGCACGGTCTCCCCGATGCCGTTCCGGTCGTCATAGTGGCTTTTCTGTAACTTAACTACGTATACATGTGGTGTCAATTGCGATAATGTCCTCTAAATCGCACTATATCGACTCTCTGTTGCAATTTCAGACGCGTTCGTTCAACATATTGGTAGTGAAATTACAAAATTGGAACGTGCCGTGTCCTTGCGCGAGCCGAAAGCGTGTGTCGTCGATGCCGATATCGGGGTCTTGGAAGGAGGAGGATCGCGCTACGTCAAGCGGCTGCGCGACCTTGAGGGACTGTATGCCGATGGCGCCGCTTTCAGCGCCCTGATCCAGTCCGATCGCGACCGGGAGGTCTACGAAGTCACCGACTGCCGACCGTCGACCGACAGCGGCGACCTCATCTTCGGAGTGACCCGCATGGTCCCGGGGCGCGTCGGCGACGAGTTCTTCTTGACCCGCGGCCATATTCACGCCAACGCCAATCGCTCCGAGGTGTACTACGGCCAGAAGGGGCACGGCGTGATGCTGATGGAGTCGCCGGCCGGCGAAACCCGCACGGTGGAGATCAGGCCCGGCACGGTCTGCTACGTGCCGCCCTTCTGGATCCATCGCTCCATCAATGTGGGGGACGAGGATCTGGTGATGCTGTTTTGCTTCCCCGCCGATGCCGGGCAGGACTACGAGATCATCGCCGGCTCGGGCGGCATGCGCCACCGGGTGGTCGCGGCTGACACCGCCGACGGTTGGACTCTGGTTGACAACGAGACCTATCGACCGCGCGGCGCGGCCGAGCTCGCCCGGCGCAACCTCCCAAGCGCGGGACCGACAGCGTCGTGACGACTTTCGTCCCCGCCGAGCGTCGAACCCTCTATTTCATCGGGGTTTCCACCGCGAAAAGCTCGATCATGAAGGTGTTCCCTCGCTGGGCCGAGCACCTGAATATCTCCGATGCGGCGATCAAGGGCATGGACTTCGTCGTCCACGACGACCCGGAGGCCTACCGCCGGGCAGTGGCGTTCATTCGCTCCGATCCGCTGTCGCTGGGGGCCTTGGTCACCACCCACAAGATCGATCTCTTCGAGGCGTGTCACGACCTGTTCGACGAAATCGGATCCCATGCACGGCTGATGGGCGAAACCAGCTGTCTGTCCAAGCGGGACGGCCGCCTCATCTGCCACGCCAAGGACCCTATCGCGTCCCGGCTGTCGCTCGAAGCGTTCGTGCCCCAGGGACACTTCGCCAGGACCGGCGCCGATGTCTTCTGCATGGGCGCCGGCGGATCGGCGATCGCCATCACTTGGAACCTGATGCGTAAGGAAAATGGTGACAATGTCCCGGCGCGCATCATCGTCTCCAACCGCAGCCCGGACCGGCTCGACCGTCTCCGCACCATTCACACTGAAATCGACAGCGCGGTGCCGGTCAGCTACGTGCTCGCCGAGAAGGCCGGCGACAACGATGCGGTGCTCGCCGACCTCAAGCCCGGCTCGTTGGTGATCAACGCGACCGGACTGGGCAAGGACGCGCCGGGATCGCCGCTCGGCGACGCCGCACAGTTTCCTGAACGCGCGCTGGCGTGGGACCTCAACTACCGCGGCGATCTCGTCTTTCTCGATCAGGCCCGCCGCCAGCAGCAGACGCGCGGCATCCACGTCGAGGACGGCTGGGTCTATTTCCTCCACGGCTGGACCCAGGTCATCGCCGAGGTGTTCGACATCGCGATCCCGGCGACCGGGCCGGGTTTCGATGCACTCTCCGAGATCGCCGCCGCCACCCGGCGACCGGCGTCATGACCGACAGGATCCTCGTCACGCCGCGGTCGTTGACACCGGTCCGTCATCCTCTGGTCGAGCGCCTGAGCGACGCGGGATTCGAGGTGATTTATTCAACGGCTGGGAAACTGCCGTCCGAACGAGAGTTGCTGACGCTGATCCCCGGCTGCGTCGGCTGGCTGGCGGGAATCGAGCCGGTCTCTCCCGCGGTTATCGATGCCGCTGATCGCCTCGAGGTCATTGCCCGCAACGGAACCGGCATCGACAATCTGCCGCTCGATCTCCTGCGTCAGCGCGGGATCGCGTTGACGATTGCGCAGGGTGCCAATGCCCGCGGCGTGGCGGAGCTCACCATCGCCCTGATGCTCACATCGCTCCGCCACATCACTCGCGCCGACGCGGGGATCAAGGCGGGCGAGTGGCCAAGGCTCCTCGGCCGCGAGATCGCCGATTCAGTTGTCGGCGTCGTTGGATGTGGGGCCATCGGTTCCTCGGTCGCCCGCATGGCCGCCGATCTCGGTGCGACGGTCATCGGGTCTGATCCGGCGACGCCTGAGGTTGTCCTGCGGGACGGTCGGCTGACCTACACCAGCGTGGCGGAACTGTTTGCCCGCTGCACCATCGGGAGCCTGCATTGTCCTCTGCCAGACGATGGCGCGGCGGTGGTCACCCGCGAGGTGCTCGCGTCGATGCCCGATGACGCCGTGCTGGTGAACACCGCCCGGGCAGGTCTGGTCGATGAGGCCGCCGTGCTTGCCGCGCTGGACTCCGGCCGCCTCGCGGCCTACGCCACCGATGTCTTCGACCCGGAGCCGCCCGTCGATCTGACGCTGGCCCGCCATCCAAAGGTGGTTGCGACAAGCCACATCGGCGCCCTGACGAGGGAGAGCGTGGAGCGGACGACCCGCATGGCGGTCGACAGCCTGCTCGCGGCGTTGCGACCGTAAACGCCCACCACGCCGGGGTGCTTGAAGACCCGGCGGAGCAACGTCCATGCTCCGACCGGTCACCGTCGATTCGGGCGCAGCTGTTTGGGCAGGACGCAAGGGGTGCTATGACCGCGGCCCGCCGCGCCTCCGGGACACGCTCGGATGGGCGTCGGCGGCCCCATGGCGACGCCACATGAACGGGAACGAGGTTCACGTCCAATGACCGACACCCTGGCGACAAACAGTACCGGCAAGACCACCGGCAACATCCTCGAGGTGGTCCGCAAGATGCTGCCCCTGCTGCGCAAATCCGACCGCAAGGTGGCCGAGGTGATGCTCGCCGATCCGCAGCGCTTCATGAACGCGACCGTCGCCGAGACCGCCGCTCTTGCCGAAGTCAGCCAGCCGACCGTGATCCGCTTCGCCGCCGCTGTCGGCTGCAGCGGCTTCCAGGACTTGAAGCTCCGTCTGGCCCAGGCGCTCGCTCTGGGCACCCCCGCCACGCACTCGGTCATCCTCGACAGCGACACGGTCGACGACGTCCTCGGCAAGATCTTCGACTACACCCTCACCAGCCTCGACTGGGCGCGCCGGCACATCGATCGCAACCATCTGGCGGAGGCGGTCGAGGTTCTGACCAATGCCACTGCGATCGAGTTTTTCGGCCTCGGCTCCTCGGGCGTGGTCTCCCACGACGCCCAGCAAAGATTCCCGCTGTTCGGCGTTCCGTGCGGCGCCCAGGCCGACTCGCATCAGCAAATCATGGCCGCCTCGATGATGCAGCCGGGCCAGGTCGCGGTCGTCATCTCCAACACCGGCATGACCCGATCGGTGATCGAAGTCGCGCGGCTGGCCCGCGAAAACGGCGCCACCGTCATCGGCATCGTCGGCGCCGAAACGTCGCTGCTCGATTACTGTGACGTGCCGCTGGTGGTCGAAACGCTGGACAACACCAACCTCTACACCCCGACCATCTCGCGGATCGCGGCGTTGGTGGTGGTCGACGTCCTCTCCACTTGCGTGGCGATGCGGCGCGGTGGCGACCATCAGAAACGGATCGCGGTGATGAAGCGCCGCCTTGCCGAGATGCGGGCGACCCGGACGTTCTGACGCGATGGCGGCAGGGCTGGAAAAAGGGCGTTTCAGAAGCCCATGTTCAGCACAACGAACGGCGATAGTGCCAGGGGCGGAATCGAACCACCGACACGCGGGTTTTCAGTTCTCAAAACGTCGCCGCCGCGCTCTCTGGCTACCCTACCCTGCCTACGGCGCCTGATCGGCCAGGTCGCCGATCTGCCGCAGCAGATCGTCATAGTCTGGCGAGTCCTTGGCGGCGTAGTTGAAGTTCTTGAACAAGCCGGTGAGCCGGGTGAAGAAGTCCCGCGCCTCCGCCTTGTCGCTGAAGTTATAGCTACGGGTGACCAGACCATAGACCTTGCCAAAGGCCAGCTTCTGCCGCTCCAGCGAGGCCGAGGCATCGACCGGGTCGAAGGCGTCCTGCTGCAGATACACCATGTCGAGGAACAGGGCCTTCTGCTGGGTGACGAAGTCGTCGGTCGTCACCCCCTCCTCGCCGGTCACCTGCATCATCTGCAGCACCGCATCGCCGCGCCGCAGGAGGTCCTGCATTTCCGCAACGCGCGACGTCCAGCCCGCCTCCATGTTTTCGTCGAACCACGGCGCCAGATGCTCCAGGTAGCGCGACCACGACATCAGCGGATCAACCGCCGGATAGAATCGTTTGTAGGCGCGGTCGGCGGACAAGCCGAGGAAGCACTTGACGGTGGACAGGGTCGACTGGGTGACCGGTTCGTCAAAATTCCCGCCGGCCGGCGAAACGGTGCCGATCATCGTCAGGCTGCCGACCGACCCGTCGTTGGTTTCGACCAGACCGGCCCGCTCGTAGACGCTCTTGATCGAGGATTCGAGATAGGCGGGGAAACCCTCCTCGCCCGGAATCTCCTCCAGGCGTCCCGAGGTTTCGCGCATCGCCTGAGCCCAGCGTGACGTCGAGTCGGCGATGAGCAGCACGTCGCGACCCATCTGCCGGTAATACTCGCCGAGGGTGATCCCGGTGTAGATGGACGCCTCGCGCGCGGCGACCGGCATCGACGACGTGTTGCAGACGATGATGGTGCGATCCATCAATGTCCCGCCGGACACCGGATCGTTCATCCGGGGAAATTCGTTGATGGTCTCGACGACTTCGCCGGCTCGCTCGCCGCACGCAACGACGATCACTACGTCAACGGATGCATGCCGGGCGATCAACCCCTGCAGCACGGTCTTGCCGGCGCCGAACGGCCCGGGAATACACGCCGTCCCGCCGCGGGCGATGGGAAAGAAGCTGTCGATCAGCCGCTGGGTCGTGACCACCGGCTCGTTGGGGTAAAGCCGCTTGGACAGGCTTCGTTTCAGCAGGCTGGCGCTGAGAGGGACACGCACGGACCATCGTTGCGAAAGCCGTACCGATCGTTCCTGACCTGACTCGTCCTCGACGCGGGCCACAACCGCGCGGATATCGAAGTTGCCTTCCTGGATCCACGACACTTTGAGGTCGCCAAGCCAGCCGAACGGCACCATGATCTTGTGGGTGAAGCGGCCTTCCTGCACCGTGCCGAGGGTGTCGCCAGCGACCACATTGGCGCCAATCCTGACCGTCGGCACAAACGACCACTTCTTGTTCGCGTCAAGCGGTGGGACACTGGCTCCACGGGGCAGGAACACGCCATAGTGCTTCGCCACGTCGGGCAGCGGGGCCTGCAGCCCGTCATAGACCTGACCAAGGAGCCCCGGGCCAAGCTCAACCGACAGCATTTCCTCGCTCTGTTCGACGGCATCACCGATCGCCACGCCGTCGGTGCTTTCATAGACTTGAGCGTCGGCGGTGGCCCCGTGGACCCGCAGGACTTCGGCTTTCAGTCGCTCCTGCTCGCCCCGCGCATTGCGGTCGGCGGGCAGAATGTAAACCAGCTCGTTCTTGACCAGCGGCTCGCGCTCACCGTTTGCGTTTTTCGTTGCCTCGATCTCGACCAACGACTCCTGCACGGCGACCACGCGTGCCGAAACCGAAGGCTCGTTCCGCCTGTCGGGGCCGTGGGCCGGGTCCGCCGATGTGCGTTGCGACCTGGCGGCTTGCGCCGACTTTCCGGCCGTTGGCGATTTGCCCATCAGGCGCTCTCCTCAAAGGACAATTCGGCGAAGGCGCCCAGTCCCGCCGCGGTCATGTCATCAAAGCGAGCGATAGCCGCCGTACCGTTGGCGCGCGCCCAGCGATCGAAGATGTTCCATTTGAGCACGTAGATAACCACCGCTTCGAAATCGAAGGTGTGAAAGGCGGCATGCCGCTGCAAGAGCCTTTGGGCCTGATCCAGGATCAGACGCTCGAGGCCGACCGGATCGTCGGCCCGCAGAAGGCCATCGGCCTCCCGTAACCAGGGAAAGACCCGATCCAGACCAAAACCCGGCTCGGACCAGTTGCGAACAATGTGGCCAACCCAGCGGCCGAAACCCCACGGAGCACCGTCGGCCGGCGGCCCTTCACCATGCGCCCGTCGACGAAGTGCCGACACCGCGGTGCGGAGTTCCAGCCTCTCAAGAACGATGGCCCGCAGCGTCTCACTTTTGATCTGGGAGAGGGCTGCGCGGCCGCGCGCGATGACGTCGGCATCGGAGGCGGTTATCGGCAACCGACCCCAGTTGAGTGCGTCGTCGACCAGTTGGAGCGTCGCGGCGTGCTCTGGCGGCAGAGTGCGCAAGCGTTGGCGAAGCTTTAGGCGGGAAAGCGGCGGCCGCTTGGCCAGGAACAGCTTCTCCGAGCTTGGGAAGCTGGAAATCAGCATGACATAGGCGTCAGGATCACTCATGAGATGCTTGCCGGATTACCTGACGATTCCATCGAGGATCGCTCGGAACCGGGGCTGCAGGTGCTGCAATAGCAGCCCGGCGACCGCCTCGTCGGTGAGATCGAGGACAATATCCTTGTCCTTGACACGGACCCGGATCCCGCCCGCGAGATCGGCCGTGGTCCCGAACGTGATGCCTGAACGTAGGGCTTCACCGGTGAGCCCGAGGACGAGTTCGGTCAACTTGCCCTTTAGCAGTTCTTCGGGATCGCGGCGCAGGTCCTCGAGGCCGGCGACATTGGGAGGGAGGAGGAACTCGACTTCGTCGTCGGCGCCAACGCCGGCGTCGGCGCTCGCACGGCCACAGATTTCGAGAACAATCTGCCTGAGCACCTCCGGATCGCTTAGCTGCCGCGCCACCAGGCGCTTGACGTCGATGCTGAACCGTTCCATCAACCGCTGCTTGAGGTCCAGAACCGCATCGCGCATCGCGGTCTTGAGGGCTTCTTCGCCCGCCGACCGGTAGGCATCAGAGTCGCGGCGGGCCTCTTCGAGGCGCTCGATCGCATCATTGTTGGCCTTGTCCATGACCCGCTGTGCTTCGGCGCGAGCATCGGCAAGAATCTGATCCGCCTCGGCACGCCCGGCGGAAACACCCTCGTCCCGCAAGCGTTCGATCAGAGCATCGACGCCACGCGACATCGGCTCCTGGTTGACATCCTGCTTTGCCATCACGCGCCTCCGGCAATGCCGGCGCTGACGACTAGGGCAAAGACAAAGGCAAAAACCGCGAAGCCTTCAATGATCGCTGCCGGCGCCAGCGACAGCCCAAAGATCTCGGGCTTCTCCTTGGAGGCGTTGATCGCCGAGGCGCACGCCCTGCCCTGCCAGATGCCGCAATAAAGAAAGGCAATGCCTGCCAGGAAGCCGACGCCGAAGAGCCCGCCGGCGTTCTCCGGGGTCACCTCACGGTTCAGCGTAAACATGACCACGATGCCGTAGATGACGAAGGTCGACGGGAATGCCGAGATGCCGACGTAACGCCCATACCCGCCCTCGGTTTCGACCATCGCACCGATGCTCGCCTGGCCGGCGATACCGGAGCCGATCGCACTTGCAACGGCGCCCAAAGCCATCGGCGAATAGATGCCAACCCATCCGAGCGCCAGGACCAGTTCGTTCACGGCTGCACCTCCTTGCGGGCAAACTTGCGAAAGGGTTTGCCCTCTTCGGGAAGACCCCAATTGTAGAACTCGATGAAGTTCAGTCTCAGCCCATGGACGACGCCGCTCATCAGAGCCAGGCCGAGATTGAGCCCATGGCCAACCACGATGATCAGAACGGCCGCCAAAAGTCCGAGGCCGGGAATCGATGCGTGTGCTTCGCGCGCCAGGTCATTGAACGTCGTCGCCAGGGAGGCGCTGGCCAGGCCGAGCGCAAACAGCCGCATGTAGCTGAGGACATCGCCGAAGGCGGACATGGCAGAAAACAGACGACGAACGCCATCGGCCAGTCGCCACAGGTAGTCGGTCGCCTTGCGGATTGGCCGATCGCTGGTGAAAAGCAGGATCATCGCGGCGCCGATCGTCAAAAGGACGAAGCCGACCGTTTGCCAGTCTGATCCGGCCCCGAGCCAGATCAGCAGTCCACCGACGATGGCAGCGATCCAGCCCAGACTGGAGAGTGCCACCAGCCGGGTTCGGTTGACGTAAGCCACCATGGCGTTGGCGAACCCAATGTGGATGACACCAACAACGATCGACAACTGCATCATGGCGTCGAAGTTGCGCACGTCGAGAATCTGAAGATCGCCGAGCAGTGAGCCCTCCCGCGGGTTCATGCCAAAGTAGCTGCCGACCAACACGCCGTAGACGATCGTGCAGGTGGTGAGCAGGAGTGCAAAACGCCGGTACGAGATGCTTTTTTCGCTGCGGCCGAGACGCCGCCAGAACACCAGCAGACCGACGAAAAGCACCAGGCCATAACCGGCATCGGCGAGGATCATCGCAAAGAACAGGCTGAAGGAGAGGACCAGGACCACCGTCGGGTCCCAGCTCCGGTAGCTGGGAACCTGGTAGAAAAGGGTCAGGTCGACACCAGCCTCCATGTTGTCCGGTTGATCGATCAGTGTTGGCGGCTCGTCCTCCGGCGCGGGATCCTCGACCAGACAGGCGAGCTCGGCATCGTCGGCGAAAACCTCGATGTCGGGAATGGCACTCTCCGGCGCCCAGCCTTGGACGGCGACGATCTGATCGTCATCGCGCGTCTGCTGCTCCGCGTAGGACAGCTGAGCCACGTTTTCGGCTTCGGCGAGGTGGCGGCTGAGCATATAGATGTAGCGGGTCAGCGCCTGGCGCGTGGCGGTCAGGTCCTCCAGCTCAACCTCGACGGCTTCGAGTTGGGCTTTGAGGTCGCTCAGCGACAACGCGCCCATATGGACGCGCGGAACCGGCAGGAGGTCGCTGGGCGGCTCCTCATCGGCGATAACCACCAGGTGAGCGAAGCGATTGTCCTTGCGAATGATTTGCCAGGGAAGAGCGACGGCGTTCAGCGCTTTGATATCGCGAAGCGGCAACACGTAGAACCAGATGCGATATCCGGCCAGCGTACTGCGTGGCGGGAAGACGATATCGCCCCAAGGCTCCACTTCCCTGATGCGATAGGCCAGAAAATCCCGGCGATCGGTGACGTCGCGCAGCCTCCGCCTGAGGTCGGTGACCTCCTGCACAAAGGCTTCGACATCGAACCCCGTGTCGTGCCGGACCTGCCGACGCTTGTCCTTGACATCGGTGAGGAAGCGCAGGGCCCTGTAGGCTGATGCGGCGTACGGCAGAGCGACGTCTTCGATCTCCGCCGGCGGCGGACGCAAAGGCACCAGATGCATGCAGCCGAGCCGCTGCAGGCCTTCGAGAACGTCATGCTTTTGGCCGACAAGACCGCACAGCGTCACGCGCTTGAGGGGAGCGATGCTCATAACGCCCGCGCCGCCGCATGTTTACGCTTGGATATCTTGGACCGAACGACGGCCGCCATCTCCTCATCCGACAGATAGATTCGTATCCGCTTGATATTGCGCTCCGTCGCCGGAATCAGGACTTTGTCGAACAAGTTCACCCGCTGGGTGATGGTGTCGACGGCCGCCTCGAGAAGGGCCAGTCGCCGGACGGCCACCTGCTCCCGGACACGCAGTTCCAGCACTTCACGCAGGCGTTCGACGACGGCATCAACCCAGTGCGGTCTGGCGAGCAAAGCGTAGCGTCGAAGGGCGATTTCGACCCGCTCGACCGCCGGCAGCCTGGTGCCGACAACGTTCTCGGTCGTCATCGCCACGTCCTTGACCTCGGCAAGGTCGTCGAGGTTCATGTCGCGGTTGGCCAGCATCGGTAGCTGCTCTCCCACCCGACTGCGCAATTCGTCAATGGCGGTCCGCAATTCCGCGAGGGCACGGGCCGCCTTGGCCCGCTCTGTCATCAACTGCTGGCGTTTGAGATCGAGCGACGGCAGGAATCGCTTATAGCTCTTCAGGTTGGCTGTCTCGCGCGCGAGCGAAGACTTGTTGAGTTGCAGCCGTGCCATATCCGACCGCCTTCGCTAGCCCGCCGGAACCGCGGCTGGTGTTGCCGTCGCCGGTTGATCGCCATCCGCCGGGGATGCAGAGGAAACACGCGCGGGGAAGTATGTGTCGACCAGGGCCTGTTTCATCAGCAGCTCCTCGGGACGGAAGCATTCGGCCAGGGTCCGCCAGCACAGATCGAGCGCATCCTCGAGAGGCAGCGAGACATTGATGTCCATGAAGCGTTCGCGAAACAACCGGCCGAACTTCAGCTGTTGGCGATCAAAGTCGGAAAGGTCGAAGGCCATCGCCTGCTTCTGCTCGGCGTCGCGGGCGCCGGAGTAGAAGCGGATCATGGTGTTCATGATCTGGCTGTGATCTTCGCGGGTGACCTTGCCGATGACGTTTTGCTTAAGACGCGACAAGGACCCAAATGGGTCCAGCACGCCGTCATGGAGATAGAATTGTCCCTCGGTGATGTACCCGGTGTTGTCCGGTACCGGATGAGTCACATCATCGCCGGGCATTCGCGTCACGGTCAGGATGGTCACCGACCCGCCCTTGGCGAAGTCGCACGCCTTCTCATAGCGCTTGGCCAGCTGAGAATAGAGATCACCCATATAGCCCCGGTTCGATGGGACCCGCTCCATCGATATGCCAACCTCCTTCATGGCATCGGCATAAGCCGTCATGTCCGTCATCAGGACCAGCACCCGCTTGCCCTCTTCGACCGCGAAGCGCTCGGCAACCGCCAACGCCAGGTCGGGAACCAGCAGGCGCTCGACAATCGGATCGCTGGCCTGGTTCACGAACATCACCGTCCGGGAAAACATGCCGGCATCTTCGAAGGTTTCCCGAAAGGCATAGTAGTCGTCGAAGATCAGGCCGAGGCCGCCAAACACAACGATGTCGGCATCGGCCTGGATACCGACCCGCGCCAGGAACTGGTTGTAGGGTTCGCCCGAAACCGAAAAGATCGGGATCTTCTGGCTCTCCACCAGACAATTGAAAACGTCGATCATCGGCACGTCGGTGCGGATCATCCGGGTCGGAACGATCCGCTCGCAGGGGTTCACCGTCGGACCGTTGATTTCGACCCGCGGATCCATCGACAAATCGGGCCCGCCGTCGATCGGATTGCCGGTCCCATCGAAGACCCGGCCGAGGATATTGGAAGAGTACGTGGCGCGCATGCGATGGCCGAGGAAGGTCACCGTTGTCTCGGTCGATACGCCTTTCGTCCCCGAAAAGACCTGAAGGGACACCGCATCGCGATCGATGTTGATGACTTGGGCCAGCGAATCGCGGCCGTCTGACTGTTTCAGCAGGGCCAGATCGCCGAACTTGACGGCGGCAGTTTCTCCTTCCGAGGGACGCGGCACATGAACCTTTACGATGTCGCCCACGATCTCGAGGATGCGAGAGTATCGTACGAGATCGAGAACCATCGTCATGCTCCTGGCCGAGCGCCCGCTGCCCATCCTCGCTCAGCCGAGGATCGCGAAATCCGCCTCGCTACATAATAGGCCGAAGCGAGCATTTGTATGCGCGCTGGTCGGACGGAATCCATCTATGCCGATTCGCCCTTCGCCCCCATCGGCCGCCAAGTTTTCCTTTAGCTGAGGAGGGGCAGAACACGTCTTGATGCGCGTCAATCGACCTTAATGGCCGACACCGGAATCTTGCGCCCGATGCGATCCGTTCCGCGGCACGGGACGATGACTGACGGGCTAGGTATCCGCTGCGGGCATCCTCGCCAAAATCAGGCGAGACGGTCACCAAGACAGCAGATGAAAAGCAATCGCAGCAAATCATATTAGCTTCATCACAGCCATTGATGGTAACGTAACGCGTAAGACCTCACGGCCGCCGGGAATGGCGCGCGTCGGTGTCGTAACCGCAGTCGCTTTCGGCGTGCTCGAGAGCCGTCTGCGTTGCGTTTTCTCCTTCATTCGGTGGGCGGCGCCGAAGAGAAAAAGGTGTTACGAGAATGCTGCCGGACAATATCCTCCAAATATCAGCTGGATCTTCAAGCGATATTTGGGCACTAGATCAAGATAACATTTTATTTTACCGCAACCCGATTACGCAAAACTACGAATCTTTCTCAAGCAACATTCAGATAAAGCAGATCGATGTTAGTCTTGATGGGGTTCTCGTCGCCCTCGACCAAGACGGCGGCGTCCATTTTTGGGACGACACCAGCAGCACTTTCATACCACAGGGAAGCGAGCTGACTTTTGACCAGATCGCGATTGGCGATCAGTCGGTGTGGGCCCTCAAGGATGGGGTCGTTTTCCAGTGGAATGCCGAGCTCGGCCTTTATGAAGAGCGCTATATCGGCGCGGAGACTTTGACCGTCGCCAAGCAGGACGATGTTGCCTTCATTATCGACGAAAACGGTGATCTTCGCCAGTGGGACTACGATGTCGAGGACTGGAACGTCTTCACCGACATCGGCGCCGAGGATCTCGAAACGCTTCGCGCCGTCAATAAAGACAAACTGTGGGCCAACGACAGTTCCGGGACCCTCTACCAGTGGAGCCCGGTCGCCATCAATGACCCGTCAGTGCCGCCGTTCTTCGTCGAACAATCCAGCCAAATCGGCGCCGGTTCCGTCGATGTCGCGACCTTTGCCATCGACGACAAGGAGATTCTCTACGCGATCGATGAGAATAATCAATCGGCACTGTTCAACGTCGCGCCCGAGAATCTTCCGGCCAATGTTGGCGAGCGAATCCAATACACGGATACAGCCGTCGACAATAACGGCAATCTCCATCTCGTCTATCAGAACGACGCCGCAATCGTCCATGCCGTCAACGCTGACGGTGTCTGGCAGAACAAGCTGGAACTACCCGGGACGACCGGCGGCGAGGACATCAACGTCGCCACCGATGCCGAAGGAAACGTCTACGTCGCGTGGATTGAAGGCACTGGCAACAACGCCGAGATCTACCTGGCAAAAGGCATCCCGAACGCCGAGTTCGGTGGCTACGCCTTCAGCGATCCGTATCAAGTCACCGAGGACGATGTCGTCGACGATCAGCTGAAGCTTGTCGTGACGCCCCAAGGCGGCATCAATCTCTCGGCGATCAAACAGCCCGACCAGAAGCCGCAGGAAGACGCCGATATCTACACGCACTTCGTCGATGGCGATGCGGGGGTCTTCACGTTCAGCAACCAGCAACGTCGCGAACCGATCGTCGACGAAGATCCGATCTTTCTTGAGATCGACGAACTGGATTCGTTTCTTGTCAATGACGAACTCTACGGACCCGAGGGCTACGGCCTCACCCTGGGCGTCCTGTCGACAATCGGCTGGGCGAAGAAGTTTCTCGGAGACACCGTCAAGCTCAAAGGCTTCATCCGGGCGACGAGTGAAGGCGGTCAGTTAAGCCCTGACCAGACCAATGATGTTCGTGACTCGCAGTACCTTAGAGTTCGAATCGAAGGGAACGCTGATGCAAATTTGAAGAAAATTCTCAAGTTTCTCCCCTTCGATGCTGGCTTAGGTGTACTGGGCAAGGTTGACGCTTTCGGCAGACTTCATGGCGATGGGCCCGACGGGTTCCTCATTGGACGAGTCGGCCTCAAGGCGGAGGCCTTTGCTGATCTTCTTCACTTCATCCCCTTCCTTCGTGCGTTCCAAGAGGGCGCCGCCTTCCTGGGAACGGAGCTGAAGGCGGGAATCCGCGTCGAGTGGACAACCCGCTGGCTCTGGGAGCTTTTCCAGATTGAAGAAGAAGGTTACCCCGTTGGCGGGGAGGATGGGCAGGTTGGAGCCACGTTTCTCCCGGTTCGCTTCATCGACTCCAGGACCGGACTGCCCCTGGCCGGCGACGGCAGCACGCCAGAACAGGATGTTATAGCGGAAGTAAACCTCAACGAAACGATCGCCCTGCTGCTGTCGACGATTTTGCCGCCTCCACTGTTCGGTGATTCGGTATTGGACGATGGTGTCGACTTCATTGGTATGACAAACCGTCTGGAGGTCGGACTACAATTTACACTGGGGACAAAGCTACCGCCTTATGAGTTCAAGTTTTATTCATCCGTTTTGTATGATTTTCAGAGCAAAATAGCCGATACATTTGAGAATGTCGTTATGTGGAGAACCCGGATCGAACAACAGATCGGCCCGGTATTCATGCGATTACTCGATACGACCAGCGCATTCAAAGTTAAGGACGGGGAGACAAACAGCGCGACGACTTTGGGGCTGGCGGACTACGTGGTCGGGGGAACGTCGACGCTGGAAGACAACGGTACAGCACTGCTCGGCGATGAGGTTTTCACCAACATCGTCGACGATTCCGATTTCGATTTCATCGTCGTCGGTGACCAAGCGTACGGCGTCTATGTTGAAGAGATTCTGAGCGGCGGCATCGCCGTCAACGTCGTCAGGACCATCGACGGTTATGTCGATAGCGATGGCCAGATCGTCTGGCAAGCGGACACCATTCAGACGATCGACGGCAGCGACGGCATCAACGTTACGCCCCTGATCGCCACCAATGGCAACGAAGACCTTGTCATCACCTGGGGCGGGGTCCCATCGACCAACGAGGACCTGAAGACGGTTCTGGAGACACCACCGGGCAAGGCATATGTCGTCTTCGGTGGAAGTGACAAGTCGGGGATCCTCGATCTCGGTGGTCTGAACGACGATCCGACAGTGGGGGACGGCTACTACCTCACCGCCGACGGCAAGCACCTCTACAGCGTCGGCAACAGCGTTGCGGCGCTTGGCGACATCAACCCGACCGGCGGGAACGGTGATGCGCCCGACTTCATCATCGGCGCTCCCGATGCGGAAGCTGAGGCCGGGGTCGCCTATGTCATCTTCGGTGAATCGTATGAGACCGCGACGCTCGACAATCTGGATGGCTCCAACGGATTTCGGGTTGTCGGCGAAGCCGACAGCGAACTCGGCTTTGTCGTCGAAACGGCCGGGAACATCCGCAGCGACTCGACCCCGGCCATCGTCGTCGCGGCGCCCGGTGCGGACGACCAGAACGGCGCGGTCTACATCATCGACGGCGACAACGACTGGGCAAGCACCGGCGGCGAGATAACCGCCGATCAGATCGGTGACACCATCTCGGGCCTGGTGCTGGAGGGGCCGGAAACCGGAGGCCGTTTCGGCACCGCGCTCGCAACCGGAGCGGATGTCACCGACGACACCATTGACGACCTTCTCGTCGCATCGGGCACGGAGGGCGACTACCAGTTCGGCCTTTTCGACGGTGCGGCGCTGCGCGACGCCGACGGGACCGATCCGGTCGCACCGGCTTTCTCCTTCGTCTACGACGCCGACACCAACGAAGGCGCGGCCGGCCTCAACGACTCGGCGGCGCTGCTGCCGGACATCAATGGCGACGGCATCGGCGACGTTGTCCTCGGCCAGGGCTTCGGCCACGCATCCATCGTCTTTGGCGGCGACCGGATGGAGACCTATGGCGAGAATTATGTCGCCAAATGGACCGCCGATGCCCTCGACGACTCCGGCGATATCTACCAGGTCATCATCAGCTTCGACGGCGTCGATCTCAACGGGGACGGCTACCTTTCGGGACGTGGCTCAAGCGTCAATGATGGGGTCCCGAACGAAATCACCGCGTGGCGGTACGAGGTCTACCTTACCGACGGCGCTACGGGAGCGTCGAGCCTTGAGTACAGCGTCGGCCTTGCTGATCAGCTCACGGAAGGTTTCTTTCTCTTCAACTACGACCTGGAAACCGCCAGAATCGCTGCCGAAAGGCCGTGGGTCGATGTCTTCGAAGCGCCCGAAGCGGACAAGGCGGCGATCGCGCTGGAAGCCTTCAGCATCGGGGCGCCCAGCTTTTTCAGCCCGACGAACACTTACGGGCTGAGTGTCAATTCCGCCAGAGCTGTGATTGACCTCACCAGCGTCAGTCAGGCGAAATTCACCAAAGTTGCCGAGACGCTCACCGGCACCCAACAGGTCAACAAGCTTTTCGATTCCGGCCTCTACGATGTCCAGCTGCTCCACGAGCTGCCCAACGCCGGCGTGCAGCTTGAGGACCTGGAGCGACCGCTTCCGCTCCAGGTCTCCGCCGCGGGCGATGTCAACAACGACGGCATCGGCGATCTGATCGTTGGCTATGGTCAGTCGACGGACGAGGACGGGAATCCGATCATTGGGGGCAGCTACATCGTTTATGGCGGCACCAGCCTGACATCGGTGGGTTCACTCGACCTCAGCGATCTGGATCCGAGCGAGGGCGTCGCCCTTGTCGGACCGAACGGCGAGTCAGCCGGCGGCCACGTCAGCGCCGCCGGCGACGTCAATGGCGATGGGATCGACGACGTCATCGTCAGCGAGCCGGCCTTTTCCGGCGATACGAACAACGCCAACGGTGAGGCCGGGGGTGTCAGCTACGTCTTCTTTGGCTTCGACAGCACGACGTCGCCCAACGGAGCGCCGACGCTCGGCTACACCCTCGATGACAGCATCGATGGCGAACGAAGCGGCTCGTCGTTGGCGCCGATCGGCGACATCGACGGAGATGATGCCACCGATCTTTTGATCGGTGCGCCGAACGGCATCGACTTCGAGACGTATCAGGCGGCGGTCGAAGCCTCTGAGATCAATTATGCCACGCGCGATCTCAACTCCACCGATCCGTGGGGCAGCGCCGCCCTCCTCGAAGGCGCGAATGGCTCGGTGCCGGCAGCGATCGGCAACACAAGCGTCGGCACGCTCGCGGCATGGGTCGAGGTCGAAGAGGACGGCAACGGCAATCCCATATCGTACAGCCTCTACGGCTCGTTCTTCGACGGCACGTCCTGGTCCGACCCGGAAGAGATCCGCACGTCCGATCTTCCGATCACAGGGGTCAACGTCCTGGATCGCGATCCCAGCGATCCGGTGATCATCACGCCGGCCGTGACCTGGATCGAAAGCGATGAGGATACCTCCGGCCCGACCACGCTTTACCAGAACACCTATTCCATACCGAACAATGTCTGGAGCAACACCCCCGATATCATTCAGGCGTACGATCAGGAGGTCCCACCGGCCGGTGCGCACAACAACGACGTCTACCTGGATGTTCAGGACAGCATTGTCGAGATCGGCGACGCGGTTGCCCTGGAAAGCGACGGGTCGGTCCGCGTCGAAGTGGTTCGATCCGGCAATCTCGATCAGTCGATCGAGCTCACCTATCGGACCCGCGACGTCAGCGCCACCGCCACGCGCGACTATACCCATGTCGAAGGCACCATCGTTCTCGGTCCTGGCGAAGCAAGCGCCATGATCGAGATCGAACTCTTCGCCGACGGCTTCTACGAGCTCCATGGCGAGACGTTCGTGGTCGAGGTGCGCGCCAGCGATCCGGATGCGGTCTTCGCCAGCAACGGCGTCCCGCAGGTCGATCAGGATCGCCTCTCGGCGACGGTCTGGATCGGCGAGGACGACGCCACTATCGACCTCACCGCGATCGACAGCGGTTTCATCGTCGAGGATCAGACCGGTATCGAACTCGGCTATGCCGTCAATAGCGCCGGCGACCTCAACGGCGATGGATATGACGACTTCCTGATCGGCGCGATCGGCAGCGGAGAGGACAACGAGGGCACGGCCTATCTGCTCTACGGCAAGAACAACATCGCCATCCTGGAGCAGAATCTCGACCTCGCCACCATCGACAACCAGCAAGGAGCGATCCTGAACGGCGGGATCGCCGACGGCCAGGCCGGTTATGCCTTCGCCCATGGCGTTGGCATGGTCGGTGCCGCGGCGACGCTCTTCATCGTCGTCGGCGCGCCCGGGATCCCGACCGATGACAGTCAGGGGCGGGTCTACATCCTCACCGACGCTGCGATCAAAGCCGCCTCGAAAACGAACCCCAATGAGCCGAACGAAATCGAGCTCGACACCAGCAACAGCATCGTCCTCCCCGACCAGATCGGCCCTGTCTCCTTGTTCGGAACCCAGTTTGGCGGCGACCTGATGGTTGCCAGTCTCAACGGCACTTCCAGCCACAACGCTGACGATCTGGTCATCGTGAGTGAGAACGGCGATCAGATCACGATCGTCTACGACATCCTGTCCCAGGGCACGACGGGCCCGAAAACCCTCGCCGACTACACGACGACCGTCATCACCAACGGGAGCGGTCGCGGCTTCGGCGGCGGTGTCGCCATCGGTGACTTCACCGGTAACGGATACAACGACCTCATCGTCGGATCACCGGGCGACAATCCGGCCGTCGACAGCTTCAATGCGGAGGACGGGGCTGGCGGCATCGTCTCGGTCATCAAGGGCATCGGAGGGTTTGCCGCGGAGATTGACGTCGCCAACCTTGGCAATGATGGCTTCCAACTCCTGGGACAGGCCGATTTCGTTCCCACGGAATCCCAGAGTCAGGGCAACCCGATCGATGGTAGCCCGGACGAAGATCTCCGCAACGGCACCGTGCTGCTCGACGGCGTCGGCGACGCCATTGCGCTGGCCGATCTGAATGGGGACGGCATCAAGGACCTGGTGCTCGGGGCGCCGCTCGCCGATCTCACCGACGGCAGTGACAACTACGTCCTTGAGCGTTCGGGTAACGGCCGCGTCTATGTTCTCTTCGGAGATTCGGACAGATGGGAGGGGCAGTCCGAGGCCTACCAACTGCTTAGCCTCTACGGCGAGAACTATCAGGACGGCATTATCCTGGAGGGAACGGAGACGGCAAGCGGCACCGGCCATTCGGTTGCCAATGCCGGCTACTTCCGGGGAACGACCAGCCTCGAGGATGACATCGAGGACGTGATTATCAGTGCGCCGCTGGCCAATGCGAGCGCCGGGCAGGCCTATGTCCTCTTCGGCAGCACTAACTACTACAGCGGCCTGTCGCAGGGTAAGAACATCTTCCAACTGGATCCCGAGGGCAATCCCCACGACCCCGACACTGCGCTGATCTTCGCCTTCCAGGGTGATGCCGATTCACTCGATATCGACAATCCCATCAACGAGGGCATGCTCGGATTCTCGGTCGACGGTCTCGGCAATATCACCAGCAAGAGCATAAGCGGCACCGACGGTGACGACATCGCGCTCGGCGCGCCTAACACGAACATCGACGACCTTGCCAAGGTCTACATCGCCACCGGCGCCCCTTATCTGCAGCCGGGCAACGGCCTCAACGTCAAGGACCTGCGCTCCGACAACGGCTTCATTGTTCAGACCACCGGATCGCCGGCCGCGGTCGGTGATTTCAACGGCGACGGCTTCACCGACTTCGCCCTTGAGACGGGCTCGATCGTCCTCGGGGCGCCGACGCTGACGGAGGAAAACTTCGAGCGGGAAATCCCGCTCGGCGCCCCTCCGGTGGCCTATCCTGAGGTTCAGGATCGTCTCGAATGGTCCGGATTTCAGCAACCGTTCGATCCGGACTCGTTGCCCGGCTACAGCGTAGCCATTGAATTCTCCGGTATCGACTTGAACGGCGATGACTTCATCATCTCAAGCGAAATCACCAGTCTGGAATATACCGTCTATACTCCGGAAGGAGATATCTATCTTCAACAAAACCTTGATGAAATATTTATTGCTGATTTTAAATATAATATAATAAACAAACAGATAGAATTGGGGACATTTCCAGCAGGCTTCTTTGCTATTAATACAACAACGCCGGAAGGTAAGGACTTATTATTTACCAACTTTTTTTCTAGTAGTGATTTGAGCCTCGAAATATTAGGCGGAGATTTTCTTTCCGGCACGGGCACTCAGACGAGCGGGCAGGCGGGCCTGTCGACCGACATCTTCCGTAGCGAAAATGCCCAAAGGGGCAACGGCCAGATCCATGGCGTCGATTTCAATGGCGATGGTATCGCCGACATCGTTGAAATCGAAACGCCGGTTAATCCGCCGCTGAACAATCCAGCGGACTGGGCCAAGTTGGGCCTGGCGCCTCTGACCTTCGGCGTCAACGCCTTTACGTATCAGGGGAGCGCCGACCCGACCGGTTCGATCGCCGATCCGGACGCCGCCAAGATTCCGCTTACCACGATCAGCGGCGTCACCACCGGCGATCTCAACGGCGACGGTTACACCGACCTGATCGTGTCCGGCTACACCGGCTTCATGATCGACGAGATCGCCGCGGCTGCTGACAACGGCTTCGCGATTCTTGCCTATATGGGCGGCCCGCAGTCGATCGACTTCAACAAGCCGGAAATCCTTCTCGAAGTCGACGCGGCGATTGGCGAGTTTGCCCCAAGGGCCCTCACGACCCTCGACGTCGACCTCGACGGCAAGGACGAGCTGATCGCCGTCAATACCAACCAGCCTTTCGGTCTGCCCTACACCGAAGGGTCGACCACGGACTTACTCGTCTATGAATACGGCAACTTCGCTGCGCCCACGATCATCGATTTTGCTGAAATCACCGGACTGCCGGCCAATCAGATTCTCGACGTCTACGCCGCCGAACAGGGTGACCTCAACGGCGATGGCAGGCCCGATCTGAACTTTGGCATCCAGGTCGCCCTAGGGCCGGGCCTGACCTCGGCCTACTCATCGAACTACATCGTTTACGCGACCGGCCGGGCCGACTTCACCGTGGGGGGCAGTTCCGCGCCGACGGTCACCTCTATTCGCTACTCGCCCACCGACGTCTTCGAAACCTCTCCGAATGCGGACCCCTTATCCCCTCAATACGCACCGCGCGCGACGGCAATTGACGACTTCAATGGCGACGGAATCGACGACTACCTGATCACCAGCAATCAGGCGTCTGACAACAGCTACATCATCTATGGGTCACCGAATCTGCCTACCGGCGGCGGAGTCAACTCTTCTCTTACCCTCCTTCCAGACGGCTCCATCTTCAACACTGTCACCGGTGGTATCTACGATGGCGGCTACCGGCCGATCAAAGGGCTGAACACGGCGTCCGTCGCCTATGCACCCATGGGCGTCGGAGATGTGAACGGCGACGGCCTGGCCGATATCGCTCTCGTCGACGAAACCAACGGCCTCACCACCGTTGTCTTTGGCGAACAGCCCGGGGCTGAGCGTCAACTCGGCGTCAACTACATAGAAGGCACGGACGAGGCGGACATTCTCATTCAGAATGCCTCGTTACTAAGCGACGCGGTTCGGGTGGTCGCGGCCGCCGATAACGACTTCATTCAGGTCATCGCTGATGAGACGTCGATCATCCTGGCCGGACAGGGCGACGACTTCATCGGCCTGAGTTCCGCCGACAGCGGAAAGATCGTCGCCATCGACGGCGGCCTCGGGCACGACACCCTGTTCTTCAATCCGGAGGTCGGCGGTTTCAATAATCTCGACCTGTCCATCGCCAACATCAAGGGGATCGAGGTGATCGACCTCGGTGCCAGCAACCGCCTGTCCCTTGACCTCTACTCCGTCAAGACCCTGTCCGACGAAACCAACACGCTGATCATCAAGGGCGAGAACTCGATCATAACGGCCAAGGACGAGCCCGTCGGGGCCGGCTGGCAGCATGTTGGAGAAGGCGCTTACGACGGCGACCTTTACGACATCTATCAGTACGAGCGCGCCGGCGGACAGGACACCAACATCCGGATCTGGACCCTTCAGGATGGCGTCCGGTTCAACGCTCTCGACCTCGGCGCGCCGATCCCGGACCAGACCGTGACGGAGGAGACGCTCTACGAATATACGGTTCCGAACGCCACCTTCGTCTCTCCTGAGGATGACATCACATTGTCGGCCGCTCTGGCGGACGGATCCGACCTGCCGGACTGGTTGAACTTCGACGCCGAGACCGGGACCTTCGCCGGCACCCCTGGCCTGGACGCCTCAGGAATCTACCACGTCACCGTCACGGCCACGACCGACGCCGACGAAACCATGGAAGATACCTACCGGCTGCAGGTCTTCGATGCCGACACGATTTTCGGCACCGAGGATCCCGACAAACTGAGAGGCGACGATCAGAACAACGAGATCGCGGGCCTTGGCGAAGACGATGAAATCAGGGCGCTTGACGGTGACGACCTCCTCGATGGCGGCGCGGGCAATGACTTTATGCGCGGCGGCCGGGGGAGCGATATCCTGCGCGGCGGCTTGGGAGAGGACATTCAAAAAGGCGGACGCGAAGGAGACCATTATGTCGGTTCGGCACCGGAGTTGATCGGCGACTGGATCATCGGTTTCAAGAAGGAAGACCGGATCGTTGTCGAGCAATTCGATGCAGCGGACATCGAGATCGACCAGGATCGCTTCGGACAGGCCGAGATCCGGTTCGATACCGATGGCGATGGGACCTTCGACGCGGCGCTTTCGGTCGGTCGGCTTTTCGCATCGGCGCCGCTGCGCGTCGACCAGGTCGGACCGGACACGATCATCACGGTCCCATTCGACGGTGTCGCGATCACCGGCACGGAAAAGGGCGACCTCGTCAACGGCTCGGAAACGGTCAACGGGCAGCCGCTGCCGACCGGCGAAGAGGACTGCATTAAGGGCAAGGGCGGTCAGGACACCCTCGCCGGCCTCGGCGGCGACGACGTCCTCCGCGGCGGCAACGGGCGGGACACGCTGATCGGCGGCGCTGGCAACGACATCCTGATCGGCGGCCGGGGTGAGGACTTTCTGCGCGGCGGCGCCGGCAACGATGCGTTTGTCCTCAACAAAATCGGGGCGCACGATCGGATCAAAACCTTCGCGGTCGGTGAGGACGTCATCGTCCTCGACAGCCGCGTCTTCACCGCGCTTCAGCCGGGTGAATTGCCGTCGAAGTCCTTCGTGCGCGGCAAGCCCAGGGACGGGTCGGATCACCTGATCTACAAGGCGGGCAAATCGAAGCTGCTCTACGACGAGAACGGAGACGCCAAGGGTGGCCGCACCCTGATCGCGACGTTTGAAAACAAGCCCGACCTGTCCGCCGGCGACATCATCGTGATCTGATTGCAGGTCGCCGCGGATCGGCTCCCAAGGGCTGACGAGCTCCAGCCGCACGAGCCGTTACCGACGCTCCAGCGTCGGCGAGCTGATCGACTTCCTCGGTGGCGCAGCGGTCTCAAGTAACTCAGTGTGGCAATGGGTCGAGGATAGACGAAAACCAACACCAACTGCAGAGGATCACAATCAGATTTCGGGTTGCTCTTGATCGCAATCTTCTGATTGACACCGCTCGCGATATTGATAGGTGGATAGCTGCAGGCGACTAAATTTCATTGAACCGTGGTTACTTCCCGAAGAGGTTAGGTCGATTTGCCAAAGTATCTCAGCAATCCAGTACAATTCCTGGCGACACCTTTTGTCAATATAAACAACATTGCGCAGGTTTACGATGGCGCCCTCTCCGGCTGGTCGCGAGTAGTGCGTAGATTACTTCTGTGTTTATCGCTCACCTATCTAATCACTCCTACTATATTCCCAGTGGAGGCGGCGCCTGTGGAGTCTTGGCTCACCAATCCAAAAGACAATGGTTCTAGCCGTGAGATCGATAAGATTGCGGTCGATTCCGTATCCGAGACTGGCCGGCAGCCAACGCATTCGATGAGATACGACTGCTGTGTTCTCGTCGCAGAGAAACAAACGGATCGCCCTGTCAATTCGGCTCGCGACGAAATCGGCTTGTTAGCTGTTGCGCAAAACGCTTTGAGTGAGGCGCGTTCGAGTCTTCGCTCCGGCGACGCCGACGCAGCTGAGCAATATTACGCCCAAGCGTTGAACGCCTTCAGTCAGGTTATCGACACCGATCCCACTTCAGCGGAAGCATTTCTGGGTAGAGGCTTAGTTTTCCGTGAGTCGGAGCAGAATACAGACAAGGCGCGGGACGACTTCACCAAGGCAATAAGTCTCGCACCTCAGTGGGTGGAGCCGTATCATCAGCGAGGTGAAATAAATATAACCTCTAGACAATTTGCTCTAGCGGTTGACGATTTCGACACTGCAATCGAATTGGACGGCGCTAATCCCGATCTTTATTTTGGGCGCGGCGTAGCGCTCCTCCTACAAAACAATAATGACGCGGCTATTATGTCAATAGATGACCTAAATAAGGCTATCTCCATTGCACCTCAATTTGCTGATGCTTACAGCACCCGAGGTCGCGCGTATGCGTTGCTGGGGGATTTCGAGCGAGCCACGAACGATTATGAAATGGCACTAAAAATTGACCCAAGCAACGAATTAGCGATGAGGCTCAAAATGCGTCTAGAAGAACACCTTCGCAACTTAGCTGAAAACTAATCCATTTATCTTACGATTCGCAGACATCGAATTCAGTCGAAAAGAAAATAAAAAAGAAATTTTATTTCCATTTTAGCGCCGGCATCGTGGAATTATCGTGCATGATGCATCCGGTTGGATTTGTAGTCGATCTCAACCCAGAAAAAGCAAAAATCGGCTAGCGCATATGCTCGTTTAGTAGTTTGGTATCAGTGAGCCAGCCGCCGAATAGCTCTCCCTGCAGATTGAAGGCATGGCTCGGAATGTGCCTATCGAGAGCTGAGTACAGAGCGGATCCCGTTCGAGATAACCGAGCGGCGCATCTGCCGGCGGCGGGCAGCTTACTTCATCAGGATCCGCGACGCCGCGTTCCGCGCGTGATCGGCCACATTCGGATCTCTCGTGATCAAGGCGGCGACGATGGCCCCATCGATCAGCAGAGCCAATTCATGGGTCAGGCCTTCCGGGTCTTGCGGTCGCGCGTCCTGAGCCAGGCTCCGGATCTTGTCCAAAACGATGGACTTGTGTTTGAGGGCAATGCCCCTCAGCCGGTCGTCGTCCTTGTCATGCTCCCCGACGGCGTTGATGAAGGGGCAGCCAAAGAAGTTTTCCTCCGAGAACCACTTCTTCAGAACGTCGAACAAATGCACCAGCTTGTTGGTGGCGTCACCCGATATCGAATCGACCTCGTTGACGAACCAGCTGCGCCACAGCTCCCCCTCGTGTTCGAGAACCGCCTCCACGAGGCCATCCTTGGAGCCGTAGGCTTTGTACAGCGTGGTCTTGGCGGTCCCGGCGGCGGCGACGACGGTGTCCACGCCGGTCGCGTTGATGCCGTGACGGCAGAACAGATCGGACGCCGCCAGAAGGAGCCTCTCGCGCGCCGCGCCGCGCGCATCAGCGCTGTGGTCTCCATCGATCAGAGCTTCCACGTCGACCTCCAAAGAGGCTACAGATCTGTATCTGTCCTACACCGGCTGATCCGCGAATGCAATTCGGGCCATTGCAGCGATGATCGTCGGGCATGGGTGCACACGGAGTACACGCGCCCACTAAATGGGCGCAGAGTCCACCAGATTGTCCGTGTTTTTGTGCACTGCAGCGCGTCTCCTGATCTCTCCGAAAAATCGATTCTCCATTAAGATTCAAAGCGGGGCGTCTCATTCGTCGAACTGGCACGGGACGTGCTTCTTGCTCGGTTGAAAACAGAACGGTTTGTTTTCTGCGGAGTGGGGATGATGAAAGGCGCGCACATCAAGGCTGAGGGGATCTCTCATACCTATCGGCGCGGGGCGACGATGGCGTTGTCCGAGATCGAGCTCGAGATCCAGCCCAGCGAAGCTATTGCCCTGATCGGCCGCTCAGGCTGCGGCAAGTCCACGCTTCTGCACATCCTGTCCGGCTTGACGCATCCGAGCCAGGGCAGGGTCTTCATCGACGGGGCGCCGGTAACGGGCCCAAGCCCCAGCCGGGTCATGATGTTCCAGGCCCCGAGCCTCTATCCGTGGATGTCGGTCGCGCAGAACGTGGCGCTCGGCCTCAAGTTCAACGGCCGCAAGCACGAGATTAAAACGCGGGTCGCCGAGCTGCTCGATCTGGTCGAGCTCGGCGCTTATGCCAAGCGCAATGTCCAGGACCTGTCCGGCGGCCAGCAGCAACGCGTGGCTCTGGCCCGCTCACTGGCGCTCAGCCCGCAGATCCTGTTGCTGGACGAACCGCTGTCGGCACTAGACGCCTTCACCCGGCATGCGTTGCAACGCGACATCCGGCGCATCGTGTCGGAGCTGGGGATCACGCTGATCCTTGTGACTCACGATCTCAACGAGGCCATCGCGATGGCCGATCGGGTGTTTGTTCTGCGCGCCGATCCCGGGCGCCTTCATGAGGAGGTGGCCATTCCGATGGGGCGCGATCGCAGCCCCGCAAACGCGGAGTTCGCGGAGACACGCGACCGGCTCGCCGCCGCCTACGAGGACGCGGCCGGTATCGCAATGGCCAACAGAATTGTGTTCGGGGCAAACCGGCAGCCCCGTAACGAGGGCGACCGTGAAGCGCCGGCAATCCGAAGCGTCAACTGAATCCGAAATCGCAAATCAGCGGAAGAGATCAGATCATGAGTCGTCACCAGAAAGATTACCTGAAGAGCCTGCAGACCGCCGAGTACGACTGGGCGCTGCAAAGATGGGCCCACGAGGCTTATGCCGGCGATTATTCCCGCCGGCAGCTCCTGAGCATGATGGCGAAGGGCGGCCTGTTCGCGTCGCTCGCCGGCCTCCTGTCCAGCCTGCCGCAGATGTCCTATGCGCAGGACGATGAAGTCGTCCGGATCGGCTACCTGCCCATCACCGATGCGACCGCGCTACTGGTCGCCCACGCCAAGGGCTTCTTCGCCGACGAGGGGCTCGAAGCGGAACGACCGACCCTGATCCGCGGCTGGTCACCGCTGATCGAAGGCTTCGTTTCCAACAAGTTCAACGTTGTCCACTTCCTCAATCCGATCCCGATATGGATGCGGTACAACAACGGGTTTCCGGTCAAGGTCATGGCCTGGGCCCACACCAACGGCTCGGGTCTGGTCGTCGGTCGTCACACCGATATCGAAGACTTCTCCCAGCTGGGCGGCAAGCAGGTCGCCGTGCCCTTCTGGTATTCCATGCACAACATCGTGCTGCAGTACGCGCTGCGGAACTCCGGCGTCAAACCGGTGATCAAGGCGACCGGCGAAGCGCTGGCGGCGGATGAGTGCAACCTGCAGGTCCTGCCGCCGCCGGAAATGCCGGCGGCTCTCGCCGCCAGAAAACTCGACGCGTACATCGTCGCCGAACCTTTCAACGCCCTCGGCGAAATGAAGGCTGGCGCGCGCATGCTGCGCTTCACCGGCGACATCTGGAAGAACCATCCCTGCTGCGTGCTGTGCATGCACGAGGAAGCCACCCAGGCCCGGCCGGAGTGGACGCAAAAAGTGGTCAACGCCGTTGTCCGCGGCGCGATCTACGCGTCCGGCAACAAGGCGGAAGTGGCCGAGATCATTTCCAAGGACGGCGAAGGATACCTTCCCGCGCCGGCGCCGGTCGTCACCCGCGCCATGACCGAATACGACCTCGATTCATACCGCGAGAGCGGCGCGGTCCAGCATGTCGATACCTGGGGCAACGGCCGGATCGATTTCCAGCCCTGGCCCTACCCGTCCGCAACCCGGCTGACCGTCGACCAGATGAAGCAGACGGTCGTTGGCGGCGACACGGGTTTCCTCGCCGATCTCGATCCGTTCTTCGTCGCCGACGATCTCGTGGAACGCAGCTTCGTGCGGTCGGCGCTCGAGCAAAACCCGGCCTGGATGGACGACCCGTCCGTCAACCCCGACAATCCGTTCGATCGTGAAGAGGTGCTGGAGCTTTGACCCGCGCCTCACCGGCTCTGGACGACCAACCGCCACCGCAGCCCGCGCCTGCGGTGGCGCTGAGCGACGCCGGCGACCCGATAGTGCCCTCGGGCGATTCGGGGTCGCGCATACCCGGCTTCGCCGATAATCTCGGCTATGCGGTTGCCGGCATGGCGCTGCTCCTGGCGCTCTGGTGGCTGGGCGGTCGGCTGGTCGAATCTGATCCGGACCTGTTCGCGTTCGCGGATTTTGCACCTGGTCCGGCGCTGGCTCGCCTCGGCGACATGCTGGCGAGCGGCGAGACCTTCGATATGACCTGGCCGAGCCTTTATCGCATCGCGTGGGGGATGGTGTGGGCGATCGCCATCGGGGTGCCGCTCGGCATTATCGTCGGCTGGTTCGCACCCGCCCGCAAGCTGACGAACATCCCTTTTCAATTCCTGCGGATGATCTCGCCACTGTCATGGATGCCGATCGCGGTGATGGCCTTCGCCACATGGGACGGCGCGATCGTCTTCCTGATCGGTATCGCCGCGGTCTGGCCGATCCTGTTTTCGACCGCCGCTGGTCTCCGCCGGGTCGACCCGGCCTGGTTCAAGGTCGCCCGCAATCTCGGCGCCCGCCCCTGGCACATGCTTCTGACGATTATCCTCCCGGCGATCTCCCAGGACATCCTGACCGGAATCCGTCTGGCCGTCGGCGTCGCGTGGATCGTGCTCGTCCCGGCCGAATATCTCGGCGTCACGTCAGGGCTCGGCTACGCCATCAACGATGCCCGCGACACCCTCGAATACGACCGGCTGGCGGCAACCGTCGTCATCATCGGCGTCATCGGCTTTTGCCTCGACTTCCTCTGCCAGCAGGCCATCGCGCGCCTCAGTTGGCACCGCGACGATTAACCCCGATGGCCGTGAGCAGCGCGGCCGCAACACAAGGAGAGTGAAATGTCCAGCCAACCTGCGACCGTGTTGACCGGCTGTCTTGCGCCGATCGACAAGGGCGGACTCGATGACCTGATCGCCAAGGGCAAAGCGAACCCGCAGGCCGTCAAGACGCTGAAATGCAAGACGGTTGCGGAAGGTCGTTTCCGCCATGCCAACTACATTCGCGATCTGGAGCCGTACATCGTCGACGAACCGCCGGGTTTGCTCGGCGACGATACGGCGCCGAACCCATCGGAAGCATCGCTGGCCGCCCTTGGCTCCTGCATCGCCGTCGGCCTGCACGCCAACGCCATTCATCGCGGCATCACCATTAACTCGCTCGAGGTCGAATTGGAGGGCGATCTCAACATCACCGCCGTCTGGGGCACCGGCGATGTCAGCGAGAAACCGGTCGGCTTCACCGATGTGCGGATCATCGTGCGTATGGACGCCGACGCGCCGCAGGACGAGATCGACGCGTTGATCGATCACGTCAGCAAGTGGTCGCCGGTGTTCAACACCTTCTCACGCCCGGTGAACATGGTCGTCACGTCCGCCTGACGGACAGGGTCCGCCTCCCCTCGGAGGCGGACTTCCAACCCGCGAGGGCAAATCGCTTGGGAGCTCCGGCAATGAATATAGAGACGCAGCTACGCCCATCCGTCATTGCGGAACCAGAACCGGAAACGATGATCGAGCGGATCGCCCGACTGGCGCAAAGCGACCTCGCGCCGCTGGTTCAGGATATCGACCAGAAGGGCCACTATCCCGAGGACTTCATGCGCGCCGCCGGCGCGGCCGGTGCCTATTCGGCCCATGCGCCGATGACGACCGGCGGCGAGATCGACATCGAAAGCGCCGTACGCGCCATGTCCGCTGTCGGCGAGCATTGTTTGTCGACGGCGTTCTGTATGTGGTGCCAGAACGCGCTCGCCTGGTACATCGCCTCCAGCGAAAACCAGACGCTGAAAGCGACTATCGGCTCAAAGGTCCTGACCGGCGAAGCGCTGGGCGGTACCGGCCTTTCCAATCCGATGAAGACCCTGTTCGGCATCGAAAGGCTGAAACTGAAGGCCGAAAGGGTGCCCGGCGGCTTCTCCGTGACCGGAGCGCTGCCCTGGGTCTCCAACCTCGGCGACGACCACTATTTCGGCATTGTCTTTTCCCTGCCCCAAGAAGATGACGCAATGGTCATGGCCGTCGCCGATTGTGGCGCCGACGGCGTCAAGATCATAGCCAACGACGATTTCGTCGCGCTCGACGGCACCCGCACCTTCGCCATCCAGTTTCGCCAGGCCTTCATCCCAGACGACCATGTCCTGGCGGACCCGATCACCGACTACATCCCGAAGATCAGAGCCGGCTTCATACTGCTTCAGGCCGGCATGGCCTTTGGCCTCATACGAAATTGCATCGATCTGATGGAGGGGGTCGGCAACTCGCTCAGCCACGTCAATTGCTTCCTTCCCGATCAGCCCTCCGACTTCCGCGAGACGCTGGCCGCACTGCAAGACGAGGTCTTCGATCTCGCCAAAACGCCGTTCGACCGGTCGGATGCGTATTTCGTAAGGGTGATCAAGGCGCGCCTGGCCGCGGGTGAGGCCTCTGTCGCCGCCGCCCATAACGCCATGCTCCATTGCGGCGCGCGCGGCTACGTCAGGCGGGGCGCTGCCCAACGCCGGCTGCGCGAAGCCTACTTCGTCGCGATCGTCACCCCGGCAACCAAGCAACTGCGCAAGATGCTCGCCGACTTCGGTGCGGCGTAGCCACGGAGCGCCTTGGTAGGCGCATTCCTTCCCAGCAACCGCGTCACAAGGAGAATAGCAATGCGTTACGCAAGCTTGATCTCACCGACTGAGCTTGAGGCGATGATGGAGACCACACCGTGTGTCATCATCGACACGCGTGACCCAGAGTCCTTCGCCGCCGGACATATTCCCGGTGCCGTGAATCTCCACGACATCTTCACCTATCTTGCGACCTCGTCGCCCGAGGGCATTGTCGAACTGCGGGAGCGCTTCGCAGACGAATTCGGCGCGGTCGGCTTGTCTGGCGAGGAGACCGCGGTCCTCTACGAGCAGTCGATGAATACCGGCTTCGGTCAATCTTGCCGGGGCTACTTCCTGCTTCAGTACCTGGGCTACCCCAAGATCAAAGTCCTGCACGGCGGCTTCGCCGCCTGGACGGCAGCCGGCTTTCCAGTTTCGACCGAAGCCGCGGTTCCGGAACCGAAGTCGTTCCCCATTTCGGAAACCGGAAGCGACCTGATGATGGATGCGGCCGCTATGCTCGCTGCGGTCAAGGATCCGTCGATCGTCAAGCTCGACGTCCGCGATATCGACGAGTGGATTGCCGAAAGCTCGTCACCTTACGGCAAGGATTTCTGCCCGCGGAAGGGCCGTATCCCCGGCGCCCGGTGGATCGAGTGGTACCGCATGATGAAGCCAACGCCTTCCGGCCCGATGATCAAGAGCGGCGAGGAAGTGCTCGCCGAGTGCGCGACGGTCGGCATCACCCCGGATACCCCGGTTGCGCTCTACTGCTTCAAGGGAGCCCGCGCGTCGAACACCTATCTGGCACTCAAGGAAGCCGGCGTGAAGGACGTCAAGATCTATTTCGGCTCCTGGAACGAGTGGTCTCGCAACCCCGATCTGCCGATCGAGGAAGGCCCGCCCTACTAACCGCCGGCCGCGAATCGGGCATGGCGCCGCCATTGCGCGCCGTGCCCTGCGCCCAAACTGCAATCTCACCCTCTCGGGGACAACGGCGGAATGAAGCCTCCTTTCGTAATCGTCGGCGCGGGTCAGGCCGGCATCAAGGCCGCCGAGACCTTGCGGCAGAAAGGCTACGACGGCGATCTGGTGATGATGGGGGAGGAACCGTTCCTTCCTTATCAACGCCCCCCGCTGTCCAAAGCCTATCTGCAGGGCGAGATGGATGAAGAGCGCCTGTTCTTCAGATCGAAAGCCTATTTCGACACCGCCGCCATCGATCTGCGGACCAACGCAAAAGTCGTTTCGATCGATCCCGCTGGACGATGCATCGCGCTGTCCGACGGATCGATCCTGGCCTATGCCTCGCTCTTGCTTACGACCGGCACGCGCGCGCGTCGCATCCCATTGCGGGGGGTCGACCTGGACGGCGTCTTTTCGCTGAGGACGATCGCCGATGTCGCCGCGATCCGCGCCGCCTTACAGGAAGCGGAAAGGATCGTGATCCTCGGCGGCGGCTATGTCGGCATGGAGTTTGCCGCCGTCGCCGCCAAACTCGGCAAAACCGTCAGCGTCATCGAGGCGCGGCCACGGATCATGGAACGCTCCGTCGCCCCGGAAATCTCCGCCTACTTCCAGACCCTCCACCGGGAGAACGGCGTGACTCTTCTGCTGGAGCGAAGCGTCTCGCACCTTGCCGGAACCGGACATGTGAGCGCGGCGGTTCTTGCTGACGGGACCGAGATACCTGCCGATCTCGTGCTCGTCGCAGTCGGCGCCGAGCCGGTGACAGATCTGGCTGAGGCGGCCGGCCTGGCCATCGACAACGGCATATCGGTCGACGCTTTCGGCCGAACGTCCGCCGCCCGCATTTACGCGGCCGGCGACTGCACCGCGTTTCCCGCGGCGCGCTACCGCCGGACCATCCGGCTGGAGAGCGTGCAGAACGCCATCGATCAGGCCAAGGCGGTTGCCGGCACCATGCTTGGCGAGACGGAACCTTACGATCCCGTACCATGGTTCTGGTCCGATCAATACGACGCCAAGCTCCAGATCGCCGGCCTTTCCGCGGGCTATGACGACGCAGAGATCGAAGGCGACCCGGCATCCGGTAGCTTCGGCATGCGCTACTACCGTGCTGGCCGACTTATCGCGGTCGATGCCATCAATGCACCCCGCATCCACATGCTGGCGCGCCGCGAATTGCAGTCGAGCGACGCCACCTCCCAGACCGCCCGGACACCAGCAGCGGCCACCGCTGCCGAGTAGCCGATCCCCTTACAGACGCCACGAACAAGGAGTGCCTCATGACAAGAGAAGAGCTGACGGAAAAGATTCTCGACATCAAGCGCGAGAAGGGCTGGACGTGGAAATACGTCACCGACGAAATCGGTGGCATGAGTCCGGTCCTCGTCGTCGGAGCGCTGCTCGGTCAGCACAAGCTGGTCAAGCCGCTGGCGAAAGCGGCCGCCGACCTGTTCGGACTAAACGAATCTGAAGAAAGGATGCTGAACGAGGTGCCGATGCGCGGTGCAGGTGTACCGATGCCGCCGACCGACCCGCTCATCTACCGCTTCTATGAGCTGGTGATGATCAACGGACCGGCGTGGAAAGCGCTGATCGAGGAAGAGTTCGGTGACGGCATCATGTCGGCGATCGACTTCGATTTCGATATGGAACGGCTCGCCGATCCCAAGGGTGACCGCGTCGCCATCAAGATGTCCGGCAAGTTCCTACCCTACAAGTATTACGGGGCCGAGCAGGGCATTCCCACGCTCGGCCTGAAAGAGGCATAGGCCGAGCCGCATGTCTCGTCATTGGTCCGGGCCGGGGTGAAAACCCGACTGGATCGGGCAATCCAGCACGATGCATGAACATGACGGCAATCCGGCACATTTCAGACGCGCCGGATCACATCGACCGGCGTGCGTCGGCCTTCGGATGAGGGACACCGCCTTTACGTTGAACAGAATTTAGTAAATGTTGCCTCGATCCGAATTAAGCGGATTGGCAGGCATCACATGGTCAAGCTGAAGGATATTGCCGAGGCCGTTGGGGTATCGAACACCACCGTGTCGCGGGTTCTTAATGAAGATCCTCTGCTTTCCGTATCGGCGGAGACCCGCCGGGTCATTCTGGCCGTTGCCAGCGAATTGAAATATACGCCGCGGCGTGCGCGCGGCAGACAGACACCGGTCGGGCGCCGCGTCGCGGTCCTTGTCGGGGAGTTCCTCGGCGACGAACTGGAGGATCCCTACTATGCCGGCCTGCGGCTTGGAATCGAGCAGAGGTGCTTCACGCTCGGCTTGAACGTCATGATCACCCAGGACTCCGGTGCGCTGGACGGGATGCTTCGGCGAAAGGGCACTGGCGCGGTGGTCATCGGACCGACGTCAAGCGCTGTGCAGAAGAAGCTCGAGGACACCCAGGACCGGGTTGTTCTCATCGATCCGATACCCCCGGCCGGCGCGCTCGATAGCGTGCGCCACGATATGTTGGCTGCCATCAACTCGCTGCTCGACAGCCTTTGGCAAAAGGGCTACCGGCGCCTCGGTTTCATTGGCGGCGCGGCGAAGAACAAGGAAGCGAGCCTGCTGGAAACCCGGCATGCCGCCTTCGTAGGCTGGACGAAGGAACGGGATGTCCATTCGCCCTCTCTCGTCTCGGTCGAAGGGTCGACAATCGATCTCGGCTACGAGAACGCGATGAACCTGCTGGAATCGGGGGCTCCGCCCGACGTCATCGTCGCCTGCACCGACAACATGGCAATCGGCGCCTACAAGGCAATCGCGGAGAAGGGGTGGCGGACGCCCGAAGACATCGCGGTTGTCGGCTTCAATGACAATCCAGCCTCGGAATTTCTGCATCCGCCCCTGTCGAGCGTGCGGCTTGCCCCTGATGTCGCTGGGACGGCAGCGGTCGACCTCCTGATGGAGCGGCTGGACGGACGCAGCCTGGCAAAGACGATTCTGCTCCACCCTCAGATCAAATGGCGTCAAAGCACGCGCTGATCGGTTGCGCGATTTTACTGAAAAGTTTACCTTGGCTGGCAATGGTCCAGCGACGGAACAACCGTCGAAAGCAAGCGATTCAGGGAGGAAACCGTGGCGAGCGTTGTCTGCCTGAGGCGGGGCTGGGGCTTTGCCGTCGTACCGAGCCTGATCGGCCAAACGGCTGCGGCGATAGCGAACGACGTGTTCCGAGCTGACGATTTGCGCCCACCAGAGCGCGCCGGCAAGATCGATCCGGCGCTGTGACGAGCGGAGCAATGGGATCGCGATGTCGGCGCGGGATCGATCTGATAGGCTCGGAAGCTGAAGAAACGAAAGGCGAGACAGGTCGTCAATCCAAGGGGAGGAAGAGGACTATGCGTAAATCGATGATGACAAAAAATGCGCTGGGCGCTTTGTCGGCGTTCGCGGTTTTTGCCGCAGGGGCAGCACAGGCCGTCGAACTTGAATTCATGGTCAGCGGCGAGGACTCCAAGATCGCTGTCTGGACGGAACTGATCGAGCGCTACAAGGAGGTCGCGCCGGACGTCACCATCAATATGAACCAGGTGGGTTACAATGTGATCCGTGACCAACTGCCGGTTCAGCTCGAGGCCGGCACCGGTCCCGACATGGCCACGATCACCAGCATCGGCGGGCTCAACCCCTTCTACCTCGACATAACGCCATACGTAGATGCCGGTTATTGGGAAGCGGCCTACGGCAGCGTTCTGCCCTGGTATCGCGCCGGCAAACCCGACGGGATCCATGGCTGGCACACGGAAATGACGGTTACCGGGCCTTACGTGAACCGGACCCTCTTCGAGGAAGCGGGCGTCGAGCTGCCGGCTCCCGGTGCGAGCTGGGACGAGTGGGCCGACGCCGCAGCCGACGTGCAGGACAATCTCGACCTCTATGCCGGCATGGTCATGGATCGCTCCGGCCACCGCTTCGCAGGCCCCGCCATGTCGTATGGGGCAAAATACTTCGACGACGCCGGCAATTTCGCTGTCGATGAAGGCTTCATCGACTTCGCCGAGCGTATGATCGACTGGCATGCCTCGGGCTTGATGCCGCCCGACATCTGGCCGGCGGCCGGTGGGCAGACTTATGCCAATGGCAATGAACTGTTCTTCGGCGAGGAAGTGGCGTTCTACATGTCCGGTTCGTGGAACATCGGCAACGTTGCGGACACCGTGGGCGACGCGTTCGACTGGAGCGTGGTACCTGTCCCGTGTGGCCCGGCGGGCTGCGGCGTCATGCCTGGCGGCTCCGGCCTGGTTGCCTTTGCCGCCACCGAACATCCGGAGGAAGTTGCCGCCTTCATCGACTGGATGGCCCAGACAGACATCGCCGGAGAGTACTACGCGCGCACTTTCCAGATCCCGGCCCATACCGAGTTGCAGCAGGCCGGCCTCGACTACGCGGGCGCCGGCGCCTCCGAGGCGGTGGAGGAAGGCCTCAACCTCTTCGCCCAGATGGTTGGGCAGGCGGCCGTCGATACGCCACAGGCCTTCCGCGCCCAGGGTGACCCGCGCAATACGGTGATGTTCAACGCGACCATCAAGTACCTCCCCGAGGTCATGAACGGTGATCTGACGTTGGACGAGGCACTCGACAACATCCGCGAAGAGATCGCCAACTGATTGCGGGTCGGGTTACCGTCGAGCGGCGGCGCGAAGCGGAAAAAGGATGAGCCCCGCAGGCATCGGCCTCGCCGTTCTCGGGCTGTTGTGGATCGGTGGCGGCAGCCTGTGGCTGCTGACCCACCGCTCCTACCGGCTGACACGGATCCCCGAATTTCTCGTGGATCTGGCCGGGTTCCCGGTGGAGTACGCCCAGCGCCTCTGGGGGCGCCAGGGCGTACCCTTCATGCTGTTGATGCCGAACATGATCATCTTCGGCCTCTTCACCTTTGTCCCGCTGATCCTGAATTTCTACGTCTCGATGACGAGCGGCGAATCGATCCTGCTCCACAATCGACCCTTCGTCGGTTGGGAGAATTACGCCCGGATCTTTGAATGCGAGACCATCTTCAGCCCCCGGACCTGCTCGGTCGAAGGCTATGCCTTCTGGAACGGGATGTTCAACACGATCCTCTTCGTGTTGATCCAGGTGCCCGTGCTGCTGGTCGTCTCGCTAATGACGGCGATCGTGGTCAATCGCGCCATGGCCGGGCGAGGATTCTGGCGGGCGATGTTCTTCTATCCGGTGATGCTCTCGCCGGTCGTCATCGCCAATATCTGGGGTTGGGTCCTGGACCGGCGCGGCGTGCTCAACCACTCGCTCGACATGGCGACCGGGACGATCAATGCGCTATCGGCCACCACCTACTTCAATCTCACAGTCACGGTGATCCTCGCGGTCATCCTGCTGGTGACCGCCGCGCGAACCCTGCCGGCAAACCGTGACCCTTCGCTGGCTTGGGCTTGCGTCTTCGCCTTCTTCTTCTTCCTCGTGGTGCTGTGGTCGGACGTCGCCGTCTTTGTGCTTCCCGATGTCCAGTACGCGACGGCGTTCCTTGGCCTCGCACTCGTGCTCGTGCTGCTGTGGTTGGCCTCGCGCGCTGACCCGCGCACGCGTATTGCCGTCTGGGTCTGTTGCCTCGTTTCGGTTGCGCTGCTGCTGACCATTCAGTTCGATTCGGTTTTTGATTTCGGCCGATTCCGCTCGATCAACTGGCTGGTCACGCCGAACACCGGCTGGCCGTTCTTCTGGCTTGTCTTTGTCTACACCTGGTCGCATGCGGGCTTTTTCATGCTGATCCTGCTGGCCGGCCTGCAGGCCATTCCGGCCGATCTCTATGAAGCGGCCCGCATGGACGGCACCCGGCCCTTCCGCGTATTCACCCGGATCACCGTGCCGCTCGTCATGCCGACGATCCTGGTGGTGCTGGTGCTCTCACTGATCCGCAGTTTCCAGATTTTCGATGAATCCTATCTGCTCACCGGTGGCGGGCCCGGTCGCGAAACACAGATGATCGTTCAGAACATCTACGAGACCGCGTTCGGCACCGAGCAGCCCGACTACGGTATCGCCTCGGCCAGTTCGGTTCTGATGGCGGCTGCCATTGCGATCTTTGCGCTCGGGCAGCTCGTCTTGACGCGCCGCCAATCAGAGATGTGAGCCATGATGAGGATTGTCCGTTTCCTCACCCGAACAGCAGGTAGCGCCGACGGCAGCGGCCGGATCGGTGTCACCGACGTGCTGGCTTACTGTTATCTGGGCCTTGGCGTGCTCATCATCCTCATCCCCGTGATGTGGACCTTCCTTACCTCCGTCAAGCCGGAGCGTGCCGTCGACAGTTTCGACATGCGGCTCGTTCCGCTGGCGCAAGTGCAGAAGGACATCGAGGGATACGGCGAGAAGTACATCTACCAAGCGGAATTGCCGGATGGCGAGTCGGGCCAGGTATTCAAGACGGGCCCCACCCGGAGTCAGACCGACGTCGCGGCGGTCGATGACCCGGAGTCAATCTTCCAGGTGTCACGCCGCTCGCTGGCACCGGTCGAAGAAGTCCGAATTGCCGTCGAGAACTATCTCGACCCCATCCTGAGGCGGAACGGCCAGGAGAATTTTCACTTCCTCACCTACCTGTTCAACAGCGTCTTCGTGACCGCTGCGGCGACGATAATCACCCTGATTATCAACGCCATGGCCGCCTTTGCCTTGTCCAAATATCGCTTCCGCGGCCGATTGACGATCATGTTGCTGATCATCGCCACGCTGTTGGTGCCCGGCACGATTATTCTCGTCTCGACATTCTTTGTCGTCTGGACCCTCGGCATCTTCGGCTCTCTCTGGGGAGTGATCATTCCCGCTGCGGCGACACCGACCGGTGTATTCCTTTTGCGGCAATATATGCTGACGATACCGGACGAGCTGCTCGAGGCAGCCCGGATGGACGCGGCCTCCGAGTGGCGCATCTTCTGGCGGATCATTATCCCGTTGTCTGCCCCCGCGCTGGCCGTGCTGGCGATCCTCTCGGTGATCTGGCGCTGGAACGATTTCCTGTGGCCGCTGATCGTGCTGATCACCGATCCGACCAAGCATACGATCCAGATCGGCCTGACCACCTTCTCCGGGGAGTTCGACTCCGATTTCCACTACATCCTCGCGATGACCGTCGTATCGCTCATCCCGGTCACGTTGATCTTCGTTTATCTGCAACGCTTCATCACCACCGGCATCGCCAGCACGGGGCTCAAGTGACGGTCACGGCGACGCCGACACTCGAACTCCGTGAAATCCGGAAGTCCTTCGGCGCCACTCCGGTCATCCACGGAGTCGATCTTGAGATCGAGGACGGTGAATTCATCGTCTTCGTCGGCCCCTCAGGCTGCGGCAAGTCCACGCTTTTGCGGCTGATCGCCGGGCTCGAAGACCCCACCAGCGGCGATATCCTGATCAACGGAAGCCGGGTCAACGACGTGCCGTCATCCGAACGCGGCCTGTCGATGGTGTTCCAGTCCTATGCGCTCTACCCGCATATGTCGGTGCGCAGGAACCTCACCTTCGGGCTGGAAAACACTCGTATGCCCAAGAAGGAGATCGACCGTCGCATGCGCGACGTGGCGGCGATGCTGCAGATCGAGGAGCTTCTCGACCGTCGCCCGGGCCAGCTCTCTGGTGGGCAGCGCCAGCGTGTCGCCATTGGACGCGCCATCGTGCGCGAGCCGGTGGTCTTTCTCTTCGACGAGCCGCTTTCCAATCTCGATGCCGAGCTCCGGATGCAGATGCGGGTCGAGATTTCCAACCTGCATGCCGACCTCGGCAATACGATGATCTACGTCACCCACGACCAGATCGAGGCCATGACCATGGCCGACCGCATCGTGGTGCTGCGAGACGGGCGCGTTGAGCAGGTTGGCAAGCCGCTCGATCTCTACAACGAGCCGGCAAACAAGTTCGTCGCCGGGTTTATCGGCGCGCCACGGATGAACTTCCTCGACGGGCGGATCACAACCGCGGGGGAGACACAGCTCGTGCTCGATTGCGGCCATTCGCGAGCAATCCGCCCGGTGAAACCGCAAACCGACCGTGGTGTCAGCGTTGGCATCCGGCCGGAGGAAATCGAGGTTTCGACCAGCGGTGTCGGCGACATCGCCGTCCGGGTGAACAATTTCGAGCAGCTCGGTTCGGTCACCTACATCTATACGCAACTGGCCAACGGCGAGAAGCTGACGGTGCAGCTGCCTCGCCAGGTGCCGCTGGAGCGCAATCAGGAGCTGCAGATTTCATTCCCGAATGACAGCGTTCACGTCTTTGGAAGTGATGATGAACAGGCCATCGAGCTCGACGCATGAACGGAGCCGCTTTTTGTCAGTGAGAGCGGGAGCAACCGGTCTCGGACAAGCAGCCCTGACCCGACACCCGCACCAGGTCGATAAGTGAGCAAACCCTTCGATCCCAATGTTCCGGAGCCGCTTGCGCCGGGGCAGGCCATCACCCGGTGGCTCCACAGCGAGGCGACCGAGGTCCAATTTCCCGGCGAACCCCGCCCAAACCCGGACAACGTAACCTACGAGTTCGGCCTGGTCGGTGCCCGCCCGGGCCAGTCTCCGGCGCGTGAGGCCCTCGAACGACGCCCGGCGCCCACCGACCCCACGCTTCCGATCGGACCCTTTGCCAATCTTTACGTCGGGAGCTGGTCACCGAACGTCGACTTTTCGCTGTTTGCCTTTGTGCCGACGCTCATCACCCGCACCCTCAAATGCCGGCTGGCCGCGGTCGAGTCAGGCCGCGCCCGCTTTCGCATCGCCACCTGTGGCAGCCTAAGGATCTGGCTGGGCGAAGCCCTTGTGGAACACTTCGCCCCATTCACGCAGAATCGCGAGACAGACCGGGAGATCGTGCTCGACCTGCCGGCGCATCCCACCGATCTGACGATAGAGCTGGAAGATCTGCACGAGCGGAATACGACGAACTACTTCTCCGTCACCTATCTTGGCGGCGTTGGCGTCGCGGCGACCATTGATGCGCCGGACCCGGACAAACTGCGCCGCGTTGCCGATACGATGGACGCGCTGGAGTCCGACCGCGTGTTCTACGAATCGGGACCGTTGCGGCTGCGCACGGAGGCACGGTTTGACCATGACCTGACGTTGGAGGTTTTGGATATCCAGCAATTCTCCCGGGCCGACGCCCATGAATGCCTGGATCATCCGCCGTTCAGCATCACACTCAAGGCCGGGCAGACCACCGTCTCCCTCCCGGAAATCACCCCGCTGCCGACCGGGTGCACCCAGATCCTGGTGCGCACACAGTGCGACGGCATCACCATCTCCCGCAAGATCGGCACGACCATCCTGGCGCGCGGCGTGCCGGTCAGGGGCAGAACCATTGCGGAGCGGAAGGCGGAGATCCTGAAGATCGCCGTCGAAGATACGGGATGCGAGGCGACCGTAGCGCTCGTCCACCTTGCGGCCGGCCGGCTGACGCCCAAGACCGAGCGCATTCTTCATGACGCCCTCACCGGCATCGAGGAACGACGCGACTGTTCCGACTTCACGATGCTGCCCATGCTGCGCATCTGGCGCGACCACCGCGCAATGCTGTCCCGCGCCCTGCGCGACCGGCTGGAAGCCGCCATACTTGGATACCGCTACTGGATGGCGGAGCCCGGCAACGATGCCATGTGGTTCTGGTCGGAAAACCATGTCTTGTGTTTCCATACGGCACAGCTGGTCGCAGGCGGCCTGTTCGCCGATCGTAAGTTTCCCAACGCCTCGAAAACAGGAGCGGAGCACGCAGCCGATGCGCGCCGTCGCCTTCATCGCTGGTTCGAAGCCATAGAACGCGACGGGTTGTGCGAGTGGAACTCGGCCGCCTACTACCCGATCGACATCTTTGCACTACTGTCGCTGCGGGACATGACAGACGATCCGGCCCTGCGGCAAAAAGCGACCGACGTTCTGGACCGGATCTTCGTGATGACCGGCCTGCACATGACGGGCGGAACACCGGCGGGCGCGCAGGGGCGTTGCTATGAAAAGGAGCTGCTGTCCGGGCCGGTCAACGAGTTGGGCGCGGTGGCGGCGGTCGCCTTCGGCGGCACCTGGTTCCCGGCCTATGGGCGTGCCGCCCTGACCTTGTGTCTATCGGACTATACACCCCCAGAAGTTGCCGGAAAGCTGGCCTCGCCGGACCGGCACGCAACCGTCGAAGCGCACTATACCCAGGGCGCGGGCGCGCACGGGAAACTCTCGCTCTGGAAGTCGGATGGGGCGCAATTGTCGACGGTTTGTGACCACATGACCGGCGAGCGGGGATCGCAGCAGCACGTGCTGGACATTCAGTTGGCCGGCCATCCCTTGGCGCGGCTTTGGATCAACCACCCTGGAGACCGAAAGCCGTGGTCGGAGCGGCGCCCCTCCAAGCTGGCGGGCAATCATTGGCTGCCGCGTATCGCACACCATCGCAATCGCGCCTTTGCGATCTACGATGTGCCTGATGATCCGCGCTACGTGCCGTTTTCGCAGCTCTTCGCGATCGAAGAGGCATTTGATCAGGTGGAAGAAGCCGGACAACACCGTCTGTTCAGAAGTGGCGAATTCACCGTCGTCATCTGGTGCTCGGCCCCCTTGATTCGGGAGTCTTCGGGCCCCTATTCAGGTGCTGTTCGCCGTGCGAATGCTCTGCGAACGGCCTGGTCGGCAACCCTTGAACGCACCGCAACCGAAACCGCGTTTTCCGCGCTCGTCGATCGCGTCGCCGGACTGAGGCCCGTCTTTGATGAGCGTGAACGTATCCTGCGCACCGACGCCTACGAACTCAGATACTCCGGCGCGTTTCTGTTTGGCGGGAACCCGATTGGCCCCATCCATCGCACATCGACACCGACCATTTCGATCGATGGTGCGCCCTACCACGACTGGAGGGTGCTGTCGGAAAGGGACGGCCCGGCCTGAGGTTCTGGGCCTCAACCAAGCATCAGCGCGGCACGACCGTGTTCCGCAATGAGAAGCTGAACCTGCGATAGATGAGATGGATCTTAGTTGAGATCTGGGTATGCTATTAGGTCAGACCAAATCATAGAGTTATACTTCGAACGCTTTTTTCAACAAGGATTTGAGGGTTTGTCGCTCTTGCGCGCTCAGCGGTGCCAGTAATCCGTCAATGGTCTCAGCGAGCGCCTGCCGCAAACGAGCCACTGTTTCGTGCCCTTTTTGCGAAAGCTGTATTACGCACACCCGTCCGTCGACTGGTGACGGGGATCTCTCAACCAGCCCTTTCTTTCCGAGGGACTGAAGAAGCCGAGTAATTTGGGCTTTGTCCCGCGCGATCGACCGAACCAGTTCGTGCATCGGCACCGGTTCCAGATCGGCGAGTGTCATCAGGACCAGGCCGCCCGCCGGACCAACCCTCTCAGGATCGAATGACGGCGCCCTGCGCCCGAGGTCGCAATGAATGCGCCGCATGAAGCGATCGACGAGCTGTCCGATCTCGGTATCGGGCATTGATTTGATTTTCGTTGACAATATCTACGATCTGCATTTTGTTGATCATGTCAACGTAATCGGTGTGCCGGTCGCAGGCAACCGAAGGAAATGCGGTCGGCGAGAGGGAGCCAGGTGTCAGGCGATCCCAGTAACAAAAGCGTGGCAATTGTTGGCGGCGGCTATTTGGGCAGCGAGCTTGCAAAGGCGCTTGAAGGCAGCATGCAAGTCAGCCTTATCGAGCGGGCGGACGCCTTCACGCATGCGCCGGCCATGATCCGCGCGCTTGTCGACCCATCGCTGCTCGACCGGGCGCTGATCCCTTATGACCATCTCCTGACCAAGGGACGCGTTGTCAAAGGCCATGTCACCGGCATTGACGGCGGCGGCGTGACCTTGTCCGACGGGACAAGGGTTGCGGCAGATTACATCGTGCTGGCGACGGGTTCCGGCAATGTCGCCCCGTTCAAATCGACCACCGGAGATATCGCCGCGCTTCGAGCAGCGAATGCGGAATGGCATGACGCGCTGGTGGCGGCGAAATCGGTCGCGATTGTTGGCGCTGGCGCGGTCGGCACCGAGTTGGCCGGTGAGATCGCGAGCGCTATGCCGGGAAAGAAAGTGACGCTGATTTCCGGCGACGATGCGCTGTTTCCGACGCTTCCCCAGGGACTTGGAACCTCTCTGGTCAAGAAGCTGCGGGCGATGGGGGTCGAGGTCATCGTCGGCGCGCGCGCGAAGGCGCTGCCGGACGGAAACACGCCGAGCGGCGGCTCCGTCGCCCTGACTTCCGGCAGAGAAATCACCGCTGATCTGATCGTCCCGGCGGTTGGCGCGCGACTGAGTACCGGACCGATCGATCAGCTTCCCGGGGTCAAACACGCTCCTGATGGTCGCATCATGACCGACGCGTGGATGCGCCCGTCCTCGCTTCCCAATGTCTTCGCGGCGGGGGATGTCGCCGACAATGGCGACCACATGACGATTGTCGGGGTGTCGCGCCAGGTTCCTTGGCTTGCCAAGCTCCTGCAATCCGCGGCCGCAGGGCAGTCCGTTGAGTCTCTGAAGCCCTACAAGCCGTGGGGAAAGGCGCCGATTCTGGTCCCGCTTGGTCCTGAGCGCGGCAGTTCGTTCCTCATGATTGCGACCTTTGGAGATTGGGTCACACGGATCATCAAGGGCCGCGATCTGTTCTTATCGAAATACCAAAAAATCTTTGGCCGTAAGGCTAAGGCTTGAGCAACACGCACCACGAAAGAAGAGGACGACCCGATGACTTCGATGAAACGGCTTGCTTGTCTTGCAGGCATCACGACAGCTATGTGCGCTCAGGCGGCTTTGGCCGATGGGCCTGTCTCGGCCTCGGTGCTGGAGTTTGCCGATGCTGAGACGCTCTTTGTCGCGGATTCTGCTGGCGGCACGATCCATGCCTATTCGCTTCCCGATATGGGCGCCGCGCCAGAGGCCATGCTGCCATACAATCTGCTAGACCTCGATGCGGCGATAGCCGATGCGCTCGGCGCCGAGATACGGGGTATCAGCTACCACGATCTCGAAGTTCATCCCGTGACCCGGGACGCCTATATCGCCGCCTCTTTGACCGTTGATGGCGAGCGGCAGTCCGTCGTCGTGACGGTGAACCGCGACGGCGCGGTGGCGGCCTTGGACCTGGCCTCGCTGCCGAAGACGTCTTTTGAGATCGCCGATGCGCCGGACGAAGCCGTGACCTTCTGGCGGGACATTCCGGCCGCGACCTTCACTTTTACCGACCTTGATTACGAGAATGGGGAGTTGTTTGTCTCCGGACTTTCGACCGGGGAATTTGCGTCGACCCTTCGCCGTGTTCCGTTTCCCTTCGAAGAAAGTGCCGCTTCAACAGGGATTGAGATTTACCATGCCGCCCATGGACAAACCGAAACCCGCGCGCCGATCCGCGCCATGAGCGTGATCGACGTTGCCGGGACGCCGACCGTTGTGGCTGCCTATACATGCACGCCACTTGTCACCATTCCGGTGTCTGAACTCCAGGACGGGGCCAACATATCCGGTCGCACAATCGCGGAACTTGGATACGGCAGCACGCCACTCGAGGTCCTGAGTTTCACGGCCTATGATCAGCAAGGAAACGGCCAACCGCTGGTTCTTGTGATCAATCGCGAAATGGACGCCGATCTGATCACGCTGCCGGCATTGGAAGAGGCCGTGGGTTCGCCCGGTATCGTTCAGCCTGTTGAATATCTTGGCGATACCGCAGGTGTGGAGACCACGTCGATCCCGCTTTCGGGTGTCTTTCAAGCTGCCGATCAGGACGCGCAATTTCTGCTCACTCTACGGCGCAATCTCGACACCGGGGCCATGGACCTCGTGTCCTTCCGCAAGGGTGCTTACTTGCGTTTGAGCGAGTTTGTCAGCGAGTACAACTTTCCGGATTACACGTATGCGGACAACCAATTCGCTGAGCAAACCCGCATGTTCCAAAACATGCTGAAGGCCGACGAAGGATTTCCCGATTTGGCGCGGTAGGGATGTTTCGTATCCTTGTAGCCGGTGTGGCCGCCCTTGGGCTGGGCGGCTACTCGGCGGCGGCCTGCACCGGGCTCGGAGCGACACAGATAGATGAGATCTATCCTTCGGGCGATGTTGTTCCGGAAAACCTGATCCGCTTCTATCTCTATTTTACCGCTCCAATGTCCGGGGCAGATGTCCTTCCCAGCGTTACGCTGAGCCGAAGCGACGGTTCTCTCGTGAACGACGCGTTCCTATCCAACCGATTTGAACTCTGGTCGCCGGATCGAACGAGACTGACGCTTCTGTTCGATCCGGGCAGGGTAAAGACAGGACTGGAGGCCCATGATGCGCTCGGTCGCGCATTGATAGCCGGTCAACGATACGTCTTGACGATTGATACTCGCGCAAGGGATGCGGAGGGCTGTGACCTCGCAGCGGCCTTTTCTCACAGCTTTGTCGCCGGCCCGAGCGATGCAGAGCCCCCCGATCCAGGCAATTGGGCCGTCCGCGTTCCGAAGGCCGGCACGACGGAACCGCTTCGCATCACGCTCGGCAGTCCTCATGATCACCTCTCAATGGCATTCCGTATCCAGGTCCGCCACGACGGCGAGACGCTGCCGGGTCGGGTGGAGCTGCAAGCCGATGAGACGATTTGGGAGTTTACGCCACGTAATCAGTGGGCGGCTGAACGCCACGAGATTTCAATCGACGAGAGGCTTGAGGATTTGGCGGGTAATCGACCGGGTCAGCTGTTCGATCAGCCGATAGATCTCGCGTTGCCGCGGCCCGAACTGCGATTGTGGTTCTTGCCAGGCGCGGGGTGAGTGCCCGTAAGCGACAAGCAGTAGCGCCCACGGCCGCTTTGTGGGGGCGGAAGCTTCCAATGCAATCGCCACGTTGCCATCGATGAAGATTTGTTCATTCACATGTCCAAACCATATTCCCTCGACCTGAAGGTGGCACGCTGCAAGTCAGGTCTGACGCAGGAAGACTGCGCTCATTTACTCGGAGGAGTTTATCGATCCAAGATCTCACGATTGGAACAAGGCGACGTGGACCTCGGCGTCGGCGAAATCTACACGCCGTCTCTCATCTACGGCCGCTCATTCGAGAGCTTGTTCGGCAGCGCGCTCAGCGACACCCGCCGCGACCTGCACCAGCGGCTGAAGACCATGCCCCCGGCGCGCGGAAACTGGATCGCTCGACTAAACCGAACCGGCACGCTCAACCGACTCGCCGAGCAATTGGACGCACTAGAACAGATGCGCCATGACGGGGTTTAGGCTGATGGCGGTCGCCGCGGCCTCGCAGCAGATCGGTTTCGTGTTCTTTATCGACGGCGAGCTTGTCGATTGGGGCCTCTCGGCCAAGGCGAGTAGGTCGCCGAAGTTTGCAGCCGCGCAGTTGAACCGGTGGATCGCCAAGCTCGGACCTCATCATCGAGGACATCGGAAAGAACACCCGCAAGGGTGATAAGGCTCGGGCAGCAACGGTGGCCATAGCGGGCATCGCCGCAGCCTCCTAGCTCAATGACATCCTGATGGAGCGCATCCAGCGGTTCGCCAATAAATATGAGAAAGCTGCAGCCTTGGCGAAGCAGTTCCCGGCGATTGAGCCATGGGTTCCGACAAAGCCGAAGCTGTGGCAGTCGGAACCGCGCAACTGCATCCTGTTCGAGGCCCTGTCGCTGGCCAAGGAGATTATCGACCCGGCGATTGTCGACCAATCGCGAATGCTGAGCGACAATTGAGACCAGATAACGTAGCGGTCGTTCATACCATAGGAGGATTGCCGCGCCGTGCGCCACCGCAAGCACTGGCCGCTCCGCGCTCATCGCATTCTTCGCCTTCCTGCCGTAGAACGATAAAACTCAAATAGATGTCCACGACACATGAACCAAGCGCTGCATTCGCAGCATGTCTGAGTCCAGGTTTTCCAAATGCCGCAAACGGTGGCTAAGCGGATCAAGAGCGCGTTCGGTGGTCTATCTGCCGGGATGCAAAGGGGTGGCACCTATGTCCTGGAGCCCCCGGCCGACGAAGCGCCTCCATCGATGCGCGAGCAAGTCCGGATGGCTGGCGTCGAACCGCCGACCGTGACCGGATTTGCGCAGCGCCTGGGCTATTCCGGCGACGAAGAACCGCGTCAGATTTTCGCCGCGACGATGCGCGGCCGGGTCACCGGCTTTAGCGTGCGGGTCAATGAACCGGCAGCCATGCGCGAACGGGTCGGTGAGGAAACGCGCGCCCGACATCGGGTTTACTGGGACGATGGAATGGAGGTGCCGGCATGAGCCGCATTCTCCATCGCCGCATCGGACCGCCGCTGCCGGTTGCCGTCGAAGGCGAGGGCATTGTTGTCCGCGATGCGGACGGTAAAGACTACATCGATGCATCCGGTGGCGCGGCGGTTTCGTGCCTTGGCCACCGGCATCCCGACATACTCGCCGCGATGCGGACCCAGATGGATTGTCTCGAATACGCACACACCGGCTTCTTCACAACCGAACCGGCCGAGGCGCTTGCCGACGATCTGGTCACCCATGCCCCGGAAGGCCTTGGCCGGGTCTATCTCGTGTCGGGCGGCTCGGAAGCGATGGAAGCGGCCTTGAAGCTCTCGCGGCAGTATTTCGTCGAGCGCGGCGAGCCGCAGCGCACCCGTTTCGTCGCCCGCCTGCAGAGCTACCACGGCAACACGCTTGGCGCGCTGGCGGTCGGCGGCAACCTCAAGCGGCGCGAGGCGTTCGAGCCGATCCTGTTCGACACCCAGCACATCGAGCCCTGCTACGCCTATCGGCACCGCCGTCCCAACGAGACCGAAGCGGCGTATGGTTTGAGGGCCGCCGAGGCGCTGGAGCGGAAGTTGGCCGAACTCGGCCCGGAAACGGTCATCGCCTTCGTCGCCGAAACGGTAGTCGGCGCCACGACCGGCGCGGTCACCGCGACCCCCGGCTATTTCAAGGCGATCCGCGAGATCTGCGACCGTCATGGGGTCCTTCTCATCCTCGACGAGGTGATGAGCGGTATGGGGCGGACCGGCACACTGCACGCCTGCGAGCAGGAAGGGATCGCCCCGGACCTGATGACCATCGCCAAGGGACTCGGCGCCGGTTACCAGCCGATCGGCGCGGTACTCATCTCGGATACGATCTACGACGTGATGAGGAGCGGCTCCGCCCAATTCCATCACGGCCACACCTATATCGGCCACCCGATTCCCTGCGCCACGGCGCTCGCCGTGCAGCAGGTGATCCGCCGCGATAATTTGCTAGACAACGTCGCCCATCAGGGCGATCGTCTGCAAGCAGGACTTGAAAAGCGCTTCGGCAACCACCCCTACGTCGGCGACATCCGCGGTCGCGGGCTGTTTCGCGGCATCGAGCTGGTCGCCGACAGGACAAGCAAGGAGCCATTTCCGGCAAACGCCGGACTGGCACGACGCATTCACGGGGCCGCGATGGCGCGCGGCCTTTGTATCTACCCCGGCAGTGGCACTGCTGACGGGCAGCTTGGCGATCACGTCCTGATCGCGCCGCCCTTTATCGTAGACGGCGGGCAGATCGACACGATCGTCGAACGAGTAGGTGACGCGGTTGATGCCGCTGTCGTAGAACTTTGTGGGGGCCCGACGTAGCGGGCCCAGTAGAGGAGGTAGAAGATGACGTTGAAACGAAAAAGCATAACGGTCTTGGCGGCGCTGGGAACGGCGTTTGGGATGGCGGCTGGATCGGCCGTGGCGCAGGACGATGTGCAATACATCGCGATCGGCACCGGCGGACCGACCGGCGTCTACTTCGTGGTTGGCAACTCGGTTTGCCGAATGGTCCACAAGGAGGCCGCCGAAGGCCGTGACGAAGGACGTCACCATGGCATCCGTTGCTCGGCGCCCTCGACCGCCGGCTCGACGTACAACATCGGCCAGGTTTGCGGGGGCGAGCTTGACTTCGGCGTCGCTCAGTCGGACTGGCAGTATAATGCCTTCAACGGCACCATGCCTGACCGTGTGACTCCCTGTCCCAAGCTGAGAGCCGTATTCTCGGTGCATGCCGAGCCTTACCAGATCATCGCCGGTTCCGATTCCGGAATTCAATCCTGGGACGACCTCAGGGGCAAGCGCTTCAACATCGGCAATCCCGGTTCCGGCCAGCGCGGCACAACCGAGGAGTTGATGGAGGGTCACGGCTGGACGACGGATGATTTCGCCGTCGCCACGGAACTCACGTCGACCGAGCAGTCGACCGCACTCTGTGACGACAACATCGACGCATACGGCTACACCGTCGGTGTGCCGAACGCGGGCGTTTCGGTCGCGACCGATGGCTGCGGCGCCTACATTGTCGATCTGGGTGACGACGGAGTGGCGAAGAAACTCGTCGACGATAACCCCTACTACGGCTTCACGACCATCCCGGCGGGCACTTACTCGACCACCGACAAGGATGTGACCACCTTCGGTGTGCTGGCGACCTTCGTGACCAGCGAGGATGTGTCGGAGGATGTTGTCTACGAGGTGACGCGGGCGGTCTTCGAGAATCTCGATGACTTCCGCGGGCTGCACCCGGCCTTCGCCAATCTGGAGCCGGAGACGATGATCACCAACGGCCTTTCGGCCGATCTACATCCCGGCGCTGAGAAGTACTACAAGGAGCAGGGCTGGATGTAGTTCCTGACTTGCAGACCAGCGCCCCGGCTTAGGGGCGCTGGTTCGCCATTCGACTTCTTGCAGAGCCGAATCGCGGTCGATGACAAGTCCTCCCGATCCCGGCGGCGGCGCGACCGCCGGATCGAAGACCGGCGCAGCGGAAGAGGTTGTCGAGAGGCTTGAGGGCCTCCGAGCAGCCGGACCAAAGCTCGGCCTGATCATCGCGGCGACGTGCATCCTGTGGACCCTGTTCCAGTTGTGGATCGCTTCGCCGCTGCCGTTCATGCTGGACGTGGGGATCATCAGCGGGGTGCCGGCCCGCGCTGTCCATCTTGCCTTCGGACTGTTTCTCGCATTCCTGGTCTTTCCGGCTTTACCCCGATACCGCGACCGAGGGCTGTCGTGGTCCGACGTCGTTCTCGCGGTCGCCGGGGCTGGATGCGCGCTCTACGTCTTCTTCGGCTACGATGGACTCGTCCAGCGCCAGGGGGTGCTGCTGACCTGGCAGGTTGGCGGTTTCACAATCCCGATCGAGGCGATCATCGGCGGTGTCGGCATCGTCCTCCTGCTTGAGGCGACGCGGCGGGCGATCGGTATCCCGCTGGTGATCGTCTGTGTTGTCTTCCTGCTCTACTCGGTGTTCGGGCAGGAGATGCCCCTGATCATCTCCCATAAGGGTGTCTCGCTGGAACGGCTGATCGGCTACCAGTGGCTGGGCGGAGAGGCGATCTTCGGCATTCCGCTCAGTGTTTCGGTGAGCTTCGTCTTCTTGTTCGTTTTCTTCGGCGCACTCCTCGAGACTGCCGGCGCCGGCCGGTATTTCCTCAACCTCGCCTTCGCCCTCGTCGGCCGGTTCCGCGGCGGGCCGGCCAAGGCGGCGATCCTCGCCTCCGGCATGACCGGCATGATCTCCGGTTCGTCGATCGCCAATACGGTCACCACCGGTACCTTCACCATTCCGGTGATGCGACGGACGGGACTGCCGGCGGTGAAGGCTGGCGCCATCGAGGTAGCCGCCTCAACCAACGGCCAGCTCATGCCTCCAATCATGGGAGCAGCCGCGTTCATCATCGCCGAGTTCATTGGCATCAGTTACTTCGACGTCATCAAGGCAGCGTTCATCCCGGCGGTAATCTCCTACATCGCGCTAATCTACATTTCGCACCTTGAGGCTTTGAAGCTGAACCTGCGCGGGTTGCCGCGTGTGGAAATTCCGCCGCTCGGCAAGACGTTCATCAGCGGCCTGCATCACCTGATCCCGATCGTGATCCTCGTCTACCTGCTGATCGTGGAGCGATGGAGCCCGCAGACGGCGGTTTTCCATTCGATCCTCGCGCTGTTCGTCATCATCCTCTTGCGGCCGGTGATCAATGCCTTGCGTAATGGCGAGGCCAATCTGCTAAGCGCGTTGGGCAACGGCTTCAGCGCGTGCGTCGCCGGCATGATCGTCGGGGCCCGTAACATGATCGGCATTGCCGTCGCGGTCGCCGCGGCCGGCATCATCGTCGGGGCGGTATCGTCCACCGGCCTTTCCAACGCCCTGGTCGGGGTTATGGAGGAACTCGCCGGCGGCAACATTTACATCCTGCTCGGCCTGACCGCGGTGCTGTGCATCGTGCTCGGCATGGGCCTGCCGACCACCGCCAACTACCTTGTCGTCGCTTCATTACTGGCTGGCGTTCTGATCGATCTCGGCAGCGCCGCTGGGCTGGTCCTGCCGCTGATCGCGGTCCACCTCTATGTCCTCTTCTTTGGGTTGCTGGCCGATTCCACCCCGCCGGTGTGCCTGGCTGCGTACGCGGCCTCGGCGATCTCCAAGGCACCGCCGCTGGCCACTGGCGTCCAGGCTTTCCTCTACGACATCCGAACAGCCATCCTGCCGGTGGTGTTCATCTTCAATCCAGCACTTCTGCTCATCGGAATTGACAGCGTCTGGCACGGCGCTCTGATTTTCGCCATGTCGCTCTTGGCGATCCTCGCTTTCTCGTCGCTGACGCAGAACTGGATGCTGGTGCGCAATAGAGTGTGGGAGAGTCTGATCCTGATCGTCGTGATCCTGGCGCTTTTCCGTCCAGGCCTGTTCATGGATCAGCTCTATCCGCCCTATCGGGATGTCGACGTTGCCCGCTTCGCGGCCGGCGAGGTGACGACCGATCCGGGACAGGTCGTCCGCTTCCATGTCGTGCAGGAGTCGCGCTACGGCGAACGCTACAAGCTGTTTGCCCTGCCGACACCGGAACCCGGCGGCGTGCAGATTCAGGGCCCCTTCGGCCTGACCCTCGGTCAGGACGCGGAGGGCCGGTGGATCGTCGACGCGGTGGCCTTCAACGGCCCGGCCGAGAAGGCCGGCATGACGTTTGACGATATCGTCACTGACATCGACGTCGAGCTCACCGGGTTGCCGCCTAAGGAATTGGTCTATCCGTTTGCGCTGGTACTGCTCGCGCTCGTCGTCCTCGCCCAGTGGAGGCGGCGGAACCGCCAGAGCGGTGCCGAGGGGAACGCTTCGCCCTCCGGACGCGCCACCGGGATGCCGCCTGGCGGAGATGGCCCACTCTAGAGGATGAGCGCCATGTTCAAGAACGTGCTGCTAGCCATCGACCTCAGCCACCGAGACACCCAGACCAAGGCGATCGAAGTCGCCCGCAATATCGCCCGCACCTGGGGCGCGCGGCTGCATGTGCTGACAGTGGTGCCGGAAATCGCCTCGGTGATGGTCGCCACCTACTTCCCCCTGGACTTTGAGGACAAGGCCAGGCAAGACGCGACCGCCGAGCTGCGCGCCTTTGTCGATAAGGCAATCGGCAGCGACGTCGAGGTCGAATCGATCGTCGCCTACGGTAAGGTTTACACTGAGATCATCCACTACGCCGACGAGACCGGCTGTGACCTGATCGTCATGGCCTCGCATCGGCCGGAGCTGAAGGACTACCTGCTCGGACCCAATGCGGCACGGGTGGTCCGCCACGCAAGCCAGTCGGTGCTGGTGGTGCGGGACTGAGGCATCTCCGGTTCTGCCAGCCGTGCGGTCATACCGGCTGTTGCAACGAATTTCCGAATCGTCACGCCACGGCGCGCGACCATGCAACCGGACATCCGATCATCGCAGGCTATGGTCCGCCGGAAGCCTGGGGCTGGTGTTTTGTCGATGAACTGTTCCTCGACCTGACCGACCGCGCCACACCGCAGACGGTCCCATCCCGCGCCGCGTAAGCCACCCGTCGCCTCCTACGCGGAGCGCCGCCCACGCGCGTGGCGTTCTCGCGGCGTGTCGAGACGTCCTGCAGTCGGCCGCTCCGGATGATGGCGAGAGATATCGCCGTTCCAATCCGATCGGCACCCAGCAATCGGATGAAATCATCGGCACCACCGACCGGCAGGCCAGCGAGCGCGACGACGATATCGCCGACGCGTAAGCCAGCCGATGCCGCAGGGCTGGACGCTTCCACCTCGCCGACCCGGACGGCTTGCGGCCCGGCACCAACCGCGACCGCTAGTCTCCGGGGCAGCGGCAGGGTCTGAGCGGCGATGCCGATATTGGCCTGACGCACCCGGCCACGGGCGATGAACTCGCCGACGACGAACAACGCGGTGTTGCTGGAAACGGCGGAGCAGGTGCCCCGTGCGCCGCCGATCATGGCCGTGTTGATGCCGACCTTTGACTGCTGGCAGCTCCCTTCTTCTTGGCGGCTGGTTTCGCTCCCCGCTTCCCTTTGGCCGGTTTGGCGACTAACCCTTCCTCTTCTTCGGCGGCGCGGCGCTTCCTCATTGCGGCCACCCGACACCGACGGAGCAATACTGACAGCAGGACCGCCTACCAGTCAGCGGCCCCGTCCGATTTATGTCGTCGCAGTGATCGCAATGTCTGACTTGGCGCCGACAAGCGCCACGAATGCGACCTCCCTTGTCGTGAAATCGCGAAGCGTATGGACGCGCAGGCCAAGCCTTGGCCCTGGCCGTCAGTCACGCGGACTCGGGTGGGTCCAATGACAAGGGCTTTCGGCCGCATCCTGACATTGGGCCGCCTTCGGCATCCTCGCAATGCCAAGGCGGGAAGGTTGGGCCATCGGGTCGAGAGGATTCTCGGGCAATCGTCCGAAGCTCGAATCGTCGTAGTCGTGGCTAGCAAGCGCTTCGTTGACCAAGCTGTTCGGTTCGTTGGGGGGCATAGGCGGCACCGCTGGTGAAGCGAAACGCCCATGAGGTGATCGGATTCGGATTACGCCCCGAAGAGATAAAGTTTCTTGGCAGATCAATCGGGCGAGCCGGTCGACTGCCTGACCATAAGCGATGTTCGAAACACCTGCTTGCCCACGGATCGCCCCAAAATAGCGCGATGGAGCGTCTCGGCGGCGGCCCGTCCGAGTTCCCGCCAGGGTACTTTGACGGTGGTGAGCGACAGACGGGGATGACCGGCGAGGTCGATATCGTCGAAACCGGTCACCGAGATATCATACGGGACTTTCAGGCCGGACTCGTCGGCTTCCGCCAGCACGCTCAGCGCCAGCCAATCGTTACCGCAAACAATGGCCGTCGGCTTCGGCTCCAGCGTCATCAGTTTCCTCAGCGCCGCGCGCGCATCCTTCGGATCGAAGCCGCACCGGATGACCCTGTTCGGTGACAGCTCAACCGCGAGATCAGACAGTCGTTTACGAACCGCCGCGATGCGGGCGCGTCCGTGGACTGCCGCACGCGCATCACCGACAATCGCAAAGCTTCGATGCCCGAGCCCATAGAGATGATCGACCACAGGACTCATGGAATCTAACTCGTCATAGCCGATCCATATGGCGCGCTCGTCCGGCAGGCTTGACATCACCACGACGGGAACTCCCCGCGTCTGCAAGACATCGAAAACCAGATCCGGCCGATCGACATGGGTCAGGAGAACCCCGTCAACGCCCCGGGCCAACAGGGAATCGACGAGCCGTAATTCGGTCGCCGAATCGTAATTCGACGCCGAAATGAGAGGAAGAACATCCCGTGCCGCCATCTCCTGTTCGAAGATCGATAGCTGATGATGGAACATGGCGTGATCAAGCGACGGGGCGATGACGCCGACCGTCCTCCAAGGGCTCCCCGCCAGAGCGCGCGCCGCCGGATTGGCATAGTATCCAAGGGCGGTTACGGCTTCCATGATGCGGGCCCGCGTCGGCTCGCGAACGAGGCTGGGCGTGTTGAGAGCCCGCGATACGGTGGCCGGGGCGACACCTGAGCGTTTCGCGACATCGGCCAATGTGGGCGCACGCTTCAGGTCCTGGCGATCTCCGTTGATCGGGTCCCTCATGGCCTTGTGAATCAGCTCCTGTTGACGAGATTTCTTGACAGAATAGATATTAAATGGTCAAATGAAAGCGCTTTCATTTAGATGAAAGCGCTTTCATTGTAGGTCGTGACCATGGGACGAGGCACGACGCGAGTCGAGTCATCGCCTTGGGGAGAGGACAAACGGATCGATGCACCGCCGTCGGATTGCGCTGCATGAAAAAGCAGCAACCGCTTTCCGCCTGACAATGGGTCGTGATCGTCCGGCCGTCGCCCTGCGCCGGGATAGGGTGACCCGCTGATGACTCTGGTCGAGCGCAGGGTCCTAGTCAGCCCCGACCGTGGTGTGGTGGGCGGCTTCTGGCAGCGCCACGAGGATACCGCCCACGGCTATCTGTTTCTCGCGCCCTTCCTGGCGGTCTATGCGGTCTTTCTGATCTTTCCCTTGCTCAAGGGCGTCTGGATAAGCCTCCACGACTGGAACCTCATGGCGGTGGCCTTCAATCCCGATGCCAAAGAGTACGTCGGGCTGGAGAACTTCCGGTTCCTTTGGGGACGAGACATGATCTGGGGCTTAGAGCAGCTCTGGGACCTGCGCGCGGTCATCCTGATCGCAACCCTGATCCTCTGGTACCTGGTCTGGCGCGGCGCGGTAACCTATCGGGCCGCGGCCTGGACCAGCGTCGCGGCGGTCTTCCTGTTCGTCGCACTCGGCTTTCACCCCGACGAGGGCGGCCGTTGGTTTGATCGCCGCTTCTGGCCGATCGTCGGAAACACTTTTGTGTTCATGGGCCTGACGGTCCCCGGCGTCGTCGCGGTGGGTCTCGCTTTGGCGATCGCACTCAATCGGCCCACGCGGATGATGGCGGCGTTCCGCACAGTTTTCTTTCTATCTCACGTCTTGTCGGTCGCCGTCGTGACCCTGATGTGGAGTTTTATCTTCAATCCGCGCCAGGGCATTATCGCGCACATCACCCGAATGTTTGGAGGCGAACCGGTTGTCTGGCTGACGGACCAGTACCTCGCCATGCCGTCGATTGTTATTGCTACAATCTGGTGGTCTGTGGGTTTTGCGATGGTGATCTTTCTCGCGGGCCTTCAGGCGATTCCCGAGGAACGCTATGAGGCGGCGAAGCTCGACGGCGCAGGGTCTTGGGCCTTGTTTCGCCACATCACAATTCCGGGACTGCGTCGCCCTCTGGTCCTGGTCATCGTTCTCCAGACGATCGCTCACTTTCAGGTCTTCGGGCAATCAGCCCTGATGACCCAGGGTGGCCCGAATGACGTGACGCAGGTTCTCGTCCGCTACATCTACCAGACCGGGTTCCGCGATTCAGAACTCGGAAGCGCCGCAGCCCTTTCTCTCTTTCTGTTCGCGGTGATGCTGGTTTTCGCGCTGGTTCAACTGCGCCTGAGCCGGAGTGAGGCCGAATGAGCCGCCAGCATCGAACCTACTGGACCATCTGTTTGGTGCTCGGAGTTTTTGCGCTGATCTGGTCGGTTCCGACGATCTGGATGGTTTCGTTGTCGCTGCAGCCGAACGAGTTGCTCGCCCGTACCACGACGAACACCGTTCTGGGGCTCATCCCGATCCCCTTCACCTGGGACAACTTCGTTCAGCTATTCAATTTCGGGCTGACGCCAAGGTGGTTCCTGAACAGCGCCATCGTGGCAATCGGGATGACCGTGCTCGTCCTGATTCTATCGACCACGGCCGGATATGCATTTGCGCGTATTCCGTTCAAAGGCCGCAGGCTCGTTCTTGCCATCGTACTCGCCGGACTGACCGTGCCGGAACAGGTGATCTTCATCCCGCTCTACACGATGTTCGCCGACTGGGGATTGCACAATACTCATGTCGCGCTGATCACACCGCGTCTCGCCGTACCGCTCGGCGTCTTTCTGATGGTGCAGTTCTTCCGCGGTATCCCGAAGGAACTGGAAGAAGCGGCAGCCCTTGATGGCGCCAACCGGTTCGTCATATTCGCCCGCATCGTCCTTCCCCTGTCGATCCCGGCTGTAACGACGCTGGCGATCCTGACCTTCCTCTATGCCTGGAACGATTACCTCTGGCCGCTGGTTTCCGCGCAGCGCCAGGAGATGTTCACGATCACCGTCGGCCTGGGATCCATCCAAGAAAACTTCGCAGCGACCGAAGGTCTCGGCAGGCTCATGGCGTCGGGCGTCGTCGCAAGCCTTCCGGTCGTTGTCCTTTTTGTCGTGTTCCAGCGGTTTGTCGTACGCGGCATCGCGCTGGGCACATCACGATGAGGGGCTGAGATCCTCGCAAGAAATCATCAGCAAGGGAGAGAAACATGAGACGACTATCAATCGCGGCCGCAGCTTCGCTCGCCGTCATGGCGGGAGGACAGGTGTCCGAGGCCCTGGCCGAAACCGAGATCACCATCGGACGGTTTTTCGGTGCCTGCGAGAATGCAGGAAACGACCCAACTGTAGCGGTCGGCGAAGCCTGCATCATACAATCGATCATCAACGCTTTCTCGGAGGCTGACAACGGCATTACAGTGGTCACGCTGCCGACCGAGTGGGACAGCTACTACGACCAGATCAAGACTGCCTATGCCGGCGGAAACCCACCGGATGTCCACGTGATGCATCGCCATCGTGTGTTGGAATTCGCGACGCTTGGCGCTATCGCGGCACTGACAGACGACCTCGCTGGAGCGGGGATCGACAGCCGTGACTGGGCCGATCTGGCCGTGGCCGCCGTGTCGAACGGTGACGACATCTATGCCGTTCCATTCGATTTTCACGCCACCCTTTGGCATGTCAACATGGACATCATGGAAGAGGCCGGACTCGTTAACCAAGACGGCACGCTGATTCTGCCGTCATCGCCTGAGGAACTCCTCGAACAGGCGAAAGCCGTTAAGGAGAAAACCGGCAAGGACTACCTCGCCTCGGACTTCTCCGTAAGCCCGATGGGGGTCCGAGTGCTGCTCGCATGGATCTGGCAGCAGAACCAGAACATCTTCAACGGCGATACCGTCACCCTGGACAACGACGCCACCCGAACGGCGATCAAGACACTGACCGACCTGATCGATGCCGGGTACGTCAATGAGCAGTACGACTATCAAAATGCCCAACAGGCGTTTCTCAACGGCGAGGTGGCGATCCTGGCCAACGGAACCTGGGTGGTCGATTTCTACGCGGCACAGGCCGCCGATCCGGAGGTGCCGCTGGCGAACTACCACGTGACCGACTTTCCGACTCTCTTCGAGACGCCGGCAACCTGGGCGGACACCCACATGTGGGCGGTTCCTGCATCCCTCAAGGCGAACAATCCCGAAAAGTATGCAGCTGCCCTGGCGCTTCTGGCCTGGATCAACGAAAACAATGCCGCGTGGGCCAAGACCGGTCATATGGCTGTTCGCAAATCGGTGCTCGAGAGCGACGAATATGCCAACCTTCCCCATCGCGCCGACTATGCAAACACCGCGAACATCGCGCGAGATGTCCCGCCGTCGGTGAAGTACGGCGCAATTCAGGACACCCTCGTCCGCGAGCTCCAGTCGATCTGGTTGACCGGAAAATCAACCGACGACGCGTTGTCGGATGCCGAAATCGACATTCAGGACCTTCTGTAGGCGGGTTTCTTCCTCCAAGCGACCAGCGACTTGCTCGGGGCGGCCACACCGCCCCGAGCATGACATGGAAAGAAAAGGCAAACGATGAGTTTAGAGCCACCTCGCGGGGAAGTCCCCCGTCCGCAGTTCAGCCGAAGCGATTGGCTTTGCCTCAATGGTCCGTGGGGCTTCGAGGCAGATCCAATTGGCGAAGTCGTCGATCGCGTCGATCGGGAGCTCGGGCGGACGATCAACGTGCCCTTCACTCCAGAAACGGTTCTGTCGGGTATTGCCGATACGGGGTTCATGGAGAGCGTGTGGTACCGGCGAAAAATCATCATCCCCGCTGCGTGGGCCGGAAAACGGGTCATCCTGCATTTTGGCGCGGTGGACTGGCTGGCCACGATTTATCTGGACGGGAAGGACGTGGGCACCCATCGCGGCGGCTCGGTTCACTTCAGCTTTGACGTCAGCGAATTCGTTATGCCGGGCGAAACGCACACTCTCGTGGTTCATGCCCAGGATCACCTGCGGAGCGGCAAGCAGCCGGGTGGCAAACAAAGCAGCCGCTTGGATTCCTGGGGGTGCTACTACGCCCGCACCACCGGTATCTGGCAGTCGGTCTGGCTTGAAGCGACCGGTGACAGCTACCTGTCAGATTTTCAGATTATCGCCGACCCCGCCGGCGGTCGGGCGACCGTGATCCCGTCGATCTCGGGTTACAGGCGCGACCTCACCTTCAGGCTGAGGGCGTCCTTGGAAGGCAAGACCGCAACCAGCGAAGCCGCGCTCCTTCCCGGCACGCCGGTCACCATCGATTTCGATGAACCGAAGCTCTGGTCGCCGGCGGCGCCGCATCTCTACAACCTGACCCTGGAGGTCGTCGATGCCCAAGGGGTGTCGCTCGACCGCGTGGCATCGTATGTGGGGCTCCGGTCGGTCGCCGTCGCGGGCGATCAGATTCTGCTCAACGGCGAGCCAGTCTACCACCGGTTCGTTCTGGACCAAGGCTTCTATCCGGAAGGTGGCTGGACGGCGCCCGACGATGCGGCTCTGAAGCGCGATATCGAGCTTTCCATGGCCATGGGTTTCGTCGGGGCGCGACTGCATCAGAAGGTGTTCGAGCCGCGATTTCACGCCTGGGCCGATCGGCTTGGCTATCTGACCTGGGCGGAGAGCCCGAACTGGGGCGCGGAGATCGATGACCCGGAGGCAATGGGTAATTTCCTAGACGAATGGCGGCAGATTGTCGTTCAGTGCCGGAACCATCCTTCCGTGATCGCCTGGACGCCACTGAACGAGACCGGGTTTTCAGCCGGTCGCGAGGCGCCGATCAGCGCGCAACACGGCCTGTCCGTCGAAAGGGCGGCCGCGCTGACGCGGGACCTTGATCCGACCCGGCCGGTGAACGACGCATCGGGTTGGGTTCATCGGGACACGGATATCTGGACGGTCCACTCCTATGAACAGGATCCCGTACGGCTCGCGGACATCGTCTCCGCCTTTCCCAATGTGTACCGGAACGCACCTAAGAACGAGCCACACTACGCGGGGCAGCCCTACATCATCGACGAGTTCGGCGGAGCCGCCTTCGCTTCGGAAAAGACCAGTGACGCACCAGTCGAGCGGACCGCGGAGATTGTCGCCGAGAGCCCCTCACAAGCGTGGGGATACGGTGCCCCCCCGCAAACGGCAGAGGCATTCGAAGCGCGGATACGGGATCAAGTGAACACGATCCTTAGCACCCAGCATTCATGCGGCTATTGTTACACCCAGCTCACGGATGTGGAACAGGAGCAAAACGGTCTACTCACCTATGACCGGACGCCCAAGCTGCCGATCGAGACCTATTGCGAAATCTTCTCCGCCGAGCCGGACTCTAAGTGAAGATGGATCGAGCACCCGCGGTACCGCTCATCGTCCACGATCCTTTCTTCAGCATATGGTCCGCCGCTGATCGGTTGACCGATGTCTGGCCCTCTCACTGGACCGGCAAAAACCACAGCCTATGTGGCATGCTTCGCGTCGACGGCACGACGTATCGGTTCATGGGGCCGACAACGCGTATGGCCGAGCCGCTGCCGGCCATGCAGCAGACCAACCTGACGATCACACCGACGACAACGCAGTATTGGTTTGCCGCCGGCGGGGTCGAACTCAAACTGTCCTTTGTGACGCCGGCGCTTCCTGACGACCTGGACCTTCTAGCGCGACCGCTAACCTATATTTCCCTGTCGGTTCGGTCCATCGATAGTGCCGGACATCAAGTGGAAGCCTACCTCGATGCTTCAGCGGGGATCGCAGTCGGGCAGGACGGGCAATCCGCCATATGGGGCCGCCATCGTGCGTCAGCGGCCCAGTCGCTGTGGCTTGGGTCAGCGACTCAGCCGGTGCTTGGCCGCGCCGGAGACGAACTGTCCATCGATTGGGGCTATCTGCACTTCTCGCCGTGCCCGGAAAGACCCGCGACGGGGGCATTGGGCGACGGACTATGCCTGAGAACGACCTTTGCCGAGACAGGGATCATTCCCGACCGTGACGGCACCGCTTTTGGCAGCGACCTCGCCATGCCCGCCTCCGCATCGAGCGGCGAGGCCCCTTCGCCCGACGGTTATCTGGACGACCGGCCGCCGTTTCTTGTGGCAGCCTGGTCGGCCGATCTGGGTTTGGTCGGCGATCAATCCGACTGGTCGACGATAATCGGATACGATCAGACTTACGCGGTTGAATATTTTGGTCGGCGGTTGAGGCCGTATTGGTACCAGCGGTTCGGCTCGATGATCGCCCTGATCGAACGGGCCTGGTCAGACCGCGAGGCACTGGAGGACCGCTGCCGGGCGTTTGATAGCGAAACGATTGCAAATCTGGCGCGTGCCGGCGACGCGACATTCGTTCGCCTCGCGGTTCTGGCCTTCCGGCAATGCCTTGGAGGGCACGTTCTTGTGTCCGATCACGATGGAACCCTTCTACATTTCAGCAAGGAGAACTCGTCCAACGGCTGCATGGGCACAGTCGATATCGCCTATCCAGCCTCGCCCTTCTTCTTGGTGTTCAATCCTGAACTCCTCAAGGCGCAGTTGGTTCCGATTCTCGACTACGCAGCGACCCCGCAATGGCCTTTCCCTTATGCGCCCCACGACATCGGGCGTTTTCCGTTGGCGAACGGGCAGGTTTACGGAGGCGGCGAGCGAAGCGAGCACAACCAGATGCCGATTGAGGAATGTGGCAACCTCCTGATCATGGTCGCCGCGCATGCGACCGTTACCGGCAGCGCCGATGGGTGGCAACGCTATTGGAGCTTGTTGAGCCAGTGGGCCGATTATCTCGTTTCTCAAGGATATGACCCAGGTGAACAACTTTGCACCGACGATTTCGATGGACCGTTCGCACATCACACCAACCTCGCCGGTAAATCGATCGTGGCCATCGGCGCCGCCGCCAAGCTAGCGAAACTGTTTGGCGACGAGGTTACGGCGGTGGCGTACCGAGCGACGGCGGAGGAATGGGCTGCGGCCTGGCTGGATTCGGACCGGGAGGGCGATCACTATCGCATGTGCTTCGATCGATCTGGCTCCTGGAGCCAGAAATACAATCTTGTCTGGGACCGCGTATTAGGGCTCCGCTTATTCCCCGATTCCCGGTTGGTTGGCGAGGTTAGGAAGTATAAAGCCGAGGCAGGCCGCTTTGGTACGCCGCTTCAAGGCTTGGCCAGACATACCAAGCTCGATTGGCTGGTTTGGTCAGCCTGTTTGAGCGGAGCACGCTCCGATCAGGATGCTCTCTTGGCACCCCTCGGCGAATGGCTCGATGTCACGGATCATCGGAGTCCGCTTTCGGACTGGTTTGATGTCGATACCGGGGGGCCGCCGCGGGCCGGTGGATTTCGTGGCCGATCGGTTGTCGGCGGCGTCTTCATGCCTCTTTTCCTGGCAAGTCGGCCGACGTCATCCATTTAGCCGCCCGCCGGGTTGCGTCACAACTACCGTCTTGGGCGAGGTCCCCAACCGCGCTCGACACGCTCGCCAAATCTCAAACATCGAGGTACCCAACGAAGGATTCACCTAATCCGTGAGGACCCGCGGGGCCCAGGTCAGACGCCCAGGCGGGATTTGATGAGTTCCGCATAGGCCCGGATCGGTCCCGGAGCCTCCGGCATCCTGGAAAAGACCCGAAGGCTCTCGGATAAGATGGGGTATTCGCTGCATCGCTCATCCATCATTCGACCCCATTCTAGCATGTCCTTACGATTAAGCGGGCCCGGCGGTTGCGCCTCTTCGCTGACTGCCCAATGTGCACGCCGTTCAAAGACCACCGACATGCCGGCGCCCTTAGCTTCGGCAACAGCACAGACAAATGCCTTGGCATCGAGGCCGATGGCTTCCCCGGCAACGATCGCCTCGGTGAAGGCGAGCATTGTGGCGTTTCCGATTGCGTTGTTCAGGACCTTAGCCGCCGCCCCGCTGCCAACATCGCCAAGGTGCGCAAATCCGCGGCCTGTCGCTTCGAGAAAGGAGCGCGCGGCGTCCAGGTCGCGCATATCTCCGCCAACGAAGTAATAGAGCCGCCCCGCGGCAGCGTCATCGCCCAGCCCGATCATGCAGGCTTCCAGGTGGCGCCTCCCGGAGGCACGCGAAACAGCCGCCAGATCGCGGGCGCGATCGGGCGCAATGGTAGAGCACTCAACTACCATCTGCCCTTGGTTCGCGGGTGTCGCGGCGATGGTGGCGTAAACGTCGGTCAGGGCTTTCGGCGTCGCCAGACAGACGATCACAATGTTCGCCGAATCCAGAAGCGACGATAAATCCTGCTCCACGAAGACGCCGCGGGCCCGTGCCCGAGCTTGCGCAGCCCTGTCGGGATCGAGGCCGCGTACAGGGTGTCCCGCCGCGATCAACGCGGCTGCCATCCCGCCGCCCATAGCCCCGAGGCCGACGATGCCGTAAACGGGCGGCCGGTCATCTTCAATCATGTCAGGTCAACCGTGATCATTGCACAAGCTCGCTGGTGAATACGAGCAGCCGCCGCCGGATCATAGGACCAGCGTGCCGGGAAGCTCCATCCATGGTGTGCGTCCACAGTCTCTAGCGTAACGCGGGCGGCGGACTCGGCTGCTGTGGCCTGCAGGATTTCGCAATGTGCGCGCGAGCACGTCGGGTCGTCGCGAGCACAGGCGAAATGGAAAGGCACCTTCAGATCCGCAATCAGATGATGCGGCGATTCCGCCCCGTTCGTCACCAACCGACCGCCATGGACAGACATACCGCCGCTGACGCGGTCGGGCAGCGCGACAGCAGCAGCCAGCGCATGGCGGCCGCCCATGCAAAAACCGATGGCGAAATACCGCTTGGGTCTAAAATTCGCACCGGCTGCATCAAGCCAAGCCACGAGGGCACGCGTATCGATCCGAGACATCGCAAGCGTTGTATTGTCATTGGCCTCGATCGCGGTCGGCTCGGGACGAACATCGCGTCCGTTCGCGGGTGGAAAACGCGATACCGGCAGGCGGTGAAACAGATCTGGAACGACCGCGGCGATACCATCGGCGGCGAAGGCGCGGGCAAGCTCGAAAAGCTCATCGCGCAAGCCGAAGACATCCATGTAGATGATTGCGCATGGTGCATGTGGATCATCCCCTGCCAGCGCAAGAAACACATCCATCGGGCCGTCTGGCGTATCGACTTTCACAAGCCGGGCATCATCACGGGTCATTCGGTGCGCCTTCGAGATTGGGTGCCTGGCGGCGGCGATGCGCCCATCGACCCGCGGGCCAGGACCGCTTCGGCGCCGCCGTGGCTGTCAAGAATCTTACGCTGCGCTGCCTTGATGTCGGCATCCACGGCAACAGGGTCGAGGCGTACCGACAGCGCTGTGTGAAAGCGCTTCAGTGTTTCGGCATAGGCGGGGTCGGAGGCCAAGTCGTCAAGTTCCTCGGGGTCGTTATCCAGGTTAAAAAGCTGAGCAGGCATATTCGCGTAGTGGATGTATTTCCACGGCCCCTGGCGCAACATGTAAACACCGTTCACGGCACCGGCGGCATGGTACTCGCAGAAGACCTCGCGTCCGGGATCGTCTGGCTCTCCAGCAATGCTGAACAGGCTGCGCGCGTCGGGATTGACAGGCGAGCTCCCGTCCCCGTGACCGGTGGCTTCCAATACCGTTGGATAGAAGTCGATCAGCGAGACGGGCGTAGTCCGGACAGCGTTCCGGGGCACGCCTTCGCCAGCCAGGATCAACGGGATATGGGCAGATTCCTCGTAAAAGTTGCTCTTCTGCCAGAGGCCCCGTGCGCCTAGATTGTCGCCGTGATCGGATGTGTAGATCAGTTGCGTCCGCTCCGCAAAGGCACTTCCATCGACCGCATCGACAACCTGCCCCAGCAGCGAGTCGACAAAAGAGCAAAGCCCGAAATAGCCGGCAATCGCCTTTCGACGACGATCATCGTCGAAGAAGCTGTCGGTGATGTAAGACGAGCGAAACGCGTCGAACCATGGGTGTTGCGGCCAATCCTCCGGACGGCAGGCCTTGGGCAAATCCAAGCGGTCGGGGTCGTAGAGGTCGTAGAATTCGGGCGGCGCAATCAAGGGAAAATGCGGGCACACGAAGCTGACGAACAGGACCCAGGGTTCCGGCAAGTTCGGCGCGGTCTCTTCGATCCACCGCAGGGTGTTTTCCAGGATCAACCGGTCGTAGCGGCTGTAGCTCGACTCGCCGGGTCCCACCTGCTCGGCGACTTGGCGAACACCGTAGCGGACCGGCAGCGGCGGTGTGCGTATCAGACCGAAGAGGTCGCCGATCCCATCCGGGGCATGCATCGGGACCAGGCTTTCGGCGAATCCCGTGTCCACTGTCGCGTCGCGGTAATGCAGTTTGCCGATCGAGGTGACCGGAACGCCAGAGCGTCCGAGTTGTTGCGGCCAGCCAGGGACCCGCCCGTCATAGGGCGTGGCGTTGCAGACATATCCGGTGTCATGCGGATAGCGCCCCGTTGCGAAGGCGGCGCGCGCAGGCATACAGATCGGGCTGGTGGAATAGGCGTTCGTGAAGCGCGTCCCGCGCTCCGCCAGCCGGTCCATCTTTGGTGTCTGGACCACAGTGTGGCCGGCATATCCGGCATAGCGGCCGGCATGTTCGTCGGCCATGATGATGACCAGATTTTGTGGCGTCATCTGCTGCTCACGTTAGATTGGGGAGACCGGTTGAGCGGCCTCGAAGGTCACTCGGATGCCCACTGCTGAGCGGCACTCTCATTGAGCGTTGCCCCCAGCCCCGGCGTGCTGGTCGGGCGACAAGCCCCTGCTTCGGTGATCGGCGCGGGCGAAGTGATCTGATTGAAGATCGGGCTTTCGTTCCACTGGATCTCCATTCGCTCATGGCCGCCAAGCGCCGCCATGACGTGGGTGCTGCAAAGATGCGCAACCGGCCCGCTGGGGTTATGCAGCGACACTGAGATGCCTGCCGCCCGCCCTCTCCGGCCCGTGTTCAGAAGGCTTTCCAGTCCACCGGCGTGTTTTACATCCGGCATGATCACATCATAGGCACCGCCCTCCACGAAAGGGGCGAACTCCGCCCAATCGCCTGCGGTTTCCAGGCCGCACAGCCGCATGTCATGGCGGTTCGCTGCATCCCGCAGCGCCCGCAGTTCGGGGATCGCATCTGTCGTTTCGGGCAAGGGGCATTCTAGCCATGTCACCCCCAAATCACGTAACGGCGGTAGCAGCGCGGTCGCCGCCGTAGGCGTCAGGCGCCAATGACAGTCGACCATCAGGTCGCACACGGGCACGACTTCGCGGGTCGCCCTGATGCGGGCAAGCCCCGCATCAATCAGGACGTGCCCCTCCTCCTTGTCGCAGAGCTCGGGGGTCAGTCCGTCGAATGGCGCCAGTTTGATTGCCTGATATCCCTCGTCGGCAGCCGACCTGGCATTTTGTGCAAATGCCCTTGGTGTGCGTATCGCCGTGGCGCGATTGATATTGGCATAGAGGGGAAGGAGAATATCCGTTGGACCGGCTCCAAGTAGAACACAAAGTGGCTGGCAGGCGATCTGCGCCCGAAGGTCCGCCACGGCCTGGTCAAGCGCCGACAGGATTGTCCGACCCTGCAAATCCCGCAATCTGAGTCGCAGCGGATCAAGAGCATCGGTCGCGAGGGGGCGGTCCAAGATTTGCTGACCAGCCTCCAGAAGCCGTGCGGAGTAATCCGGTCCAGCGTCGTCCAACGTCGCCTCGCCAACACCGGTCAAGCCACTCTCGGTCATCAGTTCCACATGCCGCCATGTCGTGCGCTGATTGACCACGACATCTGTCAGGCGGATATTGGCTATGCGATGCGGCATAGTCATGCGGCAGGGTTCCGTCGTTCGGCACCGCCTGTTGTTCCTAGTGACCCGGCTTCGATAGGCGCTGCGGGGTCGATCAGGCCCTCGGCCTTCAGCTGCGCCCAAAAAGCCGGTGGAACAGGGTAATTGAACGCTTCAATCGCCGCGTCGATCTCAGCCTCGGTTCTCAGACCGGCGACAACGGAGGACACTAGGGGGTTCAGGTCCGCGAACTGCAGTGCGGCAGCCCGAAGTGGCACACCATGCAGGGCGCAAACCGCCTCGAGGTTGGTAATCTTCGCACGCACCGCATCGTCGGGCGGTGCGTACATATAGGTTGCGCCCTCGGTCAGACCGGTGGCGAGGATACCCGAGGCATAAGGCGCGGCGCAGATCAACGACACACCGTTGCGGACGCAAACAGGTGCGAGATGGCGTAATAGCTCGGCGTGATTCAGCAGATTGTACTCCCGCGCGATCATCACGCAGTCCAGTCCGCCATGCGCTGCCATCGGCACCGCTGCCGCCAGGTCGTTCGTGCCAAGCCCGATCGCTCCGATGACGCCAGCGTCGCGGAACTCGACGAGCGCAGGCAATGCCTCCGCCGTGGCCCGTGCAAGGGCCGCCTCGAATCCCGAGCCGTGCCAACGGTGACTAATGTCATGGATGAAAAGCAGATCGATCCGATCCACGCCCATGCGCTGCAGGCTGTCCTCAAAGGATCGGATCGAGCCGCCGCGGCTATAGTCGAAATCGGGCCTAAACGGCAGGGCTCCGCCCCCTGCCGCACTCGCATCGGGAATCAGTAGCCGGCCGACCTTGGTGCTGACGACTATTTCTGCCCGAGGAGCGTGCCGTAGCCCGGCACCCATGCGGTGTTCGCTGAGGCCGCTGCCGTATAACGGGCTTGTATCGAAATAACGGATCCCATGCGAAAGCGCTGCCCGGATCACCGCGACGGCCTCGGGCTCATCGCTCGGCCCTGTCGTTCCTGCAAGCGCAGTGCCGCCATAGCCGAGGCGGGTGATCTCGACCTCCGTCGTCCCAATCTTGCGCTTTGCGGCATGCTTCATGTTTCGTGCCCCGCCGTATCGATCCGAAAACCGGCCACCTGCTCGCGGATGATCGCAGGTGCAGACAAATCGGCGGACGCGACTGCACTCAATTCCTCGTCGAGCGTGCCGCCCGCTCCCCAATGCCGGTCGGGATCGGGCCAAGGGATCGAGTCAACCAGCAGCCGCGTATACGGGTGTAGCGGATCGTCTATCACCGTCTCGGGTACGCCGGCTTCGACCAAGCGGCCCTTGTGCAGGACCAGTACGTAGTCCGCGACCTCATAGGCGGTAGCAAGATCATGGGTGATGTAGAGGATCGAGATTCCGAGATCCGCCTTCATCGCGGCCAGATTGCCAAGGATTGTCGAGCGCAGTGAGGCATCGACCATCGACACCGGCTCGTCCGCTACCAAGAGCCGGGGCTTCAACATGATCGCGCGCCCGACCATCAGGCGCTGGCGCTGTCCGCCCGACATCTGGTGCGCGTAGCGATGAATGGTTTGTCCGGGATCCAGCCCGACGCTCCGACAAGCCGTGACGATGTGGTCCAATGCTTCGCTGCGATCGCTCACGATCCCGAAATTTCTAAGCGGTACGGTCAGGACATGGTCGACCTTGTAGAACGGATTGTACGAGGCATAAGGGTCTTGAAATACCGCCTGCACATCGCGCCCGAGCTGGCTGACCTGGCTATCGTTCATCTTCGAGATGTCGGCACCATCGAACCGAACGGCACCTTGAGTTGCGGCCTCGAAGCCCAGCGCCAGCAACCCCATCGTCGTCTTGCCGGATCCCGACTGCCCGACCACCGCAATCACCCGAGGCACGCTTCCTTCCAGCCGAAACGAAAGCGGTTTCAGCGCCTCGACCCGGGACCGGCCCTTAACGTAGGTTTTTCCGGCACCGTCGAATTCCAACAGCGGTGTTTCCCGCAAAGGGACTTGACCTGAAACTGTGGCAGCAGGCGCCTTGCGTTCCAGCGACGGTACACTGTCGATCAGCTGACGCGTATAGTCGTGCGTGGGGCAGGCGAAGATGTCCCTTACACTGCCGTGCTCGACGATCTTGCCATGGCGCATGACCACTATGTCGTCTACGAACTGAGCCATTAGCCCCATGTCGTGGCCAATTAGAATCAGCGAAGACCCAATGTCCTCCTGCACTTTTCGTAGGGTTTCCATGACACGCCGCTGGGTGATCACATCCAGTGCCGAGGTCGGCTCGTCGGCGATCAGAAGCGCGGGCCGGAGCGCGATCGAGATCGCTATGCAGGCGCGCTGCTTCATGCCGCCCGAAAGCTCGTGCGGATACATGCGCGCGACATCGGGCGAGAGGTCCACCCGAGCCAGCAGTTCGGCTACCCGGTCTCTTGCCTTGTCATTACCGAGACGCAGACCATGGTCCGTCATGCCGTCTAGGATCTGAGTACCGATCCGCGCCACCGGGTTCAGCGAATTCATGGCACCCTGGGGAATGTAGCTGACCGTGGCCAGTCGATGCTGGCGAAACTGCTCCTCGGTAAGACCGAGAAGGTCGAGGCCGACGAGTTCAGCGCGTCCATCCACGACTCTGCCCGGCGGCTCGATCATGCCCATCAGAGCCAGCGCCGTGGTGGTCTTGCCCGAACCACTTTCGCCAACAATGCCTGTGCGGACACCCGGTTTGATAGCAAAGTCGACCCCGTCAACCGCTTTGACGATGCCATCATCGGTATAGAATTCGACCTGCAGATTGGTGACGGCAAGACCGTCCCCGACATTTCCGTCCCTCACGCGCCACGCCTCCGCGTTCGCGGATTGGCCAGTTCGTCCAGGCCGGCGCTCACGAGGTAGAGTCCGACGAAAAGCGTGATCAAGGCGATCAGGGGCGTCGACCACCACCACCAGAGCCCGGTGGTGAACGCACCCTCGAGCATCACCCAGTAGATGGTCATTCCCAGTGTTGGCTCGTTCTGCGGACCCAAGCCCAGTGCTTCCAAACCGACCGAGGCCAGCATCGCCGTCGCCACGGCCAAGACAAAGGATGCCATGAGATAAGGGATCAGGTTTGGCATGAGCTCCTTGAACACGATCCCAAGCTTTGAGGTGCCGCCCAACCGCGCGGTCTTCACATAACCCGCCTCGCGCATGATCAGTGCCTGGGCCCGGATCTGCCGGGTGGGTTGGCGCCAGGCAAGCAGCGAGATGATGATCGCCATCTGGTTGGTATCCAGCTTGCCGGGGATGTTCGTCGCGATGACAACAAGCACCAGAAGCGGAGGGACCGTCAGCAGAACATCGGTCACTAGCGAAATGACCAAGTCGACCCGGCCCCGGAAGAAGCCCGCTAGAAAGCCGAGAACCGCGCCGGTCAAAACACCCAGCGCACCGGCAAGCAGTCCGACCTTGCCCGTCAGGTAAGTTCCGTAGACCAGCACGGCGAGAAGGTCGCGGCCGAACTTGTCGGTTCCAAGCAGGTAATCGCCACCGGGCGGTCGGCTCGGCGGATTCGATAATGGTGCAGCGTCGCGATACCCGATGAAGAACTGGCCGCCAAGAGCGATCAATGCGAGCAGTAACAAGAGGATTGCGCCCACGACCAGCGACGGATTGCGCTGCAAATAAGCGACTACGATGCGTCGGCGTCGCGCTGAAGTGCCCCAGTCCTGAACGGCGCGATGCACGTTTGTGTGGTCCATATCAGCCTCGGGCCTCCGAGCGAATGCGGGGGTCGATCAGCGGATAGACAAGATCGAGGAGCATCAGCGACACGCCGACTGTCAGGACCAGCATGTAGACGCAGCCGAAGATGAGATAATAGTCGTTCAGAAGGATCGCCTGGTAGAGCAGATTTCCCAGCCCCGGATAGGCAAAGACGCGCTCCACCAGCACGGCGCCGGTCACCACGTTCGCCAGCGTCAATACAAGTGCGGTGATCTGCGGCGCGATCGCGTTACGAACGCCGTAGCGCCAGAAACGGCGCGAGTTCGTGAGCCCCTTGGCTTTGGCAAAGACCATGTAGTCCTCACCCTGAACTGTCACCATCATGCCGCGCATGCTCAGCGCCCAGATTCCGATCGAAGCCAGGAAGATCGACAGCGCGGGCAACAGCGCATGGATCAGTACATTTTGGACAAAGTCCCAACTCCATTCCGGCAACATGCCTGCAGAGTAGCCCTTGCCCGTGGGCAGCCATCTTAGTCTGGAGGCAAAGACATAGATCAGGATCAACCCGATCAGGTAGAACGGGATCGCGGCCAGAATCATCACCACAGGGACGACGATGTTCAGCCAACGCGGCGCACGGGGCCAGACGGTCAGCGCGCCAAGCGGCGTGCCGGAGACAAAAGCCAGAAGCGTTGTAATCAGCATGATGCCCAGCGTCCAAGGCGCTGCCTGGAGAACAAGCGTGGACACCCTTTCGGGAAAGTACGAGATCGACATTCCCAAGTCGAACGTCAGCGCGTCATACACAGAATTGAAGTATTGCTTCCAGATCGGCTGATCCATGCCGAACCGGCGCTCAAAATCCGCGACGGCTTCTTCGAAGCCTTCCATGGTCCCGCCCGACTCACCCATGGAAGCGGCGATCACTTCCTCGACAGGGTTGCGATCCGACAATCTCGGCATGAGAAAGTTGATCGAGGCCGCGATCCAGATGATCAGGACCATCAACAGCACTCGCCGCAGAACACGCATGGCAGGTTCCCACCCACGGGGACGGGTTTAAATGCCCGTCCCCTCTCGTTCTGTCAGTTTTGGGCTAGTTGGCCGGCTGGACTCCATGCAGTACCTCCGTGCCCGCCCCTGAGATGAAACAGGGAATGCAGGCCAGAGTGTAGGGATTGTCCGCTGTGGGGAAGTTCGACCAGTAGGTCGTGTTCATCGGAATCGTGTGATACCCGAGCTCTAGTGGAACCTCGACGGCCCCGGCGAACCAGATGTCGAAGGCCTCGCGGAACAGCGGCAGAAGCTCGTCCCTGTTTTCCGGCGGGATCGCGGCCATTTTTTCGTAGATCGCATCGAATTCAGGGTCAGCCCACCGGCTGACGAACATTGTCGAGGTACCGATCGGCGTCTGGTTCTTCGAGATGTACATCCGCATCGTATCAACCGGATCAAAGACCGAACCGCCATTGTGGCCGAAGATGTGCCAAACGCTTTCGCCCTTGCGGAACTTGTCGAAGCTTTCAGGGGTCTGGCTGTACTCGGCACAGAAACCCGCATTGATCAGCTGCTGCACGACTACCTGGCCAACTGCGGCCAACACCTGGTGCACTTCCAGCGGTCCCCCGGCGCACTTACCATCCTTCTCCCACAGGCCATCGCCGTTGCGGGCATATCCAGCCTCTTCCATCAGCGCCGCCGATTTCTCCAGGTTGAACTCACCAGCTTCGTGCTTGGCGACCAGATCCTGCGCCTGGTCCATGTACCAAACCAGCGGCGTGTAGTGTGGATAGGGCCAGTCATTCGGCGTATTGCCACCGCCCCACGCGAACTCGATCAGTTGGTCTTTGTCGATGGCGTATCGGACGGCGCGGCGCACGCGAACATCCGTGAACGGGCTGTCTTCAGCTAGGTGGTTAAAGTACAGTGAGTGAGGCCACCAGTCCTGATAGGCGTAAGGCGGCTCCTTCCCAGTGTACGTCGTTACGGCATCAGACTTCTCCAGAACCGACTCCAGCAGGTCCAGTGCCGTCACGAGTTGGGTCGAATCCACTTCTCCGTTCAGTATCATGTCGGAACGTCGTGCATTGTCCCCGATGCCAATCGCGACGACACGCTCCGGCGCGGGCAGGTCCCGGAAACCGGTTTCGGCCCCCCACCAATCGTCGCGCCGGTCAAGCACGATCTGGTCCGGCGAGGCGAACACGGTCTTCCACGCGCCGGTGCCTACCGGATACCCCTTCTCTTCGTCGTACCAAGTAAACGCAGCTTTGTCCTCGATTGTGCTCCAGATGTGCTCGGGGACCCATACAAGCCCGTGCCCGTAGTAGTTCACCAACAGCCGGAACGGAAAACGCGGATCGGGCGCCTTCAGCGTGACCTTCGCCGTGAGCTTGTCGACGACCTCGGCGCTCGCGACTTGGTTGGCCACTTCCTTGGCCTTGCGCATGTTGGCCGGACCATTGCCGTTCTCGATCAGCATATTGAACGTGTAGGCCACGTCTGTGGCGTCGAAATCCTCACCATCGGCCCATTTCGCGCCTTCGCGAAGCTTAACCGTTACCTCGGTAAATTCGTCATTCATCTCAAAGCTTTCACCGAGCCAAGGAACTAAATCTCCAATTATTGAGTTAAAATAGAACAATGGCTCGAAGTTGTGCATGTGACCATTTCTGTATTCTCCGGCAAGATTATAATAATTCGCGTTCCGTGGCGTCTTGAGCGTCGGCGCCCCCTGGCTCCAGCCCTCGTGAATAAACGTCCGCTCGCGAGGCACATCCGTCACCTGCGCCGTGGCTGCGGTGCCGCCAACAAATGTCAGGGCCAGCAGACCTGACAGGTAAATCATCCTGATCTCACCTAATCGCATCGGTTCTTCCTCCCACTGTGATTGGATTTTTGAGGCGCCGGCGGGTCGGCTCACTTGACAGCTCGCGTGCCGCCATTCGATATTTTGATCAAAGAAACGACGTATTGCAACCAGAACTCCCAAAAAATCGCCTCCATTGATCAAATATGAAGCGTTTGATAGAGTTGTCGGGCCCGCGCCAAGCCGACGCACCTCAGGACATGCGGCCGATTCGTTGCTTGGTGGCGATAAACGGTCAAACCGAGGAAACGGCGTGCCATCACGGTATATCGAGATTAGCGACCGGATCCGGGAAGATATCGTCAGCGGCAAGTTCGCCGGGGGCGAGCGGCTTAAACTTGCCGAGCTTGCCAGCCTTTACTCAACCAGCCATATGCCAATCCGCGAAGCGCTGAGAATCCTCAACGGCCAGGGCATTGTCGAATTCATCCCAAACAGCGGGATGCGCGTCCGCGAAATCGACATGGATTTCATGACCGATTTATTCGATGTCCGGTTGGCGCTTGAGGCGATCCAGGCGCGCCGGGCTGCGGAAAGGCTTATGCCGGCGGCGGCGGATGCTATTTCGGCTGCCAAGGCCGAATTCGAACGTGTCTCGGGCGGGAACGACCGCGATGCCACGCTTAAGGCCAATCATCGGTTTCACCGGGCTATCAGCCTGGCGTCGGGCAACCACGAAGCCGGCGAGATCGAAGAACGCCATTACCAAATACTTCGGATCGTCTGGCGGCGCTTCGGTTATGGATCCGAACGCCTGGAAGGCGTTATTGAGGACCATCGTCTGCTGACATCGGCCATACTTGATCAAGACGTCGAGGCTGCTGGGCTGATCGCGGCAGCACATGTCACGCGCGCGCGCCTCAACCTCGCGGCTAACATGGAAAAAGCCGAGAACGTGTCGCACCTCGGACCGGACAGAGAGCAAATAGCTAACAATGGCAAAACTTGACGGCACCGTCGCCGTTGTCACCGGCGGCGGGACCGGAATCGGCCGACACATCTCGCTGGCTCTTGCTGCCGAAGGGGCGCAGGTGGCGGTCGTCGCCCGGCGACGGCAGGCGCTGGAAGCCACGGTAGCTGAGATCGCCACCCAGTCCGGAACCGCGCTTGCCGTCCCAGCCGATCTGACGGACCGCGAGGCGACCGACACTGCTTTCTCCGAGATTGCCGAAGCCCTGGGTCCGATCGACACTCTGGTCAACAATGCGGGCGCTTTCTCCGCAATCGGGCCGATCTGGGACGTTGACCCGGACGTCTGGTGGGCAGATGTCGAAACCAACTTGCGAAGCACTTTCCACTGCGCGCGGGCTGTCCTGCCACAGATGATCGCCCGCGGATCTGGTCATGTCATCAACATGATCGGTGGCGGCACGGCCGCGCCCCTGCCGGCCGGATCTGGTTACTCGGCTTCGAAGACAGGCGTGATGCGGCTTACTGAGTGCATCGCCGCCACACTGGACGGTACTGGCGTTTTCTGTATCGCCATGGCGCCCGGTCTGGTCGACACCGATATGACTCGTCACCAGCTTTCGTCAGATGCGGGGCGCAAGCATATGCCTGGCCTCGCCAAACGTTTCGCTGAGGGCGATTTCCTTCCACCCACACGCGCCGCGGATCTTGCCGTCGCGATTGCCAAGGGACACTTTAACCGCCTTGCTGGGAGGGCGGTTTCGGCAAACGAGAGACTTGCAGACACCAGCAATGCGATTCCCGATATTGAGGATCGCGATCTTCGTGTTCTCCGACTCATCGGGCTCGGCCCCACTATGAAACCAATAGACACATAGAAGCATCCAAACATTTGCTTGTCCGCGACACAGGTGAAGCGAGCAATTGACGCGGGCGCGCCTCGTAAAAGTGAGTGGAAATTGTCAATGGCTGCATCTAGCCGACCCCGGGCCTCTCATTGTGATAAAAACGCAATCGAAGCAGCGGCGCGCGGGGCACTTCATCCGCTTAAGTCGGCCGACAAGGAAACACTTGCTGACACAGACTTCCTTTTTACTGAAAAGGAGAACTGGGGACGAAACCTTTTGGTTGATTGCAGCACCCGCTGATTATCGCGGGCAACCATCGGCTGCGTCTTCGGACCGTCGACGAGGCAATCCGCCGTCGTTTTCGGGCGTGATCGATCCGACATGGGCCCGCCCCGAGAGACGTTTCCCGTCTGCTCCGAAGAAGTGCGCCTGATCCCACGGAATGCGAAGGCCGACCCGCTCTCCGGCGCGGCGGAAGACCTGTCCCAGGCTCTTGACCACCCACGGTTCGTCGTCGCCCAGCGAGCAGTAGACGAAGGTCTCACTGCCAAGCTGTTCCGTCAGTTCAACCGTCGCGGCGAGGTCACCCGCGTCGGGTGCCACGATCTCGAGATGCTCGGGCCGGACGCCGACCGACAGTGTCGAACCGCCCGCATCGAGGTCCAGGGGAATGGCGATCGCCTGGGCCAAAGCTTGGATCGTGCACCCCTGGGCTCCGTGTTCGACCGGCCCCGATACGAAGTTCATGCGCGGCGATCCGATGAACCCGGCGACAAACAGGTTCACCGGGTTGTTGTAGAGGTCGAGCGGCGAACCGACTTGCTCAATACGCCCTGTGTTGAAGACGGCAATGCGGTCCGCCATCGTCATTGCCTCGACCTGGTCGTGGGTCACATAGATCATCGTCTTGCCGAGGCGTTCATGCAGCCGGCCGAGTTCGACCCGCATGTGCACCCGCAATTCGGCATCGAGATTGGAGAGCGGCTCGTCGAACAGGAAGATGCCGGGATTGCGAACGATCGCCCGTCCGATTGCCACCCGCTGGCTCTGGCCGCCCGAGAGTTGGCCGGGACGGCGGTTGAGCAAGTCCTCGATCTTCAGCGTGCGCGCCGCTTCATCCACGGCTTTGCGAATTTCGGGTTTGGGCACGCGTGCCTGTTCCAGGCCGAAGGCCATGTTCTGGCGAACCGTCATGTTCGGGTAGAGCGCGTAGTTCTGGAACACCATGGCCACGCCGCGCCGGACCGGCGTCGCGTCGTTCATCACCTGGCCATCGATCAGCAGCGTTCCCTCGGTGATCGTCTCGAGCCCGGCGGTCATCCTCAGCATCGTCGACTTGCCGCATCCTGACGGACCGACGAACACCATGAACTCGCCTTCGTTGACCAGCAGGTCGATGCCGTGGATCACCTCGACGTGCCCGAACGACTTCATGACGCCCTGATATTCGACGACGCTCACGGGGACGGGCCTATTTTCTGAATCTGGCTGCGATAGCCGCTCGGGGTCACGCCGAGGTAGCGCTTGAAGACCCGGGAGAAATGCTGCGAGCTGCTGAAGCCGTTCTCGTGGGCAATCGTCGTGATCGAGGCGTCCTCCGACGACAGCGCCCGGCACGACTGCTTGATCCTCAGGCGCTGCGCATAGTCGCTCGGCGGCATCCCGACGATATCGCGGAACTGATTGTAGAGATGGCCACGGCTGCAGCCGAGCTTCTTCGCCAGCTGACTAATCGAAACGCCGTTGCCGCAATCGGCGTGCATCGCCTCCAGGACCCGTTCAACAATGGCCGAGTCGCCTTTATGAGGCTGTCGATAGCGATGCGCCTTCCAGGTCTCGATGAGCACCAGGTGAAGATGAGCGCGAATCTCGGCGATGGTCAGCTCGTGCCCCGAATAGAGGCGCTTGTCTTTCATCAGCCGCGTGAGCTCGTGAATGCTCTCGAGGCATTTTGACTGGATGCTCCGGGTCAGACCGCGTTTACCGAGATCGCCCTGAAACTTGCGGCAGCTCTCGGCCGTCAGCAGCGCCGGTTCCGCCGCGCGCTCCGGGCCGCTCAGCACGATCCAGAAAGTGCTGCTCGGCGGGTAGATGCCATTGGTGATCCGGTGGCGGAGGGAACTGGTGAACAGCGCGCTCTGACCGCCATAGAGAGGGACGAGGAAATCGCCTTCAAGCTCCCAGCAAGCCTCGCCGTCGAGCATGAACACGATCTCGGCGCCATCATGACTTGTCCAACTGTCGGACGTCGCGACAGCCGTCGGGAAATGCGCGAAGCCGAAGCGGAAGACCTCGGGCACGCTGATGTCCAGCCCGGCGACCGAGCCGGCGAAATCGATTGCCTGTGAACCCAACATAAGCCGTCCTGTGTTGACACTTATCTCTTGACGCCGGTACTGGCGATGCTTTCGACGATGAAGCGCTGCGCGACAAGGAAAACGACGAGCAGTGGCAATACACCCATTGTCACCGCCGCCATGATCACCGACAACGATCCGTCTCCGAAACTGCCCGAGAGGGCCAGGATACCGACCGGCAAGGTCATGACATCGAACGAGCGGACGAACACCAGCGGCAGGAGGAAGTTGTTCCAGCTCGTCGTGAACACGATGATGCTCAGCGCCGCAATCGGCGGTCCCATCTGCGGCAGCGAGATACGGCGGAAGATGGTCCAGTAGCTGGCGCCGTCGACAAAAGCGCTTTCCTCGTACTCGCGCGGCTGGCTGCGCATGAACTCCCGCATCATGAAGACGGCGAGCGGATTGGCTAAGCCGGGAAGGATCAGCGCCCAGCGGCTGTCGACGATCCCGAAAGCAGCCATGCCGAAGAACAGCGGAATCAGAACGAGCGCCGGCGGCACCATCAGCCCGAGGAGCATCAGACCGAACAAGAGGCTGCTGCCCGGAAACCGGGTCCGCGAGAAGGCGAAAGCCGCCATCGCGCTGGTTATGACCACACCGATGGTCGTCACCGCCGCGACGAAAAAGCTGTTCCAGTACATCTGCAGGAACGGGATCGGTGCGTCGAGCAGCTCGCGATAGCTTCGCAGGTCGATCCTCTCGGGAAAGAAACTCGGCGGCAGCTGATAGGCTTCGCTCGCAGGTCGCATGCTGGTAGCGAACATCCAGAAAAACGGCAGTAGCATGAAGAACGCACCGATCAGCAGGAGCGTGACCACCACCGCGTTTCGCCAGTGAATCACCTGCATCGCCGACAAGAGCCGATGCGACATCGGGGCGTCGGGAGAAAGGCGCACGAGACTCATCGCCGTCACATCCGCCGCAGGAACAGGCGCGCCACACCCATCTGAAGCGCGACGACGACGGTAATGACGATCAGCAGCGTAAGCGCGGATGCCGACCCGGTTCCGAGCTGCCCGGCACTGAAGGCTTCGGACACCATGTACATGACCACCGAGCGGGTCGCGTCCCCCGGCCCGCCATTGGTCAGTATCCGGATCGAATCGAAGACCTGAAGGCCGCCGATGGTCGCGTAGGTGACACAGAACAGGATCACCGGTGCGATAAACGGGATCTTGATGCGTAGCATGACGGTCCGTGCCTTGGCACCGTCGATCGCCGCCGCTTCCAGCAGGTTGCGCGGCACGCCCTGCAGCGCCGCCAGAAAGATGATGATAAAGAAGCCGACGTTCTTCCAGACGTCGATGATGATGACTGAATACATGGCCACATCCGCGTCGGTCAGCCAGCCGACATTGCCGATCCCGATCCGCCGCAGGTAGTAGTTGATAGCGCCGAGATCGGTCGAGAACAGAAACTTCCAGATGAACGACACGAAGGCCAGCGACACCAGTACCGGCAGGAAATAGGCAAGCCTGAGCGTGTACAGGACCGGTGCGGAGATGGCCCGGTCGAGTGCCACGGCGAGCAGCAAGCCCGTGCCGACATTGCCGATTACCGACATAGAGATGAAGAAGAAGGTGTTCTGAAACGTCCGCCAGAAGCGGGGATCGGTGAAGATCCAGTCGAAGTTCTCGAAACCGACAAAGGTGAAGTCGAGCTTGAGGCGATCGACCTCGTAAAACGACAGGCCCAGAGACGCGACAAGCGGTATCGCCAGGAACAGGAGATACAGAAGATAGGCAGGCAGCAGGAAGAGATATCCTGCTCTGGCTTCCCTTGCCGCCAGTGTGGCCACTGTCGATGTTCCGCTTCTCAAAGCTCCGGCGCCCTTGCCGGGCGCCAGAGATTACTGCGTGCGCCTTAGTAAGCGCGAGACATGGAACGCTGCAGCTCGCGATCCATCTGCGAGATGGTCGTGTCCAGATCCTGATCCTCGTTCATGTAGGCGTTCAGATGACGCTGGAAAATCTCCTGGACCTCGGCGAAGTTGGGCGGCGACGGAACCGCGATGGCAGTTGCCGCGGTCTCGTAGAAGATCTCTGAATTGTCCGGCCACGCCGTCCATTCGGGGTCGGTTGCCTGTGCGCGCGCCGACGGGATGGAACGCATCGAATCCGCGAGCTCCTGCTGGTATTCGTCGCCGGTCATCTCCTTGATGAACTCCCAGGCGAGCTCCTTGTTGGGCGAGTCCATGGTGATCGCGAGACCGCCGATGCCGAACACGGTCGCTTGTCGCTTGTTCTGCGGCATGTGCTGGACGCCGACGTTCTCGAGACCGGCCTCCATCATCTCAGGGACGGGCCAGTGTCCGGCCGCGACCATGGCCGCCTGGCTAGCCACGAACTTCTCGGTGCCGTGGCCACCCTCATGGGTCGGAGCCACCCTGTGCACATTGATCAGATCGTGCAGGAACTGAAGCGACTCTCGGAATTCCGGTGTGGTCACCGTCGGCTCGCGCCAGTTCTCGTCCAGGATCGACGCATTGTTGGTGAAGAGCCACGGCTGCAGACTGAAATGGGCACCGGAGACGACATAGCCGAACTGCGTGACGTTCCCGTCGGCATCCGTCTTGGTGAGGGCCTTGGCCGTTTCCAGGAAGTCATCCCACGTCCAATCGGCCTCAGGGTAGGCGATGCCGGCCTCATCGAACATGTCCTTGTTGTAGTACATGACGATGTTGTTCCATTCGGTCGGAAAGAAGTTCAGCTCTCCGGTCGGACGGGTCCGCATGCCGTCGAGCAGATTGGCTTCGATCCCCTCCATCACCTCAGCCGCATGCGGATCGGCCGCGGTCAGTTCCTCAAGATCGATGACGACGCCTTTTGAGGCGATCTCGGCAAAGCCCTCGATGGCGACCGCGACAATATCGGGCGTGTCGCCGGCAGCCATCTGATTGAGGAACGCGTTGATGTACTCGCCCCAAGCGCCGCCGGTCACCGGAACGTATTGGGTTTCGATGGTTACATTGGGATACTTCTCAGCAAACCGCTCGATCGCGCTGTTGGTACTGGCGATAATCTGATCGTTGACCCACTGGACGATCTTGAGGTTCGCCTCGACATCGCTCGGCGGCTGCGCCATCGCGGCACCGGCCGAAAGGAACGTGGCCGCGGCCAGGGTCGTCAGCTTTTTCCACATTGTTATCCTCCCTTCGCTAGTTGATCGAAGCGCCGATATCCTGAAGCCCGGTCACTTCGAGTTCCGGCGCCGAGAAGGCCAGGACACGTCCCGCCTTGAATTCGGTGCCACCGTCACCCCCCGCGGCGCCGTCGAGCGCCGCCAATTCGTCTTGACCGTAGGTGCGACCGCACAGGTCGAGGCGCGTCAGCGTCAGCAGGCCACCCAGAACGGCTATCTCCGCCGCACCGCCGCCGATGGCAACCGTCCCCCATGCCGCCCCGTTCGACCAGAACGAACGGAACTGCCCCGCCGACTGGACCTGCGGCGCAAACGCCATCTCGCCCTTCACACCGTCGAAGGCGAAACCGGACAAAACGACGATCGCTGCATAGCTGGCCATCGAGCGCGCATAGTTTGATCCGCACTCGATTTCGTTCCAGGGGTTACGGTTGCCGCCCCGGTAACGATCGCGAACCCCGGCGAAGACTGCGGCACCTTTGTCGATCTCGCCGATCATCATCAGTTCGCAGCCGAAGGCGTACTCGAAGCCGTGCATGGTTTCCTGCGAATAGGGAACCGGGATCGCCGGCCGCGACGCACCTTCCGGCCAGTCGCAGATCACCGTCCCGGCCTCATCCTCCATTCCGAAAACACGGCACGGGTTCGGGACATCGCCGAGGCGCGGCTTGTAATTGTTGCGGTAGATGGCGCGAACCGCTGAGGCAAACTGATCGGGGTCGAAAATGTCACCGAGGCCGTAAAGGCTGGCGTGCCATTGCGCCAGAACCTGGTCGATGCCGCAGCCTTCGAGGATCTGGTACTTGATCTCGCCGAGTTCGTCGCTCCAGTACTGATCGAAGATGTTGCCGACCACATGGCCCGTCGTGCCGGTCGCGAAATTGAACGGCTCGAGGGATGACTTGTCCTTCAGGTCGATCTTCTGGATGAAATAGTCGCCGTTGAAGAGGTTCTCGGTGACCCATGCCTTGCCGCGTCGCAGAATGTCACGGTAAAGCGCGGCACGATCGGCCTCGCCCATCGTCTCCGCCATCTCCGCACCGGCCATCAGCGCGCCAAGATAGAACCCGGTCAGCCAGGCATTCGGCCCAAACAGCTCCATATCGAGCGTGTGATGTTGCCGGCCATGCAGGACTCCGGTCTTCTCCGGATCCCATTTGTCATAGTTACCGTCGTTCCATGCGTACTCGATGGCCGCCGCCACGTTCGGCCAGATCGACCGCAACCAGTCGTTGTTGCCGCTGAGCTTCCAGTCCCGATAGGCCTTGAGGACGCCGCCGAACTGGCCGTCGGCACATGGCCGCTCCGCGTTGGTGCCGACACCCTTGGGCAGCGCCATGCGGAAAGCCATGCCGCCGGTTTCCGGCACCTGGTTCTCGAAGAAATCCGCCTCGCGCATGGAGCGTTCGAGCGCCGGAAACAGAAACGGCAGGACCTGCTGATAGTTCCAGACATGCGTGCACGACCCCTCGCAGCACCCGGCGTCGGGATGACATCCCTCCCAGCCGTAGAACGTCCCGTCTTCCAGCCGAAGCGAGGTCGGCGACTTCAGGATCGAAAGGTTAGCCGAAACCGCATCGACCACGGTGATCGGCAGTGTCGACGACGTCAGGCTGTCGCGGAAGGCCGACGTCCGCGTCGTCAGATCGTCCCACTGCGCGAACACCTCTGCCAGACACGCCGACGCGCTATCCCACTGGGTGGCGTAGAAGTTTTTCCAGACCGGTTTCACGGTCTGCTTCTCGTCAAGAAGCGCGAAGCGCGACACCCAAGTCTTCTTGACGTTCGGCACATACCAGCCGATGGCGACCCGCACGGTGCGGGTCTCGCCGGCCGGAACGTTGACGTGGGCCGCCAGGACGCTGTGCTCGATATGCGGCCCCCGGTGCGGCGCGCTGACATGGTTGGCATCACCGTAGTAGCGATCCTTGAGCGGGCCGCCGCGGGCGATATCGGCCCAATAGACCTCCATGGTGTCGAACCACGAACCGCGGAAGAGGTGTCGCTGGTAACTGGTCTCGGGGTGGTCCGTCGCCAGCGCGATCTCCGCATAGTCGACCGACCCCGCATCGCAGTCGGCACGTCCGCTGATGGTCAGACTGCCATTGGTCGAAACGTCGACAACCGCTCCACCGAACTCAAAGGCGATGCAGCCGAACAGCGTGTAGTCCAGATCGGCGTCGCCGGTGTTCTCGAAAGTGACCTCGAACTGAGCGACCGGCAGCGACGACAGCCGATCCTCCATCGGAACGAAAGGGCTCGACGCGCGCATGGTGACCGGGCCCGGAAACCGCTGGTCGGCGAAGACGAGCGTCGCCATTGGGTAAGGTCCAGTCAAAGACGACTCGGCAAAGTGCGGAAAGCCGGTCATCTCCTCCCGGCGCGGCCCGAAGCCAAACGTGTTGAACTGCTTTCCGTGCAGGACGCCGCTGCGGTTGCCGGTGAACGGACCATGGAGGATGCGGGTGTCGACGACGCTCCCGTCACGCTCGGCGCGGACCGCAAAATGCGAGAAGCCGTTAACGCTGCCCTTGGAGGGTCGGTTGAAAATCTCCCAGTCCTGAAGGCGTCCGTCCGCGCCTATGCCGATCCCGCCGGCACCGATCCCCCCCAGGGGAAACACGGCGTGCGGCGCTTGCTTGGAATCGTAGCGAAAATAGTCGCGGGTCATGGCGCACCTCAATGAGCCACGACGTTAAGCCAGCGCGAGCGGGATTGCGTGCCCCTATGACGTGATGACAATCGTGCACATGTGCGCGATTAGCCGGGCGCGAGCCAGGCAGACAGACGACCTGCCGGACCCGCGTCAGGCGGAGACGGTGAAGTCGGCGGCCTTGAGCTTGGTGTCGTCGAATCGGGCGAACAAGATCGCGTCGCCGCCAGCCGTGTCGCCCGTCGGGTCGTAGTAAAGCAGGTGGTATGTTCAGTTATGATAGAGAGGACAATGGTGCCCAGGGGCGGAATCGAACCACCGACACGCGGATTTTCAGTCCGCTGCTCTACCAACTGAGCTACCTGGGCTTACCGTAACCGGCACGCTCGGGCACGCCGCTGCGGTCAAGGCGACGCGTTATAGGCAACTCGCCCGGCCCTGTCCAGATCGCCACCGGTCGCATCAAGGCTTCGTCCCCGCGCAAGCCCAGGGGCATCGGCAAGACCTGGCCGTATTAGGGGATTTCGGCTTTGCGCGGTGGCGACTAAGCCGGATCCAGTGTGTCGTCTTCATCGCCGTCGGCGGCGGGAATCGCATAGGACCCCGACAGCCAGCGATGGAGATCGATATCGGCGCAGCGCTTACTGCAGAACGGAAACACCGGCCGCTGCGAGGGCTGGCCGCAGATCGGGCAGGCGCGGGTTCGCCGCATCGGCACGACCTCGGCCGCTGGCTTGTCCTGTTTGGTCATCGTGCCGCTCCGCCCTTCAGCCAGCTGTAACGGATCGGATAACCCTCGCCGAGCAGCAGGCTCATGGTCTCGTAGAGCGGCAGACCGACCACATTGGTATAGGAACCGACCAGCTTGATGACGAACCCGCCGGCAAGCCCCTGCACCGCGTAGCCGCCGGCCTTGCCGCGCCACTCGCCGGACGCAAGATAAGAGTCCATATCCTCCTGCGACAGCCGCTTGAGGCGAACCCGCGTTTCGACGAGGCGCTGGCGAAGCTGCCCGCTCGCGGTGACCAGAACGACGCCGGTATACACCCGGTGCGCCCGGCCGGAAATCAGGCGCAGACAACTCGCCGCCTCTTCGATCAACTCGGCCTTGGGTAGGCACCGGCGCCCCACACCGACAACCGTGTCGGCGGCGAGGATCAGCGCACCGTCGGGCTCGGGCTGCGCCTTCAGCGCGGCCTGCGCCGCAACCGCCTTGTCGCGGGCGAGCCGCTTGGCCAGGTTGCGTGGCAGTTCGTGTTTCTTCGGTGTCTCGTCGACCGCCGCCGGCAGCAGCCGGTCGGGTTCGACGCCGATCTGGTTCAGAAGCTGCAGGCGACGCGGCGACCCTGACGCGAGAACCAGTTTCAAACGTCCGGCCATTGTCGGTGTCCTGCGCGCACCCCGCCCAAGCGGCGCGAGGCGGCTTACTTGAACCGGTAGGTGATCCGGCCCTTGGTCAGATCGTAGGGGGTCATCTCCACCAGCACCTTATCACCGGCGAGAACGCGGATGCGGTTCTTGCGCATCCGCCCGGCGGTGTGGGCGATGATCTCGTGCTCGTTTTCCAACTTAACGCGGAAGGTGGCGTTCGGCAGCAGTTCGGTGACGACACCGGGAAACTCGATGATTTCTTCCTTGGCCATGCGGTCCCTTGAGTGGCAGCGGCGGGTGAACGGGGCGGGACGGTAGCCGATTAGCCTGACGTTGTGAACCGGATCAACGCTGGCCGCGTATGCGCCAGTTCAGCGCGCACACCAGGGTGAAAAGCCGGCGCGCCGTGGCATGGTCCATTTCGATTTTTCCGGCCAGCCGATCCCGCAACACCGTGGCGCCTTCGTCATGGAGTCCACGCCGGCCCATGTCGATCGCTTCGATGCGCGCGGGCGAGGCCTGGTCGACGGCCTCGCGATAGCTTTCGCAGACGATGAAGTAATCCCTGATGACACGCGAGAGTGGACGCAGCGAGAGGATATGGCGGGCAAGCGGGGCTGCGCCGTCGTCCGACACGTCGAGCACCAGCTTCTGCTCCACCACTGCCATCTTCAGCCGGAACGTGCCCGTCCGTCCGCCCGGCTCAAAGCGATTCTGGGCCAGCAGGTCGCGAACCGCCGCGGTCCGTTCGGCCTCGAGGAACCCACCGGCGCCGTCGAACGAAGCCGCGTCGATATCAACGGCGACGAGGCCGGCCGGCGGCGGGGCGGTCGGTGTCGGCAACGGGCTGGGATCGTGATGGCGCATGGTTCGTGTGACATCGACCCGATGAGGGCCGGCGATCGGTGCTTCTCCTAGAGGGACGTGTACCCGCCTTCGATCATCACCAGTTCTCCGTTGATGAACGACGACGCGGACGACGCCAGGAACAGCGCAAGGTCGGCGATCTCGATCGGTTCGCCGAAGCGGCCGGCCGGGATACGGTCGAGCATCGGCTTGGCCTTGGCTTCGTCGCCCCAGACCTTCGTGCCCATGGTGGTCAGAACCACGGTCGGGCAGATCGCATTGACCTGGATGTTGTGCTTGGCCCACTCGATCGCCAGCGACTTGGTCAACGAATTGAGCGCCCCTTTCGACGACGCGTAGGCGGCGTGATCGTCGAGGGCGACGACGCCGGTCTGCGACGACACGTTGATGATCTTGCCTGAGTGTCGTTCGATCATGCCGGGCGCAACGATTTGCGACAGGAGAAACGGCGCGCGCGCGTTCACCGCCATCAGGAAATCCCAGTCGTCGCCGGTGAGATCGCCCGCCGGCGCGACCTTGGTGGCACCGGCATTGTTGACGAGGATGTCAATGCCGCCGAACGCGTCGAGCGCTGCCTGCCCCATGCTGCGCACCGAATCGGCGTCGGCGAGGTCGCACGGCAAGGTCACGCACCGGCGACCGTGTCCGGTGACCGCATCATAGGCGGCCTTGAGCCCGGCCTCGTCGCGGGCGGTCGCGACGACATCGGCGCCAGCGTCGGCGAAGACGTCACAGATTTCGGCGCCGAGCCCTTTCGAGGCGCCCGTCACCAGGGCCTTGCGGCCTTCCAACGAGAAACGGCCAATCCAGTCTGCCACGATTTGTTTCCCCCCTGCTCTCTTCTTCCGCGGCGGCGCGATCGGCGCGCGGCGACGTTGCCTTATCGGTTCATCCGAATCGCCACCGAGCGGGCATGCGCTTCCAGCCCCTCGGCTTCGGCCAGCGTGATCGCCGCGGGACCGAGGGCGCGCAACTGATCCGGGCCGAGCTTAAGCGTGGTTGTCCGTTTGAGAAAATCATACACCGACAATCCGGACGAAAAGCGGGCCGACCGCGCCGTCGGCAGCACATGGTTCGGCCCACCGACATAGTCGCCGATCGCCTCCGGTGTGTACCGGCCGAGGAAAATCGATCCGGCATGGCGGATCGCCGGCGACAACGCCTCCGGATCGGCCACGGCGAGTTCCAGATGCTCCGGCGCGATCCGGTTGGCGAGCGTCGCGGCACGGTCGAGCGTGTCGACGGTGATGATGGCACCGTGATCGCGCCAGCTCGCCGCGGCGATTTCGCCGCGCGCCAACGTCGCCAGATGCCGGTCCACGGCCGCCGCCACCTGATCGGCAAGGGCAACCGAGTCGGTGATCAGGATCGACTGCGACGCCGCGTCATGCTCCGCCTGGGCCAGCAGATCGGCGGCGATCCAGTCCGGGTCGTTCTCCGCGTCGGCGATGACCAGCACCTCCGACGGTCCGGCGATCATGTCGATGCCGACGACGCCAAATACCTGACGCTTGGCGGCCGCGACATAAGCGTTGCCGGGGCCGACGATCTTGGCCACCGGATCGATCGACCGGGTGCCGTAGGCGAGCGCGGCGACTGCCTGAGCGCCGCCGACGCGATAGACCTCGTCCATGCCAGCGAGCCGGGCAGCGGCAAGCACCAGCGGATTGATGGTCCCGTCGGGCGTGGGAACCGTCATCACCACCCGTTCGACCCCGGCCACCTTTGCCGGCACCGCATTCATGAGAACCGAACTTGGGTATGCGGCGGTGCCACCGGGAACATAGATCCCGACCGCATCGACGGGTGTCCAGCGCTGGCCGAGTTCGACGCCGAGGTCGTCTGTGTGGCGATCGTCCTGCGGCCGATGGCGGCGATGAAACGCCTCGATCCGTGCCTTGGCCAGCGACAGCGCGTCCAGAGCCTCCGTGTCGACCTGGTCCGCCGCCGCCTCCAACGTCCCATCATCGATGCGCATTGTTTCCGGCATCAGGTCGAAGCGGTCGAACCGGCGGGTCGCGTCAACGACCGCCGCGTCGCCCCGCTCCCGGACATCGGCAACGATCGCGCGAACCGCGGCGTCGACATCCTCCGATGTCTCGCGTTTGGCCGCGAGCAACGCCGCGAAGCGGTCCTCGAACGCCGGGTCGGTATGATCGATCCTGGTGACCAAAGGTCCGTCGCCTCTATGCGGCGCCGGCGTCGTGAGTCGGCTTGGCGCTGGTCGCCCAGGCGGGACCGAGATCGGCGAGACGCGCCTCGATGCATTCGACGTCGAGTTGGACCGCCGCGCCGCCGGCAAACTGGAGAAGAATTTGCCCGGCCGGCGCATCGGCGGGCTCGAACTGGATGGCGAGCAGGCTCAGCACCGCGTCCGGCTGGTCGCGGCGAAGATGGCTCGTCTTCGCCGCGGTCACCCTGTCAAAGATCAGCGCCGCACGCCTTCGCTCGAAGCTTTGATCCTTGCCCTCAACCCGCTCCCAGATGAACCGGTTGAGCACCAGCATGAAGCGGTTCTCTTGGGGCAGGTAGCTGAGGTCGCCGACCTTCATCACGGCGTCCTGGACATGGGCCGACACGATCGACAGGTCTTCCTGGTCGAGAGCGGCCAGCTTCAGAATATCGGCTTGCTGCATGACGGCGGCGTCCGGCGTTGTTGTTTTTGTCGCGCCAGAAGTAATGCGCCGGCGGGATTGCCGCAACAGGACAGGCGTCAGGCGGAAAGCCGCTCGATGGTGGCGCCGCAGCCGCCCAGCTTCTGTTCGATCCGCTCGAAGCCGCGATCGAGGTGGTAGACACGGTTGATGACCGTCTCGCCCTCGGCCGCGAGCCCCGCGATCACCAGCGACACGGACGCGCGCAGGTCGGTGGCCATCACCTCGGCGCCAGTCAGCCGTTCGACGCCTGTGACCTTGGCCACTTGCCCGTCGAGCTGAATATCGGCACCGAGCCGCGCCAGCTCCTGCACATGCATGAAGCGGTTCTCGAAGATCGTCTCCCGGATGTGGGACTCGCCATCGGCACGGCAAACCAGCGCCATCAGTTGCGCCTGGAGATCGGTCGGGAAGCCGGGGAACGGCTCTGTGCTGATGTCGATCGGCTTGAGGCCGGCGCCGTTGCGCTTGATCCGGATGCCTTCATTGGTAGGCGTGACTTCGGCACCGATTTCGGTGAGGACCTCCATCGGCCGCTTGACGATGTCGGGCGTCGCGCCTTCGAGCGTCACCTCGCCGCCGGTCATCGCCGCGGCGAACGCGTAGGTGCCGGTCTCGATCCGGTCGGGCATCACCGTGTGGCGGGCGCCGGACAGGGACGGCACGCCCTCAATCCGGATCGTCGCGGTTCCCGCGCCGCTGATCCGGGCGCCCATCTTGGTGAGGCATGCGGCGAGATCGGCTACCTCCGGCTCGCGGGCAGCGTTCTCGATCACCGACTCGCCTTGGGCGAGCGTCGCCGCCATCATCGCCACGTGGGTAGCGCCAACGGTCACTTTCGGGAAACTGATCCGCGCCCCCTTCAAACCGTTCGGCGCCCGCGCGACGACGTAGCCGCCGTCGATGTCGATATCGGCGCCCAGCGACTCGAGCGCATCGATGAAAAGATCGACCGGCCGGGTGCCGATGGCGCAGCCGCCCGGCAGCGATACCCGCGCCTGGCCCATCCGCGCGATCAGCGGGCCGACGACCCAGAAACTGGCCCGCATCTTCGACACCATCTCATACGGCGCCGTCGTGTCGATGATCGCCCGGGCCGAAAGCTCGACCGTCTCGCCGGAATGGCCATTGTGGCTGGCGCGCTTGCCCTTCACCATGCAGTCGACGCCATGGTTGCCGAGAATGCGCTTGAGCAGTCCGACGTCGGCGAGGTTGGGCACGTTGTCGAGGACCAGAGTATCGTCGGTCAAAAGGCTCGCGATCATCAGCGGCAGCGTGGCGTTCTTGGCGCCCGAGATCGGGATGGTGCCGTTGAGTGGGGTGCCCCCGACGATACGAATACGGTCCATGAACGGCGCCCCTCGAAGAATGTCGTGAAAAACCGGCCCAGAAGCCCGGGCAGACGGGTCAGCCCGTCTAGCCCACTATTGGGGCCGGTACAAGGCGAGCGATCCCGGCCGTTAACGCAGGTGTGAACGCCGGCGACAGCGGTTGGCACGATTTGCAAATATCATGTCCATTTTGGTCTTTACTGCCGAAATCCGCGGCGATAATTGCAACTATGACGTTTCGAGTCGGGAACACAGCCGTCGATCCGGCGCGCCGCGAGGTGAAACGCGACGACCAACTCATGTCGGTCGAGCCGAAGGCGTTCGACCTGCTGCTCCATCTTGTCCGCAACCGGGACCGGGTCGTCGACAAGGCGGAGCTGATCGAGGTTTTGTGGCAGGGCCGGGCCATATCGGACTCGGCGCTCTCCACGGTGGTCAAATCGGCCCGCCGGGCGATCGGCGACGACGGCAAGACCCAGGCCCAGATCAAGACCCATCACGGCCGCGGCTTCCGGTTTATCGGCGATGTCCGCGAAATCGACAGCGGCGCGGCACCAGCATCCATCGCCACTACCGAACCGGCCCCTTCGGACGCGACCGTCGATATCGATCTGTCGCTGCCCGACCGGCCGTCGATCGCCGTGCTGCCGATCAATGCGTATGGCGAGATTCAGGACGGCGTCGTCGCTCGAGGGCTCGCCCACGACATTACCGTCGGCCTGGCCCGAACCCGCTGGCTGTTCGTGACGGCACGGGGAAGCGCCATGCGCTTCGACGGGACGCAGACCGATCCCGTTCGCGCCGGGCGCAGGCTGGGCGTTCGCTACCTTCTCCACGGCTCGGTGCTTCAGGCGGGACCCCGGTTTCGCCTGACCATCGCCCTGACCGACACGACGGCCGGTTGCGAGGCATGGGCGGAAACTTTCGAGCGGAACACCGACGATCTGTTCGCGGTCCTGGAAGAAACCGGCCGGCAGGTCGTCGCGGCGGTGGAGAGTGAGATCAATCTGCGGGAACGCCGCCGCGCGATCCTGCAACCGATCGAGTCGCTGGATGCATGGAGCGCCTACCACCGCGCGATCCATCTGCTGTTCAAGTTCCGGTCGGCCCACTATGACGAGGCGGAACAGCTGCTGACCTACGCGGCCGCGACCGATCCTAGTTCGGCGCGCGTCCCGGCTGCGCTATCGTTCCTGGCCTGGCAACGGGCCTTCCTCGGCGGCCGCATCGGGCGCGATCGCCACGTCAACGAAGCGCTTGTCTTTGCGCACGAGGGCATCGCGCTCGATCCCTACGATCCGCAAGGCCACTGGGCGCTTGGCAGAGCCGCCCTGCTGACCGGCGACCTCGACCAAGCGCTCGACGAGATCACGACCGCGGTCAAACTCAACCCCAATTTCGCCGTCGGACACTATTCCCGCGGCTATGCTCTGATGCTGGCCGGTCGCAACACCGACGGATTGGGCGATGTCGACACCGCGCGGCGGCTCAGCCCCTACGATCCGATGTCGTTCGCCTTCATCGCTCTGAAGGCGGAGCAACTCGCCTTCATCGGCCAGTTCAAGCCGGCGATGGAATGGGCCAAGCGCGCGATCCGACAGCCCAACGTTCACTTCCTCGTCTTTGCGATCGCGGCTTGGGTCCACGAGGTTGGGGGCGATCGGGATGCCGCGGTGAGATACATCGCCGAAGCCCAACGGCGGCGGCCCGGCTTCTGCCGCGACGACTACTTCGCCTCGTTCCCGTTTGCCGGCGCGCAACGGCAGCTCCTTGACGGCGCCTTCAACCGGATCGGCTTGTAGACGCTCGTCCCCGCGACGTTTTCACAACGTCCCCACGACTTCCCCACGCCTCCGCCAAGTCCGGCCGCCGCGCCGCTCCTAATCTCGTCTGCCTCACGGCCTGGGACGCCCCGGGCCGTCGCTGCATGGAGAGAGTGGGATGAACGAAGACAAGCTGAACGCGTTTCTGGAAACGATCATGACCGATCTGGGCGGCGCCGCAAGTGTCGCGCCGGTGCGGATGGGCGGAGCGCTCGGCCTCTATCAGGCGATGCATCACAAGGGACCGATGACATCGGACGCGCTCGCCCGCGCTACCGGACTGGCCGAGCGCTATGTCAGGGAATGGCTCGCCCACCAGACGGCATCTGGTTACGTCACCTACGACGCCGACACCGGCCAATTCACCCTGCCGGAGGAACATGCTGCGGTGCTCGTCGATCGAGACAGCCCCGCCTATGTCTTTCCGGCATTCGAGGCAGTGGCCGCCTATCTGGAGAATCAGCCGAAGGTGCAACAGGCGTTTCGGACCGGAGGCGGGGTCCTGTGGGGCGACCAGGCCGGCTGTATCGCCTGCGCCATCGCCGAGTTCTTCCGCCCCGGCTACAAGGCCAATCTGATCGATACCTGGCTGCCGGCCCTCGATGGGGTCGTGGAGAAACTGGAACGCGGCGGACGGATCGCCGATGTCGGCTGCGGCCACGGCATCTCGACCATGATCATGGCGGAGGCGTTTCCCAACGCCGAAGTCATCGGCATCGACTTCCACGCACCGTCGATTGACGAAGCCCGCGGTCACGCCGCGGACCACGGCGGCCTCGACAATCTCAGCTTCGCGGTCGGCCTCGCCGAGGACCTCCCCGGCGACGACTACGATCTCATCACGTTCTTCGACTGCCTCCACGACATGGGCGATCCGGTCTCGGCGGCCAGGCGGGTACGGCAGGCGCTGAAGCCGGACGGGACCTGGATGATCGTCGAGCCGTTCGCCGAGGACCGGCTGGAGGACAATCTCACCCCGGTCAGCCGGATCTACTATGCCGCTTCGCTGATGACCTGCGTGCCGGCTTCGCTCGGCCAGGACGTCGGCGCCGCGCTCGGCGCACAGGCCGGTGAGGCGAAGCTACGCGAGGTGGTCGTCGATGGCGGCGGCTTTGCCACCATGCGCCGGGCGGCGGAAACCCCGTTCAACTTCATCCTCGAAGCCCGGCCGCAATAACCGGCGGGTTCCCGTTCACCCATCCGAATCGCCACGCTTGGTCGTCGCGGCCTTGCGGCGCCTGAGATTGGCCCGCAGGGCGGCGGCCAGCCGGGCCTCGCGCGGACCGGGCCGGCTGCGCGAGGCCCCGGTCTGGTCAGGCGCGGCGTCGGTCAACGGCTTGCGCATCGCGACGACGTTGCGCTGGCGATCGGTCTCGATCCAGCCGAGCCGTGTATAGAGCCCGACGTTGGCATCCATCCCGGCATGGGTGTTGAGCCGCATCTCGGCAAACCCTTGCGCCACCGCCTCCCGGTCGGCGAGTTGCAGGAGCGCCCGGCCGAGGCCAGTGCCCCGCCGGTCGGGATGAACCGCGACATTGACGAGTTGCATGAAGCCGTCGCCGGTGGCGAGCACCAGCCCGCCGACGACGGTCCCGTCGGCCTCGGCTACCCACACCTGATCGTTGGCGATCTGACCGGCGACCCCATCTGACATCGACGGCAGATCGGCGAGCCGTGCCGCATCCTCCGCATACGCCACCTCGAGACAAGCGGTCAGCGGATCGGCATCGGCAAGACCTGCCCGGCGAATGGTCCAGTCGCTCAAAGCGGCACGCTCCTTTGGTTCCGCTGCAACCCGGTGTCGGTCGCCGTACCACAATGGACGACCCGGCCGTCGGGGTCGAGCCAGGCCAAGTCGCACGGATCGCAGTGGCCCGCTTGAAGGCCGGACCGCCATATGGCAGTAAGGCCGCCATTCCGGCAATCGCCGCGTCTGCTGCCGTAGCTCAGTGGTAGAGCACTCCCTTGGTAAGGGAGAGGTCGACAGTTCAATCCTGTCCGGCAGCACCATTATCTTCAATGACTTAGGTACCCCCCACCCCAGCGGCCGGACGGAAACGCACTCGAAATCGCCCAGCGCTCGAAGCCGTGCAACAAGCGACCGCCAAAGAGCCTTGCCGGCTTGGTCAGTTCTGCGTGTCGAGCTGCTTTTGCCAAACGCCGCGCGATACGACGGCGTTCGCACCCGACTCGTAATAGACATGCTCCATCGTCACGTCGTTCACGAGGCGTGCCTGGATGTATCCCGTGTCGTTGACGTTGACGATGACGACGGTCTCGTTGTCCCAGTCGATGACGCCGAGCACGTCTTCCGATCCGCTATCGCCGATCTCGAGCAATCGCCATGAGACTTGCCCGTTGAAGAGGCCGTCCTGCTGTTCATCGATGACCAGCTCCACCTCGATGGTCGTAAAGCCCTGGCTGGACTGGGTGTGGTGGGTGGATATCCAGGTTCCGACCAACGACGGCACGTCCTGCGAGACGGCCGGCGCGCTATAGCCGGCGACAAGCCACAGGACGGCGGCGAACAATGCAAACCCTCGATTGGACATGGGAAAATCCTCCAGCGCGGTGATCGGTTGTTTCGACGTCGACGGCGCAAACCACCATAACCCTCAAGCGATAACTCTATGATGAATTGCCGTCACCCAGGCGGCCCGGTGGCGGCACCGGTCTGGCGGGCGCCCTGGGCCCGCATCTCCATGCTCGGTGCATGTTGCACTAAAACCGAAAGTGAGGTACATATCGGGATAATAGATACAAAGGGAGGGTGCCATGAAGGTGCGGGTGTCAGTGCATCATGATTTCCGGATCGCGGCAATTGATGACCGGATCTACAGCGCTTTCCTCGAGCACCTCGGCCGCGCCGTCTACGGCGGCATCTACGAACCCGACCATCCGGACGCCGACGAAGACGGCTTCCGCCCAGATGTGATCGACCTCGTCCGCTCGCTCAAGCTGCCTTACGTGCGTTACCCGGGCGGCAACTTCGTCTCCAACTACCACTGGGAAGACGGCGTCGGCCCCAAGGACCAGCGCCCGGTCCGCCTCGACTACGCCTGGCGGACCCGCGAAACCAATCAGGTCGGCATCGACGAATTCGCGCGATGGTGCGCCAAGGCGGACACCGGGATGATGCTGGCGGTCAATCTCGGGTCGCGTGGTCTCGACGCGGCGCTGGCCTGCCTTGAATACTGCAACCATCCCGGCGGCACGGCATGGAGCGACCTGCGCCGCGCGCACGGACGCCAGGATCCGTACGACGTCAGAGTCTGGTGCCTCGGCAACGAGTTGGACGGCCCCTGGCAGATCGGCCACAAGACCGCCCGCGAATACGGCCGGCTCGCCAACGAGGTCGGCCGCGCGATGAAGTCGTTCGACAAGTCGCTCGATCTGGTGGCGTGCGGCTCGTCCCACTCGGGCATGGCCACTTACCCGGCCTGGGAGGCGGAGGTTCTCGACGAGTGTTACGATACCGTCGATTTCATCTCGCTGCACACCTACTGGGACAATTTCGAAGGCGATTACCTGAATTACGTCGCCAAATCGGTGCCTCTGGAGCGCTACATCCAGACGGTCGCCGGCACGATCGACTACATCCGGGCCAAGAAGCGCTCCGACCACAAGGTCTATATTTCGTTCGACGAATGGAATGTCTGGTACCACAACCGGAAAGAGGATCAGGAGACCTGGCCATCGTGGGATTGGCCGGTCGCGCCACCGCTGCTGGAGGACGTCTATAATTTCGAAGACGTGCTGCTGATCGGCTGCGTTCTGAACGCCTTCATCCGCCGCGCCGACGTCGTCAAGATCGCCTGTATCGCTCAGCTGGTGAACGTGATTGCGCCGATCATGACAGAACAGGGCGGTTCGGCCTGGCGTCAGACGCTCTACTGGCCGCTCTACTACAGCTCGCTCTACGGGCGCGGCGATGCCCTCGCGGTCGCCGTCGACGGGCCGACCTACAACACCAAGGTCGCCGAGGATGTCCCCTATCTCGACGTTTCGGCCGTTCGAAACGACGAGAACACGATCACCTTCTTTGTGGTCAACCGCCATCCCGACGAGGCGCTCGACCTCGACATCGGCATCGCCGGCCTCCCGCCGCGCGAACTCACCGAACACACGACGATCGCCAACGATGACCTGAGGGCAACCAACACGGTTTCGGCGCCGGACCGGGTCTCGCCTACCAAAGGCACCGGCATCGCTGTCGAGGACGGCGCGATCCGCGGCAGCGTTCCGCCCCGTTCCTATCACGTGATCCGCGTCGCCACGTAAGGACAGTCAGCCGTCTGATTATATCCGATTACGTGATATATATCATGAGACAGGTTGATCATGGTCGAGCGGCCATGTACTCTCAGGGTCGCCCGGACCTGCTGAAAAGATGGGTACGAAACCGAAATGCGGAGGGCGACACAACGGTACCGACACGGGCCAACGCCCGCATTCGGCCGACGGCTTCGGCTCGCGCGCGGGCCAGCCAAATCCACGGCTCACATCAAAGGAGGAAACGGTGATGAGACGAGTTTTGACGACAGCACTGGCGGCGACGGTCGCGGTGTTCGCAGCCAGCGCCCAAGCCGAGGAAACGGTGATCTGGTGGGACTTTCTCGGCGGCGGCGACGGGGTCCGCATGAAGGCCCTGCTCGAGCAGTTCAATGAGGCGCATGAGGGCGAGATCGAGATCCAGGCCACCACGCTCGAATGGGGCATCCCCTACTACACCAAGGTGCAGACCTCGGCGGCGGTCGGTGAGGGCCCCGACATGATGACCTATCATCTGTCGCGTTTTCCGCTCGCGGTGCCGACCGGTGTCCTGCGGGAGATCACACTGGATGAACTGGCCAGCGTCGGTCTCGAGGCGTCCGACTTCAACGCGTCGAACTTCGCCGCGGCCCAGGTCGACGGCAAGCTCTACGGCGTGCCCTTCGACGTCCATGCGGTGGTTCTCTACTACAACAAGGATTTGTTGAGACAGGCCGGCCTGCTCGGCGACGACGGCTTGCCGACCGGGCTCGACGGCGTCGATAACTTCAACGCGGCGCTCGCCAAGCTCGAAGCGGAAACCGGTGTCGAGTACGCCCTGTCGATCCACAGCGACGAAGGCAGTTCGCTCTGGCGCATCTTCTATTCGCTGTTCGGCCAGGAAGGGGGCTTGGTTGTCGACGACGGCCAGGTGCTTCCCGGCGACAATCTCGACAAGGCAGTCGCCGCGGCGTCCGAGATGGCCAAGTGGGTGAAAGAGGGCTGGTCGCCCAAGCTCACCGCCTATCCGGCCTCGATCGCGCTCTTCACCTCCGGTGAAGCGGCGATGCACATCAACGGTGTGTGGGAAGTCCCGACCATGGTCGATCTCGCCAAGAACGGCGAATTGTTCGACTGGGGCGCCATCCGCCTGCCGGTTCTCTACGACCAGCCGGCGACGTGGGCCGACTCCCATGCCTTCGCCATCCCCAACAACGCCGACAAGCCGGTCACGCCTGAGAAACTCGACGCGGTGCTGAAGGTGATCGCCTGGATGAACGAGAACAGCCTGTTCTGGGCGACCGCCGGTCACATCCCGGCCTATGTCCCGGTGACCGACAGCGACGAGTACAAGACCATGCAGCCGAACGCGGTCTACTCGGTGCTGGCCGAAACCGCCGTGTTCGATCCGCGCTCGGAGATCGCCGGTGTTGCCTCGCCGCTGTTCGACGCCGCCACCAACTACTTGGTTCCCGCGGTCAATGACGACATGGACCCGCAGGAAGCGATGGAACTGTTGCGCGACGAGCTGCAAAGCATGCTTGAATAGGCCTCCCGCTTAGGCCACCGGCCGGATCCGGAGCTTTTACAGAGCTGGGTCCGGCCGGTACTGTCTGGACCGACGGGAAAGGCGGATCGCCGTGAACAACAAGCGATCGCAGTATTGGGCCGCGGCCGTCCTGGTGGCGCCGTTTGTCATCGCCCAGATCGTACTCTTCCTCTATCCGACCTCCCAGATGGTGCGGCTGAGCTTCACCGACGCGCCGCTGATTGGAGAAGGCAGCTGGGTCGGCCTCGACAACTACGCCCGGCTGATCGGCGACCGGCTGTTCCTTCGCGCGACCTGGAACACGTTCTACTTCGTCCTGTTGACGGTGGTGCCGACGACGCTGCTCGGGCTGATGATCGGCATGATGGTGACCCGCCTCAAGGGCTGGCTGCAGGCGGCGGTGCTCGCCTGTTTCTTCCTCCCCTTCGTCCTGCCGATAACCGTGGTGACGACGATCTGGGAGTGGGTGCTCGATCTTCAGTTCGGCATCGCCCAGTACCTGATCGAACCCATCGTCGGCGAACGGGTCTCCGTCTTCCGCACCCGCGCCTGGGCGATGCCGGGCGTTGCCATTGTCACGATCTGGTGGACGATCGGCTTCACTGTCCTTCTGTTCGTGGCGGGCCTACGCAACATCTCGCCCGATCTCTACGAGGCCGCCTCGCTTGACGGCGCCTCGGCGTGGGAGCAGTTCCGCTACATAACCTGGCCGCTGATCTGGCCGGTCACCGCGCTGGTGCTGACCATCCAGCTGATCGCCCAGCTCAAGATCTTCGATCAGGTCTATATCCTCACCGAAGGCGGACCGGCCAACTCCACCTACGTGCTGGTCCAGTACATCTTCCGCCAGGCCTTCCAGCTCAACAAAGGCGGCTACGCCTCGACGGTCGCCGTCTTCCTGTTCTTCATTATCGTCGCGCTATCGGTGTTTCAGTACCAGGTGCTACGCACCAGGGATTCGCGCTAATGAGCCGGCCGATGGCTCAGGGCCAGACCCTTGACGGCGCGGCAAGCAGTGGCCTTGCCCGCTGGTCGCGCTCGGTGAACATCGGCGGCGGCATCATCACGCTGCTGACCATCATCGCCGCCGTCATCTGGGCGTTTCCGCTCTACTGGGGCGTGATCACCAGCGTGAAGCCGGAGGCCGACGTGGTCGCCCCCGGCATCCAGCTTATCCCGCAGGCGGTTACGCTGGAGAACTATATCCACGCGATGTTCAACACCAGCATGGGGCGCTGGTACATCAACTCGATCGTCACCACCGTGGCGATCACCTTCCTGATCATCTCCATGGGGGTGATGGCCGGCTACGCCATCTCCCAGTTGCGCTTCCCCGGCCGGAGACTGCTCTACCTGATCGTGCTGGCGAGCTTCATGATACCGTTCCAGGCGTTGGTGGTCAGCCACTTCGTTCTCATGAACGACTTCGGCCAGATCAATACCTGGCTCGGGGTGATCCTGCCCCAGCTCGTCTATCATCCGATCGTGCTGATCGTTTACAAGCAGTTCTTCGACATGGTGCCGCGCGAAATTCGCGAAGCTGCGGTGGTCGACGGCGCCAACGAATTCCAGGTGCTGTTCAAGATCTACCTGCCGATGAACTGGGGGATCACCACTGCGCTGGCCCTGGTCACCTACACCGCCACCTGGAATCAGTTCTTCTGGCCGTTCCTGGTTATCACCCAGGAACCGATGATGACCGTGACCGTCGGCATCACCCAGGTCGACGATGCCTTTGGCGTCAAATACGCCCGCGACCTTGCGGTAGCGCTGTTGGGCGCGATTCCGGTCGCCTTGGCCTATCTCATCTTCCAGCGTCGCGTGACGCAGGCGATCATGCTGTCGGCCGCGATCAAGGGCTGATGCGGGTGGGCAGGCCGCCTGACACGCACGCCGACGAGGAACGCGTTTTCGTTTAGTCAGTATCAGCGATCGTGATACATAAGACGCGCCATCAACGTCATGCGAGTACCCTCCCCGCTAATGAAACCGCATTTCCTAACCATCAACCCGCAGGAGCGAGGCGATGTGCTTCGCGGGCTGGCATCGACCGTCCGGGTCCGGATCCTTGGCCTACTGCACGAAAACGGTGCGCTAAACGTCAACGATATTAGTCGGTTGCTCTCCCTGCCCCAGTCGACGATCGCCACCAATGTTCAGGTTCTCGAAAAGGCCGGGCTGATCGATACCGACACGGTCAAGGCGCGGAAAGGGCATCAGAAGATCTGCTCCGCCCGGTTCGACGAAATCCTCATTCGCTTCGACGTCGAGAAGGCCAATCCCGACGACAACTCGGTCGAGGTCGCCATGCCGCTCGGGCTCTACACGAGCTGCGACGTCACAGCCCCATGCGGGCTCTGCTCGACCGAAGGCGTGATCGGCATGCTCGACGTCCCCGACTTCTTCCTCGACCCGGACAGAGTGCGGGCGGCGCTGATCTGGTTCGGCCGCGGCCACGTCGAGTACAAGTTCCCGAACAACGCCAAGCTGGCCAACGCCGCGGTCGACACTATCGAGCTGTCGATGGAGCTGTCGTCCGAGGTGCTGGGCACCGACCCCGACTGGCCGTCCGACATCACCGTTTGGATCAACAACGTCGCCGTCGGCACGTGGACCTCGCCCGGCGACTATGGCGACAAGCGCGGGGCGTATACGCCTTCCTGGTGGCGGATGAGCGGCTCGCAATACGGCAAGCTCAAGAAATGGACGATCGGCACCGACGGCACCCTGGTCGATGGCGTCCGGGTTTCGGACGTGACCGTGGGCGACCTCGACCTGCCGAACCACCACTCCATCCGCGTGCGCATCGGCATCGATCCGAACGCCGATCATCCCGGCGGCGTCAACATTTTCGGCCGCGGGTTCGGCAACTACGATCAGGATATCGTCATGCGCCTCACCTTCGACCGGTAATGATGCGGTGACCGCTCGCCCACAAGGCCGAATTGGGTCGACTGACATGTTTCCCTTTACCGGCCTCCGATCTTGGCTGATAAAGAGTGTCTCAACTGGGTCGGTCCCGGCCGACGGCTCCTTTCGCAACACAGCCAGATGACAGCCGCCTGGCGGCACCGGAATCATGCGCGCGCAAAAACTGCTGATTCTCTACCTTCACACCTCCGCGCTGGACAGCCGGGTGACCGCGTGGACGATGTATGACGGGACGACGAAAACGCCACCAGTCTCCGGCGACGAGGACGAGCCCCCGTACGAAACCGGGCTGGACGCCCTGCACGACGGCTGGCGGGTGATCCAGATGTCGACCCTGTCGCCCCAGACCGGCGAACTGGACTACGAACCCGGTTTCTTGGCGTTCGAGGTGGTATTCGAGAAGATCGAGGAGGCGGTCGAATGAAACTGCTCACCGTCGACCAGATGGTCGACTTTGTCCGCAACGGCTTCCTGCGTTTCGACGCGGTGGTCCCGGCGTCGGTCAACGCCGCGTTCATGGACCGGTATGCCCGCGATCTCGTCGACGAGAACGACGCTAACCGTCGCCTGCCGGCCGTCCGCTTCGACACGCCGATCGGCGAGGCCTTCGCCCCCGACACGCCGATCGACGCCATGCTCCGCCTGCCGGAGGTCGCCGGCGCCCTCCACAGCCTTCTCGGCCCCGGCGCCTTGGTCGACCACCAGCGCCTGCATTATCGGGAGCCGGGGCAGCACGTCTCGCAGTTCCTCCATTGCGACGCGATGATCGACGCCCGTCGCGACGCCTTCGACGTCCAGTTGATGTACTACCCCCACGACGTCACCCGCGAGATGGGCGGGACGCTGATCGTGCCGGGCAGTCATCTCCGCCGCGTCAACCAGGCGACCATCGCCCGCTACCAGAACGTCCGCGGCCAGACCCAGTTGGTCGGCCCGGCCGGAACCGTGCTGATCCTCCACCACAACATCTGGCACGCCGGGCGACGCAACGCCTCCGATACGCCCAGGGCGATGTACAAGCTTCGCTTCAACCCGACCGTCCGGCAGACCGGCCATTGGGACATGTCGACCTATGACGCCGAGGCGGCCCGCGCCGCCAAGCCGTTGCACTCGCCGCACGGAGCCGAGGACGACATCCAGCACCGGCTGTCGACCTGGGAGCCCTGGGCTGACGTGCGCGGCGGTTACCTCGACGTGGTTCAGCGCACCAAGCTGTGGCGCCTGCTCGCCGGCGACGACGACTTCACGGTCCATCACTGGCTGACCCGTGTGGAAAATGTGCCGGGCGAGGCACGATTGGACGGTTAGTCGACGCGTCGATCACAGGGCAAGCGGCGAGATTTCGCGCCAATGAGGCAATGAACGAACCGCGTCGCCAGTTCGACCGAATGATCGCCGGGATGCCCTACCGCGCGCCCGACGCGGAAATCATGGCGCTCCAGTCCGAAGCGGCGCAAAAGTATCTCCGCGTCAACGCGACCGAAGGCGACGCCGACCCGACCGAGCGCCTTCACCTCCTGCGCGACGCCATGGGCGCTTTCGGCGAGAGCTTCCTCAACCCGCCGGTGCGGTGGGAATACGGTCGCCATGTCTTCGTCGGCGATTCCTGCCTGATCAACACGAACTGCCTGTTCATGGACGGCGCGGAAATCCGGATCGGCAGCTTCACCCTGATCGGGCCAAACTGCTCGCTGCTAACGGCCGGCCACCCGGTCGTGCCTGAGGAGCGGATCAGGACCAATCCGACGACCGGTGCCCTCGATCACGCCATCGCGATGAACGCGCCGATCAGCATCGGCTCCCATTGCTGGATCGGTGCGGGATCGATCGTGCTCGGCGGCGTCACCATCGGGGACGGAACCACCGTTGGCGCCGGGTCCGTCGTCGCTAGGTCACTGCCGGCGCGGGTGGTCGCGGTCGGCAACCCGGCGCGGATCGTCCGCGAACTTCCACCCCCGGCACAGACTGGCGGGAACGCCGGGGAAACGATGGAACCGGTTCGCTAGTCGTAGGTCAGGTCGCGTGCCTTGCCCCTGAAGACGACGTACGCCAGCGCGGTGTATCCGGCGATCGTCGGCAGGACCACGATCGTGCCCACCAGAATGATCATCAGGCTTTCCGGCGCGGCTGCGGCTTCATAAAGCGTCAGCCGCTCAGGCACCACGTAGGGGTAGAAGGAGTAAGCGAGACCGGCAAAGGCCAGGGTGAACAGAACGGATGCCGCGGCGAAGGGGATGTGGCGGTAGCGATCCGCTTCATCGGGAAGATGTTCGAGCGCCCACCACAGCAGCGCGGTGATACCAACCGCCATGATCGGCAGCGGCGCCAGCGCCAGCATCTGCGGAAAGGAAAACCACTTCTCGAAGATGCGTTCCGAGACCGCCGGGCTTGCCGCCGAGATCGCGACGAAACCCGCAAGCACCCCCGCCAACCCGGTCTTCGCCCAGCGGACGGCTCTGCGCTGCAGGGCGCCTTCGGTCTTGATGATTAGCCAGCAGGCGCCGATGAACGCGTAGCCGGCCGTGGTGCAGGCCGCAGTCAGCAGCGCGAAGGCGACCGTGGCGAGCGTCCAGTCCAGCCCCATGATGTAGAGCCCCAGCATGAACCCCTGGGACAGCGACGTCATCAGCGATCCGACGAAGAAGGCGCCGTTCCAGATCGGCTTGTTGTGTACCGGCGCCTTGGCCCGGAACTCGAACGCGACGCCCCGCAGGATCAGACCGATCAGCAGAACGGCGACCGGCAGATAAAGCGCCGTCAGGATGACGCCATGGGCGATCGGAAAAGCGACCAGCAGCAGGCCGACCGCCAGCACCAGCCATGTCTCGTTCGCATCCCAGAAAGGACCGATCGACGCGATCATGCGATCCTTGTCGGCCTCTCCGACCAGTGGCGTCAGGACACCGACGCCGAGGTCGAAACCGTCGAGAATGACGTAGATGAGGATCGACACCCCCATCAGCGCCGCGAACACCAGCGGGAGCCACACGTCCGGGTCGGTTGGAAAGCCCATCGGTCTACTCGCCCGGTGCGATGGCGACTTCGGCAGCGCCGGACGAAGGCGTCAGTGATCTGACGTCCTGGCCCCGTGCCGCTTTGCGCGCGAGGTAGAAGAGAGCCGTGACATAGGCGAGCGTGAGCGCCGCATAGACCGCGAGGTAAACGACCAGGGTCGACAGCACCATCGGCGCGGGCACGTCGGCGACGGCATCGACGGTTTTCATGACGCCGCTCACCAGCCAGGGCTGGCGTCCGATCTCGGTCGTGTACCAGCCGGCTAACGTCGCCACCCAACCGGAGAACGTCATCCCGACAAATCCGATCAGCAGTAACCGCGGCGCGGTGTCCACACCGCGTCGCCAAAACCGCCAGACCGCGAACCAGGAGATGAGCAGCATCGTCAGGCCGATCCCGACCATGATGCGAAACGCCCAGAACACCGGCGACACGGGCGGGTGAAGGACGGTCCCGTCCTCGGCGACAAAGTCGTTCAGGCCCGGCACGACCCCATCCGGATCATGGGTGAGAATGAGGCTGGCGCCGTTGGGAATTCCGACCTCGAACCGGTTCTCGCGTTCCTTCTGGTCGGGGAGCGCGAACAAGAGAAGCGGGACGTTACTGCCGGTTTCCCAATTGCCTTCCATGGCTGCGACCTTTTGCGGCTGATGCTCGAGCGTGTTGAGCCCATGCAGATCGCCGGCATAGATCTGGATGGGGATGAGGATCGCCGCCAAGCCGGCGCCGGTCTTCAGCGTCAGCCGAACGGCGCCGGACCGATCGCCGACCAGCATCCGGAACGCCGAGAGGCCGGCCATCAGAAATGCCACGGTCAGGCCGCTGGCCAGCAGCATGTGGGTCAGGCGGTAGGGCATCGACGGGTTGAAGACGATCGCGAACCAATCGGTGGCGTGCGCGACGCCGTCGCGCATCTCGAAGCCCGCCGGCGTCTGCATCCAGGAATTCAGCGCAAGAATCCAGAACGCGCTCATCGCGGTACCGACCGCCACGAGGAGCGTAGCCAGCGTGTGCAGCCAGCCCGGCACCCTGGAGAACCCGAACAGCATGATCCCGAGGAACACGGCCTCGAGAAAGAACGCGGTCAGCACCTCATAGGCCAACAGCGGCCCGGCGATGTTGCCGACCGTCTCCATGAAGCCCGGCCAGTTGGTGCCGAATTGAAAGCTCATCGTGATGCCGGACACGACGCCGAGCGCAAAGGTGAGAGCAAACACCTTCACATAGAAGCGGTAGGCGTCCATCCATCGCATGTCGCCGGTGGCGTTGAAGCGGAGCTTGAAGAACAGAAGCACCCAGCTGAGTGCGATGGTGATGGTCGGAAACAGGATGTGGAACGAGATGTTCGCGCCAAACTGGATCCGCGACAGGAGGAGTGCGTCCATCAGTCGGCCCCCTTCCCTTTGCGGCGGAGCGGCACGATCTTCTCGGTCTTGCCGATGAACTTCTGCAGTTTCGAACCGAGCGTCAGGAGTTGGACCAATCGCTCGGTCTCCAGCCGATCCATGTCGTCGTACCAGCCGGTCAACAATTCGATCAGTTCGCGCAGCTCGCCGATCTTGGCATGAGCGTGAGTATCCGCCTCGCTGGACGGCGCCTGCATCTCGAGTTCCCGGAGCTTGGTCAGCGTTGGATCGATTTCACGCTTCTTACGTTCCGCGATGAGGGTGCGAACGATCTCCCAGAGGTCGTCGGGAGTCGTGAAATAGTCGCGCCGGTCGTCGGGAAGATGCTTGAGCCGCACGAGGTTCCACGCCTGCAACTCCTTCAGTCCCATGGAGACATTCGACCGCGAGAAGCCCAGTTTCTCCGTGATCTCTTCGGCGTTGAGCGGCCGGTCTGCCAGGAAAAGCACCGCATAGATCTGGCCGACGGTGCGGTTGATCCCCCAACGAGAGCCCATCTCGCCGAAGTGCAGCACGAACTCCTGCTGAAGCGTCGAAAGGTCCATGACCACGCCTGTCAGTCATTTCAGAAATTACTGAAATGAATAAATGGCGCGCCGGGCTCGTGATTCAATCCGTCCGACGATGGCGAGGTGTCGCAGGTGGTTGGCGCCGCTTGTCGGTTGAGTCAGCGCGTTTCAGGCATGGCCGCTATGACAGGGTCCGAGGAGGCCGGGACTCGTCATTCCTGTCTCGCGGGTGTTTCCAATGTATCAGGAGGCATACAATCTGGACTCAGGCTATAGGTCCGGTCGGAGCGTCGCAGCGTTTGTCGGTGGCGCGCTCCTCCAGCCTGGACAAGATTGGTAGGGAAACGAATCCAGATGCAAACGGAACGTGAATGCCTGACCGACGAACAGATCGCGGCCTATCGCCGCGACGGCTATATCGTCATCGAGAACCGCGTTCCCGACGCTGTCCTCGACCAGTGCCACAAAGAGATCGCCCGCCTGCGGGCTGAAGCCGCGACCCTCACCGCCCATACCGATCAGATCGACCTCGAGGAAAGCCATACGCCGGACAACCCGCGGATCCGGCGGATCAAGCTGCCCCACACCCTCAGCCCGGTGTTCGCCGAGTTGATGAAGAGCGACGCGATCCTGGCGCCGGTTCGCGATCTCATCGGGCCGGACCTCAGACTGCATACCTCCAAGCTCAACATGAAGTCGGCCGGCTTTGGCGCGCCGGTCGACTGGCATCAGGATTGGGCGTTCTATCCGCACACCAATGACGACGTTCTCGCCGTTGGCGTCTTCCTCGATGACGTCGGGCCGGAAAACGGACCGCTGCTGGTGTTTCCCGGAACGCATCGTCGGGATGCTTTCGACCATCACGTCGACGGGGTTTTCGCCGGAACGATGTCGCTGCCGAAAGCCGGGCTCGATCCCAAAGACGCCGCCGCGGCAATGGCGCCGGCCGGATCGATTTCCATCCACCACGCGCGGATCGTCCACGGATCGGACTTCAACCGCTCCGACCGCGACCGCGCCGTGCTCTTCTACGAGATCACCGCCGCCGACGCGTTTCCGATTTTCGGCGCCATGTCGCCGCCGAGGACCTTGGAGGGATTCGACGCCCTGATGCTCTGCGGGGAGCCGACGATCGAGCCGCGCGTGACACCCGTTCCGGTGCGCATTCCTCAGCCGCAGCCGGCGACCCAGGGGTCGATCTACGAGATCCAGAAGCAGAGCGCCGCGAAGGGATTCTAGCGCTCGGCACGGATCGCGCGCCCTTGCGCGGCCAGCCCCGGCGTTGCATTCTCTTTTCCAGTAGCGGACAGACGGTGTTCAGCATCGACTAAGCTTTTAAGACGCCCAGTTCGTCTTCCGGGCAACCCGCGAACATCGTCGACCGCGTAAGGCTTGGCGACTTCTACCGGGAAAGACGGCCTCGAGGCCCGTCACTGGCTTGCGCGCTGTGAACCATCTGGATAGTCCACAGTTACAAAACTGACATTTTACCCATACGCGCGTGTTGCATTCCCGCCTTAGGAGAACCGAGCATCCGGTGGCGGGTCTGATCGTCGCCGGTTCCTAAAACGGGGAACCATGTCGATGAAAAAGCTGTTCCTAAGAAAGTGCATGACGCGCGCTGTGCCGGCCGGCGCGGCGCTTCTGCTCGCCGGAACCTCAGCGTTCGCACAGCAGTGCACCACGTACAACGAAGCACCCGAGCTCGCCGCCCAGGTCGCCGCGGGCACGTTGCCGCCGCTGGCCGAACGGCTGCCGGCCAATCCGCTGGTGGTCACGCCGTTCGAACAACCCGGCGTCTATGGTGGGGAAATGGTCGACACGACCAACGGATCTCGCCTCTCCGAGTTCCGCCACTTCGGCTACGAGCCGCTGGTCCGCTGGGCCGTGGACGGGTCCGGTATTGTGCCGAACATCGCCGAAAGTTGGACGATCTCCGACGACGCGACCACCTACACCTTCACGCTTCGCGAAGGGATGAAGTGGTCGGACGGCGAGCCCTTCACCGCCGACGACATCGTCTTCTGGTGGGAGCGGGTCGAGACCAACACCGACATCAACCCCGCCCCGCGCGGTCTCTACGTCGTCGATGGCGAACCGGCGGCCGTCAGGGCGATCGACGACCACACCGTCGAATTCTCGTGGTCGAAGCCGAACGGCGTCTTCCTGCTCGACCTCGCCGGCCCTTACGGCCAGCGTGTCGTGCAGTTTGCGGAGCACTACGTTTCCAAGTTCGACAAGGATGCCAATCCCGACGGCGTCGCCGAAATGATGGCGGAAGCCGGCGCCGACGACTACGGCCGCTGGTGGCACGAGCGGGTCGGAACCTACGCCAGCCAGGCGGAGTTCAACGATCCGGAGCGCCCGCAAATTCACGCCCATATCCCGACCGAACCGTTTGTCGGCAACGAGCGCTTCACCTTCGTGCGCAACCCCTACTACTTCAAGGTCGACACGGCGTGTAATCAGTTGCCGTACATCGATGCGCGGACCTGGGTGATCGCCGCCGATCCGGAGGTGCAGCTCGCCAAGTCGCTCTCCGGCGAGATCGATATCAGCCGGGTCAACATCTCGACACCGAACAACCGCGCGGTGTTCTTCGACAACACCGAGCGCGGCGACTACCGGCTGGTCCCGGCCAACAGCTCGGACATGAACGTCGCGTTCTTCATGTTCCCGATGAGCCACCCGGATTCGGTCAAGGCGTCGATCTACCAGAACAAGGATTTCCGTATCGGCCTGTCGCACGCGATCAACCGTCAGGAAATCATCGACGTGGTCTATCTCGGCCAGGGCGAACCCTTCCAGGTCGCGCCCCGTCCCGGCTCGCCTTACTACGATGAGGAGATGGCCAAGCAGTATACCGCCTACGATCCCGCCCTCGCCAACGAGTATCTCGACAAGGTGCTGCCGGAGAAGGACGCGGAAGGCTTCCGCCTGCGGCCCGACGGCGAGCGGTTCCAGATCGTCGTGTCGACCAACCAGGACTTCAAGCCGGACTGGGTCGACATGATGCAGCTCATCGAGCGCTACTGGGAGGAGGTCGGCCTCGACATCGTCGTTGACGTGGTCAGCGACGAGCTGCATCAGGCACGGCGCAGCGCCCCCGATGCCGACATCGCCCTGTGGCTCGCCGAAAACGGTGCTGGCCAACTGCCGCTCATCTCGCGGATGGTATTCATGGGCGGCCCCGGCCATCTCGGCAACTGGTCGGCCTGGGAGCAATGGTATGCTGAAGAGCGCGGCGCCGCGGTGATGTTCGGTTCGGAGCTCGCCGGCGACGTCGAGCCGGTCGAACCGCCGGAAAACATCAAGCGCATCTTCTTCCTCGCCGAGTCGATCCCGACCAAGGCCGGCGCCGAACAGGACGCGATGATGAAGGAGTTCCTCGATCTGGTGAAGGAGGAGTTCACCACCATCGGCATCAGTCTGCCGATGGGGAACTTCCGCGCCGTCCGCAACCGGCTGCGCAACGTGCCGGAGCCGCTGATCGAGGGCTGGCTCTATCCGGGCATCAGCCCCGCCAACTTCTCGACCTTCTATATCGCCGAGTAAGGCTCAAGCGGGCGGGGATTGACGTCCCCGCCCGACTCCGTCTTCGGTACTCTGGCCGATGGCCGCCTTCATTCTACGCCGCATCCTGTTGATGATCCCGACGCTGGTCGCGATCTCCCTGGTGGCGTTTCTCATCATCACTCTTCCCCCCGGCGACTTCGTCGACGCCTTGGCCCTCCAGGCGCTGCAGGACGGCGACCGGATGACCCCGCAGGAGGTGGCGGCGCTCCGCGCCCGCTACGGACTCAACCAGCCGGTGCTGGTTCAGTACTGGGACTGGATCACCGGCATCCTGTTCCGCGGCGACTTCGGCTACTCCTTCCAGTGGGAGGTCCCGGTCGGCGATCTGATCTGGGATCGCCTCGGGATGACGACCCTGCTGTCGATCGTAACGCTCCTGTTCATCTGGGTCGTCGCCATTCCCGTCGGTATCTACTCGGCGGTGCGGAAGTACTCCCTCGGTGACTATGCCGCGACGTTCCTCGGCTTCATCGGCTTGGCGATCCCGAACTTCCTGCTTGCCCTGATCCTGCTCTACGTCTCGTTCCGCTATTTCGGCCAGAGCGTCGGCGGGCTGTTCTCGCCCGAATACGTCAACGCCCCCTGGTCGGTCGGCCGGGTGCTCGACCTGATCTCACACTTGTGGATTCCGATGGTGGTGCTCGGGACCGCCGGGACGGCGGCGGTAATCCGAACCATCCGCGCCAACCTCCTCGACGAATTGCACAAGCCGTATGTTCTGACCGCCCGCGCCAAGGGCGTGCCGGAGCGCCGGCTGCTGGTTAAGTATCCGGTCCGCCATTCCCTGAACCCGTTCGTCAGCGGCCTCAACGAAGTGTTCGTCACCCTGGTGTCGGGCGAAACCATCGTCGCGGTGGTCCTCGGCCTTCAGACGACCGGCCCGCTACTGCTCGAAGCGTTGAAGTCCGAGGACATGTTTTTGGCGGCAACGTTCATCATGTTCCTTTCGTTCCTGGCAGTGCTCGGCACCTTCTTCTCCGACACCCTGCTCGCCTGGCTCGATCCGCGCATCCGCCGTCAGGTCACCTCGGGGGCAACGCTGTGAGCGACCGCGCCACCACCGCCAGCGACGCGGTCGCCGGCCAATGGACACTGATGTGGCGGCGCTTCCGCCGCCACCGGCTGGGCATGATCGGCGGCGTGATCACCGTCTTGATCTATCTGGTGGCGCTGTTCGTCGAGTTTCTCGCGCCCTACACGCCGGAAGACTACAGCCCCAGCCATACCTACGCCCCGCCGCAGGCAATCCACTGGTTCCTCCGCACCGACGAGGGGCTCACATTCCGCCCCCACGTCATCGGCACCAAGAGCGAGATCGACTACAACTCCGGCCGCCGCACCTTCGTCGAGGACCCGGAGGACATCATCCCGATCGGGCTGTTCGTTCGCGGCGCCGAATATCGCCTGTTCGGCCTGATCCCGGCCGACCGCCATCTGTTCGGCCCGGTCAACCACGGCGACCGGGTGTACTTCGCCGGTGCCGACCGGCTCGGCCGGGACGTGCTGTCGCGCACCATCTACGCCTCCCGGGTATCGATGACGATCGGCCTGATCGGCGTCGCCATCAGCCTGGTGCTCGGCCTCCTGCTCGGCGGCCTGTCCGGCTATCTCGGCGGCTGGATCGATGTCGGCATCCAGCGGGTGATCGAGTTCATGCAGTCGCTGCCGTCGATCCCGCTGTGGATCGGCCTCGCCGCGGCGATCCCGCCGACCACCTCGCCGATCCAGACCTACTTTCTGATCACCGTGATCTTGTCGGTGATCGGCTGGACGGGCCTGGCCCGTGTCGTCCGCGGGCGATTCCTGGCGCTGAAGAGCGAGGACTTCGTCAAGGCGGCGCGGCTCGATGGCTGCAAGACCCCGCGCATCCTGATCCGCCACATGGCGCCGTCCTTCCTGTCGCACATGATCGCCGTGGTCACCCTGGCAATCCCCGGCATGATCGTTGCCGAGACCTCGCTCAGCTTCCTCGGCATCGGCCTCCGCCAGCCGGTGGTAAGCTGGGGGGTCTTGTTGCAGGAAGCCCAGAACCTTCGCTCGATCTCGGCGGCCCCCTGGCTGTTCACGCCGGGCCTGGCGGTGGTCATCGCCGTGCTCGCCCTCAATTTCTTCGGCGACGGTTTGCGCGACGCGGCGGACCCTCATGCCAAGTGAGGGCCCGCTTCTCGACGTCGCTGACCTCTCCGTCTCCTTCCGCGACGGCAAGCGGTCCCATCTCGCGCTCGATCGGGTCGGCTTCACCATCAGCCCGGGCGAGACCGTCTGCCTGGTCGGCGAATCCGGATGCGGCAAGACGCTGACCGCCAAATCGGTGCTGCGTATTCTCGACACCGCCGCGACCATCGACAGCGGCACCATCGCCTACCGGGACGCCGACGGCGATATCGTCAACCTCGCCACGCTGAAAGAGTCCGACCCGCTGCTCCGCGACATTCGCGGCGGCGAGATCGGCATGATCTATCAGGAGCCGATGAGTGCCCTGTCGCCGATGTACACGATCGGCAACCAGATCGCCGAGGCGCTGGTCTGGCATCGCAAGATCTCCAAGCGCCAGGCGAAACAGGCGGCGATCGCAGCACTGCGCCAGGTCGGCATGCCCGACCCGGAACAGCGCGTCGACGCCTACACCTTCGAGCTCTCCGGCGGCCAGCGCCAGCGGGCGATGATCGCCATGGCGTTGATCTGCGATCCCCGCCTGCTGATCGCCGACGAACCGACCACCGCCCTCGACGTCACCACCCAGGCCGTCATCCTCGACCTGATCCGCGACCTGCGCGCGCGAACCGGCATGGCGATCCTGTTCATCACTCACGACCTCGGCGTTGTCGCCGAGATCGCCGATCGGGTGATCATCATGTATCTCGGCCAGGTGGTCGAGGAGGGGCCGGTTGACCAGGTCCTCGCCGATCCGAAACATCCCTATACGCGCGGCCTGATTGCCTCGGTGCCCCGCCTCGGCGCGGGCCGCAAGACCAGCCTCCCGGCGATCCCGGGCACCGTGCCGATCCTCGAAAATCGCCCGTCCGGCTGCGCGTTTCATCAACGCTGCACCGCCGCCGTCGTGGGCGTGTGCGACACGGTCCCACCGCCCGTGGTATCGCCGGAGGGCGACCGATCCGTCCGCTGCCACGCCTACGGACCGGACGCCGCGCGGTTTCATCTTCCGACCCGCCCGACGGCGCGAGCAGCGGCAGACGCCATCGGCACGGAGGCCGGCACACGATCGCCGGTCCTGTCCGCCGCCGGCCTCACCACCCATTTCGACATCCGCACCGGCTTCTTCAATCGGCACACCGGTACGGTCAAGGCGGTCACTGACGTCTCGTTCGACCTGATCGCTGGCGAGACCCTTGGCCTGGTCGGCGAGTCGGGCTGCGGCAAGACCACCCTCGGCCAGACCCTGATCGGCCTGCAGCCCGCTACCGCCGGGGCGATCACCTACCGGGAGAACGGCGCCGACATCGATCTCGCTGAGCGCTCGACATCCGCGTGGCGGCCGTACTGGAACGATCTCCGGATGATCTTTCAGGACCCGTTCGCCTCGCTGAATCCGCGCATGACTGCCTACGACATCATCGCCGAGCCGCTGCGGGTCGGGCGGAGCCTGTCGGAATCGGAGGTGCGGGATCGGGTCGAGGGCGTCTTCACGCGCGTCGGTCTCGATCGCTCTTTCCTGGAACGCTATCCGCACGCCTTCAGCGGCGGCCAGCGCCAGCGCATCGGCGTCGCGCGGGCCTTGGCGCCAGACCCGAAGGTGGTGGTCGCCGACGAGCCGGTGTCGGCCCTCGACGTCTCGGTCCAGGCGCAAATCCTCAACCTGCTCGGCCAGGTCCAGGCCGATTTCGGCCTCACCTATCTGCTGATCTCCCATGATCTCGCCGTGGTCGCCCACATCAGCGATCGGGTCGCGGTGATGTATGCCGGCCGTATCGTCGAGCTTGCCGCGACCGATCGCATCTACCGCAGCCCCCGGCATCCCTACACCGAGGCGCTGATGAGTGCTGTGCTGTCGCCCGATCCGCGCGCCCGCGCTCGGCGTAAGCCGATCCGCTTGCGCGGTACGGTGCCGAACCCGGCCGACCTTCCGACCGGATGCGCCTTCGCGCCGCGCTGCCGCTACGCGACCGACATCTGCAGGGAACAGCAACCGCCGATGCGTTCGATCGAGGACACCGCCGTTGCCTGCCACCACGCCGAAACGCTTGACCTCGAAGGGGCTCCCCTATGACACCTGCGCACCTCGTCGCCGATGGCGAAACGACGATCACCGTGCCCATCGCGCCGGAGCAGGCGGCGTCCGGACCCTATGTCTACATCCCGTTCATCGTGCCCGCCGGCGTGACTCGTCTCGATCTGCGTGTCGTCTACGAGCGGACACGAGACTTCTACATCGACCTCGGCATCTTCGATCCGAGCGCCACTAACTTCCCCACATCGGACGGTTTCCGCGGGTGGAGCGGCGGCGCGCGCGATCGCTTCTTCATCGCCACCGACGCGGCGACGCCGGGCTATGTCGCGGGCCCAATCCCGGCGGGCACGTGGCAGGTGATCCTCGGTCTGATCGGCACGCCGCCAGCCGGTTTCGCGGCGACCTTCATGTTCGCCACCTCGACGGCGGCGCGGCCGCCGAAACCGCCTGTATCGTTCCCGGAGCCCCGACGCTCAGAGCCGGGCTGGTACAAGGGCGATCTCCACGCCCACACCTTTCACAGCGACGCCGCCGGCGCGCCCGAACTCCTCCACCGCACCGCCGCCGCCAAGGGGCTCGATTTCCTCGCCATCACCGACCACAACACCACAACGGCCTGGGACTATTTCGGACCCGCCTCATCACCCGATCTCGTCTTCCTCAAGGGTATGGAGGTGACCACCAAGCGCGGCCACGCCAACGCCTTCGGCCTGCCGGACTGGGTCGACTTCCGCATGGTCGAACAGGACGATCCGCATAAACTCGCCGATGCGGTGGGCGCGCTCGGCGCGCTGCTCTCCATCAACCACGACAAGCCGCCGATCCCCTGGCTGCACACCATGCCGCGTATCGACTGCATGGAGGTCTGGCAGCACCTCTGGCTGGCGCTGAACGACCAGTCGCTCGCCCTCTATGACAAGCGTCTGGCCACCGGCGCGCGGATCACCGCGATCGGCGGCAGCGACTACCATCAGCCCGACCGGTTCGAGCCCGACAATCCGTTCGGGCTCGCCTCGCCGACCACCGTCCTCTACCTCGACGAACTGAGCGTCGACGGCATCCTCGCCGGCCTGCGGTCGGGCCGCGGCTACATCACCGAGGCGCCGGACGGCCCGCATTTGGAGATCACGGTGAACGACACGCCGATGGGCGGCACAGCGACCCGTGGCGAGACCCAGACGGTCACGGCAAACGTCAACGGCGCGGCCGGCGATCAGCTCGTTCTGGTCGGCGAACAAGGCGAAGTTGCCCACCGCATCATCCCCGATGACCGGTCGGTGATGACGCTCAAGGTCTCCGGTGCCGACACGTTTCTCCGCGCGGAAATTCAGGCCGAGGCAAGCACCGAGCGGCTGGTGAATCTCGTCCGTGACTATTACCGCTCGGTTCCCGAACCGCGGCCGCCGCTCCCCGACCCACAGTCCCCGCCGGTGATCCGCCGCGCCCTGTCGAACCCGGTCTATTTCGAGCCGTAGTCGGCCGACACCTGGTTCGACCGCGGCCGATCGCCCGAGGTTTCCAGCGAATCCGGTTCGCCCGGTGGCGCATGCGGCCGGAGGTCCCGATGCGTCTTGGTGACCGGGCCACGGCCAAAGTGAATGGCGAAGTGGTTCACCGTGTAGCGGAACCCGGTGGCGATGAACCCCTCGCCCTTGAGCCGGCGTGCCGACGAATAGGCGGGCAGCTTGAAGGTCCACTTGACCCGGCCAACCTTGCTGATCCGGTAGGCGACGTCGGAGTCCTCGCCGTAGAACTCGATCGAGGTGTCGAATCCACCGATCTGCTCCATTGCCGAACGGCGGACCACGAAGTTGCCCCCCTGCAGCATCCCACCGAGGCCGAACACGCGGGTGTCGATCCGGTAGATCGCGTAGCCGATGGCATACCAGACCCGGGTCAGGCCGCGACCGAACCGGCCGAGGTCGTCGTAGATGAACGGCCCGCTCAGCGCCGCGAGATCGTCGTCGGCGTCGAACGCATCGAACACCGTGTCGACCCAGCCAGGGGTGAGCGAGCAATCGGAATCGACATTGGCAATCAGCGGGGCATCGGTCGCCCGGTAACCGGCGTGCCGCGCCTTGACCAGCCCCTTGTCGGGCTCTTCGATAACCCGCACGCGCGGATAGCTCCGGGCGATCGCACCGGTCCGGTCGGTGCTGGCATTGTCGACGACGACGATATCGACATCGTCGGTGCGGTCCTCGGTCTCGCGGAGGATCGACTCCAGGCAGCGACCGATCAGCGCTTCCTCGTTGTAAGCCGGAACAACAAATGCAAGCCGCGCGGTCTTCGCTCGGCTGTTCGTGGCGACACCAGCCCTTGGTTCCATCTGCGCCCGCAACGGCACGTGCCGTCGCCCCTAACCGTCACGATGGTTACTGGTTTTGAGCGGGTAGCGCGGCTAAACGATAATTTTGTGACGGTCAATCGGCGAGCGTAAATATTTGATAATAATAATATTTCTCAGGAACATCTGGATCCGCGGTTTTCGGCGCCGGGCTTAATCGTCTCACGAATCGCCAGCCAGCGATCGATAGCGGTCAAGCCGCGCCTGCCATCCCGGCCGGTCGAGCACGTCACGGTTGACGACACCGTCCGGTACGCGGCCCGCCATCACGTCGAACACGGCGCGAATATCGGCGGCACCGATGTCGGCAAAGCACTGGTCGGTCCAGCACAGCGCATGCGGCGCCAGGATGACGTTGTCGAGGGCGAGCAGCGGATCGTCGGCGGCCGGTGGCTCGGTTTCGAACACGTCGATCCCCGCCCCGGCGATCACGCGATCGGTCAGGGCCGCCGTCAACGCATCCTGATCGACGATCGGGCCGCGGGCGGTGTTGATGAGATATGCCGTCGGTTTCATTAGTGCCAGGCGTTCGGCGTTGACCAGGCCCTCGGTCTCGTCGGTCAGCGGACAGTTGACACAGACGAAGTCGGCACGGCGGAAGACGTCCTCGAGACTGACCATCTCGATACCGAGCGCGTTCGCGGTTGTCCCGTCGACGTAAGGATCGTGGGCGATGCCCAGAAGGCCGAAGGGTGCGGCCAGCGCGAACAACTCCGCGCCGATGTTGCCGACACCGATCGACCCGAGCGTCAGGCCGACCAGCCCCTGGCCCATGTACTGACCGCGTCGCGCCCAGCCGTCCGGCCCCTCGCGGGTGATGCGATCCTTGGCCATCATCTTGCCGGCGAGCGCCAGGACGAAGGTCATGATTGCCACTGCAACCGGCCGGCGGACACCGCTCGGCGTGATCACCAGCGCGATGTCGTTGTCGGTGCAGGCATCGACGTCGACCGCGTCATAGCCGACGCCGAAGCGGGCGACCACGGCGAGACGTCCGTCATCGGGGATGCTCTGCCTGTCGAAGCGGCTCGCCAACAGGATCAGCGCATCGAATCCGCGGATGTCGTCCGCCGCGATCCACCCGTCGGTGATCGGCACGAACGACCAGTTCACCCGCGGGTCGTCGTCGAGTGGCGACAGGTCGAACATCGGGAAGGCCGGCGTACCGTCCGGCTTCCGGAAATCGGCGCTCAGCGCAACGTTGAAGGTCTCCATCGATTCCCTCCCGGTCTCGTCTAGCCGCTAATCGTAGCGCGGATGTCGGCGAAGCCGTCACGCAGCGCTTTCTGCAGCAGCCAGACATCGCCGAGGTAGCAGAGAAAATCGCAGCCGGCGGCGTTGAAGGCCTTCGCTTCCTCCGCCGAGGCCACCAGCCGGCCGACGCTCTTGCCGTTGTCCCGCGCCGCGGCCATCACCTGATCGATCGCCGACAGGAACACCGGCGAGTCGAATGCGCCGGGAATCCCGAGCGAGGCGCTGAGGTCGAGGTGGCCGATCCACAGGCAGTCGACCCCGGGATGGGCAGCGATCGCTGCGCTGTTGGCGACGCCTTCGGCGGTCTCGATCAACGCCACAAAGCTCGTCTTGGCGTTCGCCGCCGCCATCGCGTCGATCACCGGCTCCGGCGCGTAGTCGTCATGGGCGATGCCGAAGGCGCAGCCCCGCTGGCCCTCCGGCGGGTACTTGATCGCCGCGATTCCCGCCTCCGCCTGCGCGACCGTCGACAGCATCGGCGGGATGACGCCTTGCGCGCCGATATCGCAGGCCCGGGCCAGGTGATGGGTCGCCTGCGACGGCGGCCGCAGAACGGTCGCCACGCCGGTGTCGTGCAGTGACCGTAGCACCGCCTTGGCGGTCTCGTACGACCAGCCATTGTGCTCCATGTCGACGAAGGCGAAATCACAGCCGGACGCCTTGAGCAATCGCCCGATCCCCGCGGTGGTGAACTCGCCGACATAGGTGCCGAGTTTCGGATCCTTGGTCCGGGTCTGCTCGCTGAACGTTGCCATGGCGTATCCCCCTTGTCGCCGGTCGCCTCAGACCGCGTTGCCTGTTTGCTCGTCGAAGAACACGGTGCGCTTGACCGCCACCGATAACGGCAGCGATCGCCCGGCGACATCGACCGCGCGGGCGTCGAGTTCGGCCACCACATTGGCATCGCCGAGCGAGAAACTGCCATACGTCCGCGAGCCGGTCGGCTGCACCACTTCGATCGTTGCGTTGAAGGAGGCGGCGCCGTTCGCCTGTTTGAGATGCTCCGGCCGGACGCCCCACCGGTAGGAGCCATCGCCGGGCGCGTCATCGTCGCTGGTCAGCGCAATCGTCTGACCGTCCGGCAGCTTCAGTGTCGCGCCACCGCCTTCGACGGTGACCGGCACAAAATTCATCGGCGGCGCGCCGAGGAAACCACCGACGAAGGTGTTGACCGGCTGCTCGAACAGGTCGAGGGGTGCGCCGGACTGCTCGATCTGCCCGTCGCGCAACAACACGATCCGGTCGGCGAGCGTCATCGCCTCGATCTGATCGTGGGTGACGTAAATGAAGGTCTTGCCGAGCCGGGCATGCAGCCGTTTGATCTCCTCGCGCATGCCATCGCGGAGCTTGGCATCGAGATTCGACAAGGGCTCGTCGAACAGGAACAGGTCGGCATCGCGCACGATAGCCCGGCCGATCGCCACCCGCTGGCGCTGACCGCCCGACAGTTCGCGCGGCAGCCGCTCCAGGTATTCGTCGATGTGCAGGAGGTCCGACGCCCAGCGCACCTGCTTGTCGATGTCGGCCTGCGGCACCTTCCGCGCCCGCAGGCCGAAGGCGATGTTCTCGTAGACGTTGAGATACGGGTAAAGCGCGTAGGACTGGAACACCATGGCGATATTGCGGTCGCGTGGCGCGAGGTTGGCGATCGAGCGCTCGCCGAGCGTCAGGGCGCCGGCGGAGATCTCCTCAAGGCCAGCGATCGATCGGAGCAACGTGCTCTTGCCGCAGCCGGACGGGCCGACCAGGACCACGAATTCGCCGGACGGCACGTCCAGAGTCACGCCACGCACCGCGTGCATCTTGCCGTAATATTTGTTGATGTTTTCAAGGCGAAGCTGCGGCATCGCTTATCCCTTCACTGCGCCCATCGAGATACCGCGGACGATGAACCGCTGCATGGTCGCGACCACCAGGATCATCGGCAGGACGCCGAGCATGCTCATCGCCCCGATCTTCGACCAGAACGTCGACTGGGAGCCGAAATAGCCAGTGACCTTGACCGTGAAGGTAACCACCTCCGACCGGGTCAGGATCAGGGCGAACAGGAACTCGTTCCAGGCGAAGATGAAGGTGAACACCGCGGTTGCGAACAGGCCGGCCCGCGCCATCGGCAGCACCACCTTGCGCAATACCTGAAGGCGCGACAGGCCATCGACCAGAGCACTCTGTTCCAGTTCCAGCGGAATCTCCTGGATATAGCCGCGCATCATCCAGATGACATAGGGCAGGTTGAACGCGGTGTAGAGCACGATCAGCCCGGTGTAGGTGTCAACCAGATGCCAGGCGACAAACAAGAGAAAGATCGGGAAGGCGACGCAGATCGGCGGGATCATCCGCTGGGAGATGATCCAGATCGACAGATTGTCGCCGCCGGTCTTGAAGCGCACGATGGAATAGGCGGCGATGGTGCCGAACACCATGGCGAAGAGTGTGCTGACCCCGGCGATCACCAGGCTGTGCCAGACCGACCAGGCATCGCCGTCGCGGAACAGCGTGACGTAGCTTGACAGTTCCAGCCCGGCCGGTACCCACACCGGCGGATAGGCGAAGATCTCGTCCGGCGTCTTCACCGAGATCGCCGCCAGCCAGTAGATCGGGAAGACGAACAGAAGCGCCACCACGATGGCGATCAGCAGACGGACGACCAGCCGCCAGCCACGGTCCCACCGTCTCATCGCGCCACCTCCACCCGCCTGAGCGCCGCGATCACCAGAATGGTGAGGACTATGATGACGAGAAACGCGATGGCCGCCGAATAGCTGATCTCGAACTCACGGAACGCCATCTGATAGGCATAGATCGAAATGGTTTCGGTCCGGGTGCCGGGCCCTCCTTGGGTCATCGTCCAGATCACGTCGAAGATGCGGAACAGGTCGAGGGCTCGGATCAACACCGCGATGAACATCACCGGCAAGATCGCCGGCAGCACGATCTTGCGGAACGTCATCCACCACGACGCCCCGTCGATCGACGCGGCCTCAAGCTGCTCGCGGTCGACGTTGCTCAGCGCCGCCAGCAGGATCAGGAACATGAACGGCGTCCATTGCCAGACCTCGGCGATCATGATCGCCGGCCAGACCAGCACCGGATTGACCGTCCACAACAGCTCGACTTCGCCGCCGGCGATCCAGCCGATGATCTGATTGATCGGCCCGAAGCGCTGATCGAACATCAGCCTCCAGGTCGACCCGGCGACGATCGGCGCGATCACCGTCGGCAACAGGATGATCGCGACAAAAACCTGCTTGAACGGCAGCCGCTCAAGGAACAGCACCGCGAGCAGATAGCCGAACACCAGCTCCAGCGGCAGCGCGATCGCGGTGAAGATGACCGTGTGGAGGATCGACTCCCACAGCCGGCCGTCACCGAACAGCCGGGCATAATTGACGAAGCCCTGAAAGCTCGTGTCGTCGTCGAACATGGTGATGTTCTGGAAGCTGGTGACGATCAGCTTGATGAACGGGTAGAGCCCGATCAGCAGAATAATGAACACCGCCGGCGCGATCAGCACGTACTTGAACACCCGTTCGCGGTCGAGCGTCCGGCTGAGGGCGGATGTCTGGCGCATTATCGCGGTCACCGCGTCACCAAAGAGCGACGCCCCGGGCAGGTCAACCGGCCCGGGACGTGCGTCGTCGGCTTAGTTCGGATAGGCGTTCGGCTTGCTGGCCCAGTCAGCGTAGACCCGCTTCTGGTCCTCTACGCCGATCCGCTCGGTGAGTTCGTCCCACTGCGCGGCGAGATCGTCGAGGATGACCTGCGGCTCGTCACCGGCCCAGAGTCGGCTGATCGCCTGACGGATACCCTCCTCGTAGCGGTCGGTCTGGATCAGCGACAGGTCGAGCAGGCCGGTCTCGGCGCCGGCTTTCAGCGTGTCGAGATAATCGCCGGCGTTCGACCAGCGCGAGCGGTATTCCTCGCTCTCGAAGTGGCTGGTGCGGAACGGATCACGCAGCGCGAACGGTAGCTGCACCCGCTGGATCGAGATGTCCTCGCTGTTCATCCACTGGATGAACAGATAGGCGGCGTCCTTGTTCTGGGAATCGGACGCCACCGCCAGCGAGAAGCCGACCGCGAGTTCGGGCGTGCCACCCGGCGGCAGCGCGTAGCCGATCTTGTCGGCGACCGTCGTCTCCGGGATCCAGTTCAGCGCTTCGGTGCCCTTGCCGTAACCGGCGGCCCAGCGACCGACCGGCGGCCAGGAGATGGTCATGGCGATATCACCGGCGAGGAACGCGTTGAAGGCTTCGATGAAGCCCCACTGCTCGACGCCCGGCGGCATGAACTCGTTCTCCGCCAGCATTGCCTCGAACACCTTGACGCCGACGTCGGAATTGACCGTCGCCTGCATCGTCTCGGGATCGAAGAATTCGCCGCCCTCGACCCGGAAGCGCTCCTGGAAGAGGTACTGGGCGTTGCCCGGCTGGCGCAGCATGCCGGCGCCGTACATCTCCGGCGCGTACTTGTCGGTGATGAACTGGCCGATCTCCGAGAACTGTTCCCACGTCGTCGGCGGCGCGAGGTCGTAGCCGTACTGCTCCTTGAACGCGGCCATGTTCTCCGGGTCCTCGAAGATGTCGCGGCGGTAGTAGAAGACGAGCACGTCGCCATCGTCCGGCAGGCCGTAGATGGTGTCCTCGACCTTCATCTGGTTGTCGCGATAGACCGGCGCGATGGTTTCGAGTTCGCCCGCGTAGCCGTACTTCTCGACATAGGAATTGAGCGGCTCCAGCGCCCCGGCGAGGGCCAGGTCGGGCATCTGGTTCGGCACGACGTTGAGCACGTCATAGGCACCGGACCCGGCGCGGTAGGCCTGCATGGTCTTGGTGAAGATTTCGTCGAGTGGCGCCTCGATGACGTTGATCTTGATACCGGTCAGTTCCTCCCACATCGGCCCGGTGAAGTTCTTCGGGTCGAGCGGCTGGAGCCCGGCTTCGTAGAGGACGTTGAGCGTCGTCCCCGAATATTGCTTGGCGGCCTCGACGGCGACCTCGGCCGCGCTTTGCGCCTGCGCCGACGTCACGCCGACGGCCACGGCCAGCGCTCCGGCGGCGACGCACCCGAGCGCTCCGCGTATCCGATTTGAATGTTTCATGGCATTTCCTCCCTTTCTGGTGTGTTGGCGACCGCTACGCGGTTGGCGGCGGGTCGCAGATATCGTCGACCGACTTCTTGATCGCTTGCGGATCGAAGACCCGGTCCAGCCAGCCGTCCTTGAAGATGACCGGCTTGGCCTGTTCGATGGCGAGCAGTGCGCCATCGGAGAACTTGCCTTCGGGAAAGACCTCGAAGGCGATGGCGAGTTCGATGTTGAGGTGACCGAGGATGAAATCCATCGCCGCCTGGCGGGGCACGCCCTCGGCGACGGCCCGGTCGGCTGCTTCGCGGAGTGCCATGCACAGGGTCGCGCCGACGGTCTCCGACAGCGCCGGTTCGAGGATGGCGATCTGCTCGACCGTGCAGCGGTGGGCGCGATCGACCGGCGCGTAGATAGCCCGGGCGACGGCCTCGCAGCGGGCGTAGTCTTCTTCAGGTCCCTGCATCAACGCACAGACGATGTGCTGTTTGGCGGCGACCCCGCCGAAGAAATCGTTCTGCTTCTCCTGCGTGTCTTCGTAGTTGAAGATCGACGGATGGCAGGGATGGGTGACGAAGTAGGTGACGTCGTCGCGCTTCGGCATCTTGCCGGCGTGCGGGGCCGCAGCGTCGAGAACCAACAGCGCCGTGCCCGGGCGCACCTTGTCGATGATGTCGTGGGCGACCGCACCGATGGCGCGATCGGGCACCGCGAGAACGACCGCATCGGCACCCGACACCGCCTGTCCGGTCTCCACGCAGTCGACACCGACCGCGTCCTTCAAACGCCGGCGCCCCTCTTCGGAAATCTCCACATGGTCGACGGCGAAGTCGGTGTCCTTCAGGTTGGTGGCGAGCCTGACGCCCATCTTGCCGCCGGCACCCAGCAACGCGATCCTCATTCCCGCACTCCTTCTGTCTCGACGGTCGCGCCGCCATTTCTCACCTGCGCGAAATAGTCGGGCGCCCCCATCTGACCGCCCTTCAAGGCGATCTCGAATTCCGCCAAATCCGGATCGTCGCTGTGGGCCCGACAGAGCGCGCCGCCGGTTGCTGCCGGCGCCATCGCAGTCAACGCATAGATGCCCAACGTCGAGGCGCCGTGGCTGGAGGTGTCGCCGCCGGCGATCACCCCACGGCTCAGCCCGGAGTCGCGGAGCACCTGGCCCAGCACCGCGCCGAGGCCCGCGCCGACCCGCTGATTGATCGCTTCGATTGGCTGTCCGGATTGCTCCACCGCGGCGCGGTAGGTCGGGGTCACCGGATCGTCCGGGCCTTCGGCCGAGAACACGATCGGACTCTTGCCGCGACCGATCGCGTCGAGCGCGGAAGCGATCGCCCGTTCGACCTCGGACCGCCACGCAGCTTCGTCGACCGCCAGCGACGGATCGATGCGCAGCGGCTCGAACCCGTGCTCCGCGGCCCACGCGATCTGTCCGGCGGTCACCGGCGAGCACGACCCGGAGACGATCGGCAGCCGGTCGACCGGGTCGGCCAAGGCCGGCGGCGGCACCGGATCGATCAGCCCCGCGGCGCGCCAGTAGGCCACCAGCGCGTACTGAATTCCCTGCGAGCCGATCATGAATTGCCGGTCGGCGCGGTACTCCCAGATCAGTTCGCCGGCGGCGGCGACGCTTATCTCATCCATTGCATCGAGCGCGATGATTGCCGCCCCTGCATCCCGCGCTGCGGTCAATGCCGCGGCGCCGTGTCCGTCCTCGAGCGCGGCGACGTCGACCAGCCCGATCGGCATGTCGGTCTGCCGGGCGAGATGACGGCGCACATCGGCTTCGTCCATCGGCGTCACCGGATGGCGGCTCATGGTCGGGTGCCGGTCGATCCGGTAGACGACCCCGTGCTCGACGGCGAAGAGGTTGCCGAACGCCTGATAACGGCCCATCGCCGGTGCGGCGACGAGCAGCGGATACCAGACGCCGCCGAACGCCGCGGCGCCAAGTTCTGTGGCCCGGCCGATCGACCCGACCGTCGGCGCGGAATCGAAGGTGGAGCACACCTTGTATTGCACCAGCGGCGCCCCGAAAGACGCAAGTGCCCCGTAGATGCGCGGCAGGTTGGCATCCATCCAGTCCGGCGTCTGGGAGCGGGCGATCCCGGCGATACCGAAGCCGCGATAGCCGGCAAATGCCGCCCGCTGCTCGGCCGTCGGGATGTCGAAGAACAAGACGGCCGGCAGCCCGGCGAAGGTCATCACCTCCATCACCGCCGCCGCACCCGTGAAATCGTCGCCATACCAGGCGAGCAACGGTCCATCGGGGAGCGGCGTGGCGGTCATGCCGAATACGCCTCCAGCGCTCGGGCGAGTTCTGGTCGGGTCGCAGCGTAGTCGGGCAGCGACTGTCCGGCGAGCGCCGCTTCCCACCCCTGCTTAAGGCTGGCGACGCCGGCCGCCGTCCCGTCGGGATGGCCCATAATCCCTCCACCGGCCGCGTAGATCAGATCGGCCGAGCCGAGCGCGGCATAGGTGTCGACGATCTGGCCGGCCGACTGGCCGGAAGAGAACACCGGCATCACCGTCATCGGGTGACCGGCGAACATCGGCGTCAGGCAGGTCCGCGCCGAGGCGATGACGCTGTCATCCGGTTCGCAGAACTTGTTGCGAAGGCCATTGACGTGCATGTGGTCGGCGCCCGCCAGCCGCCAGATCTTCTGCCACGCGACATACGACCAGCCGAGCGACGGATCGCGAGAGAGATACCCCCAGCCGTTGCGGTGGGCGTGGATCGGCAACTGCGTATGTCGGGCGAGCTCGACCATGCCGACCACGCCGACCGAGTTGAGGCTCGCCATGATGCAGGTCCCGCCGAGCTCGGCGACCAGGTCGTGACGGCGCCGCATTGGATCGAGCTCGCCGGTCAGGTTGAACGCGTACATCACCTTCTTCCCGGTCCGCTCGGCGTGATCGTTGATCACCGCCATCACCGCCTTTGCCCGGTCCACGAACGGACAGGTCGGCCCGTCGGCCTGTAGCTCGTCGTCCTTGATGAAATCGATTCCGGCCTCGACCAGGGTGCGGGTCAGGTCGGCGGTGCCCGCCGCGTCGAGCCCGACGCTCGGCTTGATGATGGTGCCGATCAGCGGCCGGTCAGCGACCCCGGCGAGCCGCCGGGTCCCCGCGACGCCGAACCCGGGACCGGGATAGGCGTCGGCAAAGGCGGTCGGCAGCCGGATATCGGTGATCCGCAAGCCGGAGAACTGTTTCAGCTCGAACAGGTTGCCGGCGACGGTCGCTATCAGATTGGGCAGCGACGGCCCGAGATTGTCGAGCGGCCAGGAAAGCGTCGTCCGCGCCCGAACGATCCGGTCGGCCGGCCGGCCGGCGCCGGGGAGCGACGGCGTTGCCACCTCGCCGACCACCTCCAGCGTTTCGACCCGCGCGGCCGAGCGCGCCTTCAGCTCCGGTGTCTCGCCGGGGACGGCAACGAAGGTTCCCGACGATTGCTCGCCGGCCATCACCTCGGCGGCCGCCGCCGGGTCGTAGGCGGTCTCGATCAGATAGTCCGCCTCGATCCGGGTCGGATCCCGCGGCGCGGCGGCGCTCATCCCGGCGCTCCGGGCAAATCGACGAAGGCGACCGCAAAGGGTCCGAGCGCGATCGCGGCACCCTCGTTTGCTGCGGCCCGATCAAGCCAAGCGGCGTCGCGGATCGCCGCATCGAATGTCGAGGTGTCGAGTAGCCGGTAATGCGATGGCTCCGGCAGCGTCACGGTCGCAGCGTCGCTGCCGACGTTCGCCAGCACCAGCCGAACCCCGCCGTCGTGCTCGGCGGCAAAGCCATGCACCGACACCGGCAGGCCCATTACGGTGAACCGTGGTTTCCCGGCGAGTTCGGCCGCCGCCCGGATCACATGATAGAGCGGGTAGACCACTGCATCCGAAGCCTCGTCGTAGAGCGGCCGCGGCGTATCGGCTCCATCGCTGACGATCCCGAACGGGCCACCGGGGGCCGCCGGCGCCAGCGCCTCGACCGCCGATCCCGCCGTCGCGGCCAGCGCCCCAACCGCCCATGCCGCGGCAAACAGGCCACGCTGGCGCGGATCGTCCATCGCCATGGTCTGGCGAATCTGATCGGCGTTTCCGGCGACCGCGGCGCCATAAGGGTTCGACCGCATCGCAAGCGAGACGAGGCCGAGGCGATAGGGCTTGCCGCCGGCGAGCGCCTCGGCGCTGGCGAAGATGTGCGGCAGTGTCTCCAGCGTCTCGATCACCGACCGATCGTCGGCCGCATGGACAATAGCGGCGGTGCCGTGGCTGACATAGTCGACGGTCGCCGGATCGGGGCGGCACCGATTGAACTCGGTGAAGTTGGTGAGCATGCCGCCGCCGACATGCGCGTCGGCGAACACGACCCGTGCCGCCCGCGCAACGTCATCGGGCGTGGCGCCTTCCGGCCACGGACCCGACGGCTGGTGACTGTCGAGATAGCCGGCCGGCAGCGCGATTACCCGCTCCGGCTTCAGCCCCGCCGAGTCGAGCGCCGCCCGCGCCAGTTCCAGCGCGGCGGTCGGGTCGCCGGCCTGCGGCACGACGATCTCAACGTCGACGCCGGCACCAAGGCCGCGTGTCATCTCGGCCGCCGCGCCCAGGAAGACAGGATCGTGATCCGGCCCGGTCCGGACCAGCAGGCGGCGGATACCGGCGGCCTGCACCAGCGACGTCGCTTCCGATGGCCCCAGCCATCCGGCCTCGAGCGCCAGGGCAATCTCCGGAAACGGCGCATCGCCGGGCGTCACGTGGATCGCTTCGCCGGTTGCCCCACGTCCGGTCGCGGCCGGTTTCCCCGACACGGTGATCGCAACAGTCTGGTCGACCGTCTCGCCGGCCTTGATCGCATAGGTGAACGGCACCACCAGCGGGTGGCAATACGTCTTGTAGGACGCGTCCGACCAGTTGCGCTGGTCCTCCATTTCGAAGGTGTCGCCGGTGAAGGCGATGTCGACCGAAACGCCACGGACCGCATAGGCGAGGCCAACGATGTCGAGCGCCGGCTGGCCCGGCGAAATGGTATCGGGAAACGCGGTCGCTTCGGCGCTGCCATCGGAGTGGCGCACCGTCAGCGGCTCGCCCGCCACGTCCTGGATCGGGTGCAGGACGGTGAACCCGGCGCGGTTGGTGGCGAAGTCGCGCGTCGCGGTCATCGCCAGCTTGGCATCGATCCGCCCGTCCGACGTGGCGCGTATCGTCAACACGCTCCTGAGAGCGCCGTCGCCGATAGTGAAGACGAGCCGATAGGTGAAGGACTCAGCGTCCTGGTCGGCGGATTCCTCGACGACGGTCTGCTGGAAGGTGACCCAGTCCGGGTCGCGCATCGGCCAGGAGATCGCCCGCACGACTTCGACACCGCGCCACGACAATCCCCGCAGGGCTTCGGCGTCGAGCGTGAAGGAGAGGTCGCCAAGCACGACCGATCGCGGCGGCGGAACGGCCTCGGTCGTTCCGAAAATCGCTACGCCGTCTCGGTCGCCCGTCACGGCCATCCTCCCGGTCTTTTCGCTTTGGATTAATGATTATGCCAGTTGGGCGCCGAGATCAACCGCGGCGTTCGCCGCTCCCGCCTCGGTTCGATGCCGCGCGGCTATAGAGCGCGTTGGCCCGGCCGAGGTGATCGGCCATCGCCTTACCCGCCCGTTCGGGATCGCGGCTCTCGATCGCGGCGATGATGCCGCGATGCTCCTCGATGGTGAGTTTCTCCAGTCCCGGCACCCGCACCAGGTCCATATGGAATTCGACCAGCCACCCGAACAGAGCCTCGCTCAGCGACGAAAAGATCGGGTTGCCCGAAATCGCCGCGATCTCACGGTGAAACTGACCGTCATATTCGAGGAACCGCGGGGAATCGGCGCTCGCCGCCTCCTGATCGTCGACGATCCGGCTGAGGCGGGCGATGTCGGTGGCGGCGTGCTTGCGTGCGGCAACCCGGGCCATCTCCCGCTCGAACGTCGCGCGCGCTTCCTTGAGATGTTCGAGGTTCGCCGGCGAGTGCATCAGCAGATGACGCATGGTCTCGCCCATCTGGTCGACCATCCGGCCGATCGACGGTTCCGCCACCCGCGGCCGCTCGCCGTGCTTGATCTCGATCAGCCCCATCCGCTGGAGGTTCTGCATCGCCTCGCGGATCGCCGGCCGGCCGACCTCGTAGATCCGCATCAGTTCCCGCTCCGACGGCAGCCGGTCGCCGGGGGCGTAGTTCGGCCCGCGGATGAGGGCGAGCAGGCGGTCCTGGATGTCGTCGGAAAGCTTGCGGCGGCGGATGGGCGCTTCGGCCTTGGTCATCATACCACTATGTGGGCGGATTTCACGTCGTGATGCAAGCGTCTTGTCGGGAAAGGTGATGCGGCAGCGCTCGGCGGGGCCGCGTCAGCGCCCGAGCAGGCGGCCATCCCCGGTTGACGCCCATAGCCGTCCCGCGCCACACCGCTCCCCAGGGAGGGCAGCGCCCATGGCCATCATCAACTATCTCACCCGAGTCGCCTTCGATTTCGGCGAAGTCGTGAAAACCCCGGCCTATGCCGCGGAACTCAGCATCGCAACGCCGCTGGTGGTCACCGATCCGGGCTTGACCGAAATCGGCCTGGTCGACCGTCTGCTCGACGCTTTCGATGTTCGCCCGGCCCTCTTCGATGCGACACCGGCCAATCCCACCGAGGACGCCGTCCTCGCGGCTTTCGACGTCTATCGCGCCAACGCCTGCGACGGGATCATCGCCTTTGGTGGCGGCTCGTCCATCGATCTCGCCAAGGGTGTCCGCCTGCTCACCGGCCATCCGCCGCCGCTGGCCCAATACGCGGCGATCGAGGGCGGCATGGCCAGGATCGGCGGCGACATTTGCCCGCTGATCGCGGTTCCCACCACCGCCGGTACCGGCTCGGAGGTCGGTCGCGGCGCGATCATCACGCTCGCCGATGGCCGCAAGCTTGGCATCCTGTCGCCGCACATGCTGCCGAGCCTGGCGGTCTGCGATCCCGAGCTGACGCTCGGCCTCGGGCCGTTCCTCACCGCGGCGACCGGCATGGATGCGCTCTCCCATTGCCTGGAGACCTACATGTCGGCGGCGGTCAATCCGCCTGCTGACGCCATTGCCCTCGATGGGCTGCGCCGCGGTGTCGCCGCTCTGCCCCGCGCCGTCGAGGACGGCACGGACCGCGATGCCCGCTGGAACATGATGATGGCGGCGACCGAAGGGGCGATGGCATTTCAGAAAGGCCTCGGCGCCATCCATTCGCTCACCCATCCGATGGGCACGCTCGGTGACGGGTCCCTCCACCACGGCACCCTCAACGCCATCCTGGCGCCTGCGGTGCTGCGCTTCAATCGCCCGGCGATCGGCGACAAGTGGGACGTCCTCGCCGGCATATTAGGCGATCCGCCGGACGAGGCGATAGCCGCCGTCAACCACCGGATCGGCATCCCGAGTGGGCTCCGGGCCCTGGGTGTCACCCCGGCCGACTGCGACGCAATTGCCGTCGCCGCCACCAAGGATCACTGCCACGCCACCAATCCCCGCATCGCCACGGTGGCCGAGTACCGGGCGATTCTGGAGGAGGCGTTTTAGGGGCTGTCTCGTTGCCCAAGGCCTAAGGTTGCTGCGTCCTTCGAGGCTCGGGCTCACGCCCTCGCACCTCAGGATGAGATCGGTGGACTTTGGCTGGCTGTTGATCGCACGACCCATCCGCCAAGACCTCCAACACCGTCATGCTGAGGCGCTCCGCGCTAGCGGAGCCTCGAAGCACGCAGCGCCGTGTGAGCATCAGCGCGGAGCCTCGAAGCACAAACCACCGCCCACGACACAAGCGCTAGTAGTGGCGCTCGATCATCATCTTCTTGACCTCGGCGATCGCCTTCGCCGGGTTGAGGCCCTTCGGGCAGGTCTGGGCGCAGTTGAGGATCGTATGGCAGCGGTAGAGGCGGAAGGGGTCCTCCAGGTCGTCGAGCCGCGATCCGGCCGCCTCGTCGCGCGAGTCGCTCAGCCATCGATAGGCCTGCAACAGCACCGCCGGACCGAGATACCGGTCGCCGTTCCACCAGTAGGAGGGGCACGCGGTCGAGCAGCAGGCACACAGGATGCATTCGTAGAGACCGTCGAGCCGATCGCGATCTTCCGGCGACTGGCGCCACTCCTTCTGCGGTGTCGGCGTCTCGGTCTGGAGCCACGGGTCGATCGACCGGAGCTGCGCGTAGAAATTGGTGAGGTCGGGCACCAGGTCTTTGACCACCGGCAGGTGCGGTAGCGGGTAGATGGTGATCGGCCCGCTGATGTCGTCCATCGCCTTGGTGCAGGCCAGTGTGTTGGTCCCGTCGATGTTCATGGCACACGAGCCGCATACCCCTTCCCGGCAGGACCGCCGGAAGGTGAGGGTCGGGTCGACGGTGTTCTTGATCCAGATCAGGCCGTCCAGAACCATCGGTCCGCAATCGTCGGTATCGACCGTATAGGTGTCCACCTGCGGATTGTCGGGCGCGTCCGGATTGTAGCGATAGACCCGGAAATCGCGCTGGGTGCCGCCCGCCGGTTTCTCCCACACCTTGCCGGGCATGACCCGCGAGTTCTTGGGAAGGGTGATTTCAGCCATATTCGCAATACCTATTTCGAGGCCTGTTCGATAGCGGGCGTCAGGTCGTTGTTCTCCTCGATCCGCAGCATCCGAATATCTCGGACAGACGCGCTGAACCAAGGATATGTTCGTGTGAGATCCTGAACCGCCAGGACGCAGGTGACGGCTGTTACGTCTTCATCGCCGAAATAGACACTGCCCTGTTGCCAATCAAAGCCGTGACCGCGCAGGGCATTGCGAATGTCGGTGTAGGCATTGCGCCAACCGGCGGCTCCGTAGCTTGCTTCAAGAACTTGCGTGTCCAAGTCGAAGGTTATGGCATACATGCTCCCTCGCCCTCGCCGGTTGTCGCCGATCCCGCGACGGTTCGAACGCAAATCGGCTCGTAGGCGCCAATCACGTCTGGCGGCCGCTGTAGGCGACGGAGCTTCAACAGATTGCCGCATCACTGACCTTTCGCCGATGTTCTGAACATACCTAGCGTCGCTCCTTGCGGATGACCAGCTTCAAGCCAGACCAAACCGCGTCGATCGCCGCGACCTTGACGTCGACGAGGTCGAGCCTCAGCGCCGCGCTGCGCACCACGTCCTCGGTCACATCGGTCGGCACCTTCGCGGCCTTCTTGGGCCAGGAAATCCAGATCATCCCGTCGCGGCGGATCGCCGCCTGAAGCATCGGCAGCCCGGCTGCCAATTCCTCGGCGCTGGCCGTAAACGCGTGGATCAGGTCGAACGTTTCGGGCTTCAGCGGCGTCGTCCAGGTGTCGGCGCGAGTCACCGTGCCGAAGTCCGGCCACGCCGCCAGCGACTCGCATGCGCGGGGCAGCGCAACGAATGCCGCCGTCATCCCGGGCTTGAAGCCGAGCTTCGCCGAAATCGGCTTGCCGGAGTAACCTGCCGTCTCCGCGGTAGTCATCCGCACACCCCGCCGGCAGCCACGACGTCAGAAGGCATAGCCGAACGCCTCGATTTCCTTGGCATACCAACGCCCGACGATCGCTGCCGTCCGCTCGGAGTAGTAGCTGCGATAGCCATGTCCATCTGGCCGGTGCTCGCCCCGCACCCGGGGTAGCGCGATCGTCTTGGGCAGGCCGAGTCGTTCGGCTAACCCCCGGCAGGCGTTGTCGAGATCCTCGTAGCGGAGCACGTCATCGACCGCGATCGCGTCGTCGATGGTGTAGATGCGCCAATTGTCGAGGCGGACATGGTGCACTCGCCGCAGGATCGGTGACGTGATGTAGGCGTCGAAGCTCTTCGGCGACAGGCCACGTTTTTCGCGGCGGTTGGCCCGGTGAAAATAGTTGGAGACCTGCCTGTCCCATGGATTGCGTTCCACCGCGAACTTGAAATAGCCGCGCCACACATCGTCCCCGACCAACGCGCGGACCTGCGCGGCGGGCATATGCGCGTAGTAACCACCGAGCGCCGGAAACCGGCGCTTGAACGCCTTCGGCACATCGATATGGCGTCCGATCAGGCCGGGGTCCGGCTTGCGACCGATCGGCTTGTTCGTCTTGGGGTGGCGGCGCGGTCCGACGATGATGTCATCCGGCCCGCAAAACGGCGCCAGCGCGTGGTGGAGGCTGGTCCCGGCGGTCTTCTCGGTTTTGAGGAAGATGAACCGGTGCTTGTGGCTGACGATCACGACGCGCCTGCCATCTTAAAACGTCCACCCAAAGGCGTCGATCTCGCGCTTGTACCAGTCGGCGACCAGCGCGCGGGTCTCCTCGTCATAGTAGTCCCGGTACGGTCGCCGGTCCTTCCTCGTGTGCGATTTGGCGCTTGGCAGGGTGACAGGTTCGGCAATCCCGAGTTCGGACCGAATCGCCTGGAGTTCCGCGTCAAGGTTTTCATAGCGGATCACCCGGTCGACGACGATCTCGTCGTTGATCGTATAGGTCCACCAGTTCTTCATCCGCGCCGAGCGGAACGCCTTGCCGCTGTGCCGGCGCGAAAGCATGAAGCTTCGGAAATCCGGCTGTGGTTTGCTCTTCCGCGTTCGCCAGAAATAGAACGATACCTGCCGGTCCCACGGATTGCGCTCGATGGTGAACTTGTAGAAGTCGTTCCAGACGTCGTCGCCGGCGAGCCGGCGAATCTGCCTGGCCGGCATGTGATTGTAGTAGCCGTAGAATTGCGGAAAGTGATGCCGGAACTCACCGGGAAGCTTGATTCCGAAGTGGCCGATCCCGAGCGCGTAGTTCCGGGCCGGCGACAATTTGCGTTTGCGCTCCTCCTTGCGGCTGAGCGGCGCCAGGATGTCGTCCGGCCCGCAGGCCGGCGACAACGCCAGTTCGGTGCTGGTGCTGCCGGTCTTGGCGGTGCGCAGAAAGATGAACCGATACTTGCGGCTGAGGATCATGCGGCTCGGTCCGGAGAGCGCCTGAAGGGCTAGTACACCCGCGCCTTCGGTTCGATGTACTGGACGTCGTTCGACAGCGTATAGGTGTGCACCGGCCGGTCGTCGAGTCGCACCGTCTGTTGTTCCGGATCGATGAACGCCAGCGTGTGTTTCATCCAATCCTGATCGTCCCGGTCCGGATAATCCTCGCGAGCGTGGGCACCGCGGGACTCGGTCCGGTTCAGCGCCGACTCGACCGTCACCACCGCCTGGGCGATCAGGTTGTCGAACTCCAGCGTCTCGACCAGGTCGGAGTTCCAGATCAGCGACCGGTCGGTGACCCGGATATCGTCGCTGCCCGACCAGATCGCGTGCACTCGGTCGCGCCCCTGGGCGAGCACGTCGCCGGTGCGGAACACCGCGCAGTCCTCCTGCATCGCCATCTGCATGTCGAGGCGGAGCTTGGCCGTCGGCGTGCCGCCATCGGCGTTGCGGAAGCGGTCGAGCCGTCCGACGGCGAGGTCGCCGGCGTCCTTCGGCAGGTCCCGGTGCTTTTCACTGGAATCGATCGTCTCGCCGCATCGTAGTCCCGCGGCGCGACCGAACACCACCAGGTCGATCAGCGAATTCGAGCCGAGCCGATTGGCGCCGTGCACCGAGACGCAGGCCGCCTCGCCGATCGCCATCAGCCCCGGCACCACCTGATCCGGGTCGCCATTGACCTTGGTCAGCACCTCGCCGTGATAATTGGTCGGGATGCCGCCCATGTTGTAGTGGACCGTCGGCAGCACCGGGATCGGGTCGCGGGTCACATCGACGCCAGCGAAGATGCGTGCCGATTCGGAGATGCCCGGCAGGCGGTGATGGATCACGTCGGGATCGAGGTGCGACAGGTGCAGGTGGATGTGGTCCTTGGTGTCTCCGTGGCCGCGACCTTCGCGGATCTCGATGGTCATCGCCCGGCTGACCACGTCCCGCGAGGCGAGGTCCTTGGCGCTCGGCGCATAGCGCTCCATGAACCGCTCGCCTTCGGCGTTGGTGAGATAGCCGCCCTCGCCGCGCACGCCCTCGGTGATCAGCACGCCGGCGCCGTAGACCCCGGTGGGGTGGAACTGGACGAACTCCATGTCCTGCAGCGGCAACCCGGCGCGCAGCACCATGGCGTTGCCGTCGCCGGTACAGGTGTGGGCCGAGGTGCAGGAGAAATAGGCGCGGCCGTAGCCGCCGGTGGCGAGCACCGTCTTGTGGGCGCGGAAGCGGTGCAGTGATCCGTCCTCGAGGCACAGCGCCACCACCCCGCGGCAGGCGCCATCCTCCATGATCAGGTCGATGGCGAAATACTCGATGAAGAACTCGGCCGAGTGGCGCAGCGACTGGCCGTAGAGGGTGTGAAGGATGGCGTGGCCGGTGCGGTCGGCGGCGGCGCACGTGCGCTGGGCGATCCCCTTGCCGTAGTCGGTGGTCATGCCGCCGAACGGGCGCTGGTAGATCTTGCCTTCCTCGGTGCGGCTGAACGGCACGCCGAAATGGTCGAGCTCATAGACGGCGGCCGGCGCTTCGCGGCACAGATATTCGATCGCGTCCTGGTCGCCGAGCCAGTCCGATCCCTTGACGGTGTCGTACATGTGCCAGCGCCAGTCGTCTTCGCCCATATTGCCGAGCGCGGCGGAGATTCCCCCTTGCGCGGCCACTGTATGCGAGCGGGTCGGAAAGACCTTGGAGATGCAGGCGGTCTTGAGACCCGCCTGGCTGGCGCCGAGCGCCGCGCGCAGGCCGGCGCCGCCGGCGCCGACCACCACCACGTCGAAGGTGTGATCGGTAAACGGATAGGCCCGACCATTGACGCCGGGCGCTTCGGAACCGTTCGAACCGTCTGCCATTTCCGACTTCAGCCTCCGAAGGCGAGCTTGAGGATCGCGAACAAGCTGACGGCGCCGACCGCGATCGAGAAGAAGGTGTTGGTGACCATCGCCAGTTGCCGCCGCACGGCACCGTGGACGTAATCCTCGATCACCACCTGCATGCCGAGACGCATGTGGACGGTCACCGACACCACCATCAGCGCCAGAACTATAGCGACCAGCGGCGATGACAAGACGTCGACGACCCTGCGATAGCCTTCGTCGGCGACCTTGATGGCGATGATGATGAAGCCGATGGTGAGCGGGATGTTGGCGAGCGCGGTGAGCCGTTGGCGCCAGTAGGCTTCCGTGCCCGACTTGGCCGAACCGAGGCCGAGCACCCGGTGGAGCGGCGTGCGCATCGTGTCGGCCATCACGCCACCGCCACGCCGATGATCCACACGATCACGGTCAGCACGCCCGAGCCGACGATCGTCGCCAGCGCCAGCTGGTCGCGCGCCGGTTTGCCAAGGCCACGACCGGTATCCCAGATGAAATGGCGGAGGCCGCCGAGCATGTGGTGGAGCAGCGACCAGGTCAGACCAAACAGGACGACCAGCCCGACCCAGGAGCCGAGCAGGCCGTTGATGAAGACGAACGCGCCGCGGCCGGTCGCGGCGGCGAGCAGCCACCAGGCGAGCAGCGCCATCCCCACATAGAGTGCGATTCCCGTGGCCCGATGGAAGATCGACATTACCATCGTCAGGTGCCAGTGGTAGATCTGGATATGGGGCGAAACCGGCCGGTTTGCCTTGGTTTCCGCGCTCGACATGGCTCCCCTTCAGCGACCAACGAACCACATTGGAATCTGGAGAGGTTCTAGCGCTGATATTGCAGCGCGTCAAAAAAGCGGGTGGCGCCAGTCCCTCTCCCCTTGCGGGAGAGGGCAGGGTTGCCTTGGCGAGGCACGAGCCTTTAGGCAAACCGGGTGAGGGGTGAGATTCGCCACGCATCATCGGCGTCGTTCGACACCCCTCACCCTTGCGGGCCTAAGCGTCTCGGCCGCGTTCCGCGACCTGCGACGCCAACGCCGCAAGCCCTCTCCCGCAAGGGGAGAGGGAAGTCGCGCCGGCCTGTTGTGCGCGTCCTTCGAGGCTCGGGGTCACGCCCACGCACTCCCGATCGGGTCGGGGGCAGGCTCTCAAGATGAGGTCGTAACTCGCTCGACCCGGAACGTCCCACGCCATCGACTCACCGGCCTCCCTCATGCTGAGGACCTGCGCGTCAGCGGAGCCCGGAAGCACGCGCGACACGCCCCTCACCCCCGCCAAGCAAACCTCAGCCCGCCCGCCGGTAGCCCCGCACGCTGTCGACGGTGAAAGTCGGCAGATGACGGGGACCAGCAGACGCCTGCGTCGCCGGCAACGCAAAGACGCCGAGCATCAACTGCATCGGATAGTCCGGGCTCTGTGAGACCCGGCCGAGTTCCTTGTTGTCGAGGAAGAAGGCCACCCCGTCCGGCGTCCACTCCGCGGTGTAGATATGAAAGTCCGCCGGATCGAACGGCAGCGTGTCGGTACGAAGATCGCCGTCCTTTAGCTTCGGATCGGTGATCGGCTTGATCCCGTAGCAGAGCTCGGCCGTGTCGGCCGTGACTCCCTTGCCGAACACCTCGCAGATGGTGATCTCGCCGGACCGGCCCGGTTCGTCCTCGAAGCCGATGGTCCACAGCGCCGCGAGATCGTCACGGCCAAGGTCCATCTTCGCCCGCATCTCGATCAGACCGTAATGCGGCAGGTAGAGCTTTTGGGTTTCCTGTGCCTCCCGCACGGTCAATCCGGGGGCGAACCGGTGCTGGCCGACCGGGCTCCCCACCGGGCCGGAGAACTGGCCGGTCTGGAGCACGGACGAGCGCAGGTCCCCGTCGGTCTCCGGCTTGGCCGGCTTCTGGTCCGCGGCGATGAAGAGGGTCAGCGCCGCGTCGGCCACCGTGTAGCGCGCCGCCGACGCCGCCCGCGAGCTCCAGTGCGGCAGGTCGTAAGGCCACCACTTGGACGGGTCGAGGCTGTCGCCTGCAAACGTATCCTCGAATGCGAGGACATATCCGGCGCGCTCGCGCGGATTGGGCGGGGTGTCGGCGGGCATGGCACGTCTCCTGAAAATGCGACGATCCATGCCGCGATCCCCGTCCGCCATCAATGCCCGTATGACGCCGCTCCTGACACCCTCATGGCGGGAGGGGTGGGTACCGGGAGGAGCCATCAGCGCCAATTGCCCGAACAGCCAGCACTAACCTATGCTGAACAGAATCGCATCGACACTAGCCAAACGCGAATGAACTGGTTTGAGCGCCTCTGGCACTGGTTTTCCGCGCTGCCCGCGAACGAGCAGGTGACTTGGGTTGTGACAACGGTCATCCCGGCGGCTGTTGCGATTTACGCTGTGATTGCCTTCTTCGCGGGACGCTGGCCGTTCAAACGCGAGCCTCCGCCGGGCCCCACTCCGCCTGTCCCCGCCCCGCCAACTGAGGGTCAAATCCTCGGGGCCTTTCACGACCTTCCCGCCGAGCAACGCGCCAGCCTGCTGGCGGCACTCAATCGGATTCACGATTCACCACCAGGTGACACCAGGGCGGAGCGACAGGAAATAGCCGAGGCTGCGGAGGTGGGGCTCGAGGGTGATCTCACGGACATAAGGGATCTCCTGACGCAACGGTACCAGGAACTCGCCGCCCAGGCCGGCGACGTTGACAGAGCTTTGGCTCGCGCTGCCCGTGACCTCGCCGCGATCGTCTCGCCGACCGACCGGAGCAATGCCCTGGCCCTTTATCGGGAAGCCGCGGAGCGCGACCCGGACGACTTCTGGGGGTGGATCGAACTGGGCCGCGCGGCGAGGGACTGCGAAACACTCGATAGCGCGACGGTCGCCTTCGATCGTGCCATAGCGCTTGCGCAACAGCGCGAAGACGACCGCGATATCGCCGTCGCGCAAGAAGCCAAGGGGATCGTGTCGATTGCTCTCGGTGACCTAAGCGGAGCCGAAGAACACCTTGCCGCGGTCCAGGCCGCGATGGAACGCAGAGCCAAAGCGGTGCCTGCCGATACGAACAGGCAGCGCGACCTGTCCGTCAGTCACAACAACATCGCTGATGCCCTCGTCGCCCAGGGCAAGCGAGAAGAGGCTCTCGTTCACTATCGGCACGATCTCGCCATAGCCAAACGGCTCGCCGAAAGCGATCCGGCCAACACGGAGTGGCAGCGCGATCTGTCCGTCAGCTATGACAGGATCGGCGATGTCCTCGTTGACCAGGGCAAGCGCGACGAAGCCCTCGCCCGCTATCGGGACGGCCTCGCCATCCGCCAACGCCTCGTCGAAAGCGATCCGGCCAACACCCAATGGCAGCGCGACCTCTCCATCAGCCACAACAAGATCGGCGATGTCCTCGTTGACCAGGGCAAGCGCGACGAAGCCCTCGCCCGCTATCGGGACGGCCTCGCCATCCGCCAACGCCTCGTCGAAAGCGATCCGGCCAACACCCAATGGCAGCGCGACCTCTCCATCAGCCACGAGAGGATCGCCGATGTCCTCGTCGCGCAGGGCAAGCGCGACGAAGCCCTCGCACGCTATCGGGACGGCCTCGCCATCGCCCAACGCCTTGCCGAAAGCGATCCGGCCAACACGGAGTGGCAAGTCGACGCCGCCAAGAGCCTGGCGAGGCTGTCCGAGTTGACGCGGGACGAGAAACAAAAGGCCGACGCTGTCGCAATCCTGGAGAACCTGGATCGGGATGGCCGGCTCTCGCCGAGGGACCGCGATCTTCTCGACCACCTCCGCCAACCATCCCTTCCATAGCCATCACCACGTCGCCTGCCGGGCTCCGCCCTCCAACCAACACGCCACACGAGATCACCGATCGCAGCTGGGAAAAAGTGGGTGGGGCCTGCTTCCCTTTGGGATAGCGACAAACGCCGCTGCCCAATGCGAGCGTCCGCTAATGTCGCTCGTCTCAAGGGTATCTTTTTAGTTCGAACCGGGCTATTCGACTGGCTATTCGTCGGCCTTGCTCTTACCCTTCCCAAAAAAGGAGACCGGTTTTGACCCCACTGGATATTGGCAGAGTCGTTCGCGAAGCCCGCGAGCAAAAGGGACTGAGCCAGGACGAACTTGCGGCCACCGCCAATGTTCGCACGAAGTTCCTGGCGAAGCTCGAGGACGGCGATACCTCCGGCCAGGTCGCGAAGGCGCTGGCGGTCCTCGACTCGCTCGGCATCAAGGTCAGCCTGCAGCCGCCCGGTGGCGCTGACTGACCACGACGTTTCGACGTCGACGCGGAAGGCGATGACCGTCGGCCAAGCGGCCGGCGGGTGATATACACTGCATGTTCACCCCCATAGTCGAGGCTGCGAGACCGTCCGGGCTCCGTGACCGACGGAGCCCTTTCTGATTTCAGACAGAGTGTTTTGAAACGCACGCGGCGCGAACGCGCGTAGCCGCTGGCCCGCGTGCCTGCTATGGCTAACGCCAGCAACCCAAAAGTCGAACGATAGACAGGGATCAGTAGCATGAAGACCGTCAGCTTCAAGGCCGGAGACGCCATCCTCAAGGAGGGCGACGAGGGCGACACCGCCTATCTCATCATCGACGGGTCGGTCGAGATCACCATCGGCGAGGGGTCGAAGGCTCAGGCCGTCGGTCAACTCGGCACCGGCGACGCCTTCGGCGAGATGTGTCTGCTGGAACCGGGCAGGCGCTCGGCCACCGTCACGGCGCTCGCCGACACCACCTGCGCCACCACCTCCTATGACGAGTTCATGGATTCCATCCACAACGATCCGGAGCGCGCGGTGCAATTCATGCGCACCCTGATCCGTCGGCTGCGGACCATGAACGAGATGATGGAGAGTATGGGCCAGCGCCGCCGCGGTATCCGCGGCTTCTTCGATGACTGGCAGAAGTCGCTGCAGGAAGCCGAGGCCGGCCTCTCCGATGAGGAAAAGCTCCGCCGCCGCGAGGCGATGATGATGGGCTACTGGATGTAGCGACGGTCGCCGCGCGATTCGCCCGAAATCCTTGCATTTCGCCGGGGCCGACCTTAGGCACGGTCGCTGACCCGACAGTGCCTTTGAGAGACAACCCCCATGACCACCCGCACGCTCCTGCTCCTTCCCGGCGACGGCATCGGCCCGGAGGTGATGGCCGCCACCCGCACGGTGATCGACTGGTTCAACGGGCGCGGCGCCGGCTTCACCACCGAGGAGGATCTGGTCGGCGGGTGCGCCTACGACGTCCACGGTGTCGCCATTTCCGAAGCGGCGATGGAGAAGGCCCACGGCGCCGATGCCGTGCTGCTCGCCGCGGTCGGCGGACCGAAGTGGGACGCGGTGGAGTATGAGGTACGGCCCGAGGCCGGGCTGCTTCGGCTGCGCAAGGACATGGAACTGTTCGCCAATCTCCGGCCGGCGATCTGCTACCCGGCGCTCGCCGATGCCTCGTCGCTGAAGCGCGATCTGGTCGAGGGCCTCGACATCCTGATCCTGCGCGAGCTCACCGGCGGCGTCTATTTCGGCGAACCGAAGACCATCACCGACATCGGCAACGGCCAGAAGCGCGCCGTCGACACCCAGGTTTACGACACCTACGAGATCGAGCGCATCGCCCGCGCCGCCTTCGAGCTCGCCCGCAACCGGCGGAACCGGGTCACCTCGATGGAAAAGCGCAATGTCATGAAGTCGGGCGTGTTGTGGCGCGAAGTGGTCGATGCCGTGCACCAGGCCGACTATGCCGACGTCACCCTCGACCACATGTTGGCGGACGCGGGCGGCATGCAGTTGGTGCGGGCGCCGAAGCAGTTCGACGTGATCCTCACCGACAACCTGTTCGGCGACATGCTGTCCGACATCGCCGCCATGCTCACCGGCTCGCTCGGCATGCTGCCATCGGCTTCGCTCGGCGCCGCCGACCCGGTGACCGGCAAGCGCAAGGCGCTCTATGAGCCGGTCCACGGTTCCGCCCCGGACATCGCCGGCACCGGCGCCGCCAATCCGATCGCGATGATCGCCTCGTTCGCCATGGCGCTGCGTTATTCGTTCGACATGGTCGCCGAGTCCGACGCCCTCGACGCGGCCATCGCCGCCGCCCTCGACAAGGGCCTGCGCACCCCCGATCTGATGAGCGAGGGGATGACCAAGGTCGGCACCGAAGAGATGACCGCGGCGATCGTCGCCGAACTCGACGCCGCGGGCTGATTGCGAGAGCCGGCGACCGGGATCAACAGCGTGCGCGTAGTTCAGCCAAACCTACGCGCCGCCAGGCGTTCATTTTTGCCCGCTTGAGCCACTTTCAATCGCAAAAATCGTATGTTTTGTAGGTGATGGTGTGGTTCGCCTTCACATGAACATACCAGGTCGAATCGCTGGTTAGCTTGGAGTATTCCTCACCACCGCTCTTGAAATACAGATAACATGGCGACGTGTTGCAATATGTCTCGCCGCTTTCACCGGAATGAACGTGAATCGAATCGACCGTTCCGACTCCCGGGCTGTTGGCCGTTTGAACTCTTACCTGATGGTGTGAGCTGTCGCAGTTGTTGATGGTGAAATGTTTCTTGGCTTCCACGCTCGTTGTGAACAACGCCAGCAGGGCGACCGCCGAGGCGGCAATCAAAGTCCTGACCTTGCGCTTGCTATACATCTCACACGTCTCCGCTCGTCGATCCGCAGCCGAGTGCATCTTATGTGCTCTGAAAACGTTGGCATATCGGCCTTCGTTTTCCAAGCGCGCACGACTTGGCGGCTCGTGTCGGGTCTGGAACCTGTTGCGCGATGATTTTCCGTTCCACGACCGGAAACGAACAGAGAGGCGCGTGGCGCGAAACAGCGCTTTTCAGCGTACCACCGGTTTGCGCTATGTGTGGGAAGACAAAAACGAGTCGGAAGCGAAGACGCTTGGGAGTGACAGACATTCGATGACCCGCGTTTATGAGAAGCGTGACATCAATAGGATCGGCAACATCTCGGCCGCCATCCTGGTGGCGGTGATGATCTACGGCATCTGGGAACTGTGGTCGGCCTTCGTCGTCGGCACCAACGACACCTGGGGGGCGATGTTCGGCGTGGTGTTCGTCGGTGGCGGCCTGATCGGCATGAACTCGACCTGGACCGAAAACCGCGACCAGGTCGTCTGGTTCGACGCCGATCTCGAGACCGGCCAGGGCCGCATTGCCGTGTGGCGCCCGCTCCGCCCGCTGATCATCGACGTGCCGCTCGATCAGATGCGCGACTGGCGCTACTGGGTGAAGGTCGCCAAGCGCAACATGCGCACCCACTACCTGGTCGTCGCCCTGCCCGATTATCCCCGCCCGGTCTATTTCGACCTCGGTCGCACCGAGGAGATCCCGGAGGTCTTCCGTCGCCTCGCACCGGACGAGATTCACGAATTCGAGCAGAACACCGGCCGCCTCAAGGACGACGACGAGGAAGAAGAAACCTGAGGCCTCAGATTTCCGCGGTCGGCGCCGTGATGCAGGTCGAGTCCTTCGCCCGGTCCCAGCCGCGCGAGGTCCATTCCTCCGCCGGTCTCAGCCGCCCGTCCGCGTCGGCGATCGCCTCGAAGAAGGTGAAGCAGTTGTCACCCTCCCGCTCGACGAAGAAGCAGGCGCCGTTCAGGCTCTCGTAGAAGGTGCAGAAGGTATCGTCCTCGACGATCCACTCGCCCGAATCCGACCCTTCGGTATCGTGATAGCGGATCGAGCCATCCTCGAAATAGGTCTCGGTGAAGAACAGGCCATCGTAATAGATGCCGTCGAGGGTGATGCCGTCGAAGGCCATCCGGATTTCGAAGCCGACCATGTGGCGGCCGCCGGCGCCGGCCGGTATCGTCGTCGCCGCGACGAGGAGCACCAGCGCCGCCAACGCCCGCCATATTGACTCGGCCCCCCATTGGCGTAGAAGGAGCGCGGTTTTGGGAGCGTCCACGATGACCTTGCGCTTGGCACAGGCACACCATCCTGGCGAACCGGCCCGGCAAGGCCGGACCGACCGCGCGTCGCAATCGAAACGCAAAACCATCTGACGTAACACTCCCCGTCCGCCCCCCTTTCAGCGACGTCGCTGTCCCCTGGGCCGGCGGCGGCGTATGAACCGGGGCAACGCCCCAACGCCTACACTGAAACGGAGTATAGCATCATGGGGTACACTGTCGCGATCGCCGGCGCCACCGGCAATGTCGGCCAGGAGATGCTGACCGTCCTGGAGGAGCGCGGCTTTCCGGCGGACACGGTCATTCCCCTCGCCTCGCGCCGCAGCCAGGGCACCGAGGTCTCCTTCGGCGACCGTACGCTCAAGGTGAACGCCCTCGACGCCCACGATTTCTCGACCACCGATATCTGCCTGATGTCGGCCGGCGGCAGCATCTCCAAGGAATGGGCGCCCAGGATCGCCGCCCAGGGCTGCGTGGTGATCGACAACTCCTCGGCCTGGCGTTACGACGCGGCCGTTCCGCTGATCGTGCCGGAAGTCAACGCCGATGCGGTCAGCGGCTTCACCGCAAAGAACATCATTGCCAATCCCAATTGCTCGACCGCCCAGCTCGTGGTCGCACTGAAGCCGCTACATGATGCCGCCACCATCACCCGCGCGGTGGTCGCCACCTACCAGTCGGTCTCCGGCGCCGGCAAGGAGGCCACCGACGAGCTGTTCACCCAGACCCGGGCGGTATTCGTCTCCGACCCGATCGAGCCCCGCGCCTTCACCAAGCGGATCGCCTTCAACATCATTCCACACATCGGCGACTTCATGGACGACGGCGCGACCCATGAAGAGTGGAAGATGATGGCGGAGACCAAGAAGATCCTCGACCCCAAGATCAAGATGATCGCCACCTGCGTGCGCGTCCCGGTCTTCGTCTCCCACTCTGAAGCCGTGACGCTCGAGTTCGCCAAGCCGATCATCCCCGAGGAGGCCCGCGACCTCCTGCGCGAGGCGCCCGGCGTGCTGGTCGTCGACAAGCATGAGGACGGCGGCTACGTCACGCCCTACGAAGCGGTCGGCGAGGACGCCACCTATGTCAGCCGCATCCGCGAGGACGCGACCGTCGAGAACGGCCTGGCGCTCTGGGTGGTCTCCGACAATTTGCGCAAGGGCGCGGCCACCAACGCGGTTCAGATCGCCGAGCTTCTCGTCAACCGTAAGCTGATCGCCCCGAAGCAGGCGGCGGCGTAGCGACGATGCTCGCCAGCGATCCCAGGTCCGGGATCGATCGGGGCGATGCGCCGATGATCATGTGTCAGGCGACTCTGACCTGCCCGGCGTGCGGCCACGCCAACGACAGAATCCGAAAACGCGGCCCTACTGAGGCTGCTTGGTCCAGACGCCGAACGACACGACGGTCCGGTCCGCCAGGGCGTGGCGGTAGACGCAGCGCATCGTCTCCGCCGACTCGATCCAGCAATCGCGGAAGCCGTTCTCGTCGGTCATGTAGACGATGTTGTCCGGGCCAAAGACCCCGGCGATCACCTCGTCTGCCATTGCGGGGTCAGGCGCGTCGTTAACGGATTTCTGATCGACCTCGTAGCCGGAGATGCGAGACCCCTCCTGCCAATCTATGACAACAGTACTTTCCGTATCGAGGGGGATCGAGGTCTTGTCGGCGGTATCGATCCGCATTCCCTCCCCTATGACGACCCAGGTGCCCCGCAGATCAGGCACGCTGTCTTCAGCAACCGCGGCGCCCGACACCACGATCGTCGACAGAAGAACGAGTTTGCTCAACATTCTCATCGTGCTCATCCTCATGGTGCCCATCTCATCGATCCAAAAAGGGCTGATGGATTGGGTGCAGGACGCCGAGATATTAGCCTCCGTCACACTAGAACGCCAATGTCGCTGATGCCCGCGATAGGCTTGGTTTTTGCGGAGGGCCAGACGACCGCGCAGACCAATGATCGCATGGTCAGCATGTCATCGCGCGGTAATGCGCGACTGAGACTCTGTTTAAGCCATCGGCAAACGCTAGACCTCGGTCAGCACCCGACCGTCGAGCCGCGGACCGCCGACGACGCAGGCGTCCCGTCGCCCGAACAGGCGATAGCGGTTGCGGGCGATAAGGGTGTAGACGCCATCCCGCAGCCATCGCGGCGCCCACTGCCCGACCCTGGCCCATCGCCATCCCGGCAGGCTGCCGATCACGGCCAAGGCCGCGTCGGAGCGGCGCAGTACAGTGCCGCCAATCACCACCGCGTTGGTGTCGGGATCGTCCGGGTCGATGCCCGCGGCCTCGGCCAATGCCCGGCCGTAGTCCGACTGGATCGGCGTGAACCGGAACCGGCCGGACGGGTCGTGGCCCGCGACGAAGCGGACCCATCCGGAACAGAAAACGCAGACGCCGTCGTAGAGGATCACGTCGTCGTCGGGCCATGCGATCGGTTCGCTCATCCCCGGTCCTCCAGGGTCGCCAGCCCGACCATCATGAGGACGATCGCCGGCCCGGTTTTCACCAGGGCGCCGAGCGGTTCGAACCACAGATCCGGCGTCAGAACCGCGGCGCCCGCCATATAGAATATGGAGACGAGGATCCCGGCATAAAGCCCGAACCGGCAGGTGCGACGAAACGCGATCGCGATACCGACGGCGATGTCCATGACGCTGCTGACGATGGTGGTCGCGACCGCGAAGCCGGCCGGAAAGCCGCGGGCGGTCAACAGCCCGGTGGCCAGACCGAACGACGACAGGGCGATGATGCCGGAGACCGCCCAGAACACCACCAGCACGGCGATGATCACTGGTTTCGCCAGATAAAGCCGCGCGAACCAGCCCTCCTGCACCGAAACCGGCAACCGCCGCAGGGACTCCGCCAGCGTTCGCGGCGGGATACCGGTTGCCGCGATCCATGGTCCCGGATCGCCGGTCACGCCACGCCGCATCTCGGCGAGCGCGGTGGAGCGGATCGGCGGCCGCCAGCCGAGGCGCGCCACCAGGTCGCCCGCCTTAGCCCCGAGGTCGAGCGCCCAGCCGGGCGTCGTTACCCGCGGCGTTGGCCCGCCATAGCGCCGCCGGAATCCGTCGACGACCGCGCCAACCGTCGGCACCTCCGGGGCCATCAGGTCCCAGGTGTTCGCCCAGTCCCGTTCGCCGGCGGCCCATCGCCGCGCGATGGCCTCCACGGTGGCGACGATGTCGTCGCTATCGACGATCGCGAACGGCCGTGCCGCCAGATCGGCAGGAAGCGCCACCGGCAGCGTTGCCAGGGCGCGCATCAGCGCACTGCCGCCATAGGCGGCCGGTGCGATGACGAAGCCCGGCCGGAGAACGACATGGGGGATCGTCGACCCGGCCACCAGTCGTTCGCCGTCGCGTTTGCTGCGGGCGAAGTCGGTGCTGTCGTTGGCCGCCTCGCCGGGAATGGAGGCATGAACGAGGAGCGCCGGCTCGGGTTGATCCGCCAGGGCCGACAGCAGGCGCCCGACAAAGTCGCGATGGACCGCGTCGGTCCCCTCGGCGCCGCCACCCTGCAGGACCCCGACGCAATTGACGACGATGTCGATGTCGCGATCGCGGAACAACCGCGCCAGGTCAGCGGCCTCCAGCGCGGCGAACGCTGTCTCGGCCGCCGCTTCGCCGAAGGTCGCCCGCTGGGCGTCGGTGAACCGCCGAGCGAGGGCGACAACCGGGATGCCGCGATCCTGAAGACCCGCCACGATCGCCGCGCCGATCAGGCCGGAAGCCCCGAGAACGGCAACGGTCGGGCGGTCGGTCATCGGGTCAGAGCGCCGGCTTGGCGATCATCAGCCAGACAATCGCCAGCACCGACCCGAAGCCGGGAAACCCGAAGGCGAACCACAGCCGAAACAGCCGGTGATAGGCCGCCGGCAGCGCGGTCCCCTCGGCCGCCGCAGCGCGTGCGAGGTCGCGCATCCGCGCCTGCATCCACACCACCGGCAGCCAGAAAGCGCCAGCGACACCGTAGAGAACGAACGAGACCACCATCCATCCCTCGGTGAGCGGCAGGCCGGTCTCCCGTGCCAGCAGATAGCCGGTGACCGGCTGCACCACGACCGCGGTCGCGGTGAACAGGAGGTCGGCGCGGACCACGATGGCGGCCGTCCGTGCGACGAAATCCGGCACCCCACTGAGGTGCGCCATCAGCATGAAGAAGGCGATTCCGGCCCCGGTCCCAAGAATGACCATCGCGCCGAGAACGTGGAGGTATTTGAGGATGAAATAGGTCACGGGCAGCGGGGCGACTCGAGCGAGGTCAGGCACGGGTCACCCCTTCGCACGGCAGCCGCCGGAGGTGAAGCGCGACGGGACCGGAGCGGGCCGCCGCGGGTCGCGGGCGACATCTTCCTTTCGACCGCCGCGGGCGGTTAAGTCCCTGTCCTCTGCCTCGAGCCTGGTGTCCCGATCACGCCGCGCGACCCGAGACCCGCAAACCATGATCCGTTCCCCTGCGACCCTGCTTGTCTTGCCGCCCCGCTGGGCCGGCCGGTACGCCATGCGCCTGGTTTCCCTAGTAGCCTTCGCGATCTGCGCGACGCCAGCCGCCGCGACCGAGCGCTATGCGACGCGGGACTATTGCGCCTTCCTCAACGGCGGCCCCGCGGTCAACCGCGACGGTCCGGACCGGCTCACCTACGCGATCGAGCTTGTGCAGGGCGAAGTGATCGAAGCCGACGGCTTCTATTGCGACGGTGACACCTGCGTCGACCCTTACGGCGCCCTGCCCGACTGGCCGAACCCGTTCATCGTCGTCGACAGAACGGGCACGGCGATCACCATCCTCAACCCGACGACCGGTAACGAGACGGTGTTGCCGCGCTGCGAATAGCCGCACCCCGTAATCGCCCATTTGCTTCAGAAAGGCTGGCTCCGGCTCGGTTTAGCGTGCATCTACACCTAGCCGTCGCCGCTGCATTCCTGGTCGTGCCTGGAGCAGACGATGATGGGGCACTTCGCTGCCGATATCCGGTGTCAACCTGGGAAGAGGGGCCATGACCGCCACTGACGAAACGATCGCTGCTCTGTTTGACCGTTGGAACGAGTCGCTGAAGACGGGTGACCCTAGGAAAGTGGTGGCCAATTACGCGGAACGTTCCATTCTCCTGCCAACGGTCTCCAACACGCCGCGCCTGACACCGGCGGAGAAGGAAGACTATTTCACCCACTTTCTGCAAAGCGAACCAACCGGAGTCGTCGACCTCCGCCAGATTGATATCAGCGGGGACATCGCCGTTGATTCAGGCCTCTGCACCTTTACGTTCGCGGCCAAAGGCGAAACCGTTAAGGCGCGGTACAGCTTCGTGTACAGATGGGATGGAGAGAACTGGCTGATCATTTCTCACCACTCTTCTGTAATGCCGGAAGGCTAGTGGAACGAATTTGACATTTGAGTCCCATGGGCGGCCAAGCTCTCGCTCAAATGTCGAATTCAAAAGTTCCACTAGAAACATAGACTTGCTCGTGGACCAATAAGCTGCGGGGCTCACGCGACCAGAGCCGGATGGCCGCCAGCTTGACGGGCGGCCCCCGAAAGACATGAGGCACCGATGGACATCGTCCCCAGAACCTACGAAGACTGGAAACACTGCATCACGGTGTTCTGCGGCATCCCGCTGACACCGCAATATGTCCAGGAACGGATCGCCGCTTTGGGTGATATGAAAGATCACCATACCCAGCGTTTCATCGAACGCTGGGGGCAGGCGCATCGCGATCAAACGCTGGCTTGGTTTCGTCAGGCCGAAGAACTGAAAGCATAGCCAACGCCCGGCTCCCTGCTGGGCGCCGCTATTCTCGTCGATTTCGACCGGGTGAAGAAGTTCGAGTCCGGCAAGGACACGTTCGTTCTTGAGCAGGGCGCATTCGCCGTCTTGCCTCTCGGCCCGCTGGCCAAGTCCGCCTTTCGCAAGGGCACCGAGGCCAAGGATGGCGACGACTGGATCATCTACGATCAGGACAGCGGTGAGCTGTACTTCGACGGTGATGGCATCGGCGGCAACGGCGCGATCCAGTTCGCCAAGGTCGATCCCGGCCAGAAGCTGAAGCACTCCGATTTCACGGTCGAACGGCTCGCCTCATAGCACCATTGCCTGCCACGCCCGGGCAGCTCGCGTTGCCCGGGCTGGTCAGCAGCATGCCCACCATCGTGACCTGCCCGCGGCCGCACCGCTCCCGGCGGTGTGTGGCCGGCGTCACTTCATCGTTCGCCTTCCTGTTGTACGACCCCGGCCCAGTCAACAACCGGGCGCTGCGGCTCGCGACACGCGTACCGATCTGCAATTGAGCCCTATGACAAGGAAGGCACGTCATGCCCACGCAAAACGAAGACAAGATCGTTATCGGGACTTACGCCATCAACTTCTCCAAGGCTGGCCAGAAATGGAAGATCGGCAAGGACGCTGATGTTGGGTCGAATCTTCCGGCCGTCGCTAGCTTTCACGAAAACAACACCCTCATCAATAAGGGATCGATCTATTCAGACGATGACTACGGTGTCTATTTCACCAAGAACAACGCAACGCTCAAAAATAAGGAAAGCGGTCACATCAATGGCGGTCAATTCGGCGTCCATTTTGACCCGACCACCAACGCCGACGTCAAGGGATCGGTCGTCAATCATGGCGAAATACTTGGGCTTCAGGCGGGTGTTTTGACCTCTGGGACCGGAGACTTCAAGCTCGACAACTACGGCGAGATATCCGGCCAAGTCTATGGGGTCTATTCCCTCGCCGGCAACTCCGGCTCGACCGCAGGCCCGGTCATCAAGAACGCCGGCTCCATCACGTCCGACACGTACGGTGTCCATGTCTTCGCCATCCCCGGCCTGAGGTCGAAGATCGTCAACCAGAAGGATGGCGTGATCGAAGGCGGCAAGGTCTTCGATGGCGGCGCCGCTGTCCACAACCCAAACGGCGACATGACCCTCATCAACAAGGGCAAGATCAAGGGCGATGTGACCACCCCCAACGACGACACCAACACCATCACCAACATGGGCAAGATCAAGGGTGACGTCTATCTCGGCAGCAACGATGACACGTTCGACAACACCGGCGGCAAGGTAACCGGTCGCATCGTCGGCCTCGACGGCAAGGACAAGTTCATCGCCGGCGATGCCAAGGATACGTTCATGTTCGACGGCCCGATCAACGGAACGACCAACATAGACCGGGTGAAGAACTTCGAGTCCGGCAAGGACACGTTTATCCTCGAACAGTGGGAATTCAGCGGCTTGCCCGCCGGGCCGCTGGCCAAATCCGCCTTCCGCAAGGGCACCGAGGCCAAGGATGGCGACGACCGCATCATCTACGACCAGGACAGCGGCAAGCTGTACCACGACGAGGACGGCGTCGGTGGAGATCCACATGTCCAGTTCGCCAAGGTCGATCCCGGCCAGAAGCTGAAATACTCCGACTTCACAGTGGAAATGTTCGAATAACAACGCATTGCCCGTCACTCGGGTAATCGGCCGCTGTCGTTCTGCGGCAGATTTTCCCGACGGATGCTTTCAGCGATACGAGAAGGATCAGAAAAATGCCTAAACAGAGCAACGACATTTTTTCGGCCGATGCCCCGGCGATCGCGTTTTCCAAGTCCGATCAGAAGTGGAAAATCGACAAGAACGTCGACGTTGGCGCGTCGGCAGCCGCGGCGGTCTTCAGCAAGTACGCCAACAGTGATCTCGTCAATAAGGGCACCGTCTATGCGTATGGCGACGTCGGTGTCTACTTCGGCAGGACTGGCGCGATGCTCCTGAACAAGGAAACCGGCCACATCACCGGTGGGCAATACGGTGTTCAGTTCGATCCATTCGCCCCTACCGACGTCAAAGGCACGGTGATCAACCATGGCGAGATCGCGGGTCTGCACACCGGCGTCAGGAACGATGGGATGGGAGACTTCAAGGTCGAGAATTACGGCGAGGTTCTGGGCTCTCAAAACGGGATTTACTCCCATGCATTTTATGCCGGGTCGACCGCTGGTCCGGTCATCAAAAACTACGATTCGATCAAGTCGGAAAAATTTGCGATTCGCCTGGACGCTGACGCCGGCCTGAGGTCGAAGGTCGTCAACCAGAAGAACGGCGTGATCGACGGTGGTGAGATCAACGACAACGGTGGCGCAGCTGTCTACGTCTCGGGCGGCGAGATGACCCTGATCAACAAAGGCAAGATCAACGGCGACGTCTACGGCTCGAGCCTCAAGGACACGATCACCAACTCAGGCAAGATCGACGGACACGTCTACCTCCGTAGCGGCGAAGACACGTTCGACAACACCGGCGGCAAGGTCACCGGCCTCATCTTCACGGGATTTGGCGACGATAAGCTCATTGCCGGCGACGCGAAGGACAAGTTCGTGTTCTACGACGCGACCAACATCGACCGCATCAAGAACTTTGAGTCCGGTAAGGACAAGTTCATTCTCACCGAGGGTACGTTCGGCGATCTGGTGAAGGGGCCGCTGGCCAAGTCCGCGTTCCGCAAGGGCACCGAAGCCGAAGACGGCAACGACCGGATCATCTACGACCAGGACAGCGGCAAGCTGTACCTCGATGACGGTGTCGGCGGCGACGATCCCGTCCAGTTCGCCAAGGTCGACCCCGGCCAGAAGCTGAAATACTCCGATTTCGCCATCGAGCTGTTCGTCTAGCGCCTGCCGCTGCCCGCCGTCTGGATGCTCGTTATCGGCGACCTAACCGACGGTCCTTTGGCCAAGTCTGCCTTCCGCAAGGGCACCGAGGCCGAAGACGTCGACGACCGGATCATCTACGACCAGGACAGCGGCAAGCTCTATCTCGACGACGGTGTCGGCGGCAGCGGACCGATCCAGTTCGCCAAAGTCGATCCCGGCCGGACGCTGAAGTACTCGGACTTCACCGTCGATCTGATTACCCTGACCTAGCGGATTTTCGCCACGCCCAGCGGCTTACGGCGCTCGCGGCGACCGGAGGCGGCGTCCAGCCGCCTCATCGGAAGGCGACCGCGCCGCGCCCGGCGCCTGTGACGTGCATCACTTCGTCGCTCGCCTTTTCAGTGTATGGCCCGCCGGTCGACATGCCGAGGGGTTGCCTTCGGCGGCAGAGTTTTTCCGACAGTTATTTGAAGCAAAACCAAAAGGATCAGAGATATGCCCACCCAAAGCACTGACATCTATGTACCCGGCGCCCCCGCCATCCAATTTTCGCAGTCCGGTCAGAAGTGGAAGATCGACAAAAACGTCGATGTTGGCTCGTCGGTGCCGGCGATCGTCAGCGAGTACACCAACAACACTGTCTCCAACAAGGGTACGATCTATTCGTATGCCAATGCCGGCGTCTATTTCACAAAAGACAATGCAACGCTCATCAACAAGGAGACCGGCTATATCAACGGTGGAATGTCCGGCGTTTATTTTGAGTCCGCCAGCATCACCGATCTCAAGGGGTTCGTCTTCAACTACGGCCAGATATTCGGTCACGATGCCGGCGTTGCCAATCTTGGGATGAGCGACTTCGTCGTCGAGAACCGCGGAGAGATCTATGGTCATCAGAACGGCATCTACTCCGAGGCGGCGAACGCCGGATCGACCGCCGGACCGGTTATTAAGAACGCCGGTGCCATCACGTCCGACAACTATGGTGTGTTTGTCGACGCGCCCGGCCTGCGGTCCAAGATCGTCAACCAAAAGGATGGTGTGATCAAAGGCGGCATGTTCGGCGAGCCCGGCGCGGCCGTGTTCAACGAAGGCGGCAAGATGACCCTCGTTAACAAGGGCAAGATCAAGGGCGATATCGACAGCGAGAATGTCGACAAGGACACCGTCACCAACACTGGCAAGATCAAGGGCGACATTGATCTCGGCGGCGCCAACGACACGATCGACAACACCGGCGGCATGATCAAGGGCGATGTCCGCCTGGGCAAAGGCGACGACACCTTCGACAATCGCGACGGCAAGGTCACCGGTCGCATCTTCGGGGAGAGCGGCAAGGACACGCTCATCGCCGGCGACGCCAGGGACACATTCGTGTTCTTCGGCGTGATCGACGGCACGACCAACATCGACCGGATCAAAAAGTTCGAGTCCGGCAAGGACACATTCATTCTCGAGCAGACCGCATTCAACACCCTTGGCTCTGGCCCGCTGGCCAAGTCCGCTTTTCGCAAAGGCACCGAGGCCAAGGATGGCGACGACCGGATCATCTACGACCAGGACACCGGCAAGCTCTACCTCGACTCGAACGGCAATGCCGGCGGTGGGCAGGTCCAGTTCGCCAAGGTCGATCCCGGCCAGACGCTGAAATACTCCGACTTCACCGTCGAACTGTTCGTATAGCGCGGAGCTGCGTTCGCTCGTCCGTTGCTGGCGGCGCGCCTCAACCGTTGATCAGAGAGGGGCGCGCCACCGATGTGCCGCGGCGATGATGACCGCCGGGCCTCGACCTAGGCTTCGCCCAAACCGGGAGGAGCGCACGGCCTGTAACTGGGTCACAGCGTTGCTGTGCAATCCTCGGTAGGATGACCCCAACGGGGCTGCCGTGTCGGTGGAACTCCCCGACGAACAGTGGAGCGAAACGAGAAAGGACAAGGTCATGCCCACACAGAGCAGCGACATCTACGTACCCGGAGGTCCGGCCATCGAATTTTCCAATCCCGGCCAGAAATGGAAGATCGACAAGGGCGTCGATGTCGGATCGAGTGGACCAGCCGTCTTGAGCCTGCATATGAACAATACACTCGTTAACAAAGGCTCAATCTATTCTTTTAACGCCTATGGCGCCCAATTCTACAAAGATAATGCGAAGCTCGTCAACAAGGAAACCGGCGACATTAAGGGCGAAACGTTTGGAGTGTTGTTTACTCCTGACGACGTCACCGACACAAAAGGGGCGGCCATCAACGACGGCGAGATCTTTGGTGGCGTTGGCGGCATTTATAATACGGCGATGGGCGACTTTGAAGTCGATAATCAGGGAGAAATATATGGTTTTACTTACGGTATCTTCTCACAGGGAGCCCTCCCTGGTTCAACCTCGGGCCCGATCATAAAAAACGGCGGTTCAATCAAGTCCGATATATATGGCGTTTGGGTTGGCGCTCCGGATCCCAGCCTCAGGTCGAAAATCGTCAACCAGAAGGACGGTGTGATCAAGGGCGGCAAGATCGACGAAGGCGGCGCGGCCGTGTTCAACACCGGCAAGATGACCCTCGTCAACAAGGGCATGATCAAAGGCGACGTCAATAGTCCAACCGTTGATAAAGCAACGATCACCAACACCGGCAAGATCAAGGGCGATGTCTATCTGGGCCAAGGCGACGACACGCTCGACAACACCGACGGCGAAGTCACGAAGAAGATCTTTGGGTTCGACGGCAACGACAAGCTCACCGCCGGGGATGCCAAGGACAAGTTCGTGTTCATGGGCCCGATCAACGGGACGTCCAACATCGACCGGGTCAAGAATTTCGAGTCCGGCAAGGACAAGTTCTTTCTTGCCGAGGGTGCATTCGGCGACCTGACCGCGGGGCCGCTGGCCAAGTCTGCCTTCCGCAAGGGCACCGAGGCCGAAGACGCCGACGATCGGATCATCTACGACCAGGACAGCGGCAAGCTCTATCTCGACGACGGCGTCGGCGGCAGCGCGCCGATTCAGTTCGCCAAGGTCGATCCCGGCCAAAAGCTGAAATACTCCGACTTCACCGTCGAGCTGTTCGTATAGCGCCTGCCGCTGTCATCTGCAGACAGCCCGGGCTGACAGCAACAGCTCCTGACCAACCTGTCCCCGGCGGCACACGCCGGGGACCTCGGTCTGTTTGGCCGCGGCCCTTTTTCGCGCCCATCTCATCCATCTCAAAATACTGTTCGGCGCCGGACTTGTCGGATTGTCGCGGGCGCTTCAGACTCCGCGCGTAAGCTCGACCAAAAAGGGGAGTGTGCCGTCATGCGGTGGCTGATTTCCACCCTGTACCTTGTCTTTGCGATGGGCCTGACGACCGCCCAGGCAGACGATCGCATGGCGATCGCGGTCGAGGGCGCGTATCTGCTGATCCACGACAACGACTTCCAGCGGGTCCTGTCGTTCACCCGGGGCGGCACCGTCTCGGAGGTCGGCAGCGGGGAACAGCACAACAGCTACACCAGCGGACTGGGAAGCTGGCAGCAGACGGGTCCCAACCAGGTCGTGGCGACGATCGTCGACTTCAACTTCGATCGCGACAGTGGCGCGCCGACCGGAACGGCGCGTACCGTCTACACCCTCACCTTCGAGGGGCTCGAACAGGGCAAGTTCCAACGGTTCTCGGGACGCTCCTCCGGAGAACAGTTCGCGTTCGGGCAGAACCCGTTCGATCCGAGCGAACCGCCGATCCGAGCGTTCGGCCAGGGATTCACCGGTCAGCGCATTCCCGCGCAGTGACACCGTCGCGGCGCGGCCGACAAGCGTCATCGCACCCGTCTTAGTCTTTTCACTCTTCGCCGGCAGGCTGTCCGCGCATGAAAACCGGGGAGACGACGATGATCAGAACGCATGCATGCAGCCTGACCGCATTGCCGGTCCTGGCTTTGGCGCTTTCGATAAACGCCGCATCCGCCCACACCACGTGCGCGCCGTTCCAAGCGGTGAGCGAACTGGACACGATTCACTTCATCGATCACGGCGAGGACGAGTTGTCGCCCGGCGATCAGCGTGTCCTCAAGTTCATGTATTTCGACACCGACGGCAATCGGATCGGAACGCAGCACACGACGACGACGGTCATGCACCCGCATCCTGAAGACGGCGACGGTCACGCGTTGATGGCCAACGCCGTCCTCGTCTTTGATGCCGGCACCTTGCGGACCTCGCTGTTCAGCCAGCTTCGCGATCCCACCGACACCAGCCAATCGTCGGTCGATCCGGTCGAGTGGGTGGTGCTCGGCGGTACCGGCGTATTCGCCGGCGCCACCGGCAACACCCGGCCGGTGCCGCGCGGCGACGGCACCTACGACGTCGAGATCGACATCGTCTGTCCCGGCTGAGGGCAGACACCATGGAGCACGATTCCCATCCTTTGGAGGGCGCAATGAAGACAGCCAAAATGGTCGCGGTCGGTATCGTCGGCCTGCTCCTGTCGACGCAGATGATTGCCGCCTCGTGCGAGGAGATAACGGTGTTCGGCCCGGAAGGCGGTCGGCACGTGGAGTTCTTCGACTTCGACGGCAGCGGCGGCCTCAGCGCCGGCGACAAGCGGATCGGCCGCCGAGTGCTGGAGGACAGCTCGGGCGCGGCCATCGGCGCGAAGCTGCATATTGCCGAGGTTTTGGAGACCAACGACCAGGGCCAGGCGGTCAAGGGTTTCACCCATTTCTTCTTCGTTCTGCCCGAGGGTGAGATCTTTTCCACAATGGCCGTCGACCAGGCGCGCGCCGACGCGGCGGATACCAGCCGGCCGGCGCTGGACCTGGATCTCAGGCGTATCACCAACATCATCGGCGGGACCGGGATCTACGAAGGCGCAACCGGCACAGTGGAATACGTGTACGACGACGGCACGGGCATCTACGACGTCAAGGCGAGGTGCCTGCCCTGACGTGGCACGCGGATACGGCGGCCGGACCTTCGAATCACGGGTCAGCGCGCGTCGCGACGGGCGACGACGCGAGCGGTGTCGTGACCGAAAGCGGCAGCGCCGCTGTCGATGCCCATGACGTGCATCAATTGGTCGCTCCCGTTGATCGTGTAAGATGCCGTTGAGCGACCGACTGCGATTGGCGGCGGCTGGCTCGGGCGACGCACAGCGAAACCTCACGGGAGCGAGTCATGCCGACTCAAAGCAGCAACAGATTCGTCCTTGACAGTCCTGCGATCGAATTTTCCAAGATCGGTCAGAAATGGAAGATCGATGATCAGGTCGACGTTGGTTCCAATGTCAACACGATCGTCAGTGAGCGCAAAGAAAGCACGCTGGTCAACAAGGGTTATATTTATAGCTACACGAGCAGCGCTGTTCTTTTTACCAAGAACGATGCCACCCTAAAAAATAAGGAATTCGGCCAAATCAACGGCTTCCAATATGGTGTTCAATTTCACCCGTCCGACGTCACCCACGTCAAAGGATCCCTTATCAACGACGGAGATATCTATGGATTGAGCCAAGGTGTACGTAATACTGCGATGGGAGATTTCTCGGCCGAGAATTATGGAGAGATAGTCGGCGGTTCGGTCGGCCTCTACTCCACGGCGTTGCTCGCCGGCTCGACCGCGGGCCCGGTCATCAAAAACTACAAGTCCATCGAATCCGAGCAGATCGGCGTGTATGTCGGGGCCCTCGCCGGCCTGAGGACGAAGATCGTCAACCAGGAGGACGGGGTGATCAAGGGTGGGCTGACCACCTCACAAGCCGATGGCGCCGCGATTTTCACCAATGCCAAGGTCAAGCTGACCAATAAGGGGGCAATCGAAGGCGTTGTCTCGCTTGACAACAGCCGCAATGACAAGGTCATCAACGAGGGCAAGATCAAGGGCGATGTCTACCTCGGTGATGGCAACGACACGTTCGACAATCGCGACGGCAAGACCAAAGGCTACATCTTTGCCCAAGAGGGCAAAGACAAGCTCATCGCGGGAGACAAGAAGGAAAAGTTCGTCTTCGACAACCTTCCTGATTCCGACCGGGTGAAGAATTTCGAGTCCGGTAAGGACAAGTTCTTCCTCGATCCGGCGGAATTCAACGGCTTGTCCCTTGGGCCGCTGGAAAAGTCCGCCTTTCGCAGGGGCACCGAAGCCAAGGACGCCGACGACCGGATCATCTACGACAAAGACACCGGCAAGCTCTACATCGACTCGAACGGCAATGCCGGCGGTGGGCAGGTCCAGTTCGCCAAGGTCGACCCCGGCCAGAAGCTGAAGTACTCCGACTTCACGGTCGAGCTGCTCGCCGTTTAGGTCTGACAGCCTTCACGGATGTAACGAGGCGCTCCACGCAGGCGGGACACTGCGCCGAACCTCCAAGCGCAGTGTCCGCCCCAAATCCCGCCGCATTCGTCTGGTCTCTCCGCGCCCGAGGGGACATGTCGGAGACCGAAACTATGCCCCGTTTCCCTGTCAAGTTGATCGTTCTCGTCGCCCTGCTCCTGGCCCCGATGTCCGTGGCCGCCGCGGCCGACACGCCGCTGATCGACACCCGCTGGATGCTGGTATCGGCGCGCGGCGAACCGGCCGAGCCCGGTCGAACCTCGGCGCACCTGATCTTCGCCGCCGACGGTTCGGTCGCCGGCAACACCGGCTGCAACAATCTCGGCGCCGTCTACACCCTTGACGGTGACCGCCTGTCGTTCAGTCCGGTCATGACCACCCGCATGTACTGCGCTGCCGCCGCGGCAAGCGAGCATCGGTTTGTCACTGCCCTGCCCGCGGTCGCCGGCTATGTCATCGACGGCACCCGGCTGACGCTGACCGGCGCTGACGGCATGGTGCTGGCAACCTTCACCGCCGCATCGGCCTGACCGGCCAAACCGCGGGCGCCTTGCGCGAACGAAGCGAGCGTCCCGCTGCCACCCGGTCAGCGCATGCCCGTGGGTTGAACGTTTGGTGCGTCCCCGATCGGGTCGGGGGTGTGAGGGCGTGAGCCCGAGCCTCGAAGCACGCAACACTGATGAAAACCCGACCAAACTGCACCCCCGCTCGCCCGGCCCCCCTCGCCTCGTGGGCTCCTCTGCGGGAATCCTCGCCAAACGCCCCTCTCCCTCCTTGCGGGAGGAGACGGCGGAGCTCGGCGGTGCGAAGCGCGCAGAGCGGCGCCTGAACGTCACCACCCGTCGTCCTCTGGCTTGACCAGAGGACCCGCTATCGCCAGCACACAGTTGGGCAATGAAGCGTCAAAAGCGGGCATCACGATCTTCATCGGATCAACGGTTTCGATGGGTCCTCTGGTCAAGCCAGAGGACGACGCGGAGTGGGAGGAAGCAGGTGAAGCGAACCGAGATTTCTGGAGTCCTCGTCTTGAAGCACGCAGCACCTCCCGCGCTACCAGCCCCGACCTTCCCAAAGCGCCCCACGCGGGCGTACACTCGGCCCGTCACGGGCTGAAGGGGGACGAAGCCATGAGACAGTTGCGTGCACCGGCCGCGGTCATCGCGATCGCGGCCCTGGCCACACCGGCGGTCGCCGCCGACATGGCGCCGCGTCAGGCAATGGTCGGCATGTACTCCTACCTCGCCGACGCCGCGGTGTTCACCCACTGTGAGACCGAGGTGCGTTATCCGGTCGCCTTCGAGGAGGAGCACATCCTGCTCGAGCGCGCCTATCTCGAGGTCATCGACGAGCCGGGCGCGGAACTCCTTGTCTTCATCGAGGCGCGCATCGAGGAGCGGCCGGCGATGGACGGGCCGGGCATCGAGATCAACGTCATCCCGGAGAAGTTCGTCCGGGTCGCCGCGGTCGAGGAAGACTGCACCACCATCGCCATGACCGACGTCGAGGCGATTTCAGGCCCAGATCCCGCACCGGAGGCCTTTTGAGTCGCGGCGCGGGTCGGCGGGAAAGCTGACCGCCTCATCGCGCACGATCCGTTCGGCGATCACCGCCAGCACCGCGGCATCGATCAGGTCATCGCGGCCGACCCCGCGCGGCAGCGGCTGATCGAGGAAGCCCCGGTCGAAGCCGTGACGCCCGAGCAGCGCCGCCCGCTCGGCGATGCCGTAGGGGTTGACCCGGCCCTTGATCTTTTTCGGCGAGGCCATCGCCGCCTCGTCGTTCAGCCGCCAGAACGCCACCTCCGGATGGCTCTCGAAGACGCGGGCCTCCAGCGCCGGCGTTATCAGCGCGTCGATCTCGCGGATCTTCGGAAAAAGATGAAAACACTGCTTCGACACCTTGCGCGGCGGATCGGAGGTGGCGAGCGCCCGTCGGCAGGCCTCGCCGTAGTCGTCCGCCATCACCGCGGCGCGCGACGGCACCGAGAACACCGACGACTGGCGCTGGCCGAGCAGCGGCCGCACCGCCGACTCCGGCCCGCGCCCGCCGCGGCCGACCCGGTCCGGCAGGCCGATCGGCATGTCGACGGCGATCGTCGCGGGTTGGCGCGGATCGTCCAGTAACGCCCGGAAGGTCGGCACGACCGCGAACACCGGCGGCGCACGCCCGTCGAGCGCCCGGAACACCACTGCCCAGCCGGCCCGGCAGCCATCGACGCCGGCGACCCAAAGGGTCATGGCCGAAACCTCGGAAAGGGAATGTGATTGACGATGGCCAGGTGTCCCGACAACGAGCTGCCGCTACAGAATACCCTGGAGCGTAACATCGCCTTTGGCGTGTGGAGCTGACACCCTCTGGAGACAAAGCGACCGACGCCAGGGGGAAAGCTTCAGAAGCCTATTCACAGGGAGGTTAGTCATGACAACCAATCAACTGCATCGCGGTCGGCTGATCGACCACCTGCAACTCGTGGTGCGCGATCTCAAAGCCAGCCAGGATTTCTACACGGCCGTTCTGGGCGTGTTGGAGATTCCCATCGTCGACACGACCCAGGACTTCTTTTGGGCTGACGAATTTGTGGTGTCCTCGGTCGACAGTCCGGCGGCGCTGGGTGAACTGACGGGGCGTCATCACCTGGCCTTCCAGGCAAAGGATCGCGCGACGGTGGATGCCTTCTACCGTGCTGCGCTGGAACATGGAGGGCGCGATAACGGCGCGCCCGGCGAGCGACCCTATCACCCGGGGTACTACGCCGCTTACGTTCTCGACCCCGACGGCAACAACATCGAGGCCGTGTACCATGGCGAGGCACGGCGCAGCGCACCATCGGTGGCGATCGATTTCTAGGGTGACGGCAATGGGCGGAGGACATGTCACGCCGACCTCATCACCCCCTCTTCCGCTCGTCCCCACGCAGGTGGGGACCCAGTTGCCGGCTACGAATCCTGGGTGGGCTTAGATTCCCGCCTCCGCGGGAATGAGCGGTAACGAGGTAGGCACAGCGGCAGCGCGGGAACCACACCATCCCCCCACCGCTCGTCCCCGCGAAGGCGGGGACCCAGTCTTGGCGTGACCAAAAGCGAAGCTGTTTTGGATTCCCGCCTGCGCGGGAATGAGCGGCGGGAGAGGCCGGGGCCGACATAACTGGCATGATGCTTACGCTCCACAACCAGGGTGCGGCGGGCAAACCCGCTCTCTGTCGTCCTCTGGCTTGACCAGACGACCCATCGAAACCGTTGCCCCGATTAAGATCGCGATGTCAGCTTTGGCGTTTCATTGCCCAGTCGAATGCCGGTGATACCGGGTCCTCTGGTCAAGCCAGAGGACGACGCGGTGGAGGTTCAACTGACATCCTCCTCATGCTGAGGAGTCGCCGAAGGCGGCCTCGAAGCACGCAGGTCCCGTCGACAAACGCTCTCCGACAGGAGAGAAGTCATCGCCGGGTATTTTGCCAACCGCAGACGTGCGGCGGGCAAACCCGCTCTCTGTCGTCCTCTGGCTTGACCAGAGGACCCATCGAAACCGTAGCTCCGTTGAAGATCGCGATGCCAGCTTTAGCGTTTCATTGCCCAGTCGAATGCCGGTGATACCGGGTCCTCTGGTCAAGCCGGAGGACGACGCGGTGGAGGTTCAACTGACATCACCCTCATGCTGAGGAGTCGCCGAAGGCGGCCTCGAAGCACGCACCACGTTCCCAACCACTCGTCCCGGGGCGTCATAACCCTGGCCCGCGTGCGCGCGCGATCGCGTTGGAGATCATGTCACGGGCCCGCGCGACGTCCATCCACGCGCCGATCTTGACCCACTTTCCTGGCTCGAGATCCTTGTAGTGGTCGAAGAAATGCTCGATCTGCTGCAGCGTAATGTCCGGCAGGTCGGAAAAATTCTCGATAGCGTCGTAGCGCTTGGTCAGATGCGGCGACGGGACGGCGATGATCTTCTCGTCCGTGCCGGCATCGTCCTCCATCATCAGGGCCCCGATCGGACGCACGTTGATGACGCACCCCGGAACCAGCGGTCGCGTATTGCAGACGAGGACGTCGATCGGGTCGCCGTCCTCCGACAGCGTGTGCGGGACGAAGCCGTAATTGCCCGGATAGGTCATCGGCGTATACAGAAACCGGTCGACGACCAGCGTACCGGCCTCCTTGTCCATCTCGTATTTGATCGGCTGACCGCCGACCGGCACCTCGACGATGACGTTGACGTCGGCCGGCGGGTTGTCGCCGATCTTGATTGCCTCGATTCGCATGACTTGCGCCTTTCTCGTCGGTTTCTCCCGGACCGCGATCCGACCGGGAAAAACTGACCTGCCGACTGCTGTTCCCACGAATGGGAACTCATCCCAGATCACGGGACAACTGCAAGCCGAGACCTTGGCGGCATTCGTGACGATATAGATCGCCGTCAATAGGTCGGCGAGGCAGTCGGCGCCCGTAATCTAAGACTGGACTAACCGACTCAAATCAAAGAGCTTTTTGGCTAAGTCTCTCTAATCCTTGACATATTGTCGGTTTTGTGTGAGTCACACCGAGCCGAACCGCCGTCTATTGCTAGACGACGGCCGGCCCAGTAAGGCCCCGCAGAGGACCGAGTGTGGACCCCGATCTTGCGGGTAGCTAGTAGTCTCCCTCCCCTTGTGGAAGGGGGAGGGAGGTGGAGGCAAGGGGACTCGAACCCCAACTGGTGACGCTCCAAACGTACCCCGACAACCCTGTCGGCATTGCCCCCTAAACTAGAGAAGGCTCGGAAGTTGCCGCTTCCGGGCCTTTCTCATGCCCCGCCGTGTCCGGCGATGGCAGATGGTACTTGTCGTCCTTGACGGTCAGCCTCCCTTGCCGGACCAAACTCAAGGTATGACCGTGTGTTGTGCGTCCCGGATTCTCGCCGGCGGCGAAGTATCCAGCTCGATCTGCGATATCTCGCAGCTCGGTTTTCGTCTTCGGTCCACTTTCCGTAATGGTCGCGATCATGAACTCCTTGATAGGCATGGCTGGCGCTGGCGCCGCTATACTGCGACGACCACTCCGCTTGGCCTCGATATCTAGAAGGCTGCGAATAGCCGTGATCTCGGTTTCGAGTGAAGCCACTCGTTGCCGGTATTCGGCGTCTATGTCCGACTTCGCCTTCTCGGCGGCCTCAAGGCGCTCCCGAAGGTCAATACTGATGTCCCGCATGGTAGCGAATCCCGGTCTATCTAGAGATAGCCGACTACCACTCTGCGCGAGGTCTGGCAAGGGGGTAGTGGCGGCGTGTAGCCCACTCACTGTATTAACTAAACATTAACCATTCGAGACAGTCGGGAACAAAAGCGGATAAGATAAGAAAAACAGAGGATTACAGTTTGCCGCCTTCCTGCATCTGCTACCTAAGTCGGCGAAACCGGCACTGTGTCTTATGAGGCTCGCTTCGCTCGCGCCCCCGATCAAGTCGGGGGCAGGCCCTCAAGATGAGGCCACTGGTGGCCCACCCAAGACCGTGCCTCGCCAACCTACGTCCTCATGCTGAGGAGCTCCGCGTCAGCGGAGCCTCGAAGCACGCATGACCGCCACCCCGTCCACACCCGTCACCCCGACGAAAGCTCGGCCCCGGCTCGATCGGGGTTCCGGGGTCCAGGCAACGCGGCTTCCATTGCGATATCGCTGCACCAAAATGAACCGTCATCGATGGATTCCGGCTTCCGCTGGAAGGACGGTGGAAGTTGCCTCGCGACGACGGCCCACGATGCCCCCACGCTGAGAACACGAGGGCAAAACTGGCGCTGCCTCTTTCGAGGCTCGCTTCGCTCGCACCTCAAGATGAGGCCGGAGGGACAGACTCTCAAGAAGAGGCCGGTGACTGGCTCTCAAGATGAGGCCACTGGTGGGCCCCACCCAAGACCGTGCCTCGCCAACCTACGTCCTCATGCTGAGGAGCTCCGCGTCAGCGGAGCCTCGAAGCACGCACGACCGCCACCCCGTCCACACCCGTCACACCGACGAAAGCTCGGCCCCGGCTCGATCGGGGTCCAGGCAACGCGGCTTCCATTGCGATATCGCTGCACCAAAATGAACCGTCATCGATGGATTCCGGCTTCCGCTGGAAGGACGGTGGAAGTTGCCTCGCGGCGACGGCCCACCACGCCCTCATGCTGAGAACACGAGGGCGAAACTGGCGCTGCGTCTTTCGAGGCTCGCTTCGCTCGCACCTCAAGATGAGGCCACTGGTGGGCCCCACCCAAGACCGTGCCTCGCCAACCTACGTCCTCATGCTGAGGAGCTCCGCGTCAGCGGAGCCTCGAAGCACGCATGACCGCCACCCCGTCCACACCCGTCACCCCGACGAAAGCTCGGCCCCGGCTCGATCGGGGGTCAGGGTCCAGGCAACGCGGCTTCCATTGCGATATCGCTGCACCAAAATGAACCGTCATCGATGGATTCCGGCTTCCGCTGGAAGGACGGTGGAAGTTGCCTCGCGGCGACGGCCCACCACGCCCTCATGCTGAGAACACGAGGGCAAAACTGGCGCTGCGTCTTTCAAGGCTCGGCCGAAGCGCGCTCGCCCTTCAGGCTGCTCCACAATCCAAGCGCTCAGCCACGCCCGAGATAAATCCGGGCCAGAACCCTTCGCCGATTGCCGCAGAGCTTAGGTCAGATGGGTGTCGTCCTGTCCCAATTCAGGGTCTCGAATCTCAGAACCGATCAAGAAGCTTCCTGGCATGCGTGGCGATCTCCAAGGTGATCGCTTCTGCCGGTGCTTCATCATCAATCAGTCCAACAGCGTTGTTTACCCAGACGGCGCGCGCTTCATAGCCTGAGGATTTGTACCAGTCTTTGTCCTGTTGTGACGGGTGAAGCTGCTCGGCGCCTATCGGGCGGTGGAAGCGTGTGACCGCCTCGCTGTCAGCCAAGGCGCGGCCTTGTCGGTATTCGGGTGGCCAATCGATACCGCTCAACAGATCGAAACTGGAACTGACAACCGTACCGTCATCTGGTGTTTTGGCCTCGATGATGCGCGCTTTGAACGTATCGGCAGCCTTGGATTCCTCGGCAACCACAAAGCGACTTCCGATGACCGCCCCTCCTGCGCCCAGGACAAGCGCTGCGGCCAGACCGCGACCATCGACAATGCCTCCGGCGGCCAACAGAGGGATATCCGGGTCAATGGCATCTCTTACTTGCGGGACGAGCGTCGTGATTGATGCCGAAAGATGTTGCTGTCCGTGTCCGCCCGCGTCGCATCCCTGAACTGCGATGATGTCCGCGTTTGCGGTAGCGGCACTTTGTGCCTGTGAGACGTTATGGACCTGGCAAATGACTTTCGACCCGGCAGCGTGCGACATCTCAATGTAAGGAGCGACGTCGTCGCCATACGCCAGAAATATGACGTCGGGCTCAAGCGCAAGGCTGGCTTCGAAGGTCGGATCGGACGGGGTCAGGAAACACGTAATAAACCCGAGACCGAGTGCTCCCTCAGCATCGCTCCGGGCGTGCATTTTCGCTTGCGTAAACTGCTCTCGCACCCAGGCCGCATCGAACAGCATTGCCGAACCGACACCGATCAAACCAAGGCCGCCGGCCCGAGCGACAGCCCCTGCCATCTGGCCTGTCGCCATACCGCACATCGGCGCGAGTACGATCGGTTGTCGCAGGCCCAACATCTCGGTGACATCGGTTGTGATCAATTTTCGAGTCCTGGCTTTGCTGGCACCGCCCTGGCACATTGGAAATTCTACTTTGGCAAGAACACTGGCCGTTTGGCGGGACGGTGCACTCTATAGTGTAACATCTCGTTGCGCTTGCGCGGAATCGACGCCTCAAACGGCTCACGGATTCGCCTGACGACCCACCGGGACGCGCGTGCCCCTTATGAGCCTCTTCGTACGCTTCGAACGCCCAGACCTGCCGGCCGACCAAATGGTAAGCTGGCTGAACGATGCCGATGAGCCGGTACGGTTTTGGCAGCCGCGTCTCGGCGTTCCCCTTCTCAATGCGTAACGCTAGCAGCGCGTTCACACGAGGAAGGGTTTTGGATTGATCTTGAGCGCAGGGGCATGACAGACACCGCCACGCAATAGGGTTCAGTGTCTGGCGGCCTCTCAGCCGCCCGCCGAAACCAACAGGTCCTGCCCTGCCGCCAGCGGCATCTCGTCGTCGCCGCGGGTGACCGCCAGTGCGATCATCGCCTCGGTCGCGGTCGCCGCCGCCACCATGGCATCGGCCGGTTCGCGCCCCTCAAGGCGGTGGCCGAAATAGAGCGCTGCGAACAGGTCGCCGGCGCCGTGCGGCGCCCCTTCGACCGCCGCCGTGGTGTGCAGGTGGGTCGCGTCGGCGGTGACCAGCAGCGTGCCGATCGCGCCCTCGCCGGCGAAGGCCGAGGTCACCACCACCTCGGCCGGTCCGAGCGAACGCGCGGCCGTGACGAGGCCCGCATTGTCCTCAGCCGCCGTTCCGGTCAGCCAGCCGAGCTCGAACCGGTTCGGCGTGGCGATATCGGCGAGCGGTAACAGCCGGTCGCGGATCGCCGTTGCGATCGCCTCGGGCTGGTAGAGCCCGCCGGTGTCGCCGATCACCGGGTCGCACAGGTAACGTGCCTCCGGGTCGGCCGTCTTCGCCGCGGTGACAAGCGTGGCGATGTCCCCGGCCTGGCCGGCGTTGCCGAGATAGCCGGAAGTGACGCCACCGACACCCGGGTGGCGGGGGCGTCGCAGCGCGCGACACAGGTCGTCGACGAGCGTCGCGAAGGCGTCGGGAGGGGTGTCGAAACGCGTCGCGGGCCCGTGACCGGGGTGCCAGGCGAGGCTCACGGTCGGCAGCGACCATACCGGAATCCCGAGTCGCTGGAGCGCGAAAACGCTCGCCCGACCGCCGACCGAGCCGCGCACGACATGGCTGTTGACGACGATGACATCGGCTCTGTCGGTACGGTCGGCCACGAATCTCCCCTTGTGTTCAATAGTTTATCGGTTTCGGCCGCCCTGTGGAAACTCAGGCTGCGGCGACGCAAAGTCCGATACAATCGATCGGCCATTTGCTCTAGTCTCTCGCCGGGCTTTTTGGGGGAGACTGGTCAGCATGGCGGCAACGCCGCGTCCACGCCGCAGCGCGCTTTACGTTCCGGGGTCGAACCCCCGCGCCCTCGACAAGGGCCGCACGATCGCCGCCGATGTCCTGATCCTCGACCTCGAAGATGCTGTCAGCGTTGAGGAAAAAGAAATGGCGCGCGCCGCGGTCGCCGCCGCGGTCAACGTGCGCGCCTATGGCAGGCGCGAGGTGGTGGTAAGAGTCAATGGCCTCGGCACGCCGTGGATCGCGCGCGACATCGCCGCAGCCGTCGCCGCCGAGCCGGACGCCGTGCTGATCCCCAAGATTTCGCGCGCCGAGGACATCCGCCGCGCTCGCGCTGCGCTCACCGCCGCCCAGGCGCCGGATGGTCTTGCCCTGTGGGTGATGATCGAAACGCCGCTGGCCGTGCTCAACGTCGCCTCGATCGCCGCCGTCGCCCAGAACGGTGCGCCGATCCCGATCGATACGCTGGTGATCGGCACCAACGATCTCGCGCGTGAGATGCATGTGCCGCCCAAGGCGATCCGCCGGGCGCTGCAACCCGCCCTCAGCCAGTGCGTGCTCGCCGCCCGCGCTTACGGGCTCGCTGTGCTCGACGGCACGTTCAACGATCTCACCGACTGGTCAGGCTTTCGCGCCGACTGCGAAGACGGCCGCGACCTCGGCATGGACGGCAAGACCCTCATCCATCCCCGCCAGGTGCCGATCGCCAACGAGATCTTCGCGCCTAGCGACGCTGACGTCGCCTGGGCGGAGAAGGTGCTCGCCGCCTTCACCCGGCCAGAGAACGCCAACCGGGCGGTCATCGCCGTCGAGGGTCAGATGGTCGAACGCCTCCACGCCGACGTCGCCGAACGCATCCTGCAGACCGCGACGGCGATCTTGCCGGAGGAGTGAGGCTGAAGCGACCGCGCGCTAATGCCAGGGGCGGTGCTCGGCGATCCGCTCTTCGTGCTTGTCGATGTGATGGCCCTTTTCCAGCGACAGGCCGATCTCGTCGAGACCGTTGAGCAGGCAGTGTTTCTTGAACGGATCGATATCAAACGTCACCACGCCCCCATCGGGACCGCGGATTTCCTGGGCTTCGAGGTCGACCGAGATCGTCGCGTTGGCACCGCGCTCGGCATCGTCCATCAGCTTGTCGAGGTCTTCCTTGGAGACCACGATCGGCAGAATCCCGTTCTTGAAACAGTTGTTGTAGAAAATGTCGGCGAAGCTGGTGGAGATCACGCAGCGAATCCCCCAGTCGAGCAGGGCCCACGGGGCGTGCTCGCGGCTCGAGCCGCAGCCGAAATTGTCGCCGGCGACAAGGATCTTGGCGTCCTTGTAGGCGCCGTGGTTGAGAACGAAGTCCTTATTGTCGCTGCCGTCCTCGTGATAGCGGAGCTCCGAGAACAGGCCGGTGCCGAGCCCGGTCCGCTTGATCGTCTTCAGATAGTCCTTGGGAATGATCATGTCGGTATCGACATTGATCATCGGTAAGGGAATCGCGGTCGAGGTCAGCTTGTCGAACTTCTGCATGGTTTTGGCCCTTTCATCGCCGCCTGATGTGCGCCGGGCGGGGCGGAAGGTCAAGGGGAACGTAGGCGGCGCAGTTATACGACCCCATTCTTTCGTCGGCGATCCGGGAAATGGCACCGTAGCTCTCGACGTCACCATCGACGCGACGCGCGGAATGGTTGAGAATGGTGTCCTACTTTTCGTTTCCGGTCACGTAGGTCGAACACTTCAGTCGCCGATGCGCGTGACCGATGTCGGCGACTTACCCAGATGAGCAGGGAAGGCATGAGACGATGAAGACGCCAAGGAGATTGTTCGTCTTCTGTGTGGCGGCCACGACGCTGGTTTGTAGCAGTGCCATCGCCCAATACTCGGCCCCCGAAAGGCCTTTGAGTGCCTACGAAGAGGATCTCGCACTCGCGCGCGAACTTGCCGACGACAGTCTGAAGCGGCAAGGCATTCTCGCTCAAAGCCTCAGCGATGCCGCTGACGCAAGACTTTGGGCGGGTGATGCAGCCGGGGCGCTTGCCGCCCTCGAAGAAGCGCTCAGCATCGCTTTGCAAATTGTCGAAGCGGTCCCCGACGATACGGACTGGCAACATAACGCTTCGACCTTTCTCCTAGGGATCGGACACATTAAGTCGCGGACTGGCGACGTATATGGTGCGCTGAGGGCCTATCGAGAGAGCCTCGAGATCAAAATCGATCTCGTCAGCATCGACCCAGATAACCCGATATTCCAATATGGACTTTCGGTTGCCCTCGACAGGGGTGGCGATGGCCTGCTGGTGATCGGCAAGACGGACGACGCGTTGAAAGCCTTCGATGGAGCCTACGCGATTCATTTCGATCTTGCCGAAGCCGACCCTGCCAATCCCAAATGGCAAAATGGCCTCGTTGTTAGTCTAAGCAAGATTGGCGATGTGAAACGTGACACAGGCGACGCGAGTGGAGCACTGACGGCCTACACTGAGTCGCTCGCGATAAGCCGCAAGCTTGTTGACGCTGATGCCGGCAATACGACATGGCAGCGCAATCTTTCGGTAACGCTGTCTCGAATCGGCGATTTGAGACGTCGCCTTGGTGATCCAAGCGGAGCGCTGCGGGCCCACGAAGAGAGCCTTGGTATTCGGCGGTCGCTTGTTGAAGGTGACCCGGAGAGTACGCTCTGGCAACGCGACCTAGCATCAAGCCTGGATCGGATTGGCGACCTTAACCTCGACGCTGGCAAGACAGACCCTGCAATGGCCGCCTTCAATGAGAGCCTCGCGGTCACCCTTCGCCTCGTCGAGATAGACCCCAGCAATACCGATTGGCTGCACACCCTCGCCACGAGTTATTCGAAAATCGGTGATGCACGGTTGAACGTTGGCGACATACGCGGTGCGATGGATGCATTTGAGCAGATGCTATCCATCACTGTTCGCCTCACCGACATCGCACCCGACAACACAACCTGGCAGAATGACCTGGCGGTAAGCAACTGGAAGATTGGTGATTGGAAACTCGGTGTTGGCGATCCGAGAGGGGCACTTTCATCCTACGACGAGGGTACGGCCATCATCCGACGACTCATTGCCACCGACCCCGACAATACCTCCTGGCAGGAAGCGTTGGCGCGCGCACTCTTTTCGAGTGCCCACATCCACGACAGGCTCGGCGATACAGATCGAGCCCGGCAAGTCCTGAAGGAATCCCTCGTTATCCGCCAACGTCTCGCAGATATTGCCCCGGATAACGCGTCATGGCAGTCCGACCTCGCTTGGACGTTGCTTGCGCTGCAAGCGATAACAGGTGACGCTGCGGAGCGGCAGAAGATGTTGGATCAAGTCGCCATTATCTTTGCCGGCCTTGAGTCGCGCGGCCTTCTCTCGGCGACCCAACAGGAGTTGTTGGATTGGGCGAAGGGGCAACCTGTGGAGCCTTAACGGAGGGACGCGCCCTCGCCCGATGCCGGCCCTCAAATATGTTCGCCTGATGGGGCGCTACCGACGCGACATCAACGTCGTCCGGCAATGCGGTCTCACCCCGCCCCTCGTTCGATTTCTTCCATATCGTCGTCCGACAGGCCGAAGTGGTGGCCGATCTCGTGGATCAGGACATGGGTGACGATGCCGCCGAGGGTATCGTCGTGGTCGGCCCAGTAGTCGAGGATTGGACGGCGGTAGAGCCAGATCATGTTGGGCATTTCGCCCGTATACGGCACAGCGCTGGCGTGGGCGAGACCAAACCCCTGAAACAGCCCCAGGAGACCGAACTCCGACTCGATGCCGAGCTCGTCGAGGACCTCGCGCTCCGGAAAGTCCGCCACCTGGATTGGAATCTCGCCGGTGAGCGCCCGGAATTCGTCCGGCAAGGCGGCGAAGGCCGCCCGGCCGATCGCAGCGATCTCGTCGAGCGACGGCGCCTGATGGCGCCGCCAGTCCGGCGGATGGTGCGCCATCAGCGCGGACCGTAGGTGAACAAGAGGTAGAAGATCAGGACGAGGAGTGCCGCATAGCCCAGCCACCGGCCGGTGCGCTTCGCCCAGATTTCCACCTTGTCCGGCGGCTCGGGTGGCTCACCGCCGACGGGATCGCGGACCATCGTCTTCACCGGTGCGGGATCGGCACCGTGAACACCGACCAGTCGGCCGGTCGGCCAAAATGCTCGGCAAGGCTGGCGGCCACTGCGGGCTTGTCCGGTGTGACCCAATGAAGGTCGCACCAGTCGCGCTTGGCGGCCTCCGCGATCACCGCCTTGATCAGGCCGTGTTCGATGCCCTTCTCGCGGGCAGCCTGGATGACGAACACCTCGTTCAGCTGACCCATCCGCCGCCCCGTCATTGGATCGGGCAAATCGAAAAACAACGCGAAACCGGCGAGGTGGCCATCATGGCGCGCGCCGATGATCTCCGCCGTGCGGTCGTTCAGGAGCCGCTCGGCATAGAATTGATCAGGTCGGCCCGGCGCGCCGCGTTTGCGCTCCTGGACGCAAGCCGTGACCAGCGGTGCCAGCTCGTGAGCGTCCGCCATGGTGAGGATTCGTGTCTCGATCTCGGTCATCGCCGCAAGTGTCACCGCCCCGCCCGCCGGGTCAAGGCCGAACCTGAACCGCGGATGAACGCCGACCTCAGGGCGGGTTCAGCGCACGGCCACGACAATGGGCACCAAGGCGACGGGGACCAACCGGAATCCGAAGATCGGAAGGAGTGCGCGTTCATGTTGAAACGAACCATCATCGCCGGCCTAGGGGCCATCCTAATCGGGGCCGGCGCGCTGGCCGCGACGTCGACTACGGCGTCGGCGGGCGGTTACTACGGGGGCGGCTATGTCAGCGGCAACGGCTGGTTTTTCGGCTGGGGGCACGTGCCACGCTACAAGCCTTACCACCCACCCAAGAAGCGTTACTACAAGCCGGCTCGCAAGCGCGTCTGCACCCCCAAATACCGCACCGTGAAGGCTTGGAAGCCGCACCGCGGCTGGGTCTCGCGCAAGGTCTATGCCGGACAGGTGTGTCGGTGGCAGCCGGTATACAAAAAATGGTGATCGAATCCTCAAAACTGCCCAGAAATCGTCACGGCCCCGCCAATGCGGGGCCGTTTTCCTGAAGTTTCATGTCCCAATGAAAGGTTGCGTGAGGCCGCAACGTTCCTAAGTAAAGCGTAAGACGTGACGGCGTTCACTGCATGGGAAGGTGGTTTCGGCCATCGTCAAGGCAACAAGGGCCGAAACGAGCCTGACAGGGAAGACGCGATGAGCACAAGATTTCCGATCGGACCGGCTGCCGCCCTCTTTGAGGAAGGCGCGGCTGACTTGAACCCGGCGCCAGCGCCGCGGCTGATCCGTTTCGCGGATACGCCGTTTATCCCGATCGCCGATAATGACGACACCATTCGCCTGCCAAGCCTGAGCACCGAGACAGTGCCCGCGCCCAAGCGGCGAATTTGCTATCACTGAGCGGCTTATTCCCCCACCCCGACCTCCAAAGCTGCCCAGTTGAAGAACGGCCCCGTGCGCCCCCGCGGGGCCGTTCGCTTTTGGCGTCAGGCCGACCGATCAGCTTCGGGGCGGCCCAGAACTCTCGCGGACGATCAGCTCCGGTTCGATGAGGATTTCCCGGGAGTCCAGCGGGCGGTTTTCGATGATCGACACCATCATCTGACAGGCCATCGCACCCCAGCGGCGCCGCGGCAGCCGCGCCGTGGTCAGCGATGGGGTAATCGCCGCGGAAAATTGCAGATCGTCATAGCCGACCACCGACACATCGCCGGGCACGGTGATATCCATGCGGCCGAATTCATGGATCAGGCCGATGGCGGTCTCATCGTTGTGGACGAACACCGCCGTCGGCAGGTCGGAACGTCGCGCCAGCATGCGGGCCGCGTAACGGCCGAACTCAATGCCGAGATTGCCCTCAATGACGAGATCGGCGGGGATCGTGCAGCCGGCTTCATCGAGAGCGTGACAGAAGCCCTCAAAACGGCCCGAATGCGCGTCCGACACACGCGGTCCGCTGACCTGGGCGAAATCACGATGACCGAGCTCCAGTAGGTGCGTCGCAAGGATGCGCCCCGCGTGGTCGTTGTCGATCCTGACGGTGGGGATCCGGGCGCCGAGCGAGGCGTTGCACGAGACCAGCGGCAGGGCCGAGAACCCGGTATCGCCTTCCAGCGCCGATATCGTTTCGGATAGCGTCGCTGTGTTGAGAACCAGGCCATCGGCTTTGCCGGACGCCAGCATATCGAGATAGTCCTGCTCGTTCTTCTCGTCGTCAGCCGTGTCGCCGATCAGCAGGATGTAGCCCGCCTTGCGGGCGTTCTCCTCCATCCCCTTGAAGAACTCGGAGAAGAACGGATTGGCGATGTCGGCGACGAGCACGATGATCGCCCCCGTCCGCCCGCGCCGGAAGTCGACGGCCATCCGATTGGCGCGATAGTCCATGCGCTGCACCAGATCGAGCACGCGCTTTCGCGTCTCCGGACGGACCGTGTCCGGCTGGGAAATGGTACGCGACACCGTGGCGATCGACACCCCTGCGGCACGCGCAATATCCCGAACGGTGGTTCGTTTCGCCATCAAGCCTTCCGGACTAGCCCGGTCGCGATTCCCATTGTAACCGGCGAATTGTGACGGTCGGCCGCCGAACTTGCCAGTGCTACCGGACCGAGCCGACGCCTCCGCTTGCCGTCAGGCGGATTTCCGCTGCGCAGCCGCGGGTGCCCCAACCACATGGGCAATGCGGGCCGGATCGGCGCGCTGAAGCCGAGACGGCCGCCGGCCGGCGACCATGTCGGCGACGTCGCCGGCGATCATCGCGCCGATGAGTTGGCGGCCGCCAGGCACCGCCGCGGCCCGGTGCGGCGAGAGGATCACATTGGGTGTCGATCGGATCGGATCGTCGGGCGGTACCGGCTCGTGCGGAAAGACGTCGATCGCCGCTCGGATGCGCCCTGCTGAGGCGGCTGCAAGGACCGCATCGAAATCCACCAGATGGGCGCGGCTGACCAGGACCAGAAGGGTTCCGGGCGGCATCATCCCGATCTCCCGGCCGCCAATCAGCTGCCAGTTTTCATCGGTCGGCGACGCGGTGACGACCAGGCAGCGGCTTTGACGAACCACCGTATCCAGATCGACGAGTTCGACGTCCTCGAGCTCTGCTCCGCTGGCGCCAAGCCAGGGGTCGAAGGCACGGATGCGTGGCGCAAATGGCAAAAGGAGCCGGGTACATTCGCGCGCGATCGAGCCGTAGCCAACGAAGCCGATGTCCTGGCGGTAGAGGGTGAAATCGGTGCCATCGTTGTCGCCCTTCCAGTGCTCACCGCCGTCACGGAACGCTTCGTGCTCAGCGACAATACTCCGTGCGCCCGCCAGCATCAGCCCGACGGTCATCTCGGCGACCGACTGACGGAACCCTGGCGCGCATGACAGGACCTCGATGCCGCGGGCGAAGCAGGCCTCGTAGTCAAGACCGGCGCGGAACGTTCCGGCGACTTCGATGACGGCTTTGAGGTTGGCCGCCCGATCCAGGGTCGCCCGATCGAGCCGCGGGTGAGCGGCGACGAGGAACGCCATCGAGTCGAGGCTGGCGTCAAGTTCCGCGGCTGACAACGGCCGGTCGCCGCCGCCGACCACCTCGCAGGTCTCGCGCAACTTGTCGAAATCGTCGGGGGTGAATAGTTCTTCGATTGTACGGAAATGCTGATCGAGAACGAGCTTCGGCTTCATGCCAACCCTTACTTCACCGCACCTTGGCTCATTCCGCGAACGAAATGGCGCTGAAAGAAAATGAACAGCACGATCACGGGCACGGCCATGATGACGGTCCCCGCCGACAGCCCGGCGATGTCGCGGGTCTGCGATCCCTGGAAGTTGAGGAGTCCAACCGAGAGCGTTCGCATTTCCTCGCGTGGTAGCAGCAGCAAGCGGAGCAGCAGATCGTTCCAGCTCCACAGGAATTCGAGCAGGCCCGTGGTGATTACCGCCGGAACCGAGATCGGCATGATGATCCGCCAGTAGATCTGAAGCTCGTTGGCGCCGTCGATCCGGGCGGCTTCGTGCAGCGCCTTCGGCACGCCGACGAAGTAGGACGAAAACAGAAACACGAACACCGGCATCGCCAGGGCCAGATCGGAGAAGATGACACCGAGATAGGTGTTGACCAGGCCGACCGACCGCACCGTGGTGTAGAGCGGCAGGATGATCGCGGTGACGGGGATCATCAGGCCGACCAGGAACAGCAGCCGAAGCAGATTCTTGCCTCGGAATTCCATGAAAACCAAGGCATAGGCGATCATCGAGGCGAGGATGATCATGGCGACTGCGTCGACCGCCGAGATTGCCACCGTGTTCAGGAAGTACCGACCGAAGCCACCGTCGACCCAGACCCGAACGTAGTGCTCCAGCGTCGCGTCGAGCGGCGGCAGCCACGGCGGACGAACAAGCTCCGCCGCCGGTTTGAACGAGGTGAACAGCGTCATGACCGATGGGGCGCTCATCAGCACCGCGATGACGGCGAGGGCGACCAGAACGGCCCACCGACCCGACATCACGCATCGTCCTCGCTGGTGCGCAGGCGCATGTAGATCAGGGTCGCGAGACTGACAATGACCAGCAGGGCGACGCCGATGGCCGAGCCATAGCCGTAATTGTTCTCAAGCGCCCCGCGCTTGTACATGTAGGTCGACAGGATCTCGCTGAACCGGATGGGCCCGCCCTGGGTCGTGGCCCAGATCAGGTCGAACGCCTTGAAGGCGTTGGTGAGCGTCAGAATGAAGACGACCGCGGTGACCGGCCTTAGCGCCGGCATGGTGACGTACCAGAACGCCTGGACCGGCGTGGTTCCGTCGATCTTGGCGGCATCGTAGAGCTCCTCGCTGACCGCCTGAAGGCCGGCGAGGAAAATGATGACGCTGAGGCCGATCGTCGACCAGGAATGGGCGAAGGCGAGCGCGAACAGCACCGCGTCGGGATCGCCGAGCCAGGGCGTCGCCAGAAAGCCGAGGCCGACGCCCTCCAGCGCCTGGTTGATGACCCCGTTCGGCTGGTACATCCACCGCCAGATGGTCGCGACTGCCATCGGCGCGATGACCACCGGGATGACGATCAGCGTCTGGAGAAGCAGCCGGGCCCGCCAGACCCGCGCCAGCATCGCGGCAATGACCAGTCCAATCCCGACATTGAAGACCACGATCACGAACGACCAGACGAAGGTATTCTGGAAGGCCTCCCAGAAAATCCGGTCGGAAAACATGGTGATGTAGTTGTCAAACCCGATCCAGGTGCGTGTCGGGCTGATCCCGTCCCACTTGTGGAGCGAGAAGTTGACCACCGACACAGTCGGGTAGATGGCGAAGAACAGATAGACAGCGAGGCCGGGAACCAGGAACGCCAGGAGCATCGCGTGATCCGCGACGATGGTTCGCAGTTTCCTGGAGTTTGACGGGTTCATGGCCTCGCTGCCTTGGTTTGGCGCGGGGCGTCGCCACGAGCGTCGCCCCTAGTGACGCTGGTCCTGCCGCTAGTTTGCGCCGAGGCCGCCGGGCGCCATGATCGTCCCTTCTGCTTTCGCAGTCTGCCATGCATCTTCGAGGCTCTGAGTGAACTCCTCCGGTGTCATGACGCCGAGCAGGAGGGCCTGGAGACCGTCATAAGAGGCGGTCGTCAGGTTGCCCGGAGTGATCGTATCGAGAAAAGCGGGCACGGTGCCGTTGCTGCGGTAGGTGTCGGCCGATTGCCCCAGGTCAGCGGTCAGGCGCGGCACGTCGGCTTGCGCCAACGCATCGTCCAGCGGCCCGACAGGGACGACCCCGTCGCTGAGCAGTATTGCCCGACCTTCGGTATCGAAGAACATGCTGTTGAGGAACGCGACGGCAACATCCTTGTGGTCGGATCCGGCGCGGATATACCAACCGCTGCCGATCGATTCCGTCGGGTGGAGAGTCTGGCCCTCCTCGAATGGCGGCATCTGGAACACACCGAAGTCCGCTGCCCCGTCGCCGGTGATGTTGAGGCCGCCGGAAATGATCCACGGGCCGGTGTAGGTCATGGGCATCTCGCCGGCCCAGAAACTATCGAGCAATTCGGCGTAACCGATCGCAACCGGGCTTGGTCCAAACCAGCCATTGTCGGACATCTCCTGCAGTCGCGCGCTTGCCTGGACGAAAGGTTCGTCGGTCCACTTACCGTCGGCGAAGAGCACGTCGTTGATGCCGTCGGGACCCGCATAGCGGCCGAACATCATTGACTGCCAGTGGGAGATCGGCCACTTGTCTGCCGCCCCAAGACCAACCGGCGTGTCGTATCCGGCCGCCTTCAGCGTCTCGACCGCGGCCTCGAGATCGGCCCATGTCTCGGGAACAGCGATGCCGTTCTCCTCGAAGATCTTCTTGTTGTAGAACATCGCGGTGGTTTCGACCTCGTTGCCGATGGCCCAGAGCTTGCCGTCCTTCGAGGTCTGGTTGATAACCCCGGCCGGAATCGTGTCGCCCCAGCCGTTTTCGTTGAAATAGCCCGTCAGGTCGGCGACTAGCCCGCCGTCGATGATCGCTGCCGGTTGCCCGGGACCGGTGCCGAACATAAACAGGTCGGGCCCCTCACCGGCCGACAGCGCCGGGATCAATGCCGGATTGAAGATGTCCGACGGGTTGACGACGACGTTGATGACGCTGTCGGGGTTCTCCGCGTTAAAGCGGTCCGCGAGTTTGTCGTAGACGGTCGTCTGGCCCGGTTCGCCGCTAACCCAGACCACCACCTCGTTCTGGGCGGTCGCCGGCACGGCACCTGACATTGCGACGAACGCGATCGCGTAGCCAATCCTCGGAATTCTCATATCATTTCCTCCCTAGGATAAGCGGCTGTTAGCCGCATTTCGCACAATGTAACCGGTTTTATTTCTTTCGTAAACGGTTACATTTCGAAAACATGATCATCATCGTGAACTCATCGATCGCTCCTGAAGCTGTCGGATGAGGGAAATCCGGACACGCGCCAAACGGCTCGACGCCTACCGCGCCAGGATCGGATACCTGCAGCCGGCGATGTCGAAACAGAACGCGGAGGCTGCTAGACGCGTTCCAGCGGCTGGTATGGTTCCGCAGGCAGGATCGCAGTGATCTTGTCGCCCGGTCGCACGACACCGCTGACAGCGACCGTGGCCATAACGCCGGCCTTGCGGACGAGCCCGCCGTCGGCGTCCCGGTCGAGGGTCGCCCGGGTCAGGCCATCCTGGAAGTCGTCGAGCTGGTAGCAGGGGTTTCGCAGGCCCGTGACGACCACTTCGGCCGCGTCACCGAGGACGAGGCGGGTTCCGGTCGGCAACCCGAGCAAGTCAATCCCGGTCGTCGTTACGTTCTCACCGATCTCGCCCGGACCGACCGAGAAGCCTTTGTCACTCAGTTCGGCAAACAGCTCGCTCTGGAGCAGATGCACCTGTCGGAGATTCGGCTGGGTTGGGTCCCTGGCCACCCGAGATCGATGTTTGACGGTCGCACCGCAATGGGCATCGCCCTCGATCCCGAGGCCAGCGAGTAGCCTTATCTCTCCCGTCGTCGGCTTGCTGAAGGTATGGCCGCCGCTTACCGCGACGGCCACTACTGTCGGCTCATCGGCACTCATGACGGACGGGAGTGTGTCACGACGCCCCCCATTTCCGGATGTCGACAAACCGGCCGGCGATCGCCGCGGCCGCCGCCATCGCCGGCGAGACCAGATGAGTCCGGCCCTTGAAACCCTGTCGGCCCTCGAAGTTGCGGTTGGACGTCGACGCGCACCGCTCACCCGGCCGCAGCCGATCGTCGTTCATCGCCAGGCACATAGAGCAGCCGGGCTCGCGCCATTCGAATCCGGCATTGATGAAGACTTTGTCGAGGCCCTCGGCCTCGGCCTGCTCCTTAACCAGACCGGAGCCAGGCACCACCATGGCATTGACGCCCTCGCGCACCTTGTGGTCGCCGACGACCGCGGCGGCAGCGCGCAGGTCCTCGATCCGCCCATTGGTGCAAGAGCCGAGAAACACCCGTTCGATGGTGATGTCCTGAATCCGCTTGCCGGCTTCGAGGCCCATATAGTCGAGCGCCCGCTCGACCGCCCGGCGCCGATCCTCGTCGGCGATCTCGGCCGGATCGGGCACCTTGCCGTCAATCGTCGTGACGTTTTCCGGGCTGGTGCCCCAAGTCACGATCGGTGGCAGCTTGGACGCGTCGAGACGTTCCTCGCGATCGAATCCGGCGCCATCGTCTGATATCAGCGTCTCCCAGTGCCGCATCGCCCGGTCCCAATGCTCGTCCTTGGGGGCCTTGGGCCGGTCCTTGAGGTAGGCGTAAGTGGTCTCATCCGGCGCGACCAGGCCGGCGCGGGCGCCGCCCTCGATCGACATGTTGCACACCGTCATTCGGCCTTCCATCGACATGGCGCTGAAGGCCTCCCCGGCGTACTCCATCACATGGCCCGTCCCGCCGGCGGTGCCGATCTGACCAATGATCGCCAGGATGATGTCCTTCGGCGTCACCCCCGGCGGCGGCGTGCCGTCGACGGTGATCCGCATGTTTCTGGCCTTCTTCTGGATCAGCGTCTGGGTCGCGAGGACATGCTCCACCTCCGACGTGCCGATGCCATGCGCCAGCGCACCGAAAGCGCCGTGGGTGGAGGTGTGGCTGTCGCCACAAACGATCGTGGTTCCCGGCAGCGTGAACCCCTGCTCGGGCCCGATGATGTGGACGATGCCCTGCCGCCGGTCGCGTTCGTTATAGTACTCGATGTCGAATTCATCGGCGTTGCGCGCCAGCGCATCGACCTGGATCGCCGATTCCTCGTTGGCGATGCCCTGGCTGCGGTCGGTGGTCGGCACGTTGTGGTCGACCACGGCCAACGTCTTCTCCGGGGCGCGGACCGTCCGGCCGGCCATGCGCAAGCCCTCAAAGGCCTGCGGGCTGGTGACTTCATGGACCAGGTGACGGTCAATGTAGAGCAGGCAGGTTCCGTCGTCGTCTTCGTGGACGACGTGGTCGTCCCATATTTTGTCGTAGAGCGTTTTCGGCTTCATGGATTAGCAACTCATCTTGGATGCGATCGTAGGGGTGCCGGCTTGACCGGCGGCGGCATGCTCGGATCAGAGCGCCGCCGCGCCCCGGGCGGCAACGATGCGCGCATGGAAGCGCCATGGCAGCCGGAAATGGTCGGAGATCAGCCCGACGGCCACCGATGGCGGCCGCCTCCGGCCCATCGCATCTTGTTTCAGCCACGTCATCGCTTTTCTATATCCCAAGCCGTCAACGCATTGAAAGCGTTGTCGGGATATGGTGCGACCGGCCTCGCGAAACCAGGACGATTGATTCGATGACCTCAGCCCGTCTGAAGCACGCCGGGATCGGGCTCGCCGCCCTGCTCCTCCTTCCAGCGGGAACCGGCGCCGCAGTCGCCGCATGCACGAGTGAGACCTTCGCCGGCGCTGACTACACGGTCTGCAGCTTCGACCTCGCCGATGACGATGTGCGGCTGTTCTGGCAGCGACCGGGAAGCGGTCCGTTCGCCACCTTTTCAGCGCTCGCAGCGCATCTCGATGGCCAGGGCCAGAACCTCGCCTTTGCCATGAACGGCGGGATGTACGGCGACGACCTCGGCCCGATCGGCCTCTACATCGAGAACGGCGAGACACTGCAGCCGGCCAACACCGCATCGTCAAACCAGCGTCCGGCGCCGAATTTCTACAAGAAGCCGAATGGCATCTTCTATATCGGCGACGGCACCGCCGGGGTCATGACCACCGACGATTACCTTGCCCGGCCGCCGGCCGCCCGCTTCGCCACCCAGTCGGGTCCGATGCTCGTCATCGATGGCGCGCTGCACCCAGCCTTCATCGAAGGATCGGATTCGCTCAAGCCCCGCAACGGCATCTGCACGCCCACTCCCGCCACAGTGCGAATGGCGATCACCGAGGGCAGCGTCAACTTCCACGACTTCGGCCGATTTTTCCGCGATCACCTCGGCTGCGACAACGCCCTGTTCCTCGATGGCGGTTCGGCGCCCGGCATCTACGCGCCCGATCTCGGTCGCGACGACCCGCCGGGCCACGGCGGCTACGGCCCGATCATCGGCGTGGTCGAGGGCGGATAGCCTTCACGCCTGCGAAGCGCCCAGTTCGACCAGGACGATTTCCGGTGGAACCCGAAAACGCACCGGGAGGATCGAGCACCCCAGCCCGCCGGAGACAACGAGGTGACGATCATCATCGATGATGTGGCCATACGCGAAACGCTCGCCATATGCCGATGGAACGATAGGACGGCCGAAGAATGGAATGTTGACTTGTCCGCCGTGGGTATGACCAGCGAGTGTCAGGCCGACACGATCTGGAACCTCGGCGAAGATATCCGGTTCGTGGGCAAGGAGAACGACGGGTCCGTCGTCAGTTACCTGCGCCAAGGTGCCGGGAAGATCGTCCACACCGTCAAAGCCACCGCGTCCGTTCGGTATCGCCAGTTGATCGCCCAAGCCTGCGAGCCAAAACGTGGAGCCGTCGGCATGGTCGAAACGCTCCGCCCGATTCTCCAACACGGGCACGCCATGACCTTCCAACGCGTCGCGGATTCCCGGCGCATCGCTCCACCAGTCATGATTTCCAAGGATAGCGCGGACGCCAAGTCTGGCCCTTAGTCGACCGAGGATCGGCGCATATTGCGCCGCCTTCACTCGACCGGTCCGAAATCTACTGATTCCCGAGGCGTAATCGCCCAGAAGGACCGTCAAATCCGGCTCGAGACCATTGGCGACTGCCACGATCTCTTCGATCCGCGCCTCCGGCATCCACGGCTCGCAGGCGTGAATATCGGCGACAACGGCGATGCGCGTGATTTCACTATTAGTCGGCCAGCGGGGTGGGTGTAATCGATACGTCGTTACCTGAAGACGAAAACGCGGTTCGATACCGAACGCGTAGGTCGTCATTCCGACACCTGCGACAACAGTCGCACCCATTCCCTTCAAGAACGTCCGCCGCGTGATCATTCCGCGCGCTCCCACAAGCGTGTTCACCCGTACCGACTGCCCGGCAAAGGTGTCCAAAATCGGGGGCGACGACGAGGGTCAGCCGGCCTTGGTGGCGCGGATCGACAGCGACAACGGCAACCGCGGCACGCCGGCCGGCAGGCGGTACAGGCGGTCCTCGCCCCTGACCATCATCGACAATTGGCGATGGGGTAGCGTTTCGTGTTCCGCCACGTGCTCAATCCGCATCCCCGATCTGACGAGTGCCATCAGCAGATCCCCGAGCGGATGAATCCACTCGAAGGCCGTGGCATTCTCGAGTTTGCGGGGATCGCCCGTATAGGTCTGACCGTCGTTGAACTTGAGCGGCGTATCGGCGGGTGTGCGGAAGTCGAACCGCGGCTCGAGCTTGCCATCCACTTCCTCGAGCACCGCGAAACTCGGGTGCGTGTCAGCATAGTAAAGCTGGCCGCCCGGCTTGAGGACTGCCGCCACAACTTCGGCCCAGCGCCAGATGTCCGGCAACCAGACGGTTGTCCCCCACGTCGTGTAGACCATGTCGAAATCGTGCGCGACGAGCGCCGGTGCGTCAAACACGTTGCCCTCGATGAAGCGCACGTCCAGATCGACCTTGGCGGCTAGCATCCTGGCGTGCCGGATCGCGTGCGGGGAAAAGTCGATTCCGGTCACCCTCGCGCCACGGCGCGCCAGACACAGCGTATCGAGGCCGATATGGCACTGGAGATGGAGGACCTTGAGACCGGCGACGTCGCCGATCTCTCCCGCCTCAATCGGCGTCAGGACATCCTCTCCGGCCAGGAACGAGTCGATCGCGTAGAAGCCGGTGACATCCTCGATGTGGATATCGGCGCGGTCGTTCCAGTTGGCGCGATTGGCTGCAAGAAAGTCAGGCATAATGCGGTGTTTTAGGCCGCGATCGTCTCCCCGCCAAGCTTCCGCTCGATCAAAACGAAATCGCCGAACTCATGGCTGCGGTAACCCGCCTTGGCGAGCGCGTTGGTCATGCCCCACAGGGTATCAGCGTCGGCAAAGGCACCGAGCAGCTCGTAGTGGCTTTCCCCCGGCGCGTGGACACCGGACAGAATTGCGTCGACCACCCGGATGGGTGAGCGCGCGGTGATCCGGCCGGTGGCAACGCCGCTGCCGGCTCTGACCGTGCCGTCGGCGTCGGCAGCGGCCTCCAGGGCGCGAACCACTGTCGTACCGATAGCGGCGATCCGCCCGCCACGACGCCGGGTCGCGGCAATCGCCGCGGCGGTGGTGTCAGGAATGGCGTAGCCCTCATCGAGAGGCAATCGCCGATCAAGCTCGGCGTCGCCGGTAGAGGACAGACCGGCGGCGTGCTCCAGCGTCGCAAAACCCACACCCCGCTCCCGCCAACGCGTCACTGTCCGCCAATCAAGCGCAAACCCCGCCGACGGCGGTTCAAAGGCGAGCGGTCGACCGGCGACCGCGGTCCACACATCCCAAAGTGCCAGCGGCTTTGGAACATGGGCGTACTGGACCGGTCGACCATGGGCCGCGATCCCGGCCAGGATCACATCATGACCACCATCGAAGCGGAGCGAGGCCAGGCGGGGATGGTCGAGGCACTGTTCCAGAGTCGCCCGCATCGGCCCCAGCGACAGCCCATCGCCCGGACGAACCGGGGGCGGCGGCGCGCGATCCTCGGTCCGGGTCCTGTAGTCGCCGGCACCGAAGAGTACGGCGACGAACCGCCGGGGATCACCGAGCGTTCCCCACGCCGCCAGTCGGACCTCGATCGGCAGGCCCGACCGATCGTGAACGCCTGTGAGACTCGCCGGCAAGGTCGCGGCGGTGTTAGCCACGACCAGATCGCCCGGCTTGAGCAGATCGCCAAGATCGATGCGCGACCCGTGGCCGAGGTCGCCAGAAGCGCTCACGAGCATAAGCCGCGGCGACCGGCCGCCAGGTTGAACCGCCGGGATCATGCTGCACCTGCTACAGGTCGGGGCGTCGCTTGCCGCAAGACATCGGTCACAGCGCTGACAATCTCAGCCGCCGAATCCGCGGGTCGCTTGAGCGTCACCGGGTCGGCATCGGGGATCGCCGCAGCATGCAGGGGCGTATCCATGTCGCCAGGATCGATCGCCAGGAATCTCACACCCGCCCCCGCCATCTCGGCATCCCAGATGGCCGTCATATGGGCAAGTGCCGCCTTACTCGCGCCGTAGGCGCCCCATGTCTCATAGGCGTTGACGGCCGCATCGCTGGTGATGTTAACGACGACAGCGCCGCGGCCCTCACGGCCGGATGTGGCGAGCGCCCCAAGCAGCGCCCTGGTGAGGCGGAATGGCCCGACCAGGTTCACCGCCAACGCTGTTTCCAGCTCCTCGCATTCGATGTCGGCGAGCAATACCAGCGGCACCGGCCCGAGGCTGGAGGCGTTGTTGATCAGAACATCGAGCCCGCCGAGGTTGCCGGTGATCTGCAAGGCGATCCGGTGGATGTCAGTCTTGCGGCCAATGTCACCGACAATGCCGTGAGCGCCGGTTTCGGCCGCGACCTTTGCGACGTTAGCTTCGGTGCGGGCAACGAGCGCGACCGCGGCGCCGGTAGCGCGATAACGGGAGACGAGGGCGAGACCGAGTCCCGACGTTCCTCCTGTTATCGCCACGCGCAGTCCTCTGATCGGTGGTTCGGATGTCATGGCCTCGCTCCTTGGTTTCGATGCGAGGCTCGTGCTACAAGTTCAAGTTAGCTTGAAGTCAAGCGTTTTCTGACGTTTTTTTCGCTTCCATGGAAACCGTCCTCACCATCAGTGAAGTCTCCCGCCGAAGCGGGGTCGCCGCATCGGCGCTGCGCTTTTACGAGGAACGTGGACTGATCACGTCGGAGCGCCGCGGCAGCGGCCATCGCCGCTATCCACGATCGATCCTGCGCCGGATCGCCTTCATCGTGTTTGCCCAGCGGATCGGGTTGTCGCTTGACGAAATCGGCGCCGAACTCGCAAAGCTCCCGGACCACCGCATTCCCAAACGAAAGGATTGGGCCAAGCTCTCGCGCGCCTGGACGGCGCGGATCGACGCCCGCATCACCGAGCTGGAACGCCTGCGCGACGGTCTTACCGAATGCATCGGCTGCGGTTGTCTGTCGTTCGACCGCTGCCAGCTTGCCAATCCAAAGGACTCGGCCGGTCGCAGCGGCACCGGCCCCCGGTATTGGATGACGTAACGAGAAATCGCCGCTAAGTCGGAGGCTAGTCGCCGAGAACCTCGACTTCGACCGTCACGCCGTCGGTGGTCATCCGTTCGGCAACGCCCGTCGCGTCCTCAGCCTCGTTGAACCCGGTGATCTCGACATAACCTCCGAAAATCGATTCTCGGATCACCGGCGCGCTGACGACCGTTCCGTCGACCCGGATCTCGACCTGCAGGCCGATATTCCGTTCGGTGAACTCGCCGAAGGCAGTCGTGGACTCATCCGACAACCGAACGCGAATGACCGGCTCTTCGGTCACCAAAGACTCGCCAACCTCGGCGGTGTCGATGGATAGAATGAGCGGCTCAGCCCAAGCGGCAGAGACGGTGAGCACCGCCAGCGCGAAGGTGCTCGTTCGGATCAGCACGGACGGTTGGTTACTCGGCGGCGGCTTCGGCGGCCGGTGCGTCGTTCGCTGCTGCCCCGGCGGTGGCGTCCTGGGTCCGTCGCCGATCCTGCTTTTCGGCGATCCGCGCCGACTTGCCGCGACGACCGCGCAGGTAATAGAGCTTGGCGCGTCGGACCTTGCCGCGACGGACCACCTCGATCGAGTCGATCGCCGGCGAGTAGATGGGGAACACCCGCTCCACGCCCTCGCCGTAAGAAATCTTGCGGACGGTGAAGTTCTCGTTGAGACCACCGCCGGATCGCGCGATGCAGACGCCCTCATAGGCCTGAATCCGACTGCGAGTACCCTCCGTCACCTTGACGTTGACGCGGACAGTATCGCCGGGGGCGAACTCGGGGATCGCGCGGGTCGCGGCGATCGCCTCGGCGTGCTCTTGCTCGAGCTCCTGAATCACGTTCATCGGAAACCTCTATCTCACACCGGCCGTCCGCGCAGATCGCGCTGCGGCGGTTCTTGGCTCGGCGGTCTATCTTGTTGGTCGGCCGGTTGCATACTCTAATCGTCGGACTTTGTCGATTCCCGACCCGCGAGAAGATCCGGGCGCCGTTCCCTGGTCAGTTTCAGTGCCTCGGCCCGGCGCCAGGCCGCGATCTTGGCGTGGTCGCCGGACGTCAGCACCTCCGGGATCGGATGCCCCTCAAACACTTTCGGCCGAGTGTATTGCGGGTACTCCAACATCCCCGCGGCGAAGCTTTCCTCGACTGCCGATTTAGGGTTGCCCATGACGCCGGGCAAGAGCCGGACGACCGCGTCGATCACCACCATCGCCGCGATCTCTCCGCCCGACAGGATCACGTCGCCGACCGACACTTCTTCCAGGTTCCGGGCCGTGATCAGCCGCTCGTCCACCCCTTCGAAGCGACCAGCCACTAACAGGACGCCGCCGCCATCGGCGATCCGGCGGACCCACTCCTGGTCAAGCGGCCGACCCCGGGCGCTCATCAGAAGCCGCGGCCGCGTGTCGCCCGCCGGCGACGCTGCATCGATCGCCGAGGCCAATACGTCGGCGCGCATCACCATGCCGGCCCCGCCGCCGGCCGGGGTGTCGTCCACGGACCGATGCTTGTCGCTGGCCCAATCCCGGATATCGCGTACGTCCAGCGACCAGCGGCCCTCCGACAAGCCCCGTCCGGCGAGGCTCAGCCCCAGCGGACCGGGGAACATCTCCGGAAAGATGGTCAGGACGGTCGCCTTGAAACTCATGTCTCGCTTCCGTCAGGCGCAGTGTCGATCTCATTCATCGGAGCCACCATCACCCGTCCCGCTCGCAGGTCGACCTCGGGAACGGCTGCGGCGGTGAATGGGATCAGTAAGGTTTCGCCCTCGTCCGGCGCCACTTCAAGCAAATCTCCAGCACCGTAATTCGGCACCGCTATGACCGTCCCAATCCGTGCCCCATCTGTCGCGACCACTTCCAGCCCGATCAGGTCGAGATGATAGAACTCGTCAGTCTCAGGCGGCGGCAAACGATCCTTGGCGACGGAGAGTTCGACGCCGTTCAAGGCTTCGGCCTGATCGCGGGTGTTGATGCCGAGGAACTGCACGATCATCATATCCGGCGAGCGGCCAGAAGCCTGCCGGATCGTCTCGACCGTCAAGGTGCTTCCATCGGGCGTTGCCAGCGGCCCATAAGCGCCGATGTCGGCAGGGTCGGCGGTGAACGCCTTGACCCGAACCTCGCCGCGGACGCCATGGGCGGCGCCGATCCGGGCGACAATCACCCTCCCGGCCGCCGCCGCGAGCATGATCAGCTGGCAGCGGGTGCTTCAGCCGCTTCCTCGGCCGGCGCATCAGCAGCCGGAGCGGCCTCGGCTTCCTGAGCCGCCTCCTCGGCCTGTTTCGCGGCTTCAGCCACTGCATCCAGACGCTCCTGCGCCTTCTTGCCGGGCTGCGCCTTCTGTGGGTTATTACGCGGCGTCCGCTTGGCTAGCCCGGCCGCATCGAGGAAACGCAGCACGCGATCGGTCGGCCGGGCGCCAACCCCAAGCCAGTGCTGCACCCGCTCGACCTTCATGGTCACGCGGTTCTCGTCATCCTTCGGCAGCATCGGGTTGTAGGTGCCGACGATCTCGATGAAGCGGCCGTCCCGCGGCGAGCGCGAGTCGGCAACCACGATCCGGTAGAACGGGCGTTTCTTGGCACCTGCTCGGGCGAGTCGCAATTTCAGGGACATACGTATTTCTCCAGTTGGAATCTCATGTGTTGAGCGTTGAGCCGTCCATCAGCCCGGTCGGCTGACGAGATCAGCGGATGTGTCGCCGGCCGCCACCGCCTCGTGATGGCGAATGACATGGGCGATGATGAATGTCAGGTACTTCTCGGTGAAGTCGGGGTTGAAGCGTGCATCTTCCGCCAGCCGCCTGAGCCGGGCGATCTGTTCGGATTCGCGGGTTGGATCGGCCGGCGGCAAGGCGTGATCCGCCTTCAGCCGGCTCACCTCCTCAGTGCACCGGAACCGCTCGGCGAGCATGTAGATGATGGCCGCGTCGATGTTGTCGATCGAGACCCGAAGATGGCCCAGCAGATCGCGGGCGCGCGCGACCTCATCATTGCCGGTGTTGCTCATCGGCCCCTCATTTCTTCTTTCCGGGAAGGCCCGGTAAACCGCCCATGCCCGGCACGCGAGGAACACCCCCCGGCAAGCCCGGTAGACCACCGCCAGGCAATCCACCGGGGAGCCCACCCGGCGGCAAACCCGGCATGCCGCCGCCTTTGGTCAGTTGCTCCAGCGCGGTAGGATCCATTTGCGGCATGCCGCCACCGGGCATCCCAGCCATGCTCGCCATCTTGCCGAACATGCCCTTCCCCTTGCCCATCTGTTTCATCATGTCCGCCATCTGGCGGTGCATCTTGAGGAGCTTATTGATTTCGGCCACGTGGGTGCCCGAGCCGGCGGCGATCCTACGTTTGCGACTGGCCTTGAGGATCGCCGGGTTCTTCCGCTCGCGGCGGGTCATCGACGAGATGATCGCCTGCTGACGCTTGAATACACTGTCGTCGACGCCCATCGCGTCGATCTGCTTTTTGACCTTGCCGACCCCGGGCAGGAGCCCCATCACGCCCGACATCCCGCCGATCTTCTGCATCTGGCCCAACTGCTCGGACAGGTCGTCGAGATCGAAGACGCCCTTGCGCATCCGTTCGGCGGCCGCGGCTGCCTGTTCGGCGTCGATGTTGGCGGCGGCCTTCTCGACCAGTCCGACCACGTCGCCCATGCCGAGAATCCGGCCGGCGATCCGCTTCGGATCAAAGTCCTCCAGTGCGTCGAGTTTCTCGCCGACGGCGATTAGCTTGATCGGCTTCTGTGTGACGGCGCGCATCGAAAGCGCGGCGCCGCCGCGCCCATCGCCATCGACGCGGGTGAGCACAATGCCGGTGATCCCGACACGCTCGTTGAACGAAGACGCCAGATTGACCGCGTCCTGACCGGTCAGCGCATCGGCGACGAGGAGAATCTCATGGGGGTTCGCCGCCTGCTTGATGTCGGCCATTTCCGCCATCAGCGACTCATCGATGTGGGTGCGGCCGGCGGTGTCGAGCAGAACGATGTCATAACCGCCGAGCTTGGCCGCCGACATCGCCCGTTTAGCGATCTCGACTGGCATCTGGCCGGCGACGATCGGCAGCGTGTCGATTCCGGCCTGTTCGCCGAGCACTTTGAGCTGCTCCTGGGCCGCCGGCCGGCGGGTGTCGAGCGAGGCCATCAGCACCTTGCGCTTGTCCCGTTCGGTCAACCGCAGCGCAATCTTCGCAGTCGTCGTCGTCTTGCCCGAGCCCTGGAGACCGACCAGCATGATCGGCACCGGGGCGGGTGCGTTGAGGTCAATCGTCTCGGCCTCGGCACCCAGCATCTCGACCATCTGGTCGTGAACGATCTTGACGACCATCTGCCCGGGGGTGACCGAGCGGATGACTTCGGCCCCGACGGCGCGGCTGCGCACCTTGTCGGTGAACGAGCGGACGACGTCGAGCGCGACGTCAGCCTCGATCAGCGCGCGGCGAACCTCACGGAGCGCCTCGGTCACGTCGGCTTCCGACAGTGCGCCGCGCTTCGTTAGTCGGTCGAAGATCGTGCCGAGACGATCGGAGAGAGTGTCGAACATCGCCTTACCGCGCTGTCTCGTTTCGCTGCCGGTTATGTCGTACGCGGGCGGAGGCCGCGCAAGCCAAACCTGTCGTCCATGCACCAGTGTCGCCCGCGGGCGCGACGCGCTGGCGGACGTTGACCTCCGGAGTCCCGCTCCGGGCGGCGGATCGAAGACTGATAGCCTCGAAATGCGGCCGGACCCTAAGGCTTCGGCACAGCGGAAGTCAAGGCAAAGTACTTGCTGGCATCGGCCGATGAGGGGCTTCGGCTTCGGACAAGGCTAATCCTGTTACTTGCTGCCTTGACCACTTGATCCAAGATTGGCCAACCGATAATAGCGCATGCACACTATTTTAGGTCGGACGTTAACATCCAAATGGATACTGACCGGATTCGACGCTGGCTGATCGTCTATCTTGCAATCCTCGTAGGCGAACCCTCCGAATCGATCGAGGCTAACGTTCCCTTCTCGCGGTTTGATATTGATTCCGTCGATGCGGTTCAGATGGCCGCGGAATTCGAGAAAGCGTTCGCGGTTGAAATTGGCCCCGAATTCTTCCTTCGTGGCGAATTGACTCTTGACGAAATGGTCGCGCTGATTGCCGAAACCGCGGTAGTTTAGCTGACCTACAAAAGAGAAGCGGCCGATGCCATCCTGGATCGATCAGTTTTCAAGGCCCGATCCTGCGATTGTCGCGATACTTGAAGACCCCGACGCTCGAGTCGGCCAAAAGCTGCGTGCATGCTCCCACCTCGTCAGGTTTGGTGAGATCGCCACAGCAACGAAATATCTTCTGGAACTGATAGATTCCCCGGGCGCAAGGTCGGGAGTCGAACAGCTGCTGGCGCAATGCCAGGAGCTTCAGGCGCTTGGCGTCGGCGGCGACCCGACGTTGTTGAGTGCTGAAGAAGGCGACCGACATAACCATGACGAAGACACCGATCTCGGCTTTTGGACGATACCGCGCGGTGCCGACACGACGGTTCTAGCCTTCGCAGGTCATTCGAAGCGAATAGGCGTGTCGGCGTACTTCATGGAGCGCATCCTTCGGCGCCAGGATACCAACGTGGTCTTCCTATTCGACTGGCGGAAGACCTATTACCTCGGAGGCGTGAAGGGCCTCGGCAGCAACGTCAACGAAACCGTGCAGAGCCTTACATCCTTACTGTCCGACATGGGGACCCGCAAACTCATCTGTTTGGGCCAGTCTGCTGGAGGATATGCCGCCTTAAGGTATGGCTCGTCTCTTTCAGCCGATGGCGTGCTGGCGTTTAGCCCAACGACGCATCGCGTTGTCACCAGCAAAGCCCGGCTTCAAATACGAGAGGGAACGGGCCGCGAGGCCGACCCGTACGAGCTTGATCTCAGTCGCCAACTCCGACAATCGGCACATAAGCAAACCAAGCGAATCGTTTTTGGTGCGGGATCCGAAACCGACGTTGAGTCGGCAAAGATGCTAAGCGGCCTTCCCGGTGTAGTCCTACAGCCTGTGCCAGAAAACTCACGACACGAGATTCTTTCACAACTGGTTCTTTCCGGTGAGTTCTCCGAGATGTTCGATCGTTTTTACGAAGAGACCGGCCCCGGACGTTGGTCAATAGCAACGAGCGGCGATTCGGCATAGGCGGCAACGCGTATCGCCCGATCTTGTTCGGCACAATTGCCCTTCCGCCTGGACATTGAACTCGACCATACGAAGCTGATCTTCGGCATCGAGGGCGAAGTCCACATCAAGCTCGAACATCGAGGCCACCGGCTGATATCTGTCAACGCGGCAGCACGGCAAGCGACATTCCTGGCTTCATCAAGCAACTCTCGCGCGGCGCGACCGAACAAAAGACCGGAGCGGGGCGGAAAAGCCCCGTCCGGAAGCGAAACAACAAGCAACGTGCTAAAAGCAGGGGCGCCTTCCCTGCGGAGACATCGTTAAGGTGCGTTCGTGACAGCGATTTGACATCAATACCGCTTCGGAAGCAGCGAAAACAGACCGAAATCGAGAAAACGCTGAACCTGGGCGAATGCTGGCAATTCCCCATCGAGTCGGCCATATAGGAAAAAATCTCTTCGGACTCTCGCAGATCAATGACCGGCACCGCGATCCCTTTTCGCAAAATGAACGGGCTCGGCAACGCGTTTGCCGTTTTCGACGCACGCCGGACGCCGGTATCGCTGTCGGCGGACGCCATTCGCCGGCTCGGCGGGGCCGAGGGTATCGGCTTTGACCAGATGATTACGATCGAAGCCGCCACCGGTGGCGGCGACGCCTTCATGCGCATCCACAACCGCGACGGCGGCGAGGTCGAGGCTTGCGGCAATGCCACCCGATGTGTCGGTTGGCTGCTGATGGGCGAGACCGGCCAATCGCAAGCCGACGTCGAGACCGCCGCCGGTTTGCTTCAGACTTTCGCGACCGGCGATCCCCGAACGATCACGGTTGATATGGGCCGGCCGCGATTCGGTTGGCAGGACATTCCATTGGCCGAACCGACCGCCGACACCCGCGCGATCCCATTGGCGGTCGGTCCTGCCGATGTGCCGATCCTGAGCGGTCCATCCGCGGTCAACATGGGCAATCCGCACGCAATCTTCTGGGTCAATGACGTCAATGCCTACGACCTCGCGGATTTTGGGCCGAAGTTGGAGCATGACCCGTTGTTCCCGGAACGGGCCAACATCTCGTTGGCAAAGGTTGAGAGCCGTTCCGCCTTGACAGTTCGCACTTGGGAACGCGGGGTCGGCCTGACCCGGGCATGCGGCACGGCCGCCTGCGCGTCGGCAGTGGCGGCGGCCCGCAAGGACCTGACCGGCCGCGAGGTCACCGTGACCCTGCCCGGCGGGCCACTCCAAATTATCTGGAACGCCGAAGATCATGTGATGATGACCGGGCCGATCACGGACGAATTCGTCGGCGAGATCGATCCGAATACGCTCGCCTGGCGGCGGGTCGAGCGGAGCGCGGCGTGATGGCGCCGCGGACGATCACCTTCGGCTGCCGGCTGAACGCGCTCGAATCCGAAGTGATGCGCAACCGGGCGGCCGAGGCTGGGCTCGACGATGCAATCCTGATCAACACCTGCGCTGTTACCGGCGAGGCGGTGCGGCAGGCGCGGCAGGCGATCCGCAAGGCCCGGCGCGAAAATCCGGCGACCAGGATCGTTGTCTCCGGCTGCGCCGCTCAGATCGCCCCCCAAAGCTTCGGGGCAATGCCGGAAGTCGATCTGGTCCTCGGCAACGCGGAGAAACTGACACCGCGCGCTTATGTGGCCGACTTCGGCGTCAACGATACCGCCACCGTCCGGGTTAACGACATCATGTCGGTGACGGAAACCGCCGGCCACCTGATCGAGGGCATGGAAGGGCGCGCCCGCGCCTTCGTTGAGGTCCAGAACGGTTGCGACCATCGCTGCACGTTTTGCATCATCCCCTATGGACGCGGGAACTCGCGATCCGTGCCGATGGGAGCGGTGGTCGCGCAGATCCAGAAGCTGGTCGAGAATGGCCACCGCGAAGTGGTGTTGACCGGCGTCGACATCACATCTTATGGCGCCGATCTTCCCGGCCACCCCCGACTCGGGCGCCTGGTACGAGCGATCCTCCGCCAAGTCCCGGCGCTGGAGCGGCTGCGCTTGTCGTCGATCGACTCGATCGAGGTCGATCCGGATTTAGTCGCGGCGATTGCCGCCGAGCCACGGTTGATGCCGCACCTGCACCTGTCACTGCAGCACGGCGACGATATGATTCTCAAACGGATGAAGCGGCGCCATAGCCGCGCCGACGCCGTTCGATTCGTCGAGGCCGTCCGCCGGCTGCGGCCGGACATGGTGTTCGGCGCCGATCTGATCGCCGGGTTCCCGACAGAGACCGAGGCGATGTTCGCGAACACGCTGTCGATCGTCGACGACTGCGATCTCGCCTACCTGCACGTCTTTCCCTTCTCGCCCCGTGATGGGACGCCGGCGGCCCGCATGCCGCAGATCGAGCGCACAGTGATCCGCGACCGGGCGGCGCGCCTGCGCGCAGCAGGCGAGAAGGCGCGCGCATCGTCCTTCGACGCGGCGGTGGGTATGGATCGCGCGGTGCTGATCGAGCGAGATGGGTTTGGGCGCACTGAACACTTCGCGCCCGTGGCAGTTGCCGGCGGCCGATCGGGCGACATCGTCCCGACCCGCATCACTTCACGGCGCACCGACACGCTCGTTGGCGTGCCGCTGGCGGAGGCGGCCTGACAGTGGCCGAGGGCAAGAGTCTGTTTCGCCGCCTAGTCGGCGGCGGAGCAAGTGAGCCGGCCGCTGCCGAAGTGCCGGAAACGTTGGACAACACGCCCACCGAGCGCTCGTCCTGGTTCCAGCGACTCCGCTCGGGCCTGGCGCGTTCGTCGAATGCGCTTTCCGACAATATCACGTCGATCTTCACCAAGCGGAAGCTCGACGCCGCAGCGCTCGAAGACTTCGAGGACATGCTGATCAAAGCCGATCTCGGCGTCGACACCGCCATGGCCATCGCCGAGAAACTTGGCGAGGGGCGATTCAACAAGGAGGTGACCGACGACGAGGTCAAGGCGGTGCTCGCCGAGTCGATCGCCGAGACATTGGGCCCGGTTGCCGCGCCGCTCGCCGTCGATCCGGCCCACAAGCCGCACGTGATCCTGGTGGTTGGCGTTAACGGCACCGGCAAGACAACCACCATCGGCAAGCTAAGCGCCAAATTACGCGCCGACGGCAAATCGGTGATGCTCGCCGCCGGCGACACCTTCCGCGCTGCGGCGATCGAGCAGCTGAAAATCTGGGGCGAGCGAACCGGCGCCGAGGTGATCGCGCGAGACACCGGCGCCGACGCTGCGGGTCTGGCCTTCGATGCCCTGGAAGCGGCCAGAACGAGCGGGGCCGACGTGCTGCTGGTCGACACCGCGGGCCGGCTTCAGAACAAGGGCGAGCTGATGGCAGAGCTCGAAAAGATCGTCCGGGTGATCAAGAAGATCGACCCGACGGCGCCGCAAACAGTGCTGCTCACCCTTGACGCCACCACCGGCCAGAACGCCCTCAACCAGGTCGAGATCTTCGGCAAGCATGCCGGCGTCACCGGCCTTGTGATGACCAAACTCGACGGCACGGCCCGCGGCGGCATTCTCGTGGCAATCGCCGCCAAGCACAGCTTGCCGATCCATTACATCGGCGTCGGCGAGGGGATCGATGATCTCGAACCGTTCGCGGCCGATGATTTCGCCAGAGCTTTGGCCGGACTGTAATGGTACCGTCAACTGGGGAAACACGCACCACAGGCACCAGCACGGCACCTGCGCGCACCCGGACCGGTGGCGACACCATGCTGGCGGCGATCGACGCCCTGTGTCGGGGGCTCGAACCGCGGCTTGCCCCAGGGCTTATGATCCAGCGCGATAACCCTGGCGAAACACCGCAGCAATGGTCGATCCGTGAAGGCGAAGTCCCAGTCCTTGCCTTCGGACTGATCGACCGCACATTCTTCTGGACCTGGGACGAAGGGGTCAGCAATCACTACTCCAAAAGCCCAACCCTGATGACCCGGATCATCATCGCCGAACTCGCCCGGTTCGGCCACCTCGTCTGACGCGACGATGGATCGACGCAAACAAATCGTCGCTGACGGTTACGATCAGATGGCCGACCGCTATCTGGAGTGGACCCGCGACGACCCGATCCGGCTCCGCTACCTTGAACGGCTCGCCGAGCTGACGCCGGCGGGTGGACGCGCACTGGACATTGGTTGCGGTGCCGGGGTACCGGCGACCCGCGTGCTAGCGTCGCGCTTCGATGTTATTGGCATTGACTTGTCCGAAGCGCAGATCGTGCGCGCCCGGCGCAATGTGCCCGACGCCGAGTTTATCCGCGCCGATATTATGGACATCGAGTTTCCGGCCGGTTCGTTCGACGCGATCACCGCTTTCCTTGCGCTCACCCACTTGCCCCGCACCGAACTGTCCACCCTCCTCGGCCGCATCCATCGGTGGCTCAGGCCGGGTGGCATCTTCCTGGCGAGCCTCGGCGCCGGCAACAATCCCGACAGCGTCGAAGCGGATTGGCTGGGGGTGCCCATGTTCTTTAGCCACTTCGACGCGAATGAGAACCAAGCCCTTGTCGCCGAGGCTGGGTTCGACCTATTGGAGGCCAACTCCGTCGCACACGACGAAGACGGCAACATGGTTTCATTCTTTTGGGTGATCGCACGACGCCCTATATCCCCGGGCAATCGGGAAATGTGAGCCCTCATGACCATCGAACTCGAACGCGCCCCCAACGCCCCTGACCGCAAGGAGGTCAACCCGGTTCTCAAGCTCTCGCTGGAACTCGGGCCTCTTGTCGTGTTTTTCCTGTCGAATTCCTACGGCAATCGTCTGGCCGAGCGGTTTTCCTTGCTCGACGGTCTCGGTGGGCCAATCTTCATCGCCACGGCGCTGTTCATCGTCGCGACGTTGATCTCGCTGGTCGTGTCCTTGGCGGTGACCCGCCGCGTTCCGATCATGCCTCTGGTGACCGCGATCTTCGTGGTCGCCTTCGGAGGCCTGACGCTGTGGCTGCAGGACGAGACCTTCATCAAGATGAAGCCGACCATCGTCAACACACTGTTCGGCCTGATCCTGCTCGGCGGCCTTGCCTTCGGCAGGCCGTTGCTCGGCTATGTGTTCGATTCCGCCTTCAAGCTGACCGACGAAGGCTGGACCAAGCTGACCTATCGCTGGGGGCTGTTTTTCTTCTTCCTGGCGATCGCCAACGAAGTCGTCTGGCGGACGGTCTCGACCGACATGTGGGTGAACTTCAAGACGTTCGGGATCATGCCAATCACCTTCGTCTTCGCGCTGTTCCAGCTACCGCTTCTGACCCGCTACGCGCTGCCGGAGGAAGAAGGCGCCAAGAACTAAGCGCGCGACGGCGTCACTCCGAACCGGCCAGAACCTTCTCGATCTCCGGCCGGACCACGGCCGTGAGCGATTCCGCGGTGATCGGACCGATGTGCTTGTAGCGGATCACCCCATCGCGATCGACGAGGAAGGTTTCCGGAATGCCGTAGACACCCCAGTCGATGCCGGTACGGCCGCGGGGATCAACCCCGATCGCCGCATACGGATTGCCCAACTCCTCCAGGAACGCGACGGCGTTCCGCGGCTGATCCTTGTAATTGATGCCGACGACCCGGATGCGATCGTCCTTGCCGAGGGCGACGATTTGCGGGTGTTCGAGACGGCAGGGCCCACACCAGGAGGCGAACACGTTGACGATGGTCACCGAGCCGTCGAGATCGTCGCGCGCGAAGCCCGAAAGGCCGGTCCCGTCGAGCGGTTCGAGCCGGAAAGATGGTGCCTCGCGTCCGATCAGCGCTGAAGGAACGGCGCTCAGATCATCGTCGGACAGCAGGCGCAGCAGGAACACCGCGGCGAGTGCCACGAAGATGAACAACGGCACCAGGAAGACCAGCCGCGGTCCGCCCCGCCGGGTCGACGATGTCTGGGTTTCGTCCGTGGTGGTCATGACTTGTCCTTTCCGGCCGAGCGTCGCCGGATTCCCCGCGCCTCGAGATCGGCCAGCCGGCGCCGTTGAGCCCGGCCGTCGAGCACGATCCACAGAACCAAGCCAATCATGACCAGAGCCGCCAGAAGATATGCGGCGACGATGAAGCCGGTCTGCGTGCCCGCTTCGATCATCCGCCGGCGGCGACGATCTGCATGGCGCGGACCCTTCGCCGGTAGATCTCGTTGCGCATCGCCATCAGCAGCAGCGCCGCGAACAGAACGCTCATCGCCGCGGCCATGATCAGAAGCGGCCACAACATCGACGGATGGATTGTCGGCCCGTCGAGGCGAAACACGCTCGCTGGCTGGTGCAGTGTGTTCCACCAGTCGACCGAGAACTTGATGATCGGCAGGTTGACCGTACCAACCAGCGTCAGGATCGACACCGCGCGGGCCGCCTTGCTCGGGTCCTCAACCGCACGCCACAAGGCTATCAGTCCGAGATAGATCAGGAACAAGATCAGGACCGATGTCAGCCTGGCATCCCAAATCCAGTAGGTGCCCCAGGTCGGCCGCCCCCACAGCGCCCCGGTGAGAAGCGCCAGGAAGGTGAACGCCGCTCCAATCGGCGCGGCGCTCTTCTGAAGCACATCGGCGAGCGGGTGGCGCCAGACCAGGGTTCCGAGCGCCGCGATCGCCATGACGCCGTAGCAGGCCATCGACAGCCATGCGAACGGCACGTGAATGAACATGATCCGCACCGTGTCGCCCTGGCGGAAATCCGGCGGTACGACGAATAAGGCCCAATAAAGCCCAACCGCCAGTCCGATGACGGCGATGCCCCACAACCAGGGGAGCGCGCGCCCGGAAAACGCGAGGAAACGTGTCGGATTGGCCAAGTCGATGATCGGCATGGGTTTCGTTTTACGGACCGATTGTGGCAGCGGCAACGATTTCCGGGCGGAACCGGACCGCGGCAAATATGCCAACACCCGATCGCTGACGTCTATTCGAGGCCGGCTCGCAACGCCGCAGCGCCAGCGACAGCCGCCACCACGGATGAAATCAGCGTCACGGCGATCAGAACCAGGAATGGCGGTAGAAACGGGTGCGGGCCGACGATCACCGCCGATGCGGCGCTGACGCCGAAGATCAGGACGGGGATTGCAAAGGGTAGGACGAGGACCGCGATCAGCAGTCCGCCGCGGCCAAGCGACGTTGCCAAGGCCGCACCGATCGTGCCGATCAAAGTCAGCGCCGGCGTGCCGACCAGCAACGTCAGCGTGACCGTCGCCAGCGCCAGTGGTTCCAGCGCCAGCATCAACCCGAGGAACGGCGCGGCAACCACCAACGGCAGCCCGGTTGCCAGCCAATGACCGAGCGCCTTGGCGAGGGCTATGAGTTCCAACGGATGGCCGGAGAGCATCAGCAGATCGAGCGATCCATCGACGCGATCGTCTTGAAACAGCCGATCGAGCCCGAGCAGAGTGGCGAGGAGGGCACCAATCCAAAGGATCGCTGGCCCGATCCGTGACAGCAGGTTGAGGTCCGGCCCGACGGCAAAGGGAACGATAGTCACCACGGCCAGGAAGAAAACCAATCCGACCAAGGTCCCGCCGCCGACCCGAAGCTCGAGTCGGGCGGATTGCCCGGCGACCGCTGCCAATGCACCGATCATGCGACTTCGCCTAGCGCGACAGTCCGGCTGACCGGTATCGGCAGTGGCCGGTGAATGGCGGCGAGGATCATGCCGCCATCGTCGAGATGCCGCCGCATCAGCCCACCCAGCATCGCTTCCGCGGCGGTATCGAGAGCGGTCGCCGGCTCGTCGAGCAGCCAGATCGGCCGGGCGATGACAAGAAGGCGAGCGATCGCAGCCCGACGTTTCTGGCCGGCCGACAGCGTGCCGACCGGCAGGTGATGAAGACCGTCGAGCCCGACCGCGGCGATCGCTTCGTCGATGTCGCCGGCCCCCGCGTAGAAGCGGCGCCAGAAGCTGAGATTCTCTTCGACCGTGAAGGCCGGCTTGAGCGCTTCGAGGTGGCCGAGATAGTGGACCGCATTGGCCCGACCACCCTCCGGGGCGGGGTCGAGTGCGATCGTTCCGGACGTCGGTGTGAGCAAACCGGCCACCAGCCTCAGCAGCGTTGATTTCCCTGAGCCGTTCGGGCCGGTGATCGTTAGCACTTCACCGCGGGCGACCTGGAACGACACACCGTCGAAGATCGCGCGACCGCCGCGCCGGGCTGCAAGCTCGGTCGCCTTGAGGTGCACCGTCACCGGGCCCGGCACCGACCGTGTCCGGACCACGCCGCGTTGCCGTTATCGGCTTGCGCGTCTGTCTGGAATACCGACATGAGAGTCATTATAAAGCGGCCAATCCTCGCTTTCGCCTGACAAGGCAACTCGCCGCCGGACGACGGCCCGGATGACGGTTTTCGTCGCCGGCCCGAGGCGCCACCAAGGAGTTGAAAACACCGTGAGCCATCCCGACAGCTTCCAGAGCCGCGCAACCCTGGCCGTGGGCAATGCCCAGTACGACTACTTCAGCCTCGCCCGCGCCCAGGAGAACGGTCTCGGCGATGTATCGCGGCTACCCTATTCGCTCAAGGTGTTGCTTGAGAACCTTTTGCGGTTCGAAGACGGGCGCACGGTGGCGGCGGACGACGTTCGGGCGATGGCCGGCTGGCTCGCCGAGCGCCGCAGCGACCGGGAGATCGCCTTCCGTCCGGCGCGGGTGCTGATGCAAGACTTCACCGGCGTACCGGCTGTTGTCGATCTCGCCGCGATGCGCGACGCCATGGACGCCCTCGGCGGTGATCCGGAGCGGATCAATCCGCAGGTTCCGGTCGATCTGGTCATCGACCACTCGGTTATCGTCGACGATTTCGGCAATCCCCGTTCCTTCGCCCGCAACGTCGAACTGGAGTACCAGCGCAACGGCGAGCGTTATCGTTTCCTGCGCTGGGGCCAGTCGGCTTTCCGCAATTTTCGCGTCGTGCCGCCAGGCACCGGCATTTGCCACCAGGTCAACCTCGAATACCTGTCTGAGACCGTCTGGGTAAACACCGATGAGGAGCGACCGGTCGCCTACCCGGATACGCTGGTCGGCACCGACAGCCACACCACCATGGTCAACGGCCTCGCCGTGCTGGGCTGGGGCGTCGGCGGTATCGAAGCCGAGGCGGCGATGCTTGGCCAGCCGATTTCGATGCTGATCCCGCAGGTCGTCGGCTTCCGCCTTACCGGCAAGCTGCGCGAGGGAATGACTGCGACGGATCTGGTTCTGACGGTCACCGAGATGCTCCGCCAGAAAGGCGTCGTCGGCAAGTTCGTCGAGTTCTACGGACCTGGTCTTGACCATATGTCGCTGGAGGATCGCGCCACCATCGGCAACATGTCGCCGGAGTACGGTGCCACCTGTGCGATCTTCCCGGTCGACGGCGAAACCCTGCGCTATCTTGAGCACACCGGCCGCGATCCGGAGCGGGTGGCGCTGGTCGAAGCCTACGCCCGGGCGCAGGGCATGTTCCGCGACGCCGATACACCAGAGCCGGTATTCTCTGACACCCTGGAACTCGACATGGCAACGGTCGAGCCGTCGATAGCCGGCCCCAAGCGACCGCAGGACCGGGTTCTGCTCACCGAGGCCAAGCAGCGCTTCGGCGAGGCGATGGTGGGCGAGTTCAAGCGGCCCGACGAGACTAACAAGCGTGTGTCGGTCAAGGGTGAAGCTTACGATATCGGCCATGGCGACGTGGTCATCGCCGCGATCACCTCATGCACCAACACCTCCAACCCCTACGTGATGATTGGCGCGGGATTGCTCGCCCGCAACGCCGCTGAGAAGGGGTTGACCGTCAAGCCGTGGGTGAAAACCTCGCTGGCGCCGGGCAGTCAGGTGGTGGCCGAGTATCTGGATCGATCAGGCTTGCAGGAGCATCTCGATACGCTCGGCTTCGACCTCGTCGGCTTTGGCTGCACCACCTGCATCGGCAACTCCGGTCCGCTTCCCGAACCGATCTCGGAGGCGATCGCTGAAGGCGATTTGGTCGCCGCGTCAGTGTTGTCTGGCAACCGCAACTTCGAGGGCCGCATCAATCCGGACGTACGCGCCAATTACCTCGCCTCGCCGCCGCTGGTGGTCGCCTATGCGCTCGCCGGCTCGATGTTCGTTGACCTCACCCGCGAGCCGCTCGGCATCGGCAAGGACGGCGAGCCGGTTTATCTCCGCGACATCTGGCCGGCGACCGAGGAGATTACCGAATTCGTCCGCGCCAACATCACCAGCAGCCTGTTCCGCACCAAATACGCGGATGTGTTCACCGGCGATGAGCACTGGCAGACGATCGAAGTCGAGGGCGGCATGACCTATGCGTGGCCGATGGGGTCGACCTACGTCCAGAACCCGCCCTATTTCCAGGACATGCGCTCCGAACCGGAACCGCTGACCGACATCGTCGACGCGCGGATCCTTGGGCTTTTCCTGGATTCGATCACCACCGATCACATCTCGCCGGCCGGCTCGATCAAGGTCGAGAGCCCGGCTGGTGAATACCTGATCTCCAATCAGGTCCGGCCGGCCGAGTTCAACCAGTACGGCACGCGGCGCGGTAACCACGAAGTGATGATGCGCGGCACGTTTGGCAATATCCGTATCAAGAACCAGATGGTGCCCGGTACCGAAGGCGGCGTCACCGCCCATCAGCCCGACGGGGAGGTCATGCCGATCTATGACGCCGCCATGCGCTACCGCGCCGACGGCGTGCCGCTGGTGGTTTTCGCCGGCAAGGAATACGGAACCGGTTCGTCCCGTGACTGGGCGGCCAAGGGGACGCGGCTGCTCGGCGTGCGCGCCGTAATCGCCGAGAGCTTCGAGCGCATCCATCGCTCCAATCTGATCGGCATGGGGGTACTGCCCCTGGTTTTCGAGGAAGGCACGTCGTGGCAGTCACTCGGGATCGAGGGCAACGAGACCGTCACGATCTCAGGCCTCGAACAGGGCCTAGCGCCACGCCAGAAGCTGAAGGCGGAAATCACGTTCGCCAACGGCACAGTGAAGAGCGTGCCGCTGCTGTGTCGGATCGACACCCTCGACGAGCTCGAGTACTTCAACCACGGCGGGATTCTGCATTACGTTCTGCGGCGGCTGGCAGCATAGGGCCGTCCGGTCGGTGACGATTGTCTCACCCGAACGTGACTCGCAATTGAGACAAGGTCTCCATAATTTCGGGGCCTCATAGTCGGTAAGCCGGCTGATTGATTGTCCCTAGGTAAGACTCGTGTCTGTGATCGCTAAATCGTTTGCTGCTGCCCTCATGGTTTCCGGTTTGATCGCCGGGACCGCGCCGGCGTATACGCAGGACACAAAGGCAGTGGTTGAGCTGTTCACCAGCCAGGGCTGTTCGTCTTGCCCACCGGCTGATGAATTGCTGGCCGAGTACGCCGCCCGCGACGACGTGATCGCCCTGTCGCTACCGGTCGACTATTGGGACTATCTCGGTTGGAAGGACACGCTGGCGAGTCCTGAACATACTCAGCGGCAGAGGGCCTATGCCGATGCCCGCGGCGACCGTCAGGTCTACACCCCACAGGTGGTGATCAACGGGGTTGAGCATGCCGTCGGCAGCAACGCGGCCGCCATCGACACGGCAATCAAGGAGACTGCTAACGGTCTCTCGATCCCGATTTCGATGACGCCGGGCACCGACTCCACCACCGTCACGATCGGCGCTTCGGACAATCCCGAGCTTAAGAAGGGGATGATCTGGCTGGCGCTCTATGACGATCCGATCGCCGTACCGATCGATCGCGGTGAGAACACCGGACGCACGATCGTTTACACCAATGTGGTCCGCAAAATCCGGCCGATCGCTATGTGGATGGGCGAGGAGATGACAGTTGAGCTGCCGATGAGCGAACTCGTCCACGCCGGCGTCAAGCACTGCGCCGTGATCCTCCAGACGGAACTCGATGATGGTCTGCCCGGACCGATCCTAGGCGCTGCAGCGGTCGACTACAGCTCCTAGAAGCCTGTCGACACCGCCACTCCGCGGCGGACCTCCAGTCAGCTCAGCGCATTCATCAGCAGCCGGCCGACCCGTGCCGCGTGATCACCTGGATCGTCGGGCGGTTCGCCATCGAGGATGCGGGCCTCGCCGTAGAGGAGATAAGCGGCGTCCTCCAGCGCCTCCGCTTGCCCACCACTGGCCGCTTTCTCGGCAAGGCCCTTGATAAGCGGGTGGCCGGGATTGAGTTCCAGCACTCGCGCCGCGGCCGGTGGAGCACCTTCGTGTGACGCGAGGATCTTTTCGAGTTGCCGATCCATGCCGGTTTCATCGGCGACGAGACAGACCGGGCTTGTGGTCAGACGCGACGATGCCCGTACGTCGCTGACCTTATCGCCGAGCGTCTGCTTGAACAGCGCCGACAGTGTGCCGACGGCACTGTCCGAGGCGGCCTCGACATCGGCCACGCCTTCAACGACCGGCACCTTTTCGAGGCCGGCGGCGCCTTGCGTCACCGACTGGAACGGCTTGCCGTCGAAGCCAAGCGCGGTCTTCACCCAGAACGCGTCCACCGGATCGGAGAGCAGCAGCACCTCGATACCGCGCCGGGCAAAACCTTCGAGCTGCGGGCTTGCCAAGATTGCTTTGGCGTCGTCGCCGAGCGCGTAGTAGATCGCGGTCTGGTTTGGCCGGAGGTCGGTCACATAGTCCGACAAACTGCGCCAGACGCCGTCGCTGGTGGTCGTCTTGAAGCGGGCGATCTTGTAGATCGCATCGCGGCGCTCGGCGTCTTCGTAGAGGCCCTCCTTAATGACGGCGCCGAAGGCATCCCACACCTTGTCGAAGCGCTCCTTGTCCGAGTCCGCCAGCTTGTCGAGTTCGGACAGGATGCGGCTGGTGACGCCCCGGCCGATCGCCTCGAGGATCGGATTGGTCTGCAGCATCTCACGGGAAAGATTGAGCGGCAGGTCTTCCGAGTCGATCACGCCGCGCACGAAACGCAGCCAACCCGGCAGAATCTGTGCCTCGTCGGTGATGTAGACCCGACGGACATAAAGCTTGATCCGCCCCCGCCGCTCCGGATCGAACAGGTCGAACGGCTTCATCGACGGGATGAACAGCAGCACCGCGTATTCGTGCCGGCCTTCGGCCTTGTAGTGGATGGTGAGCGCCGGCTCGTCGTACTGGCCGCTCACATGGCCGTAAAACTCGGCGTACTCGGTCTCGGCGACATCAGTCCGGCCCTTGCGCCACAGCGCACTTCCATCGGCCAGCGTCTTCTCTCCGGCGCCATTGCCGAGCTTGAGCACGATCGGCACTGGCACGTGAGCGGAGTACTCGGCCACCACCCGCTCAACCGTTTCCTGCTCGGCGTAGGGCTTTGAGTCGTCGTTCAGCGTCAGCGTCACCCGCGTCCCACGCGAGGGCGCCTCATCGAGCGGAACTGACTCGACATGGAAGGTTCCGGTTCCGTCCGACCACCACCGCCACGCCTCGTCGGTACCCGCGTGGCGCGAGACAACTTCCACCGAGGACGCAACCATGAAGGCGGAATAGAAGCCGACGCCGAACTGCCCAATCAGCGAGACGCCGTCGCCGCCGGCGAGACCGTCGAGGAACGCGCGGGTTCCCGATCGTGCGATCGTACCCAAGTTGTCGACCAGCTCGGCGCGGTCCATGCCGATGCCGTTGTCGGCGATGCTGAGCGTGCCGCCCGCCTTGTCCGCCGACAGCACGATCTTGAAATCGGGGTCGTCACCAAGAAGCTCCGGCTGCTCCAATGCCTGCATCCGCAGCTTCTCGCAGGCGTCGGCAGCGTTGGAGATCAGTTCGCGGAGGAAGACATCGCGGTTCGAGTAGACCGAATGGACCATCAGCTGCAGGAGCTTGGTCACCTCGGCTTCGAAATTGAGCGTTTCGCCGGCTTGGTCGGTCATCGTCACGTTGTCCGTTATCGTCAGATCGGACGGTGATATCGCCGGTTGCCAGGCTCGTTTCAAGACGCTCCAACGAAAATGGCCGACGCAAGCGCCGGCCATTTTCTGCCATCACAGGTGGTTCGGCCCAACAAGAGGACCCCGGGGGGCTGGGGGGCTGAGAATTACCGAAGACCCCGCGCCGAACCGAACCGTCTGTGACAACAGGTCCAAGCATCGCCGGCCAATTGGGCTGGCCAACGGCCGAATATGGGCGAAATCGTGGAATCTCGTCACACGATCCGACGTACGGATCGCCGGGCTTGCCAGCCCACGACAGGCGGGCCATCATGACGATGGCGTGACAATGGAGGCGCAAGTGAGCGAGGCCGAAGACCAAGAACCCTACCGCGGCGGAGGGCATGTTCTCGCCCTCGCCGCGCGGAACCAAGCCCCCAAAACGAAGCCGCCGATCAGCTTCGACCGACGCGAACTCAACCAGATCCTCAACGTTTATGGCCGCAAGGTCGCCGATGGCGAATGGCGGGATTACGCCATCGATCACCTCAGGGAAAAGGCGGTGTTTTCGGTTTTCCGCCGCACCTCGGAAGTTCCACTTTACCAGATCGTCAAACAGCCGAAGCTGGCACGCCGCCAAGGCGCTTACGCACTGATCGCTGCCACCGGGCAGATCCTCAAGCGCGGCCACGACCTTGCCAACGTGCTGCGGGTCATCGATCGTCCGCTCAAGCTGGTGGTCGCTTAGGTTTTCCCGACGCTTCTCAACTTCTCAACGCAAAAAGGGCGCGGCCAAGCCGCGCCCTTTGTATTTCTGCCTGCCGGTCCGACTACTGGCGGTTGCCGAACAGCGACAGCATGAACTGGAAGATCAGGATCAGGTCGAAGTAGAGCATCAACGCGCCCATCACCGCCTTGCGGCCAGCGACGCTACCATCGTCGTTGACGTCGTACATCTCCTTGATCTTCTGGGTGTCGTAAGCGGTCAAGCCGACGAAGATGCCGACACCGATCACCGAAATAGCGAAACCCAGCGCGTTCGATCCGAGAAAGATGTTGACGATCATCGCCACCAGCAAGCCGATCACGCCCATGAACAGGAACGAGCCCATTTTGGTCAGATCGCGCTTGGTGGTGTATCCCCAAATGCTCATCGCGCCGAACATCGCGGCAGAGATGAAGAACACCTGGGTGATGCTGGTCGAAGTGTAAATCAGGAAGATCGACGACATCGAGATGCCCATAAGCAGGGCGAAAACCCAGAACGTCGTTTGAGCGCCACTCACACTCATCTTTTGAATGCGGAAGCTCAGGAAAAACACCATCGCCAGCGGCGCAAGAATCACCACCCACTGCAACGGCGAACCGAACAGCGCCGCACCGAATGTGGTCAGACTGACACCGTTCGGCAGCGTAAACTCAGTCGGAGTCGACGAAATTGCCAACATGGCGGTAACCAGCGCCGAAACGCCGGTAATCGCCAGACCGGCTGCCATGTAGTTGTAGACGCGCAGCATATGCGCGCGCAGGCCCTCATCGATCGCCGGTACGGCCCCGGCTCGGGCGCCGTAGCGTGCCTGCTGGTTGTCGTAGTTCGCCATTAGAATCCCTCTTCTAAGCCATCTCGGGGCTCCTCCCCGAATTACAGACTTGGCTCCAATATGGGACGCAAAGCGGCAGCGCACAAGGGCTTTCGCGTGGACTGGCCCAAGGCCCGCTTTACAGATTTCGCAGGATCGGCGCCGCCTTTTGTCCCAGGACCCGCCATGTCCCGGCCAATCCGAAGATCAGCGTCAGCGCCAGGGCGACCGCCGCGGCCCCTACGGCCGGAACCAGCAGGAAGGCGAAGGGGATATCCATGATAGCGGTAAGGACGAACCAAGCTGCCACTGAACCGGCGATCAGCCCAAAGACAGTGGTTGCAGCACCAAGGAGCAGGAACTCCAGCGAGTAGGCACCGATCAGCTTGCCCCGCGTTGCACCGAGGGTCTTCAGCACCACGGCGTCGTGGATCCGCCGTCGACGGCCGGCGGCAAAGGCGCCGCCGAGCACCAGCATCGACGCTGTCAGCGTGATCCCCGATGCCCCGCGAACCGCCCAGCCGATCTGTTCGACAATGCCGTTGGCGGTTTCGATCGCTTCCTTGACCCGAATGACAGTAATGGCCGGGAAAGCGTCGACCACCGACTTGAGGAACGCCAGTTCGGTTTCCGTCGTGCCGCCGTCGGGGTAGGAGAGCGTTGCCAGGCTGGTGAAGGGCGCGCCTCGCAGGGTATTCGGCGAGAAGATCATCACCGAGTTCATTCGCAGCGACTGCCAGTTGATCGTCCGAAAGCTGGCGATCTCTGCCGTGATCTCGCGGCCGAGGACGTTAACGGTGATTGTATCGCCGAGATCGAGCCGGAGTTCCCGGCCCACCTCGTCGCCGAACGAGACTAGCGGCGGCCCGTCGTATTCGACCGGCCACCATTCACCGGCGGTGAGGTCATTGTTGTCCGGCTTGGTCTCGGCATAGGTGATCCCGCGATCGCCCTGCAGCACCCACCGGGCGTCGGGATCGATCTCGGCTTCACCGGCCGGCACGCCGGCCAGATGGGTGATCCGGCCGCGCAACATCGGCTGCATCTCAAGCGACGCTTCTGGCGCGTTCTCCGCCACGAAGGTTTCCAGGCCCGGCCCCTCATCACCCTGGATGTCGAGTATGAAGAAACTCGGCGCCGTCTGAGGGATGGTCCCGAACAATTCGCGACGGAAGTTGCCGTCGATCAGCACCAGCGCCACCAGCAGGGTCAGCCCGAGCCCCAGCGACAGGACCACCGCTGGTGTCAGCGCGCCGGGCCGGTGAATACTGCCCACCGCGAGCCGGACGACGGTCGACTTGGACCGTGGCATCCGGCGGGCGAGCGCCATAACCGCCCAGCCGACGATCCTGAGCAGCACGAAAGCGCCAGCCGCTCCCCCGACAAACACCGCTGCGATGCGCCGGTCAAAAGCAAGGCCGATAGCGAGCGCCGCAAGAACCACCAGCGTGACACCGACGGCGATAAGATAACCGGTGGGCGGTCGCCGGGTTGCAGGGGCCACCTGGTCCCGGAACAGATCGGTGGGGCTTACCTGCCGCGACCGGCCGAGCGGATAGAGGGCAAAAGCCAGCGCAGTGAGGAACCCGTAGATCGCCGCCAGTATCAGTTCGAATGGGTAAATGCCGTCGATGGCGATGGGCACGAACTGCGCCAGCAACGACCCGGCGACAAACGGGATGGCGGCGCCAAGCACCAGGCCGGCGGCGATGCCGAACCCGGCAATGATCATGATTTCGATAAGGTAGACCGCGACCGGCAGGCCCGACGGTGCCCCAAGGCACTTCAGCGTCGCGATCACGTCCCGCTTGCCTTCAAGAAAACTCGAAACCGCGTTGGCGACGCCGACGCCGCCGATGATCAAGGCCGTCAGGCCGATCAGCGTTAGGAACTCGGCAAAGCGTTGGATGTTGCGGTTGAGCGCCGGTGCGGCCTCGCTCCGCGTGCTGATCCGCCACGCCGACTCGGGGAAGTCCTGTGCCAGGCGTTCCGCGGCAGCCTCGACAGTCGCTTCATCCGGACTGCCCGGCATGAGAACCCGGTAGTGCCAATTGGTCAGGCTGCCTGGCTGCACCAGCCCGGTAGCGTCGAGGGCGTTGCGGTGAATGAGCAGCCGGGGGCCGATCGAAAAGCCGTCGGACAGACGATCGGGTTCGGACTCGATGACGCCGCGCAGAACGATCTGCGTCTCGCCGAGGCGCAAGACATCACCGGCCTCGGCCCCAGCGCGCGCCAGAAACTCAATCTCAGCCAGGCCACCGTAGACCCCGTTGTCGTCGACGGCGATCAGCGCATCCGCGTCGCCGCCGCCTTCGACGGACAGCGCACCGACCAGAGGATACGGATCGTCGACCGCCTTGAGTTCGACCAACGCCTGGCCTTCGCCGTCGGCGGTACGAGCGATGGCACGAAGCGTCGCCACCTCGGACAGCGTGCCGAGGTCTTGCAGATATGCGCGTTCTTCCGGCGACGCGTCTCGCTGCAGCAGTCGCACCGCGAGGTCGCCGCCCAGGATCGCACGGCCCTCGCGGGCGAGCCCATCGGTCATCCCACGCGCCACCGACCCGACGCCAGCGATGGCCGCAACACCGAGGATTATGCAGGCGAGGAAAACGCCAAATCCGCGCAGGCCGCCGCGCAGTTCACGTACGGCGAAGCGGGCGGCAAGGCCGATACCAGCACCCGACGGCGGCGCGCCGGCGGCGGGTGCGGTGGTCAGGGTGTCGCTCGCGGAGGCCATGTCAACCGGCTGCCATTGCGCGCGGAGCCTCGTCGTGCCGCTCGCCGTTGTCACCGACAATCCGCCCCGACTGAAGCTGGACGACGCGGCTCCCGCGGCCGGCAAGTTCGGCGTCATGAGTGACGAGCACCAGCGTTGTGCCGCGATTGGCTTGTGCAGAGAACAGCAGGTCGGCGATCATTACGCCATTCTTGCTGTCGAGGTTGCCGGTCGGCTCGTCGGCAAGCAGGATCGCCGGTCCGGGCGCCAGCGCACGGGCGATCGCGACACGCTGTTGCTCGCCGCCGGACAACTCGGCCGGGTAGTGGGTCAGCCGCTCGCCGAGCCCGACATCACGCAACTCCGATTCCGCCCGATCGAATGCGTCCGAAGCGCCGGCAAGCTCCAGCGGGACCGCCACGTTTTCCAGCGCCGTCATGTTGGGGATGAGGTGAAACGACTGGAAGACGATGCCGATGGCGCGGCCGCGGAGCCGGGCGAGAGCGTCTTCGCCGAGCGCGGTCGTGTCAGTACCCTCGATGATGACACGGCCCGATGTCGGCCGTTCGAGGCCGGCCAGCGCCATCAGAAGCGTTGACTTGCCGCTTCCCGACGGTCCGACGAGACTGAGCGCCTCGCCTCCGGCGATCGACAGGTTGATGCCTTTGAGAACATGGACCTCGCTGGCGCCGGTTCCGAGCCGGATGTGGAGGTCTTCGCAATCGATGACTGTTCCGGCCACGCCTCGTGCCCCATATCTTCATGGTCCAAGCGACAAGAGCCACATATGGGAGCCTCTTCGTGCCGGTCCACCCCCTTGCCTTCGTGATTGCGATGTCAGCACTGATAGTTGCGCCGGCGGCGTCGGCCGAACCGCTGAAGATCATTGCTCTGGGCGACAGTCTAACGGCGGGGTTCGGCGTGGACCCTGAAGCCGCATTTCCGGCTCAACTCGAGCGGGCGTTGCAAGAGCGCGGTCACGATATCGTCATCTTGAACGGCGGCGTGTCTGGCGATACCGCCAGCGACGGGCTCGCCCGAGTCGACTGGGCGATCGACGATACCGCAGACGCGGTCATCGTCGAGCTCGGCGCCAACGATGCGCTACGGGCGGTCGATCCGGCGATTACGCGAGACGCGCTTGACAAACTGCTCGCGCGCTTGACCGATGAGCGAGGCCTGCCCGTCCTGCTTGTCGGTATGATGGCGCCGCGCAATCTCGACGCCGAATATACAAACGCCTTCGACTCGATCTATCCGGATCTCGCCGAGCGATACGACACACTGTTCTATCCGTTTTTTCTCGATGGAGTTGCGACGGACGCCACCCTCAATCAGGACGACGGGATACATCCCAGAGCGGAAGGGTACGCCGTGATCGTCGAGCGCATGCTGCCGAGTGTCGAGGCGCTGATCGAGCAGGTTCGAAAGGAAAACCAGGCCGGGGCTTTACAGCTACCCGAACAACAGACGATTCTGTCCATGATTCGCGATGGAGGTTCGCCATGCCGCGCTTGTTCACCGGCATCGAAATCCCCGCCGAGATCGGCGAGCGACTGGCCCTCCTCCGTGGCGGGCTCCCGGGCGCCCGCTGGATAACCCAGGAGAACTATCACCTCACCCTTCGTTTCGTCGGCGATATCGACGGGCACATCGCCCACGAGATCGCCGATTCGCTTGGACGGGTGCAGCGCTTCGGGTTCGACGTCTCGATAGACGGCCTCGGATCGTTCGGCACCCGAAAGCCCCACGCACTAATTGCTCGCGTCCCGCCGTCGCGCCCCTTGGTCGAGCTCCAGTCCGAACATGAGCGGCTGCTGCAGCGCCTCGGACTTCCGCCCGATCAGCGCAAGTTCACGCCGCACATTACGCTTGCCCGCCTGCGCGGCTCGAGTGGCCGGGATGTTGCCGAGTATCTGACGACCCGGGGTGGCTTCTTCTCCGAACCCATCCCGGTGTCTCGCTTCGTCCTCTTCTCCGCCCGAAGTTCGGTCGGCGGCGGTCCCTATGTTGTCGAAGAGGCCTATCCGTTGCTGCCGCCGGCCCCGGCCTTCACCGAGGACTACGATGGTCAACCGCTTAACCGATGAGCAACGAGCGAAAGCGCTCGCCGATCTGAACGACTGGTCTCTCGTCGCCGATCGCGATGCGATCGTCCGGTCGATCAAGTTTGCGAACTTCGTCGAGGCCTTCGGCTTCATGACCAGGGTGGCAATCCTCGCCGAGAAGGCCGATCATCACCCCGAGTGGAGCAATGTCTACAACCGTGTGGAGATCACGCTGACGACACATGATGCCGGCGGCTTGAGCCAGCGCGACATCGACTTGGCTAAGGCGGTCGACAGCCTGCTCGCGGGCTGACCGTTGCGGAACCGTCGGCCGGTCCCCATGTCCTTTCAGATGGTGCGGAGGGTGTTGGCGTGAATGAAGTTCTTTATGGCGAGATCCTCGGTCCCGAGGAAGAAGACCCGAAACGCGAGCAGCGCGTGCGCCGGCGCTTCTGGGCAACATTCCGCAAGGCGGCGCGGGTGATTCCCTATACCGATGAGGTAGTCGCGGCCTACTACTGCGCCCTCGATCCCACCACACCCAACCGGGTGCGCGGCATCCTGCTTGCCGCGCTGGCATATTTTGTCCTGCCAGTCGACGCCTTGCCGGATTTCCTAGCCGGCGTCGGCTTTACCGATGACCTGACCGTTCTCGTCGCCGCGATTTCGATGGTCCGGTCCCATATCACCCCGGCCCATCGCGAGGCGGCCCGTGCCGTGCTGGAAGACGAGGATATCCCGACCGGCAAGCCGTTCAGGTAGACGGTCGCTTCGTCGCCAACTGGCTGGTTTCCGACCAACCGGTTCTCCTTGCGTCCCCGGTCCGATCCGTGAATCATGAGGCGCGTCGCCGCTTCGGCGGATCACATTGTTGTCGATATTCTCGGCACAAATCCGCCGGCTTTTGCGGCGCGCGTTTTGCGTTCGGCATCAGGTTCGGTAAATGGTAACCATGACCGCCGTACCTTGGTATGGAGATCACGTCGCGATGGGAAATCTCCCAGCCGCGCGCCCGTCAGACGGAGATCGGTGAAGACACGATGATCATACGTTCCCTGGCCACCATAGCCATTCTGTTGATCGGGGCGACGACGCTTGCAAGCGCCCAACCGGCCGCCAAGAAACTCCAGGACTTCCGCGAGTGGGCGGCCTACACCACGGATCGGGACGGCAAGACCTGCTTTATCGCCGCGCAGCCGCAGAAATCAGAATACTCCAAAGAAATCCGCGGACGCGACCCGGTGTTCTTCATGGTTACCACGATCCCAGGCAAGAACATCCGCAACGAAGCCAGCACGATTATCGGCTACCCGTTCGCCGACGAGAGCAAGGTTACCATCAGCATCGATGGCGGCAGCACGTTCACCCTGTTCACCAACCAGGATACCGCCTGGGTCGAGAGCCAATCGCAGGAACCGGAGTTGATCGCCGCGATGCGGAGGGGCTCCAACATGGTGGTTCAGGGAACCTCCCGCCGCGGGACATTGACGACGGACACCTATTCGCTGTCGGGCGTCACGGCCGCGCTGGAGGCTATCGCCAAGGAATGCCCCTAGCGGCAATTCCACTGCTATAACTGGAGGGACGCGACGATCGTCGTCGCGACCCCTTTGTCCCTGACCAGGGCGCCGCGAGGTGCGGATGTCTCTACATGACACGTTGGCCGAGACGGAGCCGACCGCCACGGCAGTTGCCTCCGAGACGTCACTGATCGGGCAGTCGCGCGAGGCGCTGGGCGAGGCGCTGCGATCGATCGGGGTCGCCGACAAGCAGATCCGCATGCGCACCGCGCAGCTCTGGAACTGGATCTACGTGCGCGGCGCGACTGATTTCGACGCGATGACCAGTGTTTCGAAGGATTTGCGCGCCGCACTCGCCCGGCGCCATACGCTGCGCCGTCCCGAGATTGTCGACGAACAGATATCGTCGGACGGCACCCGCAAATGGCTGTTTCGATTTCCCTCCCGCGGCGCTGGTCGGCCGGTAGAGATCGAAACCGTCTACATCCCCGAAGCGGACCGGGGCACGCTCTGCCTGTCGAGCCAGGTCGGGTGCACGCTCGCCTGCACATTCTGCCATACCGGCACCCAGAAACTGGTGCGCAACCTAACGGCCGAGGAAATCGTCGCTCAGATCCTGACTGCCCGCGACCGCCTCGACGACTATCCGGGCCGATGGAGAGAGGGCACCGCCGGAACACCCGAGGGCGGGCGCCTCATCTCTAACATCGTCATGATGGGCATGGGCGAGCCGCTCTACAACTTCGACAACGTCAAGCAAGCCCTCGCGATCGCAGCCGACGGGGACGGCATCGGGTTGTCGAAGCGCCGGATCACCCTGTCGACGTCCGGTGTCGTTCCCATGATCCCGCGCACCGGTGCGGAAATGGGCGTGATGCTGGCGATCTCGCTGCATGCGGTGCGCGATGACCTCCGCGACGAACTGGTGCCGCTCAACCGCAAATATCCGATAACCGATCTGCTCGACGCCTGCCGGGCTTATCCTGGCCTCTCCAACGCCCGGCGCATCACATTCGAGTACGTGATGCTGAAAGAGGTCAACGACTCGCTCGCGGACGCGCGCGAACTCGTCCGCCTGCTCAAGGGTATCCCCGCTAAGATCAATCTCATCCCGTTCAACCCGTGGCCGGGCACCGCCTACGAGTGCTCCGACTGGGACCAGATCGAACGCTTCGCCGAGGTGGTCAATCGCGCCGGCTATGCGTCACCGATCCGCACGCCCCGCGGCCGCGATATCCTCGCGGCCTGCGGTCAGTTGAAGAGCGAAAGCGAACGGCTGCACATTCGCGAACGCATGGCGCTCGAAGCGATGATCGCGGGCTAAGCCGGGGATCGCGTCGTGATCGCCGTAGTGCGCATCCTCATCCTCGACCCGCTTGGTTATGTCGTCTCCGTCATCGCCACCGGTATCGCCATCTTCGTCGCTCTGTACGGAACGGCGATCAACCCCGACCTCATGCCGCTCTTCATCACCGCCACCGTCGGTATCGTCTCGGCTGTCGGCGCGTTCTCGTTTGTCCCAGCACTCATCGCCATCGTGCTATCGGAAGCCTTCCGGCTGCGATCAGTGTTCTATTGGCTGGCGGTCGGCGGGGCGATCGGGATCGGCGCCGACCTGCTCGCTGGGCCGGAAGCCTACCGGCCGTCCTTGGGCGACGGCCGGCTGGTGATCTTTCTCGGTGCCGGCTTCGTCGGCGGATTGGTCTATTGGGCCATCGCCGGTCGGCTCGCCGGCGGGCAGCGGCACCAAAACTCGTCGACCGGAACAGGGCTGGACCCCGCCGAGCCGCCATCCAGCGCCTAACGCGCCTCCGCTAGCGCGAGCCGGACCGCGAAGGCGCCGAGCACCGTCGCGAAAGCCCAGTCGACCGCACGAGTGATCCGCGGCGAACGCCGCAGCAGCCCGGCAATCCGATCGGCGAACACGATCAGCGCGACGCAAACTGGGATGTTCACCACCGCGAAGAACAGGCCGAGGAACAGGAGCTTCTTGGTCGCGTCGGGGTCGGTCGGCGACACGAACTGAGGCAGGAAGGTCACGAAGAAGACGATGATCTTCGGATTGAGGAGATTGACCAGCAGGCCTTTCAGATAGACCGAATCGAGCCGTTCGCGACGCCCCCGGCGATCGAGCGACAGGGCCGAACCGTGGCGAACGGCGTCGACAGCGAGATAGGCGAGATAGGCGGCGCCGACCACTTTGAGAACGGTGAAGGCGGTCTCGGACGTGGCGAGAAGCACCGACAGCCCCGCCGCGATCAGCACGGTATGGATGACCAGGCCGGTCATGGCACCGCCGAAAGCGGCGAGGCCGGCCGACCGCGATTGCGCCACGGTTTTGGACAAGAACAACGTCATGTCCGGTCCCGGCGTCAGCCCGAGGACTACCGAGGCGATCGTGTAAGCGGCAAGAACCGGAAGCGTGGGAACAAATTCAGATAACATCGGTCGAGTCTTGTCGCGGCGCCAAGAGCAGACTATCCGATCCGGCAAGCGATAGGCAGACCGGTGACGACCCTTAACACACTGACACGCGTTCGGCTTTCGCGGGGCCGAGTCACTTGAAAGACGACCTTGGGAACCGGGTTCGCTCCTGGATCGCTACCGGGTATGCGGCCGTCGCAGCCTATCCGATCGTCGCGAGCCTCGTCGCCGTTGCCATCACCTCGGCCTTTTTCCTCGCGTTTCCCGGTGTCGACACCTGGATCAGCCATCTCTTTCATCGCGACGAGGACGGGTTCTTCCTCCGCCGCAACGATGCCCTGCAGTGGCTGCGCAATTTCGGCTACTTCTCAGGGATCGCGATCGTCGCCTGGCTGGTCTTCCAGCTTGTTCTGAAGCTGGTGCATCCGCAGCAACAAAGCTACGTGCCGCCAAACGTCACGCTCTTTCTTCTCTCGACGCTGATCGCGGGGCCGCTACTTCTGGTCAACGCCGTGCTGAAGAACAATTGGGGCCGGCCGCGCCCGCGTGCGGTCGATGTCTTCGGCGGTGACTCGCCCTATGTCGAAGTCTGGCGCATCTCGGACTACTGCGACACCAACTGTTCCTTCGTCTCCGGCGAGGCATCGTCGGCATTCTGGCTGGTGGCCGTCGCTCTGGTTTTGCCGAAGCCGGTGCGATATCCCGCTACAGTCGCCGCCGTTGTGTTCGCCACTCTGCTGTCGCTCAACCGCATCGCCTTCGGCGGGCATTTCACTTCCGACGTCGTCATCTCGATCGCCCTGACATTGTTGTTGATCGCGATCGGCTACCGCCTTTTCATCAGCCGCCCACCGACCTGGCTCTCCGGCGACCGCCTTGAGGCGAGCCTGACCCGGATCGGATACTGGCTTCATCGCCGTAAACCACCCCGATCTTCGACACCGTAGCGCTTGCCGGCTCTGAGCCCCGCGTCCTATAAGCCGGCGGCATTCGCAGATTTCTTTTCGCTGTAGGGGCGCCCTGGCAATGGCCGAAATCAAGAAGGTGGTTCTCGCCTATTCGGGCGGACTGGATACGTCCGCCATCCTGAAATGGCTGGAAACAGCCTACGGCGCCGAGGTTGTGACGTTTACCGCCGATCTCGGTCAGGGCGAAGAACTCGAGCCGGCCCGCAAGAAAGCCGAAATGCTCGGCATCAAGGAAATCTACATTGAGGATCTGCGAGAGGAGTTCGTCCGCGATTTCGTGTTTCCGATGATGCGGATGAACGCGATTTACGAGGGCGTCTACCTTCTCGGCACGTCGATCGCCCGCCCTCTGATCGCCAAGCGGCTGGTTGAGATCGCCCACGAAACCGGCGCGGACGCCATCGCCCATGGCGCGACCGGCAAAGGCAATGACCAGGTTCGGTTCGAACTGACCGCCTATGCCCTCGACCCGAACATCCGGGTCATCGCCCCCTGGCGGGACTGGGATTTTAAGTCGCGCAGCGACCTGATCGACTTCGCCGAAAAGCATCAGATTCCAGTCCCGAAGGACAAGCGCGGCGAAGCGCCATTCTCGGTCGACGCCAACCTTCTGCACTCGTCGTCCGAAGGCAAGGTTCTCGAGGACCCTTGGGTAGAGCCGCCACCTTATGTCTTCCAGCGCACGGTCGCCCCCGAGGACGCACCGGACACGGCGACTGAAATCGAGATCGGCTTCCGCCGTGGCGACCCGGTTTCGATCGACGGCACCGACATGAGCCCGGCGAGCCTGCTCGCCCAGCTCAACGCCCTCGGACGCGACAACGGTATCGGCCGCGTCGATCTGGTTGAGAACCGGTTCGTCGGCATGAAGTCGCGCGGCATCTACGAAACCCCAGGCGGGACGATCCTGCTCGCCGCCCATCGCGCGATCGAGTCGCTCACCCTTGACCGGGAAGCGGCCCATCTCAAGGATTCACTGATGCCGGGCTACGCAGAGCTGGTTTACAACGGGTTCTGGTTCGCCCCCGAACGGCACATGCTGCAGGCGCTGGTCGACACGAGCCAGGAGCACGTCGAGGGCACGGTCCGCCTCAAGCTCTACAAGGGCAACGTCATCATCGTCGGCCGCCGCAGCGACCGCTCGCTTTACTCCGACGAGCTTGTGACCTTCGAAGACGACCGCGGCGCTTACGACCAGAAGGACGCCGAAGGTTTCATTCGCCTCAATGCTCTGCGTCTGCGGACCTTGGCTGCCATGCGGCGGCGGGTGTAACCACCGCCCCGACAGAGCGCGACGGACGAGCGACGCTAGGTGTCGGGTGCGTCAGGCAGGCCAGCGAGACGCAAACCCTCCAGATATCTCTCCAGCACCTCTGGCTGAACAAACTGCATCGAATCGGCGATCTGAGGGACGGTCAACCCCGGACGCGACTCGAGAAAGCGCTCCAGCGATGCCTTGGCCGCGTCGATATCCCCGGCCTGGGCGAGGAACGCCGCGAGATCGCGATAGGCCCAGGTCGAGCCGACCTTGGCGCCGAGCGCGCGCCGCGCCCAATGGACGGCGCCGGCGGCATCACCGCAGGCGAACCGGGCGAAACCGATGCCGATGTAGCCATTGAAGGAGAACGGATCGAGTGGACTGAGCGCGATCGCCTTGTCGAAGCAGGTCTGCGCCACTTCCGGGTCGCCGCTATAGGCTTCGACGAAACCGCGGCGGGTCCACGCCCAAGCGTTGTTCGGATCGAGCGCCAAGGCGTGATCGATGAACACTCGCGCCCGGTCGATATCGCCGAAGAGCAGCATCGTCGCCGTGGCGAGCGCCGTCAGCGCGGTCGGGTCATCGCCCACGACGGGCGCGGCCTCCGCGATCAGCCGGTCGCCTTCAGCGCGCACGCCCGCGAGGTCGTCGGACCAGTTGTAAACGACGTGCTGGGCCCGCGCCCACGCGGCAATCGCCCTGGCGCGCGGATAACCGGGATCGACCCGCATCGCTTCGTCGAGCAGGCGAATCGCTTCTGCGTTGTCGTCGCGACGATGGGCCCACAGATGCGGCAGCGCCCGCAGCACCAGGTCGTAGGCGGCCATACTGCCTACCCGTTTCCGACGGGCGTGGGCGATTTCGGCGTCCCAGATCGACGGGCGCAGCGCCCCCGTCACCTTCATCGCGATCTCGTCCTCGAATTCGAAAATGTCCTCGATCACGCCATCGAAACTGTCAGCCCACAGATGCGCTCCGTTCGCCGCATCGATGAGTTGGGCCGTGACTCGTACCCGGTTACCGGATTTGCGCAGGCTGCCTTCGACCAGATATCGCACGCCGAGTTCGCGAGAGACCTGGCGGACGTCGACCTTGCGGTTCTTGTAGGCATATGCGGAATTGCGCGCGATGACCGTGAAGTCGCGAACCCGCGACAGCGACGCGGTGATCTCCTCGATGATCCCGTCGATCATCGAATCGGCTCCGGGATCGCCGGTCATGTTGTCGAAGGGCAGAACCACAATCGATGGCTGATCGCCACGCGCAGGCGCGCGTTCCTCCTGTACTTCAGCAGCCGGCGCCGATGCCGGCTCCTCACCGCGGCGGCGGTGGCCATAGCCAAAGGGCACCGGTTCGGTATCGCCGCCGGGATCCAGCCCCGTCCACAACCAGATTTCGAAAAGTTCGCCCGGTTTGCCTTTCAGCTCGACCCATTCGTTCCTGTTGAACTGCGCAGCCAAGTCACGGGTGAGCTGCCAGCGGACGGAGTGGGTGATCGCGATGCCACCGGGCGGCGACACCTCCTGCAACCGGACGACGAAGCCGACCGCGGCGCCGAACCGATCCTCTCCCTGAACGAAGACATCGGCGAGGGCAATGCCGAGCCGGCCGTTGATCGGCTCGCCCTGCCGGGCCGCGTTGTAGGCCGCCATCTCGGTCTGGAAGTCGATCGCCCACTCGACCGCGTCCTCGACGCTGGGAAACTCGATCAGCGCCCCATCACCCATCGTCTTGAACAGGTCGCCGGAGTGACGGGCCACGCTCGGCCGCAGCATCAACCGACGGATGCGGGCGAGCTCGGCCAACGTGCCACGCTCGTCGACCTCGACGAGGCGCGAGTAGCCCGCGACGTCGAGCGATACCAGAACGGTCAGCTTGCGAGACGCGCGCCGCATGGAAAGAATCCTCGGGACGGTGGCCGCAGTTTTGTGCCACCCGGGGCGCGCTTGCAAGCAAAGTCTTTGTTCTTAACCGCCTAGGACAATCCCTTCGCTGAATGTCGTCGGTCAGCGCAAGCTGTCGAGCCAACGCCGAGTTGGTCCATGCACCTCGATGGTCGGCCGCGCACGCTTGCGCCGCGGCATCCGATCCCATCTCACCCGGTGCTCATGATCGGCACCGTCAAGGTCGTACCGCCCCCTCAGCCAGCCGACCAACGCCCCCAGTCTCAGAAGCTTTACCATTGCTATGTCTCCAGTGTCCCGTTGCCGCCGACACCAGACACCGATTATGGTCCATTCGATACGTCCATTTTCGATATATCGACCGGACCAATCCATGAGCGACGAAACCGACCTTGCCTGGCTTTTCGACCTCGACCGCGACAGCGGCGAACTCGAGCGGCAGATCTATCGTCGAATTCTCGGAGCGGTTCTGGACCAGCGGCTGAAACCCGGCGCGCGACTGCCGGCAAGCCGCAAGCTGGCCGAGGAGCTCGGTGTCAGCCGCGGAACCGTGGTCGGAGCCTACGACCAACTGATCGCCGAGGGCTATCTGGAGGCGCAGACCGGACGTGGGACGACGGTCGCCAGCCTGCCGCCGCACTTGCTTGCCGACGCCGCGCAGACCGCCGGCTCGGGACCACAGCCGCCGACGGCCCAAGGCGTCGGCGCGATGATGGAACTCACCACCAGCGGCGGCATCCGACCGCGATGCTTTCCGCTCGGGATTCCCGACCTCGATGTGTTTCCCCGGAGGGAATGGACCCGCTGTCTGATCGCACGGGTCCGGCGCCTTCAGACATCGGACCTTACGTACGACAACGCCGCCGGCCTGCCGATCCTGCGACAAGCACTTATCGAGTATCTCAATCGCGCCCGCGGCGTGGTCGCCGATCCCGAACAGGTGGTCGTCGTGCCGTCAGCTCAGGCAGCGTTCGCGGCGGTCGCTGATGCCGCCATCGACCCGAAAGACGCCGTGGCGGTCGAAGACCCAGGTTATCGCAACGCCCGCAACATCCTCGCGGCGAATGGCGCGTCACTGTTACCGATTCATGTCGATGATGAAGGAATCGACACCGATCGGCTGGCGAAGCATGACGCCTTTCGGGTGGTCGCAGTGACCCCGTCCCATCAGTTCCCCACCGGCGTCACCATGAGTCTCAAGCGGCGCCTCCAGCTACTGGAGATCGCACGCGCGCGCCGGGCGTATATCCTCGAGGACGACTACGACAGCGAGTTTCGCTATACCGAACGCCCGATCGCGTCGCTGCAGGGCCTCGGCAATGGCGATAACGTTGTCTATGTCGGGACCTTCTCTAAGTCGCTGGCGCCCGGGCTGCGAGTCGCCTACCTGGTAGCACCGCCTCATCTGGCACCAATCCTCGCCGCCACGATCGCCGGCAAGGGCCAGATCGTGCCGGCCGTCGTCCAGGCGGCGATGGCCGATTTCATCACCGAGGGCTACCTCGCTGCCCACATCGGCCGCATGCGTGCGATCTATGGCAAGAAACGCGATACGCTGGTGGCGGCCCTGCGCGCGGCCCTGCCGGACACCATCCCCGTGGACCCACCGCGCGGTGGGCTGCAGATGCTGTTGAAACTGCCCGCCGGCACGAACGATGTCGGCCTCGTCGACGAGCTGGCCGCCGAAGGCATCGCCACCCGGCCGCTCTCCGGCTTGACGATCCGCAGCCGGGAGCGCGGCCTCTTGCTCGGATTCGCCCTGCCGAAGCTTGACGAAATCGATGCCGCCGCCCGGCGCATGGGTGAGGTCGTGCGCGCGCGACTGGGCGGCTGAGGCGATGGCGGCCCCGGGGGCGGGGCCGCTGGTCACTCTCCCGGCGGGAGAGGCGGTCTGCGTTAGCGAGGCGCGAAGTGGGTTTGCCCGCCTCACGAGGACAACGAGCCTCTCCCGCGCGGGGGATGGACATGAGCCGTTACGACCCGCTCCCCTTGATCTTGGCGAGCATCACGCCGCCAACGATGAGGATGCCGCCAACGATCATGCCCCCCGTGATTGGTTCATCGAGGAAGATGGCCGCGTTGGCGAAGGTGAAGATCACGGTCAGGGCGAAGAGCAGCGACGCAAGCACGGTCGAGACCTGCGCCGCCGCCTCGTACCAAAGCACATAGGCTATCGCGGTGGGGAAGATGCCCAACAGAACCAGCAGGAGGATATCGAGACCGGTGAGCTCCGACGGTAGCGCGAACGCGGCGAACGGCGTCATCAGCACTGCCGCGCCAACGAACGCGACCAGCATGAAGTTGACCCGGTCGAGGGGTGATTGGTCGTCGCTGGTCGATTTGCTCGCCGCGACCAGAAACGCCGCCCAGGTCAGACCGGCGAAAACCTCGATCGCGTCGCCAACGATAAAGTCGCTGCCGAGGTCAAAATCGCTGAGCACAGTGAGGTAGGCACCGACCACCACGATAAGGGTGGCGACGACCTCAAAAAACGTCGGGCTTTCGCGAAAGCCGAGCGCGAGGATCAACAGTACGAACACCGGCGCGGTGTTTTCCAGCAATATCGCGCTGGTGGCGCTCGCATACTGCAGGCCGATATGGAAGAAGGCAAAGTTGGCGGCGAGCGCCAGGACGACCGGGATCAGACCCTTGGTCTTCAGGTCGAGGGTCGGCCGGTGGCCAACGATCCGCAGCACGATGAACAGCGTCAGCGCGGCGATGTAGAGTCGGATGGTGGCGCTGGTGATACCGGCGATGTCGGCGGACAGGAACCGCACGATGGTCGAGTGGGTTCCCCAGAAGAACGCAGCCACTAAGCCGAGCAGCAGCGGCCGATATGTCGAAGCGTCGCGCAATTCGCCTGTCCCCCGGGTCGGCTGTATCCACGATACACTGCCGGTCGCGCGAACGCGACGCCGCCGCCGATTGCGTTTGCTGCGACGCAACCTATATTGCGCGCCAATCGAACCCCCGGATTCTCAGGCTTCATGAACCTGCGTAACATCGCCATCATCGCGCATGTCGATCATGGCAAGACAACCCTGATCGACGTGCTGCTCCGCCAGTCCGGCGCCTTCCGCGACAATCAGCGGGTCGCGGAGCGGGCGATGGATTCCAACGACCTGGAGCGTGAGCGCGGCATCACCATCCTCGCCAAGGTGACCTCGCTGGTCTGGCAGGACACCCGCATCAACATCGTCGATACCCCCGGCCACGCCGATTTCGGCGGCGAGGTCGAGCGCATCCTGTCGATGGTCGATGGCGCGATCCTGCTGGTCGATGCGGCAGAAGGGCCGATGCCGCAGACCAAGTTCGTGCTGCAGAAAGCGCTCCGCCGCGGGCTCAAACCAATCGTCGCCATCAACAAGATCGACCGGCCTGACGAGCGTCATACGGAGGTTCTGAACGAGGTGTTCGACCTGTTCGCCGCTCTCGACGCCAGCGAGGAACAGCTCGATTTCCCCGTCCTCTATGGCTCGGCCAAGGAGGGCTGGATGGCGGCCAATCCATCGGGGCCGAAGGATTCGACCGGGCCGCTGTTCGACCTGGTGCTCTCGCATTTCCCCGAGCCCACCGTCGAGGACGGCCCGTTCCGGATGCTTGCCACCACCGTCGAGGCGAATCCCTATCTCGGCCGCATCCTCACCGGCCGGATCGCATCGGGGACCGTGCGCGCCAACATGGCGATCAAGGCACTCGACCGCGACGGCAAGCTAGTCGAGCAGGGGCGGGTGTCCAAGGTGCTTGCCTTCCGCGGCCTGGAACGCCAGCCGATCGAGGAAGGCGTCGCCGGCGACATCGTCGCGATCGCCGGCCTCTCCGATGCCACTGTCGCCGACACATTGGCCACGCCGGAGGTCGACACCCCGATCGCCGCCCAGCCGATCGATCCGCCGACCTTGTCGATGACCTTCCGGGTCAATGACGGGCCGCTTGCCGGTACCGAGGGCGACAAGGTCCAGAGCCGCGTCATCCGCGAGCGGCTCATGCGCGAGGCCGAGGGCAACGTCGCGCTGCGGGTCGAGGAAACCGCCGAGCCGGACGCCTTCATCGTCGCCGGGCGCGGTGAGTTGCAGCTCGCTATCCTGATCGAGACCATGCGCCGCGAGGGCTTCGAGCTCTGCGTGGCGCGGCCGAAGGTGCTCTACCAGACCAGCGATGCCGGTCAGCGGCTCGAGCCGATCGAAGAGGTCACCATCGACGTCGACGAGGAGCACTCCGGCGTCGTGGTCCAGAAGCTGTCGGAGCGACGCGCCGACCTGCTCGAAATGCGCCCGTCCGGCGGCGGCCGGGTGCGGCTGGTGTTTCACGCGCCGACTCGCGGCCTGATCGGCTATCAGTCGGAACTTCTGTCGGACACGCGCGGAACCGCGGTCTTCAACCGCGTTTTCCACGACTACGCCCCTTATCGCGGCGACATCGCCGGGCGGCGGAACGGCGTGCTGATCGCCAACTCGGACGGCGAGGCGGTGGCCTACGCGCTGTGGAACCTGGAAGACCGCGGGCCAATGCTGATCGACCCCGGAGTCAAGGTCTATCGCGGCATGATCGTCGGCGAGCACACCCGCGGCAACGACCTGGAGGTCAACGTGCTGAAGGGCAAGCAGCTCTCCAACGTGCGCGCCGCCGGCAAGGACGAGGCGGTGCGCCTCACCCCGCCAATCCGCCTTTCGCTGGAGGCCTCGCTCGCCTATATCGGCGACGACGAGCTGGTCGAGATCACCCCGAAGTCGATTCGCCTGCGCAAGGCGCTGCTCGATCCCCACGCCCGCAAGCGGGCCGAACGCGCCGGCGCGGCTTAGCGAAGCCTGAGCCGCACTCCACCCGTCCGGCGCTTCGCGCCGACCACTCTCCCCCGGTTGGGGAGGGACAAGGTGTGGGGTCCTGCCCTCACCACAAAATCGGCCTAAGAAAAGCGGTCCTCCAAAAACACCGCGAGTCCCTCCCCGGCACCGGGAGGGGAACCGCTCGAAGGGTGGTGGGTGGGGTCGACGTCTAGATCGCGCGCCCCACCCCCCGGATTGATCCGAATCCCCGGCTCGCCTAGTCTCGGCACCCGGCGACGGCGGAGGAATCGGAAAGCGCTATGATCAGAGAGATACCGGCGGACGCCGGTCTCCTGCCCGGCCAGGCCGATCTGTTCACCTATCTGGCTTTCGTCTTTCTGATTGTCGCCATCGTCGCGATCTTCTCGCTGATCCTGTGGATCCTCGGACTGCCCGGCAAGATCGCGGTGCAGCGCCGCCACCCGCACGCCCAGACCGTGCGGTTGATGGGTTACGCCGGCGCGCTGGCGGTGATCCCGTGGATCCACGCCTTCATCTGGGCGTACCACGACTCCTTGACCGTCGACATCCGTCGCTTCCCCAAGGAAGAGGACGAGGCGATCGACAAGGAAATCGCCGAGATGACCGGCGAGGATAAGGACAAGAAGACGCCGGCGAAGGCGGAAATCGACAGGCCGACGCGGCTGCCTGATCCGGCCGGCGAAACCGGCGCGACGACGGCCTGATCCCATGGGAATGGCCCTCGTCATTACGCTGGTCTACGTCATCCTCGTATGGCTGGTATTCTTCAAGTTCAAATGGCTGAAGTTCTCGATCGTCTGGGGCGTGATCTCGTTCTGGATCGGCTTTCACCTGTTGCTGATCTTCATGATCGGCCTGCGGTTCTTCACGCCGTTTACCATCGACGCGCACTTGATCCGCAACACTATCCAGATCGTGCCGCGTCTACAGGGGCCGACAACGCTGAAAGAGGTCTTGTTCGAGCCTAACCAGCCGATCAAGAAGGGCGAACCACTCTACAAGTTCGAGACCACCGACTACGAGGCCAAGGTCGAGCAGGCCCGGGCCCAGCTCGCCGCCGCCGAGCAAAACGTCCTGATCATGGACGCCAATGTCACAGAGGCGCAGCAGCAGCTGATCGCGGCCCAGTCGGAACTCGCCTACGCCACCGCCCAACAGCAGCGCTTCACCAACCTTGCCGCCCAGGGCGGCGCCCGGCAGGAGGACGTCGACCGGTGGAACGCCGAGGTGGAAGCCGATACCGCCCAGGTGGCTGCGGCGACCGCCGGCCTGCAGAAGGCCCAGTTGGCGCGCGACATGAACATCGACGGCGTCAACACCAGCGTCGCCCAAGCGCGCGCCCAGCTGACCGAGGCCCAGTATTTCCTCGATCAGACCACCATCTACGCCCCGGCCGACGGCTATATCGTCAGCCAGCAGGCGTGGCCCGGGCTGGTGGTGGGTGACTTTCGGGTCGGTGCCATCGCCGCCTTCGTCGTCGACGAAGACCCGTATATGCTCGGCGCCTTCTTCCAGGAGCACATCAAATTCGTCGAACCCGGCCAGACGGTCGAGATCGCCCTCGATATCGCGCCGGGCGTCATCTACACCGGCAAGGTCGAGGCGATCTGGTGGGCGACCGGCCAGGGCCAACTCCTGCCGTCGAGCCGTATCCCCCGTTTCATCCTGCCCAAGCTCCAAGGCAAGTTCGCCGTCCAGGTCACCTTCGACGATCCCGACGCCTTTCTGCCGGCGGGCGCCCACGGCGCGGTCGCCGTATACACCGGCCGCAGCGCTGGCTTCGAGGCGCTGCGCAAGATGAACATCCGCCTCTACAGCTGGGCCAACTTCCTGTTCCCGCTAGATTTGTAGAGGTTAGTTCGTTCGGACTGGGCACACGATTTCGATGAATTCGATACGCTCAGTTGGCGTCGGAATGCCGTTCTTCTTCAATTCATGATCGACGCCGATCGCACCAACCCGGCTCAATTCTTCACAAGCCCCACTCCAGCGGGCGCTTGCCCCCACTCTATCGGCAGCCGCATGTCCTAGAGCACCGTCTCACCGTTAACGCTATCTTATGCGGCCGACGTCCATTAGGGTAAGTGGGGACGAGTAAACGGGACGCGTAGGATGGCGGCATCCGGGCTGAAAACCGCCGCACGCCGCTGGATTGTGCCAGTTCTGGCCGGCGCGCTGATGGCCGGCTGTGCCATCGTCGGACCTGACTTCACCACTCCCGCCGCGCCGAAGCAGCCCCACTGGGTGCGCGCCGCGGTCGCCTCCCACGCCCAATATGCCGGCGTCACCGAGCGGCGCCAGCCATCGGTTGAGTGGTGGCGGCGGTTCAACGATCCGGTCCTCAACCAGCTGGTGGCGATGGCCTACCAGCAGAACCTGACGCTGCAGATCGCCGGCCTCAGGATCATCGAGGCCCGCGCCCAGCTCGGCATCGTCATCGGCGACCAGTTCCCGCAGACCCAGAAAGTCGGCGCCGAATACAAGCGCGAGCGGGTGAGCAAGAACGTCGGCATCCTCAGGGATATCGCCGAAGTCATCGACTTCGACCCGACCTTCCAGACGTGGTCGACCGGATTCGACGCCGGGTGGGAGCTCGACATCTGGGGTAAGGTGCGCCGCGGTATCGAGGCTGCGACCGCCAACCTGGTCGCCCAGATCGCCGACTATGACGACGTACTGGTGATCATCACCGGCGATGTCGCCACCGCCTATGTCACCATCCGCGAACTGCAGGAGGAACTGGCGCTCGCCCGCCGCAACGTCAACACCCAGAGCGAAAGCCTCCGGATCACCGAGCTCAGGTTCAAGAACGGGGTGACCACCGAGCTCGATGTCGACGAAGCGAAGGCGCTCCTGAACAGCACCAAGGCCGAGATCCCGGCGCTGGAGGCCGATCTCGTCAAGGCCAAGAACGCGCTCGCCGTACTGCTTGGCGTACCGCCCGGCCAGATTGACGGGCTGGTGGATCGCCCCGGCGCGATCCCCCGGCCGCCGGCCGAAGTCGGGCTCGGTATTCCGGCCGACCTGCTGCGCCGCCGGCCGGATATCCGTGCCGCCGAGATGCGCGCCGCGGCCCAGTCGGCCCAGATCGGCGTGGCCAAGGCCGACCTTTATCCACAGTTCGGCATCTCCGGTCAGATCGGCTTCAAGGCCACCGACCTTGACGACCTGTTCTCGAACCAGAGCCTGACCGGCCTGATCAATCCGGGGATCAGCTGGGACTTTCTCAACTACGGCCGCATCCGCAACAATGTGCGGGTCCAGGACGCGCGCTACCAAGCGCTGATCGTCAACTACCAGCAGACGGTGCTGGAAGCCTATTCGGAGGTCGAGAGCGCGCTGACCGCCTTCCTCAAGGCGAAACAGGAGGCGCTCTACCTGTCGCGGGCGGTGGAAGCCTCGCGCAAGGCAACCCGGGTCGCCATCGAGCAATACCGGGACGGCACCACCGATTTCACCCGTGTTCTCAACACGCAAACCACGCTGCTGCGCACCGAGCAGCGGCTTGCCTCCGTGCGCGCCGACGTGGTGGTCAACCTGATCGCGGTCTACAAAGCGCTCGGCGGCGGCTGGCAGCCGGCGAATCAGCGCCCCTTCGTCAATCAGGCCAACAAGGACCAGATGGCGGCGCGCACCAATTGGGGCCGCCTTCTCGACGAAGACGCCATAACACCGAGCGAACGCGCGCTCGAACCACCCCCATCGCCGCGACTCAATCCGCGGCGATTCGAGCCGGCCGATTGGTAGGCGCGTCTCCGCTCGTCACCCGAGTCTAGTCGGACCCGACGCAGGCTTGCAACACCGATCGAAAATGTGATCGGGACGCGCGCCGCGCCCCCTTTGCAGCGGCGACGGTCGGTCCTAAGCTTCCCCTATGAGCACCTTCACCATAGGCGTTCGCCGGGCCGAACAGAGCGATGCGGAATCGATCACCCGCGTGCATGACGCTGCGTGGCGCTTTGCCTATGACGGGATCATCCCAGCGCAGGAGCTCTCCCGGATCATCGCCCGGCGTGGCGCGCGCTGGTGGGATCGTGCCATCCGGCGCGGTACGGCGATCCTGGTCATGGAAGTCGGCGGCGAAATCTGCGGCTACGCCACCTTCGGCCCGAATCGCGCCCGCAACCTGTCCCAGAAGGGCGAGGTCTACGAAATCTACCTGATGCCGGAATATCAGGGCATCGGCCTCGGCACCCGGCTCTTTCTCGCCTGCCGAAAGGAACTCGCCCGTTTCCGCTTCGACAGCATCGTCGTCTGGGCGCTGGCCGACAACGAGAATGCCTGCCGGTTTTACCGCAACGCAGGCGGACGCAAGGTCGCCCGTGCCGCCGAGCGGTTCGGCGACATGCAACTCGCCAAGATCGCCTTCGCCTGGGGCCCAGCGCACTGACGCCAATCCAGTCGGGCGCAATAATCGGCGCTGCACCGAACCCTGCTGCAGCCTCGTGTGTTGATGGCGGGATGTTCGCTACAGCGACTGGGCGATGTTGCCGAGCACCACGCTTTGAATGAAAACGATGATCAGGATTACGACGATCGGCGAGATGTCGATTCCACCGAAGTTCGGCAGGATGTTGCGGATTGGCCGCAATACCGGCTCGGTGACCGCATAGAGGAATTGGACGAGCGCGGAAACCAGCTGGTTGCTGGTGTTGATGACGTTGAAGGCAATCAGCCACGACACAACAGCGGCGGCGATCAGCACGTAGATATAGAGCTGGAGCAACCAACTCACGAAAAGAATGAACGCCAGCATCGCCGATTCCCGCTGTCTGGAGGAAAGAAGGGTGCCCGGTGATGTAGCTCCGGGACCGGTTCGCCGCAACCCTCGCCCGCGCCCACCGGCCGCCTTGACACCCTCCCGCGCCAAACCCTAAATGGCGCCCACTCTGGGGCCGTAGCTCAGTTGGGAGAGCGCTACGTTCGCAATGTAGAGGTCAGGGGTTCGATTCCCCTCGGCTCCACCAGCGCCTTCGTCTGAGTCGGCAAGCGACGGCGTCGCCCGTCCCTAACGATCGATCCCTAGTCTCATTGAGCCTTCGCGAAAACACCACGAACGACGGCGACAGCGCAAACCGCGCCTATGAGCTGCGCCAGAATGAAGGCCGGCGCGTGCTGCGGGGCGATGCCAGAGAACGTGTCGGTAAGCGACCGTGCGATGGTAACCGCCGGATTGGCGAACGACGTCGACGAGGTGAACCAGTACGCCGCGGTAATATAGAGCCCGACCGCGAAGGGGATGGCGGAGGGGTTGCGGCCAACCAGCGCCAGGATGGTCAGCACAAGACCGAAGGTCGCGACAAGTTCGCCGAGCCATTGGCCCGATCCGGTTCGCAAAACCGTGCCGGCTTGAAACGCCGCCAGATCGAACATCAGGTGAGCAACCAGGACGCCGGCGATGCCACCGACGATCTGAACGACGACATAGGCCGCAGCTGGACCACCGCCGATTTCGCCGCGTATCAGAAACGCCAGGGTCACCGCGGGGTTGAAGTGGGCCCCCGATACCGGGCCGAAAACGAGGATTAGGACGATGAGAATGGCGCCGGTCGGCAACGTGTTGCCAAGGAGCGCCAATGCAACGTTGCCGCCCGCCAGCGTCTCGCCCATGATCCCCGAACCGACGACGGTGGCAAGCAGAAAGGCCGTGCCGAGCGCCTCCGCCGCCAGACGTTGCGGCATCGCGGCATCGGTCATTGACCGCGGGCCTTCTCCGTCGCGCCCTTCAGTTGACCAATTTCCCCGAGCCGGGCCTGGAGTGACAGCCGATCGAGCGCGGCCAGCGGCAGGTTGACGAAGGCGCTGATCCGCGCGTTCATCATGCGATAGGCCTCGCTGAAGGCGAAGGCGACCTCGGCGGGGGAGCCAGTAGCCGCGGCCGGGTCCGGTATGCCCCAGTGCGCCGACATCGGCTGCCCCGGGAAGACCGGGCAGGTCTCGGCCGCATCGTCACAGACGGTGAAGACGAAATCCATCTGCGGGGCGTCGGGCCCCATGAACTCTTCCCAGGATTTCGAGCTGAACCGATCGATGCTGTAGTTCAGATCTTTCAGCAAGGTGGCGGCATGAGGATTGACTGCGCCTTTCGGCTCGCTGCCGGCACTGAAAGCGCGAAACTTGCCGATCCCCTCGCGACCGAGAATCGCCTCGGCCATGATCGAACGCGCTGAGTTGCCGGTGCACAGGAAGAGAACGTTCAGCATCCTATCGTCGTTCATGTTTCTCAAGCCTCTTGTGGCATGGGTGGTTTCCGCGAGCTGTCATCCGAGTCGCCGGGCACACACACCTCGGGACGGCCGTCGCAACAGTCGTCGGTCAGAAAGGCGATCAGCACGCTGACCCGGTCGAGCGCGGCGCGATAGGCGACGATTCGCCCCGACCGGCTGTAGGTCACCAGTCCGGCATGGGCGAGCGCGGCAAGATGGGTGGAGAGCGTGTTGTGGGGGACATCAAGCCGACGGGCGATCGTGCCGGCCGGTAATGTTCCCGGATAGGCCGCGACCAGCGTCCGAAATGCAGCGAGCCGGGTCGGTTGGGCCAGCGCCGACAAGGTCCGGATCGCATCGTGATCGTCCATATGTCGAGACATATCGACGTATCACGACAGCTCGGTGACACCCGGCTTCTTCTGGGCCCAGCGTTGGGACCAGGATCGCAAGCCGGGACGAAGATGCTACGACACCCGGGCGTCCAGGCTTTCGGCGAGCGCTTGCAGGGTCTCGTCGGGCAGCTTGCCGATCAGCATGTAGCCGATCCCGTCCTGATTCCAGAAGGCGATCGGCCAGCCGTCCCGCTCCTCCAGCGCCAGCGGCGCGTCCGGCTTGCCGTTGGCGATGATGCAGAACGCGACGGGTCCCGCATCATCAGACAGATAGGCGATCTGAGCGAGCGGCAGGTCGTTGAAGGACAGCAGTTGTGTGCGCCTCAACGTCATTCCTGGCAGAGCGACTTCGTCCGGCGTCAAGTCCAGCGAAAGGCGCGTACTGGCATCCGCGAGCTCAGTCACGCGCTGCGACGGATCGTCGGGGATAGCTGCAAGCGTCTCGGGGGTGTAGAGGCCCCAATAGTCGGCGACGGCGACCCGCCAGTTTTCCGGCGGGCCGTGAACGACCTGGACCTCGGGATAGGCAAATCGACCCACACCGAACCCAACCGCCGTGCCGACTACAGCAAGCAACACGACGGCCGCGGCGGCGTAGCGACGCCAACCGCGATCGTTCGCCGGCTTGGCCGCCGCGATATCAAGTGCGGCGTTGAGCCGGTCCATCGGCGCATCCTGGAGGAGAAGATCGAAGGCGTCTTCGGCCGGTCGAGCAGCCGCAAGCGCATCGCGCCGGGCGCGTAGCAATGGATCGTCGGCCAAGCGCGACAGCAGCGCGTCGCGCTCGTCCGCTGGCAACTCATTGTCGATCAGACCGGTGAGTTGGATATCGGTTTCGGTGACTGTTTCACGATGCCTCCCTCCCACTATGATATCTCCCGCCGGCTCTGCGGCTGTGCTTCGTTACGAGCGGTTAACCTGACACGAGCCGCCGCCAAGCGACTCATGACCGTGCCGATCGGAATATCCAGGGCCTCCGCAGCTTCGCGATAAGTAAACCCTTCAACGTACACTAGAAACACTGTTTCCCTCTGGGCCTCAGGCAACCCCTGTACATCTTTTAACACCTGAACCGCCGCGATATTCGTCTCCACCGCATGGAGTCCATCATAGACCAGGGCCACTTCGGCATCGACGTGACCTTCACCCAGCCGATATCGGGACGCCCGCAGTTCATTCAACCAAATCCGGTGTAGAATCGTCAGCAGCCAGCGGTCGAGCCGGGTGCCGGGCTGAAATTGCTCAGCCCGCTCCAAGGCGCGCAGGCACGTGGCCTGTACCAGGTCCTCGGCCGTGTCCCGGTTACCGGAAAGAACCAGGCCATAGCGCCAGAGCCGCGACAGCAGCGGCTTCAGCCCAGCCCTCACAACTTCGTGACTGCTTTCCGTCATGGCGGCGCGAATAAGATGGCAGGAGCGCGTGTTCTATGCGGCGTGACTGTAAACGACCCGCACGGTTCGGGCGCAACCCTTTTTTCGGGAGAAGAGAAATGAATCGATCGACTCTTATAGCACGTGCAACCGGCTCCGCCGCCACAGTCTTCGCGGTGAGCTTCCTGGCCCTTTCGGCGCCGGCTTATGCGGCCAGTGGCTCGGGCGGCGGCGGTAGCTCCGACGAAGTGACCTGCCGCGAAGGGCTGGTCTACGACAAGGCGAAGCAGATGTGCGTGCGCGAGGAAGCCGCCAACGACGCGGACCTCTACGCGACTGGGCGCGCGGTGGCGCTCGCCGGCGACTATGAGCGGGCGCTTCGGCTGCTCCACTCCGTCGAGGACAAGAATGACGCGATGGTGCTGACGATGATCGGCTACTCCACCCGCAAGATGGGCCGCGTCGAGGAAGGCATCGAGTACTACCACCAGGCGCTGGCCATCGAGCCCGACAATGTCTTCACCCGCGAATATCTCGGCGAAGGTTATGTCAGCCAGGGTCGCTACGATCTGGCTGAAGTTCAACTCGCCAAGATCGAACAGATTTGCGGGCGCGACTGCGAGCAGTATCAGGACCTGTCGGCGGCGATCGCCGGCGATCCGGACTGGTAGGATCGGCCGCCGGCGGATCTGATCCGTCGGCCAAGAAGCTGGACGGGGAAGGCGAACCGGGGGTCAACGGTTCTCCTTCCCCGCCAGGTCTCGCTGACAACGCATCACCAAAGGCCAGCGTGGTTAAAACCTCGCAATCCGCTTGCCAGGCAGCTTTCGTCGCCGGCATACCAAGCCTTGGGGCTTGGTGGACTATCAACGCAATTTATTGAAATTCTTTACGTTTCAGTAACGACCAGCGCATTGCAATCTGCAATTCGTCTTGCAGATTGCAAGGGTCATCCACCAAATCCGTTCCTCGGATCCCGGGCCAGCCAATGGTCCAGGAAGGTGTCGAGAAAACGCGCGGTTTTCCAGTCGTGCAATGCCCGACCTGTGAAGTGCGCCGCGGGTGCCTGGGCGCCGGGCATCGGCTCCCGCTCGGCAACACTGCGCGTCCAGCGACCGACCATCGCCATCGTCAATTCGATGTGGAACTGTATCCCGAAGGCGGCACGGCCATAGGCGAACGCCTGGTTGCGGAAGATATCGCCCTCGGCAAGCAGAACCGATCCGTCCGGCAGCTCGAACCCTTCGCGATGGAAATGGTGGACATAGTCAGGCCACTCCATCAGCTCACGTCCGGCCGGTGTCGCGCGAAGAGGATAGTAGCCGACTTCGACCCGGCCCTCCGGGTGGCTGGTCACCGGCGCTCCGAGATGGCGGGCAAGCATCTGAGCGCCGAGGCAGAGACCAAGAAAGGGCGCCTCTTCCGCCAACGCAACGCGAATCCAGTCCGTTTCGACGCCGATGTAGTCGTCCTCGTCATTGGCGCTCATCGGGCCGCCGAAGATGACCGCCGCGGCGTGCTCGGCCAACGTGTCGGGTAGGGAATCGCCAAAGCGCGGCCGCCGGATATCAAGGCGATGTCCCCGCGCCATCAATCGCAGGCCAACGCGACCGGGCGTCGAATGCGCCTGGTGAAGAACGATCAGAACGGGCTTGGACTCAGGCTCCCGCATCACCGCGGACGGCGTGCTTTAGCCGGATTCGGGCTTGCGAGGACACGCCCAGCAGTTCGGCGACCCGCCATAAGAGATTGTCCTCGAACTCGTGCACCTTGCCGTCGGCGAAGGCGAGCTGCCACATCATCTCGACGATCCGCTCCCGATCGGCCTCGTCGAACTGGCTCTTAACGATGCTGGTGAAACCATAGAGGTCGACGGCCTCCTTATCGGCTTTCTCCGCGTCGACGACCAGTTCATCGACATCGGCGTCGTCGAGCTCAAATCGCTCCTTGAGAACCGATCGCAGCTTGGCCTTTTCGGCTTCGGAAACCTCGCCATCGATGGCGATCACGTGAAACAGCAAGGCGGCGGCCGCAAGCCGGCATCGATCCTCGCTGATCGGCTCCGGCTCCGCGTCGCCCCTGAGGTCGGCCAGAAACTGCTTCAACGCGGATATCATCCATGCACTCCCCTGCCGCCCGACATCCCTGAACCCATTGACCGTCGCGCCCACAAACGAAAACCGCCGGCGCTGGCCGGCGGTTTCATCTAAGAAACAGATCCGAGAAAAACAAACGTCTCGTAGAACCCTTTGCCCGATCCAAAAAACCCGGACTAATAACCTTGATAAACAGCTTGCATCAAAAAACTTCGTAACAGCAGCGATTTATACCTGCCGTAGGGGCTTGAACGCAACCCTTTTTTCGACCGGCCGTATCGCCTGTTGACAACCCTAGCCGATCCGGCGGCACCCCATCAAGCTGCCACCGCGGGCATCGTTCGCAAAAAGTAGACGAATCAAGAGGTTAACAAGACCTTGACCCATGCGGCGCCCGATATCGATCCACCAGTTTCAGCTTATTTGGCGGAAAGCCGCCGAGCGTCAGCCGCCGTCAACGGCGCCGGACGGTCTACCGACGAACGAAGCGTGACAAACCGTCGGTCAGCGGCCGATCCCAGAATTGACTCCATCACGTCAACGACATGGGCGGCCAAGCGACCGGAACACCGCGGTTCGCGATCCTTCCGTGCGGCATCGACGAGATCGGCGACCCCAACCATTCGGTAGTTGGAGCGCTTCGGCCCGCCGGCGTGCCCCTGCCAGTTGTTGGCCGCAAAGGGCGCCGAGCTGGTATCGACAGTGGTGTAGTCGTCGTCCCGCTTCGAATACGCCACCGTGCCGCCGAAAAAGTTGGGGTCAGGAACGGTCATCGTTCCTTTGGTTCCATAGAGCTCGATCGGATTGGCATGACCATGCTTCCACACGTCCCAACTGGTCGACAGGGTCACCTGAGCACCGGAGCGAAAGGCAAGAATCGCGTCGATGGTGGTAGGCGTGGTCACCTTGATCCGCTTGCCCTTCATCGGACCGTCAGCCGATACCAGCCGCTCGGCGAAGCCTTTCTTCGCCATCGCCGCAACGGTTTTCACCGGACCGAGGAGATTGACAAGCGCGGTGATGTAGTAGGGGCCAACGTCGAGAACCGGGCCGCCGCCGGGCCGAAAGAAGAAACCGGGGCTCGGATGCCAATGCTCCATGCCGTGGCTCATGACCTGAGCAGCGCCACCGACGACGTCGCCGATCGCGCCCTTGTCGACTAGCTTACGGACCGCCTGATGGCCTCCGCCGAGGAACGTGTCCGGCGCCGCACCGAGCTTGAGCCCGCGCTTGTCGGCTTCCCGAACCAGCTTGCGTGCCTGGGCGTAGGAAAGGGTCAGCGGTTTCTCGGAATAGACGTGCTTGCCGGCCGTCAAAGCCGAGTGACTGACGTCGTAGTGGGCCTTCGGGACCGTCAGGTTGATGACCGTCTCGATCGAATCGTCCTTCAGAAGCGCGTCGACCGTCATCGCCCGGGCGGAGAACTGCTCGGCCTTGGCCTTGGCTGCCGCCGCGACGATGTCGGCGCAGGCGACGATCTCGACATCCTTGAACAAGGGCGCGAGCTCGAAATACGTGTCTGAGATTACGCCGCATCCAATGATGCCGACGGCCGCGCGTCGCGCCATGGTCTGGACCTATTGCTTGCCGGTGAGGAAGGTGTACGAGTTTTCAGCGAAGCTCCGCCAATCAGACGGTTCATCGTGTTCGAGGACGAGCAGATTCGAACCCGTCGTCTCGATGGCCGGCCAGAGCGCGCGCCAGTCGATGGTACCGGCACCGACATCGGTCCAACCGTCATCCGCGGTCACGCCGTCCGGAGCGGTATCCTTGATGTGCAGCGCAACGACCTTGCCCGAAAACCGTGCGAGTTCGCTGGCAACGTCGCGCTTGGCGCGGACGATCCAGCCGATGTCGGGCTCCCACATCACGTCGGCGCCTGCCAGCAGATGATCGATCGGGCGCGAGCCGTCGGGAAGCGTGACATACTCGAAATCATGGTTGTGCCAAGCGAGTTTCAAGCCACGAGCCTTTAGCGCTTCGGCGTGGGCCGAGATTTTCTCGCCGAGGGCCTTCCAACCGTTGGCATCCTGGCTGCGCTCTTCGGCTGGAATCGCGGGTATGATCACCGTCTCGAGGCCGAGGACGCCAGCCGTCTCGACGACCGCATCGATGTCCGCATCGAGGTCGGCAAGCCCGATATGCGCGGTCGGGCACGCCAACCCATAGGTATCGAGCATCTTTCGAAAACCGGCGGGATCGTCGCCATAGGCCCCGCGATACGGCTCGACCGCGTCGTAGCCGATCGCCGCCAGAGCCTCCAGCTGGCCCTCGACGGGAGGAAATTTGCGCGCACTGTAGAGTTGGAACGAAATCCGGTAGTCCGTCATCGCCTGTCCAATTTGTTGGGGTTTTAGAGTCTTTCGCCGCTGTCCGCGTCGAAAACCGATGCGTGGTTGGGAAGAAAGTGAGCCTCAATCCTGCCGCCGACGGCGAACTCGTCGTCCGGGCCGATTCGCACGGACACGGTATCGTCGCAGACCGTCCCCCACAACAGGCTGTCGGCACCCATCGGATCGATCAGCGAAACCTGGACGTCGAACCGGCCGACGTTGGCCCCGTTGTTGTCATGCAGGTCGACCTGCTCGGGCCGGACGCCGAGAACGACCTTGCGACCCTCGCCGGGGGTGGCACCAAAGGCGTAGCCGTCGAGCCTGATCTCTGATCCGTCCGCGATCTTCAGCGCTGGTGAGCTATTGCCGGCCACCAATTGACCGGACAAGAAATTCATTGCCGGCGAACCGACGAAGCCGGCAACGAAGCGGTTGACCGGCTTGCGGTAGATCTCCTTCGGCGCGGCAAGTTGCTGAATGACACCGCCATGCATGACCGCGACGCGGTCGGCCAGGGTCAGCGCTTCGATCTGATCGTGAGTCACGTAGATCATGGTCGAGCCCAGGGTCTGGTGCAGCTTCTTCAACTCGACCCGCAGTTCCGTCCGCAGCTTGGCGTCGAGGTTCGACAGCGGCTCGTCGAAGAGAAAAACATCGACATCGCGAACAAGCGCCCGGCCGATCGCAACCCGCTGGCGCTGGCCACCCGAAAGCTGCGACGGCCGACGCTTGAGTAACGGCTCGATCTGGAGGAGTTCGGACGTCGCCTTGACCCGCCGGTCGATCTCCGCCTTCGGGACCCGGGCGACCCGGAGGCCGAAGGTGAGATTTCCCTCTGCCGTCATCCGCGGGTAGAGCGCATAGGTCTGGAAGACCATGCCGATCCCACGATCCTTAGGTTCCTTCCAAGTCACATTCTTGTCGCCGATCCAGACCTGTCCGGCGTTGATCTCCAGCAGGCCCGCGATCGCGTTCAGAAGGGTCGACTTCCCGCAGCCGGACGGGCCGAGCAGGACGATGAATTCGCCGCTTTCGACCTCGAGATCGAGGTCCTTGAGGACCTGGAGATGGCCGAAAGCGACACCAACCTTGCGAACGGACACTTGCGACATGGGATCAGCCTTTCACGGCGCCGGCGGCGATGCCGCGAACGAAGAGACGGCCGGAGATGAAGTAGATGGTGAGTGGGACTAATCCGGTGATGATGGTGGCCGCCATGTTGACGTTGTATTCCCGGACGCCTTGGATCGAGTTGACGATGTTGTTGAGCTGGACCGTCATCGGATAGTTGGTCGGGCCCGCGAACACGACACCGAACAAGAAGTCGTTCCAGATGCCGGTCACCTGCAGGATGATCGCCACCGTGAAGATCGGCAGCGACATCGGCAGCATGACGCGAAGGAAAATCGCCCAGAAGCCAGCCCCATCGATGCGGGCCGCCTTGAACAGATCGACCGGGAGCGAGGCGAAATAGTTACGGAAAAGCAGGGTCAGCAGCGGCATGCCAAAGATTGAGTGCACCATGATCACCGCCCACAAGGTGCCGTAAATCCCCATCTCGCGGGTGACGATCACCAGCGGATAGATCATCACCTGATACGGGATGAAGGAGCCGACCAGCAGAATGGTGAAGAAGAACTCGGACCCCTTGAACCGCCAGTTGGCGAGAGCGTAGCCACTCACCGATCCGATCGCGATCGAGACGATGACGCTGGGAACGGTGATGATCACCGAATTCCAGAAGTGGGTCTTCATCCCTTCGCAGTAGAGGCCGGTGCAGGCCGAGTTCCAGGCCTTGTCCCAGGCCTCGAAGGTAATCTCCACCGGCGGGGCGAAGATGTTGCCGAGGCGTACTTCCGGCAGCCCCTTCAGCGAGGTGACGACCATCACGTAGAGCGGCACCAGGTAATAGATCGCCGCGAAAATCAGCGTCCCGTAGATGATGATCGTGGACGGTGCGAAGCGCCGGATCGGGCGCGGGCCGCGGGGGCCGTCGGCGATGTCGATCGCGGTCGCGCTCATTGGTGACGCCTCTTGCCGAACTCCCAGAACGCCCAGGGCACCACGATGATGGCGACAGTCACCAACAGGACCGTCGACGCCGCCAGGCCCTGCGACAGGTTGGAGACGAACATGAACTCGTAGATGTAGACGGTGGGTAATTGCGAGGCCAAGCCCGGCCCGCCGCCGGTCATCGCGACCACCAGGTCATAGGTCCGCACCACACCGGCAGCGACGATCACCAGTGTTGTGATGAACACCGGGCGCAGCATCGGAATGACGATGAACAGATACGTGCGCCACTTGGGGATGCCATCGACCCGGGCCGCTCGCCAGATATCGTCATCAATACCCCTAAGCCCCGCCAGCATAAGGGCCATCACAAGACCGGTGCCTTGCCAGACCGCGGCGATCACCAAGGTGTAGATCACCATGTTGCGATTCGCGATCCAGTCGAAGGTGAAGCTCTCCCAGCCGAGGCCGCGCATGGTCTGCTGCAGGCCGAAGGCGGGGTTCATGATCCACTGCCAGACCAGGCCGGTGATGATGAATGAAAGGGCGAAGGGATAGAGAAAGATTGTCCGGAACGTGTTCTCGAACCGGATCTTCTGATCCATTAGCACCGCCAACAGAAAGCCAACGATGAAGACGAAGACCAGCGACAGAATCCCGAACACGGCGAGATTCTCGATCGAAATGATCCAACGGCGCGTATCGAACAACTTCTCGTACTGCGCCAGGCCGACGAAATCCTCGGCGTAGTTTCGGGTCGGCAGGATCCGCGAATTGGTAAACGAGTAAGCGATCGTCCAGATCGTGCAGCCGATGTAGACCACCAGCACGGTCGCGATCATCGGCGTCAGCGCGATCTTCGACGCCATGTTGCGCAGCAGCTTGTTCGGCGGTCTTTCGACCTCGATCGTTGCGGTCGTACCGAGCGAACTGGTGGCCTCAGCCATACCGTTTCCTCACTGACCCATCGCTATTGAAAACGTAATATGCGATCGGCTCAAGGCCTGAGCCGATCGCACTGTTGAGAAGCAACAGAGCCGAGAGCCTATTGCGGCGCGTTCTCGATGATGTCGCCGAACTGCTCGAACGCCTCGTCCACGCTCATGGACGGATCGGTGAAGAACTCGTTGCGCAGATCACGAATCTCGTTGATCGTCTCGCGCTGCATGAGCTGGGCGCCGGACGGTACGAGGTTGTTGACGTCGGCGATGATGGCGAGGCCCTTCTTCATGCAGGCATTGGCTGTATCGAGATCGACATCCTGCCGGATCGGCATCGAGCCCTTCTTCAGGTTGAAAGCCACCTGAACCGGCTTGGAGATCATCAGCGACGCCAGCTCAAGCTGCGCTGCGGTCACTTCCGGATCGTCGGTCTTCGGGAAGTAGAAGACATCACCGCCTGTGTCCGCGACATTGTTCAGCCCAAGACCAGCCAGACAGTCATAGTCTTCGCCGGCGGTCATTTCGGCGACCTGAAATTCGCCCTGGGCCCAGTCGCCCATGACGTTGGCGGCCGCTTTGCCGGTAATCACCAGGCTGACGGCGTCGTTCCACTGCGGGACAATCTCCTGCGAATCGATGATGTTACGGGCCTCGTCGAGCACTTCCCAGACGCGACGGCTGGTATCGCCCCGGACCACGTCCATATCGCGGTCGATGTAGATTTTCTTGAAGTTATCGATGCCGAGCACGCCGACTTCGATGTTGGTCGAGAGGTTACCGATCGGCCAGCCCTGGGCGGCAGACAGCGGAATGACCCCGTTTTCCCGTAGCGTCGGCGCCGCGGCCATCAGGTCGTTCCAATCCTTTGGCGGCTCAAGGCCGTTATCTTCGAAGATGCCGCGGTTGGTCCACATCCACAGGCCAGAGTGGATATTGACCGGCACACACCAGACCTTGCCGTCGCGCACACAGGATTGATACTGGGACGGCGGATAGACGAAATCGGCCCAGCCCTCCGCCTCGGCGATTTCGGTCAGGTCGAGCATGAGGTCGGCGTCGATCAGATCGTCGGCGTCCTTGCCAGGGTTGAACTGTGTTGCGCACGGCGGTTGGCCACCCATGATACGGCTGATGATGATCGGCCGCGCGGTGTCGCCGCTACCGCCAATCGCACCGTCGACCCAATTGTGCGAACCAGCTGCGTTGAGCGCATTGGCGAACTCGGCCACTGCCGCCGCTTCGCCGCCCGAGGTCCACCAGTGGGTTACCTCGCAATCGGCCGCGAACGCCGGAGCCGCGAAGGCTGCAAAGGCTGCCGCGCCCAGCAGTCTTGTGGTGAGTGCTTTCATTACATTCCTCCCTTTTGCAAGTGCACAATGCACATTTGCATCGCAACATCGACACGGGGCAGCACATCGTCTGTTTGCAGACCGCCCTGTAATCGTTTACATCAGCATTCTTCAATGCGAATGACTTGTCAACTCCTTTGATTTGTCCGAGGTGTCTCGAATTGAAAACGTTTACATCGATTTTAGCCCGGCGGATGCCTATGTCAATATGGCTCGGCCAAATTGACATTGGGAGCCAAACGTAGGGGTCACAACGGTTTTCCGGATCATGCCAACTCGCTCAGACAAGAAAAACCAATCCGGAAACGGCCGTCGCAGACGCGCCGCGACGATCCTGGACGTTGCGCGACGTGCCGGCGTCTCGACGGCGACGGTGAGCCGAGCACTGACCGATGCAGATCGCGTGGCGGCCGAAACGCGAGAACGCGTGATGGCCGCCATCGAGGCCACCGGCTACTCGCCAAACGCGACCGCGAGAAACCTGAGGATCCAGTCGACCAGTATGGTACTTTGCCTGCTGCCGGGTCTCGGACACTCGTTCTGGAACGTGATTATCAACGCTGTCGAAGAGGTGCTGACCCGCGCCAAGTACGGCGTTCTGTTCGGCGATACGCGCAACGACCCGACCCGCGAGGCGCACTACGACTGCATCGTGCGTACCGGACTAGTGGACGGGGTCCTGCTCTTCAACGGCCGGCTGCCGGCCGCTGATTTTGCCAAACTCGATAGCAACTTCCCGATCACGCTTATCTCCAACGACATCCCGGAAAGCGGTTTGCCGGTGATCGAAATCGCCAATCGCGATGCGTCACGCCAGATGACCGAGCACCTCATCCGGCTTGGGCACTGCCGGATCGCCCACATCACCGGCCCGGAGGACAACATCGAAACCAACGAGCGACGGCGTGGCTATATGGATGCGCTGGCCGCCGCCGGTTTGCCGATCAACAAGGAGCTCATCTGGCCGGGTGAATTTTCACTCGCCGCCGGGGCAAACGTCGTCGGCCGGTTCCTCGATCTCGGCGACCAACGACCGACCGCGGTGTTCGCTGCCAGCGATGAGATGGCGATCGGTTTCATCCGCGCCGCGAAGGAAGCGGGGCTGTCGGTCCCCGATGACGTGTCGGTCGCCGGGTTCGACGGGATCGAATACTCGGCGGTGTACGACCCGCGGTTGACCACAGTGATCCAACCCCGGACGGAGATGGGACGCCTCGGCGCCGAGACGCTGGTCCGGCGCATGGCCGGCGCGACAGTCGAGCGTCGCCGAACGCGACTGCCCTGCACCCTTGCATTCCGCGATAGCGTCGCGCCGCCGCGCGAGCCCAAGCCCGGTCCGAACCGCCGGCGCTCCGCCAAAACGGGCGCCGAAACGACGATGACGTCGCTTTGACGTGTCGGGATTCGCCGGACCAGCTCATCAGGGCCACCCGTGTCACACAAACGTCATGACCATGCTGCTAACCGGGGGGAAACTGCCTTTTCCTCGGGAGTGCGCGCAGCGATGAGCCTGTTCAAGACCAGCCCGATCAGCTTCGAGATGCTTGATCGCAGTGAAACACCGTCCCGCCGCTATGAGGCGGGCGAGACGATCGTGTCGACGGGCGACGAAGCGAAAGAGATGTTTCTGGTCCGCAGCGGCCGGGTCGAGATTCGAGTCGGCGACAAGGCCATCGAAGAGATCGGCGCGCACGGCATCTTTGGCGAAATGGCGCTCATCGACCACTCAAAGCGAAGTGCGGACGCGGTCGCGACCGAGCCAACCGAGATCATTCCGGTCGATGAGCGACTGTTTGTCGTGCTGGTTCAGGACACACCGTATTTCGCGCTGGATGTGATGCGGGTTCTCGCCGAACGCCTTCGGGCGATGAACGAGAAACTCGCCGAGTAACCGTTAGCCGGTCCCGACGATCGTCCCTACCAGAACGCCGCCGATCGCCAGATAGGTCAGGTGGTGCAACAGTTGATCGGCACCAATCGCGTGCCAGAAGGCGTTGTCGGTGACCTTGAACCCAGCCCGTCGGATGATCTGATCCTTCGACCAGTCCACATGGTAATGGACCAGAAACTCGACAACGACGATTGTCGCTCCGAGCGCGAGGGTCGGGGTGACGGCGATGAACGCGACCATCGTGCCGACGGCCTGGATTGCGGAGTGGAGGATGCCGCCCGGGTGACCGTATTTCCCCTTGTTGGCCAACTGGTAGGTCGTCTGGAGTGGATAGTCGCAGACGAAGTGCTTGACCTCCAGGATCGTCAGGACGACCAGGAGCGCGACAAACGGATCGGTCACTTGGACTCCCCCAACTCACAAAGCCTCCGCGTCCGCATCAAATACAATGCCGATTTGCAACGTGGCACGATGTGACACCCATCACAGCGCAGCGGACAGTCACAGCGCGGTTGTGTCGGCACCGTCCCAATCGGGAGGCGGACCGATTTCGCGGAACGTGGCGATCCGCGCCCGGTAGAGGCTATAGAGCGTCGTCAGGCCGGCGATCCGAAAATCCCGGCACGCGGCCAGCGCTTGTTCCGCCGCGGCCCAGTCACGATCGCGAAAACGCGCGATCATTTGCGCGTGGATCGGGCTGATCTCGGGAAATACCGCGTCGAGCCCATCGACCGCCGCCGCAAGCGTGAAAAGCCGAACGGGGCGAGCGCGTCCCTCGGCCCTGACCAGATCAAGCTCCAACATCCGCGGATCGCTGAGCAAGCGCGCGGTGGAATCCGCAATAACGACTGCGACGCCGAACACGGCGCAGCGACGTTGGAGGCGTTCCGAGAGATCAACCGGCGCGCCAAGCGCCACGTAGTCGAAGCGATCGCGGGTGCCGAGGTTACCGACGGCGCAGTTTCCACTCGCGATACCCAGCCCAACCGCAAGCCAGCCTGCTCCGCGAGCGGTATCCTCGGCATCCGAGGGCATTTCGGCGCCGAACTGCCGCGCCGCCGATGCCACGTCGATCGCAGCCCGACAAGCATTGTCGGCATGGGCTTCGTCGTCGAGCGGCGCGTTCCAGAACGCTTCAAATATCTCACCGGTCTTTCTGGCAACCGTACCGCGGTGATCGCCGATCGCCTGCATCACGGGTCGGTTGAGACGATTGACGAAAGCGATCAGGTCGCGGGTTTCTAGGCGATCGGCAACCGTTCCAAAATTGCGAACCCGGCCAAACATGACGGTCAGTTCGCGGGCTTCCCCATCCAACACCAGCCGATCCGGGCGTGCGATGATCGCCCTGACAACCTGCGGTGCAAGCGTTTGCCCAAATGCTGCCCTGACTTGCCGGCGCCGCAACTCCAACCGCCTGCGCAGATATAGGATTGCGAGCGCCGCCATCATCCACAGCGTCAAAGCCGGCCAGCTCGGATCGAACACCAATCCGAAATCGCGGTAGGCATACCAGCCCCCGGCGAGGACAAGCCCAACGACAGTCAGGCTGGTGACCACCGCAAGGATCAGGCCGAGCCGCGTGACAACGAGTGCGAGAATGATGCCGACGACAACGACGACACCGATCTCGATGGGAAGTGCCTGAAGCGGTCGGGTCAGCGCCTGCCCCGAAAGGATGTACTCGATCGCCTGAGCATGGAGCGACACCACTGGCACCGCGACTTCCAGTGGCGTCGCGCGCAAATCCGCCAAGTTTGGCGCGGTCACGCCGATCATCGCAATCCGACCGCCGAGGCGATTCCCAAACTCCTCGTTGGCCAGGATGCGCCAGGCTGGCACATGAGTGGTCGCGTCGTCAGCACGCCAGCGCAGCCGGAGACCGCCGTCAGGATCGGTCGGAACCGCAATGTCGCCAACCGCAATTCGCTCGATCCCCGGCGCCCGGCCAAGCGTCGTCCAGTTCTGCTGATCGGACGCGGTGAGCGTATATTCGGACGCGCCTTGCGCCACGCGCAAGACCTCCATTGGCAGCGACGGCAGGATGATATCGCCGATCCGATCCGCCAACGGCAGCCGGCGTACGGTGGCCGGCTCCTCCGCCAGTGTGGCCCCAATGCCGGCCGCCGAAACGTCAACGGCTGGCGCGTTAGCAACAACGTTCGCGTAGGACGGCAGGTATGGAAGCGGATCCGTTGCCGGAGTGAGGAAGCCGGCTTTCGGCAGCGGCAGGACGTCGTCACTCGCCTGGTTGGTCGGCATCAGCGACGACACCGTCGGTCCGTCCGCAACTGCCGTTGTCAACGGATCGACCGCGCTGTCGGCACCCAGCCGGAGATCGAAAGCAACCACCGCGGCGCCGTGTTCGCGCGCGCCGTCCACCAGACCGGCGAGGATGGCCGGTGGCCACGGCCATGGCCCAATCCGGTCAATCGATTCGGCATCGATGGCGACAACCCGAACCGGCGGATCGGGGTTGGGCTCCGCCGGCGCGAGCCGCTGATAGACGTCGAAAGACAGCGCCCTCAGCGTCTGCATGAAGAGCGGGTCGTCGATCCGCAGGGTAACGGCGCCGGCGAGGATCACGACGATCATGACCGGGTAGAACCAGCCGGCGCGGACCCCCATCACCATCCCCCGCTTTGTACGATCGGGCTCAGTTTATCGACGCGCGTTGCAACGTGTGACGCACGGCGCTCGTCAAGACGAGGAACCGCCCGCCGACCCAACCGTCGTGGGGCTAGAGTCTACCAAAGAAGCGACGAATACGAGCCCCGATGGCCTCGGCACTCGCATCGGCACCGGCGGCGATGCGGTCGAGTTCCGCCTGGCGCCCGGCCAGAACCGCACTGAACCGATCGATGAGTTCCGGCCGTCGGGCAAACATTTCCTCGAAGGTTACCTTGCCGATTTCGAGCGCGGCCACTTCACCCTTTGTGGTCGCCGTCGCCGTCCGGCGCATCCCGGTCAGCAAGGACATCTCTCCGACAACATCCCCGGCACCGAGTTGTGCCACCCTTTGCTCGCCGCCGTGGCGATCCTGGAAGGTAACCCGCACCGTCCCGTCGACAATGACATACATGGCGTCACCGAAATCACCTTCCGCCATGACCACTGCGCCGTTGGGGTAGACGACCGGCTTACACTGGGTCGCAAGGTAATCGAGTTGCCGCGAGTCCAGCGACTCAGCAAAAAGTGGCACTCTTGCGAGAATGCCGCGTGTGTTGAAAGCCTCCATGCCATTCCCTTGGTCAGTGAATATCCATTGCACGCTCGGCGCACGACTTGGCTTATGTGAACGCCATTAGGCAAGGAAAAATGCCGTTTGCACCGGAAATGACGGTCGTCCCGGCGTTTTTTCGGCGGTTCTGCCGCCTCTAGGAGCCGCCGACAACCACGTTGCGGGGCGTCCCAGCCCAGTAGGCCTCGATGTTCGCGATGGTCTGGTCGGCCAAAGCCTGAATTGCGCCTCCACTGGCCCAGGCGACATGCGGTGTGAGGATGAAATTGGGATACTCGAGCAAGGCCATCAGCGGGTGATCGGCCGTCGGGGGTTCCTCGGTCGCAACGTCAAAGCCGGCGCCGGAAATCCGCCCCGACGCAAGTGCTTCGCCAAGGGCGCGTTCGTCGACGAGACCGCCTCTGGCCGTGTTGATCAGAATCGGCCGGCGCGCCATCAGCGCGAACTCCTCCCGGCCAATCAGGCCGCGGGTCTCTGGGGTCAGCGGCACGTGCAGGGTGAGAATGTCGCTTTGTCGGAGGACATCGCCGAACGCGGGCCTGTCGGGCTCCGGATCCGCCCCCTTTCGCGCGGCGTTGAGCACCAACATGCCGAACGCCTCCGCGATCCTGCTAACGGCGCGGCCCAGCGCGCCGGTGCCGATGATTCCGATTTTCGAGCCTCGCAGATCGCTGATCGGATGATCAAGGAAGCAAAACTGGCTTGATGTCTGCCAGCGGCCGTCGCGAACAGAATCGCGATAGGCGAGCAGACTCCGCCGCAATGCGAAAATCAGCGCGAAAACGTGCTCCGGGACCGTCGTGCCGGCGTAGTCGCGGACGTTGGAAACCGTGACCCCGCGCCGGGCGCACGCCCCGAGGTCGACCATGTCGGTGCCGGTCGCGCACACCGCAATGAACTTCAGGTTCGACGCCAGCTGAATCGCCTCGGCGTCGATCGGCGCCTTGTTGGTGATGGCGATGTTGGCATCCGCGATTCGCGCCGCGACCTCGTTCGGCGCGCTTCGCTGGTGAGCCACCAGACGATGCGGAAACGACGGCACGCGCAACCGGGTCTCCGGTGGCAACGTCTCGCGATCGAGGAAGACAATGGTGGAGGGCGCGGAGGCGTCGTTCATCAACCGGACAGTAGGTCGAACCGGCTTTGGTCACAATCTTCTACGTTTTCGCCTACGACTCGGAGGCCCTGCCGATTGGGCCGAACGTTGCTGGCCCCTAGCCTGGCTTTCGCGCCACAGCGTAAAGGGCGCTTGCATCCACGCTGGTGATACCCTCGGCGGTTAGGCGTCCCTCGACGCACCGCCTGACGGAGTCCCGTTCGCTCGGTGTGAGCCGGTCGATCTCGCCCCGAAATCCCGATCCCATCGCGATGGTCCACCAATCCTCAGGGCCAATCAGTGGTTGGCTGTCGGGCACAATGTGCACGTCTGGTTCAACCGCACCCCCATCGACAAACAAGCGCTTGAGGTTAGCGGGTCGGGGTGAGCCGCTCCCACGGCTGCGGACCGGTCAGGCGATCGGGGCACAGGATGCGGCTCGCCAAGCAGATGCTTGGCGACGACAAAGCCGCGATCGCAGATATCGCCGAGGCGACCGGCTACGGATCCGAGACTGCATTCGGCCGCGCCGTCAAGCGCCGGACCGGCGCGACACCCGCCGCCTGGCAAAGTCTCAACCGCCCGGCCTGAGTCGGCGAACCATCTCAGCCATCTGATCCTCTGGCGTGTCATCGATTTCAAACGCAATCCGGATAAACTGACATCGTTGGCATCCGCGCGGAGCAGGCTGCTTGTTGTTTTCGATCAACGGCAGGTCCGAAAGGAACCTGCATTCTCGCGCAGCTTTGGAGCGAAGGGGGGGAATGGTGGCGAGTAAGGGGGATCCGTGCGTTCGGGCAGCCGATTTCGATGCCGCGCTCTTCGATCTCGATGGTGTGGTCACCGACACGGCCAGCGTCCATGCCGCCGCCTGGAAGGCGCTCTTCGACGGTTTTTTCTCGTCCCGGCCACCCGGTATTGACGAGAACCTCAAGCCGTTCTCCATCAAGGATGACTACCCGGCCCACGTCGACGGCAAGCCTCGGCTCGACGGCATCGCCAGCTTTCTCGCCGCGCGGGGCATAACAATTCCCTACGGTTCGCCTGACGACCCCCCTGACGCCCACACGGTGCATGGCCTAGGCCGACGCAAGAACGATTTGTTTCTTGCTCGCTTGGAACGCGATGGCGCGGACTTTTTTGCGCCGTCTGTCACATTCATCCGGCAGGTCAGACGAGCCGGGCTGGCGACTGCGATCGTTACCTCCAGCCGGAACTGCGCGGCCATCCTCGAGGCCGCCAACATCACCGATCTTTTCGATGTGGCGATCGACGGGATCGTGGCCGCAGATCTGGGCCTGAAGGGCAAGCCGGACCCGGCGACCTATCTGGAGGCGGCGCGACGCCTCAACACCGCGCCACAACGCGCCATCGTGCTGGAAGATGCCGTCGCTGGCGTTCAGGCCGGCCGGAACGGACGATTCGGTCTCGTCATCGGGGTCGATTCTACGCATCATCATAAGCAGTTGCTCAAGGACAACGGAGCCGACATCGTGGTTGACCGCCTGACCGAGATCGCCGTCGACGAAGTGCCAACGGAAGACGTGCCGATCGACACCCTTTCGTCTGCGCTCGATCAGGTCGGCGAAATCCTGAACGCAGCGGACGGGAAGCAGATCGCCTTTTTCCTCGACTATGACGGCGTGCTGTCCCCGATTGTCGAGCGACCGGAGCTGGCGGTTCTTTCGCCCGACATGCGGGAAACACTCGAAAGGCTTGCCGATGCGTTCACTGTGGCGTTGGTCAGCGGCCGCGACCTGGACGACCTCAAGGGACTTGTCGGCATCGACCGGCCTTTCTACGCCGGCAGCCACGGCTTCAGCATCTCCGGTCCGGGTGGATTCAGCCAAAAAGTCGAACAGGGCACGGAGTTCATTCCGGTGCTTGATCAAGCCGAACAATCCCTTCGGTCAGCGACCCAGAAAATCGAGGGCGTGCTGATTGAACGCAAGCGCTTGTCGCTGGCGGTCCACTACCGCCTGGTCAATCCGGCCGAGGTCCCGAACGTCGAAGCGATCGTTAAGGAGGCCCTGGCGGCATTTCCGGACCTGCGGGTGAACAGCGGGAAGATGGTCTTCGATCTGCAGCCTGACATTGATTGGAACAAGGGCAAGGCGGTCCTGTGGCTGCTGGATGCGCTTGGCCTCCACTCGTCAACCATCCTGCCGATCTACATCGGCGACGACCTGACCGACGAGGACGCTTTCCGCGCCCTTCGCGGCACCGGAATCGGCGTTGTCGTCAAGGGCGCCCAACGTCCGACCGCAGCACAATACGCCCTCGACAACACCGAACAGGTCGGTCAGTTTTTTCGGGCGGTGATGACGGCGCGTTCGGTCGGCGCGGACGACAATTGGGCGCTGACCTATGACGACTTCGACGCCAAGGACGAAGGCCTGCGTGAAGCGCTGTGCACCCTGTCGAACGGTTACTTCGCCACCCGCGGCGCCGCGGAGGAGTCGGTTGCCGACGACATTCATTATCCCGGCACCTATCTCGCGGGCGGCTTCAATCGGGCCGACACGCAGATCGGCGACCGCACGATCACCAACGAGGACCTGGTCAACTGTCCGAACTGGCTGCCGCTGACGTTTCGCGTTGGTGACGACGAAAACTGGTTCGATCCTTCGAGCGTCGACGCTCAGGACTATCAGCAATCCCTCGACCTCAAGACGGCTACCCTCAGTCGCGTCGTCTCGGTCGTCGATTCCGCCCGGCGGCGTTTCGATCTGAGATACCGCCGGCTGGTCCACATCAGTCAGCCGCACCTCGCAGCGATCCGTCTCGACATCACCCCGCGGGACTGGACCGGACCGCTGACCATCCGCTCCGGCCTCGACGGTTCCGTGACCAACTGGGGCGTACCGCGCTACCGCGACCTGAACGGACATCATCTGGAAGTGATCGACACGGGGCGCACCGACGACGGGCTAGTTTTCGTCAAAGTTCGCACGCGACAGTCGCGGGTGGAGATTGCCCAATGCGCCCGCACGCTGGTGTATCGGGGCGATGAATCCGTTCCGGCCGCGGCGGCGCCGGTGGACGAGGACGGCTTCGTCGCCAGCGACCTGACCTTCAATGTGGCGGCTGGTGAAACCATCCGCGTCGAAAAGGTCGTCGCGTTCTTCACCTCCCGCGACCATGCGATCACCGAAAGCGGCACCGAGGCGCGGATGGCGGTGGCGCGCGCACCGCGGTTCGGTGACCTCGAAGCCGAACACCGGCGGATTTGGGCGGGAACCTGGCGGCGGGTCGACATCGAAATGGAGCCTCCCGGGACGCAGCAGATGCCCCTGCGCGTCAACCTCTTCCACCTCTTCCAGACGCTGTCGCGCAACACCATCGACCTCGACGCGGGCGCCCCGGCGCGTGGCCTGCACGGCGAGGCCTATCGCGGGCACATCTTCTGGGACGAGTTGTTCATCCTGCCATCGCTCACCGGCAGGCGCCCCAACATCACCCGCAGCCTGCTGCTCTACCGCTTCCGACGGCTTGGTACCGCGCGCCGCCTTGCCGCAGACGCCGGTTTCCGCGGCGCGCTTTATCCCTGGCAAAGCGGCAGCAATGGCGAGGAGGAGTCGCAACTCGTCCACCTCAATCCGGCATCCGGCCGCTGGATCACGGACAACAGCAGCCTCCAGCGCCATGTCAATCTGGCGATTGCCTACAATGTCTGGCGCTATTTCCGCGTGACCCACGATCACGACTTCCTGCGCCTCTACGGCATCGAGATGATGGTCGAAATCGCCCGGCTGTTCGACAGCCTGACGACCTTCAATCCCGCGACCGAGCGCTTCGACATCAACAACGTAATGGGGCCAGACGAGTATCACGACGGGTATCCGGACCGTGACGAGCCGGGCCTCAACAACAATGCCTACACCAACATCATGGCCGTCTGGCTGTTCGCGACCTTGGTTCAGTGGTTCGCCGACGCACCGGCGGCGGTCGTCGACGACCTATCGGCACGGCTTGACCTGCGCAAAGACGAGACCGACCGCTGGGCCGACATGGCGCGGCGGATGACGATCCCGTTCCACGGCGACCGGATCATCAGTCAGTTCGAAGGCTATGGCGATCTGCAGGAGTTCGACTGGGTCGGGTACCGCGAGAAGTACGGCGACATCCATCGGCTCGACCGCATCCTCGAGGCCGAAGGGGACAGCGCCAACCGGTACAAGCTGTCGAAGCAGGCCGACGTCTGCATGATCTTCTATCTGCTGCCGCCCGATCAGCTGGCCGACCTGCTCTCAGGGCTCGGTTACGATTTCGATGACGACTTCGTCCGCCGCAATGTCGAATACTACCTCGAACGCACGTCCCACGGCTCAACCCTGAGCAGCATCGTCCATGCCGCTGTGCTGGCACCGATCGACGCCGATCGCGGCTGGTCCCTGTTCAAGAACGGCCTGACGGCGGATCTGGACGACGTTCAGGGCGGCACGACGGCCGAGGGCATTCACCTCGGCTCTATGGCCGGCGCGGTCGATATCGTCGAACACCGCTACGCCGGAATCGACCTGACCCATGATGTCATCCACATCGATCCGTGCCTGCCGTCAGCGATCGAGCGACTTCGTCTCAAACAGCAGTTTCGCGGCCGCTGGTACGATTTCACGATTTCCGCGACGGAAGTCGAGGTCGGTCTTGAGCCGGACGGACCGGGTTCGGCAACAGTCCGCATCGCCGGCAAGGACTATTCCATCGAGCCGAGCGAGAGCGTGACAGTCACCCTTTAGATCGAGAGACCACTCCCACAGGGGCACGACGTTCTGGCGCGGGGTCTCTGATCCCGGGCAAAAAGGTCGGCGGGCGTGAGAAAGAGAATCCTCGAACCTGAACCGGCGCGCCGGATTGGCCGGCGGCGATGTACAAACGAGAAATGGTGCCGCATGTCGGACACGAACCAACGCCCCCATCATACGAATTAGGGATTTCTGATCTTGAGGGATGTGGAGGGAACGACCCAGCCGTTGAATAATACAGTAGTTATAAGGGCCTAAACTAAAAATATTTCGCAACAGGCTGGACGAAGTTTGAATGGCCGTCCCTACTAATCCTCTACCAACAAGCGCCGCCATCGGTTCACGCGGTGACTCGCTTTTCAGCGTAATCGCAGCCGGTCATGGATAACGAAGCGGTGATCCGCGTCGACGCCCCGAAATCACCACCAGGATCACAATGGTCATGATATAGGGCAGGCTCGACAGAGCTTGGGAGGGGATGGCGACGCCGATGGCCTGGGCCGTCAGTTCGCCCAGGGACACAACCCCGAAGAGCAGTGCGCCAAAGGCGACGCGGCCGGTATGCCACGTGCCGAAGACCACAAGCGCCAGCGCGATCCAGCCGCGCCCGGCGATCATACCGTCGGCCCAGAGCGGGGTGTAGACTGTCGAGGCATAGGCCCCGGCCAGCCCGCACATCGCCCCGCCAAAGGCGACGGCGGCGCAGCGGATCTCGGTCACCGGGTAGCCGATGGCCGTCGCAGCTGTTGGGTTTTCGCCGACCGCGGTGATGATCAGGCCCAGTTTGGTGCGGTTCAGGACGTACCAGAGCGCGGTCGTGCCCACGATCGCCAGCCAGACGACGATGTCTTGCGTGAACAAGGTGTGACCCACCACCGGCAGGTTCGACAGGCCCGGCAAGCCCAGCTCCGGCAATCCGGTGACGGTCAGGCTCTCATAGGACTTCCCGAACAACGCCGACAGCCCGAGCCCCAACACCCCAACCGCCAGGCCGGTGGCGACCTCATTGGCGCGGACAACGACCACCAGGAAGGCGAAGATCATCGACAGCATGGTGGCGCTGACCGCCGCGGCGACAAAGCCCAGCGAATGGGCGCCGGAATGGTACACGGTGATAAAGGCAATGGCGGCCCCGATGGCCATCATCCCTTCCAGTCCGAGATTCACCAGCCCGGTCTTTTCGACGACCATCTCCCCCAGGGCCGCCAGAAGCAGTGGCAAAGAGGCCGCGAGAGTGCCGGCCAGCAGAAACTCAATGGCATTCACGAGACGGCCATCCGCTCGAACTGAAACCGGAAGCGGATGAGCGTGAAGGTCAGCAGGTAGAAGACCAACAGCATCCCCTGGAACACATCGACCGCCGCGATGGGCAACCCGGCCGAAACCGTAGCGCTATCGCCGCCGATATAGATGACCGAGATCAGAAAACTCGACGCGATGATCCCCAAGGGCCTCAGACCGCCCACATAAGCCACGATGATCGCCGCGAAGCCGTAGCCGGTCGACACCGAGCGCTGCAACTGCCCCAGCGGCCCGGCCACTTCGCTGGCCCCCGCGATCCCTGCGGCGAGCCCGCCGACCAACAGGCCAAGCCACACCATGCGCGGCGCGATGAAGCCGGCGTAAATTGCGGCCCTTGGGGCCAAACCGGCCGTGCGTAATTGATAGCCGTGGAAATGATGTTCCATCAGCAGATAGGCAAAAATGCTGCCCCCCAAGGCGAAGAACAGCGAGATGTTGGTCCGCGCGCCCTCGAACAGGCGCGGCAGCTGGGCCTCTGCGGGAAACATCACCGTCTGCGGGAAGTTGAACCCGCGGGGGTCCTTCCATGGTCCCAGGAGCAGGTAGTTGAGGATCTGGATCGCGATCAGGGTGAGCATCAGCGTGACCAGGATTTCCGAAGCGCCAAACCGCGTGCGCAGCCCCGCGGCGATGCCCGCATAAGCCATGCCACCGAGCGCGCCCGCCAGGATCATCGCAGGCAGCATCAGCGGGAAATCACCCATCGGGAAATAGACCGGGAAGGCCGAGGCGCAGATCGCGCCGATGACGAATTGGCCCTCCGCCCCGATGTTGAACACGTTGGCCCGGAAGCCGATCGCCAGGCCTTGGGCGATCAACAGTAGCGGCCCCATTTTCAGGAGGACTTCGGTGAAGCTGTACCAACTGAGGAACGGGCTCAGCAGCAGGGCGTAGAGCGCCGTGCCCGCCTCCACGCCCAGGGCCGCGAAGAGGATCAAGCTGGTGATACAGGTCAGCGCCAGCGCCAGAACGGGCGCGCCGAACACCGCCAGGCGAGACGCCTCGTCGCGACGGCTCATGCGGACTCTCATGCCTTGGCGCCGATCATATAGGCTCCGATCTCATCGGGGCTGGTCTCGGCTTTTGGCAAGGCTGGCGACAGGTGCCCTTCATGCAGGACATGGAGCACATCGCAGATCTCAAACAGCTCCTCCAACTCCTCGGAAATCACCAAAATCGCCGCACCGGCATCGCGCATTTCCAACAGACGGCGCCGAATGGCCGTAGCCGCGCCGATGTCGACCCCCCAAGTCGGCTGCGCCACCAGCATGATGTCGGGCGCCAGCATGAACTCTCGGCCCATGATGAACTTCTGCAGATTACCGCCGGACAACGCGCCAGCCTCGGCATCGCCTCCCGGGGTACGGACATCGAAGTCTGCGATGCATTGCCGGGTAAAGGCCCGTTTGACGCTTCGTTTGATGAAGCCGCCCTTCAGCATGTCGCGGCGATGCCCGGTGAGAAGGCTATTGTGATTGAGCGACATATCGGGCACCGCGCCGCGTCCCAGACGCTCTTCTGGGACGAAGCTGAATCCCAGGTTGCGGCGCTGCATCGGGCCCAGGTGGCCAACCGGCTGGCCCATCATTTCGATCATGTCACGGCGTGCGGCTCGGGTTTCGCCGGAAATCAGCGCGGCGAGTTCTTGTTGACCATTGCCGGAAATCCCGGCGATGCCGATGATCTGGCCGGCGCGCAGCTCCATCGAGACATTAGTGAGGCTGGTGCCGAAACGGGTCGCCCGCGGGTGGCTGAGGCCCGACAGACGCAGCCGCTGCTCACCTGCGGTAACCGCACCAGCCGAGAGCTCGGGCATGTCGCGACCGATCATCATCTGCGTCAAGGCGCGGACATCGTGCTCGCGCGGGTTGACCCGGCCAGTGACCTTGCCCCCACGCAGGATCGTGGCCTCGTCGCAAAGCTCTCGGATCTCTCGCAGCTTATGGGAGATGAACAGGATCGCCGTGCCCTCGGCCTGGAGCTTGCGTAAGGTCTCGAACAGCAACCGGACGCTTTGCGGCGGCAGGACCGAGGTAGGTTCGTCAAGGATCAGGAGCTTCGGGTTCAACAACAGACAGCGGATGATCTCGACCCGCTGGCGTTCACCCACCGACAGGGTGTGCACCATCGCATTCGGGTCAACGCCGAGCCCGAAGTGCTGGCCCAGTTCGTCAATCCGCGCGGCAAGGGTGGCCGGCTTGCCCGGCACCATCAGCGAGACATTCTGGACCACGGTCAGGGTCTCGAAGAGGGAGAAGTGCTGGAAAACCATCCCGATCCCCAAAGCCTGCGCATCGGAAGGCCGGTTCAGACGCACGGGCTGTCCGTTCCAGGCAATCTCGCCTTCATCGGGATGTTCTACCCCGTAGATGAGCTTCATCAGGGTCGACTTACCGGCCCCGTTCTCACCCAGGATGGCGTGGATCGACCCGGCCCGCACGGCCAGGTCGATCGATGCGTTGGCTTGGACGCTGCCATAGCGCTTGGACACGCCCGACAGCGTTAAGAGGGCCGGCTGGCTCAATTCGGAAGCGGGGTCGTGATGCCCTTGACGTGCCAGTCCATACTGAGGATCTCGGCGTCGGTCATTGCGACACCGTCGGCATAGCGCTCGGTGTCCGCTTGGTCGATCAGGGGGCCCTCGAACACGATGAAGGTGCCGTCACGTATCTCGGCCTCGCGCGCTTCGATCGCGGCGATCACGTCCGCCGGGATATTAGGATTCCAGTCGGCGGTGAAGACGGTGTCATGCTCCATCCCGAGCCAGAAGTTCTCGCCTGGGAAGGTGCCGTCGAGATGCGCCTCGACCAACCGCGTGAAATGCGGGCCCCAGTCGGTGCCCACGACACCCAGATAACGAGTCGGAGCATAGGCCAACATGGAGGAGTTGAGGTTGAAAGCGTAGACGCCTTCTTCCTCGGCCAGCGAGATCACCGAGGGCGTATCCTGCGCGTTCGAGAAGATCACATCCACATCTTGGCTGATCAACGCCCGCGCCGCGGCCTGTTCGGAGGCCGGGTCGAACCAGCTGTTGACCCAGACGACGCTCATCTCGATCTCAGGATCGATCGATTGCGCGCCCAGCATGAACGCATTGATCGAGGTGATCAGCTCCGGGATCGCGAAGGCGCCAACGCAGCCGATCTTCTTGGTCTCGGTCAAGGCGGCGGCGGCCATTCCCATCAAATAGGTGCCCTGCCAGTACTTCGCCGTGAAGGGCGAGAAATTGGGCGCGGTCATGAAGCCCGAGGCGTGAATGATCGACACGTCGGGCCGCCGCTGTGCGATCTGCATGCCGCCGTTCTGGTAGCCGAACGAGCCCAGCATCAAGACGGTATGACCTTCGGCCACCAGGCCATTGGCGATGCGGTCGGCATCGGGGCCCTCGGCGATGTTCTCCAACACCGTGACCTCCAGTTGGTCGCCCAATGCCCCTTGAACCGAGCGGATGCCCTCCATCAGCGTGTGCGACCAGCCCACATCCGCCTCGGGTGACGGCAGAACCACGCCGATGCGCAGCGTGTCTTGCGCCATCGCTTTCCATGGCAGCACCATCGCGGTCGTGGCCGCAAGACTTCCCTTCAGAACCGATCGGCGGTCTATTTTGTGAGGCATCGTCAGAGTTCCTCTGTTGGTGACAATATCGTGTGGAGTGTCGCTTCGGCAGCGGCCATCAACGCCGCTTCGTCGAGATGCGGGAAGGCGCCATCGCGCCAGAGCACGCGGCCGTTGACCATCGTCAGATCCACGGTCGTTCCAATCCCGACCTTGGCGATCAGGCTCACCGGATCGTGGCGCGTGCCGACGTAGTCGAGCTTGCGCGTGTCGATGGCAAAAAGGTCGGCCGCCATCCCCGGGCGCAGCGCACCAATGTCGGAACGGCCCAGCAAAGCGGCACCACCTTCGGTGGCATAGGACAGGAAATGGGACGGTGTCGGGACTGGATCCTGGCGGCGCGACGCGGCCAGGCATTGGAGCATGTAGGAGGAATGCACCGCATGCATGAGGTTTGAGTTGTCGTTGGAGGCCGCGCCGTCGCAGCCGAGCCCCACGCGGATGCCGAGCGCTTCCATCGCAGGGATATCCGTGATCTCCGCTCCCACGAGGTAGACGGGCTCAGGGCAGTGCGACAGGCCCGTACCCGTCGCGGCCATGCGCGTCAGTTCCTCCCGGGTAAGCTCCCAGCCATGAGCATAGAAGGTGTTGGGCCCGGCAAAGCCGAGTTCCTCGCAGTAGGCGACCGTTCGCATCCCGTGAACCTGTTCGATCACCGGGCTTTCACCCTCGCCAACGTGGCTATGCAGAATCACACCCTTGTCGCGGGCCAGCGCGACAGACTCCACAAAGGTCCCGCGGTAGCAGTTGACCGGCTGGCAGGGTGCGACGGCCACCTGCCGCATGGACAGCGGGGTAGGGTCATGGAAGGCGTCGATGGCCCGGGCGCAATCGGCGATGAAGACGTCGGTGGTCTCCAACATCTCATCGGGGATCGTGCTGCCTTCGGACTGGGGCAGCGTGTTGCCGCCCCGACCCGCGTGGAAGCGCAGGCCCATCAGCTCCGCCGCCTCGAACTGGCGGTCGATGATCCGGCTGCCCGCATGGCGCGGGAAACAATATTGGTGATCAAAGGCGGTGGTGCAGCCATGCTTGATGAGTTCGGCCATCGCCACCACCGAAGCGTGGTAGAAGCAGTCTTCCGTCAGGCGCGAGAAGATCGGATAGATTCGGTCCAGCCACTCGATTACCGAATAGCGCGTCCAATCCAAGTCGGCGCGGTTGCGAACGAAACACTGGAAGAAGTGGTGATGGGTGTTGACGAGGCCCGGATAAACAAAAAGCCCAGCACCATTGATGATGTCTGCGCCGTCTGGCGCTGGTAGGCCCGCGCCGATGGCGCGGATCGCGCCGCCCTCGCACAGGATGTCCTGCCCCCGCAGAACGGGATCGGCCGTCGCCGTGACGATGGCCTCGCAATTGCGGATCAGCGTTGCGCTCACGCGGGCATTTCCAATTCATGCAGCCGATGGATGCCGGGCATTTCGATGAAGCCAGGCAAGGATCGGACGGCCCGCATCCACAGCCGAATGGAGGGATAATGATCCAGAGAGACGCCGCCATCAGGCGCGAGCGCGGTGTTGGGAAAACAAGCGATGTCGGCGATCGTGGGATGCGCCGCAGTCAAGAAGATCTCCCCGTCGAAGCGGCGCTCCGTCAGATGCGCTTCCAGCTGGCGCAGTTGCGTCACCCCATCCCGCCGCACCGCTGCGATATCGGCCGCGTAGTCCAAGACGTCATACAGCCGCGCCATTCCCAGGCTCAGGTTCAGATCGGCGGCAAAGCGCAGCCAGGGCTCGTCGCCGTCGGCCTGCCAGCCCGGGGCCTCTTTCGTCAGGTGCCGCAGCATGTCAGCACTGTCGGTCAGGATCAGATCGCCATCTTGAAGAATGGGCAGCGTGCCGGCCGGATTCAGCGCCAGCATCTCGGGGGATTTGTGCGCCCGCGCCGGGTGGAAATTGACGGCTTTCAGCTCAAGCGTCTGGCCCGACAAGGCCGCCATCAGACGAATTTTGTAGCAACTGGCGCTCAGCACATAATCGTAAAGGATCATGCCGCCACACGCTGCGCGCCGTAGAAATACCCAATCCGCTTCAACCAGCGCCGATAGACGACCGAGGTCAAGTCGGCCCGTGTCGGCAATTCCATCCCCGGGTCGAGCGGCAGCTTGCGGGGGACTTGGTTTTCCAAGATGGACCGGTCCTGCATGAAGATGAGCTGCTGGAAGCTGACCATCTCGGCCATAGTCGAGTCATCGTCATAGAGCGCCATCCACGGCCACACCTCGCACCATTCCTCGGTCAGGGGCTGCACGAATAGAGCGATCACATCCCACTCGCCCGGGCGCGGCGGACATGTCTTGTAAAGCACCGTCGCGGTCGGTGTCGCCACGCGATACATGTATTCGGTGGTGATGCCGCCCTCGGCCGATTTCGCGGCCTGGGGCTGGTAGAATTTCACCTGGGTGGCCCAAACCTCATCCACATCTTCACGGACAGTGACGCTGTATTTCTCCACTTCCGTGTGGGGCTCGGCGCCCAGGATATCGGTATGGACAAAGGGAAAATGGGCGATGTCGAGGAAGTTTTCGACTGCCCGCAAGGGCGAGCATTTCACCTTCACCGATCCCACATCCACCAACCGCCGCCCCGGGCTGTTGGCCTCGGGAATATCGAAGAGGTCTCGATTGGGCTTGCCGAGGCTGGTCCAGAGATGCCCGAAGCGCTCCACGGTTGGCAGATGCTCGCCGGCGCCGTTGGCCACCCAAACGGTGCCGTCGCGCCGACCCAGGTCGATCGGTTCGCCCAACAGCAGTGTCTCGCGCTGGTCCGGCAGGTCTGACAAGAGCCCGACGGGGTACCAATGGTTCTTCACAGCGTCATTCATTGAGCGACCGCCTCCAGCTCTGCGCGCAGGTCCTCCAGGTGCCGTGATACGGCTTTGCGGTCTTGGCCCTTAGGCACGAGCGCATGGATCAGGCAGCTGTCTTCGGTCCGGGGCTGCAAGGCAAGGGCCAGGTCATGAGGCCCGCCAATCGGGATGACCGAAGCAAGATCGGTGCCGAAATACCGGGCGACCTCGGCGCCGGAGCGCGCCACCTCCAGGCTTCGCAGCGGGCGGCGATCGCCCAGATCGGGCGGCGCGGTCTCGGTTTCGTCCAAAGCCACCCAAATCAAACCGTCCGTGGCTTGGCAACGATAGGTTTGAGCGCAGATCGTGGCGGGTGGGATCAGGTCGGGATGGGCCGGGATCACCCGGCAGACACCATCAGTGTCGTATCGCCAGCCATGGTAGATGCAGGCGAGGGTTTCCCCGCGGACAAATCCATGCGACAGGCGCATCCCCCGATGTGGGCAACGGTCTCCCCAGGCCTGCACAACGCCGGACGCGCTGCGCCAAATAGCAAGGTCCACATCATTCACACGCCGCGGCAACGCCTGTCCGGCGGGCAAATCCACTAGCAATGCAACGGCAATCCAATCCAAAGCGTTCCCATATGCGCGCTCGGATTAGTAGCGGAGCGATTTTGAAGGATCAAGACAAGTCGAGTCTTCTTAAGATTACAAGACCGATCTTTTGGACGATTATTCCGATTTGCTGCCTTTTTGGTCGGTTTGCTTAGTTGTCTTGCTGTCTTTTCAGTCAGTGCCGGGTGGAGAAACCTCCATGTCCAGCGTCTCGACACAGATGCTGGACGGCCCGAGCGAGCATCCTAGCGCAAAGGCTTCCACCAACTCGCTCGGTCCGTAGGCGATGACGGACATCCGCCGATCGGAGGCCGAGCGTATCTCAAAGCCAACGCCCAGTTTCGAACCGTAGCGGGACATCCAGTCTGGGAAGTCTGGGGCGCCGACCTGCCCGGTCAAATGGAACGCAAAGGTGTCATCGGCCATGACCCAGCACCTACCGCGCCGCCGTCGGGCTTGTAAACAACGTCGGCCCGGCGGGAGGAAACCGGCATCCAAGGAATCACTCACACGGCCGGACAAACCAGACTTCTCAGACCGGCAACGCGATCGTGGAGTAACGTCATCGATCTGGAATTGGAGAATGTTGGTGCCGCATGTCGGACTCGAACCAACGACCCCATCATTACGAATGATGTGCTCTACCAACTGAGCTAATGCGGCACTTGGGGGCGATTGATACCGACAAGCGGCTGCGCTTGCAATCCGCCTTGGCCGGTCGTGCCGGTATCAGAACAGCCGGAAGCGACGGCGGCTCGATCCAACCGAATCGTCATCCTCGGGCAAAGGTCCCGGATCATCTGGCGGACGCGGTATGGCGCTGTCCTGGTCGGGTTCGGCCGCTGCTTCTAGCTCCGGCTCCTTCGCCGCCTCCTCCGGCGAGGCACCGTTGGTTGCCACGACGCGAACCGCGTCATTGTCGCCTGTTGTCGAGGTCGCTCCGTCAACCCCGTCGCCATCGGTCCGGGCCTCGGCCGGTCGAGCCTCTTTCCCCGGTGCTCCCGATATTTCGGCTTCGGTCGCGGTCGGTACAGGCGCGGCCGCTGGGTCGGATCCTGTCAACGGTGGCTCCGATGGCCCGGCCGCCAGTTCGGCCTGCGCCTCGATCACCGGCGGGGTAACGGGAGTCTCCTGCTTCTCCGGCTGATCGTTTGCCGGCTTAGGCGGCTCCGGCGACGTAAGTTGCGCCTCGCCCTCAGACGGCGGCGCGCCCTCGTCCTCGGGCTCAGCTTCCGTCACACCGGCCGTCGGAGCGGACGTATCAGCGATTTGCGGCACCGGATCGGCACCGATCGCCGATTGGGTTTCGCCGGCATAGCCGGCTTCGATCTCGATCGCGACTGGTGACGGCGGCGGCTCCGGCGGCAGGCCCCAAACGAATCCGCCAACCTTGCCTGAAACCGGCGTGACCGGGGCCCAAGTTTCGAACACCTTGCCGTCCGCGATCCAGACGGGATCGCGCGGCGCGTTGATGGCGCGAGCCAGCCACATCCGGACCCTCCCCTCGTCGCCGTGCTGGCGGCCTTCGATCTCGGCCATGAGCAGGCAAACGGCTTCGCTCGGAGTCGATTTGGATTGGCCTTCGAGCGCGGTCCGCGCGGTGTCCCACTCTTGTGCATCGATCGCCGCCCGCGCCAGGGCCTTGGCCCCTTCCGGATGATTGGCGCGCAGATCGGCAAGCTTTCGGATGCGCTTCAGCCGGTCGCGCACCGAGTCGCCGGGCCGAACAACCGCGTAGGCCTCGGCAAGGTCGGGATGCGGCTGGAGTTTCCAGCTGGCTTCGATAACCCGGGCCGACCGGCGAAAGTCGCTTACCCGGCTGAGCAGCCGGCTCGCAACGACCGCGGCCGGCACTAGTTTGGGATCAAGACGGTGAGCTTCCATCGCCGCCGCACGCGCTTCCTGCGGGTCGCCGGATTCCAGTTCCATCGCCCGGGCGGTCAAAAGCGCGGCGCGTTCGACCTTCGCGCGCTCCTTATCGGCGGTGCCGACGCGGACATTCGTCTCAAGGACGCGCATAGCACCCAGCCATTCGCCCGCCCGCGAGCGGTACTCGAACAACGCCTGCCCCGCCCAGCCGACCTTGGGAGCCACCGCGACCGCCTGTTCGGCGAAATGCCGGGCGGCCTCGTCCTGACCTTGCCGTTGTGCCTCGACGAACAGACCGTGCAGGCCAAGGACCTTGGTGTCCGTTTCGCCGGCGAGTGACTCAAAGGCGGTGCGAGCAGTGTCGGCATCGCCGGCGAGCTGCGCCGCCTGGGCACTGAGCAGCAGCTGCAGTGGCTCCTTGCCGAGCAACGTCTGCGAGTGGGCCGCCGCCTTGCGCGCGCCGCGGACATCGCCGGAGCCCACCGCGATCATGCCATCCGACAGCGCCTTGTAGCCGCGATCGCGCCTTCGCCGGCCGAGATAGGTCTCGAACGACCGCGGCGCGCGAACGATGGCGCGAACCAACGCCCAGACCAGAAGGATCGCGCCAATGACGACCGCCAAGCCGACCGCCCCGACCATCAGCGACGTGCGGATTTCGTAGCCCTGCCAATTCAGGACGATATCGCCGGGCCGATCTGCGAGCCAAGCGAGGCCGGCCGAGACGAGAAAAACGAAGACGACAAAGACGAGAACGCGAACCATGGCTTTTCCGTCAGTTACCCGCCGCCGTCATCGACAAGGCCAGCTTCTCGACAAGGGAATTGATCGCGACCCGGTCCGTCGCAGCCGCGGCCCAGGCCGACGACACAGCCTGTCCCTCCGGAGGCAATGCGTCGCGTTCGCTGAGCGCGGTGGCAAGATCGCCCTGATCGACGGCGGATCGCATCCGCGACACGATGGCGACCGATGTTTCTCCCTCCATCGGCTCGATCGGCCGCACCGTGACCAGTCCCCCAAGCCCGGCCAATCGGTCGAAAATCCCGGCATCGTCCGTGCCGGCGCCGGCTTCGAGGATCGCATCCGCAACCGTCGGAAAGCCGGCCTGCAGCGTCGCCAGGCTCGGCGTGTCTTTGGACGCCAGCGGCTCAAGTGCCGCAACATCCGCGGTGTCGGTCCCCAAGGCCTTAAGGGCGGCCAGATCGGTGGCAAACGGCCCGCCATCATGCGCTGCCTGCTGCAGCAAGCCAATGGCTATGGCCCGCGCCGCGCGCTCCGATTCTGCGCCCGGACTGGGCTGATCGGCGAGCGAGGCCACCTGGGTTTCGAGATCGGTCACCGCGGTCTCAACAGAACCGATACGCGCGCTCAGGCCAGCCAAGGCGTCCGCGTCGCCATCACCGCCTGTCGCTTCGAGCTTGCTGAGGCGCGCTTCGATTGGCGCGATAGCCTCGGTGATCGCCGTGGCGTCTTCCGTGCCTTGTGGCGCCGCCTCGAGTTGGTCGATCCGTTGCGCATTCGCCGCGACGGTAGACCTGAGGTCAGCGATCGCGGCCGTCAAGGGGGCTGTTTCCGGCGTCGCCGCGACTTGCGCTTCGAGTGCAGCGACGCGGCTTTCGAAACTGGCGATGGTGTCGGTGAGGCCATCGATCTTGGTCAATGCGTCCTGGGCGACCGTCTCCGACCGGGTCGGGACGAGGCCGCTGGCGTGATAAGCGATACCTAGCACGGTGGCGATCACACCGCCGATGATCGCTGCAACGACCAGCATAGTGACCGATTGGCGACGCGGGGCCAGCGCCGCGACTGCTTGCGCGCGATGGTCGGCGTCGGGTTCAGACCGAGAATTGCTCTCCGCTTCCGGCGTCTCCGGGCGCTCGCCATCGGGCTGCGCTTCAGCGGATTGTAGGTCGGCCGCCGCCTCCACCGCTGTCGGTGTCTTTCGCGGGTCGTCGGACGGAGCATCGGGTCGTTCGGGCTGGCCGCCCTCGGTTTGGGGCTTATCGTTCGCGCTCATGCTACTCCTCGGCCAAGGCGCGGCTACTGAAACCTTATATAGGCAAATGACTGCGACCGCCTAACCTTCGAGCAGGGCGACGAGGCTCGGCTCGTCCGGGTGCTTAGATACCCGCACTGCCGCCGCGTCGAGACGCCGCAGCGGCTCGGCGGCCCGCTCCGAGATCGCGTAGAGGGCAACGCCGTCGAGCCGATCCAACAGGTTCGCTTCACCGACCAGCGTCCGGAACACAGACGCTGCTCGGCGGGAAAAGAACAGCGCGCCGTCGATCGTGGGCCTCGATAGCGCCCGGCGGCATGCATCGCTCAGCGATGCAACAGCGACGGCCTCGTAACCCTCGACGGTGTGAACCGCGATTCCGATGGGCTCCAGCATCGCGGCGAGATCAAGCGTGCGATGATGCCCACAAACGTGGAGGATCGCCCCGCGCGCGGGATCGAACCGCGTGGCGATGAGATCGGCCAGCCCCGCAGCATCGCCCTGGCCAACGGTAACCGCCTCGAACCCCAGGTCGCTGGCCAGAGCGCCGGTACTTTCGCCAACGGCGAACACGGGCAGCGTCCGCCAGATGGGCAGAAACCCCCATCTCGCGACGGCGCGAACCCCGTTGCGACTGGTGAAGGCGATTGCGGCGGGAGAACCGGCGGGTTCCGGCGCAGGCCGAAACTCGATGCGCGTCAGCGGCTCTACAAGAACCGAATGTCCCAAACGCTCCAGCCGCTCCGCCGTTGCCGCCGCGTCCGGCTCCGGCCGTGTGACCAGGAGACGCATCACTCGACCTGGAAGAAGGCCGGTCCGCCGCGTTCCACGAGTTCGGCGCCAACCGCGGCGCCGACCGTCTCTGCTTGTTCGGGCGAGCCGGAAAGCGCAGCGCGATGCGAAACCGATCCGTCCGGTTTAATGATGATCGCATCGAAGACCAGGGTCTCCTGCTCATCGATCCTGGCCCAGCCTCCGATCGGGGTGCGGCACGATCCGTCAAGGACGGCGAGGCACGATCGTTCGGCTGACAGCGCAATCGACGTCGCTGGATCGTCGATCGCCGCAAGCACGGTCCGCGTCCGATCGTCATCCTCACGGGCGGTGATCGCGATCGCGCCCTGACCGACGGCCGGGAGCCAGGCTTCGGCGGGAATGGCACCGCGCGCGTGGTCGGCAAGGCCGAGCCGCTGTAGCCCGGCCACGGCGAGCAGCGTCGCGTCCGCCTCGCCATCAGCCAGCTTGTGCATTCGGGTTTCGACGTTGCCCCTGAGATCAACGACTTCGAGGTCAGGCCTGAGGTACAGCGCCATCGCTTTGCGGCGCGGCGACGATGTCCCCAGAACCGCGCCATGAGGCAGGCTATCGAGATCCTCGGCGATCGGCGACAAAAACGCGTCGCGAACGTCCTCGCGCTGCAGGCATGCGGCGATGACGATACCATCGGGAAGCACGGTCGGCAGGTCCTTGGCCGAATGCACGGCCAGGTCGATATCGCCGGCCAGCATCGCCTCGTCGATCTCCTTGGTGAACAGGCCTTTCCCGCCCGCCTCGATCAGCGGCCGGTCGGTGATGCGGTCGCCGGTTGTCCGTATCCGCTCGATGGTCAGTGCCTCCGGTGAGACCTCGAGAACCGCGCTGAGAGCCGCGCGGGTTTCCTCCGCCTGGGCGATCGCCAGAGGGCTGCCACGGGTGCCGATGGTAAACGCCAGGGTTTGCACGAGCCTGTCTTCCGGTGTTAGGGGGCGCGGGCCTTGGAAGCCCCAAAGCTCGCCTGCCCCCGAGGTCTGACCACGCCGCGTAGATATCGACAGAAACCGCCCGATGATAGCCCTTGGTATCGAGACGAGCTGCGACGAGACCGCGGCGGCGGTTGTGGCGCGCGACAAGGACGGTCACGGGCGCATCCTGTCCAACATCATCCTCTCACAAGCCGCCGACCATGCCGCATTTGGCGGTGTGGTTCCCGAAATCGCCGCTCGGGCTCATGTGGAGGCGCTCGACTCGATCATAGCTGCTGCCCTCGATGAAGCCGATATCGCCCTCGATTCCCTTGATGCGATCGCGGCCACGGCAGGCCCTGGCTTGATCGGCGGAGTCATTGTGGGCCTGACTACGGCTAAGGCACTGGCCCTCGCCGCCGGTAAGCCCCTGATCGCGGTCAATCACCTCGAGGGTCACGCCCTTACCGCCCGGCTGACCGACAACCTTGCCTTTCCCTATCTGCTGTTGCTGGTTTCCGGCGGACACACCCAGTTCGTCGCGGTCGAGGATGTTGGCGTTTATCGCCGGCTCGGCACGACGATCGACGACGCCATCGGAGAGGCGTTTGACAAGGCGGCCAAACTCCTCGGTCTCGGCTATCCCGGCGGCCCCACGATAGAGGCGGCGGCATCCGACGGAGACGGGAGCCGGTTTGCGCTGCCGCGTCCGCTTGCCGGCAAGCCGCGACCCGACTTCTCCCTGTCCGGCCTGAAGACCGCCGTCCGCCTGGCGGCCGAGGATGCCGCGCCGCTGAGCGATGGAGATATCGCCGACCTCGCCGCCTCGTTTCAGGCCGCGGTCGTCGATACGGTCGTCGACCGCTCGGCCCGCGCCATGTCTCTGTTCGCCGACGCCCACGCCGGGCTGGAGCAGCCGACGCTGGTGATCGCCGGCGGTGTCGCCGCCAACCAATCGATCCGCGCAGCGCTGACAACCGAAAGCGAAGCCCGAGGTTTTCGCCTGGTCGCACCGCCGCAGCGCCTGTGCACCGACAACGGCGCGATGATCGCCTGGGCGGGCATCGAACGGTTGACCCGCGGCCTGACCGACGATCTGACCGCACCCGCCCGGCCGCGCTGGCCGCTCGACGCCGCGAACCCGTCAGCCGTCGGCGGCGGTGCCAAGGGCGCCAAGGCGTAACGCCTTTCACATAACGTCGCCTTGAATTCTCCACGGCGTCACAGGACACTGGCGGCAGATCGCATCCATCCGACTGTCGCGTTTCGCCAAAATCTCGGGGTCCCGAAACATGACCGCCGTCCGCTACCAACGCATCGCCGTTCTCGGCGGTGGGGCCTGGGGTACCGCCCTGGCGGTCGTCGCGGCGCGCGCCGGCCGGGCCGTCCGCATCTGGGCGCGTGACCCGGATGTGGTGGCGGCGATCGATCAGAGCCGCGAGAACCCTCGCTACCTCCCTGACATAACCCTCGACCATATCCCGGCGACCACGAACATTGGCGCCGCGCTTCGCGCCGACGCCGTGCTTCTCGCCGTCCCAGCCCAGGCAACGCGAAGCGTCGCAGCGATCGCCGCGCCCTATCTTGCCGAGGGCCATCCGCTGGTGATCTGCGCCAAGGGCCTCGAAACCGGCACGGCCAAGCGGATGAGCGAAGTATTGGCCGACGCTGCGCCCGACGCCCCGGTCGCGGTGCTGTCCGGACCAGGCTTCGCTACGGACGTCGCACAGGGCTTGCCGACAGCCGTCACCATCGCAGCGAGCGACGAGCGTCTCGCGCGCGACCTTTGCCAATCGCTCGCCAGCCGCAGCTTTCGCCCATACGCCGAAACCGATCTGATCGGTGTGGAGCTCGGCGGCGCGGTGAAGAACGTGCTCGCCATCGCCGCCGGTATCGTGGCCGGTCGCCGGCTCGGCGCTAGTGCCTTGGCGGCGCTGATCGCTCGTGGTTTTGCGGAGATGCGGCGGCTGGCGGCGGCGCTCGGTGCGCGGGCCGAAACACTGATGGGTCTGTCCGGACTCGGTGACCTGGTGCTGACCTGCTCTGGCCCGCAATCGCGCAATTTCGCCTATGGCCAGATGCTCGGAGAGGGCGGCGACCCCAACGACGACCACCCCCTCGTCGAAGGCATCGCGACCGCATCGGTGGCGCGCGACCTCGCCCGCCGGCATCGGATTGCGATGCCGATCGTCGATGCGGTGGCGGCAATCGTCGGCGGCAACCTCACCATTGACGCAGCCATCGAGGCGCTGATGACGCGACCGCTGAAGCACGAAACGGAGTGATCGTGCACGAGGTCCACCGTCGAAGCAGCCGTCTTCGTCCGCTCATTCCCGCGGAAGCGGGAATCCAGCTAGCCAAAGCCCCCTGGATCCAGTGGACAACGCGCTGACACGCCTGACTGCGGCCTGGTCGCTGACCGTCGACGGCGATCTGATCGACACGCCCGCCGGTCGCGTCGTCTTCGTCACCCATGACGACAGACCGTGCGTCCTCAAGCTCTACGGCCCGAACAGCGACGAGCAGGATTCGGCGGCCGTGCTCGCGCACTATGGCGGTCGTGGCGCGGTGCGGGTTATCGCTCGCGACCCCGACGGCCTGCTGATTGAACGCGCGATTCCGGGAGGGGATCTCGTCAATCTGGTCGCCACCGGCCGAGACGACGAGGCGACGGCGATCATCGCCGACACGATTACCGCGCTTCATACGGCCAACGGTCTGGTGACTGGCCTCAAGACAATCGAAACCATTGGTCGCGGTTTCGATCGATTTCTCGCAGGTCCCGGCGACCGTCGCCTCGACCGACCTCTGGTGGAACGGGCGGCCGCGCGGTACCGCGATCTGTGCTCGGATCAGGCAAGCCCGGTCGTTCTGCACGGCGATCTCCACCACTTCAACATCCTCAACGACACGGCCCGCGGGTGGCTGGCGATCGACCCGAAGGGCATGGTTGGCGAGCCGGCGTATGAAGTCGGCGCCAGCCTGCGGAACCCGATCACCGATGCGAGATTGTTCGCCGATCCCGCCATCATCGCCCGGCGAGTGGCCATTTATTCCGAGCGCCTCGGCTTCGATCGCCAACGGATGCTCGACTGGTGCTTCAGCCAGGCGGTCCTCTCCGTGATCTGGGCCATCGAGGACGGGTGGGACCTCGACCTCGGGATGGCCCTGATCGAGGCTTCTCTTCCGCTGGCGACGGCGACGGCGTAAGACGACGAAGGAAACGATGGAGGGGTTCAGGTGGCGTATTGGCTATTCAAATCAGAACCGGACACCTGGTCGTGGGACGATCAGGTCAAGAAGGGTAAGCGCGGCCAGGAATGGGACGGCGTCCGCAACTTCACGGCGCGTAATCACATGCGGGCGATGAAGAAAGGCGACGAGGGGTTCTTCTACCATTCCGGTCCCGAGAAAGCGGTCGTCGGCACGGTCGTCGTCGTCAAGGAAGCCCACCCGGATTCCACCGACGACTCCGGCAAATGGGAATGCGTCGACATCGCCGCCGTCGAGCCGATGCCGAAACCGGTGACCCTGGCCGATGTCAAGGCCGACCCGGCCCTTGCCGAGATGATCCTGGTGCGGCAGTCGCGCCTCTCGGTCCAACCGGTCACAACGGCCGAGTGGAAGCGGGTCCGGAAACTCGGCGGTCTGTAGGCTTCCCGCGACACTGCGCACCCACCGAAAGGCTTGCATCGGTAGGCGGGCAAGCGCTTATGTGACGAACGAGGTGCCGCGCCGACCCGCTCGACGGTCGCGGCGGCGAAGGGGAGGAAGACCATGAGCGATATCGTTCACCCGGTCCCGGCCGAATGGGCCGCCAAAGCCTATGTCGACCGCGCCAAATATGACGCGATGTACCGACAATCGGTCGAAGACCCGGACACATTCTGGGGCGAGCAGGCCAAGCGCCTCGACTGGATCAAACCGTTCACCATCGTCAAGAACACATCGTTCGAAGTGCCGGACGTGTCGATCAAATGGTTTGAGGATGGCGTCCTCAACGTGTCGGCCAACTGCGTCGACCGTCACCTCCAGACCCGCGGCGACCAGACGGCGATCCTCTGGGAGCCGGATAATCCGGATACGCCGTCCCTGAAAATCACCTTCCGCGAACTCCATGAGCACGTCTGCCGCCTCGCCAACGTACTGAAGTCGTACGGCGTCAAGAAAGGCGATCGGGTTACGATCTATATGCCGATGATCCCCGAAGTCGCCTATGCGATGCTCGCCTGCACCCGGATCGGCGCAATCCACTCGGTGGTGTTCGGCGGCTTCTCCGCGGAAGCGCTGGCCGGCCGCATCGAGGATTGCCGGTCCGGCCACGTGATCACCAGTGACGAGGGGCGCCGCGGTGGCCGCACGGTGCCGCTCAAGGCCAACGCGGACCGGGCGATCGAGATCGCCGAAGGCGACGGCGCCAAGGTCGAGCACGTCATCGTCGTCAAGCACACCGGCGGCGACATCGCGATGAAGCCCGGACGCGATATCTGGTACCACGAGGCGGTTGCCGACGCGTCGAGCGACTGCCCACCGGAGCCGATGAACGCGGAAGACCCGTTGTTCATCCTCTACACCTCCGGCTCGACCGGCAAGCCGAAGGGTGTCCTCCACACCACCGGCGGATATCTCCTTTACGCCTCGCTCACACACCAGCTGGTGTTCGACTATCACGACGGCGACATATACTGGTGCACCGCCGATGTCGGCTGGGTGACCGGCCACAGCTACATCGTCTATGGACCGCTCGCCAACGGAGCGACGACGCTGATGTTCGAAGGCGTGCCAACCTACCCGGACGCGAGCCGCTTCTGGCAGGTGGTCGACAAGCACCAGGTCAACATCTTCTACACCGCACCGACCGCGATCCGGGCATTGATGGGTGCCGGCGACGATTTCGTCACCAAAACCTCCCGGTCGTCTCTCCGGCTGCTCGGCACCGTCGGCGAACCGATCAATCCGGAAGCGTGGGAGTGGTACTACCGCGTCGTCGGCGAAAGCCGATCGCCGGTGGTCGACACCTGGTGGCAGACAGAAACCGGCGGCATCCTGATCACCCCCCTGCCGGGCGCGACGCCGCTCAAGGCGGGCTCGGCGACGTGGCCGTTCTTCGGCGTCAAACCGGCCCTGGTCGATGCCGAGGGCACGTTCATCGAAGGCGCGGGATCGGGCAATCTGGTCATGACCGACTCCTGGCCAGGACAGATGCGGACCGTCTTCGGCGACCATGAGCGGTTCGTCCAGACCTACTTCTCCGCCTACAAAGGCATGTACTTCACCGGCGACGGCTGTCGCCGCGACGAAGACGGCTACTACTGGATCACCGGCCGCGTCGACGACGTCATCAACGTCTCCGGCCACCGCATGGGGACGGCGGAGGTCGAGTCCGCGCTGGTCGCCCACGCCAAGGTCTCCGAGGCCGCCGTGGTCGGCTATCCCCACGACATCAAGGGCCAGGGCATCTATGCCTATGTCACGCTGATGACGGGCGAAGAACCGCATGACGACCTGCGCAAGGAACTGGTTCAGTGGGTCCGCAAGGAGATCGGCCCGATCGCCCAGCCGGACCTTATCCAGTTCGCGCCTGGCCTGCCCAAGACCCGCTCCGGCAAGATCATGCGCCGTATCCTGCGCAAGGTCGCGGCGGACGACTTCGACAATCTCGGCGATACCTCGACCCTGGCCGACCCAGGCGTGGTCGACGACCTCGTCGACAACCGCCAGAACCGAAGCTGATTGGCGCTGACTGCGAGCGGTTTGGCGCGAAGCGCCATCCCCCCGCCGCGCAGCATCCGATAGTCGTGGCCGCGGTTATCGCACACGGTGAAGCTAAGGAACCGAGACCATGACAAAACGGATATTGATCACCGGCGCGGCGTCCGGGTTCGGCAAGGGCGCCGCGTTTGAACTGGCGCGGCGCGGCCACGCGGTGACGGCCGGCGTCCAGATCGCGCCGCAAAAGACCGATCTCATGCGAGACGCCAAGGAAGCCAGCGTCACTCTGCGGGTCGAAGTCCTCGACATCACCAGCAAGGAGGACCGACAGGCGGCACTTCGCAACGAGATCGACGTGCTGGTCAACAACGCCGGCATCATGGAAACCGGGCCGGTTGCCGAGATGCCGATGGATCATGTGCGGCGCAACTTCGAGACCAATGTTTTCGGCACGCTGGCGCTCACCCAGGGTTTCGCCCGACAAATGGTGACGCGCGGCGCAGGCAAGATCGTCATGGTCACCTCGATGGGTGGTCTGGTCACCGTCCCGTTCGCCGCTGTTTACACGGCGACCAAACACGCGCTCGAAGGGCTGACGGAGGGCCTGCGCATGGAACTCGCCGGGACCGGGGTGGAAATCTGCACGGTCAATCCGGGCGCCTTCCGAACCGGCTTTAACGATCGCGGCGCGGAAACGATGAACCGCTGGTTCGATCCCAAGACAACCCTCTCCCGCCCCGAGCTTCTGGCTGCCGTGAGCGGTGGGCTCGACGATCAGTTCGACCCGCAAGGTGGTATCGACACGCTGGTCCAGGTAGCGGAGGAGGATGGCTCAAAGTTCCGCAACGTCACACCCGAGGCCATCGCCCCCTGGATCAAGGCGATGCAGGCCCGGGCGTGGAGCGCCGGCAAGAACGACTCGCTCTGGGTCGATCCGGGCGGCGGATAAAGCCGGCTGACCAGGTGTGACCGGGGTCACACCTGAACCGATTCTGAATGCGGTGCTTATCGTCGGTTCAAACCGAACCACCTAGGGTGCGCCTCGACAAACAGGCGCACCCCAAGGAGTTCATCCGATGTCTTTCTTTTCCGGTTCCCTCGCCGCGATCGCCGCGATCGGCCTTCTCACCGTCGCCACCCCTTCTAAGGCAGGCGAGCTAAAGGTTGGTGGCAACGGACCGATCATCGTCAAGCAGGTCAAACTCGCCCTCAATGGTGTTAACGACGGCTGTCCGGACGAGATAGCCTTGATCGCGCGGGTCGAAACCAGCGGCCCCGGCAACGTCGACATCCGCTATCGCAAGGCCGGCGGCGGCGCTTCGAACGTGATCACCGTCCAGGCGACCAAGACCCAGAACGGTAAGTACGTTGCCAAGCATGTCCAGCCGTTCACCGTCGATAAGGCCACCAACACCAAATACATGGTCGAAGCCGGTGCCAAGGTCAGCCCTTGGGTCCCGGTGGTGAAATCCTGCGGTCTCGCCGGCGGCCCGGACGAAATCGCCCAGCCGAAACAGGTTCACAAGGCGCAGCTCGCGATCAAGGGACCGACGACCACCGTTTGCCCCAATCAGGCGACCATAAGCGGCTGGGTGTTCACCAACTACGCCGGTCCAGTTCAGGTCATGATTGCCCGGAAAGGACAGGGCGTCGGCCAGCCGACGACGATCGAGGCCAAGCCAGCCGCGAGCGGCCAGTTCATCGCCTCGTTCTCGCGGACCCTGCCGATCGTGACGGCGATCGACGCCGAATACCGGCTGCTGGTTAGTGGTGGCAGTGGCGTGGTCAGCAACTGGGTTCCGCTCAAGGCCTCCTGCGCCATCGGCGGTGGGCCCGATAACCTGGGCGGCTGATCCCTCACGCTAAGGCGTCCATCAAGGAACGGGCGGCGTGAAGCCGCCCGTTTGTGGTGTTCTGACCCGACTTAGGTTTCAGACGAGAACGACCGCCCCAACGGGATAAGCTGCCACAGGGCAGACAGCCCAACCACAATGTAGATGATGGTGGTCAGGACGGTGCCCGCGCCGAAGATCGCCTCCACGAGATTGAAGCCGAACAACCCAATCAGCCCCCAGTTGATCCCGCCAACGATAATCAAGATCAACGTAACGATGTCGATTGCCTTCATGACAGTCCCTCCAGGCGTTTGGTCCAGGTTCCTCCCACTTCCAAGCCCGGCACTTCGGCCGGTTAATCGAATCATGCACAAATCATAGGCAGTTTGAGCCGGGAACCCTTGGCGAGCAAGCGAAAATGGGGTTGGCGTCGTCCCGACGCGTGTACCAAACCGTCTTTCGCCTATAAGTTCATACAGAAGATGCTTGCAACCACTCTGGTATGGGTTTATTTTCCTAGAATTGGTTCGTATTGTTCGGGGTCGAAATGTGAACACAGCGCGCTCGCTTCTTCTCGCGATCGCAGCCACTGTCGCGGTCGTTTGTGAAGAGCCCGCTTTGGCCCGCGACGAGATCGCCGGGCCGGTAGCGGCCAAAGTCATGAAGGTGGTCGACGGTGACACAGTGACCGTCGAAGCGGCGATCTGGATCGGACAACGGCTGACGGTGAACGCCCGCATCCGCGGTATCGACGCCCCGGAAATCCGCGGCAAATGCGACGTGGAGAAGCGGCTGGCCGAGGACGCGCGACATCATCTGGAGATCCTTGCAGCGACCGAGCCTGTTTGGCTTTCCCGAATCGCGGACGATAAATATGCCGGCCGTGTCGTGGCGGATGTGACGTTGGCCGACGGTACCGATATCGGAACTGAAATGATCGCAGCTGGTTACGCCCGCGCCTATGACGGCGGCAGCCGTCGGAGTTGGTGCACTGCTGATCTGACTGCAAGCTAACCGTCGAACAACCGTTCCGTCGGTGTTGACCCGCACCAGCGGGTCGGTATCCTGATGCTTGGTGATACGGGGTGCTGGTTCGTTCGGACTGGCTGAGATCACACCCGTCGAACCTGATCTGGGTAATGCCAGCGCAGGGAGCCGTCACCAGCCGGCCCGCCGACCCATTCGCGTCCGCTTGCCGGTCACGGCTCCGCGCCAAGCGAGGATGCCGTGACCGAAATCGACCTGACCACCGCGATCACCGAGCTGCGAAACCGCCAGCCGCTTATCCACAACATCACCAACTACGTCGTCATGAACACGACGGCGAATGCGCTGCTGGCGATCGGCGCGTCGCCCGCGATGGTGCACGCCGAGGACGAAGCCGCGGATTTCGCGCCGCTCGCCCAGGCGCTGGTGATCAACATCGGTACGCTGTCGCCACCGTGGGTCACCGGTATGGAGAAAGCCGTTGCCGCGGCCAACGCAGCCGGCGTCCCCTGGGTCCTCGACCCTGTGGCTGCCGGCGTCACCGGCTACCGCACGGAGACGGCCCGCCGGCTCGCGGCGCTGAACCCGTCCGTCATTCGCGGCAACGCGGCGGAAATCCTCGCATTGGCGGGCGAACATGGTGTCTCGAAGGGCGTCGACAGCGTCACCGGCTCCGATGCGGCGCAAGAGGCAGCGCTGCATCTCGCCAAACAGGTCGGCGCGGTGATCGCCGTGACCGGCGCCGTCGATATCGTCACCGATGGCGAACAGACGGTCACCCTTGCCAATGGCGACCCGATGCTGACGCGGGTGACGGGAACCGGGTGCATGGCGACCGCATTGATCGGCGCGTTTCTGGGCGCTGGCCTCGCCCCCTTCACGGCCAGCGTTGCCGGCCTTACGGCGATCGGCGTGGCGGCCGAGATCGCTGCGGAGGTGACGAACGGACCGGCCAGTTTTCAGGTCGCGTTGATTGACGAGTTGTACCGTCTTGACGAAGAGAACCTCGCGAGCCGGGTGCGGTTTGCATGACGCCTCGGCCCGACTATAGCCTCATGTTGGTCACTGATCCGATCATGACCCGCCATCGCGGATTGGTCTCCACCGTTCTCGAGGCGGTCGCTGGCGGTGTCACGATTGTACAGCTTCGCGACAAAACAACCGACGATGCCACCCTGGCCGCGGCAGCACGCGCCCTGAAGGCACCGCTCACACCGCTCAGCGTTCCGCTGATCGTCAACGACCGACCGGCAGTTGCCAAAGCCGCCGGCGCCGATGGGGTTCACATCGGCCAGTCGGACGGCGACCCCGAAACCGCGCGTGCGATCATCGGCCCCGACGCGATCGTCGGCTTGTCGGTCACCGCAGATGCCGAGGTCGAAACCGTCGACCCTGGCATTGTCGATTATGTCGGGCTCGGCCCCGTGTTTTCGTCGGCGACCAAGGCGGACGCGGCTGCACCGTTGGGGCTCACTGGCTTTCGCGGGCTCGGCGCCCAACTCCCCGTGCCGTTTGTCGCGATCGGCGGCGTCGACCACCGCAACGCCGCCGCCGTCATGGAGGCGGGTGCTGCCGGCATCGCCTGCGTATCGGCGATCTGCGCCACCGAAAACCCGCACGAAGCTGCCGCCACGCTTCGCCGTGCCATGCAAGGGGGGATCGCCGCATGATTGCCAACGTTCTTTCCATCGCTGGGCTCGACCCGAGCGGCGGCGCCGGTATTCTCGCCGACGTCAAGACGTTTTCGGCCCTTGGCGCCTATGGCATGGCCGCCGCGGCGGCTTTGACGGCACAAAACACGGTCCGGGTCAGCGGCTTCCAGTTGGTCGATCCCGCATTCGTCCGCGACCAGATCGACAGGGTGTTCGAGGACATCCGTGTCGACGCGGTCAAGGTCGGCATGGTCGGCTCGGCTAGCATCGCCGAAACGGTCGCCGAGGCGCTGCTCCGCCACGAGGCCAGGCGGATCGTTGTCGACCCGGTTATGGTCGCCAAGAGCGGCGACCGGCTCCTGTCGCCGGACGCGGTCGCAGTCATCCGCGACACCCTGGTACCGCTCGCCGACGTCCTGACGCCCAACCTGCCGGAAGCGGGTGCCTTGCTGGACGCTGAGCCAATCACCGATCTCGCCGACGCCGAAGCGACCGTCAACGCGCTGCAAGCCCTGGGGCCGTCCGCCGTTCTGCTCAAAGGCGGGCACGCCGGCGGACCGCACAGCACCGACATCTATTTTGACGGCGAGCGGCTGGAGGAACTCGACGCACCGCGAATCCCGACAAAGAACACCCACGGCACCGGCTGCACCCTATCGGCGGCCATCGCCGCCCTGCTCCCTGGCCGCGAACCGATCGACGCTGTCCGCGAAGCCAAAGCCTATGTCACCGCCGCCATCGCAAGCGCCAATCACCTGGACGTTGGCGGCGGCCACGGCCCACTGCACCATTTTCATGGTCAGTGGCCGACCACGCCGGTCGAGCCGGCAACCGGCTAGCTCTGGTAAACCACCAACAAGTCCTTGGCGTCGATCTGGCTGCCTGCGTGGACCAGCACCTCGGCAATCGTGCCATCGCGCTCGGCGTGGATGGCCGTCTCCATCTTCATCGCCTCGATCGACAAGAGCACGTCGCCGGCGGTGACTGATTGACCGGCGTGGACAGCGAGCGTCGAAATCACACCTGGCATCGGGGCGGCGACATGGTTGGGATTGTTCTCGTCCGCCTTCTGCCGGACGGCGGTTTGAGCGGCCATCCGGTTCGGCACTTTAGCCACCCGCGGCTGACCGTTGAGCTCGAAGAAAACCCGGACGAAGCCATCTTCGTCGGTATCGCCAATCGCCTGATTGCGCACCACCAGCGTCTTGCCCGGTTCGATGTCGACCAGGATTTCCTCGCCGACCGGTAGCCCGTAGAAATAGACCGGGGTCGGCAGCACTGAGACCGGCCCGTACATGTCCGCAGCCCGGGCGAAGTCGGTGAATACCTTCGGATACATGACGTAGGCAGCAAGCTCGCGGTCGTCGATCGCACGGCCGGCCTGTTCCTCGGCCGTGTCCCGCTCCGCATCGAGGTCGGCAGGTGGCATCAGCGAACCCGGCCGGACAATGATCGGTTCGGCACCTTTCAGCACCTTCTCCTGGATCGCCTTCGGCCAGCCGCCGGGTGGCTGGCCGAGATCGCCGTGCATCATCTGGACGACCGAGTCCGGGAAGGCGATCTCCTTGCCGGGGTGCGCCACGTCCTCGACCGATATGTCGCCGGCCACCATCATCAAGGCGAGGTCGCCGACCACCTTGGACGATGGCGTGACCTTGACGATGTCGCCGAACAGCATGTTGACCTCGGCGTAGGTGCGCGCCACCTCATGCCAGCGTTCCTCAAGGCCAAGCGAACGAGCTTGCTCTTTGAGGTTGGTGAACTGGCCGCCGGGCATCTCGTGGAGGTACACCTCCGAGGCGCCGAAGCGCAGGTCGGATTCGAACGCCCGGTACTGGGCCCGCACCGCTTCGAAGTAGAACGAGATCTGCCGAATAGCGTCGACATCGAGGCCAGTGGCCCGATCGGTGTCGGCCAGCGCCTCGACCAGCGAGCCGAGACATGGCTGCGACGTCAGGCCCGACATCGAATCGACGGCCGCGTCGAAGGCGTCGACACCGGCGGCAACCGCAGCGACGACCGATGCCGCGGCAACGCCCGACGTATCATGGGTGTGGAAGTGGATCGGCAGGTCGGTCTCTTGCCGTAGGGTCGTGACGAGCCTGGTGGCCGCGGCCGGCTTGAGGAGGCCGGCCATGTCTTTGATGCCGATGATGTGGGCGCCAGCCTGCTCGAGCTCCTTTGCCAGGCCGACATAATATTTGAGGCTGTACTTGGCCCGATCCGAATCGAGGATATCACCGGTATAGCAGAGCGCGCCTTCGCAGAGCTTGCCGGCTTCACGCACCGCGTCCATCGAAACCCGCATGTTCTCGACCCAGTTCAGGCAGTCGAAGACGCGGAACAAATCGACGCCAGCCTCCGCCGCCTGCTTGACGAAGAAGCGGACGGTGTTGTCGGGGTAGTTGGCGTAGCCGACGGCATTAGAGCCGCGGAGCAGCATCTGCAGCAGGATATTCGGCGCCCGCTCGCGGATGACCATCAGCCGTTCCCATGGGTCCTCGGTGAGAAACCGCATCGCCACGTCGAACGTCGCGCCGCCCCAGCATTCCAGCGACAGGAGCCTGGGCAGTGCACGGGCATAAGCGTCGGCCGCCGCGGCGAGATCGAATGTGCGCATCCGGGTGGCGAGCAGCGACTGGTGGGCGTCGCGCATGGTGGTATCGGTGACCAGGGCGCGCTTCTCCCCCCGCATCCAGGCGGCGAACGCTTCCGGCCCATCGCGATCGAGCCGCTGCTTGGCGCCGTCGGCCGGCGGCGTTTCGAAGTGCGGCGGCGGCACGATCAGGCCATCCTCCGGCGGCCGTGTGCGATCGCGGGTGTCGGGGTGACCGTTGACAGTGACGTCGGCGATATAGGTCAGCAGCTTGGTCGCGCGATCGCCGCGCTTGACCGACTCGAACAGCTCCGGAGTGTTGTCGATGAAGCGCGTGGTGTAGCTCGCGGCACGAAACTTTGGATGGCTGATGATGTTTTCAAGAAAGGTCAGGTTGGTGGTGACCCCGCGAATACGGAACTCGCGCAGCGCCCGGTCCATGCGAGCCATCGCTTCATCGGCCGAGGGCGCCCAGGCGGTTACTTTCTCCAGCAACGGGTCGTAGTAGCGAGTGATCACCGCGCCGGAATAGGCGGTGCCGCCGTCGAGTCGAATACCGAAGCCGGTGGCACCCCGATAAGCAGTGATTCGGCCATAATCCGGAATGAAGTTCTGCTCCGGATCCTCGGTGGTGATCCGGCATTGGAGGGCATTGCCGTTCAGGTGAATATCGGCCTGACGTGGGACCCCCGATCCCGCCTCGCCGATCTTCGCACCTTCGGCGATATGGATTTGCGCCTTGACGATATCGATGCCGGTCACCTCTTCGGTAACCGTGTGCTCCACCTGGATGCGCGGATTGACTTCGATGAAGTAGAAGGCGCCGGTATCGGCGTCCATCAGGAATTCGATGGTGCCTGCACCGAGATAGTTGGCCGCGCGAGCGAGTTCCACCGCATAGCCGCAAACCTCGGCCCGCTTGGCGTCGTCGAGGTACGGTGCCGGCGCCCGCTCCACCACCTTCTGGTGCCGCCGCTGAACCGAACAGTCGCGCTCGAAGAGATGAACGATTTGGCCGTGGCTGTCGGCGAGAATCTGGACTTCGACGTGGCGGGCGCGCTCGACCAGCTTCTCCAGATAGACTTCGTCCCGACCGAACGCGGCGTTGGCTTCCCGACGGGCCGGTTCGATATCGTTGAGCAACGTCTCCTCGTCGGGGATGACCCGCATCCCGCGACCGCCGCCGCCCCATGATGCCTTGAGCATCAGCGGATAGCCGATCTCAGCGGCAATCCGGCGGACCTCGTCGACATCGCGTTGCAAAGGATCGCTCGCCGGCATCACTGGAACGCCGACCGAGACCGCAAGCTCGCGCGCCGAGACCTTGTCACCGAGCTGGCGCAATGTCTCCTGCCGCGGCCCTATGAAGGTGATTCCCGCTTCGGCACACGCCACGGCAAGGTCCGGATTCTCGGATAACAACCCATAACCCGGATGGATCGCGTCAACATGGGATTCCACCGCGACCCGGATGACCTCGGGGATCGAGAGATAAGCTTCGATGGGCCCCAGGCCCCTACCGATCTGATAAGCCTCGTCAGCCTTGAAACGATGCAGCGCCAGCTTGTCTTCTTCGGCGAATACCGCGACGGTGCGCAGCCCCAGCTCGTTGGCGGCCCGAAAGACGCGAATGGCAATCTCGGACCGATTGGCGGCGAGGAGTTTGGTGATCGGCAAGGCAGCCCCCGGTGAACGCGATGAAACCTGACGGAAAACAGGCTACTAGACCAATTGTGCGATTGCGAACACCCGCTGTGCAAGCGCGAAAAGCAGGGACGGCGCGATGATAACGGTTTTCGGCTCGATCAATGTCGACCTCGTCTGCGACGTCGCTAAGATCCCCAATCCCGGTGAAACGGTGCTTGGCTCCGATTATTCCCTAATCCCGGGCGGAAAGGGCGCGAACCAGGCGCTCGCGGCGCGCCGCGCCGGGGCCGATGTCCGCCTGATCGGCACGATTGGTGATGACGATATCGCCGATGCCGCGTTGACCGAACTGACACCCGCGGGGGTTGATTTGTCCGCGGTCGCCCGGCGACAGGGAACGACCGGCGTCGCCATCATCACCGTCGATGCGCGTGGCGAAAACACGATCGTCGTCTCGTCGGGAGCCAACAAGGCTACTCACGCCGGACAGGTTGGTGCCGGCGCATTCGCAGCAACCGATACGCTTCTCCTGCAGATGGAGGTTCGCCACGAGGAGAACCTCCAAGTGGCGCGGCGCGCTGCCGAGGCCGGCGCACGGGTGGTTCTATCGATCGCGCCGTTTGCGCCACTGACGCCGAAGGAACTCGGGCCCGCCTCGGTGATCGTCGTCAACGAACACGAGGCCGCCGACCTTGCGCGCTATGTCGGTCTGTCCGCCCGCGGCGATCAGGCGGTCGTCAATGCTCTCGCCCGCCGCCTTGACCGCACCGTGATTGCAACGCTCGGACCGAACGGCGCGGTCGCCAGTGGCCCGGGCGGCCTCGTCCATGTGCCGGCGCTACCGGTGACACCGGTCGACACGACCGGTGCAGGCGACACGTTTGCCGGCGTCCTCGCTGCTTTTCTGGACGAAGGCGCCGACCTCAGGACAGCAATGGCCAATGCCGCCATCGCTGGCTCCCTGTCCTGCACCAAGAAAGGCGCGCAGCCGAGTTTCCCAACCCGCGTCGACATCGAGGCGGCGCGCGAATAGCGCCTGACCGTCATCGTACCACTTGGTGCGAGAGGGGCCTGTCACAACTGTATCTTGGCGTGCGGACTAAAATGTTAGATGGTGGGGCGGTCTTAAGAACAAATCCAAAGGGACGCGCCCATGTCTTCCGATACCATCGTCGCGCCGCCGACCGGGCTCTCCGACCGCGCGGCGGCGCCGCGCGTGCTGCGGCTCCACCCCGACGACAACGTCGTCGTCGCCATCGACCCAATCTTGCCGGGCGCGGTTGCCGAAGGCATCACAGCCACCGCGCGGGTGCCGAAGGGCCATAAGATGGCCACGGCGCCGGTGGCGGTTGGCGATCCGATCCGCAAGTTCGGCCAAATCATCGGCTTCGCCAGCGAGGCGATTACGCCCGGCGCCCACGTTCACAGTCACAACTGCTTCGTCCACGAATTCGAACGGGACTATCGCTTCGCCGAGGACGCGACCGCCGAACGGGTCCTCCCCGAAGCCGAACGCCGCACCTTCGAAGGCTACCGGCGCGCCAGCGGCCGGATCGGTACCCGTAACTATGTCGGCATCCTGACCAGCGTCAATTGCTCGGCATCGGTTGCCCGGTTCATCGCCGAGGCCGTCAATCGGTCCGGGATGCTCGACGACTACCCTACCATCGACGGGATCGTGCCCTTCGTCCACGGCACCGGATGCGGCATGGCCGGCAAGGGCAGTGTCGGCTACGACACACTGAAACGGACCGAATGGGGCTACGCGACCCACCCTAACATCGGCGGCGCGCTGATGGTCGGGCTTGGCTGTGAGGTGATGCAGATCCCAGGCTTCATGGATGACTACGGCCTCAAGGAAAGCGACACCTTCCACACCATGACGATCCAAGCGACAGGCGGGACGCGCAAGACGATCGAGCGCGGCGTCGCGGTGATCGAGGAGATGCTGCCGGCGATCGCCGCCGCCCAGCGCGAAACCGTGCCCGTCTCGGAACTCACCGTCGCCCTCCAGTGCGGCGGCTCCGACGGCTATTCCGGCATCACCGCCAACCCGGCGCTCGGTCGGGCCACCGACATCCTGGTCGAGCAGGGCGGCACCGGCGTTCTTGCCGAAACCCCTGAGATCTACGGAGCCGAGCACCTGCTCACCCGGCGCGCGGCCAACCGCGAAGTCGGCGAGAAGCTGGTCGAGCGGATTCGCTGGTGGGAGGACTATACCGCCCGCAATGACGGTCAGATGGACAACAACCCGTCGCCCGGCAACAAAGCCGGCGGCCTGACGACGATCCTGGAGAAATCGCTGGGAGCGACCGCCAAGGGCGGAACGACGACGCTTCGCGGCGTCTATCTCTATGGCGAACCGATCACCTCGCGCGGCTTCGTCTTCATGGATTCGCCCGGCTACGACCCGGCCTCCGTGACTGGTCAGGTCGCCTCGGGCTGCACCGTGGTCGTCTTCAGCACCGGACGCGGCTCGGCCTTCGGCTTCAAGCCTGCACCATCGATCAAGCTCGCCACCAACAGCGACACCTATCAACGCCAGGAAGAAGACATGGACATCAATTGCGGCGACGTTCTCGAGGGGGTGACCATCGAAGAGAAGGGCCGCGAAATCTTCGAGACGGTGATCGCCGTGGCATCGGGCAAGCGCACCAAATCCGAAGACTTCGGATACGGCGACAACGAATTCGTACCCTGGCAGATCGGCGCGGTGATGTGACCGAAGAGCGGCCGCGCCGGTGTGTCGGCGCGACCGCAAGTGGATGAGGTGCGTCGGCCTTAGCTGGCCGGTTCGACCGACATCGCGTTCAGCGATCCGTCGGCGCCCTGCTCGTATTCGATGATCACCTGCTGGCCGACCTGAAGAGCGGCCGCGTCGACGCTCGGTGGCAGGAAGAACGTGCTACCGTCGTCGATCGTGATCTGACCGGCCGAAACATCGACACTGGTGATCGCGCCGCTCGCCTCGGCGGCGAGCGCAGCGAGAGAAGACGCCGCCAGAAGGGCCGCGGCACTGATGGCAGTAAGGGTCTTCTTCATAGGAACATCCCCATTACGGTTGGTTTGAAAGGACACCGGGTTCATCTCCTCGTCACCCGGCGTGCCCCCTCACCCGTCCCTACCTCAACCGGAGAAGCTGGCCCGATCTTGATAGCCGATGGGCCAAAGTGTGAAAGTTTGTGTTCCTTATCGGACATGCTGCCAACGCGGTGCAGCAAGCTCGGCTAGAGGCCTGACACCGATGGTGTTCGCGCGGCGGACGACGCTTGTCAGTCCGCCAGGCTGCCTGACACGACGAAGGCGGACGCCCAGTTGCCGGCAAGATTGACCAGCGCCTCGAACACCCGGGCATCGCGGTTCTGATCGATGGAGCCGATGTAGAGCGGTTCGCGGAGGATGACGAGAAGCTCGGGAAACAACCCACAAGACTTCTCCGCCTTGAGTTCCTCATACGTCTCGGCCGCCGCCTGCGCGCTCACTTCGCGCGCTTGGACCAATTCCTCGGCAAACCCCTGCGAGACGCACAGAACCCAGTTGTTGACGATGATCTCGCGGTCGAGCGCATGGTCGGTCGGCACCGACAAGGCCGCTGCCGGCTGCTCGTCGAGCAAGCCACCATCGGCCCGCGGTGCAGCAGAAGCCACCGATACGGCGACCAGACCGGCAACGCCGGCGAGACAGCACATTGACCGGATGAACAGCATCCCAGCCCCACATGTCAGCGGCAGATTCGGCAATCCGAATCTGACTCATTCACTCGCCCCGACTCGGGAGGTTAGGGACTTGGTCGGCAGCGGGCAACGGCTGTGTCAGACTCGCGACGATCTGTTGCCCAGATGCCACGTGGACTTTGCTAACAACGGCGTCGGTAACGACAGAAAGGTCCGCCGGTCCATGACCCTCGATGCAAGCTTTGCCTTCGCCCTACCCGACGACCACGAATCCGCGACGCTGATCGGGCGGGTGTGGCGGCCGGACAAGGCCGGTCCGTCGGTGGTTGTCCTGCGCGGGACCGAACTCGTCGACGTCTCCGAAGGCGCGCCGACTGTCTCGATGCTTTGCGAAGTCGCCGAGCCGGCGGCGTTCGCCAAGGACGTGACCGGCGAACCGATCGGCCTCCTCGCCGATATCCTTGCCAACACGCCGCCGGGGGCCCGCGACGCCAACCGTCCGTGGCTCATCGCGCCCACCGACCTGCAGGCGATCAAGGCTGCCGGCGTCACCTTCGCCGTCTCGATGCTCGAGCGCGTCATCGAGGAGCAGGCGCGCGGCGCGCCCGAACGGGCTGCCGCGATCCGCGCCGAGATGCAGTCGGCGATCGGCGACGACCTGGCCCGGCTCAAGCCCGGATCGCCCGAGGCGATAGCGCTGAAGCAGCTCCTCATCGACAAGGGCATGTGGTCGCAATACCTGGAAGTCGGCATTGGCCCCGACGCCGAGGTCTTCACCAAGGCGCCGCCGATGGCCGCGGTCGGCCACCTCGCCGAGATCGGCGTGCGCTCCGATTCAAGCTGGAACAACCCGGAGCCGGAGGTGGCGCTAGTCGCCGCCCCTTCGGGGACGATCGTCGGCGCGACGCTCGGCAACGATGTCAACCTGCGCGATTTCGAGGGCCGTTCGGCGCTCCTATTGGGCAAGGCCAAGGACAACAATGCTAGCGCCGCGCTCGGGCCGTTCATCCGGCTGTTTGATTCCGCCTTTACCCTCGACGATGTCCGGTCGGCCGAGATCCGCCTGACCGTCGAGGGACCCGACGGCTACCGCCTCGACGGGTCGAGCGCGATGAGCAAGATCAGCCGCGACCCGGCCGATCTGATGGGCGCGACGCTCGGCGCCAATCACCAATACCCGGACGGGGTCGTGCTCTATCTTGGGACCATGTTCGCCCCGGTCGACGATCGCGACGAGCCGGGACAGGGTTTCACCCATAAGGTCGGCGACATCGTTACCGTCTCCTCGCCGCGCCTCGGCCGGTTGGCGAATACGGTGGTCTACAGCGCCGACGCCGAACCGTGGACCTTCGGCACTGGCGCCCTGATGCGCAACCTGTCGGAGCGCGGGCTGATCTAGCCGTCGAGGCCGAGAGCGGTGCGGAACTCCCGGACGACCTGCTCGTCGTCCCAATAATTGGCCATCAGCCAATCGGACGCGCCCTCAAGCTCATCCGGCCTCCGAGGCACCCAGCCGATCCGCAAGGCGACCGCGACCCGGCCAGGCTCCTGATTGTACATCTCGGCGAACGCTTCCATCGCCCGTTTCGACCAGCCATAGGCGTTGATCTTGGGCATGGCCGCCTTCGGTTCGGCCCAGTCGGAGGACGGCAGGACGAGCCGCGGCACGCCGAGCTGCGCGCAAGCTCTCACCAATCGCGCCGTGTTGACCACCGACTGCCAATGCACATCGTCCGCAGCGCCGGGATTGGGTTCAGTCGCAATGTGGATGACACTGCTGGCGTTTCTGAGAGCGTCGTGCACTGGCCCGCTATCGTAGTCGACCGTTGCCAAGTCGGCGACAATATCGGCGCCCGGCGCGGCATCAATGCCAACCACGTCGGGTAGCGCCGCCTTCAACCGACGGCCGACATTCCCTTCAGCCCCGAAAACCACGATTGCCATATTGTCCTCCCTCAATGATGTAGCGCGCTCAGCGCCGCCCCACCGGCATGCGCAACAGCGCCATCAGGATGCCACCGGCCACCAGGCCCCAGAAAGCGGCGTTGATACCGAGAAACGAGACCCCCGATGCGGTGGTGGCGAAGGTGATGATCGCTGGTAGCCGGTCCGCCTCGTCGACCATCGCCGCGGTCAGCGACCCGGCGAAGATGCCGAGGAGAGCGAGCCCGGCTACCGCCTGGATCAAAAGCGGCGGCGACTCGGCCACGAACGCTGCCGCGTAGGCGGCGCCGAAGCCGATCAGCGCATAGGTGACACCGGCGACCACCGCAGCCACCCACCGGCGGTTGGGATCGGGATGGGCTTCCGGCCCCGCCGACAGCGCCGCGGTGATCGCGGCGAGGCTAAGCGTCACCGCGCCAAAGAACGCGGTGACGATGCTGCCGACGCCGGTCACGGCGAAGATCCCGCTGACATTTGGCCGGTAGTCGTTGGCGCGGAGCACGGCAAGGCCCGGTATTCCCTGCGACGCCATGCTGACGATGAACAAGGGCACCGCGAGGCCGATCATTGCGTCGAAGGTAAACACCGGTGTGACCACGACAAGCGACGGCAGACCAATGGAGACGGCCGAGGGCAGTGGCGTCGCCCAGGCGACGATAATCGCGGTCACGGCGACCGCCACCGGCACCGCATAGCGGCGGGCGAAACGGAAGGTGACCGCCCAGGCGATGATGATGGGCAACGCAAGCGTCGGCAGTTCACCCACCGCGCGGATCGGCGCCAGGCAGATATCGAGCAGGATTCCGGCGAGCATCGCACTCGCCAGCGAGATCGGTATGGCGGCCACCGCCCTGCCGAACGGCCGCCACAGGCCGGCGACCAGCGTCAATACGCCGGCGCCGAGGAACGCGCCGACGGCGACGGCAAAGCCGCCGTCTTGGGCACCACTGTTAATCAGCAGCACCGCCCCGGGAGTCGACCACGCCACCATCACTGGCATCCGCCAACGCACGCTCAACGCCACCGTGATGACCCCGGTGGCGAGTGATAGCGCGAAAAGGCCGGAGGCGGCTTCCGCCTGCGACGCGCCGACGGCGCCGAGGCCGGCGAGCACGATGGCGAACGCCGTCGCGAAGGCGACGATCGCCGTCAGCACACCCGCCGAAACGAGCTGGATCATGCCGCCGGATCCTGTGGCGGTTGAAGGAACCTGAAGGGAGGCATCGCGCCCTCGAAAACCGGCGGCACCCTAGCTTATCGCCGCCGGACGGCAAGGCCCGAGGGACGCTCGACGGGCAACACTCAGACCGTCTTCAGCATCCCGCCATCGACGAAATAGGCGGAGCCGACGCTGTAGGTCGCCTTGTCGGAGCACAAGAAGACGAAGAAGTTCGCCAACTCCTCGGCCGTGCCGAAGCGCTTGATGGCGGCGTATTCCTCGGCGACGCCCTTGAGGTGCCCTTCCCAGTCTCCGCCGCTATCGGCGGTGAGTTCCTTGGCGGTCTTCACCCAGTCCGGCGTCTGGATCAGGCCGGGATTGATGCAGTTGACCCGGATATTGTCGTCGATCACCTCGGTCGCCAGCGTCTTGGAGAACATCATCAATGCCGCTTTGGTCGTGTTGTAGATCGGCTCGTACCACAGCGGCTGCACTGCACAGATGGAGGCGTTGTGGAGCACCACGCCGCCGCCGCGGGCCTTCATTGTCGGGACCAGGCCGCGGGCCAGGCGAACAGCGGCCATGACGTGCAGGTCCCAGTAATATCGCCACTTGTCGTCCGCTGCCTCCATGATCGTCTCGTTCGATCCGGTACCGGCGTTGTTGATCAGGATATCGGCGCCGCCGAAGCCCTCGCGCGCCGCCGCGATCAACGCGTCGCAACCGTCCGCCGTTGCCACATCACAAGCAACGGCGCTGGTCTTGACGCCGTAGGCGTCGGCGATGCGATCGGCTTCGATGCCGAGCCGCTCGCCCTGTCGCGCCGCCATCACCACGTGGGCGCCTTCCGCCGCCAGCCCCTCGGCGACCGCGAGCCCGATGCCGATACTGGCGCCGGTGATGACCGCGACCTTGTCGGTCAGTCCAAGGTCCATGACGTCCTCTCCTGTTGATTGCGACGCCGGATTGGCTTCCGCCGGTCAGGCCGCCTGTTGCTCGATCGGCGGCGGTTCCATCGCCCCGGTCATGATCGCCACCGCGTCGGCCATCGAGTAATCCTTGGGATTGATGACCGCGATCCGGCGTCCGAGGCGATGGATGTGAATGCGATCGGCGACCTCGAACACGTGGGGCATGTTGTGGCTGATCAGAATGATTGGCAGGCCGCGCTTCTTGACGTCGAGCATGAGTTCGAGCACCCGGCGGGACTCCTTGACGCCGAGCGCCGCGGTCGGTTCGTCCATGATGATGACGCGGCTGCCGAAGGCGGCGGCTCGCGCCACCGCCACGCCCTGACGCTGGCCGCCGGAAAGCGTTTCCACTGCCTGATTGATGTTCTGGATGGTCATCAGGCCAAGTTCGGAGAGCTTTTCGCGGGCGATCTTCTGCATGCCGCGGCGGTCGAGCAGACGGAAGAAAGCGCCGAACGGGCCGCCCTTCCGCACTTCCCGGCCAAGGAACATGTTGTCGGCGATCGACAACGCCGGCGACAGGGCGAGGTCCTGGTAGACCGTCTCGATTCCCGCCAGCCGCGCTTCCAAGGGAGAGCGGAACGCGACCTTCTCGCCGCGCAGCCAGATCTCGCCCTGGTCGGGGATCACGGCACCGCACAGCACCTTAATCATCGTCGATTTACCGGCACCGTTGTCGCCGATGACGCCGAGGATTTCGTTGGGCTGAAGGCTGAATTCGGCGTTGTCGAGGGCGACGACCCGACCGTAGCGTTTGACCAGTCCGGAAGCTTCGAGGATCGGCGCTTCGCTCATGACGAGATCCTCCGCACCCACTGGTCGATCGCCACCGCGACGATGATCAGAACGCCGACAGTCAGCATGCGCCACAACGGATCGACGCCGGTGAGCGACAGACCGCTGTCGAAGATGCCGACGATCAGAGCGCCGAACAACGTGCCGATGATCGAGCCGCGCCCGCCAAATAGCGACGTGCCGCCGATCACCACCGCGGTAATAGCGTCGAGGTTGGCGGTCTGGTTGCCCAGCGGCGACACCGCACCGACCCGGCCGATGAGGATCCAGCCGGCGACGCCGCAGAGAAAGCCGGCGAGCATGTAGACACCGATCAGCGTCTTGGTCACCTGGATGCCGGCGAGCCGCGCCGCGTCCGGATCGTCACCGATGGCGTAGATGTGGCGGCCGAACGCCGTCCGACTCAGCACATACCAAATGATGATCGCGATGATGATCATCAGCAGTGAGCCGTACATGATGAAGTAGCCGCCACCGAACTGGATGCGCTGCCCGAGAACCTTGAGGAACGGCGCGAACTGGTCGAGGTCCTGAGAGCGGATGGTCGCCGCCCGCGACACCAAAGTCACCAACGCCGCGAAAATGCTCCACGTGCCGAGGGTCACGATAAACGGCGGCAGCCGCAGAACAGTGACCAGTAGGCCGTTGAGCAAACCGCAAGTCAAACCGGTCGCTAGACCTAGCGGAAAAGCGAGAAACACCGGAACGCCTGCGTCGACCGCGAGCTTGCCCATCACGATCGACGACAGAACCATGATGGCGCCCACCGACAGATCGATGCCGGCGGTTATGATCACCAGGGTTTGCGCCGTCCCCAGCGTCGCGATCAACGTCACCTGAGCAAGAATGAGGCTGAGATTGAGCGGATTGAGGAAATTGCCGCCGGTTACCAGGGTAAAGGCAACCACCGCGAGGATCAGAATCAGGAACGGGATCGTCGTCGGGAACTGATGGAAGAAGTGCTGGATCTGACGCCCGAGGCTACGGTGTTCGTCGTCGAAGCTCGCCACGTCGGTCGCGGCGCCGGCAAGACCCCGTTCCGCTGAAGCCGAGCCGCTGGTGTCGTCACTCATGACCGTTGTCCCCCCAAGACGTCCCCTCGTAGAAGAGCCGCTTGCGAGCGAACCCGCAAGCGGCTCCCACTGACCGCCTATTACGCCGTTAGTCGGCTACGGGATCAACCCCAGCAGAGCGCAAGGCCCTCTTCGGTGTCGATCGACGGAACGCCATCGACCGGCCGGTCGGTGATCAGCGTCGCGCCGGTATCGAAGAAATCAAGCCCTTGGGTGACCATCGGTGGCTTGTCGCCGGTTTCGGCGAACTTGGCGATGGTCTCGAGCGCCATCGACGCCATCCGGTGCGGATACTGTTGCGAGGTGGCACCGATGATGCCCTCGCGGACATTGGTGACACCTGGGCAACCGCCGTCGATCGAAACGACCAGCACCGAGCCGTCGTCCTTGCCGACCGACTTCAGCGCTTCCCAAGCGCCGGCGGCTGCCGGCTCGTTAATGGTGTAAACGACATTGATGTCAGGGCAGCGCTGCAGCAGCGTTTCCATCGCTGTCCGCCCGCCTTCCTCGGCACCGCCGGTCATTTCATGGCCGCAGATGCGCGGATCGTCTTCATCGCCGTAGACGTTGGGGTCCTTCACGTCGATGCCGAAGCCCTGCATGAAGCCCTGATCGCGGAGAAAATCGACTGTCGGCTGGTTCACCGCGAGGTCGAGCATGGCGATTTTGGCGTTGGCGGCATCATCGCCCATGGTGCCGAGGGCCCAGGCGCCGATCAGCCGGCCGGCTTCGCGGTTGTCCGTGGCGAAGGTGTAGTCGGCGGCATCGATCGGATCGAGCGGCGTGTCGAGAACGATGACCAGAAGGCCGGAATCGCGGGCCTGCTGGATGGTCGGCACGATCGCGCTGGAGTCGCTCGGGACGATGGCGAAGCCTTTGGCCCCGGCGGCGATCAGGCTTTCGATGGCCGCGATCTGGCTCTCATTGTCGCCGTCGAAGTCACCGGCGAAGGTTCGCAGTTCGAGACCAAGTTCTCCGGCCTTTTCCTGCGCGCCTTCGCGCATCTTCACGAAGAACGGGTTGCCTTCGGTCTTTGTGATCAGGCCCACGATAACATCGTCAGCGAAGGCCGGGACACTTCCGCCAATACCAAACGCGATGGCGCCGGCAAGACAGGACTTCACTAATACGGATCGAATTTGCACATCTTCCTCCCTTAATTACTGCGCACGCAGCACCCGAGCAGGCTTATCGCGACTTCACAAAACCGCATGAAGCACGGCTTTCAGTGCTGAGCGCCCGCAAACGACATACCAATGCGCTGTCGAGAGTCAATACTAAATCGAGTGGATTTACTTATTGACTCGATCAGAACGTCGACGCATCGTAGAGAAAACGATTGCACCGGGACCGGAAGCGCCTGAGCCACGAGGCGAACGATGAGAAAACCGGCGGATCCTAAGGATCCCGCGCGGACCGCAAGCGTCGTCGAACAGGCCACCCGGCCACGAACAGCCGACGTATCACGGGGGACCAATCAGAGCGGCGTTCGTCTCTACAACGAGCGGCTCGTCCTGTCCCTGATCCGCCGCCATGGCAATCTCCCCAAAGCCGACATCGCACGCCTCACCAGGCTGTCGCCGCAAACCATCACGTTGATCATGCGCCAGCTCGAAGCCGATGGGCTGGTCACCAAACTGGACCGCAGGCGCGGCCGGATCGGTCAACCCTCGGTTCCGTTCGCACTCAATCCTGACGGCGCTTTCTCCCTGGGCCTCAAGATCGGCCGGCGCAGCAGCGATCTGGTTCTCATGGACCTCGTCGGGACGGTCCGCGGTGCCTTGCACGACACGTTCGACTACCCGACTCCGCAGGCGATTCTCGGCTATTGCGGAAGCGATGTTGAGAGCCTGATTCAGACGCTTCCCGAGGAGCTTCGCGACCGCATCGCGGGCCTGGGGATCGCGGCGCCATTCGAGTTGTGGAACTGGGAGGAGGAGATCGGAGCGCCGCGCGCCGTTCTCGATCAATGGCGCGATTTCTCCATCCTCGAGGAAATCACCGAACACTGTCCCTGGCCGGTTTCGCTATGCAATGACGCGACCGCCGCCTGCGGTGCCGAGCTCGTGCTCGGCAACCCACGCCATTTCCTCGACTTCCTTTACTTCTTCGTCGGTTCATTCGTTGGCGGCGGTGTAGTGCTCGACGGCAATCTCTATGCAGGAAGTCGTGGGAACGCCGGTGCCGTCGGTTCGATGCCGATCGCTTGCCCCGAAGGCTCGCAACCGACGCAGCTTATTCGGCACGCCTCCATCTATGTGCTGCAAAACCGCCTGACGGAAGCAGGCATTGATCCTTCGGTTCTCTGGCGATCGCCGGACGATTGGGGCGATTTGGGGTCTACGCTCGAGATATGGATCGAGGAGGTGGCGGCGAGTCTCGCCTACGCGGCCGTGGCCGCGGCGACCGTTATCGATTTCCCGGCCGTCATCGTCGACGGTGCTTTTCCGACATCCGTGCGTAAGCGTATCGTTTCTGCCCTCGGAGACAACGTCGAACGGTTCGACCTGCAAGGACTGTCCTCGTTCGAGGTGGTCGAGGGAAGCATCGGCAGCGGCGCACGCGCCATCGGCGGGGCCTGTTTGCCGTTGCTCGCCAATTTCTCGCGCGACCGGGACGTCTTGTTCAAAGAGACAATCTAAGCCGCATTTGCTAAGCGAGTGCGCCGTGAGACATTGGGAGGACGCATGATTGTTTGCAGTGGCGAGGCGCTGATCGATTTCCTGCCGCGTGAGGGGACCGACGGGACCGCCGTGTTCCAGCCCTTCCCCGGCGGGTCCGTCTTCAACGTGGCGATCGCATTAGGTCGGCTGGGCGAACCGACCGGATTCCTGAGCGGCCTGTCACAGGATTTCTTCGGTACCAGCTTGGTTGAAACGCTTCGCGCCAGCCATGTCGACACCTCACTCAGCATCTTCAGCGAACGGCCGACCACCCTGGCCTTCGTGACGCTGACCGATGGTCAGGCTCAATATGCCTTCTTCGACGAAGGCTCGGCCGGCCGAATGCTCGCTGCAGACGATCTGCCGGCGGTACCGAAAGAGGTTGAAGCGATGCATTTCGGATCGATCAGCCTGATGGCCGAGCCGGGAGGCTCGACCTACGAGACGCTGATGCGGAACGAGAGCCCTTTTCGCGTCATCTGCCTCGATCCCAATGTCCGCCCATCCCTGATCAAGAACCGCGACGGCTATCTCGCCCGCATCGACCGGATGGTGGAGATGACCGACATCATCAAGTGCAGCGACGACGATCTGGAGTGGCTCGCACCGGATCGGTCCTTCGAGACGATCGCCAGCGATTGGCTGGACCGTGGCGTCAAGCTTGCGATCCTGACCCGGGGCGCCGAGGGCGCTACAGCGATCACGACCTCCGGATCGGCATCGGTCGCCGGCGTCGCGGTCGATGTCGCTGATACCATCGGCGCCGGCGATACGTTTTCAGCCGCGATCCTGTCATGGTTGCGGACCAACCGGCTCTTGACCAAGTCCGGCGTCGCCGACCTCTCGGAAGCGGAACTCGGCAGCCTGCTTTCCTTTGCGGCGAAAGCCGCCGCCGTCACCGCTTCGCGACCGGGCGCCGATCCGCCCTGGCGCTGGGAAATGGAGTAGACCGGATGGAGAAGACCTGGCGTTGGTTTGGGCCGGATGATCCGATCCCCTTAAGCCATGTCCGCGAAGCCGGCGCGACCGGGATCGTAAGCGCGCTTCACCAGATCCCCGGAGGCACGGTGTGGACCGACGAGGCGATCGCCGAGCGAAAGGCGCTGATCGAGACAGCCGGTTTGCAGTGGTCAGTGGTCGAGAGCATCCCGGTGACCAATGCGATCAAGGCGCGGACGGACACCTGGCGCCACGACATCGACGTCTGGAAAGAGACCCTTGCTGCGATCGGCCGCGCCGGCATCGACACGGTCTGCTACAACTTCATGCCGATCGTCGACTGGACGCGTACCGATCTCGCCTGGCCGCTGTCGTCGGGCGAAGCGCTCCGCTTTGATATCGTTGACTTCGCCGCCTATGACGTTTTCGTCCTCCAGCGCCAGGATGCGGCGTCGAGCTACACGGACGGTGTGCTGGCCGACGCCGAGGAGCGTTACGAGGCGATGCCGCCCGACCGCCAGGATGAGCTCGAGCGCATCATCCTCGCCGGCCTGCCGGGCTCCGACTTCGCCTACGACCGGGCCGCCTTCCTCGACCTGCTGGCGGTCTACGATCGCATGGAGGCGAACGAACTGCTGCAGAGCCTGACCGAATTCCTCAACGAGGTCGTTCCCGTTGCCGACGAACACGGGATTCGTCTCGGCATTCACCCCGACGACCCGCCGATCCCCTTGTTCGGACTACCGCGGATCGTCTCGACCGCGGCCGATGCCGCCACGATCCTCGATGCCTATGACAGTCGCGCCAACGGGCTCACCTTGTGCGCCGGTTCATACGGGTCGCGGGCCGACAACGACGTGCCCGAGATGGTGCGAACCTTCGCGCCGCGGATCAACTTCCTTCATCTGCGCAATGTCACCATCGATGCGCCCGGCGTCTTCTATGAGGCCGAGCACCTGGAGGGTAGCACCGATATGGTCGCCGTCGTCGGTGCCGTTCTCGACGAGGAGGATCAGCGCGACGCAGAAGGCCGACCGGACAGTCGCATCCCGATGCGCCCCGACCATGGCCATCTGCTCGCCGGCGATCCGGTGCGCAACGCCAACCCCGGCTATTCCTATGTCGGACGCCTCAAGGGACTGGCGGAACTCAACGGCATCATCCACGCCTCGCGCACCCTCCGGCAATGACCGGAGTGGTCGACGACCCACGGGCCTTTCTGATCCGGCTGTTCGATGCCGCCGTCGCCGCGGCCCGCCCGGCGATTGTCGTTCCGCCGCATCTGCCCGAGCCGCCGCGCGGCCGCACCATCGTCATCGGCGCCGGCAAGGCCTCGGCCGCCATGGCCCGCGCGGTTGAGGAGCACTGGTCCGGGCCGCTGGACGGCCTGGTCGTCACCCGTACCGGCCACGGAGTCACGTGCGATCGGATTGAGATCGTCGAAGCATCCCATCCGGTTCCGGACGCCCGCGGTCGCGACGCGGCCCGGCGCATCCTGGCGCTGGCGCAGGAGGCCGGTCCCGACGATCTTGTGCTTTGCCTTATCTCCGGCGGTGGGTCGGCTTTGCTCACCTTGCCACCACCCGCGCTCTCCCTCGAAGATGTCCAGTCGGTGAACCAAGCCCTGCTCGCCTCGGGAGCGGACATCGTCGCAATGAACGCCGTCCGCAAGCACTTGTCCGCCATCAAGGGCGGGCGCCTGGCCGCTGCGGCTTATCCCGCCAGGATAGTGAGCCTGGTGATCTCGGACGTGCCGGGCGACGACCTGAGTTCCATCGCCTCCGGCCCAACTGTGGCCGATCCCAGCACCTTCGCCAACGCCCGCACGGTCCTTTCGCAGTACGCCATCACCCCGCCGACCGCGGTCGCCGCATACCTCGAAGCCGCCGTCGACGAGACCCCGAAACCGGGTGACGAGCGCTTGTCGCGGTCGACCGCGACCATCATCGCTTCGCCGATTGCCAGCCTCGAGGCGGCTGCCCAGGTCGCGCGCGCCGAGGGGGTGACGTCAACGATCCTAGGCGATGCGATTGAGGGCGAAGCGCGGGAGGTCGGACGCACCTTTGCCGGGATCACGCTGTCCACGGCGCGGCACGGTCATCCCATCGCACCGCCCGCTGTTCTTCTGTCAGGCGGGGAGACGACAGTGACCGTACAGGGCAACGGACGCGGCGGGCGGAACGTCGAGTTCTTGACAGGGTTTGCCGTTGGCGTCGCCGGCGCGCCCGAGATCTACGCCCTCGCCGCGGACACCGATGGCATTGATGGGAGCGAGGACAATGCCGGCGCCATCGTAACGCCCGATACGCTCCGGCGTGCCCGCGCCGCGGAACAGGATATCGCCGCCGCGCTGGCCGACAACGACTGCTACAGCCTGTTTGCCGCGCTCGGCGATCTGGTGGTCACCGGGCCGACGCTGACCAACGTCAACGATTTTCGCGCTATCCTGGTCGCGCCCTAGCCGACGATTCGTTTGGCTTCAGCCGCCAGTGCTTGACCCAACGCCACGTGGGCGTCCGGATCGAGATGGAAGCCGTCGTACCGGCTCGATTCGATCACCGAGCCGGCGTCGAAAAAGTCGACACCGCGCTCCTCCGTCATCGCGCGATAGCGATTGGCGAATTCCATCGATTTCTCATAAGCGCCAGCGAACATCTCAGTGTGAAACGGCAGCGTTGCCTGGGTCGGCGCCGGGGCGACCACGAGCACCCCCGGCGCGCCGCCATCGCGTCCCGCTCCGGCAGCCAGCGTGAGATCGACCAGCGCCCCAACCCCGGCGGCGACTTCCCATGCCGACTTGGAGAAACGCGCCTTGAGGTCATTCGTGCCGAGCTTGATGATCACCAGGTCCAAGGGGCGGTGGGTCTGCAGACACGGCGCCAGGTATCGCCGGCCATTCTTCTCCGGACCCTCGACGGGGTCGTCGCTCACCGTCGTGCGGCCGTTCAGCCCTTCCTCCAGCACCAGCCACCCGGCGCCGAGCTCCACCCGCAGAACCCCGGGCCAACGTTCGTCGATTGCATAACGATCGTCGGGACGGGGCACGGTCGCCGCACCCCAAGTGTTGGAGTCGCCGTAGCACAATACGGTTCGCGTCATGATTCCCTCAGCTTGCAGAACTCCGCCGAATCGCAATTCGAGCGGCGAGGTACGAGGTAGAAGTCAGCCTGATTCCATCAGGCGCGGTATTCGCCGCGCCGATGGCCGCTCACGCAAAGCCATGGTCTCGACTTGTTGCAGGGCGGCTGCCGGCGTACCGGTTAGCCGACGTAGCACGAAATCCGCCAGAATGAATCCCGCCCTTTCGAGGTCCTGAAAGAACCCCGGCACGGCGGCTGGGAAAAGGTCCGGAAGGTTCGAGGTTTCCATGGTGACGACGTGAACCTCTTCGCCGACCTCCAGCCCCGCATTCTGCAGCCCGCGGAGCACGGCCAGCGCCGCAATCTCCCGGCCACAGATATATCCGTCCGGCGCCTTCCCGTTTCCGGGCAGTCGATTGGGATCGCCGACTAGCGACACTTCGTTGTCGGTGAGCAGAACGCCGGCCTCCTCGAACGACAGACCCGCCTCGCGCAAGGCACGGCGTAATCCAGCGACCCGATGCTGGCTGAATGCGAGTTCCGGCGGCGGAATGAACACGCCAATCCGCCGCGCACCCCGCTCGATTAGCAAACGGGCGGCGCGGTACACGAAGTCTGCATTGTCAACGTCGTAGTAAGCATGCTCGAACGGCAACTCAGTGCGGCCGAACGTGACAAATGGAATGCCACGGCTGTCGAGGAAGCGGACACGCGCATCATCCGGCTTCGTCGAAGACAGGACGATGCCGTCGAAATTGCCGCGTCGAACCACACCATTCAACGCCTCCAGCGGATCGTCCTGCGGCGGGACCGGCACAAGGTTGAGGTTGTAACCGCTCCCGGCGAGCCGCCGATTGGCTCCTGTGATCAGTTGCAGCGCGCCGACATCGCCGAGCATGTCACCGGATGCCGCGACCTGCATCACCAGACAAATCGTCTCGGTCCGTCCGGTGCGCAGGCCGGCGCCGGCGGGATTGCGGCGGTAGCCGAGCCGCTCGGCCGCCGCGAGCACAGTGCTGATGGTCTCGGCGCGCACCGAAGGCGACTCCTGCAGCGCACGCGAAACGGTCGCGATCGACAGCCCGGTTTCCCTGGCAATCGACCGGATCGTGGCCCGCCCGCGGCCGTTGTCACTCACACTGACCTCCGTCGAAGGTTACCCGAACCTCCAACCGATTTACTGTCGCCATCTGACATGCCAGTCAAGTGAGCCGCCGCGGCCCCAGGTACCTCAGTCGTGAAACGGTTCGGTGGTCAATCGGCGGCCGACGAGGAAGGCGTCGGAAACCAGCCGCAGCGGGGCACCGTCGACCAGCGAGCGACGCTCTCGCAGCAGCTCGGCGAAGCGATCGTAGATATCAGTGTACTCGGCCGATGGCCGCTCCACGTCGAGCACGCCATTCACTTCCAACCGCGACCCACCGAGCGAGAGCTTGAGCTCGGTGCCCTCATCCGTTTCGATTTCGATATCCCAGGTCTGCGGGCCCGTTTGCCGCCAGTCGAACTCGGCCGACAGCTCGCTGTTCGGTACGTTGGAACCGAACGTCAGCGAGGCCGCAATCGGCGCATCGCAATTGCTTGGAAAGGTCAGGTCAGCGGACCGAACGAAGATTGGATCGGGCAGGATGGTGGTTACGATCGACAAGGCGTTGATACCCGGATCGAACACACCGAAACCGCCGGCCGCCCAGATCCATTTCTGGCCGGGATGCCAATGACGAACATCCTCCTTCCAGGTCACCGCCATCTTCTTGACCTTGTGCCGAGACAGAAGTTCGCGGGTGTGAACCACCGCGGCGTTGTATTGCGAATGCCAGGTCGTGAAAAGAACGCGCTTCTCTTGGTCTGCGAAAGCGTCGAGGTCGTCGAGCTCGCTCACCGTTGCAGCCGGCGGCTTCTCCAGAAGGACATGCTTGCCGACACCGAGTGCTTCGCGGGCGAAGGCGTGACGCACCTGTGGGGGCGTACAGACCGCGACCGCGTCCAGCTCCGGCATCGCAGTGTACATTTCGGCCGGCGTGCGAAACGTCCGTGCTCCTTCGACTTCGATGCCACGTTGGCTCGACGCTGCGACCAACTCAAATGCCGGATTGGCGGCGATCACCGGAACGTGCTGGTCCATGGTGATCTTACCAAGCCCGATGATCCCAATCTTGTGGACGGTCACGTGCTCCCCCCGAATTTCCTGTTTTCAACTGGCGACGGCGCTCAGCCGGCTAACTGGTTCCCGACCAGGGGCCGTGTGCCTCCTTGCCCGGTTCGTCGATCCGCTCGAAGCCATGGGCGCCAAAAAAATCCCGCTGCGCCTGCGTCAGGTCAGCGGTCGATCGCGCCGTGCGAGAAAAGTCGAAGTAAGCGAGCGCCGACGAGAGGGCAGGAACCGGGATCCCCTTTAGCGACGCTTCGGCGACCACGCGCCTGAGACTCGCCTGCGTCGCCTTCAGCATGCCGGTGAACGGTTCGGCGGTCATAAGATTGCCGACCGCGCCATCCGACTCGTAGGTCTTGGCGATATCGTCAAGGAAACTGGAGCGGATGATGCAGCCGGCCCGCCAAATCTTGGCGACTGTCCCGAGTGGCAAGTTCCATTCGAAAGCCTCGGACGCCTTGTCCATCACCGCGAAGCCTTGGGCGTAGGCCGCGATCTTGCCGGCGAGCATCGCTTCTTCGAGGACGACCATCGCTCCGTCGCGCCCACCCAAGGCCCCGTCCATCTTGCGCGGCGCCGGGCCGAATAAGGCTTCGTCGGCAACCCGTTGTTCCTTGCGGGAAGAGAGGTTCCGCGCCGCCACGGCCGCCTCGATCACCGTCGCCGGTGCACCGAGATCCTGCGCCTCGATCACCGACCAGCGTCCGGTTCCCTTCTGCCCCGCGGTATCGAGAATCACGTCAACGATCGGCTTGCCGGTCTTCGGGTCCGCGGTGCCCAACACGTCAGCGGTGATCTCGATGAGGTAGGACTGCAGCGGGCCGCCGTTCCAGGCCTCGAAGATCCCGGCCATTTCCTCCGCCGGTAGCCCCAGCCCGTCACGCATGATGCCGTAGATCTCGGCGATCATCTGCATGTCGGCATATTCGATACCGTTGTGGATGGTCTTGACGAAATGGCCCGCGCCCTCGGGACCGACCAAAGCGGCACAGGGCTCGCCCTGGAACTTGGCCGAGATTGCGGTGAAGATCGCTTCCACGCGCGCCCAGGCCTTCGGATCGCCACCGGCCATGACCGACGGCCCGTGGCGGGCACCTTCCTCGCCACCCGAAACGCCAACGCCGAGGAAGTCGATGTTGCGTTCGGCGTAAACCCGAACCCGCCGCCGGGTATCGCGAAAGTTAGCGTTGCCGGCGTCGATGAGGATGTCCCCGTCGCTCAGATGATCGGCGAGGATTTCGGCCTGCTGATCGACGGCCTCGCCGGCCTTGACCATGATCACAACCGGCTTCGGCGGATCGACGGCCTCAGCCAGCGCGGTCAGCGTTCGGCAAGGCGTGAGCTTCTCGGCAAGGCTTCCGGCATTGGCGACAAACGCATCCGTCTTCTCGGTGGTGCGATTGTAGACGGCGACGGAGTAACCCTTCTCCGCCATGTTGAGTGCGAGGTTGGCGCCCATGACGCCAAGACCCACGAGACCGATATCTGCCATTCCGGATGCTTCTCCTCACCGCGTCGTTCAAGCGACGGCGGCGGACGATAGGGAAGAAAGCCCGGCGGGGCAAATGGCGCGACGGAGGATCCGGCCCGGACGCGCCGGAGACGATCGCCGTCCGACTCAACCCGGCGGGTCGCCGTCCCGAACCATGATCAACTCGTCATCGGTCTCCACGCCGGAGGCCACGACAAAGCGGTGGGCGCCCACGACGCGAAAGCCGTGTCGTTCGTAGAAGGCGCGAGCCGGTTCGTTTCCTTCCCAGACATCGAGATAGATCCGGTGCGTCATCCGCATCGTCGGGTGCCGTAGCGCGGCATCCAGCAAGGCCGTGCCGATCCCGGTTCGCTGATGATCCGCCTCGACGTAGAGGCGACGGATCTGCCGATCGCGCGGCGAATGATCCGTGACCGGCAGGCGGATCGGTCCGCATTGTATGAATCCGACCATCCGTTCGGCCGCGACGGCAATCATGATGAAATCGTCTTCGATCGCCTGGCGAAAGTACGAATCGGAGAGGTGAGCCTCCAGATGGGCCGCCAGGTCTTCGGGCGTGAACGTGTGCCCGAACGACTCCACGTATGTGGATCGCGCCAACGCGGATAACGCTCCGACTTTACTTCCATCCAGCGGTCGGATCGAGACCGCCACTCGCGGCTATCCGTGCCCGAGCACCGGATGGGGCCGGTAGGGCTCCTCGAGCGCCGCGATCTCCTCATCGCTGAGCGTGATCTCCAACGCGCTGATGGCTTCGTCGAGGTGGGCCATCTTGCTGGCTCCAATGATCGGTGCGGTGACACCGGGCTTGGCCAGGAGCCAGGCCAGTGCAACCTGCGCATTGCTGGCGCCCCGCGCCGCAGCCACCTCGGTCAGTCGATCGACGACGCGGAAGTCGTCCTCCTCGTAGTACATGCGGTGGGCGAAGGCGTCGGACTTGGCCCGAGTGGTCTCACCGCGCCCTTCCTTGCTCCGGTTCCCGGCGAGGAAACCCCGCGCCAGAGGGCTCCAAGGAATGAGGCCGACGCCCTGGTCGAGACAGAGCGGCACCATCTCCCGCTCTTCCTCGCGGTAGATCAGATTGTAGTGGTTTTGCATGGCGACGAACTTCGACAGCCCGTTGTGGTCGGAGACCTCGAGCATCTTGGCGAACTGCCACGCATACATCGACGAGGCGCCGATATAGAGCGCCTTGCCGGCGCGCACCACGTCGGTGAGCGCCTCAAGCGTCTCCTCGATGGGCGTTTCCTTGTCGAAGCGATGGATCTGGTAGAGGTCGACATAGTCCATACCGAGCCGCTGCAGCGAATCGTCGATGGCGTGCATGATGTGCTTGCGCGACAGGCCGCGTTCGTTGGGGTCCTCGCCCATCGGATTGTAGACCTTGGTGGCGACCACGACCTGATGACGCGGAACACCGAGCTCTCGCAGGGCCCGACCGGTCACCTCCTCGCTGACGCCGAGTGAGTACATGTCAGCTGTATCAAAGAAGTTTATGCCGGCTTCGATCGCGCGGGCGAAGAACGGTTTGGAGTCGTCGTAATCGAGCACCCAGTCGCGCCATTGGCTCGACCCGAAGGTCATTGTGCCGAGACAGATCCGGGAGACCTTGAGGCCGGTCGCGCCAAGGTTGACGTAGTCCATGACGTTTCCCTTATGAGCTTGTACAGAAGTGGGGACAGAAGCGGTCACATGCCGCGGAACCGAGAGGGCTCCGTCTCAGATCGTATCAAGCAGAGAACGCATAGACCAGCCAGTCTTCGCCTTCGAAGCGATGGTTTGAACGAACCAGGCTCGGTTCCTCATCGAGGCACTTGCGCCAGAAGGTCATCGCGGCCTTGTTCCGCCTGATCACGCCGACGTGCCATGGTCCGGGGTGACGCGCTCGAATGGCGTCGAAGAACCATCGCCCCGCGCCCCGGCGCCGGTAGGCTTTCAGGATGAAGAACTCGGCCAGGAATTTGCAGGGGCTCCTGCCGGTGAGCGGACAGTCATCAACCACCAGAGCGAAGCCAACGATCACGCCGTCCTCCTCGATCAAGTAGGGGTGCTGCCAAAAGCGCTCAAGGTAGTCGTACGGATACCGACCGTCGCTGCCTATCGGGAAATCCAGCTCGGCCGCGAGGTCATAAAGATAGAGCTGTATGAGATTCACAAAAATCGGCTTCAGCCCGTCGCCAGCTTCAACGATGCTCCAATCGGTCACAGCGCGACGCTCTCCCGACGAGGCTTCGAAGTTAGCATCGCCCGTGGGTCGGCGGAACGAGACAGCTCGAACCGGAGAGCCCTCCGATCGCAGGTCAGCTCGCCTCGGTGCTCCGATAGGCGAAACTGATCCCAGTTTCCGGATCGAAGCAGCGCACCTTGTCGGCGGCCCAGGAAAACCGCACCGAATCCTCGATTCTGGTGCGGAACGTCGCCGGGGTGGTCGCCTTGAACAAGTGGTCATCCACCCGCAGCGTCAGAATCTGCTCGACACCGTGGTTTTCAATGTGGTGGACCTTGGCTTGCGCCTCGCCCTCGGGACCGACGGCGACATCCTCGGCGCGGATGCCGATTGTTGCCGGCCCCTTGTAGCCATCGACCTGTGCCGCCGTTTCACCGCCTAGCGCCACACTGAGCTTGCCGTCGAGCGTCGTCACCCGGCCGTCGGCGAGCGTACCATCGACAAGGTTCATTGTCGGCGAACCGACGAAGCCGGCGACAAAGACGTCACGCGGGTTGTTGTAGATCTGATGGGGCGTGCCGACCTGCTCGATGCGCCCTTGGTTGAGCACGCCGATCTTGTCGCCCATCGACATCGCCTCGATCTGATCGTGGGTGACGAACAGGAACGTGGCGCCGAGCTTCATCTGCAGGTCCTTGAGTTCGGACCGTAGCGACTCGCGCAGCTTGGCATCGAGATTGGACAGCGGTTCGTCCATCAGGAACGCGCGTGGCTCGCGAACGATCGCGCGTCCGATCGCCACCCGCTGCATCTCGCCGCCGGAGAGCTTGTCCGTCTTGCGATCAAGCAGGTGATCGATCCGGAGTATCTTGGATGCCGAGTCGACGCGGGTATCGATTTCCGACTGGGTGTAGCTGTGAACCTTCGACTTCAGAGGAAACTCGAGGTTCTGTCGCACGGTGTAGCGCGGATAGAGCGAGTAGTACTGAAACACCAGCGCTATATCACGCTGGGCCGCGGTCCAGTCGACAACATCCTCGCCGTTGATGCGAACGGTGCCATCGGTCGGTTTGTCTAGGCCGGCGATCAGCCGCAACGTGGTCGTCTTGCCCGCACCCGTCGGTCCGAGCAGTACAAAGAACTCGCCATCGGCGATATCAAGCGACATCTCGCTCAGCGCCCTGGCACCCGGATAGGTCTTGGTGACATTCTCAAGCTTGATGTGCGCCATGGCCCTCACCAAGCCTGATCTCTAGGGAATCGCCGGAACCGGTGTCGAAGAAGTGGGTCTGGGCCTCGTCGAGACGCGCCCACACGGTCTCGCCGATGCGTTTGACCATGCCGCTGGTCGTTCGTGCCCGCAGGAGCTGGCCGCCGATCTGAAAGTCGACGATATCGTAGGCGCCCAACGGCTCGATGATGTGGGCTTCGACCGGAATCGTCCCGGGTGCTTCCTCGGTGAAGACGATAACACCCTCGGGTCGTACCCCAACGGTCAGCGATTGGTGTTGCTTCCCCGCCAGACGCCTCGGCAAGTCGCCCGGGAAGTCAAACGCCGCAGCGCCTTCACCGACCACCAGCTCCGACCGCGGCCCTTCCCCGCGCACAGTTGCCGGCAGGATGTTCATCACCGGACTGCCGATGAACTGGGCGACGAACAGGTTGGCGGGATACCGGTAGACCTCGGTGGGGGTTCCCACCTGCTGCAGGACGCCGTCGTTCATGATCGCGATCCGGTCGGCGAGCGACATCGCCTCGACCTGATCGTGGGTGACGTAGACGGTGGTTGAATCGTTCTCGATGTGGAGGCGTTTCAACTCGGAGCGCATATCCTCGCGCAGCTTGGCGTCAAGCGCGCCGATCGGTTCGTCCATCAGCATCGCCTTGGGACGCCGGACCAGCGCTCGGCCGATAGCAACGCGCTGCATGTCGCCGCCCGACAAGGCCGACGGCCGCTGTTTCAGGAGATGCTCGATCTTCAAGGCCTTCGCCACCTGGCGGACCTTGGTTTCGACCTCGGCTTTGCTCTCGCGGGTCGCTCGGAGCGGAAACGCGATGTTGTCGTAGGCCGTAAGGTGCGGATAGAGCGCGAAAAGCTGGAAGACGAAGGCGATATCGCGGTCGGCCGCGCGCAGATCCTGCACGGCCTTGCCGTCGATCCTGATGTCGCCGGTGTCAACGGTTTCGAGCCCCGCTATCGCGCGCAGTGTCGTGGTCTTGCCGCACCCCGAGGGCCCCAGCAGCACGACGAATTCCTTGTGCGCGATGGTGAGGTTCAGTTTCCGGATGACGTAGTTGTCACCGAAATACTTCTCGATGTCCTGCAGTACGATCTCAGCCATCGGCGACGCGGCTCACTCGTCGCCTTCGCCGGGGGCCGGCTTGATGTGAGAGAAGACCAGAAACCCGACCAAGCCGACCAGAATGATGGTCACCCCATAGCGGTGGAAGAACAAGCTCCATGGTTGCAGCAACGCGACTATGCCCGCGATCATCACCCACATGGAGATCGGCTCGAGATACTTCTCGCTGATCTGCGGAAAGGTCATCAGCTACTTCCGGATCGCGCCGAAGGTGATGCCGCGCAGCAGGTGACCGCGGAGTGCGAAGGTGAAGATCGCGACCGGCAGCAGGAACAGAACGGTGCCTGCGGCGATCACCGTCCAGTCGGTGATGCCCGAACCGATCTGGGAAGGGATGAAAGGCGGCGCCGTCTGGGCTCTACGATTCGTCAGGATGAGGGCGAACGCGTATTCGTTCCAGGCGATGATGAAGCTAAACACGGCGGTCGCGGCGATGCCGGTGGTCGCTTCGGGCAAGACGATCTTGAAGAACGCCTGCATCCGCGTATAGCCGTCGACCAAAGCCGCTTCCTCGTATTCCTTGGGAATCTCGTCCATGAACCCCTTCATCAGCCACACGGCGAAGGACACATTGAATGCCGTGTAAAGGATAATCAGGCCCAGATGGGTGTCGGTTAGGCTGAACGTTCGGTACATCAAGAACATCGGGATCGCGACAACGATCGGTGGCAACATGCGCGTCGACAGGATGAAAAACAGAAGATCATCGCGCCCGGCGATCTTAAATCGCGAGAATCCGTAGGCGGTTAAGGTGCCCATGCCGACGGCGAGGATCGTCGACACGCCGGCCACAATGAGGCTGTTGATGAACCGGTTGCCGTATTGGCTCGGCTGAACACTGCCGCCGACCTTCAGGACTCGCTCGCCGCCATCGTAGATCGCTTGTTCCCACCACGGCGCCGCGTCGTAGACCTCCTGTTCGACGGGCTCCCGCAACTGAACCCGCTTAGTAAACAGCTTGATGAACGGCGTCAGCTCCGGCTGGAACAGAACTGTCGGCGGTACAGAGGTCGCGACCGCACGCGGTTTGAAGGCAGTCGAAGTAATCCACAGGATGGGCGCGAGGAAAATCAGCGTTGCGATGACGATTGCGACGATCGCTATCGAATGGCCGATGCGTTCCGTACGCGAGGTGACCGCGGCCATCTCAGCGCTCCCGGGCCTTGTTGAGGTATTTGACGTAAATGTTGGTTATCGCCAAAACGACGATCAGCACGATGTAAGCCAGCGCTGAGGATCGGCCGGTGTCCCAGCCTTGGAAAGCCATTTGGTAAAGTCGAATGGCGACCGTCTCGACGCTGGCCGTGCTCATCACGAAGGGCAGGTCGAAGGTTTTGAAGGCTTCCATTGTGCGGAAGATCAGCGCGATCATCAGGAGTGGCGCTACCAGCGGCAAGGTGATGCGCGTGAATTTGTACCAGGAGCTGGCACGGTCGATTTCGGCTGCTTCGTAAAGGTGCTGCGGCACCGCCGACAGGCCCGCCAGTGACAACAACATGACAAACGGTGCCCACATCCAGATGTCGGTCAGCGCCGTGGCGAACAGAGCGGTGGTCGGATGGCTCAGCCACTCGAACTTCCCAAGGCCGAGTGCGTAGTTGATCGGCCCCCATGACGGGTCATAGAGCAGCTTCCAGAACAGACCGACGACCGCCGGCGATAGCATCATCGGCAGCAACAAGAGCGTGGTGACCAGCCCCTTGAACGGCATCTTGCGATTGAGCAGCAGCGCCAGACCGAACCCCACGATCATCTGACCGCCGACCGAGACGATCACATATTGGGCGGTGATGACGAAGTTATCCCAGATTCCCGGATCGGAGAGCAGTTCCCGATAGTTCCGCAGGCCGACGAATTCGGGCGGCTGGTTCAGCGACGCGCGGAACTCGGTAAAGGACAAGCCGAGTGAGTAGAGCAAGGGAAAGATGTTGAAGACAATCAGGAAGATGATCGTCGGGAAGATGAAAGCGTTGCGGATGGTCAGATCGGTCCAGCCACGCGTCGCCGCTCTCGAACGCGAGTCGAGGGTCGCAATCACTGCCACCGGGACACCCTCCAGAATATCCGATCTTGCGAGCCGGGGGCCTGAGGTCCCCGGCTCGGTTCTCGTTGAGCCGCCGGCTGGGTTAGTTGCCCAGCGTCTTGTTCCAGTCCTCGACAAGAGCGTCGAGTGCTTCCTGCGCCGTTCCCTCACCTGTTGTAATGTACGGGTGCAGACGGTCATTCATCTGGAAGAGCATGTCCGCGAACACCGGGTTGGCCCAGAAGTCCTTCACGATCTCCATGGAGTCGGCGAAAGCCTGATTGTACGGTGTCGCCTCGAGAAACTCCGGTGACGCCAGCGTACCGGCGTGCGCCGTGTAGCCGCCCAACTCAGCCCAGCGTTTCTGGACGTCCTCCTGGATGAACCACTCAAGAAACTTGAACGCTTCTTCCTTGTTGTTGCTGTACTCGACAACGGTGATGCCTTGACCGCCTAGGGCCGCATGGTGATCACCGTAAGGCCCGGGTGGGTTGGCGAAGTAGCCGGTCACTTCCGCGTGCGGATTGATCGACGGGTTGTTGAGCGCCGGGAAGAAGGCGAAATAGTTCATCGCCATCGCCACCAAGCCTTCGGTCAGGGCCTGGTTGTTCTCGAGGAAGAACGCCTGGGTCCAGTTCGGCGGCGTGAAGGTGTAGAGCTTGCGATAGGCCTCAAGCGCTTCCACGTTCTGCGGTGAATTCAGGATGCCATCGACCTGATTGGTAGCATAGTCGCCAAGTTCGCCACCCCAGGTGAAGATGGTCTGCTCGACACCCATCGCCATCGCGTCATACGCCGTCTGGGTATAGAGCGCGACGCCGTACCGATTCTCTTCAGGACGGTAGAAGAACTCGGCAATGTCGATCAACTGATTGAAGTCCTGCGGCACGCCGAGGTCGTATCCGTACTGCTCCTTGAACGCAGCCATTTCGGCCGGATCCTCAAACCAGTCCTTGCGATAGGCCCAGCCATTGGCATCACCCTCTGCCGGGATCGACCAGTATCTGCCGCTGTCTTTGGGATATTCGGCGTAGTAAGTGACAGTCGCAGGCGTCATGATGTCGGCAACGCCGTGCTCAGCATAGAAGTCGGTGAGTTCCACATAATGGCCACCGGTCGAGCCGGCGCCAAGCCACTGGGAGTCGCCGACCACCATATCGTAGGCGTCGCCGCGTGCGTTGAGCTCGGCGAACGTCTTGGTTTGGAAATCCGGCCACGGCGTGGTCTCGACGGTCACAACGACGCCCGTCTCTTCCGTGTACTCGTTAACCAACTCTTGCAGATAGTTGGCTGGGTCCCATTCCGCCCAGAAGATGACCAGATCGTCGGCCGAGGCAGCATTGACCGAGAAGGCCAGCACAGTACCCGCAAGTAGTGATGTCCAGTGTTTCCTCAGCATTTCGTCTCTCTCCCTTCACATCCTTGCCGTCATGAATGACCGACGGCTCTAGTTGATTGATGGCTTCGTTCTTCGCTTCGCGGTCTTAGCGCCGCGTTTCTTTGTTGTCCGCGCCTCTTCGGCCGCCGCCTGGACGAGCGCACCGGCCGCCCAAACCGCGACCTCGCGCGCAGCTTCTTCGTCGAGCCCCCAGATGTCCTTAAGAACAATGAGAGCTTCACTGCCAAATATCAGTGACAGGGACTGAGCCAGCCTGTCAAATTCCGAGCTGCCCAGACGACCGCGCAGGGGCTCAAGTGCTTCTTTCAGCAGCTGCCTGCGATGGCCGCGCTTGACCGGCTGCTCGTCTCCAAGTTCGCCGGTCTGTTGACGTGTCCACTGGTCGAGCGCCAGTCGAAGAGTCGCGCGGTGGGTCGCCTCGAAGGCATCGATGCGCGGATAACCGAATGCGATGAGGTCGTGCACACGCTCCGCGGCTTCTTGCGACTCTGACCGCCAGCCGAGGATCGGGCCGAGCGCTTCGTTGACCGTGTCTTGGATCATAGCCGCCTGGCTCGGAAAGTAACGATAAGCCGTTGCGCGCGACACTTCAGCAGCGGCGGCGACTTCGCTCACCGACGGTATGCGCCCCTCTTGCATAAGGCCCATCGCGGTGTCGAGCATCCTCCTCTTCATGCGGACGCGCGGTCCGCGCCGCGCTGTCCTTCGACCCCGCACCTTGTTCGCCGGTACTTGACGTGAGACGGCCATATCAATACGATACGCTCGTCTCAAGTAAAAATCAATCGGTTCTCCGACGGTTCGCGGGCGAGCCGAGCGACAAGACTGGAAACGCTCTCGGATGCTCTTCTTCGCCGGCACAGTGTTGCTGGCCAACTCCAGCGATATAGACAGCCGTCTCACTCCATCGAGTGGACGCACCGGTGGCTGCAACGACGAGCCAAAACCGTGCTCCAAACCGATTTTCCTCCCAACTCGGGGAGATGTATAACCTCGCACATCCTTGTTCGCAACTGCGGACACGAGTTTATATACATGAACCAACGACTGGCGACTTCGACGACATCGGTTAAGTCCGCGCTGCGGGTTCTCCAGATTCTCGAAGTCCTCACCCGAGAAGGACGCCCATTCCAGTTCTCGGATTTTCAGGAAGCGCTCGGTTATCCAAAGGCCAGTTTGCACGCGCTGCTTCGCACAATGACCGCAGCCCGCTGGCTCCAATTCGACGAGGAGGAGAAGACGTACCGGCTGGGCGTTCGGGCGTGGGAGAGCGGGGTCGCCTACTCGGCCATGGAGCCGATCGAAGCCCAGGCGCGTCCCTACCTTGAGCGGGTCCGCGATCTGACGACCGAGACCGTGCAACTCGCCGTACTCGATGACTTCGAAGTGCTCTATGTCGACAAAGTCGAGGGGCAGCACATGCTTCGACTGGATTCGTCCGTCGGTCTGAGGCTGGAACCCCACGCAACGGGAGTCGGCAAGATTCTTCTCGCCGGGCTTCCAGAAGAGTCCGTCGTCGATTGGGTCAAGGGCCGTCGGCTCGAGCGGTATACACCCAACACGATCACCCGTTCTGCGCGACTGCTTCGCGAACTCGAAGACGTGCGCGAGCGGGGATACGCCTTTGACGACGAGGAACGGACCCTCGGTGCGGCTTGCGTGGCGGTCGGCATCCGGAACCACAGCGGTGCGTGTATCGCCGCCATGAGCGTGTCTGCGCCGGCCGTCCGCTTCGGGCGATCCCAGCGGGCCGCCGCCCTCAAACACCTGAACGCCGCGGCCGGCGACTTGTCCTCCGCTCTCGGCTATCGCAACACCGATCCGTCACAGGCTCAGCGTGGGAGGAACCATGGTAAGCCCTGATCTAGGCGGCGCCCGCGTCGTTGCCATCGCGTACGATCGGGCCAAGGGAGGTCGATCATGACGGCGATTGCCCGCGGAACCCTGCTTGCCAAGTTCCGCGATATGGTCGAACGGCGGGTCCCGATCATCGGTGGCGGCGCGGGGACAGGGCTGTCCGCCAAATGCGAGGAAGCCGGCGGGATCGACCTGATCATCATCTACAATTCCGGCCGCTACCGAATGGCCGGGCGCGGATCGTCGGCGGGTCTTCTGGCCTACGGCAACGCCAACGACATCGTCAAAGAGATGGCGGTCGAGGTCCTCCCGGTCGTCAGGCACACGCCGGTGCTTGCCGGCGTCAACGGCACCGATCCGTTCGTCCTGATGCCGCAGTTGCTCAACGAACTCAAAACCCTCGGCTTTTCCGGCGTGCAGAACTTCCCGACGGTTGGTCTTTTCGACGGAACGATGCGGCAGAGCTTTGAAGAGACGGGGATGAGCTACCAGCTCGAGGTCGACATGATCGCTGCGGCTCACGCGCTTGACCTGCTAACAACGCCATACGTCTTCACCGCGGCCGAAGCGCGCGCCATGGCCGAAGCGGGCGCCGATATCGTCGTCGCGCACATGGGCGTCACCACCGGCGGGGCGGTCGGCGCAACCACGGCCAAGAGCCTCGATCAATGCGTCGTCGAGATCGATGCGATCGCCGCATCGGCTCGCGAAGTCCGCGACGATGTCATCGTGCTCTGCCACGGCGGACCGATCGCGATACCCGACGATGCCGCTTACGTCCTGCAACGCTGCGAGATTTGCCACGGCTTCTATGGTGCGTCGAGCATGGAGCGGCTGCCGGTCGAAGCCGCGCTGACCGACCAGGCCCGACGCTTCAAGGCGATCCGGTTCTGACGGTCCCGTTTGACACGCATGCCCCGAGCCCTACGCTCGCGGCCGCAAAACAAGCGCCCGGTTCACGGGCGAACGATTGGGAGGGAATGATGAGCCGCCGGTTCACGATTGCCAGAGAGGCAGAGGAAGAGATCCTCGACTGGGGCCGTCTGCGTTGGCTCAGCCATCCCCCTTCTACGAACGCCGAGCAACTCACGGTGATTGACGTCATCCTGGCGCCGGGCAAAGGGCACGACTTCCACAAGCATCCCGACCAGGAGGAAGTGATCTACATCGTCGCCGGAACAGTCGAGCAGTGGGTCGATCGTGAGAAGCGGATTCTCGGTCCAGGTGATTCGGCACACATTCCGGCGGACATGGTGCACGCCTCGTTCAATGTCGGTGACGGCGAGGCGAAGGTGACCGCCATCCTCGGTCCCTGTGTCGGCGACAATGGCTACGAACTGATCGACGTCGCGGACGAGGAACCATGGACGTCACTCAGGCGATAGTGGGCATCGACAGGTGTCGCCGGCAATGAACTACTTCGATCATCTCACTGCCGCGGAACGATACGCGCAAGGGAGGCCCTTCTTTCAGCCGCTGGTCGCCGAGCGCGTGCGGCGAGTCTGTTACCCTCATCAAAGGGCTGTGTGTGCCATCGACGTTGGCTGCGGAACCGGCCAATCCACTGTTGCAATGGTGGAGGTAGCCGAACGGGTCATCGGCATCGATGTGTCCGTAGCGATGCTCAGACACGCAAAAGAACATTTACGCGTCTCCTATGTCGCAGGCGCCGCCGAGGCGCTGCCGTTTCGGTCGCAGGCGATCGATCTGATCACGGTCGGCCTCGCCCTTCACTGGTTCGACCGCAATGAGTTCCTGGCCGAAGCGCGCCGGGTGCTGCGACCCGGAGGCTGGCTGGTCGTCTTCAACGACCGGTTTTCGGGGACGATGAACGAGAACAGGGATTACGCCGATTGGAGTTCGGATAGCTACGGTCGGCGTTTCCCGACACCACCGCGCAATGCCGCGCTGCTCGACGATGACGAGGCCCGCAACCATGGTTTCGCAGTAACCGCTCACGAACGGTTCTCGCACACGGTCGCGTTCACCCCGGACGAATTGGTCCGGTACCTGCTGACGCACAGCAACGTCATCGCCGCCGCCGAACAGGGAACGGAGGACATCGGATCAATCACCGCGTGGTTGAGCGACGAGGTTCGTCCACTGTTCAAGGACCAGTCGGGAACATTTCCATTCCATTGCGACGTCGACATCTATCAACGACAACCTGACGATCCACGGCATTAAGCCAGCAAACAGGCACTCACGGGAGGACAGACTGTGGCGGACAACAACTACCCCAAACTGCACAACGCGATGTGGCCCGGTATCGTCGGTAAGGGGGCGCCGGACTCTGAGCCGATCATTCCGATCGACACGCTGCTTGAGCTGACCGCCAAGGCCGAGGTCGACGGTCAAAAATTCGATGGCGTCGACATCTTCATCACCGCGCCGCATTTCGACATCGACTCGAGCCCCGACGAGGTCAAGAGGATGGCCGATCATATCGGCAGCTTCGGCCTCAAGATCGGCTCGATGGTCGCGCCGATCTGGGGCGGCGCCGGTGGTGGGTCGGCCATGGGATCGAATGAAGACCGCGAGCGCTTTCTCACCCAGGTGCGCAAGGCCTGCGGCATCGGCCAGCAATTGCGCGAGATCGGTATACGGCCGACGGGCGGAATCCGCATCGACTCGTCCGCCAGCGTCGAGGATTGGGACAAGGATCCGGCGGCCAACACCCAGCTGATCGCCGACACCTTTTCGAAGGCCGCGGACATTGCTGAAGCCCACGGCGAGTATCTCGTAGCCGAGGGCGAGATCTGCTGGGGTGGCATGCACTCCTGGCGCGAGATGGTGAAGCTGCTCGAGACAGTCAATCGTCCAGGGGTCGTCGGCTTTCAGGCCGACATGGCCCACTCGATGCTCTACACCCTCGGCTACAACGCCGAAGCCGACCGCATCCTCCCCCCCGACTTCGACTGGAACGATACCGATGCGCTCGACGCTGCATATAAAAAGGTCGCCGACGCGCTACGGCCGTGGACGCTTGATTTCCACGTTGCCCAGAACGACGGTACGGTCTTCGGCTCCGGCGATCACGAAAAGACGGGCCGCCATTGCCTGGTCGACGACCCCAACGGCCGGCTCGATATCGTCAAGCACGCCGGTTACTGGCTCCGCGACGACAATGGCAACCTGACCAAGACGATGCGGCACATCTGCTGGGATGGCTGCATGTTCCCCAACGACGTGATGGAGAGTCAGGACACCTGGAACGCGATCCTCGGCGCTATGGTCAAGGTCCGGGACGCCCACGGCTGGCGCGAATAACAACACGGGAACGAGAAAAGGACGGGACCGATGGCAAAGAAACCGCTCAACATCGGCATGATCGGCTACGGCTTCATGGGCCGGGCGCACTCCAACGCCTATCGCCGGGTCGGCAACTTTTTCGACCTCGACTACCAGCCGGTGCTCAAGGCGGCGTGCGCCCGCAACAAGAAGGCGGTCAAGGCGTTCGCTGACACCTGGGGCTACGAATCGATCGAGACCGACTGGAAGGAGCTGATCAAACGGGACGATATCGACGCCGTCGACATCTGTGTGCCCAACGATCTCCACGTCGACATCGCCATTGCTGCCGCCAAGGCCGGCAAGATGGTGCTCTGCGAGAAGCCGATCGCCCGTGACGCCAAGGAAGGCTTGCGCATGGTGAAGGCGGTGGAGAAGGCCGGCGTGCCGAACATGGTCTGGTACAATTATCGCTGGATCCCGGCGGTGACACTGGTGAAGCAGGTGGTCGCGGAAGGTAAGCTCGGCCGCATCTTCCACTACCGCGCCAACTTCCTGCAGGACTGGACGATCTCGCCGGACGTGCCCCAGGGCGGCGCGGGTACCTGGCGGCTCGACGTGGACGCGGCCGGCTCCGGCGTCACCGGCGATCTAATCGCCCACTGCGTCGATACCGCGATGTGGATCAACGGCCCGATCAGCGATCTGACGGCGATGACCGAGACATTTGTGAAGAGGCGCAAGCACGCCGAGACCGGCAAGATGAAAGCCGTCGGCATCGACGACGCGGCCGCACTGCTCGCCCACTTCAAGAACGGCTCGCTTGGCCTGTTCGAGTCGACCCGCTACGCCCGCGGCCACAAAGCGCTCTACACCCTGGAGATCAACGGTGAGCACGGCTCGTTCATGTGGGATCTGCACGATCTCAACCGCCTCGCCTGGTTTGATCACAGCGTCGAAGGGCGGCTACGCGGCTGGACGTCGATTCTGGTGACCGACGGCGAGCATCCCTACCTCGGCAACTGGTGGGTGCCCGGCCTCAACCTCGGCTACGAGCACTCGTTCGTTCACGCAGTCGCCGACTTCATCGAAGGACTGCAGACCGGCAAGCCGACATCACCGACCTTCCGCGAGGCGCTGGAGACGACCAAGGTCTGCGATGCCATCCTCAAGTCCGGCAACACCGGCCGCTGGGTAACGATTAAGTAGCGGCGGTTCGGTCGACCGCCGACCTCAGCGCGCGAGGTTGGCGGCGTCCTGATGATCCTCGACCCGCGACCTGACGATGCGCTGACCGAAGAAGTGGGCGATAAAGCCGACAACAATGAAGATGACGCCTTCAGAGGCGCCGGGTATCACCACGCCCACGGCATCGATCAGCTGAAGCAGTGAATCGCCGGACAACGGACTGCTGGCGTTGGCGGTGAGCGCCTGCTGAATCTGATTGAGGTGGTCGCGGGCTTCGGTCATTGCAGCCCCGCCGCCACCGCCCGTGGTCGTCGCTGTGTCGAGATACTGCCTCAGCCCGTCGATCGCCGGCTGAACGGAAAGCATCGACCCCTGATCGCCGGCCGTCGACGTAGCCGCCGGTGTGACGGTCGATGCACCGACACCGAGGAGACCGAAGAGGCCGCTCACCCAGCCGAGAAATTTGGTTCGGTCGGCTTGGCGGATCGTCTCCGATCCCTTCTGAGCAAGTTCCGCCGCAGTTATCTTCGTTCGGGTTCGCGCCAGGGGCCGCGGTGAGGCGTCACTCAGTTCTTTCCAGGTGTCATTATCTACTTTGCCGGTGGTCGGAAGCCCGTTGTCGGCCTGAAAGGCCAGCACCGCGTCGCGGGTCAGATTGCCCAGGTCACCGTCCTTGGCCCCGAGAAAGTAGTCGAGCTTCGCCAGCGCTTCCTGCAGCGCGACAACTTTCGCACCTTTACATCCTTGCGCAAGATTCGTGTCGTCCACCATTGCACCCTCCGAGGTCGCTTCAATCGTGGACTATACTATTAGTTGCATTTTCTCGGATACACTACTTAAAAGTTATTCTTCGTTGATTGAACGCCGCGGTGGCATTTTCGAACAATGACTGAAGCCTGCCCGAAGTCACCGCTCTCAATCGACAAATCCCGCGCGCGGCAACCTGGCCGCTATCGCCACCACATCGTCCTGCAACTGCTCCGCCATCGGCCGGCCGGTGCCGGTGGCGTCGCTCCGCGACCGTCCGATATGGACCTCGGCGGCGAACGGCACGAACCGCCATTCGCCGCGCGGCAGGCTCTTGCCGAGTCCATGGAGGTAGACCGGCACGAACGGCGTATCGCGAAACGCCTTCGCCAGCAGTGAAGTGCCACGCCGAAAACGTGCCATGACCTCAGGCTCGCCGCGCGTGCCTTCCGGAAACATGATGACGATCGCATTCGCGTGCAGCGCCTGACAGACCGGCGCGATCGCGGCGTCAGCCCCGCAGCCCGACCGATCGATCGGAATGATGTTGAGCAGCGTCCGCGCCATCCAGCCAACGAAACCGGGTTTCAGGAAATGATCTGCCGCCGCTACCGGGCGAACGCGGTGAAGCAGCCGGAGTGGAAACAGGCTCATCAGGGCGACCACGTCGAGATGGCTGTTGTGGTTAGCGGCAACAACGGCGGGTCCGCTGAGCGGCAACCGTTCACGGCCGATGACCCGCAGCCCCGTGGCGATCATCAGCACCGGCCGAACGACCAGCGCGAAGAACAGAATTGCGGCAACCCGGCGCAACCGACTCATCTCACGCCCCGTAAAAGTAGCGGACGAAGTGCAGGAAGATCGGCGCGGCGAAGAGGAGGCTGTCGAGCCGGTCGAGGACGCCGCCGTGCCCTGGCAGGAGACCACCGGAGTCCTTGATCCCGAGATCGCGTTTTAAGGCGGAGACGGTGACATCGCCGACGAAGCCGAGCGCGGCCAGCAACGCGCCGACCGCAGCGCCCTCGAGCGGACCGAACGGCGTCAGCCAAGGCAACAGGAGGACCGCCACCAACGCACTGATCGTGACGCCACCCAAGAAGCCTTCGATCGATTTCTTCGGACTCACCTTCGGCACGATCGGATGACGGCCGCAAAGCTTGCCAACGACATATTGTGCCACGTCGTTCAGCCCGACGACGATCAGGATGAAGAGAACCAGCCCGGCCCCGCCAGCGGGGGCTGGTGCGGCCAGGTCGAGTTCCATCAGAAACGCGACATGGCTCAAATTATAGACCGTGAGGAACAGCCCCCACTGGAGCATTCCCGCCGAGCGGATGAATCCGGTCGTCTCCCCGGAGAGCACTAGGCGGAAGGCGACGATAGCCGCGACATAGACCGGAATGAAGATCGCAAACATGCCGTACCAGTCGTCCGCGACAAACCAGTATTGAAGGGGGATCGCCAGATAGGCGAGCAGGATCGCCGTGCGATCCACATGCCGCACCGGGACGATCGACAGAAATTCGCGTAGCGCCACAAAACTCACCAGCGCGAAGAGAACGGCGACAGCGGAGGCCCCGAGCAGCAGGGCGACAGTGATCGGCGCGACGATCCACCACCAGGTGCGGGTCCGGGCAGCGAGTTCCGCGCCCCCGCTTGCAAGCCTGGGCGCAGCAACCGACACGGCCAGCGTCGCGAGACCGAGCAGTGCCCAAACGGCGCCGATGACCGCGAGCAGCGGTGACGACAGCGCGCTAATCCAGGCGGCCATGATGGTGCTCATGGACGAGCGCGCGGACTCTGTTCGCCGTCGTGACCAGCGCCAGTGCGAGGGCGGTGGCAACCAGTGCCTCGCCGAGAGCAGCAGGAATGTTGACCAGCGCGATGAGGACCGCGGACGCGGCAAAGAACAACGCACGGTCGGACTTGCCGAACGGACCGTCATAGCGACGGCTACTCCCGGCGGCCGCGCCCAATACGCCGGCGAACTCGGCCAGGGCGAATGCGGCAACCGTTGCAGCCGCCAGCATTGGGGCCTGCGGCGCCATCACCATCACCAGCGGCAGATAAAGCGCGATGTCGGCGACAACGTCCCCGATTTCGTTCAGCGCGAAGCCGCTCGGGCTCGCTTGGTTCCCGGCTCGGGCCATCATGCCGTCGATTGCGTTGAGGCCCATGCGCAGCAGCAGGATGGCGGGCACGCCGAGCAGCAGCAGCGGTCCGGGGACGGCAGCGAGCAACCTACCATAGACGGCGGAAAGGCCCAGGGCGAACCAGGTCACCTGATTGGCCGTGACGCCGAGGCCAAGCAGGCGCCGGGCCGCCGGCGCGAGCATCCGTTGGAACCGAGGTTTCAGGGCGTACAGCGTCAACATGACCTTACGCCTTGGTCGCCTGCAGCACACCGAAAATGCCGAGCGGCTCCATCGCGACACGATCGACGACGAAACCGGCCGCCCCCAGCCAGCGCCGGGTCAGTGACACTGGCCGCAACCGCATCGCCCAGGGCTTGCCGGTGTGAGCGTTGAGCACGCGGGCGATGAATTCGGCCTGGGGATGGTCGGGCTGGACGGTCAGCAGCAGCGTTCCGTCCGGCCGAAGAATGCGGGCGATCTGGCCGAAGTGCCGCTCGACCCGGCTGTCGTCGTCGATGATTTCGTGTAGGCCGGATACAATCGCGATGTCGACCATGCCGAGTTCGGCTAGATCAGCATCGGAGAAGGCGTCGGCGACATCGAAGCTGGCTTCAACGCCGAGCCGTTTCGCGTTGGCTCGGGCCTTGTCGATATTCTCCGGCCGATAATCCCGCAGCGTCGCATCAATGGCGATGTCCGGGGTGAACCGGGCAAGCGCACGTAAAAGGTACTGACCGCCACCGCAGGCCAGGTCAACGAGCCGGACCGTTTGGCGACCATCGGCTGCCGCCTCGACGCACTGGACGACGGTCCGCTCCAGCAGCAGGCCGCGATTGCGAATGCCGGCCCAACCCGGCGCGTTCAGGTAAACACGATCGATCAGCCGTCCGAGAAAGCCGCGACCCTCGGCCCGGTTGGCGTAGACGTGATCCAGCATGACACCGGAGTCGAAGCCGTGGGCGAGTCCAATGCTGACTCCCTTCGACAGCCGGCCAACCGATCGCAGAAGCCCACGGGCGAGGCCGTAATACCAGGCCTTTGGATGCCATGCGGGGAGCGGTCGGGTCAGCGCGTTCAGGTCCATCGCGGTCATCTGCGAGCATCCTCTTGTGTTGAACACTGTTCAATAGCTAGCATGATGTTGAACAACGTTCAAGACAGATGAGTCGGCGCGGTGATCGCCGTCACAGAGAGGGGATTGCGGTGGTCGCGCGTCGAAGAGAGCACACCCGGGAGGAGATGACCGAGCTTGTGGTTGCCGCCGCTGAGGAGATCGGTGCCCGCGACGGACTACCCGGCATCACCATGCGCCGTCTAGGCGCGGCGATCGGTTATGCGCCCAACTCGATCTATCACGCCGTCGGCGACATGGACGAGGTGATCCTCCGTCTCAATGAACGGACACTGCGACGGCTGCACGGCAGTCTCAAACGGCGGATCAAGCCGAAGCTTCCGCCGGTCGACGGGGCGCTGGCACTGGCGGACGGCTATGTCGCTTTCGTGCGGCGCAATCCGCGCCTCTGGTCCATTCTGGTTGAGTACATCCGCCGCCAACCGGGGCCGTTGCCCGATTGGTACCGCACCGCTCTGTCGCGACCGCTCGGTCTGGTCGAAGAGGTCCTGGCGCCTCTGTTTCCCGATCCGGACGACCGCAACAGATCCGTTGCGACGCTGTGGGCAGCGCTCAACGGCATCGCCTCGCTGGCCGTGTCGGGCAAGCTGGGCGTCGTCACTGCCGAGGAAGCGCCCGACTTGGCTCGCCTCTTGGTCCGTCGCTACCTCGCCGGTCGCAAAGCCTAGGTCACGGCGATCGCTTCACCGGCGCCGAGGATCAACCGGCTGGCGCGACATCCGCGAGACCGCGCTTCTTCAGAAGGGCATCGGCAGTCGGCATCCGCCCGCGAAACCGTTGATAGGCGTCCGCCGGATCCCGCAGGTTCCCGGCGGCATAGACGCTCTCGCGGAGGCGCGCGGCGGTTTCCGGATCGAACGGATCGCCGGCTTCCTCGAAAGCCGAGAACGCGTCAGCATCCAGCACCTCCGACCACAGATAGCTGTAGTAGCCGGCCGCGTAGTGATCGCCGGCAAAGATATGCAGGAAGTGCGGCAGCCGGTGCCGCATGACGATCGCCTCGGGCATTTCGATCGCGTCCAGCGCCTTCGCCTCGAACGTCTTCGCGTCAAGATCCGACACATCGTCCGCCCGGTGCAGGTCGAGGTCGACAAGCGCCGAGGCCGTATACTCGACCGTGGCGAATCCCTGATTGAAGGTCCGCGCGGCGAGCACCTTCTCGACCAGCGCCTCGGGAATGGCTTCACCGGTTTCATAGTGAACCGCGAAACGATCAAGAACTGCCCGCTCGAACAGCCAGTGCTCGTAGAGTTGCGACGGCAGTTCGACGAAGTCCGTAGCGACGTTGGTACCGGAGAGCAGCGGGTAGGTCACGTCGGAGAGCAAGCCGTGCAGGGCGTGGCCGAATTCGTGGAATAGCGTGCGCGCATCGTCGATCGACAGCAGCGCCGGCTCACCTTCCGGCGGCTTGGAGAAGTTCATCACGTTGACGATGATCGGCCGGACGTCGCCGTCAAGGCGATTCTGGCTGCGAAAGCCGCTCATCCATGCCCCGCCGCGCTTCGACGGCCGGGCGAAGTAGTCGGCCACAAAGAGACCGAGGAACGTGCCGTCTTCCGCATCCGCCCGCCAGACCCGGACATCCGGGTTGTAGGTCGGCGCGTTATCGACCGGTTTGAACGTCAGCCCGAACAGTCGCCCGGCAACCCAGAAGGCAGCGTCGATCATCCGGTCGAGCTGGAGATACGGCTTCAGCTCGGACTCGTCGAAATCGAACCGGCGCTTGCGAAGCCGGTCGGCGTAGAAGCGCCAGTCGGCCGGCGCGATGTCGTGATTGCCCCCGTCCTCGGCGACGAGTTCCTGCAGGTCGATGGTTTCGCGTTCGGCGAGCCGCACGCCGGGCTCCCAGACGGTGCGGAGCAGGTTGGCAACCGCATCCGGGGTCTTGGCCATGGCGTCGGCGAGGACAAACTCAGCGAAGGTTTCGCAACCGAGCAGCTTGGCGCGCTCGTCGCGCAGGCGGACGATCTCCGCGATCAGGTCATGATTGTCATGATCGTTTCCGTTCGCGCCGCGGCTGATCCAGGCTTCGAAAGCGGTTTCGCGGAGATCGCGGCGGGTGGAGAATTGGAGGAACGTCTCGACGCTCGACCGCGCCAACGTCACGACATGGCCTGTTAGGCCGCGATCTGTCGCCGCCTGCGCGGCCGCGGCAACCGCCCAGTCCGGCAGGCCGGCGAGATCGCCCGGACCGTCAAGAGGAAGAGTCCAGGCCGACTCGTCAGCCAGTACGTTCTGGCTGAACAAAGTCCCGAGGGTTGCCAGGCGCTCGTTGATGTCCGCCAGCCGTTGCTTGCCGGCCTTGTCAAGCGCGGCACCGGCGCGCGTGAAGTTGGTGTGGTAGCGCTCCAGAAGGCGACGCTGCTCGTCGGTCCAGCCCAGATCGGGATTATCAGAGAGGGCCGTGATCCGCTGAAACACAGCCGGATTGAGGTAGATCGCGTTGGCGTGGCGGGCAAACAGCGGCGCCATCTCGCGCTCGACCGCCTGCAGGGCATCGTTGGTGTCGGCGCTGACCAGCCCGTAGAAGACCTTGGCGATCCGCGATAATGGCAACCCGGAACGCTCCAACGCTATCAATGTGTTGTCGAAGGTCGGCGGTTCCGGGTCTGCCGCGATCCGCTCCACGGCGTTCCGCTGGTCGGCCATCGCCGCATCCAGGGCCGGCCGGAAATGCTCCGGCCGGATGCGATCGAACGGCGGCATTCCGTACGGGGTATCCCATTCGGCGAGCAGCGGGTTAGTTGTATCGGCGGTCATCAGGGCCTCCTGGCATCGGTGCCGGTCATATAGGCCCGATGAGGCGGCTCAGGGAGTCTTTGGCACCGTCATCGCCGCGTTGAGTTGACGGACGACCTCGTCGAGTGCTGCGGCCCTTTGCGGGTCAGCGCCGGCGGCATAGCGGACGTCGAAGGGGACGTCGATATGCGGCGCGACCCCGGCGCCCTCCAGCCGCACACCGTCGACGAAGACGTCGGCGACGGCAACCTCGAGCATGCTGTCGTCGGGCAGGAGAAAGGCGCGACCAGCGACCACATCGGCGGCGGTCGGCTGGCCGACCAGGGTTATGTTGTTGTCTTTCAAGGCATAAGCGAGGATTTCCATGCCGCTGCGGGTGCCCTCGTCGATGATCGCGACCAATGGCTTGCGCCAGCGTGCGTGGATGGTGTTGGTCTCGCCGCTCCGATAAGTCATTGACATATCAGGTGAACCACCGACGAACGTATCAGCGGCGGTGGGCGGCGCCCCGCCCCAGCGGCTGCGCAGATCAAGAACCAGTGCCTCCGTATCTGCCAACGGTCCGCTAAGCGCTTCTTCGATAACGCTTTTCACCTGCCGGTCGGTGTAGGCCCAAAGCCGTAGATAGCCGATCGACCGGCCATCGTGCTCGATCACCTCCGCGCTGTCGGCGATCGCCGACACGAACCCGACACCCGGCGACAGCCGCTCGACATCGACCGCGACGTCTATCGACGGGCCCTCGACAGTCCGTGCGACAGTCAGCGACACCGCGACGCCTGCGCGCCCGCGGAACGACTCGACCTCGTGGAATGGCTGACCATCCAACGCGACGATTTCGTCGCCAACCATCAGGCCGGCGCGGTCGGCCGGGCCGCCGTCGTAGACATCGGTGATGAACGTCTTGCCGTCGATCGTCGCACTGGCGATGCCGATGCCGTCATAGGTCACCCGCCCCCGCGGCGGGAAGAGCTGGCGGACGCGATCGCGGAAACCGAAGCGGAAGACATCGACGAGCTCATAATAGTCCACCTGATCCGGGGTGAAGTGACCGACATGCGAGGTCTCAAGGCGCGCCAACACGAAATCGATGGCGTCGCTCACCACTGCGGGGTCCGCCTCGGCCATATCGGTAAGATTGGCAACTGTGATCGCGACCGCGTCGCGGAACTCATCGAGATTGTCCGGCGCGTAGAAATGCTCCTCGACCAGATCGACCGCGCGGTCGAACACGCGGTTCCCCGACTGTGGATTGGGGTTGGCGAGCGCCGGCGGCGCCAGCAGCGGCAGCGCAATGACCAGCGATGCGAAACGAACGGATAGTGACATGAGAAGGGCCCTTCGTGACCAAGAGCCGCCCGCCACCAGTAGACACAGTCGGCGCACCGTTGTCGAGCGGCCGCCTCTTCACGGCCTGTTGACCTCGACCGCGGTTGTCGCGATGAACTGTGACGCTTTGACGAACAAAACCGGAGGTGCCGATGGCCGGGTGGCCCAAATACGGAACGATCGACGGCCCCATCGTCATCATTGGCTTCGGGTCGATTGGGCGCGGAACCCTGCCGCTGATCGAGCGACACTTCGATTACGACCCGGCCAAGATGGTGGTGATCGATCCGGACGACTCAGGCCGCCGTCTCCTCGATGAGCGCAATCTCCGCTTCATCCAGGAGACGGTGACCCCGGAGAACTACCGCGACCTCCTAGCGCCGCTGCTCACCGCCGACGACGGCACGCCCGGGTTCTGCGTCAACCTGTCGGTCGACACGTCTTCGCTGGACATTCTCAGGATGTGCCGCGAAATCAACGTTCCCTACATCGACACGGTGGTCGAGCCGTGGCCGGGGTTCTATTTCGACAAGGCTTCGCCAGCCGAATCCCGTACCAACAACGCGCTCCGCCACACGGTCCGCCACGAGAAGGCCACCAATCCCGGCGGCACGACCGCCGTCTCCTGCTGCGGCGCCAACCCCGGCATGGTGTCCTGGTTCGTCAAGCAGGCGCTGGTCAACATCGCCACTGACACGGGCCACACCTTCACTGAACCGGGACCCGACGACCGCGAGGATTGGGCGCGACTGATGCGCGACCTAGGCGTCAAGGGCATTCATATCGCCGAGCGCGACACCCAGCGTGCGCGGAAGCCGAAATCCCGCGGCGTCTTCGTCAACACCTGGTCGGTCGAAGGGTTCATCGCCGAGGGCCTGCAGCCGGCGGAACTCGGATGGGGCACCCATGAGACCTGGATGCCCGCCAACGCCGAACTTGAAACCATCGGCTCCAAGGCCGGCATCTACCTGTTGCAGCCTGGAGCCGACACCCGGGTCCGCACCTGGTGTCCGACCCCCGGTCCGCAGCTCGGTTTCCTGGTCACCCACAACGAGTCGATTTCGATCGCCGACTACTTCACCCTGCGTGACGGCGAGACGGTCACCTACCGCCCGACCTGCCACTATGCCTACCACCCGGCCGACGATGCGGTGCTGTCCTTCCACGAGCTGTTCGGCTACCCGGGCCACACCCAGACCGAACACCACATCCTCGACGAGGACGAGATCGTCGACGGCATCGACGAGCTGGGGGTGCTGCTCTACGGCCACACCAGAAACGCCTACTGGTACGGCTCGCAGCTTTCGATCGAAGAGACCCGCGACCTCGCGCCATATCAAAACGCCACCGGTCTTCAGGTGACCTCCGCCGTGCTCGCCGGCATAGTATGGGCGCTGGAAAACCCAAACCGGGGAATCGTTGAGACCGACGAGATGGACTACCGTCGCTGCCTCGAGGTGCAGGTCCCCTATCTCGGCCCGGTCAAGGGCTACTACACCGACTGGACGCCACTCACCGGCCGGCCGGGCTTCTTCCCCGAGGACATCGACACAAGCGATCCCTGGCAGTTTCGTAACGTGCTGGTGCGATAGGGCTCAGAACGGTTTGGGTCGATCGAAAAGCTCGCAAGGGGCGGTGCCGACCAACAGCCAACCACCAGAACCGACTGCTTGGTCTTCGAACGGTCCCGCGGTTCCCCTCTCAGGAGCCTCAAGCGCGACCACGCAGGAGTCGCTTCGTAGTATCATTAGGGATGTCGACTCCCTCGAAGGCTCGACTCGCAGGTTGACTCGGTTAGCGGCCATGAATTTGTCGCCTCTGACCAGGTCGGAATACTGTCGTCCTCCATCCGAACGGAGCAGTAGCAGACGTCCATCCGTAGTTAGTCCCCCTTCCTCGCTGACCTCATAATACGCCCATGCTTTGAGCCCGTAGCTAGACGCAATGAAGACGCCTAGAGCGGATCGCGCGCTCGGAACGAAGAAGACCAAGATCGCAAGAAAGAACAATAAAACGGTCAAGACATCCCTGGTTCGGGCGACCCAATCCCAAACCCGAGCCCACGCTCTCCGCCTGCTGGTGTCGTTCGCCAAAGCTCTGCCCCTCCACCGCGACAACGATTCTTGACCGAATTGGTGACACCTAAATAGTGGAATTTCAGATATTTCGCAACTATTAGTAGAGACAAGCCGTACCCTCGCGACAAGTGGTCAAAGCAACACCCCGACCAGAATCACCACAACGATCACGACCAGCGCTGTGCCGCCGATCAGGACGATACGGTTGCCCGATTCGGGACGACGAATCCCGTCATCGCGCAAGCCTGTTGGCCCCGCATCGACCGGGCCAGCCTCGATCGGTCCTGTCTCCGGCGGCGTGTCGGGATCGTCGACGCGACCATGGAGACCTTCTTCCGCGTCTTCGGTGACCCGCTTGATCTCCTCGTTGCCCTTATCAGTCATCGTCTTAGCCCTCCCTTTCGGCCGAACCGCTTCTGGCCGAAGTATCTAGCCAATTATCTGACTATGCAGAAGGTTAGCGAGTCGCGCCAATACACGCAGTAGACCCGGAACTGGGGAACGCGCGTGTTGGCGCTAGCTGGACCGACTTGTCTCCCCAGTGATCAGCCGGGCACCGCTCTCGTAGCTGATGTAAAGCCACAGCCATTTCAACGCGACCATCAACCGGTTCTCGAAGCCGGTGAGCAGATAAATGTGAACGAGCGCCCATAGGAGCCAGCCGAGGCGGCCTTTGAGCGTCAGCCAGCCGAAATCGAAGACGGCCGCATTGCGACCAACCATCGCCGCATCGCCGCGATTGCGGAAACGGAACGAGGTCAGTGGCTTGCCCCCGCCAATGTGGCGCCGCAGGTCGCGACCGAGATGGAGTCCCTGCTGATGCGCTACCTGAGCAAGTGCCGGCAGCGGTCGGTCATTGGGCCCAGGTGAAGCCGCGCAGTCGCCAACGACGAAGACCCGGTCGAGGCCGGTGACCGAAAGATCGGCTTCGACCGTTATCCGGCCTTGGCGGTCGCCATTCAGGCCGAGCCATCCCGCGATCGGCGCGGCCTTGACGCCGGCTCCCCAGACGATACAGCCGGCCGGCCGGAGCGCGCCGCCGATGGTCACCGAGTCCGGCGTGACATCCTCGACGGCCGTATCGGTCATCACCGTCACGCCGAGGCGGGTGAGCGCCTTCTCCGCGTAGGTCGACAACGACTCGGGGAAGGACGGCAGGAGCCGCGGACCGGCCTCAAGCAACAGGATTGTCGCGGCGGCGGGGTCGATATGGCGGAAGTCGCGGGCGAGGGAATGGCGGGTGAGTTCAGCGACGGCACCGGCCATCTCAACGCCGGTCGGCCCGCCGCCGATGATCACGGTGGTCAGCAATCGTTCGCGCTCGACCGGATCGGAACACGTCTCCGCCTGCTCGAAAGCGAGCAGCAATCTGGCACGGATGGCACGGGCGTCCTCAATCGTGCGCGGACCGGGCGCTGCCGCAGCCCAGTCGTCATGACCGAAGTAGCTGTATGATGATCCGGCGGCAAGAATCAGATAGTCGAACGGCTGCTCGCCCTCGCGCGCAAGGGCGAGACACCGCCGATCCATATCGACACCCGTCACTTCGTCGAGCACGACATCGATGTTGCGATAGCGGGCGAGCATACGGCGGATCGGCCGGGCGATGTCAGCCGGCGACAGGGCGGCGGTGGCCACCTGATAGAGCAACGGTACGAACAGGTGATAGTTGTGCCGGTCGACGACGGTGACCGGGAAATCGGCACCGCCCAGCCGCCGCGCGCAGGCGAGCCCGCCGAAGCCCGCACCGACAATCACGACCCGCGGTTTGTCTATCGTCGCCATGGTCTCTGCCTTCACACGTGTCTTGTCGGGACCGCACTGTCACTCGATCAGTTCGACTACACCGGCAGCCCCGGTCTCGCTGCCATACGCCAGCCGATCGCCACGCCGGCTCCAGGCCAGCGCGGTGATCGGACCATCGATCTGGTACCGCGCGCCCGGTCCAGCCGTCTCGACGAAATCGGCGACGGCTACCAACCCATCCTTGTAGCCGATGGCCACCCGTTCCTTGCGCGGATGGCAGGCGACCTGTGTGACCAACACGTCGCGCGAGCCGACCTGAAGCGGTGGCTTGCCCTGCGGGCCGTCCTTGAGATGGAACGGCCAGAGCACGGCGGCGTTAGCGCCCGAGGTGACCAGGAAACGGCCCTTTGCCGACCAAGACAGTGAGCGGGGTTTGGCCGGGTAGCCGCTCATCCGCATGTCCTTGCCGTCGCTCAGCCGCCAACCGTGGAGCTGGTTTTCCTGCATGGCTGTGACCAGGTACTTGCCATCCGGCGAAAACGACGCGGCGATGTGCGGACCGTCCCAGGCAAGTTCGGTCGGCTCGGCCTCGGTGCCCGGCCACCACAGGGTCACGCCGTTGTAGCGGGCAATCGCGAGGCGTAAGCCTTTGGACGCGAACGCCAGACCGCCCGCGGCGTGAGGGAGATCCAGTGCCTTCTCGCGCTCTTCCGACAGCAAGACAACCACCTGACGGCCAAGGGCATAGGCGATGGCCTCGCCGGACCCAGTCGCTAGACGGTCAATCCACTTGCCGGTGTGTTTGGCCATGGTGGTGACCGTGCCGTCAGCGCTGGTGGCCGCGATCAGGCCGTCGTCGCCACCAGTGACAATGCTCTTGCCGTCAGTGGTCGGCGTGGCGGCGAGGATCGCGCCGTCGTGGACGCCAACGATCCGCGCGACCTCGGCGTCGACCATCCGGACAGAGCCATCGCCCAGAGCGAACGCCACGGTGTCGCCAAGAAAGGCGGCGTCTACCACGTAGGCGCCGAAGGCCATGTCCGGCTTCACGACATCGGCTCGCCGATCTCGATGGCATGGCCATCTGGATCATAGAAACGGAAGACCCGCTGTCCCCACGCCTGTCGTTCCAGGCCATGGATCAATTCAACCTGATCCTTCAGAGCATCGAAGCGGGCATCGATGTCGTCGTCCTCGAAATAGAGAAGCAGATTGCGAAGACCGTAGGTGTCTGGAGCCTCGCCTCCTGAGCCTTCCCACACCATCTGTGCCAACGCGGTGCCGTCATGAATGGCGAAATTGCCTTGAAACTGGACAAAGTTGTCATGTTCCACGGTGACGGTGAGACCGAGGATGTCGCGGTAAAAAGCCTTCGAGACGGTGATGTCCCGTACAAACGGAATCGGGTTGACGAAGCGCATGCCAGCCGCCGACGCACCTATTTGGCCGCGCAGGCGCCGAAGCCGGCGGTGAGCAGATCGACGTCGAGGTTGCGGCCGATGAAGACGAGGCGACTGTCGTGCGACTCGTCGTCCTTCCAAGGGCGCTGGTGATCGCCCTCGACGATCATGTGAATACCCTGGACGACGTATCGGTCCGGATCGTCCTTGAAAGCAATGATGCCCTTGAGCCGCAAGATGTCGGGGCCGAAGGCCTGGGTGATCTGCTGGATCCACGGGAAAAACAGGTTGGGATCGAGAGCGCCGGCGCGGAGCGACAGGCTGGTCACCGACGGGTCGTGCCGGTGGTGATGGTCATCATCATGATGATGGTCATGATCATGATCCCCGCCGTCGTGATGGTGGTCGTGATCGCTGCCTTCGAGGAAATCCGGATCGAGTGACAGGATGCGATCGAGCTGAAACGCACCGCGGTCGATCACCCGGTCAAGGGGGATCGCGCAGCGTTCGGTGTGATGGACGATGGCGTGGCGGTTGATCGCCCGGATGCGGCGCTCGACCTCGGCAAGTTCCTCTGGCGAAACCAGGTCTGTCTTGTTGAGAAGAATCACGTCAGCGAAACCGATCTGGTTCTCGGCTTCGGGGCTGTCGCTCAACCGGGCGGTCAGGTGCTTGGCATCGACGATCACGACCACGGCGTCGAGTTTTGCCTTGGCGCGGACGTCGTCGTCCATGAAGAAGGTCTGGGCGACGGGCGACGGATCGGCGAGACCGGTGGTCTCGATCAGGATGCCGTCGAACCGACCGGGCCGTTTCATCAGCCCCTCGACCACCCGGATCAGGTCGCCCCGCACCGTGCAGCAGATGCAGCCATTATTCATCTCGTAGACCTCTTCGTCGGACTCGACGATCAGGTCGTTGTCGATGCCAATCTCGCCGAACTCGTTGACGACGACCGCGTAGGTCTTGCCGTGGTTCTCGGAGAGGATGCGGTTGAGCAGCGTCGTCTTTCCGGCGCCGAGGTAGCCGGTGAGCACGGTGACGGGGATCTGGGGGTCAGCCATGGAGGGTCTCCGCAGCGGGAACGGCGCAGAACGCACCGCTGCTCGATATAAGCGACCGATGCCGGCAATGCCATGTCGGGAGGTTGGTCGGCGCTTCTATCTTTCGGCAAGCAGGGCGTCGACGTCGAGGCGCTCGGTGACCATCGCCAGCGACCCGTTTGGGTCTCGCGGCCACGCCTCGCGCGGGCGGTCGACATAGAGCTCGACGCCGTTGCCGTCCGGATCGCGCAGGTAGAGCGCCTCGCTGACGCCGTGATCGCTGGCGCCATCCAGCGGAATCCCTGAGTTCATGAGGCGACGCAACGCGTCCGCCAGCGCAGCGCGGTCCGGATAGACGATCGCCAAGTGGAACAGACCGGTGGACCGGCGCGGCGGCGGAGCGGCACCAAGGCTCTCCCAGGTGTTGATGGCGATGTGGTGGTGATAGCCGCCAGCCGAGACGAACGCCGCCTGCTCGCCGTAGCGCTGCATCAGTTCAAAACCGAGAACACCGCAATAGAACCCCAGCGACCGCTCGAGGTCGGCGACCTTGAGGTGGACGTGACCGATCCGGACACCCGGATCGATCGGCCCGGCGCCTTGCGGCTCCGAGGTCGTATCGGTCGTCGCGCTGGCTTTGTCGGTCATCAGCACCTCCGAGATCGGCTGTCCGGTGACGTAGGGTCTATCGGTGCCATCGACATCACCAGCCTGATCACTCCTCCGCGAGGTCGACCGACTGGAAGCGATAGCGCCCCATGGGATCGACGACGAAGCCCCGGACCCGGTCGGAGACCGCCGCCGTGACCGTCGCGTGGGCGATTGGCAACCATGGCGCCTCATCGACGAAGATCGTGAGGGCTTCGGCGTAGACCGCGTCGCGATCCGGACCGGGCGGCAACGCTTGCCCGCGGCGGAGCAGCGCCTCGAATCGCGGACTACACCACTCGGCCCGATTCGAGATGCCCCTCGCATCACAGCCAAGAGGTGCGGCCAGAAACCCGTCCGGGTCACCATTTGCCGCGGTCCACCCAAACAGAACCGCGCTGTCATTCTCCGGATCGATGGATTGCTCGACAAAACCGCTCAAATCTGTCTCCACAACCGTCACATCGACACCGATTGCTTCCAGATCGGCCTGGATCATCTCAGCCGTCCGGATCGGATCGGGATTGAACGGCCGCGCCGCGTGCAACGGCAGCAAACGCAGCGAAACGTTGCCAGCACCGGCATCCGCTAACGCGGTCCGTGCGGCATCCGGGTCATAGCCGGGCACCGACAGATCGGCGCTGTCCGGAACCAAACCCGGGGGGATAGGCGTGTCGGCCGGAATCGCCTGACCGCCGAACACGGCCTCAACGATCGCCTGTTTGTCCACTGCTCGGTTGAGGGCGCGGCGCACCTCGGCACGATCGAAGGGTGGCTGGGTGGTGTTGTAAGCCAGGTAAGTGACCATCGCACCGGGGCTCTGCACGACAGTTGCGTCAGCGTCCACGGGCAGCGATTCGAGATCAGCGGAAGACGGCGCAGCCGCAACATGGCAGTTGTCGGCAAGCAAGCGCGCGACCCTTACGTCCGAATCCGGCGTCGTCGCAAAGACCAATGAATCGAGAGGAGGCGCCCCATTCCAGTAATCGGGGTTGGCGGCAAGTCGGGTGGCGATGCCTTCCTCGTGGTCGACATACCGAAACGGACCAGTGCCCACCGGGGCCTCGCTCAACCGTTGCCGTTCGTCCAATTCAAATAAGACGTCGGCGTACTCTTTCGACAGGATCGAGGCGAAACCGAGCGCCAGATTGGAAAGGAACGCGGACTGGGGACGATTCAACACAAAGACGACAGTCGCATCGTCCTGCCTGCGGATGTCCCGAAGGACTTCCGGCATCGACAGGCCGGAGAAATAGGGCCAGGTACCGCCGCCATAGTCGTAATAGGGATGATCCGGCCTCCATTGGCGCTCGAAGCTGAAGATCACATCGTCGGCGTTTAGCGGCCGGGTCGGCGTGAAAGTCTCGGTGTCATGGAACGCCACGTCGGGTCGGAGGCGGAAGGTGTATTCGAGCCCGTTGTCGGAAACTTCCCACTCGGAGGCCAGCGCCGGCTCAACCGTGGCTGTGCCGGGTTTGAAGCGCACCAACCCATCGTAGAGCGCGGCCGAGACGTCGAGGGTTGTATCGAGGCTGAAGGGTGCCGGATCGAAGCCCTCCGGGCTGCCGGGCGCGCAGTATACCAGCGTCTTCGCCGCGAGAGCCGATGGGACCGCGATCCAGGCCGCAACGGCAAGCGCGAGCGTTGCGCTTCCGGTTCTCAACCCCATCCGTCCCAGTCAGCCCCCAACGCCATCATCGACCGTGTTTCTCCTACCGGCCGCCTGTTACCTCCAGAACCGAGCCGGTCACATAGGATGACTCATCCGACAGCAGCCACACAATCGCCTCGGCCACCTCCTCTGCGGTGCCGGCGCGGCCAAGCGGCGTGGTGACGCCGAGTCGTTCCGCGCGATCCGGCGAGCCGGCATCGGCGTGGATGTCCGTGTCGATCAGCCCGGGTCGGACCGCATTGACCCGCACGCCTTCTCCGCCGAGTTCTTTGGCGAGGCCGATCGTCAGCGGTTCGAGGGTTCCCTTGGTCCCCGCGTAGTCCACGAACTCGTTCGGCGCGCCAAGTTTGACCGCTGCCGAGGAGAGGTTGACGATGGCGCCACCCTTGCCGCCACGGTTCCAGGGCAGACGTCGTGCCGCCTCGCGGGCGACCAGAAACGCGCCCAGTACGTTGACATCGATGATCGACCGGAAAGCGATCGATGGCCATATCCGCGAAGGGCGATGCGGGCAGGATGATGCCCGCGTTGTTGACGACCCCGTCAATCGACCCGAACGCCTCGGCCGCGCGATCGAACAGCTCAGCGACGTCGCTCTCTTCGGCAACATTGCCTTTGATCGCCATTGCGCGACCGCCAGCCGCCTCGACTGCCGCGCCGGTTGCCGCCGCAGCTTCGTCGTTCCCGGCATAGTTGAACGCGATCGACCAACCGCGTCGCCCCCCAAGGCGGGCTGCCGCCGCCCCGATTCCCCTAGCCCCGCCGGTGATGACAATTGTCTTGCTCATTGCGCCCCCTACTTGTTGATCGGCCGCTCGTCACGACGCTGCCACGCTGTATAACGGTTCCGCCGTCGATTCGAGCCAAATCGGTTCCGTCACGGACACAAAGAAAAAAGGGGAGCAACGAAATGCATGTGACAATCATCGGCGCGGGCGGGATGGTCGGCTCAAAACTCGCCACCCGACTGGCCGAAGACGGCCAACTCGGCGAAAAAGCCATCGCCAAGGTAACCTTGGTCGATGTTGTCGAACCGACGCCGCCGGCGGATGCTCCCTTCGAAATCGAAACGATCGCAACGGACCTGTCCGCACCTGGAGTCGGCGCTTCGCTCGTCGCACCGCGGCCTGATGTGATTTTTCACCTGGCGGCCATCGTCTCCGGGGAAGCCGAGACCGACTTCGAGAAGGGCTACCGCGTCAATCTCGACGGGACCCGTGGCCTGTTCGACGCGGTCCAGGCGTTCAGCAATCACTATGTTCCCCGCGTGGTGTTCACGTCGTCGATCGGCGTGTTCGGTGCGCCGTTCCCCGAGGCTATCCCAGACGATTTCCACCTCACGCCGCTCACCTCCTACGGGACTCAGAAGACGATCGGCGAGTTGCTGCTTGCCGACTACACGCGACGTGGCTTCATGGATGGCGTCGGGATCCGCCTTCCAACCATCAGCGTACGCCCAGGTAAGCCGAACAAGGCGGCGAGCGGGTTCTTCTCAAACATCATCCGCGAACCGCTCGCCGGCAAGGAAGCCGTCCTGCCGGTATCGGAGGAGACGCGGCATTGGCACGCGAGTCCGCGGTCAGCGGTCAACTTTCTCATCCATGCAGCGACGCTTGACGGCGAAGCGATCGGCCCGCGCCGCAATCTCACAATGCCGGGTATTTCAGTTACGGTCGGCGAGCAGATCGACGCGCTGCGCAAGGTTGCCGGCGACAACGTGGTCAAGCGGATCCGTCACGAACCCGACGAGATGATCATGGGTATCGTCAAGGGCTGGCCGCAGCGGTTCGACCCGCAGCGGGCCCTCGCGCTCGGGTTCCAGGCCGAAGCGCGCTTCGAGGAAAACATCCGGATCCACATCGAGGACGAGCTTGACGGCAACTTCGTCGCCTGATCGGCGCGTCATCGCTACCCACTTCAGTCGCGGGGCGGCACCGGCGTCTCCGGAACCGGGGTCAACGGCGGCTTGCCATCGAACCAAGCCACAAGGTTGTCAATCATCAGCTGTCCCATGGCATCGCGGGTGTGGATCGATGCGGAACCGACGTGAGGCAACAGTACGGCATTGTCCAGCGCGAGCAATTCTTCCGGGACGTTAGGCTCGTCCGCGAAGACATCGAGCCCCGCCGCGCGGATAGTGCGCCCCGCCAGCGCCGCGATAAGCGCCGGTTCGTCAATCGCGGAGCCGCGACCGACGTTGACGATGATTCCCTCGGGTCCCAATGCCTCAAGAACGCCGGCATTGATCATACCGGCGGTTTCCGGCGTTCCGGGGACGACAACCATCAGCGTATCGACGGCGGCGGCCATCTCGGTCAGATCATCGTAGTAGCGGTAAGGCGCGTCCGGACGTTCGCGACGAGTGTGATAGACGACTGGCACCGTCATCGCGTCCAGCCGCCGGGCGATCGCCAGACCAATCCGACCGAGGCCAACGATGCCGACGGTGCGATTGCGCAACGTACCGGTCAGCGGGTAGGCGCCCTCGCCGACCCACCGGCCGGCACGCAGATAGGTCTCGGCCGCCGGCAGTTCGCGCGCCGTGTTGAGGAGCAGTCCGAGCGCCGTGTCGGCCACCTCCTCGGTCAGCACATCCGGCGTATTGGTCACGACAATCTGGCGCTCTGCTGCTCGCTTGAGATCGATCCCGTCATAGCCGACGCCGAAATTGGCGACGATCTCGAGGTTCGGCAGCCGCTCGAGCAAAGCCTGATCGACACCCAGATGGCCGCCGCGGGCGATACCGCGAATGGCGTCGCCGTGATCGGTCAGAGCCTTCTCGAGGTGGGTCTCGTCTAGCGCCAGATGTACGTGGGCGTGACGCACCAGCGTCTTCAGGGTGGTGTCGTGCAGTCCGCCCAGCACCAAGATATCGACTTTTTCCATGGACGCCCCGCTTTCTCGTCGCGCAGCAGCCTACGCACTGCCGCGCACCCGTTCACGATAGAGGATGTAAAGCGCGCTGCCGATGATCAGCGCGGCGCCGAACAGGGTAGACCGGTCCGGCAGCTGATCGAAGAATACATAGCCGGCAAGGGTCATCCACAGCAACTGCGTATACAGGAACGGCGACAGAACCGGCGTTGGCGCCAAGCGATGGGCGTGGATCAGCATCCAATGGCCAATGCCACCGATGATGCCGGTGCACACCAGCACGATGGCAACTGTCGCCGATTGCGGCCACTCCGCCGTCGGCAGCGCTATCGGGGCGAGCAGCACGGATGGAACGAGCGCCGAGAACAGGATCATGCCTTCGGCCGAATCGGTCGCGGCGAGATGACGGGTGATCAGCATGTAGCCGGAGACCGACAGCATGGCGGCGATGGAGTAAAGCATCGCCGGCTCGAAAGCTTCGGTTCCCGGCCGGATCACCACCAGGACGCCGATGAAGCCGACCACAACGGCCACCCAGCGGCGGGGACCGACCCATTCGCCGAGCAGCGGCCCGGATAACGCTGCCATGACGAAGACGGCCGCGAACATTATCGATGCGGTCTGATCGAGCTGGAGCGTGCGAATGGCGAGGAAGTTGAAGACCGTGGAGGAAAACAGGAACGTCGACCGGATGATCTGAGCGACCGGTCGTTGGGTTCGGTAGAGCGACGGTTTCCGCCATGGCCGCAGGACCAGGAAGGCAAACACCGCATGACCGACGAAGCGAATCCAGGCGATTTCCAGCGCCGGCAGAAACGCGGTCAGGTATTTCGCCGCGGTATCGAGCAGCGTGAACATCAGGACCGCGCCGCAAATCAGCGCGATTCCCTGGAGCCGACGGGTTGCCTCTCCGTCCGAGTCGGATGGTATCGCCAATCCCTTCCGCGGCCCTAGTAGGTGGCCCGTCCCCCCGAAATGTCGAACGTGAAACCGGTGGTGAAGGAACAATCGTCGGAAACCATGAAGGCGATCGTCGCGGCAATCTCCTCCACGAGTACGAGGCGTCCGCGCGGTATCTTGGCGACCATGTAATCGATGTGCTCCTGATTCACCTGCTCCAGGATCTTGGTCTTGGCCACGGCCGGGCTGATCGCATTGACCGAGATGTCGTGGGCGGCGGTTTCCTTGCCGAGTGATTTGGTCATGCCGATCACGCCGGCCTTGGACGCGGAGTAGGCCGCGGCGTTGGGATTGCCCTCCTTACCGGCGATCGAAGCGATGTTGGCGATCCGCCCATAATTGCGCTCGATCATGCCCGGCAGGACGGCCTTACAGCAGTTGAACTGGCCGTTGAGGTTGACGTCGATGACCTGAGCCCAGTGATCCGGCTCATAGTCCCAAAGCGTTTTCGGGTCGCCGGCGATCCCGGCGCTGTTGACCAGGATATCAATCTGACCGAAGGCTTCCAGCGTGTTGCCGCAGGCGTCTTCGACCGATCCATAGTCGGCAACATCGGCCCCGACCGCGATAACCTCGCCCCCGCCCGCCAACGCTTCGGCGGTCTCCCGGGCCCGCACCTCATCCCGGTCCCAGATCGCGACACGGGCGCCCCCGGCCAACAAACGCTCCACCACCGCACGGCCAATACCCTGTGCGCCGCCGGTGACGACCGCAGCGCGGTTCGTGAAGTCATAGTGATTGGCCATGCGGCGAGTCCCCCTGTCTGAACGGCTCGCGATCCTAGTGCAACGCCGCCGCTATTTCACCGGCTTTCGCGGAAAAGGCGTTCGAGAAGGCCGTGCGACGCCACAGCCGATCAGACCACAGGTTCGCGCTGGTGCGGACGATTCGGTCGGGAAAGCTTTCAGGCAGAGGCCTTGCCGGCACCGTCCTCGACAAATTCCTTGTCGTCACCGTTGGCGGCCGCACCGAGGTTGCGCTCGACCTGGCGCAGGAGCTTGCGAAGACGCTTGCGATCCTTATCGTCGATCCCGGCGAGCGCATCCTTCTCGATACGCTTCCAGACCTTGTCGATGGAACCGATCGCTTTGCGACCCCGATCGGTGAGGAAGACGAGGGCCTGACGCCCGTCCCCTTTCGAGGCCTTCCGTTCGACGTAGTCCTGAGCCGCCAAACGAGCGATCATCTTGGTAACTGTAGGCGGCTGCACGCCGAGCGCGCTGGCCAGATCGCTCATCGATTGGCCATCCTTGGCTTCAAGAGCCTTCAGCAGATTCTCTTGACCGGAGTGTAGTTCGATGCGCGACAGGCGGCTCCCGGCGCGGACGCGGTAGACGTGCGCGGCCTGAGCGAGGCGGAACGTAACCGTGCGACGATGATCGAACCCCATAAATTATGCGACTAAGTGAAAAACGTGTCGGTGTGATGACAGTTGCCATCGACCCTGGCGTCAGAAGCTGCGCATGGTTGCAGCCACCTTTTCAACGAAGGCGGTTCGGGTCGATTCGGTGTTTCGGTTCATGTCGTAGAGCGGCAGATAGACGGTTCGGGCCATCGGATGAATGATGGCGCGCAGCGCCCGTTTGGTAAGCCGCCGCGGGGGATCGCCGAGCAGCGTTGCACGGAGGCGGCTGCTGCCATAGGTGACGACGGCTCCGAGTTTACGGATGTTGAAAAGGTGCGGCTTGACGTTGCCGTCAATCAGGCGGAACGCGACACCGGGCACCAGAACGCGGTCCATGAACCCCTTAAGGATAGCCGGGTAACCGAAGTTCCAGACTGGGTGGACAAGTACGAGCGCTTCCGCCGCCAGCAGCCGGTCGACGTAGGACTGGACCGGCACCTGGCAAATCGCCTCGTCGTGGTAGTTAATCCGCTCCTCCCGACCCATCACCGGGTTGAACCCCTCCGCGTAGAGATCGCAATCGTCGATCACGTGGCCGGCGGCCTTCAGGTTATCGACGACCGTTCGGTGGGTCACCGCGTTGAAGCTGGTTTCGACCGGGTGGGCGTAAACGACGAGAATGCGCATCTCAGGCCATGTTTCTTGTTGGGACTGGTACGACTGGCGCCGGGAAATGAACGAACGAGGCGCTCGCGATAACGAGAGCGGGTGTTTCGACAATTGTCATGAGGACTCAGCGGGCGTCCTGCAAGCCCGGAAACAGATAAACCTGATCAGTATCCCAATCGAAATCCGGGTTCTCCCAAGCCACCATCTTGCCGGGATTGAGCAAACCGTTCGGGTCGGCTTCGCGCTTGAAGGCAAGCTGCACGGCATCGGTTTGCTTCATCCCACCCTCCTCGAGGGTGTAGCGGTGCGGATTGAAGATGATGCAGCCGTTGTCTTCGTGGAGACGGATGATCTCGTCCAGCCGCTCTTCGGTGGTGAACCGAACGATCGGCAGGCCCATGCAGACCACCGCGCCGTCGAAGCGGACGAATTCGAGGTGACCCGGAACCTCATCGCCAAGCAGTTCCGTCATCCGCTGAACCGTGTCGAGATGGTTCGGCGAGCGGTGAAGGACCTGCAGGTAGGTGATTGTCGGGTCAACCCGGAGGCCGCGCAGCGTCGTGTGGTTCCAGGAAAGCTCGTAGACGGGCGGCAGGCCCTTCTTCTCTTCATCCGTCGCCGTGTCCGATCGATAGCGGATCTGCGCCTTCTCGCGGGCGGCAAGCGCCGCGAACGGCGTCATCGCGTGCGGCGCCGCCAATAGCAGCACCACCGAGTCGGTCTCCTTTAGAAGCTTCTTGTGACGCAGAAAGTAGTCGTGCGGCACTGGAGCGGCGACGGCAGCGATCTCCTTGAAGAGCAGGCCATCCTGGTTGGCCATCAGGTCCGCGAACCGGACCGCGTCCATGTAGTCGTCGAAACCAACGATCACATCGACCCAGTCATAGGCCGCATCCAACGGAATGGTGACTTCGGTGATGATGCCGTTGGTTCCGTATGCGTGCATGACCTTCTGGAGATCATCGCCCTCAAGCTCGAGTACGCGCGGCTCAGCTTCCATGGTGACCACGCGAAGCCTGATAACGTTGCCGACATCGCGCAAGCCGCCCCAGTTGATGGATCCGATCCCTCCCGACCCACCGGCGATGAAGCCCCCGATCGAGGCCGTGTGATAGGTCGATGGGAACATCCGCAGCTCCTGACCGGTCTCGCGGGTCTTTCGGTCGATGTCGGCGAGCACGGCGCCCGCCTCGGCGACCGCCCAACCGCGCTCAATCCTCGTTACCGCGTTCATTTCACTGAGGCTGAGCACAACGCCACCCGAAAGCGGCATCGCCTGGCCGTAGTTGCCCGTGCCGGCGCCGCGTGGAGTGACCGGCACGCCAAGGTCGAAGCAGGTCTTGAGAACCTGCACCACCTCGGCCTCGTTTTTAGGTGAAACGACAAGATCGCCGGTGACGTGATCGAGTTCGCGCTTGAGCACAGGGGAATACCAGAAGAAGTCGCGGCTCTTCTGTTTGACGATCGCGGCATTGTCTTCCACGTGAATCCCGTCGAGCGCGGACTTCAGCTGGTCGAGGTCGATTGCGTTCATCAGAGCAGCTCCATCAGGGATTCTATGCGAGACGGCCCGTGGCGTCGTTGATGCCAAACAAGGCGGACAGGCATCACGCGTTGCCCATCAAATCGTCGAGTTCGCGGTAGTCGGGCAGCGTGCGGTCGATCGCCAATCCGTCGCGCAAGACAGTGCGGTCAGCCTGCGGCCGTGACAGCAGTTCGGTCCAGGTGCGCGCCCGGAACAGCACAAGATCAGCCGGCCGACCGATGGCAATGCGGCCGTGATCGCTGTCGCTGATGATGTCCGCTGGCACTTTCGCGATCCGATCCGCCCAACCGCCAATCGGGTGATCGAGGTGAAGGATACGCACCGCCTCGCGAAGCACCTCGATCATGTCCATGTCGCCGTAGGCATAGAAGGGATCGCGGGTGTTGTCCGATGCGATCGCCACCGGCACATCCCGCGCCGCGAGTTCGTGGACGAGGGTCGTTCCGCGCCAATAAGGCGTCGCCCCGGCGCGGCGACCTTGGAGGTACATGTTGCACATAGGCAGCGAGACGACGGAAATGCCGGCCTCAGCCACGCGCGCCATAGTGGCTTCGGCGTCTGGCTCCGGTTGCCGCGCCAGCGAACAGCAGTGTCCGGCGACAATCCGGCCCGGGAAGTTGTTGCGGATCGCCGCTTCGGCGATGTGGTGCAGCGAGCGCGCGTTCGGATCGGCGCTTTCGTCAACGTGGAAATCGAGGTCGAGCCCGCGATCCGCGGCCCTGCGCATGATGTCGTCGAGGGTCTTGTCGAGGTCAGGCACCATGAAGGTGACCACGCCGAGAACACCGCCATACTCGGCGACCGTGTCGACGATTTCGTCGGCAATGGTGGCGTCCTGCATGTGGTCGATCGCCAGCAGCGAAACAGCCTGAAGTGCGATCCGATCCGCCCATTTGTCCCGCATCTCCGCGAAGACCGGCCATGAAATGCGATGCTGGGGTGGCGCGGAATCAAGATGCGTGCGCAGCAGCGACGTGCCGTGCGCGTAAGCGGTTCGCAAGCTGAAATCCATGCGCCGGGAGACGTCCGATGCCGACCACCGAGCACTCCGGTCAGCATGGGTGGCCTCGATCGCACCGTCGAAGGTGCCGTCCGGGTTGGGCTGCCGCGGCCAGATATGGCCCTTGTCGATATGGGTGTGCATGTCGACGAAGGTCGGCCAGGTCATCCCCCAGTCGAGATCGACATGGGGGAAGTCGCGCTGACTTCCGGGCGGATTCACTGATTCGATCACGCCGTCGTTGACGACGATATCGACGGCCGCGAGTCCCTCGCCATCCGGCGGGTCTGGAAACTCACTGAGAAGAACGGCGGGAACGCGGGTGTTGACGATCGCGAAACGCGGCGAGTGCGGAAGCGCGGCGAAACCCAGATCCATGGCTCAGTTCTCGCGGCGAACGGCACTCTCGTGCCATTTGCGTAAGAGGAGATGCGACACCAGGCTGGTGGCGAAGAAGATCAGGATGCCGGTTAGCGACAGGAGGACCAGCGCCCCGAACAGACGCGGGATGTTGAGCCGATATTGGGACTCCAGCAGACGGAATGCCAGTCCGGAGCCCGCTCCCGCGGTGCCCGCAGCAAACTCGCCGACGACAGCGGCAATCAACGCCAGTCCACCGGCGATCCGCAGTCCAGCCAGGAAATAGGGCAACGCGCTCGGGAGCTGGAGGTGGATCAGGGTCTGCCACCGGCTCGCGCCGTACAACTCGAACAGGTTGAGCAGATTGTGATCGGTGCTGCGCAGCCCCTGTGTCGTATTCGACAGAACGGGAAAGAACGCGACGATCCAGGCGCAGATCAGGATCGCGCTCTGGGTGGTCGGGGCATAGATCAGAATGAGCGGCGCGATGGCGATGATCGGGGTCACCTGCAGAATAACCGCATAGGGGTAAAGCGCCAGCTCGATCCAGCGCGATTGCGCCATCAGGATCGCCAACGCGACTCCTCCGACCAGAGCAATCAGCAGGGCGGTGAAGGTGATCTCGACTGTGATCCAAAGCGCCGACAACAGCACCTGCCAGTCGGTGATCAGCGCTTCGGCAACCCGAACCGGGCTGGGCAGGATGTAGTGGGGAACCTCGTTGACGGTCACATAGACCTGCCAAACGAAGATCAGCAGCACCAGCATGATCACCGGAACGAGATACCGAACCAGCCGCGTCGACGGCTTCCGCGGCGCCGGCTTCCGCGGCAGCCTGATGTCCGGCGGATCATCCGCCGCCGCATCGACGATATCGCCGTTCTGGGCCTCGGTCGCGGTCATGGGTGCCCGCTGTCCTCCATGGCGGCGTGCAGCATCGCCGACGTCTTGCGGCAGTCCTCGGCATAAGCGGCCGAGGTCCTGAAATCTTCATTCCGCGGATAGGGAGCGTCGATGGACATCTCGTCGAACACACGACCGGGTCGCGCCGCCATGACGACAATGCGGCTGGATAGATAGACCGACTCGAACACCGAATGAGTCACGAAGATCACCGTCCAGCCGAACGTCTCCCACAACTGGAGGAGGTCGTTGTTGAGCTTGAAGCGGGTGATCTCGTCGAGCGCCGCGAACGGCTCGTCCATTAACAGAAGCTTCGGCCGTGTGATCAGGGCCCGGGCGATCGAAACCCGCATCTTCATGCCGCCGGAGAGTTCGCGCGGATAGGAGTCCGCGAACTTGCTCAAACCGACCTGGCCCAGGGCTTCCGTAACGTCGCCGCGCGCAGCCGATTTGGAAACGCCCTTGAGGCGCAAGGGCAGCCAGACATTATTGAACACCGTCGCCCAGGGCATCAGGGTTGGCTCCTGGAAGACGAAGCCGATCTCGCGGTCCGCGTTGCCCGAACCATTGGAACGATCAGGCCAGCCGACCGAGCCGGAGGTAGCATCGCCCAGCCCAGCGATGATGCGAAGAACCGTCGACTTGCCGCAGCCGGATGGCCCCAGCAGGCTGACGAACTCGCCCCGCCGGACGTCGAGCGACATATCCGAAAGCGCGACGGTGCCGTTGGAGAAGACCTTCGACACACCGTTAAGCGAGACGATTGTCTGCGCGTCCGTTGGCCCGGTCGGTGCAGGCGCGAGCGCGACATCACTCACGTGATCACTCCATTCAGCTTAAATTGCGGCCGTCAGACCGATCCATCGATGCCGGCGCCGGCCGAGGCCGGCACCAACCGATCCCGGTCTCCGGGTTACTCAGATTTCAGCTCGGCGCCGACGTTCTTGCAGGCGAAGCCATCGTCGGCGACCTTGGCGTAGTCGATGTCCGCTTGGACGACCCCCGCTTCGACCATCTTTTCGTGGAAGCTCCTAACCTGCTCCATCGACAAACAACCGATTCCACCAGTCTCGGCGGCGCCCGAGTCGATCAGCCCGAAGTCGCGCATCTGCTCGATGCTGAAGGCGATCTGACCGTCGGTCATCTCCGGATTGTCCTGCTTGATCAGGTCGTTGGCGGCGGTGTTGTCGCCATAGAGATAGTTGTACCAGCCGATGATCGACGCATCGACGAAGCGCTGGACGACGTCGCGGTTGGCCGCGATGTAGTCGGCCTTCACCTCGATCATCGTCGACGGCGTGTCGAAACCGGCATCGGCCATCAGGAAGAGCTCAGGCACGAAGCCGCCCTCCCGCTCGATCGCATAGGGCTCGGAGGTGATATAACCCTGCTGCGCCGACATCTTGTCCGCCAGGAACGGCGCCGGGTTGAACGTGTATGGCTTGATCTGTTCGTCCCTGAAGCCGGGGAAAGCCGCCTTCATCCACTGGAAACCGGTGCTGAACAGATCCTTGCCCATGAAGATCGTCGGCAGCTTGGCGAGATCGGCAAAGGTTTCGACGCCCGAATCGGGGTGAGCGATGAGGACCTGCGGGTCTTTCTGGAAGATCGCTGCGACGGCGACGACCGGAATATCCTGCTCGGCCGCTGAGAAAGAGCCAATCAGGTTGCCCTGCATGTAGAACTGGATCCGATCCGCCATCAGCAGGGCCTGATTAGCCGCATTCGGTCCGCCCTGAACGATGGTCACGTCAAGACCGTGCGCCTCGTAAGTGCCATCGGCGACCGCCTGATAGAAGCCGCCGTGCTCGGCCTGCGCCAGCCAGTTCGTCCCGAACGAGACCGCATCGAGCTCCTCGGCGGCGGCCGGTCCGGCCAAAGCGACCGCAAGGCTTGCAGCCAGCCCGACGGTCAGACTGTGAACTTTCGTCATGTTGTCCTCGCACTCCTCGATAATCGGCGACGTCCTTGACGCCGCACGACGTTGTTTTGGCGGGCCTGATGCCCACGAAACCGAACGTGCAACGGCCCGGCTTTTCCAACATGTCACGCAAGCCGCATGCCAAATCCGCTACCTCCGTAGCAACCGACGAAGCTTCGACTGAGGGCGCGACATGACACCCGCGCGGTAATGTAGGGCAATGGCGATGCACAAGAAAGCGGCGGCACTGGCGCGTTTATCGACGCTGCCTCTCTTGTCATCACACAGGCCGGAGTCGTAGCGTGCGCATCATGTTGACGCCGCACAACCCGGAGGTGATCCGCCCTCCGTTTGCCCTCTACAGCCATGGCATCGAAGTACAGGCCGCGAGCCGGCTCCTGTTCTGCTCCGGCCAGCTTGGCGTAAGGCCCGACGACTCGATCCCGGACACCGTCGAGGAGCAAACCGTCCGCTGTTTCGAGAACGTCCGCGCGATCCTGGGCGCTGGTGGCATGACCTTGGCCGACATCGTGCGAATCAACGCTTATGTGACGGACCGGGAGCATCTCCCGGGCTACATGGCGGTTCGCGATCGCTATGTCGCCGATCCGCCACCGGCCTCGACGCTGATGATCGTCTCGGGCTTCGCGCGACCGGAATTCCTGGTTGAGGTCGAGGTTGTCGCCGCGGGAGCCGCCGATGAACGATAGTGTTCGCGGCGCCGTTCGTTGCCCCCGGCCACAGGTCTGGAGTTAGCCGGCAAACCCATGCGTCTGTGGATCAAGGACCCGCTGGCTATTCTTGCGTTCGGCGCCGAGCGCGGTGTCGTTGTCGAGGATGGACGGATCGCCGAGCTCGTGGGTCGCGGCGCAACCCCCGGGCGTCCGGTCGACAAGACCTTCGATGCCGGGCGACACGTGATCATCCCCGGCCTCATCAACACCCACCATCATTTCTTCCAGACACTGACCCGTGCCCATCCGGAAGGGATCAACAAGGAGCTGTTTCCCTGGCTGGAGGCGCTCTACCCGATCTGGGCGCGCAACGTCACGCCGGAGGGATTCCGGCTCGCGACGCGGCTATCGCTGACCGAACTACTGCTGTCGGGTTGCACCTGCGTCTCCGACCACCACTACCTGTTCCCCGCTGGCCTTGAGGACGCCATGGATGTCCAGGCGGAGGAGGCGGAGCGGCTCGGCATCCGGATGACCCTCACTCGCGGCTCGATGAATTTGTCCATCAAGGACGGTGGGCTGCCCCCGGACACGGTAGTCCAGGACGAAGACACCATCCTTGCCGACTGCGAGCGGATCTTGTCGCGCTACCATGACCCAGACGAGGGCGCGATGCTCCAGGTGGCGCTCGCCCCCTGCGCCCCGTTCACCGTGACCAAAAGACTGATGGTCGATACAGTCGGCCTCGCCGAGCGGTTCGATTGCAAGCTCCATACCCACCTCGCCGAGACCCATGATGAGGACGAGTACTGCCTCTCCCATTTCGGCTGCCGGCCGCTCGACTATCTCGAGGAGTGCGGCTGGCTCTCCGATCGGGTGTGGCTCGCCCACGGCATCCACTTCAATGACCAGGAAGTCCGGAGGCTGGGGCGCCATCACGTCGGGGTGTGCCATTGCCCGACGTCGAACATGACGCTGGCCTCCGGCCAATGCCGCACCAAGGAGCTGGAGGAAGCGGGGAGCCCGGTAGGACTCGGAGTCGACGGTTCCGCCTCCAATGACAATTCGAATCTGATGGAGAGCGTGCGTCACGCGCTGATGATCAACCGGCTGACCTACGATGCGGCGACAGTCACGCCGCTCGACGCGTTCCGCTGGGCAACGGAAGGATCGGCGCGCTGCCTCGGCCGCACCGATGTCGGAGCGATTGCCGCCGGCATGCAGGCCGACCTCGCCTTCTACACGCTGGATGAGTTGCGCTTTTCAGGCGCCCACGACCCGATCGCCGCGCTGGTCATGTGCGGCGCCTATGCTGCCGACCGGGTGATGATCGCCGGCAAATGGCAGGTCGAAGATGGCATGCCTATCGGCGTCGACGTCGATCGGCTGCGTTTCGAGCATGGCGAAGCTGCCAGGCGATTTCTAGAGACCTTTTGATAGTGCTCCGGGTTTGTACCGCGGCGTGAAACCTCGGTAAGGTCCTGGATCGCCGACCAAATCGGGTCGGCTCCAAACCGAAGCACTGGAGCACGCAAGTGGTTCACATAATTCGCCAACTCGTCATCGTGCTCGGCGCTGTCGTCCTGACCGGCGGAGGCGCCTTCGCCCAGATTGATCATTGGAACCATGTCATCCAGGACCCGGCGCTGGAGAAGGCTTTTCATCGCGCCCTCAACGAAGTGGCGGAAGAATACATCGCCGAAATGGAGGCGCAGGATCGTCCGGCCGGAATCCTGTTCCTCGATTCCCAACGATTCATCCCACTGGTGATCACCTCCTCGACGTTTCGCCCCGACCTGATCATGGCGATGAAGGCCAAGGCGAACTACATCCACGCCTATCAGGCACGATCAACCGCGGGCGTAACGGTACAGATCGCCGAACCGGCCGGCATTAGCGGTGCCTTGGCCGGCGGCAACTATGTTGGCTTGAGCGTTCCTGAAGGCGGCGAAATCCCCGGCGACGGCGGCGTCATGGTCTGCCCCATCAACAAGGCCGGGCTGAAGTTCATGTATGGCGCTCTCGCCATCGCGAGCCTGGACGAGACCGGACGCTTCCGGGTCGAGGAGGATGGCGTCGACATCGAGGCCTTGCGCGAACGCATCCTGACCGCCACCTACGAGTACTACGGCAACACGCCGGAGTGACATCCAGCCGCCCAACGTAAGGACTCGTATGCCGCTCGAAGCCAAACAGGCCCCGCCGCTGCCGCCGCTCCCCTACGACGAATGGGTCTCGACGAAGGAGACGCTGCACCTGTTCTGCCAGATCATCGGCAAGATCCGGCTGAAGGCCCACCCGAAGCTGAACCACTGGTGGCACGTGACGCTCTACCCCTCGGTGCGCGGACTCACCACTGGCCGTATTCCCTACGGCAACGGCAGCTTCGAGATTCTGCTCGATGTGATCGACCACAGGGTGGTCATCACCACCAGCGACGGCGATCTCGAATCTTTCGACATCCCGGGCCAATCGGTCGCGACCTTCTACACGGCACTGATAGAGACATTGCATCGCCTCGGGATCGATGTCCCGATTCTGGCTGAGCCCTACGACAACAAGAGCACCGTTCCGTTCGGCAACGACACCGAACACGCGGCCTACGACACGGATGCGGTCCATCGCTTCTGGCAGGTGATCAGTGCCGCGAGCACGATCATGGAGATCTACCGCGGTCGCTTCGCCGGCAAATCGACGCCGGTTCACCTTTATTGGCACAGCTTCGACCTGGTGCTGACCCGGTTCTCGGGCCGCGCGGCGCCACTGGAGAACGCACGCACGCAGTCGGATCGGGAAGCCTATTCGCACGAGGTGATCAGCTTCGGCTTCTGGCCCGGCGACGATACCGCACCGGCGCCGGCATTCTATTCCTACACCTACCCCGAACCGCCGGGGCTCAAGGACGCGCCACTCAAACCCGATAGGGCTCTTTGGGTCGAAAAAAATGGCGGCGCGATGGCGATCCTCGCCTACGACCAAATGCGCTCCGCCGACAATCCGGCCCAAGCGCTGCTCGACTTCATGGACAGCGCGTATCAGGCAGGCGCGACCCGGGCCGGTTGGGATATCCCCGGACTGGCGCACGCATACGCCGACGCTTGAGTCGACACCTCGCCTCTTTCAGCGCTCAGCAGCAGCAACAATCCGGTTTGCAGCCTCAGTCGGGTCGATGCGCGTGATGTCGAGGTCAACGGCGTCCGGTTCGTCGAGCGCCAGCAATGGTTTCTGATAGTCCTCCCTGGCGTTGGCTGGTGAAATATCCTTCAGCAACGCCCGGCGCTCGGGCATGGCGATGCGCCGGATCAACTCGTCGAGATCGCATGTGAGCCGAACCGGGAGAAAGCGGGCGTCGCGGCGTTCGGCCGTGCGGCGGATCGCGTGATAGACCGCGATATCGTCGGGATGGTCCAGGGCAACATGGGTGAAGACGAAGCTCCAGTCCGCCGGCGATAACGTGGCAATCGTCTCCAGAACCGCGGCCCGCACTTCCTCAACGCGATCCCAGACGGCATCGGGCAGCGGCTCGTTCCGGTAAAGCCGAATCAGCCGGAAGATCGGGTTGTTGACCGCGTGATTGTCGACGATCCGGGCGCCGGTCGATTCGGCAATCGCCTGGGCAACCGTCAACTTGCCGACGCCGGCGTGACCGGTCAGATAGATTATCGTGTTGTTCAACCGACCGCTCCCGGCTTAACGTCGACCCGCTCACCGGACATCTCAGCAGAGCCATACCATGCTTCCCACCCGACATTGGCAGGACATGACCACACGCGACTTCGCCGATGGCGACACCGCGTCGTGGATAGCGGTTCTTCCCGTCGCCGCCATCGAGCAGCACGGTCCGCATCTCCCGGTCGCGACCGACACCGCGATCGCGGAGGGGCTGATCGCCCGGTCGATCGCGTTCCTGCCAGACGACTTGCCGGTTACTTTCCTCCCGGTCCAGGCGGTCGGCAAGTCGAACGAGCATATCTCGTCACCGGGAACGCTGACCTCAACTTGGGAAACGACGACAAAATACTGGCTCGACATCGGCGACAGTGTGCACCGGGCGGGAGTCCGCAAACTGATCGTGGTCAACGCCCATGGCGGCAACGTGCCGATGGTCGACATCGTCGCGCGCGAACTACGGGTGCGGCACGACATCCTGGTGGTTGCCACCGCCTGGGCGCGCTTCGGCCAGCCGGTGGGCACGTCCGAGCCGGAAGAGGATCTTTACGGCATCCATGGCGGCGACATCGAGACCTCGATGATGCTCCACCTGCGCCCCGACCTGGTGCGCATGGAGCAAGCGACTGACTTCCGCTCAACCCAGCTCGACTTCATCGACGAGTTCGACCACCTGCGCGGCCACGGGCCGGTCCAGTTCGGCTGGAAGGCGCAAGATCTCAATCCGCACGGCACCGTCGGCAATGCGGCCGCCGCCACCGCCGAAAAGGGTAAGGCGGTGGTGGATCACCAGGCAGCCGCCTTCGTCAACCTGTGCCACGACGTCCACGCCTTTGACGTGACCCGACTGTGGACACCCTAGGTCTCGGCGTCAGTCGTCGCTCACGCGGTGGTAATAGAGGGCGCGTCCGTCGTCGGGGGCTCGCATCATCAGGATGTCATCGTTGACTTCGTGGATCGCATAGCGGGAACTGGCGATATCCCGGCTCTCGCCTGTGGCGGCGCAGGTCACCCTTACGTGCTCGCGGAGCAATGCCTTGCCAGCCAACCGCCCGGTCGCATTGATCCATCCCGCGGTGTTGTCACCGGCGTCAGCACAAAGGCTGAGGCCGGTTGACGTCATGTGAATAGTGAAGGTGCCGTTGCTATTCGGCACAATCGACAGTCGATCGACCGAGCCATCTTTGCCGTCGATCGCCGTGTACAAGCCGGCCCAATCGTCGTCGGCGAACGCCGGTCCAGCACTGAGCCCGGCCGCGGCAATCGCGGCAGTCAGCAAAATCCTTGCGGTCATCGTCCCCCTCCCTCGCCTTTTTCGCCAAAGGAGAGATTGCTGCGAAGACGTGAACCTGTCCAGAGGGCGTAAGCTAGAGAGCGAAACCGCCGTCGGCGAGGAAGATCTGGCCGGTGGTGTAGGCCGACTCGTCGCCGGCAAGGTATACTGCCAGCGCCGCGATCTCTTCGGCCGTGCCAAGTCGACCCATCGGCTGGCGATCGACGAATGCCTGCCGTACCTCGGCCTCCGGCTTGCCGCTTTCCTCAGCCAGGGCGGCGATCCGCCCATCGAGCGACGGCGACTGGATTGTGCCCGGACAGATGGCATTGGCACGGATGCCCTGGCGGATGAAGTCGGCGGCAACCGCCTTGGTGAGCCCAACGACGGCAGCCTTGGACGCGCCATACACATAGCGATTCGGGATGCCGCGAACCGAGGACGCGCCCGACGAGATGTTGACAATCGAGCCGCTGCCGCGTTCCAGCATCCCCGGCAGGAACGCCCGGATCGTCCGGTGCATCGCCTTGGCGTTGATGTCGAACGAGAAGTCCCAGTCCTCATCGGTAGTGGTCAGAACAGTGCCGTGATGGACGAAGCCAGCGCAGTTGAACAGCACGTCGACCGGACCGACGGCTTCCGCGGCCGTATTGATGGCTTCCGTGTCGCGAACGTCCAGCGTTGCGGTCTCGGCGACACCGCGGTCGCGAAGATCGACCAGCAGGTCGGGGTTGAGGTCGGTGGCGATGACCTCGGCCCCTTCGGCAGCGAAAGCTTCCGCCGTCGCCCGGCCGATACCGGCGCCGGCGGCAGTGAGAAACGCACGTTTGCCCTTGAGACGATCCATCGGAAACCCCCGTTCATTCTTGTCGGTTGCGCGGCGCGGACCATGGTGCACCGGCACGGACCGGTCAAGCGGTGACATGTCAGCCGGTTTTGGATGCGAACATCCAGTTGAGAACCTGACGCCAGTCGGTCATCCGCAGCGAGATGCCGTGGGTTCCGGAACTGAAATTGACGACGCGGATGGGATAGTCGGAGGCTGCCGCCTTGAGCCGGCGATAGAAATCGAGCTGCGACTTGTAGCCCATCAGCCGATCGGCGCGGGTGTTCGAAATATGGATCGCCGGGCGAGAGTCGTGCGGCAGGGCCGCGAGCTTGCTCAGGAAGTCGCGGTCGGTCGCCGAATCCAGGAAGACGAGACCAGTGATCCGCGACGTCACTTCCGGATCGTTCATCAGGCGCCAGCAGACCCTACCGCCCCACGACGCGCAACCGAGTACCACCGGGGCGCCCGGTGACTGGTTGGCATAGTGGAGCAGCAGCGTCTTGATGTCGGAAGCGCCGCGCCGGCCGAAGTCAGCGAAATCGGGTGACAGGTAGAGGCCGCCGCTCCGCATCATCAGGTTCTTCAGCCGGTTGAAGTTGCCGCCGTGAATCCAGTCGTTGGCACCGGCCTTGCGGTCGGCGCCGCGACCGTGGAGGAAAATGACGATCGCCGAGGCGCCGGGTCCAGTGTTACCCACCGCCACATGGCGGACCCGTCGCCGACCATTGCGGATGACCAGATCCTGCTCGACCGCCTGGGTTTCGAGCGAGACGTATTTCGGGTCAACCTTGAGGCGCCGGGTGATGTCGCGCTGGTCGAGATCGCGCTTCTGATCGTACTCGACCAGAAGTACGTCACCGCCGTCGCTTTGGTCGAGAATCTTCGGGTAGGCGAACAACTCATCCTTGAACGGCGCCAGGGTCAGCGGCTCCGCGACCGCTGGCGTAGCCCACGCAATGGCTCCGACGACAAGACTGGCGGCGATCCGCATCACGACGCGACCAAGGCTCCCATCAGCGACGACAGACTGGTCCGTTGCCGGCCCGTCGCGTCGAAGTTCGACGGATCGAGCCAGGTCTCGAAGGCGGCCTTGCGGGCCGGCCACTCGCTGTCGAGCATGGAAAACCACGCGGTATCCCGGTTCGCCCCCTTCACCATCATATGCTGCCGGAAGACCCCTTCCGCTGTAAACCCGAAGCGGCCCGCGGCGCGTTTCGACGCCGCGTTGTCGTTGTTGCACTTCCATTCGAAACGGCGATAGCCGAGCTCGTCGAACACCCGGTGTGCGAACAGATAAATAGCTTCCGTGGCGCTTCGCGTTCGCTTCAGCCTCGGCGAGAAGGTGATCGCGCCGACCTCAATCACTCCATGCGCCGGCTCGATCCGCATCAGCGCCGCCTGTCCCAGTCCCTCGCCAGTTGCCGCATCCAATATCGCGAAGGTCAGGGGATCGTCCCCGGTCATGGTCGTCTCGGCATGGGCGCGGAAGGCCGCTTCATCGGCAAACGGACCCGCGCCTAGGAACCGCCAAAGCTCGCCGGTCGCGTCCTCCGAATAGGCTGCGTGCAGGCCAGTCGTATGGTCTCGCAACGAAAACGGCTCGAGGCGGGCGTACCGGCCAGCGATCGGTGTTCGTGGCGGGAATGGTGGTGGAGTCCAGGTCAAAGCGGACGTTTCCTTGGGAACAGATAGGCTGCCCTGGCAGAAACCGGAGGGCGATTTGATTCGGGCCGCGTTATCGGCGAAGAGAAGCGGCAAAATCAACGCCCCATGCGGGAGGCTCCATGCTGACGACCATCGCCGGCTTCGATCGGATCGGGGAAGAGAACGCCTTCACCGTTCTCGCCCGGGCCAATGCCCTGGCGGCCGAGGGCCGCGACGTCATCAATCTTGGCATCGGCCAGCCCGATTTCCGCACACCGGATCACATCGTCGACGCGGCGGTGAAGGCACTGCGCGACGGGCAGCACGGCTACACCGCGGCGAACGGAATCCCGGCGCTACGTGAGGCGGTCGCGGCCGACGTTCACCGACGGCTCGACATCGAGGTATCGCCCGAGCTGGTGATCATCGTGCCTGGCGGCAAGATCACCATGTTTTCGGCCATCCTGATGTTCGGCGAACCCGGCGTCGACATCCTCTATCCGGACCCCGGCTTTCCGATCTACCGGTCGATGATCGAATTCACCGGCGCGCGACCGGTGCCGATCCCGATCCGCGAGGAGAACGATTTCGCCTTCTCCGCCGAGGAGACCCTTGGCCTGCTCACCCCGCAAACCCGGCTGATCATCCTCAACTCACCGGCCAACCCGACTGGCGGTGTGACGCCCAAAGCGGAGATCGACAAGCTGGTCGCCGGTCTCGCCGAGCGGCCGGACATCGCCATTCTCTCCGACGAGATTTATGGGCAGATGACCTATGACGGGCTGCCGCACGTCTCGCTGCTCAGCTATCCTGAAATCCGCGACCGGCTGATCCTGCTCGACGGCTGGTCCAAGACCTACGCGATGACCGGCTGGCGGATGGGCTGGGCGATCTGGCCGCCAGCGCTCTACGACAAGATGCGCAAGCTTGCGGTCAACGCCTGGTCATGCGTCAACAGCGCCGCACAGTTTGCCGGGCTCGCGGCGCTGACCGGGCCGCAGGACTCGGTCGGCGCGATGGTCGCCGAGTTCGACCGCCGCCGGGCGATTGTCGTTGAGGGCCTGAACAAGCTCCCCGGTGTTTCCTGCATCACCCCGAAGGGCGCTTTCTACGCCTTCCCCAATGTCAGCGAAGCCGGCTTCAAGGCCAAGGACCTGGCCAGTCGCCTGCTCGAGGAGGAAGGCGTCGCGATCATCGGCGGCCCCGACTTCGGTGTGCTCGGCGAGGGGTACGTCCGTGTCTCTTACGCCAACTCGGCCGAAAACATCGAACGAGCGCTCGCCCGCATGGCCGACTTCCTCACCCGCAACCACAACACGGCGGCGGCGGAGTAGGGCCATTCCGATCAGGTTCCAACCGGAGAAAGATCCCAGTGAACCGCCTCGTTCTACTTACCGCTGCCATCTGGTTAACCACGCCCCTCGCCGCCGAGGCGACCCTCGACTGCGACAACGCCACCAGCAATGTCGAGATGACTGCCTGCATCTGGCAGGCGTACGAGGCGGCAGAATGCTGAGTTGAACGCGGTGTGGAAGCAGGTGATGGCAGCGATCACGCCGGACGACTTCCTGCCGGCGGACGCTGCGCAGGAGTGGAAGGCGGACCTACTCGCCGCACAGCGGGCCTGGATCACCTTCAAGCAGAAGGACTGCGACGCGGTCGCCTACGAATGGTACGGCGGCACAGGAGCCAACTTCGCTGTCGGCTCATGCCTTCACGATCACACCGTCCAGCGCACCAAGGACCTGCGGGAACGCTACCAGAACCGCTAGTGGAGGCGCCGCCGAGGACGCTGCCGCCCTTGCCGCCGGATCACTCTCGCATCAGCAGAAAGCACATCGTGAAGCGGTCATAGACCGTGCGCGAGTGGTTGCAGAACTCCATCTCGCCGTCCGACAGCAACGTTGCAGTCTGGGTCGAGTCGTCGTCGACCATCAGTAAAGTCCGATTGTCGAGGCGGATCACGCCCTGGACGGCCTCCGAGCCGAGGTTCGACGCAATTCTCCCGACGAAACCGCGACCGTCCTGCTCGTCGATCGTCAACGTTATGTCGCGGTCGCCAGGCTGAACGAACCGTGGTGCTTCGTCGGCTGCCGCAAGCTGACCGCCGCCACCTCGGACGCCGCCGGTGAATGTTCCGCTCCACACGCCGGTCACGTTAGGTGGGGCGTCTTGCGCGAGGGCCGGAACCGACAGGAACAGAACCCCAAACGTCGCAATTAGCGCATTTCGCAACGTCATCTCCTCCTCCTTACCGATTGAACAGTGCCTACGGACACCCCTCGAAGTCGGGCGGATCATCCGACACGCGGGTCATCGACCACTTACAGCTTTCGGCGACCAGACGGCCAACCTCGCCGGGCACCGCTTTCGATATGAACACCGTGTCGGCGGCAAACCGGAACGGAACGGTGCCGGTGCTGGCCGGGAAAAGTCGAACGAGTTCATTGTAGGGAAAACTGCTTTCGCAGACCTCCAGATAGCCGCTGACCATATCCCCCGATGCACTGGCCATCACCTCACCGCGATAGAATGACCGGGAAACACCAACGTCCGCATCGACGACCGCACCGGTCTGAACGTCGATGCGATCGCCGGTCTGCCTGATCGACAGGGTTAAGGCGCGTCCGAAACCGCCACCGGTACCGGCGCTCAGATGGTCGCAGACGAAAAAGCCCTCATAGACGCCCGACCAGGAGAACGGTTCCGCATGCGCCGTCGTGACCGCCAACGTTAGCGCCGCGACGGCGCCACCCACGAAACCAATCTGCGTCCGGCGCATCCAATCAACCTTTCTGATGGTCATGAGCGACCAGCCCCGCATTGCGGGCTTGCTTGAGGTAGCTGCGGCGCACGGGCACGGTCGCGCCGTCAATACGCTGACATTCGGCAGTCCGAGCCACTTCGCAAGCCACGTGTGGCAGAAATCAAGCGAAATAGGCACCACAAAGAACGTGCCGGACGTTACCAGGAGTCAATAGGCAAAGCACCGAGTCTGATCAAAAACGAGGAATGTGTCGAACGGCCCGGTGGCGTCCAGAAGAGCGCGGTGATCAAGAGCCATACGGCGTTCGCACCGGCTCGTTTATGGTGATGCCGGCTCCGTGGCCACCCGCTCTGTCCCCGCGCCACCCTTGGGCAGGGTCCAGAACGCCGCGATCGCCGCGAGCAGAGCGCCGACAGCCACGGCCGCCATGCCGACCGCATAGCCGGACAGAAAGGCCGATTCCGCTGCGGCGCGAAGCGGATGGTCTGCTTCGGGCAAGAGGCCGAACCGCGGTGCGTCCGCTGGGGCTTCAGCCCGATAAACAAGGCTCGCCACGGCGCCGATGACCGCGACCGCGATAACCCCCGCGAGGCGGCTGGCAGCATTGTTGACCCCGGACGCCGCACCCGACTTCTCCTGGGGCGCCGCGTTCATTACCGCCGTGGTCAGCGGCGAGACGACGACACCCATACCCACCGCGAGAATGATCGCGGGGACCATGACCCCCAACCAAAAACTGTCGAGACCCAAAGCAAGAACCCCGCAGCCAACCGCGACCAGGAGCGGCCCGACAATCAGGAACGGACGGGGACCATGCCGGTCGGCCAGTGCCCCCATCCAGCGGGACATGAAGCCGATGATGAGGCCGAACGGCAGGATCGTCAGACCAGCTTCGGCCGTCGTCAGCTCACGGCGGACGAGGAGATCGAAGGGAAGCAGGAACAGGGACCCGCTCAGGGCCCCATAGAGCAGCACCGTGACCATATTGCCGCCGGTGAACACGCGCGAGCGGAACAGCTCCAATGGCATTACCGGGTTCCGCACCCGCCCCTCGACCGCGATGAACGCCGCAAGCAAGATGATACCGACCACGGGCAGGCCAAATTCGAGCAGTGGCAAGCCGCCGGGTTCACCGATCGCGATCAGGCCGTAGGTGACGGCCCCGAAGCCAAGTGTAGCCAGCAGCGCGCCCTGCCAGTCGACCGAGCCGACGGCGTGCTCGTCGCGACTCTCGGGGATGTGCTTGAGCGCCAGCCAGATCGCCACGGCCGCAATTGGCAGGTTGATCCAGAACGCCATCCGCCAGGACAAGAGATCGATCAGCAAACCGCCGAGCGGCGGCCCGAGCGCGGTGGTAACCGCGGACGCGGCCGCCCAGGTACCGATGGCACGCCCACGAATCTCCTTGGGATAGTTCGCCGAGATCAACGCCAGGCTCTGCGGCACCAGTAGCGCCGCCCCGATCCCCTGCGCGACCCGCGCGACGATCAGAAACAGCACCGTCGGTGCGATGGCACAGGCGACCGAGGCAATGGCGAAGACGACGATGCCAATGACAAACACCCGCCGCCGGCCGATTCGGTCGCCAAGGCCGCCGCCGACCAGCATCAGCGCACCGAGCATCAGCAGATAGCTGTTCAGCACCCATTGAAGGTCGCGGATGCTCGCGTCGAAACCTGCCTGGATCACCGGCGCGGCGATGTTAACGACCGTACTGTCGATGAAGGCCATCGCCGAAGCGAGGATCGTGGCGGCGAGCACATAGGGGCGGGAGGCCGGCAGGCACCCCTTGTCGCCGGGATCCTTTGCCGCAAGCCGCTGATACGCCCGACCTTGCGGTGCAAACGGTCGATGGGTCATGGCAACACTCCGCGGCTGCCGGCGCCGTTCGCCGGTCCCCAAACATAGGCGCCACGGCAGGGCGCGTCAGCCGATCTGCGGTAGTTACTGGTCTGCGCCTCACGCGCGAACAAACGAAGGTCAGCACAACGCACCCCAGAAGCAAACTTCTCGGTGCAGCCCAAAGCTCGGCCTTCGACGAGATCGCGTCCGCCATCCGACGTGCGACGCTCTCCCCGCTATCCCCAGATTTCCCAGCCGGCCGGATTGGCGCTTTGCTTTGGCGGGCGACTGGGTCACCATCCTCATACCGCGAGAGCTGGTTGAGGCCGAAAGGGCTAATCGGACGTTCGAGATCAGTTTTCCAGCGGACCGCGCCGGCGGGAGAAGCGAAAGCCGATCACGTCGGAGATGCCCAGCGGAACCGCTTGCGAGGAAGGGCGGCAGCGATGTTGCGCGGAATCGACAGGTGGGCCGGTGATCCCGTGAACGGCGGCGAAACCGTTCGGCGGGCGTCGCAGAGACCGCAAGGTCGCTTGCGACGGTGCATTTCGGAAGGTGTCCAGCAATGGAAGCCGTTCGGAAAGCACGCCTCAGATCGGTCGGCTTGACCACGCGCGCCCTCGGGCTGCGCAGGAAGAGCGGATTGACCTGACAGGGAGGCGTCGGTTGGGGCAACCCGGGCGGCGCCTTTCTGTCGTTTCGGGTCCGTTTCTATCCATGCGTCTTAACCATTTCGGCCGAATCGCTTCAGATCACCCGAGCGACAATCGGAATCTGGCGAAGCGCGATGATCACCGCGAAGCTCACGGTCAGGGACAGCGCGGTCACAATCAGGAATTTGACGAACGGCCCGAGCGGTAGCGCCAACAGGGCAAAGTTGAAGCCGACGACGACAAAGATATGAATGAGGAACACGCCGTAGGCAGCAGGTCCCAGGCGTGCCAGCCATTTCGACGGCACGCTCCAGTGTTGTCGCCCGTAGACCAGTAGCCCCACGCTGAGCCCCACGCAAACGACCGCTTCCCAGAGCGGGAAGACGATGCCTATCGGTACGTCGCGGAGCAAATCAAGGCCGGCGAAATCCCGCAGATAGCGAACCGCATACCACCCCAGGGCCGCTGTCAGCCCAATCGTCAGCCACAGGGACCCGGTCCGGTGAGGCAAGGTTACGCACCACCCGTTGCGTCCGGCAATCGTGCCCGCCGCGAACATCAGAACATATTGCGGCATGTGGGCGGGCTCAGCGGGAATGAAGCCGAGGAGATTGACCCAGGTGTCCTGCGGATAGGCGCTACGGGCGAGGCCGCCAACGATCCATATCGCCGCGACGAGCGCCAGAATCGACGCGAAGGTCGGCGGTGGCGCACTACCTGGGGCGGTCAGTTTCGGGAACACCGCCGCGAGCAGAACATAAACGATCGAATAGGCCAGGAGGTGGAGAACAAACCACAGCGGGCCGAACTCGACGTCCCATTCACCGATATAGGTGGCCAAGTAGTAGGACCAGAATCCTGATGTCTCGCCGGAAAATGCGTAGCCGACGACCGCGAAGAAGCCGAAACCGAAGATCAGTGGCGGTAGGCCAAGCCGGATCAGGCGATCTCTGAGGAAACGAATCGAACCCTTCCGGGCAAGAGATCCAGCGACAAAGTAGCCCGAGATCATAAAGAAGAAGCCCATGAAGAAGGCCGCGTTGACGCTGAAGAAGGGCCCGAGAAGATTGGTGCGTTCCGCCTCGAAGACCGGCCATCGTCTTCCGGTCGGCCCATATGCCTGCGCCGCATGATGAGCGACCACTAGCGAGACGAGCAACACCCGAAGCCAGTCGACATAGTAGAGTGGGGATCGCTTGCCGAGATCGTGACCAGCCCCGCCGCGATGATGCGTAGAAAGGGCAGTTGCCTCGCCCTCAACGCCGCTTCGCTCCAGTGAAGACATAACAAAACCGCCATCTTGACGCTGCCAAGTTTATTGGCGCGCCAAATCTTGATAACGTCAAGATTAAGAATCATGCGCTTAGGAGCCGATGCCGTCATGGCTGCCGCAACGACCGACCAAGCTCCCGTGGGAGTTGCCCCACCTGATGCCAACCGTCACAGGCCCTACCACCATGGCGATCTGCGCGCGTCGCTGCTTCAGGCCGCTGAGCAAGAGCTGGCGGAGAAGGGCATCGAAGGGTTCACGCTACGCGGTTGCGCGCGACGTGCCAGTGTCTCCCACGCGGCCCCGGCGCACCACTTTCGCGATGTCCGTGCATTGTTGACGGAAATCGCCAGAACCGGCTTCGAACGCCTGTCGGCAACAATGAGCGCGCACGAGTCGGGTATCCCGATCGGGTCGATCGACTATCTCATCGCGGTCGGACGGGGCTACGTCGCGTTTGCGATCGCCAACCCTCAACTTTTTCGCCTTCTCTTCCAGAAGAACCGCCTGAACACGAAGGATGAGGGCTTCCGCTCAGCCGGAAACGATGCATTCGACCATCCGGTTCGCGCGGTCGGCGCCTACTACAACAGCGATGCGCGCATGTCCGATCCAGATCTGGCGAATCAGGTGATCGGCATGTGGTCGCTTGTTCACGGCCTAGCGGAGCTGCTCCTGACGACCCAACTCGCCAACCGTTTTGACGCAACCGGCAAGGAGATCGCCGACCGTCTGGTGCCAGCGACGATTCGCCAGTTCTTCCTTGGGCCGGAGGCGTCGGCAAGCCGCTAGGCAGCGCGGAGCGCGACAGCCTCGCGGGATAGCGCGGTAATGCGGGTCCAGTTCCCGTTCGCGACCGCGTCCGCCGGCGCGACCCACGATCCGCCGACGCACATCACATTGGCAAGCGACAGGTAGTCGACGGCATTTGCCGCATTGACGCCACCGGTCGGGCAGAAGCGCACATTAGCGAGCGGCGCCGCGAGCGCCTTGAGATAGGCCACGCCACCGGCGGCTTCGGCCGGAAAGAACTTGAGCGTCGAGAACCCCTGCTCCGCGAGCGTCATCGCCTCACCAACGGTAGCGACACCCGGCAGAAACGGGGTCGGAGCATCGGACGCGGCCGCAACCAGACGGGGCGACGCGCCCGGCGTTACAACAAAGCGGGCGCCGGCATCCACTGCATGAGTGAACTGAACGTCGTCGAGCACAGTGCCCGCGCCGACATCACAGTCTTCCACCTCGCTTGCGATTGCCCGAATACAGTCGAGAGCCGCCGCTGTCCGCAAGGTCACTTCGATCGCGGTCAGACCGCCGGCGACCAAAGCGCGCGCCAAGGGGACGGCCGCATCGGGGGATTCAATGGTGAGTACCGGGACAACCGGAGCGGCCGTCAGGATCTTGTGGAGGTCTATGTCGCGTTGCTGCATGCGCGCCTCTTTAGCGGACGGAGCGACGGCTGCAAAGTGCAATTGCAGGATCGCTTGTCGCGCCTTTTCATTCCCCGTATAGCTGACCTCTGACACAAGACTCAGCCAGGAGCGCGCGAACATAATGTCGATGCCATCCAACGGAACGGGCCGCGCGGCTCTGGCCGAAACCCTGCTCCCGGAAGGGGCAACCCGACTGGTCGGCGCCGTCCTGCTGGTGTTGGTCGGCACCGCCATTCTCGCGATCTCCGCCAAGATCAAGGTCCCGTTCTGGCCGGTCCCGATCACGCTGCAGACTCTTGCGATCATGGCAATCGCCGCTGGCTACGGATCGCGCCTGGCGGTTGCGACGGTCCTTGTCTATTTCGCCGAGGGTGCTCTTGGGCTGCCCGTGTTCACCAACACGCCGCCCGCGGTCGCCGGACCGGCCTATTTCCTCGGCCCGACCGGTGGCTTTCTCGCTGGATTCATCGTGCTGGCCTACGTGGTCGGTAAGGCAGCGGACCTGGGCTGGTCGCAGTCGTTCGTGAAGCTCTTCGCGGTGATGATCTTCGCCGACGTCATCCTCTTCGCGCTCGGGTTCGCCTGGCTCGCTTGGTTCGCGAACTTGTCGAACGGCGCAACCGGTCTTGGCGTCCAGACCGCCTTCACCGCCGGGGTGGCGCCATTTATTCTCGGCGACCTCCTCAAAATCGCGCTCGCGGCCTTGGCCGTGCCGGCGATCTGGGGGCTCGTCAGAGCCCGAGACTGATGCGCCGGCCGTTCCGCTTTCTGGCCCTTGCCGTCTTTGTTGGGCCGTCTGCTCTGCCGGTACACGCCGAAGAAGACGGACCGAACCTGTTCTTCTTTGTGGATCAGGCTCAGATGGCCACGATGGCGGACGGTGAACTCGTGCTCGAAGGCATGGACGCTCATCTGCTTGCGGTCCCAGATCGCCCGATGCGGGAGGCGCACGTCATCTCCGTCGAGGATTTCCTGGATCAATGGTCCCAAGGCAGCGACAGCTTCGCGCATGTCCCTCCCAACGCCGTGATATCCGGCGTTTGGGAGGACGTTCCTTCGGCGCTTGTCGTCGAACTGACAACGCCTGAGGTGGAAGGGACGGGACTACGGTTTCGCTACGAGGTCCTCGAGGGGGAGCCTGTTCGCGAGCTGCGCGAGGTTACGCTGGTGATCGACGCGCGTCCCTGTCCTCCTGAGATCTGCAATCCTCAGGTCACCGACGTCCGATAACATCGCGATGGCGGAAACACAGAGGCGCCTCGTCACGCCTTCGGTTTCCGCTTGGTCGGTTTCGGTTTCAGCGCGCTGACATAAGCGAAACTCGCCTCGACATAAGGCTTGAGTTTCGCCGTATCGGACAAAAGCCCGTCCGGGATGGCGACGTATTCTTTCATCACCCGGCCGTATTCCTCGCAGAGCACCGTGTCGTGGCGCTCCAGGAACGCTTCGCGGTCGCCGGCGGCAAGTCGCAAACCCATCTGCCCGTCTTTGTTCAGAAAGCTGAACATATGGCCGTTGACGGAGGTGTAGGGCATCGTTGCGCCCTTGCGCTCAACGCCCGGAATCGCAGCGATTACTGCCTCATAGAGCGCAACCTTGTCGGCCGGCGCAAGTGCGGCCTTCTTCGCCATCACCGACCTCCATGCACGACCGCCTTAGCCAGCGACGCGAACGCCGATGGCGATGGGCTCGTTGGCTAGGCTTGCTTCGGAGACGAAGCCGGCCGGTGCCTCTACAGCATCGTAGGACACCGCAAGAGTCTCGCGCTTGACCGTTTCGAGATGCGCCGCGATGGCCGCATCGGCAATCGACCCGGCCTTCACCTCGATCTCGATCCGATCGGCAACGTTGAAGCCGGCGTCCTTGCGGGCGACCTGCACAAGCCGGATGAAGTCGCGGGCAACCCCTTCCTGTTCGAGCGCCGCGTCGACGTCGGTGTCGAGTACGATCACCCCGGCTGAACCGTCAAAGCTCGCCGCATCAAGCCCTTCGTTGGCCCGGAACCGCAAATCGAATTCGTCGGCCTGGAGCACCTGCCCGGCCACCTCGACGGCACCGCCATCCAGACGCCGCCAATCGCCGGCTTTTGCCGCCGCCAGCACGTCCTTCATCGCCTTGCCGAGCCGCTTGCCGGCGACACGGGCGTTCACCGCCAGGACCTCCGCTCCGAACGCAGCCGGGTCGGCTTCGAGCACCACTTCCTTCACGTTGGCCTCCTCGGCGATCACGTCGGTCAGTGGTTCCAACACGGCGAACTCGGGATGCGCGACGGTCAGCCTGCGCAGTGGCAGGCGGTTGCGGAGGTTCTTTGCGGTGCGGATCGACGCCGCGGCGGAACACACAGAACGCGCCAAATCCATCCGTGCTACCAGTTCCGTATCGACCTCGAACGCCGATGCATCCGGCCAGTCCTGCAGGTGAACGCTTTTGCCGTCGCAAAGTGCCCGGTGGATGGTCTCGGTCAGATACGGCAGGAATGGCGCCATTGTCCGCGCCAGCGTCACCAGCACCGTGTAGAGCGTGTCGTAGGCCGCAGCTTTGTCGTTGTTCCGTTGAGAACTCCAAAACCGCTCCCGCGAGCGGCGGATGTACCAGTTGTTCAGCGCTTCGATGAACGGCGACAGCGCATCGCAGGCACCGGCAAGGTCGAGCCGATCCATGGCGGTTTCAACCGTCCGCACCAGATCGGCGGTCTTGCCGAGGATATAGCGATCAAGTTCCGCATCCGCCGAGGTGATCAGCTTGCCCTTGATGCCGTCGATATTGGCGTAAAGCGTGAAGAACGAATAGGCGTTCCACACCGGCAGCAGCACCTGGCGCACCGCATCGCCGATCGCTCGACCGTCCTTGGGCATGGCGAGATCGCCGCCGGACAGAAGCGGCGACGAGATCATGTACCAGCGCAGCGCGTCGGCCCCGTGAGTGTTGAACATTTCCACGGGATCCGGGTAATTCTTCAGCCGCTTCGACAGTTTTTGCTTGTTCTCGTCGAGGACGATCCCGTGCGCAATCGCCGAGCGGAACGGCGCCTTGTCGAACAGGGCGGTGGCCATCACCATCAGCGTGTAGAACCAGCCGCGGGTCTGGCCGACATATTCGACGATGAAGTCGCCGGGGAAGTGGCTGTCGAACCACTCCTTGTTCTCGAACGGGTAATGCACCTGGCAGAAGGGCATCGACCCGGACTCGAACCAGCAGTCGAGCACGTCCTCGACCCGTCGCATGGTCGACTGACCGGTCGGATCATCGGGATTCGGTCGAGTCAGCTCATCGACATAGGGGCGGTGCAGATCGTCTGGTCGCACGCCGAAATCGCGCTCGATCTCGTCGAGCGAGCCGTAGACGTCGACACGCGGATAACGCGGGTCGTCCGATTTCCACACCGGGATCGGCGCGCCCCAGTAGCGGTTGCGGCCGATGTTCCAGTCGCGGGCATTGGCGAGCCAGTTGCCGAAGATGCCCTCGCCGACATGTTCGGGCATCCAGGTGATGTCGCGGTTGAGCTCGACCATCCGGTCACGGAAGGCGGTTACTTTCACGTACCAGGACGGGATCGCCTTGTAGATCAGCGGCTGATCAGTCCGCCAGCAGTGCGGATAATTGTGCTCATAGGTCTCGTGACGCACCACCGCGCCATCGGCCTTAAGATCGCGGATGATCGCCTTGTTGGCCTCGAACACGTTGCTGCCGGCGTAGGGCGGCACCTCGTCGGTGAAATTGCCTTCAAAATCAACCGGATCGATAACGGGAATGCCGGCCGCCTGCGCCACCGCCATGTCGTCTTCGCCGAAGGCTGGCGCGATATGGACCACGCCCGATCCCTCTCCCAGTTCGATGAACTCGCCGCCGAGCACCACGAAAGCGTTCTCGGTGTTGGCGAAGAACGGGAACAGCGGACGATACCGCCGACCGATCAGCTCGGCGCCTTTGAGGCTGCCCACCTTGACCCAGTCGGCCAGTTCCTTGGCGTAATGCTCGCGCGAGGAGTCGGCGAGGATCCAGTGCTCGCCCTGCCGTTCCATCAGCGCGTAATCCGCCTCCGGATGAACTGCCAGCGCCAGGTTGGACGGCAATGTCCACGGCGTGGTCGTCCAGGCGAGTAGCTTGGGCGCGATGGTCTCCCCAGCCTTAGGCTCGAATTGAAACGTGACCGTGATCGCCGGGTCCTGGCGCGCGCGATAGGAGTCGTCGAGCCTGGTTTCGAAGTGCGAGAGAGGTGTCTGGGCGGCCCACGAATAGGGCACCACCCGGTAGCCCTCATACACCAGCCCCTTGTCCCACAACTGTTTGAACGCCCACATGGTCGATTCCATGTAGGAGAGGTCCATGGTGCGATAATCGTTCTCGAAATCGACCCAGCGTGCCGCCCGGTTGACGTAGTACTCCCAGTCGCCGCGGAACTGCATCACCGACGTGCGGCAGTGCTCATTGAAGCGTGCGACGCCGTATTTCAGGATGTCGCGCCGGCCGGAGAGCTTGAGCTCCTTTTCCGAATGGAGCTCAGCCGGCAGCCCATGGCAGTCCCAGCCGAAACGCCGCTCGGCGAGCTTGCCACGCATGGTCTGGTAGCGCGGCACCACGTCCTTCACGAAACTGGTGACGATGTGCCCATAGTGCGGCAGTCCGTTGGCGAAGGGCGGTCCGTCATAGAAAACGAACTCATCGGCGCCCTGTTCACGCCGGCGATCGATCGACCCCTGGAAAAGCCCATTCTCGACCCACCACGCGCCGATTTCCTCTTCCAGCTTGGGAAAACTGGGACTGGCGTCCGCCGCCGGATAAACGGTTTGCTTGACGTCACTCATGGCTTTCTTGGCATTTCAAAAATCGGCGGGATCGATACAGCGTTTAGTGCCATTCGGCCACCCCTGCCGAAGACCCTATTATGTGGGTATGACCCCGGCGGACGGTCAACCGGTTGAGAAAGCATAGCAGCCCCGCCATCGGCGAGGCCAAAATCTGCTCGCGAAGAGCGGTGTGGCCTTCTTCTACGACGCCAGTGGCGCCGCCTTTCGATTTACCGGATCGGCGCGAAGTTGCTGTGTGCGACGACGAGCCAGTCGTCACCATCCTTGCGAAACACCGTCATACGCGGCGCAAAGGCCTGAACCACCTGGCCGTCAAGGGTTTCGTTGACGTTGATCTTGTAGGTGGTCACGACCACGTCCCCGTCCCCGGTTACAATGAGGTCTTCGATAACCGGCATCTCGGCAATGATGGGAAGTTGGCTGGTTGGATAAGTGGCTGCATCAAAGCGATCGCCGTTCGCCCTTTGGATTTGAAACTCCGGCGCAATCGCGGCAGCGACGGCATTCTCATCGTTGCTCATCACCGCGCCCCAGAAATTGGTGATCGCCTCGCGCGCCTGCGCCGACAGGTCAGCAGGTTCGCTCTGGGCGCCCGCAGGGACAACCGAGGACAGCCACGCACCGGCCGCGCCGTAGATCATCACCGCAACCAGAACCACCAACGCCCGCTTCACGACATCCGCCATCTGACTTCCCAGCTCCTAAACCCCGAATCGGGGAATGGTACTAACTTCCGCCCGTTAAGTTTATGTGTAGGTCAGCCCGGAAAGCCCGCCTTACGGCGACAAACTGACCCACTCGTCAATCTTAGCGATGAGCCGACGGCATTGCAGTGTCGAGGGTCACAAACGGCTAGCCGCGCCGGGCATTGATTGCCATAGTGCCGGCGAGTCTTAAGAGGTGGCAGCGATGACAGGCAATGCGTTCGTCAGTCCGGAATATCTAGCGACCGCTTTCCTTGTGGTCCTCGCTCCCGGCACCGGCGTCATCTACACCTTGTCCATCGGCGTACTACATGGGGCCCGGGCGAGCGTCGCTGCCGCGCTCGGGTGCACCTTCGGCATCGTTCCCAGCCTCACCGCCAGCGCCCTGGGGCTCGCGACGCTGCTGCACACCAGCGTGATCGCATTCCAAATCGTCAAGATCCTCGGGATCGCCTATCTGCTCTACCTCGCCTGGGACATGTGGCGTGGATCGGGCACTTTGCCTACGTCGAGCGATGCGGAAGCCGAACCCGACCAGAAGTCAGGTTGGTCATGGGCGACGATCGCGGTCCGCGGCGCAGCCATCAACATTCTCAACCCCAAGCTGGCGTTGTTCTTCACCGCGTTCCTGCCGCAGTTCATCCCCGTCAACGCAACGGATTTCGTCACCCGGTTTGCGGTGTTAAGCGGCATCTTCATGATTCTCACATTCGTGGTGTTCGTCGGCTACGGCATGCTGGCAAGCGGAATCCGGCATCGGGTGCTCAGCTCGGCGCGGGCGACACGATGGATCCAACGGACCTTCGCCGCCGCCTTCGCGGCCTTTGCGGCGCGGCTCGCTGTTACGGAGCGGTAGGCCGGCGTGAAGCGTGCGCCGTTCCGCGACACTTACTCTTCGGGTTCGGTGGTGAACAGCAGCGGATAGCCGGCGCTCTTGCCGAGGTCGGTGGCTTCGGTCGCCTTGGACTCAGCGATGTCCCTGGCGAAGACCGCAACAACACAGGCGCCCTTCTGGTGGGCGGTCAGCATGACCGAGTAGGCCTCCTCCTCCGTTGTGCGAAAAACCGCCTTCAGAACCATCACGACGAACTCGCGCGGCGTGTAGTCGTCATTGACGAGGATCACCTTGTGCAGGCGCGGCCGCTCGGTTTTCGGTTCGACTTTGGTTCGTCGCTTGGTGTCGGTGTCGGCCATTGGTTCGAATCCCTCGGAGCGTCACCCCATCAAGAGCTGTTGGCGCCTACTCGCCGTAAGGCACCCAGATGTTCTTGACCTGGGTCGCGTGGCCAAGGATTTGGCGGCCACCGCTGATTCTGGCGTTGTACCATTGCCGCGCGACGGTCTCGGTCCAGGTCTGCTTCAAGTTTCCGATCGATGCCCGTTCCACCGATTCTGCCAGATCCGGCGGTCCGAAGGCCCAGATGGCGTCGACCGCGTCGTGTTTGGCGAGCTCAAGCCCAAGCGCGCGACGGTCTCCGGTGATGATATTGACGACGCCGCCGGGCAGATCGGAGGTCTCCAGCACCTGGTAGAGGTCGGTGGCGGCCAGCGCCTGACTTTCCGACGGGACGATCACGGTGGTGTTGCCGGCGGCAATCGCGCCGGCCATCAGTGTGACGAAACCAAGCAGGCCGGGCGTTTCCGGTGCGACGACGCCGACAACACCGACCGGCTCATTCATCGCCAGCGCCAAGCCCCGGAACGGTGGCCGGTGAACGACGCCTTCGTATTTGTCGGCCCAGGCCGCGAAATCGAACAACCGGTCGACCGACACGCGGACTTCACGCCGCGCCTTGCCGCGGCCTTCGCCGGTCAGCGCCGACAGGCGAACGGCGAACTCGGCTGACCGGGCGTCCAGATTTTCCGCAATGTAATAGAGGATCTGCGCGCGCAGGTGTTCGCTCGCTACTGCCCATCCGGTTGCCTTGCGCGCCGCCTCCACCGCATTGCGGATGTCCTTACGGTTGCCCTCGCCGACTTCGCCGATCAGCGCGCCGTCGGCACCGGCGATCGGCCGCGCATAACCGCCGTCAGGTCGCGCCTGCTTGCCGCCGATATACATCTTGGCAGTCCGGTCGATCCCAGTGGCATCGACGGGCGCAATGCCAATCGGTGCGGACTGCTCCGCCGGTTCGATAATCGGCTCCGCATCGATGAGCCAGGCGGGCTTCATGTAGGCCGACAGACCCTCGCGGCCGCCTTCGCGGCCGTATCCGGACTCCTTGTAGCCGCCGAACCCGGAACCGGCGTCGAACAGGTTGGTGGCGTTGATCCAGACGACGCCGCATTTCAGCTTCGGTGCGATGTCAAGCGCGAGGTTGACCGACTCCGACCAGACGCTAGCCGCCAAGCCGTACTCGCTGTTGTTGGCGAGCGTCACCGCCTCATCCGGGGTGCGGAACGACATGGCGACGAGCACCGGGCCGAAGATCTCGACGCGGGCACAGGTCGATGCCGGCTGAACGCTGGTCATCAACGTCGGCGGAAAGAAGAAGCCGTTGGCCGGCAGCGCGCATGGCGCCTGAAAAACCTCCGCGCCCTCCTCGGCACCCTGCTCGACCAATGCTCTGATCCGATCGAGCTGAACCTGGTCGACAATCGCACCGACGTCGATCGCCTTGTCGAGAGGCTGGCCAACCCGAAGCGTTTCCAGACGAAGCTTCAGCTTGTCGATGAGCTTGTCGTGCACTGATTCCTGTACCAGCAGCCGCGAGCCGGCACAGCACACCTGGCCCTGGTTGAACCAGATGGCATCGACGACACCTTCGACCGCCGAGTCGAGATCGGCATCGTCGAAGACGATGAATGGCGACTTGCCGCCGAGTTCCAGCGTCAGGCTCTTGCCCGACCCGGCCGACGCTTCCCGTATCCGTCGCCCGACTTCGGTCGAACCGGTAAACGCCAGCTTATCGATATCGGGATGCTTGACGATCAGTTCGCCGGTCGACCCGTCGCCGGTGACGATATTGACGACGCCCTTGGGCAGCCCTGCCATTCTGCAAATGTCGGCGAACAGGATGGCTGTCAGTGGTGTGAACTCGGCCGGCTTCAACACCACCGTGTTCCCCAACGCAATCGCCGGCGCGATCTTCCAGGCGAGCATCAACAGCGGAAAGTTCCAGGGAATGATCTGGCCGCAGACGCCGACCGGCACCCGGTCGGGAAACTCGGTCTTCATCACCTGCGCCCAACCGGCGTGATGATAGAAGTGCCGTGCGACCAGCGGGATATCGATGTCCCGGGTCTCACGGATCGGCTTGCCGTTGTCGAGCGCTTCGATCACTGCGAACAAGCGGCTGTTCTTCTGAATCATCCGGGCGAGGGCGTAGAGGGACCGAGCGCGCTCGTGCCCGGGCAGCGCCGCCCATTCCGGCTGCGCGGCGCGCGCAGCCGCGACGGCGGCCTCGACGTCAGCGGCATCGGCGGCCGCCACCTTGGCGAGGACAGCGCCGGTCGCCGGGTCGCGGGTCTCGAACCAGGCTCCGCTGTTGGGCTGGCGCCAATCGCCGTCGATGAACAGGCCGGTCTGGCCGTCGTGCTGCTTCAGCCAATCCCGGGCCGGGCCATCGCCTTCCGGCGCGGGGCCGTAGTCGAGATCGTCAAGAATCTCCGCAACGGACATGGTGCCTCCGTCGTCTCAGGCGATCGCGTGGTGATCGAACGATGCGTAGCGTCCGGTCACGAAGTATTCGAGCTGGCGCTCGATGTCGGCAAGCAGCGACGACGCGCCGAACCGGAATAGCGCCGGCTCCAGCCAGGCGTTACCCAGTTCCTCCTTCATCAGGAACTGGTAGGTCATCGCCGCCTTGGCGGTCGAGATGCCGCCCGCGGGCTTGAAGCCGACCACATGGCCGGTCGACTCGCGATAGGCGCGGATCGCGCGAACCATGACGAGCGCCACTGGAAGCGTCGCGTTGACCCCTTCCTTGCCAGTCGACGTCTTGATGAAATCGGTGCCGGCCATCATCGCCACGAACGATGCGCGCCCGACATTGCGGAGCGTCCTGAGATCGCCGGTGCCGAGGATCGTCTTCATGTGCGCGGGCCCGCAAGCAGCCTTGAAGGCTTTTACCTCCTCGTAGAGGGCCGGCCAGTCGCCGTTCAGAACATGCTCGCGGGTGATGACAATGTCGATCTCATCGGCACCGGCTGCGACCGACGCTTCCACCTCGGCGAGCCGCGTCTCGAATGGCGCGAGCCCAGCAGGAAACGCCGTCGAGACCGCCGCCACCGGGATATCGCTGCCGGCGAGCGCCGCCTTGGCGGTCTCGATGAACCGGTGGTAGACGCAGACCGCCGCGACCGTGATCCGCCGGTCGCCGAGGCCGAGCGCTTCCTTCAGGTCGATGCGGAGCGGCTGCCGCGCCTTTGCGCACAGGCGCTCCACCCGCCCCTTCGTATCGTCACCGGACAGCGTGGTCAGGTCGATACACTGGAGCGCCTTCACCAGCCAGGCGGCCTGCCATTCCTTCTTGACCGTTCGCCGGGTCGGGAGGGTCGCCGCCCGGCGTTCGACGGCGGAGAGATTGACCCGAACCCGCGCGACCATCCCGAGATCGAGCGGAATCCCGGGGTTATCGGGATGCAGCTCCGGCCGCGTGTTCGGCAGATGATGAACCGATGCGGATTCGCGCGGCGCCGTGGGCGAAGTCATGGCGATCTTGTCTCGTTGAAATGCTGAGCGAGACTTCTACCACCTTGAGCGTCCTTGGGCGAACCCGGTGAATCCGCCTGGCCCGAAGGATCCGAAACTGCCGATCGGCGATTGATCATTGCGGCGACAGAAAAAGACGGGCCGCGCAGACCGCGCGACCCGCTTCCTGGTTCAGTTCAGACTGATCAGACGAAGTCGGTATCGAAGTTGAACTTCACCGCCGGGATCAAAGCCGCCGGATCGACGTCCGACGGAATCCCGTTCAGTTCGATCGTTCCAACCGGGTGGCCGATCAACAGGTCGCCGTCGTTGGATGCGCCGAGCGTCACGACATTGGCGTCGATCAGATCGATCAGTTCCAGCTCGTTGAGGTCGCCACTGGTGGCGGCCAGCGAGTCGATCGTGCCTTGATCGAAACTCGACATATCGAGCACCAGCTTGTCACCTTCGGCAATGTTGAAGTCAGCAACGACGTCGTCTCCCTCCAGCGCTTTGGCTTTACCGTTGCTGTCGCCGAGGTTGTTCGGGTTGAAGACAAACTTGTCAGCACCGGACCCGCCCTTCAGGAAGTCGTCGCCAGATCCGCCGACCAGGATATCCTTGGCCCTGCCGCCGAACAGGTGGTCATTGCCATCATCGCCTTTGACGGTGTCCTTACCGCGGCCGCCGCGGCCGAAGTCGTTGCCGTCGCCGCCGGAAAGATCGTCCTTGCCGCGATTGCCGAAGAGATTGTCGTCGCCGTCATTCCCGGCCAGGAAATCTTTCTTACGTCCACCATGCAGGAAATCGTTGCCATCGCCGCCGTTCAGCACGTCCCGGCCACCGTTGCCTTTGATGATGTCAATGCTGCCGCCGCCATTGGCGACATCGTGACCCTTCCCCAGGACAATCACGTCGGGAAGTTCGCTGCCGATGACAGCATCATTCCCGTTGCCTACGGCAAGAAGGCCTCCATCATTGAAGTGGATGTCGAACGGAAGAAGCACCTTGTCGATGACATGCACGACGCCGTTGTCGGCTGTCAGGTCTGTCAACGACGGATCAAAGGTCGGGTCGGCAAGATCTGGTTCCTTGTCACCCAGCATCTCGCCCGACGGCTTAATGTTGAGTCCGGCCAGCGTGTCGATCTTGTCTTCGGCCTGAACCTCGGCTTTGGACTTTTCGCCGGGCGAGATGTGGTAGGATACGACCTTCTCTAGGAATGCCGTCGGGTTGTCGACCGGCGAGAGGGCCGCCGAAGCGCCCACCAGCACGTTGATCGCATCGGTCTCGTCGGTGACAGTCGGGTCAATCACCTTCGCAAGATCGATGAACGCCTGATCGGTTGGGGCGAAAACCGTTAGGTTCTCATTAGGATCGAAGGCGGCGCCCAATACGCCGGTCTGGTTCGGATCGATTGCCTGCAGCGCGGCAAGCAAGATGTCAAAAGCTTCTAGCCCTTCACCGCCGGAATTATCCAGGACGATATCTGCGATCGTAGCCACGAAACTCTCCCTTTTTTTCGGCGCCGTCGCTGTGCGATCGAGGAGGGCGCCAGTGAGCGTGTCTCAGCTCAGATAAAACGAAGCGGCGCGCGGCCTTGATCGCCGCGCGCCAGTGAGCGTCACTCCGGAAGAATGACCGCGTCGATCACGTGGATGACGCCGTTGGTCGCTTCGACGTCAGCGGTGACCACGGTTGCACCGTCGACCATGACGCTGTCGCCGGTGGCGTCGATCGATACCGAGCTACCCTGAACCGTGTCGGCATCCATCGCCTTACCGGCGAGGTCGCCGGACATCACCTTGCCGGGAACCACATGGTAGGTCAGCACGGCAACGAGCTGGTCCTTGTTTTCAGGCATCAGCAGGTTCTCAACCGTGCCTTCCGGCAGGGCAGCGAACGCTTCGTCGGTCGGCGCGAAGACGGTAAAGGGGCCGTCGCCCTTCAGCGTATCGACGAGATCGGCGGCCTGCACGGCCGCGACCAGCGTGTTGAAGCTGCCGGCCGAGACGGCTGTATCAACGATGTCGGCATCGGCGGCGTAGGCGCTGACTGACGCAGCAAGGAAACCGGCGGTGCCAAGAGCAAGAAGACGTTTCATGGAGTGACTCCCGTGTTTGTGTGAAAAATTCCCACGTACACTGCTAAACTTAGGGACCCCTGTGCATCTGTCAAGAATTTTTGTGGACTTTTTCTCCCACTGACTCTATTTTCCGATCAATGAGCGAACCGATCAGCGACGCCCGTGCGGAAGCGTTTTCCAAGGTAATCCAATGGCTTTTGCGCCCACTGGTCCGCGCCTTGATTGCTCAGGGCGTGACCGCTCTAGCGCTCTATCGAATGATCAAACGCATCTATGTCGACGTCGCCGAGGAGGAGTTGGCCAAGGCCGGACAACGCCCCACCGACAGCCGGATCAGCGTCCTGACCGGCGTGCACCGGCGCGATATTCGCGCCTTCCGAGACGAGAGTTCGGAGGACGCCGCCGCAACCCGGCAGAAGGTAACAATGATCGCCTCGGTGCTCGGGCGATGGCTCGCCGATCCGAAGATGGTCGACACAGACGGACAGCCGCGCCCCTTGCCCCGAACAAGTGACGACGGCGTCGACTTCGACTCGCTCGTGCGGTCGGTCAGCCGGGACATTCGACCGCGAACCGTCCTAGACGAGCTCGATCGTCAGGGTCTGGTGTCAACGGATCCCGAAACCGGGCTGATCCGACTCCAGGCCGACGCGTTTCTGGGACCGGCCGATCTCGATCAGCGGATACATTTCTTCGCCGAAAACGTCGGCGACCATATTGCCGCCGCAGTTGAAAACCTTCTGGCAGACGAACCACCTTTCATGGAACGCGCCGTGTTCTACAATCGCCTGACGCCGGATTCGGTCGACGAAATCGAAAGCACGGCTCGAAGCCGCGCCACCGATTTGCTCGTGTCGCTGAACCGGCTGGCCCACAGCCGGCAGGCCGCCGACCTTGACGCGCCGGATGGAACCGAGCGTTTCCGTTTCGGGGTTTTCTTCTACCGCGAGGATGAGGCGACCAGACCATCGGCACGAACCACAGCCGAGAAGGACGACGCAGATGGCCGTGCTTAATCGTCGCGGCGTCCTTGCTGCGCTCGGAGGTGCGGTCATTGGTTTGCCCGGCTCGCGGGGCTGGGCCGAGGAGGCCGACAAACAGCCGGCGGAGGGCGGGATCGGCGGCACCGGCATCGTCGGCACGCTGATGGATTTCGGCAGCCTCATCGTCAACGGTATGGGAATCGAAACCGATGCCGATACGGCGTATTCGTCGACACTTGGTGCGTTCGATCCGGAGAACCTGGCGATCGGCCACAGCCTGACGATCGAAGCAACGGGATCATCGCAAGGGCTTCTTGCCCGGCGTGTTCATGTCACCCAGCCGCTCGTTGGCCGCCTGGAAATCTGGGACGACAGCGGCCTGCTACGGGTCGCCGGTGTCGATGTGATTGCCGACCTCGGCGCCATCCCTGATTTCGGGGCGGGAGACCGGGTGGCGGTCTCGGGCGTATGGCGCGGCAACGCGGTCATCGCCGCCCGCATCGACGCCGCGTCGGATATTGAAACCTCGGCAATCGCCGGAGCAGTGACGCGGCGGGGCGACGGTTGGGCCCTTGGTGGCCGGCCACTCGAACTGGGTTCTGGCGTGGAAGCGCCGGACCCCGGCAGCTTCGTCACGGTGACCGGGCGCGCCCTCGCCGACCGGTTTGTCGCCGACCGTCTGGTGCCAGGCCGCTTCACCGGAGCTGCAGGGCCGCTACAGCAGTTGTCGATCGATGGCTACCTCGACCCCGTCGCGACCGCCCCGCAGTACGAGATCGCGGGCCTCGGACACAGCTTCGATCCGGAAGCGAACCTCACGCCGTTCCGCGAGACACGGACGCTCTTCACCGGCCCCTACACCGGCTTGTTCGCGGTGCAGACGGGCCTGATCCTGCCCGAATCGTTCGCCGAACGGCGGGCGTTCATCCGGGAACTGGTTGTCGATCCGGCAGCGGGACAGCCAATTTCGGCCCGCTGACGCGATCAGTTCAGTGCCGGCCGACCGCCTCGTTGATGACCGCCTCCCATTGATCGTAGACGATCTTTGGGGCGTAAGGCGCCATCGTCGCCGGCGCGGTGGCGCTCATTCGGTTTCGCAGCTCCTCGTCTCGCATTAATCGGCGAAGGCCGTCGGCAAGTGACTTGCGACGGTTCTTTTTTGAGACAAGCAAGCCGTTCACGCCGTCCTCGACCAGCGCGTTCAAACCACTGCAGTCCTTGAAACCAACGACGGGCAGGCCGGCCGCCAGCGCCTCAGTGACTACAAGCGGAAACCCTTCATATTTCGACGGGTGGCAGAGTATCGACGCCGACAGGTACTTGTTCTGGATCCTCTTGGTGACGCCGACCAGCTTAACCCTCTGTAGGCCGAGCCTTTCGATCCGCTTGTCTAGTTCCGGGCGCTCGGGGCCAAGGCCATAGATTCTCACCCGCCAATCAGGGAACTCGTCCACCAGATCGGCCCAAACTTTGAGCAGCAGATCATGCCTTTTCACATCGGTTAGCCGACCGACACTGATGATGACTTTCTTGCGCTCGGTCGCAGTCAGGCTTTCGGTTGGAACCGGCGATACCGGATTGCCAACAACACGGAGACGAGATCTAAGCTTGGGCGGATACCATTTCCGATATTCTGGCAACAGGACAAGAATCGAGGTCATGCGCGTGAGTGCTCTTTTTCGCACCCACACGTCGACCGCATCCCTGCTCCACTTTTTCCGGCTGAAGTCGCGTCTCGGATCGTTGTGGGTTGACGCGATCAGTGGTGTGCGCATCCCAAAGCTAGCAACTGCCGCAGTAGCCATCGCCGGGGGCAGAAAAGGTATTAGAACATCAATGCCGGACCGCTTGACGTGGTCACGTAAAGACCTCGCGAGCGGGCGACGATCGACCAACCATTGGTAGACAGAACCTGGGGAGACCCGTTTGCGTTTGACCTCCGGGCCCTCATCGTCCAATCTCGGTCTGGCGTCGAAATCGTCCAGATTTACGAGATTGATTCCGTCTTCCAGTGGGAAGAAGAGCTTCGGGCTCTGATCCTCGTAGGTGACAATATCGACGCTGAACCCGCGCCTTTTCATTTCGCTAGCGGCCTCAATCAGAACCCGCTCGGCGCCCCCGGCGCGGCCGCTGATTCGATGGATGAAAAACGCTATCTTTGGTCTTTTTGGCCTCGCCGGCACGGGCGGGTTATCCTGTTGTTGTTCGACCGGCTTCGCGTCGATGCGCCAAAACCAGAAGATACGTCTCTTAGGCGTCACAACGGCTGGCGGTATTGCTGCGCAGTCGGCCTGAACGCGCATCAGTAGCCCGCGGTTGGGGGCATCGCAAGGCGCTCCTAGAGGCTCCGGTCGCCGCCTCGGTAGCAGTTCGCTCTCACACCCCCTACCGCGTTCGCCACCGTGTCGCGATATGGGACGGCGAGCATCGCGTCCGCTGGCGGATCTGGGTTGACAGCGAGCCGGAACCGGACACCTGGCTCTGCGATGAGGATACCGGCAAGATTCCTTCGCACTTGCCCCGTCACACATTCGCGACGTATGGCCTTTTCCAGCACTTCGGCTTACCGATCGAATGGTCCGACATCCTGATCCGCGAAGTGGACGACGCGCCGGAGGATTTGCCGTGTCGTGATCGATCTGCGAGCCGTGAGCCGTTCCTCAAGAGGAACCGACCGGGCGCATTCTGATCGTCAGTGATTCGCGAGTGGGCGTTCCACGATCGCCAAACCCTAGGAGACCGTCGATGGCCGTTTATCCCAAAAGCGAAACCGATCGCCGAGTCGCCGCCGATGATCTTCAACGGATCGTCAGCGGGATATTTGTTGCTTGCGGCATGGACGAAACCGATGGCGCCCTGCTCGCGCAAACGCTGGTGTTCTCCGATCGCCGTGGCATCCATTCGCACGGCGTTCTCCGTGTCCCTGATTACGCCACGAAGCTAACTGACGAGGGCGTCGATCCGCGCGGAACACCGCGCGTGGTCTCCGATCGCGGCGCTGCGATCGTCGTAGACGGCGGCAACACAATGGGCCAGATCGGCGGCACCTTCGCCATGCGTTACGCCATCGACCGCGCCGGCGAAATCGGTCTGGCCCTCGCCGCTGTGCGGGGTTCCAATCATTGCGGCGCGATGGATTGGTATTCGATGATGGCCGTCGAGGCAGACATGATCGGCATCGCTGGCACCAATGCATTGCCAACCATGGCGCCGTATGGCGGCATCGATAAGATTATCGGGATCAACCCGCTGTCGATCGCAGCGCCGTCCGCGGGCCCATTGCCGTTCGTTCTCGACTTCGCCTTTGGTGCGACCGCTCACGGCAAGATCCGCGTCTACCATCAGAAGGGCCTCGATATCCCGGACAATTGGGCGTTCGATGCCGAGGGTCGCCCGACAACGGACGCCGCAACCGCGCTGGCGGGGCTGATTCAGCCGATCGGCGGGCACAAAGGTGTCGGCCTGGGCATGGCGGTCGGGATCCTCTCCAGCCTGCTGTCCGGCGCAGCCTATGGCAATGAACTCGGCAACATGAGGGGCGGGGCGATCGCCGGTCGCGACGGTCACTTCTTCATGGCGATTAACATCGCCTTCTTCGAGGATGTCGATCGTTTCAAGTCCCGCATCGAAACGATCATCGAGCAAGTCCATCGCTCGCGCCCACGCGCCGATGTCGATCGGCTTCTGGTCCCGGGTGAGATCGAGACCGACATCGAGCGCGACTATGACCGCGACGGGATTTTGCTGGCCGGCGAGACCGTCGACGACATCGCTGCCGTAGCCGAACGGCTCGGCGTCGACGCCTCGTCCTTGTTCAAGTCCTGAGACACCGTCGCCCGACGGCAATCTCAATCGGGCTCGGCCACGTCCGCTCCCGCCGTCGATTGACGCACGATCAGCCTGGGATCGAGGAGATGCTCGGCTGGGGCCGGCAGTGGCCCGGCCGCCTGCATCAGCTCGACCAACCGGCCGATCGCCGTATCGGCGATCTGCCCGACCGGGTAAGCCACGGTCGAGATGGGTACGGACGAAAGACGAGCGAACTCGATGTCGTCGAAACCGGCGATCGCCACGTCATCGGGAATCGCCAGGCCGGCCGCCTCACACCATCGTTGCACACCAAGCGCGACCGAGTCGGTGGTCGCGATAATCGCGTCCGGCCGAAGGCCGCGAGCCCACAAGCTGGCAGTCGCACGGAAACCGTCTTCGATCCCGTGACCCGGCACGGCAAGCCGCAGCTCCGGATCAGGAGAAATCGGCGACTCGGCCAGTGCTTGCATGTAGCCGTCTTGCTTCTCGGTGTTACCCAGCGGCGCCGCTGAATCGAGGAACGCGATACGCCGTCGTCCGATTTCAAGGAGATGCCGCGTCGCCTTCCAGGCGCCAAGATGCTCGTCGACGCTAACGGTATCGATCGCCTTCTCACGGTCGGCGACCAGCGACACGACGGGGTATCCCCGCTCGCGCAATAAGCGGACGTGATCGATGTCCCGGTGGTCGGTCGGATAGATCAGAATCCCGTCGACCTGACGCTGGCGGAAGGTTTGGATCGCTTCGATCTCGCGCGCCATCGTGTTGTCAGACGTGGCGAACAGGGTCGCGTAACCGTGCTCTGAGAGACCACGGGCGATCTCCTGCGCGACCTGCGTCAGGATCGGGTTGCGGATGTCGGTGAGCACGAGGCCGACTGTCATGCTCTCCTGGCTGACCAGTGACTGCGCGATGCGGTTTGGGGTGTAGTCGAGATCAGCCGCTGCCTTCTGGATCAGCGTCCGGGTCGCCTCGGGGATCCTCGGGCTCTCGCGCAGGGCCAGCGAGACAGTGTTCGCGGAGAACCCCGTCTTGTCGGCGACATCACGCAATCGCACGCGCGTTTTGCGCACGGCTACCCCCGGTTCCGCTCACTCTTCGGCCGGCATCGCTACCCGGCCGGTGGGCGTCATGCAACCGGCTCGCGCATCTTCCTGATCGCCTCGAACTGCAGGCAATCGGGCGCCATTTCCATGAGTTCGATGCGGTTGCCGTCCGGATCCTGGAGCCAGGCCTGGCGGTTGCCGTCGGCACCCGTCTTGATCTCCGCCAAGAGTTCGATCCCAGCGGCCTTGATCTGTGCCACGGTCGCGTCGAGATCGTCGATCGTCAGGCAGAGATGGTTCATGCCGTTGGCATTGCGCCCCGGTGCCCGGTCGCCCTCGGCGTCCGGAAAGACCTCCAGATACTGATCGTCCGTGATCCGCAGGTAGATCAACCAGACGCTGCCATCGTCCTTATGCAACCGCAGCATCTCGGCGAAGCCAAGCTTCTTCTCGTAGTAGTCGAGTGTCCGATCGAGGTCGGCGACCTTGATCGCCACATGTCCGAGGCTGGTGACTCCGTCCATCGGTGGTTTCCTCCTGCGTTGCTGGTCGATTTCGGTTGACGAAACGCGTGTTTCGCCGGTATATTAACGATAATACGCCACATAACAAGGGCCAAACCTTGATCGTTCGCGGCCAGCTAAGGGAGTGAGATGGTCGTTCGCTGGAGTCGCGTCGCGCCGCAACTCGCCCTTACACCGGCGGTGCTGATTACGGCCGTGGCGTTTATCGGCGCGATCGGCTGGACGATCTATATGTCGTTCACCCAGTCCCGTCGGTTTCCCGACTACACGATTGCGCCTGATCAGTGGGGTCGGCAATACCGGCGGTTGTTCAACGACCGCGCCTGGGACATCTCGCTCGAAAACCTGCTGATCATGGGAGTCGGGTCGGCGCTCGCCATCGTCGTCGGTTTCATTCTCGCCGCGATGATCGAGCGAGAACAGCGTGGCGAGGACGTGTTCCGCACGATCTTTCTGTACCCGCTGGCCATATCGCTGATCGTTACCGGCATCGTCTGGCGGTGGCTGTTCAATCCCGGTCTCGGCGTCGAGAAGTTTCTCCAAGACCTCGGTTGGGAGTCGGCCCAGTTCGACTGGCTGTCGAGCTCGGACACCGCGATCTACGGCATCATCCTCGCCACGCTCTGGCAAAGCTCCGGCTTCTACATGGCGCTGATGCTCGCTGGCCTGAAATCGATCAACACCGAAATCTGGAGCGCGGCGCGGCTCGATGGCGTCGGTATCTTCCGCCTCTACATCGAGATCATCGTGCCGATGATGAAGTTCACCTTCCTCACCTGCGCGATCCTGCTCTCGCTCGGCGTGGTCAAGGCGTACGACATCATCGTCGCGATGACCAACGGCGGCCCAGGTCAGTCGACCTGGATGCCTGCGTTTTTCACCATCAGCGCCTACTGGCAAAAGGCCAATATCGCCTACGCGTCTGCGGCCGCGGTGATGATGTTGTTGATTACGCTGCTGATCTTCCTGCCGCTGGTTCTGCTTACGGCCTGGCAGGTACGACGACAGGAGGCGCGGGCGCGATGACGATTGCGACGACCAGCCCACCGGTCGCCGTGCCGCGCCGGCGGAGGAAAGGGATCAGCGGTCGGTCGATCGCCATCCTGGTGTTCCTGGCGATGTGCGCTGCGTTTTTCTGCGTGCCGCTTTACGTCGTCATCGTCACCAGTTTCAAGACGATGGACCAGATCCGGCTTGGCGAAATCTTCGCCCTGCCAGTGACGTGGACGATCGAGCCGTGGCGCGAAGCATGGTTCGAAGCCTGCTCCGGAGTGCGGTGCGATGGTCTTCAGGCGGGCTTCTTTAATTCGCTGAAGATCCTGATCCCCAGCCTGGTGCTGTCGATCTCGCTGTCATCGGTGACCGGCTACGCGCTGGCGCTCTGGAAGGTCCGCTGGGCCGGAACGTTCCTGTTCATCCTGTTCATGGCGGCGTTCGTCCCGTTCCAGATCATCATGATCCCGCTGATCATCCTCACCGGCCAGATCGGCGTCTACGGTACAGTGTGGGGTGTCGCGATTGTTCACGCGATCCTCGCCTTGCCGATTCTTACGCTGATTTTCCGCAACTACTACAAAGACATACCGTCTGAGCTGATCAACGCGGCACTGATGGATTCCGGCAGTTTCTGGCGCATCTATGGCGAGATCATCCTGCCGATGTCCGCCAACATCATGGTAGTCGTGCTCATCCTACAGATCACGTCGATCTGGAACGACTTCCTGATCGGCATCACCTTCGGCGGCATTGGCGCCCAGCCGATGACGGTGATCCTCGCCAATGTGGTGATCACGACCACCGGCGAGGCATCCTACAACGTCGACATGGCCTCGGCGCTGCTCACCGCCATTCCACCACTCGTCATCTACTTCGCCCTCGGCCGCTTCTTTGTCCAGGGCATCACCGCCGGCGCGATCAAGGGGTAGGCATGCCGACCGTCGAGTTCCGCGACATCACCAAAATCTACGGCACCCTGAAGGTGATCGAAGGCCTCAACCTCACCGTCGAAGATGGCGAATTCGTCGTGCTGCTGGGACCGTCGGGCTGTGGCAAGACCACCTTGCTCAATATGCTCGCCGGACTTCAGGAGGTTACCGCCGGGACGATTCTGATCGACGGCGCCGACGTGACCGACCGCGACCCCAAGGACCGCGGCTTGGCGATGGTGTTCCAGTCCTACGCGCTTTATCCGACCAAGACGGTTCGCGGGAATCTCAAGTTCGGTCTCGCCGCCCAAAAACTCCGCCGCGACGAGATTCAACGCCGGGTCGGTTGGGCCGCCGACCTCCTGCAGATCTCCGCCCTGATGGATCGCAAGCCGGCGCAGCTCTCCGGCGGTCAGCGCCAGCGCGTCGCGATCGGCCGCGCGCTGGTGAAGAACGTCGGCGTCTTTCTGTTCGACGAACCGCTCTCCAACCTCGACGCCAAGCTGCGCACCGAGATGCGCATGGAGATCAAGAGCCTCCACGAGGAGGTGAAGTCGACAATCGTGTACGTCACCCACGACCAGATCGAGGCGATGACCATGGCGACCAAGATCGCGGTTATGGACGGCGGCGTCATACAGCAGTTCGGGACGCCCGACGAGATCTACGAACATCCATCGAACCTGTTCGTCGCCGGCTTCATCGGCGCACCAGCCATGAACATCCTCGACGGGACCGCCACCACCGACAATGGGTCGGTTCGTGCCGTGCTCCCTGATAACCGATCGATCGATCTCGACGGCTACACATTCGGAACCAGTCCGGAACCCGGCCAACCGATCAAAGTGGGTCTGCGGCCCGAGCATTTCGGCGTCGGGGAGGCGAACGGTCACGTCCTCTTTGCGCTGCCGGTTCGCTCGACCGAACGCACCGGCAGCGATGCGACGATCTATCTCGGCATTGGCAACGACCTCATTGCTGTGCGTGCCGATCCGGGTTTCGCACGCCAAGTCGCCATCGGCGACGAGGTGCCTGTGTCCTTCCCGGCCGGGAAGGCGAATGTCTTCGACGCCCGTACCGGGCGCCGCATGTAGGACTAATTTTTCTGAAAGGGAGGACTGACGATGCCTGCACGTACCCTGACCCGCCTGTCGGCGGCTTTACTCGTCTCCGCGATCCCGCTGACGGCCGCGGCGGAAGAGCTGGTCATCTATCATGGCTGGTCTTCGCCGGCCGAAGTCGGCGCGCTCAATGTCATCAAGGACGCGTTCGAGGCCAAGGGTCACACGTGGATCGATCTGGCGCTGCCGCACGATACTGGGGCTGACGTCGGCCTGATCAACCTGATCACCGGTGGTAATCCACCAAACATCTTCGTCGAGGCCAATCCCGGGGTTTATCGCGACCTGAACCAGATGGGGATGGGTCAGCCGCTGACTGAGTTCTTCGCCGGCCGGGATATCACCGATCACTTCCCCGCTGCGGTGAGGCAGGCGATCACAGTCGACGGCGAAATCATGAAGATCCCCACCGCCGTCCATATTGACGGGATGGTCTACTACAACAAGGACGTTGCCGAGCAAGCCGGCGTCAATCCGAGTTCGTGGACATCGCTCGACGACATGTTCGGCGATTTCGACACCATCCGCGAGGCCGGGTTCATCCCGCTCGCGGTCGGTGGCCAGAAGTGGCAGGTCGGGTATCTCACCCACACGCTTGCCGCCGCACTCTACGGCGACGCGCTGTTCCCCAAGATCTACACCGATCAGCCGGACCGCGACGCCATCGACTCTGACGAGATGCGCGGTGTTCTTGCCTGGCTGCGTCGTTGGCAGCAGGCATCCGACGACGGTATGCCGAACCGGGACTGGAACGTCACCACCAACATGGTGATCACCGGCGAAGCGCTGATGCAGATCCACGGCGACTGGATGAAGGGCGAGTGGCGCTCCGCCGGCAAGGAGCCCGGCGTTGACTTCGGCTGCATCAACATTCCCGGCACCAACGGCCTGTCCACCACGGTCGACGCCTTCGGGATCATCGGCGGCGTCGACGACAATATCCTCCAGGCTGAGCTGGAATTCGCAGCCACCGTCGTCGACCCGGAAGTCTCGGCCGGCTTCGCCGCGATCAAGGGATCGTCGCCGGTTCGTCTCGATGTTGATGTCTCGGAACTCGACATGTGCTCCCAGGCGGTGATGGAAACGTTGAAGCAACCTGAGCTCGGCTTCGTCACACCCCATAACCTCGCCGATGCCGATTGGATCGATGCGATCTGGAACGTCATGTTCAACTACTGGTCCGACGAGGACATGACCGCCGATCAGGCAATCGGCGACCTCCAGAACGAGTACGACGCGATCTTCGGCTGAGCCAGCTCGCCAAACACCGGTCCCCGCTCCGGCGGGGACCTCAAGACCCAATGCTTTTCAGAAAGGTCCCGGCATGGATGCGCGCCTGCTCGACGAAGACAAGGTTATGCAAATCTGCTTCGTTACCGACGATCTTGAGAAATCGGTGAACTGGTTTGCGGAACTGACCGGCAAGCCGGTCCCGCCGGTCGGCAAAGCGGCCGATCCGGAAACCGCCAACGCGATCTATCGCGGCAAGGACGCGGCGGTTGGTTGCCGGCTGGCAATGTTCGAATTCGGCAATATCGACGTGGAGTTCCTCGAACCCGGCCCCGAGCCCAGCGCCTGGCGTGACCTGCTCGAAGCCAAGGGTCCCGGTTGTCACCATATCGCCTTCAAGACCCGTGATCTCACCAAGCGCCACGCCTATCTCGAAGGCAAAGGCCATGCGCTTCTCCAGCGCGGCGAGTTCAATGGCGGCGGCGGTCGCTACGCCTATTACGATACGGTTCCCGACCTCGGCTTGATGATCGAGTTGCTCGAGTTCGACGACGATCGCGCGCGCCAACCCGGTGACTGAATCGAGAGGGAGTCCCGTGGCGTACCCGATCGCGTTCCAACTCTATTCGTCTCGGCTTTTTCCGCCGGTCACCGACCATCTGCCGATCCTCAAGGCGATGGGGTATGACGCGATCGAGCCTTGGCCGCCGGCCTATGAGGACGACCCGGCAGCGTTTCGGCGCCACCTCGACGACGCCGGCCTCGGCTGCTTTGGATTTCATATGCCGCTCGCCGGCCTGATCAGCGAACCAAACCGCTACATCGAAATCGCCCAGATCCTCGGCGCTCGCTATCTGATCCCGCCGTTCGTTCCGAAGGAGGAGCGTCGGAACACGACGGACTTCTGGCGCTGCATCGGCGAAGACCTGGCCACCGGAGCTGAGCGGGCAGGCCGCTATGGGCTGCGGGTGGCCTGGCACAATCATGACTTCGAGTACCAGCCGCTCGACGACGGCTCGCGACCGATCGAGCACATCCTCGGTACCGGAGACGACACGGTCGGCTTCGAAATCGACTGCGGCTGGGTCAAGCGTGCGGGCGTTGATCCGGCGAGCGAGCTTGAGCTTTACGCCGCGCGGATCATCGCTATCCAGACCAAGGATCTTGCGTCGCCGGCGACCGAGGAAGACGACGGCTGGACCGCTACCGGCGACGGTGTGATCGACTGGCCGGAGTTGGCGCCGCTGTTCCGACAGACCGCCGCCGATCACATCGTAACAGAGCACGACAATCCGTCCGACTGGCAGCGCTTCGCCGAACGCTCAATCCGGTACCTTCGGGAGATCGGCCTTTGACTGAAGCGTCACATGCACAGGTCTGCGGCGATTGTTCGCGTTCAATCGCACACTTCGTTCGTTGCGCGGGGAGCGGTCTTCGGCTATTATGATCCTACTCTGAAACCGCACGGAACCGCTGCATCGGCGCCGCTTTGGGCGAGCCGGCGTTGGCGGTTGTTTCTACACTTCCGAAGGCAACGGAATGGCGCGACCTGGGCTCGCGGCAGTCCCCGCTGCGCTGCGCGGCCAGAGTCGAATGAACGGACGGTCACCGCATCTCTGCGGTCACCCGTTTCCAAACAGTGAGAGCGACAAGATGCACTATCGTAAACTTGGGAATAGCGGCACTATCGTTTCGGCCTACGCACTAGGGGCGATGACCTTCGGGATGGAGGCCGATGAAGCCACCTCCCACAAGATACTGGATGACTACACCGCCGGCGGTGGGAACTTCATCGACACTGCCGATGTCTACAGCCGCGGCATCTCCGAGGAGATCATTGGACGTTGGCTTGCCGCCCGGCCGGAGGTTCGGGATCAGGTCGTTATCGCCACCAAGGCGCGCTTCCCGATGGGCGACGGTCCCAACGACTTTGGCACGTCGCGGTTTCATCTGGGCCGCGCCCTCGACGCCTCGCTCAAGAGGCTCGGCATCGAGCAGGTCGATCTCTACCAGATGCACGCCTGGGATCGTCTCACCCCACTGGAGGAAACCCTGCGCTTCCTCGACGACGCAGTGAGTGCCGGCAAGATCGCCTATTACGGCTTCTCGAACTTCCTCGGTTGGCAAGTCACCAAGGCGGTTCACTTGGCCAAGGCGAACAGTTGGGCAGCGCCGGTCACCCTGCAGCCGCAGTACAATCTGCTCGTCCGCGGCATCGAGTCCGAGATCGTTCCCGCCTGTCAGGACGCCGACATCGGCCTCCTGCCCTGGTCGCCACTTGCCGGTGGCTGGCTCGCGGCAAAGTATGAACGCGACACGGAGCCGACCGGTGCGACGCGTCTTGGCGAAAATCCCAAACGCGGCATGGAAGCCTATGAGGCGCGCAATGCACAGGAACGCACCTGGCAGATCATCGACACGGTCAAGGCCATTGCCGCTGACCATGGCGTAAGTGCCGCACAGGTCTCGCTCGCATGGCTCGCCGCCCAGCCGGCCGTCACTTCGGTGATCCTCGGCGCCCGCAACCAGGAGCAACTGGCGGACAATCTTGCCGCAGCCTCGCTCGAACTCTCGGCCGATGAGATCGAAAAACTGACGACGGTGAGCGCGCCGGTCCTGGCGGAATATCCCTACGGCACCGCTGGCGAGCGCCAGCGTTTCCGCCCGATGCCGGGTAGCTGACGCTCCCCCCAAGGTGACGCCCCCGGCCCCCTGGCCGGGGGCAAACGATCCTGACAGATCGGCGCTGACTGAACGGTCATCCTGACGAAGAGTCCGCTTCGTCGGTCGGGGTGTGTCGATGACCAACACCAAGACTACGTTGCATCAGCACCGTGTCGACCCACCGGCCGAGCTTGAAGCCAACGGCCGGGTGTGTACCGATGTCGCTGAAGCCGAAGCGTCGATGAAGAGCGATCGAGCCGGAATTGCCGCTGTGACCGATGACGGCAATCATCTGCCGCCATGGTCCGGTCTCGCATCGGTCGATCAGCACCGAAAGCAGCGCGCCGCCTACCCCGTGGCCTCGAGCCGCTTCGGCAACATAGACCGAGTCTTCCAGCGTATATCGATAAGCGGGGCGCGCCCGATAGAGCGCCGCATAGCTGTAACCGACGACTGTGCCATCCTGCTCGGCGACTAGATACGGCAAGCCGAGGTCAAGGACGGCGTTCCGTCGCAATAGCAGCTCGGAGGCGGTTGGAGGCACCTCCTCGAAAGTCGCGAGGCCGCGAAGAACCTCGTCCGCATAGATCCCTTGGATCGCCGCGAAATCTTCCTCCGCCGCATCGCGGACGAAGATCGCGGGAAGCGGGGCCAGCGTTTCTGACTTCATTCGGGTTCCTCAACTAAATCGCAGCATTCATATCACGAATCCGCCATCGCCGGCGGCACGCCGGTGAGACGATCCGTGTTGTGCCACCTCCCTCTTCATTAGAAAAACTGGTATTAGCAATGCACATCATAAGCCAGGCTTTGATATGCGCGACCTCAAACTCGATCAGTTGAAGACCTTCGCGACAGTCGTTCGTCTCGGGAGCTTCTCCGCGGCTGCGGAGACTTTGAGCCTCAGTCAGCCAGCCGTCAGTCTTCAAGTCCGAGAGCTCGAGCGCCGGCTCGGCGTTCGCCTAATCGAACGGGTCGGGCGAAGGGCGATGCCGACTGTCGTCGGCAGCCGGCTGATCGATCATGCCAACCGAATCGAGGCGTCGGTTTCGGCCGCGCTCGACGAGGTGGCGATGTTCGCCGAGGGCACGCGTGGGCGGGTTCGGATCGGAACCGGCGCAACGGCCTGTATTTATCTGCTGCCGTCGGCCCTCAAGCAACTTCGCCAACGGTTTCCCGATCTGGAAATCGTCGTGAAAACCGGAAACACCAGCGATATTCTCAAGTCTCTTGAGGCCAATGCCGTCGATATCGGGTTGGTGACCCTGCCAGTACGCGGTCGCATATTCGACGTATCGCCGGTACTGCGCGATCGGTTCGTCGCGATCGCAGGCGAGGGTGCCGAGCCGCTTCCGACCCGCGTGACCGCCGCGACGCTTGGGGACCGCCCCTTGATTCTCTACGAGCCGAGCGGGCAGTCGCGCAGCCTCATCGATGCGTGGTTTGCCCGCGCCGGTGTCGTCCCCTCTCCCATCATGGAGTTAGGTAGCGTCGATGCCATCAAGGAGTTGGTGAGCGCCGGCTTAGGCTACGCCGTGCTCCCGGGAGTCGCCATGAACGGCGCCAGATCGGACAAGACGCTGGTGACGCGGCCACTCTCACCCACCCTCGATCGGCAATTGGGAGTGGTGATGCGCCGCGACAAGGTTCTCACCAAAACGCTCCGGGCCGTCGCGACCGCACTCCAACAGATCGGAAAAAACCGGGCAGGGAGAAGCAGATAACCCACGCAGGAGGCTCAATCGGCACCCAACGCCGCGACAAGCCGTTGGACCGCAAGCATACCCGGGTCGTCGAGGCCGATGGTCTTTTCGCCGAACATCCGAGCCCGACCGAGCTTGTTGGGGCGATCGCGAAACGCCTGCAAGGCATCCGACATGGCATTCGCTGCCGCATCGTGAATCGCGGCGGGATCGTCGAGACCATCGATTGCCTTGGCGATGGCGTCGAGCGCATCGAGGACACTCTTGTCACCAAGCGCTCCCTTGCCCCGCGCCATCATCGCGTCCCGCCCGGCGGCCACCAGCGACCCGATCTCGGACCATGATACGTCGGTCTGTCCCTTGGCCTGCTTCGCCGCAGCCATCAGCGCCGTCGCGGTCAGCGTGCCGTAGGAGGATGATGACACCCGCTGAAAAGCCTTGGCCGCGGCCAGCAGCGCCAGACCGACATCGTCCGGCATGTCGGCTGCTTCCTTCGCGACCTCGGTCCAACCGGTTGCGACCGTGATGCCCAGATCGCCATCGCCAAGCTGGCCGTCGAGAGTGTTGAGTTCGCCTTCGGCCGCTTGAGCGGCAGTGGCCAGGCGCGGTGCTGCCGCCTTCAAAGTATCGACCGTCAAGCCCATCGCGCTTACACCACCGTCCAGAATGCGCAGTGACACGGCGCCTTCAGCAATCGCTCGAGTTCCTCGTCAAGTTGGCACACGGTCAGCGTCGCGCCAGTCATCTCCATCGACGTGGCATAGCGACCGACCAGCGGCATGACGATCGAAACGCCGAGGTCGTCCAGCCGATGCTTTGCCCGCCGATACATGATGTAGAGCTCTTCGTGTGGCGTCGCGCCCAGCGAGTTGACCAGAACCGACACACGATCACCGGCGGCAAGCGGCCGGTCGGCGAGTAGTCGGTCCATCATTTCGTCGACGATCGCATCGGCGGGCTTGAGCTTGTCGCGCCAGATGCCAGGCTCGCCATGGATGCCCATGCCCATTTCCATTTCGTCGTCGCCGATCGCGAAAGTCGGCGTGCCGGCCTGGGGCACCGTGCAAGGCGTCAGAGCCATGCCGATCGAGCGGCAGGCGCCAGCCGCCCTCCGGGCTGTCGCGGTCACGGTGTCAAGATCGGCCATTTCCTCGGCTTTAGCCCCGGCGATCTTGAAGGCATAGACCATCCCGGCGACGCCGCGACGCTTCTCCGCCTCTTCCGGCGGCGCCGAAGCGACATCGTCGGCAAGAAGCACCGTGGTCGAAGGAATTTCGTCTTCCATCTCGACCATCTCGCCGGCCATGTCGAAATTCATGACGTCGCCACCATAGTTGCCATAAAGGCGAAGCACGCCACCACCACCGTTGGCGTGGCGCATGGTGCTGGCCATCTCGTCGGCGGAGGGCGAGGCGAACACGTTGCCGATCGCACAGGCATCGAGCAGGCCCGTGCCCACATAGCCGGTGAAGATGGGCAGATGGCCGGAGCCACCGCCACTCACGATTCCGACCTTGCCCGCGACAGCTCCGCCGGCGCGAGTGATCACATGGGACTCGGGCCTGGCGTAAACCTCGGGATGCGCGGCAACGAGACCGTCGAGCATTTCACCGACATAGTCAGCCGGGTCGTTGAGGATCTTCTTCATAATCGTCTCCCTCGATCGGCCCGCGCGCCGAGCCACTTGCTGTCGCGTCGTTTCACGATATCGAAGGAAAGTCCACTGGAAGGGGACTTGATCGGTTTGGCATGCCGAAAGCCTAAACCTTGCACCAGCGGGCGGTCGGCGCCACAGCGTTGAGAGAAGCCTTGAGAAGGCGGAACACCGCGTTGGCGAAACGGCGCTCCACATGGTTGCCAAAGGCGACCAGGATCTCCCGCTCGATCGGCGGGTCAGCAATCAGCCGGGCCTGAATTTCGCGGTTCTCGTACTCGTTGACGAGGTTGCTGAACGCTTGCACGGCGACACCTTCGCCCTCCATCGCAAATGCCACCATCGCCACCTTGTTTTCCACCCGCCGGGCGATCCGGGGACTGAGCTTTGCCTTGGCGAAAGCACCCTCGATCAATCGCGCATAGGGTGGATTCGAAAACATCAGCAAGGGCAGGCCGGCACATTCGGCGAGCGTGATCGGCTCTGACCCGGTCCCGAGATGGCGCTTGTGACCGGTCATGTAGAGCTGTTCGGAGAAGAGCCGTCGCCGTTCGGGGAACGGACTGGTCGCGTTGTCGTAAAATACGGCAACGTCGCAGGCTCGGTCTGCCAAAGCGGCGCTGGAATCCAGTGCCTGCCGCTCAGTCACCTCCAGAAACACGTCCGGGAGCTTCTCGTGAAAGGCCCGGTAGATCGCCGGCATCAGGAGTCGCCCGGTGTGACGGGGAATGGAGATCGAGAGCCGGGACGGAAGGGATCCATCTAGCTTTCTCACGTCTTCCCTGACCTGTTCGTACCGCTGGACCGTCTCGCTTGCGAACGCCATGAAGCGCTCGCCGCTGGCGGTCAGTTCCACGCCCCGGCCGGTGCGGGTCACGAGGGAGACGCCGAGGGTGTCCTCCAGTCCGCGCACCGCCCGGCTGACATTGGGCTGAGAGAGACCCAACTGGCTCGCCGCTTGGGACATACCCCCCGCTCTGGCCACGGCGGCAAACAGACGGAGTTCGTCGATCTTCATGATCAAGCCATATCAGAAATGATATATCTGATATTATCACTCGGCGCTTCTGCGCAACAAGTGATCCGGCTTAGTGTGACGGGACACACGGCGCGGCCGCCGGTCACAAGACCCGTGGGATCGCCCGAACTCCCAGGACACCGGCTTTGGACACACACATCGTTCGCGTCCACCCCGAAGCAGACCGGCTTCCCAGGGAAGACCAACTCGCCTGGAAGATCGCCTCAATGGCCGCAGACCAGGTGCCCGTTGACGCCGACGTCCGCGACATGGTGATCAACCGGATCATCGACAACGCGGCGGTAGCGATGGCGTCGGTCAACCGGACCCCGGTGGTGACCGCACGCGATCAGGCGCTCGCGCATCCGAGAAATGGCGGAGCGACCGTTTTCGGCGTCAGTAGTACGACCCGTGTCAGCGCCGAATGGGCAGCCTGGGCGAACGGCGTCGCAGTACGCGAGTTGGACTTCCACGACACGTTTCTCGCGGCGGACTATTCCCACCCCGGCGATAACATCCCGCCGATCCTTGCCGTAGCCCAGCAGACCGGTCGAAGTGGTTCGGATCTGATCGCCGCGATCACGACCGCGTATGAGGTTCAAGTGAATCTCGTTCGCGGCATCTGTCTGCACAAGCACCGGATCGATCATGTCGCCCACCTTGGACCATCGGCCGCCGCCGGAATCGGCGCCCTTCTCGATCTGCCGACCGAGGTCATCTACCAGGCGGTCAATCATGCCCTCCACGTGACCACCGCGACCCGGCAATCGCGAAAAGGCGAGATCTCGTCATGGAAGGCGTTCGCACCGGCGCATGCCGGCAAACTCGCCATCGAAGCCGTCGACCGCGCGATGCGCGGCGAAACCGCCCCGGCCCCGATCTATGAAGGCGAGGACTCGGTCATCGCCTGGATGCTCGACGGTCCCGACGCCGCATACGACGTGATGCTGCCGGCAAAAGGTAAGCCGAAGCGGGCGATTCTGGAGACCTTCACGAAACAGCATTCGGCCGAGTATCAGAGCCAGGCGCTGATCGACCTCGCCGTGAAACTAAGACCCAAGATCATCGAACGAACCGGCGGCGATTGGGGCCGCGTAACCGGCATCCGGCTTCTCACCAGTCACCATACCCACAACGTCATCGGCACTGGCGCCAATGACCCGCAGAAATTGGACCCGACCGCCAGCCGCGAGACCCTCGACCACTCGATTATGTACATCCTCGCTGTAGCGCTGCAGGATGAGGGGTGGCACCATGTCGCCTCCTACCTTCCGGAGCGGGCCGCGCAACCCGACACCGTGGCGCTCTGGCGAAAGATCGAAACGGAGGAAGCGCCCATCTGGACCGAGCGATACCATTCCACCGATTCTGAGGAGAAAGCGTTCGGTGGCGAACTGATTGTCACCTTCGACGACGGGTCAACGCTATCGGAATCGATCACGGTGGCCGATGCCCATCCACTGGGCGCACGCCCGTTCGGTCGGGACCAGTATATCGAGAAGTTTCAAACCCTCACTGCAGATACGGTGTCTCACGAAGAACGGGATCGCTTCCTTCGGACTGTTTTGAGCCTGGATACCCTTCCCGCTGACGAGCTGTCCGGACTCAACGTCGAAGCAACGGCAGTCGAACTCGTCCGTGGCAAGGGCGGGTTATTCTGATGCTGTTCAGCATGCTCAGCGGGTCCGAGAAGCGCGCCAAGCTGCGCGTTGGCTTGAAATCGGGAACGATTGTGAGGGCCCCCGGCGCGTTCTCGCCGCTTGTCGCCATGGAAATCGAACGCCTCGGGTTCGAAGCCGTCTACGTATCCGGTGCGGTGATCTCGGCGGACCTTGGCCTGCCGGACATCGGGCTGACGACCCTCACCGAAGTCGCCGGGCGCGCCGAACAGATCGCGCGGGTCACCGACCTGCCGACCATCGTCGATTGTGACACGGGGTTCGGCGAACCGATGAGCGCCGCCCGTACGATTCGCATGATGGAGGAGCATGGAATCGCTGCGATCCATCTGGAGGATCAGATCAATCCCAAACGCTGCGGTCATCTTGATGGGAAATCGGTCATCCCGGCCGACGAGATGGTTCGCAGGGTAAAGGCCGCCGTCGATGCGCGCCGAGATCCGAACATGGTGGTCATCGCCCGTACCGACGCGCGCGCGATTGAAGGGCTGACCGGGATGATCGAGCGTGCCAATCTCTATGCGGAAGCCGGTGCCGACATCATTTTCGCTGAAGCCCTGAAGGATGCCGACGAGTGGAGTACTGCGTCGTCCGATATCACCGCGCCGCTCCTTGCCAATATGACCGAGTTCGGCAAATCGGACCTCCTGCCGGCGAACGAACTGCAGGCGTTGGGCGCCAGCATCGTCATCTATCCGGTGACGACATTGCGCGTCGCCATGAAGGCCGCAGGAGATGTCCTCAACGAGATCAGCGAGACCGGGACACAGAGGGCAGCCCTCGACCGCATGCAGACACGCGAGCAGCTTTACGATCTGCTGCAGTACGAACGCTACAACACGCTCGACCGCGATATCTTCAACTTTAAACTGTAGGATGGAGTCGGCTCATCAACTAGATTTGCCTGACTAACTAAGTATCGACGAACCGTAGCTCGACCGACCGGGAGGAGGCGGCGAGCCGGCGAACGAAAGAACGTCAAGAGAGGGAGGAACTCGCATGAGACGTTTTCTTAAGTCGACGATCATCGGCGCTGGACTGATTCTGGGCACCTCGGTCGCCGTCTCCGCGGCGGAGTGCATCGCCCCGGCGAACCCGGGCGGGGGCTGGGACTTCACGTGCCGGCAAATCGGCAAGATCATGTACGACATCGGCGCGGTGGACGATCCAATCCAGGTCACCAACATGGCCGGCGCTGGCGGCGGCCTCGCCTTCAATCATGTCGTGGCCGAACGCGGCGACGATGCCGACCTGATCGTCGCGGCCTCATCCGCCACGTCAACCCGACTGGCCCAGAACGCCTATGCCGGTATGACCGCGGATCAGGTTCGCTTCGTTGGCGCGATCGGCGCGGATCCCGGCGTCATCGTCGTGGCCGCCGATAGCCCCTATCAATCGCTCACCGAGCTGCTCGACGCGATCAAGGCCGATCCCGGTGCGTTCACTTTTGCCGGTGGCTCCGCCACCGGCGGCTTCGACCATCTGAAGCCGTTGATGCTCCTGAGCCGCACTGGTTTCGACGACGTTAGGGCCATCAAGTATATCGGCCTCGACGGCGGGGCCGACGCGATCACGCAAACGGTTGGCGGCTTCACCGATGCAATGACCGGCGACATGTCGGAGGTGGTCGGGTTTCTGAAATCGGGCGACATCCGCGTTATTGCGGTTCTCACCGATGAACGCGTCCCCGGATTCGAGGACATTCCCACCGCAAAGGAACAGGGGATCGATGTTGTCGCCGTCAACTGGCGCGGCCTCTACATTCCGAAGGATGTATCGGACGATACCTTCAACATGTGGGCCGATCGTCTTCAGCAAGTCGCCGATTCCGACGCGTGGAAAGAAACCATGGAGGCAAATGGTCTCGCACCGTTTACGTTGGTCGGCGGCGATTTCCAGAGCTACGTAGACGGTGTCGTCGCCGAAGTCCGGCAATTGAGCAAGGACATCGGGGTCATTCAGTAATGGCCAGCGACCGAATTTTCGGTCTGGTCTTCGCACTCCTGGCGCTCGCGTATATCGCGAGCGCCACCCAAATCCAGACCAGCTTTCTGTCTGACCCGGTCGGACCCAAGACCTTTCCGATCCTGATCGGCATCGTCGGCGGCGTCAGTGCCATCTTCATTGTCATCCGACCGGATCCGAGTCCAACGTGGCCGCCTTTGCGAACGTTCGGCGCTTTGTTCGTCGCCGTCGCCGTCCTTGTCCTTTACGCCTTTGCGCTTGAACCTCTCGGATTTCTGCTGCCGACGGCGATCGCTGCCGGGGTGCTCAGCTACCAGATCAATCCGCGGATCGGCTTCGCCGCCTTGGCCGGTATCGGTCTCTCCATTGGACTCTTCATCATCTTCAGATACGCGCTTGGACTGGGACTCGTGCCCTTCCCCAGCGGCTTGTCGGGGTAGGGGGCCGCTGTCATGGACATTCTCTCGAACCTCGCTCTGGGATTCAGCGTCGCCTTGTCACCGTCGACGCTGATGCTTGCCATCTTCGGGTGTTTCATCGGCACCATCATCGGGGCGCTCCCCGGGCTCGGCCCGTCGAACGGCGTCGCTATCCTCATTCCGCTGGCATTCACCCTTGGACTGGACGCCACCTCGGCGCTGGTGCTGATGACTGCGGTCTACTATGGCGCAATGTACGGCGGGCGGATCAGCTCGATCCTGCTCAACATTCCCGGCGACGAACCGGCCCTGATGACCACTCTGGACGGCTATCCGATGGCCAGATCCGGCCGCGCCGGCGACGCGTTGGTTCTTTCCGGTGTCGCGTCCTTCGTTGGCGCGTTCCTCGCAACCGTCGGCCTGATGCTGCTAGCGCCATGGCTCGCGCAGGTCGCCTTTCTCTTCGGCCCCGCCGAATACTTCGCGCTCTATCTGCTCGCCTTTTGCACCCTCGGTGGCATGGCCAGCAACAACCAGGCGAAGTCGGCACTCGCCGCCTGTATCGGCCTGGCGATCGCCATGATCGGTGTCGACAACTCGAGCGGACTGCCGCGCTTGACCGGCGGCAGCCTGCATCTCTTCGACGGGATCGACTTTCTGGTCGCCATCGTCGGTCTTTTCGCCATCACCGAGGTCTTCTTCTTCATCGAAAGTCACGGCAAGACCTCATCGATCGGGGTCAAGCTGGGCAAGGTGACCGTGCCGTGGCGCGACGTTTTTGCGACTCGGTGGACGATGCTGCGCTCGTCCGTTGTTGGCTTTGTCGCCGGCGTCCTGCCCGGCGCCGGCGCGTCGCTCGGCAGTTTCATGGCCTACATGTCGGAGAAATCGCTCGCTGGCGAGAAAGGCGGTTTCGGCACCGGCGTACCGAAGGGCATTGCCGCCCCGGAAGCCGGCAACAACTCCGCCGCCGGCGGCGCGCTGGTGCCGATGCTGACGTTAGGGGTTCCGGGATCCGGTACCACCGCGGTGCTGCTTGCCCTGCTGATGACCTTGAACATCACCCCCGGCCCAACCCTGTTCACAGAACGGCCAGAAGTGGTGTGGGGGCTGATCGCATCGCTCCTCATCGCCAATTTCGTTCTGCTTCTGATGAACGTACCAATGGTCAAGATCTTCGTTCGGGTCCTCCAGGTTCCCCCGTCGATCTTGTTACCCGGCGTTACCATGGTGTCGTTCGTCGGCATCTATTCGCTGTCGGGCAGCCACGTCGATCTCCTGCTGATGATCGCGTTCGGCTGCCTTGGTTATGTTCTGCGTAAGCTCGATGTCCCGACGGTACCGGTCATCCTCGGCATCCTGCTCGGTGGGCACATGGAGGACGCACTGCGCCGGGCGATGGTCATTTCCGACGGCGATTGGCTCTACCTGTTCTCCTCGCCAATCGCGATCGGTCTGTGGGTCGCGGCGGTCCTCGGGTTCGTCGCGCCGATGTTCCTGCGTGGACTGTTGGCGAAGCCCCAGCGGGTTAGGGACTGAGGCCGGTTGGCGGCGGTCACCGGCGAGCAGGCGTCATCATTGTCTCAAAGATGCCCTCTAGAAACTCAAACAGAGGGAGTGATAGCGACCCTGGGGGCGCTCGCTGCCGCGGCGAGCCGCTCGATCGGAACCGGATTTCTTCAGTCTTGCCGAATGGTGGAGGAAGGGCGGATGAGAGCATTGGTGGTCAAATCGATGGTGGTCTCGAGCCTAGCAATCCTTGGGATACCGACCTCGCATCATGCTGCTGCCGAAGCCGACGGCGCTAAGGTCATCCTCCTGACCATGACTGACGCCTGCGATTATTGCGCACTCCACCACCGGGCATTCATGGACACAGCCCAAGAACGCGGGCTCGATGTAGAGGTGAAGTTCACCGACTTTGACCCGGATGTGCAAGCGACGCAGGTCGACCAGGCGCTCGCCGAAAGACCGGATGCCATCGTGCTCTGGCCGGCGGAATCCCCTGCTATCGTCCCGTCCTTGCGCAAAATCCACGAGGCCGGCATACCGCTGGTGGTGACGAACGCGAAGCCAGACGACCGGTATGCGGAATTGTGGGACGTCTATACCGGCCCGAACGACCTCCTGAACGGCCAATTGGCGGCTGAGGCCCTGATCCAGGGGTTTTCAGACAGAGGGATTGGCGCCACGGGAAAGATCTTCGTGATCGAAGGGGAGCCTGGAACGGTCGGGCAAGTCGAGCGCACGACGGGCTTCGAGGAGATGCTTGGACGAACGGCACCCGGCATTGCAGTGGTCGCTAAACAGCACGGCGATTGGGATCAAGCAAAGGCGATGAAAGCCGCCGAAACGCTGTTCGCCGAGCACGGCACGGATATTCAAGGCATTTATGCTCAGGCCGACGACATGCTGGCGGGCGCGATAGCCGCCGCCGAGCAAGAGGGTATCGATCCACTTGACCTTGTTCTCGTCGGATCCAACTGCACCGCAGAGGGTAGCGATGCGATCATCGCCGGCATCCAGTACGCGTCCGTCTTGCAGTCTCCGATCGACGATGGGGCATATGCAGCGCGGGCAATCGCCGATCTTCTAAACGGAGAAGAACTCCCAAACGAGATATTCCTACCTCATACGATCGTCACGCGCGCGAATGTCGCCATTTGCGACGAGGCGATCGGCCGGTGAGGGCGGTCAGGCTCGGTTCTCTCATACGAGCCAAGAACATCCCGGCCGAACCGCTCCGGATCATTCCCTGAGGAAATCGCGAATGATGCCCACGCACCGCGCGAAGGCCGGGTCTGTCGCCGGGAGAATGTGGTTGACCGTATCGAGCGTGACGAAGCGGGCGTCCTTGATTCCCGCCGCGAGCTCTTGCCCCTGCTCATAGGGCACGCCGGCCTCGTTGCGCGCGTGAAGCACCAGTGTTGGAGCCTTGACGTTAGCAAGAATGCCGCGGATGTCGACTTCGCCGTGGGCGAGAAGGATGTTCGCGGCGTTGTCGGCGGTCGTCGTTTTCTTCTGCAGGTCGGTGAACCAGGTCTGGCTCTCTGCCGGGGCGTCGGGCATGTAGACCGTCGTCAGCATCGTCCGGACGGCGTGGTTGTAGCTCCCCCACGCCGCGCGGATCAAGGCGCAGCGCGCCTCACCAACGACCTTCGAGTCCGGAGCATCGCGGTGCCGCCAGCCGCGGGCATATCCGCCGAGCAGAACGAGCTTGGTCACCCGATCCGGATGGCGCGCCGCGAAAGCGACGGCCTTGGCGCAACCTTGCGACAAACCAAACAGCGGAAACCGCTCCAGGCCGAGCGTGTCAACCACCGCTTCGAGATCCTCGACCTGGCGGTCGAGGCTGAAGTCGATAACGTCCCATGACGACAACCCGTTGCCGCGCGCGTCGTAGCGCACGAGCCGATGGCCGGCGGTGAGCGCGCCGAAGAGGTCCCGCCAGACCGGGCTCTCCCAATCAAACTCCAGATGGTTCAGCCAGTTGGCGGCCTTGACCAGCGGCGGCCCGGCGCCTGCAAGGGCGTAGGCGATCCGTGTGCCGTCGACGCTGTGGCAGAAGCGGATGTCCTGCTCGGGAGGCGCCTGTTGCGCCCCTTCCGCCGTGAGCGCCGGACGACCATCGGTGTCTTGCTGAACGACCGGCGCGACGAAGCGAAAGCCGCGGCCATGGAGGGTTTTGACATAGCGCTGGTGCTTTGCATCGTCGCCGAGCGCTTTGCGAGCCGAACGGATGGCACTCGACATGGCCGCTTCGGAAACAACCCGGCCATCCCAGACAACGGCCAGAAGTTCGTCCTTCGAAACCACCCGATCCCGGTTTGCAAGAAGGTGCAGAAGCAGGTCGAGAACCTTCGGTTCGACCTTGACGGCCACGCCGTCCCGCGAGAGCTCCCGGGCCGCGTAATCCAAGGCAAATGCATCGAAACGGTAGGTCATGGCCACTGCCCGTCACTGGCGATGACGGTACGAAACGTCACCCGGCAACCTAACGCCATTCCTGGAAATCACCAGACATTCCCCAGAATCTCGCGAGGTCTCCCGCAAGATTCCCGAGGCGCCGCGGCGGTATGCCCCAGCCAACGCAGGCGCCGAACAGCGCCGGCGATGTAGCGCCGGACACATAAGGACGGCGCGACACCCCCCACGAAACCTCTGACTAAAAAGGGAAATTCAAATGAGCTCTTCAAACCGAAACGCTGCAGGAAACGCCGTCCTGATGGCCACGGCGGCAACAATTGCGCTGATGGCAACGCCGCTTGCGGCCGAGCCGCTTCGCCACGAGATCGTCTTCGTCGACCATATCGAGGCCGGGCTGATCGAGCAGGACGTCTTTGTCGATCGTAATGGCGAGGTCTATCGCGCCACCCCGGATAACATCGACATGTCCGCCGACGTCTTCACGACAGCAAACCCGGTCCCGCACGATCCGGGCAACACCGAGGCGACCGGCCCCTTCGCGAAAGGAGTGCCGCTCAACATGACTATGGGCGACTGGCTCAGCGCCGCTGGCACGGGCACCTATGTGTGCGAGGATGGTCACGGCCATCTCCAGTTGGAGTTCTCTGGGCTTGTCCCGGATGGCGTCTATACGCTCTGGCACTTCTTCATGACCGCAGCACCGACCGAGCCGTTCATCGGCACCTTTGACCTACCGATCGGCGCGCTCGACGGCTCCCAGGCGACGTTCCTTGCCGACGCGGATGGCAACGCCGTCTTCGACCAGACCTTCGAAGACTGCATCCAGTTGTCTGGCCAGCAACTCACGGCCGGGCTTGCCGTCAACTACCACAGCGACGACAAGACCTATGGCGTTCTGCCCGGCGATTTCGGCCATAACGCCCACATTCAGCTGTTTGCTGCTCTGCCGAAAGAGCCGAGCCTCACCAACTGAGGTTGCATGCTGGGCCTTGAATGAAGAACGCTGCGTCACGTCCTGTGGCGCAGCGTTCCTTCGCAACGTTCCGATCCACCACATTTCGTACGGGCAAACGGGAGGTCCGCCGGTGCTACAATCTGAGTTGTCCCACGAAAGCGGATACCCAACCCTTGCAGGCCACGCTCAAGCGAATGCCGGAGTCATTCGAACCCACTGGCAGTCTGGGATCCGACGAACGGCGTTGGTAATGGAGTTGCATATGCCGGAGGCGAACCACTAGGCTGGCGGCCGAGATGACCCAAAGGAGAACCGGCCGGTGCCGTTGAGATTGCTACCTCTGGCCTTAGCGGTCCTGATCGCGATCCCGTTGTCGGGTTCGCCCCAATCATCGGCGGCCGAGCAGACCTCGGACATCCCGGCCTGGCTCGCCGCGCATGTCGGCACTGGCGAGGGACAGATCGCACCGGTGGTCCTGCAGAGAGCCCGCGCGCTTTACCAACGCAAGACGCGCCAAGGGGCCGTCCGCAATCCCTGCTACCTTTCCATGGATGCAACCCGACCCAGCATGTCGGACGGCCAAGTCGGGCGTCGGTTCTACATCATCTGCGAGGAAGACCGGGTGTTCCGCGCCATCTCGTCCGGCTACGGCAACGGACGCAAACTGCAGCGCGCCGATTTCTCCAACGGACGGCAATGCGCAAAGAACTTCAGCAACGCGGAGGGATCCAAGCTCACCACGGGCGGCGCCTACGTGACCGCCGAATCGAGGACCTCGTTCAAAGGGTACTATCGCAGCTCGGGCCAGAGAACGCCGTTCCATCGCACCTTCCTGCTGTTCGATGGCGAGGGCGACACGGCCAATGCCAGGGAACGGGCCATCGGCGGACATCAGGCGCGGTTCCTGAAATGGCAGTGTCGTTTCAGGAATCCGGGAAGCCCCTATGCCGACGAGGAGGGGTTCGTTCCTTACGGAGAAATGGTGAACTACACCAGCGGCCGCAGCAACGGCTGCACAACCTGGTCACCCGAAGACTCCGACTTCATTCTCGCGTTGACGCACGACAACCCGACGACGCTCTACATCTATCCCGAGTCCGGCGACATCGACGCCGTCGCGGCTGCGGTGAAAGATCGAAGGTCTCCATCCGACACCGGACTGTACTGGAACGCCGCGTGCCTGAAATCCATCGGCATACCGCAGTTCTGGCCCAAGGAAACCCTCCAGCCCATCATCAATGAATGGCGGGCGTCCCTTCCGCAAGGACCGTTCAAGCCATTGCCGATCTGCAGATGACGGTTGAGCACTTGAGCCTTTTGGCGTCGGCTCGCTCGCATCAAGAGCCGGCCGTCGGACACGCGCCGACGCCGGGCCGACACGACGGTATTTAGCTTGGTTGCGGGGGTAGGATTTGAACCTACGACCTTCAGGTTATGAGCCTGACGAGCTACCGGACTGCTCCACCCCGCGCCAAGAATGCTCCAGCTCGCGCGAGCCGCGCCCGATATAGACCCATCCTCGCCGGATTTGAAGGCCCCCACGCCTTTGCCGGCTACTTTTTTGTCGGCCTTGGGAACGGCCCTGCTACGCCACGGGTCCGGCGACCCTCATCGTCTCCACCTTCCGCTGCGGGGAGACGAGTGCCATAGTATCGATGGCGCCCCTCCTGCTCCGAACGGAGAGACGATCGATGACCGACCCCACCGCCAATCTCGCGCTCTCCACATGGAGCCTTCACCGGACCCTCGGCATCAGCTACCCGGACTCACCGGACAACCCGGGCCGCGGTCAACCGGAGCCGACTTGGGGTGAGGGTACGATCAGCCTGATGGACCTGCCGGCCGAGATCGCCCGTCGCGGCATCCATCGTCTGGAAATCTGCACGTTTCACATGCCGCGTCACGATCGCGGCTTCCATACCGAGCTGCGGGCGGCGCTCGACGAAGCCGGGGTAACGTTCCAGACATTGCTGATCGACGATGGCGACATCACCCATCCCGACTACCACGACCGTGACATGGATTGGATCGAGGACTGGATCGAGATCGCCACCGTGCTCGGCGCCGAAAAGGCACGGGTGATCGCCGGCAAGCAAACACCGACGCCGGAGGTACTTGAACGCTCGATCAATGGCCTCAAGGAACTCGGCCGCTTTGGTGCAGGACACGGAGTCCGCGTCATCACCGAAAACTGGCTGGCGACAACCCCCGGCCCCACCGAGGTAAACGCGATCATGGACGCGGTCGGCGACCAAGTCGGGCTGCTTGCCGACTTCGGCAATTGGAGTGGCACGTCGAAGTACGACGACCTTGCCGCGATCATGGTACGCGCCGAGAACACCCACGCCAAATGCGCCTTCTCGGACGATGGCGAAATGAACGCTGACGACTTCGGCCGCTGCCTGGCGGTGGCGTCTGAAGCGGGCTTCAACGGGCCGCACACACTCATCTACGAAAGCGCCGACAATGACGAGTGGGGCGCGATCGAACGGGAACGCGATTTCGTCCGCAACCACCTCCGCGGCACTGTGCACTAGCCAAACCACTTCACACTCAACCGTTATTCGCCAGTCTGGCTGGGTCCGATTAGGCTGCCCTTGATGATCATGATCTGACAGGAGCGGGCCCAATGATGGACGTAGACTGGATCCAGGTAGCGGATGCGGATGACCTCCCCGAAGGGCGGGTGATGACGGTCACCGCCCGCACGAAGGACATCTGTCTGTCTCATTTCGACGGCCAATGGGCGGCGATGGACAACCATTGCCCGCATCAGGGCGGGCCCCTTGGCGAGGGGACGATCGAGCGCGGGGCCGAAGGCAAGTGCTGGATTCGCTGTCCCTGGCACGGCTGGGATTTCGACCCGCTGACCGGCAAGCCGCCCGGCGGCCACGAGGACTCCGGCCAGGCGCTCTATCCGGTCGAGATCCGCAACGGCGCTGTCTTCGTCGGGGTCGAGCCGGAGCCAGCGCACGAACGCACGATCAGTGACGCGATGGCCGAGACCTTCGTCGCCTGGGGGGTCAAGCGCGTCTTCGGCATGGTCGGCCACTCCAATCTCGGCCTCGCCGACGCCATTCGCCGACGCGTCGTCGATGGGGAGATGGCGTATGTCGGCATCCGCCACGAGGGTGCCGGCGCGTTTGCCGCGTCCGCCTATGGCAAACTGACCGGCAAACCCGCCGCGTGCCTGACCATCGCCGGGCCGGGTGCCACCAACCTGATGACCGGCCTGTGGGACGCCAAGGTCGACCGGGCGCCGGTGCTGGCGCTCACCGGCCAGGTGCAGACCCAGGTCCTCGGCCCCGGCGCCTTCCAGGACATCGACCTGCGCTCCGCCTTCGAAGCCGTGAGCCGGTTCTCGCAACCGGTGCTGCCCTCCTCGAACCACACCGAACTCGCCGCCCTCGCCTGCAAGACCGCGCTGGTCGAGCGCGACGTCGCCCATCTCATCTTTCCCGACGACGTCCAGACCCCGCCCTCCGACGCCAAACCCAAGGGACCGGAAGGGCGCATGGGGCGCGCGACGGTGAAACCGTCGGACGCGGACATCGAAGCCGCGCTCGATCTGATTGCCAAGGCGGAACGGCCGGTGGTGGTGCTCGGCTACGGCGCGCTCGAGGCTCGCGCCGGTCTGATCGCCATGGCCGAGCGGCTCGGCGCACCGGTACTCACCACCTTCAAGGGCAAGGGAATCATCCCGGACAGTCACCCGAACGCCGCCGGTGTGCTTGGCCGGTCCGGCACGCCGATCGCCAGCTGGTTCATGAACGAAGCGGACCTGCTTATCTGCCTCGGTACCTCGTTCTCCAACCACACCGGTATCGCGCCCTACAAGCCGATCATCCAGGTCGATTTCGAGCGGATGCAGCTCGGTCGTTTTCATGCCGTGACCCTGCCGATCTGGAGCGAGATCGGTGAATTTTGCCGGGCTATCACCGCAGCGGCACCGGGCCATGATGGCAAGCCTGACCAGATCGCCGACCTTGCCGATCGCTGGGCCGCCTGGCGGGCAGAGAAGAAGCGCCGGACCGCCGACGACCACGGCCAGGGCATCAACTCGGCGATCGTCTTCGAGGCGATGACCGACCTGATCCCCGACGACGCCATCATTGCCGTCGACGTCGGCAATAACACCTACTCGTTCGGCCGCTATTTCGAGACCGAGGGGCAGCGGGTGCTGATGTCGGGTTATCTTGGCTCGATCGGCTTCGCCTTTCCGGCTGCACTCGGCGCCTGGTCAGCTACCCAAGACTTTCCCGAGTACGCTGATCGCAAAGTGGTGTCGATTTCCGGCGATGGCGGTTTCGGCCAGTACGGCATGGAGTTCACCACCGCAGTCAAATACGGCATGAACATCACCCACGTACTCCTCAACAACAACGAGCTCGGCAAGATCTCCAAGGAGCAGCGCACCGGCGCGTGGGAGACCTGGGAGACCGGACTGCACAACCCGTCCTTCGCCACCTTCGCCCGGCTCTGCGGCGGCCATGGCCGCAGGGTTACCGATGTGGCGGATCTGCGCGAGGCACTTGTCGAGGCGCTGGGCTTTCCGGGCCCGTCGCTGGTCGAGATCATGACCGACGCGCAGCTGGTTTAGCGGCGGTCGTCCAGAGACATCGTCATCCTGCCTGCGTGTTTCGAGAGACGCGCCGACATGGTTCCGATCCCCTCCAATCTCCCCTTTCCAAGGAAAGCGGCCAGTCGGCATCTGCCGGCATTCGGCCTTGTACGGGTCGGCATGGCGGGCGCGCCGTAGGCCGGATAAGCCGAAAGTGTCATCATGATCGATATCAGCCAACCGCACCATCGAAGACGTCGAATTCATACACATTATCGAGAACATCGCCCGCGGCCAGTCGGATTTCGCCAGCGTTACTGGGGCCGAGGCAGACGAGCGGGAACGGCTCACTGACCGCAAACAACGCATAGGGCTGGCGCTGGCGAATGGTGAGCCCAGCCGTCGGCGGCTCGGCGAACCCGTCGATCGTACCGCGGAAGGTGACCGCTTGCGGCACCATGCCAAGCGCGTCGGCGAACGACATCTCATGCCCGTCGACATAGAGTGTCGTGCCACGGAACACGCAACCGAAGTCGCGTCGGAAGCGGACACCGAGGCCGTGATAGTTGATCCGACGACCGTCGGCCGTCTCGTGAGCCCAGTGGCTGACGATCAGGGTGACGTCGCGCAGCGCCTCGAGACGGCTTTGCCATGACCAGACGAAGACCGGCCGGGTGGCATCGAACCGGCAGGCGAGGCGCCGCTCCTCGCGGAACGTCGGCAGGCTGCCATCCTCGGCCGTCCAGACCAGAGACTGAACGAAGCCGATAGAGGCGCCGACCTCAGTCAGGCTGTCGAAACCCTCATGAGTCTGGATGCCGACCGCCTCGCCGGGGCGGACCGGCCGCTCCTCCCAGAAGTTGATGTCCGCAGCCGACAGGCCATACCAAACGCCGCGGTGATGGGGGTGGTCGTGCGGGAGACTGAGAGTGATGACATGTCCAGCCAGAGTGATGAGTGGATGGAGCGACGGTTTGACTGGATCGGCGAACGTGTACGTGCCGGCGTGCGCACCGTCGTCGGTGAGGAAATCGGCGGTCTCGTCAGACAGGCGGAGTTTCATACAGGGTTTTCGATTCGAACGGGCGTTCAGGGGGTCGGGGCGGGCTTATCCCACGCCGCTCCGCGACGCCAGTGGCCGCACCACGCATACAGCGTCAATGGAAGTTGCGCCCCTTGGGCATGACCTTGCCGGCCGACTTGGCGTAGGCGTCAGTATTCCCCGTTTCTTTCGCCAAGCGGATCGACCGCGCGCGCGGACCGATCTTCTCGCGCATGTCGACCTGGGGCCGGCGCACTTCATCGGCTCGGCTCAACGCCTCAACGACCTCACCCGACCGGGGATCGGCGGCCTCTTCCGACAGGACAGCGAGCATCGACGTGAGGTCTTCCAGCTGCTCCGCCACCACGTGAATGACGCTGCTTTCGCTTTGCACCCGGCCGGTGACCGCCACCAGCCGGGCGCCGAGCACCACCGGGCGAAAGCGCTCGAAGGTCCTCGGCCAGACAATGATGTTGGCGATATCGGTCTCGTCCTCGATGGTCATGAAGATAACGCCGCTGGCGGTGCCTGGTCGCTGGCGGACCAGCACCAAACCGCTGACGGTGACCCGCCGGCCGGGCGGCGGACCGGACCACGGTCGCCGCGTGATGTTCGGACCGTCGCGGTCGGGCTTCCGGCGTTTCACCGCCGGCCTGGGTCGATCCCGGGCAGGGGGCGTTTCGATTTTTGTTCCCCCTCGGTCAGGCCAGAGCCTGTTCCGGGCAGCGACCCGGGAGCGCTCCTCGCCGGGATTCCTTGTGTCCCTGTCGGGGCTCCGCCCTTCCGCGCCTCTTGTCTCTTCCCGGTCGCGCTTGCGATGCTCCTCGCCTCTTGTTGCCTCATCCTTCAGCGCCAGATCGATCAGGGCCGCGTTGGTGATGATCCGCCGGGCGGCGAGGTCGCGGCGCAGGAACGAAACCGGATGCGCCTTCAGCGACAGGCTGAGAAAGCGATAATCGTTGACCACATGCTCGCCGATCGGCATCGGCGGCAGCGCCACATCCGGCTCCCGCTGGAGCGCACCGTGCTCGGCAACGTCGAACAACGGCAATCGCCCCCCCGGACGGTCCGCCGCGGCGGTGCTGCCGAGGCCGCGGGCAGCCCACAGCGCGTCGCGCCGGTCGAGACCGAGGGAGCGAAACGCATCGGCATCGGCGAGGCGCTCAATCGCCGCCCGCGACAAGCCGGAGCGCAGCCACAGATCGCGGACCGAATCGAAACCTGCCCCCCGCGCCTTCATCAGCGCCTCGGCGTCCTCCTCCTTTATCCCCTTGATCTGGCGAAGCCCGAGCCGCACGGCATGGGCGGAGCGAATGTCGTCACGCTGGTCGGCATGGGCAGCATGAACCCGGGTGCGGATGCGGTCGGTCGGTTGCCCCTCCTCCGGCTCCAGCGTCGAGTCCCAGTCGGAGAAATTGATATCCGGCGGGCGGATGGTGACTCCATGGCGGGCGGCGTCGCGGACGATCTGGGCGGGAGCGTAAAAGCCCATCGGCTGGGCGTTAAGAAGCGCGGCGCAGAAGACGTCCGGGTAGTGGCACTTCAGCCATGACGAGGCGTAAACCAGCAGCGCAAAGCTCGCCGCGTGGCTCTCCGGAAAACCGTAATCGCCAAAGCCTTCGATCTGGCGGAAGCAGCGCTCGGCGAAATCGCGCTCGTAGCCGCGGGCAGTCATCCCCTCGACCATCTTCTTCTGGAACGTGCCGATGGTGCCGACCCGGCGGAAAGTGGCCATGGCGCGGCGAAGCCTGTCGGCCTCGCCGGGGGTGAAACCGGCGGCGACAATGGCGATCTTCATCGCCTGTTCCTGAAACAGGGGTACACCGAGGGTGCGGCCGAGCACTTGTTTCAGTTCGTTCTTATCGCCGTGTCGGGGCTTGGGATAGTTCACCGTCTCAAGGCCCTGTCGACGGCGCAGATAGGGATGGACCATGTCCCCCTGGATCGGACCTGGCCGGACGATCGCCACTTCGATTACCAGGTCGTAGAAATTAGCCGGCTTAAGACGCGGCAGCATCGACATCTGCGCCCGGCTCTCCACCTGGAAGACGCCGAGGGAATCGGCTCGCCCGAGCATGCGATAGACCGCTTGATCCTTATCTGGGATCGAGGCGAGGGTCGGCCGTTCGCCATAGTGCCTTTCCATGAAATCGAAGGCGCGGCGGATACAGGAGAGCATGCCGAGCGCGAGAACATCGACCTTCAGCATGTTAAGCGCGTCGAGGTCGTCCTTGTCCCACTCTACGTTGGTCCGGTCTTCCATGGCGGCGTTCATCACCGGCACCATCTCGTCGAGCCGGTCGCGGGTCATGACGAAGCCGCCGACATGCTGGGAGAGATGGCGGGGGAAGCCGATCAACTGCTCCGACAGCACCATCACCTGATGCATGGTTCGCTCTTCAGGGTCGAGGCCGATGCGGCGGATGTCGGCGTCGCGGACACCATTGTTCGACCAGCCCCAGATGGTGCCGGAGAGGGCGCCGATGGTGTCCTCCGACAGGCCGAAAACCTTGCCCACCTCGCGAACCGCTGAACGGGTGCGGTAGGTGATAACGGTGGCGGCGAGACCGGCACGGTGACGACCGTACTTCTCGTAGATGTACTGCATCACCTCCTCGCGCCGCTCGTGCTCGAAATCGACATCAATGTCCGGCGGTTCGTTGCGTTCGGCCGAGACGAAGCGCTCGAACAGAAGATCGACGCGTTCGGGATCGACTTCGGTGATGCCGAGCACGTAGCAGACGGCGGAATTGGCGGCCGAGCCGCGCCCCTGGGCGAGTATCTCCTGCTCCTGGGCGTAACGCATGATGTCGTGGACGGTGAGGAAATAGGGCGCGTATTTGAGTTCGGCGATGAGCTTCAGTTCATGGGCAACCAGATCCCGAACCTTCCTTGGCACGCCGCCTGGATAGCGCGTGGCGAGGCCCGCTTCGGTTAGCTGCTCCAGGGCTTCCTGCGGTGTTGCTGCGTCACCGGTCGGCTCGTCCGGATACTGGTATTTCAACTCGTCGAGGGAAAAGCCGAGGCGTTGGAACACGGCGCGGGTTTCGGCCACCGCTTCCGGATAGTCGGCAAACAGCCGGGCCATCTCGGCGGCATCCTTCAGATACCGCTCGGCATTGGCTTCGAGCAGCCGGCCGGCGGTCGCCAACGTCTTGTGCTCACGGATGCAGGTGATGACATCCTGAAGCGGACGCCGCTCGGCGATGTGATAGAGCACGTCGTTGGTGGCCATTAGGGGCACGCTGTATCGGCGGGCAAGCCGGGCAAGGGCGGCAAGTTGCCGGTGATCTCCCGGGCCGTACTGGCGGCGCACCATCAGCCGCACATTGCGGGGGAAGGCGTCGACGAGGATGGCGAGGGTGATGGCAAGAGGGTTGTTGGGCCTTTCCGGGACGACGCTCAAGTGTTTCCTGTCGCCCCCACTTCTCTCGAAGGGGGGTTTCGCGAAACCTTCCACCGCTCGTTCCCGCGAAAGCGAGGACCCAGTCTTCGCCAGGGGCATCCTCACATGTCCTGGATTCCCGCCTTCGCGGGAATGAGCGGTGAAAAGAGCTGCTCCCCTTTCGTCTACCATCAGGGAAGCTGACTGAAGGGCCGTGCCATAATCCGGCATCACCCCAAGGATCAGGCCCTCGCCCCACTCCAGGAGATCAGCCAGATCGAGATGGCAGTCGCCCTTTTCGGCGCGGCGGTTGCCGGTGGTGAGCAGCCGGCAGAGCCGGCCATAGGCGTTCCGGTCGGTCGGCCAGGCAAGGATGTCGGGCGTGCCGTCGCGGAACACCAGCCGACAGCCGACGGCATAGGGCATACCGGCTTCCTTGGCCGCAACATGGCCGCGCACCACGCCGGCGAGGGAGTTGCGATCGGCGAACGCAATTCCGGCGAGGCCAAGCTTCACCGCGGCGGGGACCAGCTCCTCCGGATGGGAGCCGCCACGAAGGAAGCAGAAGTTGGAGGTGACGGCGAGCTCGGCATAGGCGGTCATGAGACCCTGGCCCTGATAAGATCATCCTTCATCCGAACACCCCATGCAGGTACCAGCGTGGGGTCATCGCCTCGAGCCCGTAGAGCCCTTCGCGAAACAGCCAGAAACGATTGCCGGCGGCGTCCTCGACCCGGAAATAGTCGCGGGTGAAGCCGTCGTCACTCCGCCACCATTCCGGCGCGATGCGCTCCGGCCCTTCGACTCGGGTGACGCGGTAGAGCGCCCGCCGCCAACGGAAATGGATGGGCGGCCCGTCAGGGACCGCAGCGGTCGCCTCCACCGGTTCGGGATGGGGGAAAAGCCGAAGCGGGCGGTCGATCGGACCCGACGCAGCCGGCATCGGTGTGTCGATACCATCCTCCGGCGTACCGGCTATCGGGAACGCCTCCGACCGCTCGGGGATGTGGCTGTCACGCCCGACGACCCGCTGCACCCGGTCCGGCCCAAGCCGGGCGCCGATCCGGTCGATGAGCTGGGCGAGGTCGGCGTCCGCAGCGGCATCGCCAACGAGATCGATCTGAGCCGGGGCATCGGGCGCGGTTTCCGGCACCGACAGGCGAACCATGTCGAAACCGAAACCAGCATCGATCTCCTCGGCAAGGCCAGCGAATTTCTCAGCGAACAGGGCACTGACGTGCTCCGGCGTCCTGACCGGCCGACTGGTACCGACCCCGAGCCGTGCCACCACTCCGTCGACCCGGAACAGCGCCAGCTCGAACCGGCGGGCGCCGGTCCCCTGCGCTTCGAGGCCAGGGGCGAGCCGCGCCGCGAGGGCGACAATGGTAGCGGCGATATCGTCATCGGTTACGATCGGCTCGGCAAATCGTCGTTCGGCGATGAACGCCGCTACCGGCCGGCGAGGGCTGATCGATTCCTCGACCCGGCCCAGGGCTTCATCGAGACGGCGGATCAGATTGCTGCCGAAGCGGGCGGCCAACGGCGCCCGGGGCGCATCAATGATCTGACCGATCCGCTTCAGGCCGACCCGCTCAAGCGCCGAGACTGTTTCGCCTTCAAGCCGCAGCGCCGCCATCGGCAGGTCGATTAAGGCAGCGCGCGCCTCGCCCGGAAGGACGCGGATCGCCCTGTCGAAGCGGGCTACGGCCCAGGCGGCCCCGGGTGTGTCGGCAATCGCTGCCCGGGCCAAGAAACCCTGGGCGACTAGCCGGGTCAGGCAATCGGTAACCAGCGCCGTCTCACCGCCGAACAGATGGGTGCAGCCGGTGATGTCGAGGATCAGGCCGTCAGGCGGATCGAGCGCGACCAACGGGGTGTAGCGCTCGGCCCAATCGGCAAGTGCCGCGAGCAGCGCCCTGTCAGCGGTCTCATCCTGATCGACCGCGTCAAGCGCGGGGATCATGGCGCGGGCATCGGCGAGTGCCTGACCGCGCTGCAGACTCTGGGCCTCCGCGGCTTCGTCGAGGGCAACGATGCGGAGCGCGCTCTTGACCTTGGCGGCAACCACCAGCGGGGAGGCACTGGCGCCTCCCAGAGGCCCCTTTGGCGGAAGGGAGCGCGCCGTCGTTCCTCCCCCGCCCGGTCGATTGGCAACGGACTGCGTTCCCCGCCGCACGGCAAACGGATTGCCGGTGTTGCGGGGATGCCCAGTCGGAGCGGGCGCGAGTCCCGTCGGGGCAGCGTCAGACACCCCGCGCGGTGCGCCGCCGCGCGTCGTTTCATCCGGTGCGACGTAGCGCCACGACCGCCCCAGCCGCATACGCCAGATCCGATCGGTCAGCAGATACGGCAGGGCAATGGTCAGATAGCGCCGCGGTAGGGGGCCTCGCGAGGGCGAAGCTGCGGTTGCCATGATCCCACTCCAGATCGAACCGGCCGGTAGGGCCGGTACGGTTGCGTTCAAGATCGAGCCGCCACACCGGACGGCCGATGCCAGCGGCGAAATCGTCGATAATGGCGGCCGGCTGGGGACTCACCCGCCAGCGGGTCGCGGCCGCGCCAGGCTCGGCATTGGCGGCCTGGCGCAAGAGCAGCCCCATGACGCCACCGTCCCGGGCGCGTAGCGCCAAGCGCCGGCCGGCGGAGAGATCAAGGACGCTTGGGTGGCCGCGGATCTCGGCGAGCACGGCGGCAAGACCGGCGGAGCGCAACCCTTCTTCGAACACCCACAATGCCTCCTGTGGGCGGCGCACCCGCACCAGAACCAATCGGTCAGCGGGAAGTCCGAGTTGGGCGAGACCGGGGCCGTGAACGACGCCGCCTTCGCGCGCCGCCGATGCCTCGATCACCCACAACACCGGCCGATCGTCGATCGCAGTGAGCCGCGCCAGCAGGGCAACGGCAAAACCGCTGGCGCTGCCGGCATTCCGGGTGATTTCGGTCCGAACCTCATGGAGCGCGTTACGCCGCAAGCCCCCGGCAAGTCGATCGTCGAGCACCGGCACCCCGAACGGCAGGATCATCCCGCCGCGTCGCGGGGAAAGACTGGTCGCAGGGGGCGGGATCGAGCCCTGTGTCGCGGGTCGGGCATCGCCGCCCGGCGCCAAGGCCGCCGGACGTCCCTCGATCGCGGCGATCCGCCGGCGCAGATGCGTTACCGTTGCCCCTGCCGTCAAAGCGTTGGCAGGCATGCTCTTTGACACCTCTAACGATATGTTCCTGTTTTGTTCTTATAGATTCCGAAGAACGAACGGGGAGTCAAGCAAGTCCTGCGGGCAATGGAAGATCGATCGGCACCGCCCACCCACCGATGGACCGATCCCGAACCACAAAACCTATTGGCCCGTCACACTAGCTCAACGGTTGACCCGAGCTGTCAGTTCCGCCACCAAAGCGTGGTCTACAACCTCCGGGAGTTTCCGTTGATGTCGTTTGCGCTGCTCGGCCGATCAGGCCTGGCCCTTCTCGCCACTATCGCCATGCCCACCGTTGCCGTTAGTGAGGAATCTCAGCAGTACCAGAACCTGCTGACGCAGCTCTTCGCGGACAACAAGACGATCATCGGCCAGGCAATCGACGCCTACCCAACGGGAACGCCCAAGATCACTGCCGTGATCGTCACCGTGCCACCGGGCAAGGACTCCGGCTGGCATACTCATCGGGTGCCGCTGTTCATTTACGTGATGGAGGGCGAGATCACCGTCGACTATGGCGAGAAGGGCAAGAAGGTCTACAAAGCCGGCGATACCTTTCTCGAGGCGATGGATTGGCCGCACACCGGCATCAACACCTCCAACGCCCCGGTGATAATCATGGCCGTCTACATGGGGGTCGAGGGCACGCCCAATGCTGAAGCTGTTGAAGCGTCCCAGTAGCGTCGAAACCGGTTCCGCCATGACGGCGGCCAAGGCGATTCCCTGATAGACTGAGCCGTCTGCTCGGGGGATGACATGCCAGCCGCCGCCAAACCGCCGCGTCCAACCATCGAAGCGATCCGCCGCGCCGTTACAAGGCAGGCGCCAAAAGGCAAGCGGCGGATGCTCTCGGCTCTCGCCCGCGACCTGTTCGCCGATGTCGACGAGGAGGACCTTGCCGGCCACCCCTTGAGCGAACTTGTCGAAAGCGTCCGCTCGGCCGCCGATCTCCTGTCGACACGTGCCCCCGATCAGACCGTCGTGCGAATCACCGATTTGGCCACGGACGGGGACGGTTCGGCGGTTACGCTGGTTGAAATCCTCAACGACGACATGCCGTTCCTGGTGGATTCCACTATCCTCGAACTTCAAGACTTCCGCGCCGACATCCGCCTGGTCACCCATCCGATCATCTCCGTCACCCGCGACGACGCCGGGCGGCTGACGGCTTACAGCGCCAAGGACGGGCATCGCGAAAGCCTGATCCAGATCCATGTCGGCCGCATTCTTGAGCCGGCCGATCGGGACGCCCTCACTCGCCGGCTCGATCTGTTGTTCGCCGAAATCCGGATCACGGTCGCCGACTGGCAGATGATGCGCGACCGGCTCGAGGCGGTCGTCGATCAATACCGCAGGCGGCCACCGCCGGTTCCGATCGCCGATCTCGAGGAGTCGATTTCCTTCCTCGAGTGGCTCGCCGACGACAACTTCACTTTTCTCGGCGTCCGCGACTACGATTTCACCGGTGGCAGGAGCCGGGGACGACTGAGCCGCGCTAGAGGGAAGGGGCTCGGCATTCTCTCCGACCCGAAGGTTCGGGTGCTGTCGCGCGGCGGCCGCGGTATGACGATGACACCGGCGATCCGTGCTTTCCTGATGCGCCCGGAACCGCTGATCATCACCAAATCCAACCTCAGGGTGCGAATCCACCGTAACGCTCATGCCGACTACATCGGCGTCAAACGCTACCACGACGATGGTCGGCTGGCTGGCGAGACCCGATTTATCGGACTGTTCACCTCAACCGCCTACAACCGCTCGATCTTCAACGTTCCCTATCTGCGCGGCAAGGCGAAGGCGGTGATTGCCCGCGCCGGCTTCTCGCCCGACGGCCACTCGGCCAAGACACTGATAAACGTGCTGGAATCCTACCCGCGCGATGAACTCTTTCAGGTAGACGCCGACAGTCTGTATGCCGCGGCAAAGACCATCATGGCGCTCGCTGTCCAGCCGCGCATTCGGGTGCTGACCCGCCGCGATCGCTTCGATCGCTTCGTTTCGATTCTCGTGTTCGTGCCGCGCGATCGCTACGACAGCACCGTCCGCGAGCGGATCGGCGCGTATCTCGCCGAGGTCTTCGATGGGCGGGTGTCCGCGTACTATCCAACCTTCCTGGAAGGGCCGCTTACCCGCGTGCAGTTCATTATCGGACGTGACGCGGGCAAGACACCGAACCCGCCTCAGGCGGTGCTTGAAAGCGCGGTCGCGGAGATCATCGCGCGGTGGCCGGACGCGCTGGTGCGCGCAGTCAACGAGCGGTTCCCACCGGAGGAGGCGGCGCCGCTGATCGCTCGGTACCGTGACGCATTCCCGGTGGCCTATCAGGAAGTCACGATTCCCAACGACGCGGTCGACGACATCGTCGCCTTTGCGAGCTTGACCAGGGCGCGACCGGTGGCCGGCTATTTCCACGCCGTATCCGGGGGCGCCGAACCTGCGATCGCCCTGAAGCTCTGTCATCTCGGGGCGCCGGTCGCACTGTCCGCCCGGGTACCGGTCCTGGAAAACATGGGGCTGCGTGTTATCGACGAACTGACGTTCCCGATCGAGCCGGCCGACGATTCACCGCCGATCTTCGTCCACGAAATGATGCTTGAAAACGCTCGTGGCAACGCGATTGCGCTCGATGCCGTTGGCACGGCACTGATCGACTGCTTCCTCGCGGTTTGGCACGATCGCGCGGAGAACGACGGTTACAACGGACTGGTGATCGGAGCCCGGCTGACCTGGCGGGAGATCGCGATCCTGCGCACCGCTTCACGCTTCATCCGCCAGTCGGGAACGCCGTTCACCGAAGACCATATGTGGCGGACATTGAACCGTCACCCAGAGATCGCCCGGGCATTGGTCGAATTGTTCACCGCCCGGTTCGATCCGAACGGCCCGGACGAGCGACTCGCCCGCCGACGGCGGACCCGGATCGAAGCGGAACTGGAAAAGGTCGAGAGCCTCGACGAGGACCGTATCATTCGGCTCTTCCTGGTGATGTTCGATGCGATCCTGCGGACAAACTATTTCCAGAACGAAGAAGACGGCCAGCCCCACACTACCATTTGCTTCAAGCTCGAATCGCGACGCCTCGACTTCCTGCCGTCGCCGCGGCCGCTTCGGGAGGTTTTCGTCTACAGTCCGCGGGTCGAGGGTGTGCACCTGCGGTTCGGTATGGTCGCCCGCGGCGGATTGCGCTGGTCAGACCGACCGGTCGATTTCCGCACCGAAGTCCTCGGACTCGCCAAGGCCCAGGAGGCGAAGAACGCGGTGATCATCCCGCATGGTGCCAAGGGTGGATTCGTGCCCAAACGCCTGCCGACCAACGGCGATCGCGCCGCGTTCGTCGCCGAGGGAATCGCCGCCTATCGCGCGTTCATCTCAAGCTTGCTCGACGTGACTGACAACCTCGATGGTGACCAACCGGTGGCGCCGCCCGACGTGGTCACCCGTGACTCCGACGACCCATATCTGGTGGTTGCCGCCGACAAGGGTACGGCAACCTTCTCCGACATCGCGAACGAGGTTGCCGAATCGCGCGGCTTCTGGCTCGGCGATGCGTTCGCCAGCGGCGGCTCCCATGGCTACGACCACAAGAAGATGGGCATCACCGCCCGCGGCGCATGGGAATCGGTCAAGCGACATTTCCGCGAGATGGATATCGACATTCAGACCACACCGTTCACGGTCGTCGGCGTCGGTGACATGTCTGGCGACGTGTTCGGCAACGGCATGCTGCTGTCGGAGCAGATCAAGCTGGTGGCGGCCTTCGACCATCGCGACATCTTCATCGATCCGGATCCCGATCCAGCCATCAGCTATGCCGAGCGCAGGAAGTTGTTCGAGACTCCACAGAGCTCCTGGCAGATGTACGACCGGCGCAAGATATCGAGGGGCGGGGGTGTTTTTTCCCGGGCTGAAAAAGCGATTCCACTGAGTCCGCAAATCCGGGCCGTGCTCGATCTGGGGAGCAAGACCGCGCCACCGGGCGAAGTGATGCGGGCTATCCTGCGCGCCAGCGCCGACCTGTTGTTCTTCGGCGGTATCGGCACCTATGTCCGCGCCAGCACCGAAACCAACGATCAGGTCGGCGACCGCGCCAACGACGCGATCCGCGTCACCGGCGAGGAACTCCGCGTCAAGGTGGTCGGCGAAGGCGCCAATCTCGGCATGACGCAGCCGGCCCGGATCGAGTTCGCACTTGCCGGCGGGCGCTGCAACTCCGACGCCATCGACAACTCCGCCGGAGTCAACACTTCCGACGTCGAGGTCAATATCAAGATCGCGCTCGGCAGCGCGATCCGCGACGGCCGACTCGATATGGAGGCCCGCGACAAGCTGCTAACGCGAATGACCGAGGAAGTGGCGGCCCTGGTCCTGCGCAACAACTATCTGCAAACACTGGCGATTTCTCTGTCGGCCGCGCGTGGCTTCGCCGCCTTTCCTTTCCAGCGGCGGTTGATTCAGGACCTGGAGCGCCACGGTCTTCTCGACCGCCTGATCGAATCGCTGCCGGATGATGCCACGCTCGACGAGCGCCAAGCGGCCGGCAAACCGCTGACCCGGCCGGAAATCGGCGTGCTGGTCGCCTACGCGAAGATCGCCCTCGCCGACGAGTTGATGGCGAGCAACGTATCGGACCACGCGACGCTGAGGGGAGAGTTGCGCGCCTACTTCCCCAAAACGATGCGGGAACCGTTTCGCCGAGATATCGATGCGCATCGCCTGCGTGCCGAAATCATCGCGACCCAGGTGGCCAACTCGGTCGTTAACCACTGCGGCGCCAGTTTCATTGTGCTGGTCGCCGATCGCACCGGCGCACCCCCGGTCGAAATCGCTCGGGCTTATGTCACGGTTCGCGAGGCGTTTCGGCTGCGTGCGCTCAACCGAGCCATCGACGATCTTGATAATCGGATCGGCGGCACCTTGCAGATTGCCCTCTACCAGGCCGTCCAGAACCTGACGATCTCGCGAACTATCTGGTTCCTTCGGAACGTGCCGCTCGGCAGAGGTATGCTGGACAAGGTCGCTAGCGAGTATGGCGAATCGATCCGAACGCTCGACGCGGAACTCGCGTCCCTGCTCTCACACCAATCACACGCGATCCTGACCAGCACGATCGACTCATATCGTAGTGACGGCGTTCCCGAGGATCTGGCGACGACCGTGGCGCGACTGCGGTTCCTGGCCCAGGCCACCGACATCCATCTCATCGCCAAGGCTACAAGCAAGCCGTTCGAGGCGGCTGCGGAGACCTACTACCGAATCACTGATCGCTTCCGCATCGATCGTGCCATTCGGGCTGCCGCCGCCATGGCGATGCCCGACTACTACGACGAGCTCGCCCGCGATCGGGCGCTGGAGACGCTGGCCCGTGCTCACCGGCAGCTGACCGTCGACGTTCTGAAGGCCGGCGGACTGCCGGCGTGGGAAAAGGCCAACCAGGAAGCCCTTGAACGGGCCGTGGGCCTCGTGGTCGGCATGATTGAGAGCGAGGAGATGACGCTCTCGCGGATCATCGTGGCGTCCAATCTGCTCACCGATCTGGTTGGCGGCTCCTGAGCAAAGCGAACTCTCGGCACCAACTCAGCGAACCCGTACCTTCCCGGTTGACCGGTCGGTCGTGACGGCCGACACTTCGGCCGCTTGGGAGGCCGTATCGGGAAGACGTGAATCGTTCTGACCCCATGGCACATCTGACCCATCACACATGGGCATTGGCCCCAGCGCTGGTTCTGTGCACCCCGGCGCAAGCTCAGACCGGCTCCGATATCGACGCGCTGTCGCTGGGCACCGGAATCGGAACCGCGCTAGTCGTCCTGCTCGCGGCGGTGATCGGTCTGTCGGTGTTCGCCAAGGTGCTGATCTTCATGGGCGTCGTGCCACGTGAGCCGACCAACCGCTGGGAGGCGCTCGCTCATGCCATGGCCGATATCGTCGGCCGTCTCCGCCCGCAGCGATCGATCCGCGATCGCCGTCGTTCGGGCCGACTTTAGCGGCAGGATGCCGCCTGAACGCATTTTCATGCGGAAAACCGAAGGAAGTTGGCGGTTTTCTGCCATTGGCACCGGACACGAGGTCACTACGCTGCAGACGAGGTGAGGATGTCGAGCAGGCTCCTTACGACGGAGGCGGAGCATGGCCAATATCGTCGGAACGAACGGCAATGATTATCTCAAAGGCACCAACAACAACGACCGTCTGAAGGGCAAGGGCGGTAAGGACACGCTCAAGGGGAAAGACGGCAAGGACGAACTCCTCGGCGGCGACGGGAAGGACATACTGTTCGGCCAGAACGGCAAGGACCTGCTGTTCGGCAACGCCGGCAAGGACACGCTCGACGGCGGATCGGGCAACGACAAGCTCGACGGCGGTGGCGGAGACGATACGCTTAAAGGCAAGGGCGGTAACGATACCCTGACCGGCGGCCCGGGCGGCGACGATCTCAACGGTGGTGGCGGTACCGACACCGCCGAGTACAAGGAGTCGCCGGTGGGCGTGACCATCGATCTGATCGATGGCATCGGATTCTTCGGTCACGCTGAAGGCGATACGCTGACCAAAATCGAGCGGGTGAAAGGCTCGGCCTTCGACGACACGCTCCGCGGTGACGACCGGGACAACGTTCTCGTCGGGCGTGACGGCGAGGACATCCTGTTCGGTAGAGGCGGCAACGATAAGCTCAAGGGCGGCAACGACAACGACCAGCTCTACGGCGGTGCCGGAGCCGATGACCTCGACGGCGGCAGCGGTATCGATGTCGTCAATTATGAAGACTCGCCAGCGCGCGTCTCTGTCAACCTGGCCACGGGACTTGGGCAAGGGGGCGACGCCGAAGGGGATACGCTGAAGCGCGTCGAAGTCGTGATCGGTTCGAACGCCGGTTTCGGCGATACGCTTCACGGCAACGACGACACCAACGGTTTGTTTGGCCTCAACGGGAACGACGTTCTATGGGGCTACGGCGGTCAGGATTTCCTCGTTGGGGGTGCGGGCAACGACGAGTTGAGAGGGGGTGACAACGACGATGTTCTGTGGGGCGAGGCCGGCAACGACGTTTTGTGGGGCGGCGCCGGCGGCGATCTCATCGATGGCGGCGCCGAAGGCCCTGGCGGCGACATCGCGATCTATCTTGATTCGCCAAGCGGCGTCACCGTCAGCTTGGGCGCGCAAACCGCCTTCGGCGGCTACGCAGCCGGCGATACCCTGGTCGACATCGAGTCGCTCAGAGGGTCGAATTTCGGCGACAAACTCGAGGGCGACTGGCGCGACAACTTTCTTGCGGGCGAAGGCGGCAGCGACACACTCGGTGGTGGCGACGGCAACGATCGGCTCGACGGCGGCAGCGGCGTCGATCAGTTGTTTGGCGATGCGGACAACGACACGCTGACGGGTGGCGCCGACGTCGATTTCCTCAACGGTTTCACCGGGTCCGACACCTTCCGCTATCGTGATCCGTCCGAGACCGGGGTCGGCAATGGAAATCGCGACCTGATTCTCGACTTTGGCGTTGGGGGCGATGCTGACACGATTTCGCTGTCTGCGATCGACGCAACGCCGACGACGCCGGCGGACGATGCCTTCTCGTTCATTGGCACCAACTCATTCACCGGCGGACCGCAAATCCGTTACTTCCAGGACGCCGGCAATACGATCATCCAGGGTGAACTCGGTGGCGACGGCGACGCCATTGTCGATTTCGAGATCTTCGTCGCCGGCCTGATCACATTCGTGGCCGGTGATTTCAGCCTCTAGGATAGCATCGTGCCGATACTCGACCATTGCCTGATACGGCCGATGCTGATGTAGTACCGACGTCCATCCGCTCCGATCCGGAGGTCGAGACGCGTGCAGGATATCGGTACCAGCAATCGACTCCGCGCGCTGTCGCCCCGCGAACGGGATTGCTTGCGCCTGATCGCCGCCGGCCACACTTTCAGCGACGTCGCCGCCGACCTCGGAATCGCCCGATCCACGCTCGACAAACACCTGGCTTCCGCTCGCCATAAACTCGAAGCTCGGACGACGGTCCAAGCCGTGCTTCGCTTCGAAGCGGAGACCGAGGCGGTTGTCGATACAGACGAAGCTATGTGGACCGAATTGACCGATAGCTCAGAAACAGCGATCGCTCTCGTCGAACGCCTAAAGTCCACGCGAAGCTTCTCGGCGGCCTGGACTGCCTTACACGCTTCGACCGCCGACTTCGGGGTGGTGGCCATTAACTTCGGTATCGTTGCCGACCCGAGCGGCGTGATTTCGGATCGAACCTACATGTTCCGGTCGTCCGCGCCGGCGGAGATGACCAATCTCTATGTCGCCATTGGCGGTCACAGGGTCGACCCGATCCCACGTATCGCCGTTCGGGACAAGCGACCGTTCGTGCACATTGTCAGCGAAACTGCGCGGGGTCTTTTCGCAGATGAAATGCCGCCCGGTCTGTCGGACTTCCTTGAGTGCCTGTTCGACAACAAGCTGGACCGCCAGGCCTTTGCGCCTGGATCCGACCCCCTGACCGGTGCGACTTACGGGCTCAACTTCATCGTTGGCGGCATCGACCCCACCGCCTTCCGGCGGACGGTGCCAGGGCAATTACCGACGCTTCGAAGGTTTGCACAACTATTCTGGCATTATGTGCAAACGCACGGACTGCTCCGTGACTTCGTTGGCCTGAACCATCGGGAATCCGAAGCGCTTCGTTTGGTGGCACGGGGGTTTCGAACGGCCGAGGTCGGCGACCACATGAACGTTTCCAACCGAAGCGCTGAGACCTATCTCGCCGGCGCACGGCGAAAACTCAAAGCGACAACCAACGCAGAAGCGATCTACCGTGGCATGGTCTATCGAGTGTTCAACGATGAGACAGCTAGCCGCGGAGCCATCGTGAGGCGTGCAACGGGTGGTCTGTGACCAACGTCACAGACGCGCCGGCGACGCGCCTCTAGGGCAACGTTCCTCGGCCGACGTTTTCAGGCGGCCCGCTTTTACTGACCAAACATTTTTAGGGATCGGCCTGCGCCGGCGTTCATCAAAACAGAACGATCCGGCGCGATCGGCGCGCGAGGGAGGGCGCTCATGACCACGACTCCGACTGTTTGGAAATCACAAACATATCGTCGACGCGACCATCGAGGGCTATCTGTCGCACCCGGTCGTGACCGATACCGGTTTGGGACGCTACGTGGTGATGTCGGTGGACAAGGGCAAACTCCTTCACCAAGAGGATGGCAAAGGCGGCGCAGACGCCGTGCTGTTCGCGCGGGTCGGTGTCGGCTTCAAACTCGACAAGAACGACTTCAAGATGATCGACGACCTGGTACTTTGACACGCGCCCGCCCCGCTCTCGCCACGGTCACCGGTCAATCAGCCGACCCGCTGGCGTGAAGGGGGGGAACACCGATCCATGAAACCGAAGGTCATTCTGTTCGATGCGGTCAGTCTTGATGGCTGCACGACCAGTTTCGCGGTCGATCAAGGCGCGTTCTACGCTCTGGTTCAGAGCTTCAAAGAAGATGCGACGCTTGCCGGTTGCGATACGCTGCTTGCCGCCACCGATGCGAATTTCGACCCTCCGGCAACACCACCGACTGCGGCCGAACCCAACGATCCAAGGCCAATTCTCGTCGTCGCCGATAGCCGCGGTCGGCTTAAGGGATGGCCGTTTTGGCAATCGCAACCGTTCTGGAAGAACTGGATCTCACTGTGCACCGACCGCACGCCGGCCGACCACATTGAGGCTCTTCGCGACTGGGGTGTAACACCGCTCATCCTCGGCCAGGACAAGGTCGATCTAGGGGTCGCGTTGGCTAGGCTGGCCGGTGATTATCGGGTCGGCAAGGTTCGCGTAGAGAGCGGTGGTCGGCTGAATGGCGCCCTGTTCGAAGCGGGACTGGCAGACGAACTTCACCTTCTGGTTCATCCGACGCTGCTCGGCGGCGCGGCGCACGCCCGATTTGCCGGCGACCTGGTCTCAGCAGGCGGCATTCCACTTCGCCTCGATACCGTCGAAACGCGCGGAGAGGACTTGGTCTTTCTTGGCTACACCATCGCGAACGCCTGATCGGGGACCTACAACGCCGTCCCGTAATCTGGTCGGGAATACGTCGATCGCCTTTCCGTGCCGCCTTGCCGCGACTAGTGTCTCCTTTTCGTCGAGGAGCACGCGAGAGTGATGGACTCGGTCACGACAGAAGCGCAGGCGCGCCCACGGGTCGGTAGAGCGGCAATCGCCAGCTGGCTCACCTTCGATTGGGCGACGCAGCCGTTCTTTACTATCGTCACCACCTTCGTCTTCGGGCCGTTTTTCGTCGCCCATGTCGCTGCCAACCCGGTCGAAGGCCAGGCGCTGTGGGGCTATTCGCTCAGCGCCGCCGGACTGATCATCGCCCTGATGTCGCCGCCGCTCGGCGCCATCGCCGACGCCAGCGGCGCCCGTAAGCCCTGGATCGCGGCGTTTTCGCTGCTGCTGATCGGCGGTTCGGCGGCCCTGTGGTGGGCCGAACCCGGCGTCGACGGAGCGATCATGATCGCGCTGGTCGCTTTTGCCATCGCAACCATCGGCGCCGAATTCGCCACCGTGTTCACCAACGCGATGATGCCCGACCTGGTCGACCGGGGTCGGCTTGGCCGACTATCGGGGACCGGCTGGGCGGTTGGCTACATCGGCGGACTGGTCGGTCTGGCGATCGTGCTCGGGCTGATGGTCGGCAGTCCGGAGACCGGTAAGACGCTGTTCGGGATGGATCCGATCCTCGGCCTCGACCCGTCCCGATTCGGCGGCGACCGCGGGTCTGGCCCATTCTCCGCCCTGTGGTACCTGATCTTCGCTCTGCCGCTGTTCTTCTTCGTGCCTGACTTGCCGCAGCGCATGGCAATCGGTACGGCGGTACGCGTCGGACTCCGCGACCTCAAGGGAACGCTGATGCAGGTGCGTCGCGACCCCAACGCCGCCCGTTACCTGCTCTCACATATGATCTACATCGACGGGCTCGGGGCGCTGATGGCGTTCGGCGCGATCTACGCCTCCAGTACGTTCGAGTGGTCGACGATCGAGCTCGGCCTGTTCGGCATCATTCTGCTGGTTGTCGGAATCGCCGGCTCACTTATCGGCGGTTCGCTTGACGACCGGATCGGCCCCAAGCGGGTGATCGCCCTCAGCCTTCTGATCCTGACGCTCGCCAGCATCGGATTTCTCTCGGTCGATCGTGAGCACATCCTGTTTTTCGTCGCCGTGCCGCCACCGACCGACGGTGGCGGCTTGTTCGAGTCGGTCGGCGAGAAGGCCTACCTAGTGTTCGGCATTCTGGTCGGACTGGTCGCCGGGCCGCTGCAGGCAGCCAGCCGCACATTGCTGGTGCGGGTCAGCCCAGGGGGGAAGATCACTCAGTATTTCGGGCTCTATGCCCTATCCGGCAAGATCACCAGCTTTGCCGGACCGTTCGCTGTCGGCACCCTCACAGCGCTCGCCGGCAGCCAGCGGATCGGTATTTCGATCCTGCTCGCATTCTTTATTGTCGGGCTGATGATTCTCGTACGGGTGAAGCAGGACCCATGAACCGACAGCCAGCACGGGCGCCGATCTCCAAACAGACCACGGAGGTGCTGACACTGGCTGCCGGCCACGTCGGCGCCGGGCGGCTGCGCGCCGGCATCAAGGCGCTGGAGCGGCACCGCCCCGCCCTCAGTCACCCCGCCGGCCAGAACATCCTCGGCAATGCCCACCTCCACGCCGGACGGCTCGATGCGGCACTGAAAGCCTTCGACGCCGCGTTGGCCCTAGCGCCGCAATTCGCCGAAGCTCATTGCAGCCGCGGGGTGGCGCTTCAGGAACAGGGTCGGTTCGATGAGGCGCTCGCAGCATTCGACCGGGCGTTGGCGCTGAAACCCGCCTACCCGCTCGCCCACTACAATCGTGCCAATGTCCTGCAGGCGCTGCGCCAATACGACAAAGCGGTGATCGCCTATGACCACGCGGTGCAGATGGAGCCGCGCTTCGGCGAGGCACACCTCAATCGCGGCGTGACGCTGCTCGCTGTCGGCAAGCCTCAACCGGCGGTGCTCGCCTTCGACAAGGCATTGCGGGCCCGGCCCGGCTGGAGCGAAGCGCTGCTCGGCAAGGCGACGGCGTTGGCGCGGCTGCACAAGCCGGCCGAGACACTGGCCGCCGCCGATCAGGTGCTCGCCCGCGAGCCGGACAACACCGAGGCGCTGAGCCTGCGCGGCGATGCCCTGACCCGGCTGAAACGCGCTGACGAAGCCGAGGGCGCGTATCGGGAGGCACTGGAACTCCTATCCGAAACCGACGCGACTGCGCTGGTCCGCAGGGCCACAGTCTATTCCGCGATCGGCGATCCGGAAGCCGCGCTGGCGGCCGCCGACCAAGCGATCGCCCAGTCCGAAACCGCGGCGGCCCATATGGCCCGTGCCGAAGCGCTCCGGCACCTCGGGCGCCTCGACGACCAGCTTGCGGCGTTCGACAAGGCGGTGACGCTGGAACCGCCGACCGCGACGCTTCATCATGGTCGCGGCGTGGTGCTCGGTGAACTCGGCCGGCTCGACGAAGCGGAAACGGCATTCGCGGATGCGGTGGCCCTCGAGCCCGGCAACCCGCGCCTGCGCACCGACCGGGCGCTCCTGATGCTCCACCGCGGCGACTACCAGGCCGGTTGGGCCGAACACGAACAGCGGCTGCGGTTGCCCGAATTTGCCTTCGGCGGCGGTAAGGTCCAGCGCTGGACCGGCGAGTCTATTGCGGGCAAGTCGCTGCTCATCCATGGCGAGCAGGGCCTAGGCGACACTATCCAGATGCTGCGCTATCTGCCGAAGGTCGCCGAGAGCCGGGCAAAGCTGACGCTGGCACTCCCGCCGGCCCTAAGGCGGCTGATAGCTAGCAGCTTCACCGGCCTCGATATCATCAAGGACGATGCAGTATCGGAGGGCTTCGATTTCGCAGTCTCGCTGATGAGCCTGCCGCACTTGTTCGACACCCGCGCGGACACCGTGCCGGGACCGATCCCCTATCTCGAGGCGGAACCGGATCTGGTAGCGAAGTGGCAGCAGCGGATCGGCACCGACGGGTTCCGCATCGGCATCTGCTGGGCCGGCAACCCCGACCACCGCGCCGACCGGTATCGCTCGATTCCGCTGGCCAAGTTCGCGCCGTTGGCGGCGGTCCCCGGGGTCCGGCTGATCAGCTTGCAGGCCATGCACGGGCTCGATCAGCTGGACGCGCTACCAGAGGGCGTGGCGGTCGAGTCGCTCGGGCCGGAGGTCACCGACAACCCTGACGGGCTTGCCGAAATCGCTGCCGCGATGGGCGCCCTGGACGTGGTGATCAGCGCCGACACCGCGGTGGCGCACGTTGCCGGCGCGCTTGGCAGGCCGGTGTGGACAGCGATTCGCTACCAGCCGGAATGGCGCTGGCCGGAGGGCAAGAGCGAGCCGCCGTGGTATCCGACCATGTGGCTGTTCCGCCAGCCGGCGGTCGGCGACTGGGACAGCGTGTTTGCCGAGATGGCGGCCTATCTGGCTAAGCACATGGGCCGGGGTTGAGGATGTAGCCTCGATCAGCGCGCTTGCTGGGTTCGCGATCGACCCCAACGCAAGTCGCCTCTGTCGACCGGCCACTCGGTTTGCCCGTGCGTTGCCACACCCCGTCGTTCTCCGGCTCGACCGGAGGACGACGGAGAGTAGTTGACTGGATCGCGACATCCCGGACAGAGTCCCGAACACGTGCGGTCGCACTAATGCCGGAAGTGGCGCATGCCGGTGAACACCATGGCGAGACCGCGATCGTCGGCGGCGGCGATCACTTCGTCATCGCGCACCGAACCGCCGGGCTGGATGACCGCGGTCGCGCCGGCCTCGGCGGTGGCGATCAGACCATCGGCGAAGGGGAAGAACGCGTCCGAGGCAACCACCGCCCCGATGGCCAAGCTCTCGTCGAGGCCGGCGGCTTCCGCCGCTGCCTCCGCCTTGCGGGCGGCGATCATGGCCGAGTCGACCCGGCTCATCTGTCCGGCTCCGATCCCCGCCGTGGCGCCGTCCTTCGCATACACGATGGCATTGGACTTGACGTATTTGGCGACCCGCCAGGCGAACAGGAGGTCGGCCATCTCGGTCTCGGTCGGCGCGCGCTTGGTGACCACCTTAAGGTCGCCGGGAGCGACGACGCCGTTGTCCCGACTCTGAACCAGCAGCCCACCGGCGACGCTGCGAACGTCGAGGCCTTTTGCCCGTGGGTCGGGCAGGCCGTCGGTGATCAGCAGTCGCAGGTTCTTCTTAGCCGCGATGATCGCCACCGCCTCTTCGTCCGCCTCCGGTGCAACGATGACTTCGGTGAACACCTTGACGATCTCCGCCGCCGTTGCGGCGTCGAGGCGGCGATTGACCGCGACGATGCCGCCGAAGGCGGACACCGGGTCGGTGCGCAGCGCCCGGCCGTATGCGGCGATCAGGTTGTCGCCAACGGCGACGCCGCAGGGGTTGGCGTGTTTGATGATGGCGACGGCGGCCTCGGTGTCCGGGTCGAATTCGGCGACCAGTTCGAAAGCGGCGTCGGTATCATTGATGTTGTTGAACGACAGCGCCTTGCCTTGAACCTGCCGGCCGGTCGCGACTCCTGGCCGCTTCTCGCCGGTGAGGTAGAGCGCGGCACTCTGATGCGGGTTTTCCCCATAGCGGAGGCCGATGGCAAGCCGACCGGCAAAACTCCGCCATTCTGGCGCCTCCTCCCGGACCTCATCGGCAAACCAGGTAGCCACGGCCGCATCGTAAGCGGCGGTGCGGGCAAAGACTTTGGCGGCCAACCGCTGGCGCAGATGGAGGTGCGTCGCGCCGTCGTAAGCATCAAGATCGGCGAGCACGTCGTCATAGTCCTGCGGCGTCACACAGACCGTGACATAGGCATGGTTCTTGGCGGCGGCACGAATCATCGCCGGGCCACCGATATCGATGTTTTCCACCACCGTCGCCGCATCGGCGCCGCCGGCGACCGTCTCCGCGAACGGATAGAGATTGACCGCCAGCAGGTCGATCCCGGCGATCCCGTGCGCAGTCATGGCGTCGGCGTGGGTGGGATTGTCCCGCACGCCGAGCAGAGCGCCATGGACTGCCGGATGCAGCGTCTTCACCCGGCCGTCCATGATCTCCGGGAAACCGGTGACCTCGGCAAGATTGGTGACCGCAATGCCGGCTTCTTCGAGCGCGGTGCGGGTACCGCCGGTCGAGACGATAACCACGCCGCGATCGGCGAGGGCGCGGGCGAAGTCGACGACCCCGGTCTTGTCGAAGACGGAGATGAGGGCGCGCCGGACCGGCACGAAGTCCGGTGGGTGTACGGTAACCGGAGAAACGACCATCGGTATCAGGTATTCCAAGGGATTGGGCAGGAACGGGCGCCGATACCACGATTCACGTCGCCGGCAAATGCACCAACCAACGGCTCAGGTGTCGGCCGGCGCCTCACGCTGGCGCGGCGGCGCGAGCGCCCGCCGCCGGCCGCCGACCGCGACCCGTTGGAGTTGCCAGGAAACCGCCGGATTGTGCTGGGCCCGGCCATGCACGACGATCTGGCTGGTCTGCCGATTGCCTCGGCTGTTCGACATCAGGATACTCTCCTCGATCTCTACCTCCGGGCCGTCTGTGGCAAACGCCCAGGTCTCACCGTCCGGCAGCGCGAGACTGATGCCATTGCTATCCTGGGTCACCTGAACATTAGGGTGGAGGTGGAAGCGGATGGCGAAAGCGTCCTTACCGGAGCGGCTGATCGGCTTGCCGTTGGGGGCCAGGAACATGTCGAGGCCGTCAAGCCGGTCGCCGGCGTCCGACAAGGCAAGTTGCCGTTCGTGGACGATGGCGTAGCGGCTGACATAGCCGTTGTGGCCCATCTCTAGGATCGTGGCGCCGGCCTCGAAGCGACGCTCCGACTTGACGCGGGTCGGTCCGGCGATCACCGCTTCGCCGAGCCAATCGCCGATCCACGAACGGGCGAGAAAGCGGCACTGGGAGGTGTCGTTGAGGCTGACCGTCGAATGTGCCGCGGTGGTGCGGGCCAAACGGTGAAGCGGCCCGGTGCTACCGAACGGGACGCCGCAATTGATGATCAGCCGCTGGCGGCCGGAACTCATCTCGAACGACAGACAGCCGGCATGAGCGTCGACGGAAAAGTCGGTTGGCGGCGGGCGGCCTGCATCGACGATCATGATGGTAGTGCCGGCCTCGACCCGCTGGTAGCCGCTGTGCGGCGTTGAGGTCAGCGGCGCGCCACGGACATCGTCATAGGCAAGCACCGTGGCGAGCTGATCCGCAGGCGTGTCGCCGGCGCCGTTGAAACGGGCGAACGAACCGTCACCCTGGCGAAAATAGCGTAGCATCGGCATCATCCGATCGATCGCCGAGAGCAACACCCTTGAGGTCTCGACGCCGCGCGCGGTAAACGCCTGTCGGAGCGGCAGGAGATCGAGCAACAGCTCCAGAATCGCTGCCGGATTGCGGCTGATGTGGCCGCCATCGGGCAGGATCTGGCGGACCAGTTCCTGATCGAGCCATTTGCTCGCTTGCTTAAGGAAGCGGGTCTGGTCCGACATCGACAAGGCAGCCGAGGTCAGCGCGATCATCACCCGCAACCGTGGCATGCCTTGAGGACCATCATAGGCTGTGCGTCGCAGATAGCGCACCTGACGGGTCAGCGAACGCATGAAGCGGCGGTAGAAGGCGAGATCACAGCCATCGAGAATAAGCGGCGCCTGAGCGAGCCACGAGATGACCCGCCTGGCGGTGACCCCGGTTTCCATGGCGATCGGATCGACCTTGCCGGCCTGTTCGATCCACTCCTCGACAAGGCTGCGGGCGTTGGAGCGCGAAATGGCGGTGTCGGTGGCGCGCAGATGCCGCAGCCAGCCGAAGCCATGGAGCTCTCGCGCCCACGCGTCACTCGGCGGATCGACATCGAAGACCGAGTAGCCGTTGATGTCGAGGCCTTCGCCGGAGAAATAGAAGCGGCCGGCATAGATATCGAGCGCGGTCGTCGGGTCGGCAGTGCGTAGGTCGATCGGCGCGATCAGCAAGCGCTCGGGCACGGCACCCGTGTACCGCCAGCGATAGAGTAGGCTGGCGTGGTAGCGGAACGCCATCTGGCGCGAAAACGCGCTCAGGGCAAAGCGAAACTGCCGACCCTGACCGGATACCGATCCGATCGCCATCAGCCTCCTCCAGAGACTTCGGGAAAATCCTGCTGCGACCACCGAATCGCAGACAGCCAGCGGACTATCGCTTCCGCAACGTCATGGCGCAAATCGTTCATTGGCTTAGTTTACCCGCAGTCGCGCCACGTAGAACCCATCCAGTCCCGAAAGTCGCGGGTCGGCTTGGCGCAGATGGCAAGGCAGGCTGCGGATCGTGCCGGAGTCGGTGACAACCTCCTGAAGGCCGCCAATTTCGGCCGGATTGATCGGCAGCGGCGCGACATCGGTCCGGTCCGACAGCGCGGCGATCCGCGCTTCGCCCTCCTCCGGTTCCAGCGAGCAGGTGCAATAGACCAGCGTTCCGCCGGGTTTCACCCAGCGGATAGCGCACTCCATCATCTGGGCTTGGAGTCCGGCAAGCGTAGCGATATCGCCGGGTCGCTTCAGCCAGGCGACATCTGGGTGCCGACGAATGGTGCCGGTCGCTGTGCAGGGCGCGTCGAGAAGCACGGCGTCAAACGGGGCGGCCGGCTCCCACGACAGGACATCGGCCGCGACGATCTCGGCGGAGAGCTGCAAGCGATCGAGGTTGGCGGCGAGGCGTTCAAGCCGCGCCGAGGAGATGTCGACCGCCGTCACCGATGCCCCGCGGGCAGCCAGCGCGGCCGTCTTGCCGCCCGGCGCGGCACAGAGATCGGCAACCCGCATGTCGGCGACGTCGCCGAGCACCAGCGCCGGGAGCGCCGCCGCAGCGTCCTGGACCCACCAGGCGCCCTCGCCATAACCGGGCAGCGTCGTGATCGCGCCACCGGTGGCCAATCGGACGGTTCCTGTTGGTAGGACGACCCCGTCCAATCGCTCCGCCCAAGTGTCGGGATCGGCCTTGACGCTGAGGTCGAGGGCCGGCTCAAGCCGTTGCGCTTCGGCAATCGCCCCGGCGATCGGAATACCATAGGTACGGGTCCAGCGCTCCCACAGCCAGTCGGGGGTGTCGGCGACCGGTGTATCAATCGCGGCAAGGAGTGCAGGCCTATCGCGGACGATGCGGCGCAGGACGGCGTTGGCTAGGCCCTTGTAACGCCGGGCAGCGCGATCCTGGCCAACAAGATCGACAGCGATCGAGACGGCCGCATGGTCGGCGGTATCCATGAACAGAATCTGGGCGGCGGCGACTTCGAGGACGCGGTCGAAGGATCCCGCCTTCTTCGGCGGCTTCGCGATGAGGCCAGCGAGGATGGCCGCGATCGTACCGTGCCGCCGCAGCGCCGTCGTCACGATGGCGCGAGCGAAGCGGCGATCACGTTCGTCCAGACGGCCGAACGAGGCCCGACCTTCATCGGCGTCCCACAGGGAGTCGAGCGGGCGGCCCTGATCGAGCACCGCCGACAGCAGCGCGACGGCAACCCGGCGTGGCGCGATACCCAGCGCCTCGCGCCGTTCCGTCCGGTTCACCACAGCATCACCTTCCTCACGCCGCACTCGCGTCAAATTGGTCGGTTGGGCTTAGCATGGCATCGGGGTCGGGGGACCTAAGACTGCTCCAACCGCGTAAGGGGCGCGACCCATGGCGACACCGACGGCGAACGAGCAGTATATGCTCGAGCTGATCAACCGCGCGCGGCTCGATCCGGCCGGAGAAGCGGCACGATACGGCATCAACCTGAACAAGGGCCTGCCTTCCAAAACGATCTCCGAGGACCCGAAGCAGCCGCTGGCGATGAACCCGGACTTGCTGGACGCCGCCAGAGACCACAGCACTTGGATGCTGAACAAGGACGTTTTCAGCCACACCGGTGCCAGTGGATCGAGCGCCGGCGATCGGATGAGGGACGCCGGCTATTCGTTCTCGGGCAGTTGGGTCTGGGGCGAGAATATCTCGTGGCGTGGGACCACAGGTTCCCTCGACCTGACGAATGCGATCCGCCAGCAGCACAAAGGATTGTTCCTCAGCTCCGGACATCGCGAGAACCTGATGAATGGAGCATTCCGCGAAGTGGGCGTCGCGCAAGTCGAAGGCGTCTTCACCGATGGCGTGGACTACAACGCCTCGATGGTTACCCAGAACTTCGCCAAGTCCGGCTCGGCGGTATTCGTTACGGGCGCGATCTACGACGACAATGACGGCGACGATTTCTACTCCGTCGGCGAGGGCGACGGCGGGGTGGCTGTTACGGCCAACGGCAGCGGTACAACGTCGTACGGCTCCGGCGGATACCAGGTGAAGGCGCCTAAGGGCTTCGTCACCGTGACCTTCGACGGATCGATGACGATCAAGGTCGACACGACGAACGGAAACGCCAAGGTTGATCTCGTTGACGGTGATACGGTGGCAAGTTCCGCCGATCTCAAGCTCGTCTCCGGCATCAAACAGGCACATCTCCTCGGGGTCGGCGACATCGACTTGGCCGGCAGCGACGCCAGCGATCGCCTCGACGGCAATGACGGAAAGAACAAACTCGTCGGTCAAGATGGCGACGACCGACTGAACGGCGGGGCGGGGAAGGATACGCTCAAGGGTGGCCCTGGCAACGACATCCTCAAAGGCGGCAAGGGCAAGGATACGCTGAAGGGCGGCCCTGGCGCCGATAAGCTCGTCGGTGGCAAAGGCAATGATTCGCTAAAGGGGGGTAACAACACAGACACCTTCGTATTCACCGACAAGATGGCCGTCGACACGGTCAAGGATTTCGATCCGGGAACCGACTTGCTCGATTTCACTGATCACTTCGGAACGGCCAAGAAAGCACTAGCGGCCGCTGAGAAAGCTGGCAGCAAGACGGTCTTCGATCTGGGTGGCGGCGACAAGGTTAAGTTGAACGGCGTTGCGCCGAAGGACCTCGCCGTCGAGGATTTTATCTGACCGCCTCAACCCCAGGGGCCGGGACTGCGGCTGCTCGCCGGACCGGTACGCCCCACCCGCGGCACTGCGACAGATGTGGGTTGCGGCGTGCTCCCGACACCCATTTCACGCTGGATATCCCGCAAGGCGGCGATCCGCTTGTCCATCGGGGGGTGGGTGGCGAACAGGTTATCCATGCGCACGCCGGACAGCGGATTGACGATGAACAGATGTGCGGTTGCCGGATGCCGTTCGGCATCCTCGTTCTGGTAGCGCTTGGCGGCGCCGGAAATCCGGGCGAGCGCGGAAATCAGCCAGTCCGGCCGGCCGGTGATCTCAGCGGCGGTTCGGTCAGCCGAATACTCGCGAGTGCGGCTCACCGCCATCTGTACCAGCATGGCCGCAAGCGGTGCCACGATGATGGCGACCAGGAGACCGATGACGCCGAGTGGATTGTTGTTGCCGCGGCCGCCGCCGAACATGGCAAGATAACTCAACATCGAGATCGCACCGGCGATGGTTGCGGTAATCGCCATGATCAACGTGTCGCGATTCTTCACATGAGCGAGTTCGTGGGCCATCACCGCCTCGATCTCCTCGCGGGAGAGGCTGCGCAACAGACCCGTGGTGGCGCACACCGCGGCGTTGTCGGGATTGCGCCCGGTCGCGAACGCGTTCGGTTGCGGCGTGTCCATGACATAGACCTTGGGCATTGGCAGCTCGGCCTTCGTCGCCAGATCCTGGACCATGGCGTAGAGCTCAGGCGCCGTCCGCGCGTCGACCTCGCGCGCGTGGTGCATCCGCAACACCAGCTTGTCCGCGTTCCAGTAGGTGAACAGGTTCATGCCGGCCGCGATAACCAAGGCCACGACCATGCCACCGGTCCCGCCGACCATATAGCCGACGGCCATGAAGAGCGCCGTCATCACGGCGAGCAACATGCCGGTACGCAAAACGTTCATAGATCGCTCCTTCTCCGCCCGGCGATCAGAGCCTGACGAAGACATAATGATGGGGAGCGGTCAGGGGGCGTGCAAGGCTGGCCGGCGTTCCGCGTTGGCGCCTACTTGCAGTAGAGACTGCGACCGGTTTTGCCGCGTTTGGCGAGATCGAAATGGAAATGACTGTCGTGAAAGCGGTCCGATCCCGGGCCGAGCACGGTGGTGAATGGGCCGCACGCGGCTTTGCGGACCGCGCTGAGGAAGCGCCGCTCTCGGAGTGGGCCGCGGCCGACTTCGACCCAGCCAACGCCGTCGACCTGGAACGCGGAGATATCCACCGCGTTGCCGAAGGAATGTTCACTGAGCTTCGCCCCCGGTTGACCATTGCGCGTACGGCAGTGATAGGCGGCGGCGACTCGAATGCCGGTAATCCTGCCGCCAAGGTGCTGACGCGCCGCCAGATTGCCCGGGCCAGCGATCAGACCGGCGAGCGCCTCCGCCACCTGGCAGTTGAGCACCGACGGACGCGACAGTTTGATCCCGCCAGCCCCAAGCGCCGATACCCGGGTCGGCTCGGCGATCCCACAGCGACCGTCGCGGATCGGCGGAGCCTTCTCGGCAACGATTCCGATCGCCGCGAGCCGTCCACCACACCCGTCTGCTGCTCCCTCGGGCGGCGCCGTGAAATCGCGGCGGGACAAGGCCGCGGCAGCAGCCGACCGGGGACGCGGCAGCGGAACGGCAACGAATGCCTGGGCCTCGACGGTCGCTGGGCTGGTGGGCGCCGCCTCAACCAAGGGCGCCGCGATGACCGCCGGTGTACCAGCCTCCGACGCAGCGGGAGCCGGCGGTTCGGGCGCCACGACTGTCACCTCGGGTTCGGCCGGGTTGGTCGCTTGCAGTGCCCCCGCCGGCGGCGGCGGGAGCGGTTCGAAGGTCGTCACCAACGGACCGGGCGCGGCGTCACTGAAGCGGCGATCGAATTCGGCGGCGGGAACCTGAGGTGACGGCGCCGCGATCGTGGACGTCTCGGCGGCCGCCACGGCCATTGGACGCAAACGCGGCAACGGAACGACGATCGTACTGGTCGGAGTAGCCGGGGGCTCAACCTCTGACGTTGGCGTCAGGCGGCGTGACGACGGCTTAGCGCGGTCGCGGGTAAAGACCTCTTTCAGGGTTTGGACCGGCGGGGCAAACAGGCGGCGAAGCGAATCATCGGCCCAGACCTCGGCAATCGAGACGCCGGAAACGATGAGAGCGACCGTCACGGTCGCCGTCGTGACCCGATTCATGCGCCGGCGCCCTCGCAACGGAGCGCTGCGCGATGAAACTCGGCGGCACGATCGTCGAAGCAGCAGAAGGTAACGGTGCCCAAACTACCGGGATTGTCGTCGGTCGCCGCGCGGACCGTGTCGACGGCGATCGCTGCCGCCCGATCCGGCGGGAACCCGAAGCGCCCCGTCGAAATCGCCGGAAATGCGATGGTCGTCACATCGTGCGCTCGGGCTAACGTCAACGATTCCCGGTAGCACGAGGCCAGAAGCGCCGGCTCGCCCTCGTCGCCGCCCTGCCAGACCGGCCCGACCGTGTGGATGACGTACCGAGCGGGAAGATCATAGCCGCCGGTGATCTTCGCTTCGCCGGTCTTGCAGCCGCCTAGCGTCCGGCATTCCTCCAGCAAGCCGGGGCCCGCGCCACGGTGGATCGCACCGTCCACCCCGCCCCCACCGAGCAAAGACGTGTTGGCGGCATTGACGATCGCGTCCACGTCAAGCGTGGTAATATCGGCCACTGTCACGTCGAGACGCACCCCCGCCATGGTCACCGGCTAAGCAGGAACACGGCCTGCTGCCCGAACAGGTTCCAGAACCACCATGGCGCATTGAGGGCAATGCGCTGGCCGGCGCCATTTAGCGCCACGGCCTTTTCGATGCGGGCGTCGACTTCGTCGCACAGCGCGACGAAATCGCGAATCGTGCAGAAGTGGATGTTGGGCGTATCGTACCAAGTATAGGGAAGACTGCGGGTCACGGGCATGGCGCCGTTAAACAGCAACTTTCCGCGAATCCGCCAGTGCCCGAAATTCGGAAACGAGACGATCGCCTTCTCGCCGATCCGCAGCATCTGCTCGACCACCAGTCGCGGCCGATGAGTCGCCTGCAGCGTCTGGCTGAGGATCACGAAGTCGAAGGCATCCTCCGGATAGTCGGCAAGATCCGTGTCGGCGTTGCCCTGAATGACGGACAAGCCGCGGGCGACGCATTCGTTGACCCCCTTCTGGCTGATCTCGATGCCGCGACCGTCGATGCCCCGAGTCGCTTCCAGCAGGGCGAGGAGTTCGCCGTCGCCGCAGCCGACGTCGAGGACCCGGACGCCCGGCGGAATCAGTTCCGCGATGACCAGATGATCGACGCGCGTCGCGGTGGTCGGGAAATGGCGCTCCGGTGCGTTCATCTCAGCCGAGCCCACGCGGCCGGCCGGCCGAGGACAGGAACCCGCGGATTGTCGAGAACAGTTCCGGCTCGTCCAGCAGGAACGCATCGTGGCCGCGATCGGTGTCGATCTCGACGAAGCTGACGCTGGCGCCAGCGGCATTAAGGCCGCGGACCACAGCCTTGTTCTCCACCGTCGGGAACAGCCAGTCGGACGTGAACGAGATGACGCAGAACCGGGTCTGGGAGTTGCGGAAGGCATTCGCCAGCCGCCCGCCATAGTCCTCGGCGAGGTCGAAATAGTCCATCGCCCGGGTGAGGTAGAGGTATGAGTTTGCGTCGAACCGGTCGACGAACGTCATCCCCTGATGGCGGAGGTAGGACTCGATCTGGAAGTCCGCGTCAAAGCCGAAGGTGGGCTTGTCACGGTCCTGCAGGTTACGGCCGAATTTGCGGTGCAGCGCCTGTTCCGACAAATACGTAATATGCGCCGCCATGCGGGCGACAGCGAGCCCCTTACGGGGGCTGCCGCCTTCCGTGAGGTAGCGCCCGCCCCGCCACTCCGGATCGGCCATCACCGCCTGGCGGCCGACCTCATGGAAGGCGATGTTCTGGGACGAGTGGCGCGCACCTGCGGCGATCGGCAGAGCCGAGAACACCCGCTCGGGGTAGGTGGCTGCCCATTGCAGCACCTGCATGCCGCCCATCGAGCCGCCGGCGACCGAGAACAGAGTCTCGATGCCGAGATGGTCGAGCAGGCGGGCCTGAGCGCGGACCATGTCGCCGACAGTGATTACCGGCAAATCGAGCCCATAGGGTTTGCCGGTCGCCGGGTTCGTCGAAGCCGGACCGGTGGTGCCCAGACAGCCACCGAGGACATTCGAGCAGATAACGAAGTAACGGTCGGTGTCGATCGGCTTGCCGGGACCGACCAGAGTGGTCCACCAGCCGGGCTTACCGGTCACGGGATGGACGTTGCCGACATGCTGGTCGAGGGTGAGCGCGTGACAGATAAGGATCGCATTGGACTTTTCGGCGTTCAATTCGCCATAGGTCTGATAGGCGATCTGCAGGTGGTCGAGCCGGGTACCGGAATCGAGCAGGAGCGGCTCGTCCGGGCCGAAGCGGACGACTGGGCTGGACGGAGTGTCCGCCTGGTTCTGGGCGTGGGTCGTCAGGTCCGCCGATGTGGACCCGGCCACTTCGCTTTCGCCGGCGAGCGTCATCGCGTTCGGTTTTCCTTGCAAACGTCCAGATTTGCTAGGATCGGGGGTGCTAACTGTCAACGTTTTCTTTGATTTTGCCGACCGGCTTGCCTATGACTTCGGCGCCCCGATGGGCACTTTTCATGCGAACTCTCATCACTTGGCCTGACCCTTCATGACCGACATCGCCACCGGCAACCAGCAAGCGCTGACCGACCTGCGCGGCAAAATCGATGCGATTGATGGCGAAGTCCACGAACTGCTGATCGACCGGGCGGCGGTGATCGACTCACTGGTCCGCATCAAGGGCACCAGCGTCGCTGCCAACGCGTTTCGGCCGGGTCGCGAAGCCGCGATGATGCATCGTCTGGTCGCCGATCATCGCGGCGCGCTGCCAATCACCACGGTCGAGCACATCTGGCGGGAGATCATCACCACCTTCACCCGACTGCAGGCTCGGTTCGACGTTGTGATCGACGCCTCCCTCGAGCCGGAGTGGATGCGCGACCTTGCACGCTTCCATTTCGGTTTCTCCGTCAATGTCGACTCGATGCCCGATGCTCACGCCGTCGTGGCGCGGGTAGCGGAAAACGGCGATCTCGGCATTGTCGGCCTCGACACACCCCAATCGGCGCGTGCTTGGTGGCGGCGTCTGATCGGCAGGCCGGCGCCGAAAATCATGGCCCACCTGCCCTTCATCCTCGTGCCCGACCGGCCCGCCGACGTCCGTGCCGTCGTCATCGCGCCGCCGCTCGGCGAGCCGACCGAGCCGGACCTTAAGATGTTCGCGGTTTCCTCGTCATCGCCGGTGACAACTGCGCCCGGGATCGCCGTGCTCGCCAGCCAGCAGAACGGCGATGAATGGGACACGCTTGTGGCCGTGAATGCCGATCTCGACGAGGCTGGGTTCGCCGCTCGGGCCGCCGCGGGCGTGACCGACGTGATCGAGGTGGGTGGGCTCTTCCGCGGCATCGCGGTGGATACCCCGCCGTCGCTTCTCTATGCGGGTTTGGGAGAAGCGGACCGATGACCGATTCATCCCAACGGCCCGAGCCGCGTGATGGCGTGCTCGACATCGACATCTATGTGCCCGGGCGGAGCAAGGCCAAACCCGGCATCAAGCTCCACAAGCTCTCGTCCAACGAATCGCCCCTCGGGCCGAGCCCGGCGGCGGTCGAGGCCTACCGGACGGCTGCGGCGGACATCGCCTTCTATCCCGACGGCGCGGTCACCGCGCTACGTGAGGCCATCGCCGACGTCTACGGCCTCAACGCCGACCGAATCATCTGCGGGAATGGATCGGACGATGTCCTCCACCTGATCGCTCAAGCTTACCTCGGCCAAGGCAACGAAGCGATCTATACGGAGCACGGTTTTCTGATTTACCCAATCGCGGTCCGCGCAGCGGGCGGCACACCGGTGGTGGCCACCGAGACCAACCACACCGCGGATGTCGACGCGATCCTTTCCAAGGTCAGCGAGCGGACGCGGGTCGTGTTTCTCGCCAATCCCAACAATCCGACCGGGACTTACCTGCCGTTTGACGAGGTGCGCCGGCTGCAAGCGGGGCTCCCGAACAACGTGCTGCTGGTTCTCGACGCGGCCTACGCCGAGTATGTCCGTCGCAACGACTACGAGAGCGGGATCGAACTCGCCGCGACCACCGACAACGTGGTGATGACCCGGACGTTCTCGAAGATCCATGGACTGGCCGGCCTGCGGCTCGGCTGGGGCTATGGACCGGCGCATGTTGTCGATGTCCTGCGGCGGATTCGCGGACCGTTCAACGTCAACGGCCCGGCGATGGCCGCCGGCGTGGCCTCGCTTCGCGATCGCGCCCACATCGACCGCGCTGCCCAGCACAACGCGGCCTGGCTTCCGCAGCTCTCCGAGGCCATTGCCGGCCTCGGGTTGAAGGTAACGCCAAGCGTCGGAAATTTCCTGCTGGTCCATTTCGCCGATCCAGCACAAGCCCAAGCGGCCGATGGATTTCTAGTCGAACGCGGGATCGTTGCTCGGCGGACGGACGCCTACGGCCTGCCTGCGGCGCTGCGGATCAGCGTCGGCACCGAGGAGGCGAACACGACGCTGATGGATGCCCTGAAGACATTCGCGACGGCCCAGACGAAAGCGGCCAATGGCTGAGGGTCACTTTCCCCGGCTGGCGTTGATCGGCATCGGCCTGATCGGCTCGTCGATCGCGCTGGCAGCGCGACGCGCCGGAGCCACTGATCACATCGCCATCCACAGTCGCACCCCGGAAACCCTGCATCGCGCGGAGAATCTCGGGCTCGGCGATAGCTACCACGCCGACCTGGCCGACGCGGTGCGCGACGCGGACTGCGTTATCCTCTGCGTTCCGGTCGGCATCTCCGGCGCGATCGCCAAGGCCATCGCCGATACGCTCAAGCCTGGCGCCATCGTCACTGATGTCGGCTCGGTGAAGGCGTCGGTCGTGGCGCAGATGACCCCGCACCTGCCGGCGACAGCGCACTTCGTGCCCGGCCATCCGGTCGCCGGGACCGAGAATTCTGGCCCCGACGCCGGCTTCGCGGAACTGTTCGACAACCGCTGGTGTATTCTCACCCCGTTTCCGGAGACGGACGCTGGGGCGGTTGCACAGCTTGCCGCGTTCTGGCGGCGCCTCGGCGCCTATGTCGAGTCCATGACGCCGGAGCATCACGACCTAGTGCTGGCCATCACCAGCCATGTGCCGCATCTGATCGCCTATAACATCGTGGGTACCGCAGCCGATCTGGAGACCGTCAGCCAGTCGGAAGTGATGAAATTCTCAGCCGGCGGTTTCCGTGACTTCACTCGGATCGCTGCATCCGATCCAACCATGTGGCGCGACATTTTTCTTCATAATCGCGAAGCGGTGCTGGAGATGCTGGCGCGGTTTTCCGAGGACCTCAGCGCGCTGCAGCGGCTGATCCGCTATGGCGAAGGTGACAAGCTGTTCGACCTGTTCACCCGCACCCGGGCGATCCGCAACGGCATCATCGAAGCGGGCCAGGAAACCGCGGCCGCCGACTTCGGCCGGCCGCATGGCGGGGACGAAGACCAGGGCGGCTAGAGCCGCAAGGGCGGGATCGACCCGAGCGGGATTATGCCAATCGACACGGTGCCGTTGCGAATGGTCAGCAGCAGGTCGCTAGCGTCGGGATCGTCCTCGACCGGCCGCATGAACATTCCAGCGGCACCGATCGCCTGGGCGACCTGATCGCCGGCCCCCGGCTGGATCTCATCGATCGCGGCGGGCAGGGCATCGAGGTTGGTCAGGCGAACGATCAACTCACCGGACAGCAGTCCGTCCGGGGCAACCTCGACTGTGCCGGAGGCGATCGCCGACGCATCGCCGAGGGCAAATCCTAAACGCTCGACATCGACGACACCGCCGCCGGCGACCCAGGCGCGGATCGTCGCTTGCGGATCGGTGCCGAGCGCGCTGCCGAAATCGCGGGCGGCAGCGTCGAGCCACGCAGCGGCCTCCGGGTAGTTCTCGCCACCGATCGGGGTCATGTGGATGTCCTCGGCGCGGACATAGAAGCGATAGGCATTGTCCGCAACCGGTTCGGCGATGACTTCCGCTTCGCCTGCCGAGAAGCGCTCGAACAGCAGCCGTACGCCATCCGGTCGGGGCGTAACCGCGACCCCGTCAAGCGCCACGGCGAGGCGGTTGACCCCGGAAAAGCCGGCGTCGAGCTCGGCGGTGGCCAGTGTCCAGTCGGCGTCGAGAGAGAGCCCCTGAATCGGCGCGTCGACGGCAAGCGGGCCGGCGAGCGAGCCCTGGATGCTCCCCGGCCAATAGAGCGGGGCGGACGCGGCGGCTCCAGAAAGCGCGACGCGCATCCCCTGACGATCGTCGGTAAAGGAGGCATCCGTGCATTCAAGATCGAGAGTCAGCGGAAAACCACCGGTCGTGTTTTCGACACAGGCCAGGGCGCGGCCGTTGGCGGTCAGCGACGCGACCAAACGATCGGCCGCAGTCGCTGCCAGCCAACTCGAGCCAAACCAGTAGGCGCACCACAACACGACGAACAGGACAAGGAGGATGACAAGCCACCGCCAACCGCGTCGGCGGCGGCGCTCGGGCTGAACGATGGGTTCTCGTGTTGCGTCGGTCATGTCACAATTGATACGGCCCGCCCGGTCGGGGCGCGGCTCCGCCTACGTTCACGCACTTAAGGCGCTTCGCCGCACCTTCCAATGCCGCCTGTCGCAATTCCTATGTCCGATTTCTGGGTGTTTGGCTATGGATCGCTGATGTGGCGGCCGGGCTTTCCGCATCGCGAAACGGTAATCGCCGATCTCCCTGGCGCCCACCGGGCGCTTTGCGTCTATTCCTGGGTTCACCGCGGCACGCGCGAACGGCCGGGGCTGGTGCTCGGGCTCGATCGCGGCGGTTCGTGCCGGGGAGTCGCCCTCCGCGTGGCGGCAAACGACCGGGACGGAGTGATCGGTTACCTCAGGGACCGTGAGCTGGTGACGGATGTCTACCGTGAGGTCTGGCGACCGGTGCGCCTCCACCGGAACGGGCCGACGGTCAAGGCGCTGACCTTCGTCGTCGATCGCGGCCACCGGCAATACGCCGGGCGCCTGCCGCCGGAGATACTGCTCGCCCACGTCCGCGGCGGGCATGGTCGCTCCGGCGCCAACCGGGAGTACATCATCAACACCGTCGATCATCTGCGCGCCCTTGGTATTCGCGATAACGTGTTGGAGCACCTCGCCGCCGCGCTTCATTCTCACTGAACCGCAGATGGTCCTGCCGGTTCGCGCTGCTCGCCAAGATGATTGAGGGCTTCGATTGCGATTGGCGACGGATTCGGCCCTGCGGCCGCCTCCGCCAGCAGGCGTGCCGATGCCGACTCGACGGTCTCCTCCAGCGTGGTGAGAAAGGTCTTGGCGTCGAGGCCCGGCTCGATCGGCGGCAGGAACTCGAACACGATCGTGCCAGGGTAGCGCAGGAATCGTCGGCGCGGCCAATAGACGCCGGAGTTGAGCGCAACCGGCACCACCGGTACGTCCAGCGACTTGTACATGCGGGCGACGCCATAGTGGTAGTCGGGCGGCGCTGTCGGCGCGCGACGGGTGCCCTCCGGGAAGATCACGATCTGGCGGCGCTTGGCGATCTCCTGTTTCGCTCGCTCCACGAGGGCGCGCAATGCCGCGGAACCGCCACCGCGCCGCACATGGATCATCCCGCTGGTGATGGTGTAGAGGCCGAACAGAGGAATCCAGGTCAGCTCCCGTTTCAGCACGAAAGTCGGGAACGACAGCGGCGGCAGCAGGGCGAAGGTTTCGTATGCCGACTGATGCTTGGCAGCGACGATCGCGCCTCCCTCGGGAATGTTCTCCTGACCGCGAATCTCGAGACGGATACCAGCGAGCCAACGGGCGAGCAGAATGCACAAGCGGCCCCACGCGCGGGCGAAGTCAATGCCGGTTTTCTGCTTCATCAGCAGGAATGGCACGGCGCCGACGATGAGGAGCAACGCGGTAGCTACGTAAAACGCGAGGTTGAAGGCAAGCGAACGAAGGAGAAGCACGCGGCGGGTCGGCAGGCTCTAGTGGGCGGCAGCGGTCGACGGCGCGAGTGGCAGAAGCTGGCGCGTCTCGGCGACTAGGTACTTACCATACTCACGGGCAAGCAGGCCAAAGGTTCGCGGGTTCTGCCACCAATCGGCCAATTGGAGGTCGGGATTGCTGACCGGATAGGGGATGAGGTCGATCTCCGGCATAGCGCCCCGCAGCTCCGCCATGCTGCGCGGCATGTGGTAGTCGCTGGTCACCACGATCAGCGAGGTGAAGCCCCGCTCCTCCGCCCACTGCCGTGCTTCCGCAGCGTTCTCGATGGTGTCGCGGGCGTTGTCGACGTCGACGCAGCAAGCGAAGGCGCGGCGGAGCGGCTCGCCGGCCCGCTCGGCGAGCGCCGCTTGAGTGACGGTGGGGTTGACCCCCGAGATCAGCAGCCGGTCGGCGCGACCATCGGCAAGCAGCGCGAGGGCCCCATCGACCCGCGCGCTCCCACCGGTGAAGACCACGATCCCGTCCGCCTCGGCGTTTTCCGGCAGCTCGGCCGAAACGATCGCATCGGCGAAGGATAGGAACCCGATGGCGAGGCCGACCGCCAGGCCGGTCACAACGACGACAGAGAGACGGAGCGGCCGGCGCCGACGGATATTGCGCCGGCGCGCGTCCGAGTCCTGCCTAGCCAAATCGCTCATGGTCTCACCATCGCACAGAAAAACGGCGGACGGGAGGCGGGTTGCATTGGTCAGTCCGTCTCGGCGAGATAGCGGTATACCGTCAGGCGCGAGGTGACGGCGGTCATCAGGGCAATGACGAAGGCGATTGCCAGCGCGCCGAAATAAGCGACTGGTCCGACCGCGAAGCTGCCGAACAGCGCCGAAACCTGATCGGCCTCAGCCGAACCCATCGACGGGGCGAGGACGAGACCGAGCAGCGCGAAGACGGTCGCCGCCGCGGCCGCACCGGCGAGCCCGCCCTTCAAACCAAGCAAGAGGAAATGTCGCTGGAACTCCCGAGCGATGAAGCCGTCCTCCGCGCCGACGAAATGGAGCACAGAGACAACGTCGCGATTACCGGCCATCGCGCCACGGGTGGCGAAGACGACGCTGAGCACCGTCGCGACAAACACCAGCGCGAGAATCGATACACCGACGAGGACGGTGACCCGCGCCATGGTTTGCAGGCGACTCGTCCAGCCGCGATGATCGTCAAGGGTCGCACCGCGCACCTGGGCGGCCAATCGTCGCTCCAACGCCTCGAGGTCGACGATCGTCGGATCGGATAACCGCACGACCACCAAACGAGGGACCGGCAGGTCGCCGAGGTCGAGGCCCGTGCCGAGCCACGGTTCCAGCAGCCGCGCGCTTTCCTCCTGAGAGATGACTTCCGCGCTGGCTACGCCGCGAAACAGACGGGCGACCGTCGCCGCCTTGGCCGCCTCGGCCGCGGTATCGACGCCCTCCACCGGCCGGATCTGGATGGTGATCTCGCGCAGGATATCGGTCTGCCAGTCCCGCGCCGCATCGCGCACAAGCGTCACCGCACCGAGGGTCAGGCAGGCAAGGAAGCACATGATGGCGACGACGATGGTCAGCGCGTTGCCGGACACCGTGTTCTCCGGCACAAGTTGGCTCGGCTTGCGCATGGCAAGCCGGGTCTGGCGGCGGTACGCCACCTGCTGCAGCTTATGCGACAGGTCGGACTCAGTCGTAGACGGTGAGTCGCCCGTGCTCGATGACGAGACGCCGTGCATTGAACTGGTTCATCAGGTTGATGTCATGGGTTGCGATTACCACGGACGTGCCGAGGCGGTTGAGTTCGACGAAGAGCCGCATCAGTCGGCGGGCGAGCGGCGGATCGACATTGCCGGTCGGCTCGTCGGCGAGCAGGATCTCCGGCTTGCCGATCAGCGCTCGGGCGATGGCCGCCCGCTGTTTCTCACCGCCCGACATGACGGCTGGGAACGCGTGCATCCGGTCGCCGAGGCCGACCCAGCGCAACAGCTCGACCACGTCGGCACGATAACTCGATTCCTCCTTGCCGAGCACCCGGAGCGGCAACGCGACGTTTTCGAAGGTGGTAAGGTGATCGAGCAGCCGAAAATCCTGGAACACAACCCCGATCCGCCGCCGGACCGTTGGTAGCGCGATCTTCGACAGCGACGACGAATCGTGGCCGAATAAGGTAATTAGGCCGCGAGTCGGCTTCAGCGACAGAAAGATCAGACGCATCAGTGTCGTCTTGCCGGCGCCCGACGGCCCGGTCAGAAACTGGAACGAACGCGGCGCGATGTGGAAGGTGAGGTCACGAAGCACCTCAGGCCCCACGCCATATCGCAGGCCGACATTATCGAACCGGATCACGCTGCCGTCTCACACCCTTGACGCTGTCCCGCGCCGATCGCCGTTACCATTAGTCTGCTGGGCTCCATTGGTTCGGCGCCGCCATCCCGCTCATCGACACACGCCAAGACATGCTTTCGGATTCCTCCGAACATGGTTTCCAAGACGTTAACTTTCTCCGGCCTATGCTTCTCCCATGACGAAGATGAGGGTCACGATATGCGGAACCGCTGCCCCAAGTGTAGGACGCCGAACCTGATCTGGGCCAGCGAGACCAGCGATGCGGGCCGATACGAGCTTTGCCCGGCCTGCGGAACCCGGTGGCTGTCCGGACGCCGATCGCGACCGCGGCGCGCCCAAGCCCCGCGTTCCGGACCATCTCGGCCGGTCCGGAGGGCACCCCTTATCATCGACGCGACTCCTATACCGACTACGCGTCTTGGCAAGATCAAAGCATCGTGGCGGTTTTTCGCCGGCGGGGTGAGTCGCTATGCCTATGCCGCCAGCGCGATGGCTATCGCCATCGTCATCGCCGGCGGCACGGCCCTCATCGCGATGGAGCGGACCGGACCGGCGCTGGCCGAAACGAAAGCCGTCGTCGTCAAACGAGCGCCGGAAGCGAAGCTCGCGCTCACCGTGCAAAGCAAACCAGTGGTTGTCGTCCGATCTACCATCGGTAGCCTTTATCCTGGCCTCCAGCAGCCGACCGCCCGCTTCGACCAATCCGTTTTCGCTGCGGGAGGACTTTGATGCACCGTATTCGTGGCCGCGACGTTGAGGTGCTGTACGACGCTGCAACAATCGCCCGGCGGAATGCCGAGATCGCCCAGGAAATCGCGACTGCGGGCTATGTCGATCTTCTCGTCGTGTCGATTCTGAAGGGAAGTTTCATCTTCGCCGCCGACCTCATTCGCGCCCTGCACGACGCGGGCCTGGCGCCGGAGGTCGAGTTCCTGTCGCTGTCCAGCTATCGTAGCGGGACCGAATCGAGCGGTACCGTCCAAGTGCTTCGCGATGTCGATACCGATGTCAACGGACGTGATGTCCTGCTGATCGACGACATTCTCGAGTCCGGCCGCACCCTCGCGTTCGCCCGCAATCTGATGCTGTCACGCGCGGCCCACCGGGTCGGGGTCGCGGTGTTGCTCGAAAAACCCGGCAAGCTTGCCCAGCCGCTTAAGGCCGATCACGTCGGCTTCACCTGTCCCGACCAGTTCATGGTTGGCTACGGCATGGACGTTGCCCACGCCTTTCGCGAACTGCCATTCGTCGGCATCGTCAAGGACGAGACCGACTAGGTTCGTCTACCACGGACGATCGAATGCCGGCCGCAACGCGGGCTCCGCCGCTGGAACGCGCGCGGGCGCGGCGATCGACACACCCTGATAGAACTGCTTGGTCGCCTCGACGATGATGACGCCGGCGAGCGCCGGCCACAGATTGACGCCGATCCGCTCCCACCGCGCGCCGGTGCCGATCCACGGCCGACCAGCAATCGGTGGAGCGCACAGGGCTTCGGTCCACTCCAGCGGTGCCAACATCGCATCGCGCAACAGACGTGTCAGCTGACCTCGGGTATAGGGTCGGCCGTGACCGAATGGTGTCTTTTCCGCCCATGCCCAGATGCCGCGGCGGTTAGGCACGACCAGGATCAGCCGCCCGCCTGGGATCAGGATGCGGCGCACTTCATGCAACAAGTCCTTGGGGTGGCCGGAAGTTTCGAGGCCATGGATAACAAGGACACGGCCGACCGAGGCATCTGGCAAGGGCAGCAACTCGTCGGTGACCAGCGCAACTGCATTCGCCCCATCTGTTGGCCAGTTCACCGCACCTTGAATGGCCGGCATAAAGGCCACCCGCCGCTCCGCACCGTCGGTGAGGCCAGGAAGATAAGGCGTCGGGTAGCCGATGCCGACAAACTGCTCGCCGGTCATCGACGGCCAAACCCGTTTGAGCCGTGCGCCAATCAGGCCACGGGCAATCCCGCCCAGTCGGTCAGCATAGAACGCCCGGAGGTCGACGACGTCGAAAGACATGCCAGTATCCTAATCCAGGCCGAGGGCGAATGCCCTTCCTTTCGGTTGAAGGTGGTCGCTCGGCACCGACGATGCTAGGCATGAGGCGAACCAGCCTAGCGAAGCGGAGACATGCGTCATGCCCCTCGAGATCGAACAATTTCCTTGTCGTGACGACAATTTCGGGGTGCTGATCCACGACCCCGAAGCGAGGGCCACAGCGTCTATCGATGCGCCCGAGTTCCAGCCAATCGTCGATCATCTCGCGGAGCGCGGCTGGGGGCTCGACACCATTCTCGTCACCCATCATCACGCCGACCATGTCGAAGCTAATCTGACCCTCAAAACCGCCTATGAGTGCACGATCATCGGTCCGGCTCGTAGCGTCGACCAGATTCCTGGGATCGACAAGACGGTTAACGAAGGCGACAGCTTCACGTTCGGCAGCTACGACGTCCGGGTAATCGCCACCCCGGGGCACACCCTCGACCACATCGGTTACTACCTGCCCACCGCCAAGGTCGCCTTCGTCGCCGATACGCTTTTTGCCCTCGGCTGCGGCCGCGTTTTCGAGGGAACGCCGGAGATGATGTGGGGATCGCTGGAGAAGCTGATGGCTCTGCCCGACGACACGATGGTCTATTGCGGCCATGAATATACCCAGGCAAACGCTCAGTTCGCGCTTACCATCGAGCCGGACAATCCGGAGCTCGTCGCTCGCGCGAAGGAAATCGACGCCTTGCGCGCCGCCGGCAAGCCGACCCTGCCGACGACGATCGGACGCGAAAAGGCGACCAATCCGTTCCTGCGGGTCGACGAGCCGGGTATCCGTCAGCGGCTCCGCCTGGAGCATGCGACTCCGGCGGAGGTTTTTGCCGAGATCCGCTCGCGCAAAGATAACTTCTGACGGTCGGGAGCGGTTAGCGGCGCCGGAACACGGATTTCGACGCTAAGGCGGCCCCGGCGGTGATCAGGACGGCGGCCACCGATAGCGACCAAGTCGCCACGGCGAAACCGGCCACCACGAGAATGATCGTCGAGAGGAGCGGCGCGGCGTAAGCGCTGGCCCCTAGCACCTGGATGTCGCCGTGCTTGACGCCGTAGTCCCAGACGTAGAACGCCGCGCCGACCGGCATCAGCCCGAGACCGACGACCGCCAGCCACTCGCCGGGGGCCACCGGCCAAACGGTGTCTTCGAGGACCAGATGAGCGATCGCGCTAAGGACCGACGTAGCGAGGCAGAACCCGGCGACGGCACCGGTCGGCACGCCAGCGAAGCGGCGCGACAAAATGGAATAAGCTGACCAGGTCAACGCGGCTGCGAACGCCGCAGCATAACCGGGAAACGCATTAGGATCGATCAACATCGCCTGGCCGCCGGACACCACAACGACAGTGCCGGCAAGACCGAGGAGCGCCCCGACAACGTGGAACCAACGAAGCCGTTCACCGGGCAAAAGGGCGGAAAAGACCACGATCAACAATGGCCACAGATACGCGATCAGGCTCGCCTCGGCCGGCGGCGCCTGGCGCAACGCGGTGAAATAGAAGAAATGGAAGCCGAACAGGCCGCCAACACCGAGCAGCCACGCCCGCACCGGCTGCCGCAAATCGGATAAACGACCATTGGCTGCAATCCAGGCCACACCAAGGCCGCCGCTGATTGCGAAAGCCAGGGCGGTCAGCTGAAACGGAGGTACCGGCCCGGATGCCGCAGTCAAGGTGGCGAGTAACGACCACATCAGGACCGCTGTGAAGCCGATCAGAGTTGCCGCGCGACGATCGTCGGTCATATGAGTCGACGACCTCGAATCGGAGTGCCTCGAAAACAAAAGAGACAGGCTGGTAGGAAAACGCTAATCATGTGTATGGCTGATGGGGCAGTTCTGGTAACCGAGCGATTCGGACCGCTCGAGGGAGACGATGGCGGATACGATTAAAAGCGCGCTCTTCGTAGACTACGACAGTTTCCAACGCAGCCTCAAAGACGCAGACAGCGACATCGCCGACAGTCTCGCGCTAACCGCGGCGAACTGGGTGGCGGCAATCGAAGACGGATCGCTGGTGTCGCCGGCGCTCGAAGAGAGTGTGCGGCGGCGAAGTCTGGTGCGCCGATGCTACGCGGATCCGAAGACGCTTGGCGACCACCGCGCTGCGCTGATCGCGGCAGGTTTCGAAGTGATCGACTGTCCGCCGCTCGACGGTCGCGAACGCAACGCCGCCGACATCCACATGGTGCTCGACACTATGGACGCCCTCGAACACCCCACCGGCTATGACGAGTTCATGCTGCTTTCGGCCGATGCGGACCTGACACCGGTTCTTCTCCGGTTGCGCGCTCACGATCGGACGACGGTGATCTTTGCTAACGAGGTCACTGGTGCCAACTACAAGGCCATCGCTGACGGGATGATCGAGTCGGACCGGTTCCTGGCTGTGCTCTCCGGCGAGGAACCCGAGCAAGCCGAGCCAGAACCCGAGGCGCCGGCCGCGCCCAAGGCGAAGGGCGATCGCAACGCCATCGAAGCTCTGGCGCGCAAGATCCATGGCGCCACCAACGTCCCAATGCTTTCGCCGCGGACCTTTGCCGACTTATTCCGACTGCTGGCCCAGGAGATCGCCGAGGAAGGCTACCATTTCCAGAATACGGCGGAGAACCTGACCAAGCGTCTGAACGACGCCGGGCGCAACGTCACCCGCCGGCAGGTATTGTTCGTGGTCAAGGGGCTCGCGCTCAAGGGCCACGTTTTCTCGACGACCGACACGCCGGAAAAGCTGGCGGAGGTCTTCCGCGAGCAGGTGCTCTATCTCGCCGGGAACAGCGATCTATCCCTCGACGACGAGGAAACGGCGCTGCTGCCGTTTTGGATTGTCGGGCAGGCGCCGCGCGCCGCGGCGAAACCGGCTGCAACCCCCGCCAAGCCGTTGAGCGAGCGGCCTGCCCGCAAGACGCCTACGCGTCGCCGGACGGCCCGCACCGCGGCCAAACCCAAGGCTGAAGCCGAACCAGAGAAGCCAGAAGCGGAAGCGGAGAAGCCGGCCGAAGCGATCGAGGACACACCAGAGAAACCGACGCGCCAAGAGAAGCCGCGGGCGGCAAGCAAGCCGGTGCTGGAACGGCTGGCGGAAATCAAAGCGACGACGGCCTCGCGCATCGCGGCACGGACCAAATCGGCTGCCAAGGCCGGCCGAGCCGAAGATGACAAGCCAGCCACCGGTGCCAAGAAACGAGCGACAACGAAAGCGAAACGCAAGGCCGGGAAGTCCGCGAAACAGGATGCGCCAGATGCCCCAAAATCGGCGGAGGCGGAATCCGGTGACAAGGACGCGCTAGAAACATCGATCCTCGCGGCCATCGCGGAGGCTGTTGATGTCCTGGTTGAGGACGATGATGCGCGCGAACCGCGCGGTACTCAAGCCGCGCGGCCGGAAGAGTTTGAGGACGCGGACATCGATGCTCAGGACGCGGACGGCGGGGACGCGGATTTCACCGACGAATTGGTGGCTGAAGCGGATCAACCGGAGGAAGCGGAGACCCCTGTCGCGGAGGCGGACGTCGAGCCGCGGGAGGATGACCCGGACAGCGACGACATTGGCGACGAGATTCAGCGGATCATCGCCTCATACAGTCGGGCGCGTCAGCAGGGCTGAGCGGGCCGTAGCCAAGATCAAGCGGCGGTTCCCGCGGCCGGCGCCTGATCAACCGCTAGATGCTCTCGAAGCCACGCTTCGAGTTGAGCCGTGCTTCCTTCTTCTGCATTCCAGCGCTCGGCAGCCTGCAGCGCGTTCGCCCGTAGCTCGGGATAGCGTTCGATCGCTTGGTTCACCGCAGCCAATACGCTGTCAAGTTTGGCCTCAGAAAAGGTAACCGGATCGCACCCGAGCCGCCGCGCATACTCGGCCATCCAGCCCCGCTCCGGTAACACCTGAACCTTGCCCAGGGTGAGCGCCTCGACGAAGACGCCTGAGCCGGTCGACTCATACCGGTGCCGGTAGGGCAGAACGACAATGTCCATCCGGTCGAGCAAGCCGAAGTAGTCCCCTTCGGAGACGCGCCCTTTCACCAAGGCGACATGTGGATCGGCTTCGATGGCGGAAAGATCGCCGGCCACGTCGATGCCCGGATGTCGCTTCAGGAACTTGGTGTTTAGCTGAACGACCCAGCCAATGGAATCGTCGTGCTGCGCGCGAGTCGCGCGCATCAATGCAGGGATCAGATCCGCGCCGCGCTCAAGCCGGGTGCCGCCAAGATAGCCAAGCTGTATCCGCGGGGTTTCGACGGGATCGCTTGTTCGAGGCTTGGCGTATTTTAGGGCCAGCGAGGAGGCAACGTAGGGAAATAGCCGGATGTCGAACGCGTCGTCGCTGAATGCGCGCAGCATCTCCAGATGGATGTCGGTCTCGCAGTAGATGAGCACGTCGTCCCGCCGGAACCGCTTCAGCAAGGCGAACGCCTCGTTGTAGACGGCGGCGATCATATCAGCGCGATCCGGCAGCACACCAAGATCGGAATCGATGATTCCAAGCACGATTCCTGTCCCTGGCGACTGAGTCTCCGCCAGCCAGCGGCTCACACCAAGCACAGTTGTGTGTCGGACCGTATGGAACGCAAACAGCCGCGCGCGCGGCGGAATCTGACGACGGAGCTCCTCATGGAGATACGCGTTAACGTTGTGAAGCCAGTCCTTGTTCTCGATCAGCCTGCGTGCTGAGTACATGCGCGTCGTGAAGACCGGACGGAAATCGAAGCCGATCTCCTTGGGCGGAGACCCCGCCCCATGGCCGCCATAGAAGACCGCTGGGATTCCAAGCCGTGAAACCACATCAAGGTATATAGCGTTGTTGTTGAAGTGATGACCGTGGCCGGTATCCGGCAGAAATCCGGGATCGACCACCGCAATGTCAGTGGTCATATCCAGGGATGCCGCGGGCACCGGCGCGCCAGCGCTTATCAGCGCGGCCTCCAGTTCACCGTGACCGACAAGGCCCTGCCAGACAAGACTCTCGCCGGTCGGCGCATTCTCGATCTCGTTGTTCACCAATGTTCGGGCATACGACTCAGCAAACACCGGTAGAACCGACAAGTCGCCCGCTTCGACCACCGCCTTCAGTCCACGTCTCACGAGCCGGGGCGGGACCGGTCCACGGCGAATCCAGTCCTTGAGCACGAGAATGGCTTCCGGAAACGCGTCGAGCTTGAAGAGAGCATCGACCAATTTGGCCTGATCGGCTTCATCTTTCGAAATCGCAAACGCCTTTGCCCGCTCCTTGGCCGCCGATGCCCACTCCTCATCGCGCTCGTAGCCTCGCGCCAGCCGTCTGTGCTCCTGCAGCATCGGGCCGGATAACTGATGATCGTCTTGCTGGAACGACGGCGGCTGCTGATCGGGTGGCTCTGCCCCGGTCACAGAGGTATTGATCTTCCTCGCCTTTTTGAGCTCGAGTTTTGCCGGCTCAAAATTTGGGTCATGTCGTAAAGCTTCCTTGAAGCGTTGCCGCGCAATTTTTATTTTACCCTCATCGCGCAAATTACGACCGTCCTGCAGTCTGTTTTTCGCCTTAAGTCGTGCATTTTCAATAAGAAGTTGATTAACAATTTCTCCAATCGATGATAATACGTTGTCCGTGAAAAGGCCGTAAACTCTCGATTGCTTTTTTAGTTTTTTATCAGCGAATAATGTATTGCCAGCGACAGAGCGAATCCACTTAATCTGCGATTTATTTTGCTTGAGTATCCTCCTTTGAATCGGTTGCGGTAAAACGAACGCATCGCCGTCAAGCCTATCGAACGCCCTCTGCATCGCGATTGAGCGTATTTTACTGAATTCGCCAGCATCATCATACAAAGGAAAACGCTCATTGAACGCACTAAGAATCCGAGCTGCCTGAAATGTCACCGACGTGTTGTCACGAACTTCCTCCATACCCTCGATTGATAGTTGCTCTTCACCAATTGCGTAAAGAAAATCCGCGATCAATGATCCGTTTTCAAAGCTGTTTGGCTCAAACTCTCGGATATCGACCTTTTCTCTCCCGAATGTATTAATGTATTTTCCAATGTAAAACCTATATGGAATCGTGAGAGACTCCATAACTTCGTCAATTCTCTTGCCGCGCGCTTTAATATCCTGTTGGAATGCCGAGCTTATCCAACTGATTGGCTCACGTACATAACATATTATCCTGACGTCTAGCTCATGATTGAGCTTTATGTTCCTCAGGAATGTCGCCAACTTCCTCGTTGAATTGTGCGACAGCGAGGATAACACCTCGCTGGATAATATTATCTTCTTCCCTTGATTCTTTTTGATCGTAGTCTTAATTCTTGATTTCAGTTTTCGGGCGTGCTTGCGCCTTGCATTCTTGTCGTTGTGCAAGCCACGCCGGACCATCGCCGGTTCACGATAGAATTTCTTTTGGAACGCGGCGGGGAGATCGTTTGTGGCGAATGGACGGCCCCTTTTATAGAAATATATAATTCCGTTTTCTTTAAGAATTTTTCGATTCTTAAATAGTGTCTTTTGTATGCTTGTCGAACCCGTCTTCGCGAGACCGATATGGATATAGACTGTCGTCAAGAGCGGACTCCGGTGCACTGATTCCGACGACACGCTGAGCGCGCCGCCGGCATCGCCATCAGCGCTTCGAAGGATGGGCCTATCAGCGGGTTTGTAAATTATTGTCGCACATATTGCCAGCCGCCGCGTAGTTTGTGCATACGGGTTTCGGACGATCCGGGAGCTACGGGTTTTGGTTGAAGGAAACAGGAAAAACGCGCTCGTCTGCGGCGCCGGGGGATTCATCGGTTCGCACCTTGTGCGCCGGCTGAAGTCTGAAGGGTGTTGGGTTCGGGGTGTGGATCTCAAATTTCCGGACTTCGCCGAAACCGACGCCGACGATTTCATCATCGGCGACCTCCGCGATCAGCAGGTTTGCGATCGAGCAGTCGATCGCAGCTTCGGCGAGGTCTATCAGCTCGCGGCCGATATGGGCGGTGCCGGCTACATCTTCACCGGAGAGCATGACGCCGACATCATGCACAACTCGGCGACCATCAATCTCAACGTCCTCGATCGGTGTTACAAACGCAATATCAAGCGCGTTTTCTACTCGTCGTCCGCCTGCATGTACCCTGCCTATAATCAGGAGGACCCCGACAATCCGAACTGCGCCGAGGATTCGGCTTATCCGGCGGCGCCGGACAGTGAGTACGGCTGGGAGAAGCTGTTCTCGGAGCGCCTCTACATCGCCTACAATCGCAACCACGCCATGCGCAATCGGGTGGCCCGCTACCACAACATATTCGGCCCCCAGGGGACATGGCAGGGCGGCAAAGAGAAAGCGCCGGCCGCCATATGCCGAAAGGTGGCCATGGCCCGCGACAACGGTGAAATCGAAATCTGGGGCGACGGGAACCAGACCCGATCGTTTCTTTATATCGATGAATGCGTCGAGGGGACGCTGCGCCTGACTCGTTCGAGTTTCGAAGGGCCGGTCAACATCGGCTCGGACGAGCAGGTGACGATCAACCGGCTGGTCGACATGGTCTGCGACATCGCCGGGAAAACGCTGCACAAGAACCATGTTCCAGGGCCGGAAGGTGTCCGTGGCCGCAACTCCGACAATCGGCTGACAGCACAGGAACTCGGTTGGGCCCCGTCGCAGCCATTGGTCAGGGGCCTAGAAGCGACTTATGAATGGATCGAACGGCAGGTTCATAAAAACGAGGGAACTCATGTGATGTAGCGACAAACCTTGGTCGCGATCCTGCCGCCGTTGGGACTCACCTGACGTCCACCCTCCTATCTGTCCAACGTATCGACTGAACAGCTCAACCCGCGTTTGCGCCAAGTGCCATGATTTACATATGCTATGGTCAACCCAAATCGGCCAGCACCGCGATTTCGCGATTAACCGCGCGAATAATACACCTCAAATACGGTGTTACAGTTGCGGAAATTGGCAAAAAATACCTCCCTCAGGATCTCCGAACTGCATTCATCGGCCAAGTACACCGCGTAATAGATCGCCTTGACAATTCGATTCCTCGGCAAATCACTTATCGCGTCAAAACCCATGGTCCACCGACGGCACCAATCGATGAACTTCTTGCCTCCCGACAGGTGTTAGCGTGCGTCTCTTTTCGAGATCCGCGCGACGTCGCCCTATCGATGTTGGATGCTGGCGTCATTGACCGTCGCGAGGGTCGGGGCCGATCGTTTAGCAACTTTCACACCTTCGACGATGTCTTCTCTCCCATACGACGAAATCTTAAAATACTCAAACTCTGGCTTGCTGTACCCGGCGTTACACGGATCCCATACGAACTCGTTGCGAGCCAGCCTGCGATCGTTGCCCAAAGGATCATTCGACAAATGGGCTTCGACGATGTTGACGCCAATCAAGCAGCACGATCCATTGTGGAAAAAAAGGAATCAATTCCGGAGTTTAATAAAGGGATCGTTGGTCGCTACAAGACAGAAATGCCCGAGCCCTACCAAGAAAAATTCGACAATGAATTTGGTGACGATATTCGGCTGATCCAAAAACTCACTCAAGAGGAAATGCAATCTACTAGAGCTGAATAAAATTCGTGACAGTTTCGGATGGCGGCACGAGTTCTTTCTCATTTATACGGAGCATACGTCGATGAGCCGAAAATAAATAAGACGAAGATGTGAATAAGCTTGAGCCTGATACTATATATTGACAATGCGATAGGTGGAAAAAATCGCTGATAATGGGCGCGATTGCGCTATAGCGCTTTTCATCTGACTGCTTGGAGAGTTGCTGTTGAAATGGCTTATCGCTTAGCGACGTCACGCTTGGCGCCTCAGCATTGAGTTCCGACGCAAGAGAGGCCGCAACGTGGCAATTGTCGCTAAATACGAGGACATCGCAACCGGTGTTGTCCCGTAGTGCCTTTGTTTTTTCTACGATCGTCGTCACCATGTTCTCAAAACGCTCTCCCCCACCTTCCGGCCGACCAGACAAATACTCGCTGTTCCCGTGCCTGACATGAACGCCGATATGACGCTCCAGTTGCGGTTTGACGACGAACGGAAGGGCTTCGCGAGCGAACGGTGCCAGCGGCACGCCGTATCTGGGCTCGCCGGCGAAAAGATACTTAGAGAATCGGAACGGGATCACTCCAAATATGAGGATCGCATGAGAATCCAAGTCGCGGCCTTCCCGTATATATTGGGCGTGAACGAGGCTCGACATGTAAATCATTTTCTCAGGATCGAGGGCCTTTCGGGCAACGAGCCTTGAGGCACCCAGCGACTTCTGCTCGTCCCGCCTAACAACAAGAAAGGTCAGACGAGATACTCGCAATTCTTTCAGGTATTCATCGAGAGATTTTCTCGAAACCAGGATGTTACGTCGGTCGATTTCTGGTTTATCGAGAAAATCTGTGAACAGCGGATCGACGTCTGCCGCTGGGTCCATGCGAATCACGCTCGGATCGATGCAAATATAGAAAACTCTGCCCGTCACCCGCGCGTATTCGGCGTATACGGAGCAGCATGCCAGGAAGTGACCCAGCCCGATGATATGATTGGCGAAGTAGACTACGGCTCTTTGCAAGGGAACGGCCTTGTGCACTGAAGCATGGGAGAGCGTAATCAGCCGAATTGCGGCCGAAGACACTCCTTCATCAAACGACGCGCTAACCCGCACTCACCCGTTGGCGTAGTATTGGCCGCCGTTGATGGTCAACACCGCGCCGGTCATGAACGCGGCCGCGTCCGAAACCAGATACTTGACCAGCGCGCCGATCTCGTCGGCCTGGCCAAGACGGCCGAGCGGAATCTGGCCAACAATGCTGTCGAGTACCTTTTCTGGCATTGCCGCGACCATATCGGTCTCGATGTAGCCGGGACAGATGCAGTTGACGGTGATCCCCTTGCGCGCGTTCTCCTGGGCCAGCGCCTTAGTGAAACCGATAACGCCGGCCTTGGCGGCTGAATAATTCGCCTGGCCCATCTGGCCCTTCTGGCCGTTGACCGAGGAGATGTTGACGATACGACCCTTACCGCGGTCGCGCATGCCGCCGATCACCGGGCGGGTCATTGCGAACATCGAGTCGAGATTGGTACGCAAAACCGCCGACCAGTTCTCGAACGTCATCTTGTGGAACATGCCATCGCGAGTGATACCGGCATTGTTGACCAGGATGTCGACCGGACCGACGGTCGACTCGACCTCGGCGACTCCGGCGGCAGATGATTCCGGATCGGCGACGTCCCACTTGCGCACGGTCACCCCGGTTTCGGCCTTAAAGGCCTCCGCCGCCTCATCGTTACCGTGATAGGTAGCGACTACCACCGCGCCGTCGTCCATCAGCGCCTTCGATATCGCGGCGCCGATGCCCCGCGTTCCTCCTGTGACGATGGCAACTGCCATGCCGTTCCTCCCGTCGTTTTCGTTGTGTGGATCGATCTCTGATGAGCTGGCCGCTAACGCTCTACGCACATGGCGACGCCCATGCCGCCGCCGATGCACAAGGTGGCGAGGCCCTTCTTGGCGTCACGCTTGACCATCTCGTGGAGCAGCGTCACCAGCACGCGACCGCCCGAAGCACCAATCGGATGACCGAGGGCGATGGCGCCGCCGTTGACGTTGACAATATCGGTGTTCCAGCCGAGGTCCTTGTTGACCGCGCAGGCCTGTGCGGCGAACGCCTCGTTGGCCTCGATCAGGTCGAGGTCATCGATCTTCCAGCCCGCCTTCTCCAGCGCCTTGCGCGAGGCGGGAATTGGACCGGTACCCATGTAAGCTGGATCGACGCCGGCAGTTGCCCATGACACGATCCGCGCCAATGGCTCGATCCCGCGCTTTGCGGCATTGTCGGCGCTCATCACGACGACAGCGGCGGCACCATCGTTGATCCCCGACGCGTTGGCAGCGGTCACCGTACCGTCCTTCTGGAACGCGGGCCTGAGCTTGGCTACTGAGTCAATCGTCGTGCCGGCGCGGGGATGCTCGTCCTTATCGACAACGATCTCCGCCTTGCGAGTCTTGACCACGAACGGCACGATCTCATCGGCGAACCGGTTGGTGTCCTGCGCCGCCTCCGCCTTGTTCTGCGAGGCGACGGCAAACTGGTCCTGCTCCTCGCGGGTGATTTGGAACTCACGGGCGACATTCTCGGCGGTCGTACCCATGTGATAGCCGTTGAAGGCGTCCCACAACCCGTCCTTGATCATGGTATCGACCATGGAGAAGTCGCCCATCTTGACCCCGCCGCGCAGGTGGGCGCAATGGGGTGCCATCGACATCGATTCCTGGCCGCCAGCGACGATGATGTCCGCGTCGCCGGAGACGATCTGCTGCAACCCTACAGCCACCGAACGCAGGCCCGAGCCACAGAGCTGGTTCAGCCCCCAGGCCGTCGTCTCCTGTGGCAAACCGGCGGCGATCGAGGCCTGGCGGGCCGGGTTCTGCCCCTGCCCGGCGGTCAGGATCTGCCCCAGGATCACCTCGTCGACGGCATCGGGCTCGGTTTTGGAGCGCTCCAGGGCAGCCTTGATCGCCGCCGCGCCGAGCTCATGCGCCGGCGTGTTGGCAAAGGCGCCGTTGAAAGCGCCGACGGCCGTACGCGCCGCGCCGGCAATAACGATATCGCTTGTCGCCATGTCCTGGTTTCTCCTCACTCGGTTCCGGCCGCCTCTGGTCGGCTTGTCGCGAAAGACTACAGCCTGCCGCTGATCCGACTGTCAATCCGCTCGCGTGGCATACCGCCTATTCGGCACCGCACAAATCGTTGGCGGCATTGCGCAAAAGCTTCTATCGTTGTGAGCGGCGGCGGTCCTTGCGCCCGGTCAAACCCGGCCGTGAATCCCGCGGATGACATCGGATGACATCGAAATGGAAGCGGACAAAGAGCCCACCACGATCAAGAAGTACGCCAACCGGCGACTCTACAACACCGGAACCTCGACTTATGTGACACTCGAGGACCTGGCCGAGATGGTCAAGGCGGGTGATGATTTCGTCGTCTATGACGCCAAATCTGGCGACGACATTACCCGTTCGGTGCTCACCCAGATCATCTTCGAACAGGAGAGCAAGGGGCAGAACCTGCTGCCGATCACCTTCCTTCGCCAGCTCATCCGCTTTTATGGCGACTCGATCCAGAACCTGATCCCGACCTACCTCGACTTTTCGATCGATTCATTGGTCCGTGAACAGGAGAAAATCCGCGAGCAGATGGCGAACGCCTTTGGGCCCGGCGCTCTCGACGTGATGCAGGACCAAGTGCGCCGCAACACTGAGATGTTCGAGCAGGCGATGCGTATGTTCTTGCCGTTCGGACCGGGCCGTGAACCCGACGCTGCGAACCCCGCGCCGGAGAAGCCCGCCGGAGAAAACGCCGACCAAGCCGACATCAACACCCTTCGCGCGCAGCTGGACGCGGTTCAAAAGCGGCTCGACAAGCTGTCCGACAAAAAGAAGTGACACTCGTCCGCAGCGTTACGGCACACCGTCGACACTATGGCCGAAAGTCACGTCGCGCGATGCCGTGCGGATCGTGATCGAGAAGCCAGCGACGACGTCGAACAGCGCGATCAGCGTCAGGATGAAAAAGACCGAGTTAGCGCAGTAGCCGACGACGATGAACTCGATGACGTAGACGATCAACACCGCCGTCGAAGCGATGTGATTGGTGATGGTCGACGTAGACGCTCGCACCGATTTCAGGATTTCGAGAAACAGGATCACGATCCCGAACGAGATCATCAAATCGCCAAGGGTCATCACCCAGTGGGCGCCCGACACCATAGTCAGTCCGACTATCTCGCTCCACCACACTCTGTCACCATCGGCGATGCCGACAATGTTGAACAGAATCAGGGGGATGATGGTGAGGGGAATCGCGTTAATCATGGTCGTACCGTTCCTCACTTCTCAATCGCGGCAACCATGACGCCGACCCTGCGATACGAAAAAGGCCGGCATCGAGCCGGCCTTGTTTCCACGCGATGATCGAAGCCGATCAGGCCTCTTCTTTCGGTTCGAGGACCTGGCGGCCCCGATACATGCCCGACTTGAGGTCGATGTGATGCGGCCGGCGCAGTTCACCCGAATCCTTGTCCTCGACATAGGTCGGCTTCTTCAGGGCATCGGCGGAACGCCGGAAGCCGCGCTTCATCCGCGTGGTTTTTCGCTTTGGCACTGCCATGGGTCTGGTCCTTGTCTCGGTTTGGGCAGGCTTATACGCGGGCTCATCCGTAGAGGCAATGGATGTAGGCGCCAGCCCTTCGGGCACGGGCCTCGACCGTCCGGGCAAGCCGGTTCATCACGGCCGACGGCGCCGACGGATTGCGATGGACCGGGTTAGGCAGGGCGACGGCCAGCAGCGCTGCCTGGCGCGCGGTCAGATCAGCAGCCGACCGGCCGAAGTAATGCCGGGCTGCGGCTTCGATCCCGAACAGCTCCGGCCCCCACTGGGCGATGTTGAGGTAAATCTCCATCTCCCGCCGCTTGCCCCAGATGAAGTCGCCGTAGAGCGCGAGCGGTATCTCCAGACCTTTGCGAACATAACTCCGCGCCTGCCACAGGAAGAGGTTGCGGGCTGTCTGCATGGCGATGGTCGACGCGCCACGGGTTGGTCCGCCCGGCGTGTCGATTACCGCCTCCAGCGCTCCCCAATCAACACCGTGATGCTCACAGAACCGTGCGTCTTCCGACACCATGACCGATATCACCAGAACCCTGGCGATATCGTCGAACGGCACCCAGTCGCGATCGATCGGGCCCTCGGTCAACCGCGTCACGATCATGTGGGTGCCTATCGGCGGCACGATGCGGAAAATCGGCACCAGAACGACCGGGAGAAGAATCAGAACTGCGGGGACGACGACGGCCACGAGGATCGCGCGGCGACGCCAGGATGGGCGCGCGGCCTCACCAGCGGATTTGCCCCTCGCTTTCGTCTTGGGCCTGGTCTTCGCGTCCACGACCTTCCTCGGCGGCTTCGACTTCGCCGGCCTATGGGTACGCGATGTGCGAGGCGATGATGCGGTCATGTGGCCAGCGATAGCGGCCAATCCGCAGTGCCGCAACGCTTGACCCGACGTGACGACCGCGCCATTCGGGGGCGATGAGCGACGAACTTCGAGATCAGTTGGCGCGTGCCGCAACAGCGACAGAAGCCGCGATTGACCGGCTTCTCACCGCAACACCGCAAGCCGGCGAGACCGAGCGGCCGCCGCGGCTCCTGTCGGCCATGCGTTATGCGGCGCTTGGCCCAGGCAAACGGATCCGTCCATTCCTGGTTATCGAAACCGCGAACCTGTTCGGCGCCACCAGCGCGGCGGTCATCACAACCGCGGCAGCCCTCGAATGCGTCCACGCCTACAGCCTCGTCCATGACGACCTGCCGGCGATGGATGACGACGACCTCCGGCGTGGTCGACCGACCGTGCACAAGGCCTACGACGAGGCGACGGCGATCCTCGCTGGCGACGGCTTGCTCACTCTCGCCTTCGACGCGCTGGCTGCCCTGGATGCGCCCGCGGATACTCGAGTCGCGTTGATCGGCGGGCTGGCTCGCGCGGCGGGGATCGGTGGCATGGTCGGCGGCCAGGCGCTGGACCTCGACACGGACGCCCCGGCCGAGGCGCAGGCAATCCGGACGATGCAGGCAATGAAGACCGGCGCTCTGATTCGCTACGCGGTCGAGGCGGGGGCGATCCTCGGGGCCGCATCTCAAGCGGATCGGGCGCGACTCGCGATGTTCGGCGCGCGGATCGGCGAAGCGTTCCAGATCGCCGACGACCTGATCGACGCCACCGGAACCGTCGAAACCGCGGGCAAGCGTACGGCCAAAGACGCGGCGCTTGGCAAGCGCACGGTGGTGGCGCTGGTCGGTATCGACGCCGCTCGCGAGCGCCTCGCGTTTTTGGTGCGACAGGCGAGGGACACCCTTGCGCCATTCGGTGATCGTGCAGCGCCGCTTGCCGCCATGGCCACCTTCATCGCGACACGCGAGGCGTGATTCAGGCGGCCGGTTCGATTGCAGTCACGGCGACTGTCGTGCCCTGCATACAGATCGAGACTTCGGTGATGACACCGGTCACCGTCACGCGATCGCCAGGAATGATCTCGCCGAGGTCCTCCCCGACGAGGGTGTAGAGGAGGCCGTCGTCGCCACGCAGTGCCGGGCAGGTCGCGCCCTCGTTCGACAGGGTCCCGGTGATTGTCACCAGATCGACCGCCGCGACTACGGTGACAGGCGCCGACACAAGCCGCAGGCGGTGATCGGTGGTTTCGACCGCGAACACGAGCGAGCTGCCCGGGGCGATGTTATCAGGAACCGGTATAGCGACTGACAGACCGCCACGCGCGGTCGTCTTGGCCGTATCGAACACTATCGTGTCGTTGTAAGCGAGGCCGGCAGCCAGCGTCACCGTGGCGTTCCCCGGCAGGCCGTTCGCGGTCAACGCAACCTCGGTTCCCGGAGCGGCAGTCGTCGGCTTGACTGTCAAGAGCGCGCCAGGGCTCGGCCGCGCCGCATCGAAACCGGGCAGGCCGATACGCTGACCGAAGTCGACCAGGTCGCGGTTGAGATCGGGTGAGTCGGCGAGGTAGTCGGAGACGTCGCGACCGGCGTCGCGGGCCGCGTCCTCGATGTGCTCGCCGGCCTGGCGCAGAGCGTCGCGAGCCTTGTCGAGAACTGTTTCGTCGGCCACCGCCGGCGCGGCGAAAGCTGTGATCAGGGCGGACAAAGTGATCGTTACTGCAATCAGGGGTGGTCGCATGGACGTGGCTCCTTCCCGTCGGAGGCTGAGTTCAGGTAGTACGCCATCGCGATCGCGTAAGACCGCAACGGATCGCTAAGGCCCAACAAGCAGGCTGTGTCGTTCGCCGGTGAATCGCTCTAGAAGAGCCGGATGACGACACCATCACAACTGTCAACAGGGTCCGCCGACGATCCGACGGCCGTCAACGACCTGTTTGACGTCATCGCCGAGGCCGCCGGCGAAAGACTGTCGGCTCAGATCCGCTTCATCATCGAAATCGACAAGCTGAAGGGGATCGTTCGCCAGACGCCGCTAATCGATGGATCGCGCAACGAAAACGACGCCGAGCATACCTGGCACCTGATGACCATGGCGGTGATTCTCGCCGAGTTCGCCGATGCTGACGTCGATCTGACCCGAGCGCTCCGCATGCTGCTGATTCACGATCTCGTCGAGATCGACGCTGGCGACACTTTCCTTTACGCCAACGCGGAAGCGAAGGCGACCCAGGCTGTACGCGAGCGGACCGCCGCCGACCGACTTTTCGGCCTGCTGCCTGACGAGCAAGGTCAAGAGCTGCGCGCTCTATGGGAGGAATTCGAGGCACATAAAAGCGCCGACGCCCGCTTCGCTCGGACGATGGACCGGCTTCAGCCGTTTCTTCACAACGTTTTCACCGGTGGTATCGGCTGGCGCAAACATGGCGTGACAGCGGACCAGGTGCGCGACCGCATGTCCGTTATCGCCGACGGCTCGGCCGATCTCCATGCCCTGGTCGAGCACCTGATTGACGAGGCGGTCGCGCGGGGACATCTCCCGGCCGGCGCGGCGTAGAGGTTGCACGGGGTACCTGAACGAAAACTGTATTCCCGGTTCCGACCCCGTTCAGAGCGGACCGTTCATCCTCCGGTCATCACTAGAGGAGGACGCTATGACCCTGATCGCTTTTCCCAAGCCCTCGCGCCCGGTGGCCCCAAAGCCCGATCTCGCCGCCCGCTACCGGCCGATCGGTATTGCTGCTGTTCTGGCCGCGGCCCTGCAGGTCCGTCCCGCGCAGAATGCCTGAGCCGGGTCGCTATTGGGCCGGCAATGGCGCGTGCTGGATGAACGCGGCGGTGACCGGTGGCGGAATGTCGACGAGACCGTAATCGTTGGCATTCACGAACATCAACGATTGCGATCCGCTGCCGATCAGCGCACCATCGGACCGGCGGATCATCTCGTGTTCGAGGGTGACGAATTTGCGGTTGTAGCCACCGATCCGCAGGCGCACGGTGATCGCCTCGAACTCCTTAATCTCCCGGACGAATTTGTGGCTGACGCTGCGGGTCAGGATGTAGAACTCGGTGCGGTTCAGATCGAAATCCGGCATGCAGTGGCGGAAGAACAGCTCGCGCGCCTTCCCCACCCAGGCGACGTAGTTGGCAAAATAGACGTTGCCGACCGAATTGGTATCCACATAGGTCGGAATGAGCGGGACGGTGAACCAGCGACCGTCGAACCAGCCGCCGGTCGCTTCATGGGTGAGCCCGCTTCCCTCCGGTAGCGCGGAGGTTTCGCCGGGCACCAGCGAGACGCCTTTGGGCTCCGGCCCCGGCTCGGGTCGGACGTCAGTGTGCAGCGCTTCCATCGCTCCCTCCATGGTCGGATCACGGCTCCACGCGGCAACCACCAGCATAGGCGGCAAGCCCACCGCGCCGATCATCGCCACCGGCATGTGCTCGAAGTAACCGATCATCATCATCGCCATGGAGATCGCCCCGGTCAGGAAAATGACGCTGGATGCCAACGGCTTCGGCTCGGGCCAGAAGCTGGTGAGTACCAGAACAAGCGCGCTGATCAGGAAGAAGGTAGCGAAGAAGATCATAAAGTGGTCGAGCTCGGCGCCAAGCGACAGCCCCGCCCAGGCGATGAGCAAGGCGAGCCTGAAAATCGGCAGAGTGCTGGTCCGCAGCGACTTCGGCACCATGGCGGCGAGTGGATGCTGAAAGGTGCGATTGAGATGGGAGAAATACCAGCGTAGCGCCAGATGCGCGCTGTCCAAGGTTGAGATCATCGCTATGCTGGCGAGGATCGTGAACAGCAGAATGGGGAGCGGCAGGGCAAGATCGGCAAGCGTGGCTGTGACTAGCCCCTCGCCATGGCTATGGCCATCGACCGCCGAGATCGTCGGCACCACGCCGTCAGGAACGAGCACCACCGATAATGCGCCCACCAGCGTCAGGATGACAAAGAACAGGCTCGCCCCGGCTGCGAATCCGCGTTGAACGCTGATCCCGCCCTCCTTAATGGCAATTGCACGTTGCCATTGCTGCAGATCCAGCCAGGGCCCAAACAGCAGGCCGGCTATGAGGGGAACGATGAAGCCGACGAACGTTAGGTCGTACGGCTGACGGTCGGGTAGCAGCTCGGGCACTGGTGTGCCGGCGAGCAATGCCGCTCCAAGACCGATGGCGACCGCATAGTAGATCGCATGGAGACGAACGATCCGCCTGAAACCCAGCAATTCGGCACTCAAGACAGCTGCATTGAGCAGAATGGCGCCCCAGACCACGGTCGAACCAAGGCCGATCTCAGCTATCAGGTAGCGCAGGAAGGCGAAGATCGTCAGACTGACAGCGACCAGTTGATAGAGAGCGAAAACCAAAGGCGCGCGCGCAATCCGTTCTTCAGCCCAATTCCGGAGATCGTGATGGCGCCCGATCCAAGCTGCGCCGGCGCCGAAAAACAACAGTCCCAGCGCGTTGGGGATCGCGAAGGCGAGGAGCCCGATCCATCCGTAAGCATGAGCGAAGTGGATCGAGAAAAAGAAACCGAGACCCCAAAGCCAAGACATGGCCACAGTAGAACCCCAGAGATATGCAACCATATTGTGTCACTTAGCCCCTAGGACGACGGATGCTCTTTCTCAAATCGCCCGCACTCAGTCTACGGAGCGATCCGTAAAGGACATCTTCCTGATAAGCTGTAGAATAGCACCGAATTTGCGTAAAATCCGTGAAGAACGCCGTCTTTCTGCCACTATCACGAGACGATCTGATCTAGTGCTGCGACAAGATCGGTCAATACTTCAAAATAGAATTGTAAAAACTAGATATGCTTCGGGCTTCAACTGTAAAGCCGTCAAAGCAATCCGATCGCCAATCCCCGTCTATGACGACGCGAGTCGTCGGCGGGCGCGCAAAGCAGGCGCCAGAAAGAGTGTCGGCAGGGCGAGCGCGGCACACGCCGCCAGCGCCGCGCGGAATCCGTATGCCTCGGCGGCGAAACCGAATGCTGCCGGGCTCCCGAGCAGGATTAGGAACGACGTGAATGATACCGCGGCGATGTTCCGCTCCGGGCGACCGGGCATCCGCGCCGCAGCGGACAACGCGATCGGATAGACCGTCGCGACCCCTGCACCAGCGAGCGCTGCAGCACCGATCGCCATCAGCACGGTATCGGCACAGGCGAAACCCAGCATGCCGCCTCCCGCGGCAATGGCCGACACAATGACGACCGCAAGATCGCCGAAGCGGGCCGCCAACCGGTCGCCGACCAACCGGACCACGGCCATCGCCGCAGCGACCGCGGCAAATCCGAGCGAGGCCGCGAACGGGTCGGCGCCGACGATCTCGCGCAGGAACACCGCCGACCAATCCATGAAGATGCCTTCGATGATCATGATCCCAACCGGCAGCAGGCAGAGCGGCAAAAGCGCCAGCGGCGGCAAAGCGAAGCCCGACCCGCAAGGTGGAGCCGGCGGCGGGTCCAGCGGCAGACGGCTGACGATCAGTACAGCCGCCGGCACGACGAACACGGCGATCGCCACCGATTGATGAAGCACGGTGATTCCCTGCTGCGCCAGCGAGCCGCCAAGCAGCACGCCTGCGATCATCCCAAGACTCCAGAAGCCGTGACACTGAGACATGATGCGTCGGCCGGCAGCGGCCTCTATGCTGCCGGTCTTGCTGTTCAACGCTATCTCGGAATGGGTCATCGCCACGCCCCCGCACAGCAGTGCTGCGAACAGGGCCTCGCGCGACCACGCGAGCGCCGGCAGGATCGCGGCCAGGGCAAGTGCAACAATGCTCACCGCGACCGCAAGTCGGAGACCCAATGCGCGCACGACGATCGGCGCGATGGTGAAGCCGAGAAGGGTGCCGACCGGGATACCGAGCAACGCCAGGCCGAGGTCGGCCTCGCTCAGCTGCAGCGCGGTCTTGAGATCTGGTATGCGCGGCAGCAAGGTGCCGAACGCCAGCGCCTCGACAGCGAACACCAGCCGGATCGGCCAAAACGAAAGTGACAGAGTCGGTGTATTGATGACGGCCATGGGCTCCACCTCTTGTCTGGCGGATCACCCAGAGAGCTGATGATCCGAAACAAAAGGCGGCTGACCAGCGAACCGATCAGGCCTTACGGCAGCTTACCGTGCGGTTCAGATAGCGAGCGTCATGCTGCAGAGCAACCCCCGCCGGTGTGGAAAATCGCGCCGTATCTTGCAAATCAGATCGCCACGGAAGGAAAACCCAATACCGAGTGAAGCCTTCACGCTGTTCCGCACGGCCATCCTGGATCGGCGCAGGGTAGCGTGTCGATATGGAGGGTACCGGCGTCTTGTTTGTCCCCATGCGCTAGGATGGACAAACGACGAGGAACGCTCGCTTGTCCTGCAATATGGCGGCGAAAGCACGCGCAGCGTTCCCGCCGGTGGCTCCTGGCGTTGTTTTCGGCTTGTTGATGTCACTGACGCGGCGCTTATCGAAGGGCCATGGGTGTCAGCGCCCGGCGACATCGAAAAGCAAACCTGCGTGACCGTCGTCGACGTGACAATCTAGTCGGGTCGTGGGTTCACTCGGCTGCTTGGTCGGGAGACTCTCGTCCGAAACGGCGATCGATATAGTCGGCGACCATTGCCTGGAATTCTTCCGCGATCTTGGGACCACGGAGCGTCGCCGCCTTCCGGCCGTCAATGAAGACGGGAGCGGCCGGCTGTTCGCCGGTGCCCGGCAGCGATATGCCGATGTCGGCGTGCTTCGACTCCCCCGGGCCATTGACGATGCAGCCCATCACCGCGACCTGCAGCGCTTCGACGCCCGGATATTTCTCCCGCCAGACCGGCATGTTGGCGCGAAGGTCGCCCTCGATCGTCTGCGCCAGTTCCTGGAAAACTGTCGATGTGGTGCGGCCGCAGCCAGGGCAGGCGGCGACGACCGGCAGGAACGAGCGGAACCCCATGGTCTGCAACAGCTCCTGGGCGACCACCACCTCTCGGGTGCGGTCGCCACCGGGTTCCGGCGTCAGCGAAATGCGGATCGTATCCCCGATTCCCTGCTGCAGGAGGATCGCCAGCGCCGCCGACGAGGCGACGATGCCCTTCGATCCCATTCCTGCTTCAGTGAGGCCAAGGTGAAGTGCATGGTCGCAGCGTTGGGCCAACGCGACATAGACGGCGATGAGGTCCTGAACCCGGCTCACCTTGGCCGACAGGATAATCTTGTCCCGCCCGAGGCCGATTTCCTCCGCCCGTGCCGCCGACAGCAGCGCCGACTGAACGATCGCTTCCCGCGTTACCTCGGACGCCGATTTCGGCTGCGTCGATGCGGCATTTTCATCCATCAGCCGGGTGAGCAGCGACTGGTCCAGCGACCCCCAATTCACCCCGATCCGCACCGGCTTATCGTACTGCAGAGCCAGCTCGATCAGCGTTGCGAATTGGCGGTCTTTCTTCTCGCCGAAGCCGACATTACCGGGGTTGATCCGGTACTTCGCCAATGCCGCCGCGCAAGCCGGATGATCAGTCAGGAGTTTGTGGCCGATGTAATGAAAGTCGCCAACTAACGGGACAGCAACCCCCATGGCGTCGAGTTGATCGCGGATATGGGGGACTGCTACCGCAGCTTCGTCCCGGTCGACCGTGATCCGGACGATCTCGGAGCCGGCGCGGGCCAATGCGGCGACCTGAGCGACGGTGGCCTCAACGTCCGCCGTATCGGTGTTCGTCATCGACTGAACGACGATCGGCGCGGGTCCGCCAACCGTCACCCCACCGACGTCGACAGCGACGGTCCGGTGCCGGGGACGGGGGGCCGTCAAGTACTCGTTCATCGTAACGCCCATTGCGTTATCGAAATAGGTATCGACTGCTATATCAGGAAGGGGCCCGAACCGCAGTCGGTTTCTGGCGAGCAGCAAGTCAGAACGAACATGGCAATGTCGAAGCCGCAGACTAAGCCGATCAACTTGGCGCTTCAGGGCGGCGGCGCCGTAGGAGCATTCACTTGGGGTGTGCTCGACGCATTCCTCGAGGACGGCCGCGTCACGTTCAATGCGGTATCTGGGACCAGCGCCGGAGCTATGAACGCTGTTGTTCTGGCCGACGGTCTGGACCGCGGCGGGCGCGAGGGCGCGCGGGCTCAGCTGCGCAGCTTCTGGGAGGGTGTCAGCCAACAAAGCGCCTGGATCGCCGCCATCGACGAGATGGTCGACTATTGGGCACACACGTGGCGTCAGTCAGGCTTCGCGGCCTATCAGCCTCTCCGGCAGTTCGCGGCGCTCACGTCGCCCTACTTCTTCAACCCGTTCAACTACAACCCGTTGTCGACGCTCCTCAGTTCGGTCGTCGACTTCGAGCGGGTCCGGTCCAGCCGATTACCAAAGGTGTATCTTTCAGCTACCAGTGTGCAAACTGGCAAAATTCAGGTATTCGCGGACGACCAAATCACCCTACGCGCGACGCTCGCATCGGGCTGCTTCCCGATCTTCTTCCAGGCGATCAAGATTGATGGCGACGCCTACTGGGACGGCGGCTTCTCTGGCAATCCGGCATTATGGCCATTGGTCCATTCGCCCGAACCACGAGACATCCTAATCATTCAACTCGATCCTGTGGTGGCCGACTCGGCACCGATCGACCCGGACGCCATCACCGATCGGGTCGAGGAACTGGTCTTCAACAACTCGCTGCTTCACGAGCTGCGCGCTATCAGTTTCGTCAACCGAATGCTTGACCAAAACCGCTTGGACCCCCGTCAGCACCACCGCCACCGCATGCACCGGATCGCCGCGGATCGGGCGCTCCTTCACGACCAGAGCAGCCGCTCACTAGACATCAGCCCCGAATTCATCACCGAACTGTTTCAAGCAGGACGAGACACGGGCGAGGCTTGGCTGGCCGAGAGTTTCGACGCGATCGCCAAAGTCGACACGCTCGCGCTGGACGACGTCTTCCAAAAGCAGATCGCTGTCATTGAGCACAACAAGGCGCCGAAGCGATCCAGACGGCCGAAAACGAATCTGAAGAACCGAAAAGCCGGCGATGCTAAGTCCATCAATCTCGCGCTCCAAGGCGGCGGTGGCTACGGCCCATTCACCTGGGGCGTCCTCGACGCCCTCCTCGACGATGGTTCCTTCGCCATCCATGCCATCACCGGGACCAGCGACGGAGCGATCAACGGCGTCATCGTCGCTGACGCGCTCCGGGTCGGAGACGCCGATTTAGCCCGCGAATGGCTCGAGCGGTTCTGGCGAAAGGTATCGGAGACCGAAGCCCTGCCGAGCTCACGCCAGCGCTTCGTGAAGGCTACGCTGAGTGAAGCCTGGACCCGCGGCCTTGCTCGGATGGGCATTCCGGACATGTTTGGCACCATGTTCACCGGGAGCGAGTCGGCCACGCCAAACACCAATCCGCTAGGACCGATCCTTGAATCGACAGTTGACTTCGAACGGCTCCGGGGAGAGGACGGCATTCCGGTATTTGTCTCAGCGACCAATGTACATACCGGGCGAAACGAGGTTTTCTCCGGCCCAGCCCTGTCGCTCGATTCGGTCATGGCGTCCGGGTGCCTGCCTTATCTATTCGAAGCTATCGAAATCGACGGTCAGTTCTATTGGGACGGAGGTTATTCGGCCAATCCGGCGCTCTGGCCGCTGTTCCGGCGCACCGAGGCACAAGACATCCTGCTGGTGCAGCTTTACCCGCCTGAGCGCGAGGGGCTGCCGGTTCTAGCCGAGGAGATCCTCGGGCGGACCCATGAACTCGCTTTCAACAATGCCCTGCTGCAGGAATTCCGGGCGATCGACGTCGTCAACCGCCTCGCTGACGAAGAACGGCTCGACCCGGACTTCTACCGTAGCCACCGGATGCATCGCATCCAGGCGACCGCTGACGACCTTGATCGATCGGACGCCGGCTGGACCGACAATGCCTGGCCCTATTTCCTCAAGCTCCGCGATGCCGGTCACCGGGCCGCCAAACACTGGCTTGACGTGCATGGCGGCGATGTTGGTCACCGAGCTACTCTCGACCTCGGCGCGGAATTCGATCATCCCGGCCTGCGATCAGAATAAGTGCAAAGTAGCGGCGAAGGGATGCACCTTTTGCTGCGGCGCAATATATAGACTGAGACGAGATTCAGCCGGAGACCTCGCATGCTGACAGGCAAGACCGCCCTGGTGACCGGGTCGACGAGTGGCATCGGCTTGGCGATCGCCAAGGCCATGGCCAAGGAAGGTGCCAACGTCGTAATCAACGGCTTCGGCGACGCGGGTGAGATCGAATCGACCCGAGCGGCGATCGCTGACGAATGCAACGTCGCGGTGCGCTACTCCGGCGCCGACATGACCAAGCCGGATGAAATTGCAGCGATGGTCGCCGAGGCCGAAGCCGAGTTCGGTGCCATCGATGTTCTTTGTAACAACGCCGGCATTCAGCACGTTTCTCCGATTGACGCCTTCCCGCTCGACAAGTGGGACGCAATCCTCGCGATCAACCTGTCGGCGTCGTTCCACACCATCCGCGCTGCATTGCCGGCGATGCGGGAGAAAGGTTGGGGCCGGATCATTCAGACCGCCTCCGCCCATGCCCTGGTAGCGTCTCCCTACAAATCTGCCTATGTCGCGGCCAAGCACGGGATCGCCGGCTTGACCAAGGTGGTGGCGCTCGAAGTGGCGGAATACGGCATCACGATCAACGCGATCAGCCCGGGTTATGTCTGGACGCCCCTGGTCGAAAAGCAGATCCCTGACACCGCCCGAGCCCGCGGGATGACCGAGGATGAGGTCAAGCGCGAGGTGCTGCTTGCTGCCCAGCCCACGAAGGAGTTTGTAACTGTCGACGAGATCGCGGGGCTGGCGGTCTTTCTGACCAGCGACGCAGCTCGCAACATCACCGGCGCGGTGCTGCCGATGGACGGCGGCTGGACGGCGGCGTGACCGCCGACGAAGCGCGCTTTCGCGCGGCGATTGTCACCAATCCGGTGATCACCGCGCTAATCGAACGGTTGCCGACATTGGGCCTGCCCGACTGCTGGCTGACCGCTAGCGCCCTGACCCAGACGGTGTGGAACAGCCTCTCAAGCCGGCCGCCGGGCGAGGGGATCAGCGACTATGACGTCTTCTACTTCGATCCTGACGTCTCGTGGGAGGCGGAGGACAACGTCATCAAGCGGGCTGCGCGCATGTTTTCCGATCTCGACGCCACGATCGAAGTTCGCAACCAGGCGCGCGTGCATCTGTGGTTCGACAAGCGCAACGGAACCAACGGTTATCCCAAGCTCGCGTCGGCCCGGGAGGGGATCGACCTCTTCCTGGAGACACCGACGATGCTCGGAATCCACCCGACCGGGGGCGGCGATTTCGACGTCTACGCTCCACGCGGCTTCGACGACCTGTTCGGGCTCGTCTTCCGACCCAACCCCAATGCAGTCGGTCCCGCCGCGCGCTACGCCGCCAAATCCGAGGAGCGAAAAGCCGCCTACCCCAACCTGACGGTCGTCCCGTGGGGAACAACGTGAGCGAAGCCGGCGACGCGCGACCGCGGCGGCGGCTCGCCGACATCGCCGGACGGCTTCGCGGCAGGTCCAGCCGTGCCCGGTCGAACACTAAGGCGATCAACCTGGCGCTTCAGGGAGGCGGCGCCCACGGCGCCTTCACCTGGGGCGTGCTCGATGCACTGCTCGACGACGGCCGTGTGTCGGTCGACGCGATTTCCGGGACCAGTGCCGGGGCGATGAACGCCGTGGTGCTCGCCGACGGGCTTGAGCGCGGCGGCAACGACACGGCCCGGGAGCGACTGGAGCAGTTCTGGGCGGGCGTCAGCCGCCACGGCATCGCCGCCTCGTCGGTCGATGAGATCATCCGCAACATGTTCGGCTTCTGGCACCCGCCGGGATTTTCAACCTACGGCTTCTTCCAGCAATTCACCGGCTTGATGTCGCCGTATCGGATGAACCCGCTCAACATCAATCCCCTGCGCAAACTACTGGAATCGCTGGTCGACTTCGATCGAGTCATGCATTGCAAATCGGTGCGACTGTTCATCTCGGCGACGGACGTGCGCACGGGCAAGATCCGCGTCTTTTCCGGCGGTGAGGTTGATGCCGCCGCGGTGATGGCCTCGGCCGCCCTGCCGTTCCTGTTCCAGGCAGTGGAGATCGGCGACAACGCCTATTGGGACGGCGGCTACACCGGCAATCCGGCGCTTTGGCCGTTCTTCCAGCAAAGCGCTGCCGACGACATCCTACTGGTTCAGGTGAACCCAACGACCCGCGAGGATGTGCCGAAAACCGCACAGCAGATCGTCGAGCGCGTGAGCGAAATCACTTTCAACAACTCGCTGCTCGCAGAGCTTCGGGCGATCGACTTCGTCAATCGGATGATCGCCGAGCACCGCCTCGATCCCCGCCGCTACCGGACCAACCGGCTCCACAGGATCGAAGCGACCGATGCGCTCGGGGACTATGGCGCTTCGACCAAGTTCGATACTAGCTGGACCTTCTTCCAGGAATTGCGCGATGCCGGCGCAGCCGCAGGTAAGGCCTGGCTCGCGGACCATTACGACGCGATCGGCAAGCACGGGACGCTCGACCTGCGAGCCGCCTTCACGTGACCGGCGGCCGAGGGACAGCGCCGCCAGCCGACGCCGACATGCTCGCGTAACGGGAGGTGAACCCATATGCCGTTATCGCCTGAAGCGCGAAAAGCCCTTGAAGCCCGCTTGCGTTATCTGGAGTCAGTCTCCGGCATCACCATCGACGCGGACACCCATGTCTCCGATCCAGCAAGGCTGCCGCCGGATGTGAACGCGGCGCTTCGCGCCAGCCCCGACTATTTTCACGGCAAACCCATGTCCGGCGACGACCTGATCGCCGAGATGGATATGGCGAGCGTCGACGGGGCGCTCACTTGGCAGAATCCGTCAGCGACGGCCTATACGGACTCGCAGTCGGAGAGCTACGACGCGCTACTCGCCGCCAACGCCACCATCGCCGAGGCGGCGTGTACCTATCCGGAGCGGATCTTCCCGGCCGGCTGGACCGATCCGAGGGCGCTCGGTGTCGACGGCGCGATCCGGATGATCGATACAGGTGTCGATCGATTTGGCTTTCCGATCATCAAGCTTAACCCGGCCCAGAACGGCTTTCGCATCGACTCGGAGCCGGTCCTGGCCTGCGTCGATCGAATCGTCGCCCGCGGGGCCTTTCCCGCCTTCCACTACGGTGCCGACACTCCCTTCACGCCGCCGGAGGGCTTCGCGGCGATTGCGATGCGTCACCCGACGGTGACCGTAATCGGTGTCCACATGGGTGGCGGCGGTGCCGGATACGTCGAAGGCGAACGGCACGCTCAGGAGTCGCGTCGCATGCTCCATGATCTGCCGAACGTGTTCTTCATCGAAAGTGCCAAGCGCGACACCCACATCGAAAGCGACCTGATCGATGCCGCCACGTCGTCGGACGCGGCGTGGCGGCGCATCGCCGTGGGGAGCGACGCGCCCTACGGCCGGATGACCTGGAACTTCGGCGGCTGCCGTCTGATGCTTGCCTCGCTGGCCAGCGGCGAACATCCCGACCCGAGGCTGCGAGATGCGCCCATCCTGATCGATGCGGAAAAGACAGCCGGCTACCTGGGCGACAACATCCGCGGACTTCTGATCGATGCCGGCCGTCGCGTGCTCGCTCAAGCCGACTGAGGCAGGCGCCTTCGTGACCCGACATAGGACCGTTCCTACAAGCCCAAAACGAACAGATCGCGGCCTTGACCCTTGCAAGCCGTCCCACAACAATCGCGCGCGAGTTTGGGTTGGAGGCATGGCATGGACGCAAAGACGGTCCTGGAGAAGACCCCGTTCTTCGCCGACATACTGATCGACGACGATATCGCAGCGCTCGCCGCCGCGGCCAAGCGGCACGATTACGATAAGGACTCGATCATCGTGCGTGAGCACGACTCGGGAGAATCGCTGTTCATTGTCGTCCACGGGGCGGTGACTGTCTCCACCCGCGACAGCGGTGCCGCCCGTCGGGTGACGACGCTGCACGACGGGGCCATCGTTGGCGAGATGTCGCTGCTGACCGGTGCCGCCCGCGCCGCAACCGTCACGGCGCTGCGCCCCACGGTGACGCTTGAAATCGACAAGGCCGGCCTCGCCCCGATCCTGGCGCGTTCCCCGGACCTCGCCGACCGGTTTGCGACGATGGTCGACGCCCGCAAGGAGGAACTCGAAGACCTGCACGGAACCCACTGGTTTCCGTCAGCCGGTGCGCTCGCCGCACGCATTCGCAGTTTTTTTGCCGGCTAATTGTGACGGAGACGCTAAGCAAATGACCATCAGAGTTGGCCTCATCGGCGCAGGCGTGATGGGCGCCGACCACGCGAGCATCCTGACGGCCGCCGTTGGTGGTAGCACCGTCGCGGCCGTGTCGGATGCGGACTCCGATCGGGCAAAGGCGGTGGCTGATGTGTCCGGCGCGACGGTGATCGACGATCCGCTCGACCTGATCATCGACGAACGGGTCGACGCGGTGCTGATCGCGAGCCCCGACCCGACCCACAAGCCGCTGACGCTCGCCTGCCTCGCGACCGGCAAGCCGGTGCTGTGCGAGAAACCGCTGGCCGAAACCGCGGCCGAATGCCGGGAGATCGTCGACGCCGAAGTTGCCCTCGGCCAGCAGCTGATCCAGGTCGGTTTCATGCGCCGCTTCGATCCGGGCTATGTGGCCATGAAGGAGCGCTATGCGACCGACGACCTCGGCACGGCGTTGATCCTCCACTGTATTCATCGCAACGCCGCGGCGTTGTCCTACACGAACTCCGAGACGCTGTTTGCCAACTCGGCGGTTCACGAGTTCGATATCTCCCGCTGGCTGCTCGAAGACGATATCGCTCGTGTCTCCGTCGTCACCCCGCGATCAAGCGCACTCGCCAACATGGTCGATCCCCAGATCATCCTCTGCCACATGGCCGGCGGCGCCATCGTCGATGCCGAGGTATTCATGAACGCCCAATACGGCTACGACGTTGACGCGGAACTGGTCTGTGAGCGGGGCACGATCTCGCTGAGGCCTCCGGCGGACATCCGCCTGAAGCAGGAGGGTATCGCCGGGGTCGGCCGGTCCGCGGACTGGCGTCCGCGTTTCGCTGCGGCTTATCGTCAGGAACTGCAGGCATGGATCGGCGCAATCCGCGAGGGCACGACGGTCGGAGCCAGCGCATGGGACGGTTTCGCCGCAACCGCGGTCGCGGAGGCCGGCCTTGAAGCACTCAAGACGGGCGCTCCTGCTGATGTCCGAATGGGCGACCGCCCGGGCCTTTACGCCTGATCGGAATCGCCGGTGAAGACGGTGGCGTAGCGGTCTCGGAGCACATTCTTCTGAACTTTGCCCATGGCGTTGCGCGGCAGCGCATCGACGAATGCCACGTGTTTGGGCTGTTTGTAGCGGGCGAGTTCGTCGCCGAGGCCCGCCATCACCGCCGCCGCCGAGGGCGCGTTCGTATTTGCCCGCACCACCACCGCGGTGACCGCTTCGCCGAAATCCGGATGAGGCAGTCCGATGACCGCGCTCTCGACGACACCGTCGAGACGATCGATGACGCTCTCAACCTCCTTCGGATAGACATTGAGGCCACCGGTGATCACCACATCCTTGCCGCGCCCGACGATCGTCACGTAGCCATTTGCGTCGATCTGGCCGAGATCGCCGGTGATGAAATACCCATCGTCGCGAAACTCCGTCGCCGTCTTTTCCGGCATCCGCCAGTACCCGGAAAAGACGTTCGGCCCGCGCACCTCGATCATGCCGATCTGGCCACACGGCAACGGCTCGCCGCCGTCCGGTTCGGTGATCCGTACCGAGACGCCCGGCAGAGGCAGCCCGACCGTGCCTGGCACGCGATCACCGTCGTAGGGATTGGAGGTGTTCATATTGGTCTCCGTCATGCCGTAGCGTTCGAGGATGGCGTGACCGGTGCGCGCGAACCAAGCCTTGTGAGTTTCGGCGAGAAGTGGCGCGGAGCCTGAAACGAAGAGGCGCATGTGTTCCGTCGCCGGCTCATCGAGACCGGGGTGCTGTAGGAGCCGAGTGTAAAAGGTCGGCACGCCCATAAGGCTGGTCGCCCGCGGCATCGCGTCCAGAATCGCCTGGGGATCGAAGTTGGGCAGCAGGAGCATAGCCGCGCCGGCGAACAGGATTGTGTTGGTCGCCACGAAAAGCCCGTGGGTATGGAAGATCGGCAGGGCGTGGATCAGCGTATCGGCCGCTGTGAATCGCCACGCCCTGACGAGTGTCCGAGCGTTGGAGGCGAGGTTCTCGTGGGTGAGCATCGCGCCCTTCGATCGCCCAGTGGTCCCGGAGGTGTAGAGGATCGCCGCGAGATCGTCGGCGGATCGATCGACATCGCTGAAGTCGGTCGGCAAGCGGGCGGCGCGTTCCATCAGCGAGCCATCGCCATGATGACCCAGGGTTTCGACCGAGCTTGCGGCTGGTGCGACGGCGCGGATGTCATCAACTTGGTTGGGCGAACAAACGATCAGCCGCGGCTCGGCGTCACCGAAGAAGTAGGTCAGCTCTGCGGTCGTGTAAGCCGGGTTCAACGGCAGAAACACGGCGCCAGCGCGTACGCAGGCGAGGTAGAGGAGGAGCGCTTCGGCGGACTTGTCGACCTGGACGGCAACCCGATCGCCGGGTGTGATGTCAAGAGCTTGCAGCGTGTTCGCGAATCGCCCGGACGCCGCGAGCATGTCGCCATAAGTGATCGATCCGCCGTCGGGCGTTTCGATGAACATACGATCTGCGCCAGCGATCCGCTCTCGGATCTGATCGAACAGATGGTTCATGTTGGGCCCGAGATACCGACAGATGCGCGGCCGTCATCGAAACGGATTGGCCCCGGCCGCGCAAGTCGGCAATCGGCCGCAACCGAGAGGTCAGTCTTCGAGTGGGCGCGCCTCGTCGGGGAGCATGATCGGAATCCCGTCGCGGATCGGATAGGCGAGCTTGGCAGCGCGGCTGATGAGTTCCTGCGCTGCCGCGTCATATTCCAGAGTCGTCTTGGTCAGCGGACAGACCAGGATTTCCAGAAGCTTGGGGTCGACCTTGGCCGACGTCCTGCCTGGATCGCTCATCGACTACTGAAGCGGTTGACCGGACGAGCCGGGTTCGCCGGCGAGGGTCATTTTTGTCAGGGCGACCAGCGTCTCGGCCCGCGCTTTGAGATTGGGCGCTTCGAGAAGCGCCTGCTTCTCAACGGCGCCGAACGGCGCCATCATCGCCAGCGCGTTGACTAAGGTTTCGCTGGTGGCTCGATTGACGCTATCCCAGTCCGCGTCAAGGTTGTGCGCGCTAAGATACGCGCGGAAGCTGCTCATCACAGCGTCTCGATCGACCGTCTCGTCTGGGTCGGTGGCGAAGTCACACGCAAACTGCGTCGTCGAGACCCGGCACTGCCGAAAGAGCGTCGGCGCCGGTACCTCCTCAACCACCGTGAAACGCGCAATTCCCGTGAGAGTCACCATGTAGCGGCCGTCGCCGGTTTCGGACATAGCAGTGAGACGGCCGACACAACCCACCCGGCTGAGCGACGGGCCTTGTGACAGGTCTGGCTTACTTTCGTCTGGCTGTATCATGCCAATCGCCCGATCTCCGGCGAGTGCGGCATCAATCATGGCAACGTAGCGCGGCTCGAAGATGTTGAGCGGCAACTCCGCCCGCGGCAGCAACAGGGCCCCGGACAGGGGGAAGATCGGGATCACCGCGGGAATGTCTCCCGGACCACCGTAAGCGCGATTGCCTGCCTTCACCATGTCCTCAAGCGAACAACATCGACGATAGGCGCCGCCGCCCGGCAAGTGTTGCTTCGTCCATCGGACCCCAGGCCTCGAAGAACTGAAGAAGCTGCTTGCGCGCCTTTTCCTCCTCCCAACTACGATTCTTGGTGAGGATTTCAAGGAGCTGGTCTGCCGCACCGTCCCTGTCACCATTTTCATTCAGCACCAGAGCGAGGTCGAATCGAGCCTCGAAATCATTGGGATTGGCCGCGATTCGCGCCTCCAGTGGGGCTTGATCGGCCAGTCCCTCGCTTTGCCAGGCGAGGTCAAGCCGCGCCCGCACCGCGGCGATCTTCGGGTCCGTGGTTGCGGATTCAGGCAGCATATCGAGGGTCTGGCTCGCGTGCTCGACTTCGCCGTTTTCAAGCAGGCACGTTGCCAGGCCGGCCACCGCGGGTATCGATTCCGGGGCCGACTTCAGAGCCGACGCGAAACGCTCCGCGGCCCCGGCAGTATCGCCCGCTGCGAGCAGCGCCTCACCTTCTGAGACCAGTGTTTCCTCATCAGTCGGGCCGACAGGACCGGCGACTTTGGCGATGAATTCCTTGACTTGACCTTCCGGTAAAGCGCCGACAAAACCGTCGATCGGCTGCCCGTTGGAAAAGGCAATCACCGCGGGAATCGACTGGATACCGAGCTGGCCGGCGATCGCCGGATGCTCGTCGATATTCATCTTCACCAGCTTGACAGCGCCCCTCGCCGCACGAACGGCCTTCTCGATGACCGGGCTCAGCGTCTTGCAGGGGCCGCACCAAGGTGCCCAGAAGTCGACCAGGACCGGCTGCGTCACCGAGGCCTCGATGACGTCGGCAGCGAAGGTCTGGGTTGTCGTGTCAGTCACCAGGTCATCGCCGCCGTTGGCGGCGGGATCGGGGCTATCGCCCCCCGTGAAGACGGTGCTCATCGTCAGTCCTTGTGATCATGCGGCGTCGGCGAAACGCCGCGCTCCTGAAAGGTGTACCGGCAAAGATGGCGTCATCTGCATGGGATTACAATCCGTTAGCGACTCTGCCAACCCCGTGTCCGGCTAGGTTCAACGCTAAGCCGAGTTACAGCGGCACCCGCTCTCATCATCCCGTTTGCTGCGGCCGTACGTCACCGTACCGGGCTAACTCCGGGTAGAGATCGAGCAGCGCGAGGGTGACTCCGTTGGTCCAACCGAAACCATCCTGAAGCGGATACTCGCCACCACCACCCGGCGCGTCGGATATTACGTTGTATTTCTCCACCAATTTGCCGGTGGCCCGGTACGTGTCCGAGACGGTTCTCAGCCAACGCTCAGCGATGGCCTTGGCGAGGGTCGTTTCACCGTTGGCGGCCAATCCCTTGATCGCGATCCAGTGGACCGGTGCCCAACCATTCGGCTTATCCCATTGCTGACCGGTGGTGTTTGGGGTCGCGAGGAGCCCGCCGGGCGCGAGAAGTCGCCGCTTCACCAAATGCACCGTGGCCTTGACCTGAGCGTCGTTGGCAGCCCCAAAATACATCGGATAAAGCGACGCGGCCGACGGCGCCGCGACAACGGTGTGCGTTGCGAGATCGTAGCCGGTGAAGGCGCCGACGTCGCCGTTCCACAAATGCGCCGAAATCGCCGCCTTGCGGTCAGCCGCCGCAGTCATGAACCTTTGCTGTCCGACGTTGTCGCCGACCGCGCCGCAGCCGCTGGCGATCGCCAACTCTAGACCAAAGAGCACGGCGTTGAGATCTGGTGGAACGATGTCGACCGTCTCGACGCTGACCAGGCGGTGCCGTCTTGAAAACCAACGCGATGAGATATCCCAGCCGCTCTCCGCCGCCGCCCGGATGTCGCGATACACGACCGAAGCCGATCGACCTCTCGCCCCGGCGGCCGTCTCCACATCAACCCGATACGACTCGTCGCGAGGTGTATCACGGTCGTCCCAATACCGATTGAGCAGGGAGCCGTCATCCATGCGGACAACACGTCGGGCAGCCTCGCCGGGCGCCAGGTACGTGGCCCCGGCCATCCAGAATGCGTGTTCGGTCTTCAACTCATCGAGATACTGGCGATAGGCTTGGACGGGATCGTCCCGCTCGAGCAGTTCCACCATCTTGAAGAAGAACGGCGGTTGCGACCGGCTAAGGTAATAGCTGCGATTGGCATTCGGGATGAACCCGAAGGTTCTGATCAGATAGGCGAAATTCTCGATCATATCCCGGCGAATGTCGGCTTCCGCCTGGCCGAGACCGAGCATCGTGAAAAAGCTGTCCCAGTAGTAGACCTCGCGAAACCGCCCTCCCGGCACGATGTACCGATTCGGCAAGGGAATGAGCGAACCGCCAACATGTTGATCGGAAGCTTCTCGAGTCAAAACAGGCCACAACGCCTCGATGTGAGCGCGCAGGGGGAGACCCTGGTTGGTGTTCACCGTCTCCTCGACTTCGGGCGGGACCGCGAAGTGCGCGGCTACGAAGCCTGCAAGTGCGTCGGATCCTTCGGGTGCCTCCGTCCGGTAGATGTTGAGGATCTCGGCGACTGGTAGGCGGGGAATCGCGTCCGCCCAATCTTTCGCCGGCATGATGTCCGCCATCGCGACGGTTTCGAACAATCCCGGAAGCAGCTCCGACGGCGGTTTCGGCCAGTTCTCGCTATCGATCGGTAACGTCACGGACGGGACGCCTCGTCAATGGCGATCACCTGCGGGTCGTGGTCCGTGGCACGGGCGAAGGCGATCAGATCCTCTGCGGCGATGGTCGTGGTGGCAGTGTTGACGAGCGGATGGCAATTTACCTCACCATTGGCCATCAGCGCGGCGTCGAAGACCACTTGCAGCCGCGGCGGACTATCGTTGATCAGACCGAACGGGGTGACTGCGCCCGGCACGACGCCGAGGGTTTCGAGCAGGAGGTCCGGTTTGCCGAACGAAAATCGGCCGGACGCTCCGATCCTGGCGTGCAATCGCTTCAAGTCGATCTCGGCATCCTCGAGTGCAGTGACCAGGAACAACGCGCCCTTCTTATCCCTGAGGAACAGGTTCTTGGTATGGGCACCGGGTATGCTGCCGCGCAAGGCTCGGCTTTCGGCGACCGTATGCAACGGCGGATGGGTGACCGTCTTGGTCTCGATTCCCAACTCACCGAGATAAGCTTCCAGATCGGCAATCGTCGCCGGCATGCGCGCCACCCTCCAATCGTGAGACGCCGATGCATAAGCCGCGGGCGCGACGGGTACAAGCGATCAGAATCATTGTTGCAACGGCAGGCGGAGGGGCGATATAAGCCCGGATCGACCGATCGCGGTCACTCGCGGGTGTAGCTCAGGGGTAGAGCACAACCTTGCCAAGGTTGGGGTCGTGGGTTCGAATCCCATCGCCCGCTCCATTTTTAGACCACGGACCATCCAAGCAACGACGTCAGATTGCCTATGGGCGCCTAAGCCCAGTGGAAGTCTCGGGGCGTCTCTGGTTCTTTACAAGTAGTGGATCGCGGCGTCGTAACTGAGCGATGCCGCCGTCCCGACCCCGCGGTTGCGCTGCGCCTCGGAGATCACCTCCACGCCCCATAGCCCGTCGTAACCGGTCGCCTTGACATTAGCGACGAAGCCGGCGACGTCGAGTTCGCCCTCGCCGCAGTGGCGGCGATTGTCGATCGTGTCCCGCTTCAATGTGCCGGTCACCTTGTCGAGGGCATCGCAGAGTTCGATGTAGCCGATCGTCTCCGACGGAACCGCCTGGAGGTCCTCGAACGGCGCGCCGGCGCGGGCCACATGCCAGATGTCGAACAGCGCTCCGCCGTTGGCGGCGCCAGCATCTTTCACCAGCTGGGCGGCGGCCTTGATGTCGGGCACGTTCGACCAAGGCATTGACTCCATCACGATCCGCGTCCCGGCGGCGGCCGCGTCCTCGCACAAGGCCGCGAACCGGTCGACCATCTGCGTGTGCGGCCAGGTTTCACCGTTTTGATCGGCGGCTACCTTGATGTGACAGGCGCCTATCTCGGCGGCGCAGGCGAGCAGCGTCTCCTTGACCTCGGTGGCGGTGGCCAGCCGGTCACCGTCTGCGTGCCAGTCGACGATACATTCGAGTTCGAGGTTTTTCAGTCCGCCAGCGTCGAACGCCCTGCGGATGTCCTGAAAGCTCATCGTCCGGCGTAAGGCGGTGAGGTCGGGATAGGAGAGGCCAATACCGCTGAAACCGGCCGCTGCCGCCGCATCGATCCGGTCGTCAAGCGGATGCGGACTGACCTCCTTTTCGATCTCCTCGAACGGAACCGCGGGCCCGGCTAGGGTGAAGTAGCTGGCGATCAGTTCCGGTGCGGACATCGATTCGGTCTCCCTCAAGTCCGGGCGTTGTGGCGGGCTCTCGATTGGTGCCAGAGCGTCGATGAACGCACGCGGGATTGTACATGGGATAAATATTCATTCTGAACATCAGCTCTGATCCGTTTTGCGGGTTGTAGACCGTAGACTGGCCCCAGCATCCTGCCGCTTCGAAGGAGCCCGAGGAAAGGCCCGTGACCGCGAGAAGCCAGTTCTCCGACACCGTGGCGCTACTTGAGCGTCTGGAACGGTTGACCACCGAGTGCTTTGTCGAGTCCGAGCCCGACGCGTTCATGAACATGGCCCTGTTCCTCATCGGACGGCATCTGAAGGGCATGCTGGTGACACCCACCAGCCTCGCCCGCGCTGCCCGGATTCCGTACACAACGGCGACGCGACGGGTGAAAGCGATGCGCGATGGCGGCTATCTGGTGTTTCGGCCGCGCACGCCGACCGGACGCACCTATTCTGTCCACCCGAGTGCCAAGCTGATCGCCCACATGCTCGACTACGCCACCCGCGCCGAGGCGATCCTTGCCCACGCGCCAACGCCACTATCCGGCTCTGCGGACCAGCGCCGCGCGCGGATCATTCCGCCGCCGGCCACAGCCGGCGAGACACTCGGAGCCGGCAGGGGTCTCGACATCCTGCTGCCCCGCGATCCAGCTTACGCTGTGTCGAAGGGGCTGAAGCGGGAACTATCCTATCTGATGGGCGGTCGTGTCCGCTTTCACGACGCGACAATCGAGGGGCTGCGTCGGGAAGGACTGCGCAACGCCCAACGCAAGCGATCGAAGTACGACATCATCGCCGTCGATCTGCCACTCGTCGGAGAGTTCGTCGCCGTCGACGCACTGCTGCCGCTTGACGCGATGGAGGGCGAGGACACGATCACCCGCGACGATTTTTACTCCGCCGCGTGGCGGAGCACGTTGGTCAACACTGTGCAGTACGCAGTGCCGATCCTGATCAATCCCGAGATCCTGTTCTTCCGCAAAGACGTCCTCGAACGCGCCGGCATCGCGCCGCCGACCACGACGGCGGAGCTTCTTGCAGCCGGGCGTGCCCTCCACGCGCCGTCTCGCGGCTTCTATGGTGTTTCGTGGACCGGCGGAGAAAGCGGCCCGGTCGGTCAAGCGTTCATCCAGTTCCTCGCCGACTTCGGCCAACCCGTTCTCAATCTCGAGCGAGCCATTGACGGGTTCAAGACGGCCAACGTTGCGGTGGCCGGGCTCAAGCCGATGATCGACACGCCACGCGGCCACGCCACAGCCCGCTTCATGCAAGCCCTGCTCAAGGTTTCGCCGCCGGACGTTCTCGACCTCTCGTGGGGCGATCAGGTCGGCATGCTGCGCGAGGGCCGTGTCGCCATGGCCTACGAGTGGGCAAGCCGCGCGTCGCAGCTCCATCGGGCCAAGCAAGTTCGCGATCTCGGCTTCCTGCCCCATCCGGTCGGCGTTACCGGCCACGACGGGCGCAGGCGCAAGACCCTCGCGCCGATCGGCGGATTTGCGCTCGGGATCCCCGCCAACGTCGCGCCGGCGCAGGTGCAGACGGCATGGCGGGCAATCGAATGGCTGGCGTCGGCGGAAGTGATCAAGGCGCTGGTGCGGCAGGGCGGCTACGTCACGCCTCGGTTCAGCGTTGCCGCCGATCCGGAAGTCCGGCGTCTCTCTCCAATGATCGCCGCCGTGGATGAGATGGCTAAGGCCGGGCAGGTCCGTCTGTGGCCCCGCCCGCCGGTCGCTCAGTTCTCGGCGATCGTAGCGATCGTAGGCGAGGAGATTCACGCCATGCTGCGCGGTGACAAGACCCGCCCGACGGCGCTGGCGGACGCCCAGCGCCGGGTTGCCGATGCGATGAACGAGACACTGACGATCGCCTCGAAGCCGAGTCGGATATGTTCAGGGTGAATATTTTTCGCGTTGCGACGTCGGAGCCGGCGTCGCCGAATGCTGACAACGTCCAACAAACAGAATGACAACCGGCCGTCGGCGGACGGACCCGGATGGGGAGGGATGCGGACCGATGGCAAACTGGAACCTCGGTGTCATCGATTCGGCATGGTTCGGATCGAAATACGAAGGCCTCGAAGGCCTAAGGGAATCCGAACGGATCGGCTTCGACAGCCTCGACTACTTCGTCGGTTTCGACCCTGAGGCGATGACTGCCGAGGAGCGTGCCGACTATCTGGCCCGCGCCGAGGCGACCGGTCTGCCAGTGATCTCGCTGGTCTGCACCTGCCTCGGTCTCACCGACTTCAATCCTTCGGTCCGCGACTTCCACATCCGGCGCGCCAAGGCGGTGGTCGATCTGGCGGCGGACTTCAAGACAGCCAGGAACATCTGTTTTGTTCCGGGCGAATATATGTTCCAAAAGCGACTGCTGCCGCCCGAGGGCGAATGGGAACTTTTGATCGACGCCACTCGACAGGTTGGTCAGCGCGCGGCGGAGAAGGGCCTCGAAGTGGCGATCGAACTGTTGCCGTTCGAGTTCGCTTTCATCAACTCGGTGGATTCGATGGAGCGGTGCCTGGACGACGTGGGTCTCGACAACGTTAAAGCGACCATCGACATCTCGCATATGTGGCTGATGCGGATCCCGCCGAAGGATATGGCCCGATTCGCGGGGCGCATCTCGCATGTCCATATCTCGGACTGCGATGGCGTAAACCACGGCGATCTGCCGCCTGGTCGCGGCAACACGCCCTTCAACGAGTATCTCTCGGCGATCCGCGATACCGGGTTCGAGGGGACCGCCTCGCTGGAACTGGAGTTCCCGATCAATCCGGACCAGATGCGCGAATGGGTCGGCGAAGCATTTACATCGACGGCGACCCTGTTATCCGATGCAGGCGTGCGACCCAACTAGCCGAGGGAGGCATCGTTGAGTTCAAATTCGCTGCCGTTCGATTCCGGCAAACTTGATCGTTTGATGGAGGACGACGGGATCGATGTCCTGATCGCCTCATCGAAACACAACATCCAGTATCTGCTGGGCGGCTATCGCTTCTTCTTCTTCGATGCCATGGACGCCATCGGCCTCAGCCGCTACCTGCCGCTACTCGTTTATCCCAAGGGCCGCCCAGACAAGGCAGCGTATCTCGGCAACGCGATGGAATCCGGCGCCGACCTCTGGCCGGACACCACCGCGACCCAGTTCTGGGGCACGCGGGACGTCACTGAGCGTGCTATCGCCCATATCAACAGCCTCGGGTCGGCGCCGGCCGTGATCGGGGTGGAGACCGGGTTCCTGCCCGCCGATGCCTACACCACGCTGACCGACGCGTTCCCCGCCAGCCGGTTTGAAGACGCTGTGGTTGCCCTGGAGCGCCTGCGCGCTGTGAAGACGCCCGAGGAGATAGCCCTATTGCGCAATGCGTCCGAGCAGGTGGTAGCCGCCATGCTGTCCGTGCTCGGAAGTCATGGGCCGGGCGCGGTCAAGCGCGATCTGGTCGAGGCGCTTCGGGTCGAGGAGACGCGCCGCGGTCTCGGATTCGATTATTGCCTCGCTACGGTCGGGACCAGCCTCAACCGCGCCCCCTCAGGCGAGATTTGGCAGGACGGCGACATCGCGTCGCTCGATTCCGGCGGCAACTATCGCGGCTATATTGGCGATCTCTGTCGCATGGCCATTCTCGGTGAGCCGGATGCACAGCTTGCGGATTTGCTCGCCGAAATCGACGCTATCCAGATGGCGGCGCGCGCGCCGATCAAGTCAGGTGCGCCCGGTGGAGACGTCATTGCTGCCGGTCAGGCGGCACACGCGGCAGCACCGTCGCGCAACCATACCAGCTTCGTCGCGCACGGGATGGGCCTGGTCAGCCATGAGGCGCCGCGCCTGATGGGGGATGGTCCCGTTCCCTATCCCGGCGACGACGCCGACCGGCCACTCGAAGCCGGTATGGTGCTCTCCATAGAAACCACTATGCAGCATCCGGAACGCGGCTTCATCAAGCTCGAGGACACCGTTCTTGTGACCGACGACGGCTGGGAAGGCCTGGGCGACCAGGGCCGCGGCTGGAACCGCGCCGGCTGAGCGCCCGCACGCCGTACCGCCTCACCACCGCTGGATATACCTGCTGGTATCAGAGGGCCAGAGTCCTATCTCCATGCCGAAACGGGGCACGGAGAAGGAGAATCCCATGGCAGACCAAAACGTCGCTGTCGTCGCCGGTGTCGGGCCGGGGCTGGGCATTGCACTGGTCGAGAAGTTCGCGGCCGAAGGGATGAAGGTCGCCGCGGCGGCACGGAACGCCGAGAAGGTGAACGGCCTGCTTGCCGAACGGAACCTGACGACCAAGGCGAGAGCCTACGCCTGCGACGTGTCCGACGCCGGATCGGTCGTCGCGCTGTTCGGCATGGTCGAGGCCGATTTTGGTCATCCGTCCCTGGTGGCCTTCAATGCCGGCGCGTTCACGATGGGTGGAATCGCCGACCTTAACCCCGATGACGTCGAACGCTGCTGGCGAATCGGGACCTTCGGCGGCTTCCTGGTCGGCCAGGCGGCGGCCCGGGCGATTCTTGCGGCGGACAACGGCGGCTCCATTCTGTTCACCGGCGCGACGGCGGGTCTGCGAGGCAGCGCGAACTTCGCCGCCTTCGCCATGTCCAAGTTCGGTTTGCGGGCGCTGGCCCAGAGCATGGCGCGCGAACTTGGACCGAGAGGCATCCACGTGGCCCACATCATCATCGACGGTGGCATCGGCGAGAATGTCGGCGCCCTGTCGAACAATGTCGACGCGCCGGACAAGTCGCTGAACCCGGCCGCGATTGCCGAGACCTATTGGGACCTGCACACCCAGCACCGCAGCGCCTGGACGCAGGAGCTCGACCTCAGGCCATGGGTGGAGAAATTCTAGCCGTTCGAATGGACCGGGTTCGCTACCAAAGTGGTGAAGCGGTCGCCCGCGCTTTTTTCGACCGCTGGAATGCTCATGATGCCGATGGCATCGGCGAGCTTTTCGCCGATGATGCTGATTTCGTGAATGTCGTCGGGCTCTGGTGGCGGAGCCGGCGGGCGATTCGCAAGGCGCACGCCTATGATTTCGACCGGATCTTTGCCAACGCGCACCTCGATATCACTGAACTGAAGATCCGCGAACTGACCCCCGACATTCATGTCGTTCACACTGTGTCGATCCTCACCGGCCAGACCGGACCGAATGATGAAATCGCGGACGATCGCATGGCGGTGATCAGCCTAGTCGCGGAAAGGCGGGATTCAGGCTTCGTCATCGTCAGTGCACAGAATACGGACCGAATTGACGGCGCCGACACCAACATCGCCAGCGCCGGCGCATTCGGGCCAACGCGATATCGATAATCCCACCCAGCACCGGCCTGATATCGACCGCGATTCCGGGTGACTTCGGCCCACCATCGCCCCATATCCTTGGCAGCGGACGACGAACGTGATGAGTAGCGGATGACACGAATTCTGGTGATCGGGGCGAGCAGCGGGATCGGGCTCGAAACCGTGCGCGTCGCGCTCGCCGAGGGGCTTGCTGTTCGCGCTTTCTCCCGCTCGGCGGATCGCATTGCAATCGAGCACCCGGCCCTGGAACGAATCAACGGCGATGCCCTGAACCCGGCCGACATAGCGGCGGCGCTCGACCGCGTCGATGCCGTGGTCCAGACCCTGGGCATCGCCATCGGACCACAACGGCTGTTGGAGCCGATCCGGCTGTTTTCCGACGCGACCCGGATTCTGGTCCCGGCGATGGAGGCCGCCGGCATCGAACGCCTGATCACGGTGACCGGGTTCGGCGCCGGCGACAGCGCCTCGGCCATCGGCTGCCTGGAGCGTATCCCGTTCCGGCTCCTCCTTGGTGCGGCCTATGACGACAAATCGATCCAGGAATCATTGATCCGAAACAGCGCACTTGATTGGACGATCGTCCGACCGGTGATCCTCACCAACGGCCCGGCATCCCATCAGGTCCACGCACTGGTCGCGCCGGAGACTTGGCGCTGGGGGACTGTTTCCCGTGCGGATGTGGCCGAATTCCTGGTCGGACAGATCGGGAGCAATGACTATCGGAAGACGGCGGTTGTCCTGACATCGTGACAGCGGGCGGGCTTGACGGGTTAGCGCCGGCGGGTTTTGTCTGCCCCGTCGAAACAAGCGGGCACGGGGAAGTCCATGCGGATAGCGGTGATCGGGGCCGGTGCGATGGGGTGCACTTTCGGCGCCCATTTCGCCAAGGCCGGCGTGGACGTAATCCTGTTCGATAAGGATGCGGATCACATCGCGGCGATCGCTGCGAACGGGCTGCGCTTTGCGACACCCGACAGGGATTCGACAGTACGGCTTGCAGCAACGACCGACGCTACGGTGATCGACGCCGCCGATGTCGCACTGATGCTTGTCGACAGCGCGGCGACCGCCGATGTGGTACTGCTGGTGGTGGGGTGTCTTGGGCCCGATGGCTTCGCACTGACCCTCCAAAATGGCATCGGCAATATCGAGGCGCTTAGCGAAACTCTGGGCGCCGAACGTGTCGTCGCCGGCAGCACCTATAACAGCGCGGCGCGGCTAGAACCCGGTCATGTGCTCCATTCCAACACCGGCGAAACCGTGATCGGCGAGCTCGACGGTCATCGGACGAGGCGTATCGACGAAGTCGCCGCCCTGTTCGCGGACGCTGGCCTACCGATCGAAGTCTCCGACAACGTCCTCGGCCATGTCTGGATGAAGTTCGTCCTCAACGCCGCCATCAACCCGGTCAGCGCCCTCACCGGGCTTCGGGCCGGGGAAATCGTCCGCACGCCATCGGCGAGACAACTACTCGAACGCCTGCTCGACGAAATTCTGGCGGTGACAGCTGCCAAGGGAATCACGTTGTCCGAGCCGAACCCACGAGCCGCCGTTCTCGATCACGCCTGGGAAAGGTACAATCGACCGTCGATGCTACAGCATGTCGAAACCGGTCGACGCACCGAGATCGAGGCTTTGAACGGTGCCCTACTGAAAGAAGCCGCCGCTCTCGGCATTGCCTGCCCGATCAATGAAGCGGTGACGCTGTCGATCCGATCGATCGATGCGCGTGCCGACAAGCGCCGCAACGTCCCGAACCTAGACGAGGCCGCCCTCGAGGCGGCCGCGCGGGCGGAACCACGGCCGATCTGAGCGGCTCAAACCCTTGACTGCACGCGTCGATACGCCACCCAAGCCGCCGTTCGCCCTAACGATTGGTGTCGTCGGCCATCGCCCCAACCGCCTGCCCGAGACGGCCCGCGCCACAGTTGAAACCGAACTGGATCGGCTGCTCGACGGGCTGAAGCAAGCAGCGGATGTCACCTTTGCACGTCACGCCGGTGTCTTCAGTGATCGACCGCCAACCCTGACTATGATCTCAGCACTCGCCGAGGGCGCCGATCGGATGGCGGCTCACGCGGCGCTGCGGCATGGGCTCAAACTGGCAGCGGCGCTGCCGTTCCCGGCGAATGACTACGAACGGGACTTTGAGGACGCTGACTCGCAGGCCGATTTTGCCGATCTGCTCGGAAAGGCAGCCGCCGCGCTGGTCCTGCCTGGCGACTACGATACCGAGCCGCGCGACTACGAAAGCGTCGGGCTCGTCATCCTCGACAATGCCGATCTGATTGTCGCGATCTGGGACGGCGGCCCGTCCGGGGGGCGTGGCGGGACAACCGAACTCATCGAGCGGGCGGCGACGATGGGACTGCCGGTTGCCCACATCGACGCGACCGGCGCCAACCCGACCCAGCTACTGTGGCCCGATTTGGCTGATCATCCCCTGACCGGCGGCAGCCTCGCCGATACCCCTGCCCGGCCGGTCGGCGATGTCCTTGCCATGGTCGTGGACGCGATCACCCGGCCGCCGATCGACGCCGACGAACGGGCGAAACTCGAAGGTCGCCGGCGCTGAACGCCAGCGCCGTGCCAATGATCGCCCCGGTCGAGGTGCCGCCGACGAGGTCAAAGCGTCGCTCAGAACAACCGGGCGGTTCGCTTGCTGGCAAAACAAGCGCTCGATCGTCTCGAGGAAGCGATGGCAACGATGCTGCGAATCCCGTTCCCGTTCAGAGCAGGGATCGCCTTGCCGATCGGTATTAGCTCCGAACGCCGCGCGCCCAGCCACTTCGCGTCTTGCCGCTGCCCTATTCCTGGAGGACTTGCAGCGTTTTGGCCAACACCTCGGCCTGGAGGCCTTCGTCCTTGTCCATGTTGAGGTGATTGACGCCGGGCCGTTCGGTCAGATCGATATTGTCGATGGTTCCGTTGAAGCGCTCGGATCCCTTCACTTCCTGACCGTAACCCCTGGGTCGATAGAAATTGATGACTTCCTGTATTCCGCCCCTGAGCGGGTGCGTTTGGGCGACAGCATCGAACACCACGATGAGTCGGACCGGCACGCCGTTGTGGACCATCCAATTGGACATCACCAGGGCGGCGTCTCCGCCGAGCGAATGGCCGATGATGATGATCGGCGCGGTGTTTTTGTCCTTCTTGTAGGCGGCGATCGCTTCGTCGGCGAGGCGTCGCCAGCGGCCATGGTTCGCCAGGATCACCTCGACGCCCTGGGCTTCGAGATCCTCGGCGATGTCGTCCATTCCCCGGGACCAAATGTTGTGCAGGCCACGCAGGACGATCACGTGCCCTTTTGTGTACCCACCAGGAGGTGGTTGAGGGACAGTGGCTTCCGTTGTTGCGGCCGATTGCGGCGCATTCGCCGGACGCGGTGTCGGCAATGGAACGTTTGCCGAGACAGCTGGTGCCATGAGTCCAATGGCCATAGCTGCGAGCGCCGAGAAGACAGCCGATCTCCACCTCATTATGTCCTCCGAAATCACGCAATCCGATCGTTGGCCAATTGGCGCAAAAAGATGGCGGGCAAGCGACAAACGGTCAATAGAGATAGGGGATCACGCGCTTGGTGCGCTGCATATAGTCGCGGTAGTCGTCACCAAAGGTTTCGATCATCAGTTGCTCCTCCCGCCCAACCCGCAGGAAGAAGAGAATGCCCCAGCCGACGACGCCGGAAAGGCCGGCGATCCAGTTGGTAAGCAGCGCCGCCTGGGCCAGGGCCAGCAGCCAGAAGCCCGTATACATCGGATGGCGCACGTAGGCGTAGAGACCCGTATCGACAAGCTTGTGCTTTTTCCGCGTATCGAGGGTCACCGACCAGTTGCGACCCAGTTGGCGATGAGTCTCGTACAGCATGACCAGCGCCCACAGCATCAATACGGCGCCAATCCAGCCGAGCCATGGATGGAAGGCGTAGTCGGCGAAGCTCGGCTCACCGGTGATGAAGTAGATCAGCGGGATGATCGCCAACCCCGTCAGCGAAAAGCCAAGCAAAACCTGATCGTGAGTGCCGCCCGCCGAGCGGGCGACTTTGGTTTTTCGCGAGCGACGCTGATGCGGGAAGCGGATGACGAACCATAACACACCGCCGACGAACCAGATCCATTCCGCTATCAGTCGACTCATCTTTCCTCCTCGCCCGCGACATTTCTGTCTATCGGTGCCGCCGGCGTCTTCCGGCAATCTTCACACTGCCATCTTTCCTGAAGACGGAGACAACCTTCTTGCCGAGAGCAATGCGATCGGAGAGCCGCAACGGGCCAAAACCGATCTGATAGAAATCGTAGAAGTAGCGCTTGGCATTCGGCTTAACGAATTGCCGGTGGAGATGTAACGAACTTCGCTGCGCCCGGCGATAGCCCGCCGCAGTCATCATGTCACGGATTCGGATCAGTTTGACGATCGGGCTACCGGTCTTGCGTTTGCCGAGATCCGCCACGGGATCGGTCTTGTAGAAATTGATCGGATCCACCTTCGCCTGATACTCAACCCATAGCAGCGACCGCTCAGCACCAATCCGGTGAACCGCATCGCGGAGGCCCTCGGCGGCGGGATGAAGGCCGATCTTGAGAATCGACGAGCCGACCGTCAGAAACGCCGCATGGCCGGCGTCCTTGTCGAGACCCGGGTTGCGGGTGAAGGCACGCGCCAGTGCCTCGACCATCATCACCGCGCCTAGACTAACGCCGGACAGCAGTACCTCGTCCGCATTTGGATCGCGCATAGCCTCCACCACGACCTCAGAGAAGCGATCGATGATCGGGTCGAGACCCTGGACGTCGCGTCGGCAAAGGTCGGCGGCGAACGCCCAATCCGCCAAGGCGAAGTCGAGGTAGAAATATGCGCCGAGAAACCGCAAGAGCACGAAGAAGACGATCAAGCCGACCAGCGGGGCGGTCACCCACGCCGACGGGATTCCCAGTGCGGCCACGATCAGCGCCGCGGCGACCGCGATAATGGCAAACCCCGCCAGAAGAAACAGCGGATAGATGGCAAACAGCCCGTAACGCAAATTTGTCTTGAAGTACCGACGCATGGTGCCGGTCCAGATGAACTCGGCGAGCGCCTTGTAGCCGTGAAGGATGCGGCCGAGCCAGGGCCGATCCACATAGGGCGCCATCAGCGCGTCCCATCGCAGGATCGTATAGCGACAATCCGTCGTCCAGTTGGGGCCTTCGGTTGTTACGTTCCAGGTGACGACCCGGTCCTCATCCGAGAGGACAGGCTCCTCCGATGCCGCGGCCGCGCCCCAAACGGGTGCGAAGTTGCGGAGACCGCTAGCCATACGCCGCTCGAGCAGCGCTGTCGGGACCGGTTCAAAGCCGCTGATATGCAACACGCGCCGGGTTGCAACCGGCTTGATGCGGGTCGATTTCCTGCGTGGCAAGACAGACTGCTCCGGCCCCCGGTCAAAGTCCGCTGGATTTAGCCGAACCCGCAGGCGGAAGCCAGAAGCATCTTTGGGTTTCCGGGAAGTGAGCCACTGCACCGATCCGATAAGTCAGGAGATGTCGCCAGCAGCGTTTTCGCCGGCTTTGACATTCTGTGCTGGCTCGCTATTTTTTCCTCGCGTCTCCGTTCGCTGGCTCTCCAGCGACGGTCTGACATTCGCCGGGGTCACAGCTGCATGGCGCCTTTGCCGGCAGAAGACCTCATATGGTTGCCCGTGTTGCCGATCAGGCACGGGGAACGACCAGGACAGGCAACCAGACCTATCTCCCAGTGGATACCAGGGAGGTGTGAACCGAGCGGTTCCACCCAATGCCGAAGGCCTGCAGGTCGTCGGCCTTGCCTAGGATCGCCTCGGTCGAATCGATGGGCACAAACGAAGTGCCCCGACGTTTCTATCCACCAGTAAGCTTCAGGCTCACAGGAGAACCGCTGATGTTTCGTCACTCGATCGCTTTAGCCGTTGGCGTCTTTGTCGCCGCGCCCGCTGTCGCCCAGGATAACATGGCCGCATGCGAGATCGACCGACCGGTCGTCTTCGCCGACCTCAATTACGGATCGGCTCAGTTTCATACCGCCGTCGCCAGCCGGATCGTCCGCGACGGTTTCGGCTGCGCCGTCGACAGCATCCCCGGCGACACCATTCCGCTGATCAATGGCGTGGCACGCGGCGATGCTGATATCATCATGGAGATTTGGACCGCGAACCCGGCTCAGGCGTGGGTCGATGCCGAAGCTGCCGGACAGACCGTGGCACTTGGCACGACATTTCCGGACGCCACTGAGGGCTGGTTCGTTCCGACGTCGATTGTTTCCGGCGACAACGCCGTCGCGCCCAACCTCAAATCGGTCGCCGACTTGGCCGACCATATCGAATTGTTCGCCGATCCCGAGGAGCCCGGCAAAGGACGCTTCTACAACTGTCCGGCCGGTTGGCAGTGCGAGGTGATTAACTCGAAGAAGCTGATCGCCTATGGCCTCGAGGGCGACTACACGAACTTCCGCCCCGGAACTGGCGAGGCCTTGGCCGCCGCCGCGGAAGCTGCCGCGCTGCGCGATCGTCCGGCTTTGTTCTACTATTGGGGCCCGACCTGGCTGCTCGGCAAGCACGACTTCACCAAACTCGAGGAACCGGCTTTCAACCAAGCGATCTGGGATGAGATGCTAGAGTCTGAGACTCCGGCCGAAGCGACGGCTTACCCGATCAGCAAGGTGATCATCGGCGGCAACGCGGAATTTGCCGACGCCGCGCCGCTTCTCACCGCTTTCCTGAAAGCCTATTCATCGAGCAACGCCGCAACGTCGGCGGCGCTGGCCTATATCCACGACAACGACGCGACTTCGGACGAAGCAGCGGTCAACTTCCTCCAGAACAACGACGACTGGACCGGCTGGGTGTCGGCCGACGTCGCCGATCGGGTCAAGGCGAAACTCGCCAACTGACCCAGCCCGCGGACCCTGAGGGCCGGCGTTTCTGACGCCGGCCCAGCAGACGAGGATCCGAGCGATGTTCATTGATATCGGCAAGCCGATCGCCGACGCCGTTAACACCTTCGTCGAATGGCTGATCATCAACCACGGTCACATCTTCGAGGCAATCGGAAACGCGCTCCTCACCGTCCTCGTTCCAATCGACCAAACCCTAAGAGGCGCTCCGCCTTGGGCCATTATATTGGCCTTTGGGGCGGTAGCCTTTGCCGCGAGCCGAAGCTGGATCATCACCGTGGCGGTGGCGATATTGATCTGGATGATCGGCAATCTTGGCCTGTGGGAGCAGGCGATGCAGACCCTCGCGATCATACTGGTGTCGGTCTGCCTCGCTATTGTTATTGGCATTCCACTCGGGGTCGCGGCAGCCCGGAGCAGGTTTGTTCAGAGTCTGCTGAACCCCATACTAGATCTGATGCAGACGATCCCCAGCTTCGTCTACCTCATCCCGGGGGCGATGCTGTTTGGGCTGGGCAAGGTCCCGGCAATCCTGGCCACAGTGATCTACGCGACTCCGCCCCTAATCCGGCTGACCGACCTTGGCATTCGTCACGTTGATCACGAGGTGATCGAAGCCAGCCGCGCGTTCGGTGCCAGCCGGTGGCAAATCCTCAAGGGCGTGCAAATTCCGCTCGCCCTGCCGTCGATCATGCAAGGCATCAATCAAACGATCATGATGGCGCTGGCCCTGGTGGTGATCGCCTCCATGATCGGCGCACGCGGACTTGGCGAAACGGTTTTGGTCGGCCTCCAACGACAAGAGCCGGGTACCGGGCTACTCGGCGGCATAGCGATCGTCATCCTCGCCATCGTTTTCGATCGCGTCAGTCAAGCGCTTGGACGGCGGCTTCAGGCATACCGGACCGCTGGGGGTTGATCCGGTGCCTCTGATCGAAGCCCGACACGTCACCAAGGTATTCGGACCGCGTCCGGAACAGGCGCTGGCGCGGCTGAAGGCGGGCGCAAGCAAGGACGACGTGCTTGCCGAATACGGCAACACGGTCGGCCTTTACGACGTCTCGCTCTCGGTCGAGCGGGGCGAGATTTTCGTCGTGATGGGGCTGTCCGGGTCGGGCAAGTCGACACTTATCCGGCACTTCAATCGGCTGATCGACCCGACCGAGGGCGAAATCCTGGTCGACGGCGAGAATATTCTGTCGCTGTCGATCCGGGAACTCGAAGGGTTTCGCCGCCGGAAGACCGGCATGGTGTTTCAGCGCTTCGGCCTGTTCCCCCACCGGACGGTCTTGCAGAATGTCGCCTACGGTCTGGAAGTGCGCGGAGAAGGGCGCAGCGAACGCGAGAAGAAGGCGGCGGAGTGGGTGGCGACCGTGGGTCTCGCCGGTTACGAGGACCAGTACCCATCCCAGCTCTCCGGTGGCATGCAGCAGCGCGTCGGCCTCGCTCGGGCGCTGTGCACCGATCCGGAAATCCTGCTGATGGACGAGGCGTTTTCCGCCCTCGATCCGCTGATCCGCAGCCAGATGCAGGATCAACTGATCGAGCTGCAGGCTCGCCTGAAAAAGACCATCGTCTTCATCACCCATGACCTCGACGAGGCCCTTCGGCTTGGCGACCGAATCGCGATTCTCAAGGACGGCGCCTTGTCTCAGGTGGGCACGCCCGCCGAAATCCTGCTCAACCCGGCCGACGCCTATGTGCGCGCTTTCGTCAAGGACGTGAACCGGGCGCGCGTCCTGACCGTCGACGTCGTCATGAAGCCGCCACCGCTGCGGCTCACCGATGAGACCCTCGAGCAGGCGCTTGCCGAGATGCAGAGTTGCGGCGCCGATCTCGGCTATGTGATCAACGCGCACGGCTATCGCGGGGTCGTCACCCGGGACGCCCTCAACGATGCGATCGCCAACGACGATAAGCCGACGGTCGAGCAGATCGCGGTCACCACTCCGTCGATCGGCCCGGAGGCATCGCTGGCCGAGGCACTGCCGGCAACGCTGGCGAGCGCGTATCCGGTTGCAGTTATCGGGTCCGATGGCGGCCTGGAGGGCATCTTGTCGGCGGACCGCGTCGGCGAGATCCTCACCCCACCCGAGGAGCGGGCGGCTGCCGAATAGTCCGCTGCCGCTGCCGTCGCATGGCCTGACGGCGTGTGCTAGCAAGAGCCGAAAAGCTTCGAAACGGGGCCATGTATCGTCGCTTCATTGCTCTCGCATCCACCCTGGCGCTGATCCTGTTGCCGGGTCTGGCCTCCGGCCAGATATCGCCCGAGCGGGCGATGCTCAACGGGTGGACGGCAACGCTCAATCAGGTGGAAGCGGCGTTGGGCCGTGAAGACCTCGCCGATGATGATCTCGATGCGCTTCAGAACCGGGTGCAGTCGGTCGTCACCGAGGCCCTCACCTTCAAGGATGAGCTAGCGCCACGAGTCCGCGATCTGGCGGACTTGCTCGGCTCGATCGCGCTACCGGAAGGGACCACGATCGAGGACCTGCCGGATGTCGCCGAAGCGCGCGAGCGCTACGAATCCGAGCTGGAAGCGCTAACTGGTATCGAGCGGCAGACCGAACTCGTCAGGCTGCGCGGCGATCAGCTCCTCGAGCGCATTGTCGAGCGCCGCAGTCAGCAGTTCGCGACCGCGCTCTATGCCCGCGGTCGGAGTGCGCTCAGCCCGACGCTGATCGCCGATCTTGCGGCCGAGAGCGTCAATCTGCTGGCGGGGACCTGGCGGGTGATTGCCGGGTGGAGCCGTCTCGTCGCAAGCAGTTCGGATGCCGTTACCCTTGCGCTGGGTGTGGTCACGGTGCTGATCGTCGGAGTCGTGCTGGTCGCCCGGGCGCTGTTTCTTCGTTGGGTGCAGGGGCCGGGGTCGCAGGGAGACCCGACCCGGACCCACAAGATCATGATGGCGTTTGCCGTGGTTATCGTCGATGTCGGCGTACCGCTGCTGATACTGATTGCCCTTCGCGCTCTCCTGTCCGAGCTGCGTCTGCTGCCGCCGAGTATCGACGCGATCGTCGTTGGACTGACGGTCGCGGTCGCCATCTTCACGGTCATCACCGGCTTGACCAGAGCATTGACGACGCCGCGTCGACCGGCCTGGCGGATTGCTGGGATCGCCGACGGCACTGCTCGCCGCACCTACGGGATCGTCGTCGTCGCCGCCGCGATCCTGTCATTCTACTCGCTGCTCGTTCAGCTCGCGAACATCACAGCGACCCCGGCGTTTTATGTACCGGGGATCGGCGGATTGCTGTCGATACCCACTGCGATCCTCGGGCTTGTCGCCGCGCGGATCGTGGTTCGCGGTCGCGAAGCGTTGAGTACCGAAGAACGCCGGCGGAGCGCGCCATGGCGGATTCTGACGCCGTTGGCCGGCCTGGCGGCGCTGATCACCATCGCCGCTGCCGTCACCGGGTACCTGGCGTTTGCCACGTTCATGGTCGAACAGATCGCCTTCGTCTGGGTGGTCGTCGGCGGATTCGTGCTGCTCAACGGTCTCATCGATGTGGTCCTCGAAGCGACCCTCTCGCCGGACGGCAAAGTCGGCCACCGGATTGCCCTGAACCTTGGCCTGAGCGACCGCGCGATCGATCAGATGCGCGTGATCGTCAGCGGTGTCGCCAAGCTCGTCCTTGTGTTCGCCGCGGTTCTGCTGGTGGCGGCACCTTGGGGATTCGACTCGACAACGATCGTCTCGCGGCTTCAGGGCCTCTATTACGGCGTTGAGATCGGATCGATCCGCATCACCTTCGCGACGATCCTGACCGCCGCACTCATCTTTGTTGCGATCGTCGCCTTCAGCCGTGTTCTCCAGGGCTGGCTCGAGATGCGGTTTCTCCCCACCACCGGAATCGACCCCGGCCTCAAAAACTCCATTCGCACGGCAACCGGATATATCGGCTTCTTTCTCGCGGCGATTCTGGCGGCCATCTATGCGGGGATCGACTTCGCCAGCATCGCGATCGTCGCAGGCGCCCTTTCCGTCGGCATCGGCTTCGGCCTGCAGAGCATTGTCAATAACTTCGTCTCCGGCCTGATCCTCCTCGCCGAGCGGCCGATTCGCGCCGGTGACTGGATCGAGGTCGGACCGGATCGCGGTACGGTCACCAGGATCAGTGTCCGGGCGACCGAGATCGAGACCTTCGAGCGGGCTTCGGTGATCGTTCCCAACTCGAACCTGATTTCCGGAGTCGTCACCAATCGCTTCCTGCGCGGCAACATCGGACGCATCGAGGTGGCAGTCGGGGTAAGCTACGGCTCCGATGCCGATCAGGTCCGCGACGTCTTGCTCGCCTGCGCCAAGGCGAACGACAAGGTCCTCGAGGACCCGGCGCCGTTCGTCCTGTTCATGAACTTCGGCGAGAGTTCGCTGGACTTTGAACTGCGTTGTTATGTATCGGATATCTCGCAAGGGTTATCGACACGCTCCGATCTCCGCTTCGCTATCCTGCGAGCGCTTCGCGACGCCGATATCGAAATCCCGTTCCCCCAACGCGACATCAATCTGCGCGATTTGCCGGATATCGAGCGCGCCCTCAAGACCGCGAACCCCAACGCGAACCCCGTCCGGAGAGACCGAAACGAATGACCATGAGACCGCTCCCCGCGCCGCACCTTCGCCGAAGCGCCGCCGGAACCGCCGTCATTGTCCTGGCGCTGGCATTTGTCCTGTCTGCCTGTCAGTCGCTCTTCAAGCCCGAGCAGATCATCGAGGGCGGCCGCACCGGTCCGGCGACCGTGAATGCGGCTTCGGCCGCGCAGGCCATCTCCAGCTATCGCCGGTCCCGTGGGCTCCCGGCGGTGACGGTCGATTCAAAGCTGAACGCCATCGCCGCCAGCCACTCCCGCGCCATGGCCCGCGCCGACCGTATGGCACACGTGGTGCGCGGCGAGGGGAGCTTCCAACGACGTCTCGCCAATGGCGGCTATGATGCGGCGATCGCGGTGGAGAACATCGCTGCCGGGCACCGGAACTTCAACGAAGTGCTGGCGGGCTGGAAAGCATCGCGGAGCCACAACGCCAATCTTCTCAAGCCGGGCGTTACATCGATGGGTATTGCCGTCTCCTATACCGCCGAGGGACGGTTCGGCAACTTCTGGACCCTGGTTCTGGCGGCCCCCGACACGCGCCGGACGGCGGCGCTTGGTGCGGTTACACCCGGCGGTTAGCCGATGCTGGACAGGGTGGACAGCTACGACTCGATGGTCGCCGGCTTCCGCTGGCCAAAGCCGAAGTCCTTCAACATCGCGACGGTTTGCTGCGATCGCTGGGCCGCGGCCTATCCGGACCGGGCGGCGCTGCTTCGGTGGGATGGACATGACCTCCACCGTACAACATTCGCCGATCTGAAGCGCCAGTCCGATGATCTGGCTCAGGCGCTGCGCAAACGCGGCGTCGGTCAAGGCGATCGCGTCGCTGTCCTTCTGCCCCAGTCGGTCGAGACCGTGGTCGCCCACCTCGCCGCCTACAAGCTCGGCGCGATCGTTGTGCCGATGGCCGCTTTGTTCGGCACCGACGCGCTCGCCTTTCGCCTCACCGACTCCGGTGCCAGCGCCTTGATCACCGACGGACCGGGCCTCGCTAAGCTCGCCGAACTCGATACGGAAACTCCAGCGCTCGCAACGATCCTCTGCGTCGACGGGCCGGCGGCGAATGCCGAAGATTACCATGAAACGGTGTCGGTGCTGACCGAGCCCCTCACCTCGGCGAGGATGGCGCCGGACGATCCGGCGATGATGATCTATACCTCCGGCACCACCGGTCACCCAAAGGGCGCCCTCCACGGCCATCGGGTCCTGCTAGGCCATCTGCCCGGCTTTGCCTTCACCCACGAACACGTGCCCCAAGCGAATGACCGGGTATGGACGCCGTCCGACTGGGCATGGGCCGGCGGTCTGCTCAACGCGCTGCTGCCGGCGCTGTTTTTCGGTGTACCGGTGGTTTTCGGCCCGGCCGGTCGCTTCGATCCGGAAGCCGCGTTTGCGTTGATGGCCGGCGCTGATGTGCGAAACGCGTTCCTACCGCCCACGGCCATCAAGCTGATGAACGGTGTGGCGAATCCGCGTCAGCGCTTCGACTTCAACCTGCGGACCGTTGCTGCCGCCGGCGAAACACTCGGCCGGGCTGCGTTCGAAACGGCACCGGCTGTGTTCGGCCGTCCCGTCAACGAGTTCTACGGCCAGACTGAGTGTAACTACGTCATCGGGTCGTCAGCCGCATTCGGCTTGTCCCGGGCCGGCGCGATCGGCAAACCGATCCCCGGGCACCACGTCGCGGTGGTCGATCGCGATGGGCAGCCGCTCCCTCCCGATCAACCAGGCGAGATCGCGGTGCGGCGACCCAACCCCTCGATGTTTCTCGGCTACTGGCAGAACGAAGCGGCAACCCGCGAAAAGTTCATCGGCGACTGGATGATGACCGGTGACGAAGCGGTTCGCGACCATGATGGGTACATCCACTTCATCGGCCGCAACGACGACATCATCATTTCTTCTGGCTACCGGATCGGCCCGGCTGAGGTCGAAGAGTGTCTCGCCAGCCACCCGGCCGTCGCCATGGCTGCGGTGATCGGCAAGCCGGACCCGGTGCGGACCGAAATCGTCACCGCCTTTGTCGCGCTCAAGCCGGGGTTCACCCGATCCGACTTGCTGGCCGAGGAGATTCGGTCGTTCGTACGCTCCCGGCTTTCGGCGGCGGAATATCCCCGCGAAATCACCTTCGTCGATACCATCCCGTTGACCACCTCAGGTAAGGTTATCCGCCGCGCCTTTCGGGATCGCGTTCGTCAAGACGAACCGCGGGTATCTTCGCCCTAGTGACGCCTCGGGGCCCAGCCACGATTCTAGAGCCGGATGTCGCCGATTTTGATCTCATCGAACAGCGCGGTATCGACCTGAACCCAGTCCGACGCCCGCGGGTCGTCGAAGAAGATGGGTTCGTCGGTGGTGGCGGGATCGAAGCCGTCGCGGACCAGCTCGAGTTTCCGCTGCTTGAAGGTCGAGGTCGCCGCGATGTGGTGCTGGAAACGAAGGAACAAAGGCCGTGCGGGCCCGCTCAGCGTCGCATAGATGTGATCGCGAAACGTCGTCAGATCGAAATCTTCGTCGATCGCCAGCGCCGCCATCCCGGCGCGGCCATCGGTGTGCGGAACCGATACACCGTAGACATTGGCCTCGACCACGCCGGGGCAGAGCGTCAGCGTCTCGGCGACCTCCGACGTTGAGATATTCTCGCCCTTCCAGCGGTAGGTATCGCCGATCCGGTCGATGAAATAGAAGTAGCCGCGCGCGTCGCGCCGCATGAGGTCGCCGGTGCGAAACCACAGGTCTCCGGCCTCGAATACATCGCGAAGGATCTTCTTCTCGGTCTCGACCTTGTCGGCATAACCGTCGAAGCGCTGCCCCGGCTTCAACGGGTCGATGATGATCTGGGAAATGACTTCACCGATCTCGTCGGGATCGCATTCGATGCAGAGACCATCGCCGCCGCGCACGGGGGCCTGCCGGTCGAAGTCGAACCGGATCGTGGAAATCGGAAAGAGCGGGTGGGCCCAGGACGGCACCCGCCCCACCGCACCAGGCGTGTTGTCCCAGTTGAAGATGATGGCGTTGCCTTCGGTCGCGGCATAGAACTCGCGGATCGTTTCGATCCCGAATCGCTCCTTGAAGTGATCCCAAACGTCCGGCCGCAGGCCATTGCCACAACAGAGCGTCACCTGATGCAGGTGTTCCTTTGGGTGCGCCGGTGCGGTGGTGAGATAGCGGCAAAGCTCACCGATGTACTGAAACCGAGTACAACTATTGTCGACAACGTCGTCCCAGAATCGGCTGACGGAGAAGCGCTCGCCGATGAAGGCCGAACCGCCGACCACCAGGCTGGCACCAATGCCCAGCACGCCCCCGGAGGTGTGGTACATCGGCAAGCAGTTGTAGTTTCGATCGTCGGCCGTCATCTTCATCACGGTCGCGTAGGCAAGCATGGCGGCATGGACGCGGTAGTGATTAATGATCGCGGCCTTCGGCAACCCGGTCGTGCCGCTGGTGTAGATGTAGAGGCATCCGTCCTCGAGGGTCAGCATCGGCCGCTCGGAGCGTGGGATCGGGGCATCATCGATGGCGGCGAGCGTCTCGTCGATTCGATTGGCGCCCTCCGGCCCTTCGCCGTGGTACCAGACGGTCGCATCGCCCTCGATAAGCGGTACGGCGCCGGCAAAGGCTTCCGCCAGTTCGGTTGCGACGATGATGTGCTTTGGCTTCACCAGATTGATGCTGTGCGCGAGCGGGCGGCCTACCAGGTTGGTATTGAGCAGCGCCGTGATGCCACCAGCACGGGCCACGCCCAACCACACCGCCGCAAATTCCGGCCGATTGGGCATCAGCAGGCAGACCGTATCGCCCTTGCCGACACCATTGGTGAGCGCCCACCGGGCGTATTGATTGCCGCGCGCCTCGTAGCCGGCAAAGGTCAGAGTTTCGCGTGCCGATATCAGCGCCGGCCGTTCGCCAAAGCGCCTGGCGAGCGCTTCCACGGCATCCGGGAAGCCGCGATTGCGCTTGCGGGCCATGGGTGTAACGACGCGCAGTGCCTTGAAAACTCCGGAGACGAACAGCCAGTCCTTACGCAGATTGTCGAAAAAGCCCATAATCTCCCCGGACGGACGGCCCATCGCCGCGGCGCCGGCAAACCTATCACCGCGCGGATTTCCGGCAAGCGACGATGACCACACCCCCGCACGACCTCTATCTCGACCTCCGCGGCTTGGCGTGTCCGCTTCCGGTTCTCAAGTTGCGGAAGGCACTTCTGAACGCACCGTCGCGCTATCGCATCCTGGTCGAGGCTACCGACCCGTTGGCGGCGATCGATATTCCGCACCACATTGAGCAGGCAGGACATCGGCTGATTCTGAGCGAAACCGAACCCGGCCTCTTTCGCTGCGTCGTCGAAAAGGTCGGCGGGACTGCGCCTACTGGACGGTGATTCCGTTGGACAATGCCGCGCTGTCGGGATAGGGCGGCCGCAACCGGGGCAGCGGGATGTTCACCGCCGGGCGGCCGGCCTGCCCCTTCGGCGGCAGCGGGTCCGCCTTGCCGGTGAAGACCCGGACCGGTTCCATCAGGACGAATTTCGGGTCGAGTGCCGACCGGCCGAGTTTCGCCTTTCGGGCGCGCTTCGTTTCGCAGATTTCCTTGCGCAGGTTTACCGCAGATCCAGGCGCTGGCTGGGTTTGGAAGGTCGCCAACTTTTGACCGATGACCCCGGAAAGGAGGCCGCGGAAGCCGCCGTTGAGGAGACCGGCCGCGGTCTCGGCGCGGTCGGCGGCCGATGTTTCGCCGAGAACTACCACCATCAGCGTCCGCCCACGACGGGTGGCGGTCGCGACAACGTTGAAGCCGGAGGCGCAGATGAAGCCGGTCTTCATGCCGTTGGTGCCGCGGTAGCGTTCGAGCAGCGTGTTGTGCGAACGCAGGATCTTGCGGCCGGCGCGGATTGCAGAAATGCGGAAGTACTCCCGGTATTGCGGGAAATCCATCCACACCGCACGGCCGAGAACGGCGAGATCCCGGGCAGTGGTCACCTGCCCGGAGGCCGGCAGGCCGTTGGGATTGGCGAATCGGGTGGCGTTCATCCCGAGCCGACGTGCTTCTTGGTTCATCATCGCCACGAAATTCGCCTCGCTGCCAGCGACGGTTTCACCGAGCGCGACGGCGATGTCATTGGCAGAGCGGACGATCAGCATCTTGAGCGCGTTGTCGACGGTCACGATCGTGCCGGATCTGTAACCCATCTTCGACGGCGGTTCGGCGACCGCATTGGCGGTGACAACGACCGGCGAAGTCGGCCTGAGCTGACCGGCCTGCATCGCCTTGAAGGTAAGATAAGCGGTCATCAGTTTGGTGATCGACGCGGGCGGCCACAACTGATTGGCATCGTGGTGATTGAGGACGACGCCGCGGCCGACATCGATGACGATATACGCCGGATCGGTCGCCCGCGCCGGAGCGGCCACCAAGGTCAGCAGAACAGCGATTATAAGCGCCAGTCTCAACGTTCAGCCCCAGCCCGTGGATCGGTCGCGACGCCCCCGACCGCCGACAACATCCGTTCTATCGAGAACACGGCTTTTTGGCAAAGCCTCACTTGCCGCTGCTCAGCTGTTCGGCATTTGCCTGGTTTTTCGCCGACTCCGATGTCGATCAGCCCCGACTTTGCGCAGGAGGCGTGGCGCCGGACTTGCATAGTGAGCGCGGCTGGCAAATGGTGCCGGGAATGACGGTCGCACTGCACACCAATCTCGCCGATACACCAGAGACTGCGCCCCTGCCGCCACCACGGCTGGAGCGCGTCGATGGTGTTGCCCGGGTATCGGTCAAGGCTGCCGGCGATGGCGCGACCCGTCTCGCCGGGCTGCACCAGTCCGGTGCCGCCAAGGTGCGCCTGCCGCGCGTGGTGGCCGGAGCGCCGCTCGAAGCGGTTTTCCTTAATACCGCCGGTGGGGTCACGGCCGGCGACCGGCTACGTTACGAGGTGGTTTCGGCAGAAGGTGCGCAGGTCGTCGCCACCTCCCAAGCCGCTGAGCGAGCCTATCGGGCGCTGAACGGGACGGCGCGGATCGAGGCTGAACTTACCGTCTCCAGCGGTGCGCGCCTGGACTGGATCCCGCAGGAAACCATTCTGTTCGAAGGCAGTCGGCTGCGGCGAAGGTTCACGGTAGATCTCGCCGACGACGCCGTTTTCCTCGCCGCCGAGATGGTGGTCCTCGGCCGGACTGCGATGGGCGAGGTTTTGCACGACATCACGTTCTTAGACTCGTGGCGCGTTCGGCGTTCCGGAGCGCTCGTCTTCGCCGACGCGACCCGGATCGACGGTGATGCCGATGCTATCATGACGGTTGGCGCGACTGGCAATCGGGCGATCGCGTTCGCGACCGTGGTGTTTGTCGCGCCTGACACCGAGGGCCAACTGGCGGGTGTCCGCGACGCCCTCGAACCGGTACCGGCCGAATGGGGTGCGAGCGCTTGGAACGGCGTACTCGTCGTCCGTATGGTGGCGGCTTCAGCGCAACCGCTTCGTGACGCGCTGATCACTGCTATAGAAACCCTGCGCGGCGCTGGAATGCCGCGCGTCTGGCACTGCTGATGAGGCCCCATCGATGAACCTGACCCCGCGGGAAAAAGACAAACTGCTGATCGCTACGGCAGCCATGGTGGCGCGGCGGCGGTTGGAGCGCGGGGTCAAGCTCAATCACCCCGAAGCGATCGCGCTGATCACCGACTATGTGGTCGAAGGCGCCCGCGATGGCCGCTCGGTCGCCGATCTGATGGAAGCTGGCGCGACCGTCGTCAGCCGCGACCAGGTGATGGACGGCATCGCCGAGATGATCGATGAAGTCCAGGTCGAAGCCACCTTCCCTGACGGCACCAAGCTGGTGACCGTTCACCAACCCATCCGCTAATGCCGGGTACCCGGCAACGACACCAGAAGAAGGACCCACCCATGCGTACCACCCTGACAGCGATCGCGCTGACGCTTGCCCCCGGCCTGGCCTTTGCGCACACGGCCATCGTCGATCACGCCCATCCGCACGACGCCGCGCATCCCTATCTCGGTCTCGAGACCCTTCTGCTTGTCGCAACAGCCACCGCGGTCGCCGGTGTCGCCGGGTATGCGCTACGCGCCCGCCGCGAGCGGAACAAATGATCCCCGGCGAGGTCCTGCCGGCTGATGGAGAGATCGAGCTGAACGCCGGCCTCGAGACCATGACGGTCGACGTCGCCAATACCGGCGACCGGCCGATCCAGGTCGGCTCGCATTATCACTTCTATGAGACCAATTCCGCGTTGTCGTTCGATCGCAACCCGACTCGCGGGTTTCGTCTCGATATCCCAGCCGGGACGGCAGTGCGGTTCGAGCCGGGGCAGACCCGGACGGTGACGCTGGTGCCCTATCTCGGCGAACGGCTGGTTTTCGGCTTCAACCAAAAAGTCATGGGCGGGCTCGACTGATCGCGCAGCCACAGACCGCCCTTGACTGACAACCGCGCCCGCCACTTGGGGTTCTCTATGCCGCACAAAATCTCCCGTACCGCTTATGCCGAGATGTTCGGCCCAACCGTCGGCGACAAGGTCCGCCTCGCCGACACGGACTTGCTCATCGAAGTAGAGCAGGACTTCGCGACCTATGGCGAAGAGGTCAAGTTCGGTGGCGGCAAGGTGATCCGGGACGGAATGGGCCAAAGCCAGACGGCCCACGCCGAAGGCGCCGTCGACACCGTGATCACCAACGCGCTGATCCTCGACCATTGGGGGATCGTCAAGGCCGACATCGGTATCAAAGACGGCCGGATCGCCGGGATCGGCAAGGCCGGCAACCAGGACGTCCAGCCCGATGTCGATATCATCGTTGGACCGGGAACCGAGGCGATCGCCGGCGAAGGCAAGATCGTTACCGCCGGCGCCCTCGACGTCCACATTCACTTCATCTGCCCGCAGCAGATCGACGGAGCGCTGATGTCCGGGGTGACCACCATGCTCGGCGGCGGCACGGGTCCGGCGACTGGCACCAACGCGACCACCTGCACCCCGGGACCGTTTCACATCGCCCGTATGCTCCAGGCGGCGGAAGGCTTTCCGATGAACCTCGCCTTTGCCGGCAAGGGCAACGCCTCGCTCCCCAATGCGCTCGAGGAGCAGGTCAAAGCCGGCGCGGCGGCACTGAAGCTCCACGAGGATTGGGGGACAACCCCCGGCGCGATCGACTGCTGTCTGCAGGTCGCCGACGACTACGACATCCAGGTGATGATCCACACCGACACGCTGAACGAGTCCGGTTTCGTCGAGAACACGATCGCCGCATTCAAGGATCGCACCATCCATGCCTTCCACACCGAAGGCGCCGGCGGTGGGCACGCGCCCGACATCATCAAGGTCTGCGGCCTGCCCAATGTCTTGCCGTCATCGACCAACCCGACGCGGCCCTACACGGTCAACACCATCGACGAACATCTCGATATGCTGATGGTGTGCCACCACCTCGACCCGTCGATCCCTGAGGACGTCGCATTTGCCGAAAGCCGCATCCGCAAGGAAACGATCGCTGCGGAAGATATCCTCCACGACATCGGTGCGTTCTCGATGATGGCCTCTGACAGCCAGGCGATGGGGCGGGTCGGCGAAGTGGTGATCCGCACCTGGCAGACCGCCCACAAGATGAAGGTGCAGCGCGGCAGCCTGCCCGAGGACACAGCCGGCAACGACAACTTTCGGGTCAAACGCTACCTCGCCAAATACACCATCAATCCGGCCATCGCCCACGGCATCGACGAGTGGGTCGGGTCCGTCGAAATCGGCAAGCTCGCCGATCTTGTGCTTTGGTCGCCGGCCTTCTTCGGCGTCAAGCCGGACATGGTGCTGAAGATGGGCACCATCGCCGCGGCCCAGATGGGCGATCCCAACGCTTCGATCCCGACGCCGCAGCCGGTCCACTACCGGCCGATGTTCGGCGGCTTCGGGCAGGCGATGACTCATTCCGCGGTCACCTTCACCAGCCAGGCGGCGGTTGCCGAGCACGTCCGCGATCGCCTCGGCCTGCATCGCGAGATGCTGCCGGTCCGCCACACTCGCGAGATCTCGAAGGAATCCATGATCCGCAATTCGGCGATGCCGAAGATCGACGTCGACCCGGAGACCTATGAGGTGCGCGCCGACGGCGAACTGCTGACCTGCGCACCGGCCGACGTTTTGCCGATGGCACAGCGGTATTTTCTGTTTTGACCATCCGCGCGGCGACCCCTGACGACATACCGATGGTCTGTCGGTTGATGCAGTCGATCCAAACCCTGCACGCCGAAGCCCATCCGGAGGTCTTCAAGCCGATCCTCGATCCAATACCGTCGGCGTTCTTTGCCGATCTTCTGTCCGATCCGCGCAATATTGTTCTGATGGCAGAGTATGATCAGGCGGTCGTCGGCTACCTTTGGTGTCAGGAGCATCCGCCAGCAGACTCGTTCTATGAGGTTTCCGCCCATACCGGATACATCAACCACGTCGCGGTCGACGTTGCCCGGCGCCGTCGCGGCATCGGCCAGGCGCTGGTAGAGGCCGCTGTCGCCGAATTGGAAAGCCGCGGCGCGACCCGCGTCGGCGTCGACTTCTGGAGTTTCAATGCGCCGGCGCGAGCCTTTTTCGCCGGGCTTGGCTTCGCCGCACAACGCCAAGTCTGCGTCAGGCAGCTGGCATGACGTTGTACCGCATGGTCCTCCCGGCCATTCCCTCATGATCCGCGCAACCCAAGTCCGGCCGGCGGGGTCCTGGTCAGGCGCCGCAGACAGGGTCGTCCTCGACTACGATCATCGTCACCGACGACGTCTGGCGATGACCGGCGAGGAAGGACTCGCCTTCCTGCTCGACCTTGCCGGGGCTACGCCGATCCGCGATGGCGACGGCCTGGAACTGGAGGACGGTCGGATCGTGGCAGTCGAAGCCGCCGCCGAGCCCCTGACCGAAATCACGGCCGCTGACCCACCCCATCTTGTCCGCCTCGCCTGGCACCTTGGCAACCGCCACCTTCCCACCCAACTCAACGGCGACCGGCTGCTGATCCGCCGTGATCACGTGATCGAGGAGATGCTCGTGAAGCTCGGCGCAACGGTTATCCACGTCGAGGCGCCATTCGATCCGGAGGGCGGCGCGTATGGGCACGGGCACTCCCATGACTGAGCCGGATGAGATCAACGGTCAGGTCCCGGACCCCGCCGCCCTCGTCCGGCTGATGACCTGGCTGTCGCCGGCCTTTCCGGTCGGCGCTTACACCTACAGCCACGGGCTCGAGTGGGCGATCGAGGACGGTACCGTTGCGACTGCCGACGACCTGGAGGGCTGGCTCCGCGACGTCCTGATCCATGGCGGCGGCCGAAACGATGCGATTCTCCTGGTCCATGCCCATCAGGCTTTGGCTGCTGACGATGAATCAGCGCTGCGTGATGCCGCCGAGATCGCGGTCGCGTTGCAGCCGTCGAAGGAGCGGCATCTCGAAACCACGGCACAAGGTAACGCCTTCACGCAGGCGGTCGCCGCGGCTTGGCCGAATGGGCGCTTCGAAGACGCCGTTGCGTCTGTCGGGTCGCCAATTGCCTACCCGATCGCTGTCGCAATCGCGGCAGCCGCGCACGACGTACCCGCGAAGCTGACCGTTACCGCGTATCTTTCGGCCTTCGTTGCCAACATCGTCTCGGCCGGCATTCGTGCGATCCCGATCGGCCAGACCGCCGGGCAGAGGACCATCGCCGCGCTGTTGCCGGCCTGCGAGCAGGTCGCGGCAGAGGCGATAGCGGCCGATCTCGACGTCCTTGGCGGTTGCGCCCTGCGGGCCGATATCGCCAGCATGAAACACGAAACCCAGTACACGAGGCTGTTCCGCTCATGACATCGTCTCCCCATGGCCCACTGCGCGTCGGTATTGGTGGACCGGTCGGTTCCGGCAAGACCGCACTGATGGATGCGCTGTGCAAGCAGCTCTCTGCCGACTACGACATCGCGGCGATCACCAACGATATCTACACCCGGGAGGATGCCGAGTTCCTGATTCGCTCCGGAGCGTTGCCGGAAGAGCGAATCCGTGGCGTTGAGACCGGCGGCTGCCCGCACACGGCGATCCGGGAGGACGCCTCGATCAACCTTGCGGCCGTCGCTGAGCTGCGCGGCGACTACCCGGACCTCGACATCATCCTGATCGAGTCCGGGGGCGACAACCTCGCCGCCACGTTTTCGCCGGAACTCGCCGACCTGACCATCTACGTCATCGACGTGTCGGCCGGCGACAAGATCCCCCGCAAGGGTGGCCCGGGCATCGTCCGCTCCGATCTGCTGGTGATCAACAAGATCGACCTTGCCCCACTGGTCGGCGCGTCGCTCGAGATCATGGATCGCGACGCCAGAAAAATGCGTGGCGATCGGCCGTTTGTCTTCGCGAACATGAAGGACGAGACGGGGCTCGACGACATCGTCAACTTCCTTCGGGCCAAAGGCGGACTGCAGCACGCGGCATAAGCAACCATCGACGACAATCGGCCCCTCGCTTTCCGGTCGCAACGCCGCTAAGGTCCGCCGGTCTTTGGTGGAGGCATCATGCCCGTCGTCAATCGTCTGGCCGACTTCCAGGACGACATCGTCGCCTGGCGTCATGACCTGCATCGCCATCCCGAGCTGATGTACGACGTTAACCGCACCGCCGAATCGGTCGCTGAGCGGCTGGCTGCCTTCGGGATCGACGAGGTGGCAACCGGGATCGGTCGAACCGGCGTCGTCGGCGTGATTCATGGCAAGAGCAATACCAGCGGCCGGGTCATCGGTCTTCGCGCCGACATGGATGCTCTGCCGATCATGGAGGCCACGGACAAGCCTTATGCATCGACGGTCCCCGGCAAGATGCACGCCTGCGGTCACGACGGTCACACCGCGATGCTGCTCGGCGCGGCGCGTTATCTGGCCGAAACCCGCAACTTCGACGGAACTGCCGTTGTCATCTTCCAGCCGGCGGAGGAAGGCGGCGCCGGCGGCAAAGCCATGGTCGAAGACGGCCTGATGGACCGCTGGGGCATCGAGGAGGTCTACGGTATGCACAACATGCCGGGGATTCCGATTGGCGCGTTCGGCATCCGGCCGGGCCCGATCATGGCGGCGACCGCTGACTTCACGATCGACATCACCGGTGTCGGCGGCCATGCGGCCCGGCCTCACGCCTCGGTCGATCCGGTGGTGGCGGGGAGCGCGATGGTGCAGGCCCTGCAGACGGTGGCATCGCGGTCGACTAATCCACTCGACTCGGTGGTGGTCTCCATCACCGTCTTCCAGGCCGGCGAGATTTTCAACGTCATCCCGGAGACCGCACGGCTACAGGGCACCGTACGGACCCTGACGCCGGAGGTCTTCACGCTCGCCCAATCCCGCTTCCGCCAAATCGTCGAATCGGTGGGGGCCACCTACGGGGTCGCTGTCGACCTTGACTACATGCCGAATTACCCGATCACACGTAATCATCCGGATGCGACCGACTTCGCCGCTACGGTTGCCGCCGATGTCGTTGGTTCGGAACGGGTCGACACGAGCGTGGCGCCGATGATGGGCGGTGAAGACTTCTCCTACATGCTTGAAGCCCGGCCCGGTGCCTTCATCTTTCTCGGCAACGGCGACAGCGCCGGGCTCCACAACCCCAGCTATGACTTCGACGACGATGCCATCCCGATCGGCTGTTCCTACTGGGTCCGGCTGGTCGAGACTGCCATGCCCACGTGATAAAGGTCGTTAAGCCGTTGCGTATCGTGTATATCGCGGGGCGACAGGCGAATCCCTGTCCGAGACATCTGAGCGCATGAAGCTTTCCGCCTTGATCCCCTCGTTCCTGAAACCCGACCCCAAGGGGCCCTGGGACGTGATCGCGCGCCTGTTCCGCGAGGGCTGGCGCAAGTTCTGGCCAGGCTACTCGGTCGCCACGTTCTTCATGGCGCTCGTCGCGGCAACGGCGGGCGCGATCGTCTGGATCATTGGCGACGTGGTTGATCAGGTCTTCATCGAGAAGGATCTGTCTCAGCTCACTTTTCTTGTTCTCGCGATCGTCGTCATTTCGGTTATACGCGGCATTTCGTTGTACGGTTCCGACCTTGCCCTCGAGCGGACCGGTAACCGGATCGTCGCCGATACCCAGAGCCGCCTCTACGAGCACGTTCTCAAGCTCGGCATCTCTTACTTCGATCGAACGCATTCGAGCCTGCTGATCACCGGTATTTCCAACCGTGCCGGCGCCGCTAAGGCCGTCATCGCGACGGTCCTTACCAACTTCGTCCGCAACCTACTGACGGTAGTCATTCTGCTGGCGGTCATGATCATCAAGAGCCCATGGCTGACCATCATCGTCGCCGTCATCGGTCCGGCCGCGCTTATTGGTGTCAGCGTGCTCGTCAAGCGAATTCGCGACGTCGCGAAGGCTGAGTTCGCCGGGATGGCGAAGATCATCGCGGCGATGCAGGAGACCGCGCTCGGCATCCGTGTCGTCAAGGCGTTCAACCTCGAACCCGGCATGTCGAGCCGAATGAACGAGTCGATCGAAAGCGTACGCCGCCGACGCAACAAGATTGCAACCATCAAGGCTCAAACCAAGCCGCTGATGGAGACGCTTGGTGGTTTCGCTGTAGCCGGCGTGGTCCTGTGGGCTGGCTATGCCGCGATCTACCAGGATCAGATGCCGGGCGACTTCATGACATTCATCACCGGTATTCTGTTTGCCTACGAACCAGCGAAGAAGCTGGCCAACACCCGCGTGGCGCTAGAACGCAACGTCATCGGCGTCCGCTTCGTCTACGAAATCCTCGATACCAAGGTGAAGCTCAATCCAAATCTCGACGGACCGGACCTCGATATCACGGAAGGCGATGTCCGCTTCGAGAGGGTCGACTTCGGCTACCGCAAGAAGAAGCCGGTGCTGAAGAAATTCGATTTCCACGCCGAAGGCGGCAAGCTGACCGCTCTGGTGGGACCATCGGGCTCGGGCAAGAGCACGATCATGAACCTGCTGGAGCGGTTCTATGACATCTCCGGCGGATCGATAACTATCGATGGCCAGGATATTTCAAAGATCCGGCTCGCGTCCTTGCACGACAAAATCGCACTGGTCAGCCAGCACACATCGATCTTCCAGGATACCATCCGCGAAAACATTCGCTTCGGCCGGCCGAGCGCAACGGACGAGGAAGTCGAGGAGGCGGCCCGCAACGCGCTCGCTTATGACTTCATCATGGCGACACCGGACGGCTTCGACACCATGCTCGAGGAGGGCTCCGGCGCGTTGTCCGGCGGGCAGTTGCAGCGTCTCTCGATCGCCCGGGCGATGGTTCGCGACGCTCCGATCATCCTCCTCGACGAGGCGACCTCCTCGCTCGACTCGGAATCGGAATACAAGGTTCAGGTCGCGTTTGAGCGGCTGATGGCGGGGCGGACCACTATCGTGATCGCCCATCGCCTTTCGACGGTGCTTGGCGCCGACAAAATCTGTGTGCTGATCGACGGCAAGGTTGTCGAAAGCGGCCGTCACGCGGATTTGCTGGCAGCGGGTGGACCATACGCGCGCCTCTACTATCTCCAGTTCGAACGCGGTGACGACAAGAGTATCGCCGCCGTGAAAACCGCGGCAAAGCCAAGGCCTGAGATCGCCAAGGCTTCTTAGATCGGCGCTCTCCAATAAACTGCCTCGTGCCTTGGGAGATCAGGATGCAGAAACTTCAGGTTCAGGGGCTTCATCACGTCACCCTGGTTGGCGCCGACCGACAGACGTCGATCGACTTCTGGGAAGGTGTGCTCGGCATGCCGTTCGTGTTCGAGCAACCCAACCTCGACGTCGAGGCGGAGAGCCATCTCTATTTCGATCCCGGCGACGGCCGGCTGATCACCGTCTTCACCCGCGAGGATCGCAAACCCGATACGCGGCGAACGTCGACGGATGTCGGCGCGGTTCATCACGTTGCCTTCTGGGTTTCCCGCGCGACCTTTTCGCAAGCCGTCAAGCGGCTTGACGAGCGCGGCATCGGCCATAGCGGGATCAAGGACCGCGGGTTCATGGATTCGATCTACTTCAAGGATCCGCTGGGTCTGTTGATCGAGCTCGCCACCTACAAATTCTTCCCGCCGGAGGGGGTGTCTCACGGCGAGGTCCTGCTCGAAGCCCACAAGATCCGGGTCGCCCGCGGTGATCATCATATCGCTGAGGCTCACCTGGCCGATGCGATCGAGGACATCGTTCGCCGCCGCCGCGAAAGTCTTTCGGATGACCGCTTACCGAAGAACCCTTACTGACGCTCTCAATCGGCCCAGGGACGAACATCGCGAGCCTTGGGCCTCGCGACATCGCGTCCCCCGGCGTGGGTGACTAGCGCGGCGATCCGGTCTTCGATCGGCGGATGGGTCGCGAACAGACCCGCGAATCCTTGAGCCTTTGGAAGATCGAAGAACATCGGCCGCAGCTGGGACGGTGCCTCGATTTCTGAATGGCCGTCGATCTTGCGCAGCGCACTGATCATGGCGTCGGGATTCTTGGTCAGTTCGACGGCTCCGGCATCAGCGAGATATTCGCGCCGACGCGAGACGGCGAAACGCAGCGCCATGGCGAGTACCCGGGCGAGCAAGAAGATGACGATCGCTACCAGGATCAGGATGATCACCCCGCCACCGCTCTTGCCGCCTCGCCGACCGCCAGTCGACATACGGATCATGCCGCGCGGGCTGCGGATCATTAGGTCGCCGACGACGGAGATGATGCCGACAAACACCGCCGCGATGACGATCAACTGGACGTCGCGATTACGGATATGGGTGAGTTCGTGGGCAAGAACGGCCTCCAGTTCGGCATCGTCGAGCGCTTCGACCAGACCACGGGTGACGGTGATGGTGTAGTCCTTCTCGCGCACGCCGCTGGCGAAAGCATTGCGCGCGTCCGTATCGACGATGCGCAGGGTCGGCATGGTGATGCCGCGGCTGATGCACAAGTTCTCGAGCAGGTTCCACACTCGCGGATCGGTCCGTCGGTCAAGCTCCCGCGAGCCGGTCGCCGCGGCGATGATGCTCCGGTTGGCGAAGAAAGCAATCGCCCACCACACCGGCGCGATCACGATGGCGATCGGCACGAGCGAAGGGAGCCACGCGACCGCCGTGCCGAAGCCTTCTTCTACGCGCGGGCTGTCAAACGCCGCGATCAGCACGGCGAAGGCGAAGCAGATCAGGACCAGCAGAACCGGAAAGCCTGCCAGCAACAACAGCGATCGCAGCCGATTGTTCCAAATGTGGGTGCGAAGGCCATAGGCGCCCATAGGCGTCGCGGGTTCGTCCGTTGCTGTCCTAGAATTTGACGTCCGGCGGCGTCGCAACAGCGACGGCCTCGGATTCGTCGAGCTCAAAGAAGTCGCTGGCGGTGAAGCCGAACTGGCGGGCTATGAGCACGGCTGGGAACTGCTCGATCGCCGTGTTGTATTCCTGGACCGCGTTGTTGAAGAACCGGCGCGAGGCGGCGATCTTGTTCTCGATGTCAGAAAGTTCCGCTTGGAGGTGCAGGAAATTCTCGTTGGCCTTGAGGTCGGGATAAGCCTCCGCCAGCGCGAAAAGCTGACGCAGCGCGCCGGTGAGGATGTTTTCCGCCTTCGCCTGGGCCTGAGGATCGGCCGCCGCCACCGCGGCGTTGCGGGCCTCCGTCACCGCCTCCAGCGTCGCGCGCTCATGGCCGGCATATCCCTTGACCGTCTCGACCAGGTTGGGGACCAGATCGTGGCGCTGCTTCAGCTGGACCGAGATGTCCGACCAAGCCTGGGATACGGTCTGACGCAAGGCAACCAGGCGGTTGTAGAGGACAATCAGATAGATGGCGATCAGCGCGATGACGCCGAGGACGATCCAGACTTCCATGGATGATGTGCCTCCGCTGGCGGGATCAGCAACCTAGCAGCGGCGTGCCGTCGCGACCACCGCGCGGGTTCCACTAGCATCGTCGCGATGAGATGGGACTGAAGCCGGAGAAATGATCAAGACGGCCGGCCGCCTGTCCGTGGCGGCACTGCCGACTGTGGTCTCGTCTTCATTGCCCAGAAATCCCTCGTCAAGGCGTATCGCTCGCCGGATTCGGCAGGCGACAAGCTCAACGGGAACACCGGCTCGCTCGCTATTGCCGGATAGCGTGATCAGTGGCGTCGAAGAGATGGATGTGCTCACGGTCGAACCGGAGACCGGCCGGAGCCTCCTCCGCGAGGTCAGCATGACCGACGATCCGCACCGTGAACAAGCCGACATTTTCGACATCGACATAGGCGAAGGTGTCCGAACCCAGTTCCTCGATCACGTCAATGCGGCCGCGGACGTCACCGTCCTCCGGCGGTAACAGGGTGATGTGTTCGGGTCGGATGCCAAGCTTGCGGGCATCCTCGTGGGGAGCGTCATAGGCCATCGCCTGACCGTCGGGAAAGGAGACGCCGTCGGCAGTGGGGGCGCAGTCGACAACGTTCATTTTCGGCGAGCCGATGAACTGGGCGACGAAAAGGTTCGCCGGTCTCATGTAGAGTTCCATCGGCGCACCCACCTGTTCGATCCGCCCGGCCTGGAGCACCACGATCTTGTCGGCGAGCGTCATCGCCTCGATCTGATCGTGGGTCACATAGATCATGGTCGCCGCCAGCCGCCGGTGCAGCTTGGCGATCTCCAGCCGCATCTCAACCCGAAGCGCCGCGTCCAGATTCGAAAGCGGCTCGTCGAACAGAAATGCCCTCGGCTCGCGCACGATCGCCCGGCCGATCGCGACGCGTTGGCGCTGACCACCGGAGAGCTCCTTCGGCCGTCGATCGAGCAACGCGTCGAGCTTGAGGACATCGGCGGCACGCTCGACCCGCTCGGCGATCTCGGCCTTCGGCATCCGCGCCACAGTCAGAGCGAAGCCCATGTTCTCGCGCACCGTCTTGTGGGGATAGAGCGCATAGGACTGGAACACCATCGACAGCTCGCGCTCGGCCGGCGGCTTGCCGGTAACGTCCTCGCCGTCGATGACGATCTGGCCGTCGGTGGCTTCTTCCAGGCCGGAAACCAGCCGGAGCAGGGTCGACTTGCCGCAACCGGACGGACCGACGAAGATCACAAACTCGTTGTCGGTGATCGTCAGGTCGACCCCCTTGATCACCTCGACGGCGCCGAACGCCTTACGAACGGATTTCAGTTCGATCTGAGCCATTGCGTTGCCTCATGCCACAGCGGCGCAGCCGGTGGGCGACGCCCACGCCAGCCAGATCGCTGCCGTCCAGGAAAAGTCATGGCCACCGCACCCCGCGCCGGTGGTCGGGTCGAAGCTCTCGAAAAAGCCGGCGGCCTCGATCAGCGCTCGCGTGTCGCCATGAACACGTTCGGCAAGATCGGCGATACCGGAGCGGCCAAGGCCATCGGCGATCATCCAATTGACCACCGCCCATACGGGACCGCGCCAGTAGCGTACCGCGTCAAAGCGGGCATCGGCCGGATCGAAGCTGGGGATGCTGTAGCGGACCAGCTTCATCCAATCGCGCAGAATCACAACGGTCCGGGCAGCGCGTTCCGGACGCGTGATCCCCGGATAGAGTGGCAGCAGCGAACCGACGGAGATGACCTCGATCGATTCGTCGCGGCGCAGGTCGCGAGCGACATAGGCACCAACCCGATCGTTCCACAGGGTCTCGATGCCGGCGCGCCAGTGGCGCGCTCGCTCTGTTGCGCGAGCCGCGATCGCGGTTTCTCCCAGCGCGCCTGCCAGGCCGGCGAGATCGTCTTCGGCACGGAGGAGGATCGCGTTCAAGCCGACATCGGCGACCCAGAATGGGTGTCGCTCGGCGATGACGTCGATATCCCAGTCGTGTTCGCGACCGAACTGAACGAGAGCGAGATAGCGATCGTACTCTTGGTTCTCAGGCCGCTGGGACGCATGCACATGCTGGGTGTCACGACGTTGGTAGGGTGCAATACCGGTCACGTCGACGCGTCCGAGCGGTGCATCCCAGTCGGGTGCGTTGTCGCGGCCGGTCTCCCAGGGATGGATCGCCGCGACAACGCCGCGTCCCTCAGGGTCGCGCGCGGTGCGGAACCACTGGTGCCACCGATCGATTGCCGGCAGGAGTGCCCGGGCCCGCGACGCCCCGGCCTCTGGATCGTTATCGTAGAGCTGACGGACGATGGTGGCGGCGACCGGTGGCTGAGTGATGCCCGACGTTGCCGGCTCCATGCGCGTGCCCCATTGATCCGGTCCGGGGAAGTAGGTCGTGTCCCCGCCCCGGAAGATGATGTGGGGGACCATGCCGTCCGGCCATTGGCCGGCAAACAACGTTTCGATTTCGCGCCACGCGCGGTCGCAGTCGATGACGGCAAAACCGAGCGCCACGAACATCGAATCCCAGTTCCACTGGAATGGGTACAGCCCATCGGTCGGCACGGTGTAGCCGCCCCGATCGTTATGCTGCAGGATCTCGATCGCGCGGCGGTCGATGTCGCCCAGCGTATTTGCGTTCATGTTTTCGTTCAGCCCTTGACGCTACCGGCGGTCAGCCCCTGAACGAGGAACCGCTCGAACCACAGGAAGATCACCAGAATCGGGACGGTCGCTACGACCGCGCCCGCCATCAGGTTCTGTCGCGGCACCTCGGAGGAATCGAGGGCGACCACGCCCCGGGCAAGGGTGAAGATCGCGGGATCGTCGAGGAACATGAAGGCGAACAGGAACTCGTTCCAGGCGATCATGAAGACGTAAAGCGCCACCGAGGCGAGTGCCGGCAATGACAACGGCAGGGTGATCTTGCGGATGACACCGAGCCGCTTCAGGCCATCCATCAGCCCGGCTTCCTCGAGCTCGGGCGGTAGGCCGCGGAAGTAGCCCTGCAGCATATAGAGAGCCACCGGCACGGTAGTGGCCGGATAGACGATCAACAGACCAAGCAGCGTGTTGCGGAGGCCGAGTTGGCTAAAGACCGAATAGAGCGGGATCACCAGAACGATCGCCGGCACCATGTAGATCATCAGGATCGACCGGTTGAGGAATGCCTGTCCGGGAAACCGCAAACGCGCGATCGCATACGCGCCGGGGATCGAGAACAGCAGCGTGATGATTACGGTGCAGATCGATACGATGGTCGAAATCAGCAGATAGCGACCGAAATCGAACTCGGTGAAGAGATCGACGTAGCTGCGGAACAGGGTGCCCAGCCCTTGGGAGACGTCGATCGACAGATCAAGCGGGTTGAGCAGAAGCTGCTGCTGGTTCTTCAGGCTTGTCATCACCATCACGTAGAAGGGCAGGACGACGATGACGGTGAAGAAGACGAAGCCGACGCCCTTGAAGACGCGAACCAACAGCACCTCGGCCTTGTAGCGTGACAGTGACCCGGCCGGAACGTCGGCGAGACAGGCTCTGCTCGCGCCGGTCACGCCAAATGCCACGAAGGCGATGGCGATCGCTTGCCAAACCGGCGCTGCGGACAACGGCACCGAGAAAGGCTCAGCCAAGGCCACGGCCAGCAGTACGATGACAGCCGCGAAGAAGGCGGTCAGGACGAGGGTGGGCGCCCGCTCATGCGGCGGCCGCGACATCAGCACGGCGGCGCTGGCTGCACCCGCGAGCAGACCAGCAAGCAGCGGCGGTGTCGCCGGGAGGCCCGTTAGCAGGCTGAGGGCAATTCCCGCAAGGACATGGGCGATTAGCCCCCACAGCGCACCGGAGAGCATACCGAAGAGGAAACCGCGTCCGAAAACCATCAGCCTTCCTCCCGATGAACGTAGCGGAAGTAGCTCAGGGCAAAGATCAGCAGGAAGATGAAGATCACCACGGCGACCGCGGCACCGGCGCCGAGATTCGCCAACGCAAAGCCCTGCTCATAGACATCGACGGTCAATGTTCGCGTTCCGGCAGCGCCGCCGGTGAGCAGGAAGATGTCGTCGAACTTGTTGAAGGTCCATATGAAGCGCAACAGGAACAGCGTCGACAAGATGGCGAAGAGCTGCGGCAGTGAGACGTGCCGGAACTGCTGCAACGGCGTCGCACCATCGACCTCGGCGGCTTCGTAAAGGTCCGACGGGATCGACTGCATCCGCGCCAGGATGAACAAAAGCGACAACGGGAAATAGCGCCAGGCTTCGAAGGCGATCACCGTCGCCAGTGCCAGCGGGAAGTTGAAGGTAAGCCCGAGGAAGCTCATTTCGACGCTACGCTGGCCGAAGAAGTTGATGCCTTCGTCGACGATGTTCATCTGCTTCAGCAGCGCATTGAGCGTGCCGGAAAACGGATCGAGCAGCACCACCCAGGTGAAGGCGACGGCAATGACCGGCGCAACATAGGGAAACAGGAACAGGCCGCGGAGAATGGGTCGCCCGGCGAAGGCAGTGTTCATCAGTTGCGCAGCAAACAAACCCAGCACGACAGCGCCGAGGGTGCCAAACACGGTGTAGGCGATGGTCACCCAGACCACGTTCCAGAAGTCGCGGGACTCGAAGATCTGGATGTAGTTATCGAAGGTGAACTCGGTGCTGGTGAGAACGTTGGTCGCCTCGCCGGTGAGGATCGGCTCACTGTCGCGAGGCGACAGGCCCGCCGCGGCAAACACATCGTCACCGATGACGCTGATTTCGACCTCATCACGCTGGCCGGCATCGAAAGTGCCAAGGTCGCAACGGATCCGCGGCCCGTCAAAGCTGCAGCGCTCGTCAGACGACTGGACGGTCAACCCCGGTGGCAGCTCGTCGACGAGAACGACATTGCGGATTTCTTCTTTCTGCGAGGAATTGCGCAGGCGGTACTGGATAAGGAGTTCGCTGCCGGGGACGTCCATGTCCCCGCGCACTCGCTCGGAGGCTGCCGTGGTCGGCGGACGCAGATCGGCGAGTTGCGCCGGCTTAGCGCTGATCCAGAAGTTGGCAAGCAGCGGGATAAGAACGATCGCGAAGACGATGAAGAAGGTCGGGGCCAGCATACCGGCGGCGAGCCGTGCCTCCCGCCGTGCCATCGGCCCTTGTCGTGGCTTTCGGTTCGACGCCGGCTTGGCGGCGCTGTCCGTCGCCGACATGAGCATTCCTCCCCGATCTCGGTGGGGGTCGGGCGGCGCTGAGGCGCCGCCCGACCAGGTTCGCCCCGGTTAGTTGATTTTGGCAATTTCCTCGTTGATCACCGCGACCGTCTCGGCCGCATCGCGTTCACCGTCGAGGTATTCGCGGACGGCGCGATTAATCACCTGGCTGTTGATGATCTTCGAGGCGAGAGCCAGCTGTCCCTCGTCAACGCCCCAACGAGCGGCGGTCTCCAGACCACCGACAATGTTGGCGATCACCTCCTCCGGATAGAGGTCCGAGAGCGCCGCCTGGCGGTCGACACCGACCGGCAGGACCGCCCAGGCATCGAGGAACTTGGTGGGTTCGTCGGCGGTGCCGCGGCGGACCGGGAACTTGCCCTCCGGTGCGATCGACAGGGTGTTGGTGTACCCCTCGTCCATCGAAAACTTGACGAACTCGGCGGCCGGATCGGTATCCGCGTCGCTGGTGATACCGAAATAACGGATGTCGCCCCATGCTGCGCCGTCCGGGTTCGACGGCCCGGACAGGCGGGTCACGATCCCCGTCTTCGAGGCCAGTTCGGTCGAGGTCGGGTCGTCATTGATCGCCGGCGGGTTCGAATCGCGTAGGCCGGCCAGCTCGTCGAGGATAAAGGGCGACCAGATGATCATCGCCGCATTGCCCGAAAAGTAGAGCTCGCGAGACTGCTGCCAGAACAGCTCACCGGGCGGCGAGGCCTCCGCCAGGCGCTTGTAGAACTCGAGAACTTCGACGGTTTTGGCCTCGTCAAAACCGACGCTGCCGTCCTCCTGGATCGGACTCGCCCCGTTGGCCAGGAAGACATGCTCGAGTACCTGGCTCATGAAGTTTTCGTCGACCTTGGTGGCGGCGACGAAACCATAGACCTCCGGCGGATTGTGCAGGGCGTCCAGCGCCGCAACGATGTTTGCGTAGGAGTTCGGTGGCTCCAGCCCGGCCTCGTCAAACAAATCCTTTCGGTAAACGACCATCTGAGTCCAGCCGTCGACCGGAACTGCGGCGGTCTCACCGTCAAAGTCAGCCATTGCCAGCGACCCCGGCGCGAAAGTGTCACGACCGAGCTCTTCGACCACCTCGTTGTTGGCTTCGGTGTCGAGAATGCCGGCTTCCGACCAGGGCAGGACGTATTGCAGCGTATGGTAGATCACGTCCGGCAGGTCACCGGCAGCGAACGCCGCAGTGGCGCGGGTGCCGAGATCGCTCTCCGACACCGGGATGACCTCGACGACAATCCCCGTCTTGGCCTCGAAATCCTTGGCCATCTGCTCCTGGCGGGCGAGCCGGGCCGGCTGTTCCTCAGTGGTCCAGAAGCGCAGATCAGCCAACGTCATCGACGTGCCGAGCATCAAGATCGCCGTTGTGGCAGTGAGTATTCCTATAGGTCTGTTCACTGGTCTCCTCCGGGTTTCATGAAGTGAAAGGTGGGTTGGTCGAAGCACGTTGGATAAGCTTGGCTTCCCAGAGTTTCTGGGTGAGGCGTGTATCGGCACCGTCGATCATCGCCATCAGCATGCGGACGACCTCCCGCCCGGCGCTCTCGCTGGATTGCGCCATCGTCGTCAGCGGTGGATCGGCAGTGAGCCCCACCGGCAGGCCGTCATAGCCGATGACCGACACCTCTCTGCCAGGCTGAAACCCGGCGCGGGTGATCGCTCGCATGGCACCGAGCGCGACGACATCGGTAATGCACACCACGGCTGTCGGCGGCGCCGAAAGCGCCAGCATCTGCGCCATAGCCGCGTCAGCATCGGCGCTGTCGATGATATCCTCGACGACGTAGCCTGGCGGTACCTGCAAACCGGCAGCGGCCATCGCTTTGAGATAACCGGTACGGCGGAGATGGGCGAAATTAAGCTCGGGCTTACCGCCGATATAGGCAATGTGTTGATGTCCGAGGTCGACCAGATGGCGGACGGCGTCCATGCAGGCCTTTTCGTTGTCGATGTCGAGCCACGAGTAGTCGCTGCAATCTTCAGTTCGACCGTGAACGACGAATGGCACACCCGCCTGACGCAATAGATCGACCCGCGGATCGCGACGCCGCGTTCGCGTTAGGATAAAGCCGCCGACTTTGCCGCTTCGGATCAGGCGCTCCGTGACTTCGGTGTCGCTGTGGTCATCCGGTACGGCAGCGACGAGAAGGTCCCAGTCATGTGCCGCCAGTTCGATGCCGATCCCATCGAGAATCTCGGCAAGAAAACGATCAGAGTAACCAGCCCGCTCGGGCAATACGAAGCCGACGGTTTCGATCACACCACGCGCCAACCGTCGTGCGTGAGCGGAGGGCCTATAGCCCAAGTCGTTGGCCGCCTCGATGACGCGTTGACGGGTCTTGACCGCGATGTCCGGATAGTTGTTGAGCGCGCGGGAAACGGTGCCCTCGGACAACCCGAGATGCTGGGCAAGTCGGGCGATGGACACGCCCTGGTTTCGACGCAACAAGCGCTGCACCCGTTTCCTCCAATCCAGCGGCGATTTTTTCTTTGTAGCCTGCCGGTTCCGAAAGCGCTTTCGGAATGGTTGACGCTAACCGAAAGCGCTTTCGGCTGTCAACAGTGTCATAATTCAGCGAGGCGGCCGATCTTCGGGCAGTTGAAAGACCATGCGAAAATCGTCAACCGCGAGCTGCGAATTTCCGAGCTAGACTGAAGAGGCGCGAGTCGAGGCCAAGCGGAAAGGGAGCATTCATGTGGCCGGACACCCGATTACTTGACCTGTTCGGGGTCGACCTTCCGATCATTCAAGCGCCAATGGCCGGTGCGAGCGGACCGGAGATGGCGATTGCGGTGTCCGAAGCCGGCGGACTGGGGTCGTTGCCCGGAGCGATGCTGACCCCAGACACGTTGGCCGTCGAGATGGGCATTGTTCGCCAGAGAACCGACCGTCCGGTCAACATAAACTTCTTTTGCCACCGACAACCGGTAGAGGATCCTGAGCGTTGGCGCCGTTGGGAGGGTACGCTCAAGCCCTACTACGACGCCTGTGGCATCGAACCCCGGCCACCAGGGCCATCGCGGGTCCCATTCGACGACGCGTTCTGCGCGGAGGTCGAGGCCCACAAACCCGAGGTCGTCAGCTTCCATTTTGGCCTGCCGCCCGAAGACCTGCTGCGCCGGGTCAAGGCGACCGGGGCCAGGATCATCTCGACCGCGACGACCGTCGCCGAGGCGAAACACCTGGCGGAGCGCGGCTGCGATGTGATCATTGCGCAGGGTCTCGAGGCCGGAGGTCATCGCGGCAGTTTCCTTTCCGCCGACCTAGCCGTTCAGATGGGGACTTTGGCTCTCGTGCCGCAGATCGTCGATGCGGTGCCGGTGCCGGTCATCGCGGCCGGCGGCATCGCCGACTCACGGGGTGTTGTGGCCTGTCTGGCGCTGGGTGCGTCTGCTGTCCAAATTGGCACCGCCTATCTGCGCTGCCCCGAGTCAATCATCCATTCGATCTATCGGGACCATCTGGCCCAAGGCGGCGACACTGTGGTCACCAACGTTTTCACCGGCCGACCGGCACGCGGATTCGTCAACCGGTTGGTCCGGGAAGTCGGACCCTGGCGAACCGATATGCCTGATTTTCCCTTGCCCGCCAGTGCGTTGGGCCCGCTCAAAGCGAAGGCAGAAGAAAGGGGCTCAAATGATTTCAGCTCAATGTGGGCGGGCCAGGCCGTCGGGCTCTGCCGGGAGGTGCCGGCCGCTCAGTTGACGCACGCGCTAGCCACGGAAGCCCTTCAACGAATTCGCGGATTCGCTGACTAAGCTCACCTTGACCTCGGAATCCGGTCGAGGAGTTGACGCGCCGCTTCCTCGGCGAATGCCGGATCGTTGATGTCGGTGTCCAGCTCGATCGCTGTGACTGTCGGCGCAAGGTTCGCTTTGAGCGCGTCAAACAGGGCCGCGTCGGCGTCCGGATCGTGGAAGGGCTGGCCGTCGACGGCGATCAACGAAACGCCGCGCGTCGGCAGCATGAGAACTGTCGGGCCCGTGGCGCGATTGAGCTTGGCCGCGATCCGGCGACCAAGTTCGGCGTTCTCCGCCGCAGTCGTCCGCATCAGCGTGACCTGCGGATTGTGCGCGTAGAAGCTTCGGCCGGCAAACTCCGCCGGTACCGTCTCGGGCTTGCCGAAATTCGCCATGTCGAGTGCTCCGACTGAGACCACTTGCGGAATGCCGACAGCGCCGGCAGCCTCGAGCCGGTCCGGCCCAGCGCTCAGCACGCCACCAACCAGTTCATCGGCGAGTTCCGTCGTTGTGATGTCGAGCACCCCGGCGATGAAGCCACCACGGACCAGCGCTTCCATGCCGCGGCCCCCGGTCCCGGTGGCGTGAAACACCAGGACCTCGTAGCCGGCCGCTTCGAGAAGCTCCCGCGCCCGAGTCACGCACGGGGTGGTGACCCCAAACATGGTCGCGGCGATCATCGGCCGGTCCGGTAGATCGGCGGGCGGCACGACCTGCACCATCCCGGCGATCGCCCCGGCGGCATTGGCAAGTATCCGCGACGACAGGCTATTGATCCCGGCAATATCGACCACCGACGGCATCATGACGATGTCCTTGACATCGACCAGCGCACTGACATCGCCGGATGCGAGAGTCGAGACCATCAGCTTCGGCACGCCGATCGGCAGAGCCCGCATAGCCGCTGTCCCGATTGCGGTGCCGCCGCCGCCACCCATCGAGATGATCCCGTGGATCCGACCTTCGTCGTGAAGCCGGGCGACGACTGCGGTGGCACCCGCCGCCATCGCGCTGACGGCCTTGCCGCGATCGCGTTCGTCGGCCAGTGCCGGCAGGTCGGCGCCCGCCGCCGCAGCGACGTCGTTTGCCGAAATGTCAGGAGGGAAGCCCGGCGGACCGAGCACGCCAGCATCGATAACCAGCGTTGCAATGCGTTCAGCTTCGATTCTGTCCTTCAGGAATGCGAATTCGGCTCCTTTGGAATCGAGCGTTCCAAGGATTGCAACCACCTTTCGCGCCACATCGCCCTCCCTCGCAGGCCGGCGATAGTAGCCAATCGGCAGTATCGGCGCAGGCCCCTAGATCGCCTCGCCGCGGAGAAGCCGAGGTAGCTCGCCGCCAGCACCGGCTGCCTCGCGGATGAACAGGCGTTTTAGCCCGGGCAGCCGGTCGACCACGCCAAGACCAACGTCGCGGATCAGCCGAATCGCGGGGTTATCGTTGGAGAACAGGCGATTGAGCACGTCGGTCACGACACCCATTTCGACGGTGTCGAAGCGACGCCAGCGTTCGTAGCGCTCCAGCACCGCCACGGACCCGATATCGAGGCCGGTCCGCTCAGCCTCAACGATCGTTTCCGCCAACGCCGCAACGTCCCGGTAGCCTAGGTTGAGACCTTGGCCAGCGATCGGATGAATGCCGTGGGCGGCGTCGCCGGCGAGAGCGAAACGCGGTTTGACGAACGACCGCGCCAGGGTCAGGCCAAGCGGAAAGGCCCATGCCGGACCGAGCGGCTCGACGCTGCCGAGCTGATGCCCGAACCGCTGGGCGAGCTCAAGCCGGAACAGATCGTCGTCAGCGAGCAAGCGTTCGGCCGTCACTCGTCGCTCCGTCCACACCAGCGAGGATCGATTGCCGGTCAGCGGGAGAATTGCAAATGGACCGGCAGGGAGAAAATGCTCGACCGCGCGACCATGATGGGGACGTTCATGGGCAATCGTGGCGACGATTCCCGACTGATTGTACGACCAATGCACAGTACCGATCCCCGCGAGATCGCGGAGACGGGACCGGACGCCGTCAGCGGCGACCAGCAGCCGGGCGCCGAGACGTCGGCCGTCACCGAGGGTTACGTCAACCCCAGCGGGACCGACTTCAAAGCCCGTGACGCGCCCCGGTGCGATGATATCCGCTCCGGCGGCCTCTGCGCCGTCGTGCAAAGCCGCGTTCATGGCCGCGTTCATCACCATGTGCGCGAAGGGGCGTCGGCCGGCTGTGGTGCCATCGAAGGTGAGAAATACCGGCCGGACGGCGTCACCGATGCGGCTGTCGGTGATCACCATCTCGTTGATCGGCTGCGCGTCCGTCGCAATCGCCGACCAGACGCCCAGGCGATCGAGCATGCGCTGACCGGCCGCAGCAATAGCCGAGGCCCGCGTATCGTTCGGCTTCGACGACGGCGACGCCAGGTCGACTACGACAACCGACAGATGGGGCAGGGCTTGCCGCAGCGCCAACGCCAGCGACAGGCCAACGTGCCCGCCGCCAGCGATCACGATGTCGGCGTCGAAGCCGGTTGAGGAGACGGTTGGTGCCATCACGCGGGACGGTGCTCTCCTTGACAGTGTCGGACTCCGCTGGTCGAACGGTGCTGTGTCCGAAAGCGGGATCGCACCATGTCAGGCGCCGTTGAAACGCTACTCTCCATACTCGACCTCGAACCGCTCGAACACAACCTGTTCCGGGGTCGCAGCCCCCAAGTCGGCTGGCAGCGGGTGTTTGGCGGCCAGGTCATCGGTCAGGCTCTGGTTGCCGCCGGGCGGACGGTGGACGGGCGCGCGGCACACTCGCTCCACTGCTATTTCATGCGGCCCGGCGATCCCGCCGTCCCAATCATCTACGAAGTCGACCGAATTCGCGACGGCAACAGCTTCACGACCCGCCGCGTGGTCGCGGTCCAGCACGGCGAAGCTATTTTCTCGATGGCGGCATCGTTCCAGGTCGCTGAAGACGGCCTCGATCATCAGATTGCCATGCCGGACGTCCCGCCGCCGGAAGACCTGCCGAGCGAAAGCCAACTGAAAGAGCTGTTCATGGAGAGCGCGCCGGAGCCTGTGCGACGCTACTGGCAGCATGCCCGGCCGATCGAAGTCCGGCCGGTCGACCTGCGCCATTACATCAGTCGCGAAGCGCTCGACCCGGTCCAGCACGTCTGGATCCGGGCAAGCGACACATTACCCGACGATCCGGACATTCACCGCTGTGTGCTGGCCTATGCCTCGGATATGACCCTGCTCGACACGGCGCTTTTCGCGCACGGCCGGCTGATCTTCGATCGCGATATGCAGGTGGCGAGCCTCGATCATTCGCTCTGGTTTCACCGACCGTTCCGAGCCGACGAGTGGCTACTCTACGCCGAGGACAGCCCATCGGCCTCTGGCGCACGCGGCTTCACCCGCGGCAGCCTGTTCAGCCGTGATGGCGTTTTGGTCGCTTCGGTCGCTCAGGAAGGCCTGATACGGGAGCGACCGGAGAATCGATAGCCGGTCTCAGATGCACAGTTCTTAATCAATCCAGTCGCCTTCATCATCAAAATCGGGGGCAACACAAGCCGGTTCCAAGCGAGGTCGTCAAACTGGCACAGACTTTGATTGTTGCGCCCCAGTGTCTGTCGGCGAACCGCCGGCGGTCCGGTATCGACCAGCGCGCTGAGCGCCCGCATCTCGCGGGCTTCGGCCGGAAACGGGAAGCAAGCCAATGAAAATAGTGATGGCCGTCATCAAGCCGTTCAAACTCGATGAGGTGCGGGACGCGCTGACAACGATCGGGGTTCAGGGCCTGACTGTAACCGAAGTCAAAGGCTATGGCCGTCAGCGGGGCCACACCGAAATCTACCGCGGTACCGAGTACGCGGTCAGCTTCCTGCCGAAACTCAAGCTGGAGGTTGTGGTGTCAGACGATCAGGTCGACAAGGCGGTCGAAGCGATCGCGACGGCAGCCAAAACCGGCCAGATCGGCGACGGCAAGATATTTGTCTTCGGGATCGATCATGCTGTTCGCATTCGTACCGGCGAGACAGACGCCGACGCACTCTAGGCTAACTGCGGAATCGGATCGCTCCCGCCGAAAAGGGATCAGACGAACCCGCTGCCAAGCAGCGCGGCATCATTATTGCCGCGCTTCTAGGCACTATGCCTAAGATTTCTGCCCCGTCTTTAGGCAAAACGGCTCTCTGTAAAGCGGATACTCCTCCGCCGGTGCCGTGATGCCGCGTTTCTAACCGATCTGCCCGCTTGGCATGCCGATTGAATTGGCGTGCCCCGTGAGACGCACAATAACGGCGCACCCGCGCCTAAGACGGAGGCAGCGCGATGGACGGGCAAATAGTCGGCGGCGACATCTTCTTCATTCTCATGGGCGCGATCCTTGTGTTCGCGATGCATGGCGGATTCGCGTTCCTCGAGGTTGGGACTGTTCGGCGCAAGAACCAGGTGAACGCGCTCGTCAAGATACTGGTCGACTTCGCGATCTCGACAACTGCTTACTTTCTCATTGGCTACACTATCGCTTACGGCATCGGGTTCTTCTCTGACGCCAACACGCTCGTAAGCGGCGAGGGCTTCGGGCCACAGGGCTTGCTTCTCGTCAAGTTCTTCTTCCTAGCGACCTTCGCTGCCGCGGTACCGGCGATCGTTTCCGGCGGGATCGCCGAGCGGATGAAGTTCCTACCGCAGTGCCTGGCGACCGCTCTGCTGGTCGCGTTGATCTATCCGCTGTTCGAAGGCTTTGTCTGGGGCGGCGCCTGGGGCGGCCAGGAGTGGATCGAGGCGACCTTCGGCGCGGCGTTTCACGATTTCGCCGGCTCGATTGTCGTCCACGCCGTGGGCGGTTGGATCGCCCTTGCGGCCGTCCTGCGCCTCGGCCCGAGACTTGGGCGTTATGACCGTGGCGGAAACCCGGGCACCGGCTTCCCACCCTCAAGCATTCCGTGGCTCGCCCTCGGCTCGTGGCTGCTGTGCATAGGCTGGTTCGGGTTCAACGTGATGTCGGCCCAGTCCCTCGAAGGCGTTTCCGGCCTCGTCGCCATGAACTCGCTGATGGCGATGGTCGGCGGCATCCTGGCGGCCGTGATCATCGGTCGCGCCGATCCGGGCTTCGTCCACAACGGCGCGCTGGCCGGCTTGGTGGCGGTGTGCGCCGGATCCGACGTAATGCATCCCGCGGGGAGCTTCATTGTCGGTGCGATCGCCGGCGTTGTCTTCGTCAAAGGCTTCGAGATCTGCCAAACCCGGCTCAAAGTCGACGACGTTCTGGGCGTTTGGCCCCTCCATGGCCTGTGCGGTGTGTGGGGCGGTCTGGCCGCCGGTATCTTCGGCCTCGAGGCGCTTGGCGGTCTCGGCGGTGTCAGCTTCATGTCCCAGCTGGTGGGTTCCGCCATCGGCGTGGCCTGGGCCTTCGTTGGCGGGCTTGTGGTGTACTCGGTGATCGGCGCGATCATCGGTCTGCGGTTGACGCCCGATGAGGAGCGCCAAGGTGCTGACCTGTCGATCCACAAGATCGGCGCCAATCCCGAGGCCGAGATTATCGGCTGAACCAACCGGCTGTGCCGGCGGCCCAACCGTCGGCACAGCCTGCCGTGATGCCTATATTTTCATCATTACCACATTGAGTTCGTCAGCGCGCTCCGTGTGCTTGGCCCTCTAATCCACTGATTCCAAACATACTCGTCAAACTCCACTCGGTCTGGCACGCCGATTGCTAAATCCTCTGAAGCGGCGGTGATGGCCGCCCAATTGCTGTGCATCGAACCGAGGCAAGACTTGTCCTGCATGTCAACCGCACTGCCAACCTCCCGGCCAAGGCGGAACGCAGCGGTTCCCAAAGGAGAAAATCCATGAATTACCGAACCCGTCAGTCGACGATTGTCGGCGCTGCCGCGGTGGCCCTGCTTGCCTTGGCGGGCGCGGCATTCGGCCAGGACGAGGCGGCCGAGACCGCCGAAGTCGTCGCTGAAGTCAGCGAGTTCGCCATCGCAGCGGATACCGCCTACATCCTCAACACCCTGCTGTTCCTGATGGGCGGCTTCCTGGTGATGTGGATGGCCGCCGGCTTCACCATGCTGGAAGCTGGCATGGTGCGGTCTAAGAACGTCGCCATGCAATGCACCAAGAATATCGGCCTCTATTCAATCGCCGGCTTGATGTTCTGGCTCATCGGCTACAACCTCATGTACGATGGCGTCGACGGCGGTTTCATCGGCAGCCTTGGCTGGAAAGTTATCCCCGATCCCTCGGATGATCCGGGTGACTACTCAGTGGCCTCGGATTGGTTCTTCCAGATGGTGTTCTGCGCCACAACCGCGTCGATCGTCTCCGGTGCGGTGGCGGAGCGGGTCAAGCTCTGGTCGTTCCTCATCTTCGTTGCTGTCCTGACCGGCGTTATCTACCCGATTACTGGCTCGTGGCAGTGGGGCGGCGGCTGGCTCGCCGAAATGGGTTTCTCCGACTTCGCCGGCTCGACGCTCGTTCACTCAGTGGGCGGCTGGGCGGCCCTCGCTGGAGTGCTGATCATCGGCTCCCGTCGCGGCAAGTACGGTGCGAACGGCGCGATCCATCCGATCCCCGGGTCCTCCATGCCGCTTGCCACGCTCGGCACGTTCATCCTCTGGCTCGGCTGGTTCGGCTTCAACGGCGGCTCCCAACTTGCAATGGGAACGATCGAGGATGCTTCGGCGGTCTCGCGGATCTTCGTCAACACAAACACCGCGGCCGCCGCCGGCGTCATCGCCGCTATGATCCTCACGCAGCTTCTCTACAAGAAGGTCGACGTAACCCTTGCCCTGAACGGCGCGCTGGGTGGCCTGGTAGCGATTACCGCCGAGCCTCTGATGCCAACCATGCTATGGGCGACAATCATCGGCGCGATCGGTGGTATCCTCGTCGTGATCGCCGTACCGCTCCTCGATCGGATGAAAATCGACGACGTGGTTGGTGCGATACCGGTTCACTTGGTAGCCGGGATCTGGGGAACGATTGCCGTGCCAATCACCAATCCGGATACCAGTTTCGGCACGCAGGCGATCGGCATCGTCGCGATCGGTGCTTTCGCCTTTATCGCCAGCCTGGTGGTCTGGGTGATCTTGCGGGCGCTGTTCGGAGTGCGAGTCTCCGAAGAGGACGAGATCAACGGCCTCGACAAGGCGGAGATTGGCGTCGAAGCCTATCCCGACTTCGCCCAGAACCAGGCAACCTGACCTGCTTCCTCCGGCCGGCGCTGAGCGCCGGCCCTCCCTCCCTGAAGGCCGGCTTACGCCGGCCTTTTTTTCGCTGGTCGCCGCGATTGATGGTTAATGCTGGCTTTACTAAACCCGCGATAGGATCGGGACGCCCTCAAGCGCGAGCCGGTCCATAACGGCCTCTCGACGGCGCAAGAAGGGGGTGCGCTTGGCTGCCGCGAGGCGTTGCCGAGTGCCATGCTTTCGTCGAGCCTCGGGGCGGCCTATGCGTTCGACCAGATCGGTCCCTCTTTCCGTGTCCGGCGACGGAACGGTCCGGCGCGTCGTGAAGCGCAACGTCAATGCCCTGGTGGGGCTTGGCATCCTCGCGCTGGCTGCAGCGATCGCTGCGAGCCTCGCAACCTGGACCGCGGACGACCCGAGCCTCAGCCATGCTACGGGTCTGGACCCTGCCAACATCCTGGGCCTGCCGGGCGCGATCATCGCTGACATCATCATGCAGTTTTTCGGCCTCGCCGGGATTGTCCTGTTGCTGCCACCGGTCGTCTGGGGATGGCGCATGGTTTTCGGAAAGGCCCCAAGGTTCAGCTGGCCGACGGCGATCGCTTGGTTCACGGCTGTCCTGAGCGCAACGCTTGCCTTGGCAACACTGCCGGTATTCGGCACATGGCCGCTGCCCACCGGGATCGGTGGCGTGACGGGCGATTTGCTGCTCGGCGTTCCCGCGTTCGTGACCGGTGGCAAGCCAACTGGCCTGACTGCCGCCGTTATCGGCGTCGCTTTCGCCGCCCTATCGGTCGTCCTGGTCGCTCGCGCTTGTGGCCTGGGCCAGTGGGCGATGGCCAATCATATGCCGCACATGAGCGAACCCGTTCGACGCGTCGTCGAGGTGGAAGAGCACGAGCCGGAACCCCTCGACGAGGCCCTGTCCGACGATTTCGACAATCACGACCGTGGGACCGTGCTCTACGGCGCCCTGACCCACTCCGCCTTGCGCCTGTGGAGCGCACTCCGGCGTCACATCGCACAGCGTCGGGCGCGTCGCCAGACACGCCGCTACGAGGATGAATGGGACATTGCCGTCGCCCCGCTGGGTGTGACAGATCCGGACTATGATTTTCATGGGGAAGCCTTCGATCCCGATGCTGAGGCTTGGGAAGATGAACCCTTCGCGTCAACCGAGCCTCCAATCGAACCCGCGCCCCAAGCAGCGGCGAAACGCCGGAATCGCGTTTCCGCACCCGCAGCAAAACCTAAGCCGGGGCGCCGGGCCGCGCGGGAAGCTCAACCGTCCCTCTTCACGCCGGATGATTTCGTCCTGCCGCCCCTGGACCTGCTAACCCTGCCGAAAGCGACCGATCGCAAGGCGGGGCTCAGCACCGCGGCGCTGGAAGACAACGCGCGCCTGCTCGAAGGAGTCCTGGAAGACTTCGGGGTCCGCGGCGAGATCATCAATGTACGGCCAGGTCCGGTCGTCACGCTGTACGAACTTGAGCCGGCGCCCGGCATCAAATCGGCACGGGTGATCGGCCTCGCCGACGACATCGCCCGGTCGATGAGCGCGATCTCCTGCCGGGTCGCGGTGATCCCCGGCAAGAACGCCATCGGTATTGAGCTGCCGAATCCGCGCCGGGAAACTGTGTTTCTCCGAGAACTGCTGGCGGCGGAAGACTTCGAGAAGTCCAAGGCCCGGTTGGGCCTCTGCCTCGGCAAGACAATCGGTGGCGAGTCCGTGATCGCCGACTTGGCTCGCATGCCGCACCTTCTCGTCGCCGGCACCACGGGATCGGGTAAGTCGGTGTCGATCAACGCAATGATCCTGTCGTTGCTCTACCGGCACGGCCCGGATCAATGCCGGCTGATCATGATCGATCCGAAAATGCTGGAATTGTCGACCTACGACGGCATTCCCCACCTCCTTACCCCAGTCGTGACCGACCCGAAGCAGGCCGTGGTCGCACTGAAATGGACTGTGCGCGAGATGGAGGACCGCTATCGCAAGATGTCCAAGCTCGGGGTGCGTAACATCGACGGGTACAACACCCGCCTCGCTCAAGCGGAAGCCAAAGGCGAGACGCTCACCCGCACGGTTCAGACCGGCTTCGACCGGGAGACCGGCGAAGCGATCTACGAGCACGAAGAGCTCTCCTTCGAGCCGATGCCATACATCGTCGTCATCATCGATGAGATGGCCGATCTGATGATGGTCGCCGGCAAGGACATCGAGGGCGCGGTTCAGCGGCTGGCGCAGATGGCCCGCGCCGCCGGGATCCACGTGGTGATGGCCACCCAGCGACCTTCGGTCGATGTCATCACGGGTACCATCAAGGCGAATTTCCCGACCCGCATCTCCTTCCAGGTGACGTCCAAGATCGACAGCCGGACCATCCTAGGCGAGCAGGGCGCAGAGCAGTTGCTGGGGATGGGTGACATGCTGTTCATGGCCGGCGGAGGCCGGATCCAGCGTGTCCATGGCCCGTTTGTCAGCGACGAAGAGGTCGAAGAAGTGGTTGCCCATCTCAAGACGCAAGGCGTGCCCGAATACCTCGACGCGATCACCGCCGAGGACGAAATCGATGCCGGCGGTTACGACGCGCTCGCTGGCGGCGATTCCGAATCCAACGATCTCTACGATCGCGCGGTTGCCATTGTCGCTCGCGACCGCAAGGCCTCGACCAGCTACATCCAGCGGAGGCTTTCGATCGGCTACAATCGCGCCGCGTCGATCATCGAGCGGATGGAGGAGGAAGGTGTCGTCGGCCCGGCGAACCACGCCGGCAAGCGGGAAATCCTTGTCCGTGAAGAGATGGACGACGGCTTCGCTTAAGCGGTCGGTCGCGGCATTTCGCGCTTTGCGATGCCGCCAATTCGCCATATAGCCTCTTAAGCTGATCGCCGGCGGGCGCGACGATACCATGGTCGCCGTCACCGCCCGGCAGGGAATTTTGATGAAAGGGACCAAATTGGCAGCGGCCGACGTCGCCCGGAATCCGATCCGCAGCCTGCGTAATTCTTGGCGCATCTCCATTGTGGGCGCGGTCGTTCTGTTCCTTGTCGACAGTCTGGCACTCGCCGGCGTGCCGATCGACCCGGTTCCCGATCCACGGGTTCGGCCTGACTATGCACCAAGAGCGACCGCCGCAGCGGCGCCGGCCAAAGCCGGTCCCGCGGTGGCCATCCGGCGGACGGCTCGCCGAGGCGACACGCTCGCCAACATCAACGACTACTTCAACAGCTTCCGGACGATGGAGGGCCAATTCATTCAGGTCGGCCCACATGGCGAACAATCGGAAGGCCGCTTCTATATTTCCCGCCCCGGCAAGATTCGCTTCGACTACGATCCGCCAGTGCGCCTCGATGTTATTTCCGACGGCCGCAATGTCGCTGTCCGTAACGGCCGCACCGCGACTCAGGACTTCTATCCACTGCGAAAGACGCCGCTGCGATATCTGTTGGCCGACCGGATCGATCTCACCTCCGGTGTGGTCAACGAAGTACGCGAAGAAAACGACCTGGTCGCCCTGATCATCATCGAAGACTCCCGGCTGATACAGGGCAAGCTTACTCTCATCTTCAACCGTAATACCTATGAGCTGCGCCAGTGGATCGTCACAGACGGACGGGGTCTCAATACCTCGGTCGCGGTCTACAACACGACGACCGGCGGCCGCCCCGACCCCGGGCTCTTCAGGATCAACTATTACGAATAGTTCATCTTGCCGTGAGAATCGACCTAACAATCTGATTTTATTCGGTTACGATGCGCCGGCTTGCTGAGGCGATCAACTCTTGAATCGCCCCCCGTACGCACCATTTGATTCGAAGAGCGGGCCGTTCTTATTTCGGTAGCGCCCCCCGTCTCGCCGAGGACGGTCCGCCGGCGCCGGCGTAGTTCGGTGTCGCGCAGTGTAACGCGCAAGAGCGTCCAGCCTCCCCCGGGGCTGGACGCTTTTATCTTGCGGCTAATCTGACATCATCGCCGAACCCGCGGCTTCCTGTACTTGATTGCATGAGCCTCACCGTCGCATCGTGGAACATAAACTCGGTTCGCCTCCGCTCACGGCAGGTCGGCCTATTCCTCGACCGCTATCGGCCCGATGTTCTTTGCCTTCAGGAAACCAAATGTCCGGATAACCGGTTCCCGCTCAAACCCTTTCGTGCCCGCGGCTATAGCGATGTGTTGCTGAACGGCCAGAAGGGCTATCACGGCGTTGCGACCCTCTCGCGGCGACCGTTCCTGGCGACCAACAAGCGCGACTTCTGTGGGAAGGGCGACGCCCGCCACGCGGCAGTGACGATTCCCGATGCCGGTGGGGAGGTTACGCTGCACAATGTCTACGTGCCATCAGGTGGCGACGTGCCGGACCCAACCGTGAATGACAAATTCGCGCACAAGCTGGCGTTTCTCGACGAAATGAAGGCTTGGCTGAATGGATCGGAAACCGACCGACCGGCAATCCTCGTAGGCGACCTTAACGTTGCTCCACATCCCGCCGACGTCTGGTCGCACAAACAACTCCTCGACGTCGTCAGCCACACGCCAGTCGAGACTGAACGACTCAACGCACTGCAGGCGGTGGGCGATTGGACCGACGCCATTCGGCATTTTGCTCCTCCGGAGGAGAAGGTCTTCACCTGGTGGAGTTACCGGGCGCGCGACTGGCGCGCATCGAACCGAGGGCGCCGTCTCGACCACATCTGGGTCACGCGGCCGCTGGCCGGTCGCCTTGAATCTGCGGAAATCGTCTCCGCGACCCGGAGCTGGAAACGACCCTCGGACCACGTCCCCGTTGTCGTTCGGATCGGGTCAGCCTGATCCGGAGCGCTTCAGCGGGTTGTCATCGATGGCGCCAAGCGCCTGCTCGACCTCGCCGAGATCGCCGACTGTTGCGGCCAGGCGCCCAGCGATCGTGGCACGTAGCTTCACGGCAACCTGCGGATACTCGTTCAACATCCGGGTCACCAGCTTGCGGTCGATCTCCAGAACCTCGCACGAGACGATCGCCGTTGCAGTCGCCGGCCGCTTAGTCTCGACAAACAGGGCGGTTTCGCCAATGAGGCTGCCGGCCTCGCAGGTGGTTAGGACCTGCCGCTGTTCGCCGAGGCCGACCGCCATTTCGATACCGCCAAATGCGACGACGTAACCTGACATCGCCGTCGCACCTTCGCGAAACAGCACCTGAGTGGGAGACAGGTCGAGGCGCACAGCGCTGAACGCGAGGAGACGGAGCTGTTCCGTCGCCAGGTCGGCGAACAGCGGGATGCGCGACAGGAGGGCGATATCCCTATCGAGGCTCATGGGTCGGCAAGCCGGTCGCGCCGTCGTCGGGCCATTTACGGAACCAGCTTGTAGCCGCCGACGTCGGTCACCAGGAGTTCGGCCTTGGAGGGGTCGCGCTCGATCTTCTGACGGAGCCGGTAGATGTGGGTCTCCAAGGTGTGGGTGGTGACACCTGAATTGTACCCCCACACCTCGTGCAGCAGAACGTCGCGGCTGATCACCTTCTCGCCGGCCCGGTACAAGAACTTGAGAATGGCGGTCTCTTTCTCGGTCAGCCGCACCTTCTGGCCGCGGTCATCGACCAGCATCTTGGCGCTCGGCCGAAAGGTGTAGCCACCGATGGTGAAGACAGCGTCCTCGCTCTGTTCGTGCTGCCTTAATTGGGCGCGAATGCGGGCGAGGAGAACGGCAAAGCGAAACGGCTTAGTGACGTAGTCATTGGCCCCGGCCTCGAGGCCGAGGATCGTGTCGGACTCCGAGTCCTGACCGGTCAGCATGATCACCGGTGCCTTGAAGCCGCTCTTGCGCAGGAGCTTAACCGCCTCGCGGCCATCCATGTCCGGCAAGCCGACGTCCATGATCACCAGATCGATGCGTCCCTGGCGAGCCGCCTGAATACCGGTGGCGGCATTTTCAGCCTGCTCGATGTCGAACTCCTCGTAGAGCGACAGCTGTTCGACCAAACTGTCGCGCAGTACCTCGTCATCATCGACGACCAGAATCTTGCGGGCCGGCATCTCACGCCTCTTGTTCGTCGTGCCGGTTTTTGGGATCGGTCCGGCAGGTTGTCGGAATCAGCTTAAGATAAAGGATGTAGACCTCAACCCCCTGCCGGCGCAAGCAAACCGGCAGTGTAGCAAACCAAGGGTGCTCCGGCATATGGCCATTGTTCCACGGCTTTCCCAGATCGTCGTCAATGCCATCGGCCATGACCCGACCCAGGGGCGACTGGTTGCGGACAGCCTGACAGCACGCTGCGCCGTAGGACGGGGTGGTCTCGCCAAGCGCAAGCGCGAGGGCGATGGTGCTACGCCAATCGGCGCTCACCGCTTGGTCGCCTTGCTCTATCGTCCGGACCGGGTCCGTCGGCCGGTAACGGCATTGCCGATCGCGCCGCTGAAGCCGAACTCCGGCTGGTGCGACGATCCAGGCGACCACCGCTACAACCGACCCATCCGGCTTCCCTATCCGGGCCGCCACGAGAAGCTATGGCGGAAGGATAACCTCTACGATCTGCTGGTGATCCTCGACTACAACCTCGACCGGCCGCGGCCGGGTGCTGGCAGCGCCATCTTCCTGCACCTCGCAGCGCCAGACTTCGCGCCGACCGCCGGCTGCATCGCGGTAACCGAGACTACGATGCGGCGACTATTGGCCCGCAGCAGACCGGGGACGGTGATCTCGGTCGCATAGTCTCTTCGCGGTTTTCGTTCTGGCGCGGCTCGCCCACACGTTGGCCTACACAACCGGGCGGCGGCACGAGACGCGCGCGACCCTCTTCTCGATCGGCTTCATCGTCGTGGTGTTCATGGCGGTCTACGTTCTCATCGTCGCGCTGTTCTAGTCTGCGATGGCGTCGGCAATCGCGCGCGCGGTCACGTCACAGTCGATGATGTGGATCGCGTCGAACACGGCAACAGCATCGACGGCCATAAAGAATCTGCTAGCCCCTCACATCCACTCCAGCAGCTGCAACGAGCTTGCCCACCGTGTTCCAGTTCCGCGCAGTTCCGGACTGTCCGAGCAGCCGCTCCAGCAGCGGTCGGCGTCAATTTCGATGTGCCAACCCCATCGACATAGTCGATGTAGACCTCACGGTCGGACACGAGAATCTGCTCCGGTCCGTCATAGGCGCTGAGAGCATCAATGCTCTGCGGAGCGGGTTCCTTGTCCAAGAACATCACCAGAAGGTGGTTCGGCCGCTCGGAGGCAGCATCAGGCATGGGATCCTTGGCGACAATAGCCTTCAGTTCAGCCGGACGGCGGTAGAACACCGGATTGGTCAGTCCGTGATCGCTAATGATCGCCGCAACGCGTTTCCTGATTGCTGGGAGTCCGACCTTCGTGGCGAATAGCAGGTTCCCGGTTGCCAGTATCGTTCGGACCTCATCGAAGCCGGCGCCGACGCAGGCGTCCCGAAGCTGCTGCATGGTCATGACCCTGTGGGTCGTGGGGCCGATCCCCCTGATCAGCGCGATCCATGTCTTCATCGAATCCTCGCAACAACCAAGGCGCCTGCCTATCCTTGGGGCGCGGGCTTTTTCCGCTCACCGAAAATGGCGCTGCCGATCCGGACATCCGTGGCACCCAGTGCAATGGCGTCGACGAAATCGGCGCTCATCCCCATCGACAGCGAGTTGAGGCCCAGTCGCTCGGCGATCTTGGCGAGCAGCGCGAAGTGCGGGCCAGCGGGCTCGTCGATGGGTGGAATGCACATCAGGCCATCGATCGTCAGGCCGAACTCGGAGCGACATCGGTCTATAAACGCATCCGTGTCCTTTGGGAGTACGCCGGCCTTCTGTGGTTCCGCGCCGGTGTTGACCTGAACCAGCAAGCGCGGCGATCGGCCCTGCCGTTCGATCTCCTTGACGATCGCACGCGCGATCCTGTCCCGATCGATCGTGTGGATCGCGTCGAACAGGGCCACGGCGTCACCCGCCTTGTTGGACTGGAGCGGCCCGATCAGGTGGAGCTCGAGGTCGGGGGCAGCGGCTTTGAGCATAGGCCACTTGGCCTTCGCCTCCTGGACTCGGTTTTCGCCGAACACCCGTTGTCCCGCGGCGATCACCGGGCGGATGGCATCAGCATCGAACGTCTTCGACACCGCGATCAGGCCCACCGACCCCACCGGCCGACCGGCATCCCGTTCGGCGCGCGCGATGCGCTCACGTACCGTGCCGAGACCCACGTGGTCTGTCACAGATCCGTCAACTCCACCGATATCGCCGGGTCACTCGAACCAAGTCGTGCCGGGATACTGATGCGCGCGGGCGACCTCCTCGTCGAGTTCGAGACCGATGCCGGGCGCATCGTCAAGCGCGATGAACCCATCCTTGATGATGTCGGTCTTGCGTGTGGTGATCGTCGACCAGTAGTCGCGATTGAGCCAGTGGAACTCCAGCACCAGGAAATTGGGCACCGTGGCGCAGACATGCGCCGACGCCATCGTGCCGATCGGCGACGACACGTTGTGGGGTGCGAAGGGGATGTAATAGATCTCCGCCATGTTCGCGATCTTGCGACACTCCGACAGCCCGCCGCACTTGGGAATGTCCGGCATGATGATGTCGACGGCCTGGCTCTCGATGAGATCGCGGAATCCGGAGCGCAGATAAAGATTCTCGCCAGCACAGATCGGTGTCGTTGTCGTGCGCTTGATCTCGCGCATCGCCGCTACGTTTTCAGGCGGTACCGGCTCCTCCAGCCACATGAGATTGAACGGCTCGAGATCCTTGACCAGCCGGATCGCGCTCGGCACGTCGAGCCTAGTGTGGATGTCGCTGGCGATGTCGAACGTGTCGCCGGCGGCCTTGCGCACCATCTCAGCCAACCGCACCATGCGATTGTGCTCCCAAGGGCCAGCGGTATAGTTGAACGCGTCCTTCTCGAAGTCGGCCACTTCGCTCTGCATGTAGCCGTAAGCGCCGATGTCGAGGTCGATCTTCAGGGCCGTGAATCCCTTATCGAGCACCTCGTCGACAACCTTCTTGCACTCATCAAAATTCATGCCGGGCGTTACTTCGCAATCAGCATAGACGCGAATCTTGTCCCGGAACTTGCCACCGAGCAGTTCATAGACCGGCGTCTTCAACGCCTTGCCCTTGAGATCCCACAACGCGATCTCAATGCCGGTCAGGGCGGTAATCAATGCCCCGGCGAAACCGCCTTCGAAGACCAAACCACGCCGGAGCTCCTCGAACAACGCATCGACCGCGAACGGGTCCTTGCCGATCAGCTTGGGCGTTAGGTCGCGGATCAACGCGATCGCCGCGTGGCCGCCATGAACGCACTCGCCAAGGCCGGTGATCCCGGCATCGGTTTCGACCCGCACCCAAAGGTGCATGCAGTGACCACTGGTGGCAGCGGTCTTCACGGCGGTGATTTTCATGATGTCTCTTCCCGGGGTGATAACTTCGCGGAATTCAGTCCTGATCGACGCGGGCTTTCTTCCATGCTTCGTATTCGGCCATGCCTTCTTCGCTCAGCGGATAGTACTTTCTGATGTTGCCCCCCTCGGAAAGGCGGGCGCGGCTGAACTCCTCCCACTCATCGTGATCAAGGCCGTGTTCAAGAACCAGCGGCACCATCTTGGCAGGCACCAAAACGACCCCATCACCATCAGCAATCATGACGTCGCCCGGGATCACCAGGACGTCGCTGCACGCGATCGGCACATTGACCGCCCAGGGCAGCAAAGTCGATTGCGACGCATAGTTGGGGGTGAAGCCACGCGTCCACACCGGCGTGCCGATGTTCTTGACCCGCGGCCAGTCGCGGATGCAGCCGTCAACGACAATTCCGATGCCGCCGCGCCCTTTGAAGAAGGTGATCAGCATATCGCCCATGCAGCCGGTCTTGAGGTCGCCAAACGCCTGCACCGCAAGAATGTCGCCAGGCTGAACGGTTTCGAACACTGACCACAGGGCTGTGGACTTCTCCAGTTGCTCCTCGCCCTCACCGGGGGCGATTCCGGCGATCACGTCCTCGCGCCGGGGCATGAACTGCAGCGTGACCACCGGCCCGACAACCTTGGCACCCGGCATGCGAGGGAGCGGCCCCTCGATGAAGGTCTGCCGGACGCCCATGCGATGCATCAGGGCTGACGCTGTCGCGGTTCCGACGGCCTTGAGTTGGTCGATCAGGTGCGGATCGGGTCGCTCCGGCGCCTGCCCGACGATCGGCAATGTCCCGGCAATTGCCGGAACCGGAAGATTCAAGGAATCAAACATGCCCATTTGGTCGTCCCCCTGACCCTCGATACCGCTCCACCGAGGGCACCTCAAGTTGCGATTACGCACGCATCCTGGCAAAGGCCGGATCGCTTCATTCGTGGCGCCTCGATTGTGGCAAGCCGACCCGCGCGGACCCGCCTTTCCGGTTGACCACTGGCGATGATTCTGGTGAGTGTCCGCCGGCGGCGGCCGAGCCGGCGCGACGCGATCTCCCAAGCTCCTCATCCGGCCATGACCAGCGAGCGATACAACCCAAAGGAATCCGAGGCCCATTGGCAGGCGGTGTGGACGGATGCCCGCATTTTCGAGACCGATAACGACGATCCGCGGCCGAAATACTACGTGCTTGAGATGTTCCCCTATCCATCGGGGCGCATCCACATGGGCCATGTCCGCAACTATACGATGGGCGACGTGGTGGCACGCTACAAGCGCGCCAACGGCTTCAACGTTCTCCATCCCATGGGGTGGGATGCCTTCGGCCTACCAGCTGAGAACGCCGCGATCCAGAACAAGGTTAACCCGGCCGACTGGACCTACGGCAACATCTCCGCCATGCGCGAGCAGCTAAAGACCATGGGGCTGTCGCTCGATTGGCGACGCGAATTCGCCACTTGCGACGTCGACTATTACGCCCAACAGCAGAAGCTCTTCCTCGACTTTCTCGCCGCTGGTCTTGCTTATCGTGGCAAGTCGCGGGTCAATTGGGACCCGGTCGACCAGACGGTGCTTGCCAACGAGCAAGTGATCGACGGCCGCGGCTGGCGATCCGGCGCCGAAGTCGAGCAACGCGAACTGACCCAGTGGTTTTTCCGGACGACCGCCTTCTCCGACGATCTCCTGGCGGCGCTCGATACCCTCGAGCGCTGGCCCGATAAAGTCCGGATCATGCAGCGCAATTGGATCGGCCGATCCGAAGGGATGCGTATCCGATTCGCGTTCGATGGGAGGCCGCCCCAAGGCTTCGACGATCTCGAAGTGTTCACGACGCGCCACGATACCCTGTTTGGGGCGTCGTTCATGGCGATCTCACCCGATCATCCACTGGCCACGGCTTTGGCGGCCGACAACCCCGAGCTCACTCGGTTCATCGCCGATTGCCATCACGCGGGAACCAGCGAAGAAGCATTGGAAACGGCAGAGAAGCGCGGTTTCGACACGGGACTGGCAGTGGTTCATCCGGTCGATTCCGATCTCAAATTACCGGTCTATGTCGCCAACTTCGTGCTCATGGATTACGGGACAGGAGCGATCTTCGGCTGCCCCGGCCACGACCAGCGCGATTTCGATTTCGCCGCCAAGTACCACCTGCCAATCATGCCGGTGGTGGCGCCCCTCGATGTGATCGACACTGGCGCCGAGTTCGCTGCCTGGGTCGAGCAGTTCGAATCCGGCGACGAGGCCTATGTCGGTGACGGGCGGATGATCAACTCGGCCTTCCTTGACGGCATGTCGGTGCCCGAGGCTAAAGACGCCATGGCCCAAAGGCTGGAAGCGATAACCATCGCCGGCAAGCCGCAAGGGGTGCGCGAGGTAAACTATCGCCTTCGCGACTGGGGCATCTCACGCCAGCGCTATTGGGGCTGCCCAATCCCGGTCATCCATTGTCCGACCTGCGGCGTGGTGCCGGTGCCCGACGCCGATCTGCCGGTGAAGCTGCCGGACGACGTCTCGTTCGATCGCCCGGGCAATCCGCTCGATCATCATCCGACCTGGAAGGCGGTAAACTGCCCGAAATGCGGCGGCGCAGCGACCCGCGAAACCGACACAATGGACACGTTCGTCGATTCGTCCTGGTATTTCGCCCGGTTCACCGATCCCTGGGCGGCGACGCCGACCGACCCTGCTGCCGCCGACGCCTGGCTGCCGGTCGATCAATACATCGGTGGCGTAGAGCATGCGATCCTGCATCTGCTCTACTCACGCTTCTTCACCCGGGCGATGAAAGTGACGGGCCACGCCGGCCTCGACGAACCGTTCGACGGATTGTTCACCCAAGGCATGGTAACCCACGAAACCTATAAGGGCGTAGACGGGCGCTGGCTTTTCCCGGAGGAAGTGCGCCTCGGCGAGGACGGTAGCGCCGTCCACGTCGATACCGGCGAACCTGTCACCATCGGCGCGGTCGAATCGATGTCGAAGTCGAAGAAGAACGTCGTCGACCCGACCGCAATCATCGACCAGTACGGCGCCGACACCGCACGATGGTTCATGCTGTCCGACTCCCCACCCGACCGGGACGTCATTTGGACCGACGAAGGGGCAGCCGGCGCCTACCGTTTCGTCCAGCGGGTATGGCGCGTGGTCACCGAGGCAGCGCCCCGCTTGCCGCCGCCGGGGTCGCCTGAGCCGACCAGCGAACCTACGGCTGCTGCCGCGACACTACGCAAATCGGCCCACAAGGCGCTTGCTGCGGTCGGCGAGAGCATCGAAACGCTGCGGTTCAACGTGTCGGTGGCCCGCATCCACGAGTTGGTCAGTGCCTGTTCCGCCGCGGCGACCGAGTCGCCGCCCGGTGAGGATCCCAGCCTGGACGATGCCCTCCGAGAGGCGCTCGAGTTCCTGGTCCAGATGATGGCACCGATGATGCCGCATTTGGCAGAAGCCTGCTGGGCTACGCTCGGCCACAAAAGCGTGGTCGCCAGCAGCGACTGGCCGCCATTTGATCCCTCGCTTCTAACCGAGGACGTGATAGTGTTACCGGTGCAGGTGAACGGAAAGAAACGTGGCGAATTGACAATTGCCGCGGACGCGTCACAAGGTGACGTCGAGCGGGCTGTTCTCGCGCTCGATTTCGTCGCTCGGGCGCTCGGGGGGAATGATCCAAAGAAGATCGTCGTCGTACCGAAGAGGATCGTTAATGTCGTCGTCTGACCGCGGCTACCGCATATCCCGCCGCGCCGGTATTCGGGGGCTGGCTGCAGCACTCGTCGCCGGGATGCTCGGTGCCTGCACGGTCCAGCCGCTGTACGGTCCGGCGGCGGGCGGCGGCACGGTTCAATCAACGCTGACCCGGATTGCGATCGCACCGGTCAAGGACCGGGTGTCCCAGCAGGTCCGCAACAACGTTCTTTTTCAACTCACTGGCGGCAAGACGGTCGGCGATCCGCTCTACAGGATGAAGCTGACGGTCACCTCGCGTGAGGTCGGCCTCGGTATTACCAACATCGATTCGTCGCCGGTGTTCTCCGTTCGGTTGGCGGCGACCTACGAGGTCACCAATATCGCCAGCGGCGAGCAGCTCGTCCGCGGCACCGCCCGGACGTCGGCCTCGTACAACCGGAGCAACCAAGCCTTCGCCAATACCCGGGCAAAGATCGACGCCGAGAATCGCGCTGCCGCTGAGGCTGCTCGCGAGATTTCCACCCGTGTCGCCGCGGCGGTCGCCGCCGGCTCCTGAGTAAACGGTTGTGGCAGAGCTTCGCGCGACCGAAGTCGCGCGGTTCTTCGCACGGCCCGATCCCTCCGCTCGCTGCATCCTCATCTTCGGCAACGATGCCGGCCTTGTGAGCGAGCGCGCCTCGACGCTCGCGGCGACTGTGTTGGGTGACGATGCCGATGCCCTCAGTCATATTCACCTCGATTCGGCCGAAATCGCCGCCGATCCGAAGCGCCTGGCCGACGAAGCGTACGCCATCCCGATGTTCGGCGGCACGCGCTGCATCAGCGTTCGTGTTCAGGGAGCCGGCTCGATCGTGCCGGCGCTCGAGCCGCTGATCGCGACCCCACCGGAAGATGCGTTTGTCGTGATCGCCGCCGGCGAACTCAGGAAAACGGCACCCCTTCGCAAACTGTTCGCCGCGGCGGCGAATGCAGTGGCGATTGCCTGTTACGCGGACGACGCCCAAGCACTGAGTCGGGTCATTGATGAGGAAACCAATGCGGCGGGCTTAGCCGTTGCCGGTGACGCCCGCGAAGCCCTTACGGCACTACTCGGCGGCGATCGGATGGCAAGCCGGGGCGAGGTGGTCAAACTCTGCCTCTATGCAGCCGGAAAAGGCGAAATCACAATCGAGGATGTCCGCGCCATCGTTGGCGACGCATCCGCCTTTGCCGTGGATGAGGCTGTCGATGCCGCCGCATCGGGGGACGCCGAGGGCTTCGCCCGCGCCTATCGTCGCCTGGTTGCCGCGGGAACGGCGGATTTCGCGGTGATCGGCGCTGCCGTTCGGCATTTCGACATGTTGCACCGGGCTCGCGCGGCGGTCGATGCCGGCACGCCGCCAGACCGGGCGTTGCCACCGCAGATCTTCTTCCGTCGGCGACCTGTCGTATCGCGGCAAGTGACGATCTGGTCCCTGCCGCGGATCGAGCGCGCTTTGGACATCCTGAACCGGGCGGTGGTCGACAGCCGTCTCAGAGGCGCTATTTCCGTTGAGGTCGTTGGGCAGGCCATGCTGGCGATCTCGGCCATTGCGGGTTCCCGTCGACGCGCGGCGTGATGCGACTATCGGCCGGTGGCGGTCCTGATGGCCCGACCTGATCGAAAGGCGTATAACCGCGAGACATGGTTCACTTGAAGAAACACCGGGGTCGCCCCGCGCTGGCCACCTGAGATGGCCGAGACGCTGCTCCAGGGCGCCACGGTCGCTGCGTTGGCCGCCGTCGTCATTGTTCTCGGTGCCGGGATTCTCAACATGGTGCGCGGCAAATCCGAAAACCGGTCGCAGACGCTCATGCGCTGGCGCGTCATCCTCCAATTCGTCGCGATCATCGTTATGATGACCGCGCTCTATTTTGTTTCCACGTAGGCGGTTTTCGAAACCATGGTGGTTCTCAACAAGATCTACACGCGAACCGGAGACGATGGCACGTCCGCCCTCGGCTCGGGCGAGCGGCGGCCGAAATCCGACTGGCGGTTTGAGGCGATCGGGACGATCGACGAACTGAATGCTTCCCTTGGCACGGCACGCCTTGCGATTGCGCCGGATCTCGATGCGATGGTCGCCCGCATTCAGAACGACCTATTCGATCTCGGTGCCGACCTTGCGGTCCCGCAGGATGAGAGCAGACAGCGCGAAAGACTGCGGGTCGTATCCGCCCAGGTCGAACGTCTCGAGGCCGAGATCGATGCGCTCAATGATGGTCTCGCGCCGCTGACATCCTTCATTCTGCCCGGCGGATCGCCGGCAGCGGCAGCCCTTCATATCTCACGCACCGTTGCCCGCCGGGCAGAACGGGTGATGACCGCGCTAAACGCCGCTGAGCCCCTCAATCCGGCAGCGCTCACCTACGTCAACCGGCTGTCCGACTTTCTTTTCGTCGCCTCGCGGGTTGCCAATGATGGCGGCAAAGGCGACGTCCTTTGGGTCCCGGGAGAGAACCGCTAGGCGAGAGAGAGCGGTCGATGCCGATCTTTCCGATCCACGACGGCCGACCGCTGGTCCATATCAGCCGGCCTTACGGGTGTTGGGCGCTGCTAGCTGCCAACGTCTTCGTCTATTTCGTCGTGCAAAGCGGTGGCCTCAGTTCCGTCAGCCAGAGCTCAGTCTTGTCCTATGGGCTGATCCCGGCGGTCTACAATGATCATCTGGCGCTGCCGCCGGAATACGAGGCGATCCCCGAATGGTTGACGATCATCACCTATTCGTTCCTCCACGGCGATCTCTGGCACCTGATCGGCAACATGCTCTTCCTGTGGGTGTTCGCCGACAACGTCGAGGACGCCTTCGGTCATATCCGGTTCATTGTCTTCTACCTGCTGTGCGCGGCCGGTGCCGGTTATGCGTTCGTTTGGAGCGACCCGACCGGACAGGCACCGGTTGTGGGCGCTTCGGGCGCGGTCGCGGGCGTGGTCGCCGCCTATCTGATGCTCCATCCCAAACAGAAGATCTGGATACTGGCTCTTGGCCGAATACCCTTGCGACTGCGGGCCTACTGGGTGCTGGGATTCTGGGTGTTGTACCAGGTCTATCAGGTGGTTATTGCCCGGCCTGGCGATCAGGTCGCCTGGTGGTCGCATATCGGTGGACTGATCACCGGAGCGGTGCTGGTGGTGCTCATGCGACGGCCAGGCGTGCCGCTGTTCGACCGGCCGCCGGGACCAGACGCGCCGGCTCCATGGGGCTCGATTGACGACGATGAGGGCCGTCGATAGGGTCCCGCGACCCCCAACTCGCATCAGCCACGAGCACGTTTCCTCGCCATGAAGATCCTCGTCCCGGTCAAGCGGGTGATCGACTACAATGTCAAGGTTCGCGTTCGGCCAGATGAAACCGGGGTCGACCTCGCCAACGTTAAGATGGCGATGAACCCGTTCGACGAAATTGCCGTCGAAGAAGCCCTGCGGCTGAAAGAAGCGGGACACGCCGAAGAAGTGGTGCTGGTCTCGATCGGGACCGGCGACGCCTCCGAAACCATCCGAACCGGACTCGCCATGGGTGCGGATCGCGGCATCCTGGTGAAAACGGAGATCACATGCGAACCGTTGGGAGTCGCCAAGGCGCTAAACGCCGTTGTCGCAAGGGAAACGCCGGAACTGGTAATCCTAGGCAAACAAGCGATCGATGATGACTGCAATCAGACCGGCCAGATACTAGCGGCGTTGCTCGACTGGCCGCAGGCGACGTTTGCATCCGACGTTGCGATAGACGGCGATGCGGTGACCGTCGTCCGCGAGGTGGACGGTGGTCTTGAGACCCTTCGCCTAACGTTGCCGGCCGTCATCACCACTGATCTGCGCCTCAACGAGCCGCGATATGCTTCTCTTCCCAACATCCTGCGCGCCAAGAAGAAGCCTATTGAAGAACTGACAGCCGACGATCTCGGCGTCGATCTGGCGCCGCGCCTGACGGTAGTCAGGGTCGAGGCACCACCGGCACGCCGAGGCGGAGTTGTGCTCGGCTCGCCGGCTGAGCTGATGGAGAAGCTCAAAACCGAAGCGGGTGTGCTGTGACAACGCTACTGATCGCTGAGCACGACAACGCCAGGCTGAAGGACACAACAGCGCGCGCATTGACGGCGGCGCTGGAACTCGGGGACTCCGTCGATGTCCTGATCGCCGGCGCCGATTGCCGCGCGGTGGCAGGCGAAGCGGCCGGGCTAACCGGCGTTGGAAAAGTCCTGCAGGCTGATAGCCCGGCACTAGGACATCAGCTTGCTGAGTCGATGACCGCCCTGATCGTTCCCCTCGCGGACGGTTATGATGCGCTGGTTGCGCCAGCCTCGACCTTTGGCAAGAACCTCATGCCGCGAATTGCAGCGCTTCTCGATGTGGCCCAGGTGTCCGACGTCACGGCGGTAGTATCGCGGGATACCTTCGAGCGTCCGATTTATGCGGGCAACGCCATTGAGACCGTTCGCAACGCCGAACCAAAGCGGGTGATCACCGTTCGGGCCTCTGCATTTCCGGCCGCGGCGGCCGGGGCCGCCGCGCCGATTGAGACGATTGAGGTCCCATCGACGGCCGCGGACGACCGAGTCACCTTCGTCTCCGCCGACATCCCCGATCTCGCCCGGCCGGATCTTGCGGCCGCCAAGATCGTGATCTCGGGCGGCCGGGCATTCAAGTCGGCAGAAGATTTCCGCCGGACTATCGAGCCGCTGGCCGACAAGCTGGGCGCGGCGATCGGCGCTTCGCGCGCGGCGGTCGATGCCGGCTACGCACCCAATGACCTCCAGGTCGGTCAAACCGGCAAAGTCGTGGCCCCGGACCTCTACATTGCCTGCGGTATCTCAGGCGCGATCCAGCATCTCGCCGGGATGAAGGACTCTCGTGTCATTGTCGCCATCAATACCGATCCGGAAGCGCCGATCTTCCAGATCGCCGACTACGGGCTGGTTGGCGATGTGTTCGAAATCCTGCCTGAACTCAATACGCTGCTGTAATCGCTGCGGGTAACCGCGCGGTTTCGCCGCTTTCGCTTTTCCTTGACAAGACTCGCGGGCATGGCCGATTGCTGCATCGCGGCGCGAGCAATCGGTGAGGGTTATGCGGAACGAGATCAGAACCATCGGCATTATCGGCTCGGGCCAGATGGGCAGCGGAATCGCCCATGTCTGCTCGCTGGCCGGATTTGAGGTGCTGATCCACGATGTCGCCGAGGACCGCATCAAGTCGGCGCTGGCAACCATCAACGGCAACATGGCCCGCCAGGTTGCCTCGCAGAAGATCACGGAATCGGATCGCAATGCGGCGCTTGATCGAATCAAGCCGGCGCCCGACCTCGACGCCTTGACAGCCGCCGATCTCGTCATCGAGTCGGCGACGGAAGACGAAGCGGTCAAACGCGATATCTTTGCGTCGCTTCAGCCGGTGCTCAAATCGACGGCGATCCTTGCCAGCAACACCTCATCGCTATCCATCACACGCCTAGCTTCGGCGAGTGCAGCGCCCGAGAGCTTCATCGGCATTCATTTCATGAATCCGGTACCGGTCATGGAACTGGTCGAACTTATTCGGGGGATCGCCACCAGTCAGGAGACTTTCGAATCCGCCCGGGAGTTCATTGCCCGGGTCGGCAAGACGATCGTAGTTGCGGAAGATTTTCCGGGCTTCATCGTCAACCGGATTCTGCTGCCGATGATCAACGAAGCGATCTACACCCTGCACGAGGGGGTTGGTACCGTCGATGCCATCGACACGGCCATGCGGCTGGGCGCCCACCATCCCATGGGACCCTTGCAACTCGCCGACTTCATTGGCCTCGATACCTGCCTGTCGATCATGCAGGTGCTCTACGAAGGGCTCTCCGATTCCAAGTACCGGCCCTGCCCGTTGCTGGTGAAGTATGTCGAGGCGGGGTGGTTGGGCCGTAAGGCCGGGCGCGGTTTCTACGACTACAGCGGCGACACGCCGGTACCCACCCGCTAGGGAAACGCCAGCCTCAGACGCCAGCCGGCAGCGCCTCCAGAGCAGCGTTGATCAGCGCCTTGGCGTCGTCGGAATCCCATTCCGCCGGTCCTTGAAGCGAACCGATGTGACAACCGTTGGCATCGACCAGCAGCGTCGTGGGCAGTCCGAGGGCAAGTCCCCGGCTCTTGAGGTCGGAGAAGATGTCGGCGCTCGGATCAGCGTAGAAAGCGAGATCCTGGACTTCGATCTCTTCGAGGAACGCACGGGCCCGTTCAATGTTGTTGAGATCGATATTGACCGCGACGACCTCGAAGTCGTTGCCGCCAAGATCGGCCTCCAACCGGTCGAGGGCCGGCATCTCGGTCCGGCAGGGAACGCACCATGTGGCCCATAGGTTGACCAGCATGACCTTGTCGCCGAGCTCCGCAAGCGTTGTGTCGCTGCCATTGTCAACCTGGAAGGTTAGGCTACCCAGATCACGGGCCTGACTGGCGGTCTGAAAGGCTGCCAAGTCGCCTATCGCGAACGGATCGATGTTCGCCGCGATATGGGTCGCCGCGGTACAATCGGCAGCGCTGGCGACCACCTCGCCGTTGCCTTCGTCGGACCGCATGGCATATACCGCCACTGCACCAGCGGCGACACCGGCAAACGCGGCAACGGCGATCAGGGTTGTGGTGCGGCGCTTGGGGGACTGGTCAGCCATATTTCGTTCGTACACTCCGGAGCACTCATGAACAGCCGCATGTGGGGCGGGCGTTTTGCCCAGGGTCCCGACGCCGTGATGGAAGAGATCAACGCGTCGATCGATTTTGATCGCAAGCTCTTCCCTCAGGACATCGCGGCCTCAAAAGCCCAAGCCGACATGCTTGCAGCCTGCGGCATCATTACGGCAGACGATGCCGAAAAGATCAGGAACGGTCTAGACACGATCCTGCGAGAGTTCGAAGCAGGGTCGTTCACGTTTTCGCGCGCACTTGAAGATGTGCACACCCACATCGAGGCGCGACTGATAGAGCTGATCGGATCCGCCGGTGGACGATTGCATACCGCCCGCTCCCGCAACGATCAGGTTGCCACAGACCTAAGACTCTGGGTCCGCGACGCTATCGACGCCATCGACACTAAACTCCTCGATCTGCAAATAGCCCTCGCCGAGAAGGGGCTGGAACACGCGACGGTCGTGATGCCGGGCTTCACCCACCTGCAAACAGCCCAACCGGTGACCTTCGGCCACCACCTGATGGCATATGTGGAAATGCTCGGCCGAGACCGGAGCCGCTTTGCCGACGCGCGCCGCCGGATGAACGAATCGCCACTCGGCGCTGCTGCCCTAGCCGGAACGTCGTTTCCAATCGACCGCGAGGCGACAGCCAAGGCGCTTGGTTTCGATCGTCCGGCCGCCAACTCGCTCGATGCGGTCTCCGATCGCGACTTCGCGGTCGAAGCCATGGCCGTCGCCAGCCTGACGGCGGTACACCTGTCCCGCTTCGCCGAAGAGATCGTCATCTGGTCCTCGGCCGGCTTCAACTTCGTTACGCTGTCCGACCGGTTCACGACTGGCTCGTCGATCATGCCGCAGAAGCGCAACCCGGACGCGGCAGAGTTGGTGCGCGCCAAGACCGGCCGCATCATCGGGTCGCTGAACGCTCTGCTCATCGTCCTCAAGGGACTGCCGCTCGCCTATCAAAAAGATATGCAGGAGGACAAAGAACCCGTCTTTGACGCGTTGGAAACGCTGGATCTTTGCGTGACTGCTACCCTCGGCATGGTCCGCGACATGGAACCCAACAAGGCGGCGATGCGCAAAGCCGCCGGCGAAGCCTATGCGACGGCGACCGATCTCGCCGACTGGCTGGTGCAGTCGTTGGATATGCCGTTCCGTGAGGCACATGAGGTAACCGGCCGTGTGGTGCAGCGCGCCGAGGCCACTCATCGTCCGCTTCACCGGGTGCCGCTTGAGGATCTCCAGGCGATCGAACCGCGCATCACCGCCGAGGTCTATGGTGTTCTCGGCGTCACACAGTCAGCCGCGAGCCGAACCAGCCAGGGGGGAACGGCGCCGGTCAACGTCCGCAAGGAGGCTCGTCGCTGGCTGAAACGTCTGAAGAAAGAGGCCAGTGACTGATCACTGAGCGGCGCGTTCAGTACGCATGCGCACGTCGTCTCTTTGTGCTAGAGGAATGCGCACGCTTTGCTACATTTGTTACGAAAGCCGTTCGGGCAGCAGGGGGATTAACCGTGGCGCTCATCGACCGTCGGATGGTGTATCGGGCCACAGTGGCCGTCGTTCTGGTCTCGGCGATCGGTCTGTCGGCGTGCGGCCGAAAAGGCGCACTCGAACCACCGCCGCGTGCTGCGGTGCCATCGGACGTTGACCCTGGTGCCCCCAACGATGACGAGCCGGACCGGCCGTTCATCCTCGACAAGCTGATCTAGCCAACCCGTGAACCACTTCGACTACCGCGACGGCATTCTTCACGCCGAAGATGTGCCCTTGCCTGACATCGCGGCAGCAGTTGGGACGCCGTTCTACTGCTATGCGACGGCCACGCTTGTCCGCCACTATCGCGTGTTCGACGCCGCGCTGGCCGGTCTGGACACAATGATCTGCTACGCGATGAAGGCGAATTCAAACCAGGCCGTGATCCGGACGTTCCTGGATGAAGGTGCCGGGCTTGACGTCGTTTCAGAGGGGGAACTGCGCCGTGCGCTGGATGCCGGCGCCCCGCCGGATCGCATCGTTTTCGCAGGCGTGGCCAAGACCGCCCGAGAGATTGCCTTTGCCATCGATGCCGGCATCGCCCTTTTCAACGTCGAGTCAGAGCCCGAACTTGAACTGATCTCGACGATCGCCACGGCCAAGGGAGCCACCGTACGAGTGGCAATCCGGGTCAATCCAGACGTTGACGCACGCACCCATGCCAAGATCACCACCGGAAAGGCGGAGAACAAGTTCGGCGTCCCCTACGAGCGTGCCCGCGACGTCTACGCCCACGCGGCGCGGCTCCCCGGGATTCAGGTGAGCGGCGTCGACATGCATATCGGAAGCCAGATCACCGATCTGGAGCCCTTTGACGAGGCGTATGGACTGCTCGCCGATCTGGTGCGCATCTTGCGTTCCGACGGACACACGATCGACCATGTCGACGCCGGCGGAGGACTGGGTATTCCCTATCGATTGGATGATCCACCGCCGGCCGAGCCCGCCGCCTATGGCGAGATCATTCGGCGTCGGCTCGGCAATCTCGGATGCCAGATCTTGTTCGAGCCGGGGCGGGTGTTCGTTGGCAATGCCGGTATCCTGGTCAGCGAAGTAGTCTATTTGAAAACCGGCGCCGCCAAGACTTTCCTGATCGTCGACGCGGCGATGAACGACCTCATCCGGCCGACGCTCTACGAAGCCCATCACGACATCCGCCCGGTGCGGCAAGCTTCGGCCGATGCTCCTGAGGTGACGGTCGACGTCGTTGGCGGGGTTTGCGAGAGCGGCGATTACTTCGCCCACGACCGGCCGCTCCCGCCGCTCAACCAGGGCGACCTGATTGCGATCATGACCGTCGGCGCCTACGGCGCGGTCCAAGCATCGACCTACAACACACGCCCGCTGTTGCCGGAAGTGATGGTTAACGGCTCGGACTGGGCAGTGGTCAGGCCGCGGCAGACCTACGATGAGCTGATCGGCGTCGACATCCTCCCGCCCTGGCTCAAGGGCGACAGCTGAGTCCAGCGACGAGATAACCGGCCTCGATTTCTCCCAACTCTGTGCTACCCTTCGCTTGGGGGCAGAAAGGCGAAACGCGAATGGCGCAGTCCGGCGAAGGACAATCGCCCGACACCTCGATCAGCGAACGCGACGTTGTCGCCCGCGTTGAACGGGCCGTCTTCAAAGCTCGTCTGGCGATGCTGTGGGAGACGGCATGGCCGGTCGTTGCCGCTTTTTTGGTTCTCGCGGCCTTGTTCGCGATTGTCTCCTGGTTCGGTCTGTGGCGGGTTGTCTCCGATCCGCTACGCTACGCAATCCTCGTCGCCTTTTGTCTCGCGGCGATCGTCCTCACGGCGGGCTTCCTACGATCGCGACGTCCGCGGCGCGAAGCCGCACTGGCGCGCGTCGAGGCGGCAAGCGGGCTGATCCATCGCCCGGCGACCGCGTTGACCGACCGGCTCGCGGTCGGCGACGACGATCCCGCTGCACAAGCACTTTGGGCGGCGCACCAACGACGGCTGCTGGCCGCGCTCGATCGACTGAAAGTCGGGCTCCCGGCACCTGGCCTCGCCCGCCGCGACCCGGTCGCGGTGCGATTTCTGGTGATCTTGGTTCTTGTGGTCGCCTTTGTTTACGCCGGGCCGGGCCGGATCGATATGCTCGGCGAAGCTTTCCGTGGCGGCGAAACCACCGCGGTCACAGTCGCCCGAATCGACGCGTGGGTCACACCACCGGCTTATACGGGCCGACCACCGATCTTCCTGACCGGCGATGCGGCAAAACCGCCGGGTACCCGATTCAGCGTGCCGTCGGGGAGTGTCGTCACCGTGCGCACAGCCGGCGCCAATGATCTGCGCGTCGCTAAAGGGATCGAAGACTGGGAGGTTCCAGCCAAAGTCGCAGCCGTGGAGATGGCGGACGGTGGAGCGGACGAAGCGCCACCGTTGGAGCAACGGGTGGATCTCGACACCGCAGCCGATGTCATCGTCCGTAAAGGCGAAAGCGAGGTGATGCGCTGGCGGTTTGCGGTCGAGCCTGACCGAGCTCCTCAGATCGATTTTGCTGGCGAACCGCGACCGAACCTCAGCGGAGCCCTAACGCTCCGCTATACGCTCAAAGACGATTACGGAATCATCGACGCGAGCGCCGAGGTCAGGCCGCTCGAGCAGGTCACCGATCAGACCGCACGCCCCTTGTTTGAGGCGCCAATGGTCCCGCTATCCCTGCCGCAACTCAGGACTCGCGACGGCACTGGCGAAACCATCCGCGACCTCACTGCCCATCCCTGGGCCGGTGCGACTGTTAAGATGACACTGGTGGCCCGCGACGAAGCGGAACAGGAGGGCCGCAGCGCCCCGCTCGAGGTCGAACTGCCGGCCCGCCGGTTCGTCGATCCCCTCGCGCGCGCGGTGATCGAGCAGCGCGCCCGTCTGGCCATGGATGCCAATACCGCGCCCTTGGTTGGCGATGCGCTCGATGCGCTGACGCTCGCGCCGGAAGACACGTTCGACGACATCGGCGACTATCTGGGTTTGCGCACGGCCTATCACCGGCTGAACCGCGCCCGCAACGACGACGATCTTCGCGACGTTGTCGACTACCTCTGGGCTGTTGCGCTCGGGATCGAGGACGGCGATCTATCACTCGCGGCTCAGGAACTTCGTGCCGCCGAGGAGGCGCTGCGCGAGGCGCTGGAGAACGGCGCGTCCGATGAGGAGATCGAGCGGCTCACCGCCGAATTGCGTGAAGCGTTGCAGAAGTTCATGCAGGCGCTCGCCGAGGAAGCGATGCGCAGTCCGAACTTTGCTAATCTGCCGCCCAATCCAGACGCACAAACTCTACGTTCGCAGGACCTCGAACGCATGCTCGACCAGATCGAGGATCTGGCGCGAAACGGCGCGCGGGATGCCGCTCGGCAGCTGCTCAGCGAACTGCAGAACATGCTGGAGAATCTGCAGGCCGGCCGACCGATGATGGGCGACCAGCAGCAAGCCGGCGAGATGATGCAAAGCCTAAACGAACTCGCCGACATGATTCGCCGACAGCAGCAGCTGATGGACGAGACCCATCGCGCCGAGCGCGGCTTGGGCGAGAATGGCGAGCCGATGACGCCGGAGGAAATGGCAGAAGCGCTTAGGCAGTTGCAGCAGCAACAAGAGGGGCTTGAACAGGCGCTCGGCGAGTTGATGGAGCAAATGGAAGGCATGGGCATGCAGCCCGGCGAAGGTGGCCCCCTCGGCGAGGCCGGTGAAGCGATGGGCCAGGCCGCCGGCGATCTCGGCGAAGGACAGGCCGGCAGCGCCCTCAGCAATCAGGGGCGGGCGTTGGAAGCGCTGCGCCAGGGCGCGGAGGGCCTGGCTCAGCAGTTGACCAATCAGGGGCCGGGCTTTGCCGGCAACCCGGGTACACGCCAGATGCCCAACGAAGATCCGCTGGGTCGGCCACAGCGGACGCTCGGCCCGGACCTTGGATCGACGGTCGAGGTACCAGACGAAATCGACATCCAGCGTGCCCGCGAGATTCTCGAGGCGATTCGCGAGCGGCTGAGCGATCCGGAACGTCCGGTCATCGAGCGCGACTATCTGGAGCGGCTGCTCAATCAGTTCTGAGCGTGGCTCAAACCAGCTTCAGGGTATCGAGCGGTCCGTCCGCGGCCTTCCAAGCCTTGATCCCGCCCTTGAGGTGACATGAGCCAGCAAGGCCCGCCGCACGGGCAGCCTCCGCGGCCATGGCCGAGCGCTCGCCGAAGGCGCAGTAGAAAACGAGCCGCTTGTCGGACGTGTCGGCGAGCTGTTTGAGCGTACCGCCCGGACCAATCTGGTCGTCGAGATCGGGATAAGGCGCGTGAACCGATCCGGGGATTACTCCGTGGCGTTCGCGTTCTGAGCGATCGCGTAAATCAACGAGCACCGCCTCACGGGAGTCGACCGCATCAATGACTGTCTCCGCATCGAGCGTCCACTGTACCCGTTCCGGCGTTCCTTGATCGAGGCCAAGGTGCAGGTTCGCCGGTACCGCCACGTCCATCATTCGCGGATTAGGAAGATCGAGGCCGTTCATGATGTCGATGTACTCCTGAACCGAACCAACTTGGAGCCGCGGATTGAAGGCCCTCTCCTCGCCGATTGTGGAAACGGTATCGCCCTTGTAGTCGTGTGCCGGATAGACAAACGTCGCCTCCGGAAGCTTGAGCAATCGATTGAAGATCGACTGATACTGAGCCTCGGCGCTCCCGTTTTGGAAGTCCGTGCGGCCGGTGCCGCGAATAAGCAGCGTGTCGCCGGTAAACACCCGGTCGCCCATCAGGAACGAGTAGGAGTCGTCGGTGTGACCGGGCGTGTAGATGGCGTCGAGGCTGATCCCTTCGATCTCGACGCGGTCGCCATCGCCGACCCGCATCGACACGACATCGACGCCGCTTTCCTCGCCCATGACGGTGATACACCGGGTCCGATCGCGCAGCTCCGACAGACCGGAGATGTGGTCGGCATGAACGTGGGTGTCGACCGCTTTGATCAGCTTAAGGTCGAGCTCATCGAGAAGCTGCACATATCGATCAACGCGATCGAGGACAGGATCGATGATCAGCGCCTCGCCGCCCTTCCGGCTGGCGATCAGGTAGGTGTAAGTCGACGAGACCGTGTCGAACAGTTGACGGAAAATCATCACACGCTCCCGAGCCGAACCTATAGCGGAACAAGCGCTGCTCCGACATAGCGCCCGGCGGCAGCTGGCGCAAACCGAAGCTCGTCAAGCAGCAGCGGGATCGTAGCTCAGCAGCATGTGAGCATATTGAGCCCTGAGCAGCGGCTCAGTAGTCTCCAACCGATCGGCAGCCAGCCGGCCGCGCATGGCGCCAACATCTTCGAAGCCGCGGCCGGCGATCCAGTCGGCCAAACCGTCGCGAAGCGTTCCGATGTGCTGCGGACCGTGGCGAAGCAGAGCCGACGCGGTCATTACTACATCGGCACCGGCCAGCACGTATTTTACCACCTCGACCGCCGTCTCGACGCCGCTGGTCGCAGCGAGAGACGCCGCTACCCGGTCGCGCAGCAGCGCGATCCACAGCAGCGCCTGACGAATTTCATAGGGATGACTGAGTTGAAGATCGGGCTTCGGAGTCAACGTCGTGAGATCGATGTCCGGTTGGTAGAAGCGGTTGAACAGGACCAGTCCGTTGGCGCCGGCCTCGACTAGGCCGCGGGCGAAATGGCCCGGTGAGGAAAGCCAAGGGCCCAATTTCACCGCCAGCGGTAACTCGGTCGCGGCGCGCACGGCGGCGACTGTGTCGAGCCACTGGCGCTCCACTTCGGCCCCACTTTCCGACAGATTGGCCGGCACTCGATAAATATTGAGTTCGATTGCCGACGCGCCGGCTTGGGTGATTTCGCTGCTGAACTCGACCCAGCCTGCCGGGGCCGAGCCGTTGAGGCTGGCGATGATTGGGATCTCGCATGCTTCGCGCGCCCTACGGATCGCCTCCAGGCGCGAGTCCAGCCCACCGACTTCGCGATACCGGGCGGGAAAGTAGTCCCCGGCCTCCGGTTGCGTCCAACTGCCCTGTTCCACCAGCGCCAGGGTGATCTCGTCCTCGGCCTCCACCTCCTCCTCATAGATCGACGGCAGCACGACGGCGGCGGCCCCGGCGTCCTCCAGTCGTCGGATATCGTCGAGCGCGCGGCCAAGCGGCGACGCCGAGGCGACCACCGGATGGGCGAGCGGCATATTGAGATAGGTAGTGGAGAGATCGACCATCGGTTCAGACCTCCGTCCAGTTTGGCTGGAATCGGTCGCCGTCACGCGCGGCCAGATCCTCGTAGACCCTGAAACGCTCGTCGACCACCGCCTGGGCCTGTCGAAGCAGGTGCTCGGCCCGTTCGCGGTCGGTTTGCGCCAGTCCTTCGTAGCGCAGTTCGCGCTGGGTGAAATCGGCGAGCTTGAGGCGCGGCTTGGGGCTGTCGAGGCTGAACGGATTAGCGCCACCGCCGCGACGAGTCGGATCGTAACGGAACAACGGCCAATAGCCGGCTGCCGCCGCTCGCGCCTGTTGCTTCATCCCGTACCGCAGGTCGAAACCGTGAGCGATGCAGTGGGAGTAGGCGAGGATGAGCGATGGTCCTGGGTAAGCCTCCGCCTCGCGCAGAGCAACGAGGGTTTGCTCCGAATTCGCCCCCATCGCTATCTGCGCGACGTAGACGTAGCCATAGGCGATGGCCTGCATCGCCAGGTCCTTGCGCGGCACCGGCTTGCCGGCGGCAGCGAACTTGGCGGTGGCACCAAGCGGCGTGGCCTTCGACGATTGGCCGCCGGTGTTGGAGTAGACCTCGGTGTCGAGCACCAGCACGTTGACGTCACGATTCTGGGCGAGCACGTGGTCGAGGCCACCATAGCCGATATCGTACGCCCAACCGTCACCGCCGACGATCCAGACGCTGCGACGGACGAGGAAATCCGAAAGCGCGAGGAGGTTCAGGGACTCGTCATCGGTCCGGCCATCCAGCGCGTCGCAAAGCGCGGCCACGCGTTCGCGCTGGGCCGCGAAGTCGCTTTCCGTCACCTGCTGTGCATCGAGTATGGCCGTGACCAATTCTTCACCAACGACCGGTGCAAGCTTCTTCAAAAGTTCGCGAGCGATCGTCGTCTGCTGGTCGATCGCCAGCCGGTAACCCAGGCCGAACTCGGCGTTGTCCTCGAAAAGCGAGTTGTTCCAGGTCGGCCCGCGCCCGGCAGCATCGGTCCGCCACGGATGGGCCGGCAGGTTGCCGCCATAGATCGATGAGCAGCCAGTCGCGTTGGCGATCTGGAGCCGATCGCCAAACAACTGACTGATCAACTTGATGTAGGGGGTCTCGCCGCAACCGGCGCAGGCGCCGGAGAACTCGAATAGCGGCTCAAGGAACTGGACGCCACGCACGTTGGCGAAGTTGACGCGCGATCGATCCGGCAAGGGCAGGGTCTCGAAAAAAGCGATGTTCTCGCGCTCGATGTCCATCAGCGGCCGCTTGTCGACCATATCGATAGCGCGATGGTCGGGATCGGTCGGGCTGATTGCAGGACAGTTCTCGACACAGATCCCGCAGCCGGTACAGTCTTCAACGTAGAACTGGAGCGAGAAGCGACTGCCGGGAAAGCCGCGCGCATTGACCGGCGCGGAGCGAAAACCTTCCGGTGCGCCGTCCAGCGCTTCCTCCGGATAGTACTTGGCGCGGATCACGCTATGCGGGCAGACAATCGAGCACTGCCCGCACTGCACACAAAGATCGGGATCCCAGAGCGGCACCTCGACGGCGATGTTGCGCTTCTCGAAGGCGGTGGTGCCAACTGGGAACGTGCCATCGATCGGCATGGCGCTGACCGGGATATCGTCGCCACGCCCTTCCATCATCAAAGCGGTCACGTCTCGGACAAAGGCGGGGGCATCATCGGGAACCAGGGACGGATTGGGCGCACCGGTGATTTCAGCGCTGCCGGGAACAGCAACCTGATGGAGGTTGTCGAGTGCGGCATCAACGGCTGCAAAATTCTTGCGGACGATGGCGCCGCCCTTGCGGCCGTAGGCCTTTTCGATCGATGTCTTGATCTCGGCTACCGCCTCGTCTCGCGGCATGATGTTGGAGATCGCAAAAAAGCAGGTCTGTAGAATCGTGTTGATACGCGGTCCGAGACCTAGGTCACGCGCCACTTGCGTCGCATCGATCACGTAGAACTCGAGGCGTTTCTCGATGATCTGCCGTTGCACCGGTCGCGGCAACGTGTTCCAGACCTCGTCCGGGCCATACGGCGCGTTGAGCAGGAAGGTTGCTCCCGGTCGGGCAGGGCCGAGAACGTCACGTTTCCTCAGAAACTCGAAGCGATGGCAGGCAACGAAGTCGGCGTGGCGAATGAGGTAGGGCGCATAGATCGGTGAGCCACCGAAGCGGAGGTGGGAAATAGTCTCGGCGCCGGATTTGTGGGAATCATAGACAAAATAGCCTTGCGCATAGCGGTCCGGCGGCTCGGCCAACAGCTTGACGCTGTTCTTGTTGGCCCCGACGGTGCCGTCCGAGCCGAGCCCGAAGAATACGGCCCGCGTTGTGCCCTCGGCTTCAATGTCGAGATCCGGATCGAAGGCGATGCTGGTTCCCGACACGTCGTCGTCAATCCCGACCGTAAAGCCGTTCTTCGGCTTGGCCTCCGCGATCGCGTCGAACACGGCCTTGGCCATGCCGGGATGGAAGTCCTTAGACGAGAGGCCATAGCGTCCGCCGATAATCGTCGGCATCGCCGAGCGATCGCCGGCGGCGACGGCTTTGGCAAAGGTGGCGACGACATCCTCGTAAAGCGGCTCGCCGGCAGCGCCTGGTTCCTTGCAGCGGTCGAGCACCGCGATCGACTTCACCGAAGTCGGTAGGGCTGCGAGGAAGTCGGCCGCGGAGAATGGTCGGTAAAGGACCACTTGAAGCGCCCCGACCTTCTCGCCGCGCTCGGCCAGCGAAAGAGCAGTCTCGCGCACGACTTCGCTACCCGACCCCATGGAGATGACGATACGCTCGGCCTCCGGGTGACCGTCATAGCGGAACAGCCGGTATCGACGACCGCAGAGATCGGCGAGCCGATCCATCGCTGCCTGCACGATCGCCGGGACATCAGCGTAAAAAGGATTGGCGGTCTCGCGAGCCTGGAAGAAGGTATCGGGATTGTGCGCCGTGCCACGCACCACCGGATGAGCCGGACTGAGTGCCCGGGCGCGATGATCGCGGATCAGGGTCTCATCGATCATCGCCCGTAGTGCCTCGTCCGGCAGAAGGGTGAGTTTGTTCACCTCGTGGGATGTGCGGAAGCCATCCATGAAATGGATGAACGGAATTCGCGACTGAAGGGTCGCGGCCTGGGCCACGGCGGCGAGATCATGGGCCTCTTGAACAGAGGCAGCGCCGAGCAGCGCAAAGCCCGACGCACGCACCGCCATGATGTCCTGGTGGTCACCAAAGATCGACAAGGCCTGGGTGGCTACCGAGCGCGCCGCCACATGGAAGACCCCAGGCGTCAGTTCGCCGGCGATCTTGAACATGTTCGGGAGCATGAGCAGCAGGCCCTGGGACGCCGTGAAAGTCGTCGTAAGCGCACCGCTCTGCAACGAGCCGTGCACGGCTCCGGCGGCACCACCCTCGGACTGCATCTCCTGGACCACCGGCACGGTGCCCCACACATTGGCGATGCCCTTGGCGATCCACTCGTCGACATATTCGGCCATTGGTGACGACGGCGTGATCGGGTAGATGGCGCAGACTTCGTTGAGCCGGTAAGCGACGTGGGCGACGGCCGCATTGCCGTCGAGGGTCGCGGTCTCTGGCGCGCTCATGGCCGCACCTTGAAACGCGCGGGCCGCACTGCGTCTTCGGGGCCGACCGGTTCTGTTTCCATCTCGATCGCATGACAGGGGCACTGGTCGTAACAGACCGCGCAGCCGGTGCAGAGGTTGAGATCCACGGTGTACTTCTTCCCCTTGCCGAGCTTGATCACCGCCTGTTCCGGACAGGCAGCAAAGCAGTTGTCACATTCAAAGCAGTTGCCGCAGGAGAGGCAGCGATCGGCCTCGTAGCGGGCTTCCCGCTCACTGATCCCGGCGACAACCTCGGCGAAACCATCGCGGGCTTGGAGCGGCAGCGCGCTCATCTGCGAACGGCCGGCATCCAGGAAATGCGGCAGATTGAGCATATCGAAATCAACCGGCGGTGCTTTCTCGCCAGGCGCGTAGGTACCGCCCTTTAGCCGAGCGTCGATCGCGCGAGCAGCCTTCTTGCCGTGACCGGTGGCCGCCGTCATCGTCCGTGCGCCGCCGATCAGATCGCCGCCGGCAAAGACACCGGCACGTCCGGTCATCATCGTCGCATCGACCAGAACGCTGTCGTCGCGAGCGAAGGCGATGTCGTCGATCCGATGCAGGAATTCGGTCTCGGCGTGTTGGCCCAGCGCGAGCACCAGCGTGTCGACCGGCAGTGTTTCCAGCTCCCCGGTCGGCCGGAGCGAACCGTCCTCGTCGAGTTCGATCGCCTCGATGGTGACCCCTTCGTTGCCGAAACGAACCGGCGCGTTCAGCCACTTGGCCCTGACACCCTCGAAGAATGCTTCATCGGCTTCGTAGGGATCGGCGCGCATGTGAGCGCGGTCGCGTCGATAGATCAGGATCGCCTCTTCGGCACCGAGGCGCTTGGCTGTGCGCGCGGCGTCCATCGCCGTGTTGCCACCGCCGACAACACCGACGACCCGGCCCACCGACGGAGCGCGGCCGGTCTCGATGTCCTCAAACAGGCGAACCGCGTCCACCATCTTGCGGCCGTCGACCGCCGGTATGTCGAGATGGTTGCCAGCCTGGGTACCGATCGCGACAAAGCATGCATCGAACCCGCCTTCGGCCATATCGCGTTCGAGGTCGTCGACCGTGGTGTTCATGGTCATCGTGACACCCATCGCCGCAATGCGTTCGATCTCGGCCATAAGCTCCGCGCGTGGCAGCCGGTAGGCAGGGATGCCGTAGTGGAGCATACCGCCGGGCTCTGACATGGCGTCTCGAATCTCGACGGCGTGGCCCATCCGTCGCAGATGCCAGGCGCAGGAGAGACCCGCCGGACCGGCACCGACGATCAGAACCCGTTTGCCAGTGTCGGGTCCCGTCGGCACAGTCCAGCCCTTCTCGGAGGCGAGGTCGCCGAGGAACCGCTCGACCGCATGGATCAGAACCGGCTCATCTAAGTCCCTGCGGTTGCAGTGAGTTTCGCACGGGTGATAGCAGGCGCGACCATGAGCGGCCGGCATCGGATTGTCGGCCACCAGCGTCCGCCAGGCGGCTTCGAATTCGCCGACGCGGGCATGCTCAAGCCAGGCTTGGATGTTCTCGCCGGCTGGACACGCGCTGTTGCAAGGCGGCAGATGATCGACCCAGACCGGCCGCTGCCAACGTTGCGGTCCCAACCCCTTCTGCAGCGTTGCCTGCAGAACGGGCGTCAGGTCCGACGGTATCAGGCTCATGGCACCCTCGCTCCCGTGAGGAGGTAGCCTTAGCGGTGACGGAATTTTCTCACATTAATCCAGGTCAAAACTGCGCGGATGAGGGGGAGCTAATGAGCCTGCAGATCGAGCCGGGTCGGATCGAACGGCGGCATGCGCCCAGGATCGAATGCTGAAAGATCGACAGTTCTGGCGATGCCATCGACTATCAACTCCGCGAGGGCCTCACCGGTTGCCGGAGCATTCAGCATACCCCAGACGCTATGACCGGTGGCGACGTAGGCACTTTCGAGGCCAGGCACCACGCCGATCAGGGGCAGGCCGTCGCGGGTCAATGGTCGGAAGCAGGCCTGACGCGCCAAGACCGGCGCGTTGGTCAATGCTGGCGACATCGCTGAAGCCATCGCCTCCAACCGTTCGATTGCCTCAGGATCGGGTTCAACGGCACCTGGATCGACCGGCAGGCCAACCTCGCTCGACACGCCGCATATGTAGGTCGTCCCGTCAGGACGCGGAAACACCTCCGGGGACGACACCGCGCCACTTGCTTCTCGCATATCGATGAAGAGCGCATCCGCCGGAAGCGACGACTCGGCCCCATAAATAACGCTGTGGCCTTTTAGACCAAACACCGGCGGCATCCGCATCCACGCTGACGCCAGGATCGACCAGGGTCCCATCGCGACGACGACCGCGTCGCCGGTCACGGGCTTGCCGTCGACCGTGACTCCGATGGCGCGCGTTCCGTCGTCGGTCCGCATAACGTTAGTCACCGTGCCGGTGACCAGCTCGGCGCCGGCTTCCATTGCCGCGTCCACCATCGCGCGGGTGAAACGCGCCGGATCGATTTGCGCCGTGGTCTCGGTGGTGCCGAGGCGGCGGTCGAGGCTGACTCGATCTGACAGCCACCCCACATCCAGGTCGTCGCTCGCAAGCGTCGGCTCCCGCGCGTCAGCATGACCGCTATAAGTCGTCATTCGACGATAGCCGTAGTCGACGCCGAGCGACTCGGCGAGTTCCGCATGGAGGACGAAGCTGCGCCGCGCCAGGGGCTCAAGCGGGCTGCCGTCGCACCAATCAAGCGCCAGGAAGCCACCCGACTTGCCGGAGGCTGCACAAGCCACATCGGTGCGCTCGATGAGCGAGACGGTGATGCCACGTCGGGTAAGGAAATACGCAACCGCAGCGCCGATCACGCCGGCACCGCACACGAGGACCCGCATCATCCCGTCTCCGTCATTGCAGTGAGACGCCGACGAGGGCGCCAACCCCATAGGTGATCGCCGCTGCGGCGTAACCGATCAGCAACTGCCGTAACGCCGAGAACATCACCCCACGACCGGTAAACAGTGATGTCCCGATGCCGATGAGGATCAGGGCGCCACCGCTTGACGCAAGCGCGGCGACCATCGCGGCGGTACCGGTGAGGAAAAAGAACGGTGCCACCGGAAAGATTGCGCCGAGCGCAAACAGAAAGAACGACGAGGCCCCGGCAACCCAGGCGGAGCCGCCAAGTTCCTTGGGATCGATACCGAGCTCTTCCCGCGCCAAGGTGTCGACCGCGGCTCCGTCATCAGCGAGCAACCGATCGGCCACGGATTTCGCCTCCTCTTCGGTGAGCCCTTTCGCCTGATAGATCAACACTAGCTCCTGCCGTTCCTGTTCCGGGAACTGCGCGAGCTCGGAGCGTTCCATCGCGATCTGCCGCTGGGCCAACTCGCGGGCGCTGTTGACCGACAGCCACTCGCCCATTGCCATCGAACAGGCACCGGCGATCAAGCCAGCAAGCCCGGCGAGCAGGATGGTCTGTTCCGCCGCCGAGGCGCCGGCAACGCCCATCACCAGACTGGTGTTTGAGACAAGCCCGTCATTGGCGCCGAGCACGGCCGCACGGAGCGCGTTCCCCGCCCCCGCGCGGTGTCGACCCTCGAGTTTGGCGATTTCCGATCCGGCCAACCCACCGGTTCCAGCCATCGCGGCGCCGATTACCCGCGCATGAGACTGCTCGTCGGTCGGGAGGCCCGCCGCGATCGCCTCGGGCTGATCCTTGTAGACTGCTTGATCGCGCGCCTCCGACACAGCGACGGCAGGCAGCATCGTCGCCGCGCTGAAGCGTCGGGCCAGCCAGGCTAGCACCTGGGCGCGGAACCCCGGCCGCAAGCTGGCATAGTCGGCGCCGGCGGAATGGAGTTGCCGCTGCCAGAACTCAGCGTGGGTCTGCTCGACTGCGGCAAGTCGGCGATACACCTCGGCGATTTTCGGATTGGCCTCGGCTTCCGCCAGCGCGCTGTAGAGGGCGATACTATCGACCTCGCCCTGCAGGTTGGCCCGGTAGCGGGCAACGTCGTCCGCGCTTGCTTTCACCGATCTCCTCCCTGCCGTGCCCGTAACAGCTCCTGTCCGTCGCTAGTCATCACCGCAGCACGCGCTGCAGAAACGCACCACCCAGCTCAAGGCCTTTGGCATCGATCCCATGCTCCAGATCGGGCGAGACATGCCATTCGACTTGGAAGTCGGCCGCGCCGAGCGCGGGTACCGTCGCGTGCATGGCAAGGACCGGGATCAGTGGATCGGCTTCGCCGTGAACCAGCAGAACCGGCGGGCGTTCCGGCGCGGTTTCCAGCCGCTCGGGACCGGCGAGCAGCCCGGAATAGCCGACGATACCGGCTGGCGGCGGCGAGCGGCGCGGGCCGACCTCCAGCGCCATCATCGTTCCCTGGCTGAAGCCGACCAGTGCCAGCCTTGTATCGTCGAGCCCATGGCGAGCCAGCTCCGCATCGAGGAAGTCATTCAGCACCGGCGCGGCCGACTGGACGCCTTGGTCGATCAGGTGGAGATCGATAACCGACAGCGGAAACCACTGCCGACCGATTGGGTTTTCCGGGCAGGGCTCCGGTGCGTTCGGTGAGACGAACGCGGTGTCAGGGAATTGCGGCGCCCAGAATCGACCGATGTCGATCAGGTCGTTGCCGTCCGCGCCATAACCGTGGAGCAGTACCACCAGCGACTTGGCCGGCCCACCGTTGGCCGGTGGAATGCGAGGTCCGTCGAGCATTACACCGGTACCGCCGCCCGTTGTCTCATCACGCGATAGTAAGCCCAGAACAGGCGCGCGGCGACCCCGCGCCAAGGCGACCACATCTCCGCCATCACATGCAGATCGTCGATCGGGATTGGATCGTCGTGACCGAAGGCGTCAGCCACCGCATTGCGAAGCGCGATATCTCCGGCCGGGAAGATATCAGCGTGACCGAGACAGAACAGCAGGTAGATGTCGGCGGTCCAGGGTCCGATGCCCCTGATTTCGGTGAGTGTTGCATGAGCCTCGTCGCCCGGAAGCTCGGCCAACCGGTTGAAGTCGAAGCCTTGCACCGCCGTCTCGGCGATCGCCTGAAGCGTCCGGATCTTCGCCGCGGACAAACCAGCGCCACGCAGATGCGCTTCCGACGTGGCTAGCACTGCCGTCGCGTCGCAATTGGGCAAAAGCGACTGCACTCGTCCCCAAATGGCGGCCGCACTGGCGACTGACAATTGCTGGGCAACTACGATGCGCGCCAGCCCTTCAAAGCCGGCGGCGGTGCGACGCAGTGGAACCGGACCGGCGGTATCGATCACTTCCTTCAGCCGTCGATCGCGACGGGCGAGAAACGCAAGCCCCTCCGCCACATCGGCATCGGTGGTGATTGTTCGCATCGTTGCCGGCCTTTGTCGCGCACGCCGCCCGCTGCTAAAGCACTGGTCGCCACCGTTCAAGCCGCGCCCCCGATCATGCAACCCATTTTCCGCTTCGCGCCGAGCCCCAATGGCGAATTGCATCTCGGCCATGCCTTCTCGGCGCTGGCCAGCTATGCGCTTTGCCGGCAGATGGGCGGGCGTTTTCTCCTGCGGATCGAGGACATCGATATCGGCCGCACTCGTCCCGAATTCGAGGCAGCGATCTTCCGCGACCTGGCTTGGCTCGGGCTGACCTGGGAGGAGCCGGTGCGACGCCAATCCGAGAACATGACCGCCTACCGGGCCGCACTCGATCGTCTGGCGGGAGAAAGGCTGATCTACCCGGCTTTCATGACCCGTGGCGAGATTGCGGCCGCAACCTCGACCCCCGACTGGCCTCGTGATCCTGATGGCGCACCCGTCTACCCCCCGCACGACCGGCTACTGTCAACCGAAGACGTGAGCCGGCGCGTGGCAGCCGGTGAGCCCCATACCCTGCGTCTCATCAGCGATGATGCGATCGCCCAGGCGGGCATCTTGTCGTGGCACGAGGAAGGCCGTGGACCGGAGGGCGAGTCCGGAACCGTCACTGGCCATCCGGAAGCCTGGGGTGATTTCGTCGTCGCCCGCAAGGATATACCGACCAGCTACCATCTGGCGGTCGTCGTCGACGATGCCGATCAGAGCATCACTCATGTCGTGCGCGGTCAGGACTTGTTTCACGCAACGTCGGCGCATGTGCTGCTTCAGCGGCTTCTCGGACTTCCGACGCCGGTCTACCACCATCATCGGTTGATCACCGATGCAGTCGGTCGCAAGCTGTCCAAATCCGATCGCGACACCAGCCTCCGAGCATTGCGCGAGAACGGTGCGACGCCTGCGGATGTCCGCGCGATGGTCGGCCTTCAACAAGATGTCCGCGCCGACTAGATCGCGGCAACGATTCCCAGCCAAACCGTCGCCGTAATGACTGCAAGACCAGTCGACAGGGTGATGGCGTTCGACGCTAGCGCTTCTCCGGTACGGAAGCGGGCAGCGATGAGATAGGCGTTGATCCCCGTCGGGCACGCTGCGGCGATGACGGCGACCTTCGCCCATACCGGCGGCATGGGCACCACATAGACTGCGAGGAGAAGCACCAGACCGGGCATCACAAAAAGTTTGAGCATGCTTAATACCAGACCGGCCGGCACATTCCGCCGAATGCCGTATCGGCGCAGCGCCATACCAAGCGAGAACAATGCCAGCGGCGGCGCCACGTCGGCGATTTCGTCGATAAGCGTTGCGCCAAGCCCCGAATACGGCAAGCCGATGAGGCCCCAAACCACACCAAGGGCGAGTCCGATGATGATCGGGTTCTTGATCAGGTTGCGGACCATCGCCCCACCGAGTTCGGTGGGGCTCGTCGACGCACCGGCTACGCCATCGCGACGCTCGGCCCGGCCAATCAGGATCGTGCTCGCCGTCATCGCAACCGGCATGTGTATGGCGATGATCAACGCGATAGCGACCGCACCCTCGCTGCCATACGCCGCAGTCGCAAGCGGAATGCCTACGAGCACGGTGTTGCCATAGGCGGCAGAGACCCCGGCAACGAGTCCAGCTCTGGCGTCGCGAGCGAAAAACCGACGAATGGCCTGATCGCCCAGCACCCACATCACCGCGAACACCGAAAAGAAGGGGAGCCAGATGCGCCAAGGCGCCTCGGCGAACTCGGCGGTCGCCAACGTTCGGAAGATGAACACCGGGATCGCGATGACGAAGACGAAGTCGACGATCGCCTCGCCCGTCGCCCGGCCGAGCAGCCCGGACCATCCGACCACATAGCCAATAGCGATCAGCCCGAACACGGGAAGGACGATGTCGACGAGATGGGTCATCGGGACGGGATAGTGCAGAACTCTAGGCGAGAGCCATGGACCTTGCCGGAAACTGGCCTTTGAGGCGAGGAAAAAGGCGAATCCCGGTGCCGGCCTTACCGACCGCTGGCCGCCGATCGTCCTAGCCGCGCGAAGGCTTGGATACTAGACTGACGGCGCAACGGCCGACGTGCGATCAACCGACCGCCAGAATCATCGGAGACTGCCGTGGCTGGATTGCCGCGTTTTCGGATTCACGATCCCGATTTCATCAATCTTCGCAAATCCCTTCGGGCGGCAATCATTGCTCCTGTGATTTTTGTCGTAGCCGATTTCGGATTCGACCAAACGCTGGTTGGTGTCTTCGGCTTCCTCTCGGCATTCTGTGCATTGGTCTTTGCCGACGTCGGCGGCCCGATACGTGCCCGCGGCATCGCTCTGTTGATCATGCTGGTCTTCACCAATCTGTCCGTCATCGCGGGCTCACTCCTCGTCGACACGACCATTGTCGCAGGTCTGGTCATGGCGGCTATTACTTTCACGGTCATCTTCGCGGGTGTCGTCAGCGTCTACGCAGCATCGTTTGTTGCACCGGTCGCGCTCGCCTTTGCGTTTGCCGTATTTGTACCGCTGGAGACGATCGGATTGCTCGATCGGGTGATCGGCTGGGGCATCGGCGGATTCACTGCCGCCGTCGCCGTTGTTGTCCTCTGGCCGGTCGACAGCCGCGCAGACATTCGCGAGGCACTGGCTGCTGCCGCGGCCAACCTTGCCGATGCGCTGGCCAAGCGGAACGGCGAGGGCGCCGCGGCAGCGATGAAGCGCGCGGCAGCCGCGTTAGCGAGCGCGCAAGCCAAGGCGTCGGCACCATTACGCCCGGCCCGCATCGCCGCACACGACATCGGTTTGCTTAACCTTCTCGATGGGCTCGACGGTGCCTTCAAGCTGACGGAGGATGTGCTTTCGGCTCGTTTGTCGCCGGAAGACTCCGATCTGGTCACCCAGGTTGTCGACGCCCTTCGGCGGACTGAGACAGCCCTTACTGGGCGAACCGCACCCCAGAGTGTTGTCGGGGCGATCGGCGACCTCGACCGAAGCCTGACCGCCAGACGGAAGGTCGCCGCCGAGGCAGCCACGCGACTGGCCGTCGACCGTGAAGCGGACCTCGTCGCCGAATTCTCGGCGGTGTTCCCGTTGCTCGCCCTTTGTCATGTTACCCTTTGGATCGAGGCCGACGCGGCGGAGGCTTTGGGGGTAGGTAACCGGGTCCACCCTGTCGCCTCGGCTCCGGAACTCTCCGGCGAAATGGGTGATGCCTCGAACGCGTTCCTGAGACTGCGGGGGACGGTCCGTACCTATCTCGATCCAAGCGGCGTCGTGTTCCGCAACAGCCTGCGGGGCGCCGCGGCTATGGGGCTGGGCGTCGTCGTGGCGAAATTCGCGCCCCTCGATCACGGGTTCTGGATCGTTCTCGGGGTTCTATCGGTTCTGCGCTCGAGCGCCGCTTCAACTTCGGCGACCGCTCTCTGGGCAATCGCCGGCACAACCGTCGGCTTCGTGCTCTCTGCAGCGCTTCTGCTGAGCACCGCCGGCGACACCTCGCTGCTGTGGTGGGTCATGCCGGGTTTGGTCTTCCTGGCCGGCTACGCGCCGGGCGCGATTGGCTTTTCGATCGGACAGGCCGCGTTTACCGTCATGGTGGTTTGCCTGTTCGATATCATCGATCCAAAGGGAGTGAGCACCGCGCTGGTGCGACTCGAGGCTGTATCGATCGGCGCGATAAGTGCGGCGATCGTGGCGCTCATCCTCTGGCCACGGGGTGCGCGCGCCGCGCTGGCACGATCCGCCGCGGCTGTCTACCGTACGGCAGCAGACGGGCTGCGAATCGTTCTCACGGCGAAACCCGCCGAGCGAAAGGCTGCGGCGGAGCGGTTGGAGGCCGCCATCGAGGAGTCGACAGCGGCGTTCTCGGCAGCCCTCGGCGAGCGGGGCGAGCGTATCGATACCCAAGCGTGGACCGCGCTCGGCCGAGCGCCTGGATTGGTCCACTCGTTCCTTGGCGGGTTGGTCCCCGCCTATCCCGCCACCCCACCACCGGGATGCACCGCGGCAGCCGATGCGAACAGCAGCGATACCGAAGCCATGGCGGACCGGATGGCAGCAATCGCCGATCGTCTCGAATCGCCTGATGCGAAGGCCCTTAGCAAGCCACCCCCTGCCCCCCATAGCCACCCCAGCGGCCTCAACGATTGCCTATGCACCACTGCCCGATCCGATCGAGCGGATGTCGGGGAGGCTTTAGCGATCATGGCTTGGAGCGAATGGCTCACGCGACTCGATCAAGCCATCCAAGCAGGCGATGCGGCCCAGGCCAGCGTCGCCGGCGCCGCCTCGCGAACCCGCTGGCTGAGCTGGTCGCTACATCCCACGCGACGCCATACGGCGATGGCCGATACGCGCCAGTGAGGCGTTGAGCTCGGCGCCGAAAATCATAATCAATGCAACTAGATACATGAAAACCAAGGCGGTAAAGACGCTGGCAAGGCCGGCATAGTATGTTGCGTAGTGGGCGAAGCGCTGCAGATAGAAGCCAAATCCCCACGCGGCCACGGACCATAGGACGACGGTGACCGCGATCCCCGGCCAAAGCCGCCTGAGTGGGGGGCGTCCGGCTGGAAGCCACACGTGGGCGCTGACAAGCACGAAGATCACCATCACGCCGGTCACGCCAAAACGGGCATAGTCGAAGATCGTCTGATAGGGCGCGAGATTGGGGAAGTGCTCCGCCGCCCAGTTGAACAGTGTCGGTCCGAGCACGCCCACGAAAGCCAGCGTCAGACTGGCGATCGCACCGAGGATGACAAAGCCGACGCTTTGCAAGCGCAGGTGGATGAACGACCGGGTGTCCGGAACCCGGTAAGCCCGGTTGAGCGCGGTTCGGACCGCCTCCACGCCGTTGGAAGCAAGATAAATCATGATCAGAACCGAGACGGTGAGCAAACCAGTACTCTGATTGGTGAGCACCTGGCGCACGTCGTTGGCGATCGGTTCGGCCACATCATCAGGCCAGGTTTCGAAGAGCAGCGCGGCGACCTGATCCGCCAGCCCCGCCTCGCCAATGAAGCCGGCGAGCGCACCCACAAAAATCAGGAACGGGAAGACTGACATCAGCGCTGTCAGCGAAACATGGCTCGCCAGCGCAAAACCATCATCATTGCTGAGATGATCGACGGCATCGACGAGGACGGTCCAATAGCGCCTCATTCCGTAGCTCTGAACCTGTTCCATTTCCGGAGTGCTTCGATCCCGTTTCGCCTGCGGGAGGTTAACTGTTAGCTATTGCGCGACAATTGACCAAATCGCGAAGGCCAGATCCTTGACCGACAACCGGCGCACAGTCCTTATCACCGGCTGCTCATCCGGCATCGGCTATCGGACCGCCCATGATCTCGCCGCTCGTGGCTGGCAGGTCTTCGCCAGTGCCCGCAAAGCCGATGATGTCGCTCGACTTGCTACCGAAGGGCTGACCGGTGTGGTTCTCGACTACGCAAACGAAGCGTCAATGACGGCGGCGGTCGACACGGTACTCACGGCGACCGGCGGACGTCTCGACGCGTTGTTCAACAATGGCGGCTTCGCCCAAGCTGGTGCTCTGGAGGACCTCGATACTGAGCTCCTTCGTAACCAGTTCGAGGTTAACCTGTTCGGCTGGCATGCCCTCACCCGGCAAGTCATTCCGACCATGCGCGGCCAAGGACATGGCCGCATCCTGTTCTGCTCGTCGATCCTAGGCCTCGTGCCCGCTCGCTTTCGGGGCGCCTATGTCGCCTCCAAATATGCAGTCGAAGGCTACGCCGACACCCTGCGGAACGAACTCCATGAAGCCGGAATTCAGGTCGTGCTGATCGAGCCGGGACCGATCGCCAGCAATTTCCGTGCGACCGCGATCGCCAACATCCACGAGACCGTTCCCATCGACGATTCCGTTCACAGCGACGCCTATCGCCGCGATCTGTCGGGACGAAAGGACGGCCACACCAGCGATCCGTTCCGGCGCGGTCCGGAAGCGGTGGCCGCCAAGGTGATCCATGCATTGGAAAGTCGAACCCCCCGGGCACGCTATCCCGTCACCATTCCGGCCCATCTTGGCAGCTTTCTGCGGCGCGCGCTCCCGACGCGCACACTTGACCGGATCGTCCGGCGAACACGCAAGAGACCCGACACAGAAACCCAATAACCAACGGCAACCAATTGCCCACGGCTGGCGAATGCCGATTGGCCGCAGGGCACCTGCCGCGGACGGCCTTTAGGGTTCCAGTTCGGTATCCCAGTAGAGATAGTCGAGCCAGGAATCGTGAAGGTAGTTCGGCGGGAAGCGTCGCCCATTGTTGTGAAGATCGGACACCGTCGGTCGGTATGGGGTCTGCGCGGGCCACATCCGAGCGTCGTTTGGATGCTTGCCGCCTTTCTTCAGGTTACACGGCGAACAGGCGGTGACCACATTTTCCCAGGTCGTCTGCCCGCCGCGCGAGCGTGGGATCAGATGATCAAACGTCAGATCCTCGCGAACCCCGCAATACTGACACTGGAAACGATCGCGCAAGAAAACATTAAACCGGGTAAACGCCGGGTGGCGCGCCGGCTTAACAAAGCTCTTCAGCGAAACCACAGACGGCAGCTTCATCGAGAACGACGGGCTGCGCACCGCGATCTCGTACTCCGACACGATATTCACGCGGTCAAGGAACACCGCCTTGATGGCGTCCTGCCAAGACCAAAGCGAAAGCGGATAGTAGCTAAGCGGCCGGTAGTCCGCATTGAGAACCAGCGCCGGATTCGACCCTGGCGATACGTGGATGGTCACGTTCACTCCCGAATCACTGAGCGCATTGAAGGGCATAGCCCCGAAGCGCGGCGCATACTCTACAGGGTGTGTGACACGGGTGTGAAGGGGGCTATGGTTCTGAGCCTCTCAAATGCCATTCATAGCCAGCCGTTCAAAGGCGGTCGGCCGCTGGACCCCTGCTTGCAGTCGATCTCGGATTGCTGCGGCGCATTCAGCCGGGCTCGTCATCGACGTGTCGACCTCGATGTCGTAAATCCCGGGATTGTGAACCGCTTCGCTGTAGCGACGAACCGGCGCGGGGATCTCTTCAGTCGAATCGGCGGATTCGTAGGTCCGTCCGGGCTGGCCGGCGCGCAGCCGTTCCATGATCGTCTCGACCGGGCAACGAACACCGACGAACAACACGGGCAGCCCGTCGAGTCGCCGTGCGCAGTCTTCGAGAATGCCCTTCGGATTCGAGTGGCCGTCATGGTGACCGAACTCGGCAACCACATTGAGGCCCACGCGGCTATGAGCGGCGATGGAGTCGTAGAGCGCACCGTAGAGAACGGGAACCAGTGGCTCCAGATCCGGACGCTCACCGCCTGGCCGCAACCCAATCCCAGGGCGATAGCGTTTGGGCGTCATCGCCAAAACGCTGACGTCGACGCCAAGATTGATCCAAACCCCGTCGAAAGAGTCTTGGATGGCGGTCACGATCGACGACTTGCCGGCGCGCGGTGCTCCATTGAGGATGACGACCTGACCTAGATCGCTCATGTAACGTAGTCCCTCGCCGGTAGATTGCAGGTTTGACTCGAATCAAACCCGGGTAACCAAGCCTGCTGCCATAATAACGGCTATCCACATTCCTCGCCGTCGGCCCTCGCAGTCGATCAACTCGCCTCGTCGGCGGGCCCATGGGCGTGGTCAAACCTCGGGAGTTCGTCATGCGCGTTCTGATCTGTTACGGAACCACGGAGGGGCAGACACGAAAGATCGCTGAGTTCGTCGCGGACATCGTTCGCGAAAAGGGGCACGAGGCGGCGCTGTTCGACGCGAGCGACGTCAGCGCACTTGAGCCGTCGCGTTGCCAGGCCGCGATTCTGGCCGGCTCGGTCCACATGGGTCGGTATCAGGGTGCGCTCGTCCACCATATCCGAGATTGGCACGAACGGCTGAACGGCATGCCGTCAGCCTTCATTTCTGTGTCCCTGGCGGCGGCCGGAGATGATCCTCACGGACGAGCGGAAATCGACGAGACGGCCCAGAAGATGCTTCGCGATTCGGGCTGGCTTCCGAAAGCAACACTCCACGCCGCTGGAGCGCTGCGATTCACGCAGTACGATTTCTTCAAGCGCTGGATCATGCGCGCCATCGCCCGGCAACATCAATCCGACGTCGATGTCCATTCGGACACCGAGTACACCGACTGGGATGACGTTCGGGTGTTCGTCGAGGATTTCCTGGCCAAGTTGCCGACCGAAGGCGACGATGAAAAGAAAGCCGGCTAAATTTCTTCATTTTGCTGATGGTCGTTGGCAAGCGTGGCCCTCAGCCGCCGCATGAGTTCCCGCTTGTCTGGTTCATTGGCGATCCGATCGAGCCGTTCGGCCAGCGCGAACGAAAACGCCAGGTAGTCGTCGGCCCAATCGCGGACCATTTGGTCGGCTGGAACACGTTTGGGCTGGGCCTTCCGGAGCGGCGCCTGGCCGGCCTCCAGCAGGAAGGAGTCGTCAAGCGCCGGTTGATGAATGCGCGCGCCGTCGATTCCCTGCTCGACCATCAGCTCACTCAGCGCCGCACGCGCTTCGTTTTCGCCGTGAGTGAGGAAGAAACCGCCGCGCACCGGCTGGCGATCGCGGATCCAGGCCAGCAGCTCGCCCTGATCAGCGTGGGCCGAGTAGTTTCCAAGTCGCCGGATCGTGGCCGCGACCTTAATGTCGCGACCATGAATCCGAACCTCCTCGGCGCCGTTGAGGATGATGCTGCCTAAGGTACCGGGTGCTTGGTAGCCGACGAATAACACGGTGCCTTTTCGCTGCCAGAGGTTGTTGCGCAGATGATGGCGGATGCGGCCGGCGTCGCACATGCCGCTCGCCGAAATGATGATGGCGCCGCCGCTGATCCGATTGATCGCCTTGCTGTCCTCGACGCTTTCGGTGATGCGGAAATTCGGATGACGAAACAGTTCGGCTTCATCGAGCGCGACATCTTCCAAAGCACCGGCGTGGCGGATGAACACCCTGGTAACCCGGCTCGCAAGCGGGGAATCGAGGAAAACCGGGGTGTTTTTGGGTATTCGTCCTTCGGCGAGCAAAACACCGATGTCGTGTAGCAGTTCCTGGCTGCGCTCAACCGCGAAGCTCGGGATCACCAGATTGCCACCGCGAGACAGCGCTTCGCCGATTTCCCGTTCCAGAGCGGCTCTCCGACCCTCGACGGTCACGTCATCGCGATCGCGATCGCCGTAGGTACTTTCGCACACCACATAGTCGAACCCCTCTGGGGCGTCCGGCGCGAGATGGAAGACCTTCTCATCGGGACCGAGATCGCCGGAGAAGAGCAGCCGTAACGGTCGGGGACCGCCATTGTCGATGGCGAGTTCGATGGAAACCGCGCCGAGGATGTGGCCGGCGTTCCAGAACCGCGCCTTGACCCCCGGCCCCGGTTCGAGCCAAGTCTCCATCGGATGTGGTGCTCCGTTTTCGAGGCTCGCCTCCGCGTCCGCTTGAGTATAGATCGGTGTGACCGTCGGTTTGCCCTGCCGCTTCAGCGTTCGGTTTTTGCGCTCGACTTCGCTTTCCTGGATCTTGCCGCTGTCGGGCAGCATGAAGGTGAGGAGGTCCAAGGTCGGCGTGGTCGCGTGGATCGGCCCGGTGAAACCAAGCCGCGTCAGCTTCGGCACAAGGCCAACGTGATCGATGTGGGCATGGGTGAGGAGCAAATAATCGATAGTAGCCGGATCGAACGGAAACGGCGCGTAGTTCAATTCGCGAATCGTGCGATTCCCCTGAAACAGGCCGCAGTCGATCAGGAACCGGCCCTTGTCATGATCGATCAGGTAACACGAGCCGGTGACGGTCCCCGCGCCGCCGCGAAATGTAATCCTTACCGCCATAACGTTCCCATCGCCGCCCTCCAAGTAGGGCATGCTGGCATGATCCCGGACGCGAGCGCCACTGCCTCACGCGACAAACCGTTCGGAAGACGCTATGCGGTACTCACCGCGATTCGCCACGCCCATTCCGAGGAAACCGTCATGGAATACCGCCTGCTCGGCCGCTCCGGCCTGAAAGTATCGACTATCGCCATGGGCACCATGACCTTTGGCCGCGGCAAAGACGCGATCGGCTCCGTCGGCCTCAAGGAAGCGCGGCGGCAAATCGATCTCTGTTTCGACCATGGCGTCAACCTCATCGACACCGCGAATGTCTACTCGGCCGGGCGATCGGAGGAGATCACCGGCGCGGCTCTCAAAGGCAAACGGGCCGACGTTATCCTGGCTACAAAAGTGCGGTTCGGCATGGGAGGCGGCCCTAACGACCGCGGCTTGTCGCGGCATCACATCATCAACGAGTGCCAGGCGAGCCTGAAGCGTTTGCAGACCGACTGGATCGATCTCTATCAGGTACATCAATGGGACGGACAAACACCGATCGAGGAGATCATGGCGGCCCTCGATTACCTCGTCTCGGCCGGACACGTGCGCTACATCGGCTGTTCCAACTGGTCCGGCTGGCACATCATGAAGGGTCTTGCCGCGGCCGATCGCACAGGCGGCGCCCGATTTGTTAGCCAGCAGATCCACTACACAGTCGAAGCCCGCGAGGCCGAATACGAACTGGTACCCATCTCATTGGCCGAGGGGCTGGGCATTTTGGTCTGGAGCCCGCTGGCCGGCGGCTTGCTCACCGGCAAGTTCCGCCGCGGCAAGAAGCGACCGAGCGGTACCCGACATGCCAAGCAATGGGCTGAACCGCCGATCCGCGACGTCGAGCGCCTCTACGACATCATCGAGGTCATCGTTGAGATCGCCAAGGCCAGGAAGGTGTCGGGAGCTCAGGTCGCGCTGGCTTGGGCGCTCGGCCGGCCGGGCGTCACGTCAGCGATCGTCGGCGGCCGCAATATGGAGCAATTCGAGGACAGCCTAGGCGCTGCCGATCTGATCCTCACCGAAGACGAGCGCCAACGGCTCGATGACGTGAGCAAGCTACCGCTGATCTACCCCTACTGGCATCAGGCCAACACAGCGAGCGATCGCCTGTCGGCTGCCGACAGGGCACTACTCTCGCCGTATCTGTAGGATTCTCAGGCTTCGCTGCGCGCCGGGACTGTTGACGGCTCTGCGAGCCGCCGAAAGGCACCCCAGAATGCCACGGCTACCAGCACCAGCGACGCGACGACATTCCAGCCAGCGAAGGAAAGGCCCAGAAACCGCCAAGTTGCGTCGGTACACGAGACGATACGGATCGAGTCGAGCTGCCCGAGCAGATCGTTGACGTCGCCGACCGGCCCGGCACCACCAGCGCCACAATCGGCCGGCCCCGGCCACCAGGCCCATTCGGCGCCCGCGTGATAGACGCCGAGATAGACATTGAAGACGAAGATCAGGCCAGCAACCATCATCAGCATCCGCACGGCGGTCGGCTTCGCGCCAGCTACCGCGGCCAGCAGCGCCGCCAACGCGATCGGCAGGCCGATATAGTATGGCACCCGTTGCTGCAGACAGAGTTCGCACGGGATGAACCCGCCAATCAGCTGAAACCCCCAAGCGGTGGCAAGAGCCGATCCTCCAACGACGAGAACGATCGCCGGTGCCAGCATCTCACGACGGTGGGTGGCATCCATTTTCTGTGACCTCAGAGGGTTTGGCTGGGCGCGAATAGCAACACCACGAAAGCGGTAAAAACAAGCCCCCGGATCGTTCAGCTGAAAGCCCAGTCGACCAGAAAATAGATCAGCGCCGGTCCACCCACTATGAGAAGCAGGACCCAGACGAGGCCAATAATCAGGCCGCCAACCACAAACAGGCCATCGCGCTCGATTAGCCCGACGGCAACGAGCGAAACGCCGAAACCGGGCACCGTGTTGGTCAAGGGCAGCGGCACGAGAATCGACAGGCTAGGCACGATCATCAACGCCCCGATCAGACGCGTTCCCCGATCCCCCGTCATTCGCGTCAGACGCGGATGGGCGAGCCGTTCGACAAAACCACCACCGTATCGTCGCGTCCGGTCCACAACATCAAGCAGGCTTGCCACCGGGAGCCTGCGCTTGCGCAGCGCCTCGGGCAGCCAGGGCGCCCGGCGACCCGCGGCCATCTGCCACGCCAGAACCACCATCGGCAGGGAAACCAGCTGCGGAAGCACATAGACGAATGGCAGACAACACGGCAGCGCAAGGATTAGGATCAAGAGGCCAAATGCGCGCTCCTCCATCGCGTCGCTCAGATCCCCGAGGGTTATCTCGGCCGACGAATCAGCGCCGCTCTGCGCTTTGAGAACGTGCTCGATCTTGGTGAGCGCTCCGCGCGGGCTATATCCACCGGCGCTCTCCGCCTCGTTCATCGTTGCCACGTTCGGTCACCGTTCCTTGCTGAGAAAGCACTCATAGCAGAGCCGTGATGGGGCCGTAACGAGGCAACTATGCGAACGGAAGAGCCCTGACGAGAATCGGCAGTCAGCCGCCTTGACGGCTTCTGACCGCCCCCCTAAACGGATGTCCCGACCTGAACGGTCGGCCCCTGTGGCGGAATTGGTAGACGCGGCAGACTCAAAATCTGTTGCCCGCGAGGGCGTGCTGGTTCGAGCCCGGCCAGGGGCACCATTTTTGTTCGCACATCGCCGCCGGCCAACCCGATGTGCGTGGCGGGGTTCGAGATTTCTCCTCTCACCCACACCACTGCCAAGGCGTGTTCTTCCGCGGAACGCGCGCAGAGGGCGACAAGCCGTCAAGCCTTCAGCCGGCGGGTGATGTCGTCGAGTTGCTCGAGCGTTTTGTAGCGAATTCGGACCTCGCCGCCGCCGCGCTTGTGCTGGATTGCGACGCCAAGACCAAGGACGTCGGAAAGCGATTTCTCAAGGGCCAGTGTGTCCGCATCCTTTACAGTCGGCGCCTTCGCAGCCAGTTTTGATTTCGGTTGTTGATCGCCGGCCAAGGCTTCCGCTTCCCGTACGCTCATGCCGGCCGCGATAATCCGCTCCGCCATCGCTTCCGGGTTCTCAGCGAGCACCAGAGTTCGCGCGTGGCCGGCCGAGAGCTTGCCACTGCGGACCAGCGCCTGGACCGTCTCGGGAAGTTTGAGCAGGCGTAGTGTATTGGCAATATGGGCGCGGCTTTTACCGATCACATCGGCTAGCTGACCCTGACTGTAGCCATGCTCTTCAAGAAGCTGGCTATAGCCGACGGCCTCCTCGAGCGGGTTGAGATCGGCCCGCTGAACGTTCTCGATGATCGCCAGTTCGAGGGCTTCTGAGTCTGAGACCTCATGGATCGCAACCGGGACATCGTGCAGGCCCACCTTTTGCGCTGCCCGCCAACGCCGCTCGCCGGCGATGATCTCATAGGCATTGGGAATCCCCGGTAAGGGCCGCACCAGGATCGGCTGAACGACCCCGCGTTCTTTCACCGAAGCAGCCAAATCGCTGAGTTCTTCGGTGTCAAAGTCCTTGCGCGGATTGCGCGGATTGGCGCGGAGAAACCCGACCGGAAGGGTTTTGGGCGGCCCAGCGGGGCGCGATTCGACAGCGGGTTCCGTGCCAGCGTCGCCGATGAGCGCCGCCAGACCACGTCCAAGCCGCCGTCGGGACGTTTCTTCGGCCATTGGTCCATCTCCTCGTTGAAACTTATGGTTAACAGGGCGTTAAGGCTGCCTCGTCGTTACGCAGCCCGAAGCCTTCTTTCGCGTTGGATGATTTCGGCCGCCAGCCGCAGATAGGCTTGGCTGCCTGTACTTTTGAAATCGTAGAGAAGTACCGGTTTGCCGTGAGACGGCGCTTCGGAAACCCTGACATTGCGGGGAATGACCGTGTTGTAGACGGCAGCGCCCATATTGGCACGCACATCGGCTACAACCTGGTTCGACAAGGTATTGCGACTGTCGAACATGGTCAGGACGATGCCATGGATCGTCAGTTCTGGATTGAGTGACCGCTTCACCTGCTCGACAGTCTGCAGAAGCTGGCTGAGACCTTCGAGGGCGAAGAATTCGCATTGCAGGGGGACGAGCACCGAGTGCGCCGCGGTCATCCCGTTGATGGTGAGCAGATTGAGCGACGGCGGACAGTCGACAAGCACGTAAGAATAGTTACGGACCCGGCTCGAATCTCGTTCCGCCAACGAAGCAAGTGCCGCGCGAAGTCGATGGGTCCGATCGGGACTATCAGCGATCTCCAGCTCGACTCCCAGCAGATCGAGGGTCGAAGGGGCGACCGAAACTCTGGGAACGGCGGTCTCCATGGCGACCTCTTCAAGCGATGCTTCGCCGAGGAGGAGATCATATGTAGAACGCCGACGACTCTGCCGGTCGATGCCGAGCCCCGTGGACGCATTACCCTGCGGATCGAGGTCGACGATCAGCACGTGCTCCCCGATCGCCGCGAGGGCGGTCCCGAGGTTGATTGCGGTGGTGGTCTTACCCACGCCGCCCTTCTGATTGGCAAGCGCCAGAACACGGGGGACCGGAGGCAGGCTCATTGCCTTGTCGTCCTCAAATACGCGTCAAACGTCTCGACGCCGGGCGTTGCGGATTTCGAGAATCACACCGCGAGAATCGATTCGACTCGGGTGTTTTACCAGATCGAGGTCCCATGATTGAGTGGCCGTCTCGATTTCCAGCGCAAAATCTGCCCCCTTGAAGAAAGCAGCGGGGATACCCTGGCGGATTAGCGGCTCTGCGAGCGCCAGTAATCTACCCAGTGGAGCCAACGCACGAGCGGTGACGCGATCCACCGACACGGTCCAGTCGGCCAAAACGGCCTCGATTCGGCCCTGATGAATCTCGGCCGGAATGCCCAGGTCGCGGATGCATCGGCGCAGAAATGCACATTTCCTCATGTTCGCCTCGACCAGATGAACGGCGGCATTGCTCGTTTCGGCGAGGAAACAGGCCAAGACGATTCCGGGAAAGCCACCACCGCTGCCCAGGTCCAGCCATCGCCTGTCCTCAGAGAACAGCGCAAGAAGCTGAGCGGAGTCGGCGACATGCCGCCGCCAGATCGCCGGTAGGGTGGCTGGGCCGATCAGGTTCTCGGCTTTCTGCCACTTCCTCACCAACCCAACGAAGGCCGCCAGTCGCTGGCCTGTTTCACGTGAAACAGGGAGGATGTCTGAAAGCGCCGCCAGCGAATCGGACGACGCCTCAGGCTGCATCCCGGGCCGCGTGCCGTTTGATCGTAGCCAAAAGCACGGCAATGGCCGCCGGGGTCACCCCATTAACCCGCGCCGCCTGGCCCAGCGTCGTTGGCGATGCGGTAATCAGCCGTTCACGCATCTCGGCAGACAAGCCGGGGATGGCGGCGTAGTCCAGGTCGCGTGGTAGGGGCACAGCTTCGTCCTTGCGAAAGGCCTCTACATCGGCCTGTTGACGTTCCAGGTATACAGCATAGCCCGCATCGATTTCGAGTTGCTCGGACACCAGCGGATCGAGGGCGGCGAGGTCAGGCCAAATCCGGGCGAGGGTGGACATGTCGATGTCCGAACGCGCCAGCAGATCGAACGCCGAACGCCGAACGCCGTCCCGATTGAGGCTTAAGCCATGATGGACCGCCGCATCCGGTGTTATTGTTAGTGCCTCAAGTCTCCGCTGCGCCTCTGCAAGCGCAGCTGCCTTGGCGCGGTACGCTTCAGCACGTTGTCCCCCAACTACACCCAGATTCACGCCGCGCCCCGTCAGCCTGCGGTCCGCATTGTCAGCTCGCAGCGACAGTCGATACTCAGCCCGTGAGGTGAACATGCGATACGGCTCGGTGACCCCTCGGGTGACAAGGTCATCGACCATAACGCCGATATAGGCCTCGGTCCGGCTGATAGCGACGCCATCGGAGCCGGACGCGATGCGCCCAGCATTCAACCCGGCCACCAGGCCCTGAGCCGCTGCCTCTTCGTAGCCCGTCGTTCCGTTTATTTGCCCGGCCAGGAACAACCGCGGCAAACGCTTGGCTTCGAGGTTCGACAGAAGCTCACGTGGATCGACATGATCGTACTCGATCGCATAGCCGCTCCGGATGATTCGCGCCTTTTCGAGGCCGGGAATCGTCGCAAGCATCGCCGCCTGGACATCCTCTGGCAGGGATGTCGATATTCCATTCGGGTAGACGGTGTTGTCGTCGAGGCCTTCGGGTTCCAGGAAGATCTGATGTCCATCGCGGTCACCGAATCGAGAAATCTTGTCCTCAATCGAAGGACAATACCGTGGACCGCGGCTTTCGATTTTCCCGGAATACATAGCCGATCGGCCAATATTCTCCCGGATCACGGCATGAGTCGCCGGTGTCGTCCGCGTGATATGGCAGTCGATCTGTGGCGTCGTGATCGCGGCGGTCATGAACGAAAAAGGCTTCGGCGGATCGTCACCGGGCTGACGATCGAGAATACGCCAATCAACGGTTCGCCCATCGATTCTGGGTGGCGTTCCGGTCTTCAGGCGCCCCATCCGGAATCCCAGGCCCTCGATCGTGTGCGCCAACCCGATCGTCGGCGCTTCGCCGACTCGACCCGCCGGCGTGGTCTGGTCGCCGATGTGAATGACGCCACGGAGGAACGTACCCGTTGTGATAATCACCGCACCCGCGCGGATGGATCGTCCGTCCTCCAGCACGACTCCGGCAGCCGACCCGTTGTCGGTGACGAGATCGCCAACCGCGCCCTCGACGATAGTCAGGCCGTCGATGTTGCCCAGTAGTTCCTGGATCGCCTGCGCGTAGAGCTTACGGTCCGCTTGCGCCCGTGGACCACGAACGGCCGGTCCCTTGCGACGGTTGAGCATTCGAAACTGAATACCAGCCCGATCCGCTGCGACTCCCATGACGCCGTCGAGCGCGTCGATCTCGCGGACCAGGTGCCCCTTGCCGATCCCGCCAATGGCGGGGTTACAGGACATCGCGCCGACGGTGGCCCGCTTATGCGTAACGAGAGCCGTTCGCGCACCGAACCGCGCGGCCGCAGCAGCAGCCTCGGTTCCGGCGTGTCCGCCGCCAACGACAACGACGTCATAGGTTTCCATGATTGGAACCCCTACTCGGAAGATCGTCTCCGGTCAAAGAATTCGTCCGGTCGCACTCGGGAAGTGTTTCACGTGAAACAGATGCCTCGTTGGTCGATCACTTGCCAATGCAGAAATCGCGAAACACGACGTCCAGAAGTTCCTCGACATCCACCCGACCAGTGAGCCGACCAAGGGCATCGGTCGCGCGCCGAAGGTCGTCGGCGCGGAGTTCGAGCGGCCGACGGCCGCCGTCGCCCGCTGTCGCGAGGGCGTCGCGCACTGTCGTGATAGCCGATCGATGGCGTTCCCGAGTCGCCGCCGGCGCCTCACCCACGGCCATCGCCTCCGCAGCCCGATCCGCCAGGGTCGAAATCAGGGAGTCGATTCCACGGCCGGTGCGCGACGAAACCAGTAGATCGAATCCTTTAGGGTCAATTGGGTCTTCGACGTGGCTTTCAGCGAGATCGATCTTCGTTCCAACTGCGATCACCGGCTGGCTATCTTCCGTGACTGGCAGCAACAGCTCATCGCCAACCGGCGTCAACCACAACACCAGGTCCGCCTGAGCAGCCCGCGCTCGCGCCCGTCGGATGCCCTCTTCCTCAACGATTCCAACGCTTTCGCGCATACCAGCGGTATCGATCACGGTGACCGGATACCCATCAAGATCAAGACGTACTTCGATCAAATCACGCGTGGTTCCGGGTTCGGTCGACACAATGGCGACGTCCCGTCGCGCCAACGCGTTGACCAGGCTCGATTTCCCGGCATTGGGCGGACCCAGGACGACGATTTCGTAGCCGTCGCGCAGGCGCTCCCCGCGCCGACCGTCAGCCAAATGGGCATCCATTTCCGCGATCAGCGTTCCGACGTCCTCCCACGCGGCATCGCTCGCTGAGCCCGGCACGTCGTCCTCGTCAGGAAAATCGAGCTCCGCTTCTAGCAACGCCCGCGCTCGGATCAGCCGCTGGCGCCAATCCTCGTATTGCGCCCCCAAAACGCCGTCGGCTTGGCGCAGCGCTTGGCGGCGTTGGGCGTCTGTCTCGGCCAAGACCAGATCGGCAAGTCCTTCGACCTGAGTCAGATCGACCCGACTGTTCGCGAAAGCCCGCCGAGTGAATTCCCCGGCCTCGGCAGGCCGAAAACCGTCGATCCGGCCAAGAGTTTTCAGGGCCGCACCAACGACCGCGCGGCCGCCATGGAGGTGGAGCTCGGCGATATCCTCGCCGGTAAAGGTCGCGGGCGCTGCGAAAAAGACGACAATGGCGCGATCAATCAACTGGCCCTGTTCGTCGTGGATCGATCGCAACGCAGCTCGTCGTGGTTGAGGAACCGATCCGACAAGCGCTTCAAGCCCGCGGCGGACCCGCGGCCCGGAGACTCGCACGATCGCGATCCCGGAGGGCAATCCGCCGGTTGCCAAGGCGAAGATGGTATCGGTTGCGGTCATCACTATCCGCCCTGTCTATCTCTGAGCTGACTGCCTACATTGCCCATCATGAGTACCAACCTCCTCGCCGACGAATCGAGCCCATATCTCCTGCAGCACAAGGATAACCCGGTCCACTGGCGACCGTGGGGTCCAGCCGCGCTAGACGAAGCCAAGGCAACCGGCAAGCCGATCTTGCTGTCGGTGGGCTATGCCGCCTGCCATTGGTGCCACGTCATGGCCCACGAAAGCTTTGAGGACCCAGAGACGGCGGCGGTGATGAACCGGCTGTTCGTCAATATCAAGGTCGATCGCGAAGAACGACCCGACATAGATCAGATCTACATGAACGCGCTCCACGCCCTCGGCGAGCAAGGCGGATGGCCTCTGACCATGTTTCTGACTTCGGCCGGCGAACCGATCTGGGGCGGAACGTACTTTCCCAAGACCGCCCGGTTTGGACGGCCCTCGTTCGTCAGTGTTCTCGAGGAGGTTGCCAGGGTCGCCCGAGAGGAACCCGCCAAGGTCGCGGCGAGCGCGAACGCGCTGATGCAGCATCTGGCCGAAAAGCCGGCGCCTGCTGGCACGGTCACGCTCGGTCCCGCGCTGCTGGACCAGGCTTCTGAGCGTCTTCTTGGCTTTGTCGATCGCGTCCATGGTGGGACCCGCGGCGCTCCAAAATTTCCGCAGGCATCGTTGCTTGGATTCCTCTGGCGGGCCGGAGACCGGACCGACAATCCGGCCTTTCGTGAAGCGATGCTGACAACCCTTCGCAATGTTGCTCAGGGCGGCATCTACGATCACCTGGGCGGTGGCTTCGCTCGCTATTCGGTCGACGACCGCTGGTTGGTCCCGCATTTCGAGAAGATGCTCTATGATAATGCTCAGCTGATTACCCTGATGACACAGGCATTTATCGCGACGGGTGATCGGCTCTTCAGTCGCCGCGTCGCAGAAACGATCGCATGGCTCGATCGCGAGATGACGGCACCGTCCGGAGCGTTCGCAGCCAGCATCGATGCCGATTCCGAAGGCGTCGAGGGCAAGTTTTACGTTTGGCAGCGTGATGAGGTCGATGTCACGCTCGGCGACGATTCGGCCTTCTTTTGTGATGTCTACGATGTCCAGCCCGGCGGCAACTGGGAAGGTGTGAGCATCCTCAATCGTCTGAACAGCATGGCTCTTCGATCCGCAAAAGACGAAGACCGCCTGGCGATGGCCCGGAAGCGTCTTCTCGCTCGGAGAGGTTCTCGGGTCCGGCCGGCTACCGATGACAAGATCCTTGCCGATTGGAACGGCTTGACCATCAGCGCGCTCGCTTTCGCGGCTGCAACATTCAAGCGCCCTGAATGGCTAGCGATGGCGAAAAACGCGTTCCAATTCGTTGTCGGCCCGATGAGCCAAGATGGCCGCCTCGCCCACGCGTGGCGAGACGACAAGTTCGTGTTCCCGGGCCTAGCCACCGACTACGCCAATATGATCGCCGCAGCCCTCGCCCTCCATGATACTACCCTCGACAAGAGCTACGTGACGGACGCGGAGCGGCTTACGGGCTTGGTCCGTGTGCATCATTGGAACGCTTCAGACCCCGGCTATTACCTTCCGGCGGATGACGCCGAAGCTCTGATCGTCCGCCCCTTGTCGATTAACGACGATGCGACACCAGCCGCCAATTCGGTGATGATCGAAAATCTCGTGCGACTCTGGCATCTGACCGGCAAGCAGGAATACAGAGACGATGCCGACGCCGTTCTCGAAGCATCAGCACCGGCGATCGCCGCAAACCTGTTCGCTACGACCGGAACGATGTCCGGGCTCGATTTTCGCCTCAACGCGATCGATGTTGTGGTGATTGCCAAGGACGCGCCTGCGGCCGAGCCGATCGTCGACGTTGTCAGGCGAAAATGGACGCCGAATATCGTCCTGTCCGTTCACCAGGATACGACCACACTCCCCACGAACCATCCAGTCAGCGGAAAAACCGCTGTTGACGGCATACCAACCGCCTATGTGTGCCGGGGGCAAACCTGCTCATTGCCGGTGACGGAGGTGGATGCACTGGACGCCCTCCTGTGAGCCGAATGTAACCAAGCGCAACGCGTCAGAAGTTCATGGTTTACAAATCGTAAACCTTTGGGCATTAAGCCTTCGCACCTATGGCGTGTAGGGCATGACCCATAGTGAATTCGTGCGTCGGAGCCCGGCCAAACGGAGTTCGTTTGAGTAGTCTAAGTAAAGAGACACTTTTTCGACACATCCGATCACAGGTGATATCCGATGAAGACTTCAAAGAGCCCGGAATCGTCCTCTGAATACAAGCGATTCACCTTCACATACCGCTTCGACGGGGCTGATTGGGCCATCGAGATCCCTGCGCTTTCGCTTGAGGAGGCGCGCGAACGGGTCAAAGTGCTCGGCTTTGCCCGCTACGACGACCACCGCAAGCGCCGACGCAGGCGTTCCCCGAACGGTCACGGATCGAGCGCTTGGTTCCGTAACGCCATCCGCTCGTTTGGCTGAGGGTTGGTCGCCGCGCAAAGGCGGCGGTCCGACCATCGTTTGTCCGGATACCCGGAGTTGCGCGCGTTAGCGCCAACTGCCACCGGAATCGATGACATTGAGGACGAATGCCAAACGCTCGGCTACCGTGCCCGGGGGGATCATTACCGGCCGGTAGCCTGACTCCTCGCAACCAGCGACGATTGATTCGTACGTCCTGATGGCTTCCCCGAAATCCTGCGTCCGCTCAGCGTCCTTGGCATAGATCTCGCGCCATGGAGGCGTAACCAAGACGGTGGGATTGTACCGAAAGCGCGCGATAGCCTTGCGTAAATGATCGGGCACCGGAACGCCGATCAAATGACAGTATCCGACCAAGCCCGGAATGCCGCGGTCGAAGATGACGGTGCCCGGCGATCCCAACGCATCGGCACGGTCCTGTATCATCCGCGACAGCATAAGTTCTCGGTAAAGCTCACGATCGCCGCTATGGGTCGCCGGGCCATCAATCATTTGTTGCTGTTGGATGATCTGTCGTCCGGCCTCACCAAAACATCGATATCCCTCCGCCCGCAAGGCTTCGATGATCGTTGTCTTGCCGGCACCGGGACCTCCGGTGATGACATGAAGACGGTCTTCGTCCGACACGGTTCCTCCCTGACGGGCTCAAGTCTAAAGGCGCCGGCCCTTGCGCCGGCGGGTATTGAGCGAAGCTTGAAGGAGCACTCGAGTGTTCGAGCGACTGATCGCCAAAGGGGTAATCGGCGATCAGGTGTTCATGGATTCGAAGAACTCGTCGTTGCTCTTGGTTTGCCGTAGCTTGTCGAGCAGAAACTCGATGGCATCGACCGTCCCCATCGGCATCAGAATCCGCCGGAGCACGTACATTTTCTTCAGGATCGGCGGCGGAACCAGCAGTTCCTCTTTTCGAGTGCCGGATCGGGTGATGTCGATCGACGGGAAGGTGCGCTTGTCGGCAACCTTCCGGTCGAGGATGATTTCAGAGTTACCGGTGCCCTTGAACTCCTCGAAGATCACCTCATCCATGCGGCTGCCCGTGTCGATCAGCGCGGTAGAGATGATGGTGAGCGAGCCGCCTTCTTCGATGTTTCGCGCCGCGCCGAAAAAGCGCTTTGGCCGCTGCAGCGCGTTCGCGTCGACGCCACCGGTCAACACCTTGCCCGACGACGGAACGACGGTGTTGTAGGCCCGACCGAGGCGCGTGATCGAGTCGAGCAGGATCACGACGTCACGGCCATGTTCGACGAGCCGCTTGGCTTTTTCGATCACCATCTCGGCGACCTGAACGTGGCGCGACGCCGGTTCGTCGAAGGTCGAGGAAATGACCTCGCCCTTCACCGAGCGTTGCATGTCGGTCACCTCTTCCGGCCGCTCGTCGATGAGCAGGACGATCAGATAACACTCCGGATGGTTTTCCGCTATCGAGTGGGCGATGTTCTGGAGGAACACCGTCTTGCCCGTCCGCGGCGGCGCGGTGATCAGCGCCCGCTGTCCCTTGCCGAGCGGCGCGACCAGGTCGATCACCCGCGCCGACAGATCCTTGCCGGTCGGGTTGTCGACCTCCATCCGGAAACGTTCGTCGGGATAAAGCGGTGTCAGGTTGTCGAAGTGAACCTTGTGACGCGCCTTTTCGGGATCCTCGAAATTGATCGTGTTGACCTTGAGCAGGGCGAAATACCGCTCGCCGTCCTTGGGACTGCGAATCTGGCCCTCGACCGTGTCACCGGTGCGCAGTGAAAACCGGCGGATCTGAGAGGGCGAGACGTAGATATCGTCAGGGCCGGCGAGGTAGTTGGCGTCGGGTGAGCGCAGAAAGCCGAAGCCATCCTGCAGCACTTCCACAACGCCCTCGCCGATGATCTCGGTGTCGTTCGCGGCGAGCTGTTTGAGGATGGCGAACATCAGCTCCTGTTTGCGGAGCGCGCTCGCGTTCTCAACGTCAAGCTCTTCAGCGAAGGCCAGCAACTCAACAGGCGATTTCGCCTTGAGGTCTTGTAGTTTCATTTCTTGCATTAACGCGGGTGTCTCTCGGTGGGTTAAGAACCGGTAGGCGAAGGGGGAAGATGGTGCAGAGCGTTTGGCCGGAACGATCGTTCTTCGGCTCGGATCCGCGGCGAACCGAATCGATCGCCGGATTTCCGTCTGCTTCTCGTGCGGTTACCGGAAAATAGTCGCTCCCCCGCCCGGCGGCAAGGGAAATCGGATAGTCAGAACGGTTTGACGATCACCAAAATGACAATGGCGATCATCAGCACGGTCGGAATCTCGTTGACCGCGCGATAGAATTTCTCGCTTCGTTCGTTGCGATCATCAGCGAACTCCCGCGTCCATCGGCTGAATAGCCCATGGACACCAGACAGAACGATAACCAGAGCGATTTTTATGTGAAGCCATATGCTCGAGAACCAGGCCCCGTCCCACGCCAGCCATAGTCCCAGCGCCCAAGTGACGACCATCGCGGGATTGATGATCACGGTGAGCAGCCGCCGCTCCATCACCTTGAACGTCTCCGACTGAACCGATCCCGGCTCGGCACTAACGTGATAGACGAACAGCCGCGGCAGATAGAGCATCCCAGCCATCCACGCGATCACGGCAATGACGTGGGCCGCCTTGATCCAGAGGTAGAGATTCGACGGTTGCCAGAGGACGAGGATGCCGACCAGGACGACGACCGCAACCAATCCGATGACTGCACGACGAACGCGAGTTGCCGTGTCGGTTTCCATTAGTCGCCCCTTACGCGTTTCACCAACCGCTCGACATGCGTGATCGGCGTCTCTGGCACGATACCGTGACCGAGATTGAAGATGAACGGACCGCTATCGAGCGCCGACACGATTTCATCGACGGCAGCATCGAGAGCATCCCCTCCGTTGACCAGAAGCAGCGGATCGAGGTTGCCCTGGATCGCAGCAACGGGTTGAAGCTGATTGGCGGCGATAGCGACGGGTATAGTCCAATCGATACTAATCCCGTCGATCTTCGTCGCATTGATGTAGCGCTGTGTTCGATACCCGGCGCCCTTGGGAAACCCGATGACGCGAATATGCGGTGCTTCGGCTTTTATCCTCGCAACGATTTGGGCCGCCGGCTCGATCGACCATCGATCGAAATCACGATCATTGAGGATGCCAGCCCAGCTGTCGAAAATCTGGATCACGTCGGCACCCGCTTCGATCTGCCCGAGTAACGCAGTGACCGATGCGTCGACCAGTCTGTCGATCAGCGTCTGAAAGGTGTCTGGATCGCCGGCAGCCATAAGTCGGGCCGGTTTCTGGTCGGGGGTGCCGCGACCCGCCACCATATAGGTCGCAACTGTCCACGGCGCCCCACAGAAACCGATGAGCGCCTTGTCGACCGATAGTTCACTTCGAACACGGCGAAGCGCATCGTGAACGGGAGCAAGACGCCCACTGACACAGTCCAACTCAAGCCGATCGATACCCGACGCGTCGATGGGCTCAAGACGAGGACCTTCTCCTTCGACAAATTCAACCGCGCAGCCCAAAGCGTACGGAACGGTCAGAATGTCGGAAAAGATGATCGCTGCATCGAAATCGAAACGATGAATCGGCTGCAGGGTGACTTCGGCTGCTCGTTCCGGATCAAAGCATAGATCGAGGAATGATCCAGCCTCCGCGCGTATCCTTCGATATTCAGGAAGATACCGACCTGCCTGCCGCATGAGCCAGATCGGTGGCCTATCAACCGGTTCTCGTGCCAGGACGCGCTGAAGCGGATTTGTCGATGGGGCAGGGTGCCCTTGGTTCACGGTGTCAGCCCAAAGAAAGAGAAGAGAAGACTCTAGTTTGTTGATTCATTTTGACCGTGGATTACCGCCGTTCTCGCTCATCCACAATTCGTGCTCTTGTCGCATGACCTGACTCTGACTCGGTGCAAGGGGTCACTGAGATCACCAGAGACAACGGGGACGGCCGTTTTTCCTTTGGTTAACATAGTCTTAACGTACATCGAACCGCGGTATCCAACCTTTGTCCCCGTACAATCCCCAGCAACAGCCAGGGGATTTTGTGAATTCCGCTGTGTTGTTCAAGACCGACGGAATCGCTACCGGAGTCTCGACTCTGTTGATCGAATCCGGCCTATCGGGGAAAGTCCCGGCCAACCGAACGAGGAACGAGATTTGTTCAGGATGCATCCACAGGTGAGGTCAGGCGGTTGGTGAATAGTCACGCAGGCTTTTTCCATCTGCATCTGATTTCAGACGCAACCGGCGAGACTCTGATCGCCGTCGGTCGGGCAGCCGCCGCGCAGTACCGTCACATCCGCCCGGTCGAACACCTTCATGCCATGGTGCGGACGTCGAAGCAGATCGATGCCATCGTTCCTGCCTTGGAGGCCGAACCCGGCATCGTGCTCTACACGCTTGTCGACGAAGAGCTCGGGAAACGCCTGGAAGCCGAATGTCGGCGGATTGGCATCCCGTGCGCATCGGTGCTCGAGCCCGTGCTCCAACTTTTGCAGAACTATCTGGGTGCTCCGGACGCTCGGCGAATGGGTGCACAGCATATGCTCGACGCCGACTACTTTCGTCGCATCGATGCACTGAACTTCACGATGATTCACGACGACGGGCAGCTCGCCGGATCCCTGGAGGAGGCGGATGTTGTCTTGGTGGGGGTCAGCCGTACGTCGAAGACGCCGACGAGTATCTACCTGGCCAATCGCGGGGTCAAAACCGCCAATATTCCTATTGTTCCCGGGGTGCCGCTGCCGCTGGAACTCGAAACCGTCAAAGGCCCGCTGATCGTCGGCTTGACTGCCAGTACCGAGCGGATCGCGCAACTGCGTCACAACCGGGTGCTGAGCCTGAACGCGGCATCTCACGGCGAATCGTACGTGGACAAGGCGGCTATCACCGCCGAGATCACCTCCGCTCGGAAGCTGTTCGCCAAAAACCGCTGGCCGACAATCGACGTCAGCCGGCGATCGATCGAGGAAACGGCGACCGCGATTCTGGCGTTGCGCGACAAAAGGAATCGCGACGCAATGCCGCCGTGAGCAGCACCTTGGCGACGATCATTCTCGCAACGCGGAGCCGAGCGCGTGTCGAAATGCTGGCCCGAGCGGGGATCACCTTCGACACAGTACCCTCGAATGTGGACGAGCGGGCCGTTGACGCCCCAATGATCGCAGGCGGGGCTAGTCCGACTGACATCGCAGTGAGACTTGCCGAGGCAAAAGCTCTCGCTGTGGCGGAGCAGTATCCTGAATGCCAATGGGTGATCGGCGCCGACCAGGTGTTGGAAGTCGACGGCAAGCGGCTCACCAAACCTCCGGACCGCGCTGCCGCGCGACATCAACTCCAGGTGCTCGCCGGGCGGACCCATCAGTTGCATACGGCTGTTGCCATCGCCCGGAGAGACTCCATCGCTTGGCGGCACTGTGATGTACCCGCGCTTACCATGCGGTCACTCGGGCCGAAGGAAATCGATGCCTACCTGGACGCCGTTGGCGAGACGATTTACGGAAGCGTCGGCGCCTATCAGATCGAAGGGCAGGGCATTCAGCTCTTCGCGCGTGTTGCCGGCGACTACTTTTCGATCCTTGGCCTTCCGCTGTTACCCCTTCTTACTTGGCTGCGGAGCGTTGGTGCGATCGGTATCATGGAGACGAGCACATTGACCCTGGTTGAGGACATGGAGAAGCGGCGGTGAGCGAACCGATCGCCTGCGTCATCGGCTGGCCAGTGTCTCATTCTCGGTCGCCGACGATTCACCGGTTTTGGCTGGAATCGCTTGGCATCGCCGGCGACTATATCCTTCAACCGGTCGAACCGGAGACGATCGCTTCGTTCTTCGCTAGCTTCGCGGATGCCGGTTTTGTCGGATGCAACGTCACGGTTCCGCACAAGGAGGCGGCCTTTGCCGCCGTTGATGTCCTCGAGCCCGCGGCGGAAGCCTTGGGGGCCCTGAACACCATCTGGCTCGATGACCGGAAATTGGTTGGGACCTCCACCGACGGCTACGGTTTTCTCGCCAATCTCGACCAGAATGCACCGGGTTGGGACGCAGAACCGGGGCCGGCGGTGATACTCGGCGCTGGTGGTGCATCGCGCGCCGTTGTTTGGGCGCTTCTGTCGCGCGGCTTCGCGCCGGTCCATATCGTCAACCGGACGGTCGAGCGTGCTCAGGCTTTAGCGACCGCGTTCGGATCGGATGTCCGACCCGCGGCATGGTCCGACCTGCAAGGCTTGCTGCCAGCGGCAAAGATCCTGGTGAACGCCACCTCGTTGGGAATGGTCGGACAGCCCGATCTGAATGTTGACCTCGATGGGCTGAGCACAACCGTGGTCGTCAATGACCTCGTCTATGTTCCACTCGAAACGGGCCTACTGGCGGACGCCCGCGAGCGGGGAGTCAGGACGGTGGATGGTCTTGGCATGCTGCTGCATCAGGCGGTACCCGGATTTGAACGATGGTTCGGGGCACGGCCGGAGGTGACGCCGGCGCTTCGCGCAGCAGTCGTCGCCACCCTGGACGAGTGATGCTTGTCGTTGGACTGACTGGCTCGGTTGCCATGGGCAAGTCGACGGTCACGGCGATGTTTGCCGAAGCCGGGGTTCCGGTCTTCGATGCCGACAGGACGGTCCATCGGCTTTATCGCGGCGCCGCAGCGCCGCTCGTTGAAAACGTGTTTCCGGGGACATCATCCGAGGGAGCCGTCGATCGCGACAAACTGCGCCAGCGCGTCTTGGGCGATCCGGGGGCCATGACAAGGCTAGAATCGCTGATCCATCCGTTGGTCGCGGCCGAGCGGGACGCATTTGTCGATCAGTGGAACCGTGCCGGCGCGCTGATTGTGGTTTGTGACATTCCGCTTCTCTTCGAAGTCGGCGCTGAAAAAGACATGGACATCGTTCTCGTTGTCTCGACGACACCAGAAATCCAGATGGAACGGCTGATGCAGCGGGACGGCATGACCGCCGAGCGCGCCGAGGCCATGCGTGCCCGACAGATGCCGGATGCCGAAAAGCGACAACGCGCCCATTTCATTGTCGATACGAGCGCGAGCCTGGAAGACACGCGGAGACAGGTAGACGACGTTCTCCGGGCAGTGTCCGGGGTCGCAGCGGGTGGTAGCGAACGGAGACTTTGACCAGTGTCCTTGATTGTGTCGGGCGGTCGTGCGCACCACATCGTCGGGAATAGCGAGCCCAGATTCGGAAATCGAGACAATGAACCTGCTTCTCAATATCCTTTGGGTGGTCTTTGGTGGCCTCTGGATGGCGGTCGGGTGGCTGTTGGCTGCCTTGATCATGGTGATCACGATCATCGGCATCCCGTGGGCGCGGGCTGCCTTCAACATGGCTCGTTATACGTTCCTGCCATTCGGTTTCGCCGCGGTCGATCGCGAGGCGCATACCGGCGAGGGAGACATCGGGACGGGCCCGTTCGGCGCCCTCGGGAACATCATCTGGCTGGTGCTCGCTGGCTGGTGGCTGGCGCTGGCCCACGTCATCACCGCCATTTGCTTGGGAATCACGATCATCGGGCTTCCTTTCGCATGGGCCCATCTGAAGCTGGCAGGGATCGCCCTGTGGCCGATCGGCAAGATTATCGTTCCCCGTGACATGATGGCCGGCGCCGGCCCAGCGGGAAGAGTTTAGCCACGCGGCTCCGGCCTCGATTCAATCTCGAGTTCGATCCGATCAGCGGCGAACCGCGTTATGCTGAAATGCAGCGGGTTGCCCCTTTGGTCTTCGTTGAGCGCCTCGGTGACCAGGAGGCTGGCACCGACCGGTAGCTGCAAGCGGTCGCGATCCTTAGCGTCGGCGGTCTCGGCGCGAACGCGAGTCCAACGGCGCAGATAGTTTTCGACCCCTTCCGCTTTTACCGCCGCGGTGATCGACCCCGTCTCGGCATAGCCGGTGACAAGGTTCGGAAAACGGTCGGCCGAGAACCAGTTGAGCGAAACCGAAATCGGCACGCCATCCGCGACGCTGAGTGTTTCGAGGCAGATCAGCGGTGTCCCCTGCGGCACCTCGAGAAAACCCGACAAGCGAACGTCGGCTGATTCCACGCGGCTTGCGATCATGCGGCCGCCGGGTTCCCGCGCTTGTCGGCTGACGATTTCGGAGAAACGGGTTCGTCGGCTGATCGGGTAGGTGAGCCTGCCAGCGAGCACGAAGGTTCCACGACCTTGATCGGATCGAACAAGTCCGTCGGCTGAAAGCGCCGCTAAAGCGCGACGCACCGTATGGCGATTGACGCCGAAACGTGTTGCAAGGGCGACCTCCGTAGGAAGCGCAGCATCAGCCGTCCACACGCCGCCGGCGATTTCGTTTCGCAATTGGTCGGCGATCTGTCGCCACAGTGCGACGCCGCCGCCGCGTCCGACTGCGCTTTTTTCCGTGGTCGAGGCTTCCGTCATCACCATGTCACGTGTTAGTTGATATAGTTATCTATATTACTAGACAAATCTAGAGCCGATTTGGTGGATCAGTCGACGAGCCTATCCTCGCGTCAAGATGCCTTGGCGCTGTTGGTGCAGGCGGAATTGGGCCTGTTAACCGAGGCTTGGCGTGCGATGCCGGCTCTCCCGTCAATCAAGACGCTACGAGATCCGGAATTCGGTCTGGTGATGGCGCGGGGCAGGATCGGTGGCGGCGGTGCCGCGTTCAACTTCGGCGAAATGACCGTCACCCGCGCGGCGGTGCAGCTGTCGACCGGCGAAACCGGCTATGGCTACGTTCTCGGTCGCCGGCGGCGGCAGGCTTATCTCGTCGCGTGCTTCGATGCGCTCTGGCAGACCGAGACGCACCGTCAGCGTGTCGAGCACGATATCCTGGCCCCCACCAGGACGCGGCTCGCGGCCGAGGAGGCCGATTCCGCGGCGAAGACCGCAGCGACACGGGTCAACTTCTTCACCATGGTCCGTGGCGAGGACTCCTAGGTGACCATCGCTCCAAACCACATGGCGCCGACATCACCGCTACGAACCCAAGCGACGTTTCGCACCGTCCTGTCGGCCGTGGCGCGGCCTGGAACCGTAATGCCGATCGACGATGTCGTGAGTCCACCATCACCGCTCAACCCGGTCGCCGCGGCAGTGTTATGCACGCTTGCCGATCATGACACGCCGTTGTTTCTCGACCGTCGGTTGGCGGGTCGAGAGACTGTAATGGCATGGTTGCGCTTCCACACCGGAGCCCCGCTTGCCGAGACGCCGGCGAACTCTGCATTCGCAGCGATCGCGGACAGCGCCGCCATGCCGGATTTGTCGCTGTTCGCGCAGGGGTCTGACACCTACCCGGATGAGTCGACAACGATTGTCGCCCAGGTAGATCATTTTGCCGGCGATCACCGCCTCATCGTGCGTGGACCGGGCGTCGCCGACACTCAGGCGTTTGCGCCACATCCGCTGCCCGATGGCTTTCTTGATCAACTCAACGAAAACCGAAACCGGTTCCCGCGCGGCGTCGATCTCGTGTTCGCCGGGCCGGAGGCCGTGGCCGCTCTCCCCCGATCGACACGTGTGTCGCGCGGAGCTGGCTGATGTATGTGGCGGTCAAAGGCGGCGAAACCGCCATCGCCAATGCCCATCGGCTTCTGGCGGATGTGCGTCGTGGTGACCGGTCGGTGCCGGCGCTCACCGTCGACCAGATTCTGGAGCAACTGACCCTCGCAGTCGATCGGGTAATGGGCGAGGGCTCGCTCTACGATCGCCGATTGGCCGCATTGGCGATCAAGCAGGCGCGTGGCGATCTGATCGAGGCTGCATTTCTGGTACGGGCTTATCGGACGACCCTGCCCCGGTTCGGCGCCAGCCGGCCGATCGATACCGGCGCCATGATCATCGAGCGGCGTATATCGGCGACCTTCAAGGACTTGCCGGGCGGGCAACTTCTTGGACCAACCTTCGACTACACCCACCGCCTCCTTGACCCGAGTCTCGACGGCGACAAGGATCCGGATGAGGCCGTTCGCGGTGAGGCGTCGTTCGAGCCGATGCCCCGGGTCACGGATCTGTTGGGCGATGAGGGTCTGATCGAGTCGCATGGCGAAGCCGATGACGATGACCCGCCGGCGGATCTAACCCGGACTCCGCTGTCGTTCCCTGCCGACCGCGACCTTCGCCTTCAGGCGCTGGCACGTGGCGATGAGGGTTTCTTGTTGGCGCTCGGCTATTCCACCCAGCGCGGCTACGCCCGCAATCATCCCTTCGCTGGAGAAATCCGCATCGGTTCGGTTGAGATCGAGCTTGATGTTCCGGAGCTCGACCTTCCGGTGTCACTCGGCCGGTTGACCGTTACCGAATGCCAGATGGTCAATCAGTTTGCCGGCTCGGCGACAGCGCCACCGCAGTTCACCCGCGGCTACGGTCTGGTGTTCGGACACGCTGAACGGAAAGCCATGACGATGGCCTTGTGCGACCGGGCTCTGCGCGCCGACGAGCTCGGCGAGGATAAGGTCGCACCGGCGCAGGATGCGGAGTTTGTCTTGTCCCACGCGGATAATGTTCAGGCGACCGGGTTCGTCGAGCATTTGAAGCTCCCCCACTACGTCGACTTTCAGGCTGAACTCGAACTGCTACGGCGGTTGCGCAGCGAGTTCGAAGCGAGAGAGCGGACGGACGATCGGGAGGCCGCGGAGTGACCGACGATGCCGCTCTTGACGCCATGGCCAACGATCTGCCGGCTGAGGGCGGTTCTGACGCTGCCTACAACTTTGCCTATCTCGACGAGCAGACCAAGCGGATGATCCGGCGGGCGCTGCTGAAAGCGGTCGCGATCCCGGGCTATCAGGTGCCGTTTGCGAGTCGCGAGATGCCGATGCCCTATGGCTGGGGCACGGGAGGCGTCCAGGTGACCGCGGCGATCCTCGGTCCGGATGACGTGCTCAAGGTGATCGACCAAGGCGCCGATGACACCACCAATGCCGTTTCGATCCGCGCGTTCTTCGCAAAGACCGCCGGGGTTGCGACGACGACACGGACGGAGGATGCAACCGTCATTCAGACCCGCCACCGAATCCCCGAGGCACCGCTGAGCGAGGATCAGATTCTGGTCTATCAGGTGCCGATTCCTGAGCCGCTGCGGTTCCTGGAGCCTCGGGAAACGGAAACGCGTGCCATGCACGCCCTCAGCGAATACGGGCTGATGCATGTGAAGCTCTACGAGGACATTGCCCGGTACGGACATATCGCCACGACCTACGCCTATCCGATTGAAGTCGACGGCCGCTATGTGATGGATCCCTCGCCGGTTCCCAAATTCGACAACCCGAAGATGAACGATTGCCCGGCCCTGCAGTTGTTCGGGGCGGGGCGCGAGAAGCGCATCTACGCCATCCCGCCCCACACCCATGTCCGCTGCCTCGACTTTGAGGACTATCCGTTCTCGATCCAGGCGTTCGAGGAACCGTGCGGTCTGTGTGGCGCGACCGGCGTCTACCTTGACGAGGTGATCCTCGATGATCGCGGTGGTCGCATGTTCGTTTGTTCCGATACCGATTTCTGCGAGCGACGGCGGGCTGCGGGTCATCGCGGCCGTCAGGCCGGTGAGTTGGAGGCGGGGTCGTGAGCGAGGCCGAAGCGCCCCTTCTGCGGGCCGAAGGGGTGACCCACTTTTACGGGCGCCGCGTTGGTTGTCGTGATGTAACTTTCGATCTTTGGCCGGGCGAGGTTCTCGCCGTCGTCGGTGAATCGGGCTCCGGCAAGACGACATTGCTGAACTGCCTCGCCGCCCGCCTCTCGCTGGCCGCGGGGAGTGTGCGCTACCGGATGCGCGATGGTGAAACTAGGGATCTCGCAACACTGAGTGAGGCTGAGCGGCGCCTGCTGATGCGGACCGATTGGGGTTTCGTGCATCAGAATCCGGCCGATGGATTGCGGATGACGATCTCCGCTGGCGCCAATGTCGGCGAGCGGCTCATGGCGATCGGCGATCGACACTACGGCCGCATCCGGGAAAGCGCAGTCGATTGGCTTGGCCGCGTCGAAGTCGCGGTTGACCGCATTGATGATGACCCGCGCAGCTTCTCCGGCGGAATGCGCCAACGCCTCCAGATCGCACGCAATCTCGTCACGGCACCCCGACTGATGTTTATGGATGAGCCGACTGGTGGCCTTGACGTGTCGGTGCAGGCGCGCCTCCTCGATCTGCTCCACCGGCTCGTCAGTGATCTCGGGATGGCTGCGATCATCGTCACCCACGACCTTGCCGTGGCGCGCCTTCTCTCCCATCGCATGATGGTCATGAAGGACGGTGCGGTGGTCGAAAGCGGACTAACCGATCGGGTCCTCGACGATCCGCGAGAGCCATATACCCAGCTTCTTGTCGCCTCGATCCTCCCGGTTTGAGCATGACTCCTCGCCTCGAACTCCGCGACGTCGCCAAAAGCTTCACCATGCACCTGCGGGACGGTGTTCATATCCCAGTGGTTCGCGACGTCACGCTGACGGTTTCGCCTGGTGAGTGCGTTGTGCTCGCCGGACCGTCGGGCGTCGGCAAGAGCTCAATCCTCAAGATGATCTACGGCAACTATGAGATCGGCTCGGGGATGATTCGACTGGCAACCAACGGCGGTTTTGTCGATATCGCTGCCGCGCCGCCGCGAACGATTCTTGCCGCGCGCCGATCGACGGTCGGCTATGTCAGCCAGTTTCTGAGGGTCGTCCCGCGGGTGGCAACACGAGATATCGTCGTCGAGCCTCTTCTGGCGCGCGGCATCGATGCCGATGAAGCGCGGACACGGGCGGAAGAAATGCTCGGCCGACTGAACTTGCCGTCGCGGTTATGGGGCCTCCCGCCGGCGACTTTCTCGGGCGGAGAACAGCAGCGGGTCAACATCGCTCGCGGTTTCATCGACGACAAGCCGTTGTTGCTGCTCGACGAGCCTACTGCTTCCCTTGACGCGGTGAACCGCCAGGTTGTCATCGACCTTATCCGATCGGCCAAGACGCGCGGTGTCGGCTTCCTGGGAATCTTCCACGATGAGGACGTCCGCGATGCGGTCGCCGACCGGCTTGTTGACGTCCGCGATTTTGCGGTCGCGACAACGGCGTGACCCGACTCGGCCACACCCCGACCATCGCGGCGACCGCGCAGGTCGAAACCTGCCGCCTGGGCCGCTACACCGAAATCGGCGACCGAACCCGCATCGCTCATAGCCAATTGGGTGACTACAGCTACATCATGGAGGACGGCCAGGTCCTGTTTGCCGACATCGGACGGTTCTGCTCGATTGCCTCCAACGTGCGGATTAATGCACCGAACCATCCGACATGGCGTGCAAGCCAGCACCACTTCACCTACCGCTCCGAGGATTACTTTGCCGGCGAAGAAAAGGATGAGACCGTGTTCCGTTGGCGCGAGGACAACAGCGTGACAGTCGGCCATGACGTTTGGATCGGCCACGGCGCAATTGTCACCGCCGGGGTCGTCATCGGCGACGGTGCTGTGATTGGTGCCGGCTCGGTGGTCACGCGCGGCGTCGAACCTTATGCGATCGTGGGCGGAGTTCCGGCCCGCCCGATCCGGGCGCGATTTCCAGCACCGGCCGCCGAACGACTTCGCGCTTTGGCGTGGTGGAACTGGCCGCATGAAGATATCCACCGGGCACTCCACGACTTCCGCGCGCTATCGATCGAGGATTTCCTGGAAAAATATGAGCGAAATCAGAGATTTGACACAGACGCGGACGCCGACACAAAAGCGTCACCGAACTGAGACCTGACGGTCAGAATAGACGGGTAGCCAAGCCGCTGACCTCAGTCTCCCAAGCTTGGATGGCAGGTGGTGCCGGCTGTTTCTGTCAAAGGACTGACCAAGACTTTCGGCAAAAAGAAAGCCCTGTGCGGGATCGACCTGACCGTCGAGCGGGGCGAGATGGTGGCGCTCATCGGGGCGTCAGGATCGGGCAAGTCGACCCTTATTCGCCACGTCGCCGGCCTTGATCGCGGCAGCGAAGGCCCCTGCTGTATCGATGTCTATGGCCGGCGCCTGCAAGAAGGCGGCCGGCTCAGTCACGAAGCGCGGGACATCCGACGCGAAATCGGGGTCATCTTCCAACAGTTCAATCTCGTTGGTCGGCTTCCCGTGATGACCAACGTGTTGGTTGGTCACCTCGGCCACATTCCGACTTGGCGAGGTACGCTCGGCATGTTCAGCCGCAGCGAAAAAGAAGCGGTGATGGCGGCCTTGGCGCGCGTCGGCATCGCCGAAACCGCGCGGCAGCGGTCCTCGACCTTGTCTGGGGGCCAACAACAAAGGGCGGCAATTGCCCGGGCGCTGGTTCAACGCGCTCGGCTACTTCTCGCTGACGAACCAATCGCGTCTCTCGATCCAGTGTCTTCGCGGCGGGTGATGGAGACGCTGTCCGAAATCAACCATGCCGACGACATCACGATCGTCGTTTCACTGCATCAGGTGGAATATGCACGCCGTTTCTGTCCGAGAACCGTCGCGCTCCGCGACGGTGAGATCGCCTATGACGGGCCGTCGATTGATCTGACCACCGACGTTCTGCGCGATCTGTATGGCGAGGCGTCTGAGGAACTGATCCTGCCTGATGCCCCGGCGCGGACCGAACCGCCTGTCCGGGAGCCGGCTCTGGCCACCGCCTGAACCAAACCGCCTTCGTTTACCCCAAGAGGAGACCAACCATGAACCTTCTGCTCAAGAGCGTCGCCGCGACTGCCATCGTCGCGTCGCTGTCGACAGCGGCGTTTGCCGAGACGGCCGAAATCAACTTCGGAATCATCTCGACCGAGTCCCAGCAAAACCTCAAGACCATCTGGGACCCCTTCCTTGATGCGATGACCGAGGAGACGGGCCTGAAGGTCAATGCCTTCTTCGCCTCGGATTATGCCGGCGTCATCGAGGGCATGCGTTTCGGCAAGGTCGACGTCGCCTGGTTCGGCAACAAGTCGGCGATGGAAGCCGTTGATCGCTCGAACGGCGAAGTCTTCGTCCAGACGGTAGATGTCGAAGGAAACCCCGGCTACTGGTCGCTGCTGCTCGCCAACGTCGATAGCCCGCTGTCTTCTCTGGAGGACGCGCTGGCTTGTGACCAGTCGCTCGACTTCGGCATCGGCGATCCGAACTCGACATCCGGCTTCCTGGTTCCGACGACGTTTGTCTTCGCGGCGAACAACATCGATCCGAAGCAGTGCTTCAAGACGGTGCGCAACGCCAACCACGAGACCAACCTGATGGCGGTTGCCAACAAGCAGGTCGACGTGGCGACCAATAACACCGAGAACCTCCGCCGCCTTCAGGTGACCAATCCGGAAGCCGCCGCCAAGGTCAAGATCATCTGGCAGTCGCCGCTGATTCCGTCCGACCCGATCGTCTGGCACAAGGAGCTTGATCAGACGACCAAGGACAAGATCATGACCTTCTTCGTCGGCTACGGCCGCCTTGGCACACCCGAGGAGGTCGAAACGGCCCGCGGCGTCCTGGAGCCCTTGGGTTGGGCCCCGTTCCGGCCGTCTTCGGACGCGCAGCTCTATCCGATCCGGGTCATGGAGATCACCAAGCAGATTTTCCAAGTCCAGGCCGATGACTCGATGTCGGACGCGGACAAGACCGCCAAGGTGAAAGAGCTCGAGGCCGAGAAAGCTAAGTACGAAGATCTGATGGCGAAGATACCGCAGGTCTAGATCCGGCGTCGCAGGCATTGGGCGGCGCGGTTAGCGCCGCCCTTACTGTCTGGTGACAACATGACCACCGACGTCGCTCTGCGAAGCCGCTCGGGAAAGCCCCCGGCGCTGCCGGCGCGAGACTGGGGCCGCACGGCGTTCAACTTGGTCGTCTGGGGCGGTCTGGTCGCGCTCCTGGTCTGGGGCTGGGCGCCGGCGGAGATGTATCGCGTGGTGAACCTGTTCACCGACGCGAGCAACATGGCTGACTACGCCAGCGGCTTCCTTAGTCCCAGTTTTCGCGACATCGACTACTACATCGAAGAAATCATCCTGACGGTGCAGATCGCCATCTGGGGGACGGTTCTTGCCGTCATCGCCTCGGTGCCGTTCGGCATCCTCAGTTCCAACAACATGGTGCCGTGGTGGGTCTACCAGCCGGTTCGCCGTATGATGGACGCCTTCCGCGCGATCAACGAGTTGGTCTTCGCAGTCCTGTTCGTGGTAGCGGTTGGGCTCGGGCCGTTCGCCGGTGTCATGGCGTTGTTCATTCACACCACGGGGGTTCTGGCCAAGCTGTTCTCGGAGGCCGTCGAAGCGATCGACCCTCGGCCGGTCGAGGGGATTCGGGCAACCGGCGCGTCCAAGGTTCAGGAAATCGTTTATGGCGTCATCCCGCAGGTGATGCCGTTGTGGCTTTCATTTTCGCTCTACCGGTTCGAATCGAACGTGCGCTCTGCCACCGTCCTCGGCCTCGTCGGCGCCGGAGGTATCGGACAAGTGCTGTTCGAATCGATCCGCGGCTTCTATTATGCCGAAACCGCGGCCATCCTCATCGTTGTCATCATCACGGTCACGATTGTTGACCTGATATCACAGCAACTCCGCAAAATGGTGATTTAGGAAGGCCGTCGTCCCGATTGGTACTCTCAAAAAGAGTCAGCTCCGGATGACGCCGAACGAACGACGCCATGATCGAAACCGTCTTCCGAAACGCGCGCATTGTCCTTGCCGACACCGTCCATGACGGCGACTTGGTGGTCCGCGACGGCACAATCGCCGAGGTCGGCGACCGTGGAAGCAGTGACGACGGTGTCGACATGGAGGGCGATTGGCTGCTCCCGGGACTGGTCGAGCTCCATACCGACCACCTGGAAAGCCACTACGCGCCGCGCCCGCAGGTCCGCTGGAACGCGGCGGTGGCAGTCCAGGCTCACGATGCCCAGATTGCGGCGTCGGGAATCACCACGGTGTTCGACGCGCTGCGGGTCGGCATGGACGAGGACGCCCGGCTGCGCTCCGAGGACATGCGTCAACTGGCGGACGCAATCGAAGCGGGAAAGAGTCGTGGTCGACTCCGTGCCGACCATCTTATTCATCTGCGGTGCGAGGTGTCGGCCGCGGACGTGATGGATGGGTTCGCGCTGTTCGCAGATGACCCGCAGGTCCGGCTCGTCTCGATGATGGACCACACGCCGGGCCAGCGTCAGTTCACGTCAATGGACGCCTACCGGATCTACTATCAGGGCAAGACCGGCATGTCGGACGACGAGTTCATGGCCTTCGTCCGGCAGCGGCAGGAGCATGCCGGCCGGTGGTCGCCAGGGAACCGCAAGGCGTTGTCGGAGGCTTGCCGCGCCCGGGGGATCATCCTTGCCAGTCATGACGACGCCACCGAGGCCCATGTCGAGGAGGCAGTCGAGCACGGTGTCGGGCTCGCCGAATTCCCGACCACGATGGAAGCCGCACGCGCGTCCCGTGAGGCCGGCCTCAAGGTTCTCATGGGCGCCCCCAACATCGTTCGCGGTGGTTCTCATTCTGGCAACGTCGCTGCCGGCGATCTCGCCGATGCCGGGCTCCTTGATGTCCTGTCGTCGGACTACATCCCCTTCAGTCTGCTCCAGTCGATTTTCATGATCGCCGATAGATCCGGTTCGATCGATTTGCCGGCCGCTGTCGCGTTGGTATCGGCCAACCCGGCCGCCGCCGCCGGTCTCGATGACCGTGGTGAAATCGCACCGGGGAAGCGAGCCGATCTGGTACAGGTTCACATCGATGACGGTGTGCCCGTCGTCCGGTCGGTCTGGCGCCAAGGTCGCCGGGTCGTCTGAGGTGTCATCCGAACACGGGCCGTGGCACGCTGATCCTGGTGGTCGGTCCGAGCGGCGTTGGCAAGGACACGCTGATCGATCACTGCCGGCGGCATCTGACGAAAGATTCCTCTTTCGTGTTTCCGCGACGGAGCATCACCCGCGACGACACCGCCGCCGAGGATCATGACGTCTTGTCGGAGGAGGCGTTCGACGCCCAGGTGGAGGGCGGCGCTTTTGCCTTGCATTGGGGCGCCCACGGCCTCCGGTATGGAATCCCGGCCGGCATCGCCGCGGATCTGGCCGCCGGGCGGACCGTTGTGGTCAATGTCTCGCGAACCGTGGTCGATGACGCGCGCAAGCGCTTTCAGCCGACCATCGTTGTGTCGCTCGTGGCCCCGGCGGCTGTGTTGGCCGAACGGCTGCGGAAACGCGGTCGCGAAACCGAAGCCGACATCGCAAGACGGCTCTCTCGCGAAGTCGGGAGGATCGTCGATGGCGAAGACGTCATGTCAATCGATACCTCGGGCTCGATCGAGGATACTGGAGCGACTTTGTTATCTATCCTCCGCGGCTAAAGTGGGTGGAAAGCAAGACAGTTTTCCGTCGATCAGATGAAGAACCTTCCGGTCACGTGGATACTTCAGTCCAACGCTATCGGTCAGGGCGACTACAACGCGCTGACCAAATCCATAGGGACTTTGGGGTGCCGCCTCGAAACCCTGCGGGTTATTCCCTTTGACCATGAACCCGCGGAGCCATTGCCAGACATAGATGGCCCCTGCATCGTCTACGGTTCAAGCGGCCTCTTGAGGATTGCTCGCGAGAACGATTGGATACCTGGCGGTTGGGACGGCCCCGCTTTTGCAGCTGGCGAAACTCGCGACAGGCTCGGCGAGATCGCATTGAACGGCGATGCCGTCACCACAACTTGGTCGGATGCAGCTCGAGTCGCCCGCCAAGCCGGATGGACGAAGGTGTTCATCAGGCCTGATTCCGAAACGAAAGAATTTCCAGGCAAAGTCTACGGTTTGCCGGACCTCGAGGCCTGGGCGAGCAAACTTGTTCGAGTGGGGTATTTTGATAACAACGACAACGCAGCTTTGGTCGGACAGGCTTGGGATCTCGGTCGGGAATGGCGAGTCTTCGTTGTCGATGGTGAGCTTGTCTCCTTCTGCCAGTACGCTGATGGGGGCATTCCCACGCAATCAGCAGGCGCTCCGGACCATGTCCTGGAGTTTACCAATACAGTCGTGAGCCTCTACGCGCCGGCACCCTGTTTCGTCGTTGATATCGCGGAGGTTCCTGGCCGCAAAGGCACCGATCTCCGAGTGGTTGAATTCAATTCGATTAACTCTGCTGGTTTTTACCGGTGCGACATTCCCCGCATCGTCGAACGGTTGAGCGAGTTCGCAGTGACGTGCCAGTAGGCCTTCGACCGCTTGCGTCGGGACAAAGATGCGATCGCCGGCCCGCCCACTACGCCTAAAACTTGTCGGTATCCGCGCTACGTCAGGCCGTGTACAAACGCCGGTTCAAAGCTAGCGAACACGGAGCAAGAAAATGGCTGAGTCTCGGGGGGTTGCGGTGGTGACCGGTGCCGGCAGCGGTATCGGCAAGGCGAGCGTCCTGGCGTTGGCGGGCGAGGGTTATGCCTGCGTTCTGGCCGGTCGCCGCAAGGAACCGCTGGAATCAGTGGCGGCCGAGATCGCCGACCTTGGCAGCAAAGCCATAGCGGTGCCGACGGACGTCGGCAATCCAGACTCGGTGACAGCGCTCTTCGCGGCTGCCAAGTCAGCGTTCGGCCGGGTCGATGTCGTCTTCAACAACGCCGGCATCACCGCCCCGCCGGCGCCCATTGAGGACGTCGCGTTCGCCGATTGGCAGGCGGTGGTCGACGCCAACCTTAACGGTTTGTTCCTCTGTGCTCAGGCCGCATACCGGGTGATGAAAGCGCAAGATCCCCAAGGCGGCCGGATTATCAACAACGGTTCGATCTCGGCGACGACCCCCCGTCCCAATGCGATCGCATATAACGCCACCAAGCACGGCGTCACCGGCATCACCAAGTCCATCGCGCTCGAGGGGCGGCCGTACAGCATTGCTTGCGGACAGATCGATATCGGCAATGCTGCGACGGACATGACCCAGAAGATGACGGGCGGTGTGCTCCAGGCCGACGGCAGCCTCGCGACTGAGCCTCGAATGGACGTCAAAGCGGTAGCCGACGGGATCGTCTACATGGCGAGCTTGCCGCTTGACGCCAACGTCCTGACGATGACGGTGATGGCAACCAACATGCCATTTGTCGGTCGCGGATAGCTGATGAGAACCGCAGCGACTTGCAGTTTGACGCCTGTTTCGGCTATTTCTTAACAGAATGGAAATACCGGGGTCGACATATATGGGGCCGACGCGGTCGGCGGGCGTTCCGCGTCCGACAATCTTCCTGATTTTTCTGGCTGTATGTCTGGTCGCAGCGGCGTCGACCACCCGCTGGGCATTCTCCGAGCGGCGCGTTGTCGATGTTTCGGCGGTCGATGTTCGGCAGAGCCATGCGGTCGTCCGAACCGTCAAGGCCGACCTTGAATCCCTAGCAATCCGACCGACCTTCGACCGACTGTGGCCGGCTACCGAGGTCGCCACGGAAGTCGAACCGGTGGCTGCTGACGCCGGGCCGGCGGCGGTATCTATGCCGGTGCTGGCCTATGCGTCCGTCGGCGATGCGCTGGACACCCATCCGATGTTTGACGCTGTCTTCGCGGATCCCTCGGGCGCCGAACACGTTCTGCGCCGGGGGTTCAAATGGGGCGATGTCGCGGTCGACCCGGTCGCGTTTTCGGCAGCTTCCCCGGGCGAGGCTCGCTGCCTTGCCCACGCCGTCTATTTCGAGGCGCGCGGTGAGGACCGGATCGGACAAACGGCCGTCGCTCAGGTCGTGATTAATCGCGTTCGCAGCCGTCGTTACCCGGATACAATCTGCAAGGTCGTCTATCAGAACGAGCACAAACGGCATCGCTGCCAGTTCTCGTTCGCGTGCGATGGCAAGGCCGAACGGGTTCGCGATCGCCGCGCTTGGGACAAGGCGATGGCGGTAGCGCAGGAAGTACTCGCCGGCAGCGACCTGCAGCACAGCCCGCTGGGGAGCGCCACCCACTATCACGCGGTGTCGGTTTCGCCGTTCTGGGCGAGCAAGCTGCGAAAAGTCGATCGGATCGGCCAGCACATCTTTTATTCTTACGTGGGCCGACGCGGCTAACGCCTCATATTCGCGCCTTTGACCTCGCTCAAGTGACGCAGCGTGCCACCGCGCGATACTGTACGCAGTCAGATCAGGGAATCAGGATGAACCATCGTCATCGCAAGATCTTGCATGCATTGTTTGCGCACCCGATCAGCGGCAATATCAACTTCAAGAATGTCGAACACATGCTCGTCGAGTTGGGAGCGGAGATCGACAATCGATCCGGCGCACGGATCGGCATCAAGCTGAACGGGCACACGATCGCCGTTCATCACGCTCACAAGAGCCTGCCGATTGACGAGGTCGTTCAGGTCAGGAAGTTCTTGGAAACGTGCGGTATCGATCCCGCCGACTATCCGCTGTGATGCGGTTGGTTCAGAACCTCGTCGTCAGCGTCGTCAGCCAAGCCGGCGAGGCTTCAACCAAGCGCGCCTCGACGACCTTGTCATACCCGGTGAGGATCAAGGCGCCGACGCCAATCAACACGACGCCGAGCGCGAGTCGGATGCCCCGGCCGGCGTTCGACATCCTGTTTCGCCACTTCAGCAGCGCTTCGCGCGACAGCAGGCCGAGCAACGCCAACGGCGCCGCCGCACCGAGCCCGAACACGATCATAGTTGCGGCTACTTGGCCAAGATTCTCGCCCTGGGCCGCAAGCACCGAGGCGGCGCCCAGCGTTGGCCCGACGCAGGGGATCCAGACGGCGCCGAGCAAGAGGCCAAGGCCGAACTGACCGCCCATCCCTCCGGTGGAGAAGCCGCCGAACCGCTGCTCGGTCCATTGACTCACCGGACCGGTGGCGACGGCCAATCGTGTCTGCAACACCGGCGCAACCAGCACTGCACCGAACGCGATCATGATGACGGCCGCGATGGCGCGAAAGATGCCTTCGTGAATGCCGATGGCAAAACCGATCGTGGCTACGAACAACCCGATCACTGTGAACGACAGGGTTAGACCGGCGGCGAGCGCCATCGGCGCCAGTCTGTGTTCCGACGTCGCCGTGCCGAGAACGATCGGCAGCAGCGGCAGAACGCACGGCGAGAGAACCGAGAGAATCCCGGCGAGCAGCGCAAATCCAAGGGTACCGATCATCGCTGGACTAGACGCCTGACTCCAGCAATGTCTGGATTGCCGATTCGCGGGTGTCGCCGACGATGCGCCCCCTCTCGGAGCCGTTCTTGTAGACGATCAACGTGGCCTGCAGGCGGGCGCCGAGTTGCCGCATGATGTCCTTTTCGCTGTCGTAATCGACAACGAAGATGGTGTAGCCGGCATAACGGGGCTTAGCGAGAAGTTCGGCGACAATGGCTCTTTGAACCTTGCATGTCGGGCACCAGGGCGCAGTGATGTCGATCAGAACCGGCCCACCCTTAGCCCGCGCCATGTCGAACGCGGTCCAGTCGAAACGGAAGGCTTGCGCGGCATGGCCGGTCGTTGGGCCGGCGAATCCGATGCCGGCCGCGGCGGTGCCCGCGACCAGACCGAGGACAGTGCGACGAGTGATCATGCAGCGCTCCCGGGACTATAGATCGGCGCTGACACACTAGCCGCGGCAGCATTTTTGGACCGATCACGATGCGTCGGTTTCAGATCAAAAATCCGTGGGCATCGTCCGCATCACTCCGGCGGATAGCAATGCCGCTGTCCGCGGAAATCCTCGACGGTTCTAGGCTCGCGGATGTCATCGACGGCGCTGGGCCCGATAGGCGCCTTGCCGTGGCCGCCGGGAATGTCGAGGACATAGGTCGGCTGGCAGAGGCCGGATACGTGGCCGCGCAGCGCTTTCATCAACGATCGTCCATGGGCGATGGTCGTCCGGAAATGGCTGGTTCCGGGGGCGAGATCGCCATGGTGCAGGTAGTAGGGCTTGATCCGGTTTTCGACGAAGGTGCGCATCAGCATCGCCAGGGTTTCGGCGTCGTCGTTGACGCTGGCGAGCAGCACGGTCTGGCTGACCAGCGGGATTCCGGCTTCGGCGAGACGAGCGATTGCCGCCCGGGATTCGCCCGTGAATTCAGCGGGATGGTTGGCGTGGACGGCGACCCACGTGGCGATATCCGGGTGCTCTAAGCTGGCGACAAGCTCGGCGGTGACGCGGCCCGGCGCGACCACGGGTACGCGGGTGTGGAACCGGACGATCCGGACATGGGGAACTGCCGCAAGCGCCTGAATCAGCTCGGCAATTCGGCGCGGCGCGGCGACCAACGGATCGCCGCCGGAAACCACCACTTCCCATACCTCCGGTCGATTGCGGATGTAGGCCAGTGCCGCGTCGAGATCGGGGATAACTTTTGTCCCAGCCTGGGGACCGACCATCTCGCGGCGGAAGCAGAAGCGGCAGTAAACTGCGCAAACATTGACGAATTTGAGCAGGACCCGGTCCGGGTAGCGGTGGATTAAGCCGGGGACAACCTCGTGGACATCGTCGCCGATCGGGTCCGCGGATTCGGTGTGGGAAACGGTCAATTCGGCTGAATCGGGGACGAACTGGCGGGCGATCGGATCGTGGGGGTCAGCAGGGTTGATGAGGTCGGCCATCTCCGGCGTGATCGCGATCGCGTAGCGGTCGGCAACCGATTGAAGCTGCTGGGCTTTTTCCGCCGTCGTCAAGCCGGCCTCGGTGAGGTCCGCGAGCGAACGGAGGGTCCTGCGGGCCGGAAACGGAACGGTCTTCGCCGCGTCGGTCATGATCGGTCGTACTCCGTATCTACCGGATTCCATTGCACTTTTTCGATTGAGTCGGCGCCGGTCAGGAGCATCACCAGCCGATCCAGGCCGAGCGCCACACCGGCCGCCTCGGGCATCTCCGCGAGGGCCTCGAGAAAGTCCGGGTCGATCGGGTAAGTCTCTCCGTAGACACGGATTTTTTCGCTCATTTCGGCTTCGAAACGGCGCTTCTGCTCGGCCGGATCGGTGAGCTCGGAGAAGCCGTTGGCGAGCTCGACCCCGCACGCGTAGAGCTCGAAGCGTTCGGCCAGACGCCCGTTCGACGCCTTGCGACGGGCAAGCGACGCCTCCGCGACGGGGTAGTCGACAAGCACCGCCGGCCGCGCGACACCGAGTGTCGGCTCGACGCTTTCGACCAACACCCGGGCGAAGAGATCCGACCAGGTGTCGTCGCCGGCAACCCGGTGACCCGCCTCCCGCGCTCGGGCAGCGAACCGCGCCGTGTCCCCGTCGACAGCGGCGAGATCGATCCCGGCTTGGCGGACGAAGGCGTCGTCGACGGTGATCCGTGTCGCGGGCGCGAACGGGTCGGCGGTGACGCCGCGCCAGGTCATCGCGCTCGCGCCGATCACTCCGGCCGCGACCTGGAGGAGGGCGAGACAGTCGGCGATCACCGCGTCATAGGTGGCGCCCGTCCGATACCACTCGACCATCGTGAATTCCGGCGCATGCAGCGGCCCCTGTTCCCGGTTGCGGAAGACGCGGGCGAAGGCGACGATTTTGTCCTCGCCGGCGGCGAGCAGCTTCTTCGCCGCGAACTCCGGCGAGGTGTGGAGGTAGCGGGTGCGGCGCGATCCGTCCGGCCCGATCAGCTCGGTGGCGAAGGCGTGGAGATGGGCTTCGTTGCCGGGCGAGACCTGGAGCGCCGACGGCTCGATCTCAACGAAGCCCTCACCCGCGAACCACGCGCGCAACGCGGCGGTGATCCGGTTGCGGGCGAGGAGGAACGGGCGCCGATCACGGTGGCGATCAGGCGCCCACAAGGGCGACGGCTTGGTCATCGGACGGGTTTATTGTAGACGCTGGCGTTGACAGTCAACGCGCGTGCGCGACGCCAGACAGACGAGCGCTGTCGGCCGTGACGCCGCCTCCGTATCCAGAAGGACAGGATTCCCCCGTGAAAGTCATCGCCAGCCAGATCCGCAAGGGCAACGTCGTCGAGGTCGACGGCCAGCTTTATGTCGTGCTCACCGCCGAGAATTTTCATCCCGGCAAGGGTACGCCGACCACCCAGATCGACATGCGGCGGATCTCCGACGGCACCAAAGTCTCGCAGCGCTACAAGACCACCGAGCAGGTCGAGCGCGCCTTCATCGAATCCCAGGATTTCCAGTACCTGTACGAGGATGCCGACGGCTACACCTTCATGAACGGCGAGACCTACGACCAGGTGACGGTGCCGAAGGCGATCGTCGGCGATCAGGCGCCGTATCTGCAGGAAGAGATGAAAGTGAAGCTCAGCCTCTACGAGGGCAACCCGGTAGCGATCGAGTTACCTCAGCGAGCGACGTTCGAGGTGGTCGAGACCGAGCCGGCGATGAAGGGCCAGACGGCAGCGTCCTCCTACAAGCCGGCGGTCTTGTCGAACGGGGTGAAGACGACGGTGCCGCCCCACATTGCGCCGGGCACCCGGGTGGTGGTGATGACCGCCGACGGCTCGTATGTGGAGCGGGCGAAGGATTAGGGCCCTGTCCGATGGTCTTGGCGGCTATTTCAACAAGTCGTATTGACTTTCACGGGAAAAGTTAAAACTAAAAACCCTTCGCCACACTCACACTGCCAATAAGTTTCCTCAGCGCCATTTTTGCAGGTTATTGCCGGGTCCGGCGATGAACAGTGAAGATTGACTGGCTTCCTGGGCGAAGCCTTGGTTCCACAATAAGCGTTAATGACGATTTTTCCCGTACTTTGTTTATCATCAATGCAATGAACACCGGGCGCAGCGTTACAGTAATTATCTACGGTCGCTGATTGTGCTGATGGGACGCCAATGAAGAAGAGGGGAGACAGACTAACAACGAACGCTGAGTTCCGGATCATCTCGAGCTCCCTCAATCCCTGGCGCCTGATCTTTGACGAGACGATAACCGCCCGGCAATCAGAATTCATAACATGAAGTCGACAGCCGCGAAGGTCGAATCTGACAGCCTTATACCGAGGTGCGGGGCCTGGAAGCCCGAACCTCGAAGGACATAATACGGCGCTATCGCGGTCGTGCTTCTCCGTAAAGGATAACGCCCCTCACCAACTCCGCCCAAGCGATGGAGCCGGAACGTCTGAATGCTACAGCGGTACCGGACGTGCGTCTTTCGAGGCTCGCCTTGCTGCACGCCCGTCAAGCCGGCGGCAGTCTCTCTCCTGCAAAGAAAAAGAAAAACCGCTCATTCCCGCGGAGGTGGGAATCCAGATAGATAAACCGGCCTTGGCCCGGGCTGGGTCCCCACCTGCGTGGGGACGAGCGGAGGTGATGGGGTGCCGGGGGTGCGTCTCGCCAGGCACCGAACACCCGCCTTCGTCATGCCCGGGCTCGTCCCGGGCATCCACGTGAACACTGTCGCTGCCGAAAAAGACGTGGATGGCCGGAACAGGTCCGGCCATGACGTTGGTGTGAGTCGTCCGGTGGTGTGTCCCCGATCGCGCCGGGCGGCTGGGTCTATTCCGCAAGGGGAGGGGAACAGAGTGCTCATTCCCGCGGAGGCGGGAATCCAGATCAGCCTTATCGTATCACGCGAGAACTGGGTCCCCACGTGCGTGGGGACGAGCGGCGGGTAGGGGCTGCGGGTGCTAATGGAACGCATATGGGGGCGCCGCCGCCGCTGGAGGCGGACGCGCCCGTCGTCCTGCCCGACGCAGCCGGGTGCGCCGCTGTCCAAACGCGCGGTGAGGTGTGGCCCGCCAGTGCGCCGGCTTGTAAGGTCTCCCGCCGTCTTCGCGCCTATCTGATCACCGGGAGATCACCTTGAACCGCACAGCCATCGCCGCCTGCCTCTTCGTTGCCGCCGCGACCCAGGCAACCGCTGAGGATATCCCCGACCTGATCGGAACGTGGAACATCGAAATGTCCGCCATCGGGCACCGACATCCCGTCGACCAACGGGCGGAACAGCCGCGTATCCTGTTTGAAGGATCGACCGCGGCGGTGATCGACTGGCAGGAGGGGGTGTTGTTCTCGGGACGGGACGTGCTGGAGGATGTGCCGGATGGCTTCGACAGGGTCGACGGCGAACTGCTTTCGGGCGTCATCGGCGCCGACAACACGACGGTCTTCATGGTCGATGATAACGGCACCATCACCTGCACCCTCATATCGCCCAACCAGATGAACTGCATCTATGGGCACATCGAGGAGAGCGCCTCCGTCGCCGCGATCGTGAACTGGACCAGGGAGAACTGACCCGCTGCGGTTTCGACTCACGCGGGCCGGTCCACTGACGGTCGGGCGTCCGCAACCAGGACCCGGCGGGCGATGGCCTGGGTGGCAGCGAGGTAGGCGTCCTGCGACCAGCCGCAGTCGCGGGTGAGGTGTTCCCAGTTGCGCACCGAGAGCAGTGTCCACAGGAGGTCGGTCGCCTGCTCCGCCGTGTAGTCCGGTGACAGGTCGCCGTCGCGGGCAAGTGCATTGACCGCCGCCGCGCAGCCGTGGCGGACCGCGGCCATGCGGTCGGCCCAGGCGGCGCCGGCTTCCGCGTCGGTGTCCGCCATCGCCATCAGCGCCCGGCCGACCCCGTAGATCTCCGGGATGCAGCCGCCCCAGGCGGCGACGAAGGCATCGAGGCGGGCGCGGCCGGTCTTCGCGGCGCGGCTTTCCGCCCGCCGGGCCTGTCGTATTGAGCGCTATTCTCGCGGCTGTCGTCGCTCAGGCGACGGCGAGGCCCGGCCGGTCGAGGCCCAAGAATTCGATCGGCTGGGCGGTCCTTCCGGCAAGCGCAAGGTCGGCGAGGACCTCGCCCAACACCGGCGCGAACTTGTAACCGTGGCCGGACAGCCCGGCGGCGAACACTACGCCCGGATGATCGGGGTGCCGATCGACGATGAAGTGCTCGTCTGGCGAGACCGTATAGTAGCAAACGGCATGGTCGACCGGATTGGTGGTGACGGTCGGCAGGCAGGCGCGGATGAAGGTTTCGACCCGCGCACGGTCGTCCGGCTCGACCGCCTTATCGTCGGTGAGCGGGTCGGCGATGTCGACGCCGCCGGTGTGCTCGGCGACCTTGACGCCACCGCCCTCGACCGCCGGGAAGCCATAGAACAGGCCGTCGGCGGTCTGGAAGAAGAAGCACGGACAGTCGGCGTCAGCGGTCATCGCCGGATCGTCGCAGGCGTACCAGTGGAGGTGCTTGCGGCGAACGAGAAGCGGGATCGCCAGATCGGCGAGCAGATCACGCGCCCAGGCGCCGGCGGTGATCACCAGTCGGTCGGCGCGGTAGCTGCGGTCGGTGGTCTCGACGACGAAGCCGTCGCCGTCCGGCCGCCAACCCGTCACCGAGGCGCCCGTGACCAATTCGGCGCCATGTGTCTGGGCGAGGCGCAGATAGGCGCACACCGACCGCTCGACGAACAGGAACCCGGCGTCGGCCTCGAACACCGCCTCGGCGCTGTCCGGGAGCCGGAACGGCCAGCGGGCGGCGGTTTCTTCGCCGGTGAGATTGTCGAGCGGCAGGGCGTGATCTCGGGCGGCGGCGCGAACGCCGGCGACCAGGACACCGTCCGGCGGTCCGGATTCAACAAGACCCACCCGACGGAACAGGGTCTCGCCGGCTTCCGCTTCCGCCTCGGCCCACAAAGCGTAGGCGCGCTCAAGCAGCGGCACATAGTCCGGATGCTCGAAATAGGCCTTGCGGATGATGCGGGTCTCACCGTGAGAGCTGCCATGGGCATGGCCGCCGGGAAAGCGGTCGAGGCCGATCACCCGCGCGCCGCGCCGGGCGAGCTGATACGTCGCGGCGCTGCCGATCCCGCCGGTACCGATGACGATGACGTCCGCGTCCCCCATGGGTTCAGCCATGGCGGAGGCGGTGTCTCGGGTCAATGGTGCGATCCGCCCGCCCTACGCTGCAGGCCGGTGAGCAGATGATAGACTTTGTCGCCGTCCGGGATCGCGCGGAAGCCGACCTTGACGAAGCCGAGCGCCTGGAGGTTGCTGACCGCAAAGACGCTTTCACGCCGCTCGGCGAAATAGATATCGGCAAGTGCGCCGGGTCGGTAGTCGATCTCGGTGCCGGGGCCGACAACGTAGCTCTTCACCCGGCGGCGCCGACGGCCGCGGCCGATCAGCGCCCGTTTGTCGGTGACGGCGTAATAGGTGCGCGAGCGGCTGATCACGTCCCAGATGACCGGGGCGACGGTCCATACGACGCCGAAGAGCAGCAGGGCGGCGCCAAGCGTTGGCGACAGCGCGGCGCCAAGGGTGTCATCACGGGTTCGCCCCGGGCCGAGGACCAGATAGGCGAAAACGCCGAGAAACAGGGCACCGAACGCCAGCTGGCGAATCCGGATGGAATCGAGCCGGAGGCCACGCGCCGGGCGGCCTTCCCAAAGGATGTGCTCGTCTTCGTTGAGATAGGGCCGCCAGCGATCCGGGTCTGCGGCCGGTGTGTCGTTCGGATGATTGCTCTGCACTGGCGATGCCTCGGACTACCTAGCGTTGGATCGGTCGTCACACGTTCCTGATTGGACACCGAAGCGCAACCCCTTGGTGCTATGTCATGGTTGTATTCAAACGCGCGCCGTCATTTCTCCGTGCGCGACAATCGAGGGAACCGAACATGCCCCTGCCAGGTCAGCCCCGCGACGAGCCGATCCCACCCAGACTCGACCGCTGGAATTGGGGTGCGTTCCTGCTGAACTGGATCTGGGGCATTGGCAACAGCACCTACATCGCCCTGCTGATGTTCATCCCGGGCGTCAACCTCGTCATGGTGTTCGTCCTGGGCGCCAGGGGCAGCCGGTGGGCGTGGAGAAACCGAATCTGGGCGGACGAAGATCATTTCCGCAGGACCCAACGCAACTGGGCGCGCGCCGGCGTGATCGTCCTGGTGGGCCTCGCCCTGTTCATTCCGGCGGCGTTTTTCGGCATGCTCACATTGATGACGAACACCGACGCCTATCGCCAGTCGATGGAGATCATGCGTACCGACCAGCGCGTCATCGCCGTGATGGGAGAACCGATCGAGGCAGGTTGGTTCGTGACCGGGAATGTCAGCCTCAACAATGACGACGGGACGTCCGAACTGTCGATTCCCGTGTCAGGGCCAAAGGCCAGCGGGCGCCTCATCAGCCGGGCGACAAAGACGGACGGCGTGTGGACCGTCAACCAACTCGCGCTTCTGATCGATGGACAGTCCGAACCCATCGTGCTGATCGGTGGGGGGCGTTCCACCAGCGCGTCCGGCGACGTGGCGCTTCTGACGGCCGGCGGAGACTGATCCGCCCGACTTCCGGAATCGTCCAGAACGTGCGACGTTTGGATCAGCACATCCGGGCCCGTCGCGGGAGAAGAGACCCATGGCTAAAGTGTCATTGGAAGCCGCCGCCGAAATCATGCGCCAGGCAATGCGCGATACCGTCAAGCGGCATTCGCTTTGGTATCTGGTCCAGGGCGCGCTGATGATCCTCGGCGGCGTCCTCGCCCTGCTCTTTCCGATTTTTGCCTCCGAGGCCGTGGTCGTTCTGCTGGGCTGGGTGCTGATCATCTCAGGTATCGTCCAGGGGTTCAGCATCGTCGGCGCGCGGGCGGTCCCGCATTTCTGGCTGCAACTGGTGTCGGTCGGTTTGTCGGTGGTGGTCGGCATCCTGTTCCTGTCGAGCCCGGAAGGCGGACTGCTGACCCTGACCTTCCTGCTCATCGTCTTCTTCATGGTCGAAGGCATCGCCAAGATGATCTTCGCGCTCACCATCCGGCCGTTCCCGAATTGGGGCTGGGTGCTGGGGAGCGGGGTCCTCGGCATCCTGATTGCAATCTTCCTGTGGGCGAATATCTCGATCGTTGCCCCATGGCTGCTCGGCCTGCTGCTCGGCATTCAGCTGATCGCCGAAGGCGCGGCGCTCGGCTATCTTGCTTGGCGCGTGCGCCATGCGCCGAAACCGGCCTCCGCCAAGGCCGCGCCGAAGGCGGCTCCGCCGCCGCCCTCGCCCGAACCGCAGGCCCCGCCGCAGGAATCGGCACCGGGCATGTCGCAGCCGGACAAGCCGGCGGGCTGACCGTCGGAACAACCCACCAGAACCAAACGGCGACCCCATGCAATTCAAGCCTTTCGGCCGGACCGGCGTCCAGGTCTCGGAACTGTGCTTCGGCACCATGTCCTTCGGCGGCGATGCCGACGAAGCGGAGTCGGCGCGGCTCTACGCCGCCTGCCGGGACCGTGGCATCAACTTCTTCGATACCGCTGATGTCTACTCCGATGGCTTGTCCGAGGAGATCCTCGGGCGATTGGTAGCCGGCGACCGGAACGAATTGGTCATCGCGTCGAAATGCTTCGGCCCGATGAGCGACGACATCAACGACCGAGGCACCAACCGACGCCACATCGCCGCCGCCGTGGAAGCGAGCCTGAAGCGGCTCGGGACCGACCGGCTCGACGTGCTCTTTATGCACAAATGGGACGAGACGGTTCCGCTCGAGGAGACACTGCGTGCGCTCGACAAGCTCGTCGCCGACGGCAAGGTGCTTTATCTCGGTGCCAGCAATTATGCCGCTTGGCAGATCGCGCTGGGGTTGGGAATCGCCGACAAGCGCGGCTGGCCACGCTTCGACGTGCTTCAGCCAATGTACAATCTGGTCAAGCGCCAGGCGGAATCGGAAATCCTGCCGCTCGCCGAGGCGCAAGGCCTGGCGGTGATGCCCTATAGCCCACTCGGCGGTGGTCTGCTCACCGGCAAATACGCCGGCGACGCGCATACCTCGGCGAGCCGGCTGGTGGCGAATGCCATGTACGCCAAGCGCTACCGGGAGGACTGGGAGCGCGAAACGGCCGCCGCCTTTGCCGCCTTCGCCCGCGACCGCGGTTTCCACCCGGTCAGCCTCGCCGTCGCCTGGGTGGGGTCCCACCCGGCGATCACCTGCCCGATCGTCGGCGCCCGCAACGTGGAGCAGTTAGTCCCCTCGCTGGATGCGGTCGACGTTCTGATGACATCGGAACTCAGGGCGGAGATTTCAGCGCTGTCGCGTCGTCCCGCGCCGGCGACCGACCGCGCCGACGAGGTCGACGACTGAGACGACCGCCTACGGCTTCTCCCACTGGCCGGTTTCGGCGGAGCGGAAGACGGCGTCGAGGACGCGGGCCTGGCGGATCGCATCTGAGAGACCGAAGGTCAGTTTCTCCTGGCCGCGCACCACCCGTGAGAACCACTCGCCCTGAAGCTGATACTGGTCGGCCTTGGGCAGTTTGATCATCTTGGCGGAGGCATCGGCGAACTGTTTGCCGTTGTCGAGATAAAGCTTCATTGCGCCCCCCTGCGGGGCGTTGAACGGAATCTCGACCTCGAGCCGCGCCTTGTCGCCGAGCACCTGGACGCGCTGATAGGCGGTCGCCTGGGTGGAAACTGAAAAAGTCATGTGCCGGCCCTTGCCGAAGTCGATCACCGCGCTGGTCGTCCGGTCGGTTTTGAACTTGGGATCACGGTCGATCAGGCCGAAGCAGCGCACCGGCTCGGCGCCGAGCAGGAATCGGGCGGTGACGATCGGATAGCAGCCGATGTCGTAGAGCGCACCGCCGCCGATATCGGCCATGTTGCGCACGTTCTTGGGATCGACGTTGTAGTAGCTGAACAGTGTGTTGATGGCGCGGATCGTGCCGAGCCGGCCGCTCTGGACTAGGTCGCGTGCCTTCAGCCATTGGGGGTGGCAGCGGACCATGAAGGCTTCGGCGATATGAACCTTGCGGGCGACGCCGCGCATGGTCTTGGCCTCGTCGCCTGACAGCGCGATCGGCTTCTCGCACAGCACGTGCTTGCCCTTGGCGGCCGCTTCCAGCGTCAGCGGGACGTGGAGGTGGTTGGGAAGGGGGTTGTAGACCGCCTCGACCTCAGGATCGTTGAGCATGTCCTCATAGGAGCCGTAAGCGACCGGGATGCCGAGTTTCTTGGCCCACCGGCGCGCTGTCGGCTGGGTCCGCGAGGCGATCGCCCGGACGTCGATGATACCGCTCGCCATCATGCCCGGGATCACCTTCTGGGTGCCGATGTTGGCGGTCGAAATAACGCCCCAGCGGACCGGGTTCTTGGTTGTTGCAGGTTTTGCCACGTCCATCGCCTCCCTTGGATACTGGCCGCCGGTTGGCCCGGCTACGACCGCGTCCCGGGGGCCTTGGCAGCCGGCGGGACGTGTCGATCTACGCTCGTCGTTTACCCGATCAGCGTTCACCCAGCGCCGGCGCCGGCGCATCGTTGGGAGCCGGACGCTGTCGTTACGCCTTAACGCGGTGGGGTGGTGGAGCCAGGCGGAATCGAACCGCCGACCTCTTGAATGCCATTCAAGCGCTCTCCCAACTGAGCTATGGCCCCTCCGGGATTCGGAGACCGGCGCCCGAACTCGGCGCCGCCATCCGCATTCCATAAGTGCGGCGCCTTAGCGAATCAAGGTCACCGTTCTTCTTCGTCGACTTCGCCGATGATATCGGAGACGTCATCGCCCTCTTCGTCGTCGGTCTCGAGGAAGGTGTCGCTGTCGTCGTTCTCGCCGATCGTCTTGTCGTCGTCGCCGTTATCGTCGTCGGTTTCGACCTCGACCTCGACAGCGCCGGTATCGGCGGCTTCCTCATCCGCTTCCTCCAGCGAAACGATTTCGGCGCCTTCAGCCGGCGCCTCTTCCTCCTCTTTCTCCTCGCTCTCCTTGGCCTTTTCCTTAGCGGTGGCCGGGCTGACCTTGGCGGGCGCCAGCTCGAAGACCGTGCCGCAGCTCGGACAGATGATGGGATTGCGATTGAGGTCGTAGTACTTGGCGCCGCAATTGGGGCAGACGCGCTTGGTGCCGAGTTCCGGTTTCGCCACTTCACTTGCCTCGTCGGAAGCGTAGAAGGGGCCTCCCTTAATGCCAGCGACTTGAGCTGTCAAAACCAAATCTCCGTCGCCGGTATCTGCGGATGACGGGCATGGCCGGCTATGCTATCCGACCCCCGCCGATCCGCGGCGAACGATCCGGAGCTCTCCGCCAATCATGACCGACGAGACCGACGCGAAACCGCTCAAGGCGCTCCGCTCCGGACCGCTTCAGGGGAGCTTGCGCCCGCCGGGTGACAAATCGGTCTCGCATCGCGCGCTGATGCTCGGTGCGACTGCGTCCGGCCAATCCGAACTGACGGGCGTCCTCGAGGGCGAAGACGTTCTCGCCACCGCCGGGGCAATGCGTGCGTTCGGGGCCAAGGTCATTCGCGAAGCGCCCGGGCAATGGCGGGTCGATGGCGTCGGGGTCGGCGGCTTTCTCGAGCCGGAGGGCGTTGTCGATTTCGGCAATTCGGGGACCGGCGTGCGCCTGGCGATGGGTCTCGCCGGGATTCAGGGTTTTGCCACCACGTTCACCGGCGATGCATCGCTGGTCGGTCGGCCGATGGGGCGTATCTTCGATCCGCTCCGCCGCATGGGGGTGCAGATTCTGTCGCGGTCCGAGGATCGTCTCCCTGCGACCCTGAAAGGGCCGGATACCCCCGTCCCGATCGAATACCGGGTGCCGGTCGCCTCGGCGCAGGTGAAGTCCGCGGTTTTGCTGGCCGCGCTGAGCACCCGCGGCACCACGACCGTGATCGAACCGGTGCCGACCCGTGATCACAGCGAGCGGATGCTGGCGGCGTTCGGCGCGGCGATCGAAACCTCGGTCGGAGAAGACGGTGCGCGCACCATCACCATCGAAGGCGGCCTCGACCTCAAGCCGCAGGCGGTGGTGGTGCCGGGCGATCCAAGCTCCGCGGCCTTCGCCATCGTTGCCGGCCTGATCGTTGAGGGTTCCGAGATCGTCGTCGAGAACACAATGCTCAACTCGACCCGGACCGGGCTGATCGAAACGCTGCAGGAGATGGGCGCCGATCTCACCATCGATAGTCGCCGGACGGTCGGCGGCGAGGATGTCGGGGACATTCGTGTCCGTGCCTCGCGACTGAAAGGCGTGACGGTCCCGCCGGAGCGGGCGCCGTCGATGATCGACGAATACCCAGTTCTGTCGGTTGCCGCCGCCTTTGCCGAGGGCGAAACGCGGATGGAGGGGATCGGCGAACTCCGGGTCAAGGAATCCGACCGGATCGCCATGACCGCCGCCGGGCTGGAAGCCAACGGCGTGAAGGTCGAGACCGGGCCCGACCTGATGGTGGTCGAGGGCGCTGACGGTCCGCCGCCGGGCGGAGGGTTCGTGGCGACCGCGCTCGATCACCGGATCGCCATGAGTTTCCTGGTGCTCGGCCTCGGGACGGTCGAGCCGGTGACCATCGACGATGCTGCGCCGATCGCGACCAGCTACCCGGCCTTCCGCGATTCGATGGCGGCGCTCGGCGCGCGGTTCGAGACCGGTGCCGACGCCTGATCACGCACCGCTGCTGATTGCCATCGACGGTCCGGCCGCGTCGGGGAAGGGAACGCTCGCCCGCCGCCTCGCGGCTCATTATGGCTTATGCCATCTCGACACCGGTCTGACGTTTCGCGCCGTCGGGGCAGCACTTCTCGCCGCTCATCGTGCGCTTGACGACGAAGCGGCCGCAGTCGCGGTCGCTGAGCAGCTCGACCTCGCATCGCTCGATCGCGAGCGGCTCAACCGGCATGGCATCGGCGAGGCGGCGTCGCGGGTGGCGGTCATGCCGGACCTGCGATCTGCTCTGGTCTCCCGCCAGCGCGCGTTCGCCCATACGGGCGCCGGCGCAGTGCTGGACGGACGCGACATCGGCACCGTCGTGCTTCCCGATGCGGCCGCCAAGCTGTTCGTTACCGCCGATCCCGCGACCCGGGCGCGCCGCCGCGCCGCCGAGATCCGGTCGCGCGGCGGAACGGCGAGGGATGCCGATATTCTCGCCGATCTGTCGCGGCGCGACCGCCGCGACGCCGAACGGGCGGTGGCCCCTTTAAAACCAGCCCCCGATGCTTACTTGCTCGACACGACCGGAATGGATATAGAAACCGCGTTTCGCTCGGCTGTGGATATCGTCGATCAGGCGAGAGACGAGCGCGCGTGACGGGGATGCCGAACGGCATCGCCCGCTTTTTACGTTATCCGAACGGCCGGACGAGCCGCCGCGAGGCGGTCAGCACTGAACCGAGACTACCGAGATGATGACCTCAAGCGCCGCTCCGCGTCGTGTGGGGATCAGACAGCAGGTCGCGATCTCGGCCGATCAACACCAACCGGCGGCGGGCGCGTCGTCGTACCCGGAGTATCAATGTCTGTAGCTCAACAACCGTCCAAAGAAGATTTTGCCGCCCTGCTCGAGGAGAGCTTTCTCGCCGAGGAGCAGAGCGAGGGAAGTGTTGTCAAAGGTAAGGTCGTCGCCGTCGAGAAGGACCTCGCGGTCATCGATGTCGGTCTGAAGACCGAGGGCCGCGTCCCACTCAAGGAATTCAGCGTCGCCGGCCAGGACGCCGAGATCGGCGTCGGCGACGAGGTCGAGGTCTATCTCGAACGGATCGAGAATGCCCTCGGCGAGGCCGTTCTGTCGCGCGAGAAGGCGCGCCGCGAGGAAAGCTGGGTGCGCCTGGAAGTCTCGTTCAACAACGGCGACAAGGTGTCCGGCGTCATCTTCAACCAGGTCAAGGGCGGTTTCACAGTCGATCTTGACGGCGCCGTCGCCTTCCTGCCGCGCAGCCAGGTCGATATCCGGCCCGTGCGCGACGTCACCCCGTTGATGCATACGCCGCAGCCGTTCCAGATCCTCAAGATGGACAAGCGGCGCGGCAACATCGTCGTCTCCCGCCGTACGGTGCTCGAGGAGACCCGCGCCGAACAGCGGTCCGAGCTGGTCCAGAGCCTCGAGGAAGGCCAGATCATCGACGGCGTGGTCAAGAACATCACCGACTACGGTGCGTTCGTCGACCTCGGCGGCATCGATGGTCTGCTCCACGTCACCGACATCGCGTGGCGGCGGATCAACCATCCGAGCGAGGTCCTGACCATCGGTCAGACGGTCAAGGTCCAGATCATCCGGGTCAATCACGAGACCCACCGGATTTCGCTGGGCATGAAGCAGCTCGAAGCCGATCCGTGGGAGGGCATCGAGGCCAAGTATCCGATTGAGGTCAAGTTCAAGGGACGGGTCACCAACATCACCGACTACGGCGCCTTCGTCGAACTGGAACCGGGCATCGAGGGGCTGATCCACGTCTCCGAGATGTCGTGGACCAAGAAGAACGTCCACCCCGGCAAGATCGTCTCGACCTCGCAGGAAGTCGAGGTGATGATCCTCGAGGTCGACCCGGTCAAGCGCCGCATCTCGCTCGGCCTCAAGCAAACCCTCGACAATCCTTGGGACAGCTTCGCCGCCAACCACCCGGTCGGCTCCACGGTCGAAGGCGAGGTCAAGAACAAGACGGAGTTCGGTCTGTTCATCGGCCTCGAAGGCGATGTCGATGGCATGGTCCACCTGTCGGATCTCGACTGGAACCGCCCCGGCGAACAGGCGATCGACGACTACAATCGCGGCGATGTGGTCAACGCCCAGGTGCTCGATGTGGATGTCGAGAAGGAGCGCATCTCGCTCGGCATCAAGCAGGTTGGCGGCGACCCGTTCGTCGCGGCCGCCGGCGAAGTCCGCAAGGGCTCGGTGGTCACCTGCGAGGTTCTCGAAGTCAAGGACTCTGGCCTCGAGGTCAAGATCGTCGACACCGATCTGACGACGTTCATTCGCCGTTCCGACCTGTCGCGGGATCGGTCCGAACAGCGGCCGGAACGCTTCGCCCAAGGCGAGAAGGTCGACGCGCGGGTCACGAACTTTGACAAGAAGGCGCGCAAGGTCTCGGTGTCGATCAAGGCGCTGGAGATCGCCGAGGAGAAGGAAGCGGTGGCCCAGTACGGCTCAACCGATTCCGGTGCCTCGCTCGGTGATATTCTCGGCGCTGCCTTGAAGGCGCGCGGCGACGAAGGCGAGGCCGAGGAGTCGGCCACCGCGGCCACGCCGGAAGCTGAGACCGTCGAGGAATCGCCCGCCGAGGAAACCGCGGCCGAAGAGAGCAGCGAAGAGAAAAGCTGACGCAATCTCCGGCGTCGTTACGAACCAAAAGGGCCCGCTTCGGCGGGCCCTTTTCGATTCCTAGCTGAGCGGCATATCCAGATGTGCGGCGAAGGCCGGCCGTTCCCGTAGGCGGTTGAGCCAGGCCTCGACGTGGGCATGCGGCTCACGGTCGACCGGCAAGCGGTACCAGCGGTTGGCCGTGGCACCGACCGGTATGTCCGCCATGGTGAAGTTGTCGCCGTTGACAAAAGGCCGGTCGGCCAGATGGGCGTCGAGAATTCCGAGCCATCGCTCGCACTTGGCGACGCTGGCGGCGATGGTTTCCGGCGCGGCGAACTCCGCGACATTGCGGATGAGACCGAGGAACACCGGCGCCAGATCCGGGTAGATCGACGTTGCCTGCCAATCCATCCAGCTCTCGGCGTGGAAGCGGGCGTGGGCATCGGTCGGGCACAGGGTCCCAGCGCCATAGGTGGCAGACAGGTAGCGGACAATGACGTTCGATTCCCAAAGGACGAAGCCGTTGTCGTCGATCGTCGGAATGAGCCGGTTGGGGTTTCGGGCCTGATACGCGTCGGTATCCAGGCCGCCGAAGGCCATACCGGCATCGATCCGTTCGTAATTGAGGTCAAGTTCGGCCAGAGTCCACAGGACCTTCTGGACGTTGATCGAATTTGCTCTGCCCCACACCGTCAACATGGTCGCGACCCTAACCGAAGCGATCGCCAGCGTCTATTCCACGGCTTGCCTGATTGAAGAAGAGCGGCTACCCCATCGACGACAGCCGGCGCTGGGGCGCGCCGGCGGCGTGAGGAGGCCGCGTGAACCTGACCCCGGACCAGATCGCTGACCGCCGCAGCTTGCGGCGAAAACTTTCCTTGTGGCGGGTGGTGGCCTTCATCGCCGCGGCCATCGCCCTGATCGCCGCGACGGCGCTGGTCTCTGGCGGCGGCATCATCGGCCTCGGCCTGACCGTCCCGCAGATCGCTCGTGTATCCATCTCCGGCTTCATCACAGAAGACCGGGCGCAACTGCAGATGCTTGAGCGCATCGCCGATGACGACGGCGTTGCCGGCGTCATCGTTGCGATCGATTCGACCGGCGGGGTCACGGCCGGCGGCGAGGCCCTCTACGAAGCGCTGCGGCGTTTGGCTGACGAAAAACCCACCGTCGCCACCATGGGCACGGTTGGGGCTTCCGCCGCCTATATGGCGGCGATCGCCACCGATCACGTCATCGCCCGCCGCTCAACGATCACCGGGTCGATCGGGGTCATTTTCCAGTATCCGGAAGTCGGCGGCCTTCTCGACAAGCTCGGCATTGCCGTCGGGGAGGTTAAGAGCGATCCGCTGAAAGCCGCTCCGTCGCTGTTCAAGCCACCGTCACCGGAAGCACTGGCGGTAATCCAGGGCATTGTCGGCGACAGCTACAACTGGTTCGTCGATATCGTCGCGGAGCGGCGGGATTTTGCCCGCGACGACGCGCTGGTGCTGGCCGATGGCCGTATCTTCACCGGCCGGCAGGCGCTCGATGCCAATCTGATCGATGCGATCGGCGGCGAGGAAGCTGCCCTCGACTGGCTGGAGGATCAGGGTGTCGATCGCGACCTGCCCGTGCGCGACTGGCAGCCGGAGCGACCGAGCCGCAGCCTGCTCTCGGCTGACGTCGTGACCGTCTGGCTGGCGCGACAATTTGGTCTCGCGCCCGACGTTCCCGCCGGCCTCGACCGCTTGTTGCCGCGACTCCCGGTTGACGGTCTCATGTCGGTTTGGCAGGCTCAAGGTGGCGGGAGCAACGGACCCGCGGAAGGGGCGCATTAATGATCAAGTCGGAGCTGGTTCAACGGATTGCCGAGCAGAACCCACACCTCTACCAGCGCGATGTCGAGCACATCGTCAACGCCATTCTTGACGAAATCACCGACGCCCTGGCGCGCGGCGACCGTGTTGAACTCCGCGGATTCGGAGCGTTTTCGGTCAAGAATCGTCCGGCCCGTGTCGGACGCAATCCACGGACCGGCACGCGGGTCGAAGTCACCGAGAAATACGTTCCCTTCTTTAAGACCGGTAAGGAGATGCGCGAGCGTCTGAACAACCGCTGAGCGGCGCTGGTCGCGCCGGCTGATGCCGCGGAACAGGCGCCTCAGTCGCGTACGATAACCGATGCGACGGTTTGTCTTTTACATCCTGGTGGTGCCGCTGGCGGTGGTCCTGATCATCCTGTCGGTGGCCAATCGCCATGCGGTGACCTTATCGTTCGATCCGTTCGATACGATGACGCCGACCCTGTCGGTGTCGGTGCCGCTTTTCGTGCTCCTGTTCGCCGCGCTGGTGATCGGAGTCGTCGTCGGCGGGGTCGCGGTGTGGTTCCGGCAGGGCCGCTGGCGCCGGTTGGCGCGTGACGAGAAGATCGAGATCGACCGGCTGAAGCGCGAAGCGGATGAGCGGCCGCCCATCGCGTCTGGACCGGCACTTCCCGCTGCGCAGAAATCGAGCTAGGGCGGGCCCTCTAGGCCTCAAACAATTCCGGCCGGCGGCTTGCGAAATCGCGGAGTTCGGCGATGCCGGTGTCGAGATGCGCCGCCATCGCGGCTTTGGCGGCCTCGGGATCGTGGACGGCGAGCGCCGCGATAATCGTCTGGTGCTCCGCAACGGTATCCGTCGCGCGGCGGGCGTACGGCAACAGCAAGCGGCGCACGCGTTCCAGCTGTGCTCGGGCGGTTTCGATCGTCTCAGCGACGCGAGGCATCGCCAGGGCGTCCTGAAGCGCCCGGTGGAACCGAAGGTCGAGGCGATAGAATTCGTCGATGTCGTCGGCTGTCAGTGCCGCTTCCTGGCGATCGACGATTCGTTTCAGTTGCTGGACGAGGTCGGCGTCCGCTTCAGGTGCGATGGCCTCGACAGTCGCGGTCTCCAATGATCGTCTGACGAAGTTCGCTTCGGCCACGTCGCCCATGCGTATCCGGGTAACGAACGTGCCCTTTTGCGGTTCGATCTTGACCAGACGCTCGTCGGCAAGGCGGGCGACCGCTTCGGCGAGCGGTTGTCGCGATACGCCAAGCCGGGCGCAGAGCGCCGGCTTGTCGATGCGCGCGCCCGGTGCGAGTTCAAGCTGCACAATGGCGTTGCGCAGTTCTTCATAGACCACCGCGACCTTCGAGAGACCACGACGGGTTGAGCCGGTTACTGCCGACACCCTCTCGTCCAACACGCCACCTCCCTCGTTTCGCTCGTTTGACAGCGGGCCGCCGTCACGGCGGCGGATCATTCCACGGCTAGGCTTGACGGTACCATAGCGACTTCGGTTTTCAGGGGGGAGGGCCCAAGGAACCTCACGCAGCGGTCGAGCGCCTCACACCGGTGCCGGAGGCGATATCGACCGGGAGGCGGTGCAGCTCCAACCTCTCCAACCTCTGGTCTTCGGGCAATGGCCGCCACCACGGTAGCAAACAACGTGCAGTGGCTTGGCGAGACCGCCCGGTCCGTGCCAAAGTCCAAGGCGGGGCGCGTGACATTGGTGGAGACGGTAATGGTTTGCCTCACCCGCACCCTCGCTCTGGCGACCCTCGGCGCTTTGGTTCTTACCGCACCGGCGGTGGCACAGGTGGAGCCGGAGCGCTGCCCGCGCTTCGTCGCCTGGAACGAGGCTCCGATCCCGGCATCGCTCAACGTTGCTGCCCTCCAGGAGGGCGAGGTCCGCCTCACCTTCATCGGCCACGCAAGTTTCTACATCGAGAGCCCGCTCGGCGTGACCGCAGTCACCGACTATAGCGCATCGACCCGGCCGCCGACGATCCCGGATATCGTCACGATGAACCGGGCGCATATCTCGCACTACACCAACAATCCCGACCCGGGCATCCGCTACGTACTCCGTGGCTGGGGCGAGGATGACGTCCCGGCGAAACACGACGTTACCGTCGATGACGTCTGGATCCGCAACGTCACCACTAACGTTCGCGGCGGTTTCGGGACCTCGGCGACCTTGCAGCGCGACCAGAACTCGATGTTCGTATTCGAGGTGTCGGGGCTGTGCATCGCTCATCTCGGCCATTTGCACCACACGCTCACACCGGCCCATCTCGCCGCGCTCGGGCGGATCGACGTGGTGCTCGCCCCGGTCGATGGGGGTTACACCCTCAACGTCAACGACATGATCACGGTGCTGAAACAGATCAACGCGCCGCTGATCATCCCGATGCATTATTTCGGTACCGCGAGTCTCCAGCGCTTCGTCACCAATCTCAGCGAGGATTTCGCGGTCGAAACCAATCCGTTGCCGGTGGTAACCCTGTCGCGGGCGACTCTGCCCCGTGTCCAGACACTCCTGATCGTTCCGGAAGGTTAAGGCGACCTGTCGACCTCGTTCACAGCCGGTTCAGCCGAAATCGGGCATGACCACGCCCAAGGTTGGCGCGTTGCCCGGCTCAACGGACGGGCGAGACAGGAGACAGGGACCATGAATTTCATCCGGACCGGGATCATCGCCATGATCGCTACGGTGGCGGTAATCGTCGCGCCGCTTCCGTCGGCGAACGCCGCGGCGTTCTACGCCTGGTCGATCATCGACGTACCGCCGGGCGACACGCTCAACGTCCGTGCCTGGCCGAGCAACCAGTCACAGATCCTCGTCGCTTATCCGAATACGACGGTTCTTTCGATGACCGGCAAATGCACCGGCGGCGTCAGCCTCGATCACATCGCCGGCTGGCCGGCGTGGAAACAGCGCCAAGCGGTGCGCTACCAGTGGTGCGAAACCTGGGTCGACCCCTACAGCACGGGCGAATATCGCACCGCCTGGATTTACGGGAAGTACATCGAGCCGGCGTAGCGGCTATTCCCGACGGTTCGGGTCTGGATCGCCGGCGACGCGATAGTCGATCTCGATGGTCGGGCCGTCGCCGCGGCGCTTCTGCTGGGCGGCGGCCTGCTCGCGCATCGCCGCCTGGATCTTGCGCCAGCGCCACCAGCCGACGGCGATTAGAATCGCGACCAGCGGGAGCAGGATGACCGCGAGCGTCAGCGACAGGAGAACGAAGGCGACGGCGACGCCGATCGCCAGAGCCGAGCCCAGAACGACGGCGATCCGGGATTGCCAGCTGTTCGGCTGAAACTGGATGGTTCGGTACTGCATACGTTTGTTGCCTCCGATCACCGGTATGTGGAGGCCGCGCTCGGCCCCTGCAAGGGAAGCGCCAGTGTTGACACACTTTGATACAACTCCGGTCTCCGGTGTCGCTAGCGTGTTCGGCAAGAAGACGCCCGGCCGGAGCCACTTCAACAAGCGGTGTGATAGCGCTCGATCATAACGGTCAGGACCTCGTCGAGCGGCCGCGCCCACCAGGCATCGGACAGGATCTCGACTTCGCACGCACCGTCGAAGCCGAGCGCCTCGACGGCGGCGCGCAGCTTCGGGATTTCGATCACTCCGTCGCCCATCATGCCGCGATCGGTGACCAGATCGGCAGTCGGTGCCAGCCAGTCGCAGACGTGGAAAGCAAGGAGGCGGTCCCGTCCCATCCGCTCGATTTGCGCCATGACCTCGAAGTCCCACCAGACGTGATAGACGTCAAGGGTGATGCCGAGGCCGCGGTTGCGGTCCGGATCGAGCGCGTCGCAGATGTCGAGGGCCTGGCGCAGTGTGTTGACGCAAGAACGCTCGGCGGCGGTCATCGGGTGGAGCGGCTCCAGAGCGAGCGGCATACCGACCGTCTCCGCATAATCGAGCATGGCCGCGAGGCCGTCCGTCACTTGCGCGCGTGCGTCGGCGATGTCGTTTGAAGGTGCGGACTCAGGCCGGGCGTATTGCGGCAACCCGCCGACGACAATGACGAGGCACGGCGCGCCCAGGGCAAGCGCCTCGTCGACCGCCCGGCGGTTGTCGTCGCGCTCGGCCTGGCGATGGGCATCGTCGGTGGGGAACAGGCCGCCGCGGCAATAGCCGGAGAGCAAGAAGCCGCTATCCTTCACGGCGCGGACCGCCCGATCGAGGCCGACCGCTGCGACCTGATCGCGCCATGGCGAAACGACCGAGATGCCGTGTCGAGCTGCAGCGTCGAAGATGGTGAGGAGATCGCCTTGGGCCCGGACTGTGGCTGTGTTGAGCGACAGATGACGCAGGTCCGTGTCGGCGGCGAGATCGCGCATCGGTTCAGGCAATCCCGTGGAGCGCCAGATACGTCTTCAGCCGGGCCGTCGCCGCATCGGGATCGACGATCAACCCTGCCGCGTCGGCGAGGCGGGCGACGGCGGACAGATGTATGACGGAACGGGCGCTCTCCTGCCCGCCAACCATGGTGAAGTGGTCCTGGTGACCGTTCAGCCAGGCGAGGAAGACGATGCCGGTCTTGTAGAAGCGAGTCGGCGCCTCGAAGATCAGCCGTGACAGCGGCACGGTCGGCTCCAAAGCGGCGCGGAAGCCGGCCTCGTCGTCGGCAGCGAGTTTTGCCAATGCTGCAGCCGCCGCTGGGGCGATGGCATCGAAGATGCCGAGCAGGGCGTCGGAGTGGCCTTGCTCGTCGCCGAAGATCAGATCGGCGAAGTTGAAGTCGTCGCCGGTGTACATACGCACACCTACCGGCAACTGGCGCCGCATCTCAACTTCCCAACGCTCCTCCAGTAGCGAAATCTTGATCCCGTCGACCTTGTCGGGATGGGCGGCGATGACGTCGAGGGCGATCGCCATCGCCGTCGGGATGTCGTCGGTGCCCCAATAGCCGGCCAGCGCCGGATCGAACATGGCGCCGAGCCAGTGGAGGATCACCGGTTCCCGCGCTTGCCCGAGTAGGCGGCCGTACACCGTGCGATAGTCGTCCGCCGACTTCGCGACTTTGGCCAGTGCCCGGCTCGCCATCAGGATGATCGGCGCACCGGCCGCCTCGACCGCTTCCATCTGGGTTTCGTAGGCGGCGATGACGTCGTTGACAGTCCGCGCGTTGGTGGGGTCGAGGTGATCGGTGCCAACCCCGGCGGCGAGCTTGCGGTGACCATCGGCCTTGGCGGCGTCGGTGGCGCGGCGGATCAATTCGAGCGCGTTCGGCCAGTCGAGGCCCATGCCGCGTTGGGCGGTGTCCATAGCTTCGGCGACCGAGAACCCGAGCCCCCAGAGATGACGGCGATAGGCGATGGTCGTATCCCAATCGATTGCCGCATCGAGCCATGGGTCATTATCGGTCAGCGGATCGGAAACCACATGAGCGGCGGCGAAGGAGACCCGGTTGAAGACACCGTCAGCGGTGGCAGGGAACGGGCTGGCGTCGCCGAACCGGAAGGGTTCGAGAATTCCGTCGGCGGTAGGGAGTTGAAGCTCGGACATGATGCTCAAGCCGGCAAAGCCGGGACATCGACCCAGCGGCGGTCGCGCCAACTGTCGAGACCGGCATCGACGAGCTGCAGGCCCTTAGCGCCCTCGCGCAGCGAAAACGTCCATGGTCCATCGTCGACCACGTGGCGGATGAACTGCTCCCATTGATTACGGAAGCCGTTGGGATAGGTCTGGGTGTCAGGGATTTCCTGCCAGTCGGCGCGGAAGTCGTGGGTCTGGCGTTCGTCCGGGTTCCAAACCGGCCGTGGCGCGGCAACGTGCGGCTGCACCTTGCAGGTGGTCAGCCCAGCGACCGCCGAGCCGAGGGTGCCATCGACCTGAAACACGACCAGGTCGTCGCGGTAGACCCGGGTTGCCCAGGACGAGTTGATGGTGGCGATCACGTCGCCGTCGAGTTCGAACGTGGCGTAGGCGGCGTCGTCGGCGGTCGCCTTGTAGGGCTTGCCGGCTTCGTCGATCCGCTCGGGGATATGGGTCGCACCGAGGCACGAGACGGAGGTCACCGTGCCGAACAGATGATCGAGCACGTAACGCCAGTGGCAGAGCATATCGAGGATGATGCCGCCGCCGTCTTCCTTGCGATAATTCCAGGACGGCCTCTGAGCGGGCTGCAGGTCCCCCTCGAACACCCAGTAGCCGAAGTCGCCCTTGACCGACAGCATGCGGCCGAAGAAGCCGGCCTTCCTCAGCATGGCGAGCTTGATGAGGCCGGGCAGGAACAGTTTGTCCATGACCACCCCGTTCTTGACGCCGGCGGCTTCCGCCAGCCGTGCCACTTCCAGGGCCTCGTCGAGCGTGGTGGCGGTCGGCTTCTCGCAATAGACATGTTTGCCGGCCGCGATCGCCTGAGCGAGCACCTGCGGGCGCATCTGGGTGGTGCCGGCGTCGAAGAAGACGGTGTCTTCGGGATCGGCGAGGGCGGCGGCGAGATCGGTCGACCAGCGTTCGACCCCATGCGCTTCGGCAAGGCGCTTCAGTTTGTCGGCGTTGCGGCCAATCAGGATCGGGTCGGGGACAACCCGGTCGCCCGATGCAAGCACAACGCCGCCGTCGGCGCGGATCGCGAGGATCGAACGGATGAGATGCTGGTTGGTACCCATCCGCCCGGTGACACCGTGCATGATGATGCCGAGACGACGGTCTGCCACGATAGCCGCTTCCCCTCCTTTGCCGGCTTGGTAAAGACGATCCGGCGTCCATAAGTAACAGAACAGTTACTAATCGACCCCAGGTCGCGAGTCAATCGCCAGCGCACGCAAATAACTGGTTAGTTATTTACAACGGCGCTCTCCTTCCATAGGATGCGGCGCCGATCGAGCGTTCGTGGCGCTCGGATCGACCCTAAGGGAGGAACTCATGAAGAGCTTTGCACGCGCTGCCCTGGCAGCGTCCATGTTGACTGTACCGGGTCTGGCGCTCGCCGCTGACTGGCAGCCGGATCGCCCGATCAACATCATTGTTCCGTGGTCCGCCGGCGGCTCGACCGATCAGGTGACTCGCGTCGTTGCACCGATTCTGGAGGAGGCGCTCGGCCAGCCGGTGGTGGTTGTCAACCAGCCCGGCGCGTCCGGTGCGACGGGCACGCAAGCCGCGCTCGATGCCGAACGTGACGGCTACACCTGGACCGCCAATGCTGTCGCCAACAACGCCACCTACGCCATCACCGGCCTGATCGACGACACATCGATTGGCGACTATCGCATTTACCTTCACGTCGCCAACGTACCGGTTGTCAGCGTCAATGCGGACTCCGACATTGCCGACATGGGTGCGTTCCTCGAAGCGATGAAGGGCGGTGAGACGCCGACCGTGGCGACCGCTGGCGTCAACTCCTCCGGTGGCATGGCATTGGCGGCGTTGAAGGAAAGCGGTGGCGGGGACGGCCGGATGATCGCCTATGACGGTGGCGCCCCGGCGGCGCTGGCGGCGGCTGGCGGCGAAGCGCTGGCGACCACCCAGCTCGCCTCCGAGCAGGCCGAACTGATCAAGGCAGGCAAGCTTCGTCCGCTTGCGGCGCTGGCCGACCGGCCACTGGAGATCGAAGGCATCGATCCGATCCCGCCGATTACCAACTGGCTGCCGGACATGAACGTCTCGGCCGACTATTTCGGCATCCTCATTCCGGTCGGTGCACCGGACGAAGTTTACGCCACCGTCGACAAGGTCTGGGGAGAGAAGGTGATGAACTCCGAGGAGTTCAAGAAGTACGCGCGCGAACGCGGCGCCTTCTTCGATCCGTCTTTCGGCGAGGCCGCGCTTGAGAAGGCGATGCCGGTCATCATCACCGAGGCGTGCGCACGGGTTGCCCGCGACGAGGCGGTGGTCGATCCGAGCACGTATGGGATCGACTGCGCGATGGCCGCCGAATAGACCAGATCCAATCGAAACCGCGGGCGGCGGACGTCCGCGGTTTCTCGATCGAGTTCGCTATGAACGATCAACGCATGGCCCGCGCCGACCTGGTGACCGGCGCGGTGTTGTTCGCTTTGTCTGTCGCGTTCGTCGTCGGCTCCTGGAACATGGATCGCCTCGAAGCGCGGCGGATTCATCCTTTCAGTGCACCGGGGGTGACACCCGGCCTGCTTGGCTTGGCGCTTGGAGTAACGAGTGCGCTTCTGGTTGTTCAGGCGGTGCGCAAGGGCGGTCTGACCGGCTGGGGCGACCTGGCCCGCAACGGTTTCAAGCTCACCGACGCCGGACGCCGGCTCCTCGGCGCGATCGTGCTTTGCCTGTTCTACCCGCTGGTTCTGATCGGCACCTTGCCGTACTGGCTGGCGACGACGATCTTCGTCACCGGGTTCATCTTCGCGTTTGAATGGAACCAGCCGAGCCCGCTCTGGCAGCGTCTGGCCTGGGCATTCGGCATCGGTGTCGTTGTCGGCGTCGGGATCAGCTATGTGTTCACCGAGCTGTTCCTTGTTCGGCTCCCATAGGCGGCGGCGATGAGCGGCCTTTCTTTCTTTGGCGATGCGCTGTTGTCGCTGATGACTTGGCAGACTCTGTTCGACGCGGCCTGGGCCACCCTGCTCGGCATCATGATCGGTTCGCTACCGGGCCTGACCGCCACGATGGGTGTCGCGCTCCTGACGACGCTCACCTACCAGATGCAGCCCACCCAAGCGATCCTGATCCTGATTTGCATGTATGTCGGCGCCATCTACGGCGGCAGCCGAAGCGCCATCCTGCTCAATATTCCCGGTACGCCGGCCAACGCGGCGACATCGCTCGACGGCTATCCCCTCGCCCATTCCGGCCGCGGCGGGTACGCCATGGGGATCGCCACCAGCGCATCCGCGATCGGCACGGTGATTGGCATCCTGTTCCTGGCTGTCAGCGCGCCCCTGCTTTCCGACCTCGCGCTCGATTTCGGTTCGTTCGAGTTCTTCTGGCTCGCCCTGTTCGGGGTCATCATCTCCGGCCAGCTCACGGCGATGGGTAATCCGCTCAAGGGCTACATCGCCGGTATCCTCGGGCTTTTGGTGGCAATGATCGGCATGGAGGGCATCCATGCCCATGTCCGCTTCACGTTCGGCATCCGCGACCTGCAGGGCGGCATCGGCCTGATTCCGGCGATGGTCGGCGCCTTCGGTTTCGCCGAGGTGCTGACCGTGATGCACCGCAAGCGCGCCGAGATGGTCTCGACCAAATTCGACCGGGTGCTGCCGCGACTGCGCGACCTTTGGCGCTACAAATTCACCGCCGCCCGGTCCGGGGTTATCGGCACGTTCGTGGGCATCATCCCTGGCGTTGGCGAGGACATTGGCGCCTGGGCGTCCTATGCGGCGGCCAAACGCACCAGCAAGGAAGCCAAGGATTTCGGCAAAGGCTCGGTCGAGGGTCTGACGGCGGCCGAGACCGGCAACAGTGCCGTCGTGCCCGGCGCGCTGATCCCATTGCTGACGCTTGCGATTCCCGGATCGGCGCCGGCCGCCGTGCTGCTCGCGGCCCTGTACATCCACGATGTCAATCCGGGGCCGATGATCATGATCAACCAGCCCACATTCGTGTATCAGATCGTGGCGATGCTGTTGATCGCGACCATCGGTATCACGATGTTCGGGTTGTCCCTGACCAAGCCGCTGCTCACGGTGTTGCAGATTCCCCGCGAGCGTCTCATGCCGGTGGTCTTTGTGCTCTGCGTTGTCGGTCCCTACGCCATCACGCAGCGGTTCTTTGACGTTCTGGTCGTGCTGTTCTTCGGTGTGGTCGGCTTCTTCCTGAGGCGGATGGGCTATCCAATGGCGCCGCTGGTCCTCGGCATCATCCTCGGGACGCTGATCGACAAGAACCTGCGGCGTGGGCTGACGCTGACCGACGGCGACCCCTCACCTTTCTTCACACGGCCGATCAGCATGATCTTCTGTATCCTGGTGGTGCTCACCATTCTGTTGAGCATCGGTCCGGTCCGTCGGGCCGCACAGGGCATTGGGAAGCGGGCGTGGTCAATAGTGGCGAGAAAGAGCTGATGCGGGCGGAACCGGCGGCACCGTCACCGCGTAAGACCGCCCATCGGCCGCGCAACCCCGAACGCACCAAGCGCGATATCCTGGTCGCGGCGCGCGCCGAGTTCTGCGACTATGGCCTCGATGGCGCCCGGGTCGATCGGATCGCCGAGCGGGCGGCTGCCAATAAACGACTGCTCTATCATTACTTCGGTAACAAGGAAGCGCTCTATTCGGCGGTTCTGCTGGAAGCCTATCGCGAGATCCGTGCCGGCGAGCAGAAACTGGCGCTGGAGGCGCTGGAGCCGGAAGACGCCATGCGCGAATTGGTCCGCTTTACCTTCGACCACTTCCGCAAGAACCCGTGGTTCGTCCGGCTTTTGTCGACCGAGAACATGCTCCACGCGGAGTATCTGAAGCGCATCCCGGAAATCCCGAAACTCCACTCGCCGATCGTCGAGCAGCTCGGCGAAGTGCTCGCCGCCGGTCAGCGCGAAGGGGTCTTCCGCAAGGGCGTCGATCCGGTCCAGCTCTATATTTCGATAGCCAGCCTCAGCTATTTCTACTTCTCCAACCTCAACACCCTGTCGGTGATCTTCAAGGTGCCGCTGAAATCCAGGAAGCAGATGACCGCGCGCCGTGACCACGCCGAGGATGTGGTGCTCGGCTACCTGCGCGCCTGATCCCGACCATCCAACGGAGCCACATCATGTCCACTCAGCCCGGTTTTGCCTTCGCCACGATCGGCATCAATCACGGCCACATCTACGAACAAACCCGGGTGATGATCGACGCCGGGTGCTGGCTGAAGTCTTTTTACGCGCCGGAAGACGATCTCGCCGCCGCCTACACCAAGGCGTTTCCCGACGCGAAGCGCGTCACCGACGAGCGCGCCATTCTCGAGGACCTGGAGGTCCGCCTGGTTCTCGGTGCCGGCATCCTGTGCGAGCGCGCGCCGATGGCGGTGCGGGCCATGCGCCACGGCAAGGACGTGATGCTCGACAAGCCCGGCGCCACCAGCCTCGAACAGCTTGCCGAGCTTCGTGACGTTCAGGCCGAGACCGGTCGGATCTTGTCGATCCTTTATTCGGAACACTACACCCAGCGGGCGACCATCGCGGCCGGCGAACTGGTCAAGGCCGGCGCCATCGGCCAGGTGATGCAGACCACCGGTTTAGGACCTCATCGCGAGGGCAATTATGCGCGCCCGGATTGGTTCTACGACCGCGACAAGACCGGTGGCATTCTCTGCGATATCGGTTCGCACCAGGCCGAGCAGTTCCTGTTCTTCGCCGGCGCGAACGCGGCGGAAGTCGTCTCGGCCCAGGTCGCTAATTTCGATCATCCGGATCATCCGACCTTCGAGGATTTCGGTCAGATGCTGATTGTCTCGGACAATGCCACCGGGTTCGTACGCGTCGACTGGTTCACTCAGGACGGCCTGCCAGTTTGGGGCGACGGGCGACTAATCGTCCTCGGTACGGAAGGCACCATTGAACTGCGCAAATACATCGACATCGCCGGCCGGCCGCATGGCGATCATCTGTTTCTGGTCGATGGTGACGGTGTCCGCCACATCGATTGTTCGACCACGGAGATCACCTACGGCCGTCAACTGCGGGACGGCGTGCTGAACCGCACCGAAACGGCGATGACTCAGGCGCACTGCTTCCTGGCGACGGAATTGGCTCTGAAGGCACAGGCAATGGCTACCCGGATCGGCGGCAACCGGCCGGCTGGCTGAGGCGGGCTGATACAAAGCGATACATTCCAGGCAAACGCCAGCAACATTCGACTGTTATCTCTCTGGCCGTGCGGCGGGTGAACCCGCCAGCAGGAAGGGCGAAGAGAGATGTCAGATCCCGATCGAGCGGTTCCAGCGCCAACGGCTTACTCGCTCAGCCAGATCGTTCTCCATTGGTCGATCGCGGCACTGGTTCTCTGGCAATTGTTCTTCAGCGACGATCCGCCGGAGAACCGGGCCGGCGCGGCGGCGCAGGGCTTCTGGACCGAAATGCTGACGTCGAGCCACTTGTGGGCCGGCTTTGCCATCCTGGCGCTGGTCGCCGTGCGGATCGCGATCCGCTTGAGACGTGGCCCGCCGCCGCCGGTCCCGGACGAGGGGCGCGTTCAAGCCGCCACGGCCAAAGTCGTCCACGCATTGTTCTACGGGCTCCTCATCTACATGCCTGTGACCGGCATCCTCGCCTACTATTTCAACCTGCCGCTTACGGGTCTCCATGAACTGGGCGAGCCGCTGTTCGTCGGCCTCATCGCCATCCACGTCATCGCCAGCCTGTGGCATCAGTTCGTGCTCCGCGATGGTCTGTTCCGCCGCATTATTGTGCCGGCCGGCTGACCCTGGACTGGCGAATCTGGCCGAGCCTCCCCAGATGAAGCGCGTCATCCAACGAGGGGAGGATCATGGCCGAGACCAACGACACGGATGTTGCGCCGATCGCGCTGGTGACTGGCGCCAACCGCGGCCTCGGGTTCGAAACCGCGCGGCAGCTCGGCCGCAAGGGCTACCGGGTTATTCTCACCGCGCGGCGATCCGCGGATAGCGAAAAGGCAGCGGCGCGCCTGCGGGACGATGGCGTCGCGGTCGAAGCGCGCACCCTCGATGTCACCGACAGGGATGGTATCGCTGCGCTTGCCGCGGACCTCAAGAAAGACGGCGTCAGCCTCGACGTGTTGGTCAATAATGCCGCCATTGCCCTCGATGGCTTCGATGCCGATATCGCCGCGCGGACAATCGCGGCGAACTATGCAGGCCCCCGCGACGTCACTGACGCGCTGGTCGATCTGATACCGGACGGCGGAACAGTCGTCATGGTTTCGTCAGGCGCCGGCGAGCTCACCGGTTTTGCCCCAACCCTGCGCCGCCGGTTTCTCGATCCGGACCTCGACCGCGCTGCCCTCGACGACCTGATGGCGCAATTTGTCGAGACCGTCGGCGACGGCAGCTACGAGCAGGTCGGTTGGCCCGGATCGGCGTACAAGGTGTCCAAGGCTGGCTTGAACGCACTGGCCCGGATCTTCGCCGAAGAACTGGCCGGCCGGCACATCCGCGTCAACGCGGTCTGTCCCGGCTGGGTGCGGACTGACATGGGCGGCCGTTCCGCGACGCGCAGCATTCCCGAGGGCGCGGCGTCGATCCTCTGGGCCGCGACACTCCCCGACGAGGGGCCGACCGGCGGCTTCTTCCGCGACGGCGAGCCGATTGCCTGGTGAGTCATTTGTTCTCTTAATGTTCTTGTGACTCGGGCCGCTTTCCGCTATGGTTGAGCCATCGCGGAGGGCGCGGCATGGTTACCCACGTCACGACGGTTGCCTTTCAGGGGATCGAAGCGGTCCCCGTCGACGTTCAGGTGCAGATCGCGCCGGGCGGGCCGTATTTCGCTATCGTCGGCCTGCCGGACAAGGCGGTGGCGGAGAGCCGCGACCGGATTTGGGCGGCGCTTCATGCGACCGGCCTTGCGCTGCCGCCGAAACGGATCACCATCAATCTCGCGCCCGCCGATCTCCCGAAGGAAGGCAGCCACTACGACCTGCCGATCACGCTCGCACTGATGGCGGCGATCGGGGCGCTGCCGGCGGACCAGCTCGGCGACTACGTGGCGCTGGGCGAACTGGCGCTCGATGGCACGATTTCATCGGTCGCCGGGGTACTGCCGGCGGCAATCGCCGCCAACGGCCTGGGGCGGGGGTTGATCTGCCCGGCGGCCTGCGGCGCCGAAGCTGCCTGGGCGAGCGGCGACATGGCGATCCTGGCGCCCCGCAGTCTGATCGCCATGGCCAACCATTTTCGCGGCACCCAGGTGCTTTCGCGCCCCGAAGCGGCGATGGCGACGGGCGACATCGCGTTGCCCGATCTCGGCGACATCAAGGGCCAGGAGTCGGCCAAGCGGGCGCTCGAGGTGGTCGCCGCCGGCGGTCACAATCTCCTGATGGTCGGCCCGCCCGGCGCCGGCAAGTCGATGCTGGCGAGTCGGTTGCCGTCGATCCTCCCGGCCTTGTCGCCGGCGGAGTTGCTCGAGGTCTCGATGATCGCTTCGATCGCTGGCACGCTCGAAAACGGCAAGCTCACCGCGCGCCGGCCGTTCCGCGCGCCGCACCACTCCGCCTCGATGGCAGCCATGGTTGGCGGGGGCATCCGGGCCAAGCCCGGCGAGGCCTCGCTCGCCCATCATGGTGTCTTATTCCTCGACGAGATGCCGGAGTTTTCACCGCAGGTACTCGATTCGCTGCGCCAGCCACTGGAGAGCGGCGAAACCATGATCGCTCGCGCCAACTACCGGATCAGCTACCCGTCCCGATTTCAGCTCGTCGGCGCCATGAATCCCTGTCGCTGTGGCATGGCCGGCGAGCCGGGCCACACCTGCCGGCGCGGTCCGCGCTGCGTTGCCGATTACCAAGCGCGACTCTCCGGGCCGCTACTCGATCGGATCGATGTGCGGATCTCGGTGCCGGCGGTCACTGCCAGCGACCTGATCATGCCGGCGCCGGCGGAACCGTCGGCGGCAGTGGCAGTGCGGGTGGCGGAAGCGCGCGCCATCCAGCGGGAGCGCTTCGCCGCACTCGGCTCGTCGATCGGCAGCAACGGGCAGTGCGCCCCGGACGTCATCGAAAAGACCGCCGCCCTTGATGCGCCCGCGCTCGCGCTGCTCAAATCGGCGGCGGAAGCAATGCAGCTCTCGGCCCGCGGCTATCACCGGGTGCTGAAGGTCGCGCGGACCGTCGCCGATCTCGACGGGGTCGATGCAGTCGGCCGCGTGCATCTTGCCGAAGCGCTCTCCTATCGAGGCGCCGGCGAAGCCTTGGCCGCCGCAGCCTGACGATTAGCCGGCTTTTTATTCGAGTTTGAAGCTATTGATATCGGTGCTGGCAAGGCTCCGGAAACGATTCACATCCAACGCCGTCAGCCTGCATTGAACCGCCACAGTGCCACCCTAGTGTTGCGATCGGGGTCAGCGGGCGCGACGAACGGGGACGTAAATGGCGGCGACCAACGGCGACGACATTCTCAAGGGCACCAGTGGCGCGGATACGATCAAGGGCAAGAAGGGCGACGATGTCATCTTCGGCTATGACGGTGACCAGACCGGAGACGGTGTTGGCGCGATCGATGCGGTGCTGGTCGGCTCCGGCTTTGGCGGGGCGCTGTTCGCCGCGTCGGCGCCGGGCCGACCCGACGAGTTGTTCGTCGTCCAGAAGAATTCCGGTGAGATCGACATTCTCGATCCGGACACGGGCCAATTCACCCCGTTCCTGGACATCGACGGACTGTCGACCTCGGGAGAGCAGGGATTGCTGGGCCTGGCCTTCCATCCGGACTACGAGACCAACGGCCTGTTCTATGTCCATCTGACCAACGCTGTTGGCGACATCGAGATTCGCGAGTATGCGCGCGACGAGCTCGATCCGGATAGCGCCTCGTTTTCCAGGCTGATCCTCGAAGTCCCCCACCCGGACGCAACCAATCACAACGGCGGGTCGATGGCTTTCGGCCCCGACGGCTACCTCTACATCGCGCTCGGAGACGGCGGTGCCGACGCCAACACCGCCCAGGATAAGGACGACCTGCTTGGCTCGATCCTGCGCATCGATGTCGACAACACGGATCCCGGCAAGGAGTACGCTATCCCCACCGGCCCCGACGGTAATCCCTTTGTCGGCGAGCCCGGCGAAGATGAGATCTGGGCGTGGGGCCTGCGCAATCCGTGGCGGATTTCATTCGACAAGGACGGCAACCTGTTCATCGCCGATGTCGGCCAGAATTCGCGGGAGGAGATCAACTTCCAGCCGGCGTCGAGCGACGGTGGCGAGAACTATGGCTGGCCCGGCGCTGAGGGCACCCTCGGCACGCCGCCCCCCGGCGCCGTCGCACCGGTGTTCGAATACAGCCACGACCTCGGCCGATCGGTGACTGGCGGCTATGTCTATGACGCGCCGGGCCAGGCTTTGGATGGCGCCTATTTCTTCGCCGATTTCATCACTGGCCGGCTGTGGACGCTGGTGATGGACGGCGGCGTTGCCACCGAGGTCGTCGACCGGACCAGCCAAGTGATCAGCCCCGATGCCGCGATCAGCCAGATCGCTTCCTTCGGGGTCGACGGCAACGGCAACCTCTATCTGGTCAGCTTGTCTGGCAACATCTTCCGGCTAGACCCGGCCGAACATGCGGACGATCTCGCCGACATTCTGAAGGGCGGTCGCGGCAGTGATAAAATCTATGGCGGCCCCGGCGACGATGAGCTGGTCGGCGGCCGCAACGCCGATGTGCTGAAAGGCGGCTTCGGCGAGGACACGCTGAAGGGCGGCAAGGGTGGCGACAAGGTCCGCGGTGGCGCCGGTGACGACGAAATCTCCGGCGGCAAGGGCAACGACGACCTCGGGGGCGACGATGGCGCCGACTGGTTCCGCTTCGACACCAAGCTCGATCCCGACTCCAATGTCGACCGGATCAGGGACTTCGAGACCGATGTCGATCTGATCGTCCTCGACGGCAGTGTCTTCACCAAGATCGGCAGCGTGCTGGGGGGCGGCGAGTTCCACATCGGCAAGAAAGCCGCCGACGGCAACGACCGCATCATCTACAACGATGACAACGGCAAGCTGTTCCATGACGAGAACGGCGCCGGTGCCGGCAAGAAGACCCTATTCGCCAAGCTGGACGCAGGCCTCTCCCTCGACGCCGACGATTTCCTGATGGCGTAGGCGGACATCGCGCGACGACCGTGACCGTCGCCGGGACAGTTATGCGGTCGTCAATCGCTCAGCAGGCGAGACAGACCTAACTGCAGCGGAGTGATGAGCGATTCGATCGGTGACCTATCACCTGCAGTTCGATATGTCGTAGGTGATTGTTCTCACCGAGGGTCGCGTCACGGTTCCCACCCGCTTCAGCGTGCAGGTGAAGCTGCGCCCCGCCAGCCGAGCCAGGTTAGCGTAGGCTTTCTTGTTCTTGCGCTCCCAGACCGACGAACTGATGAAAAAATTGTCTGGGTTCGATTTCTTGGCGCACTTCATCGCAGCATATTTGTGACCACTGCTTGTTCCTGCCGTTACTTTGCAGATGCCTTGTTCGGCAGCCGCCGGCCCGGCAGCGGAGAGGGTGATTCCCAAGGCGATTGCCAAGGTCGCGGCGAACGAAACGCTGCGGTGTCGGAAAGGTTGCGCCAGCTTCATGTCATCTGTTCCCTATTGTCGTTCTCAACCGAATTCCGCCGCCCGCTTCCCGCCAACGTCAACTCGGATCAACCAAGGGTTGGCTGTCACCATAGGTAAATGAAAGCCATGATATTGCAACCCACGCCTTGTTTCCCGGCGGCCGGCCCCGCACGACGAGCATGATGAAGCCGGACGCGACACTGATGAAAGACACCGCAATCGATCAGGAGACGCCCGACGGTCCACCGCCGTCGGCCTTCGCCGGGCATAGCGCGATGACGTCGCCGGGTGATCAGGCGCCGCTGGTCGGTTCCCTGCCTGGCGACGTGCCGTCGATCATGGACGCGGTCGGCGGCTTGCTCGTGCACCTGGAGTCGGCCCACCGCTACGACCTCGACCCCGCCGACTTCGCGGGGCAGCCAAGGACTACGTTGCCGCTGGCCGAGCGTCTGGCGCAGATCGTCGCCGCCGATCCGGCGCCTTTGACGACACTCCGACCCGTCGCACGGCGGGCGGCCGGTACCTGCCGCGATTACGCGATCATGATGTGCGGCATCCTGCGGCACCAAGCGACCCCGGCCCGGGTCCGGTGCGGCTTTGCCACCTACTTCACGCCTGGCCGCTACGAGGATCACTGGGTCACCGAGTATTGGCAGGCCGAGCGGGGCCGGTGGATGCGCGCCGACGCGCAACTCGACGCCGTCCATCAACGCGATCTGGGGATCGCCTTCGATGTCGCCGACATGCCGCGGGCGGTTTTTGCGACCGCGGCTGAAGCGTGGCTCCTATACCGGGGCGATGGCATTGCGGCCGACCGGTTCGGTCACGGCCCGGCGACAGGCGCGTGGTTTCTCTGGGTCAACCTCGCCCGCGATCTTCTGTCGCTCGCCGGACACGAGACCTCGTTGTGGGACACGTGGCGGGAGGCGGCAGCGTCCCCGCCGACACTGGGCGTGGACGACATTGCCCTCTGCGATCGGATCGCGGCGGAAATCGTCATGGCCGAAAGGGACCCGGCGTCGGCCGATCTAGGTCTTGTCGCCAAACCGTTTTGGGCCTGAGCCTGCCGGCGATCCGTCTACTCTACCGGGAAGTCGAAATAGGTGTCGGGGTAGGGTTCGTCGGCCAGCGTGAAATGCCACCACTCATACGGGTACGGCTCGAAGCCGTGGAGCTGCATCAGCGAGGAGAGCAACAGGCGGTTGGCACGGGCATCGGCAGGCTGCTTGGCGTCGTCCGGCCAGGAGCGCTCGGAGAAGAAGTCGAAGCCAGTGCCCATGTAGACCTCGACCTTGGCCGGCAGCGTCACCAGGGTCAGATCCGCGGTCGAGCCGCGCGAATGGCCAGAGCGTTCAGCGATGTAGCCCTTGAGAAACAACTCGCTCTTGTCGAGATCGGGATAGAACTCCGGCTTCATCCGCGTGTCGTCCTCGTCTTTGGACCAGCGCACGAACTCCGCCACGGCGCGGGCCGGACGGTAACAATCGAAAACCTTCAGCCCGAACCCATACGGCTTCAGTGATTCCTGTACTTTGGCCAGCGCTTCTGCCGCCGGCCGGGTGAGCAGGCACTTCGGCGCCTCGTAGCCGTCGATCGGCTCGCCGACGAAGTTGAAAAAGCCGGCATAACGCGCCTCGACCACCAAGCCGGGCACGACATCCGCTGCGTCGACAAAGTCGTCCGGTCGCTCGTCGGCCGTTGCCGTCGTTGCCATGCTCGCCACCATTGCCAGAACCAGGATTGACCGCATGGCCGCCAATCTCGCCCGGTTCGCTGGCGGGTGCAACCGAGGCAGATTCCGTCATTTGAACATCTTGGATCCGGGGTGTGTCAGCAGCCCGCGACGATCACGCCCTTGTCACTTGCGTGTCACGGCCGATCGGCTAGGTTGTTTAACCGGAATGTTAAAAGGAGGGACGACATGACTGCCCACGGCGCTTTCCACTGGAACGAATTGATGACTCGCGATTCCGCCAAGGCGAAGGATTTCTATGGCAAGACGCTCGGCTGGACCTTCGAGGACATGCCGATGCCCGAGATGGTCTACACGGTCATCCGCTCCGGCGACGAAACGGTCGGTGGCATGTTCGAGATGTCCGGCCCCGGGTTCGACGGCATGCCCGATCACTGGATGAGCTATATCGCCGTCGACGACATCGACAAGCGGGTCCAGGCGCTGAAGGACGCCGGCGGCACTGTGATGCGCGAGCCGTGGGACGTGGAAGGCGTTGGCCGGATCGCTCTCGTCGCTGATCCCGGCGGCGCGGCCCAGGGTTGGATGACGCCATCGGACAACAGCGGCGGCAACTGATCCCACGATCCCAACGTGCTCTGGGGCCGGGCGGTTCTCGCCCGGCTTTCTCGCTGTTACGAGCGATCGTCCCACGCATGGAGCGCGCGCAGCGTTGGCGTCTTCTTCACCTGGTGATCGGCCATGCGGGCCAGCAGGCGATCGAGCACCGAGACAGCGGCAGTGACGTTCGGGCCCTTGTTGAGGAGAACGCACTCGGCCCGCGCTGCCATTGCCGCGTCGGTCATCTCGCCACGCGAGGGCAAGCCGTCCTTGACGAGATCCTCAAGCACCTGGGTCGCCCAGATCGCAGGAACCTGAGCGGCCTCGCACAGCCACATGATCTCTTCCTGCATCTCGGCGACCCGTTCAAAGCCCATTTCGACCGCAAGATCGCCCCGCGCGATCATCACGCCAAAGGGCTGACGACCAGCGGCCTGGACGATGATCTCCGGAAGGTTGCGCACCGCGCGCGGCGTCTCGATCTTGCCTACAAGCGCGAGCCGGTGCCAGTCGGCCGTACGTTTGGCGAGTTCGTCCTGTAACACCGCGACGTGCCCGGCGGTTTGGACGAAGGAGTAACCGACCATATCGGCATGGGTGACGACGAAGTCGAGGTCGTCCCTGTCCTTGGCGGTGAGCGGATCGAGGCCTAGATCGGCGGTGGGGAAGTTGAGGCCCTTCTCCGAGCGGAGTTTTGCCCCGCCGAGCCGCCCGCCGTCGATCCGGACGAGGAAGCCGCCATTGGCTTCGCCGTAGATCGCCCCCTGCAGTTTGCCGTCGTCGATGGAGACGCGGTCGCCGATGCTGATCCGCTCCAGGATTTCCGGTGCCGTGCAGGTCATCTGGAACGGTGTATCCGGCTCCGATGGCTGGACCTCACGGCTGAGCAGGACCGTATCGCCGGCCCGAACCCGGCTCCGGTCGGGCGGGGTGAGGACATAGGCGGTGCGGACTTTTGGGCCGGCGATATCCATCAGTACCGGTGGGCGCCGTCCGCTGTCCCGTCCAGCGGCATCGACATGGCGGATCATCGCTGCCCAGCGATCGGGGTCGTCGTGCGCGCAGTTGATGCGTATGACGTCCGCGCCGTGGCGAACGAACGCGGCGATCACCGACGGATCGTCGGCCGCTTCGGTCGCTAAGGTCACCATGATCCGGCCGCTGCGGTGATGCGTCGGCGGGCCAAAGAGTTCGACGGCGTTGGCCTCCAGACGTGCCTCGCCGGCGAAGAATTGGCGCGTCGACGGGGGCCGGATCGCATCAATGGGTGTGTCGGCGAGCGTCGACAGTGCCGTCGCAGCGGCGTCGAGCGAGGCGAGGACGCGGCTTTCGAGTCGTCCGAGCGACGAAATGCCAAGCGCCATCAGCCGGCGTTGCAGATCCCTTAGATCGTGTCGGCGAAGCGCCAGGTAATGCGCCAGGTTCAAGGCGCTGGGTGCGAAACGGGGCCGCTCGATCTCCGGGCGCCACCGACGATACGTTTCCCTGCCGTGATCGACCACCTGGCGCCGCAGCGCAACGATCTCGTCGAGCGCTTCCGCGGCGCGCCGGTGCAGCTGCGGTGTCATCATCTTGGCTCCGGATCGAAGATGGGGCCGTTCCGACAGTACCAATGCACCGACTATCACGCCGCTCGGCGACGGTTCATTGACGCGCCGCAAGACGGCACCATCGGCGGGCTCGATGATTCCGGCTAGAACTTCTTGCGCCCGCCGCGGCCCTGCCTCCTGCCCCCCGTACCCGGGCGGAAAAGCGTGGTGAAATTGTAACCGAGGTCGGGGCGATCCTTTGTCATCCCACCCACGATCGCGTGGATGGCCTCGTAAACCAGGCCTTCCTTGCGTTCTTGATCGACGATGCAGATGTCCGCGATCCGTTCGGGCTCGCTGCTCGGTATCTCGGCGATCCGGTCGTAGTCGATTCCTTCGAATGTGACGCCATGGGTATTCCGCAGCCACAACAAATCCGGAGCGCCATGATTGAGTGTATCGGCGATCTCCGGCTTCAGCTTAGGCCGTCGGCCGCTATCCAGGTTGCGCAGCGTTCGCAGAAGCACCTTCGTCTCCTTGGTGAAGACGTTGGGCTGCGATTCATGCGTATGGGCGCGATATTCGCGAGCGATCTCCATGAGTTCGGCGCTCATGCTCTCGTTGGTTCGCTTCCTGAGCGTGACCTTCTTGAGAGGCCCGGCGGCCTCTGGCGCGTAGCGGCGAGCAAAATCAAGCGAGATGTCGCCGTCCGGAAAAGATCCGACGTCATACTCGTGAACCTCCAGCTTGGCGCCGAAACCGGCGAGTGTCTCGATGGTGTTCCGGTACTCAATCGGCCGAAGTCTGCTGATCTGATGCGAAGCCTTCATGCCTTGCTGGATCATCGACAGGTAGTAGTCCGCCGGGCGGCGAACATACGCGACAATGGTCACGTCGGTCGCGAGCGAAGCAAGAAGCTGGCGGTGTCGGTCCGCCTCATTGTTGCGCGCGTGCCACAGATTTTCACCGGACATCACCACGGTATGGGGGGTGACAGCGTCGATCTCCTGGCGGATCTCGCCGATGAATGCGTCAAAATCCGCCCTCAGCCGCGATTCGTCGCCGGCGTAGTGCTGCCGAAAGATCCGTGGCAGTTGATCCGCAGGGCGACCCAGCGCGATCAGGAAGTTATGGTTCAGGCTGCGGCCGGGATAGAGGATACCGGCTTTCGCCAAACGGCGTCGCGATCGTTTCCATCGGCGCTGCAAGGCCGTCGACCCGGCCTTTGGCATGCCAGCATGCAGAATCAGCTTCAAAGGAACTCCGGTGTGCCGACGACGGGCGGTATTGAGCCGCGATGCGCGTAGTCAGAGCATTCGCCACGGGCCCAAGTCAACCAATCGATGCGAGTCGCTTCGAACAGCAGGCATATTGGCAGCGTTTGTTGCGTCGATGTTTCCGGCGGTTGGCATTGTCTTTGTGAGTCGGTACTGCTGCCGTTCCCGTCGCGACCCAGTCCGTAACCCGACTCCCTCATGAACCAGATTGTTCCCACGCGCGAAGGCCCGGACTTCATCTGCGTCGGTACACAGAAAGGCGGCACCCAGTGGCTTTTCGACCAGCTCGACGGTCATCCCGATTTCTGGATGCCACCGATCAAGGAACTCCACTATTTCGACCACCCCGGTGGACACGTGAAGAAGGCAAGCCGTCTTCTGGAAGCGGCGGAGGACGATCTCGAAACCTGCAACGCAACGCGGGTTCAGCAACGCCGACGCCCCCTGACCGAGGGCGATATCCTCCACCTTCGGATATACGTGCGGAGAACCAAGAAGATCCGGATGAAGGAGTACGCAAGCCTGTTTTCAATGAAGGACAAGCGACTATCCGGCGACATCACCCCTAACTACTCGGCTCTGAAGCCAGGACTCGCGCAACGGATCGTCGAGCGATTTCCCGATGCCCGGATCGTGTTCATCGCCCGCGAACCGATCGAGCGGTTCTGGTCCGCCTACAACATGGATCTCCGCCGACTTGGCGAGGAGCCGAGCGTCGCGTCGATGATGGCCTACTTCCACCGCGACGGTGTGCAGCGGCGCACCTTCCAGGCCGAAGCGGTCCGGCGGTGGCGGCGCATCACCCCGAACGGGCGGTTCGCCCTCTTCTTCTTCGATGACTTGATCGCAAACGCGGTTGCGTTCCGCGAGACCATCCTGGCATTTCTGGGTGGCGATCCCGACAAGCCGAGTGCTGATTTCGATCCGGACTACAATCGTAAGGGCACCGACCTGAAGATCCCGATGACCGACGACTACCGTTCCCGGCTAATCGAACTGTTCGCCGACGACATCCGAGCCTGTGCGGCGGAATTCGGCGGACCCGCCCTCGACTGGCCAGCCAGGTACCAGCTGTAGCGGCGGATTAGGACGGATCGGCCGGTTCGTTGGCTGAACCGGTCGCGAATTCTGTCAGGAACGCGAGCGCTTCGTCGCTGAGCGGCCTGTCTCCGTCGAGACAACCGGTGAAGTTGCCGTCGCCGGAGCTCGGCGAGTCGCGATAGAGACTGTCGTCGAGCTTCGACTTGTAGGTTTCGAGATAAAAACTGATCGCCGAGGTACCGAGCTCCGGGTGTGGGACGCGCGCGACCTCGGGATCCACGGCGTCGCCAAAAACGCTCAAGGTTCGATAGAGGGCTTCCAGGTTGATGATGTGATAGCGGCAGTTCTTATAGGGTGCTGCTTTGAGGAAATAGGCCGTCTGTTTGACCGGATTGACGGCATAGTAGACCCAGCTCTCCGAAACCAAGGCGCCGTCGGAATCACGCGGAATGTAGTCCACCAGGTTGGGTGGCTTGCCGGATTCCGTATTCCCGGTGGAAAGGCTGAGCTGGTTGTACCCTTCGGTCGCCGCCTGGCGGAATTCGGTAGCTTTGTCGGCATAGTCGAAGCCTTCGTGGCCGGATATTTCATCGAGCAAGGCTGCGGCAGCGAACAGATCGTTGATGACGATCAACTGCTTGTTCAGAGTTCCGCCGGCGAGCGGAGCATCCGCGCGGGTTCGGCTCGTCACCGCATGGAACCACGAGCATTGGCGCTCCGGCCGGAGATCGCAGGGCGCGCGATTTCTGAGACCGCCATTCTCAATCGGTTCGAGGACGGGCCGGTAGATGGCCAGACTGAGCGCGAGCAACGTCCGGGCACGATCGGAATCGGGGTCGGTCCGTTCGAGTTCGTAGGCAGCGTTTTGCAGGAGCAGCCGACTGAACTTGGCCTGCGCCATGGAGTTGTGCGGCGCGCCTTCTTTGTTGGTGAAGACGATCCGATCGAACCGGGAGAGGTCGAGCTGTTCGCGGCTGTCGGCAATGTCGCGCAGGCGGACGCCTTCGCCATCGGGACCCTTGTAGAACCGCGCCGATTTATGCGCGAGTTTGTGCAGAAGTTGATGATAGATCAGATCGTGTATCGGGGCATCGCTTGTCTGGTCGCGGCCCGCTTCGATCAGCACGGACAAACACAGCCGGTGGTAGCGCGTCAGCCGATCGGCATCGAAGACAACCCGTTTCGGCGAATCCGGCGTAATCCGAAAACGGACCTGCTTTTCACCGCAGTGTGTCTGAGACGCGATGCCTAACGCGTTGGGATCGATTTCTGCCTTATTGCTGAAAGACGGATCACCGCCGGCGACGACCACAATTGCAGCGATCGTGAGAACGCCGAGCAGTCGAAATGCGCCGCCGGTTTTTCTGAAATCACTCATCCGTTGTCAGCCGAGGGCCCAGAGGCCGATGTCCTTTGCTGCCGAAACCAGGCGATTGGAGCGGGTGATGGGAATCGAACCCACGACATACAGCTTGGGAAGCTGTCGTTCTACCACTGAACTACACCCGCGGAACGCGCCGGGCCGATCCGGATCGCGTCTTCCGGCGGCAGACTAGATCATCGGCGTGAGCCAAGACAACGGGTGTCGCGCGGATTCATGGGTCTCGCGGTTCGTGTGCTGCGACAACCGAGGCTCCGGCGCTGCGGGGCGCGAGTGGTCTGCAGACCCAACTTGAACTGGATCAAGGCCCACGCGATCGAAGCATCCTAGGTCAATCACCGTCGCATTCATGGAGATGTCGGGTATGGCCGGAGCGCATGTGGTGTTCGGTGCGGGACCGATCGGACGCGCCCTCGCCAGGGAGCTGACGTCCCGCGGTCTTCCGGTGCGGGTGGTCAGCCGCTCGGCGGTCGCTGACCTACCTGAGGGCGCCGACCAGGCCCGCGGCGATGCGTCCGATCCCGCTTTCGCCAAGCGGGTCACGCGGGATGCATCGGCCGTTTACCAGTGCCTCGGCGTGCCGTATTGGCGTTGGGCGGAGTTGTTTCCTCCCTTGCAGCGATCGCTGGTGACCGCGACGCAAGCCAATGACGCGCGCTATGTCTCGTTCGAAAACGTCTACATGTATGGCAGTCCCGACGGGACGGTGCTGACCGAGGAACATCCGCTTGCGCCGTGTTCGCGCAAAGGCCAGGTGCGGACGAAGATGGCCGAAGAACTGGCGGCCCTGTCCGCAGCCGGCGACCTCGCCGTGGCGACGGCGCGCTCATCCGACTATTTCGGCCCTGGCGCGACCTGGCAATCGCCGCTTGGCGATCAGGTCATCGGTCGGGCGCTGGCGGGAAAGCCTGCGCGGGTCCTCGGCGATGCGAGTCAGCCGCATAGCATGACCTATGCACCGGACGCGGCGCGGGTGCTGGCGACCCTTGGCACCGACCCGATGGCGCTCGGTCAGGTCTGGCATATCCCCAACGCCCCTGCCCAATCCATGGACGACATGATCCGGATGATCGGCACGGTTCTCGGTCGCGAGACCCCCGTTGAGGTCGCGCCACAATGGCTACTCAAGGTTCTCGGCGTCTTCGACCGGACGATCCGGGAGGTCAACGAGATGCTTTATCAGTTCACCCAGCCGTTCATCGTCGACGGATCGAAGTTCGAGGCCGCTTTTGGCTTCAAACCGACGCCGCTGGAGACATCGATTCCAGCCACGGTTGCCTGGTGGCAGGCGCGTCGCCAACGATAAGCCGGTGGCGCGGTCTTAAAAAAAATCGAAGGGCCGCCCGATCGGACGGCCCTTCCATTGTCTCACCGCGGATAGCGGTGTGAGCGAAACTCTGGCCCCAAACTCAGGAGGCGCGCACCTCGCAAGAAGCGCGATTCCAGGTCGAGACCACCGCCACACGCGGCGTTTGACAATGAGACACTGGATCACCTCCTTTCAGTTGTTAATGGGATGCCCAATATGGACCGGGCATTGAGTCGGTTCAAGTCTTCTGATGACAGCGGAAATTTGGCCTGGAGGTACTGGCGGCCGACTAAGGTGCGCCATCGGTTTCGCGCTATAACACGCGGCGTGTCAGAAGCGATTCCCCAACAGGCGCCGGCGAATAGAGCGACGACCACGGCGGTCACGTCGCTGAAGCTGACCGACTTCCGAAACTATCCAAGCCTCGGCCTTATGCTCGATCGGCGCTCGGTGGTGCTTGCCGGGCCGAACGGGGCCGGCAAGACCAACCTGCTCGAGGCGGTATCGTTGCTCTCGCCCGGACGCGGGATCCGCGGCGCCCGGCTGGAGGACATGGCCCGCCATGGCGGCACCGGGACCTGGGCGGTCGCGGTGGACCTCGACAATCGTGACGGCAGCGTCGCGCTCGGTACCGGTGTGATCGCCGGACATTCGGGACCGGAAACGCGCCGGCGGGTGCACGTCAATCACGTGGCGGTCGGGTCGTCGTCGGCATTGCTCGACCATCTCAGGGTGGTGTGGCTGACGCCGGCGATGGATGGGCTGTTCACCGGCTCGCCGGGCGACCGACGCCGGTTTCTGGATCGTGCGGTGCTTGCTATCGACACCGGCCACGGCACGCGCTCCAACGCATTCGAACGGGCGATGCGTGGTCGCAATCGCCTGCTTGGCGAGCCGTCCCCCGACCAGAGCTGGCTGGATGCGATCGAGGCAGAGATGGCTGAGCTCGGCGTGGCGATTGCGGCGGCGCGCCGCGAATGGGCGGGCCTGACGGAATCGAGCCTGGACCTAACTGGCGATACACCATCTCCATTTCCGACGGCCGTGGTTACCCTCAACGGGACGCTGGAGTCGGCACTCGAATCCGAGCCGGCCAGCACGGTTGAGGAGGACTATCGTCGCCAACTTCGGGAAGAGCGACGGCGCGATGCCGCCGCGGGGCGGACGCTTGCCGGCCCGCATCGCTCCGATCTCCTGGTCCGTCACGGACGGAAGGACATGGCGGCGGCCCTGTGTTCCACCGGTGAGCAGAAGGCGCTTCTGGTCGGGTTGGTGCTCGCCCAGGCGCGGTTGGTGACCCGCCTCACCGGCCAGACACCGCTGGTACTCCTCGACGAGATCGCCGCCCACCTCGACGAGGCCCGTCGCGCGACGTTGTTCAATCTGCTTGTTGGTCTCGGCTGCCAGGCGTTCATCACCGGCACCGATGCGTCGGTCTTCGCCCCCCTCGGCGAGCAGGCCCAGCACTTCGCGGCCCGCGACGCGACCGTGACCTTGATCGAACCGTAACCGCTTCCGGCGACATCTGATTGATTTCGCAGAAAAAATCAGTGTTTTTGTGCATTGCACAAAAAACATGGAAATTCTTGCCAAAGGGGCGAAATCCACGCCCCCAGGTGCTATATAAATTGGCATGATTCTGATCCAAAACGGATGCCGTCGGAGAGACCCTCCGGACCGGGATGGTAAGCACCGTCCGAGTATCCGCACCGGTCCTTGAGCCGATCGTAAATCTATGAACGAAATCAATCCTATCGCCGGGACAACCGGCGACTATGACGCTGAGTCGATCAAGGTCCTCAAGGGCCTCGACGCCGTGCGCAAGCGGCCGGGCATGTACATCGGCGACACCGATGACGGATCCGGCCTGCATCACATGGTCTATGAGGTGGTCGACAACGCCATCGACGAAGCGTTGGCCGGCCATGCCGATGAGGTGTCGGTTGTGCTCAACTCCGACGGGTCGGTGACGGTGCACGACAACGGGCGCGGAATTCCCACCGACATTCACCCGGAGGAAGGCGTTTCGGCCGCCGAGGTCATCATGACCCAGCTTCACGCCGGCGGGAAGTTCGACCAGAACTCCTACAAGGTGTCCGGCGGCCTGCACGGCGTCGGCGTTTCCGTGGTCAATGCGCTGTCGGAACGGCTGAAGCTGACCATCTGGCGGAACGGCAAGGTTCACGAACTGACATTCGCCGACGGGGTGCCGGAGGGGAAACTCGAAGTGACCGGCGACTGGGATGGTCGCACCGGCACCGAGGTAACCTTCCTGCCGTCGCCTGAGACCTTCTCCCGGACCGAGTTCGACTACGCGACGCTGGAGCACCGGCTGCGCGAGTTGGCGTTCCTGAACTCCGGAGTCAGGATCGTGCTCTCCGACCGTCGCGGCGTCGAGGAGAAAACCGAGACAATGGTTTACGAGGGCGGGCTGGAAGCCTTCGTGCGCTACCTCGACCGGGCCAAACACCCCCTGATCGGCGCGCCGATCGTCGTGATCGGCGAGCGCGACGGCGTGACGGTCGAGCTGGCGATGTGGTGGAATGACAGCTACCACGAGGACACCCTGGCGTTCACCAATAACATCCCCCAGCGCGACGGCGGCACCCACATCGCCGGCTTCCGTGCAGCGCTGACCCGTCAGGTCAACGGCTACGCCGAGAGCCAGGGCATCGCCAAGCGCGAGAAGGTGTCGCTGTCCGGCGACGATTGCCGCGAAGGGCTGACCTCGGTGTTGTCGGTCAAGGTGCCGGACCCGAAGTTTTCGTCGCAGACCAAGGACAAGCTGGTCTCATCGGAAGTGCGACCGGTGGTCGAGAGCATCGTCAACGAAGGTCTCGGCACCTGGTTCGAGGAGCACCCGACCGAAGCCAAGGCGATCGTCAGCAAGGTCGTGGAAGCGGCGGCGGCCCGCGAGGCCGCCCGCAAGGCGCGGGAGCTGACCCGACGTAAGGGGGCGCTCGACATGGCCTCCCTGCCCGGCAAGCTCGCCGATTGCCAGGAACGCGATCCGGCAAAGGCGGAGCTCTTCATCGTCGAGGGCGATTCCGCGGGCGGTTCAGCCAAGCAAGGGCGCAACCGCGAAAACCAGGCGGTGCTGCCGCTCCGCGGCAAAATCCTCAACGTCGAGCGAGCCCGCTTCGACAAGATGCTGTCATCGGAGCAGATCGGCACTCTGATCACCGCGCTTGGCACCGGCGTCGGCACCGACGAGTTCGATGCCGACAAGCTCCGCTACCACCGAATCATCATCATGACGGACGCCGACGTGGACGGCGCCCACATTCGCACGTTGCTGCTCACGTTCTTCTTCCGGCAGATGCCGGAGCTGATCGAGCGCGGCAACATCTTCATCGCCCAGCCACCGCTCTACAAGGTCAAACGCGGCTCGTCCGAGCTTTACCTCAAGGACGAGCGCGAGCTGGAGGACTATCTGATCGAATCCGGGCTCGAGGACGCCGTTCTCGACATCGCCACCGGCGAAACGCGCGCCGGTGCCGATCTCGCCACGGTGGTGCGCGATGCGCGCACGCTGGTGCAGGTGCTCGACGGTATCCACTTCCGTTACGACCGGGCGGTGGTCGAACAGGTCGCCATCTCTGGCGCCCTCAACCCCGAGATCCTGTCGGAACCGGAGAAGGCCGCCGAGGCGGCCGACTATGTCGCCAAGCGTCTCGATACCCTGGCGGAAGAGGGCGAGGCGGGCTGGACCGGCACGTTCTCCCCGGACGAGGGTTTCCGCTTCGAGCGTGAGGTGCGCGGCGTCAAGGAAGTGGCAATGGTCGACCCGGCTCTGCTCGATTCCGCCGACGCGCGCAAGCTCGACCAGTTCGCCCCGCGGCTCCAGCCGATCTACTGGAAGGCGCCAACCTTCCGCCGTAAGGACGTCGAGACCGTCATCCACGGCCCCCGTGATCTCTATCAGGCGGTGCTCGCCGCGGGTCGCAAGGGCGTCTCGCTTCAGCGCTACAAAGGCCTCGGTGAGATGAACGCCGAGCAGCTCTGGGAAACGACCCTTGACCCGGAAGTCCGCACCCTGCTCAAGGTGAAGGTCAAGGACGGCGAGGACGCCGACGCCAAGATGCTGTTCTCGGCGCTGATGGGCGACGAGGTCGAGCCGCGCCGCGAGTTCATCCAGGACAACGCGCTGAGCGTCGCGAATCTGGACGTTTAGGGGCGGGCAAGCCTCGCCGGTGGCAGTCGGCGTCAGTAGCGGCCAACCACGGCCGTCGTCCGCGTGCTAGGCTTGGCGTTTGTGTCCTGAATCGCCATCATCGCCAATCCACCGCCCGTGATCACATCCGCCAAGTCCCGCCGCCGGATTGCCCCGGCTCCGGTAGAGATATCCCGGCCTCAGGCGCGGGCGATCTGGATTGATGCGCAGCGGTTGAACGAACCCGAACCGTTCGGCACCGGTGTCGATGCGGTGACCCGGGCGGTCGAACATCTCGGCTATGTACAGATCGATACCATCAATGTGATCGAACGCTGCCATCACCATATCCTTCACACCCGCATTCCCGCCTATCGTCGTGCCGATCTGGCGACCGCCCAGTCGGACACCAGAACCGTGTTCGAGTACTGGACCCACGCGCTGAGCTACGTGCCGGTTCGCGACATCCGCTTCTTCGTCGCGGACATGAAGGCGCAACGCCGATCGCCGACGCGCTGGTCGGTCGAGGCCAAGGATCTGCGCAAGGTGCTGCGCCGGGTCCGTGACGAGGGGGCTTTGACCATCTCCGACATCAAGGACGATGTCCTGGTCGACAAGAACCACCCCTGGGCGTCGCGCAAACCCTCGAAACGCGCCCTGCAGGCCGGCTTTCACAACGGACGGCTGACCATCGCGCGCCGCGACGGGATGCTGAAAACCTACGAGCTCACCGAGCGGCATTTCGGCTGGGACAAGCTGCCGAAGCCGGCGACGGCGACTCAGGTTCATCGTTACGTTCTCGATCGCGCCCTGCGGTCGCAGGGGATCGTCAGCCTCGACTCGATCTGCCACCTCAACGCCCCCGCCAAAGCCGCGGTCAAGGCCCTGATCGACAAGGACGTGCGCGCCAAGCGGATGGTGCCCGTCGCAATCGACGGCGTTGACGCGCCGCACTGGGCGCGAACCGAAACGCTGGACCGGACGGTGGCCCCGCCCGCCCTCACCCACATCCTGTCGCCGTTCGATCCGATGACCATCCAGCGCAAACGCACGGCCGCCCTGTTTGGCTACGATCATCTGTTCGAGGCCTATGTGCCGCGCGCGAAGCGCAAACTCGGCTACTTCACGCTGCCGGTGCTGGTCGGCGACGAGATTGTCGCCGCCATCGACCTCAAGGCCGACCGCCAGGACGGCAAGCTCTTGATCCAGGCATGGCACTGGGTCGGCATCGGCCGAGCGAAGACCCATAAGGCGACGATCGAAGCCGCGCTCGATCGGTTCGCCCGCTTTCAGTTTCCAGGCGACGGTTAATCCGTTGAGGTCGTCGGCGCGCTCACCGCGGCGGTGGCGGGCGCCTTTGCGTCGCGTCGCAGGGCCGATCGGGGTCGTCGGAGACACAGCCGATCTGGTGGCTGTGGCAACCGATGATCTGATTATCGCCGGGTCCCGACACGTGATAGTGGTAGCCAAGCGCCTCTGATGTATGGCCGCGGCAGACGTCCAGCCGCTCAGGGGTCGATCCGTCCGCGTTGAGCTGCCCATAGATGCTGACGCCGTCCAGCGCGATGCCGATCAGCGGCGCGTGGGCGTTCGGCGCGGCGATCTGTATCTGGCAATCGGTGACGGCGTGATAGTGGTATCCGACATGCGGGTTTACGTGCCCGCCACAGTCGTCGAACGGCGCAAGCGTGTGGCTACCGAGGATAGCTTCGACCGGCGCCGGTGGGCCAAGCATGATACCGTCGAAGGCTAGGCCCGCGCCGCCTGCCTCGCCAAGTCTTTGCGGTTCGCCGGCTTCGACTGGGGCGATTGGGACGATGTAGGTGCGGGTGAGCCCGGGGTCGATGTATGATGTCAGACACTCGACACAGTGGTTCCGGTAGGCGGGATCGACGTCCGGCCGCGCCGCCGCCTCGCAGGCGATCTGGTTGTCGGTGACGAATACGTGGCCGGTGGCGGGGTCGTGGAGCTGCCAGGTCGGATCGCCGTAGAACTCCGGGAGGTTGGCGACAAAGGCGCCGTCGGCATTGTAGACCTTGCCGTCATCGAACCAGATGCCGCTGACCTCCGGACCGTCGGTGATCGTGCGCGGGCACCAGGGGCCAGCTTTGACGGTTTCCCCCGGGACGACCGTGATCTTGTAGCAGACGGTGACCGCGCCGCCGGAAAGTCTGCAATCGACCAATTCCGGCCCGGATACGATTGCACTTTCCTCGAATAATGCGGCGAAAGCGGCGAGCGCGTCGTCGTTGCCATGTGCGGCAAGCGGTGACGCGCTGGTCAGTGCGACGGCCGCGGCTGCGAGGACACCGGTGATGCGCATGACAACACTCCCGAGCAAATCCGTCGATTGCGCCACCTTAGGCAGGGGCCTTTTCATGCGCAATCACCACCACCCGCCTTGCGTCGCGTCCCCGGGCTCTCGCCTTCCATGACAGGGGGCATTGGCGTTGTCTCGGTTTTCTGACACCGTGGGGCGATGACGACACAAGAACCTTCCTTCACCATCGGCATCGAGGAAGAGTATCTGCTGGTCGATCTTGAGACCCGCGACCTCGCTGCCGACCCGCCGCCGGAGCTCGCCGACGCGCTGCATGACACGCTCGGCTCCCAGGTGACGTCCGAGTTCATGCGCTGCCAGGTCGAGACCGAGACAGTGGTCTGCGGAACGATCGCCGAAGCGCGTGCCGAGCTTGCCCGGTTGCGATCGGGAGTCGCTGCGTGCGCTGCCAGGTTCGGGCTTGCGCCGATCGCGGCCTCAACCCACCCCTTCGCCGATTGGAGCACCCAGCGTAACACCGACAAGGAGCGCTACAACGAGATCGCCCGCGACCTGCAGGTCGTGGCCCGGCGGCTGCTGATTTCCGGCATGCACGTCCACGTTGGCATCGAAAACGAACCGCTGCGGTTCGATATCTTCAACCAACTGCCATACTTCCTGCCGCACATGCTGGCGCTCTCGACGTCGTCGCCATTCTGGCGGGGCGACAACACGGGGCTGCACTCCTATCGGCTTGCCGTGTGGAACGAGGTGCCGCGGACCGGGCTGCCGCCCAAGTTCGCCAGCCCGGACGAGTTTCATCGCACGGTCGATGTGCTGATCAATGCGGGCGAGATCGAGGACGGCACCAAGATCTGGTGGGATCTCCGGCCGTCGGCGCGATTCCCGACCATCGAGATGCGGATCACCGACATGTGCCCGCGGCTTGACGACACGGTGGCGATCGCGGCGCTCTATCGATGTGTCGCACGGATGCTCTACCGGCTGCGGCGCGAGAACCAGCGGTGGCGCGACTATTCCTCGTTTCTCGTCAACGAGAACCGCTGGCTGGCTCAACGGTTCGGGACAACGCAATCGATGATCGATTTTGGCAAGGGAGCCGCGATACCATTCGCGGACCTCGCCGACGAGTTGATCGCGCTGGTCGAGGAAGACGCTGACTTCTTCGGCTGTCGCGCGGAGGTCGCGCGAATCCGGCAAATCGCAATCGAGGGTACGTCCGCGGATCGTCAGATCGTCGTGTTCGACAAGGCCGTCACCGCCGGCGAATCCCATGACGCGGCGCTGAGAGCCGTCGTCGATCACCTGATCGAGGAAAGCCTCGTCGGATGCGACGTGGAGCAGCCGGTCACTCCGCCCATCGCGAAGCAAACCGAGGTCGCGGGGAAGGCTTCGTGAGCGAAAACGCCGACGAGGAGCCGGCCGTCCGCGTTGTGAACGCGGAGGTTCTTGCCGACGACTGGGCGACCCTCACCAAATACACGATCGATTATCGCCGCAGCGACGGTGCCCGCGAGACGCTGATCCGCCAGGTTTACGATCGCGGCGATGGGGCCGCGATCCTTCCCTACGATCCTGACCGGGGCACGGTCCTCCTGGTGCGCCAGTTCCGGATGCCGGTGTTCCTGAAGGCGCCGCCGGGCTGGTTGATCGAGGTCTGTGCCGGGTTGCTCGACGACCTTGACCCGGAAGCAGCCATCCGCCGCGAGGCGCGCGAGGAACTCGGCTATGACCTGAGCGATATTACCATGGCGCTCGACGTGTTCATGAGCCCGGGCAGCGTCAGCGAGCGGCTGGCGCTTTTCGTCGCCCGATACAGCCCTGCGGATCGGGTGTCGGACGGCGGCGGCGCGCAGGAAGAGGGCGAGGACATCGAAGTCCTGGAAGTGTCGCTCGACCATGCGATGGGCATGATCGCCGATGGCACGATCCGCGATGCCAAGACGGTCATCCTGCTCCAGCACCTCCGGCTCAAGGCTATGACGCGAGGGTCACGGTGATGAGCGATCCAGGCGATCGTCACAAGGGCCAGCCGATCCTGCGCGCCGGCGCGGAACTGGAGACGGCGGATGCCGCGGTCATCATGCTCCATGGGCGCGGCGCCAGCGCATCCGACATCCTGTCGCTCTCCGATGCCTTCGATCGTCCGGACCTCGCCTATCTGGCGCCCCAGGCCGCCGGCAATAGTTGGTACCCGGAGCGATTCCTCGTGTCGATCGAGGAGAACGAACCGGATCGGACCTCGGCGCTCCGCCTGATCGCCGACCTCATCGGGCACCTGATCACCCATGACATCACACCGGACCGAACGGTGCTGCTCGGCTTCTCGCAGGGTGCGTGCCTGGCCCTGGAGTTTGCGGCGCGTCATCCCGACCGTTATGGCGCCGTGATTGCCTTGTCCGGTGGGCTGATGGGCGAAACCATCGATACCGGCGATTACACCGGTTCACTGGAGGCGACTCCGGTGTTCCTCGGATCGAGCGATGTCGATCCGCACATTCCCGTCGACCGGGTCGCCGCGTCGGCGGCGGTGATGGATGCCCTGCACGGGGCGGTGATCGAGCAGATTTATCCCGGCCTCGGCCATACCGTGAACAACGACGAGATCGTCCATATCAAGCGCTTTTTGGCCGACATGGCGCCCTTATCGTCCGGATAACCACGATCTGGCTTGTGGCTTGGATCACAGCCAGTGAAGCGCCACATGAGATACACTGACCGGTGTCGCATTGCGGTATGGGCGCAACAGATTATGCCGATGTCGCGGATGTGATGCGGGAAAGCCTTTTCGGTCACGGCGAAATCTCCGATAAGCGGGATGCGGCTTGACCGGTGGCCAGAGTTTGCCGGACACGAGCCAGGGAAGGCGTGAGTTTATGGCGAAGCGGACGCGAGCCCATGGGTTTACGAAAGTTCTGACCGTCGCCGCGTTTACCGCGGCCGGCTTTGCCATGACCGTCGAGCCCGTAGCCGCCCAGTCCAGCTACTGCACCCGCCTCCATGCCGATTACCGGGCGCTGTCCCGCGGCTCCGGCGGTGGATCGAAGGCCAATGTCAGCCGTCTACGAAGCGAGTTGTCGAAGGCGCAGCGGCAAGCGCGCCGCAACAACTGTCGCCGCCTGTTCGGTCGCTCGCGCGACTGCCGGTCGATCAATGCTCAGGTCAAGTCGCTTCAGCGCAAGCTCAATCAGGCGTCGCGTGGCGGGAGCCGTGTAAGCAGCCGCTCCACGTCGGCCCAGCGCGATCGCCTGCGCGCCCAGATGCGGCGCAACGGGTGCAACCTTCCCACCGGGAATTCGCAGTGGGCGGGGAGTGGCTATCGCACACTCTGCGTGCGGACCTGCGACGGTTTCTATTTCCCGATCAATTTCCGCTCGAGCCGGTCCCGCTTCAAGGTCGACGAGACGGTCTGCAAGGCGATGTATGGCGGTGCTGGGGCCGAGCTATTCTATCACAGCAACGGCGGCAGCCCTGACCGCGCGGTATCGCTCAAGGGCAAGCCGCTCGCCGCCGAGCCTTACGCTTTCGCCTATCGCAAGTCGTTCAGCGAATCCTGCCAGGGCGAGTTGAAGCGCGGCCTCGCCAATCTCGGCAAGGCGTTCGAGGCCCGCACGGCGGCCAAGGCGGCCGAGAAGGAAGCGGCGAAGGTGACGGATGAGCCGGCGGCGCCGATGCCCATTCCGGTCGCCCGCGTTACGACCTGGGGCGATCCCGAGACGCTTGCCAACCGGGCCGGCGACTTCGTTCCCGAGCGAATCGTGCCGGATCCGGACGGCACGGCCGTCGCGGAGATTCGCCGGTTTGGACCGGACTACTACTACGAGCCGTCCGAGACGATCACCGCGATCTACGAGCCGCCGGATCTTGGGCCGGAGTTCAGTCTGATCAGCTCCGCTCATGCCGACGAGCGAGTGGAAGCGGGTGACGCTGCGGTCGATACCAGCGTGCAGTAGCGCTGAAGCCATCTCTCCTGACGACCAGACGCTGATTGCCGGGCTCGACTGCCTTGGTCTGACATCGCGAGCCTCTAGCCTCGCTGCCAACGTCGAGCGGCGGGCGAGCCCGGACGATGAAACCGACGACACTGCTAGGCGCGGCGACGCTACTCCGCCGGTTCGTGTTCTACGAAAACTGTTGGATTGTTCGGGTGCTCGGTCCAGTTGCGGAAACCTCTCGCCGGTGCGCCGGACTGTGGGTCGGTGGCCGCGGTGACCCGCTCCATGGTGATGCAGTTTTCGACCGGGCAGACGTTGACACAGAGATTGCAGCCGACGCACTCCGCGTCGATCACCTCGAAGTGCCGCTTGCCGTTGACCATCGACGTGATCGCCTGGTGCGAGGCGTCCTCGCACACGATATGGCAGCGGCCGCACTCAATGCAGAGATCCTGGTCGATCCGCGCCTTGGTGACGTAGTTGAGGTTGAGGTATTGCCAGTCGGTCACGTTCGGCACCGCTCGGCCGGAGAGATCGGCCAGCGCCATCTGCCGCTCGTCGAGATAGCGGGCAAGACCGCTCTTCAGCTCGTCAACGATCTTGAAGCCGTAGGTCATCGCCGCGGTGCAGACCTGGACGTTGCCGGCGCCGAGCGCCAGAAACTCGGCCGCGTCACGCCAGGTGGTGATGCCACCGATGCCGGATATCGGCAGGCCGGCGCATTCTTCGTCACGGGCAACTTCGGACACCATCGACAGCGCAATCGGCTTCACCGCGGGGCCGCAATAGCCGCCATGGGTGCCTTTGCCGTCGATCGATGGCTCCGGCGAGAAGCTGTCGAGGTTGACGTTGGTGATCGAGTTGATGGTGTTGATCAGCGACACCGCGTCGGCGCCGCCGTTCTTGGCCGCCCTGGCGGGGTGGCGGATGTTGGTGATGTTGGGCGTGAGCTTGACGATCACCGGCATCCGCGTCGCCGCCTTGCACCAGCGGGTGACCATCTCGATGTATTCGGGCACCTGGCCGACCGCGGAGCCCATGCCGCGCTCGCTCATGCCATGCGGGCAGCCGAAATTGAGCTCGACCCCATCGGCTTCGGTCTCCTCGACCGCCTTGAGGATCGCGATCCAGTTGGGCTCCTCGCATGGCACCATCAGTGACACCACGAGCGCCCGGTCTGGCCAGTCGCGCTTGACCTGCTTGATCTCCTCGAGATTGATCTGCAGCGTGCGATCGGTGATCAGCTCGATGTTGTTAAGCCCGATCAGCCGCCGGTCGCCGGCGTGGATGGCGCCATAGCGCGGCCCCGCGACGTTGACGATCGGCGGGTCCTCGCCAAGCGTCTTCCAGACGACACCGCCCCACCCTGCCTCGAAGGCACGCACCACGTTGTAGGCCTTGTCGGTTGGCGGCGCCGACGCCAGCCAAAACGGATTGGGTGAGGTGATGCCGATGAACTCGGATCGAAGGTCAGCCATCGTCTATGCGCTCCCGAGCGCCCGGTTGATGGATTCGGCGGCGATCTTGCCGTCTTCGACGGCAACGACAGTGAGGTCCTCGCCGTCGGAAACGCAATCGCCACCGGCCCAGATGCCGGCGACACTGGTCCGCCGTTCGTCGTCGACGGCAATGCGCCCGCCGTCCAGCGCGATCGCCGGCGCGCCGCTGCCGTTCAGCCCCTCCGCGACGAAGGTCTGGCCGATCGCCTTGAACACCATGTCGGCGGCGAGCGTGAAGGTCTCGCCGGTGCCGACGAGGCGGCCGTCGGCGTCCTCCGCTGTGTATTCGAATGTGACGCCCGACACCCTACCATCATCGGCGACCAGGGCCTGTGGCCGCGCGTTGCATTTGATTGTCACACCGCCGGTCTGGGCGAGCTCCTGTTCGTAGCGACTGGCGGCCATCCGCTCCGGGCCACGGCGGTAGACGATGGTGACGTCCTCGGCGCCGAGGCGTTTGGTCTGGGAGGCGATGTCGATCGCGGTCATGCCGCCGCCGACCACCACGATCCGGCGGCCGACCGGCAGCGCGGACAGATCGTCGGCCTGGCGGATCTCGGCGATGTAGCCGACCGCGTCGCCGACGCCTGAGATCGCCTCGCCGTCGAGGCCAAGCGCGTTGACGCCGCCAAGCCCGATGCCGAGGAACACGGCGTCGAAGGTCTCGCGCAGCTCGCCCATTGTGATGTCGCGGCCTAGGGCTTTGCCGGTCTCCACCGTGATGCCGCCGATCGCCAGGATGAAATCGACCTCGGTCTGGGCGAAGTTATCCGGAGTCTTGTAGGCGGCGATGCCGTATTCGTTCAGCCCGCCGATCTTGTCGCGGGCGTCGAAGATCGTGACGTCATGGCCGTGGACCGCCAGGCGATGAGCGCACGACAGTCCGGCCGGCCCGCCGCCGACCACGGCGATGCGCTTGCCGGTCGGCGCCGCGCGCTCAAAGGGCTGCGATCCGTCCGCCATCAGCGCGTCGGTGGCGTAGCGCTGCAGCTCGCCGATCCGCACCGGCTTGCCTTCCGCCGCCTCGCGAACGCACGCTTCCTCGCACAGCGTTTCGGTCGGGCAGACCCGGGCGCACATCCCGCCGAGGATGTTCTGGGAAAGGATGGTTTCCGCCGCGCCCTTGGGGTTTTCGGTCAGGATTTCGCGGATGAAGAGCGGAATGTCGATTGCGGTGGGACACGCGGTGACGCAGGGTGCGTCGTAGCAGAAATAGCACCGATCGGCTTCGACCAGCGCCTCATGGCGCGTCAGCCGCGGGTGCAGATCGGCGAAGTTACTGGCGTAGTCCTCCGCTTCCAGCCGCCCGGCGGCGATATCCGGCTTCCTCGGTTCTGCCATCGGCGATCTGACCTGCTCCCGCCAGATTGGAACGACTCTTGATCATTTGGACAAATTTCCGGGAAAGCGTCAAGGCAATCCGGGATGATCAGGATGTCTTCGCGGCAGCTCTTCAGGTCCGACGGATAGCTAAGCGCCGCGTCCTTCCGGCATCGTCGGCATCGGCGAGCCGTCCCACGAGATGTCCGCCGTGAACGCTTCGCTGAGCGAGGTGTGTTCTTCTTCTGCCTTGTGGGACCAGTGGCGGCGGTTGATCAGGCAGTAGAGCGCCGGCAGCACGTCGCCGGCCTTCAGCACCGCGTCCGGGGTGGTGAGCAGTTCGTGCAGGAGCTTGCGTGCCGGTAGCTTGGCCGCGTTGCCGACCAGCATGTAGGCGTCGTATTGGCGCTTCTGGCCCGCCGGCGCGATCCGCAACTCGGAGGGCTCGTCGATCACGGCGCCGCCAACCCATTCGCCGGGGGTCAGGAACGAGCCGGCCGTGACCCGCGGATTGCACTCGATCATGACGAAAGCGCCGTCCGGCGTGCGGCGGATGTCGAGGCCGAGAAAGCCGGTGTAGTCGAAGCGTTTCGCGATCGCCCGGGCAACCTCCAGGGTGCCGAAGTCGTCGATCGAATGGAACTGGATCGCATAACCGCCGGTCGCCGCGACCGACGGCTCGTAGGTGCAGTGAACGACCACTTCGCCGTCGCGCACAACGCTGAACGAGCAGGCGTCGTCACCCTCGACGAATTCCTGGACCAGCCACGGATTTTCGGTGGTGGGAACGCAGTCATCGACCGACATCTCGCCGGCGCGGGGGCCGTGATTGGTGAGGCAAGTCTGGCCACCGCGGGAAAAGGCGGGGCGCGCCAGATAAAGGTCGAACTGGCCTATCGCGTCACGGAGTTCATCCTGGCTGGTGACCGTGATGGTCTTCGGCGTCCGCAGGCCAAGCTCGGCGCACAACGCATGGAACCGGGCCTTGTCGTGCAGTTGCTCGATCGTTGCGAAGGACGGGGCGAAGATCGGCGCTGGAATGAGATCTTCGTAGTTTCTGAGATAGAAGCCTTCCTCGATCGCCGGCACCACCAGGTCGATATCGCGATCCTTTATGATTTGGGCCACATCCTCGACGAACTGTAGCGGATCGCCAGCCGCGGGAGCGACGACGTGGAACTGGTCGACGGCACTGGAATGCAGCGCCGGCGCGAGCTTATAGGAGTCGGCCACGTCGACGCGGGCTCCGGCATCGTGCAGCGCGCGGACCAGCGCGATGGATGGATAGAACCGCCCGCACGTGACCAGAACGTTCGTCTTCGCCTTCATTCGTCCCTCCTTCTTGCCCGTCCCCGATCTTGTGCCGGGTTTGGCCTGCAGATGGAAGGGGCGCGATCACAGCCTGTCGGCCAGCCACCACGCGGGCCCGGAATACTCCACGGCGGCGGCCGTTATCAGGCTTGCACGTAGGTCGACGGGCCCCGGACGTTCTCGTCGATGTGGAGTTTTTGGAACAGCGATGGCATCGCCCGCTCGGTGCAGTCGGTACGCGGACACGTGCGACAGGACACTCCGATCGGCATGGCGAGTTGCGGATCGGCGAGGTTGTAGCCGTCGGCGTAGACGATGTCGCCTGCGTGGCGGACGTCGCAGCCGAGACCGATCGCCCGCTGGCTCATGCGGTGGCCCAAACCGCTCGCAGGTGACAGCGGTGCCGCTCGTGACGTGGTGCGGGCGATGCAGAAGAACGTCGCGCCGTCCGGCATCCGCGACAACTGCACCCTGAGCATGCCTGGCGTCGAAAACGCGTCATACACGTTCCAGCGCGGGCAGGCGGCGCCGAAGCGGGCGATATGGATCCCCGAGGCGGAAAACCGTTTGGAGATGTTGCCCGCGATATCGACGCGGATGAAATGGAACGGCACCCCTTCGGCGCCGGGACGCCGCAGAGTGGTCAGCCGGTGGCAGGCCTGCTCGAACGACGTGCCGAACCGATTCTTCAGAACATCGATGTCGTACCGGGTCGCAGACGCGGCATCGAGGAAGAGGCGATAGGGCATCATCACCGCCGCGGCGAAGTAGTTGGCGAGCGCGGTCCGCATCAGCGCCTCGGCATCGCTCGAGGTGAACCGGCCTTCCGCCGCGATCTGGTCGAGCATGTCATGATGACCGAGATAAGCGATCTGGTGGGCGATCTGGAAGATGCGGCTCGACAGCGGCAGCATCTCTGAGATCTCCAGCCGCCGACGGAGCTGGTCGTAATGGCGGGAGCGCCCGTTCATCGCCTCCGCGGGGCGCACCTCCACCTCGGTGGCGTAGCGGCGGCGCAGAACGCCGGTCAGGCCCTGCTGCAGTGTATGCACCGACAACTCGTTCTCATGCCAGAGCTGCTCGGCGGCATCTTCAAGGTCCGGGAAATAGTTGAAACGCTTCTGGATGAACTCGGTCACCTCCTCGGACGGGATGGTGACCGGCGCGGATTCGCTGGCATCCTCGCCGGCGGTGCTCGCGGCATCGGCCGGAAGATGGCGCCGGTAGGCCTCGTAGAGATCGATGACCGCCCGGCCAACCGCCGGCAGCAGCGAAACCAGTTCCTGGACGTCGGTGTTCTTCACCTCGGCGCCCTCGAACACTGGATCGGAGAACGCCTCCATCAGTTCCAGCGACAGGCGCTGGTCGGTGTCCGCGGCGAAGTCCTGGAGATCGACCTGAAAACGCTCGACCAGTTTCAGCAGCACCCGGACCGTGACCGGCCGCTGGTTGCTCTCCAGCAACGTCAGATAGCTGGCGCTGATCCCCAATTCGCGGGCCATCTGCGCCTGGGTGAGGCGCTGTTCCTGGCGGAGCCGCCTGAGCTTTCCGCCAATCCGCATCGCTTTCATCGATCCGATCCTTACAATGCTTACAACTTATCAGATAAGTGCTGTAAGCAAATTGACAATATTCCGCATTTCCATTTGATTTCAATATGTTATTGACCGACACCGCTTGTCAATAATAGCTGTCTTTCTTGTCAAGACAAGGGAGACCACGATGACGACATCACCTGATCGTTTCAAGGGAATCCGGCGCGACTACTCGCCGGACGAGGTTCGCCGACTTCGCGGCCGCGTGCACATCGAGCACAGCCTCGCCCGCCTCGGCGCCGAGCGGCTGTGGGAACTGCTCCGCACGCGGCCGTTTGTACGCACGCTCGGTGCGCTGACCGGCAACCAGGCCATGCAGCAGGTCAGGGCGGGGCTCGAGGCGATTTATCTGTCCGGATGGCAGGTTGCGGCGGACGCCAACAACGCCGGCGAGATGTATCCGGACCAGTCGCTCTATCCCGCGTCGTCGGTTCCCGACGTGGTGCGTCGGATCAACAAGACGCTGCTACGCGCCGACCAGATCGCCGCTCTTGAGGACGACGAATCGATCCATTGGCTCGCGCCGATCGTCGCTGACGCCGAGGCCGGTTTCGGTGGACCGCTCAACGCCTTCGAACTGATGAAGGCGATGATCGAGGCCGGCGCCGCGGGCGTCCATTTCGAGGATCAGCTGGCGTCCGAAAAGAAGTGTGGCCATCTCGGCGGCAAGGTGCTGGTGCCGACCCAGACCTTCATCCGCACCCTCAACGCCGCGCGCCTCGCCGCCGACGTCAGCGGGGTGAACACGCTGCTGATGGCCCGGACCGATGCCCATTCGGCAACGTTGATCACCAGCGATATCGACGAGCGCGATGCGGCGTGGATTTCCGGTGAGCGGACGGCGGAGGGTTTCTTCAAGCTGAAGCAAGGTAAGACCCATTCGGTCGATCACGCGATCGCCCGCAGCCTGTCCTACGCGCCGTACGCTGATCTCCTCTGGTGGGAGACGTCCAAGCCGGACCTCGGTGAGGCCCAGGCGTTTGCCGACGCGATCCACGATCAGTTCCCCGGCAAGATGCTCGCCTACAACTGCTCGCCATCATTCAACTGGCGGGCCAATCTCGAATCCGACACGATCGAGCGTTTCCAGGAAGACTTGGCGGCGATGGGCTACAAGTTTCAGTTCGTTACCCTCGCCGGCTTCCACTCGCTCAACCTGTCGATGTTCGAACTCGCCGGCGGTTACGCCCGGCGCGGCATGGGCGCCTATTCCGAGTTGCAGGAACGCGAATTCGAAGCGGTGCAACAAGGCTTCACCGCCGTGCGCCACCAGCGCGAAGTCGGGACATCCTATTTCGATGCGGTCGCGATGGCCGTGTCGGGCGGACAGTCTTCGACGACTGCCATGGCGGATTCCACCGAAAGCGAACAGTTCGGCACCCCGGAACCCGAACCGGCGGCCGCCTGACGCGAACCCGAACTGGAACAAGACGATACCAAGGAGACGAAACGATGCAGACCGAATATTGGGTTGTCGGTGGCCGTTATTGCGACACCAGCTTCACGTCGATGGCTGAGGGCGCCGAGGCTTACGGTCCTTACGCGCAGTATGACGAAGCGCTGCGCTCTTGGTCGGATCGGAGCCAGGGCACCCGGGCCCAGGCCGCGGTGCGCTACTCGATCGTGACGACCGCCACCCGCACCGCGTGACGCTGCAACGACTGCTCGCCGCTAACCGCCGAGGCGGAAGGCGGCGAGCGCTGCCATGTTGACGATGTCGGAATCGCGAGCCGACAGCGAGACGATCTGAACCGGCTTGTCGAAGCCGACCAGGATCGGGCCGATCACCGTCGAGCCACCAAGTTCCTGGAGCAGCTTGGTCGAGATCGACGCCGAATGCCAAGCCGGCATGATCAGCACATTGGCCGGGCCGGTGAGCCGACAAAACGGATAGGGCGCCTGAGCATCGTGGTTAAGGGCCACGTCCGCCGCCATTTCGCCGTCATACTCGAAATCCACCCGCTGGCCGTCGAGGATCTTGACCGCGTCGCGCACTTTCTCGGCCCGTTCGCCTTCCGGCTGGCCGAAGGTCGAGTAGGCTAGGAACGCGACCCTTGGCTCGTAGCCGAGGCGGCGCGACACGCCGGCCGCTTCCTTTGCGATTTCCGCCAGTTCTTCGGCCGAGGGCATCTCGTGCACCGCGGTGTCCGCGACGAGCACGGTCCGTCCGCGGGCCAGGACGATCGACACGCCGATGATCCGATGCCCCGGCTTCGGATCGACCGCGCGACGCACATCCTCGAGTACCGTGGCGTAGTTGCGGGTGACCCCGGAGACCATCGCGTCGGCATCGCCAAGCGCCACCATGCACGCACCGAAGGCATTGCGATCGGTGTTGGCGAGCCGCTGGCAGTCGCGGAACAGGAAGCCGCGACGTTGCAGCCGGGAATAGAGATAGTCGGCGTAATCGACATTGCGCCGCGACAGGCGGGCGTTGTGAATCTCGATGCCGGACAGGATGTCGATGCCTGCCCGCTCGGCGGTGCCGCGGACGATGTCCTCGCGGCCGATCAGGATCGCGGTGCCGAGCTTGTTGTGAACGAAGCTCGACGCGGCACGGATCACCTGCTCTTCCTCGCCTTCCGCGAAGACGACCCGTTTCGGCTCGCGTCGCACCTGTTGGAAGATGCTCTGTAGCGTGCCGACGATCGGGTCGCGGCGTGCCGACAGTTCGAGCTTGTAGGCCGCCTCGTCGGTGATCGGATCGCGCGCCACATCGGTCTCAGCCGCGGCCTTGGCGACGGCAGCCGGGACCTCACTGATCAGCCGCGGATCGAACGGGACCGGGATGATATAGTTCGGGCCAAACTTCGGGCGGACCCCCTGATAGGCGGCGGCCACCTCGTCGGGCACGTCTTCGCGCGCCAGACCGGCAAGCGCTTCTGCCGCCGCGATCTTCATCGCGTCGTTGATGGTGGTCGCGCGAACATCGAGGGCGCCGCGGAAGATGTAGGGGAAACCGAGGACGTTGTTGACCTGGTTGGGGTAATCGGACCGCCCAGTCGCCATAATCGCGTCGTCGCGGATGCGGGCGACCTCTTCCGGCGTGATCTCCGGATCGGGATTGGCCATGGCGAAGATGATCGGCTGATCGGCCATCGACGCCACCATCTCCGGGGTCAACGCGCCCTTCACCGACAGGCCGAAGAAAACGTCGGCGCCCGCCACCGCCTCGGCGAGTGTCCGCGCATCCGTGTCGGTCGCGTGGGCCGACTTCCACTGGTTCAGCCCGGCTTCGCGCCCCTTGTAGATCGGCCCTTTGGTGTCGCAGAGAATGACGTTCTCCGGCGGCATCCCCAGCGCCTTGACCAGTTCGACGCAAGCGATCCCGGCCGCACCCGCGCCGTTGCACACCAGCTTGGCGGTCGCCATGTCGCGGCCTGTGAGGTGCAGCGCGTTGATCAACCCCGCGGTGGCGATGATCGCGGTACCGTGCTGGTCGTCATGGAACACCGGGATGTCCATGAGTTCGCGCAGCCGGCTTTCGATGATGAAGCAATCGGGCGCACGAATGTCTTCGAGATTGATCCCGCCGAAGGAGGGGCCGAGATGGCGGACCGTCTCGATGAATACGTCGGTGTCCTCGGTATCGACTTCGAGGTCGATCGAATCGACGTCGGCGAAGCGCTTAAAGAGAACGGCCTTGCCTTCCATGACAGGCTTCGAAGCCAGCGCCCCAAGGTTGCCAAGCCCGAGGATGGCGGTCCCGTTGGAGATGACAGCGACCAGGTTGCCGCGGGTGGTGTAGTCGAAGGCCCGCGCCGGGTCCTCGGCGATGGCATTGACCGGAACGGCGACGCCGGGAGAGTAAGCCAGCGACAAATCGCGCTGGGTGGCCATCGGCTTGGTGGCGTTGATTTCCAGTTTTCCGGGCTTGCCGTGACCGTGGAAGTGAAGCGCCTCCTGATCGGTGACGGACGGCCCGGCCTTTGCCGGCGGATTCCCCTCGGGCATGTGCTTGTTCCTTGCGGCCGCCGGCGGCGACCTTACGCAAACGCTATGCTGCAACGCGACAATAGCATTGCGGCAGGGTATCGCAAAAAGCGGCCGGCGAAGGCGACACTGCGTTCAGGCGCGATGGGCGTAGGCCTTGTCGAGCGTCGCTTTGAGGTCGCGGATGAAGGCGTCGGAAATATCCGTGTCGTGGGCGATCGAGTGCCACAGCCCGACCTGGTTGACGTAGCCGCGCATTGCCTTGAGCCCTGTTTCCAGTTGGGCCCAGGTGAGGCCCATGGCTTCCGGCCGTACATCAAGGCCGATCCCGGCGATGATGTCGAGCATCGTCTCGGTCCCGGCGTCGTGGAGCATCGATCCGACGACCACGCCGAGACCGACCGGCTGGCCGTGGAGGAACTTCTTCCCGGTGAGTTTTTCGAGTGTGTAGAAGAGGAAATGGTCGGTGCCCTCGATGTGGCGGGGGCACCAGCCGGCGCCGTGATACGACGTTCCCCATTGCAAGCCGTCGATCAGCGCCCGGATACCCTCATCGTTGAGGGTGCGGATGTCGTCCACATGGCGGGTGATTTGATCGACCTTGGCGAGCGACTGCTGAGCGAGGCCATCGCTGAACCGCCATTTCTCCTCGATCTTGCCGCGGTCCTCGGCATAGCGCCAATCGAGCACGCCGGTATGGAAGCACAGGATGTCGCCGATCCCCGACCAATTGAGATGGCGGGGCGCCGACCGCAGAACGTCGTAGTCGATATAGACCGCCTCCGGCACCGCCCAGCCGCGGTAGATCACCTTGCCATCGACCCGGACGCCGGATCGCTGACCGTAGACCGCATTGACGCTCAGCGCCGTCGGCGCCTGGAACAGCGGCAGGTTCCGCCGCCAGGCGAAATACTTGGCGACATCCAGGGCCTGACCACCGCCGAGCCCGATGACAGCGCCAATGTCGGTCAGGCCGGCCGCATCGCGGTCGAGATCGCCCTGCTCGATCGAATCGGTGAAATAGACCTGATGGTCGGCGCCGTCGAAATGGTGGCCGAACAGCGGCCACAGATCCGGCATGGTGACGACCAGGAAAGGCGGGTGGACGAAATTCTTGAACTCGGAATAGAGCTCGCGGCCGAACACCGTGGGGAAGCCGTAGTTGAGATTTTTCTGAGCCATCAAACGATGTCCTGAGCCGGCTGCTAATAGGTTGCGCTGAGACCACCATCGACGAACAGCGCCTGTCCGGTGGTGTAGAGGCTGAGATCGGAGGCGAGGAAGACGAAGGCCCCGGCACAGTCTTCCGGCGTTCCGGCGCGTTTCAGCGGGATGCGCCCCATCTCGAGATAGAACGTCTTGAACGATGGAACATCATGCTCATGCGTCCCGTCCGGCATCACCGCCATCCGGGTATCGATGAAGCCGGGCGCAACGGCGTTGACCCGGATGCCCTCCGCGCCGAGATCGATCGCCATGACGCGGGTCAGGTTCATCAGTCCGCCCTTGGCGGCGGCGTAGGCGGCGGAGCCCGGCTGGCCGAAGAAAGCCTGGGTGGACACGGTGTTGACGATCGCCGGGTTGCGCCCGCTCCGCAACAGCGGCAGCGCCATCTGGCTCAAGACGAGCGCACTGGTCAGGTTGATGTCCACGACTTCGCGGAAGCGGTCGGTCTCAACCGCATGCACCGGAGTGGCATCGACCACCGCGGCGTTATTAACGAGGACATCGAGCGCGCTCCACCGGTCGGCGATCGTCTCCAGGGTTTGCCGGATAGCGCCCTCATCGCGGATATCCATGACAGCGGAAAGAAGATCGTCGGACGCCCCACCCATCTCCGCGATGCCGGCAGCGACAGCGTCCGCGTCGATGTCGGTCACACAAACCCGAGCGCCGTGGTTGCGCATCGCTGCAGCCGCAGCGAGGCCAATTCCGCGCCCGGCCCCGGTGATCAGAACGCGCTTGCCGTCGAGAAGTGCCATGTCAGTTTCTGTTTCCCTTCGCGTTTTCACCTAATCCGATCGCCGGTTTCGACGTCGAACAGCTTGGTCTCGGAGTGCGGGATCGTCACATCGATCGTGTCGTCGGATCGGATCTGCGCCCGCGCACGGCCCGGGGCGCGCAGGACCAGCGTCTCGCTGGTGGCCGGCACCGTGAGATGAACCAGGTTCTCGTGTCCCAGGTCTTCTATGCGGCCGACCTTACCGGCCAGGGAAAGGCTGTCCGGGCCGCTGGCCGTGCCGAGCAGCACGTGTTCCGGGCGTACGCCGAGGGTTAGCCCGCTTGCGCTTCTTGGCGCGACGCTTTGCGGGAGAGGCTGTCCCAGGCACGCGCCGTTGGTCACGGCGACAAAGTTCATCTTCGGACTGCCGATGAAGCCGGCGACGAACAGGTTGGCTGGTGCGTCGTAGAGTTCGATCGGCGTCCCGACCTGCATGATCGCCCCCTTGTTCATGACCGCGATCCGGTGGCCCATGGTCATCGCTTCCACCTGATCATGGGTGACATAAACCGTCGTGGTTCCGAGCGATTTTTGCATCTCGCTGATTTCGCCGCGCATCTGTACGCGGAGTTCGGCGTCGAGGTTTGAGAGCGGCTCGTCGAACAGAAACGCCGCCGGCCGCCGGATCATCGCCCGGCCAAGCGCAACCCGCTGGGCCTGGCCGCCGGAGAGCTGCCGCGGCTTGCGGTCGAGCAGGGGCGTCAGGCCCAGCATCTCGGCAATGCGGTCCACCTCCCCGGCGATATCGGCGCGGGCCTGACCGCGGATCTGCATCCCGAAAGACAGGTTGCCGCGCACGGTCATGTTGGGAAACAACGCGTAAGACTGGAACACCATCGAGATGTTGCGCTCCGCCGGGGAGAGCTGATTGGCCCTCTCGCCGCCGATCCACAGGTCGCCATCGCTGATTGTTTCGAGCCCGGCGATCATCCTGAGCGTGGTCGACTTGGCGCAGCCGGATGGGCCGACCAGCACCATCAACTCGCCATCGACGATGTGAAGGTTCAGATCGCGGATCACCTCGACGGAGTCGGAAAACCGCTTGGCGACCCCCTCGAACCGGATATCGGTCACGGGTCCGGCTCCCAGCCCGGCACAATCGCCACCGATGCCTCGATCTCGACCGAGATGCCGCCGGGCAGCGAGCCGACACCGATGGCGCAGCGGGCATGGCGGCCGCGCGTCTCGAACACCTGGTGCATCAGGTCCGAGCACCCGTCGACGACCCGTGGATGGTCGCGGAAATCGGGCGTGGCGTTGACCATGCCGAAGATGCGCAGCACTTGCTGGACGTGGTCGAGGCCGCCAAGCATGGTTTGCATGGCGCTGATCAGGACGAGTCCCGTGTGCCACGCGTGTCGATAGGCATCGCCGACGCTGACATCGTCGCCGACACGGCCGGTGGCGAGAAACCCGTCCTCCATCACCGGTCCCTGGCCCGAGAGGATCAGCGTCGTGCCGTCGACCACCCCCAGCTCGAAATTGCCGATCGCCGTCGGTACCGACGGCAACACGATGCCGAGACGGGCGAGCCGTTGCTCGGTCGCGCCGGTAGTCGCCCCGCCGGTCCGGCTCACCGCGTCCATGCGCCGTAGGCTCCTTCGATCTTGGCCTGTGCGGCGTCCAGAAAGGCGTCGGTCACGTCAAAGTCATGGGCGATGCCGTAGGCAAGGCCTTCGTCGCGCACGAAACTCTGGAGGCCCTTCATTGCGGTCCGGACATCGTCCCAGGTGATATCCATGGCCTCCGGCCGGATGTCGATTCCGGCGGAATGGACGGCGGCCAACAGCTCATCAGTCCGCTGATCGTGCATCATGCAGCCAAGGATAAGCCCAAGGCAGACCGCCTGCCCGTGCAGGAACTTTTTCCCGGTGCCGGCCTCGAGGGCATAGAAGATGAAGTGCTCGACACCTTCAATGTGGCGCGGGTTCCAGCCGGCGGCGTGGAACGAGGCGCCGCCCCACCGCAGGGCGTCGACCATCACGGCGATACCGCGATCGTTGAGGGCGCGGATATCGTCCATTGCCGCAAGTGCCGCTTCCGCCTTGGCGAGCGAGATATCGGCGAGCGACTCGTCATAAGGCCACTTCGCTTCGCATTTGCCCTGTGCCGCGGCGTAGCGCCAATCCATTACGCCTGTGAAGAAGCAGAAGACGTCACCGAGCCCGCCGAGGTTGAGCTCCCGCGGCGCGGCTTCGATGATGTCGAGGTCGATATAAACCGTCTCAGGAACCGCCCAGCCGACATACCGCACCAGCCTGTCTTCGCGCACGCCGGCGCGATGGCCAAAAACGGCATCGACTGACAGTGACGTGGGAAACTGGAACAGCGGCTTGCCGGCGCGCCAGGCGAAATATTTGGCGGCGTCGATCGCCTGACCGCCACCGAGCCCGACGATGGACGCGGCTCCACTCGCGCTGTCGAGATCGGCTTCCAGCCGTTGCCGTTCCATCGACTCGACGAAGTAAACGTCGACACCGGGCAGCGCGTCGCGAAACTTCGGCCACAGGTCCGCCATCGTCACGACGAGAATAGGGGCGGCGACGAAGTCAGGCACTTCGGCCAGCAGGTTGCGGCCGAAGACCGTGTCGAACTGGGGAACGTCGGATTCCTTAAAAGCCATGAACTATCCTTTGACGGCGCCGAGGGTGAGGCCTTTGACGATGTGTTTTTGGGCAAAGATCGCGAAGATGAACATCGGAATAATCGCGACGATCGAAGCAGCGGTCATCGCCCCCCAATCGAGCGCGGCATAGCCGCGGAAACTGGTGACGCCGAGGGTGACGGTCTCGGCCCGGGAAAAGGTCAGGCCGAGGGCGATCGCCAGTTCGTTCCAGATCCAGATGGCGTTGAGGATGGCGGTGGCGACCACACCCGGCAGGGCGCACGGAACATAGATGCGGATCAGCACCTGCCAATGGCTGCAGCCCTCGATGCGTGCCGCTTCGTCGATCGCCGGGTTGATCTCGCGGAAGAAGGAAGACAGCAGCCAGATCGAAAGCGGCAGAACGTGGACCTGGTAGATCAGCGCCAGGCCGATGTGGGTGTCGTAGAGGCCGGTCCATTGGTAGAGCGAGAACATCGGGATGATGAATAGAAACTCCGGCAACATGTAAGCCAGGATCAGCCACAGATTGATCCACCGGGCGCCACGAACCTTGAGCCGGCAAACCGCATAGGCGGCCGGCAAGGCAATCGCCAGCGACAGCGTCACGCCGATCGCGGTGATGATCACCGAGTTGAGAAACGTGTACTTGAAGGTCGTGTGTTCCCACAGCTTGACGTAGTTGTCGACGATCGGGTCGAAGATCCACATCGGTGGGTTGGCGAGCCCGTCCTTGCGGGACTTCAGCGAGACGGTCAGCACCCAATAAACCGGGAACAGGCTGAACAGTACCATCGCCCCGGTGAACACATACGCCCAGGCGCGCGATATCGATTGTCCGGCGACCCGGGCGTTCATTTCGTCGGCCTCGCGTCGCGATCGTCCTGAAACGTCTGCAGGAGCAATGAGATACCGAGGATGATGATCGAGAAGATCACCATCACCGCCATCGCCTTACCGATCTGCTGGAAGCTGTATGCGGTCCGGTAGACGTAGGTTTGCACCACCTCGGTGGCGAGACCGGGTCCGCCGCCGGTGGTGCCGAAGACGATGTCGAAGACTTTGAGCGTATCGATGGCGCGGATCACCAGCACGGTAATCAGCAGCGGCCGGAGCAGAGGGAACTTGATCCGCCAGAAGATGGTGAATCCATTGGCGCCCTCGACTTGGGCAGCCTCGATCGGGTCCTTCGGCAGCCCCTTCAGCCCGGCGAGCATGATGATGAAGACGAAGGCGGTCTGCCACCAGACGTCGACCGCGACGATGCTCGGCATCGCGGTGGCCGCGGCGCCGTAGAACGCCGATGGCCCAAGGCCGAAGAAGCTGGCGAGATAATTGATGACGCCGAGGAACGGATCGAACATCACCTTTGACATCAGGGCGACGACGATCCCCGACACCATCAGCGGCAACATCAACAGCGCGCGCAGAACGTCGGTGCGAATCTTCAGCTTGTCGACCTGAACCGCCAGGTAGAAGCCGAGCGTGATTTCAATGGCGGTCGCGGCAACAGCGAAAACGCCGGTGTTTCTCAAGACCGTCCAGAACTCGGCGTCGGAGAAAAGCTGCGCGTAGTTATCCAAGCCGACGAAGTCGAGCTGACTGCCCCAGTTCCAGTTGGTCAGCGAAATGCCGAAACCGAAGACGACGGGATAGAGCGAAGTAAAGGCGAGGATGGCGAGGCAGGGCAGGATGAACCAGAACGCGGAAATCTCCGAGGGTCCGCGTTTGGACGTTCTCGGCATGTTGACCGATGCGGTGGCCTGCCCGCTCATTGTCGATTCTCGGAGCAAGTGGTCACGCGGAGCAGGCACGCGCCCCGCGTGACCGGTTGGTTGGAACCTTAAGTCAGTTCGCGACCATTTCCATGAAGTCTTCCTGCGCGGCGGCCGCTGCCGCGTCCGGTGTCTCGCCGCCGTACATCGCCTGGATGGCGTCAACGATCCGCAGCGCGAATTCGCTCCATCCGGCGCGCTGGACGACGGAGGTCTGCGAGTTCGGCATCGCTTCGAACACCGTGGCTACGTAGTCGGGATTGAACGCGCCGGCATAGTCGGCGTTCTCCCACGAGGACAGCCGCGGTGCGCCGCCATGCAGCTTGCCGATTTCCGGCTCGTTGTCCTTGTTGGTCATGTACTGGATGAAATACCAGCCGGCGCCAGGGTTCGATGCATTGGCGGGAATGCCATAGCCCCACTGCCAGTGGGCGGTGTAGGGCTCCCCTTCGTCATTGTCGATCGGGATCACCGCGTAGCCGGTCTTGCCGGCGATCGGCGATTCATCGGGGTTTTCGAAGCCCGGGCCGAACAGGCTGGCATCGATGAAGAACGCGGCGCCGCCGGCCTGGAAGAGTTGTGAGGCGTCCGGCCAGTCCATCGCCTGGATGTTGACCGGTCCGGCCTTCATCAGTTCAGCATAGTTGGACAGGCCGCGGGCGATGTCGGGATTGTCGAGCCGCGGGCTGTCCCAGTTCCCGTCGAACCAGACATTGTACGGCGCCTCGCGGGTACCGGCGCCGACGCTGTTGTTGACGATGCCGGTGATCGTGTCGATCAGCGTGTCGGAACGGATACCGCGCATCGCCGCACCGGCGATCCGCCCGTCGCTGCTCTCCTTGACTGTCCGCGCGGCTTCCAGCAACTCCGCCATCGTTTCCGGCACCTGGCCATCCAGGTACTCGTCGACAATGTCCTTGTTGTAGAAGAGGATGTACGTCTCGAACGAAGCTGGGATGCCGTGAAATTCCCAGGTGCCGTCGACGTCATATTTGGTCGAGTCCAGGAAACCGGCAGGAATGTCGGCGATGTCGTAGTCGGCCGACGTCATGTCGGGATCGTCGATGAAGCCCTGCAGCGAGTGGACCAGGCCGTTGGTGAACTGGGTGTAGGCGGTCGAATCCATCGGCAGGAAATAGACGTCCATCACCGAGTTGTTGCCTTCGCCGCGGAGCGCGACCTCCATCCGGTCGAAATAGAGGTCCTCGGCCATCGTCTGCAGATTGACGGTAATGCCGGTGTCCGCCTGGAACTGATCGACGAGGGTCCGCACCCCGTCGGTGACCGGGTGTTCCGGCATCATCACGGTGATCTCCTCACCGTCGAACTGCTGCCAGTCGAAGGCGGATGCGCCGGTAGCCCAGCCTGAAATCGCGATGAATGATGCGGCGGCTGCCACGACGGGCAAAGGCCGCCACCGGGAACGCCATGAACGATACATTGGCTCTCTCCATGTCTTCTCTATTGGTCAACCGATTGCCGACCAATATGGTAAGCCAATTGAATAACTCTCCGGCCGATGAGTCAACCAGTTCCTATGAATGGTCAATGTTCGAAATGGATTCTGCTTGAAACCGTTGAGAGCATGGGCTAGACGACCAACCAATTGGTTGACCGATTGAGAGCCTAGCTTAGCCTTGACCCAATCCCGCAGTTTCCGGGTGTACGAAGACATCCTCGACCTGATCCGCTCCGGCACGATCGCGCCCGGCGGGCGGATGCCGAACGAGCGCAAGCTCGCCGCACTCAACGGCGCGACCCGTACCCAGGTCCGTGACGCGCTGTTGATGCTGCAAAAAGAAGGGCTGGTGGAGCGCAAGATCGGCAGCGGCACCTACCTCTCCGACGATGCGCCCAAGATCATCGAGATGGGCGATGCCGGGGTCGACCTGACGGCGAGCGGCGTCCTCGATTTCCAGGAGACGCTGGAGGCCCGCCTCTACATCGAGCCCCGGCTCGCGGCGAAGGTGGCCGAAGCCGGCGACCCGGCAGCGTTCGACGCGTTGCGCACTGCCGCCGACGCCACGGCCGCCGCACGCGACTGGCTGACTTTCAAGGAAGCGATCTACCAGTTCTCGCGCTGCCTCTATGTCGCCGCCGGCAACGACTTTCTGGTATCGATCTTCGACCAGATCCTGGCGAGCCGCCGGCGCAGCAACTTCGACGGCCGCCAGAGCCAGGCGCCGGTCGCCGACCTGGTGCGAACCCACATGCGGGACGAACTTCGCGCCATCGCCGACACCGTCGCGTCCGGCGATCCGGCTGTTGCCGAGGCTGCCGTGCGGCAGTACCTGATCGGCCTCGCGGCATCCTCCGCCCACTGACGCGCGGCATAGGCCCGCGCTATCCCAGCCTGGCCTCAGTCGCATCCCAGATCAGCGCCGCGATATCGGCGCCGCCGAACCGTTTGACCTCGCGGATGCCGGTCGGCGAGGTCACGTTGATCTCGGTGAGGTAGTCGCCAATCACATCGATGCCGACGAAAATCAGGCCGCGGTCGCGCAGCGTCGGCCCGATCGCCGCGCAAATCTCGCGATCGCGATCGGTCATCTCGGCCGGCACCGCCTTGCCTCCAACGTGCATATTGGAGCGCGCCTCGCCGGCGGCGGGAATGCGGTTGATGATCCCGACCGCCTCGCCGTCGACCAGGATGATACGTTTATCGCCCTGACGCACCTCCGGCAGGTAGCGCTGGATGACGAACGGTTCGCGGTAGACGTCCTCGAAAATCTCCAGCAACGCTGCCAGGTTCTCGTCGCCGCCGGCAATGCGGAAGACGCCGGCGCCCCCATTGCCGTAGAGCGGCTTGACGATGATGTCGCCATATTCCTCGCGAAACGCGATGATTTCCGCCCGGTCGCGGGTGATCAGGGTCGGCGGGGTCAGGTCGCCGAACTCGGTGACGAACAGCTTCTCCGGGGCGTTGCGCACATGGCCGGGATCGTTGACCACCAGCGTCTTGGGGTGAATCCGCTCGAGCAGATGCGTGGTCGAGATATAGCCCATGTCGAAGGGGGGATCCTGGCGCAGCATCACCGCGTCGAGATCGGCAAGATCGATCGTCTCGCTCTCGCCAAGGGTGAAATGGTTCCCTTCCTCGTCGCGGACGGAGACGGGTTCTGCGCGGGCAAGAACGCGCCCGTCGCGCATGCTGAGGCTGCCGGGTGTGTAGTGGAAGAGCTTGTGGCCGCGTCGTTCCGCCTCAAGCATCAAGGCAAAGGTCGAGTCGCCGGCGATCAACAGGTCGGCGATGTGGTCCATCTGAAAGGCGGCGGTCAGCGCCATGAGCAGGTCCCCCGAAAACGCGGCCCGGATACTCCCATATTTCCGATAGTAGGAAACCCGGCCGTATGGTCACGCCTGGGCGAGATGGGATCGCCGCCGGCCAGCGGCAAGCGGTAGCGGCTACCAGATGCGGCCCTCGCTGTCGAAGACCGAGGCAAAGTCCCGAGGCAGACGACCGGGCACCGCCACGATCACGTCGAAGCGGCGGTCGAGGCCGGCGAGCGCGGGGTTCCGCCCGATCCAGAGTTCCGCCGCCCGCGCGATCCTCCGACGCGCCGCCGGCTTCACCGCGGCCAAGCCCTCGCTCGCATTCGCCCGCTGTTTCACCTCGACGAACACCAGGGTCCGCCCCCGCCGGGCAATCAGGTCGATCTCGCCGGCACCGCTCCGGAACCGCCGGGCGAGAATCCGATAGCGCTTCAACCGCAGCCACCAGGCGGCGAGGGTTTCGGCCTGCCGCCCGCGCCGTTCGGCCGCCTGGCGTCGGTCCGATCCATCAGTCGGACGGCGCATCGCGGTCCTTCAGGGCGAGCGCCCTTTGATAGAGCTTGCGCCGGGAAAGGCCGGTGAGCGCCGCGGCTTCGTCGGCGGCGGTGCGGACTGAACCGGTGGCGAGCAACCCGGCCAGCAGCTCGTCGACCGATTGCGGATCGGGCGCGACCTCCACCGGCGGGCCGACCAGAATCACGACTTCGCCTTTCGGCGGCGGTTCGCCATCATAGGCGGCGGCGAGCTCGTCGAGGTTGCCCCGCCGCACCGACTCGTGCGCCTTGGTCAGTTCGCGCGCCACCACCGCCTGCCGCTCGCCACCGAGCGTCGCCGCCATGTTGGCCAGCACCGCCGCCAGCCGCTTCGGCGACTCGTAGAACGCCAGCGTCGCCGGCACCCCGGCAAGCGCAGCGAGCCGCTTGCGACGCCCCTCCTGTTTGGTGGGCAGGAACCCGGCGAACAGAAAGGCATCGGTCGGTAGACCCGCGGATACCAACGCCGCCAATAGGGCCGAGGCGCCGGGCACGGGAACCACCGGGTGCCCCGCGGCAACCGCTTCGGTAACCAGCCGGTAGCCGGGATCGGAGACGAGCGGCGTGCCGGCATCCGAGATCAAAGCCACGGCGCGACCGGCATCCAGGGCCGTCAGCAGGCGCGGGCGCTGCGCGGCGGCGTTGTGCTCGTGATAGGGCGTGAGCGGCTGGGCGATCCCGTACCGGTCGAGCAGCACGCGGCTTATCCGCGTGTCCTCGCAGGCGACCAGGTCCGCGGCGGCGAGCGTCGACAAGGCGCGAAGGGTGATATCGCCGAGGTTGCCGATCGGCGTGGCGACGATGTACAAGCCGGCGGTCAGCGGCGGTGCCGGCACCTTCACGCCGTTGATGGCGAAGGCCGGCGGGTCCGGTGGATGGTTCGTCCGTGTTTGGCTCATGCCGTCGCACTCTGTAGGAATCGTCGCCTGGCCGATGATCCGGCGGGTTTGACGGGTCCGGGGATGACCCTATGATTTGCCCGATCTTACCGGGCATAAGGCGACTAAGGGAGAATCGATTGTTCCGCCCACAACGTTTACGCGCGGGCGGCGCCCGACTGTTTGCCTTGCTTGCCGGTATCGTCCTACTTGCCGCATGCACGCCAAGCGGCCTGGTCGGCCCCGGTGCGATTCCCGGCGGCCCGGTTCCTGGCGAGGTCATCGGTGCCGGCCCGGTTAAGGTCGGCATGCTGCTGCCTCTGTCGGCCACCGGCAATGCCGGCCAGCTCGCCCGGCAGATGCGCAACGCGGCCGAACTGGCGTTGCGCGAGTCGCAATCGGCGACGGTTCAGATTCTGATCAAGGATGACCGCGGCACCCCCGATGGCGCCCGCGCCGCCGCAAGTGCGGCGATCTCCGAGGGCGCCCAGATCATCCTCGGCCCGCTGTTCGCGGAGGCTGTGACCGCGGCTGCCTCGGTCGCCAAGCCTGCAGGGGTCCCGGTGGTGGCGTTCTCCACCGATGCGTCGGTCGCCGCCCGTGGCGTCTATCTGATCAGCTTCCTGCCCCAGGGCGACGTCGACCGGATCGTCCGCTATGCCGCGAGCCAGGGCAAACGCTCGTTCGCCGCGCTGCTGCCGGCCAACGCCTACGGCACTCTGGTCGAAGCGACCCTGCAGCGGTCTCTTGCGAACGCCGGCGGACGGGTGGTCGCGGTTCAGAAGTACAACCTCGACCGGGCCTCGATGCAGGAGAAGGCGACGGCGATCGCCAATATCGTCAAGCAGGGTACAGTGAACGCGGTGTTCATGCCCGAGGGCGGCGATGCGGCGCCCTTCCTCGCCCAGATATTGGCGACCAACGAGGTCGACCCCTCCCAGGTTCAGTTCCTTGGCTCCGGCCAGTGGGACGATCCGCGGGTGACGGCGGAGTCCAACCTGAACGGCGGCTGGTTCCCAGGTCCAGATCTCAACGGCTTCCGCAGCTTCTCGGAGCGCTATCGCGCCGCGTTCGGCAGCGCGCCGCTCCGCAATGCGTCGCTCGCCTACGATGCGACCAGCCTCGCCACCGGCCTTGCGGGTCGCTTCGGGTCCAACGCGTTTACCGACCAGGTGCTGACCGCGAGCAGCGGCTTCATCGGCGTCGACGGCGCGTTTCGCTTTCTCGCGGACGGTACCAATCAGCGGGCGCTTGCCGTCTACCAGATCGAGCGCGGCCAGCTCGGCGTCCTGTCGCCCGCGCCGCGCAACTTCACCGCCGGTTTCTGATCCGGCACGGCCGTTGTGGCCGGGAGCCCGATCCAAGGGCGCTTGTCGGCCGCAGTCGCTATCGCTAGATGAAGCCTCGTGCGCGAGACGGAAGAACGAGCGGTCATGGCCCAAACCGAACCGGTGTCCGGACATCCGCCGGGCGACGGCTCCGGCGGCGTCATCGCCGTGCTCAAACGCTTCATCGAAGCGAAGGTCACCCAGCGTTTCATCATCGGCGTCATCCTGTTCAACGCGGTGGTTCTCGGTCTGGAGACCTCGCCGACGGTGTTCGACCGGTTTGGTCCGATCCTCATAGCCCTCGACGTGGCGGCGCTTTCGATCTTTGTCGTCGAGATCGCGATCAAGCTGATCGTCTACCGCTGGCAGTTCTTTAGGAGCGGCTGGAACGTTTTCGACTTCGTGATTGTCGCCATCGCCTTGGTGCCAACGGTCGAGTGGCTGTCGGTCATGCGGGCGTTGCGCATTCTTCGGGCTTTCCGGCTGTTATCGGTCATGCCGCAGATGCGACAGGTGGTGACGGCCCTCCTTGGCGCCATCCCCGCCATGGGATCGGTGATCCTGCTGCTGACTCTGGTGTTCTACGTCTCGGCGGTGATGGCGACCAAGCTGTTCGGCGCGGACTACCCCGACTGGTTCGGGTCGGTCGGGGCGTCGCTGTTCTCGCTGTTCCAGATCATGACGCTGGAATCCTGGTCGATGGGCATCGTCCGGCCGGTGATGGACGAGTTCCCCTACGCCTGGGTGTTCTTCGTTCCGTTCATTCTGATGACGTCGTTCATCGTGCTGAACCTGTTTATCGCCATCATCGTCAATGCGATGCACCAGAGCGACATGGAGGAACACAACGCTCACGAGGACGCTGTCGCCCGCGAACTCGCGGCCATCCGCGCCGAACTCGTCGAGCTGCGGCGTGAGAAGGCCGGGGAGAAGACGGAGTAGACCGCCGGCGGGCTTGCGTCGCGGCGACCCCGCCGGCACCATCGACGAATCATGCGTGAAATCGTCTTCGATACCGAGACCACCGGGCTTGCCGCCGACAATGGCGACCGCGTTGTCGAGATCGGCTGCGTCGAACTCCTCAATCACATCCCGACCGGCGAGACCTTTCACCGCTACATCAACCCTGAACGATCGATGCCGTATGAGGCCCAGCAGGTCCATGGCCTCGACGACAAGTTCCTGGCGGACAAGCCGGTTTTCGCTGCGATCGCCGACGAATTGGCGAATTTCCTCGGCGACGCGCCGCTGATCGCCCACAATGCCGAGTTTGATCTCGCTTTCCTCAATGCCGAGTTCGAGCGCTGTGGCCGGCCGAAGATCGCGGTGGGCCGTATTGTCGATTCCCTTATGCTCGCCCGTCGCAAGCATCCGGCGGGGCCGAACTCGCTCGACGCGCTCTGCGCTCGGTACTTCGTCGACACCAGCCGCCGGACTTTTCACGGCGCGTTGCTCGATGCGGAGTTGCTGTCCGAGGTCTATATCGAACTGATCGGTGGCCGCCAGGCGAGCCTCGGTCTCACTGCCGCGATCGAGGGTGTCGCCTTCGGCACGCCGGACCAGCCGCTGCGGACGGTTGGCGCCCGGCCGGTGCCACGTCAGTTTCGGGTCACGGAGGCGGAGTTGGCGGCGCACGCGGCGCGTCTTGCCATGCTCGGCGATAATGCGATCTGGCGCACCTATCTCGGCACGGCGAGCCCTACCCCAACAGCCGGCTGACCATTCGGGCCGTGTAGTCGACCATCGGCACGATCCGGGCGTAGTTCAGCCGGGTCGGTCCGATGACGCCGAGCACACCGATCACCTGCTGTTCGCTGTCACGATAGGGCGAAACCACCAGTGACGAGCCGGATAGCGAGAAGAGCTGGTTTTCCGACCCGATGAAGATGCGCACCCCGTCGCCTTCCTCGGCGAGGCCGAGCAGACGGATCAGTTCGCGCTGGGTTTCCAGGTCGTCGAACAGGCGGCGGATACGCTCCAGGTCCTCGGCGGCGGTGACGTCTTCGAGCAGGTTGGCGCGGCCGCGCACGATCAGCGTTGCCGGCTCGCCACCGCCGACCTCGGCCCAGGTGGCGAGGCCCGCGTCGACCAGTTTGCTGGTCAACTCGTCCACTTCGGCTCGTGAAGCGGCGGCCCGCTTCTCCAGTTCCGCCCGCGCTTCGGACAGGGTCAGCCCGCGCAGGCGCGTGTTGAGGTAGTTGCCGGCTTCGACCAGGGCCGACGGAGCCGTGTCCGGATCGAGATCGATCAATCGATTTTCGACCGTTCCGTCCTCGCCGACCAGCACCACCAGGGCCCGGCTCGGCTCGATGCGCACGAACTCGACATGCTTGAGCCGAAGGTCGGTCTTGCCGGAGAGCACAACGCCTGCCCCGCGCGACAGGCCGGAAAGGGCCTGGCTCGCCTCGCTCAGCAGGTTCTCGACCGTTCGACCGGGATCGGACGCCCGCACTTCCGCTTCGATCCGGCGCCGTTCCTCGCCTGAGAGGTCGCCGATTTCGAGCAACGCGTCGACGAAGAAGCGCAGACCCGCCTCGGTCGGCATGCGCCCGGCCGACGTGTGCGGCGAGTAGATCAGGCCGAGTTGTTCGAGGTCGGCCATCACATTGCGCACCGACGCCGGAGACAATGAGACGGGCAGCAGGCGCGATACGTTGCGCGATCCAACCGGTTCGCCAGTGTCGAGATACGCCTCGACGATCCGTCGGAAGATCTCTCTGGAGCGGCGATCGAGGCCCTGGATGGCCGATTCCTGCGAATCGCCGGCTCCGGCGCCGATCGGGAAGTTGGTGGGTGGCTGGCTTGTCATCGAGTGGTTAACCGCGGAACCTAAGTATTAAGTGTCGGTTTTCGGTCAGGTTTCAAGCAGGGCTTTGCGTTGCCGCCGGCCGACCGCTAAGAAGCGACATGGAAGACACCAAGCAAGCCGCGTCCCGGCCTTCGAAACGCGCGCCGGCCGATCTGCGCCCGGTACAACTTGAGCGCGGCGTGTCGAAATATGCCGAGGGCTCCTGCCTGGTCCGGTTCGGCGACACCCGAGTGCTGTGCACCGCCAGTCTCGAAACGTCAGTGCCGCCGTGGCTGCGGGGCGCCGGCAAGGGCTGGGTAACCGCCGAGTACGGCATGCTGCCACGCGCGACTCATGAGCGGACCCGGCGGGAGGCTGCCGGCGGCAAGCAGTCCGGTCGAACCCTCGAGATTCAGCGTCTGGTTGGGCGGTCGCTGCGTGCGGTGGTCGACATGAAGGCGTTGGGCGAACGCCAGATCGTCATCGATTGCGACGTGCTCCAGGCCGATGGCGGGACTCGGACCGCGGCGATCACCGGCGGCTGGGTTGCCTTGCGCGACTGCATCGAGTGGATGATGGCGCGGCAGATGATGCCGAAATCGCCGCTGTCCGATCATATCGCGGCAGTCTCGGCCGGCATCTACAGAGGAACCCCGGTCCTCGACCTCGACTATGCCGAGGACAGCGAGGCCGAGACGGACGCCAACTTCGTCATGACCGGCGCCGGCGGCATTGTCGAGATACAGGGCACCGCGGAGGGCGCCCCGTTCAGCGAGGACGAGTTCGGCGCGCTGATGGCTTTGGCCAAAAGCGGCATCAAACAGCTCGTCGAGCTGCAGAAGTTGGCGATTCTCTAGGCAGCGCGCCATGCCCCAGACCCTTCGCAAGGGCGACAGAATCGTCATAGCCAGCCACAACGCCGGCAAGGTCGCGGAGATCGAGGCGTTGCTGGCACCGCATGGCCTGTCCGTCGTCGGCGCGGCCGAGCTGGGACTGCCCGAGCCGGTCGAGACCGGTGATACCTTCGAGGCCAACGCGGTCCTCAAGGCCAAGGCGGCCGCGACCGCGACCGGGCTCCCGGCGCTGTCGGACGATTCTGGTCTCGCAGTCGAGGCACTCGGCGGCGCGCCGGGGATCTACTCAGCCCGCTGGGCCGGCCCGGACCGGGATTTCGCCGCCGCGATGCAGAAGGTCGAGGACCATCTCCGCGGCATCGGCGCCGATAGCCCCGAGGATCGCCGGGCCGCTTTCGTCGCGGTTCTGTGCCTCGCCTTCCCCGACGGTAACGCGGTGACCTACCGCGGCGAAGTCGAGGGAGCCCTGGTGTTCCCGCCCCGCGGCGCCCATGGCTTCGGCTACGACCCGATTTTCGTTCCGGACGGATACGATCAGACCTTTGGCGAGATGATGCCGGAAGCGAAGGCGGCATTGTCCCATCGCTCCCGCGCCTTCGACGCCTTCGCCGACGCGGTGCTGGCCTCGTGAGCGACGATCCGGGATTCGGCGTTTACGTGCACTGGCCGTTCTGCGCCGCCAAATGCCCTTATTGCGACTTCAATTCCCACGTCCGCCACGAGCCGCCGGATCAGGCACGCTACGCTGCGGCGTTCGCCCGCGAGATCGCGACAACCGCCGACCGGACCCCCGGACGAACGGTGTCGAGCGTTTTTCTCGGCGGCGGCACCCCGTCGCTAATGGAACCGGCCACGGTCGGTGCGATCCTCGAAGCGATCGCCGCCCGCTGGACCGTCGCCGATGACGCGGAGGTGACGCTTGAAGCCAATCCGTCCAGCGTCGAGGCGGACCGCTTTCGCGGCTACCACGCCGCCGGCGTCAACCGGGTTTCCCTCGGCGTGCAGGCTCTGAACGACCGCGATCTGCGGTTTCTCGGCCGGCTCCACAATGTCGCCGATGCTCTTGCGGCTATCCGCATCGCCCGCGACACCTTCCCGCGGCTGTCGTTCGACCTGATCTACGCCCGCCCGGCTCAGACGCCTGATCAATGGGCGATCGAGCTCAAGGTTGCCCTCGACCTTGCCGCCGACCACTTGTCCCTCTACCAGCTCACCATCGAGGACGACACGCCGTTCGCCGCCCTCCATCGGGCCGGTAAGCTCGTCGTACCCGACGAGGCGACCGCCGCGGAGCTCTATGCCATCACCCGCGAAACTACCGCTGCGGCCGGTCTGCCGGCCTACGAGATCTCCAACCATGCCCGACCCGGCGCCACCTCCCGCCACAATCTGGTCTACTGGCGCTACGGCGAATATGTCGGTATCGGCCCCGGTGCCCATGGCCGCCTGAAGCTCGCCGACGGTGGCCACGCGACGGCGACAGAACGCCTGCCGGAAGCCTGGCTCGCCCGGGTCGAAGCCCATGGGCATGGCCTGACCGTCGATGAACTGCTCACGCCGGAGGAGGAGGGCGACGAGATGCTGCTGATGGGACTGCGCCTCGCCGAGGGCATCGATCTCGCCCGCTACCGTGCGATTTCCGGTCGCGACCTCGATCCTGAGCGACTGGCCGATCTCGTCGCCCATGGCATGGTCGAGCGCACCGGCGGTGGCCGGCTGCGCGCAACCCGGGACGGCTTCTTCGTCCTCGACGCGGTGGTCGCCGATCTGGCGGCCTGAGACATCGGACTGCCAAAACCGGCCCGACCTGAGACAATCTGGCGCGGCCCAAGGCTTGCCCGGGCGCCCGGTTCCGGTACTAAAGGCGGCGTGAGCGACATGATAGATATTCCCGCCGAAACCGACCTCGTCGAAGCGCTGATCCCGGCCGCATTGGCCGCTGGTCGCGCGATCCTCGACGTCCGCGCCCGCACCATCGACGTGGAGCACAAGGCCGATTCCTCCCCGGTCACCGAGGCCGACCGCGCCGCCGAGGCGATCATCCTCGCGCGCCTGGGGGAGGTCGCGCCGGACGTCCCGGTGGTCGCGGAGGAGGCCGTCGAGGCGGGTAATCTGCCCGGCGTCGGTGATGTCTTCTTCCTGGTCGACCCGCTCGACGGCACCAAGGAATTCATCCGCGGCGGCAGCGATTTCACCGTCAACATCGCCCTGATCCGCGATGGTGAGCCGGTGATGGGCATCGTCCACACCCCGGCCGTCGGCACTATCCATGTCGGTACGCCAGAGGGCGCCTGGGCCGGACGGGTCGAAGGCGATGCGGTTGTCGACCGGCAGCCGATCCGTGTTCGCCGGTGCGGTGGCGACGCCAAGGTCGATGTGGTTGCCAGCAAGTCCCATCGCACGCCTGAGACCGACGCCTATATCGAGCGCTATCCGGTTGGTGACTTGGTCTCGGCCGGCTCGTCGATGAAGTTCTGCCTGGTCGCCGAGGGCCGCGCCGATCTCTACCCGCGGATGGGGACGACGATGCAGTGGGATACGGCGGCCGGTGACGCGGTGCTGCGCGCTGCCGGCGGCAAGGTGGTGACCCTTGATGGGGCGCCGTTTCCTTATGGGCCGAATGGCAGCGAGGGTGTTGCCGCATTCCGCAATGAATGGTTCGTGGCTGCCGGAGCGATGGAACTGAAGACGTAAGCGCCGGCCGTCCGCAAAGCCGTTCCAATTTCGGCTTCAAATGCGCGATGCCGATGGGCTGACCCGCGCGAAACGGGACACTGCAACGCTTGAGACGCCGCGCCTCACTGAGTAGTAGTGAGCGGCCGCTGCGAGGGGATAACCGATGAACCAGCCACTGCCACACCTTCAGCGCCTTGAGGCCGAGGCGATCTTCATCATGCGGGAGGTGGTCGCCAATTTCGAACGCCCGGTGATGCTCTATTCGATCGGCAAGGATTCGTCGGTCATGCTGCATCTGGCGCGCAAGGCCTTCTACCCGGCACCGCCGCCGTTTCCGTTGCTTCACATCGATACGACGTGGAAGTTCCGCGAGATGATCGCCTTCCGGGACGAGACCGCGCGCAAGCACAATCTCAACCTCATCGTGCATACCAATCAGGATGGTGTGGCGAAGGGCATGAATCCTTTCGATCACGGCTCATCGCTCTACACCCAGGTGATGAAGACCGAGGCATTGAAGGAAGCCCTGAACCTTGGCCGCTACGACGCGGCCTTCGGCGGCGCCCGCCGCGACGAGGAGAAGGCGCGCGCGAAGGAGCGGGTATTCTCGTTCCGCTCGTCAAGCCATGCCTGGGACCCGAAGAACCAGCGGCCGGAGCTCTGGTCCCTGTTCAATACGCGGGTGAAGTCGGGTGAGTCGATCCGCGTCTTCCCGCTGTCGAACTGGACCGAGCTCGACATCTGGCAGTACATCCTGTCGGAGGGGATCGAGATTGTGCCGCTCTACTACGCTGCCGAGCGGCCGGTGGTGATGCGCTCCGAGCAACTGATCATGGTCGACGACGAGCGTATGAAGCTGGCGCCCGGCGAAGAGCCGGAAATGCGCTGGGTCCGTTTCCGCACGCTCGGCTGCTACCCGCTGACGGCGGCGGTCGAATCGAAGGCGACGACCCTGAACGAGATTGTCGGAGAGATGTTCATTGCCCGGACCTCCGAACGGCAGGGTCGCCTGATCGACCATGACGAAGTCGGGGCGATGGAAAAGAAGAAGCGCGAGGGGTATTTTTGATGGCCCACGGCCTGGGAGAAAACGAGGCGTTTGCCGCTTTTGTCGCGGACAGCCAGGGCAAGAGCGAGCTCCGCTTTCTCACCTGCGGTAGCGTCGATGACGGCAAATCAACGCTGATCGGCCGGCTCCTGTTCGACTCCAAGCGGCTGTTCGAGGATCAGCTCGCTACCTTGGAAGCGGAATCGGCGAAGTTCGGCACCACCGGTGGCGATATTGATTTCGCGCTTCTGGTCGACGGACTGGTGGCCGAGCGCGAGCAGGGCATTACCATCGACGTCGCTTATCGCTACTTCGCCACAGACCGCCGTCGTTTCATCGTCGCGGACACGCCCGGTCACGAGCAGTACACCCGCAACATGGCGACCGGCGCCTCCAACTCCGACTTGGCGGTGTTGCTGGTCGATGCCAGCGCTGGAATCCTCACTCAGACCCGCCGGCACGCCTACATTGTCGCCCTCCTCGGCATTCGCCATGTGGTGCTCGCGGTCAACAAGATCGACCTCATCGGTTTCGACGAGGAGCGATTCGTCGACATTCGCAACGACTTCGCCGAGTTCGCCGCTCAGTTCAAATTCGAGTCAATCGTCACCATCCCGATGTCCGCCCGCTTCGGCGACAATGTGATGGAGAAGAGCTCCAATACTCCGTGGTATGGCGGGCCGACATTGCTCGAGCACCTGGAAACGGTAACTGTCGAGGAAGACTACCATTCCCGCCCGTTTCGCTTTCCGGTTCAATGGGTTAACCGGCCGAGCGCGGATTTCCGCGGCTATACCGGCACGGTCGCCGGCGGCGCGGTCCATCCCGGTGACAAGGTGGTTGTCGCCCGCACCGGCCAGTCGGCCAAAGTAGCCAAGGTGGTCACCCTCGATGGTGATCTCGACGAAGCCCCGGCCGGCGCCGCCGTAACCGTGACCCTGGATGCGGAGATCGACGCGAGCCGCGGCGACATTCTCGTCGCCCCCGATCATCGGCCGGATGTCTCCGACCAGATCGCGGCTCACATTATCTGGATGAGCGAGGAGGAACTCCTTCCCGGTCGCCCGTATTTGCTGAAAACCGGTAGCCGCACGGTCGGCGCCGCGGTCAGCGAACTGAAGCACCATGTCGATATCGAAAGCTTCAAGCCGTTGGCGGCCAAGACCTTGGCCCTCAACGATATCGGCCTGGTCAACCTGTCCCTGTCGGAGCCGATCGCTTTCGACCTCTACGACAACAACAAGGCTACCGGCTCGTTCATTCTGATCGACCGGTTCACCAATGCCACCGTCGCCGCCGGAATGATCCGCTTCGGCCTCCGGCGCGCCACCAACATCCACTGGCAGGCGCTCGACGTGAACCGCGATTCACGGGCCGGGCTGAAGGGGCAGAAGCCCGTGATCCTCTGGTTCACCGGCCTGTCCGGTGCGGGCAAGTCGACGATCGCCAATCTGGTCGAGTCGAAGCTGCATCTGATGGGCCGCCATACCTACATCCTCGACGGCGACAACATCCGTCATGGCCTCAACCGCGACCTCGGCTTCACCGATGTCGATCGGGTCGAGAATATCCGCCGCGTCGCCGAGGCTGCGAGGCTGTTCGTTGATGCCGGCCTGATCGTTCTGGTGTCATTCATCTCGCCGTTCCGGTCGGAGCGTCGGATGGCGCGTGAGATGGTCGAAGACGGCGAATTTCTTGAGGTCTTCGTCGACGCGCCGCTGGCAGTGGTCGAGGAGCGGGATCCGAAGGGCCTTTACAAGAAGGCCCGAGCCGGCGAGATCCAGCACTTTACCGGCATCGACTCGCCTTACGAGGAACCGGTCAATCCCGACCTCCATCTCGATACGACAACGGCCGATTCCAGCGAGCTGGCCGATCGCATCATCGAGGCGTTGAGGCAGGGCGGCTACCTTAGCGACTAGGTGGCAAAAGAGGCAGTTCAGCACGCGATCCTTGATTTCTGGTGCGCGACGTCTGATATCGGCGGGATCGCATTCCCTCCACACCGGTGAGAAGAACAATGGCTGACACCAAGGGGACCCCCCCGCCGGAAACTGCCGCTGACCCGTCGCCGCAGGAAACCGAACCGCCCAAGCCGGGCGCTGATGCGCCGGATGCGGCCGCTGCGGAGATCGCCGACCTCAAGGATCGTCTGGTCCGCACGCTGGCCGAGATGGAGAATCTCCGCAAGCGAACGGAACGCGAGGTCGCCGACACCCGGCGCTACGCGGTCGCGTCCTTCGCCCGCGACATGCTCACCGTTTCGGACAACCTCAAGCGGGCGATCGCCGCCGTGCCGGCGGAGACGCGCGCGGCCGGCGACAAGGCGCTGACCGCCTTGATCGAAGGGGTGGAGGTCACGGAACGGGGCCTCGAACAGTCTTTGGTGAAATTCGGTGTCGCGCCGATTGACGCCAAGGGCCAGAAGTTCAATCCAGAGCTTCATCAGGCGATGTACGAAGTCGAAAGTAGCGATGTGCCGCCCGGCCATGTCGCTGACGTCGTCCAGACCGGCTACGTCATTGGCGAGCGGGTGTTGCGGCCGGCAATGGTCGCCGTGGCCAAGGCCTCGGCGAAGCCGGCAACGACGCCGGCCAATGATGATGCCGCCCCGACCGGCGGGGCGCCAGGGACGCCAGGGCAACCACCCGGCAAGGGCTAGAGGCGCTGGCTTTTCAATCGGCGTCGACGTTCGTGCCACGAAACGAGCCCCCGCCGCGATCCGGGTGATCTCATAGTCTGCTGATACCCCTGACCGCCGAAGGCGGCATCGAAGCGCGCACCGCCGCGAAGACCGCCGTACGCGTTCTCTTAAAGCGCTAATACCCGCTCAGCAGAGGTGCCCTTCTTCTGGGCGAGACGGTGTCTGTCTCAGGGCGACTGACCTCAGCAACCGCTTATGGTCACTCTCATGTCGACTTTCGTAAAGGAAAAGTTCTCGCAGAAACATCTGCTGTTGGCATCGCGGACGCGGCAATAACTTGCACCGTTCGGTGCGCCACCGATAAATTCGCAGTCCAGGTTCGGGGGTGGGTTGCCGGTCCTCCCACACTTAATGTCCGTATATGTTGTTCGATGAAAGAAAGGCACGGCCGTTACCCAAACGCAACTGCTTCCGTGACAGGTGTTGTTGCTCTTGTACGTATTCTGGACTTCTTGGTGCGCGATGGCCGAGGTCGACACCTGGATCATCAGCGCTGCAAATCCGATAAGGGCTATATTTTTTAGCATCACTGAAAACCCGATTGCCATCATCCACAACGCACGGTCGCAGAAGCCTATGGTTGGGTCAAGTGGCGACCGAGTAGGTGTGTCGGCGACGAGGACGGGTGAAGCCGCTCGCGATCCGACCCAGCGTGAAAAAAGAGAATTGCGCTCGCCAGCGCGCCCTACTCGGCCGCTTGCTGGTTGCCTGTGGGCTCCGGCGTGTTGCCGCCGGCCGACTCGGTCGCTTCGCTCGCCTTCAGTTCGTCGAGTCGCGGCATCGAGATGATGTTGTAGCCGGAATCGACGAAATGGATTTCGCCGGTCACCGCCGACGACAGGTCGGACAGGAGATAGACCGCCGTGTTGCCGATCTCGTCGAGCTGGATCGATCGGCAGAGCGGTGCTGCCCGCCGCTGATAGTTGAACATCAGCCGAGCATCGGAGATGCCGGCGCCGGCAAGCGTGCGGACCGGGCCGGCCGAGATCGCATTGACCCGAATCCCGTCCTCGCCGAGGTCCATTGCCAGGTAGCGCACCGATGCCTCCAGCGCCGCCTTGGCGACGCCCATCACGTTGTAGTTGGGCATCACCCGGGTCGAACCGCCATAGGTGAGCGTGATCATCGCGCCGCCATCGGGCATCAGGGCCGCCGCCCGCTGAGCGACTTCGGTGAACGAGAAGCACGAGATCACCATCGTGCGCTGGAAATTGGCGCGGGTGGTATCGGCGTAACGCCCGCGCAGCTCCGTCTTGTCGGAGAAGGCAATGGCGTGGACGAGAAAATCGAGGGAGCCCCAGCGCCGGGCGACCTCGGCGAACACGGAATCGATCGACGCGGGGTCGTCGGCGTTGCAGTCGAGGCCGACGTCGCAAGGGACGACGAAATCGGAGCCGACCGACTCGGCGAGCGGTCGTACGCGCTTGTCCATCGACGGCGGCTGATAGGTGAACGCCAGTTCGGCGCCGGCGTCGGCAAGGCGCCGGGCGATGCCCCAGGCGATGGAGTGATCGTTGGCGACGCCCATCACCAGGCCCCGCTTGCCGCTCATCAGGCCGGCTGTCATGTGGCGAATCCCCCCAGACGTTGTTTTATACCTACCCGGCGTAGCGCTGCAGCGCGAGCGAGGCATTCGTGCCGCCGAAGCCGAACGAATTCGACAGAACGGTGTTGACCTCCACGTTGTCCTGACGTTCCAGAACGATGGGCATGTCGGCAAAGGCCGGATCCAGCTCGTCGATATGCGCCGACTTGGCGATGAAACCGTTGTTCATCATCAGAAGCGAGTAGATCGCCTCCTGGACGCCGGTCGCGCCGAGCGAATGGCCGGTGAGCGATTTGGTCGCCGAAATCGGCGGGCTTCGATCGCTGCCGCCGAATACCGTGCGGATCGCATCGATCTCCGGTCCGTCGCCGGCCGGTGTCGAGGTCGCATGCGGGTTGAGGTAGTCCACCGTCTCGCCGACATTGGCGAGCGCCATCTTCATGCACCGCACCGCACCCTCGCCGGAGGGGACCACCATGTCGTCGCCGTCGGAGGTCGCGCCGTAGCCGACGATTTCCCCGTAGATGCGGGCGCCACGGGCCTTGGCGTGCTCCAACTCCTCCAGCACCAGGACACCGGCGCCGCCGGCGATGACGAAACCGTCCCGGTCCTTGTCATAGGGTCGCGAGGCGACGCTTGGCCGATCGTTGAAGTGGCTCGACATCGCGCCCATGCCGTCAAACAGGACCGAGAGTGTCCAGTCGAGCTCCTCGCAACCGCCCGCGAACATCACGTCTTGCTTGCCGATCTGGATGAGTTCGTAGGCGTTGCCGACACAGTGGCTCGACGTCGAGCAGGCCGACGAGATGGAGTACGAAACCCCCTTGATCTTGAACCAGGTCGACAATGTCGCGGACGCTGTCGACGACATTGCCTTGGGGACGGCGAAGGGGCCGACCCGCTTGGGTCCCTTTTCGCGGGTGGCGTCCGCAGCGGCGACGATGGCATGGGTCGATGGGCCGCCCGAGCCCATCACCATGCCGGTCCGCTCGTTAGAGATATCCGCCGGTTCGAGCCCGGAATCGACGATCGCCTGATCCATGGCGACGTGGTTCCAGGCGGTGCCGCCGCCATGGAAGCGCATGGCGCGGCGGTCGACGATCTCCTTGGCGTCAAGGTCCGGCGCGCCGTGCACCTGGCAACGAAACCCGAGTTCCGCGTAGGGCTCGGCCCGCACGATGCCGGAGCGTGCTTCCCGGAGCGACGCCAGCACTTCCTGCGTATTGTTGCCGATCGCGGACACGATTCCCATGCCCGTCACAACGACCCGCTTCATATCACTTACCTCGTCCGTATGTCCGCGTACGCGGTCGGTCGCGGCCAACCGGTAATCGTCAGCCGGCGGCGGTTTCCGCCTCGCCCTTGATCAGCCCGACGCGCAAGTCGTTGGCGCGGCAGATCACCTTGCCGTCGGCCTTGAGCCAGCCGTCGCCGATGCCGAGCACCAGCTTCGACTTGAACACGCGCTTCAGGTCGACCCCGTACTGCACCAGCTTGGCGGTGGGTAGCACCATGCCGGAGATCTTCATCTCGCCAACCGACAGCGCCCGGCCGCGGCCTTGCAGGCCGAGCCAGCCAAGGAAGAAACCGAGCATCTGCCACAGCGCGTCGAGGCCGAGGCATCCGGGCATCACCGGATCACCGCGGAAATGGCAGGGGAAGAACCACAGGTCGGGCCGCACGTCGAGTTCGGCAACGATCTCGCCGCGGCCGTGCTCGCCGCCCTGTTCGCTGATCCGGGTGATCCGGTCGAACATCAGCATCGGCGGCAGTGGCAGTTGGGCATTGCCCTTGCCGAACATCTCGCCGCGCCCGCAGGCGAGCAGGTCCTCATAGTCGAACGCATTCGCGCGGGTTTCCGTCCTGTCGAGCATATCCAACTCTGCCGCTGATCCTGTCATCCGCTCTGCACCCGCTCGTCTCATGCCGGCCATTCTGCGCCGACTTGGCATGGTTCCTAGCACTTAACGCGTTTCGCCGCCACAATATCGGTTCGCCGGCTGCCACGTGCAACCGCCTTAGCGTACACGGAAAACCGCGCCCGTCACCTCGCCAGAAAGCCGCGCCCAAATTAAGGCGCGGTCGGCGGGCTTCATGGCGTCGGACAGGGGGTCGCCGTTTTGACGATTCCGGCGGGGAAACAGCCGGGTTTCGGGGTGCCGGGCGGGGCTCGTCGACCCATCGCTGCCGCATGAAGGTCCTTCTTGGGCGCGCCGATCGTCGGTCTAAGGCCTCCCTCGGCCCGGTTTTTGGCCTTGCGCCTAATAACGACGGACAAACACGACGTTATCGCGGATCACCGCCGTCTGTCCTGCTGGACCCGAAGCGCGCCGCAGGACGGGTTCGACCGGAAAACGCCGCCGCTGGGTCCTCCCGCATGGCTTCGATGAAATCGGTCATCACTGCGTCCCGGCGGTTTCGTAGATGAGGGAATGATGGGCCGCGGTCGCTGCCATCACGCCGGCGGCTGCGGCGAGCGTCGCGTTGGCCATAGGCGATGCGGCATCTCCGGCCGCGAAAACGCCAGGCACGGATGTGCTTTGCCGTTCGCCGATCGCAATCAGCGGGCCCGTCGGGCCGTCCTCGAATGCACATCCGAGAGCAGCCGCCAGACCACTGGCCTGTTCGGTTCGCGGTGCTGTGAACAGCCCCGACAGTCCGACCGACCGACCGTCGGCCAGTCGGACTGCCTCCAGCGCAGGGCTCTTTCCGATCAACTCCACGATCGGCGTGTCCTCGATTGTGACGCCTCTGGCCGCCAGCGCCGCCTCTTCATCCGGAGCGGGCGTCAGCACCCCTTGCGTAAAGAGCGTCGTTGGGCCCCAGTCAGGGACCAGCATGGCCTGATGGATGGCCAACTCGCTTTCGCCCAAAACGCCGATGGGTTTTTGATCGAGTTCGTAGCCATGGCAGTAGGGGCAGTGGAGAACCGTGACTCCCCAGCGTTCCTCCAGACCCGGTATGGACGGCAACAGATCCCTGACGCCGGTCGCCAGGATCAGCCTGCGGGCTTGAACCTCATCGCTCTCCGAAAGCGACAGGCGGAACCCCGTCGCGGTGCTGTCCGCGCCTTCCGCGCTGCCTTCGCGCGGTTCGACCGTCCCATACGGTTTCAACTGGTTTGCCGCCTCGGCAATGATCGCGGAAGGCGGGCGCCCATCCTGACCGAGGAATCCATGTGAGAAACGGGCGAATCGATTTCTGGGCCGCCGGGCATCGAGCAGCAGGACACGCCGCCTCGCCCGGCCGAGTTGGAGCGCTGCCGCCTGACCTGCAAAACTCCCTCCGACGATGGCAACATCGTAAGTCATCGACCGTCATCCTGTTTCGCACTTTTATTTGTTACGATAGAGTCTGTTGGAGCGTCAACTCAAGGAACAAAGATTGTTGCATGATTGCATGGGTTGGCGGATTGTCGAGCGATCTCGAAGCGGTAACCTCATGCCTCGCGACAGCCGAATGTCCAGGATGCTCCACGTGCTGATCCATTTGGATCGACATGTCGAGCGCGCCACATCAGAGCAAATATCGCTGATGTTGTGCACCAATCCGGTCGTGGTTCGCCGCATGATGTCCGGCCTGCGTCACATGGGAATCGTGACCTCGGAGCGAGGTCACGGCGGGGGATGGCGGCTTGCAAGGAACCTTGCGGACATCACGATTCTGGACGTCTACCGAGCACTTGGCGAGCCTCCGCTGTTCAACATAAGCCCGGGCGCGGACAAGCCCGACTGCCTGGTCGAACAGGCAGTGGACGCGCGAATGGAGGAGACGCTCCATGAGGCCGAGGTTCTACTCCGCGATCGCTTTGGTGCGATCACTATCGCTGATCTGGCGGAGGAGTTCGAGCGCCGCGCCGCGGATCAAACCGAGGCCGGACAGGACTGCAGTGGCCCGCGCACCGTCGGCGTTTCGTGAACCCTGCAGCGCGGGGATGGACACCCCCTTGTTCGGTTGTCGTTGGGCGTGATCCGACGACTTCGCCGGCGAGCGTTCAGGGCAGCGGCGTCAGGATCGCCAGGCCCGACAGATGGTCACATTGCGCGCGACTTGCCGCGCACCTATAGTCAGAGGTTGTTAGCAGGTCTTGACGGGCTCCGCCCGGCCGGGCAATGGGAAGGCTATGAGCACGATCGAGTCAGCAAATATGGACCCGGGTGCGTCGGGCATCCGCGCCATCCTGCGGGGGTCCGGTCTCCGGCCAACCCGGCAGCGGATGGCGTTGGGACGGATCCTCTTCGGCAAGGGTAACCGACACATTTCTGCCGAGGAGCTCCACGACGAGGCGCGAGACCGGCAAGTAGCCGTGTCGTTGGCGACAGTCTACAACACGCTACACCAGTTCACAGAAGTCGGCTTGCTGCGGGAAGTGGTGGTCGATGGCTCCAAGACCTACTTCGACACCAACACCGACGACCATCATCACTTCTTCATTGAAGACGACAACGAGGTCGTCGACATCCCGAAGGGACAGATGGGGGTCGATCAGGTGCCGACCGCGCCGCCCGGGTATGAGATCACTCGGGTCGACGTCGTCGTTCGGCTGCGCCGCATCAAGGACTGAGCCTTACGCTCAGTCGATGTCCTCGTCGGGATAGACACCCCAAAGCTGTTCGCGATCGATCCAGCCGGTGTATCCGCTGCCGGAGAGGCGGCACCAGCCCTCCTCACATTTGTCGATTTTGGCCATCACGCCGGGTTCCAGATAAGCCGAGATCGCCGATTCCGGCTCTGGCGCCCGACGGATCGGTCGTGGCTCTTCGCTTGACCAGGGGGCGACCACCGCGTTGCGCTTGCCGGAAAGCAGGCTCTGGAACACCCAGCCAGTGGCGCCATCCGCGTCGCGGATCCGCCGCCAGTTGTCGAATTCCTGCACCACCTCGATCGGCAGGCCAGGCCGCACGAACACCCATGCGATCCCGTAATCCTCGCCCGGTCCGACCCGCACGTTGACCCGGCTGGCCTTGAGGCTGACGAAGCGCGGGACCGGCAAGCCGCTCGGTCCGATCTCGACCCCGGGCTGCGACGCCGCGGGAGCAGCGCCAGCGACGGTGACGCCGCCGGACGTCAGGCCGGCCGCCGCAATGATCGCGGCGGCGACCACACCCTTCAAGCCACTGGAAAAAAAAGGCGATCCGTTCCGCATACGCATACCCCACTTCGACGGAAAACCATGGCCCTACTCTCGCTCGGACGTGGTTAAGGAGGTCTCAACGGAGCGAAAGTGGAGTGCGATTTTCGGGGTTATGCATTTTCGGCTTGGGTCCCGGTCAACGGGTTGTCCGGGTCCCATTGGTAGCGAAAGGTGGCGAAACGGGCGGCGCGGGCGTCGTAGTGCAGCACGCGGCCGACCAGACCGGTGCCGAACCCCACGATCTCTTTGATCACCTCCATCGCCTGGATCGATCCGATCACACCGGTGAGACCGCCGAGGATGCCCGCCTCGGCGCAGGTGGGCAGGAGGTCGTCCGGTGGTGGCTCGGGGTGCAGGCAGCGATAGGTCGGGTTCGGGCGCCCGTCCGCGCCTCTGAGCCAGGGCTTCAGCGTGGTGATGGAACCATCGAACATGCCGACCGCGGCGGTGACCAGCGGCTTCTGGCAAAGGTAGCAGGCGTCGGACGCGACATAGCGCGTCGCGAAGGTGTCGGAGCCGTCGGCGACCACGTCGTAGGCCGCGACAAGGGCTGTCGCGTTGGCGTCGGTGAGCGTCGTGGGGTGGGTTTCAACGGTTACATGGGGGTTGATCCGGCCGATCGAGCGGGCCGCGCTGGCGGTTTTCGGCTCCCCGACAGCGTCGGTATCGTGGATCACCTGGCGCTGCAAATTCGCAAGAGAAACAATATCTTGGTCGACGATACCGATGGTGCCGACCCCCGCAGCGGCGAGGTATTGCAGCACCGGCGTGCCGAGCCCGCCGGCGCCGACGATCAGCACCCGCGCCGCCTTCAGCTTCGCCTGCCCCGGCCCCCCGACCTCGGCAAGCACGATGTGCCGCGCGTACCGCTCGGTTTCCTCGCTGGTAAGTGTCATAGGCGCCAGATTAGGCGCTGGCGCTCGCTTTTTCGAGCCGCGGTGAGTGCGTCAGTCAGCCGAGGTAGCGCTGCAGTGGTTCCCAGTAGCGCTGCTTCCAGCCTTCGGCGAGGTGCTCCCGCTGCTCCTCCGGCGCGCCCCAATGGTCGAACACCAGACGCGTGCCGCCGTTGTCGTCCTCGAGCTCGAAGCGGATGACCGAATAAACGCCCTCGGGCCAGTGCTTGACGCGCCATGCCTGGACGATGCGCCGATCAGGGACGAGTTCGATATTGCGACCGACGATCTCACCGCCATGAGCGCTGAACGCTCCGCCAGCGTCCCGGCTGATCTCGGCTGCGCCGTTGGCGGTGAACGTGGCGTGTTCACCGGAATCCATCAGTGCTGCGTATACCCGGCTCGGCGTGGCATTGAAGGTGACTTCCTGGTGAATGGCATCGGACATGGTGCGCCCCTTTCGCTTGATTGGGTTTGACGTTACAATACTAAACCACATGGTTTAATATAGCGCAAGGACGGAGGCACGTGACAAACCGGATTGCGGAGACGGTCGACGATCGGCTCGATCAGGTCTTTCACGCGCTGGCCGACCGCACCCGTCGCGCGTTGCTCCGGCGGCTGACGGCAGGACCGGCAAAGATCACCGAACTGGCGGCGCCGTTTGCTATGTCTCTGCCTGCGGTCTCCAAACACGTCCGGGTGCTCGAACGGGCCGGGCTGGTCGAGCGGGCGGTGAGCGGCCGCGTTCATCGGTGTTCATTCGAAGCAGCGGCGCTTGATGACGTCGAGGGCTGGGTTGCAGCGACCCGCCAATTCTGGACTGAACGGCTCGACAGTCTGGCGGCCTACGTCGCGGAGGATGACGATCCGATCGGGGATCGGTCGTGATGCGGCCGGCACCGCCCGATACCGACGCGGTCGTGGTCGTCCGCAAGGTCATCCGCGCCACGCCGGCCCGGTTGTTCGCCGCCTGGACCGAACCGCGCCATCTCGTCCAATGGTGGGGGCCAGGACCGGTCACCTGTCCGGAGGCCGAGGTCGACTTGCGCGTTGGCGGGCGTTACCGCATCGCCAACCGAATGCCTGACGGCGCGATCAACTGGATCGACGGCACCTTCGAGGCAGTAGAGGCGCCGCATTTGCTGGTCTACTCGTGGCGGATGGGCGATGCCCCCGACGAACGCGTGACCGTCCGCTTCAATCCGCACGAGGCGGGTGCGGAGGTCGTGGTCCGCCACGAGCGGATCGCAAGCCCCGAGGCGGTCAAGACCCACCGGCTTGGTTGGGAGGGCTGCCTCAACGGATTGGCGGCCTATCTTGACGCCAGGCACGACAATTCCGCGTGAGGCCGCTGCACCGCCACCGCCTCAGGATGCCGCCGGCACCTCCATCGGGGCGCTCTGCCAGACGGCAAGGATCGCGCCCATGACCGCGATGGTCACCAGGAGGTACGCGTTGTTGATCAGGAACACCTTGAACGGACGCTGCTCGTATACGACCGTACCGAGTGTAATTGTGGCGGCGAAGCCGAGCCAAACCAGGAGGCCGACCAGCAAGCCGCCGCCGATTGTCGTCGCGCCCATGTAGCCGACGATCAGGGCCAGCACGTAGGCCATCACCAGATTGGCAACGATGTCGACCGGGATCGCCTTGGCGAGGCCGCGTTTCACCGTGTCTTCATCGAGGCCGAGCGCCGCTTGCCAGGTTCGCCCCATGACCGGTGGCGCGTACCAGATCGAGCCGGCGATAAACTTCACGGCAGCCGCGACGATAACCGCCCACCAGTTGATCGGAATCGTTTCCATAATGTCCTCCCCGGTTAATTAAAGACACTAGAAACGATTCCGACGCATATGACAATGGTTGCCGGAGGCGGCCTGATACTTGGGTTGCGGACGTCCGATACGCCTGCGATCATGAACCGGTGGTTCGGGGGCGACACCCCGGTTACGATTCTTCATTCGAGACGGGGGCTGGCGATGGTCCGCAGGCTTGTTGCAGTTCTGATCGTGATTGTCGTCATCGCTGCGGTCGCAGGATGGCTCCTGACGGCGCCACGCGGATTGGCGGCGTCCGACCTGCCGGATCACACGCCCGACCTCGCTAACGGTGAGTACATGTTCTGGGCGGGTGGGTGCGAATCCTGCCATGCGCCACCCGACGCTTCGGCCGATGATCTGTTCAATCTCGCCGGCGGTCTCGATATGGTGACGCCGTTCGGGACGTTTTATGCGCCGAACATCTCGCCGGACGAGGAAAACGGGATCGGGTCGTGGTCGACTCTGGACTTTGTCAACGCCATGAAGTTCGGCGTCGGAAAGGGCGGCGAACACCTTTATCCGGCCTTTCCCTACACGTCCTATCAGCGGATGACGCTGGAGGACATCATCGACCTCAAAGCGTTCCTCGATACGCTGGAGCCGGTGAACAACGTCGTCCCAGCCCATGACCTCGGCTTTCCCTTCAACATTCGCCGCGGCCTCGGCCTGTGGCAACTGCTCTACGTGGATGGCGAGACGTTCGTGCCTGATCCGGACGAGAGTGACGAGATCAACAGGGGTGCTTATCTCGTTGGTGGACCGGCTCATTGCGGTGAATGTCATTCGCCCCGCAACGCCATTGGTGGGATCATTGCCGACCGCGCCTACAGTGGCGGCCCGGCTCCTGAGGGAGACGGGACGGTACCCAACATCACCCCCGATCCGAGCGGGATCGGATCGTGGAGCGCCGCCGATATCGTGACGATGTTCCAAACCGGCTTCACGCCGGAGTTCGACTCGGTCGGTGGCACAATGGCAGCGGTGCAGCGAAATATGGCGCGGCTCTCCGACGAAGACTTGGCAGCCATGGCCGCCTACCTGAAGAGCCTGCCGCCGATCCCGTCAGAGGACGCGCCAGCTTCCTGACTGGCGTTCAGCCGCCGTTCACGCCCGCGTCAATAACGTCATTCGACGGTCGAACGGCCGGCGATCCGGTGGGATCGAGGTCACACCCGCCGGTCGTCATCTCGCCGTATAGTGCTGAAGGCCCTGCCGCGATTGCGGCAGGCCCGGTCGGTTGTCGAACGAGCGGCGTCCTTCGGAAGGATGTTACTCGTTTCGCTCAGGAGGAATCGATGCACGCAGGACGCTGTCTTGCATCCCTCGCCGCGTTGGCACTCGGCGTGATCGCTGCCAGCGCAGTGCCCTCCGCGACGGTGTCGGCTCAGGCCATTCCCACGCCGGAGGATCCGGTCGCCCGGGCTGCCTTCGACGTCCTCGACAAACACTGCGCCCGTTGTCACCAGGACGGCCTGCTCGCTGATAGGCTACAGCCGGCGAAGAATTTCGGCCACGTCCTGATGCTCGATCGCCTGGCATCCGACCCGCGATATGTGGCGCCGGGCAACCCCGACGGCTCGCGGATCGTCACCCAATTGCTGAACCGGGAGATGCCTTATGACGTCTACTACGAGGCCGATCTGAGCCATCCGCTCCCGAACGACGCGGATGTCACGGCGCTGCGGACGTGGATCGCCGCGCTTGGGACGAAGCAAGACGCGGCGTGCACGGACCGGGCGTTTATCGCGCCGTCGGACGAGATCGCGCTGATGGCGGCCGATCTCGAACAGATCCAACGCACACGGATGGCCGATACGCGCTACCTGACCCTCACCCATCTCCATAACGCCTGCGCAACAGACGCCGAGATGGCCGTCTACCGGCACGGCGCCGTCAAGCTGCTCAATTCGCTATCGAGCGTGTCAGACGTGGTGCGGCTTGAAGCCATCGATCCGGACGGGGCGATCCTGCGATTCAACCTCAAGGACCTTGGCTGGATGCCCGAGGACTGGGATCTGATCCTCGCCGTCTATCCTTACGCAGCGGTGCCGGTCAGCAAGGCGTTCGACCTCCTGGCGACGGACACGCTGACGCTGCTGCCCTACGTGCGGGCCGACTGGTTTGCGTTCACCGCGGCGCAGCCGCCGCTCTACAATCGGCTGCTGAAGCTGCCCGACGATTTCGCCGATCTACAGGGTGCGCTTGGCGTCAACGTTACCGCCAACCTCCAGCGGTTCGTGGCAAAACGCGCGGGTTTCCAGACCTCCGGCGTGTCGCACAGCAATCGGCTGATCGAACGCCATACGATTCCCACCGGCTACTTCTGGACCTCCTACGATTTCAGCGGAAACGGCGACCGCCAGAACCTGTTCGCCTTTCCGCTTGGACCCGGCGATGGCCCCTTCGACTTTGCACACGACGGTGGCGAAACGATCTTCTCGCTGCCCAACGGCTTCCAGGGCTACGCCTTGCACACCGCGTACGGCGAGCGCCTGGACAAGGCGCCGACCGACATCGTCTTTGATCCGGGAAGGCGCGATCGTACCGTGACCAACGGCATTTCGTGCATGGGCTGTCACGACCAAGGGATTCGCAAGGCGACCGACGAGATTCGCGCGTCAGTGATGGTCGGCGATGCATTTCCCGAGCCGGTGCGTGAGGTCGTCGAAGCGCTCTATCCGACGCCGGATGAGATGGACGCCTTGTTCGAAGCGGATGCGTCAAGGTTTGCTACGGCAATGCGTGCGGCCGGTCTCGACCCCGCCTTGAAGCTCAACGGCGTCGAGATGATCAACGCGCTGGCGAAACGATACGAGGACGGAGTTAGCCGGCAACTCGCGGCCGCTGAGTTAGGTATGGACCTTGCGACGTTCCAGGCGGTTCTGGAGGCGGCTGATGATCCGGAGGCGATGCGCCTTGCGGGTCGCCTCGCTCAGGGTCTCGTACCGCGCGACGCCTTTGAAGCTCAGTTCCTGGCGCTGGCCGACTTGGTTTCGGACCTCAGTCCGCTGGGCCTCGGCGATCTGATCGCGACGGTGGACGAGCCGGAGGCCACGGTCTTCGAGCGGCCGCTCGAACACCGGCGCGATTTCGATCTCGCACTGTTTTCCGATCGTCCCGCCTATCGGGTCGGCGATCTCGCGGTTTTCACGGTGGCGACAGAGGAAGCTTGTTACCTGACGCTAATCAATGTCGACAGCGCCGGAACGGCGACGGTAATTTTCCCGAATCGGTTTCAAGAGGACAATCTGATCCTCCCCGGCGCTGATCTCCTTTTTCCCGCCGATGACGCCCCGTTTCAGTTTCGTCTGGCCGACCCCGGCACCGAGACGGTGATCGCTATCTGCAGCCTCGAAGATCGGGCAGTTGACGCCATCGCCATCGATCGGGACTCGGTGTTTACCGATCTCGGCGACTATGACACGCATCTGAGCCGCGCCATCACAGTCGAGGCCAAGGCGGTGCCGGTCGGCGGCAAACAGATGACCCCAAGCGACATCGTCGCGCGGACCGCGATCACCATCACGGTTGATTGAAGATGAACCGCTGCGGACGGGTTGGACTAACCATCGTCTCGGTTCTCGTTGTTACGCCGGCGGCTCTGGCTGATTGTCCGGTGATCAAAGCCGAGATTCGGTCGGCAATCGAAGCGGGTGACACGGCGCCTTATCCGAATCTCCACAATGAGCTGATTGCGACATCGGATTGCACCGTGGCGACGCGGGATCAGTTGGGACGAGCGATGGCGCTGTCCGTCCTCAAGACCCTGCCCGAAGACGCCAAACGCACTATGATCGAAGCCGACGTGCTGCGCTACGGGCGGCCGTGGCAGGCGCTGGTGGCTCTCGGTGACGTTTATTACGCCGAGCGGGCGTGGGCGGAAGCTGTACCGATCTACGAAGAAGCGCTTGACGACATGCGCGACGTTGTCGCCAACCCGAAACCGCCGCCGGTGTCGGTTGAACGGCGAACCTTTCAACGGGCTATTGAAGCACGGGCGTTGGCACCCGAATACGTGGCGACGCGCAAGTCCGATGATGGCCCGAGCGGCTTGGCTTCACCCGTATTCCGCAGCATTGTCGTCGAGGCCGTGCCCGTCCCCGTACGCTTCGAAACCGGATCGGCAGCGCTGACCGCGGTGGGCCGCGCCGCCGTCATAGACATGCACGCGTCTCTCGCCCGCGCCGCATCGGACTATGTCGCAATCGTCGGCCACACTGATCCGCGAGGTTCGGAGACTTACAACGCCGATCTGTCGCTGCGCCGCGCGCAAACGGTTGCCGTGACGCTTCGGCAGCTCGGTTATGTCGGCGCACTCGACGTTTACGGCTTCGGCGAAAGTCAACGGTTCAAGCCAAGCGATCCGACCCGCTACACCCAGGAGGAATTGTGGGCGCTCGACCGGCGGGTCGAGTACCGGCTCGAGCCGCCTGATGGCGCTTCATCAACCGCCGAATAGCCGGCGGAAGAAGCCGCGCCGCGGTTCCTCGTGGACAGGTCCGGCCGCGACGCTACCGCTAGCATCGGGCGGTGCCGGAAACAGGAATTCACCGTCATCGCCGATGGTGGCGACCGGGGTCGGTTCATCAACGAAGTTGGCCGGATCGCGGAAACGGTAGTTGCCGGGCAAATCGGCGACCACCATTCCCTCCAGCGCCGTGCTCATGAATCGTTGCCAGGCGACCGCCGGAAGGTTGCCACCGGCGGCTTTCTTGGTGGGGGTCGAATCGTCGTTGCCGAACCAGACGCCGGCCACCAGCGTCGCCGTGTAGCCGATGAACCAGGCGTCACGAAAATCCTGGCTCGTACCGGTCTTGCCCGCCGCGGGCCAGCCGGGGACGATGGCGCGTTTGCCGGTCCCGCGCTCAAGCGCATCGCGGAGCATGCCGTTCATCATGCCGACGTGGACGGGATGGATCACCGGCCCGGGGCCGTTGCCCGAGCGCTCGTAAAGGACCTCGCCATCGACGGTCCGAATTCGGCGGATGACATGGGGGATGACACCATTGCCGCCGTTGGCGAAGCTCGCGAAAGCGCCCGTCATCTCGAGCAGGCCGACCTCCGACGTTCCGAGCGCGATCGACGGAGTCGCCATCAACGGCGAAGCGACACCCAGCCGCCGCGCGGTCGCCGCGATTTCGGCCGGGCCGACTTCGGCAGCGAGTTGGGCCGACACGGTGTTGAGCGACAGCGCCAAAGCCGATTGCAACGTCACCGGTCCGAGATGTTGCCGGGTGTAGTTCTCCGGTCGCCATCCCTTGATCGACACCGGCTGATCGATGCGGACGGATTCGGGAATGAGCCCGTGCTCAAGCGCGGTGAGATAGACGAATGGCTTGAACGACGATCCAGGCTGGCGGCGTGCGTCGACAGCGCGGTTGAATGGACTCGAGGCGTAGTCCTTGCCGCCGACCAACGCCCGGACGCCGCCATAGGGGTCCATGGCGATGAACGCACCCTGGCTCACGCCGCGTTCCGCGCCGAGATCGCCGAGGGTTGTGGTGACCGCGCCGGCGGCAAGAGTCTGGAGCCTGAGGTCGATGGTCGTATCGACGATGACGTCCCGGGTGAGCGCGCCGACGTAGCGCGGTAGTTCGGCAGTCACCCAGTCGGCGACATAACGACCGCTGCCGCCGGCGACGTCGCGAACCGGACGCACGTCCTGGGAGAGGGCCAGACTCGCTTCGCGGTCGTCGATGTAGCCTTGCTCGTGCATCGCGGCCAGGACGAGTTGGGTGCGGGCCTCGGTGGCCTCGGGGTTGGCGGTTGGGGAGTAGTGGCTGGGCGCCTTGAGCAGGGCGGCGAGCGCCGCCGCTTCGGCGAGGTTGATGTTGCGCGCCGACTTGCCGAAGTAGCGATGCGAAGCGGCATCAACGCCATAAGCGCCGGCGCCGAGATAGACGCGGTTGAGGTAAAGTTCGAGGATTTCGTCCTTGGAAAGGCTCGCCTCGAGCCACACCGCCAGGATCACCTCCTGGACTTTTCGCTCGAACGACCGTTCCGGTGTGAGGAACAGGTTCTTGGCAAGTTGCTGGGTCAGCGTCGAGCCGCCCTGCACGATGCGGCCGGCTCGGACGTTGGCGACCATGGCGCGAGCGAGCCCGATCGGGTCGACGCCGAAATGCCAGTGATAGCGTCGGTCTTCGATGGCGATTACCGCCTCAGGGAGATAGGGCGGCATATCATCGAGGCTGAGCGTCTGCCCGACGGTGTCGGCGCGGTTTGAGATCAGGGTGCCGTTTGCCGCAAGAATGCGGACGTTGGCGGGCCGCTCCGGCAGCGTCCATTCGGCGGTCGGCGGAAGTTTGGACCAGTAGTAGCCAATGAGACCGGCGGTTCCGGCGGCACCGATGATGGTGACCACGACCGACCAGTAGACGATGCCGCGGACGACACGACCGAAGGTCGGGAAAAACCCACGCCTCCGCGCGCGGCGTGCCGTTGGCGTTCGGCGGGACCCGCTGGGCGCCCGCTTTCCCGATCCGGCGCGCTTCGGCTGGGCGACCTTGCGACGGATGATCGTCGGGCCGCTGCCGTTGCCAGCGGTTCGCGACTCACCCGATTTGGTTCCGGGTTTTGCGGCGACCACTCGCTTCGGGCGTTTGGTCCCTGCCGGTGCCTTGGCTGGACTCTTGGCCTTAGTCGGCTGCTTCCGGCTACCAAACACTGGCTCGATTCGTTGATTTTGCCGGCGCCGAGTCGCCATTTGCGTCGCACCTCCAAACAAGCCCCCAGCGCGATCCGCCGGCGCTTCTGGACGCTAAAAGCGGCGATTTAAGGGGGGGTAAACCTGGAGGAAAGTGCGATCAGTGCTCCCGACCGCACTACAATTCGCCCTTCGATACGCGAAGTTTGTCGAGTAGGTTCGATTGTCCCTACCGAGACCACTGAACGTGTGTTTCAGTCGCGACAAGGGCGGAAGGAGCATGCCGTGAGCGCACTAACGAAAGCTGACATCAACGCTATCCGTGAGGTTTTCCGCGTCACGCTTGCAGATATCCCGGAGGAGCACTTCGCCGATTGGTTGACTCATTGGACCGAAGACGCGCGTCTGATGCCGCCCGACATGGCCGATGTCGTTGGGCATGAAGCGCTGCAGACCTGGATGCGGAACTGGCCCAAAATCAAGCGCTTCGACATCACCGACATCGAGGTGGACGGCGACGGCGACCTTGCGGTGCTGATCTGTCACTTCGTTCGGGTTCTCGACGGCTCGGACGGCGGCGAGACCAGGCAGAACGGTCGACAGGTCCTGAAGTTTCGCCGTCAAGCCGGCGGACGGTGGAAGATCGCGGCCGCGATTTTCAATGCCGATCATCAGTCCGGCTGATCCCATCGGCGGAATCTGAGCCCCGACCGAGACGGCTGATCGAGCCCCTTCCAACGTTCACCGCGTAGGGGCATAGTCGCGACCATGAGCAACCCCGATTCCAAGCCCATCGGTCCTGGCGATCACGTCTTCCTGGTCGACGGATCGTCCTTTGTCTTCCGCGCCTATTTTCAGTCGATCAATCAGGACGCCAAGTACAACTATCGCTCCGACGGACTGCCGACCGGTGCGATCCGGCTCTTTTCCACCAAGCTCTATCAGTTCGTCCGCGAAGGGGCGGTCGGGATCAAACCCACCCATCTCGCGATCCTGTTCGACAAGACGGAGGACACGTTCCGCAAGGAGATCTACCCGGACTATAAGGGCACCCGGCGCGATCCGCCCGACGATCTGGTGCCGCAGTTTCCAATGATGCGCGAGGCGGTGCGCGCCTTCGGGCTCGAACCGATCGAGAAGGACGGCTTCGAGGCCGACGATCTGATCGCCACCTTCGCTGTGGAGGCGGAGAAAGCCGGCGCCGACGTGCTGATCATTTCCTCCGACAAGGACCTGATGCAGCTCGTTAGCGACCATGTCCAGTTCTACGACTTCGAGTCCGGCACCAAGGGTCGCAAGGGGTACCGGCCGGAACGGCGCATCGATGTCGACGGCGTGATCGACTACTTCGGCGTGCCGCCGGATCGAGTCATCGATGTCCAGGCCCTTGTTGGCGATACCTCCGACAATGTTCCTGGCGTTCCGGGCATTGGCATCAAGACCGCCTCGGCTTTGATCAAGGAATACGGCGATCTCAAAACGCTTCTCGACCGAGCCGAGGAGATCAAACAACCGAAACGCCGCGAGACCCTTATCCAGTATGCCGACCAAGCGCGGATGTCGAAGCAGCTGGTCACGCTTGATCGCGACGTCGAAAGCGACACGCCACTGGCCGCGACCCGGGTCGGCGAACTCGATGCCGAACGGCTGATCGCCTTCGCCAAGGCGATGGAGCTGACCACACTGGTCAAGCGGGTCGGGGAAGCGTCGGAGATCGATCCCAATACAGTCGATGCTGATCCGCGGCTGAAGTCGGAGAAGCTGCACGACGCCACCTATGCGGCGCGGCTGATGCCCTCAGGGAAGACGGAGGATGAACCCGCGCAGGCTGTTGCGGAGACTGTGCCGGATAAAGCCAACGGTGCCTTGACCCCGGCTTCCCAAGCCGCCTCGGCTGCGGGGGCATCGTTGTCGCCCCCGATTGACACGAGCGGCTATGAGACCATCGCGGACGGAGCCGCCTTGGCGGCCTGGATCGACGCGGCCACGGAGAGGGGCCGTGTGGCGCTCAGCGTCGAGGCAAACGGCGCGGACCCGATGCAGGCCGACATCGTCGGCATCGCCCTAGCGACCGCCCCTGGCAAGGCGGCCTATCTGCCGCTTGGGCATCGGAACGGAGAAACCGACCTGCTCGATCCAGGGCTGCTGCCGGGGCAGGTTCCCGTCGATGCGGCGCTGGCTGCACTCAAGCCACTGTTCGAGGACCCGGCGGTTCTGAAGATCGCCCACAACCTCAAACCGACGCGGCTGCTGCTCGCCCGTCATGGGATCGACGTTGTGCCCTACGACGACACGATCCTGCTCGCTTACACCCTGGACGCTGGCAAGGGTGGGGTCGGTCTCGCCGAACTCTCCGAACGCTGGCTCCAGCATGTGCCGATCCCCCGCAAAGAGCTGACCGGGACGGGCAAATCGGCGATCGGCTTCGCCGAGATTCCAATCGACAAAGCGACGGCCTACACCGCCGAAAGCGCCGATATGGCCCTGCGGGTCTGGATGAACCTCAAGGCGCGGCTCGTGCCCGAGCACATGACCAACCTCTATGAGACGCTGGAGCGGCCGATGGTGCCCGTGCTGGCGCGGATGGAGGAACGCGGTATCGAGGTCGACCGCCAGTCTTTGTCGCGGTTGTCGGGTGAGTTCGCCCAGAAGCTCGGCGGCCTCGAGGATGAGATCCACCAACTGGCCGGCGAGCCGTTCAACATCGGTTCGCCCAAGCAACTCGGTGACATCCTGTTCGGCAAGTTCGGTCTGCCGGGGGGCAAGAAGACCAAAACCGGGGCCTGGTCGACCGGGGCTGACGTCCTCGACGAATTGGCCGCGTCGGGTGTTGACCTCGCCGCCCGCATTCTCGACTGGCGACAGCTATCGAAGCTGAAATCGACCTACACCGACCTGCTGCCGGGTTTCATTCATCCCGAGACCGGTCGCATTCACACCCAGTACGCACTGGCCTCGACATCGACCGGGCGTTTGTCGTCCTACGAGCCCAACCTGCAGAACATCCCGATCCGTACCGAAGCCGGACGGCGAATTCGCACGGCATTCGTCGCGCCGGCAGGGCGCAAGCTGATCTCGGCCGACTATAGCCAGATCGAGTTACGGATCCTTGCTCATATTGCCGACATTCCGGAGTTGAAACAGGCCTTTGCCGAGGGCCTCGACATTCACGCGATGACCGCCTCCGAGATGTTCGGCGTGCCGGTCGAGGGGATGCCACGCGAGGTGCGAAATCGGGCCAAGGCTATCAATTTCGGCATCATCTACGGCATCTCGGCGTTCGGCCTCTCCAACCAGCTTTCGATCCCGCGTGAAGAAGCCAGCGCATATATCAAGCGCTATTTCGAGCGATTCCCCGGCATTCAGGCCTACATGGACGCGATGAAGACCCAGGTCCGCGAGCATGGCTATGTCGAGACGCTGTTCGGCCGTAAGGTGCACTTCCCGCAGATCAAGTCCGGTAAGCCGGCTGAACGCGCCTTTGTCGAGCGCGCCTCGATCAACGCACCGATCCAGGGCTCCGCCGCCGATATCATTCGCCGGGCGATGATCCGCATGGAGCCTGCCTTGGCGGACGCCGGACTGTCGGCGCGGATGCTATTGCAGGTTCACGACGAATTGGTATTCGAGGCGCCGGACGAAGAGGTCGAAACCAGCCTGCCGGTAATCCGCGAGGTGATGGCCCGCGCGGCTGAGCCTGCGGCTTGGCTTACGGTGCCGCTCCAAGTGGACGCGGCCGCTGCGGAAAACTGGGACGAGGCGCACTGAGTCATAGGAGGGGCAAGTGCCGACCAGAAGACAGGTGATCACTACGTCGGCAGCGGCGGTTGCCGCCACGGCGATTTCCTCGCCGTCGGTATTTGGCGCCAATGCGGATACCATCAACGTTGCCGCGATCCTGCCGCTCTCAGGCAACTTCAAGGTTTTCGGCGATCAGGCCCGGGCCGGGCTTGACCTCGCCGTGACGGAAATCAACAGGGACGGCGGCATTCTCGGGCAGCAGCTAGCCATCCACTACATAGACGAGGAGTCCAGTCCGGATCGTGGGGTGGCCGCGGTCCGATCGGTGATGGATGAAGTCGATCCGCTGGCGATTGTGGGGCCAACGTCATCAGCCGTCCGCGACGCGATGATGCCTGAGATCCTCGCACGCCGGACCCCGCTGCTCTATACGACCGATTACGAGGGTGGCGTTTGCAATCGTTACTTTTTCTGTTTCAACACGGTCCCCAATCAGGAGACGGCACTGATTTTGCCCTACCTGAACGCAAGGTTCGGCAACCGGTACTTCATGCTCGGATCGGATTATGTCTGGCCCCAAAGGATGTTCGGCCAAGCGAAGGCGATGATTGACGAGCTCGGAGGAGAAGTCGTTGAGTTAGCCTACAAGCCGCTCGGCACAACCGACTTCTCCGATGTCATCGGTCAAGTTCAGGATGCCGACGTCGACGTCCTGATCCTGGCTGTTCCCGGAGACGACGGTGTTGCCTTCATGCGCCAGGCGATCGGCGCCAATCTATTCGATAGCATCGCGCTGAACTTCATGGGCTTTGAGAGGAGCTACCTCGACTTTATCGGACGGATTCCAGGAGAAGGTCTCTTTGTCGTGACGCCGTTTGTGGCTGACTACAACAGCCCAGGTGTCCGGGACTTCGTCGCCCGGATTTTGCAGAACGTCGGAGGCGCCGTAACCCCGACCGAGTCCGCATTGACGAGCTATAACGCCATGCAAGCTCTCAAGCTTGGGATGGAGCGATCGGATGAAGTCAGCCGCGAAGCAGCAATCGATGGTATGGCCGGCCTGACCTTTAACTCCCCGACCGGTTCTGTTGCCATCGACCCTATCAACCATCATGTCACTTTGAGCGTGTTCTTGGCTGAGGCTTCAGGGACGGACTTCAAGGTTGTCGAGGCGCTGGGCGAGATGGCGCCGGTGCCGCGATGCCCAAGCTAGCGGGTAGTGCGAATCGCTGCCGTTTTGGGCTTCGTCTGGCGATTGATCGGGTGAGCGGAGAGACGTTAGTCACAGGCGACTGTCACCAAACTGTTTGAAATCTGTGGTTTTTCACTCACGCCCGGTCGCATCGCGGACGGCGAGACAATGCGGAGACGACCAGTTAGTATTGGTAGAATCAGTCTTGCCGTGGCTCGGCCCACGCGCGAAGCTAACGCGGCAAGGACGGTCCGCGGGGAGGCGACATGGATTACCTGTCCCTGATGCCACAGCGCTTCACTGGCGGTATCACCGGCGGAATGAAGCGCATGGGTTGGTGGCGCTTCAACCAGCAGGCTGGTCCGCTCGGACGGTTGGGCAGCCTTGAGGTGCGGCTCGCCCGCTCCAGCGAGGAAGTCAAACAGGCGCAACGCCTCCGCTACCGCATCTTCTACGAGGAGATGTCGGCGGTCGCCAATGCGAAAGCGGCCTTCTTTGGCCGGGATGCCGATCCCTACGACAAGTTCTGCGATCACCTGCTGGTTCTCGATCACGACGTGGTTGGCGAGCCTGAGATCGTCGGCACCTATCGGCTCCTTCGCCAGGAAGTTGCCCAGAAGCGCAAGGGTTTCTATTCCGCTGGCGAGTTTCAGGTCGACCGGCTGGTGGGTCGTCACAGCCGCCGTTCGTTTCTGGAGCTCGGGCGATCATGCGTTCTGAAGCCGTACCGGACCAAGCGCACGGTCGAATTGTTGTGGCACGGCATCTGGAGTTACGTACGCCGGCACAATCTCGATGTGATGATCGGCTGCGCTTCGCTTGAGGGCACTGACCCGCGACGCCTTGCGCCGGTGCTTGGATATCTGCGGAACTACGCGCCGACGCCGGAGGCGTGGCGCGTGCAGGCGTTGCCGGGTCGCGGCGTGGCGCTCGACGGTTTGGCGGGTGATGGTGTCAGCGACATCAAGGTGCTGCGCGCGCTCCCGCCGCTAATCAAGGGGTATCTACGCCTCGGCGCCTATATCTGCGAGGAGGCTGTGGTCGACTGGCAGTTCGGCACGACCGACGTCTTCATCGTGCTGCCGGTCGAGCGCATCAACACCCGCTACATCAACTACTACGGACCGGACGCCTCCCGCCACGCCGCTTGAACCGTGAGTTTGGGCGCTACTCGCTCTGCTGACCGTCCAGGTTGCTCGGATCCGGATCGCCGCTGAGGCCACCGACCGTTTGCTTCAGTTCGCGCTCGGCTGTCGCGAAGTCGCCGACGCGATCGGCCACATCGCCCCAGCTCGGACGCTCCCCGGTTGCTCGATCGACCACCTCGTTGCCGAACGTCACGATCCGTTCCCCCAGCTGGCTGTCATCGGCGAGCCACCAGGCTCCGATGATACCGACGGCTAGTAGGACGACGACCAGCAATCGACGCATGGCCTTCACATCCCCGGCTGCAGCCGCAGGCCGTCATTCACTTCGTCGACGATCTTCATCAGGTCGCTCCACGAGCGCACCAGTTCGGAGCGCAGCGTGTCGAGGTTCTCGACGCTTCCGAGATCGGAAAGCGCGGTCTTGAGGGAGCTCGCGAGATTGAGTGTCTGCGACGCTGCCCGGTAGACCCGGGCGTTTTCCTTCAGCGCGTGAAAGAAGACGTCGAGGTTCTCGGACTGATCACCCAGTCGGGTCATCACGTCGGCATGACGCTCGGAGAAGTAACCCCACGCCGCGACCGCGGCTTCGAGGCTGTGAATTTCGGCGTCGTTGGCCTGACGGGTGAGGCGAAGCTTCTCGATCTCGGCCGGCGACAGGGTTTCGGCCCTAAGGTAGCCGTCGATCTCATCATTGTCGGACCGCAGCGCGGCTAGTCGCGAATTCGCGTCGGCGATCCGGAAGCCGATCTCCTGGCCGACCGCATCGATATCGGAGAGCTCCGCATAGCGTCGCTCGAAGACCTCCGGCGCCAGCGCGGCGATAGCTTCGAACGACTTGGCGATGGTCGATATCTCGCCTGCGATCTCGGCGATCTGGTCTTCGCTGACGGTGTCTTCGCCGCTGACCAGTTCACGGATGCGACGGGTCGCGGCGATGTTGGTCTCCAGTGCTTCGAGGATGTCCGGGATACTTGGGTCCGCTTGAGTCGCCTCGATGCTCCGGCCAAGCGTTTCACCGAGGAGCCTCAAGGCTTCGTCGTGTGGAAGATTACTCGCCTGCTCACGGACGATGCCGATATCGTCCTCGGCTTTGGCCGCCGGCTGAACCAGCAGCGGCGCCGCCACGATGGCGACGATCAGAACCATGATCGCTCTCGACATGTGGACCTCCCGGTGTTGAAGCTGCAAGTGCGTTACAGTCCCATCGACTGCGGACACAATTATGACGCCGAGGCTACCCGTCGCCGCGCGGCTCGGCCTCCGGCCGGCACGCCTTCGCCGTCATCGCTGCGACGTCAGCGGCCGTGAACGATCCGCCGATCGGCGCGACGGCGGGCGACATTGGTTGCGTATCGTCCCCTTCCGCAGGAACAAAACTGAGGCGGCGCTTGGTTTCGAGGATTCGTGCCTGAGCGCGATCGATCATCGATATCGGGATTCGGCCGGAAACCGCCGCTGCGGCGATGGCGGCGATCACATCATCGACGAAGGCGCCGTCGTCCGGCTTCTGGTTGGCGTAGATCAGCAGGTCGGCGCCCGCCCGCACTGCCATGACCGCGGCTTCCTCAGGGCCGTAGCGCTCGGTGATGGCATCCATCCCCAGGTCGTCGGTCACGATCAGGCCGTTGAATCCGAGATCGTCGCGTAGCGCCTCGGTCAATGTCCGACGCGACAAGCTGGTCGGTCGTGTGCCATCGGAAAAACGAGGATGGATCAAGTGCCCCACCATGATCATCGCAACCTCGTCATCACTGGCGAGTGAACTAAACGGTTCCAACTCGTTTGGTTGCCAGGTTGTTGTGATGTCGACGACCCGGTGGTGCGGATCGCGAACTGCGGAGCCATGGCCCGGAAAGTGCTTGGCGGCAGTGAGAACGCCGGCCGTGGCATGGGCGTCGATGAACTGAGTAGCGAAGCCGACGACGGTGGCCGGATCGGTCCCGTAGCTGCGGCCGAGGCGGCCGATCGCCGGGTTGCGCGGGTTGATGTTGAGATCGACCACCGGCCCCAAACTGACGTTGATGCCGAACCTGGCCAGTTCGCGCGCCGTGGCCCAATAGGCGGCATAGGCGTCGCACAGGCTGCCGTTGGCTATCGATTTGGCCGACGCTAGGCGAGTGAACCCCTTGCGACGGTTCAGCCGCTGGATCTGCCCGCCTTCCTGATCGATGGCGACGAACGGTGGCGGTCCGCCGCCGGCGTTCAGCCGTTCGGTCAGCCGGCTAAGCTGATCGCGATTGCGAACGTTATGGCCGAACAGGATGACGCCTCCGATCCGGCTCCGGTCGAGCATGCTGATCGCTCGTCGCGACCAAACCTCGTCGGCGCGGGTTCCCGGAAAGCCGATGACAAGCATCTGGCCAATCTTACGTTCGAGCAGCTCAATCTGGCGATCCGGATGGAGGGATTGCGCCGGCGCCCGCCAAGCGTCGGCGTTGATCCGCGATGCGGCCGAGGACGCGTCGGTCGGCGTAAGGCTCAAAGCGAGAAACGCCGCGCTCAGCGCAGCGTGGAGGGGACCTGATCGCACCGACGTTCTCCTGTCCGACGCCGTCAGTCATCGCCGATCGGTCAGAGCCTGTCCATCTCGCATTGCGACCTATCCTGTGGTTGTACGAGATCAGAGAAGACGTCGAGCAAACAGCCATGGGTCGCACCAGGATAGGCAAGTATCGCAATCGGGTTCGCTCGGTCTCGCTGTGGATAGATGGAAGGCTAGACCACCTTAGGGTGCGTAACGCGGTCGCCCGTTGCGTCCGCATCGGCTAACGTCCGCCACCATGGACAAGAAGGATTCGCGGGATTCCAGCGCCTCGAATGCGGCGGCGACGCCGATGATGGCGCAATACATCGAGATCAAGACCGCCAATCCGGATTGCCTGCTGTTCTACCGGATGGGCGACTTCTACGAGATGTTTTTCGACGATGCTGAAACCGCGTCACGGGCGCTCGGCATCACGCTCACCAAGCGCGGCAAGCATCGCGGTGCCGATATCCCGATGTGTGGTGTCCCAGTCCATGCCGCCGATCAGTACCTCCAAAAGCTGATCGCCCTCGGTCATCGCGTCGCGGTGTGCGAGCAGACCGAGGACCCGACCGAGGCCAAGAAACGGGGCAGCAAGGCGGTCGTCCAACGCGATGTCGTTCGGCTGGTGACGCCGGGCACATTGACGGAAGACGCGCTGCTAGCGCCGGGCCGCAACAACTACCTGGCGGCGGTTTCGCGCCAAAAGGCGGGTACCGACGAGCCCGACCGGTTTGGCATCGCCTGGATCGATATCTCAACCGGCGAGTTTCGTCTGGCTGGCAGCGATTCCGGGCGGTTGGCGGCCGATCTCGCCCGGATCGATCCTCGCGAAGCCCTTGTTCCTGAACCGGTATTCTCCGATCCGGAACTCGGCGCTTTTTGGCGTGGGCTGGAGATGGCGGTGACGCCGCTGGCGCCGGCGCTTTTCGATAGCACGACCGCGGCGGATCGGCTGGCGGCCTATTTCGGGGTCGCGACGCTCGACGGTTTTGGCCATTTCTCGCGACCAGAGACGAGCGCGGCCGCTGCGATCCTCGCCTATGTGGAGAAGACCCAGATCGGTGAGCGGCCGCCGTTGGTTCCGCCGGTCGCGGAAACCGCTGACGGGGTGATGCTGATCGATGCTGCGACCCGGGCGAATCTTGAACTGAATCAGACACTTGCCGGTGAGCGCCGAGGGAGCCTGATCGCGGCGATCGACAGGACGGTAACGGGGGCCGGCGCGCGGCTGCTGGCACAACGCCTTGCAGGACCCTCAACGAGCCCCAATGAGATCGCGAATCGGCTCGATGCGGTCGCGTTTTTCCTTTCCGATCAGGGGCTTACGGCTTCGGTCCGGGATCAACTGGCGGCGGCGCCGGACATCACGCGCGCCTTGTCGCGGCTCGCGCTGAACCGCGGCGGGCCACGCGATCTGGCGGCGATCCGCGACGGGTTGGCGGTCGCCTCGCAGCTTGCCGGACAGCTGGCTGGAGAGGGCCGTCCGTCGGCGATTGCTCAAGCGATAGAAGGACTTAGCGCTGGTCCGGATGAGCTTGTGGCGGAGTTGACGCGGGCATTGGCGGACGATCTACCCCACCTCAGGCGCGACGGCGGCTTTGTTCGTGACGGCTACCGGGACGACCTCGATGAGGCGCGCAAGCTCCGCGATGAAAGCCGCCGATTCATCGCCAGCCTCCAGTCCCGCTACGCCGACGAGGCCGGGATTCGCGCGCTAAAGGTGAAGCATAATAACGTCTTAGGCTACTTCGTCGAGGTCAGCGCGGCCCATGCGGAGCGGATGCTGCAGCCGCCGCTGAATGGGCGATTCATCCATCGCCAGACGATGGCGAACGCCGTTCGCTTTTCCACGACCGAGCTCGGCGAGCTCGAAGCGAAAATCGCCGGAGCGGCAGGACGCGCCCTCGCCATCGAGTCGACAGTGTTCGACACGCTCGTCGACACCATCGCGACAGAGGCCGACGCTATCCGCCAGGTGGGTGTCGGGCTCGCCACTATCGACGTGTCGGCGGCGCTGGCGGTTCTCGCCGAGGCGGAAGGCTACTGCCGCCCGATCGTCGACGATTCGATGGCCTTCACGATCGAGGGCGGCCGGCACCCGGTGGTGGAGCAGGCGCTGAGGACCGCCGGGGAAACTTTCGTGGCTAACGACTGCGCCCTCGGCCCCGAGGGTGCGGATGACGCGGGGCACATCTGGCTGGTCACCGGCCCCAACATGGCGGGCAAGTCGACCTTCCTGCGTCAGAACGCGCTGATCGCGATTCTTGCCCAGGTCGGTTCGTACGTGCCGGCGCGAGACGCCCGGATCGGGATCGTCGATCGGCTGTTCAGCCGGGTCGGTGCCGCGGACGATCTGGCGCGCGGACGCTCGACCTTCATGGTCGAGATGGTCGAGACCGCGGCGATCCTCAACCAGGCGGGTCCGCGGTCGCTGGTGATCCTCGACGAGATCGGTCGCGGTACGGCGACCTTCGACGGTCTGTCGATCGCCTGGGCGGCGATCGAGCATCTCCATGAGGTGAACCGCAGCCGGGCGCTGTTCGCGACCCACTATCATGAACTGACGGCGCTGGCCGATCGCCTGCCGCGGCTCCGCAACGTGACGGTGCGGGTCAAGGAGTGGGAAGGCGACGTGATCTTCCTGCACGAGATCGCGCCGGGCGCTGCCGACCGTTCCTACGGGATCCAGGTGGCAAAGCTCGCCGGACTGCCGGCCTCGGTGGTGGCGCGGGCTCGTGCCGTCCTGACCCAGCTCGAGGAAACCGATCGGCAATCGCCGGTCCAGACGCTGATCGACGACCTGCCGCTCTTCTCCGTCGCGCGCGCTTCACCAGCCGAGACCAGGGACGTCGACCCGGTGGCCGACCTGCTCGACACGGTCCGGCCGGATGAGCTGGCGCCCCGCGACGCGCTGGAAATGTTATATAAACTCAAGGCCCTATCGCACCGAGCGTGAAAAAACGCGCCCAGCCGTGCGGGGCAGGGAGCGAAGAATGGCAACAACCGTCGACCAACCGCGAACCGGAATTCTCGCCAGCGTCGAGCGGATCGGCAACCGGCTTCCCGACCCGGTCTTCATTTTCGTCTGGCTGATCGCGGTCCTTGTCGTCGTCAGCCTCGTTGCATCGCTCTTCGGCCTTTCAGCCGTCAATCCGGTCACCGACGAAGAAGTCGACGCCAAGAGCCTGCTGTCGGGCGAAAACCTGCGCCTGCTGCTGACCAACATGCCGGTAACGTTCACCCATTTTCATCCGCTCGGCTACGCGCTGGTCGTCATGTTGGGCGCCGGCGTCGCGGAACGGTCGGGGCTGCTCGGCACTGCGATGCGCCTCGGGGTCCGCAATGCGCCGAAGGCTCTCCTCACCCCGGCGGTCGTCGCGGTCGGCATGCTCAGCAACCTCGCCGCCGATGCCGCCTATGTGGTGCTGATCCCGCTCGCAGGCGTTCTCTTCGCTGCCGCCGGCCGCCACCCGATCGCGGGGATTGCGGCGGCGTTCGCCGCCGTTTCCGGCGGCTACGCGGCCAACCTGTTTCCCGGTCAGATCGATGCGCTGCTGTTCGGCGTCACCGAGGCGGGCGCCGAGATCCTGGTGGCCGACTGGCAGGCCAACATCGCCGGCAACTGGTACCTGCTCGCCGGGTTGTTCTTCATCTATCTGCCGGTCATCTGGTACGTCACCGACCGGGTGCTCGAGCCGCGACTTGGGCCATGGACCGGCGGCGCGGTCGCCAGCAGCGACCATCCCGTGGAGGGGGCGCCGACTGCTGTTGAGCGCAAGGCGCTAGGGCGGGCCGGACTGTCGGCGCTGATTCTGATCGCGATCTGGGTGTTCCTGACGATCGGACCGGGGACGCCCTTGATCGACGAAGCCGCACGGCCCGAGGCACGGTTCAATCCCCTCTATCAGTCGTTCGTCGCCGGCTTCTTTCTTCTGTTCCTGATCGGCGGCTGGGTCTATGGCGCGGTCGCCGGCACCATCAAGAACCACCGCGACCTGGTGAAGATGATGAGCGAGGCGATGGCCGACCTCGCCTACTATCTGGTCCTCGCCTTCGCTGCCGCCCACTTCGTGGCGATGTTCAACTGGTCGAATCTCGGCCTGATCCTCGCGATCGACGGGGCGGAGTTCCTGCGCTGGACCAACATGCCAGGGCCGGCCTTGCTGGGCGGCCTGGTGGTGCTGACCGGCATCATCAACCTGTTCGTCGGCTCGGCCTCGGCGAAGTGGGCGCTGCTCGCGCCGATTCTGGTGCCGATGCTGATGCTGCTCGGCATCAGCCCGGAGACCGCGACCGCCGCCTATCGCGTCGGCGATTCCGCGACCAACATCATCACGCCGCTGATGGTCTATTTCCCGCTGATCCTGATCTTCGCCCAGCGATGGGACAAGAATTTTGGCCTCGGCAGCCTGACCGCGGCGATGCTCCCCTATTCGATGTGGCTGCTGATAACCGGTGTCGCGATGATCGTCGGCTGGGTGGCCCTCGACCTGCCGCTCGGGCCCGGCGCGGTCGTGGAGTACGTGTTTGACTAGGACCGTGGTGCTGGTTGTGCGGTGGTGGCATAGCCTCCCGCGCACACAATGGGGGAGGCCGATGTCCGCCGACCTACTCTGCCGAGCCATCAAAGATAGGTGCACCCTCACCTTCACCTATCATGGTTCAGCGCGCGAGGCCGAGCCGCATATCGTGGGGTACGATAGCGACGGTGATCTGACCCTGAGTGCTTGGCAATCGTCCGGAGGAAGTGGAGAAGGCTGGCGCGATTTTCACGTTTCCAAGTTATCCGGGCTTGCCATAACTCAACAAACCTTCTCAGGCCCCCGACCGGGCTATAACCGAAACGACCGGACCCTTTCTCGGATTGTGTGCTGTCTGTGAATCCGCCGCAGTCGCATCGAATAGTCCGCTACTGAGACGGCGCCGGATACGGACTTCACGAAGTCTTCTATGACGATGACGGGAAGCCGACGCACATGCCTGGCGGTCCGATCCCGTTTGTGTCCCATCCCGAGGATAGGCCCGACCGTGCGCGCCAGTCGCTAGAGCAAGCGCTGAACGACGCTACGCAGGTTCCTGTGCTTGATGAAGCCGAAGCGTTTGGACTTCCGGGTCCGCAACCTGATTCACCGATGACCAGCAACCCGAAGACCCTACATCCTGTAGGGTTCTGCCTTCGTTCACACAAGGATTCGACAAAACGTCGCACCTCGTGATACACAAGAAAAGCCGGCTCGCTGGTGGCGGCCGGCTTAACTCTGCAACCTGCCGAAAGGAGGCAGGCGGTTTGTGATCACCAGCGGAACCTACCCGATTTGGTGCCAGCAGGTCAAGAGCCTCCTTTCGGCTCCGAAACAATCGGAGCTCGAAACTATGAGTACTACGACGAAGAAACCCACCTTAAATATCCCTATCAAGGTGTGGACAAAGGGCCGCGAGATTGCCGGATATGACCCCGCAATCTGGCGGCACGATGCTTATGGTTCGGTGATCCGATTCACCGATTACGGCAATCGCCAGTCAGACTTTGGTTGGGAAGTCGACCACATTGTCCCGGTCGCCGCCAAGGGGTCGGACGATCTGACCAACCTCAGACCGCTGCACTGGCGCAACAACGTCGCTCGGTAAATCGACCGATACGATCATCTCGCGAATCTTCGTGGGGTCATGATCCTCTGGGATGGGGGTAACGCATACTCCCATCCCCTTCAGCTTCTCGTATAGACGCGCGTTGCGCGACCAGCGATCCATGTGTTCCGGAAGAACCGGCCGCTCGTTCTCTTTGGTCATTCGTTCGTCTTCCTCCCACTCACAACACGAGCGAACGCTCCACGGTGGCGCGGCGCGACGCGCTGGAGATACTATACAACCTGAAGACTGTTGGCGGCGAAACCGACGTGTTTCACCGCTGACGGCGCGATCGTCCCCACCCCGTAGACCTCGTGATGGCAGCGCAACATGAACCATCAGAACACGACCCGACCCTTCCTCTGGGGTGCCGCTAGCGCCGCGTACCAGGTCGAAGGGGGCTGGCGCGCCGACGGGCGCGGGCTGTCGAAATGGGACGTCTTCACCAACGGCGAGCGGATCACCGAAAAAGTCGTCGGGGCGCACCACACCGGCAACGTCGCGATCAACACCTACGATCCGGTCCAATACCGAAACGACATCGCATTGATGCGCGACCTCGGCCTCAACGCCTACCGGTTCTCGTTGTCATGGCCGCGGATCCTGCCGGACGGGACCGGGGCGGTGAACACGGCCGGACTGGACTACTACCGTCGGTTCGTCGACGACCTGCTGGCGGCCGGGATCGCGCCGATCGCGACGCTCTATCATTGGGACTTTCCGGCCGGTCTTTTCGACCGTGGCGGTTGGCACAATCGCGACTCGATCGACTGGTTTCGCGACTACGCGGCCGTCGTCTTCGAAGCGCTCGGCGATCGGGTCGACACCTTCGTCACCCTGAACGAGCCCTTCATCGATCTGTTCCTCATGGACCTGATCGCCGAGAACGCGCGCAGCGGCGAGCGCGAGCCGTTCGCGTTCACCAGCGAACAGTATGGTCGTCAGGCGCCGGGCATGCACAATCTACTGCTTGCCAACGCCGCCGCCGTCGGAGAGTTCCGCCGGCAGGGGCTGTCCGGCATGGTCGGTATCGCGCTGCCGCTCTATCCGATGATTCCGATCGATGGCGAGGACGCGGGGGATATCGCCGCCGCCGCGCAACTCGACGGTGTAATCAACCGCTGGCCGCTCGACGCCGTCCTCAAGGGAACCGTTCCCGACGACGTCGTGGCGACGCTCGGCGCCCACAATCCGGCGTTCGCGATTCCCGAAGCCGACCGCGCACTGATCGCGGCCAACTCGGTCGATTTCATCGGCGTGAACTACTACGCGCCGATGTTCGTCGAAACGGACGAATCCGGGCCACTCGGCATGGCCGCCGGCGCCAACCCGGACGAGGTGAAGGCCTTCAACGGCCCGGTGCGGCCGGAGGCGCTGCACGGGCTGCTGCTCAGGCTCCGCGACGACTACGGCAATCCGCCGGTGATCATCACCGAGAACGGCGCCGGGTTTGGCGACATCGACGAAGTGCACGACGGTGATGCGATCCACGACCCGCTCAGAACCGACTATCTCCGCCGGCACATCGACGCGGTTCTCAAAGCCAAAGCCGAGGGTGCCGATGTCCGCGGCTATCTGGTCTGGAGCCTGTTCGACAATTTCGAGTGGATTCAGGGTTACACACGGCGCTTCGGCATGGTCCACGTTGATTTCGAGACACAGACGCGGACGCCGAAGGACAGCTACGCCTTCTATCGCGACCTGATCGCCGCGCAGCCATAGACCGGCGTCAGGCCGCAAGGGGATTGGCGGACCTGGTATCGCCCCGGTTGGCGTCCCGGCGACGAACCGGCTAGTGTCCGCCCGGTTTTGCCCCCGGACGCAAAGCATGAGCCAAGCCGACGAAGCCCTGATCGACGAAGATGCCCTGGCGCGCGATCTCGCCGCCTGCGCGGACGACCGTCCCGGCGACCTGTCGCCTGACTCCCGCCAGCGGCTGATCGCCGTGCTGAAGGATGCGCTCGCCGACGGGCGGGCCGAAGCCGAGCGGCGGCTCAGCATCGACGGCAGGGGGACACTGTGCGCCCGGCGGCTCGGCCGTTTGCAGGACACCCTCATCCGCCAGATCCACGACTTCGCCGTCACCCATGTCTATCCGGTCGAGAACCCGACCTCGGGCGAGCGGATGAGCATCGTCGCGGTCGGCGGCTATGGGCGCGGCACCCTGGCGCCGGGATCGGACGTCGATCTCTTGTTTCTCCTGCCCTACAAGCAGACGCCGTGGGGGGAGAGCGTCGTCGAGTTCATCCTCTATGTCCTTTGGGACATGTCGTTGAAGGTCGGTCACGCAACCCGAAGTGTGACCGAGTGCATTCGCCTGTCGCGCTCCGACATCACGATCCGGACCTCCATTCTCGAGGCGCGCTACCTATGGGGCGACAAGCCGCTCTACGAGGAGCTGGTCGCCAAGTTCGACAACGACGTCGTCAAGGGGACCGGGCCCGAATACATCGCCGCCAAGCTGGCCGAGCGGGACGAACGCCATCAGGCGCAGGGCGCCTCGCGCTACCTGGTCGAGCCGAACGTCAAGGAAGGCAAGGGGGGCCTGCGCGACCTCCACACGCTGTTCTGGATCGCCAAATATTTCTTCCGGGTGACCTCCAACGAGGAACTGGTCAAGGCCGGAGTCTTCTCCCGGGCCGAGCTCGCCCGGTTCCGCAAGTCGGAGGATTTCCTCTGGGCGGTGCGGTGCCACCTTCATTTCCTCACCGGCCACGCCGAAGAGCGGCTTTCGTTCGATCTCCAGCAGGATATGGCCATCCGGCTCGGCTACACCTCGCATCCGGGGTTGAAGGATGTCGAGCGGTTCATGAAGCACTACTTCCTGGTGGCGAAGGAGGTGGGCGACCTCACCCGTATTTTCTGCGCGGCGCTCGAGGAGCACCACGGCAAGCCGGCGCCGGCCCTCAACCGGCTCTTACGCCTCGATCGCCGGCGTCGCCGCAAGGTGCCGGGGTCGACCGACTTCGTTCTGGAGAACAACCGGATCAATGCCGCCGGGCCCGACGTGTTCAGCCGCGATCCGGTCAACCTGATCCGGGTGTTCCATCTCGCCGACACGCTGGATACGGCGTTCCACCCCGATCTCATGCAGGATATCGCCCGCTCCCTCCGCCTGATCGACGCCGCATTGCGGGAGGACGAAGAGGCGAACCGGCTGTTTCTGGAGATCCTGTCGTCGCGCAACCAGCCGGAGGTGGTCCTGCGGCGGATGAACGAGACCGGGGTCCTCGGTCGCTTCATCCCCGACTTCGGCAAGGTCGTGGCGATGATGCAGTTCAACATGTACCACCACTATACGGTCGACGAGCACCTGATCCGCTCGATCGGCTTTCTCGCCGAGATCGAGCGCGGCGAGGTCGCGGACGCCCATCCGCTCGCCGACGAGCTCATGCCGCGGCTCAAGGATCGCCTCGTCCTCTACGTTGCCCTCTTCCTGCACGACATCGCCAAGGGGCGGCCGGAGGATCACTCGATCGCCGGGGCGCGGATCGCCAAGCGCCTCTGCCCGCGGCTCGGCCTCACGCCGTCGCAGACCGATACGGTCGTCTGGCTGGTCGAGCATCACCTGCTGATGAGCATCGTCGCCCAGTCGCGCGATCTCGCCGACCGCAAGACCATCCTCGATTTCGCCGCGACGGTGCAGAGCCTGGAACGGCTGAAGATGCTCCTGATTCTCACTGTCGCCGACATCAAGGCGGTGGGCCCCGGTGTGTGGAACGGCTGGAAGGGGCAACTCCTGCGCACGCTCTACTATGAGACCGAGCCGGTGTTGACCGGCGGGCACAGCCAGGTCAGCCGCGACCGGCGGGTGGCGGAGGCCAAGAAGGAACTGGCGGAGGCGCTTTCCGACTGGCCGAAACGGGAGCGCGACGCCTATCTCAAACGCCACTATCCGCCCTACTGGCTGCGGGTCGACCTGCCGCACAAGCGCGACCATGCCGCCTTCATCCGCGAGATCGATAACGCGGGACGGACGCTGGCGACGACGGTCAGTACCCACGCTTTCCAGGCGGTCACCGAGATCACCGTCTACGCACCGGACCATCCGCGGCTGTTGTCGATGATCGCCGGCGCGTGCGCGGTGGCTGGGGCAAACATCGTCGACGCGCAGGTCTATACGACCACCGATGGCCAGGCGATCGACTCGATCTTCATCAGCCGCGCCTTCGACAATGAAGTCGACGAACAGCGCCGCGCGGCGCGGGTCGGGCAACTGATCGAGGAGGCGCTTGCCGGGACCACCTACCTGCCCGAGCAGATCGACCGGAAGGGTCAACGCAAGGGGCGGCTCAAGGCGTTCTCGCTGGAGACCATCATCACCGTCGATAACGACCTCTCCAACCAGTACACCGTGATCGAGGCGTCGGGGATCGACCGTCCGGGGCTGCTGTTCTCGCTGACCCGGGCGATGTCGGACATCAACCTCAACATCGCCTCGGCCCATATTTCCACGTTCGGTGAGCGGGTGGTCGACGTCTTCTACGTCACCGACCTCACCGGCGAGAAGGTGACCAACGGCAATCGCCAGGCGGCGATCCGGCGGCGGATGAGGGCGGCGTTCGACGGCGAGAAGCCGAAAGCCGAAGCGCGCGCCCGGCGAACCGAGGCGGCATGAGTGTGCGGGCGCGGTGAGCGCGTTGGCGATCGGGTGAGCGCGACGATGGACGCCCTCGGCCAACCTGCGCTCTCTCTGCCGTTGTGGCGGGAGGGGCGCGTCGCACCCCTCTCTGGCTCCGCTAAGGCTCGCTGCGCGTCTGGCCGTGGGCTAAGGTTGCCGGCTCACCCCCCTCTGGCTCCGCTAAGGCCCGCTTCGCGACCCAAGCTCCGCCGTCTCCCTCGCAAGGGTGGAGAGGGGCTTGGAGCATGCGTCAGCAGGTTGCCCGGCTGATGTCGCTGCTCAGGAATTTCGCCACGGTCGGCGGGGCGACGGCGGTCAGCCGGGTTCTCGGCTTTGTGCGCGACATCCTGATCGCCGCGACGCTGGGAGCCGGCTGGATCTCCGACGCCTTCTTCGTCGCCTTCCGCATCCCCAACCTGTTCCGGCGGCTGTTCGCCGAAGGCGCGTTCAACTCGGCTTTCGTGCCGCTGTTCGCTCGTCGCCTTGAGGGCGAGGGCGAGGAGTCGGCGCGGCGGTTCGGGGCCGAATCGTTGAGCGCGCTCATCACCGCGCTGCTGGTGGTCACCGCGATCGCCGAGATCGCGATGCCGCTCCTGATGTTCGTGTTCGCGCCGGGCTTTTATTCCGACCCGCAGAAATACGACCTGACGGTGTTCCTGACCCGGGTCGCGTTTCCGTATCTGACGCTGGTGTCGCTGCTCGCCTTTTACAGCGGCGTCTTGAACGCCCGCGGCCGCTTCGCGGCGGCCGCTTTCGCCCCGGCGCTGCTCAACGTGGTGTTCATCGTGGTACTGGCCCTGGTCCTGTGGATGGGGTGGGCCAACCAGCCGGTCGCCGGCACCGCCCTGGCAGTGGCGGTGCTGATCGGCGGGGTGGCGCAGCTCGCGCTGGTGATGGTCGCCGCCGGCCGGATCGGGACGCTTTTGCCGCTCAGGCGGCCGCGCCTGACTCCGGGGGTCAAGCGACTGATAGTGCTGGGGATTCCCGGTGTGATCGCCGCCGGTATCGTGCAGATCAACATCGTTGTCGGGACAATCATCGCATCGCTGGAGGAGGGCTATGTTTCCTTCCTCTATTACGCCGACCGGCTCTATCAGCTACCGCTCGGCATCGTCGGCATCGCCATCGGCGTCGTGCTCCTGCCGCGCCTGTCGCGACAGTTGCGCGCGGGCGATGACGACGTGGCGATGCACACCCAGAACCGCGCGCTCGAATTGGCGATGGCGCTGACCCTGCCCTCAGCGGTGGCGCTGTTCGTCATGGCCGAGCCGATCATCAACGTCTTGTTCGAGCGCGGCAGCTTCGACGCCAACGCCACAGTGCAGACGGCGGCGGCGCTGGCGGCGTTTTCGGTGGGGCTGCCCGCCTTCGTGCTGATCAAGGTGTTCTCGCCGGGCTTCTTCGCCCGCGAGGACACCAAGACGCCAATGTGGTTCGCGGCGGTGGCGCTGGTGGTCAACGTCGCCCTGTCGCTGGCGCTGTTCCCGTTCCTGCGTCACGTCGGCATTGCGCTCGCGACCGCGATCGCAAGCTGGGTGAACACCGTGTTGCTTGCCGGCGCGCTGCACCGGCGCGGCCAGTTCATCCTCGACGCTGGCGCGCTCCGGCGGCTGCCGCTGATCGCGCTCGCGGCGCTGTTGATGGGGGTGTGCCTGGCGGCGGCGCAGGCGTTCATGGCGCCCTATATCGGGTCGCCGGCCTTCGTCGTGCGCGCCGGTGCGGTGGCGGTTCTGGTGGCGCTCGGGGTTGTCGTTTTCGCTCTCTTCTGTCAATGGACCGGCGCGGTGAACGCCCGTGACGTGCTTGCCCGCTTCCGGGACCGGTCCTGACGCCGCCGCATCGTCCATCTCGCGCCTCCGCGATCCGCCATCCTTGAAACGAGCCTGCATCGATGACCGACTTTTCTCCGCTGGTGTTTTCCGGCGTCCAGCCGACCGGTAACCTCCACCTCGGCAACTATCTCGGCGCCATCACGCGCTTCGTCGAGATGCAGAAGAGCCACGCCTGCATCTATTGCGTGGTCGACATGCACGCGATCACCGTATGGCAGGACCCCAAGGAACTGGCGCGGAACACCCGCGAGGTGACCGCCGCCTTCCTCGCCGCCGGCATCGACCCGGCAGCCCACATCGTCTTCAACCAGAGCCAGGTCGCCGCTCACGCCGAACTCGCCTGGGTGTTCAACTGCGTCGCCCGCATGGGGTGGCTCAACCGGATGACCCAGTTCAAGGAGAAGGCGGGTAAACACCGGGAGAATGCCTCGGTCGGCCTGTTCGCCTATCCGACGCTGATGGCCGCCGACATCCTGGTCTACCGCGCCACGCACGTGCCGGTCGGTGAAGACCAGAAGCAGCATCTGGAGTTGTCGCGCGACATCGCCGCGAAGTTCAATCACGATTTCGCCGAGTCGATCGCCGCGCATGGCTTCGGTGACGCCTTCTTCCCGCTCACCGAGCCGCTGATCACCGGACCGGCGACGCGGATCATGTCGCTGCGGGACGGGACCAAGAAGATGTCGAAGTCCGATCCGTCGGACTTTTCACGGATCACACTGACTGACGACGCAGACGCCATCGCGCTCAAAATCCGCAAGGCGCGGACCGATCCGGAGCCGTTGCCGTCGGAACTCGACGGGCTCAAGGAGCGGCCGGAAGCGGAGAACCTGGTCGGCATCTACGCCGCGCTTGCCGGCGTCACCAGAGAGGAGGTGCTTCGCGATCACGGCGGTTCGCAGTTTTCCGCGTTCAAGCCGGCACTGGCCGACCTGGCGGTGACGACGATGGCGCCGATCGCCGCCGAGATGCGGCGATTGCTGGAAGACCCGGGCCATATCGACGGCGTCCTCACCGACGGCGCTGACCGTGCCCGAGGGCTGGCCGCGGCGACCATGGATGGCGTCAAGGACATCGTGGGCTTCATTCACCGCTCGATCGCGGCCGGCTAATCGGCGGTCGCGATCTGGCGTCGCTTATGGCAGCATTGACAGATGGCAACCAAACGTAAGAGCCGCGCGGAAGGCCACCGGCGCAAGTTCCTTGCGGTGGTCGACGACACGCCGGAATGCACCCGCGCGCTACTGTTCGCCGGCCAGCGAGCGCTGCATACCAGCGGAGCGCTGGTGCTGCTTTATGTGATCGCGCCGAGCGAGTTCACCCAATGGGCTGGGGTCGAGAACATTATGCGGGCCGAGGCGGTCGAAACGGCCGAGGCGGCCCTCGGCAAGGCCGCCGATCTGGTCCGCGAAAACACCGGCCTCGAACCGCAGGTGGTCATCCGCGAAGGCGGACGGGCGGAGGAGGTGATCAAGCTGATCGAGGAGGACGAGGATATCGCCATTCTCGTTCTCGCCGCGGGAACCGACAGCGAAGGCCCGGGGCCGCTGGTTTCCGCGCTGATCGGCAAGGGTGTGGCGACATTTCCGGTGCCGATCACCGTGGTTCCCGGCCATCTCGACGACGAGACGGTGGCCGCGGTGGCATAGGCGCCGGGCGTCGATCTGTTGATCTGGCGGTCCGCCGCGCCTAGATGAAACCCGTTGACCACGCCCCCTTGAAAGGCGCCGATCATGTTCATCCAGACTGAAACAACGCCGAATCCGGCGTCGCTGAAGTTCCTGCCGGGCCGTCCGGTTCTTGGCGACGGCAACGCCGAATTTCGTGACGCCACCGATGCCGAAGCTTCGCCATTGGCGACCCGCCTGTTCGCCGTACCGGGCGTGACCGGCGTGTTCCTCGGCGGCGACTTCATCACGGTCACCAAGGGCGAAGCCGAATGGCCGCACCTGAAACCGGCCGTCCTCGGCGCGATCATGGAGCATTTCCTGTCCGGGATGCCGGTTCTCGATCGTACCCCTGAGCCGACCGCGGACGAAGACGAGTTCTTCGACGAGGCGGACGCCGACACGGTGGCGATGATCAAGGAGCTGCTCGACACCCGCGTGCGCCCGGCGGTCGCCCAGGACGGCGGCGACATCACGTTCCGGGGTTTCCAAGATGGAGTGGTGTTCCTCAACATGCGCGGCGCTTGCGCCGGCTGCCCGTCTTCGACCGCGACGCTGAAGCACGGTATCGAGAACCTGCTCCGCCATTTCGTGCCGGAAGTTCGCGAAATCCGCGAGCGTATGGCCTAGCCGGCCGCAGGGCGTTCAGCGGGGCGGGGCAAGTGGTGTCGCACGCCATGCGTCTGCTTGCCATCGACACGGCCGGGGAACGCTGTTCGGCTGCCGTGGCCGCCGTGGACTCCATCGATTTGATCCTCCGGACCGAGACGATCGGTCGGGGCCACGCCGAGCGGTTGTTTGCGCTTGTCGCCGAAGTGATGGCCGATGCCGGCCTGGACTACGGTCAGCTCGATCGCATCGCCGTCACGGTCGGGCCGGGATCCTTCACCGGACTCAGAGTCGGCATCGCGGCGGCCCGTGGCCTGGCGTTGGCGACCGGTTGTCCGGTGGTGAGCGTGGGGACGCTCGCGGCCGCCGCGGAACGAGCCCGCACCCTTGCCGGCCCGGTGCCGGTGGTTGCCGCCCTCGATGCCCGCCGTGACGAAATCTACGCCCAGGCCTTCGCGGCCGATGGCGCGCCGGTGACCGAGCCGGCGGTTGGCCTGGCCGCCCGGTTCGCGGCCTTGATTGAGGATAACGCGATGCTTGCCGGGTCGGCAGCGGACGTTCTCGCCGATGCGGCGGGCGTTGCCGCCGACCGAATCGCCCATCGGGATGCCGCGCCGGATATCGCCTCTGTGGTGCGGCTCGGGCTTGCCGCGCCCGATCCCGACGGTCCGCCACGGCCGCTCTATCTGCGGCCGCCCGACGCCAAGCCGTCGACCCGCGCTGCCGTGGCCCGACGATGATCGACCTCCTGAATGCCCCGCGGACCGTGGTCGCCGCCTTAGATGCCGCCGATGCGCACATGCTGGCCGACATCCATGGGGAAACGTTCCCGCGGGCGTGGTCGGCGGACGAGTTCGCGGCGTTGCTGGCGGACACGGCCGTGTTCGGGCTCGGGGCACGTCGTCAGGGGCTGTTCTGGCCGGCGCGGCTGGTCGGATTCGTGCTGATGCGGCTTGCCGCCGACGAGGCGGAGGTGCTGACCATCGCGGTCCGCGCGGGTCGCCAGGGCCGTGGATTCGGGCGCCTTCTGATGGACGAAGCGCTCCGCCAGCTCTATCGCGATCGCATCGATGCCTGTTTTCTCGAGGTCGATCGCGACAATCAGGCGGCCGTCCACCTTTACCAACGGCTCGGTTTCGAGACCGTGGGGGAGCGAAAAGGGTACTATTATCGCCCCGATGGGCCGGCTGGGGCGGCTCTTGTCATGCGGCTCAAGCTCCGCTAATCGCCGAAGGCAGGGACGACGCGTTGTGGCCGGAGACACCAAGACCATCAGCCTGGAGGCTGCCTGCGCCGCAAAGGGATTGCGGATGACGGGACAGCGCCGCGTGATCGCGCGGGTTCTCGATTCGGCGACCGACCATCCGGACGTCGAGGAACTCTATCGCCGGGCATCGGCGGTCGATTCCAAGATCTCCATCGCCACGGTCTATCGGACCGTCAAGCTGTTCGAGGACGCCGGCGTCATCGCCCGTCACGACTTCGGCGAGGGGCGGGGGCGGTACGAGGCGATCCCCGAGACCCATCACGACCACCTGATCGATCTGAGGTCCGGCGAGGTGATCGAGTTTCGCGACGAAGAGATCGAGCGGCTGCAACAGAAGATCGCCGAACGGCTGGGCTACAAGCTCGTCGATCACCGGCTCGAGCTCTTCTGCGTGCCGGTGGAGAGAAAAGGTGGCGGCGACACATGAGCGTCCTGCGTACAGCTTCGGTGGTGACCATCCTGCTCAGCTACACCTTGTTGCTGATGCCGATTCAGACGCTTGCCGTGCGTCGCAACTGGCGTTTGGCGGCAAGAATCCCGTGCCACTGGCAGCGGGTCGCCAAGCGTCTCATCGGCCTGCGGGTGACGATCGAGGGGACCCCGGCCAAGCCGCCCCTATTGATCACCGCCAATCATATCTCCTGGCTCGACATTACCGTGCTCGGCAGCGTGCTGCCGCTGTCGTTCATCTCCAAGGCCGAGGTGCAGACCTGGCCGATCCTCGGCACGCTGGCACGGCTGCAGCGCACGGTGTTCATCGACCGCACCCGCCGGTCGCAGACCGCAAGTGCGGCATCGGCGATCGCGCGGCGGGTGGGCGGCGGCGACGTGATGGTGCTCTTCCCCGAGGGAACGACCGGCGACGGCAATCGCATCCTGCCGTTCCGCAGCGCCCTGATCGGTGCCGCCGGCGTCGCCTCCGGCATGGAGACGATCACCGTTCAGCCGGTCGCGGTAACCTATGTCGGCATGCAGGGCATACCCGTGGGCCGGGCCGACCGGCCGAGTATCGCCTGGTATGGCGACATGGATTTCATCGCCCATTTCCGCAATCTGGTCGAACATGGCGCGGTCGATGCGGTGGTCAGTTTCGGCGAGCCGATCACCTTCGACCAGACCACCGACCGCAAGAAGGTGGCGGAGGAATGCTATCAGGCGGTCCGCCGCATGGACGAGGAAGCCAAACGCGGCGCGTCACGTGGCGGTAACCGGGGGCGGCTATTCTCTCCGAAGCAAAAACCCGCTAAGGAAGCGACCCACACGCCAGCGCCGGGCTATCCCGGCGGGCGACGCGAGGAAATCGCCAACCGGGCTTCATGAGCGCCAAGCCGAAACGCGTTTTTGTCAAAACCTACGGCTGCCAGATGAACGTCTACGATTCCGAAAGGATGACGGACGCGCTGGAAGCGGCCGGCTATGCGCCCGTCGCCTCCGCCGACGCGGCGGACCTGGTGCTGCTCAACACCTGCCATATCCGCGAGAAGGCGGCGGAGAAGGTCTATTCCGAAGTCGGACGGCTGCGTCGGTTGAAGGAACAGGCCGCGGCGGACGGCCGGCAAATGCTGATCGGTGTCGCCGGCTGCGTCGCCCAGGCCGAAGGCGAGGAAATCGTCCGTCGGGCGTCCGCGGTCGATCTGGTGATCGGACCGCAGTCCTATCAGCGGCTGCCGGATGCGGTCGCGCGGGCGGCTTCCGGCGAGCGGGTGATCGAGACCGATTTCGCCATTGCCGACAAGTTCGCCGCCCTCGACCGGCCGCACGGAACCCGGCCGAAGCGCTCCTCGGCGTTCCTCACGGTGCAGGAAGGCTGCGACAAGTTCTGCTCGTTCTGTGTCGTGCCCTATACCCGCGGCGCCGAGGTCTCGCGGCCGGTGGACGCGATCGTCGCCGAGGCGCAGCGGCTGGCGGCTGAGGGGGTGCGCGAGGTCACCCTGCTCGGCCAGAACGTCAATGCCTGGCACGGCGTCGGCCCGGACGGACGCGAATGGTCGCTCGGGCATCTCCTGGTCCGGCTGTCGGAGATCCCCGGCCTCGACCGGCTGCGCTACACCACCAGCCATCCCCGCGACATGGACGACGCGCTGATCGCGGCCCACCGCGACCTCGATACGCTGATGCCCTATCTGCACCTGCCGGTGCAGGCCGGGTCCGACCGGGTGCTCGCCGCCATGAACCGACGCCACACCCGGGCCGACTATCTCCGCCTGATCGACAAGATCAAAGCGGCGCGGCCGGACATCGCGATGGCCGGCGACTTCATCGTCGGCTTTCCCGGCGAGACCGATGCGGACTTCGCCGACACGCTGTCGATCGTCGATGACGTCGGCTACGCCTCGGCGTTCTCGTTCAAATACAGCCCGCGACCCGGCACGCCGGCGGCCGAGCGATCCCAGGTACCGGAGGCGGTGAAATCCGAACGGCTGGCGGCGCTTCAGGCTCGCCTCAACGCCGCGCAGGCCGACTTCAACGCCTCCCGGGTCGGCATGGTCGCCGAGGTTCTGTTCGAGAAGGACGGCCGCCATCCGGGCCAGATCGTCGGCCGCTCGCCCTGGCTGTCGCCGGTCCAGGTGTCGGCACCGGCCGCGCTGATCGGATCGATCGCCCGGGTGACGATCACCGATGTCGGCGCCAACAGCCTCTACGGTGTGCTCGCGGACGCCGACCCTGTGGACGGAAAAATTGCCGCGGAGGCGACCGCTTGACCGCGCCGTCTTCCATGTCCGCGGCAAACGCCGACGAGGACGCGCATTTCGTCGTCGCCTTCGACGACAACCGGCTGATCCCGGCCCTGTTCGGCGAATTCGACCGCAACCTGGCGCTGATCGAGCAGCGCCTCGGGGTCGAGGCGATCGCGCGGGGTAACCAGGTGGCGATCTCGGGTTCACCGGAAGCCTGTACCCGGGCGCGGCTCGCCCTCGACATGCTCTATGGCCGGCTGCAGGAAGGGCACGAACTGGTGCCCGGCGATGTCGACGGGGCGATCCGCATGGCCGAGGCGGCCGAAGCGCAGCTCAGCCTGCCGACGCTGGAGCCCAAGGGCCGGCTCGCCATGGCCAAGATTTCCACCCGCCGCCGGACGGTGGTGGCCCGCACCATGACCCAGGACGCCTACATCCGGGCGTTCGACCGGGCCGAACTGGTGTTCGGCATCGGACCGGCGGGGACCGGCAAGACGTATCTCGCGGTCGCCTACGCATCGGCGATGGTCGAGCGCGGCGCAGCGGAACGAATCGTCCTGTCGCGGCCGGCAGTCGAGGCCGGCGAGCGGCTCGGCTTCCTGCCCGGCGACATGCGCGAGAAGGTCGATCCGTATCTCCGACCCCTTTACGACGCGCTCTACGACATGATGCCGCTCGACAAGGTCGAGCGGGGGCTTCAGTCGGGGATGATCGAGGTGGCGCCGCTCGCCTTCATGCGCGGCCGGACCCTGTCGGATGCCATCGTCATTCTCGACGAGGCCCAGAACACCACATCGATGCAGATGAAGATGTTCCTCACCCGCCTCGGCGAGAACTCGAAGATGATCGTCACCGGCGATCCGAGCCAGATCGATCTGCCGCCCGGGCAGACGTCCGGTCTCGTCGAAGCGGTCAAGCTGCTCGACGGCGTCGACGGCATCGCTCGCATTGCCTTCAGTTCAGCCGATGTGGTGCGCCACGCCCTGGTGAGCCGGATCGTCGAAGCCTACGACCGCGCCGCCGCGAAGCCATCGCCGGACTAGGGATGCCGGCGGCCGATCGGGGCGCGACCGGGCTCAGCGTCGAAACGATCTTCGAGGACGACGGATGGGAGACGCCCCACCGCCTTCGCTCGGTGGCAACGAAGGCCGCCATTGTCGCAGCGCGGCGCACCGGCAACCGGCTGACGCCCACGGCCGAACTTGCCATCGTCTTCGCCGATGACGCCATGGTCCGCGACCTCAACCGCCGCTTTCGCGGCAAGGATCAGGCAACCAACATCCTGTCGTTTCCGGCCGGTTCGGGGAATGCGCCATTCGGGCCGCTGCTCGGCGACCTCATTCTCGCCCGCGAAACCATCCGAACCGAATCCGAGACGCGGGGGGTTGTTTTCGAGGCCCATCTTAGCCACTTGATTGTACATGGATTTCTTCACCTGGTCGGTTACGATCATGAAACCGACGCAGAAGCGTTATTAATGGAAGGGCTGGAAACCTCTATTATGGGGGACCTCGGCTTGGCCGACCCGTATTGCGACGATGAACGACAGCAAAACTGAATCGCCCGCGCCGGACCCGGCGCCTGAACCTGACAGTACCAGCCCGGCCAGACCTCCTGCTCAGGAAGGCTGGCTGGAGCGATTGAAGGCGGCCGTCGGCTTGCGCGCCGCGGTTCCCATTCGCCAGGAGATCGCCGAAGCCCTCGACACCGAGGACGCCGTTGCCGGCTTCTCGCCGGAGGAGCGGGCGATGCTCGCCAACATCCTCCGCCTTCGCGAAGTGCGGGTCGACGATGTCATGGTGCCGCGAGCGGACATCGACGCGGTGGAGGTGGGCACCAGCCTTGCCGACCTGCTCGCCGAGTTCCAGCGATCGGGCCATTCCCGCATGCCGGTCTATCGTGAGACGCTCGACGACCCGATCGGTTTCGTCCACATCAAGGACATCATGGATTTCGTTGCGCGCACCGCGGCGGTCGTCCCGGACGCCAAGCCGAACGGCGCCGGCAACGGCGCCAACGGCAGCGGCAACGGGGTCGGCCGGCCCGCCACCGCCTTCGACCTGCCGCGGGTCGATCTGCAGACACCGTTAGCCGAAGTGGATCTGGTCCGAACCCTGTTGTTCGTGCCGCCGTCCATGCCGGTCATGGCGTTGCTGGCGTCGATGCAGGCGACCCGGATGCAGATGGCGCTGGTCATCGACGAATATGGCGGCACCGACGGGCTGGTGTCGCTGGAAGACGTTGTCGAGATGGTGGTCGGCGATATCGAGGACGAGCACGACGGCGAGGCGCGCCAGATGATCATTCCCGATGGCGAGGGCGTGTTCCTGGCCGACGCCCGTGCCGATCTCGACGAAGTGTCGGCCGCCATCGGCTCCGGTCTGGCACCTGGCGAAGAGACAGAAGACGTCGACACGATCGGCGGCCTCGTCTTCAGCCTGCTCGGCCGGATTCCGGTTCGTGGCGAACTGGTCTCGGCGCCGGGCGGCTTCGAGTTCGAGGTTCTCGATGCCGATCCGCGGCGCATTCGGCGGTTGCGGATTTACCGTCGAACCCAGGGTTCGCCGCGCCCGGAGCCGCGGCGCCGCCCACGGCCCACCCGTCCGGAGCCGGACGCAGAGACCGGTGTGACCGACGCCCCTTGACGGCTCCCGACCGGGCCCGTTTGGTCAGTGGCGATGGAGCGAATCGCCGGGAAGATCGCGGGTCTTCGAGGATGGCGCCGGGCGATGCTTGCGTTCGTCGCCGGGGCGCTCTCGTCCCTGGCGATGGCGCCGTTTCACGCCTTTCCCCTTCTGTGGATCACGCTTCCCGTCTTCGTCTGGCTGATCGACGGCACCGGTGACGGCCGCAGGCCTATTGTATCCGCCGCCTTGGTCGGCTGGTGGGTCGGGTTCGGCTATTTCCTCGGCGGTCTGTGGTGGATCGGCGCGGCGTTCCTGGTCGAGGCGGATGAATTCGCCTGGGCGCTGCCGCTCGCCGTTGTCATCCTGCCCGCGGGCCTGGCCCTGTTCTGGGGTGCCGGCGCCGCCCTTGCCGGCGCCTTGTGGACGAACGGCTGGTCCCGGATCCTGCTGTTCGCCGCATCTCTCAGTGCCGCCGAGTGGCTGAGGGGGCACATCCTCACCGGATTCCCATGGAACACGCTCGGCTACGCGATCGCGCCGTCTCCCCTACTGATGCAGACCGCGTCCCTGATCGGGCTGTGGGGTTTGACGTTCGTGGCGCTGATCGTCTTCGCCGCGCCGGCGGCCTGGGACGCCCGAGCCATCGGCCGTCAGCGCGGTGCCCCATGGTTCGCGGCTTTCGCGGCCGGGCTGTTTCTCCTCCATCTCGGCTACGGCGCGGTCCGGCTTTCCACCGCGCCGGATCGCGACACCGGTACGGTGACGATCCGCATCGTGCAGCCAACCCTCGAACAAGACGAAAAATGGGACGCGGCGCAGGAAAGCGAGATTGTGGCGCGATATCTGACGTTGAGTGCGGGTGATCCCGAGACGCCGCTCGACGGGATCGACGTCCTCGTCTGGCCGGAGTCGGCCTTTCCGTTTCTGCTGGCTCAGCGTCCCGACGTGCTTGCGGCGATCGGCGACCTACTGCCGCCCGGCACCACGCTGATCACGGGAGCCGCGCGCGGCGAACCGGCCCGTGGCGAGGCGCCCGGTCGCGTCTTCAACAGCGTCCTGGTGGTGACCGATGACGGCGAGATCGTCGGGGCTTACGACAAGGTGCGCCTGGTCCCTTTCGGCGAGTTTCTGCCGCTGGCCGATGTTCTAAGGAGCCTTGGCCTGCGTCAGGTGGTGGCGCTGCCCGGCGGCTTCGCGCCGGGGTCACAACGTCTGACCATGGCGCTGGAGAGCGCTCCGTCGTTCAGTCCCCTGATCTGCTATGAGATCGTTTTCCCCGGGGCGGTGACGGCTACCGCGGTGCGCCCCGCGTGGCTGCTCAACCTCACCAATGACGGCTGGTTCGGCGATACGCCTGGTCCTTATCAGCACTTCCACCAGGCCCGGCTCCGCGCGGTCGAAGAAGGACTACCGGTGATCCGCGCCGCGAACACCGGCATCTCGGCGGTTGTGGATGCCTTCGGACGGGTGCAGAATGAACTGGGGTTGGGCAAACGAGGGATCGTCGATGGCGTTTTGCCCCCTAACCTTTCCACAACCATCTTTGTCCGCGCGGGCGACATTCCATTTCTTGTGATGTTGGTTCTCGCGCTGTCCATAGCTGGCTATGTCAAATTTACCTTTAAGTTGAGGAAAAATTGACAGAAACGGTTGGCGTATGCTCTACCCGCCCTAAGTCCGACAAATCCGGGGGAAGAGATGTCGGTGTTCATATTTATCGTATGAACCGCCGTATTTCACTTTCCGGAACAAGGGTATTCACCCACTAGTTTTCACCGCGGAGTTTTCCGCAGACATCAAAAGAGCCGTTGTAACGGCAGCTAAAACAGAGGGGCCTCATGGCCAACAAGAAACAACCCAACCCCATCGACATTCATGTCGGTAGCCGTGTCCGTCTTCGCCGCATGATGCTTGGCATGAGCCAGGAAAAACTCGGCGACGCCCTCGGCATCACGTTCCAGCAGATCCAGAAGTATGAAAAGGGCACCAATCGCATCGGCGCCAGCCGGTTGCAGAATATCGCCCGCGTATTGAACGTGCCGATCTCGTTCTTCTTCGAAGACGCACCCGGTGCGGACCCCGCGCCGACGGGGATGGCCGAGCCGCAGTCCGCAAGCTTCGTTGTCGACTTCCTGTCGAGCGCCGAAGGCATCCAGCTCAACAAGGCGTTCGTCAGTGTCAAAGACGCCAAGGTTCGACGAAAGATCATCGATCTTGTCCGCGCTGTCGCCGGCAAGGACGACACTGAGTAACCCTCCTCGTGTTCCGGGGCGCCGCCCCGAACGCACCTGATCCACATCGATGGCCCGTTTGGGCCGGACCCGGTCCGGCCGCGCTAGTGGTTCGACTCCGACATTTGCTGCCCCCTGCAACACCCGTTCGCGCAAATGTCGGAGTCACAGGAACCACTGGTAAGTTTATGATCTCTAGTGGAACGTCTGAATTTGACATTTGAGCGAGAGTCTCGCAGCAAATGGGACTCAAATGTCAAATTCGTTCCACTAGCGCATTGTGTGGTGGAAACGGTTGACCGGCGTTGGCCCGGCTGCGTAGAACGTCGCGCGTTTACCCGCCGGGCCGATCGCCGGCCTTCCAATTCCAAGCCGAAGGGGCCACGTCTTTGCCGCGCTCTTCCTATCTGTTTACCAGTGAATCCGTTTCCGAAGGCCACCCCGACAAGGTGTGCGACCGTATTTCCGACTCGATTGTCGACGCCTACCTCGCAGCCGAGCCCGAAGCCCGCGTCGCCTGCGAGACGCTGACGACCACCAACCGGATCGTCATTGCCGGCGAAGTCCGGGGCCCGCAGGCGGTGTTCGAGGATGTTCCCCAACTCGCCCGCCAGGCGATCCGCGACATCGGCTACGAGCAGGAAGGGTTCCACTGGCAGAACGCCGATGTCGAGAACCTGCTGCACGATCAGTCGGCCGATATCGCGCAAGGGGTCGACGCCAGCGGCAACAAGGACGAAGGCGCGGGCGACCAGGGCATCATGTTCGGCTATGCCTGCCGCGAAACGCCGGAACTGATGCCGGCGCCGATCTTCTACGCCCACCGCATTCTCAAGCTGATGGCCGAGGCCCGGCGGTCCGGAGCGGAACCGGTGCTTGGCCCCGACTCCAAGAGCCAGGTCACCGTCGCTTATGCGGACGGCAAGCCGGTCAAGGCGACGTCGATCGTCGTCTCGACCCAGCATCTCGACGAGTCACTGACGTCCGACGACGTGCGCGGCATCGTCGAGCCCTATGTCCGCGAGGCGCTGCCGACCGAATGGATCAACGGCACCACCGACTGGCACGTAAACCCGACCGGCAAGTTCGTGATCGGCGGACCGGACGGCGACTGCGGCCTGACCGGACGCAAGATCATCGTCGATACCTATGGCGGGGCGGCGCCCCATGGCGGCGGTGCCTTCTCGGGCAAGGATCCGACCAAGGTCGACCGGTCGGCTGCTTATGCCGCCCGGTACCTGGCCAAGAATGTGGTGTCGGCGGGCCTCGCCGACCGCTGCACGATCCAGCTGTCTTATGCCATCGGTCTCGCCAAGCCGCTGTCGATCTATGTCAACCTCCACGGCACCGGCAAGGTCGACGAGGAGTCGATCGAGCGGGCGCTGGCCGAGGTCATGGACCTGACCCCACGCGGCATCCGCCACCATCTCGGTCTCAACAAGCCGATCTACGCGCGGACCGCCGCCTACGGCCATTTCGGCCGACCGCCCGAGGACGACGGCGGGTTCTCCTGGGAACGGGTCGACCTGGTCGACGATCTGAGCGCCGCGATCCGCTAGCCGGCCTGCCGGTCGGCCCATGGGGAGGGGTCGGCACGATGCAGCGACGAAGCAGTCTGTTCGGACGACGCAAGGGCAAACCGCTGTCGCCACTGCGAGCCGGGCTGATGGAGGCGGTCTATCCGGGGCTTGCAGTCGATCTCGATGTCCCGCCACCCGAGCCGTTGACCGACCTTTTCTCGGTTCCGGTAGACACCGTGCGGGTCGAAATCGGCTTCGGCGGCGGCGAGCACCTTGTCGGTGCCGCGACGCGGGAACCCGGTACCGGCTTCATCGGTGTCGAGCCGTTCGTCGCGGGGCTGGCCAACGCGGTGACGGCGATCGACGATGCCGGGCTCCGCAATGTCCGCCTGTTCGACGACGATGCCGCCGACCTGCTCGACTGGCTGCCGCCCGACTCGATTGCCGGGGTCGATCTTTTCTACCCCGATCCGTGGCCGAAGCGCCGCCACTGGAAGCGTCGGTTCGTCAAGCCGGAGAACCTCGACCGTGTGGCGCGCGTTCTGATCCACGGCGGCCGCTTTCGCTTCGCCAGCGACAGCAGCGCCTACGTCACCTGGACGCTCCGCCATCTGCGCGCCCGCTCCGATTTTGTCTGGCTTGCGGAGACCGCCGACGACTGGCGGCTGCCCTATGCCGATTGGCCGGGAACGCGCTACGAGGCCAAGGCGATAGCCGCTGGTCGCGTCCCGACTTACCTGACCTTCGAGCGACGGTGACACGCACCGTTGGACGGTCAACGGCCTTGCGTTCGCGATAAACCGGGACTATATCCACGACGTCATCTCAAACGATCGGTTTCGTTGGAGAGTGGGCCCGGCCGGACCCGCTCTTTTTTTACACCTCAAGGCCGATCGACAGAGGAGTTGGCTTGGTAGAACAACACGACGAGCCGCGGGTCATCACCGAGACCGGGCTCGAGGCCCGTATCGCCCATATCGTCGAACCGACGGTCGCCGACCTCGGCTACCGGCTGGTGCGCGTCAAGCTGTCGGCGATGAACGGGACGACCCTGCAGATCATGGCCGAGCGGCCGGATGGCACGATGACCGTAGATGATTGCGAGCGCCTGTCGCGGGACGTCTCGCCGGCGCTCGATGTCGAGGACCCGATCGATCGAGCCTATCACCTCGAAATATCCTCGCCGGGGATCGACCGGCCGTTGGTGCGCCGTGGGGACTTCGCCCGCTGGGCGGGGCATGTCGCCAAGCTCGAACTGAGCCGTCCGATGGAGGGCCGCAAACGATTTCGCGGCACGCTCGCCGGCGTCGAAGACGACGGCACCCGGCTGGAGCTGACCGCGCCGTTTAACGGCGAGACCTCGGTGATGCTGCCATTCGCCGATATCGAGGACGCCAAGCTCGTGCTGACCGACGATCTCATTCGCGATTCGCTGGGCAATCAACCGCCCGGCGACGAACCTCACCCTTCGACCGACGCCGGGCCGGCGTCGCCGCATTGACAACGGAGAGACACCATGGCCGTCAGTGCCAATCGGCTTGAGTTGCTGCAGATCGCCGACGCGGTCGCGCGCGAAAAGGCGATCGACCGCACCATCGTGGTCGACGCGATGGAGGACGCGATCCAGAAGGCGGCGCGGTCGCGCTATGGATCGGAAACCGACGTGCGGGCCGAGATCAACGCCAAGACCGGCGAGATCAAGCTGCAGCGCCTCCTGAAAGTGGTCGAGGAGATCGAGAACCCGGCCACCGATATCCTGATCGAGGACGCCCGCCACCGGAACCCGGCGGCGCAGGTCGGCGACTTCATCGCCGAGCCGCTGCCGCCCATGGACTTCGGCCGGATCGCCGCCCAGTCGGCCAAGCAGGTGATCGTTCAGAAGGTGCGTGAAGCCGAACGTGACCGGCAGTACGAGGAGTTCAAGGACCGTATCAGCGAGATCGTTAACGGTCAGGTCAAGCGGGTCGAATACGGCAACGTCATCGTCGATCTCGGCCGCGGCGAAGCGATCGTCCGCCGCGACGAGCTGATTCCGCGCGAGAACTTCCGCTACGGCGACCGGGTACGGGCCTACATCTACGACGTGCGCCGCGAACAGCGCGGGCCGCAGATATTCATGTCGCGGACCCATCCGCAGTTCATGTCCAAGCTGTTTGCTCAGGAGGTGCCGGAGATTTACGACGGCATCATCGAGGTGAAGTCGGTCGCTCGCGATCCGGGCAGCCGCGCCAAGATCGCGGTGATCTCGCGGGATTCTTCCATCGACCCGGTCGGCGCCTGCGTCGGCATGCGCGGCAGCCGCGTCCAGGCGGTGGTGAACGAACTGCAGGGCGAGAAGATCGACATCATCCCGTGGTCCCAGGACGCGGCCACCTTCATCGTTAACGCGCTGCAGCCGGCCGAGGTCGCCAAGGTGGTGCTCGACGAAGATGCCGAGCGGATCGAAGTGGTGGTTCCCGATGACCAGCTCTCGCTGGCGATCGGCCGCCGCGGCCAGAACGTGCGACTCGCGTCCCAGCTCACTGGCTGGGACATCGACATCCTCACCGAGCAGGAGGAATCGGAGCGGCGTCAGAAGGAATTCATGGATCGCAGCGCGCTGTTCATCGAAGCGCTGGACGTCGACGAGATGGTCGGCCAGCTCCTGGCCTCGGAAGGTTTCGTGTCGGTTTCGGAAATCGCCTTTGTCGAGCTGGCCGAGATCGCCTCGATCGAGGGCTTCGACGAGGATACGGCGGTCGAGCTGCAGAACCGGGCGCGCGAACACCTGGCGGCCGTCGAAGCCGAGCAGGACACGGAACGCAAGGCACTCGGTGTCGAAGACGCCCTCCGAGAGGTCGACGGGATCAACACCGCGGCGCTCGTCGCGCTGGGCAAGGCGGACATCAAGACGATGGAAGACTTTGCCGGATGCGTGCCCGACGATCTGGTCGGCTGGGTGGAACGCAAGGATGGCGAGGCGACCCGCTATCCCGGCGCACTCGACGGCTTCGATATCTCGCGCGCCGAAGCGGAAGCCATGATCATGCAGGCGCGGATCAAGGCCGGCTGGGTGACCGAAGCCGATCTGCAGGCCGAAGCTGAGGCGGCGGAAGCCGCGGCCGCGGAAGAGGCCGAGGGCGCCACGGTCGAGGGGTAACAGACGGACACCATGCCGCGGCGCGGAGAGCCAAGCGAACGCACCTGCATCGTGACGCGGCAGACACGTCCGGTCGACGGGCTTATCCGGTTCGTCGCCGACCCGGATGGCGGCGTGGTCGCCGACCTTCGCCGGCGCTTGCCGGGGCGCGGCGTTTGGGTCACCGCTGATGCAGCGCACGTGGATCGCGCGGCGCGCAAGCAGATGTTCCGGCGCGGCCTTGGCGATCGGGCGACGGCCCGATCCGATCTCGCCGATCAGGTCGGACGGACCCTTCGCCGGGCGGCGATCGCGGCGCTGTCGATGGCGCGCAAGGCTGGCGAAGCGGTGACCGGATTCGGCAAGGTCGAAGGCGCGCTTGGGCAGCGACAGGCGATCGCCGTGATCCACGCGGCGGAAGCCGGCGAGGATGGCGTTTCCAAGGTCGCCGCGGCGACCCGACGCGCTTACGGGGATGCGGCCGGGGAGGTGGCGGTCGTGCAAACGTTTACGGAAGAGGAATTGAGTTTGGCATTCGGCCGGACACATGTGATACATGCTGCGTTGCTTGCCGGATCGGCGGGCGCCAATGCGCTGCGGTGTGTCCGAAGCCTCGTCGGCTATGTCGGCGAGGATAAGGGTGTTGGGGAACCCGGTCGCATGGCGGCCGATCCAGGCAAGGTGTCCGCGGGACAATAGGATTCAATGACTGAGACCAGAAATAGCGGCGAGAAGACCATATCCGTCGCCCCGAAAAAGACGCTGACGCTGAAGCGCGGCAATGTCGAGCGCGATACCGTTCGGCAGAGCTTTTCGCATGGCCGGACGAACACCGTTCAGGTCGAGCGCAAGAAGCGTCGGATCGTCATGCCGACCGAGACCAAGGCGGAAGCCCCCGCACCGGCGCGGGCGCCCGTCGAGGCCGAGACCGTAGTCGCCGAGGCGCCGGTCGCCGAAGCGCCGGCCAATGAGCCGACCGCCGGTCTGGTGCTTCGCCAGCTATCCGACGACGAGATCGACGCACGGGCCAAGGCGCTGGCCGATGCCAAGGTGCGCGAGGCCGAGGAACGGCGCGTCGCCGAGGAAGATGCCAAGCGCCGCGCCGCCGAGGAAGCGCAGCTGGCTTCGGAACGCGAGGAAGCGGAACGGCGTCAGGCCGAGGAAGACGAGCGCCGCAAGACCGAAGAGGCCGCCCGCGCCCGGGCCGAGGACACCGCGCGTCGCCGGCTGGGCGAAGAGCCCGCGCCGCCGGCGGCCGAGCAGCCGGCCGGTCGCAGCCGTACCGGTAAGACCGAGGCCGAGGACGAACGGCCCGGTGCGCTGCGCGGTCGGGTCAAGACCAAGCCGCCGGCGGAGCCGCGCCCGGTCAAGCGGACCGAGGAGCGCCGCCGCGGCAAACTCACGCTCTCGAACGCGCTCGACGATACCGAGCGCGCGCGTTCGCTCGCCTCGATCCGCCGCCGCCGCGAGCGCGAGCGGGCGCGGTCTCACGAGCAGACGCCGCGCGAGAAGGTGGTGCGCGACGTGGTGATCCCGGAGACGATCACCATCCAGGAGCTCGCCAACCGCATGGCGGAGCGTGTCGTCGAGGTGATCAAGCTCCTGATGAAGCAGGGGCAACTGGTCAAGGCCAACGACGTGATCGACGGCGACACCGCCCAGCTGATCGCCGAGGAGATGGGTCACACGGTGCGCCGCGTGGCGGAATCGGACGTCGAGGAAGGCCTGTTCACGGCGGCCGACGACGATGGCGATCTCAGGCCACGGCCGCCGGTGGTTACCATCATGGGCCATGTCGATCACGGCAAGACGTCGCTGCTCGATGCGGTTCGCGCGGCCAATGTGGTGTCCGGCGAAGCCGGCGGCATCACCCAGCACATCGGCGCCTATCAGGTCGAGCAGGGCGGTCAGAAGATCACCTTCATCGACACCCCCGGCCACGCGGCGTTCACCGCTATGCGCGCCCGGGGCGCCAAGGTGACCGACATCGTCATCCTGGTGGTGGCCGCCGACGACGGCGTCATGCCGCAAACCATCGAGGCGATCAATCACGCCAAGGCCGCCGAGGTGCCGATCATCGTCGCCGTCAACAAGATCGATAAATCCGACGCCGATCCGAACCGGGTCCGGACCGAACTCCTCCAGCATGAGGTGTTCGTCGAATCGATGGGTGGCGAGGTGCTCGACGTCGAGGTGTCGGCGACCGAGAAGACCAATCTCGACAAGCTGCTTGAGACGGTGCTGCTGCAGGCCGAACTGCTGGAGCTCAAGGCCAATCCCGATCGCGAGGCCGAGGGTACGGTAGTCGAGGCCAAGCTCGACCGCGGCCGTGGACCGGTGGCGACCGTGCTCGTGCAGCGCGGCACGCTCCATGTCGGTGACATCCTGGTCGCCGGCTCCGAATGGGGCAAGGTGCGGGCGCTGGTCGACGACCATGGCGAGTCGGTCGACGAGGCGGACCCGGCGATGCCGGTCGAGGTGCTGGGCTTCCAGGGTGCGCCTGAGGCGGGCGACCGGTTCGCGGTGGTCGATTCGGAAGCCCGCGCCCGCGAGGTGACCGAGTACCGCGCCCGCCAGAAGCGCGAGAAGGCGCAGGCCCGCCTGACCGGATCGCGCGGCTCGCTGACCGATATGATGAGCCAGCTTCAGACCGCCGGTCAGAAGGTGTTCCCCTTGGTGATCAAGGGCGACGTTCAGGGTTCCGTCGAGGCGATTTCCCAGGCGCTTGCCGCGCTCGGCACCGACGAGGTGATGGCACAGGTCATCCATGCCGGCGTCGGTGGCGTCACCGAGTCGGACGTCACGCTGGCGGCGACCTCGAACGCGGCGATCATCGGCTTCAACGTGCGGGCCAATGCGCAAGCCCGCAACGCAGCGGAAGCCGAGGGCATCGAGATCCGCTACTACAACGTCATCTACGACCTGGTCGACGACGTCAAAGCGGCGATGTCGGGCATGCTGTCGCCGGAGCGTCGCGAGACGATGCTGGGCAACGCCGAGATTTTGGAGATCTTCAACATCTCCAAGGTCGGCAAGGTCGCCGGCTGCCGGGTCACCGACGGTGTGGTCGAGCGCGGTTCGGGCGTGCGCCTGATCCGCGACGACGTGGTCATCCACGAGGGCAAGCTCTCGACGCTCAAGCGCTTCAAGGACGAAGTGCGTGAGGTCCAGGCCGGACAGGAATGCGGCATGGCGTTCGAGAACTATCAGGACATGCGCGCCGGCGACGTGATCGAGTGCTACCGGGTCGAGGAGATCGCCCGGACGCTGTAGTGGAGTGAGGCCCATGGCGCAATCCAAACGCTATCTCGGTCGTGCGAATGATCCTCGTGCGCGGGAAACCGCTGAGGAGAAGATCCTTCGCGCGATCTTCGGGGAGGATGGCGGGCCTCGCACGGAAGAGTTTCCACTTAGTCATCTTGTGGTTTCGAGCGCACCCGGCGAGCCGCCAGACCAACAATTGGCCGAAGTCTCGCAAGTGCTGGAAGTTCTCGAACGGCGAATTGCCTCGATTGGCGAGACCTTAGGTGCCGAAAAGACGGGGGAGCCTAAGGAGGAGGAAGGCGTGGAGATCATCACTGGGTTCCTCGCCAATGCTCAGGATTCCGACGTCGCGACAGCTTTGGAGAGCAATACGTTTGCGATTGATGATGTGATGCTGGCGGCGCTCCGAAGCCTCGAAAGATCGAACCAGGCAGCAGAAGAAGCCATCGTTGACAATGGTCGCGCGTCGAGATTGTTTGATCACACAAGTCGTATGATAGACGCGGACCAACGACGGCTTCAGGCCGACCTGGAGGCATTGGTCGGTGGCTGAAACGCCCGACCCTGAGCGGTCCGGCGGCTTTTGGCCGGAGTGGCTGACACCGAGACGGGCGTTTGATTTCGCGCGCAACGTCGTCAAACTTGAGCAGTCGGTTCAAAGACTGCGGGAAGACAATCGCGACTTGAGGGTTCAGTTGCTGCGGCTTCAAAGCCAGCTAAGTGAACACAATGGGCAATTGCGTACGCTGACTGCCTTCGTTCGTGAGGCTATGGACGACAAGATAGAGATCCGAGCCGAGAAGGCTGTCCGACGGATACTTGCGGAAGGCTCCTCCGACGTTGAGGACCGATAAACACTCCGGCAGCTCTGCCCCCTCACAGCGTCAGCTTCGGGTCGGCGAACTCATCCGCCATGCGCTCGCCGACATCCTCCAGCGCGGCGAGGTTCACGACCCCGCGCTCGAGGGGTACATCATCACCGTCCCCGAGGTTCGGATGAGCCCGGACCTGAAGATCGCAACGGTGTTCGTCATGCCGCTGGGCGGCGTCGGCGGCGAGGATGTGGTCGCGGCCTTCGCGCGCAATCGCAAATTCCTGCGCGGCGACATCGCCCGCCGGGTTAATCTGCGCTACGCCCCTGATCTGCGCTTCCGCCTCGATCGCTCGTTTGACGAAGGCGGCAAGATCGACGCCCTGCTCCGCGACCCCTCGGTCAAGCGCGACCTCGATCCGGACGACTGACGATGGCGCGCCGTAAACGCAAGGGTCGGCCCGTCTCGGGCTGGTTGTGCCTCGACAAGGCGGTCGGCCAGACCTCGACCGCGGCGGTTGGCTCCGTCAAACGGCTGTTCGACGCGGCCAAGGTCGGCCATGCCGGCACCCTCGATCCGCTCGCCTCGGGCATCCTGCCGATCGCGCTCGGTGACGCCACCAAGACGGTGCCGTTCGTTCAGGACAGCACCAAGCTCTATCGCTTCACCGTCGCCTGGGGGGCCGAAACCGACACCGACGATGCCGACGGTACGGTGACGTCCACGTCGGACCTGCGGCCGGACCAGTCGGCGATCGCGGCCGCGCTCGGCGACTTCACCGGTGAGATCATGCAGCGGCCGCCGGCGTTTTCGGCGATCAAGGTGGCAGGCAACCGCGCCTATGACCTCGCCCGGGAGGGGGAGGCGGTCGAACTCGAGGAACGGCCGGTGACCATCGACCGGCTGGTCCTGGTCGATTGCCCGGATCGCGATCACGCGGTGTTCGAGGCTGCGTGCGGCAAGGGGACCTATGTCCGGGCGCTCGCCCGCGATCTCGGCCACGCGCTCGGCACCTGCGGGCATGTCACCGTGCTCCGGCGCTGCGCGGTCGGTCCGTTCGTCGAGGACGAGGCAGTGACCATCGACGACCTGATCGCGGCGCGCGAGGACGGTCCGGCGACCGACCTCGATCAGTTCCTGATGCCGCTCGGTACGGCGCTTGGCGGGCTGCCTGAGGTCGCGGTCAGCCGTAACGAGGCGGCCGACATTATGCGCGGGCGGTCGATCCTGATCCGTGGCGCGACGCTGCCGCCCGCCGGCCCCGCGCAGGCGACCGAGGCCGGGCAGACCATTGCGATCGGCGAGATCGAGGGGGGCGAGTTCCAGCCGAAACGGGTGTTTCGGGGCTGAGTTTTCGCTGGAGTAGGATGACTTCGCCGCGTCACTCGGCCGATGTCAGGTGGCCTTACCCCCCTCTGGCTTCGCTACGGCGCGCTGCGCGGCGCCAAGCTCCGCCGTCTCCCCCGCAAGGGTGGAGAGGGGCGGCGGTTTATGACGAGACGTGTCTTCGGCAAGGCTGCCTGATTGTCAACGATCGGTGATCACGATGGAACCGCGTCCCCCCCCCTTTACGGGGGAGGGTTAGGGAGGGGGGTGATGCTCTTGAAACCGCAGAGGGACCGGCTATCTGAGGGTCAAGCATTTCGCTGGTATTGGCCGAGGAATTCGGCTAATAGTCCGCCCGCGACACGCGTTTCGCACCAATAGTGACGAAGCGAATGCCGTTTTTTTCCGACCGTGCTGGACGACATCCCGGCACCGGCCGTTCCCGCCGGCAGGACAATGCCGGCTCAACTGAAAGGATATCCGATGTCGATTACGCCGGAGCGCAAGCAGGCGCTCATCACTGAATACGCCACCCGCCCCGGTGACACCGGATCGGCGGAGGTGCAAATCGCGATCCTTTCCGAACGGATCGCCAACCTCACCGAGCACTTCAAATCCCACGCCAAGGACAACCATTCCCGGCGGGGCCTCCTGAAGCTCGTCAGCCAGCGTCGCCGGCTTCTCGACTATCTCAACAATGTCGATTCAAGCCGCTATCGCGAACTGATCGGTCGGCTCGGCCTGCGGCGCTAAGGCGCCGGCGTGCGGCGGCATGGGGCCGCCGCACCGACACGCGTGACCGAAAGGAGCCATGGCAGGATCGCCAGATGCTTTCGCCCACATCTGCGAGAGCCTCTTGCCGTCTTGTCCATGGCTCGCCTTCGCCTCACCGCGATAGACAAAAGGATGAACCATGTTTGACATTCAACGCGAGGAAATCGAGTGGGCCGGTCGGCCGCTGGTACTCGAAACCGGCCGGATAGCCCGGCAGGCTGACGGTGCCGTCCTCGCCACCTATGGCGAGACCTCGGTGCTCGCCACGGTCGTCGGCGCTCGCGAGGAGCGCCCGGGGATCGACTTCTTCCCGCTCACCGTGAACTACCAGGAAAAGACATTCGCCGCCGGCAAGATCCCCGGCGGCTTTTTCAAACGCGAGGGCCGGCCAAGCGAAAAGGAAACGCTGACGTCGCGTCTGATCGACCGGCCGATCCGTCCGTTGTTCGCCGACGGCTATAAATGCGAGACCCAGGTGGTGCTGACCGTGCTCAGCCACGACCTGGAGAACGATCCCGACATCGTCGCGATGGTCGCGGCCTCCGCCGCGCTGACCCTGTCGGGACTGCCGTTCATGGGCCCGATCGGCGGCGCCCGCGTCGGCTACATCGACGGCAACTACGTCCTCAACCCGCAGATCGACGAGATGACCGAATCGAAGCTCGATCTGGTGGTCGCCGGCACGGCCGACGCGGTGCTGATGGTCGAGTCGGAAGCCTATGAGCTCTCCGAGGACGTGATGCTCGGGGCCGTGATGGCCGGTCATGAGGGCTTCCAGCCGGTGATCGACGCGATCATCCGCCTCGCCGAGCGCGCCGCCAAGGAGCCGCGCGACCTCACCGTCGACGACCATTCCGCCCTCTACGAGCAGGTCCGCGGCATCGCCGAAAACGATCTGCGCGTCGCCTATGCGCTGCCGGTCAAGACCGAGCGGCACGCGGCGATCAGTGCCGTCCGCGACAAGCTTCTCGCCGAGCTGGCGCCGGAAGGCGCCGAGGACGGGCCGACCCCGCAGCTTGTCGGCGCCATGTTCAAGAAGCTCGAGAAGACGATCGTCCGTGGCGACATTCTGAGCCGTGGCATTCGCATCGACGGCCGCGACGTCAGGACCGTTCGCCCGATCGTCGCCGAGGTCGGCCTGCTGCCCCGGACCCACGGGTCGGCCCTGTTCACCCGCGGCGAAACCCAGGCGCTGGCGGTGGCGACGCTGGGCACCGGCGACGACGAGCAGTTCATCGACGCGCTGGAGGGGACCTACAAGGAAACCTTCATGCTGCACTACAATTTCCCGCCCTATTCGGTGGGCGAGACCGGTCGCATGGGCTCGCCGGGTCGTCGCGAGATCGGTCACGGCAAGCTTGCCTGGCGGGCAGTACGGCCGATTCTGCCGGCTCACCACGAGTTCCCTTACACACTGCGGGTGGTCTCGGAAGTGACCGAATCCAACGGTTCGTCGTCGATGGCGACGGTCTGCGGCACGTCGCTGTCGCTGATGGACGCCGGCGTGCCGCTCAAGCGGCCGGTGGCCGGCATCGCCATGGGCCTGATCAAGGAAGACGATCAGTTCGCGGTGCTCTCCGACATCCTCGGCGACGAGGACCATCTCGGCGATATGGACTTCAAGGTCGCCGGTAGCTCGGAAGGTGTCACCTCGCTGCAGATGGACATCAAGATCACCGGCATCACCCAGGAGATCATGAAGATCGCCCTCGATCAGGCCAAGGAGGGCCGGTTGCACATCCTCGGCGAGATGTCCAAGGCGCTGCCGGAAGCCCGTACCGAGCTCGGCGAATACGCGCCGCGGATCGAGGTCATCAATATCCCGACCGACAAGATTCGTGACGTGATCGGCACCGGCGGCAAGGTGATCCGCGAGATCGTCGAAAAGACCGGCGCCAAGATCGACATCTCCGACGATGGCACGGTGAAGGTCGCGTCCTCGGACGGCAAGGCGATCACCGCCGCGCTCAACTGGATCAAGTCGATCACCGCCGAGCCGGAAGTCGGCATGATCTATCAGGGAACGGTGGTGAAGACCGTCGACTTCGGCGCCTTCGTCAACTTCTTCGGCGCCCGCGACGGGCTGGTCCATATCTCGCAACTGACCCAGGGCCGGGTCGCCAAGACCACCGACGTGATCAAGGAAGGCGACAAGGTGTGGGTCAAACTGCTCGGCTTCGACGAGCGCGGCAAGGTTCGCCTGTCCATGAAGGTGGTGGACCAGGAGACCGGCGAAGAGATCAAGCAGGACAAGCCGGCCGATAAGCCCGAGGCGGCCGAAGCGGCCGGGTAGTCGCCAACCCACTTGATGCAGGATTCGAGACGGCCGGCGTTTTTCGCGTCGGCCGTTTTCTTATGTGGCGACCGGAGACGTCAGCAGGTCCGCCCGACTGACCTCGACGATGCGGCCAAAGCCGGCGACCAGGTGGCCTCGGTCGACCGTCAGCCGGTAGAAGGCGAAATCGCCGAAGTCGGCGTAGCCCGCCGCTTCCGAGTGGCGCTGGAGAAACCGGTCGCGTGAGGCGGTGTCCGGGTCGGGGGCGATCGTCCCGGTCACGGTGAGGCGCGCCCGGGTCAGCGGATCGGTGTCATCGTCATTGGGTATCGTGAACAACAGGGACGCGCGGGCGTCACGCTTAAGGTTGCGGGTGTGCACGGCGAGGTCCGAGAGCAGCAGTGTCGGCTCGCGTCGCGCGGTGGTGGCGACCGTCACCAACGACGCGAACGGCGCGCCATCGTCACCCAGGGTGGCGAGAGCCGCAGTCTCCGCGTCGTCAACGAGCGCCCGGGCAATGCCGGGTCCGTCGAATGCCTCGCCGTCGGTCATGGCCCGATCCTAGTGGCTGGACTCCGACATTTGCCACCCCCCTCATGACCGAATTCGCCGCACCGGCGTCCGATCTTCGATCACGGTCGCCCGTGGGAAGCCCACCAGATCTGGGGACTTTGTCGGCGAGACGATGCCGGAGCCGGTCGACGGCGTTCTCTACCGAACGCCGGTCCGGCCGGTGGTTGGCCTCATAGGATTGTGTCGTACCGTGAAGGTGTAGTTTTGCGGACGGAATGTCTAACAGATTGTTTTACAAGAAAGAATCGCGAGCCGAAGGGCGCCGGTCTGCGTAAAGTGATTGGTCAGGTCACTGCTTTTTCAGGTCTCCGCTCACGACAAAGCGAGACTATCGTTAAGCGCCTGTGACCCGGATCATAGCTATTTTTTTCTTTTCATTGATTTTCCTCACACTCGGGTGCCATAGACTTCGTCCTTTGATCGCTTTTGAGGATCGAGGACCCAACCCCCGGTGGCTTCAAAAATGAAAGAACCAGACGTCTCCGGGCGGTCGGAGCTTGCTTCAGCGATTTATGATTGTCGGCGCGCGCTGATCGGCATCGTCGCCTTCAGCGGCATCATGAACATCCTGACCCTGACCGGGCCGCTGTTCATGCTGCAGATCTACGATCGCGTCGTGCCGAGCCAGAGCATCCCGACGCTGCTTGGCCTGGCTGCAATCGCCGCGTTCCTCTACATCATGCTCGGCTTCTTCGATCAGGTCCGCCAGCGCATCCTGGTGCGGGTTGGCGCCTATGTGGACGAGGTAGTCCATCCCAAGGTGTTCAAGGCGGTGGTCACCATGCCGCTGCGCAATGCGCTTCCCGGCGACGGGCTCCAGCCCTTGCGCGACCTCGACCAGATCCGCAACTTCATCTCTTCCGGCGGCCCGGCGGCCTTCGCCGACATGCCGTTCCTGCCGCTGCAAATCCTGATCTGCTTCCTGATCGATCCGCTGATCGGCTACGCGACGATCTTCGGCGCAGTGGTGATTTTCTTCCTGACCCTTGCCACCGACCTGACGGTCCGCAAGGCGAGCCTCAATGCCTCGGAAAAGGGAAGCGAGCGCTACGCCATGATCGAGGCCGGCCGCCGCAACGCGGAGGTGCTGCGCTCGCTCGGCATGGCCGGCCGGCTGGCCGAACGCTGGGGCGAGGTCAATCGTATCTACGAGGCCAGCCACCTCAAGGTGCTGGAGACGTCTGGCGGTTTCGCCGGTGCGTCCAAGATCTTCCGAATGATGTTCCAATCGGCGGTGCTGGGGCTCGGCGCCTATCTGGTGATCGAGCACGGTGCGTCCTTCGGCATCATCATCGCCGCGTCGATCCTCAGCGCGCGCGCCCTGCAGCCGGTCGAGCAACTGGTCTCCAACTGGCGCGGCTTCGTCGCCAGCCGCCAGGCCTGGTCGCGCCTGACGCGGCTCCTGGCCCAGTTCCCGGATACCGAGGAGCCGATGCCGCTGCCGGACCCCAAGGCCGGCCTGTCGGTCGAGAACCTCGCAGTGGTTCCGCCCGGCACCTCGCGGCCGTCGGTGGTCGATGTCTCCTTCAACCTCGACGCCGGTAGCGCCCTTGGCGTCATTGGCCCGAGCGGCGCCGGCAAATCCTCGCTGGTGCGGGTCATCATCGGCGCCTGGGCGCCGGCGCGCGGCCGGGTCCGCCTCGACGGCGCGGCGCTCGAACAATGGAACCCGGACACGCTGGGCCGGCACATCGGCTACCTGCCCCAGGACGTGGAGCTCTTCGCCGGAACGGTGGCCCAGAACATCTCGCGCTTCGAACCCGATGCCGATCCGGAGCTTGTGGTGGAGGCTGCGCAGGCGGCCGGGGTCCACGACCTGATCCTGCGGCTTCCGGACGGCTATTCGACCGACATCGGCGAAGGCGGCGCGGCGCTTTCCGCGGGGCAGCGCCAGCGGGTGGCGCTGGCGCGGGCGCTCTACCGCGACCCGTTCCTGGTGGTGCTCGACGAACCGAACTCCAACCTCGACGCCGAAGGCGATGCGGCCCTGACACAGGCGATCCGCTTGATTCGCCAGCGCGGCGGCATAGCTATTGTGGTGGCCCATCGCCCCAGCGCGCTGGAGGGCGTCGACATGGCACTGGCGATGATCAATGGCGGCATGGCCGCATTTGGCCAGAAAGAGGATGTATTGCGTAAGGTGCTGAAGTCGGGGACCGCGCCTGCGATCAAGGACCGGCAGGAAGAGCCGGAAGAGGAACCCGCGACATGAGCGAACAAAAGGCGCTACCGGCGCCGAAAGAGGACCACCCTCACAAGAAGAAGGTGAGTTCCGGCATCCGCCGCCACGTGCTGGTCGGTGGGCTGGCCGCGCTGACCCTGGTGTTCGGCGTCGGCGGTCTCGCCGCGACCATTGACTTCTCGTCCGCCGTGGTTGCCGGCGGCCGCCTGGTGGTCAGCGGCAACGTCAAGAAGGTGCAGCATCAGGACGGCGGCACCGTCATAGAGATTCACGTCCGGGACGGCTCCAAGGTGAAGGCCGGCGATCTTCTGATCAAGCTCGACCCGACGCTTTCGGCCGCCAATCTCGCTATCGTCACCAAGGGCCTCGACGAGGCGGTTGCCCGCAAGGCGCGCCTCGAGGCGGAGCGCGAGGGCGCTGATTCGATCACCTACCCGGCGAGCCTGACCGACCGGATGGACGAGCCCGAGGTCGCCGAGGTCGTTTCCATCGAAACCAAGGCATTCGAGCTTCGCCGGACCGCCCGCGAGGGCCAGCAGAACCAGTTGCGGAAGAAGATCGCCGAACTGCAGCAGCAGTTGGTGGGTGTCGAGGCGCAGGAGAAGGCGGTTCGCCGCCAGATTGACCTCACCAAGGAGGAGGTCGACCGGCTGACCGGCCTGAAGGAAAAGGATCTGGTCGGCAGCGATCGGACGACCGACGCCAACCGCCGTGCGGCCCAGCTTGACGGGCAGCTTGGCCAGCTTATTGCCGCGCATGCGCAGATCGGCGCGGAAATCGCCCAGGCCGAGTTGCAAATCCTGCAGGTCGACCAGGACCTTCGCAGTGAGGTCTCGCGCGAACTCGCCGACGCCGGCTCACGGATCAACGAACTGACCGAACGCAAGATCGCGGCTGAGGATCAGCTGCGCCGCGAGAACATCCGGGCGCCGATCAGCGGCACGATCTACCAGCTCGCCGTCCATACGGTCGGTGGTGTCATCGGACCAGGCGAGCAGATCATGCTGGTGGTGCCGGAGGACGATCTGCTGGTCGTCGAGGCACAGGTCAATCCGGCCGAGGTCGATCGCGTCCATCCGCAACAGTTGGCGAATCTGCGCTTCACCGCCTTCGGCCAGCAGGCGACGCCGGAGTTCGACGGCACCGTCGAGACCATCTCGCCGGATATCGTCATGGACGAGCGGACCGGCCAGGGCTTCTACATGGCGCGGATCGAGATGCCGGACGAGGCTTTCTCGGAGCTCGGCGACAAGTTGGTTCCCGGCATGCCTGTCGAGGTCTTCATTGCCACCGGAGACCGCACGGTGCTCTCTTATCTGGTCAAACCGCTGGGCGACCAGTTCAAGCACACCTTCCGCGAACGCTGAGCCGATCGCGACCGCCGTCCTAGTTGTGACGCCGGTCACAGACATGAGGTCAGCCTCCGCCTAGATAAAAGGGCGGCGGGGTCGTCCCGCCAGTCCGACATCAGGAGGGGTCATGTCCAAAGCTGCAGCAGCCGCCGTTACGGCAAAAGTCTTGAACGCCGCGGATTGGGATGACGCCGACGGATGCGTTCGCCAGTTTCTCATGGCCGCGAGCCGCTACGTGTTCGCAGCGCCGGTTCAACCGGCTGCAGTGGAAGCACGGGTGGTACGGCTACGATCCGAGTAGTGAGGCCCGGTGCTGGGCCGGGTTCGTCGAAAGGGTCGGCCTTCGGGCCGGCCCTTTCCGTTTCTGCCCATGGGCCCGTCGCGCGAGCCGGCTAGGGCAACCGCGCCAGGCGCTCGGCGAGTAGGTCGTAAAAGCCGGTAGCATCGACCGAGCGGACGAAGGTCGCGTTATGCGGCCGGTCGGTGACCTGCCAGTAGTCGACGACAGTCATCCCCATGGTGAGTTCGCTTGTCGTCTCGATGGTGACATTGACGGCGCGCGTCTGGAACAGATCGGGACGGAGCAGCCAGGCGGTCACGCAGGGATCGTGAAGCGGTGCCCCGTGCCAGCCGTACTTGGCGAGATCGAAGGTCTCAGAGAAGCGCAGCATCTCGGCAACCGCCTTACCGGTGCGATTGCCGAGTCCGGCAAAGCGGTCGAGGCGGGCCGGAGTGTTCAGGACACCATGGGTCACGTCGAGGGGATGCATGACGATGGGGATGCCGCTGCGGAATAGGGCATCGGCCGCTTCGGGGTCGAAATAGATGTTGAATTCGGCGACCGGGGTGATGTTGCCGACCTCGAAATAGCCACCGCCCATCATGACGATGGCCTCGGCGCGGCGCACCACATCCGGCGCGCGCTCGAGAGCGGTGGCGACGTTGGTCAGCGGGCCGAGCGTGCAGAGCGTCACCGTGCCGGGTTCATGGGCGGCCAGCGTTTCGATGATGAAATCGACACCGTGCTCGGGCCTGAGCGGCGTTGTCGGCGGCGGCAGGTCGGGGCCGTTGAGGCCGCCCTCGCCATGGACGTGCGAGCCGGTGATCGAAGCGCGTCGGGTCGGCCGGTCGCAGCCGGCGAACACCGGCACGTCGGATCGCCCGGCGAGCTCGACGATCTGGCGCGCGTTGCGGGAGGTCAGCGCGACGCCGACATTGCCGGCGACGGTTACGAGGCCGAGGACGTCGAGCTCCTCCGGCGATGCGAGCGCCACCAGGATCGCCACCGCGTCGTCCTGGCCGGGATCGGTGTCGAAGATGATCTTGCGCGTCACGGCTGCGCGGGCGGCGCCCCCCTTGCTTTGGCAGGCGACACGGTCATTCGGGGATGTACGCGAGGCGGTCGGCGTGGTGGCTGATCATCTTCCAGGCATCGCCCTCCTTCCGAAAGATGTTGGTCGCCCGGAGCGAGACCTTTGCCGGTTTGTCAGGCGAATGCGCCGTCTCGCCGACTTCGCGGTTCTGCACCACCGCGATTGTGGCCCCGGCATTCACGTGAATGTCCACCGGGGCGACCGCGCCACCGAGCCGCATCTCGGCCTGCTCCTGCCAGCTTTTCAGCACTTCGTTCCAACCGACCCGGAAATCACCGCCGGGGCCGAGATAGGTGACGTCGTCGGCGTGCGACCAGACCGCATCCATCGGGCCGAGATCGCCTCTGAACATCGCGTTCAGGGCGGTATAGAAGCCGTCAACGGCGAGCCGCACGGCCTCTGCATTCGTCGCGTTCATGCTGTCGCTCCCAAGGTCTTCGCCGGTGGCCCGCAGATTTGCCGCAATCCCGGCGGCACAGAGCGAACAATACAACAAGGCCCGGCGGCTGTTACTGTTTTCTGCTGTTCTATGGGCTCTGACAGGATAGCCTTGGTTTCGCGAAGTTGGGGCACGGAAGTCTTTTTCATGCGGCGACGGACAATCGTCTCTCACCATGGCTGATCCGACGGCCCTCACCGGACGGCCGGTGCTCCTGGCCGTGGCCCCGAACGGCGCGCGGCGCACGCGGGCCGATCACCCCGGGCTGCCGCTGACCGCCGCCGATCTCGCGGCAACCGCCACGTCGTGCCTCGATGCCGGCGCGGCGATGATCCACCTCCATGTCCGCGACGACAGTGGCGCCCACGTTCTCGACGCCGACCTCTACAAGGCGGCGATCCGCGCCGTACGCGACGCGGTCGGCGACCGGATGATCGTCCAAATCAGCACCGAGGCCGGCGGCCGCTACCAGCCGGAGCATCAGATCGCGGTGGTCGGCCAGGTGCGCCCCGAGGCGGTGTCGCTTGCGCTCCGCGAACTCTGCCCGGACAGCGCCCGGGAGACAGCCTTTGCCGCCTTCCTCGCGGTTCTCGCTCGGGAAAAGATCGTGGCCCAGTTCATCCTCTACGACTCCGAGGACATCGCCCGGCTCGTGGCGATGATGGCCCGCGGGATCGTGCCCCACGAGGCGCCACCCGTGCTCTACGTACTCGGCCGCTATAGCAGTGCCGCCGACTCGCGGCCCATCGATCTCCTGCCGCTGATCACCGCCGCCAAGGGGCAGTTGTCCGACTTCATGGTGTGCGCTTTCGGTCCCCGGGAAGCGGCCTGTGTGACCAGCGGAGCGCTGCTCGGTGGCGATGTCCGGGTCGGGTTCGAGAACAACATCGCCCGCCCCGATGGCCGCCGGGCGCCCGACAACGCGGCTCTGGTGACCGCGGTCCGCGACCCGCTCGCCCGTCTCGGCTTCCGCACCGCCGATGCCGATACGGTGCGGTCCCGCTGGCTGCGCGGTTAGGCGTTCTTTGTCGGCTCGGGGATCAGGCCGCGCGCGGCCAGGGCGTCGCGGGCGTTGGCGACGACCGTTGCCACCGGCGGCTCGACCGATAAGCGGATCGCCGGCTCGTCGGCGTCGGGTGGCTCGAGAGTAGCGAATTGGCTGTCGAGCAGGCTCGCCGGCATGAAGTGGCCGGTGCGGCCGCCGATGCGGCTGGCGAGGGTTTCGCGGGCACCGTCGAGGAACAGGAAGGTGATCGGCCGCCCGGCGGCCTCCGCCAGTCGCTCGCGGTAGACCCGGCGGAGCGCCGAGCAGGTGGCGATGACACCGCCGTCAGTGTCACGGATCGCGGTTCCGATGGCATCGAGCCAGGGCCAGCGGTCGGCATCGCCGAGGGGAATGCCGGAGGCCATCTTGTCGACATTGGCCTGGGGGTGGAAGTCGTCGGCCTCGAGCAGTCGCCAGCCGAACTGCTCGGCGAGGGCTTCGCCGACCACGGTCTTGCCGCTACCGGAGACGCCCATGACGACGATCGCCGCCGGTGTGTCCTGATCGCTCATGGCCATGGCCGTAGCCGGTTGCCGGCGCGGCGGCAAGGGGTGTGAGGACGCCTCGCCCCGACCAGCCGGTGTCGGCGGCCGCGGTCGAGGCGGTATAGGGCAAGAACCGCTAAGGGCGCGCGGCAGAGGCTTTGTCGCCGCCGGAATAGATATCGTCACTGGTGAGCCGGTTTCTGAGCGGCGCCCCGCGGCGGTAGCGTTCGATATTGTCGAGGATGATCTCGAGCACTCGGTCGGCCCGATCGGGCATCAGCGGCGTGAAATGCGGCGTGATGATCGTGTTCGGTGCGCGCCACAACCGACTGTCGGTTGGGAGCGGCTCCTGGGTGAACACATCGAGACCGGCGCCCCCGAGGGTGCGGGCCTCCAACGCGGCGATTAGTGCCGCCTCGTCGACGATGGCGCCGCGGGCCACGTTGATCAGATAGGCACCGGGTTTCATCGCCTTGAGCTCGGCTTCGCCGATCAGCCGTTCGGTCCGGTCGGTCAGCGGCAGGGTCAGAACCAGAAAATCCGAGCGCTGTAGCAACGGGGCGATGGTTTCGCCGCGCGCTTCCGAAAAGAGCTCGTCGACTCCGTCCGGTACGTCCTCGCTCCGTCGAAAGCCGAGGACGTGCATGCCGAGCGCCTTGGCGCGCACCGCTAGGGCGGCGCCCACATGCCCCAAACCGACGATGCCGATGGTGCGGCCGTAAAGGCCGCGTAAAGCCCACATTCCATCAATTCCCCATTGCCGACTACGCTGCGCGATGAAAAACGACGAGGCCCGGTAGGCGAGTGCGAGCATGAAGAACAGGGCATGTTCGGCGAGCACGGGCGCCGAGCGGCCGGCTGAGCTGGTGATGATGACGCCGCTGTCGAGGACAGCAGGTGTCGCTATGGCATCGAGCCCGGAGCGGTCCCCATGGACCCAGCGCAGACGTGTGCCGGCGAGCGCGGCCGGGTCGATCCTGGTGTCAACCAAGGCGACGTCAGCGTCTTGCAGGGCGGTCATCAGCGCGTTGCCGTCGCCGGCGTCGACACGAGTGAGCGTCGCCGGTCGCAGCGCCGTCTCAAGCCGGGCCCAATGCTCCGCCGGCCAGTCGATGTTGGTGACGACCCGTTCGATGATGGTCGGGGTCATGACGCGAGACATGCTCAATCCTCACTACGCTTCGGCGATCCGCCGAGGATGGTCATCAGGCCGCCATCGACCCGGATCACTTCGCCGGTCACAAACGACGCCTCGTCCGACAACAGGAAGCGCACCACGTTGGCCACCTCCTCCGGCCGTGCCGGTCGGCCAACGGGGTGCATGTCGCGGATTGTCTCCCACACTGCCTCCTCGTCGTCGGCGAGCGCTACGGCGTTGCGCAGCATCGGCGTATCGACCGATCCCGGTGCCACCGCGTTCGAACGGACGCCGTCGCCGGCATAGTCGACGGCGATCGATTTCATCAGCCCGATCAATCCATGCTTGGAGGCGGTGTAGGCGGCGACGTTGGTCTGGGTCGCCATGCCCTGAACCGAAGCCATGAAGACGATCGCGCCGCGGGATTTGAGCAGATAAGGAACCGTTGCGTTGGCGAGATAGAAGCCGCTCGACAGGTTGACCTCGAGAACTTCGTGCCAGGCTTCGTCGGAGGTCGAAACCGCGGTGCCGTAGCGCTGGATACCGGCGTTGTGGGACACGCCGTCGAGGCCGCCGAAGGTGTCGATCGCGACATCCGCGGCCTGCCGGCCGACTGCCGCATCGGCCACCGAACCGACGACGGTTTCCACCTTCGCCCCGCCCTGCCGAAGCTCCTCGGTGAGCCGGCGAAGCGGGTCGTCGGCAATGTCGACCAGCACCAGATCGGCTCCGTCCGCCGCCAGGCGGCGGGCCACCGCTTCGCCAATCCCCATCGCGGCTCCGGTGACAATGACGGTCGGCACGGCTCGCCCTCTTCGTGAACGCCTGTTTCGCGGCGCCGCAGTGTGGTTGGCGGCACCCGAATGTCAAGCGAATGCGCGATTTGGGCGTGACTGGTTGCGGCAAAGTGGCGACCCCGACAGGATTCGAACCTGTGACCCTCAGATTAGGAATCTGATGCTCTATCCTGCTGAGCTACGGGGCCGTATCGCTGTTTGCCGGCAAAGGAACCGGCGACACCTATGCCAACTTCATACCGCACCGGGCCGCGAGCGACAACGAATCGCCGAATTGCGGTGCGATTCCAGCGCCTGAAACAACAAGAACCGGCCGGCAACGGTCGGATCGGGCGAATGCGGGCTGAACGACTCATCGTGGCCGCGATTGTGTTTTCCGCCCCGCCATTGGCGGCGGCGCCGGGTGCGAGCGCCTGCCCGATAACCGCCACCGAGACGGTCGGGGTGGTCGAGGTCGTCGACGGCGATACGCTGCGCACCGACGCCGGCGATACGCTGCACCTGGCGGGGATCGAGGCCGCCAAAGCTGGGCAGTTCGCTGCCGATTGGGCGCGGGCCGCCGCGGACCGGACCCGGGGCCTCATGGGCGGCGGCACGGTCGGGATCACCGCAACCGGCTTTGGCGCCGATCGCTATGGTCGCCGCCACGTCCACGCGTTCGGCGCGGATGGCTCGTGGATCCAGGGCGACCTGGTGGCGGCCGGGCTCGCCCGGGTGCGAACGTTCCTTGTCGAGGACCCCTGTTTTCCGGCGCTTCTTGCGGCCGAATCGCGAGCGCGGAGCGCCGGAAAAGGACTGTGGTCCGACCCGAAAACCGCCGTTCGCGCAGCTGATGATTCTTCGCTTTCCGGCCGAAACGGCTTATATGAGATCATCGAAGGTCGGGTGCTCTCGGTCGGACACGGCTCGTCCATGATCTTCCTCGATTTCGGCCGCGACTACCGACGCGACTTCACGGTCATGGTGCCGAAGAAGCTGGTCGATCGCTTTGCCGAATACGGGCTGATCCTCGACGATCTGGTCGGCGAGCGGGTCCGGGTGCGCGGTGTTGTGGAAGAAAGCGGCGGACCGGCGATCCGGGTTAACCATCCGGCCGTGATCGAGGTGCTAGACAAACGGTCATGACAGCGAGCGCCACACACGACCGGAACGGATCGGGAATCGGTCGCCTGCGCGCGCTGGCCGGTCTGTTGGTCGCGGCCGTGGTGCTGGCGGGCTGCACCACGCTGATGACGGCCGGAACCACCGGTCCGAACGCCTCCATCATCGGTGGTGACCTCAATGCCGGCCCCGAGGAGCATGCCCGGATTGTTGCCGCCTATGGCGGTATCTACCGGGACGACGCCCTCGAACGGACGGTCGCCCGCATCGTCGGCCGCGTCGTCGCCGCATCCGACGAGCCGGACCAGCCCTACCGGATCACCATTCTCAACGCACCGGCGATCAACGCTTTCGCGTTACCCGGCGGCTATCTCTATGTCACGCGCGGCCTGCTGACGCTCGCCAACGACTCGGCCGAGGTGGCGGCGGTGCTGGCGCACGAGATGGCCCATGTCACGGCCAACCACGCGGTCGAGCGGCAGAACAAGGCGCGCAACGCGGTGATCGTCAGCCGGGTGGTGACCGACGTCCTCGATGACGATACCGGCGGCCGCCTGGCGCTGGCGTCGAGCCAGCGGTCGCTGGCCAGCTTCTCCCGCCAGCAGGAGCTGGAAGCCGACGCCATGGGGGTCAAGACCATCGGCCGGGCCGGCTACGATCCGTTCGCCGCGGCGCGCTTCCTGACGACCATGGCGCGCTTCGCCGCCCACAAGGTCTCGACCGGCCCGACGATGGAAAAGGCGCCCGATTTCCTCGCTTCGCATCCCTCGACGCCGGAACGGGTCGAGTTCGCCACGCGGGCGGCACGGGCATTCGGCGCGCCGGGAATCGGCGACACCGACCGGGAGCGCTACCTCGACGGCCTCGACGGTGCGATCTTCGGCGACGATCCGAGCCAGGGCTATGTCCGCGACCGCACCTTCATTCACCCCTCGCTGCGGGTCGGCTTCTCGGTTCCCGACGGTTTCGTCATCGACAACACCAGCGATGCGGTGCTGGCGACCGGTGCCGACGGCACGGCGCTTCGTTTCGACGCCGTGGCGCTGGTTCGTGGCGCTGACCTCGGCCAGTATTTGGCGTCGGGCTGGGTCAACGGCCTCGATACCGGCAGCATCCGCCGCTTCACCGTCAACGGCATGCCGGCCGCCTCCGCCAATGCCAGCGCCAAGGGCTGGGCGTTCCGGATCGCCATCATCCAGGCGGACAGCGGCGCGACCTACCGCTTCATCTTCGCCAACGAAGCGGCGACGCAAGGGCTCGACGAGGCGGCGACCCTGACCGTTTCGAGCTTTCGCCAGCTCGATCAGCGCGAGCTTGCCCGGCTCAAGCCGTTGCGGATTAAGGTTTTCACCGCGCGAGCCGGCGATACCCAGGCCTCGCTGGCACAGCGGATGCGGGGGGTCGACCGGCCTCAGGCGCTGCTTCAGGCGCTCAACAATCTCAAGCCCGGCGCTCCGATCGCACCGGGCTCCAAGGTCAAGATCGTCACCGATCGCTAGTGGTTCGACTCCGACATTTGCTACCCCTTGCAACACCCGCTCAGGCAAATGTCGGAGTCATAAGAACCACTAGCAAGTCTATGTTTCTAGTGGAACTTTTGAATTCGACATTTGAGCGAGAGCTTGGCCGCACATGGGACTCAAATGTCAAATTCGTTCCACTAGCGCCTCGACACAGTGATTTTGTTTGTTTGAGTCATAATCTCTGTGCAGCAGAACGAGTGGCTCCGTCAACTGCTTGACAGATAAGTGCAAATGGGAGCGAGCGTCGGAGCCAAGCCAATAGGTTTAGTTCACGACCAATCGCAGGATATTTTCGCTTCGACGTTTCCGTTGTAGTCCCATTTTCCATAATTGTTGCACTGGCACTCCAAGTTAATGCCGTCCTGATGGGTTGCACCACAGTTGACCGTGTCGTCCTGGTTCATTGGTCCGCAGATCATGCCTGACGGGGTTTTTCTCTGACCGGACTTCATGCAAATCGACTTGAAGGTCTTTGTTTGACCCGGGTCGATCTCATTCGCCGGATCGGATGTCATGTCGCAGCTTGATTTTCCACCTCCACAGACAAAGGTGAGATCGCCGGACACGGCTTGACCGCCCCCGCAAACGAGGAGGATCGCGACTGCTGCCACCGCACTGTGAAATTTCATGATCGCTATGCCTTTGCTGATTCTCGAACCCGGCCAGAGCAGCGGCCGGGCAAATTTGTCAAATGACGATGTGGACCGCCCCGATTATGCGCGGAGCGATCTGGTTTGTGAACACTACTGATCCGATTGGTGGGCCAGTTGGCCGCAGGAGCCGAACGACTAGCCTAGTTCCGTCGCACAGAGATTGTGACGAGAGCCGATCGCGTGCGGCCTACAGGAAGTTGGCCCTGTCCGGGTCCTCGCGCAGGAGCGCCGCGCGCAGCTTCTCCAGGGCGCGGTTTTCGATCTGGCGAACCCGTTCCTTGGAGATGCCGAGCGCCTCGCCGAGGGACTCGAGCGTCGCACCTTCGTCCCTCAGCCGTCGTTCCGTGACGATCTTCAGTTCGCGCTCGTTGAGGACCTCCATCGCGGATTTCAGCCATTCGAGACGCCGCTCGGTGTCGATCGACCGGCTGGCGTTCTCGTCGGGAAGCGGGACGTCGTCGACGAGGAAGTCCTGGCGGTTCGATGTCCCGCTTTCGGTTTCGTGGATCGGCGCGTTGAGCGAGGTATCCGGGCCCGACAGACGCGAGTCCATCACCTCCACGTCATTGCGTGAAACGCCTACGGCGTCGGCGATCTCGGTGTAGATGATCTCGCGCGGCCTCGGATCCGGCGACTGGGACAGTCGGGCCCTCAGGCGGCGGAGATTGAAGAACAGCGCCTTTTGCGATGACGACGTGCCGCCGCGCACGATCGACCAGTTGCGCAGGATGTAGTCCTGGACGGAGGCCCGGATCCACCAGGTTGCGTAGGTCGAAAATCGCACCTCGCGTTCCGGTTCGAACTTGGCGGCGGCCTGCAGAAGCCCGACGTGACCCTCCTGGATCAGGTCGCTCATCGGCAGGCCGAAGTTACGGAAGCGTGCCGCTATCGCGACGACCAGCCGCATATGGGCCTGAGTGAGGCGGTGCATGGCTTCCTGATCGTCCGCCTCACGCCACCGCACGGCAAGGTCGTGTTCCTCCTCGCGCTCCAGATAGGGCGCCTTCATTGCGATTTTGATGAAATCGTTTCGCGTTCCGTTGGCCATGGTCCCTGCCCGCATTTTGTTCAGCGGTTTGATTTAGTCCGACAAAAGTACGCAGAATTTTCAGCCATGTATTCACACAAAACCGTGAAACCCTGTGTGAGCAGGCCAAGTCTATGATTCCATACGAAAAGAAAAGGGCGCCGGATCACTCCGGCGCCCTGTAAATTTTTGACAGATTTTAAGAAGAGCTATGCAGCTTTTTCTTGAGCCTCGACCGTTTCCGGCTTGGCGCCACGGCGCGGGCTCTTCGCCAGGTTCTGCTCAATCTGGCGGATTGCCTCGGTTTCCGAGATGCGCCCGACCGACGAAATCTCTCGCGCCATACGGTCCAACGCGGCTTCGTAGAGCTGTCGCTCGCTGTAGGACTGCTCGGGCTGATTTTCCGACCTGTAAAGATCCCTGACCACTTCCGCGATCGCGATCAGATCGCCGGAGTTGATCTTGGCCTCATATTCCTGGGCCCGCCGGCTCCACATCGTTCGTTTGATGCGGGCGCGGCCGCGCACGGTTTCGAGCGCCTTCTTCACCGTCGGCTGATCGGCGAGCTTGCGCATGCCGACCGATGTCGCCTTCGGCACCGGGACACGCAAGGTCATCTTATCCTTGATGAAGGAGATCACGTAGAGGTCGAGCTTGATACCCGCCACTTCCTGGGTATCGATCCCGACAATGCGGCCGACGCCGTGGGCCGGATAAACGATGTGTTCTCCGGTCTTAAACTCCGAACGGACGTTCGGCTTCTTTGCTGGCATGCTGGTTTCTGCTCCATTCTGCGCGGGGAGGCGCGCTTTGGTGTCAACGGGTGTGGGGCGGGCGGCAGTCGGCTTGGATGCCGTCTTCGCCGCCACGGTCTTCGTCGTCGCCGCCGGTGCCGCCGATTTAGCGGTCGTCTTCGCTGCTGCCGCTGTTGACGGCTTGGCCTTGGCCGCCGTCTTCCTGGGCGCAGGTTTGGTCGCCTGAGACTTGGTTTTCGGGGCCGCCTTCCGGCTTGGCTTGGCCGCCTTGGCCCGGGTCGCGGGCGCTTTGGTCGATGCCGACTTCCTGGCGGTGGCCTTCTTCGGGGTCGCTTTGGCTTTCGCCGTCACTTTGGCCTTCGGAGCTACCTTCGTCTTTGCTTTCGTCGTCTTTGTCGCGCTTGTCTTAGCCTTGGTGGTCTTGGCTGTGGCCTTCGGCTTCGTCGTCTTGGCAGCCGTTGTCTTCTTCGTCACCGGCTTCCGTGCGCTGGTGCGGGCGGCGGCCGTCGACTTCCGGGTCGTCGATTTGACAGGGTTCTTGCGCGCCGTGGTCTTGGCAGCGGCCGGCTTCCGCGCCGCGGTCGACTTCTTGGCCGTGGCCGCCTTGGTCTTCGATACAGCTTTTCGCGTAACCGCGGCTTTCGCCGCCGTCCGTTTCGCGGGCTTTGCAGCTGCTGCGCGTGACGCTTTCACGGATTTCGCCGGCGCCTTCTTCGGCGCCGCGCGGCCCGTTGCCGGTTTCTTCGCTCGGGTTGCGGTCGTTGCCATGACAGTCGTGCCTCCACTCGGCACTAGGCGCACGAACGCATACACGCGCGTGCATCGCGGCGACACAATTCCCGCTCCGGCCCGGCAGGCCGGTCACACAGCCAAACGCAGGGAAAAAGTCGCGCCTAATCGAGCACGCAAGCTGCGCGCGAAGCGCCTAGTTACTCCAACACACGTGGCAATATAGCACAAAAACAGGAAATTTCAATGGTTTACAGCCGGCATGGTAACCGGCCGAAGCAACGCTGCAATGCAGCGATGTCAATGGTGCGGTGCGCAACACACTGACTTTTCAAGCATTCCCTAACGCGATCAATCTCCCTCGCCGGGCTCGGGCGAGAAGTACTTCTCGAACTTGCCGTCGACGCCCTCATATTCCTTGGCGTCCGAGGGTGGCTCGCGTTTGATCGTGATGTTGGGCCATTTTGTCGCATAGTCGGCGTTGATCTTGAGCCACTTCTCCAAACCCGGCTCGGTATCGGGCTTGATCGCGTCGACAGGGCACTCCGGTTCGCATACGCCGCAGTCGATGCACTCGTCCGGATGGATGACCAGCATGTTCTCGCCTTCATAGAAGCAGTCGACGGGGCAAACCTCGACGCAATCCATGTATTTGCAGCGCACGCAGTTGTCGTTGACGATGTAGGTCACCGGTACTCCTCGACTGACGAATAGACCCGCCCGCGGCCCGAAGGCTCGTTGGGTATATGGTTTCAGAAGGGCGCGCAAGAAAGGCTGTTCGGCCCGGAAAGCAGCGGCGAAAGCCCCATTTCGATCAAGTGTCGTCACGCGGAAAATCGTGTCGATTGGCCGCGCGAGCGGTCTCGCGATCCAGCGTTCGGCGGTCCCGTTTCGTCGGTCGAGGGCCGACCCGGGACGGTGGTGGCGGGCGCTTGTGCCCGGGCTCCGGCGGCGCGAGATCTTCATAGAGCGTTCGCGCCTCTGTCGCCGGACCGCGGCGTTCACCGAGCGCTAAAATCCGCAAGACCCGTACCCCTGAATCAAGCGCAACGGTCAGCACATCACCGACCCGTATCGTCCGGCTGGCGCTGGCGTTCTTCTCGCGGTTGACCCGGACCTTGCCCGAAACGGCGAGCTTCTGTGCGGAAGTGCGGGTTCGCGCCAATCGCGCGAACCACAGCCACTTGTCGATACGGAGGCGCTCGCCGTCCGGCTCGACTGTCACGGGCTACTCTCGGTCCTGGGATTCGAGCTCGGCCTTGAGCGCGGCCAGCGCGGCGAATGGCGAGTTCGGGTCGGCCTGCTTGGGCCGCTCCTCCCGAGGCCGGCGGCGGCTCTGGTTGCCCTGCCGATCGGACTTCGTGCGCCGGTCGGCATCCTTCTTCGCTGGCCGTCCACGGCGCTGCGGCTTGCCACGGCCAGCATCAGCGTCGCTGCGATCGGCGCGTTTAGCCGGCCTGTCCTTGCGATCGCCGGCACGCCGACCACCGGGCCTACCGGAGCGTTGCGGCCGCCAGATTTCGATGAACGCCGGCTCCGCCTCGCTCGTTTCGGCTTCTTCCTGCGGCTGCAACGCGTCTGACGATGCACTGGCGGCCTCTGCCGGCTCGGCGGACGTTTCCCTTGCGGCCTCTGTCGGCTCGGCGGACGCTTCAGCGGGCGCCGCTGCTTCGTCCGGCTCCGATCGTGCCTCCACAGCGGTCGGTTCGACCGCCGCGGCGGCGGGCGAGGCCACAGCCTCGGCGGCGGCGGGTTCGGGCGAGACCGCCTCCGGCGTCGCCGCATCGGCGGTCTCGGCCGTCGTCGGTTCAGATGGCGGCGGTTCGGCGGCGTCGGTGGCGACGGCGTCGGTGCCTGGAGTGGCGGCTTCAGCGGTTGTTTCGGTGTCCGTCCCGGTCGCCGCGCCCGCTGCCGCCTCGGCGGCCGGCTTCTCCTCCGGCGTTGCCGTGGCTGTCGCGTCCGTATCGGTCGTGGGCGCGTCGACGGCCGGCTCAGGCTTGGGTCGCCGCTCCATGCGGTAGCCGAGCGACCGCAGCACGGACGCGAAGGCGTCGCCGGAGCAACCGAGCAGCGATGTCATCGCCACGGTCACGGTGAAGCCGTTGCCGGCCACCGCGCCTTCGGGCGGCTCCGGCGCCTCTGCCGTGGGGCGCCAGGCGATTAGGGGACGGATCAGGTCGGCGAGCCGTTCGAGGATGTCGACCCGGATCGCCATGTCGCCGCAGACCCGGTAGCCGACGATGCGGTAAAGGTCGCCGGGGATCTTGGGGTCGGCTGGGAAGCTGGTGCGGCCGGAAGCGGCGAGACCGATGAGGGCGGTGGCGGCGTCGAGTTCGCCGTGCTTCAGGACCCAAAAGGTCGCCAGCAAGGCGCTCGGCGCCGGCTTCAGCAGCTGCGGCACGTAGATGTGGTGGGCCCCGAAGCGGACGCCGAGGGCCCGGAGACCGGCACGGGCCTCCTGATCCAACGCCCGGACCTCTTCGGCGATCTCGGGCCGCTCGATGATCCCGAAGCGTTCCGCGAGGCGAAACGCGAGGCCTCGCGCCGCCGGCGCCAGCGTCTCCGCTTCGCGAAGATCGAATAGCGGCTTGAGCAGCTCCCCGGCGCGATTGGAAAGCCAGAGGTCGATGCGCGCCTGAACCCGGTCCCGTGACGCCGGGGTCAAGGCGTCGTCCGCCAGCACCAGAAGCCGCGGCTTGAGGGCGTCGTCGCTTTCGACGAGGCGGGCGATCACCGCCCCCTGCCAGCGCAGCGATCCGTCGGTGGCGAGCGCAAAATCGGTGTTGGCAGCGTCCGCGACCCGCTCAGCCCGGCGGGCGAGCTCGCCGGCGAGGGCCTTGGCCGCGGCCGCCCGCAGCGCCTTGCCGTCGGGTCCGTCGGCGGCCGCATCGGGCGCGAACCGGAACCCTGAGAGGGAACCGACGTGCTGGCCCTCGACCATCACGTCGCCGTCCGCCGTGATGTCGGCGTCCAACATCGCGTTTTCCTTGAGCCGTTTCAGCAGCACGCTGGTGCGCCGATCGACGAAGCGCGCGGTCAACCGCTCGTGCAGGGCATCGGACAGGCGATCCTCGACGGCGCGGGTCCGTTCCTGCCAATGCTCCGGGTCGCCGAGCCACTCGGCGCGATTGGCGGCGAAGGTCCAGGTGCGGATATGGGCGATCCGGTTGGCGAGGGTGTCGATGTCGCCGTCCTGACGGTCGGCGTGGGCGACCTGGTCGGCGAACCAGTCGTCGGCGATCCGCCCGTCCTTGGCGAGGAAATTGAAGATGGTAGTGACCAGTTCGGTGTGATTGGCCGGCGCGATCTTGCGGTAGTCGGGTACCTGGCAAACCGCCCAAAGCAGCGCGACCCGCTCCGGCGTCGTCGCGAGATCGCGGATCGCCGGATCCCGGGCCGCCGCCTCGAGGACCGTGATGTCGCCGGTGGGCGGGGCCTTGGCGAGCGCCGGCCGGTCGGGCGTTTGGTCGAGACTGTGCTTGAGGTCGTCGAGCGACGACATATCCAGATCGCGGCTCCGCCACTGAGCCGTTTTCACCGAGTCGAACTCGTGGCTTTCCAGCGCCGCCACAAGCTCGTCGTCCATCGGATCGACCCGGCTGGTTACGCCGAAGGTGCCATCGCGCATGTGGCGGCCGGCGCGGCCGGCGATCTGGCCGAACTCGGCGGCGGTGAGCCGGCGGAACTGAAAACCGTCGAATTTGCGGTCGGCGGCGAAGGCGACGTGATCGACGTCGAGGTTGAGGCCCATGCCGATGGCGTCGGTGGCAACCAGGAAGTCGACGTCACCGGACTGGAACAATTCGACCTGGGCGTTGCGGGCTCGCGGACTCAGCGATCCGAGGACCACGGCCGCCCCGCCCCGTTGGCGGCGAACCAGCTCGGCGATGGCATAGACGTCATCGGCCGAAAACGCGACAATGGCCGAGCGCCGCGGTAGTCGGGTGATCTTCTTCGGGCCGGTGTAGCTCAGGAACGACATCCGCGGCCGGGTGACGATGTCGGCGGTCGGGAACAGCTTTTCGACGATCCCGCGCATGGTCGCCGCACCCAATAGCAGGGTCTCGTCGCGGCCGCGCAGGTGCAGCATCCGGTCGGTGAAGACGTGTCCGCGTTCAAGATCACCGGCGAGCTGGATTTCGTCGATAGCCAGGAACGAGGCGTCGGTCTCGGACGGCATCGCCTCGACCGTACAGACGCGGTAGCGCGCCTTCTCCGGGATGATTTTCTCCTCGCCGGTGATCAGCGCCACTGCGTCGCTACCGGCCCGAGCGGCGATTCGTCCATACACCTCTGCGGCGAGCAGCCTGAGCGGCAGGCCGATCACGCCGGTCTGGTGGCCAAGCATCCGCTCGATCGCGAGGTGGGTCTTTCCGGTATTGGTCGGTCCGAGGACCGCGACCAGCTTACCGCTCGCCGGAGCGGCGCTGGGTGTCGACACCAGGGTCATGAGTGATTGAAGGCTCCGTCGATATTCGGTCGCAGCTCAAGGACCGCCGGCGCGGCGCAGTTTTAGCACACCCATGGCAGGATGACGCGACGGTTTTTTGTCAATCGTGACCACGCGTAGAACGAGTCCCGAACAAAAGTGGCCCGAATCGCTGACTCAGACGGTTTCTTGCTCCGTTCCCTACGAGATTTGCCACTTGGGTGAACTGACAGCACCACATTTTGAATCTCATCGCCATGCGCGGCGTCCGCCACCTGACCGTCACCGATGCGATTCCGAGCGCATGAATCATGACAACACGATGACGGTGCCTCGGTCCCGTGTGACGGCGATGCTGTGGATAGTGGGGAAATCATGCGGTCAGTCAAGCGACGCCCGGTCCTCGACCGACGCGATGGTGAACCGGGTGGCGTGGACGACAAGGTCGCCCCACCGGGTTCCGATCACGATCCGGAACGGCACAAGTACCGAATCGCCGACCGGTGCGAGCCACACTTCGAGGCGATCGTTGCCGACGAGGTCTTCCAGGGCGTCGTCCTTGGTGCGATGGCCGGCGATCGGCTTGTAGCGCGCGCCGCAGACGATCACCGGGCCGGCATAGGTGTTGCTCGGGCCGTCGACCGCCTTGGTGGCCTTGTAGAAGAGCTCGATGTCGAACCGCGTCCAGCCATCGAACACCTTGACGGTCCGGTCGCAGATCGCTCGGCCGGACCGGGCATTGGCCCGGTCGAGCGGAACAAGGAACGCGCCGAGCGGGTCGACGATGTCGGTTTTGTGGGTGGCTGTCACCGGCACCCGGTCGGGGGCCGCAGCGAGGCTCGGAATGGCGATCAGGTTGGTGATCTGGCCGCGGTGAATGTCCATGTGGACGTACGTGTTGAAGCCGCTTTCCGCGGTCTCGAGGTCGAAGGACGCTGGCAGCACCGACGAGCCGGAGATTCGGCCGTAGCCGGAAAGCCGCGCCTCGGCGTCGGACACCAGGCGGGAGACGCCGCCGGTCGAGCCGGTAACGGTCGCGATATAGTCGTCGCCGGTGAACCGGCTTTCAGCGGTAGCGCGTCCGACGACGATCGAACCGAGGGAAATCGTATAGGTGGCGTCGAGCGTCGTCGTCGTATCAGCGGTCGCCGGGCTCAGACCGACCAGCGCGACGAGCAACGCGGCCGACAGCCGACAACCGAGCCCGGGGGGTACGCGAATGGTGCAGCGGCTCGGGATCAATCTCCATCCGCCGGCGGCGTGCCGACGTCCCGTTGATATGATCGGCGGCTTCGACACGCCGATCATCGATGACTCGATTGTTACAACGGCGGAGCGGTCAGGTCACGTGACCAGCTTGCCTTGACGGCCGGGGGACGGCTCACTATAGCATGCGCGCTTTCAGACATGGCTCAAATCGCCTGCTTGCCACGGGGCAAGAGGTTCGCCCGAACGAGAGGATAGTACGATGGCGCGTCGCTGCGAGTTGACCGGCAAGGCGGTCCAGACCGGCAACAATGTCAGCCACGCGAATAACAAGACGCGTCGGCGGTTTCTCCCTAACCTCAACCAAGTCACGCTCCTGAGCGACGTGCTCGGTCGACGGGTACGGCTGAAGATCAGTGCCAATGCGCTGCGGTCGGTCGAACATCGCGGCGGGCTCGACAAGTTTCTGCTCGCCGCTCGGGACAGCCAGCTCTCGACCACTGCCCGGCGGCTGAAGCGGCAGATCGAGAAGCAGGTCGCGAGCCAGCCAGAGGCCTGATCAGGGCGCTTCGGCGCCCTTATTCAACAAGCGCAAAATAGAGCAGCAGCGTCCGCTGCAGGCCGTTGTTGTTGTCGTCCGATATCAGGGCGATGATGGTCTCGCCGTCGTCTCCAGTGCGGACGGCGATCCCCTCCATGTTATCGATCGGGTTCCGCAGGTCGGCCTCGAAGATCACCGGGCCGGTCGCGACGCGGCCCGGCGCGATGTCGTATTCGGCGATGCGACGGATGCGCACGGCCAGCCCGAACGGCAATTGGAGTCCGCGTTCGAGGATCAGAAGATCGCCGTCCGGCAGCGCCGCGGCATCGGTGATGTCGAAACCGCCGTCGCGGGCGATCGAAAACGCACCGGCCCGTGGGCCGTTGACGATCCAGGCGCGGTGATTGCCGGCGGCGTCGAGCGACTTTTCGGCAATCACGATCGGGGCGCCGGCATGCGGGCCATCAGCGCGGGTCACGGCGACCGTCTCAAGGCCACCGTTTCGCCGGATCGCGGTCAGTGACGCGGGCAGGCCGACCGGTTCAGAGGCGACGCGAGCGAAGTCATTGCCGACGAAGACGCGCAGGTCGTTGACCTGTTCGAAGGCAACAAAAGCGGTGTCACCCTCGGCGGTGCGGACGATCCGCAGTCCCTCGGCGTCGCCCCACTTCTTGCCGGCGAGGGGCACGCCGCCATGATTGAGGATCGGGGCGATCCGGGCCTCTTCGAGGCCGGCCAGCCGACCGTCGTGCTCGATCGGACGCGCCGCGAACCAACGCCCACGATCGGAGACGGCGTAGAGGGTTCCATCCGAGGCGAAGTCGAGGCCGGAGAGCGATCCGAACCGCCGGTCCGGCGACGACAGAGCCAGCCCGCCGCGAAATATCAGATTACCAGTCGCGGCGTCAGTCGGGCCAAACGAGTCGATCGGCTCGACGGTGAGCGGGATCGGCTGAAAGCCCGGCGCGATCGCTGCCATGGCGGCGCCAAGCCAAACCGTCGCCGCCAGGGCGCCGGGCAACCAACGACGCGGGCGAATCGTCATTGCATGGTCATGACCGGTCGGCGGCGCTGTCGCTGCGGCCGGATCTGCTGTCCTTCCTCGGCGAACAGTTCGGCCAGCTTCTCGGTCATTGCGCCGGCGAGTTCCTCCGCGTCGACGATGGTCACCGCCCGCCGATAGTAGCGGGTGACGTCGTGGCCGATGCCGATCGCCAGCAGTTCCACCGGCGACCGCGTCTCGATCTCCTCGATGACGTGGCGCAGGTGGCGCTCCAGGTAATTGCCGGGGTTCACCGACAAGGTCGAATCGTCGACCGGCGCGCCGTCGGAAATCATCATCAGAACCTTGCGCTGCTCCGGCCGCCCGACCAGCCGCGAATGGGCCCAGGCGAGGGCCTCGCCGTCGATGTTTTCCTTGAGCAGGCCTTCGCGCATCATCAGGCCGAGATTGCGGCGCGACCGGCGCCACGGCGCGTCGGCCGCCTTGTAGACGATGTGACGGAGATCGTTGAGCCGGCCGGGGTTCGGCGGCTTGCCGGCCTGCAGCCACGCCTCGCGGGACTGGCCGCCTTTCCAGGCGCGGGTGGTGAAGCCGAGGATCTCGACCTTGACGCCGCAGCGCTCCAGCGTGCGGGCGAGGATGTCGGCGCAGGTGGCGGCGACGGTAATCGGCCGGCCGCGCATCGATCCGGAGTTATCGAGGAGAAGCGTAACCACCGTGTCGCGGAACTCGGTGTCCCGTTCGACCTTGAACGAAAGCGGATGTAGCGGATCGGTGACCACCCGGGAAAGCCGCGCGGCATCGATGATCCCTTCCTCGAGATCGAAATCCCATGCCCGGTTCTGCTGCGCCATCAGCCGGCGCTGCAGTCGGTTGGCGAGGCGGCCGACGGCGCCCTGCAGGTTGGCGAGCTGCTTGTCGAGATAGGCGCGCAGCCGGTCGAGTTCGGCAACGTCACACAGCTCCTCAGCGCGGATCACTTCGTCGTAGCGGATGGTGAAGGCGCGATAGTCGGAGACGGGCGGCAGGTTGGAGAACGGCGCCTCGGCGCGCCGCGATTCTCCGGCCTCGCGCGCGTCGGTGAGCTCGGAGTCCTCCATCATCTCGTCGGCATCGGCCTCGGTAGCCTCGCCTTCGCCGGTTTCGGAGTCGTCGGAGGCGGCCTCGATCTCCTCCGGGCTCGACGCATCGGCTGCTTCGCCGGCGTCGGACGCGCCCTCGTCCTCGTCCGCCTCGCCGGTTTCGTTGTCGTCCTCATCGTCTTCGCCGCTTTCGCCGCCGAGCTCGTCGGCCATGTCGAGCGCGGCGATCAGGTCGCGCACGGTCAGACCGAACTGCTGCTGGTCATCGATGGTTTCGCCGAGGCGGGTAAGATCGTCGCCGGCGCGTTCCTCGATCCAGTCGCGCCACAGATCGACGATCTTGCGACTCGATTCGGGCGGCGCCTCGCCGGTCAGCCGCTCGCGCACCATCATCGCCACCGCGTCCTCCAGCGGCGCATCGGCGCGATCGGTGATCTCGTCATATTTGCCGCGGTGGTAGCGGTCCTCGAGCATCGCGGCGAGGTTCTCGGATACGCCGCGCATGCGCAGCGCGCCGAGGGCCTCGACCCGCGCCTGTTCGATCGCGTCGAAGACCGAGCGGGCGTTCTTGCCCTCCGGCTGGTTGGCGCGATGGACCTTGGCGTCGTGGCAGGCGAGCCTGAGCGCAATGGAATCGCCGAGGCCACGAGTGACGGCGATGTCGGTCAATGTCGGTTTGCGCGGCGGCTCGGGCAGGCGGGCCTTGTTGCCGGCGAGCATCGGTCGGTCGGCGGCGTATGTAACCTCGATGTCCGGATGGCCGGAAATCGCGCGCACGCAGCCGGCGACCGCCCGTTTGAACGGTTCGTTCGGGCTTTCGGCGGGCTTCGCCTTGGGCGCCTCGTTCGATCCGGCCACGGCTCGGCTCAGCTCAGAACAACGTTCGCCGTCGACTGAGGCAGCTCTTCGTTGAAGCAGCGCTGGTAGAACTCGGCGACCAGCGGCCGTTCGAGCTCGTCGCACTTGTTAAGGAAGGTGACCCTGAGGGCAAAGGCGACATCGCCGAAGATTTCGGCGTTTTCCGCCCAGGTGATCACCGTCCGCGGACTCATCACCGTCGACAGATCGCCATTGATGAAGGCGTTGCGGGTCATCTCGGCGACCCGCACCATCTTGGCCAGCACCTCGCGGCCCTGCGGGTCGCGGTAGGTCGGCGCCTTGGCAGCGACGATGTCGACTTCCTTGTCGTGGGGCAGATAGTTGAGCGTGGTGACGATCGACCAGCGGTCCATCTGGCCCTGATTGATCTGCTGGGTGCCGTGATAGAGGCCGGAGGTGTCGCCGAGACCGACGGTGTTGGCGGTGGCGAACAGGCGGAACGCCTCGTGCGGCTTGATCACCTTGTTCTGGTCGAGCAGTGTCAGCTTGCCCTGGACTTCCAGCACCCGCTGGATGACGAACATCACGTCCGGCCGGCCGGCATCGTATTCATCGAAGCAGAGCGCGATGTTGTGTTTCAGCGCCCACGGCAGGATGCCGTCGCGGAACTCGGTGAGCTGCTGGCCGTCCTTGAGCACGATCGCGTCGCGGCCGATCAGGTCGATCCGGCTGATATGACTGTCGAGATTGACCCGCACGCACGGCCAGTTAAGCCGCGCGGCGACTTGCTCGACATGGGTCGACTTGCCGGTGCCGTGGTAACCCGACACCAGCACGCGCCGATTGTGGGCAAAGCCGGCGAGAATGGCGAGGGTCGTCTCCCGGTCGAACAGGTAATCCGGATCGAGATCGGGGACGTGCTCGTCCGCATTCGAATAGGCGGGGACCTCCAGATCGCTGTCGATCCCGAAGACCTGCCGCACGGAAATCTTCATGTCGGGCGCGGGCGCCCGCTCGTCTGTTGCTTCGATCATCATTTCCCCCTAGGGCGCCGGCCAGCGCCGTCGGTTCGAAGTGGCGTGGATGTGCCGCGGGCGCGGAGGGGTTGGCGCACCGGCAGCCGAGGTATGGGCCGTATATATAGGAATCGGCTGCGTTTTGGGAAATTTGTTGCGGCGCAGCTAAACCGACCGAGTGGATGCCGCGCTCACGAGCAGAACCCGGCCGATTTCAGATAATTATAGGCTTGGATAATCTCCCGCAGTCGATCCTCCAGACTGCGATCCCCGCCGTTGGCGTCGGGATGGTGGCGTTTCACCAGTTCCTTGTACCGCGCTTTGATCGCGTCGGCCGGTTCGGTTCCTTCCAGGTCCAGCACCTCGAACGATCGCCGCGCGAAGTTGCCGATCGTCCGGCTCTCCGGCTCGGGCTCGCTGTCCTTCGACCGGCGGAACGCGCCGCCGAACACACCGAACGGGTCGATGAACGATTCGGACCAGTTCGGCTTGGCGCCAGCTTCCGCGCCGCGATTGACGCCGACGTTCCAGGTCGGGCGATGGCCGAACGTGGCCGACCGCTGGTAGTCGGCGATGTCGTCATCGGCCATCCCGGCGAAGTAGTTGTAGCTCTTGTTGTAGGCGCGCACGTGTTCGAGGCAGAAGTTGTGATACTCGCCTTCACGGCCGCGGCCCTTCGGTGCCCGGTACCCGCCCGGCTTGTTGCAGCCCTCCCATTCGCACGTCGACGACGGCTCGGATTCCGCCCGCTTTTCGCTCTCGGGCTTGATCCGAATCCGGTCGAAATATTTCGAGTTCAGGTCCATGGGAACAGATTATGATCAGCCGATAGGATGGCGACAAGCGGCCAGTCGCGAAGAAAGGCAGATTCGAGGACGATGACAGGTGAGGACAGGATTGCGCAGACGTTAACCGAGGCGTTCGACCCGGTGAGCGTCAATGTGGTCGATGAATCGGATCGCCACAAGGGGCATGCCGGCGCGCGGCCCGAGGGCGAAACCCATTTTCGCGTTGTCGTCGTTTCCGAGGCGTTTCGGGGCAAGAGCCGCCTTGCCGCCCACCGCATGGTGCACGCCGCGCTGAGGGATGAATTCGCCCGCGGGCTACATGCTCTGGTGATCGATGCGCGGGCGCCGGACGCCTGACTAGACGAGCCGCGGGGCGCTGGAATCGCGGTCGGGCAGCGCGGCGGTCTTGCCGAACTCCTTTTCAAGCCATTGCCGGTAGGCTTCCCGGTCGACGCCTTGGGCACTGCGGCGGTGGAAATACACCCGCTCCGCCGCCTTGCGCACCATCGCCGTCGACAGCGCCAGATTGACGAAGGGATCGGGCGGCACGAGGTCGAATGCCCGCCGGGCTGCACGCTTCCAAGATAGCGCCGGAACCTCGCGGGCGAGCAGCGTCTCCGGCGCCGGGCCGGCGTTGAGCAGGTGATCGGCGATATAGGCGGCGGCCTTGCGGCCGAGGCGGAAGGCGAAGCGAATGCCGCCGCCGGTCAACGGCGAAACCCAGCCGGCGGCGTCGCCGATCAGCAGGACGCCCGGTGCCGAGGTCCGGCGGAGCGGTCCGCCGCAGGGGATGAGCCCGCTGCGCCGGTCGATGATTCGTCGGGCATCCCAGTCGAACAGCGATCGTGTCTCATCGAGGAAGGCGGCAAGGTCCGGCTTGCGGCCGTCGCGGACGGCGAGGCCGACCTGTACCGCATCCGGACCGGGCGCGGCCCAGGCGATGTATCCGGGCGCGAGCGACGCGCTGAGGAAGCAGTGCAGGAAGCGGCGGTCGACCGCGTCGCCCGGTTCGAAGGCGACCTCGAGGCCGGTGAGGAACCGCCGGTTGGCATCGAGCCCGAAGCATTGGGCGACCCGCGACCGGGCACCGTCGGCGCCGATCAGATAGCGTGCGCGAAGATCGATGCCGTCGAGGCGGATGCCGTTGCCTTCGGCCCGGGCGCCCTCGAAACGGACACCGTAGAGAAGGTGAGCGCCGGCGGCTCGGGCTTCGTCGGCGAGCCAGCGCAAGAGGGCCGCAGTGCGCGTCGTGTAGAAGGCATAGCCCGGCCGGAACAGGTCGACACTGGTGAGGTTGGGCGCGTAGAGCCGCACGCCGGGCACCTTCTGGGTGAGATGGGCGGGAAGGTCGATCTCGTCGATCGCTTCGCGGACCAGGATGCCAGTGGTGTGGACCCGCGCCCCGGGCTCGCGCTTGGCATCGATAACCGCGACGCTCAGCCCGCGCGCCGCCGCCGTCTTGGCCGCGACCAGCCCGGCGAAGCTTGCCCCGACGATGATGACATCGAAATCCATCGGTAACGCCCCTATTCGCTTGGAATCGCGCCACGAAACCGCGCAAATGCGGCGGAAGTGTCACTGGCGGATGGAGGGGCGGGTCAGGCGGGCGCCGGCGAGCGATCCTCCCGCTTGAGCGGCGTGATGCGAAGCGCGGTCAGCCGGTTGCGGCTGCGGCGCAGGACCTGGAAGCGAAACCCGTGAAAGGTGAAGGCCTGGCCGGGCTCGGGGATAATCCGCGCTTCGTGGATCACCAACCCAGCGATGGTGGTGGCGGCCTCATCGGGCAGGTCCCAGTCCATGACGCGGTTCAAGTCGCGGATCGGCACCGAGCCGTCGGCATTGACCGATCCGTCCGGCTGGGGGCGGACGCCCTGGATTTCCAGGTCGTGCTCGTCGGCGATCTCGCCGACGATCTCCTCGATGATGTCTTCCAGAGTGATGAGGCCCTGCACTTCGCCGTACTCGTCCACCACCAGGGCGAAATGCGCCTTGCGCTTCAGGAACGCGTTGAGCTGATCGTTCAATGCCGTGGTGTCCGGCACGAACCACGGTCGCTTGGCCACCGCGCGGACGTCGATGTCGCTAGTGTCGCCGCCCGTGCCCTTGAGGATGCGCAGGAGATCCTTGGAATGGATGACGCCGATGATGTTCTCCGGCTCGCCCTCCCAGATCGGCACCCGCGTGTAGGGGCTCGCCAGGATGTCGTCGACAATCTTGTCCGAGGATTCGGCGGCGTTCACGGTGTGCATGTTGGTTCGGTGGACCATGACGTCTGAGACGTCGAGTTCGCCGAGATCGAGCAGGCCGCCGAGGCGGTCGCGCTCGTCCTTGACCACGCTGCCCTCGGCATGGAGGAGGTCGACCTGACCGCGAATTTCGTCCGTGGCGGTCAGGATCGCCTTGCCGTCGGAGGCATTCCAGCCAACCAGATGCAAGATCCCGCGGATGAGGATCTGAACCGTGCTGACGATCGGCGAAAACACGGCAACGACGACGCTGAGAACCGGCGCGGCGGCGCGCGAGACGCGGTCGGGGCTGCCGATAGCGAGGGTCTTGGGCAGAATCTCGCCGAACACCAGCACCAGCAAGGTCATCACGATGGTCGCATAAGCAACGCCCGCCTGCCCGAACAGGCTCAGGAAGACGCTGGTCGCCAGAGCTGACGCAAGGATATTGACGACGTTATTGCCGAGCAGGATGGCGCCGATCAGGCTCTCGCGATCGGCGATCAGCCGCGAGACGATCCGGGCGCGCCGGTCGCCGGACTTCTCCAGCAGCATCATCCGGGCCTTGGACGTCGCCGTTAGCGCGGTTTCCGAGCCTGAGAAGAAAGCCGAAATCGCCACCAGCAACAGGATCGACAGGGCGATCAGCCAGATGGTCATGAGTCCAGCTTCTCCTTGAGGAAGGCCTCCGCCGCCTCGCCGGGAACGTCGTCGGCGATGAAGGCCTGGCCGATGCCGCGGGTCAGGATGAAGGTCAGCTTGCCGCGCTTGACCTTCTTGTCCTGGGCGATGTGGCGCATCAGCGCGGCGGCATCGGGCAGATCGCCGCGGATGTCCTGGATACGGGTCGGCAGGCCGACGTCGATCAAGTGCGCCGCGACCCGGCTCGCCTCCTCCTGGCTGCAATAGCCGAGCCGGAAGGAGAACTCGTGGGCGAGAACCATGCCGATGGCGACCCCCTCGCCGTGAAGCAACCGGTCGGAATATCCGGTCGCGGCTTCGAGGGCGTGGCCGAAGGTATGGCCGAGGTTGAGGAGCGCGCGCTGTCCCTTCTCACGCTCGTCCTCGGCGACGATCTCCGCCTTGCCGCCGCAGGCGATGGCGATCGCTTCGTCCCGCTCCGGCCAGCCGGCGGCCACCGCGCGCCAATTGTTCTCCAGCCAATCGAAGAATTCGGCGTCGCGGATCATCGCGTATTTGGCGACTTCGGCGTAGCCGGCATTGAAGATCCGCGGAGGCAGCGAGTCGAGCACGCCGGAATCGGCAAGGACCAGATCGGGCTGGTGGAAGACGCCAGCCAGGTTCTTGCCGCGTGGAGTGTTGATCCCAGTCTTGCCGCCCACCGAGGAATCGATCTGGGCGAGCAGCGTCGTCGGTACCTGGATCAGGTGGACGCCACGCAGAACGACCCCGGCGGCGAACCCGGCGAGGTCGCCGACGACACCGCCGCCGAAGGCGAGGACCGCATCGGCGCGCTCGATCCTTGCCGCCAGCAGGTCGTCGATTACCGACTCCAGCGTGGCGAAACTCTTCGACCCTTCGCCGGGCTGGACGACGATTTCGACGTGCTCGATCCCCGACGCGTCGAGGCTCTTGGTCAGAGTGGAGAGGTGGAGGTCGGCAACGGTGGCGTCGGTGACCACCGCGAGACGGGCCCCGGGCAGGCGCTGGGCGATTTCCTCACCGGCGGTTTCGATCGTGTCGCGGCCGATGACGATGTCATAGGACCGATCGCCAAGATCGACGGGGATGATCGTCGGTGTCGCCTTTTGCGACTCGGCCGCCGCATCGTCGTTCATGATCCGCCTTCGTCCGGCTTGTCGTCGAGATAGGCATCGAGGGTCGTAAAGATCTCGTCGATGACCACCTCGTGGGCGACATCGCGTGACTGGATGTGGATGTCCGCTTCCGCGTAAACCGGGTAGCGCTCGGCGATCAGCCGGTCGACAACAGCGGCCGGGTCGTCCGCCTTGAGTAGCGGTCGATTGCTCCGCCGCCGCACCCGCGACAGGATGAGATCGCGATCCGCCTTCAGCCACAGTGAGATCGCCCCGTCACGGATCGCCTCGCGGGTATCGGGCTGAATGAACGCGCCGCCGCCGGTGGCGATCACCTTGGGGTTGCCGTCGAGCAGGCGCTGGATGACACGGCGTTCGCCGTCGCGGAAATAAGCTTCGCCGTATTGCTCGAAGATGTCGTTGATGGTGGCGTTAGCGGCTTGTTCGATTTCGGCATCGGCGTCGACAAAGGGCAGACCAAGCCGTGCTGCCAGCCGCCGGCCGATCGACGATTTCCCGGCGCCCATCATGCCGACCAGCGCGATCGTGCGTCCGCCGAGGCGCTCGGCGACGCGCGCCTCGACCGATTCGCGGTCATTGGCGCGCCGATCGGCGCGTGGGCGGTTCGTTTCTTGGTCGTTCATGGGTCCCTGACGCCGGAGCTAGAGCCGCTTTTCGGCCGGAATGTCAAGGTGTGCCGGGGATCGCTTGAAACCGTCCGGGTGTTGAAGGAAAACGGTGAGCCGTCCGTTGCAGGGTCTCATCACTCGCCAGCGGTGGCCGATACGGGAATGCCGATGCCGACGATAGCCAGGTTCCTGACGATACTGGTGCTGATTGCCGCGGTCGTCTTCGCGGCGATGTTCTATCTCGGCAATTTCGTCGAGCCGCGAACGCGGGAGATGACGGTTCGGATCCCGGCGAGCCGGCTCGATCCGGTGCCGATTATCCGGCCGACCCCCGAACCGCCGCCACCGGAGGCGGTCGCCGCCGATACCGACGCGGCGGAGCCGCCCGCCCAATGAACGCCGACGGTCGCCATGTCGAGGCGTTCCTGGAGATGATGAGCGCCGAACGCGGGGCCTCGGTCAACACGCTGGCCGCCTACCGCCGGGATCTGGACGACTATGTCCGCTATCTCGCCGATCGCAGCACCGAAGTCGCATTCGCGGGCGCGCGCACGATCCGTGCCTATCTCGCCGGCCTGGACGACCAGGGGCTTGCGCCACCGACGGTGGCCCGGCGGCTCTCGGCGATACGGCAGTTCCACCTCTTCCTCTACGGCGAGGGAATCCGGGGCGACGATCCGACGGGCACCGTTGCCGGGCCCAAGAAGGCCGCCCGCCTGCCCAAGGTCCTGCGCGAGGCTGAGGTCACCCGGCTTCTCGATGCCGCCGCAGCCGCGGCCCGCCGCGACGACCTGTCGACCACCGCGCGGCTGAGGGCGCTCCGCCTCCACGCCCTGCTCGAACTGATCTACGCGACCGGGCTCCGTGTCTCGGAACTGGTCTCGCTGCCAGCGGCGGCGATCACCGCCGACAGCCGGGTTTTCGCTTTGCGCGGCAAGGGCGGGCACGAGCGCGTGGTCCCCTTGACCGACGCATCTCGTGACGCGGTCGCCGCGTACCTCGCTGCGCGGCGCGATACCGGCGCGCGCGAGAGCCGCTGGCTGTTTCCCGCCGGCGGCAAAGCCGGCCATCTCACCCGCCAGGTCTTCGCCCGCGATCTCAAGTCACTTGCGGTTTCGATCGATATCGACGCCGCGCGGGTCTCCCCGCATGTCTTGCGCCATGCCTTCGCCAGCCATCTCCTGCAGAACGGTGCCGATCTGCGGGTGGTTCAACAGCTTCTCGGCCACGCCGACATCTCCACCACCCAGATTTACACTCACGTCCTGGAGGAAAGACTTCGGACGCTGGTCGAAGATCACCATCCGCTTGGGCGGCAAAGCGGCTAAAACAGCGCATCCGGATTTTCTTGACTTGACCAGACGGTAAGGCCAGTTTGCCGCCGCCTTGCCGTGGGCGGGCGACGGCTTTGTTGGCACTTGGACCCGCATGCACACATACCTCGATTTCGAAAAACCGGTCGCCGATCTGCAGGGTAAGGTCCAGGAACTCCGATCGCTTGGCGACGAGGGCGACGCGGTCGCCATCAACGACGAAATCGTACGGCTCGAAGTCAAGGCGGATCAGGCACTTGCCGACATCTACGCCAAGCTGACGCCCTGGCAGAAGACCCAAGTCGCCCGCCATCCGGACCGGCCGCATTTCAAGGATTACGCCGACCGGCTGATCGAGGATTTCACCCCGCTCGCCGGCGACCGGCAGTACGCCGAGGACGCGGCGATCGTTGCCGGTCTCGGACGGTTCAACGGCCGGCGGATCGCGGTCATCGGCCACGAGAAAGGATCCGACACCGAAAGCCGGCTGAAGCACAATTTCGGCATGGCGCGGCCCGAGGGGTATCGCAAGGCAATCCGGATCATGGCGCTGGCCGACCGGTTTTCACTGCCGGTCCTGACGCTGGTCGACACCGCCGGTGCTTACCCCGGGGTCGGCGCCGAGGAGCGCGGTCAGGCCGAGGCGATCGCACAGTCGACCAAGACGTGCCTGGCGCTCGGCGTGCCGAGTGTCGCTCTGGTGATCGGCGAGGGCGGCTCGGGCGGCGCGGTGGCGATCGCGACCGCGAACCGGGTCCTGATGCTCGAGCATGCCATCTACACGGTCGCCTCACCGGAGGCCTCCGCGTCGATCCTCTGGCATGATTCGAGCCGGGCGGAGGATGCCGCCACCGCCATGCGAATCACCGCCGAGGATTTGCTCAAATTCGGCGTGGTCGACCAAGTCATCGAGGAGCCGGTCGGCGGGGCGCATCGCAAGCCAGACGAGACGATTTCGGCCGCCGGCGACGCGATCGAGGCCGCGTTGGCCGCATTCGACGAGCGTTCGCCTGAGGACGTACGCCGGGAACGGGAAGAAAAATACATGGCCATGGGGCGGTCACTCTAGGTCCGACCAGTGCCATGCTGTCGCCTTCATGATCGCCGAATTGTGAAGTTGACTGTGGCTTGCGTCGCGGTAACCACCTGTCAAGATCGGGTGCTTAGGACGAGAGCGATGGGGTATAGCGGGCACGTGCTGTTCAGGGGACGGGAATGGCCTTTGTAAAACTCTCCTCCTTACGGCGGATCGCGCTCATCGGCGCCGCCGCATTTGTCCTCGCTGCTTGCCAGGAATCGATGATTCCCAAGGAAATCCGCCCGGTTTCCGACAGGCTGGTCGGCGAGATGAAACAAAGCGGCATGAAGGAGACCTCGCCGATCTTTGTCCGTATCTTCAAGGAAGAGTCGGAGATGGAGATCTGGAAGGAGCGCCCCGACGGCCGCTACGCGCTCCTCAAGACTTACGATATCTGCAAATGGTCCGGCGTTCTGGGACCAAAGCTGAAAGAAGGCGACCGACAGGCGCCGGAAGGCTTCTACGTGGTCAAGCCGGCGCAGATGAACCCGAAGTCGAAATACTACCTCTCGTTCAACATCGGCTACCCCAACACCTTCGACCGGGCCCACGAGCGCACCGGGTCGCATCTGATGGTGCATGGCGGCTGTTCATCGGCCGGTTGTTATTCGATGACCGACGAGGACGCCGGCGAGATCTTCGCGCTCGCTCGCGACGCCTTCAAAGGCGGCCAGAGGGCGTTCCAGATCCAGGCCTTCCCCTTCCGCATGACGCCGGAAAACTTCGCCAAGCATCGCGGCGACGCGAACATGGAATTCTGGAAAAACCTCAAGGTCGGCTACGACCATTTCGAGGTGACCCGCAAGGTCCCGAAGGTCGACGTCTGCGGCAAGCGCTACGTCTTCAACGCCGATGCCGGCAATGCCAGCTTCAGCCCCACCGGCGCCTGCCCGACATACTCCGTGCCTGAATGGATCGCGACAGCGGTGGCCGAGAAGCAGGCGCAGGACGAAGCGGCGATCGTTGCCGTGGCCGCCAAGATGGACGCAGACGCCGCACGGCTTGCCGAGCAGAAACAGAAACTCGCCGAAGAGCAGGCCGCGGAAGCCGCCGAGGAAGCGGAGCGGGCGGCCCAGCCGACGGTGATGGAGCGCATCTTCAGCCGTCGTTCTGCCCGGCGGAACGCCGAACCCGCCCCGGCGGCACCGGCCGAGACGCCGGAACCGGCTGACACCGCCGCAGCGGCCCCGGCAGCGGCTCCGGCCCCTCGCGCCAAGCCTGCGCCGGCGGAAACCGACCCGGTGGAGACCGCTGCCGTCACCGAGACAGGCGAGCCGGAGGTTGGGCGCAAGGTGGAACGTACCTTCCTCTGGCCGGAAGACGCGCCGACGCTCACGGGTGGCTCGGAAGTGGTGCCGTCGACCCTGACCGCACCGGCCGCGAACTGAGCGTTCGGCCCTAAAGCGGCCAGAACACCAAGATCGCCGGGACGCCGACCGCGACGATGATGATCTCGAGCGGCAGGCCCATCCGCCAGTAGTCGCCGAAGGCGTATCCGCCCGGACCGAGGATCAGCGTGTTGTTCTTGTGGCCGATCGGCGTCAGGAACGCGCAGGACGAGGCGACGGCGACCGCCATCAGAAACGGGTCGGCGCTGGTGCCGAGCATCTCGGCGATGTCGAGGGCGACCGGTGCGCCGATAACCGCTGTCGCGGTGTTGTTGAGCACGTCCGACAGCGTCATCACCACGATCATCAGGATGGTCAACACGACCCAGGCCGGCAGCCCTTCGGCGAGGCCAACGAGGCCGTCCGCGATCAGCGCCGTGCCGCCGGACTGTTCGAGCGCGATGCCGAGCGGGATCATCGATCCGAGCAGGATCACCACCGGCCATTCGATCTCCTCGTAGACCTGGCGGAGCGGCACGATATCGAAAATGACGTAGAGGCCGACGACGGCGCCAAGCGCCACCGGCAGGTCGACCAGGCCGAGGCTGGCCAGCGCCACGGCGGCGGCGAAGATGCCGACCGCCAGGGCGGCGCGGCCGTGCTGGGTGACGCCGATGCCACGGTCGGCAAGCGGCAACGCCTTGAGCCAGTTCGCGGCGACCGACAGGCGGTCGGGCGGCCCGATCAGCAGCAGCACGTCGCCGGCATGGATCGTGAGCTGCCGCACCCGCTCCCGAAACCGCCGGCCCTCCCGCGAGACGCCAAGGAGGGCAACGCCGGTGAAGCGGTTGAGACCGACCGACCCGGCCGAGCGGCCGTCGAGCCGGGAGTCGCGGGGCACGACGACCTCGAGCAGGGCGAGGTCGGGGCTCCCGTCTTTCTCGACCCGCTCGCGGGCGCTGAACTCAAGCTTGAGCGAGCCGACCAGGGCATCGATCGCCTCCACCGGGCCATCGACGACCAGCGCGTCCGCCTCCTGGATCACCGCGCGACGCGCGCCACCGGGGAGGCGACGGCCGTTGCGGATAAGGCCGAGTACGGTGACGCCGGCCTCATGCGCGTCGTCGTCGAGATCGGCAACGGTTCGGCCGACCGTTGGCGATTTCTCCGGGACGTTGAGCTCGGCGACGTAACCGTGGATTTCGCGCAGGTCCGCGGTCGGCGCCTTGTCGGTCTTCGATGCAGGGATCAGCCGCCAGCCGATCAGCGCAACATAGGCAACGCCGACCACCGCGCAGACCAGACCGACCGGCGCGAAGGAGAACATGCCGAAACTCTCCCCCAGCGCCTCGCCGCGATAGGCGCCGATGATGATGTTGGGTGGCGTCCCGATCAGGGTCACCATGCCGCCGAGGATGGTGGCGAAGGCGAGCGGCATCAGGGTCAGCGCCGGCGTGCGGCCGGCTTTGGCCGCGACCGTCATTTCGACCGGCATCAGCAGTGCCAGCGCGGCGACGTTGTTCATGAACGCCGAGAGCGCAGCCCCGATGGTCGCCATCACCGCGATATGCGCGCTGAGGCTGCGGCCGGCGTCGGCGATCACCCGGGTGATCCAGTTGACCGCGCCGGAATTGAGCAGACCGCGCGAGATCACCAGCACAATGGCGACGATGATCGTCGCCGGGTGGCCGAAGCCGGAAAAGACATCGTTCGCGGGGACGACACCGACGATCGCGGCAATGATGAGAGCGGAGAACGCGATAATGTCGTAGCGGAACCGGCCCCAGATCATCATGGCGAAGACCACGGCGAACAGGGCGAACAGGATCGCGTTGTCGGTATTCATGAAGCCTTCGATGGGTCGCTGGCCGGTCGGAGTTCTGCCTATAGCAGGCTCGCGGCGCATTCGGTAAGGCGGGACGTGTCACCGATTCAGCGGCCGGTGAAGACCTCCAACGCTCCGGCCGAGATGGAGAACACCGCGGGCGTTTCGGTGATCAGTTCGCCGTCGGTGTTGACCGCCATCGGTGTCTCGGTGTCGATCCGCACGGCGGCGGCGCGGAAGGTGCGCACGTTGTCGCGGACGCCGAAGTCGCCGTCGAGGAAGCCGGGCGCCAGCGCGACCAGGTCGGGGATCGGCGCCGTCCCGATGGCGTAGACGTCGAACATCCCGTCATCGACCGCTGCGTCCGGCGCTATCTTCAGTCCGCCACCATAGTGCACGCCGCTGCCGACCGCGATCTGCAGGGCACGGACCGTCTCATCGTGGCCGTCGCAGGTGATGGTCGCACTGAACGGTTCGGTCCTGCCGATGGTCTTGAGAACCGCGCTGACATAGCTCAGCGTGCCGAGCTGTTTCTTGAGTTCGGGATCCTGGGCGTCGGCGATGGCGACCGACAGGCCGATGCTGGCGACGTTGGCGAAATGGACGTCGTTGACCCGGCCGACGTCGATCCGCTTGCGGCGTCCGCCGGCAATGGTCCGCGCCGCGCTAACCGGATCCGGCGAGATCGCCAGGGTACGGGCGAGGTCGTTGGCGGTACCGAGCGGCAGGATGCCGATCGGCTTGCCCGCCTCGATGAGGGCCGGCAGGGCGCTGTTGATGGTGCCGTCGCCACCGCCGATCACGATCCCGTCGACGGCGGCGTCGGCATCCCGGATCAGGGCGCAAAGGTGCTCGCGGCTGTTGCTATGGCGGAGGTCAGTATCGATTCCCGCCGCGAGCAGCGTGGTCAGCGCCGGGCCGAGTCCGGCTCCGACGCGCGACGCGCCGGGATTGGCGACAACAAGAAGCCGCGACGGCTTCATCACCGGCCAGCTAGTAGCGACCGTGGCAGTGCTTGTATTTCTTGCCCGAGCCGCACGGGCAGGGGGCGTTGCGCTGAACCTTGCCCCAGGTTGACGGGTCGTCCGGATCGATCTGGGCGGCCGCGACCCGGCTGCTACGAGCGGGGAGGAACTGCGGCTCGGCCGGGGCGTCGGCCATCTCGTTCTCGCCGGTCTGCGGATCGAGATGGGTTTCCTGCAACGTGTCGAAGTCTTCCTCGGGCGCAAGTGGTGGCGGCCGCTGGACGATCTCGACCCGCATGAGCTGGTTGGTCACCACCTCGCGAAGCCGCGACAGCAGGCCCTGGAACAGCTCGAACGACTCGGTCTTGTACTCGTTGAGCGGATCGCGCTGGGCGTAGCCGCGGAAGCCGATCACTTGGCGCAGGTGGTCGAGCACGACGAGATGCTCGCGCCACAGGTGGTCGAGCGTCTGCAGAAGTACGGCCTTTTCGACCTGGCGCATGATCTCCGGCGTGAAGCGGACTGCGCGCTGGGCCGCCATTTCGTCGGCGGCGCGGGTGATGCGGGTGCGCACCTCCTCGTCGGCGATCCCCTCTTCCTTGGCCCAGTCCTCGACCGGCAGTTCAAGATTCAGGGTCTTCTGGACGCCTTCCTGCAGCCCTTTGGTGTCCCACTGTTCGGGATACGCCTTTTCCGGAATGTGCTCCCGGACCATGTCTTCGATCACCTCGTGGCGCATGTCCGCGACGGTCTCCGTCACCGTCTCCTGACCCATCAGGTCAATACGCTGCTCGAAGATGACGTGACGCTGGTCGTTCATCACATCGTCGAACTTCAGCAGGTTCTTGCGGACGTCGAAGTTGCGCGCCTCGACCTTCTGCTGCGCCTTCTCCAGCGCCCGGTTGATCCACGGATGGACGATCGCCTCGTCCTCCTTGAGGCCGAGCTTCTGGAGCATGCCGTCCATGCGATCGGACCCGAAGATGCGCATCAGGTCGTCGTCCAGCGACAGGAAAAAGCGCGAGCTGCCGGGGTCACCCTGTCGGCCCGATCGGCCGCGGAGCTGGTTGTCGATCCGCCGGCTTTCGTGGCGCTCGGTGCCGATGATGAACAGGCCGCCGACGTCGGGTGACAGCACCTGCTTCTTCAGCGTCTCGACTTCCTCGCGGATTGCCTGTTCCCGGGCGGTGCGTTCCTCGCCCTCCTCCAGGTCCTTGAGCTCGTGGGCGACCCGCATGTCGGCGTTGCCGCCGAGCTGAATGTCGGTGCCGCGGCCGGCCATGTTAGTAGCGATGGTGACCGCGCCCGGCACACCGGCCTGGGCGACGATCTGGGCTTCCTGCTCGTGATAGCGGGCGTTGAGGATGGTGAACGCCTTGGTCTGGATGGCGTCCTTGTCGAACAGGGCGGCCATATCTTCCGGCTTGGAGAAGTCGCGTTGCTGCCAGCCCTGTTTGCGCAGCGCTTCGGCCAGCCGCTCGGACTTCTCGATCGAGGTCGTGCCGACCAGGACCGGTTGGCCCCGGGATTTGCAGTCCTCGATCAGGGTGAGGATGGCTTTGAACTTCTCGTCGGCGGTGCGGTAGACCTCGTCGTCGGCGTCGACGCGCACCATCGGCTTGTTGGTGGGGATCTCGACCACCTCCAGGCCGTAGATGTTGCCGAACTCCTCCGCCTCGGTCGCGGCCGTGCCGGTCATGCCCGCGAGCTTGTCGTACATGCGGAAATAGTTCTGGAAAGTGACCGAGGCGAGGGTCTGGTTCTCCGGCTGGATCTTGACGTGTTCCTTGGCCTCGAGCGCCTGGTGCAGCCCCTCAGAGTAGCGGCGACCGGGCATCATCCGGCCGGTGAACTCGTCGATGATCACCACCTCGCCGTTGCGGACGATGTAGTCCTTGTCGCGCTGGAACAGCTTGTGCGCCCTCAGCGCCTGATTGATGTGATGGACGACGCTGACGTTCTCGACGTCGTAGAGCGAGTCGCCCTTCAGCAGGTCGGCATCGCGCAGGATCTGTTCGAGTTTCTCGTTGCCGGCGTCGGTGAAGCTCGCCGAACGGGTCTTCTCGTCGATCTCGTAGTCATCGGCTTCGAGCAGCGGCGCGAAGGTGTCGATCTGATTGTAGAGATCCGAACGGTCTTCCAGCGGGCCGGAGATGATCAGTGGTGTGCGCGCCTCGTCGACCAGGATCGAATCGACTTCGTCGACGATCGCGAAGTTGTGTCCGCGCTGCACCATCGCAGACAGTTCGTGTTTCATGTTGTCGCGAAGATAGTCGAAGCCGTACTCGTTGTTGGTGCCGTAGGTGATGTCGGCCCGGTAAGCGTCACGACGCTCCTCGTCGGTGAGACCGTGAACGATGACGCCAACAGTCAGGCCGAGGAAATTGTAGACAGCGCTCATCCAGTCAGCGTCGCGCTTGGCGAGATAGTCGTTGACGGTGACGACGTGGACGCCCTTGCCGGACAGCGCGTTGAGGTAGACGGGCGCGGTTGCCACCAGAGTCTTGCCCTCGCCGGTCTTCATCTCGGCGATCGCGCCGTCGTGGAGCACCATGCCGCCGATCAGCTGGACGTCGTAGTGACGCTGTCCGAGGGTTCGCTTGGCGGCCTCGCGGACGACGGCGAAGGCGGGAATCAGCAGGTCGTCAATCTTGACGCCATCAGCGATTTGCCCGCGGAATTCCGCGGTTTTGGCGCGGAGCTCGTCATCGGTGAGCGCCGAGAACTCCTTCTCTAAAGCGTTGATGGCATCGACCCTGGGCTGATAGCCCTTGACCCGTCGGTCGTTGGAGGTGCCGAAAAGCTTGCGGGTTAGGGTGCCGAGGCCGACCATGAAGCATCCTTGGGTGAGGCAGTTCGCAAGAAAGAGGTGCGTCTGGACCGCCTGGATATCCGTTCGCCAACACACCAAACCCCGGGCGTGCAACGACGGTCAGTGGATCGATCGAAACGTTGCTCCGCCCCGGTTTAGAGCATTCTGGACGGCAGGCGTTGAGAGAGATAAGAGGGGGGGTAGTGGATGTCAACGGCGCGGCGACCGCCGGAGCGCCCCGCTGTGTGGCCCCTCGGCCTGCCGGAGGGACGCGATCCGTGCAACCGGACAGGACACACCCTAATGACGACGCGCTTGTGCTTTCTTCGCCGCATAACAACCGGGTTGGCGGTAGCGGCGCTGGCAATGGTGACGCTCGGCGCGACCGCCCAGCAACCATCGCCGGAAACGGTGGTGGCGACTCTCAACGGCGAGCCTATCACCCGTGCCGATCTGGCGCTCGCCGCGGCCGAGTTCGGCGATCAGCTCGCCCAGGTTGCGCCGGGGCGCGAGGAAGCGGCGCTGATCGACCTGGTGATCAATATGCGCCTCGCCGGCAGGGCGGCGGAGGCCGAGGGTGTCGAAGGGGACCCGGCGGTGGTTCGTCGTCTGGCGTTCGCCCGCGACCGGACGCTCTACAGCGAATATCTGCGCACGAAGTTCATTGCCGCGGTCACCGAGGAAGCGGTCCAGCAGCGGTTCGACGAGGAACTCGCCGCGTTTGAACCGCAGACCGAGGTTCGTGCCAGGCACATCCTGGTGCCGACCGAGGATGAGGCCAACGCCATCGTCGAACAGCTCGCCGACGGCGCCGATTTCGCGACCCTCGCCGCCGAGCTGTCGCAGGATCCCGGTTCCGGTCGCTCCGGCGGCGATCTTGGCTTCTTCAAGCGGGGTGCCATGGTCAAGCCGTTCGAGGACGCCGCGTTCAAGCTGAAGGCGGGCAAGTACACCAAGAAGCCAGTCCAGACGGACTTTGGCTGGCACGTGATCCTGGTGGAGGATCGCCGCAAGGAGCCGGCGCCGACCTTCGACGCCGAGGCGCAGCGCATTCAGCAGGTGCTGATCCGCGAAACCATCGACGCCGAGATCGAAGCCCTGCGGGCAGCGGCAACCATCGAGATCGGCGCGCCGGCGCCCCAGACCGACTGAACGCGATCACTCCATGACCGGCGTCTCACCGCTCGCACCGGCGACTTATCCTACACTGCCGCCGGTGGCGGGCGTCCGCTTCGCCACGGCCGAAGCCGGGATCAAGGGCGCGGGGCGGAGCGACGTGCTGCTCGCCGCTTTCGATAAGGGAACGACGGTCGCCGGTGTCTTCACCCGTTCGCGGTGCCCGTCGGCGCCGGTCGATTGGTGCCGCACGGCGCTGCAATCCGGGCGTGCACGGGGTCTCCTGGTCAATTCCGGCAACGCCAATGCCTTCACCGGCAAGCGCGGGCGCGACACGGTCAAGCTCAGCGCGGCGATGGCGGCATCAGCGCTCGGGTGCCGGCCGCGGGAGGTGTTCCTCGCCTCCACCGGCGTGATCGGCGAGCCGCTCGATCCGGCCAAGTTCGATGGGGTCGTCGCCGGCATGGCGGATGATCTCGACGATGGTCCATGGCTCGAGGCGGCGCGAGCGATCATGACCACGGACACCTATCCCAAGGTCGCGACCCGGACGGTCGAGCTCGACGGGGTCCCGATGACTATCAACGGGATCGCCAAGGGCGCCGGCATGATCGCGCCGGATATGGCGACGATGCTTTCGTTCGTCTTCACCGACGCGCCGATCGCCGCAGCGGTGACGCAGTCGATGCTCGCTCGCGGCGTCGACGGCTCGTTCAACGCGATCACGGTCGACAGCGATACGTCCACCTCCGACACAGTGCTGGTGTTCGCGACCGGTCAGGCGGCCGGGATTCGGCCCCTCACCTCGACCCGCGATCGTCGCACCACGACCTTTCGCGCCGCCCTCGATTCGCTACTGCTCGACCTCGCCCACCAGATCGTCCGGGACGGCGAGGGAGCGACCAAGTTTGCCGAGGTGCGGGTCAAGGGCGCCACCTCCAACCGTTCGGCCAAGCGCATCGCGCTGGCGATCGCCAATTCGCCGCTGGTCAAGACCGCGCTCGCCGGCGAGGACGCTAACTGGGGGCGGGTGGTCATGGCGGTCGGCAAGGCCGGCGAGCCGGCGAACCGCGACCGGCTGGCGATCTGGTTCGGCGATCTCAGGGTCGCCCATCGCGGCGAGCGCGATCCGGCCTATTCGGAGGCCGAGGCCAGCGCCTACATGAAAAACGAGTCGATCCTCCTCACGGTCGATGTCGGCGTCGGCAAGGGGACGGCGCAGGTCTGGACCTGCGACCTCACCCGCGACTACATCGCCATCAATGCCGACTATCGGACCTGACCGACGTCTGTCATGACCCTGGTCCTGGTGGTCGCCTGTGCGCTGATCGATGCCGACGGGCGAGTGCTGATCACTCAGCGGCCGGCCGGTAAGCCGATGGCGGGCCTCTGGGAATTTCCCGGCGGCAAGATCGAGCCCGGCGAAACGCCGGAGGCGGCGCTTCTGCGGGAGCTGAAAGAGGAACTGGATGTCGATACCGAGTCGGCGTGCCTGGCGCCGCTGACCTTCGCCAGCCATGCCTATCCCGATAACCATTTGCTGATGCCGCTTTATGTGTGCCGCAAGTGGCAGGGAACGCTGCGGCCGCGGGAGGGCCAGGCCATGAAATGGGTTCGCGCGCAACGCCTGCGCGACTATCCCATGCCGCCCGCCGACGCACCGCTGATCGCGCCGTTAATCGAACTTTTATAGATCGCCTGGACACTGTTTCGGCGCCGACCGAGTCGGCGATGAAAGGCAGCGTCCCCGATGGCATCCGATCTCGGCAAGACGATCCTAGTCAATCTCGATAACGAACCAGCCGCCGACGACCGCCCGGCCCTCGTCCGCTATGCCGCGTTCCTGCCAATCACCATCGCGCTGATCGGCATCGGCGCGATCCTGCTTGGCGGCATCTCGGCGCAGTCCGTCTCGGTCGCCGATCGCATCGCGGTCGATCCGATCGCAACCGGGTCGATCGTGACCGACTGAACCGGTCGTCAGATCAGCCGCCAGCTTTTTCGCCGGCCGATCGCTCCGTCACGCCCAGCGCATCGGCGAGCCGCGTCCGGGCCGAACCTGGCGGCAAGGGTTGCTGCTGACTTTCGTGCGGCGTCCAGCCTGACAGCCAGATCACGTCGAAAGTCGCGCGGACGCGGCCGTCCGGATCGGCGAACCGCTCGGCGTAGATCGCCGCGGCCCGGGTCGCGACCGTTCGGGGCAGCGGCCGGCGGGAGCGCTCGATCAGCGGATTGGTCGCGCCCATCGCACGCAGGTCGCGAACGAGGTCGAACATCGTCGCGTAGCGCACGGACATTCGATCGATATCGACGACCGGCAGCGCGAAGCCGGCGCGTTGCAGCAGCGCACCAACCGTGCGGACTTCGGCGAAGGGTGCAACCCGGGGGGCGGCGCCGTCGGTCAGTTCGGCCTCCGCCGCCGCGAACGCCTGACGCAATTCGGTCAGCGTTTCGCCGCCGAGCAGGGCAGCGAGAAACAGGCCGTCCGGCTTCAGCGCCTGTCGAATCTGGATGAACGTGCCGGGAAGATCGTTGACGAACTGGAACGCCAGCGCCGACACGGCGAGGTCGAGGCAGCCCGGCGCGAACGGCAGAGCCTCGGCGCTGCCGACGACCTTAGGGCGCAGCGCCCCAGCTTCGAGCGGCGCGAGGCGGGCTACCTGTGAGACCTGGTCGCTACTCGCGAGCTGGTCGGCAACGGTCGGCAGTGGGGTTGCGATGTCCGCGGCGAGGTCGAACTGGCGCTTGACCGCCGCCAGCCGGTCGACCAGGTCGTCGGCGACGGCGGTCAACAGGAAATCGGCGACCGGTGCCGGCCCGCTGAGGGCGCGGCGCATCCGTTGTCTGAGGAGCGCCGTGTCGAAGACCGCCTGAGTCATCTTTCCGTTATGGGGATCGGTGGCAACGTCGTCAAAACCGCTTCGATTGGTCTGCGGCGACTAATCTCGCTAGGGTACCAAGATGATCGAGGCGGAAATCAGCACCGAGGTCAGGCAAGCGGTGTCCTGGCGGTCGCGTCTCCGGGCGCTTGCCGGCGGCCTCGCCGATCTGGCACTGCCACCGCAGTGCCTCGCCTGCCAGCGCACGACGGCCAGCCACGGCGGCCTTTGTCCAGCGTGCTGGGGCGAGCTCAGGCTGATCGAGAAACCGTTCTGTCCGCGTTTGGCGATCCCGTTCGCTTACGATCTCGGCCCGGAGGCCGTGTCGGCGGAGGCGATCGCCGACCCGCCGCCGTTCGACCGAATGCGCGCCGTCGCCTGTTTCGATGGTGTCGCGCGGGCCCTGGTCCACGGCCTGAAGTATCGCGACCGGACCGAACTCGCCCGGTGGATAGGCGGCTGGATGGCGCGATCGGCGGTCGAGGTGCTGGCTGAAGCCGATGTCGTGGTGCCGGTGCCGCTCCACCGTTGGCGGCTCTGGCGTCGCCGTTTCAATCAGTCCGCGGTGCTCGCACGCGAACTCGCGCGGACCGCAACCGTGCCGTTTGCACCGGCCGCCTTGCAACGAGTTCGGGCCACTGCCCAGCAGGTGGGGCTCTCCGCCACCGAGCGCGACCGCAACGTCCGCGGCGCCTTTCGCGTCCCGCCGGCCTCCCGCGCCGAGATCGCCGGCAAGCGCGTCGTCCTGGTCGACGATGTCTACACCACCGGGGCGACAACCCGCGCGGCGACACGTGCTCTGATCAGGTCCGGCGCAACGGCCGTCGACGTCGTGGTCTTCGCCAGGGTTGTTCGCGGCGCCGACTGACCGATATTCTAGGGTGACGATTAGGAGTTTGACGACATGGCGGTTTTCCGCGCGGCAGCGATCCAGATGCGCAGCGACCTTTCGGTGGAGGCGAACACCGATGCGGCGGAACGCGGGATTCGGGCTGCCGCCGCGGCGGGTGCCGAATACGCCCTGACGCCGGAGATGACGACGCTGCTCACCCTCGATCGGGAGCGGCTGCTCGCCAGCATCAGTACCGAAACGACCGATCCGTCGCTGGCGCGGTTCCGGACGTTGGCCGCCGAACTCGGCATCCATGTTCATATCGGCTCGATGCCGATCAAGCTCGGCGAGCAGTCGGTAGCGAATCGGTCTTACGTCATTGCGCCCGACGGTGCGATCCTCGCGCGTTACGACAAGATCCACATGTTCGACGTCGACCTGCCCGGCGGCGAAAGCTATCGCGAGTCGCGGCTTTATCGGTCTGGCGACCGCGCGGTGGTGGTCGACCTGCCGTGGCTCAGGCTCGGACTGTCGATCTGCTACGACCTCCGCTTCCCGACGCTCTACCGGACGCTGGCCGCCGCCGGTGCCCAAGCGCTGGCGATACCGGCCGCATTCACCCGGACGACCGGCGAAGCCCACTGGCACGTATTGGTGCGGGCGCGGGCGATCGAAACCGGTTCGTTCGTGATCGCTGCCGCCCAGGGCGGTCACCACGAGGACGACCGCCATACCTTCGGCCACAGCATGATCGTCGATCCCTGGGGGACGGTGCTCGCCGAAGGCGACAGCGATCCGGGCTTCATCGTCGCCGATATCGATCCGTCGGCGAGTGACGCCGCCCGGCAACGCATTCCGGCGGTGACCACCGACCAGGAATTCACCGACCCGGAGACCAGTCCCGCCGTTCGGTTCGAGCCGGCGTGAGCGCTTTCGTCCGATGATCCGTTACGCCCTTCGCTGTGCCAAGGAGCACGAGTTCGAGGCCTGGTTTCGATCGAGCAGCGACTACGACCGCTCGGCCGAGGCCGGCGAGGTGTTGTGTCCGGTGTGCGGCAGCTCCAAGGTGGAGAAGGCGCTGATGGCGCCGGCACTAGGGTCGGGCCGTGCAGTCGCACCGCGGGCCCCGGACGCGCAACCCGAGCCGGACAAGGTCAAGCTCGCTACCGCCGATCCACGTGAAAAGGCTTTGCGCGAAGCGTTTCGTGAACTCCGCAAGAAGGTCACTGAGCACGCCGACTATGTCGGTGAAAAATTCGCCGACGAAGCTCGCAAGATCCATTACGAGGAAACCGAACCACGCGGCATCTATGGTGAGGCGACCCCTGACGAGGCCAAGTCGCTTCATGACGAGGGGATCGAATTCCATCCCTTGCCGCCGCTTCCCGAAGACAAGAACTAGGATACCGACATGGCGCGAATCGTGATTACCGGCGCGAACCGGGGGATCGGCCTGGCGCTCGCCCGCCACTATGCGGGGCGTGGCGATCAGGTGATCGCCGCGGTGCGCGAGACCTCCGAGCCTCTCTCCGAGCTCGACGTGGCGCTTCACCAGGGGATCGACGTCACCGACGACGTGTCTGTTTCGGCGTTTGCCGGGAGCCTTGGCGAACCGGTCGACGTGCTCATCAACAACGCCGGCATTCTTCTGCGCGGCGGTCTCGACGATCCCGACTGGGACGGCATGCGGCGTCAGTTCGAGGTCAACACGCTCGGCCCGCTACGGATGACTCGCACCCTGCTCCCCCATCTTCGCGAGGGATCGAAGGTGGCGATCGTCACCAGTCGCGTCGGCTCGCTCGGCGACAACGGCTCGGGCGGTAACTACGGCTACCGCATGTCCAAGACGGCGGTGAACATGATCGGCGTCAACTTATCGATCGACCTGAAGCCGAAGGGCATCCCGGTCATCCTCCTTCATCCCGGCATGGTGCGGACCGACATGGTCAGTGCGCCGAGCGCGGTCGATCCGGCCCATTCGGCGTCGGGGCTGGTCGCCCGCATCGACGAATTAACCCTCGACAATACAGGCCGGTTCATGCACGCCGAGGGCTACGAACTGCCCTGGTGAGCCATCGGCTTGCCGGCGACCATCATATAGTTAACGTCGGTATCGGTGCTGAGCCGCCACGCACCGACGATCGGATCGTAGATCGCGCCGGTATCCGCCCGGCGGGTCAGGCCGGCGGCGCGTAATGCCGCGCTGAGCTCGTCCGGCGTCACCAGCTTGTCGTAGCTGTGGGTGCCGCGCGGCAGCCAGCGGAGCACATATTCCGCGCCGACAATCGCCAGCGCCCACGCCTTCATTGTGCGGTTGATGGTCGAGGCGATGAACAGGCCGCCGGGTCGGATGAGTTCGGCACAGGTGGCGACGAAGGCCGGAACGCTGGTGACGTGTTCGACGACTTCCAGCGCCAGCACCGCGTCGAACTGGAGACCCTGCTCGGCCAGCGCCTCGGCCGTGGTGGCGCGGTAGTCGATGGCGAGGCCAGCGGCGTTGGCGTGGAGCTTCGCGGCCGCGATGGTTTCGTCGGCGGGATCGATCCCGGTCACCGTCGCGCCCATGCGGGTGAGCGGCTCGCTGACCAGACCGCCGCCGCAGCCGATGTCGAGGACGGTCAGACCGTCGAGCGCCCGCGGGTCCTTGACGTCGCGCTTGCCGCCGTCGGCGGTGACGAAATGCGCGCAAAGCTGCTCTTTGACGAAGCCAAGGCGCACCGGGCTGAGCTTGTGGAGGGGGCGCATTGGCCCCTCCGGGTCCCACCATCGGTCGGCGAGCGCCGAGAAGCGGGCGACTTCGTCCGGGTCAACGGTGTCGTGAGCCTGGGCCATGGCCCAGGACGCTAGGCCATCGTCTTGTTGTTGACCACAGGCAAGTTGGCGCGGCCGCCGTTGCGGCCTATGACGCAACTCGCTATGAAGGCGCGCCTTTTCGGCGGGTGAGCGGGTAGCGGACGGTTCGATGGCACGGCTGGTGATGAAGTTCGGCGGGACGTCCGTCGCCGATATCGATCGCATTCGCAACGTCGCCTGTCACGTCAAGCGCGAGGTGGAAGCCGGCAACCAGGCGGCTGTGGTGGTCTCGGCGATGGCCGGCACCACCAATCAACTGGTCGACTGGACCCGGACTGCGGCCCGTTTCCACGACGCGCGCGAGTACGACACGGTCGTTGCCGCCGGTGAGCAGGTCACCGCCGGTTTGCTGGCGATTACGCTCCAGGACATGGGGGTCAACGCCCGTTCGTGGCTCGGTTGGCAGATTCCGATCCGCACCGATGCCGCCCATGGCGTCGCTCGGATCGACGACATCGACGGGGCGGTGCTGGTCGAACGGATGGAGACCCAGAATCAGGTCGCCGTGGTCGCCGGATTCCAGGGAATCGCGCCGGATAACCGGGTGTCGACCTTCGGTCGCGGCGGCTCGGACACCACCGCGGTGGCCCTGGCGGCGGCGGTCGGAGCCGATCGATGTGATATCTACACCGACGTCGACGGCGTCTACACGACCGACCCGCGGGTCGTGCCCAAGGCCAGCCGGCTGGAGAAGGTTGCCTTCGAGGAAATGCTGGAAATGGCCTCGCTTGGCGCCAAGGTCCTGCAGGTGCGGTCGGTCCAGATGGCGATGGCGCATGGAGTGCGAACCTTCGTCCGCTCGAGCTTCGCCGACACGGACGCGCCGGAGCATCACCTCGAGCCGCCGCCCGGAACCCTGATCTGCGACGAGGATGAGATCGTGGAAGAAAAAGTCGTCACCGGCATCGCCTATTCCAAGGATGAGGCCGAGATCTCGCTGCGGCGGGTCGCCGACAAGCCCGGCGTTGCAGCGGCGGTGTTCATGCCGCTCGCCGAGGCCAACATCAACGTGGATATGATCGTCCAGAACATTTCCGAGGACGGTTCGCTGACCGACATGACGTTTACCGTCCCGGCCATCGATTTCGAGCGTGCCAGCGAGGTCATAGCGGGCTCGCGGGAGGCGATCGGCTATCAGGCGATCAATGGATCGACGGATGTCGCCAAGATTTCGGTGATCGGCGTCGGGATGCGCAGTCACGCCGGTGTGGCGGCGGAGGCGTTCCAGGCGCTCGCGGCCCGCGGGATCAACATCCGCGCGATAACCACGTCGGAAATCAAGATCTCCATTCTCATTGACGCGTCGTATACCGAACTTGCGGTACGGACTTTGCATTCGCTATACGGGCTCGACGAGAACTGATGTGGCGCCCGAGCTCGCGCCGCCGAGGCCGCCGACGGCACTAGCCGTCGCCTGAAACACGCCCACTGGGATAGCGGATCATGCGGGGTCCTCCCGCCGGGCCGCGCGTCCTGCTTCGCCGCCTGCGGGAAATCATGGCGGAGCCGATCAGCGCGCAAGACCGGCTTGACAAGATAACCAAGCAGATCGCCGCGAACGTGGTCGCGGAGGTATGCTCGGTCTATGTGCTCCGCTCCGACAACGTGCTTGAACTTTATGCAACCGAAGGTCTGAACCGCGAAGCGGTCCACCATGCTGCGTTGCAGGTCGGTCAGGGTCTGGTCGGCACGATCGCGGCGGAAGCCCGGCCGCTGAACCTGCCGAACGCGCAAAATCATCCTTCGTATCGCTATCTTCCGGAGACCGGAGAGGAAATTTATTCCTCGTTTCTCGGCGTGCCGATTCTTCGGGCCGGACGGACGCTGGGTGTTCTGGTGGTCCAGAACCGCACCCACCGCACCTATTACGACGAGGAAGTCGAGGCCCTGCAGACCACGGCCATGGTCATGGCCGAGATGCTGGCGGTGGGCGAACTCGAACGGCTGGCCCAGCCCGGCACCTCGCTCGATCTCAAGCGGCCGATCACCCTCAAGGGCGTGGGGCTGTGCGACGGCGTCGGTCTCGGCCACGTCGTCCTTCACGAACCGCGGGTGGTGGTCACCGCGCTGATCGCCGACGATATCGAGTCCGAAACCCGGCGCCTGGACCAGGCGATCGCCAGCCTGCGGCTGTTCGTCGACGACATGCTGTCCCGCGACGACATCGGCGAGGCGGGCGAGCATCGCGACGTGCTGGAAGCCTACCGGATGTTCGCCCACGATCGCGGCTGGGTCACCCGGATGCAGGAGGCGATTCGCAATGGTCTCACCGCCGAGGCCGCTGTCGAGAAAGTGCAGAGCGACACCCGGGCTCGGCTGCAGCGCCAGACCGATCCATTCCTGCGCGACCGGCTCCACGACTTCGACGATCTCGCCAACCGGCTGCTGCGGGTGTTGATGAACCGAGGCCACGGGCCGGCGGCCGACGAACTGCCGCGCGATGCGATCATTGTCGCCCGCAACATGGGCGCGGCGGAACTGCTCGACTATGACCGCGACCGCGTGCGCGGGCTCGTGCTGGAGGAAGGCGGGCCGACCAGCCACGTCACCATCGTCGCCCGGGCGCTTGGCATCGCCTCGGTGGGCCGTGCCGCCAATATCGCCGCACTGGTCGAAAACGGCGATGCGATCATCGTCGACGGGCTCGTCGGCGAAGTCCATGCCCGCCCGCCGGCCGACGTCGAAGCTGTCTATGCCGAGAAGGTCCGGTTCCGTGCGAGGCGGCAGGAGCAGTACCGGCTGCTCCGGGACGAGGACGCGATCACCGTCGATGGCGAGAAGATCGATCTGCACATGAATGCCGGGCTGATCGTCGACCTGCCCCATCTCACCGAATCCGGCGCCGGGGGAATCGGGCTCTTCCGAACCGAGCTTCAGTTCATGATCGCCGCGCGGATGCCCAAGCTGTCGGAGCAGACCGCGTTCTACGGCCGGATCCTCGACACCGCCGGCGACCGTCCGGTCACCTTCCGCACCCTCGATATAGGCGGCGACAAGGTGCTGCCCTATCTCCACACCGCCCAGGAAGAGAACCCGGCGATGGGATGGCGGGCGATCCGCCTCGGTCTCGATCGCCCCGGGCTCCTGCGCATGCAGCTTCGCGCCCTGCTGAGGGCATCGGCCGGTCGTCGGTTGCGGATCATGCTCCCGATGATCACCGATCTCTCCGAGATTCGGGCGACTCGAGACCTCGTCGACCGGGAACTGGCGCACATGCGCCGCCATGGCTACGACGAGCCGTCCGAAATCCTGATCGGCGCGATGATCGAGGTGCCGTCGCTACTCTGGCAACTCGACGGCTTGGTCGAGGTCGCCGACTTCATTTCGGTCGGCTCGAACGACCTGCATCAGTTCATGACCGCCAGCGACCGGGGCAACATCATGGTGGCGGGACGATTCGATCCCCTGTCGCGACCGTTCCTCAGGGCGCTCCGGGATATCGCAACCGCCGCCAACCAGTCGTCGACGCCGATCTCACTCTGTGGCGAGATGGCTGGCAATCCCCTGTCCGCGCTGGCATTGATCGGCCTCGGCTACCGTTCGCTTTCGATGTCGGCTGCGGCGATCGGGCCGGTCAAGGCGATGACCCTGGCGCTGCACGCCGGCAAGACCACAGAGACGGTGAACGGGCTGTTGGGAGATCACGCCTCCGACGACGGGGTCCGGTCCGCGCTCGCCGACTACGCCACCGCCGAGGGCGTGCCTTTCTGAGCCAATGCCATGACTGCCATTCCGCACCAGAAAATCGATGCGCTGATTGCGCGGGTTGAGACAATCGACGCGCAACTGGCGACCCCGCTCGACCGGGAGACCCTGGTCAAGCTCAGCCGCGAGCGCTCCGAGCTCGAACCGGTTTACGAGGCCGCGAGCGCGCTCCGGACCGCGATCGGCGAACGGGAGGGCCTGGACCCGTTGCTCGCCGATCCGGAGATGGCGGAACTCGCGACCGACGAAGCCGCGGCCCTCGATTCCCGAATCGCCGAGTTGGGCGAGGAGGTGCGCTTCCTGCTCCTCCCCAAGGACGCCGCCGACGAGAAGAGTGCGATCGTCGAAATCCGCGCCGGCACCGGCGGCGACGAAGCCGCGTTATTTGCCGGCAATCTGTTCCGGATGTACCAGCGCTATGCCGAACTCCATCGCTGGAAAGTCGAGGTGCTCTCCGAAAACGACGGTGACGCCGGGGGCTACAAGGAGATCATCGCCAACATCACCGGCAAGGGCGTCTTCGCGCGGCTGAAGTTCGAGTCCGGTGTTCACCGGGTGCAACGGGTGCCGGCGACCGAAGCGAGTGGCCGCATCCATACCTCGGCCGCCACCGTCGCCGTGCTCCCCGAAGCCGAGGATGTGGATGTCGACCTGAAGCCGGAAGACATCCGCATCGATACGACGCGAGCCTCCAGCGCCGGCGGCCAGCACGCCAATACCACCGATTCCGGAATCCGCCTCGTCCACGAGCCGACCGGCATCATCGTCACCGCAGTGTCCCGCTCTCAGCATCAGAACCGGGCGCAGGCGATGCAGATGCTGCGCGCCAAGCTGTTCGATCTGGAGCGGCAGAAGGCGGCGGAGGAGCGGGCCGCCGAGAGGCGCGGTCAGGTGGGGAGCGGCGACCGGTCGGAACGCATCCGCACCTACAACTTCCCGCAAGGGCGGGTCACCGACCATCGCATCAACCTGACCCTCTACAAGCTCGACGAAGTGCTCGCCGGCGAGAAGCTCGACGAGATCGTCGACGCGCTGGTCACCGATCATCAGGCGTCGCTGCTCGCGGCGGAAGTCGACGCATGACCGAGACGGTCGAAACAATTGGAGATCTGAGGCGCCGGCTGACGCAACGCCTTGCCAAGGCGTTCGGTGCCCGGGGCCACGCCGGCACGCCGGAGTTGGACGCCCGGCTCCTGCTCGCCGGTGCGCTCGGTCGCGATCCCGATGACATCGTGCTCCGCGATCGCGAGCCGGTGCGAGCGGATGATCGCGCGTCCGTGGCGGCCCTGGTCGAACGACGGGTTGCCGGCGTTCCCGTCGCCCGATTGCTCGGCGAGAAGGCGTTCTGGAACCAGACCCTGCGGCTCGTCCCGGAAACCCTGGTGCCACGACCCGATACCGAGACGCTGGTCGAGGCGGCGCTCGATGCCGTTGCGGCGCGAGGGGCGCGCGACGCACCTTTGGCGATCCTCGACCTCGGCACCGGCAGCGGCGCGATATTGCTCGCGCTGGCGAGCGAACTCCCGGAGGCGTTCGGTATCGGCGTCGACATCAGCGAGGCGGCGATTCGCGCCGCGCGAGCGAATGCTGCCCGCGCCGGGTTGGCCGATCGCACCGCCTTCGTCGTCGCTGACTGGGCCGCTGCGATCGACATGCGCTTCGACCTTGTCGTCTCGAACCCGCCATACATCCCAAGCGGGGCGATTCCCGGCCTGCCGGTTGAGGTGGTCGACCACGATCCCCATATCGCCCTCGATGGTGGCGCCGACGGTCTCGTGGCCTATCGGGCGATTCTGAACGACTTCGATCGCCTCCTGAAGCCGGACGGAAGCGTGCTCCTGGAGGTCGGGCAAGGCCAGGCCAGCGATGTCGGCGCATTGGCCAAAGATCGCGGATGGAGGACAGCAACCAGTCGGGACCTGGCCGGGATTGACCGTGTGGTCTCGCTGACGGCGTGCAAAAAATAGGTTGGAAATCAGTTGCGGACGGGCTAGGGTCCGCTCGCCGCGGGGAGCGACCCAGCCACAGCGGCGGTCATGGGCGGGGGCTCGTGACGGGGTCTGCTGATAGACGCTCCCATCGACGATATCGCGACCGTGGTTATCGCTTATCCGCTTGGATCGATCGGGTCCGGCGGATCGACGGGATTAGCGGGACGTGACCCGCTTTGGACTAGCTTGGCCGAGTGAGTGAACGTTTGCGAAGGCCTGTTACCGGGCAATTTATGTCCGGCCCGCTCGTGGATTCGTGCGGGCCTGGTTGGCGGACCGCGACGCGTGCGCGTCGCGGTACACACTGATCGTTCGAGATGAAAGAGAAGCGTTTATGAGGCAGGGACAGCAAAGACGTATGCGTGGCCGGGGTCGTAAGGGACCGAACCCCATGTCCCGCTCCTACGAGAGCAACGGTCCGGACGTGAAGATCCGCGGCACTGCGATGCAGATCGCCGAGAAATACTCCCAGCTCGCCCGCGATGCCCAGGCTTCCGGCGACCGCATTCACAGCGAAAGCCTGCTTCAGCACGCCGAGCACTACTACCGCATCGTTGCCGCCGCCCAGGCGCAGATGCCGCAACAGCAGCCCGATCGCCAGCAGGCCGGCGGCGAGAACGAAGAAACCCAGAGCAACGGGCAGGATCGCCAGCCGAATCGGCCCGAACAAGCGGCGCAACCCGCGACGCCCGAGAACGCACCGGCTTTCGGCCTCTCCGATCCGCAGCCCTTCATCAACGGCAACGGCAAGGACACGAGCGAAACGGCGGCCGGTCAGCCGGCGAAGGCTGACGATCAGGGGAGCGAAAACAAGGTGGCGGACGACAAGGACGAGTCGCCGCCGCGTCGGCCCCGGCGTCGACGCCAGTATCGCGCTCGCTCCGACGAACAGCCCGCCAACACCGACGAAGCGCCAGCCTCGCCCGCCGCGGAGGCGGACGCCGGTGGCGAGGCGGCTGCCGCCAAGGACTGACGTTCGCGGGCACACGCCGCGATATCCGGCGCACACTCCGCAATCTCCTAGCGCCTGCCCTCAATACCCGCGCCTCGCAGCGAAGGTGTCGCTCGGCTGCCGCCGCGCACCTGTTCGCGGCCCCGGGGCGCTTGTCCGCCCCTTTATTCCGGCTCGTCCGATAACCATATATCCGCGAAGGCGTGCCGATTCGGGCGCCGACCGATTTACAATAGTCAGTCAAATCGAACGATCCGTTTGGCGCCGTGTTCGGGCGGACGGGTCGGGTCAGGAGGGCGACACGTGAACTTTGAAACCTATACCGAGCGGGCTCGGGGATTCATTGAGTCCGCACAGACGGGGGCGTTGGCCGAAGGCCATCAGCAATTCACCCCGGAGCACATTCTGAAGGTTCTGCTCGACGATCCGGAAGGCCTCGCCGCCGGTTTGATCGAACGTGCCGGCGGCAATGCCAGCCAGGCGCTGGCCGGGACCGAAGAAGCGCTGGCGGCGCTACCCAAGGTCAGTGGCGGCAGCGGCCAGATCTATCTGGCCCAGCCGACGGCCAAGGTCTTCGATACGGCCGAGAAGATTGCCAAGAAGGCCGGCGACTCCTTCGTCACCGTCGAGCGGCTGCTGCTCGCCCTGGCGATGGAGAAGGACGCCAAGACGTCTGAGATTCTCGCCAAGGCGGGGGTCAATCCGCAATCGTTGAACGCGGCGATCGAGGAAATCCGCAAAGGCCGAACCGCCGATTCCGCATCGGCCGAAAGCCAGTACGATGCGCTGAAGAAATACTCGCGCGATCTCACCGCCGAAGCCCGCGACGGCAAACTCGATCCGGTGATCGGTCGCGACGAGGAGATCCGCCGGACGGTGCAGGTGTTGGCGCGGCGGACCAAGAACAACCCGGTGCTGATTGGCGAGCCGGGGGTCGGCAAGACCGCGATCGCCGAGGGCCTGGCGCTCAGGATCGCCAATGGCGACGTGCCGGAAAGCCTCAAGAACAAGACGCTACTTGCGCTCGACATGGGCGCCCTGATCGCCGGTGCGAAATATCGCGGCGAGTTCGAGGAGCGACTGAAGTCGGTCCTGTCCGAAATCGAAGCGGCCGAAGGCCAGATCATTCTGTTCGTCGACGAGATGCACACGCTGGTCGGTGCCGGTAAGGCCGACGGGGCGATGGATGCGTCCAACCTTCTGAAGCCGGCGCTGGCGCGCGGCGAACTTCACTGCGTCGGCGCAACGACTCTCGACGAGTTCCGCAAATATGTCGAGAAAGACGCGGCGCTCGCCCGCCGGTTCCAGCCGGTCTACGTCAACGAGCCGACGGTCGAGGACACGATCTCGATCCTCCGCGGCCTGCGCGAGAAGTACGAATTGCACCACGGTGTGCGGATGACCGATTCGGCGCTTGTTTCGGCGGCGACGTTGTCGAACCGCTACATCACCGACCGGTTCCTGCCGGACAAGGCGATCGATCTGGTCGACGAGGCCGGGTCGCGGCTGCGGATGCAGGTCGATTCCAAGCCCGAGGCGCTCGACGAGCTCGACCGTCGTATCATCCAGCTCAAGATCGAGCGCGAGGCGCTCAACAAGGAAAGCGACCAGGCGTCCAAGGATCGACTCGAGCGGCTGGAGAAGGATCTCGCCGATCTCGAGGAGCAGTCCCAGGCGCTGACTCAGCGGTGGATGGCAGAGAAGGAAAAGCTCGCCGCGTCCACCAAGGTCAAGGAACAACTCGATCAGGCCCGCGCCGATCTCGATCGCGCCCAGCGGGCCGGCGACCTCGCCAAGGCCGGCGAACTGGCCTATGGCACGATCCCCGATCTGGAAAAGGCACTCGCCGAGGCCGAGGAAAGCAGCCGCGAGGACGGCGATATGGTCGACGAGGCCGTGACGCCCAACGACATCGCTCAGGTGGTGTCGCGCTGGACCGGAATCCCGGTCGACAAGATGCTCGAGGGCGAGCGCGAGAAATTGCTGCGGATGGAAGACGAACTCGCCAAGCGGGTCGTCGGCCAGGCCGAAGCGGTCCATGCGGTATCGACCGCCGTGCGCCGCGCCCGCGCCGGTCTGCAAGACCCGAACCGGCCGATCGGCTCCTTCATGTTCCTCGGGCCCACCGGCGTCGGCAAGACCGAGCTCACCAAGGCGCTCGCCGCGTTCCTGTTCGACGACGAAACGGCGATGGTCCGGATCGACATGTCGGAGTTCATGGAGAAGCACTCCGTTGCTCGGCTGATCGGTGCGCCTCCCGGCTACGTCGGTTACGAGGAAGGCGGCGTGCTCACCGAGGCGGTGCGGCGCCGTCCGTATCAGGTGATCCTGTTCGACGAGGTCGAGAAGGCCCACGGCGACGTGTTCAACGTCCTGCTGCAGGTGCTCGATGACGGCCGGCTCACCGACGGGCAGGGTCGCACCGTCGATTTCCGCAACACGCTCATCGTCATGACTTCGAACCTCGGCTCGGACTATCTCGCCAATATCGGCGACGACCAGGACGTAGACGACACGGTGCGCGAGATGGTCATGGGGGTCGTTCGGGCCCATTTCCGGCCGGAGTTTCTCAACCGCATCGACGATATCATCCTGTTCCACCGGTTGAAGCGGAGCGAGATGGGCGCGATTGTCGAAATTCAGCTGGAGCGCCTGCAGGCTTTGCTGGAGGATCGCAAGGTAGCCCTCGACCTCGACGACTCGGCCCGCGAGTGGCTCGCGGAGAAGGGCTACGATCCAACCTACGGCGCACGGCCGCTGAAGCGGGTGATCCAGCGCGAAGTGCAGGATCCCCTCGCCGACCGCATTCTCGCGGGCGAGATACCGGACGGCGCCCAGGTCAAGGTCACCGGCGGGACGGACAAGCTCCTGTTTCTGCCCCGGGTCGAGGGCGGGAAGGCAAAGGAAGCCGCCGCCTGAGAACGGTACAATCCACACTTGTCAAGGGCTCGGCTCACAGCCGGGCCCTTTTCGTTATGAGAGGGTATGTTGGGTGCCGCTGACCAGCGACGGGGCCATACTGCCTTTCGCTGGCATCGCCCGATCAGTTACAGACCGGTCGCGGGTATCGGGTGCCGCCCACCGGATGGGCAATGCGATAACCCTCGGCTATTGAAAGCGAGTGATTTCATGGACGCGATGCTGCATTCGATCGAGGGACGGTGGCGTTTTGTCGATGCCGACTATTCGCGGCTCGCCCATTTCGAGCGTGGCCCCGGTACGCCGGTGCCGGCGGGTATCGTTGTCGATCAGCCCGGCTGGTCGCTCTACTGCCTCGACATGGAGACACGGCAGGCGGTGTTCGTCGAGACCGACGCCGACATCGACCTCGCCGACGCACCGTTCTTCTATTCCAAACAGTTCGAAGCGGCGCGCCGCGTCGCGCTGGTTCCGTTCGCGGCGTTGGGAACGCTGGCGGCGGCCGTGCCCGCGCCGGATCGGCTGGCGTTCATCTTCAACACCGGGCGATGCGGGACGACGCTGGTGAACGCCATGCTCAACCGGGTCGAGGGTGTTTGGAGCCTGTCCGAGCCTGATGCGCTTTTCGATCTGGCGATGGCGCGCGATACGCTCGACCCGGCCGAACACCGCGATCTGCTGGAGGCCAGCACCCGTCTGCTGTTTCGCCCGCCGTCGGCTCGAGCGGTGCACACTCTCGTGATCAAGCCGCGCAGCCAGAGTCTGTTTCACGCCGATTTGGCTCATGCCGCGTTCCCCGACGCGTCGCTGGTCTTCATGTATCGCGACGGTGTCGGTTGGGCACGTTCGTTCTTCCAGATGGCGACGAAACTCGGCTTCGATCCGGATTTCGACGAGGAGAACCGACGCTTCTCGTGGTGGATTCTGTCGGGGGGGACCGATCCCTCCTATCTTCGCCCCTATCTCGATTTCGACGCCGAGATCGTCCGCGTCGATGCGCTGCTTGCGCCGGTGTTCGGGCTCTATATGGAGACCTATCTCCGCCATGTCCGTGCCGGCGTGCCGTTCCTCGCGATCCGCTACAACGAACTCAACGCCGACCGCGATGCGGTGACCGCGCGGCTTCTGCGCCATTGCGGGCTGCCGGAGACGGCGCTGCCGGCGGCGCTGTCGGGCTTCGAGTCCGACTCCCAGGCCGGGACCGCGATCGGCCGCGATCGCCAGGGTGCGGCGTTCGGCGCTGCCGAGCGGGATCGGTTTCTCTCGGTCCTCGCCCACCATCCACAGGCTGGCTGGGTCGACGCGCTGCTGCCGGACATCGACCATCCCGAGCGACGCGACCAGCCTTTGGAACTGGCCGCGTCGCGATGACCTCGGCCGAGCGGACCGCGGCGTTGCTCGACGTCGTGGTTCGGATCGCCGGGGCGGCCGCAGATTGCCGCTATCTCATCGGTGGTGGTCTCGCCATCGCCCTTCATCGCGGGGCGGTCAGCCGCGATCATGAGGACATCGATCTGTTCGTCGATCGCGACGACATCGCGTGGTGGCGGCATATCTTCGAATCCTGGGGCCATCGGATCGACCGCGACGACTACATGGCATTCTTTCCCGGCGCCTTTGTCGTCGATGACGGGTTCGCCGAGGTCTGGCCAATGGTCTGGGCACCGGACGGATCAATTCGCGCGGAGCCGACCGCCGACCATCCCGGC